>NZ_CAJGZP010000001.1:0-2400000 GCF_904846155.1 Psychrobacter fulvigenes
ATGATAGATACAGCAACGATTTGGGATAAGTGTCTAAACGACTTACGTTATCACGTTAAAGATAATGTATTCACTATGTGGTTAAGACCATTATCAGTCTATCAGGAGGCGCAGACTCTCGTTATTCTTGCTCCAAACGATTACTTCGTTACTTATATCAAAAAAAACCACTTACACGATATTCAACAACTGGTTGCTAAGCACAGTCAAGGGAGTATTGAGGATGTGGTTGTTCGCGTTGATAACGCTGGCCGTAGTACGGACGAGAGCAGTCAGCCTCAGTCAGGTTCTTTATTTGTAGAAGAGAAGCCCTCCCCTCCTCCAACAGATCATAACTTTGAAACTATACATCATAATAATGCGAAGGCAGATATTGAAGCCAATATGCGTCATGCAGAACTGGTCGACTCAGCCGATGCTAAATCGTTGAGTTATTTGAACCCTGATTTTACTTTTGAGACCTTTGTCACTGGTAAGTCCAATAACTTGGCTTATAAGGCTTGTTATGAGCTAGGAAAGCGCCAATCTAAAAATCGTCATAATCCTTTGTTTATATATGGGCCTTCTGGTTTGGGAAAAACGCATTTAATGCACTCTGTAGAACATCGGTATTTAAAAAATAATCAAAGTTTTTATTATTTCACTTCTGAAAAATTTATTAATCAATTGGTTTATTCATTAAGAAATAATAAAATAGAAGATTTTAAAAAGAAAATAAAAAAAGTAGATTTATTAATTGTAGATGATATTCACGTATTAGCAGGAAAGACCAAAAGTAGTAATGAGTTTTTGACATTATTTGCTGACTTTACTAGTGGTAATAAGCAACTGATTTTGGCATCTGATCGTCATCCTTCACAGATGACTGAATTTGATGAACGTTTTAGATCGCGGTTTTCTTGGGGTTTGACGGTCGCGGTTGACCCACCTGAGATCGATACTCGTGTGCAAATTTTGCAGAAAAAAGCAGCGTCATATGGTATGACACTGCCTAAAGAATGTGCGTTGTTCATCGCCCAAAACGTGGTTTCTAATGTCAGACGTTTAGAGGGTGCTTTAAATCAGGTATTTGCGAATGCAAATTTGACAGGCGCACAGATTACCCTTGAGATGGTGCAATATGCGCTGAAGGATATCGTCGCGCTGCGCGTGCAAGCGGTCAATATGGACAATATTCGTAAGGTTGTTGCTGAGTACTATGATGTGACGGTCAAAGAGATCATGGGTCGTAAACGTACTCGTAGTATTGCACGGCCACGTCAAATAGCGATGGCGCTATCACGTGAGTTGACTGGTGACAGCTTTCCAGAGATTGGCCAGTCATTTGGTGGACGTGATCATACGACGGTGATGCATGCTTGTGATAAAGTGAACGAGCTGCGAGCTGCAGACCCAGCGTTTGACAAGGACTACAAGACATTAGCCCTGATGTTACAAGCTGGTTAGAAGGCCACAGCATCACTATGTTTTCGTCAATTAATATGGTTTATAATATTGAAAGTATGAGTAGAGCCATACTTTATGGATTATAGTCAGTAGACAGGGTATTATTAAGCCAGTATTTTGGATTTATAAAAAAGAATCATTCAAATAAGAGTAACTAAGCATGCAATTATCGATTAATCGAGAGTCGTTACTAAAAGCTATTAACTTGATCGCCAAGGCTGCTGATAAACGCCACAACATGGTTATTTTGGGCAATATTAAGCTGCAACTTTCTGAGTCCGAGCTGATTTTGACTGCCTCTGATCTGGAAGTAGAGCTGACATCGACATTGAAATTGCCTGCTGGTGCATGTATTGAAGCAGGCGAGACGACCTTACCAGCGACAAAACTAAAAGATATTTGTAGATCTTTACCTGCTCAGGCGCAGATTAACCTTGCTACTCAAGAAAATGAACGCTGTTTGCTTACCAGTGGTAAAAGCCGATTTACTTTAGGGACTCTTCCTAGTGAGGATTATCCAAGCTTGGGCAATCCTGAAAATATTACACCCTTAACGATTAGCCGTAATCGTCTGATTGATCTGATTCATAAGACCCAGTTTGCGATGGCAATCCAAGATGTACGTTATTATTTAACGGGTATGTTGTTTGACGTTTCACAGCAGCAATTGACGACAGTGGCAACAGATGGGCATAGATTGGCATTGGCGCGTAGCGTCATCGATGTCAGTAGCGACTTAAATATGCAGGCTATCTTGCCACGTAAAGCGGTCATTGAGCTTGAGCGCTTGGCTTCTGAGTTAGGAAAAATGCTTGGCGACAAAGATAACCCAGTCATACTCAGTTTTGGTCGTGAATTCTTACAAGTGAGCTTGCCGTTTGGTGATGTTGATAGTACAGGGCAGATAAATGATCATCTGATGGTGACTTTTACTGCGCGTCTGATCGATGGTAAATTCCCTGATTACCGCCGTGTTATGCCAAGTAACACAGATAAGTTGGCATTATTTAACCAAGAAAAAATGACCGACGTACTACGCCGTGTCGCGATTTTGAGTAATGAAAAGTCACGTGGGGTAGTGTTTAATTTTGCCAGTGACGGTATGGTAGAAGTACGTGCCAATAATGCGGAGCAAGATGAAGCCGTCGAGATGATACAAGCTAAGTATCAAGGTGAGCCGATGGAGTTGTCGTTTAACGCTGCGTATTTGCAAGATGTGCTAGGCGTTATCCAAGGTGATTTGCAAATGCATATGAGCCAATCAAATGCCTCAGTGCTGGTCAACCAGCTTAATGATGAGTTCCATCAATATGTGATTATGCCAATGCGTGTATAGTTTTTACATTCTTTTTTTAATTTTAAAAACATTATTAGCTTATGAGATAGACTTTATTTATCAGACTGTTTTGCCAATGGTTAGTAGCCCAGTTCTAACAATAAAGTCTCATCCTAAAACCTGCCTAAATGCTTTTTAGACTAAACCTTTGCCTGTTAATTCGCAGGTGATCTTAATAGGCGGCTGTCGATACTATGATTGAACGTCTACAAATATCTAACCTACGTAACTTGACCCAAGTTGATCTCCAGTCTGCTGTTTGCAATGTCATTATAGGTGCCAATGGCAGTGGTAAAACTTCACTACTTGAAGCGATATTTTTACTATCAAGAGGGAAAAGCTTTCGCCATCATCAACCCAAGCGCTATATCCAGCACCACCAAAATACTGTCACTGTGCATGCTAAACTCAATGATAGCAGTACATTGGCTATCCAAAAGCAAGCCGATGCAACAACACTGTTACGCCTTAATCAAACCACTGTCTATAACCAAAGTATCTTAACTGAACAACTGCCAACGTTGCTGATAGATCCATCCACAATGGATATGTTAGAGCAGGGAAGCGCCAGCCGTCGACAATTATTAGATTGGCTAGTGTTTCACATGAAACAAGGCTTTCATCCGCAATGGGTTGCTTATCAACGACTGCTAAAACAGCGCAATAGTTTGCTAAAAAAAACACATCACCTGACGCAGGTTCAGATTGCTGAGCTAAAGTCATGGGATAAAGGGCTTAGTAATCATGCTGCTCTTATTCATCATTATCGCGAACGAATTTTTATGGAATGGCAGCCTTATTTTGCTGAGAGTATTGCTCGGTTACTGCCTGCTTACGCTGAGCAATTAAGCTTGAGCTATAGTGCTGGGTACGATACCAATGTAGCGCTGGATGTGCAGCTTAACGAGCGCCTAGAGCAAGATTTGCAACTGGGATATACCCGTATTGGCAACCATCGAGCTGATATTCATGTACATTGGCGCTCTAATGCTTCGGCAGAATCTACAAACAGCGATTCAAAAAGTGCTACTGGGGACTCAAATAATGCTTCACAAATAGATACTATTAAGTTGCCAGTGTTAAAGGAACAAGCGGCTAATGTACTTTCTCGTGGTGAAAAAAAACTGCTGATAACTGCTTTGCGCTTATCTCAGCTGCCGTTACTACTCCATGCTGAACAAAGCGTAGATGCAGCTAGTGAGCTACTGAACGCTAGAGCCACTCCGGTGGTTCTCTTAGATGATATTACAGCAGAGCTAGATAATAGGGCTATAGAGATTTTATTGTCCACTTTGGCAAAGCTGCCTTGTCAGGTGTTTATGAGCAGCTTGACCGCCGATATCGTACCTTTGGTTAAAGAGCTATGGTCAAACCCTAATATGTTTCATGTGAAACAAGGTCAAGTTTCATCTACTCAATAGTATTATAGTTATCTATCTAACCCACCTTAATAGCCTACAATTCTCATATATCTACGATTATTCACCCTTCAGTATTAACTATCTTAGGATAGCAATCAAAAGCAATAAAACTGCCAGTAAACAGTGACTTAGAGCCAAAAAAATGCTAAAATGGGGCTTTATTTTTGTCCTATTCTCAGCAAGTTATTTTGCAGCGTTATGCAGAGGGTTTTTACTATCTGTATATTTCTAAATGATTGATAAATATACGTTTCATTTGTTTTCTTAGCTTCGATAATATTTAAAAAAGCCGAAGCTAATATCAAAAACTGATCCGCTGATTTTAAGTATTACTTAAGTCTATATAATCTCTCACGAAGTGTTGGCTAACGCTAGGTTAGCAAAGCATATACGCTGAAGGTTTCAACTTTCAAAGTTAGATCTAAGATAACGTCATTTCATCATAGTGATGAGCTAATGATAAACGGCTGATTACGGCTAGATTAAGGAATGCACATGAGTGATTCATTACCTAACGACCACGAGCAACTGATGTCTGACAGCGTTGTCGAAACGGTTGTCGAAACGACTGCACCAGCATTGACTCCAGAAGGATTACCTTCTGATTATAGCTCCAAAGATATTCGTGTCTTGCGTGGACTCGAAGCAGTGCGCGTGCGTCCTGGGATGTATATCGGTGATACTGACGATGGCACAGGCTTGCATCACATGGTCTTTGAGGTAGTGGACAACTCTATCGATGAGGCACTGGCTGGCCACTGCGACCAGATTGACATCATTATCCATGAAGATGAATCGGTCAGTGTCATGGATAATGGTCGCGGCGTACCTGTCGATATCCATCCAGAAGAGGGTGTATCTGCTGCACAAGTGATCATGACTGTACTGCATGCTGGCGGTAAGTTTGATGATAATAGCTATAAAGTCTCAGGCGGTCTCCATGGCGTCGGCGTCTCAGTGGTCAACGCTTTATCAAAAAAACTTGAGATGAATATCTGGCGTGAAGGCTATCATTACCATCAGACTTATACTGACGGGGTGCCTGATAGTGAGATACAGCAAATGGAGGCGACGGATAAAACAGGAACACAAATCCGTTTTTATCCCAGTCATGATGTGTTTACCGGTACTACCTTTGAATACGATATCTTAGCTAAGCGTCTGCGTGAGCTGTCGTTTCTAAACTCAGGCGTGCGTATTGTCTTAACGGATGAGCGTATCGATAAGCGTCACGAGTTTGAGCATAAAGGCGGTCTCTCAGAGTTCGTTAGCTACATTAATGCGGGCAAAGATGGCATTAATGAGGTCTTTCACTTTACCAGTGAGCAAGCTGAAGGCATCAGTGTCGAAGTAGCTCTACAGTGGACAGACACCTATAACGAAAAAGTACTGTGCTTTACCAACAACATCCCGCAGCGCGATGGTGGTACGCATTTATCAGGTTTCCGCTCAGCGTTGACCCGTGTCTTAAATAGCTATATGGATCGTGAAAACTTATTCAAAAAAGAGAAAGTGGTCGCAACTGGCGATGACGCTCGTGAAGGTCTAACCGCTATTGTTTCTGTTAAAGTACCAGACCCTAAGTTCTCCAGTCAGACAAAAGATAAACTGGTATCAAGTGAAGTCAGATCAGCGGTCGAATCAGCCATGCACGACAGATTTAATGATTATCTGTTAGAGAATCCAAGCGCTGGTAAGGCAATCGCGGGCAAAATCATGGACGCGGCACGAGCTCGTGACGCGGCGCGTAAAGCACGTGAGATGACACGTCGTAAAACGACACTAGACATCGCAGGTCTGCCAGGTAAGCTTGCTGACTGCCAAGAAAAAGATCCAGCATTATCAGAGCTCTATATTGTGGAGGGTGACTCTGCAGGTGGTTCAGCGAAGCAAGGTCGTAGCCGTAAGACCCAAGCTATTTTGCCACTCAAAGGTAAAATTTTAAACGTTGAGCGCGCACGTTTTGACAAGATGCTGTCTTCTGCAGAAGTGGGCAACCTAATCACTGCGCTTGGCTGCGGTATTGGTCCTGATGAGTACAATCCTGATAAGGTGCGCTATCACAAAATCATCATCATGACTGATGCGGACGTTGATGGATCGCACATTCGTACCTTGCTGTTGACCTTCTTTTTCCGTCAAACACCAGAGCTGATTGAGCGTGGCTATATTTATATCGCGCAGCCGCCGCTATATAAAGTAAAAAAAGGCCGTCAAGAGCTGTATCTAAAAGACGATGAAGCGCTTAAAGCCTATTTATTGTCGTCGACGATTGACAATACTAAGCTACATATCAGTGCGGATGCCCCTGCTATTACGGGTCAGGCACTTGAGACGCTATTGAATGACTATAACCAAACGCAGCTGATCAAAGCACGTTTGCAGATTCGTTTTCCAGCAGTGATTTTGGACGCTTTGACGCACACGCCGAAGCTTAGCACTGACATGACTTATGATAAATCTGCCATGCAAGCATGGAAAGAAGCCATGCAAACTCAGCTTGATCACTTCGGTAGTGATTTGAGCCCTGAGATTGAACTGGTTAATATCCATGCGCCGCAGCCAAAGAACATGGATGCTGCTGCCGCTGATTTATTGGGTATGAGTCCCGTCATAGAGGTGGAAGAGAGCGAAACAACTGAGAGTGACGCATTATCTGCTAAAGCACAGTGGTTACCACGTATAACTGTGTATGTGCATCAGTTGGCACATCATTATTTGCTAGATTCTAGCTTTATTAATTCAGGTGAATATAGCAAGCTATTACGCTTATCTGCTGAATGGAACACCTTACTCGAAGAAGATGCATTTATCCGTCGTGAAGCAAGTGCGGGTACGACGAGAGATATCCCAGTGCGCGACTTTGATTATCTCTGGCAGCAGATGATGCTAGATGCGCGTCGTGGTCTGGCAATCCAGCGCTACAAAGGGCTAGGGGAGATGAACGCCGATCAGCTTTGGGATACGACAATGGATCCTGAAAACCGCCGCATGCTACGTGTGACTATTGAAGATGCTATCGCTGCGGATCATATGTTTACCTGTCTAATGGGCGATCATGTCGAGCCGCGCCGTATCTTTATCGAAGAGAATGCATTGACCGTTTCTAACCTTGATATCTAAATTTTAGGTTTAAATGTTAAGTTCTAATCTTTAAGCATAAGAAGTTGTTAGTATAAAGCCATTTTGTTCGCAAGGTGGCTTTTTTGTTTCACGTGAAACGCAACAAATAAAATAGCGAGGAAAATACTATGCTAAACATAGAACAAAAGAAGTATTTGTCACAACTACCAAAGACCGCACTCATTGATTTTGTCTCTGAAGTGTATGGAGTAGATAAAATGTTAGACAAAAAGATAGAGCGTCTGCTATTACAATCAGATAAGCCCAAACTCATAAAAAAACTAACCACGACGCTCAAAGGACTCAGAAGACGAAGAAAATTTGTAGATTACTGGGAGTCTAGCGAATTTGCTACTGAGCTTCAACATTTAGCCAGTGATGTGATGAGCCTTTATCCTGAGCAACCACAACAGTGCTTGGCATTGCTTGAGTTGTTTATTGAATCAACGAATTCCAGCTTACAACGTGCTGATGATTCGAACGGTTATATTGGTGATATTTATAGAGGTTTGATTTCATCTTGGCTGACAGTTGCTAGCACTTGCTATGAGCAAGAAAAGCAGGATATACCTATGGATGAGCGCGACATACTCAGTCAGGCATGGGTGCAGAAAGTAAAAGCGTTGGCTGACGATAATGATTATGGTACTAAAGATAGTTTATTAGAAGGTATTGATCAGCTGTTATCTGAGCCTGAGATACGTGGATTGATTGCTGATTATCAACAAAAGTATGAAACTGTGTTGGCTAAAAAGGCAGATAAAGATAAGCTCACTGATGGCCAAAAAAAACCCCTATACGATGCTGACTATACTATTGCTTATGAAAAAATGAGTATTGAGCTTGCTCTTAAAGATTTAGCAAAGGCGTTGGGTGATGTGAGTTTTTTTGAAGCCATTTATCTTGAGATATATCCTGAGCGACCGCTTCATCCACGCAGATTAGAAGGCTTGCTGGAGTTTTTGGTAGGCCACAACGCTTATGATAGGGCACTCAGCTACTTAAACGAAGAGTGGCAAAGTGATGGTCTGTTAGATAAGGTAAAGCGCTTAGAGTGGTTAAATAAAATATATGAAAAACAGAATAATACCGAGGTGCAACTAAAGATACTGGGGAAGGCGTTTGAGTTACAGTCTTCTCCTGCACGTCTAAAGGCAATTATGGCTGTGGCTAAACCCGCTGAACAAGCCCATTGGCGAAAAAGAGCTTATGAATTGGCAGGGCAGCAAGAAGATATTAATATGGCGACCACATTGTTATTGGAGATTGGAGAGATTAAGCTTGCTAATAAGGTCGCTGTAGCTCGTCATACCCAGTTTGCCAATTTGCACTATAAGACCTTGACTGGCATGTTAAAAGAGTTACCAGCGGGCACTGATTTAATTCAAGTGATCATTTATCGAAGTTTACTTAATGATATTCTGGACAGTGCTCGCAGTAAAGCTTATGGTCACGCTGCTCGCTATTTCAATCGTCTAACAAAGCTTGATGCTGTGATTAGTAAAACTTCCATCCTTTACAGTGAGCTTGTGACCCATCAAGAGTATGTTATTGCGCTTAAAGATAAACATGGTAAAAAGCGTAGTTTTTGGGAAAAAGCAGAAGATTAGCATGAAGTTATGTTTCACGTGAAACTTAACTTATCCCAGTCGCACTGTATTTATTTTATGGTGAATCGACTATAACAAATTTCGATAAGCGAAAAAAAGATGATTGAAGTAGTACTATTAGCTATCGCTTTAGCAATGGATGCGTTCGCAGTAGCGATTGGACTGGGTGCCAAGTCGCAAAAACAGAGTAAGCAGTATTTGCTGCGACTGGCTATTTATGCGGCGTTATATTTTGGTATTGCACAGGGTGTAATGCCACTTATAGGTTACTTATTGGGCGCGGCACTGTTAGGTTGGCTAGCCGCTGCTGCCCCTTGGATTGGCGGCATTATTCTTATTGGCCTCGGTGGAAAGATGCTTTATGAGGTTTTGACTGGCGATGAAGAAGAAGCGGTAGACAGTGCGTTTCACCTAAAATCTGACACTGATGATGCTGCTGCCGTCATAAACAATAGCATCAATCATCGCACTATGTTTACGCTTGCGATTGCGACCAGCATTGATGCCATGGCGGCAGGGTTCACCCTTAATTTATTAGCGCTTAATGCATGGTTGGCTTGTCTGATTATCGCTTTAGTAACCGCTGGGTTCAGCTTCTTCGGTGTTTATTTAGGCGAAAAATCTGGCACATGGCTAGAGGATAAAGCAGAAGCGTTGGGCGGAATCGTGCTAGTTGTCATTGGGGTAAAAGTTATGTTTTTTAGCTAGATAACTTCTGCTAAATAACTTTAGCTTAGTAAGTATGATATCGATCCCAAAAAAAGCTGGCTATTAAAGTAGGAGTAAAAACATGTTTGAAGCTTTTTTACTCGCCATTGCTTTAACAATGGACGCGTTTGCAGTGTCAATCAGTTTGGGCGCAAAAGCCCAAAAGCAGAGTCGTGCCTATATTCTGCGCTTAGCTATTTATACGGCACTATATTTCGGTACTGCACAGGGCATTATGCCGCTCATCGGTCATATATTGGATTCTGTCCTGTTAGGTTGGTTGGCTGCTGCCGCACCCTTGATTGGTGGTATTATCCTTATATCATTGGGTGCTGTCATGCTCTATGAGTCCTTTATTGTCATGGCTCGAGAGGCTGCAAGCGATAGCAAGCAAGATACAAATACCAGCAATACTCATAAAGACATCGAAGTTAACGCCAAAGCGCTCAAGGATAAGGATGCCGCTAAAGTTATTCGTCATCGCACCATGTTGACTCTAGCCATAGGCACCAGTATCGATGCGATGGCAGCAGGATTTACTTTGAATTTGATGGCGCTCAATGCATGGCTAGTATGCTTGATTATCGCAATTGTGACGGCTATGTTTGGGTTGGTCGGGGTTTATTTAGGCTGGCGTTCAGGCACATGGCTTGAGAGTAAAGCTGAGATACTGGGCGGACTGGTATTGATAGCTATGGGAATAAAGGTCATGATTTTTTGATATAGTCGGAGCACTTTTAAACCGCTATGGTGTTACCCGCCCTAAATGTACTTAGTGTACTATCTGCGGTCGGTCGCCTTGTAGCGATTTTAAAACTCCTTGACTATACTGGGCTATGCACCATGAATATCAAAAACCATACAGCATAAAAAAACACCGCTTTGGATGCCAGAGCGGTGTTTTTGTTTCACGTGAAACCTAAATAAGTAGTATTTTTATCAATTACTCTTCGTCAGTGTCAAAACGCCATGCTAATACACGGGTATTCTTTTGACCCTGGCTCATCTCTATGATGCGCATTTGTGCGACATCGAGTTGTTTTAACAGTAATTGCAAAGGTTTAACATTCTCTGATTTGGATACGAGAGTGGTAAACCAACCAACATGCTCGGCGAAGTTTTGACTCTCTTTTATCATGTTAGTCAAAAATGCAATCTCGCCGCCCTCACTCCATAATTCTTTATGCTGACCACCGAAGTTTAGGTTTTGTGCAGCATTACCAGTCTTGGTTGAATGTCGGCTGACTTGCTCGTTTTTATTTTTACCGCGGTGCCTTTGTAAATTGTGCTGCTTACGGGTATTGGCTTCCATCGCTTCTTCTAATGAAGCATGGAATGGAGGGTTGCAAACCACCACATCGAAGTAATCTTGACGACCGATAATACCAGCAAAAAACTGCTTAGGATTGGATTGCAGTTTGACTTTAACCGTGCCTTTTAGCTTTGGATTGGCGTCACAAATCAGTGCGGCGGTATTGACCGAAATAGGGTCGATATCACTGGCGGTAAAACGCCATCCATAGCTTTGGCTACCAATAATTGGATAAATAGCACTGGCACCGGTACCAATATCTAAGGCGTGGATTTCTTTACCAGTAGGCGGGGTATTATCGGCATTCACGTGGCTGGTTTGCGCGAGCAAGTCAGCAATATAGTGAATATAATCGGCGCGACCAGGAATAGGCGGGCACAAATAGCCTTCAGGAATGTCCCAAAACTTGACACCGTAATAATGAGCCAATAGCGCCTGATTGAGTACACGTACGGCCTGATGGTCGGAGAAGTTAATCGTTGGCTCGCCATTAGGATTAGTAATCGTATGCTTGGCAAGCTCAGGTAAAGCGCGGGTCAATACGGCAAAGTCATAGCGACCTTGATGTGGGTTGCGCGGGTGTAGCTTACCGAGTTTTTTGGCGGTCTCAGGTGAGCGGTTTCTGTGTTTATTAGTGTTTGGTCTACTGGTCATAGTGTGGGGCTTTGATGTTTGGATATAACCAACCATTTTAGCAGATTTCGCGGGTAACGAATGTCTTATCGGCTACGTAAAATGAGGTTTAATCCCAATACTATCATCGCTGTACCCAATACGCGGTCGATCCAATGCTCAAAGCGTTGAAAGCGTCGATGAATTGCAGGGATGGATAGCAACATTACCACGGTACTAAACCATGCCATCTGCAAGACCATCATCCATACACCATAAATGGCCAACTGCCACAGTGGTATGCCGGGTGATAAAACTAAGGTAAATATCGCCACAAAATAGACTGGCGCTTTTGGATTAAAGACATTGCAAAAAAAGCCACGACGTAGAATGGCGAACGTTGAGTCATTATTGGTAGAGGGTTGTTTCTTAAACAGGTTCTTAGACAAGCTTTTAGCAGTAGGGCTTTGTGTTAATAGTTTTTCGTTAGCAAGTGGCAGTACTTGCTTGGCAGGCGTGGTCTGTGAAACATCCAAGCCGACATTTTCTGAGTCTGCCGCATTTGTTGAGGCTGCTAAATCTGACGGCTTTTTTGGTTTGGCTTGGATGCCTTGCCAACCGAGATAAATAAGATAGCTACCGCCCAACCACTTAATAGCGGTCAATAATGGCTGCGAATGGGCGATGACCGTCGCTAGTCCTAGCACCGAATAGATAATATGTACGGCTAAACCAAGCGTAATACCCAAACTGCAAATCAAACCAGTACGGCGACCTTTTGCTAAAGTTTGCTGTGAAACCAAGACAAAATCAGGGCCAGGGGAGGCGGCAGCGAGTAGATGGACGCTGGTGATAAGCAAAAAACCGTGCCAAAATTCCATAAAATGCTCTGAGTGAAGTCTTAATTTGGATAATAGTTGCACTTATCGCAAATCAGGTCAACTGATATTGATGGCAGCTATGAATAGCAATGCTAAAACGGTGCTTGCGTTGCAAGGGGTGTATGTCTATATTGAAAGTGAACGATGTTAAAAACACTCTACATAGATACAATCCAAAATGAATGTCTATATCTCCGTATAGCTGGAAGAAATTTTTTTGCTTGCTGTGCGCTTTGCCAGACAGAGGCTGCAAAAATTTCTTCCAGCCATACTTTATCTATTGTGGGTTAGTCTAACTATGTCACTGACCTCATAACAAGAATAAACTTTAAAAGGAAATACCATGACTACGGAAAGTAATAACAGTACAGACAAGCGCATCACTTATGAAACGGACGGCTATATCTGCTTAATCGGGCTAAATCGTGCCGATAAGCGCAACGCCTTTGACAGTCATATGATTCAGCAACTATCTGAAGCACTTACTCATTACGATAATGACGATAACCTACGTTGTGCGCTGATATTTGCCCATGGTGAGCACTTCACTGCGGGACTTGATCTGATGGAGCTGCAAGATAAATGGGACAAAGGCGCGTTTGAATTTAACGATGACGAGATTGATCCGTGGGGAATAAGTGGTAAATTACGTACTAAACCTATCGTCGTCGCGGTACAAGGCACCTGCTTTACCGCTGGGATTGAGCTGATGCTCAATAGTGATGTGGTTATCGCTAGTGATAACTGCAACTTTGCGCAAATGGAAGTGCAACGCGGTATCATGCCATTTGGGGGAGCAACGGTACGCTTCATACAGGCAGCAGGTTGGCAAAAAGCCATGCCGTATTTGCTGACTGGTAAAGCCTTTGACGCGCAAACCGCTGATAGGCTGAATCTCGTCAGTGAAGTCGTGGCAAATGGTGAGGAATACGAGCGCGCGCTGACCATCGCCCAAGAGATTTGCCAAGCCGCACCGCTTGGCGTACAAGGGCTACTATCCTCAGCGCAAGATGCCAGTCGCAATGGTGCCGCTAGCGCAATCGCCAATATTCACAGCTATCTGCCGCCTTTGTTTCATTCAGAAGATGCCCGCGAGGGTGCGATGGCAATGGTTGAAAGGCGTGCGGCTGATTTTAAGGGGCGCTAAGCAAGGACGTTAGATTTTGAGTTTATATGCATTCTAAGACTGATTGATTATAATCGCTTGGCTGTATCAATGCTCACAATGCCTACAAGGGGCGATCACTACTATGTTAGACATCATCAACATCACTGCCCCTATTTTTATCGTCATCGCGCTTGGCTACTTATCTGTACGCCTCAAAGTCATTGACCCCAAACATGCGAAAGGCATGGGTAGTCTGGTGATGAATATTGCGCTGCCCGCACTGATGTTTAACGCGATCGCTGGCACACCTTTTCGAGAGGTCATACTGCCGTACTATCTGCTTACCTACGCTTTGGGCTCGTTCATGGCTTTTATGGTTGGCATCATGCTGACCAAAGTTATTTGGCGGCAAGATAATGTCTCCGCCGCTCTCAATTCCACTGCGCTCTCGTTCTCTAACAGTGCCTTTATTGGCTTTGCTGTGATCTCCATGGTTATTGGATCTAGCAAGGCTGCCGCCTACTTATCGATGAACGTCCTCATTGAAAACCTGTTAATCCTGCCGATGCTATTTGTAATAGCCGAGATGAATCCTGCTTCAAATAAGTCGCTGGCAAGCGTGCTGCTAGGCATTGGCAAAAACTTCACTCGTAATCCGCTTATCATCGCTATCGTGGTCAGTGTGATTTTCTCTATCTTTAGTATCCCTGTACCGCAAGTGGTCGCCGGAACCGCGCAGATGCTCACTGGCGCTGCGGCACCCGTTGCCTTGTTCGTTATCGGTATGAGCCTGTATGGGCTAGAGCTAAAGGGCGATTTGCCAAAAATCACCACCGTTGGCTTAGGTAAGCTGGTGCTGCATCCGCTGCTGGTGTTGCTTGCCATAATGCTCGTACCTGGCGGTATGGTGCAAGATAAATATGTCGCGGTACTCTTTGCCTCAGCGCCAGTGTTCTCAACCATCGCTATCATCGGGCAGCACTATGGCTTGGTTGATCGTATGTCTGCTATCGTCATCGTCTCTACCGTGGGTTCGTTCTTTAGTATGAGCGCGGTACTTATTTATTGGAAGATGACGATTGGGTTTTAGAGTAGGCTTGTATCTTGCATGATTATGATAATTGAGTAAGGCTACCTTTAGTAGTTAAATAAAAGGCAGTTTTAAATCAACCGTCAAATTCCAACTCGTTCTATAATCAAATTCTTATCTAAAGCCTCATTAAAAGGATTTTCCAGTGCAAGAAATCATCGTAAAGAATGGTGACTACTATAATACCCCGTCACAAGTAACTAAAGAAGAATGGTTAAACATACTATCTGACGATAGTTTTATGACTAATAATTATAGATATGTACTGAGTATCTTTTATATAGAAACTGAACACAAAGCTACTTGTAAGTATTTAGCTGAAAAATATCATACTCACCCTACCTCAATAAGTGGATTTATCACCCAATTTAGTGCTCGAGTTCAAGAAAATTTAAATAGATTTCAGTTCATTGATGAAAATGGTTCACAAAAATTTTGGTTGGTTACTATGACTGGTCAAAAGATTACTAATGGTTTGTTTGAATGGCGGTTACGCAATGAACTCATAGAGGCGATTGACGAACTTAAATATGTTCAAAAAAGTATGCTTCAAATAAATAACTTAGAGAGACTGGTCAATTATATTAATGATGATATTTCCGACTTTTCGACTAGGTTTGTGAAAACAAGGCAACATTTAGCAGATTTGAAACGTCCGAATAGTGCAAAGCAACTGTTTGTTTATGATAGTAAGGATAGAGATTGGGCAATAAATATTGGTGGTTCTGATGAAGTGCAATATCGTATTTACCTACGCGATGGAGTAATTGGTTATGGTCTAGGGTTTAATACTCGCTATGTAGAGAATGAACGGAGACCTAATTTCGAATATATAAAACCATATATGGAAGCCTTCATTGCTTTGAAAGACAGCGATGAGATAACCAAGCTTAGAGATAGAGGGTTCCATTTAAATAAGGATGTTAAAGATATAAACGATTTTGAGAAAGGGAGATATTATTTATATGGTCGTCAGGTAAAAATGAATGATAGTTACCTCTCTTTGATTGATTATTACAGCATTATCAATGACCTCAAAGGTGAATTATTTGAAGCTTATAAAAAAGTCTACAAGTTGGCCAATAAATTAAGAATAGACAGTACCGAAGCTATGAACGAGGTTCAGCAACCCATTACCAATCCTTTACTACAAGAAATTAGTGAGCTATTACTAGCTAACAAAAACCTGATACTAACAGGCGCACCTGGAACAGGGAAAACCTATTTAGCAAAAGCGCTGGCTAAAGCTTGGGGCGCAGAGCATCAGCTTATTCAGTTTCACCCCTCTTATGACTATACTGATTTTGTCGAAGGCTTGCGACCTATTCAAAATGAAGATGGTGAAGTTGGCTTTGAACTGCGAGATGGGAGCTTTAAAAAGTTCTGCAAAGAAGCGCTGAAATATCAAAACAATCAGCAGCTAAGTAACTTTGAAGAGGTGTATCAAAGGTTTATAGATGACATATCCGAGAACACTCTAGATTTAGCAACGCCTAGTCAAGAAAGCCCATTTAGCGTTGTTGTCAATTCGCGGGATAATATTACCGTTATTCTTTCTAACGAAGCACAAAGACAAATCACTTTAACCAAATCTTTAATACAAAACTATTTAGAAACAGGAAAGTCATTACGATGGAAACCATACTTAGTTTCAGTATGCAAGTATATCGAAGACAATTACGATCTAAGAATGGCTAATACGGAAGATAAAGATAAAAAGTTCATCCTTATATTAGATGAAATAAACTGCGCCGAAATCTCCAAAGTATTGGGTGAGCTGTTTTTCTCTATTGACCCCGGCTATCGAGGTGAGAGTGGTAGAGTCACCACTCAATACGCTAATTTGCAAACTGAAGAAGACGTGTTCAAAGACGGCTTCTATATACCTGATAACGTCTATATCATTGGTACGATGAATGACATTGACCGTAGTGTGGAGTCTTTTGATTTTGCTATGCGCCGTCGTTTTGCTTGGAAAGAAATCAAAGCAGAAGATAGATTGTCTATGTGGGAAAATCAAATCGGCGATTGGGCTGAGGAAGCCAAACAGCGTTTAATCACTTTAAATAGTGCTATTGAAGATATACAAGGGTTAAGCGCTGCTTATCACGTTGGACCTGCCTATTTTTTGAAATTGGCTAACTATGACGGCGATTTCGACAAGCTGTGGACGTATCATTTAGAGTCACTATTATTTGAATATCTGCGTGGATATCCTGATGCTAATGAACAGCTAGCTATCTTAAAAAACGCCTATGACTTGGTTGAGGTTGAGGCTGATGCTAGTAACGACAGATAATACCTCACTGGCTTTAGACTCTAATACGCCAAGCGTTAATAAAGCCCTAGCCGACCTATCAACACTTGCCAATAAAAGTATTGGTGAGCTGGTAAAAGCAAACCCTGAGCTGTTGATATTTCCTGAGTTTTTTAAAGATAACGAGGACGATATCGAAAACGCCCCAATCTATGAACTAACTCTTAGTAACTCTAAAACGGTTTTAAGGACGGGTAATATCATGGGTTTTATTGGCGTACAAGATACGCAACTAAAAATCCAATCTCGTTTTGCTCAGGCCTCTGCTGTTTATGGTGACCAAGTGGATCAGGAGAAAGGCAGTGAAGAAGATTATTTCTTGCACTATATGCTACAAAAGGTATTGTGCCTTAATCTGTTTGACTTAAAGCACAGCCGTAACCAAACTAACTTGTTTGATTTCTTGGTGTACCTGTTTCCTTATTTCCTTAAAAAAGCGCTTTCGCAAGGCTTGTACAAGGAGTATCAAAAGAAAACCTATAATGATAGCAATCTTCAAGGTGCTATTGATATCAAAACGCACCTGAAACAAAACTTACCGTTTCGAGGTAAGGTCGCCTACCGTTTACGAGAGCACAGTTTTGATAATTCGATAACTCAGCTTATCCGTCATACTATTGAACTTATCAGACAAAAACCAAACTTGCGAGACATACTGCACAGCGATAGCGAAACCTTAGATTTTGTTAATCTGATTGCCCAGCATACCCCGTTATATCATGCAAGAGATAGACACACCGTCATCAATGCCAACCGCAAGCCTTTCGTCCACCCTTACTTTACTGAATATACTGGCTTGCAAAAAATCTGCCTACAAATCCTACGGCATGAAGGTCTTAAATATGCCAAAAATGACGCCAAAGCACACGGTATCCTGTTTGATGGCGCTTGGTTATGGGAGGAGTATCTGAATACGCTTCTACACCCTATCGGTTATAAGCATCCGACAAATAATAATCGAAAAGGCGGTATCAAAGTATATGCACAAAAGCTTTCGGGTAATAACGTGAGTCGTTATCCTGACTTTGTAAAAGATAGCCGCATTATTTTGGACGCCAAATATAAACGCATGAAAGAAAATCACATTAGTCGCGATGACCTGAATCAAATTCTATCTTATTTGTTTTTATATCGAGCAGATATAGGAGGCTATATTGCTCCTACAATTGATGACAATTTGGCTTTGAATATGGGCTTGTTGAATGGCTTCGGTGGTAGTATTCATAAGTTTAAGCTAGCTATTCCGCAACAGGTCACAAGTTATCAAGCCTTTAAAAAGACAATTGCTGAGAATGAAGCGAAGTTAATTGAAGCTATTCAAAATCTGTCATCTATGCAAAATAATGGTGAGCCATCTGAGGTTATTTGAGGTTCGTAATAATATAATCGTCGCCTTGGGGCGCGGTTTAGCCCTGACATGAGAGCCGTAAAAAAATTGTACTACAATTTTAGGCTCGCAAGGAAAACTCTCTTAAATGAGAGTTTTTAAAGGTTATCCTGACGGGCTAGGCAAGCTGCGGGCGTGTCGTTTTGAGATGATATCGAGGTAACAGGAACAGCTCAAACGACAACGCCCGCCTTGCCTAGACTGGCAGATAATAGCAAAAGGCAGGATTAGCTCCAAAAACTGCTTCCTCCAAACTAAGCCAACCAAACTCCACAACCACCAAATAAGGTGGTATTTTTTTGCCTAAAAAATATATGGCTCTGACTTTATCTTGAGCTTTTGCATCCATCAGCCAATTTTCAATCCACTCCCTAAACTAGCCGTTAACGAATATTACATTTTTGCTCTGATATCCTTAGTATCATAGTGGACTAGCCATCAACAGATAATAACAACGATAAGTGAGGCAATGATGTGGCACAACAAAACGACGCAGCAAGTCGAAGACGAATTGGATGTCGACCTGTCCATTGGGCTAAGCGAGCAGCAAGTAGCGGCGCGGTTAGAGAAATATGGAAAAAACAAGATTGCGGGCACCAAAAAGAAAAGCCTAATGGCGATGTTTTTTGCACAAATGCAAGACACCTTGATTTATGTGCTACTGGCGGCGACGGTGATTACTTTTATTATTGGCGAATATACCGACAGTATTATTATTTTATCCGTGGTGCTCATCAACGCCATCATCGGCGTGGTGCAAGAGTACAAAGCCGAGCAGGCGATTGAGGCGCTACAAAAAATGTCCAATCCTCAAACCATGGTGCGCCGCGCGGGCGCAAGCCAAGAGATTGATTCAGAAGACTTAGTGCCCGGCGATGTAGTGCTTATAAATGCTGGGCGCTTTATCCCAGCTGACTTACGTTTGATTGAATCATCGAATTTGCAAATTGAAGAATCTGCCCTGACAGGCGAGTCGGTGGCGGCGAACAAAGACGCAAGCGTGGTTATCGATAATGAGGACATCAATATCGGCGACCGTGCCAATATGGCGTTTCGCTCGACCACCGCCACTTATGGGCGCGGCGAAGGGGTAGTTATCGCCACTGGCATGCAAACCGAGATGGGCAAGATTGCCAGCATTTTAGACAGTGCCGACGACACCGAGACCCCATTGCAAAGGCGCTTGGATGAATTGGGTAAAGTGCTGGGTCTGATGGCGGTTGGGGTATCGGTTCTCATTTTGGTAATTAGTGTATTTCAGGGTCGAGATACCTTTGATATGTTTTTGATTGCCATTAGCTTGGCGGTGGCGGCGATACCAGAGGGTTTGGCAGCGATTGTGGCGATTGTATTGGCGCTGGGCGTGACACGGATGTCGAAGATTAACGCCATTATCAAAAAGCTACCAGCGGTAGAGACGCTAGGGTCGGTGAACATTATTTGCTCAGATAAAACGGGCACGCTGACGCAAAACCGCATGACGGTGGTGGAGCATTTTACCTTAGTGGGTAATAAAACCATCCCTGAACAAGTTGTAAAATCTGAAGCTTGTGTTGAGCTGAGCGCCGATGAGCATTTGATGGCACGCAGTTTTTTACTCTGTAATGATGCCTCAATTGAGGGAGAGGAAACTGGCGACCCAACCGAAATTGCGCTAGTAGCTTATGCGCAAAAGGCGGGTTTAATCAAATCAAAAGCGGAGGTGCAGTGTCCACGTATCGATGAGCAACCTTTTGACTCTGAGCGCAAATTGATGTCGACCTTAAACCAGGTGGATACAGCTTATCGAGTGAATATCAAAGGGGCAATGGATCGAGTGCTGCCGCTGTGTACCCATGTGTTGGACAATGGCAAGGAGGTGGCGATTACCGAGGCGCATCAAGCGGCCTTTATAGAAGCATCAACAGCGATGGGGAAAAAGGCGCTGCGAGTGCTCGCCGCCGCTTATAAAAACGTCGATGAGATCATTGACCCCAAAGAGATGGAGAAGAATTTAGTCTTCGTCGGTATCGTCGGAATGATGGATCCGCCGCGAGAGGAGGTCAAGGACTCTATCGCTGAGGCGAAAAAGGCGGGTATTACCGCGGTTATGATTACTGGCGACCATCCTGATACGGCTTTTGCGATTGCTAAGCAATTGAATATGGCATCAGAGCGCGCACAGGCGATTTCAGGGTCTGAGATCAATCAGATGAGTGAAGAAGTCTTTAACAAAGAAGTGCTTAACTACCGCGTGTTTGCGCGCGTTAGCCCAGAGCACAAAGTACGCATCGTCAAAGCCTTACAGTCGCATGGCAATATCGTCTCGATGACCGGCGACGGGGTCAACGATGCGCCAGCGCTAAAGGTTGCTGACATTGGAGTGGCGATGGGCATTACCGGCACCGATGTGTCCAAGGGTGCCAGCGACATGATTTTGGCCGATGACAACTTTACTACCATCGTTCATGCGATTGAAGAGGGACGAAACATCTATAAGAATATCAAGAAGTCGGTAGTTTTCTTGTTATCTTGTAACCTTGGTGAGGTCATTACGATCTTGGTGGCGATTATCTTTGCTTGGCCGCTGCCTTTATTAGCCACGCAGATTTTGTGGATTAACTTAATTACCGACTCATTCCCCGCGATTGCGCTGGGCGTCGATACGCCTGATAAAGAGGTGATGAATGACAAACCACGTGACCCTAAAGAGAGCTTCTTTGCAGGTGGGGTGGGGTTTCGAGCGATTATAGGCGGGGTGCTAATTGGGGCTTTGGCTTTAGTAGCTTTTTATATTGGCCTGAGCGAAGAGGGTTATCATTTAGGGCAACGCGATATCCCTGAAAGTGCGCTCGCTCATGCGCGCACCATGACCTTTTTGGTGCTGGCAGGCTCGCAGTTATTTTACTCGTTGGCGCTGCGCCATGAGTCCAAGTCTATTTTTAAGTTAGGACTGTTCTCCAATCCTTATTTGGTCGCCGCGGTGGTGTTTGGTTTTGCCTTGCAGATAGTGGTGATTAGCGTGCCATTATTGGCCGATGCCTTCAAGGTTCAACCACTAGAGATGCAAGATTGGCTTATTGCGCTGGGATTGTCGTTGATTCCATTTGTACTCAAAGAGTTGTCTAAGTTGTTTATCAGATATGAGAAGATGTAGTTGATTTAAAATATAAAAAGAGACTGTAATTTAAGCGTGCTACTGGTATAAGTTTTACTTGCGTGCTGTGTCTACGCCGACAGAGGCTGCGCAACCTGCACTTAAAAGTGAGCATCCCAGTAGCACTGTATTCTTTTTGAATTGAAACAATTATAGTTGATATTAAATAAACCACCCTTTAAGGAATATGCCAATGCAATACAACTTCGATGAGATAATTGACAGACGTAATACAGGATCTCTTAAATGGCATTATAACGATGACACGATTCCGTTATGGGTGGCGGATATGGACTTTAAAGCGGCTGAGCCTATCTTAAACGCAGTTGAACAAGTGGCGCAGCATGGCATATTGGGTTATACCAAACCTACTGCGGCTTTGTACGAGTCAATTATTAATTGGCATGGCAGTCGTTATGATTTGCAGCTGACTCAAGAGAATATCTTGTTCTCACCAGGGGTCGTGCCTAGCTTGGCGCTGATGATGCAGGTATTTACCGAAGCAGGCGATGCGGTACTGGTCAATGACCCTATTTATACGCCATTTATGACCAAGGCCCAGCAAAATAATCGCACGCTGGTGACATCTGCATTAAAAGAAGTCGAGGGTAAATACCAGCTAGATTTGGACGACATCGAAGCCAAGATAGTCGAGCATGAGATTAAGTTATATTTGTTATGCAATCCGCATAATCCTGGCGGGCGCGTATGGACGAGGAATGAGCTTGAGGCGCTACTTTTGCTTTGCAAAAAGCATGAGGTAGCGATTGTCAGTGATGAGATTCATCAAGATTTAACTTTGAGCGGTCATACGTTTACACCGTTTTTAACGCTAGTAGAAGGTTACGCACATAAAGTGGTCAGCCTAACCTCAATGACCAAAACCTTTAACGTAGCGGGCATCAAAGGCTCGATGATCTTTGCTAAGGATGAGGCGTTACTCAAAAAAATCAGCCAGAAACAGAATTTAAATGATGAGTATGAGCTCAATTTATTTGCATATACCGTGATGCAAAGCGCTTATGAGCATGGCGGCGAATGGCTTGAGCAGGTGCTGGCTTATATTGAAAAAAATATTGAGATTACGATAGACTTTTTAGCAGGGCATTTGCCTGATATTAAGGTCATGCGTCCTGAGGCATCGTATTTGATTTGGCTGGACTGCTCGGCGTATGGGGATGATAATCAAGTGCTTTATGATAAATTAAGAGCCGCTAAAGTTGAGCTTAATGCGGGGATTAAATATGGTGATGAGGGGCATTTGAAAATGCGCCTTAATGTTGCGTGTCCTGAGGCGCTATTGAGAGAAGGGTTGAATCGTATTTATTCGGCGTTTGGTGATAATTAATAAACAAGCTATAAGACGTTAATATTAGTTTCACTTGGCAGGATACCCCGTAATATCTTGGATGCTTTGATATAAGGGCTTTAAGCGCTCGTACATTTTTAGATAGACCTCGTTATAAAGGCGTTTGTAGAGCTGGACATTGGCCTCAATAGGCAAGAACTCATCGCCCAAATGAGTCATCGCTTGCGTCGCGGCTAAATGGTCGGGATAGACGCCGAGCCCCACCGCGCAGTTGATAGCAGCGCCTAAACCTGAAGCTTCATAAGTGTGTGGACGATAGGCGGGCATACCAAAGATATCGGCAGTGAGCTGCATGGCTGAATCACTTTGTGAGCCACCACCAGAGACGCGCAGGTGTTTGATGGATTTGCCTGTGCGCTTCTCGATAGTATCAAAGCCCAGTTTGAGCTCATAAGCCAGCCCTTCCAAGATAGCGCGGTAGACGTGTGCCCGCGTGTGCACATCGCCAAAACCAATGAGCGCGCCTTTGCCCTCAACACCTGGATGACGGACGCCGGGCGACCAGTATGGCTGCATCATCAGCCCCATGCAGCCTGCTGGAATGTCTTTGACCGCTGCATCGAGGAGCTTTTCGGTATCGACCCCCTGCGTCTTTGCTAGCTGAGCTTCATATTGGGCAAATTGTTCTTTGAACCAGCTGACCATCCAAAAGCCGCGATAGATCATATACTCATGGTTATAGTAATTTGGCGCGGCAGCGGTATAGGCGGGCATGTGCTTGAGGATCTCGACATAATTGCTCGAGGTGGTGTTAATAGTCGCAGTAGTGCCAAAGCTTAAGCAGGCAGTGTCGGCAGCGAGACCTGCCGAACCCAATGCTTCGCAGGCTTTATCGCTAGCGGCTGCAATCATGGGTGTGCTTTCTAAAATTCCAGTAGCTTTGGCGGCTTTGGTACTGATATGCCCGAGCGCTTGTCCTGGTGGTACGATCTTGGGCATCTGCTCTGGTCGGCAGCTGAATAAGCGCCACTTGATATTGTTGGGTTTCAGCCACGTTTGCGCTTTATAGTCATAAGGGAGATAGCCTAGGGCGTGACCAGTGGAGTCGGTAAGTATACCTGTGAGCTGATAGGTGAGATACGCTGATAGATTGACGTAATGGGCAGTCTTTGCCCACATCTCAGGCTCGTGATGGGCAAGCCAGTTACAGCGCGCTTTTTGCTGTGCTTCTTGTACCAGCTCGCCCATGCCAATGACTTTGGTCAGGGGATTCAGGAAACCAATATCGTTGGTTTCGCCGCGGCGTAAATCCATCCATACAATAGCAGGGCGTAGAGGCCGTTTATCCTTATCCAGACAGATCATGGTATAGCGCTGGGTGGCGAGACTGACGCCTGCGATTTGCTCAGGAGTGATAGTGCTCGTTTGCCATAACTGCTGGCAGGCTTCACTTAACTTTTGCCAATAATAGTCGGCGTGCTGCTCAGCATAATTGGGCTGCTCGGAGAAATACGGCTCGATAGGGACGCGGGCTTTACTGATCTCATTACCAAATTGATCGAAGATAAGTGCTCTGACGCTTTGAGTGCCATTGTCGATAGCTAAGAAATAAATAGGGTCATCAAGGGTGGTCATAGTCGTCCTTAACTATGTGGGGAATAAATATATGGCTCATTTAAAATATGAGGCGCTGGTAGCGTGCTACTGGTACAAATTTTCCTTGCTTGCTGTGTGACTTCGTCACTCCAGAGGCTACACAAAATTTGTTCCAGCAGCACTGTATCGATTTCAAAATAACCTAGAAAACCATTAAGCTACAGGCAAGTGATAATAACGCTGCCATAAACTGGTGTAGCGACTGACTTCTTGCTGCCATTTTTGCTCATCCCAGCCCAGCTCCTGCTGACATATTTGCTTTAGTCTGGCACTAATTAATGGTGTCATCGCGCCATTTGGTAGTATTAAACCTAAACGCGTCCGCCGCAATAATAAATCATCTAAATGAATGACCTGTTCACAGCGCGCGGCAAAGCGAATCTCTGCCCAGATGGTATTGCTGTCGGTCACGTAAGCCAAATCATCGTCATGCGCCAGCTCAAGTAAGGTATCAAGCTGTAGACCATAAAACCCTTGCAAGCGCTGTTGTAAGTCAGTTGGCATAGTCGCAAACTTGGGATGGGTTGGGGTTGGATTACTAAAGACTTGGCTGCTATACGACGCCTCATCCTGAATAGCTGACTCATCAAGCGCGAGCACCTGTTGGCACACCTTTAGAACATCAAGAGCGATAAGGCGGAAGGTCGTTAGCTTGCCGCCGCTAACGGTCACTAGGTTGTTATCTAGCCAGACGCTATGGTCACGCTTTTCTTTACTAGGGCTGACGCGCTTGCCATTGCCGCACTCTGAGATGAGCGGACGCACACCTGCCCACGTGCTAATCACATCTTCTCGGCTCAGATTGGCATGATCAAAGAGATCATTTGTCGCTTCCAATAAATAATCCACTTCTGCGCTGGTGATACCGACCTCTTCATCGTCTAAAGGCGGATGATCCAAGTCTGTGGTACCAATGACTGATCGATTCTCCCATGGAAAGACAAACAAAGCCCGTTTATCGACAGGGTGCAGTAGGGTGTAGGCTTGATTGATGGGTAAGCGCTGTTGACTGACCACCAAATGGCTGCCACGAGACGGACGAATTTGCTTACGAAATGATTGTTCCGTCTGAGTGTTGGCTTGCATCCGTAACGTGTCTGCCCATGCACCCGTTGCGTTGACGACGACTTTTGCATGAATGTCGTAAGTTGAGGCGTCGTTGTTAAGGGTTAAAGAAGTCGAGTCATTGTCGTTGGTTATGGCAGCGGTGTCTTGTAGCCTTGCGCCCACGACCAAACCTTGCTCATCGGTAAGTAATGAATCGGCTTTGAGGTAGTTAATCGCCTGCGCCCCGTCATGAATGGCTTCATCCAGCACGCGCATCACTAGGCGTGAGTCATCGGTCACTGCATCGCTAAATTGGCTAGCACCCAAAAACTTGTCTTGCTTGATATGAGGATTCAGACGCAAAAAAGCGTCCTTTTTAAAGTAGGTAAAATAGCGTTTGCCCGCGAGTTTATCGTAGACTCGCAGCAAGGTGTTGAACATCCATGGCGGTGGAAACTTGCCTTTATAATGCGGCATGACATAGTGCATCTCGTTGACCAGACCGCCTGCTTCACTGAGCATACGTTCACGCTCACGGACACTCAGCAAGGTAGTTTTATAGTCGCCCGAGGCAATATAGCGTAGCCCGCCATGTACCATTTTGCTTGAACGGCTAGACGTGCCCCAAGCAAAGTCTTTTTGTTCAATAAGTAACACTTCTAAGCCGCGCCTTGCTGCCTCGCGAGCAATACCAGCGCCCGTAATACCGCCACCGATAATCAGTATATCCCAAGGTTCTGAACGTGCTAGGGGAGCAAGTGCTTGCTGGCGCTGTTTGCTTTGGTTCATAAATTTGTCATCTTAATTGTCATTTTTATGTTTTAGTTTTCAAGCAAAACCCCTGGGTTCATACGCTGCTCAGGGTCTAAGCTTTTCAGCATATCACGGGTCACTTGAATACCCAGCTCGCCTTTTTCGGCAGTTAAGTATGGCGCATGATCATGGCCAACGCCATGTTGGTGCGATATCGTGGCTGCACCATTGGCCAGACTGATACTGGCAGCCTGTTTGATTTTTTGCCAACGCTGTAAGGTGCTGGCGTGGTCTTTGGCCGCGCGAAAGAAGTAGGTGGTATAGAGACTGGCGCCTTGCTTATAGACGTGCGAGATATGAGTGAATGCCATGACTGCTTCGCCTTCATCAGCCAGAGCGGTTTGTACCGCTTGTTGCATCTGCTGCATCTGCTTGTCGATATTACTCCAGTTGGTCGCGGTCTCAAAGGTATCGACCATGATGCCTTTTTCCCATAAGGTGCCGCGCAGATAAGGGAATTTAAAACGTCCATGCGCCCATATGCTGCCCATCAGATTGGCCAGTTTGCCACTTACGCCGCCGTACTGCCTTAATAGCTGCTTGAACTGAGTCAGTGCCAGCTTGTTTTGTGCTTTATCGCCTGTTACCCCGTACGTGAGCATAACTTTATCTGTGCTCATTCCGCGCGCCTTTAGGTAAGTGCTAATGGCCAAAAACTGACTGGGAGAGGTGCCCAAATGCAGATGTGCATCAGTCTCAACCGCATTGCTCAGGCGTAGCATCGAGAGTTTGATGTTTTTTTGCACCGCTTGTTTGAGTACTTCCTTACCCGCCTCCCAATTGGGCAAAAACACTACCTTGAATAGCTCTTCTTCTGGCTGAGCCTGCACGCACATTTTGACTTCAGTAAAAATACCGGCGCGGCCTTCAGTGCCCATCATCATCTCTCGCAGATCAGGCCCTGCTGATGACGCTGGGATATCAGCGATGTTGAGTACTCCTTGCGGAGTGACGAGTGTTCCACCCGCAAACATCTGCTCAATACGCCCGTAGCCTAGCGACTGCTGACCACTGGAACGCGCTGCAATCCAGCCGCCAAGCGTTGACAGCTCCCAAGACTGCGGATAATGTCCCAAGCGGTAGCCGTACTCGTCCAACTGTGCTTCGACTGCTGGCCCTTGCGTACCTGCACCAAAAGTCGCAATTTGGCTCTCAGTATCTAAATCGATAAGCTGATCCATCTTGCTCATGGCGATGGTCAATACTGGGCGAGCGCCCTTTTGTGGATTGATATGGCCGACCACTGAGGTGCCACCGCCAAAAGGAATGACAATGAGGTCATGCTCGCTGGCTAGTTTTAATAGTTCTTCAACATCAGCGGTCGATTGCGGATGCGCCACGCCATCAGGATAGACTTCAAAGTCACCGCTGTGCATGGCTATCCAGTCTGGGAAGCTTTGACCGCGAGCATGTCTGAGTCTGACCTCGTTATCAATAGAGACTATATCAAGTTCGATGATGGCAGCAGGCAAGCGCGATTTTGGGACGGTTTTGAGCACCTGTTGTAAGCTGATAGACTTGAGTTTTTTGGTCTTGCCGATGTGTGACCGAATCAGCTTTGCACCGTGTGGCGAGACTTTTTTATTAATGTTGACATTGCCCCAACCATTCCAGCGGGTTTGCTCAATAGGCGTATTGGCAGGGGTATTGCCTTCTGAGGTGGCATTTAGCTCAACATTGTCAGTAGTAGAGATTGCCGCTGATTCTGGCGCAATACTTTTAGGAGTAAGTGATTTAATTTTGCTCATATGACATAACCTGTCGATTTATAATAATTGTATTTTGAATGAGGGTTTGGCTAGGGCTGGTATAGCGTTAATCTAATAATACAGTTGATTCAATCTAAAAGAGGCATCAGGCAACTGAGCACAGATGTATAAATAATACTTCAAACGAGGTTAGCGCTGTCACTCTTTTATAGTGGATTGACTATGGCTGACAATTAGCAGAACTAACGGTAATAAGACTGATTATAAACTAATACCATAATAATGATTATACAATACCATAGAACAAGCAACTATTTTTTATGAGATTGCGATTTATAAACGCGTTTACAGGGTTAAGGAACTCTAGCTGATCAAAAGTAAAGCTGTTATAGATTGTTAAGACATAAAAATAAAAAGGCTGAACTACGAACGTAGTCCAGCCTATCTATCAACACCTGAAAATACCAATAACTTAAAAAGTGCTCACTTATTCGTCTTTTCTGGCACTTTCCGTATCTTCTCGCATTTGCTCCCATTCCTCACTCTGCTGTAATACTGAGCCTTCAAGAGATTCTGAGGTTTCCCCTTCTTCCCAAGGCGCATTATCTGGCAGCTCTTCGATATGAATGGTTTTCAAGTTATAATCTGGTTGATAAGCCAAATCATAGCGCGCGGCTTTAATCACCGATACCATCATCATCGATAGAATGATAATAAGTGGCGCACCAGCGATGATAGACGCGGTCTGCAAGGTCTGTAGATCGCCTAAGAACATCAAGATCGCAGGTAATAAGCACAAGGTAAATGCCCAAAACAGACGGTTCCAGCGGTGCGGTTCATCATCGACTTCTTTTTGTACCACAGAGGCTAGAATATAAGAGATCGAGTCAAAAGTAGTGGCGGTAAAGATGGTGGCTAAAAAGGTAAACACGGCGACCACGACATAAGACATTGGCAGGCTATTTAAAATTGAGAAAATAGCAGCCGTCGGGGATTCGTTATTTAAGATGCCAACGACATCAACTGCGCCAGTCATTTGCAAATATAAACCATAATTGCCAAGGATGATCATAAACATCGCACAGCCAAGCGAGCCGTAAAACATCGAGCCTACGACCATATTACGAATGGTGCGCCCTCTGGAAATTTTGGCGATAAACAGTCCGATAGTCGGTGCAAATACCAACCACCACGCCCAATAGAAAACGGTCCAATCTTGCGGGAAAGTGATGTTTTCAAAGCCAAATTCTTGAAAGTTTTTAAAGGGCTCGACATAGGTCATCATCCGCGGCATCTCGGTGATAGAACGACCTATGGCCTCCAAACCTGTGTTTAGGATGAAGACCGTAGGTCCGACGACCAATACGAATAATAAGAAGGCAACTGCCAAATAAAAGTTGATATTAGAGAGTTTTTGAATACCGCCTTTAAGACCTTGATACGCACTATAAGCAAAAATCATGGTAGTAATTAACAACACCACAATCTGCATAGTGATGTTACGTGGTAAGCCAAATAAATTATATAAACCCTCATTAATCAGTGGTGAGGCCAGACCCAAGGTCGTCGCACCGCCGCCCACCATCCCAAAGACAAACAGGACATCGAGCATCTTTGCCCAATTACTACCCGCCAGCTTTTCACCCAATAATGGCATCAAAGTTTGGCTAACTTTGAGCACTGGAGTCTGGCGCACATAATAAAAGTAAGCAATGGGAATGGCGGGTACTAAGTAGATCGCCCATGCCACAGGCCCCCAGTGAAACATACCGTAAGTGGTTGCCCAGCGGATGGCGTCAGGCGTGCCACCTTCTATACCAAAAGGCGGGCTTTGATAATAATATGCCCACTCAATCAAGCCCCAATACAAAATACTGGCACCAATACCGCCGCAAAATAGCATCGCCGCCCATGAGCCATTAGAGAACTCAGCCGTCTCTTCTGGGCGACCCAGTTTAATCTTGCCGATATCAGAGAAAACGATGTAAATCACGAACAGCATGGCTAGCACACCAAAGCCTAAGTAGGCAAAGCCAAAGTTATCAGTGACAAAAGCACGTGCTATGCCGACCCAAGTTTTACCTTGTTCGGGGAACAGTATCAAGGGGATGGCGATACCAAAAAGTATCACGAGCACCATGCCAAACGTAAACTTATCGATGCGGGTGTCTGGTACGTGGTCAGGTCGCCATTGCGGAATGGACATGCCCACATCAAAAGTACCCAGATGCGGCGGCTTGTGATACTTAGACCTGACTCTTACGTAATCTGGAAGGTATTTTTTTTCAGGCTTGATCGTACCTTTATCAGGTTTTTTACTGTTTTGCTTATCATCAGAATTATCCATTTCATTTTCTCTTTATGCTTGACGTTATAATTTATAACTTACCTAGATCTTCTAAGTCTACAAACTCCCTTTTACCATAGACAGTATACATTTTGCGGTGGCTGTCTGGATAATGGCAAATATCGATCGGCGGTCTGTCACCACCCATTAGATAGACTGCGTCTGCATTGCTATTATTCACCCTAGAATGGGCTGCGATATCAGACTGAGTTAGAACGTAATCTTGAGTGCCTTTGAGCCTCTGCTGTTGTGGCGTATTCATCATTCATCTCCATTACGATTACTTCTGGTTTAAGTCTATAGTAATTATAAATGCAGGGTTTTATTTATTTAATTATGTATAAAAAATGCTTAGCCGGTTTTTGCTGCGTTTATCTTGCACGCTGCTTACTGTCTTGACCCTAGCTAAACGCCTTAAATTCAAATAATTGCTGAGAAACACTAGTAATCATCAATAACTGCAAATAATTGGTCATCTAATAGCCAATAGATGGCCTAAACTTGTTAAAATAGGCCACTAATTTTTTCTTGATGGACATCGATTTATGACCAATGCCGCTGCCACTCCTGCACTACCTACGATTAAAGAAGACCGCATCCTTATCCTTGATTTTGGCTCGCAATATAGCCAGTTGATCGCCCGCCGTGTGCGCGATTCTGGCGTTTTTTGTGAGATGTTCCCTTATGACATCGATACTCAGCGTATCATCGATTTTGGCGCAAAAGGCGTCATCTTATCGGGAGGCCCTGAGAGTGTCCATGCAGAGAACAGCCCGCGTATCAACGATGCAGTGTTTGAGCTTGGCGTGCCTGTATTGGGTATTTGCTACGGTATGCAAGCGATGGCAGATCGTTTCGGCGGGCAGGTTCATGCCAGTGATATCCATGAGTTTGGCGCAGCGACGATTGAAATCAGTGGTCAGTCGCAGCTCACTGACGGTATAGAAGATAGCGTGACTGAAAACAATACTGCCAAGCTTGACGTGTGGATGAGTCATGGCGATAAGGTGATTGAAGCGCCTACAGGCTTCGATATCATCGCCAGTACGCCCAGCTGTCCAGTAGCGATTATGGCAGATGACTCGCGCCATTATTATGGTCTACAGTTCCATCCTGAAGTGACCCATACTTTACAAGGTGAGGTGTTACTTGGTCGTTTTGTGCATCAGATTTGTGGCTGTGCGGGTGATTGGACACCAGATAATATTATCGACATGCGTATTGAACAATTGCAAAAGCAAATCGGTGATAAGCAAGTATTGCTTGGACTGTCAGGCGGTGTCGATAGTTCAGTCGTAGCAGCGCTATTGCATAAGGCGATTGGCGATCAGCTGACGTGTGTGTTTGTCGATACAGGTCTCTTGCGTCTTCATGAAGGCGACCAAGTCATGCAGGTATTCGCAGAAAACATGGGCGTCAAAGTCATCCGTGTCGATGCCGAAGATTTATTCTTAAATGCATTGGCAGGCGAGTCTGATCCAGAAGCCAAACGTAAAATCATCGGTAAAACCTTTATCGATGTGTTTGCCGATAGCGCCCGTCAAGTCAGCGAGCAAAGCGATGGCAAAGTCATTGAGTTCCTAGCACAGGGTACAATTTATCCTGACGTGATTGAATCAGCTAAGTCGCACCAAGGTAAAGCGCATGTGATTAAAAGCCATCATAACGTAGGCGGTCTGCCAGATGATTTAGCCTTTGAGTTGGTTGAGCCGTTACGTGATTTATTCAAAGATGAAGTGCGTAAATTGGGTATCACTTTAGGTCTGCCTGCAAAAATGATTTATCGTCATCCGTTCCCAGGTCCAGGTTTGGGCGTGCGCATCTTGGGCGAAGTCACCAAAGAGTATGCTGATATCTTACGTCAAGCCGATGCTATCTTTATGCAAGAGCTCGAGCGTTCAGGTTGGTATGACAAAACCGCGCAGGCCTTTGCAGTATTCCAGCCGGTTAAGTCGGTCGGCGTGGTCGGTGATGGCCGCCGCTATGCGTGGGTGATTGCGCTACGTGCGGTTGAGACGGTAGACTTTATGACCGCTCGCTTTGCCCATCTGCCGTATGATTTGATTGAGACGGTGAGTAATCGCATTATGAATGAGATCGCTGAGGTCTCACGTGTAACGTATGATGTGTCGAGCAAACCGCCTGCGACTATTGAGTGGGAATGATTCCGCGTCTGGCACAGCCAGGCACCTGATGGCATGAAATGCCGCTAAGCCCGCGTAATTGCGGGCTTTTTTTTGTTTGTGTTTGGCACGATCTGGCAACGGGAGGAAGCGCCAAGCACCGTTTGAGCATGGCATTAAAGCTGGTATTATGGTTTGGCGATGCCATGATTGATGCCGATACCATGCTGCGTTCTTTTGTGTGTTCATGGTATTAATATTCTATAAGTTACTGTTTCGTAAGAAAAAATACGATAAATTCGAGATTTTTTCAGCATGGTATCGGAGACGAAGAAGGACAAGGTACATGCTGACCGATACCAAGCTGCGCAATCTCAAGCCCAGGGACAAACTCTACAAAGTGAATGACCGGGAAGGTCTCTATGTGGCAGTGACTCCAGCCGGCTCCATCTCGTTCCGTTACAACTACTCAATCAACGGTCGGCAGGAGACCATCACCTTTGGGCGTTATGGTGTCGGTGGCATCACCCTGGCCGAAGCCCGCGAGCTGTTGGGTGACGCCAAGAAGATGGTTGCGGCGGGCAAGTCGCCGGCCAAGGAGAAAGCCCGAGACAAGGCGCGGGTGAAAGATGCAGAGACGTTCGGTGCCTGGGCGGAGAAGTGGCTGCGTGGCTACCAGATGGCCGACTCCACCCGCGATATGCGCCGCTCGGTTTATGAGCGTGAGCTGAAGCCGAAATTCAGCAATCAGAAGCTGGTGGAGATCACCCACGAAGACTTGCGGGCGCTGGCTGATGCCATTGTTGAGCGAGGCGCACCGGCCACCGCCGTTCATGTGCGTGAAATCGTGTTGCAGGTATTTCGCTGGGCCATCGAGCGTGGGCAGAAGGTCGAAAACCCGGCAGAACTGGTGCGCCCAACAAGCATCGCTCGATTCGAGCCACGTGACCGAGCGTTGACGCCAGAAGAAATTGGGCTGATGTACCAGTACATGGAGCGAGTGGGCACAAGCCCAACAAACCGTGCGGCGGCCAAGCTGTTATTGCTGACGATGGTGCGCAAGAGCGAGCTGACCAATGCGACCTGGAGCGAGATCAATTTCAGCGAAGCGTTGTGGACGATTCCAAAGGAGCGGATGAAACGCCGTAACCCGCACCTGGTATTTCTGTCCCAGCAGGCTCTGGATATTTTCATTGCCATGAAAACCTTTGCCGGTGGTTCCGACTTCGTTTTGCCATCACGGTACGACTCGGATGCGCCGATGAGCGCTGCCACACTTAACCAGGTGCTGACGCTGACTTACAAGGCGGCGCAGAAAGATGGGAAGTCACTTACCAAGTTCGGACCGCATGATTTGCGGCGCACAGCCAGCACGCTGTTGCATGAGGCCGGCTACAACACCGACTGGATCGAGAAGTGCCTGGCGCACGAGCAGAAGGGCGTGAGGGCTGTCTACAACAAGGCTGAGTACCGCGAGCAGCGGGCGGCGATGTTGCAGGATTGGGCCGATATGATTGATGAGTGGACTTCGGGAGGCAGTAAGGGTTGATGTTTTTGCTATCTTTGATAGCATTGAAGTTGATGCCGTGAATTTATAAATAAGGCCGCCATTGGCATCGGGCAGGTCAATTACCGATTAGCTGCTTCGCGCAGCTACTCGATGAATAGCAACTATTCATTTGAGAGGTATTGACCCATGCAAAATATAAAGACCCTCATCAACAGGAAGAAGCTCCTGGAGATGATCCCGCTTTCGACACGAACAATTTATAACCTGGAGCAGCGAGGGGATTTTCCACGCCGTATCGCGTTAACCAGTAGAAATGTCGCCTGGGATTTGTCAGAGGTCGAAGAGTGGATTGAGGCACGTAAATCATCGGGTGATCAAGCTGCGCGACCTGGCCCTATAGAGGGCTAGTTATATGGCTCTTGATCTTATGGCGGCTTTCACGGAATTGCCGCCACCCATTGATTATGTTCTGCCTAATATGGTTGCTGGCACTGTTGGTGCTCTTGTGTCGCCTGGTGGGGCTGGTAAATCCATGTTGGCCCTTCAATTGGCTGCACAGATTGCAGGCGGGCCTGATTTACTTGAAATAGGCGAGTTTCCCACCGGGCAAGTGGTCTATCTGCCTGCTGAAGATCCACCGGCCGCTATTCACCATCGTCTGCACGCCCTTGGGGCACACCTCAGCGCAGCGGAACGGCAAGCCGTGGCTGATGGTTTGCTCATTGAACCCTTGATCGGTAAATGCCCAAACATCATGGCTGCTAGCTGGTTCGATGCTCTCAAACGAGCCGCTGAAGGTCGTCGCTTGATGATCTTGGACACTTTGCGGCGCTTCCACATTGAGGAGGAGAACGCTAGCGGGCCGATGGCGCAGGTTGTTGGGCACATGGAGGCCATAGCCGCTGATACAGGCTGCTCCATTGTGTTTCTGCACCACGCGAGTAAAAGCGCAGCCATGATGGGGTCGGGCGATCAACAGCAGGCCAGTCGTGGATCGTCCGTACTGGTTGATAACATCCGTTGGCAATCGTACCTATCCGGCATGACGCAAGGCGAGGCCGAGATACTGGGGGTCGATGATTGTCAGCGTGGGTATTTTGTCCGCTTTGGCGTCAGCAAGGCCAACTATGGCGCACCTTTTCAAGAACTCTGGTTTAGACGGCACGACGGCGGCGTGTTGAAGCCTGCTGTACTGGAGCGGCAGTGCAAGGTGAAAAGGAGACAGCGTGAAGAAGCCTAAGCATGACCTGACCCACGTCCGACATGATCCCGCGCACTGTTTGGCACCTGGCCTGTTCCGCAGCCTCAAGCGTGGCGATCGCAAACGCTGCAAGCTGGACGTGACCTACACCTTTGGCGAGGACGAATCCATGCGTTTCGTCGGATTCGAACCTCTCGGGGCCGATGATATGCGTCTTTTGCAAGGCATCGTGGCCCTTGGCGGCCCGAACGGCATCTTGCTAACCCCGGAACCGACCAGTGAGACGGGGCGACAGCTACGGCTATTCCTTGAACCCCGTTTCGAAGCCATTGAGCAAGACGGCTTGGTGGTTCGTGAGAGCCTGACCAAACTGCTCTCAGAAACGGGCATGACGGATAGCGGCGACAACATCAAGGCGCTCAAAGCCAGCCTGCTGCGCATGTCGAACGTCACCATCCTTGTGACGAAGGGACGGCGGCAAGCCGCGTTCCACCTGATGAGTCATGCTTTTGACGAGACGGACGGCAGGCTATGGGTTGCCCTGAATCCGCGTATTGCCGAAGCGATCCTGGGGCATCGTCCATATGCCCGTATCGACATGGCGGAAGTGCGGGTGCTACAGACTGATCCGGCACGGCTGATGCACCAACGGCTATGCGGCTGGATCGACCCCGGCAAATCCGGGCGCGTGGAACTGGACACGCTTTGCGGCTATGTCTGGCCAGATGAAGCCAATGCCGAAGCTATGAAAAAACGCCGTCAGACTGCCCGGAAGGCACTGGCCGAACTTGCCGCCGTGGGTTGGGTAGTGAACGAATACGCCAAGGGAAAATGGGAGATCAAGAGGCCTGGCCCCACGGCAACTGCACCCGTTTACCGTCGTAACGTTCCCTTGTTACCGTCGTAACGCTCCCCTTCTGCCGTCGTAACGTTCCCCGTCCCAATTTGGAAAACCCAGACGGTGCGCTGCTTTGCGGGCAGTTTGGGAAATCCATCCAAGATTATCTAAAGATAATCCATCATGCGCGGTGCAGCTCGCGCCTTGAGGGCGCGTTCTGACCTTGCCAATAAAGCCCTGGCGGGCTTTATCAATCGGCCATAGGCCGATGGTTTAACGCCAAGAAGAGAAGGCGGCTTCAGTGGCCGCTGAAACGCCTTGTGAGAGGGGAAAACAACCCGGAGTCCCTTATTCCATGAGCTGAAGCAGAATCTGCGTCTAACGGTGCTGGAGGGCCGCTGTGTGCACTTGTAGTTATCTGTACTGAAACCTTGGCTCGAAACGTGAAATGGCTAAGCAGTGCCCATTCGTTCGGTAAGAATAATAAGAAGATTATTATTCTTATTATTACCAAGCAGGAATGAGCCGTGTGTGTTGGACGCCCATAACCAGTAACCTGCGTGAAGGTGTCAACATCAGGAAAGGTTGCCCCTCAAGTATCAATACGTCGCCTTAGTGGTATGACGGGAGGGGAGGCAAATTTCTTGTGTTCATTGACACTTGAGGGGCGGGTTATGCCCTTCTTTTTTGGCGTCCAACTCGCCCCATCGGGGCGAATGGTTTGTGTCGATTGTTGGCATTTTAGGTTCCGATTTAAAGCCGATTGAGCAGCGATTTTGAAGCGACTATGTCGATTGCAGGCCGATTTGGTGACGATTACGGTTATGTTGCCAAGAATCGGTGTTTGTTTGACGATAAAACGCTTTACGTTCGATATGCGCTAGATTTTCAATAGTGGGTGAAATGCGGGCAGGATGGGTGAAGTTAGCTAACCGGCAAGCCGGTTATCTATCTTCACTGTCCCTTATTCGCGCCGGGGGCACTCAACGGGAATCCTGCCCTGCGGGGCTGATCGGCTACCGCCGGTTGCAAGAGTATAGGTCTTGCTATTTTTAATATCTTTGATAGCATGGTTGTCGGGTACACCAAAAGGGTATTGATATGGCAAATGTGCTTATCAGGAATTTACCCGCCGAGGTGCACCGTGCGTTGAAAGTTCGAGCAGCGCTCAACGATAGGAGCACCGACGCGGAAATACGCGAAATACTGACGGCGGCAGTACAGCCGCTAGAGCTTGAAGAGATTGGCCGGGAAGTTGGCTTGTCCGAAAGCGATAAAAAAACAGAGTAGTTTTACGTTTGTAAGTCCGGGCCTCAGCGCCAAGGGCAATACCGATCAGCTAGTGGCGTAGCTCTTCGATGAAACGTTGCCGAGAACAAGCACAACGCTTGGTCAAGGCAATGCCTTCTTTTCATCGACGGAGTACGACCATGAAGTCCAAAATTTTAGCGGCTAAAAAAACCGCTCTAGCCGTTGCACTCGCAACCGGCTTTATCACCACTACCACCGCCCCTGTGCAAGCTGGTATCCCCGTCATCGACGGCGGCAACCTGGCCCAGAACATCATGACGGCCATCGAGTCGGTGGCGCAGACGCTCAAGCAGATTGAGCAGTACCAGACCCAGTTGCAGCAGTACGAAAATCAGCTCCAGAACACGATGGCCCCAGCCGCGTATATCTGGGATCAGGCGCAGACTACGATCAACCGGCTGATTGCCGCGCAAAACACGCTGGCCTATTACGAGAACCAGCTAGGCAGCCTGGATCGTTACCTGGCCAAGTTTCAGGACGTGGCCTATTACCGCAGCTCGCCATGCTTCAACGGCAGCGGCGGATGCACGCCGGCCGAAAAGGCAGCGATGGAAGAGAACCGCCGCCTGGCGTCAGAGTCGCAAAAGAAGGCCAACGATGCCCTGTTCCAGACCGTTGCCGACCAGCAAAAGGCTTTGAAGGATGACGCCCGTACCCTGGAGCGGCTGCAAGGCGCGGCCCAGGGTGCAACTGGCCAGCTACAGGCCATCGGCTACGCCAACCAGCTCGCCAGCCAGCAGGCCAATCAGCTCTTGCAGATTCGCACCATGTTGACCGCCCAACACAACGCGGAGGCAGCCCGGATTGCAGCAGAACTCGATGCCGAGGCGCGAGGTGATGCCAGGGCCGAGCAAATGCGTACCTGGACGTTTCGCCCGAGTCCGGCAGACAACTACTAGGGAGGCGGTGAGATGAAAAAAATCTTTTTTACTACCGCGGCTACGTTGCTGTTGTTGGCTGGATGTGAACAGGAAAGGATGCCCGAACCAAATGCGGCGACGTGTGCCCCCGATGCGTTCCAGGCAGCACTGAATGAAATGCGCAGCGAAGCGAACCGAGAGGCCTTTACCGAGGAATGCAGAGCATTCCAGAAGGCCAAGCAGATGCGTCAGTGGGAGTTCAAGCCCAGCCCTAAAGATGATTATTGAGGTGGTCGCCATGAGAAAGAAAATTGCTCTAGGTGGCTTGATGATGGTCGCCACAATGGTGCTGGCTGAACCTGCAATGGCGCAGGAGCTAAGTAGCAGCGGTGTTATGAATGATGTGCTCAAGCGTTTTCATGATGCTGCCGCAACATGGGGGCCAGCTATTGAGTCCGCTGCATCGCGTTTGTTCTGGACGCTGGTTGTGATTTCGATGGTCTGGACATTCGGCATGATGGCTTTGCGCAAGGCCGACATTGGCGAGTTCTTCGCGGAGTTCGTTCGCTTCACGATCTTCACCGGCTTTTTCTGGTGGTTGCTGACGAATGCGAACCAGGGCATGAATATCGCCGGTACGATTGTTCAGTCATTGCAAACTCTGGGCGCGCAGGCGGGGGGACTTTCCAATAGCAATCTTGGGCCCTCCAGCATCCTTGATCTTGGTTTCGAGTTATACAACCGCACAGTACAGGCCACCTCGGAGCTGGGATGGCGGCAGATGGCAACTGCTCTGGTCATGGAGCTAATGGCCCTGGCTGTTTTGTTTGTCCTGGCGTTGATTGCGGTCAACCTGTTGCTGTTGCTCGCATCAGCCTGGATTCTGTTGTATGCCGGTGTGTTCTTCCTTGGCTTTGGTGGAAGTCGTTGGACTTCCGACATGGCGATCAATTACTACAAGACCGTGCTGGGCCTGGCCGCACAGCTTATGGCAATGGTGCTTCTGGTTGCGATTGGCAAAGAGTTCATCAATCACTACTACACGCAAATCAGCGAGAACATGGCATCCCAGGAACTGGCCGTGATGTTGGTTATATCGGTCATCTTGCTTTTCTTGGTCAACAAAGTTCCGCCGATGATTTCTGGTCTTGTGTCTGGTGGTGGTATTGGCGCAGCCGGTGGAATTGGAAACTTCGGTGCGGGTGCGGCAGTTGGGGCGGCGGTGACGGCGGCCAGTATGGCAACTGGCGGCGCTGCCCTGGCAGGTAAAGCGGTTATGGGTGCCGCAGCCGGTGCAGCCGGAGGTGCAAGTGCACTCCAAGCGGCTTTTCAGAAAGCATCAGCGAGTATGGAAACCGGCGGTGACATGTCCAGCATGGGGTCAGTTGTCAGCAGTGGCGGAAACGGTGGTGGTGAAGCGGGTACTGCTGGCAGTAGCCCATTCGCCCAAGCGGCTGGCTTTGGTGACAGCGGCAGTAGCTCAAGCGGTGGCGGCTTTGCCAAGGCCGCGAAGCTGGCCACAGGCACGGCCTCCGAGTTAGCCAAGGGTGTCGGCTCTCAAGTGAAGCAGGGATTCCAGGAGCGAGTGAGCGAAACCACAGGCGGAAAACTGGCTGCTTCGATACGCGAAAGCATGGAGCCGAAAGAAGCAAGCCAATCTGGCCAGTTCGAGGGCAATAGCTTGGGCGCCGATTCTGGCCCAGATAGTAACGAAGTCAGGAGTTAGCACGATGACGACATCAACATACATGGCCGCATTGGCGGCCCTGGATGAAGCGCCAAGGGAAGAAGTCAGCCAGGTATTTATTTCGCCGCTGGGTGATCAATCGACCGAGGTCGATGCAGAGACAGAAACAGCCGCTTTTGTATCACGGCCAGACCCTATGAGAGAGAGCGAAACTAAGCCGATAAGTATTGAGGTTAATGGCGGCAGGAATGAGCGGTCAGCATTCGCGGAGGCGGCGGGGCTGTACCTGTAGGCGCACCGGGCTGGCCACAACCAGCCCGGCACTTTCAATCAACACCTACTGGAGAGGTGAATTATGACAACACAACATATTATCGAACCAGGGCAAGCAGTGCATCAAGCAGCGGCTATTCTTTCTTCTTTGGAGTACATCAACCAAGCGGAAGCGCGGAGCCTTGGGCCATTGGCCGAAGCCGTCGCTAATGCTTTTATGGTGGTGTACTACCAAGCTGAAACGGGCCGGGCGACACAGGCTGATTTTCAAGAAGCAATGAACGCCTTGCGCCAAGCGTGCAGCTAATGACGAAAGGGCGGCCACTCGAACTGGCCGCCTTTTTCAATCTTCACTGTTTGGCCATTCCCGACCCACAGACGGCGCATCCATCCATTCGCGTTCCTCCGGCGGCAGCGGGTAAGCCCCGGATGCTTCCGCGTCGGCCAGTAGTTCGGCCAGTGTGTAGCGCACCCGACCAGTGGAAACGGCGCGGGCCGGGTCGGCCTTCTCATGCAGCCTGTTCTCTAGGTTCTTTGGGTCTGTCATCGGGCGACCTCAGCAAGCATGGATACTAGGTGTTCCAGGTCAGTGATCGAATGCGCCAGGAAGCGGCCGGCGCGGCAATCTGCAATCATTTCCTCAGTTTTTTCCTACTCATGTTCAACCTCGTTCGTACCAGCTCTTCGAGCGATTCACCACGCGCACGACCAGCAGCATCACCGGCACTTCGACCAGGACGCCGACCACGGTTGCCAATGCAGCGCCGGAGTGCAGACCGAACAAGCTGATGGCGGCCGCCACGGCCAGCTCGAAGAAGTTGCTGGCACCGATCAGGGCCGAAGGACAGGCGACAGAGTGCTTTTCCCCCGCCCGCTTGTTCAGCCAGTAGGCTAACCCGGAATTGAAGAACACTTGAATCAAGATCGGCACGGCTAGCATGGCGATCACTAACGGCTGCCGGATGATGGCCTCGCCCTGGAAGGCGAACAGTAGAACCAACGTCAGCAGCAGCGCGGCCATCGACCACGGCCCGATCTTCTGCATGGCCCGTTCAAAGGCGGCCTGTCCTTGCTTGAGCAGATGCCGCCGCAAGAGCTGCGCCAGGATCACCGGCACGATGATGTAGAGCACGACCGAAATCAGCAGCGTGTCCCAAGGCACCGAGATCGAGGACATGCCCAGCAGCAGGCCGACGATGGGCGCGAAGGCCACGATCATGATGGCGTCGTTCAGAGCCACTTGCGAGAGCGTGAAAAGCGGGTCGCCGTTGGTAAGGCGGCTCCACACGAACACCATTGCCGTGCAGGGCGCGGCGGCCAGCAAGATCAAGCCCGCGATGTAGCTGTCCAGTTGATCGGCCGGCAGGAACGGAGCGAACACTTGTCGGATGAACAGCCACCCCAGCAGGGCCATCGAGAATGGCTTGACGGCCCAATTCACGAACAGCGTGACGCCGATGCCGCGCCAATGCTCTTTGACCTGGTGCAGCGCCCCGAAGTCGATCTTGACCAGCATCGGGACGATCATTACCCAAATCAGCAGGCCCACCGGCAAATTGACCTGGGCCACTTCCATGCGGCCTATGGCCTGGAACACGTCAGGAAGGCCCTGGCCGAGCGCAACACCGGCGACGATGCACAGGGCCACCCACAGCGTCAGGTAACGCTCGAAGCCGCTCATCGGGGCCTGGCGCGGCTTCGCGGCGATGGCCTGTGCGCCGGCGCTCATGCTTCCTGCTCGGTCTTGCCGATGTTCGCCAGCTCGCGCTTGATGGCCGTCTGGTCAAGCATTTTGAGAGGCAGATTCACGAACAGGCGGACGCGGTTCATCATGTGCCGGAAGGTTTGTTCGAAGGCCCGGCGCTTCTCGGCGTCAGTGCCTTCGACGGCGGCCGGGTCTTCAAATCCCCAATGCGCCGAGATCGGCTGACCAGGCCACACCGGACACATTTCGCCGGCGGCGTTGTCGCAGACGGTGATGATGAAGTCCATCTTCGGTGCGTCGGGCGTGGCGTACTCGTCCCAGCTCTTGCTGCGCAGATTCTCGGTCGGGTAATTCACCGACTCCACCTTTTCGACGGCGAAGGGATTGACCTTGCCGGTTGGGTGACTGCCGGCGCTGTAGGCGCGGAAGCGCCCTTGCCCCATCGTGTTGATGAGAGCTTCGGCCATGATGCTGCGCGCCGAATTGCCGGTGCAGAGGATGAGGACGTTATAGATTCTTTCGGTCATGATGTTTCGCTTTCTGGTAGTGGCTGGGGAGCAATGGCGATGGATGAAAGATCGGTGGCCTCGTCGATGACGTGGCCGGCCGCTTTCCGTTCGGAATAGCGGTCTGTCAGTGCTTCACGGTGCGGCCGTACCAGCGCCGTGAAGCGCACCAGTTCTTCCATCACATCGGCTATTCGGTCGTAGTACGGCGAGGGCTTCATGCGGCCCGCCGCGTCGAACTCTTGGAACGCTTTGGCGATACTCGACTGGTTCGGAATGGTGAACATTCGCATCCAGCGGCCGAGCAGACGCAAGGTGTTCACGGCGTTGAAGCTCTGCGAGCCGCCGGATACCTGCATCACGGCCAGGGTGCGGCCTTGGGTCGGCCGGATGCCGGCCATTTCAAGCGGCAGATGGTCAATCTGCGCCTTCATGACACTGGTAATCTGACCGTGGCGTTCCGGGCTGCACCAGACTTGTCCCTCTGACCACTCGGACAGGGCGCGCAGCTCCTTGACGGCCGGGTGATCGTCGCTTTGCACTTGATCGGGCAACGGCAAATCGGACGGGTCGAAGATGCGTGTTTCTGCGCCAAAGAATTGCAGCAGCCGGGCCGCTTCCTCGACGGCCAGCCGTGAGAACGAGCGGGCGCGCAGCGAGCCATACAGCAGCAGGATACGCACCGGCGGGGCGTCGGGTGCCAGCCCGAGCGCCGGGCGCTCGATGGCAAAGGATTTGTCCAAAGCGGGCAAAGAATCGGGGTCGGAAAGATGGCGAAGTCTCATGCCAACACCTTCCCGGCTTCCGTGGTGCAAGACAGGTTGCACACCTGGCCGCCGCAGCAGTTTTCCGTGAGAAAGGCCACCAGGTTAGTGGCCGTCGAAAAGTTCGCCTCGTAGATCACAAATCGGCCTTCTTGCCGCGACGTGACCATGCCGGCGTGTGCCAGCTCTTTCAGGTGGAAGGATAGCGAAGACGGCGGGATGCCGGCCGCTTCGCTGATTTTTCCGGCGGCCATGCCGGCGGGGCCGGCCTGGACGAGAAGCCGGAACACCGCGAGGCGCGATTCTTGAGCGATGGCCGCCAGGGCGGCTACAGCATTTATCGTTTCCATGTTTCAATAATAGTCGAAATATGGAGTGTGCTCAATAGCTCATTTAAGCTGTAAAAATGAGCTAGGCGCATTTAGATCGATATGTGATAAATTGGCCTGCCAGTTTAAGATGGGTGCATTTGAGTATGCCCAAAGGAGCCCGCAAGTATGCGCAGGACGAAGCCAGTAGCCGCGCCGATGGTGGCGCGGGTCTATCTGCGCGTCAGCACCGACGCGCAGGACTTGGAACGCCAAGAGGCGATCACTACGGCCGCGAAGGCCGCCGGCTACTACGTCGCCGGCATCTACCGTGAGAAGGCATCCGGCGCACGCGCCGACCGGCCTGAGCTGCTGCGCATGATCGGCGACCTACAGCCCGGCGAGGTGGTCATTGCCGAGAAGATCGACCGCATCAGCCGCCTACCTTTGCCCGAGGCCGAGCGCCTGGTGGCCTCGATACAGGCCAAAGGCGCACGCCTGGCCGTCCCTGGCGTGGTCGATCTATCCGACCTGGCGGCCGAGGCCCAGGGCGTCGCCAAGATCGTGCTGGAAGCCGTGCAGATCATGCTTTTTCGCCTGGCCTTGCAGATGGCCCGCGACGACTACGAGGACAGGCGCGAACGCCAGCGCCAAGGCATTGAGTTGGCCCGCCAGGCCGGGCGGTACAAGGGCCGCCGTGCTGATCCGAAGCGCCGCGCCCAAGTTGTCGCGCTGCGCAAGTCCGGCTACAGCATCAACAAGACCGCCGAGCTGGCCGGGTACAGTGCGGCCCAGGTGAAACGGATATGGGCCGAGGTCAGCCAGGCCGAAGCGAAGCAGCACGGCGCGTTCGTGGAGGACGCATTGACGGAAGCCGATGCCCTGGCCGCTGTCGGCCAGGATGAGCGCCAGGAGGAAAGGGCATGAAGAAGCCGAACCAAGACGACGAGCCGTTTTTCATCACCGAGGAGATTGCGGCCGAAATGATCGCCGGCGGCTATGAGTTCGAGCTGCCGCCCATTCCTTGCACCATCCGCCTACGCGACGTGCTGGAGCGCATGACCGATGCTGAGCTAGCATTGCAGCCGGGCGAGATCGCCGACCAGGAGCGTGAACGCTGCCGGCGCAAGCCGTGTTCAACCTCATGATCTGGTCATGGTATTTTTCATGGCACTGAGCCTGATAGTTCTTGCAAATTGTTGTCACTAAAGGGTTTTGTGTGCTTGTTTACAATCGAGTGGGAGTGACGGGCACTGGCTGGCAATGTCTAGCAACGGCAGGCATTTCGGCTGAGGGTAAAAGAACTTTCCGCTAAGCGATAGACTGTATGTAAACACAGTATTGCAAGGACGCGGAACATGCCTCATGTGGCGGCCAGGACGGCCAGCCGGGATCGGGATACTGGTCGTTACCAGAGCCACCGACCCGAGCAAACCCTTCTCTATCAGATCGTTGACGAGTATTACCCGGCATTCGCTGCGCTTATGGCAGAGCAGGGAAAGGAATTGCCGGGCTATGTGCAACGGGAATTTGAAGAATTTCTCCAATGCGGGCGGCTGGAGCATGGCTTTCTACGGGTTCGCTGCGAGTCTTGCCACGCCGAGCACCTGGTCGCTTTCAGCTGTAAGCGTCGCGGTTTCTGCCCGAGCTGTGGGGCGCGGCGGATGGCCGAAAGTGCCGCCTTGCTGGTTGATGAAGTACTGCCTGAACAACCCATGCGTCAGTGGGTGTTGAGCTTCCCGTTTCAGCTGCGTTTCCTGTTTGCCAGCCGGCCCGAGATCATGGGGTGGGTGCTGGGCATCGTTTACCGCGTCATTGCCACGCACCTGGTCAAGAAAGCGGGCCATACCCACCAAGTGGCCAAGACGGGCGCGGTCACCCTGATCCAGCGTTTTGGATCGGCGCTCAATCTGAATGTTCACTTCCACATGCTGTTTCTCGACGGTGTGTATGTCGAGCAATCCCACGGCTCAGCGCGTTTCCGCTGGGTCAAGGCGCCGACCAGCCCAGAGCTCACCCAGCTGACGCACACCATCGCCCACCGGGTGGGTCGCTATCTGGAACGGCAAGGCCTGCTGGAACGGGATGTCGAAAACAGCTATCTGGCCTCGGATGCGGTGGATGACGACCCGATGACACCCCTGCTGGGGCACTCGATCACTTACCGTATCGCTGTCGGTTCACAGGCGGGGCGAAAGGTGTTCACTTTGCAAACTCTGCCGACCAGTGGTGATCCGTTCGGTGACGGGATTGGCAAGGTAGCCGGGTCCAGCCTGCACGCCGGCGTGGCGGCCAGGGCCGATGAACGCAAGAAGCTCGAACGGCTGTGCCGGTACATCAGCCGCCCGGCGGTATCCGAGAAGCGGCTGTCGTTAACACGAGGCGGCAACGTGCGCTACCAGCTCAAGACGCCGTACCGGGACGGCACCACGCACGTCATTTTCGAACCATTGGATTTCATTGCAAGGCTGGCCGCCCTGGTACCGAAGCCCAGAGTCAACCTAACCCGCTTCCACGGGGTGTTCGCACCCAACAGTCGGCACCGGGCGTTGGTCACGCCGGCAAAACGGGGCAGGGGCAACAAGGTCAGGGTGGCTGATGAACCGGCAACACCAGCACAACGGCGAGCGTCGATGACATGGGCGCAACGGCTCAAGCGTGTTTTCAATATCGACATCGAGACCTGCAGCGGCTGCGGCGGCGCCATGAAAGTCATCGCCTGCATTGAAGACCCTATAGTGATCAAGCAGATCCTTGATCACCTGAAGCACAAAGCCGAAACCAGCGGGACCAGGGCGTTACCCGAAAGCCGGGCGCCACCGGCTGAGCTGCTCCTGGGTCTGTTTGACTGACGAGCCTGAAGGCCAACGATACCAATCAAAATGCTGCGTTCACAGCGCCGCGGCAGGGATCCGCCGTGCTGGTTGTCGGAAAAGGAGCCGCTAGTGGGAAAGAGGAGGGTAAATTTTCAGCGTTGCTGGCTCCCCGTCAGCCGGATTGGGTTGCATCGCAGGGGTGTCGAAAGAGTCAACTGCGGTCCAAAGCTGTTGGACTTGGGTGAAAAGGGCGTTTATTCTTCCTATACGTGCAGAGGAATACGGCATAAGCTCCGCAACGGTGGCAAGGCTTCTCCGCATAGACAAGCTGATAAACGAGTTCAAGGTGCTTGTTGACCGTGGAAATATAAAGGTCCGTTCTGCCGTTGACCTTTCATATCTTACAGAGGAACAGCAGAGAAATGTGTACAAGGTTATGACCGAAAAAGATGTTACTGTCATTGATATGAAAATGGCGAAACAGCTCCGTGAGATAGCATCATCTTACACGATAGTCACCGATGAGCTGATAACCGATGTGCTGAACGGTGAGTACGATTCGGACGAAAAGCCAAAGGACAAGGGAGAAAAGATAACGCTCCCCACCGCAACATACAAGAGGTATTTAAGCAGTTATTCCAAAAAGGAAGCGAACGAGATAATAGAAAAGGCCCTTGCTCTGTACTTTGAGCAGGGCGAATAACGGAGGTATTTAAAATGGAAAAGATGATTATTCAAGGCAAGGTAAAAGAGGTTTTTATGCTCAAAGGAACTGGCAGAATGCTTGACATTTTCGGCGTGAGGATAGCACAGGCGGACGGTTTGGAGGAGCTTGTGGAGTGCGAAGCTGCCGAGCTTGACAAAAGGCTTCACCCCGGAACGAAAATTGCGGTTCTGGCATACCGCACGGACAGGGACGATGACGGAAATCCTGCGGACAGGATTATTGCTAAGACTTTGAATTATTGATACTGTTTAAATAGGTATGACAAAGGCTCAATGGAGGGATTCCTCGTTGAGCCTTTATCTGTATTTTATATTGTCGATAAACTGGAATTTTATTTATTCAGCAAGTCTTGTAATTCATCCAAAAAACGGCAAACATGAAAGCCATCACAAACGGCATGATGCACTTGAATCGATAAGGGAATATAGTATTTTCCGCCATCCTCATAATACTTCCCAAACGTAAATATCGGCAGTAGATAGTCATATCCTTTTTTCAGATTTAAATTAAAGCCTTCAAAGCTTGTCCACGGTATCATAGAAACAGGGAAAGTGTTTTCCGGAGGATTAGGCTTTGCGAACATTCCCGTTCGTTCACCAAAAGCGTCTATATCCTTTTGGTAGTTCTGAAGAAACTCAGTGTAATCTGCTGCAAATTCAGTCCAAATGCTCGAAAATGTTTCTGTTTCCTTATGAAAAACTGTGTAGCAAGGCATCATTTCCAAAAAAACGCCTACCTGTCCGTTTTCATCTAATGCTGTTCTGAACTCTTCATGTCGATTGATTATCGTTGTAACTCCATATAAAAGAGTCGGGTATAACTTTTTTCCACCATTTCTTAAATTGGAAATATCGAGTTTTACCGTCATACTATATGTGCAAGGTGTATTGTAAAGATAGTGGTCGAAATATTCTTTTCGTGCCCAATTATTCACATCAATCTTTGTAAATTGCATCATTCATCCTCCGCAAATTCCGATTTATCGGGCAGATGAAAAATCCACCCAACTAAATTTTACCACAAGCACAATGAAAAATCAATCATCTTTAAGAAACTTATACGCAGGAATATCCAGAGCCTTGGCAATGTCAAACAGGGTATCAAGAGATACTGTGCGGTTTACGTTCGGAGCTTCTACCGCACCTATAAAAGCCGTGTTCTTGTTGATTTGCTCTGCAAGCTGTTCCTGTGTTATCCCTTTCAGCTTGCGGTAATAGCTGATTTTCAAACCGATTCTTCTGTATTCTTCGTAGTATTCCTCTTTCATATCGCCACCGTCCTTTACGTATAGGAAGTTCAAACGCCCTTTTCGGGCAGTCTGCTGGGTAGGCGGCGGTCGCGCAAGCCCCGTTTTGGGCACAGATCGGACGTCTGTGAGTGGGATTTCGGCATCGCGGGGCCACGCAGCGGCGTTGTCAGCAGCCATGCTTCGCTGATTCCCGACAGCGGGCCGAGCGCCGCCCTGCGGATCGTGGCCGCATCGGCTCGGATTCCGGTTTCGCCGTCGGCTGTGCAGCCGGCAGATCGTCACGCGGCTTGCACTGGCGGTGCGCGCGCTGCGGGCCTGTAGTGCGCTTCTTCCCGCGCGCCCTGCTTCACGAAGTGGCCAAGGATGGCGCGGATGGCGGCAGGTTCCTCGATGCTGGCGACGATCCGCACGGTGCCACCGCAGTGGACGCAGGCGGTGACGTCGATGGAAAAGACCCGCTTGAGGCGTTGCGCCCAGCTCATCGAACGGCGCTTCTCCTCGGGGCTGCGCGGCGCGTCGTTCGCGCTTGCGTCCGCCGGCTCCACAGCGGCGTCATGCCGCCTGCCGCGCCCCGATGGCGTCAACTGTGCGCGCAGGACGGCGTTCGGGGCAAACACCCCGTGGAAGCGGGTCAGGTGGGCGCGCGGTGGCGGGACCAGCGCCGCCAGCTTGGCGATGAAATCCACCGGATCCCATTCCACATGCGTGGTGCCATTGCGCCACGGGGTCTTGAGCTGGTAACGCACCCTGCCCTGGAGCGCTATCGACAGCCGCTTCTCGCTGATCGCCGGGCGCGTGATGTAGCGGCACAGCTTTTCCAGCTTGTGGCTTTCGTGTGCTTCGGCCGCCACGCCGGCATGCAGTGAGAAGCCGCCGACCTTGCCGGCTTCGCCCTCCAGCGAACCGGCGTCACCGGGCAGCGTTTGCAGCGTGACGACCTTGCAGCCAGCGTCGCGGCCGATGGCGATGCGGTAGGTGATCGAACTCATCCGCAGCCCATCCATGCTGTCGTCGCCTGCAGCGCTGTCTGCCAGGAAGGCCGATTCGCCCTCCCCTTCGAGCCAGCCTTTGCGCGTCAGGTGCCGACACACCCGGTGCGCGATGGTAGCTGCCAGCTGGGTCAACTGCGCGGTGGTGGGCGCACGGGCGCGGTGCAGGCGCAGTTCGCGCCGCGGCAGCTCGGTGGCTTCCACGTACACGCCGTCGAGCCACAGCATGTGGAAGTGGATGTTCAGGTTCAGCGCGCTGCCGAAACGCTGGATCAGCGTCACCGCGCCGCACTGGGCGCTGGCGCGGTCGATGCCGGCTTGATCGGCCAACCAGCCGGCGCTCACGCGCTGCACGATGCCCAGCACCGGGCCAATGGCTTCTGGCTTGCTGGCGAACAGGAAACGCAAGGGGTACGGAAAGCTCAGCACCCATTGCCGCACAGGCCGCGGGCCGAACACCTCCTCGACCAGGTGCCGCGCACTCTCAGCCATGCGTCGCGCGCCGCAACTCGGGCAGAACCCGCGCTTCTTGCAGGAGAAGGCCACCAGCCTCTCTGCACGGCAGTGCTCGCACACCACCCGCAGGAAGCCGTGCTCGAGCACGCCGCAACGCAGGTAGGCATCGAACGCCTCGCGGACATACCCGGGCAGCGAGCGGCCCTCCGCTTCGATCCGTGCAATGAAGTCCGGGTAGTGCGCTCATGGCACTGAGCCTGATAGTTCTTGCAAATTGTTGTCACTAAAGGGTTTTGTGTGCTTGTTTACAATCGAGTGGGAGTGACGGGCACTGGCTGGCAATGTCTAGCAACGGCAGGCATTTCGGCTGAGGGTAAAAGAACTTTCCGCTAAGCGATAGACTGTATGTAAACACAGTATTGCAAGGACGCGGAACATGCCTCATGTGGCGGCCAGGACGGCCAGCCGGGATCGGGATACTGGTCGTTACCAGAGCCACCGACCCGAGCAAACCCTTCTCTATCAGATCGTTGACGAGTATTACCCGGCATTCGCTGCGCTTATGGCAGAGCAGGGAAAGGAATTGCCGGGCTATGTGCAACGGGAATTTGAAGAATTTCTCCAATGCGGGCGGCTGGAGCATGGCTTTCTACGGGTTCGCTGCGAGTCTTGCCACGCCGAGCACCTGGTCGCTTTCAGCTGTAAGCGTCGCGGTTTCTGCCCGAGCTGTGGGGCGCGGCGGATGGCCGAAAGTGCCGCCTTGCTGGTTGATGAAGTACTGCCTGAACAACCCATGCGTCAGTGGGTGTTGAGCTTCCCGTTTCAGCTGCGTTTCCTGTTTGCCAGCCGGCCCGAGATCATGGGGTGGGTGCTGGGCATCGTTTACCGCGTCATTGCCACGCACCTGGTCAAGAAAGCGGGCCATACCCACCAAGTGGCCAAGACGGGCGCGGTCACCCTGATCCAGCGTTTTGGATCGGCGCTCAATCTGAATGTTCACTTCCACATGCTGTTTCTCGACGGTGTGTATGTCGAGCAATCCCACGGCTCAGCGCGTTTCCGCTGGGTCAAGGCGCCGACCAGCCCAGAGCTCACCCAGCTGACGCACACCATCGCCCACCGGGTGGGTCGCTATCTGGAACGGCAAGGCCTGCTGGAACGGGATGTCGAAAACAGCTATCTGGCCTCGGATGCGGTGGATGACGACCCGATGACACCCCTGCTGGGGCACTCGATCACTTACCGTATCGCTGTCGGTTCACAGGCGGGGCGAAAGGTGTTCACTTTGCAAACTCTGCCGACCAGTGGTGATCCGTTCGGTGACGGGATTGGCAAGGTAGCCGGGTCCAGCCTGCACGCCGGCGTGGCGGCCAGGGCCGATGAACGCAAGAAGCTCGAACGGCTGTGCCGGTACATCAGCCGCCCGGCGGTATCCGAGAAGCGGCTGTCGTTAACACGAGGCGGCAACGTGCGCTACCAGCTCAAGACGCCGTACCGGGACGGCACCACGCACGTCATTTTCGAACCATTGGATTTCATTGCAAGGCTGGCCGCCCTGGTACCGAAGCCCAGAGTCAACCTAACCCGCTTCCAGGGGAGCCCGCAGAATTCGGAAAAAATCGTACGCTAAGGTTTTCCGGGCAGCCGTAGCGGTCTGAACTTCCCGTCTTCCAGCCTGCGGCTCTGCCGCCAGACGTAATCGCCGGTCAGGTTGATGTGTTCCCAGCCCAGAGGCGACAGGTATTGCAGCAGTTCCCCGTCCACCGGCTTGCCAGTTTCGCCTAGCGCCTGGGTGGCGCGCTCCAGGTACACCGTGTTCCACAGCACGATGGCGGCTGTCACCAGGTTGAGGCCGCTGGCCCGGTAGCGCTGCTGCTCGAAGCTCCGATCCCTGATTTCGCCGAGACGGTTAAAGAACACTGCCCTGGCTAGGGAGTTGCGCGCTTCACCCTTGTTCAATCCGGCATGCACGCGGCGGCGCAGCTCGACACTCTGCAACCAGTCGAGGATGAACAGCGTGCGCTCGATCCGGCCCAGCTCGCGCAGGGCCACGGCCTGGCCATTCTGGCGCGGATAGCCGCCGAGCTTGCGCAGCATCAGCGAGGCTGTGACGGTGCCCTGCTTGATCGAGCTGGCCAGGCGCAGGATGTCGTCCCAATGGGCGCGAACGTGCTTGATGTTCAGGGTGCCGCCGATCATCGGTCGCAGCGTTGGGTAGGTCTGCACGCCTTGCGGCACGTACAGCTTGGTTTCACCCAAGTCGCGGATACGCGGCGCAAAGCGGAAGCCCAGCAGGTGCATCAGGGCGAAGACGTGATCGGTGAAGCCGGCCGTGTCGGTGTAGTGCTCCTCGATCCGCAAGTCGGATTCGTGGTACAGCAGGCCGTCGAGCACGTAGGTGGAATCGCGCACGCCGACATTCACCACGCGAGTGCTGAACGGAGCGTACTGGTCGGAGATGTGGGTGTAGAACAGCCGTCCCGGCTCGCTGCCGTACTTCGGGTTGACGTGCCCGGTGCTTTCGCCCCGGCCGCCCGCGCGGAAGCGCTGGCCATCGGAAGAGGAAGTCGTGCCGTCGCCCCAATGGGCGGCAAAGGCATGGCGGTACTGGTGGTTGACCAACTCGGCCAGGGCCGCCGAGTAGGTTTCGTCTCGGATGTGCCAGGCTTGCAGCCAGGACAGCTTGGCGTAGGTCAGGCCGGGGCTCGACTCGGCCATCTTGGTCAGCCCGAGGTTGATTGCATCGCCCAGGATCGCTGACAGCAGCAATGTCCGGTCTTTGGCCTCGGCACCGTCCTTCAGGTGTGTGAAGTGGCGGCTGAAGCCCGTCCAGTCGTCCACGTCCATCAGCAGTTCGGTGATCTTGATGCGCGGCAGCAAATGGCTGGTCTGGTCGATCAGCGCCTGCGCGGTATTGGGCACCGCGGAATCCAGCGGGGTGATCTTCAGCCCGGACTCGGTGAGGATGGCATCGGGCAGCTCGTTGTCCTTGGCCAGGCGGGTGACGGTGGCCAGCTGCTCGTCCAGCAGCTGCAAGCGCTCTTCCAGGTACTGGTTGCTGTTCGGGTTGATCGCCAGGGGCAGAGCCTGCGCATGCTTGAGCGCGGCGAACCTCTCTGCCGGCAGCAGGTAGTCGTCGAAGTCGCGGAACTGCCGCGAGCCCTTGACCCAGATGTCACCGGAGCGCAGCGCGTTCTTCAGCTCGGACAGGGCGCAGATTTCGTAGAAGCGCCGGTCGAGGCCTTCCGGGGTTATCACTAGCGGCTTCCAGCGCGGCTTGATGAAGGCGGTGGGCGCATCGGCCGGCACCTTGCGCAGGTTGTAGGCGTTCATCTCGCTCAGGGTCTGCACGGCTGCCAGCACGCCTTGCGCAGCCGGGGCAGCGCGCAGTTCCAGCACCTCCAGCAAGGCCGGCGTGTAACGGCGCAGAGTGGCGAAGTTCTCGCCGACCAGGTGCAGATGGTCGAAGCCTTCCGGCCGGGCCAGCAGCTCGGCCTCGCTGACGCTCTCGGTGAACTCGTCCCAGGGAATCACCGCCTCAATGGCGGCATAGGGATCGCTACCGCTTTCCTTGGCTTCCAGCAGAGCCTGGCCGATCTTCGAGTACAGGCGCACCTTGTCGTTGATCGCCTTGCCCTGCTTCTGGAACTGCTGCTGATGCTTGTGCTTCGCGCTGCTGAACAGCTTGACCAGGATACGGTCGTGCAGATCGACCAACTCATCAATCACCGTCGCGGTGCTCTCCAGCACCACGGCGGCCAGGGTCGCGTAGCGTCGCTGCGGCTCGAACTTGCCGAGGTCTTTGGGCGTCATCTGCCCACCCTCGCGGGCCAGCTTGAGCAGGCGGTTCTGGTGGATGTGTCGGCCCAGGCCTTCGGGCAAGTCCACCAGCTGAAATGTCTTCAGCCGCTCGATGTGTTCGAGCATGTGGCGGGAGTTCGGTTTCAGCGGTGCCTGTCGCAGCCAGGTCAACCAGGTGATGCTGCTGCCGGCCTTGAGCTTCAACAGCTCGTCCAGCTTGGCCCGATGCGAGTCCGTGAGTGGTTCGACCAGGGCGCGGTAGACTCGGCGATTGGCCCGCGCAATGGCCTCCGAACAAGCTCGATCAATTACGCTCAACGCCGGCAGAATGCGCCGCTTCTGTCGCAGGCTCTCCAGGGCCTGACCGGCCAGCAGTAAGCCCTTGTCGGTCTGCTGGGCCAACTCGGTCAGCTCGCGCACCAGGGCGCGGAAGTCGGACAGGCCGAACGGGGCCAGTTGTAGGTAGGTGCGCAGTTCCTGGGCGTGCTCGCGGCGAGTCACGTCGCGTTCGCCGTACTTCAACCAACTCGCCGGGTCGGCCTGAACTTGCTTGGCCACCCACTGGATGACCGGCTCGGGCGGCTCGCTGTCGGTGCCCAACGCATAGCCGGGGTAGCGCAGCAGGCTGAGCTGCACCGCGAAGCCCAGGCGGTTGGCGTCGCCGCGCCGCTGGCGGATCAGCGACAGGTCGGAGTCGTTGAAGGTGTAGTAGCGGATCAGGTCATCCTGGCTTTCCGGCAACGCAAGCAAGGTGTCGCGCTCCGTAGCCGAGAGAATCGAGCGACGCGGCATGGTTCAGTCGTCCTTGCGAAGGTACTGATAGAGGGTTTCTCGGCTGATGCCGAACTCGCGGGCGAGCTGCGCCTTCGGCTCGCCCGCAGCGGCCCGCTGCCGCAGCGTGATGGCTTGCTCGTCGGAGAGGGCTTTCTTGCGGCCCCGGTAGGCACCGCGCTGCTTGGCCAGGGCGATGCCCTCGCGCTGCCGCTCGCGAATCAGGGCGCGCTCAAACTCGGCAAAGGCCCCCATGACCGACAGCATCAGGTTGGCCATCGGCGAGTCCTCGCCGGTGAACACCAGGCCTTCCTTCAAGAACTCGATGCGCACACCGCGCTGGGTCAGCTTCTGCACCAGGCGGCGCAAATCATCGAGGTTTCGTGCCAGGCGATCCATGCTGTGCACCACCACGGTGTCGCCTTCGCGAACGAAACCGAGCATGGCCTCCAGCTGGGGACGCTGGGTGTCCTTGCCCGAGGCTTTGTCGGTGAACAGCTTGCCGACCTCGACCTGTTCAAGTTGGCGTTCCGGGTTCTGGTCGAAGCTGCTGACCCGGACGTAACCGATGCGTTGTCCCTGCAAGATGCCTCCATGGGCTGGATGGGCGGCAGGGCTTGCGTTGGTTTTTGGTTCCATTGCGCCCGAAGCCTTGAATTTGTCAGGCTGAAATCTATGACCTTGGCAAGCATGTGTCAAAGAATGTGAAAGCGGACTCTATTCTGACGGCGTGATGCGCCTTGTGTCGTTTTCAGAAGACGGCTGCACTGAACGTCAGAAGCCGACTGCACTATAGCAGCGGAGGGGTTGGATCCATCAGGCAACGACGGGCTGCTGCCGGCCATCAGCGGACGCAGGGAGGACTTTCCGCAACCGGCCGTTCGATGCGGCACCGATGGCCTTCGCGCAGGGGTAGTGAATCCGCCAGGATTGACTTGCGCTGCCCTACCTCTCACTAGTGAGGGGCGGCAGCGCATCAAGCGGTGAGCGCACTCCGGCACCGCCAACTTTCAGCACATGCGTGTAAATCATCGTCGTAGAGACGTCGGAATGGCCGAGCAGATCCTGCACGGTTCGAATGTCGTAACCGCTGCGGAGCAAGGCCGTCGCGAACGAGTGGCGGAGGGTGTGCGGTGTGGCGGGCTTCGTGATGCCTGCTTGTTCTACGGCACGTTTGAAGGCGCGCTGAAAGGTCTGGTCATACATGTGATGGCGACGCACGACACCGCTCCGTGGATCGGTCGAATGCGTGTGCTGCGCAAAAACCCAGAACCACGGCCAGGAATGCCCGGCGCGCGGATACTTCCGCTCAAGGGCGTCGGGAAGCGCAACGCCGCTGCGGCCCTCGGCCTGGTCCTTCAGCCACCATGCCCGTGCACGCGACAGCTGCTCGCGCAGGCTGGGTGCCAAGCTCTCGGGTAACATCAAGGCCCGATCCTTGGAGCCCTTGCCCTCCCGCACGATGATCGTGCCGTGATCGAAATCCAGATCCTTGACCCGCAGTTGCAAACCCTCACTGATCCGCATGCCCGTTCCATACAGAAGCTGGGCGAACAAACGATGCTCGCCTTCCAGAAAACCGAGGATGCGAACCACTTCATCCGGGGTCAGCACCACCGGCAAGCGCCGCGACGGCCGAGGTCTTCCGATCTCCTGAAGCCAGGGCAGATCCGTGCACAGCACCTTGCCGTAGAAGAACAGCAAGGCCGCCAATGCCTGACGATGCGTGGAGACCGAAACCTTGCGCTCGTTCGCCAGCCAGGACAGAAATGCCTCGACTTCGCTGCTGCCCAAGGTTGCCGGGTGACGCACACCGTGGAAACGGATGAAGGCACGAACCCAGTTGACATAAGCCTGTTCGGTTGGTAAGCTGTAATGCAAGTAGCGTATGCGCTCACGCAACTGGTCCAGAACCTTGACCGAACGCAGCGGTGGTAACGGCGCAGTGGCGGTTTTCATGGCTTGTTATGACTGTTTTTTTGTACAGTCTATGCCTCGGGCATCCAAGCAGCAAGCGCGTTACGCCGTGGGTCGATGTTTGATGTTATGGAGCAGCAACGATGTTACGCAGCAGCAACGATGTTACGCAGCAGGGCAGTCGCCCTAAAACAAAGTTAGGCATCACAAAGTACAGCATCGTGACCAACAGCACCGATTCCGTCACACTGCGCCTCATGACTGAGCATGACCTTGCGATGCTCTATGAGTGGCTAAATCGATCTCATATCGTCGAGTGGTGGGGCGGAGAAGAAGCACGCCCGACACTTGCTGACGTACAGGAACAGTACTTGCCAAGCGTTTTAGCGCAAGAGTCCGTCACTCCATACATTGCAATGCTGAATGGAGAGCCGATTGGGTATGCCCAGTCGTACGTTGCTCTTGGAAGCGGGGACGGATGGTGGGAAGAAGAAACCGATCCAGGAGTACGCGGAATAGACCAGTCACTGGCGAATGCATCACAACTGGGCAAAGGCTTGGGAACCAAGCTGGTTCGAGCTCTGGTTGAGTTGCTGTTCAATGATCCCGAGGTCACCAAGATCCAAACGGACCCGTCGCCGAGCAACTTGCGAGCGATCCGATGCTACGAGAAAGCGGGGTTTGAGAGGCAAGGTACCGTAACCACCCCAGATGGTCCAGCCGTGTACATGGTTCAAACACGCCAGGCATTCGAGCGAACACGCAGTGATGCCTAACCCTTCCATCGAGGGGGACGTCCAAGGGCTGGCGCCCTTGGCCGCCCCTCATGTCAAACGTTAGCCAGGAATGTGGAGTATTTATGTCTTATAAGAAAATGGTTGCCATTTTTGTCGATGTGATTGGATACAAAAACATCAACGACTTTTCAGTTAAGCATGAGCTTCATCGGCTTTTTCATGAGGAAGTAGCTATTCATGCGCATCGCCAAGCGGAAATACCTCACGTTATATATGACAGAAAAGTTTTCGGATTTTCAGATTGTGCATATTTCTTCTTCTACTATAAAGATGGCATTGAAGATGAAAGAAAAAACGATGTGAACCTTGCGTATATTGCCGCATACAATGTTTCTCTAACAATTCTTAGGTTGATGAGTAGAGGATTCCTTGCAAGAGGTGGTGTTGCATTTGGTGATGTCTTTATTGATGAGCTAGGTTTCTTCGGTCCTGCTGTAGAGCGGGCACATGAGATTGAATCTAAGGAAGCTTTTTTTCCAAGACTTCAGTTCGATCAGCATTTAGGTAGGAGTGTGTTTGAGTGGGATCATGATGTTTCAAATAAAGACCCTGATTTAATCTCAATGTACGATGAAGTTCCTTTTGTAACAGAGGTTGAAGACGGCGCATATTTTGTCAATCCTTTCAATGTATTGCAAAGGAGTGGGCAATTCGTTGCTGGAACTGATGTTCTTACCATTGAGGCTGTAAAGAGTACGTTAATAGGTAAGGCTGAAGCTGATTTAGAGATGTTTTCAACTGACCCTGGAATTGTCAAAAAACTTGTATGGTTAAAAAAATATGTTATGGAAAAGAATCAGCTTCTCAAGGAAGAAATTGAACCAGATTCATTTAGTTTTATGAGCATATACAATCACGACGGCTAACACTTTATTTCGCGGTAATTCCGTATTATTAAAAATGGCCTGTACTTCGGCAGTCGATAAAACAGTAGGCAAATGCCTTGGCTTGGATGCTGGCACAAAATCAAGCTCACCCAATGGCTTATTTAAAAATTGGTTATATAAAAAAGCGAGCGCATTAAGAGCAGTTTTTTGAGTGTTTATAGAGACGTTTTCCGCATTCGCTAAATGTGAAAGAAAAAGCCTAACTTCTTCACCAGCCATCTCTAGAGGATGACGCTTACCATGAAACAAAATAAACCGCTTAATCCAGTGAATGTAAGTTTTCTCGGTACGCAACGAATAGCCTTTTTGCCGCATATCTTGGCTGATGCTAAGTAAGAAAGGACTTTTTGCCATAGCTCCACCATTAACTGTAACTTTATACAGTATAATTTAGACTATTCTTACGATAATGCACGTTTTTACTTTAAACCATGCTCGAATTGTTTTTATAGGAAATAAAAAATCCATATAAAACAATTGGTTGGGGATGTTTGAGCGCAATTAACAGGCAGCCAAAACTGGCAAAATGAGCATGCTCGTTTTGCCAGATTTGAATTGATTGCGGCAATGGAAAAAGTATGGCAGAATCAGGCACTTAAATAATAAATAGAGTAGGGATGCCCAAAGACAAAATGAGCATGCCTATGAATAAAATGTTAACCTCTGAGGAAGAATTGTGAAACTATCACTAATGGTAGCTATATCGAAGAATGGAGTTATCGGGAATGGCCCTGATATTCCATGGAGTGCCAAAGGTGAACAGCTCCTGTTTAAAGCTATTACCTATAACCAATGGCTGTTGGTTGGACGCAAGACTTTTGAATCAATGGGAGCATTACCCAACCGAAAGTATGCGGTCGTAACACGTTCAAGTTTTACATCTGACAATGAGAACGTAGTGATCTTTCCATCAATTAAAGATGCTTTAACCAACCTAAAGAAAATAACGGATCATGTCATTGTTTCAGGTGGTGGGGAGATATACAAAAGCCTGATCGATCAAGTAGATACACTACATATATCTACAATAGACATCGAGCCGGAAGGTGATGTTTACTTTCCTGAAATCCCCAGCAATTTTAGGCCAGTTTTTACCCAAGACTTCGCCTCTAACATAAATTATAGTTACCAAATCTGGCAAAAGGGTTAACAAGTGGCAGCAACGGATTCGCAAACCTGTCACGCCTTTTGTACCAAAAGCCGCGCCAGGTTTGCGATCCGCTGTGCCAGGCGTTAGGGAGAAGTAGATGAAGAGAGTTATTGGTTTATTTTTTCTAATAGTTTCGAACTATGCTTTCGCTACCGAATGGAAAAATAGCTCAGATATTGAGAAACTTTTTATTGATGCAGAGGTGCGAGGAACCTTCGTTCTATACGACGTAGAAGAAGATACGATCATCGGATTCGACCGGCAGCGCGCGGAAACTCGGTTTATTCCTGCATCAACTTACAAGATCCCACACACACTTATAGGTCTCGCTGAGAACGCGGTTGAGAATGTAGACCAGGTTTTGCCATACGGCGGAGAAGAACAGCCCTTTTCCTCGTGGGAGAAAGACATGTCTCTTCGCGACGCCATACCAATTTCAAACGTGCCCGTTTACCAAGGACTTGCTCGGCGAATCACGCTTGACCGTATGGCTAAAAATCTTGCACTAATAGGGTATGGTAACAATCAGGTAGGCACCGTCGTAGACAAATTTTGGCTGGAAGGGCCATTGACCATTTCTGCGGTGGAGCAAACAGTCTTTCTAGCGGATTTAGCTCAGAACAAGCTGCCATACACCACCAAAATTCAGGACCAAGTGCGTGAGATAACACGTCTTGAAAATGGCGACAATTGGGCACTGCACGGTAAGACTGGTTGGACAGATACGCCTGATCCCGATATCGGATGGTGGGTCGGGTGGGTGGTAAAGCAAGGAAAAGTCTATAGCTTTGCTTTGAATATCGACATATTGAAAGACTCCGATGCTAAAAAGCGTGTGGAGTTGGGCCGAAAAAGTCTTACCACTTTAGGTATATTATGAGAGTTGTCCCTAACAAAAACAGTCAAGGCGACGCCAAAAAACGGCGCGCTTGCTGTTGGCGTTAGACGGCAAAGGCACAGACCGCGGGATCTCTTATGACCAACTACTTTGATAGCCCCTTCAAAGGCAAGCTGCTTTCTGAGCAAGTGAAGAACCCCAATATCAAAGTTGGGCGGTACAGCTATTACTCTGGCTACTATCACGGGCACTCATTTGATGAATGCGCGCGATACTTGCTTCCAGATCGTGATGACGTTGATAAGTTGATCATCGGTAGTTTCTGCTCTATCGGGAGTGGGGCTTCCTTTATCATGGCTGGCAATCAGGGGCATCGGTACGACTGGGCATCATCTTTCCCGTTCTTTTATATGCAGGAAGAACCTGCATTCTCAAGCGCACTCGATGCCTTCCAAAAAGCAGGTAATACTGTCATTGGCAATGACGTTTGGATCGGCTCTGAGGCAATGGTCATGCCCGGAATCAAGATCGGGCACGGTGCGGTGATAGGCAGCCGCTCGTTGGTGACAAAAGATGTGGAGCCTTACGCTATCGTTGGCGGCAATCCCGCTAAGAAGATTAAGAAACGCTTCACCGATGAGGAAATTTCATTGCTTCTGGAGATGGAGTGGTGGAATTGGTCACTGGAGAAGATCAAAGCGGCAATGCCCATGCTGTGCTCGTCTAATATTGTTGGCCTGCACAAGTATTGGCTCGAGTTTGCCGTCTAACAATTCAATCAAGCCGATGCCGCTTCGCGGCACGGCTTATTTCAGGCGTTAGACATCATGAGGGAAGCGGTGACCATCGAAATTTCGAACCAACTATCAGAGGTGCTAAGCGTCATTGAGCGCCATCTGGAATCAACGTTGCTGGCCGTGCATTTGTACGGCTCCGCAGTGGATGGCGGCCTGAAGCCATACAGCGATATTGATTTGTTGGTTACTGTGGCCGTAAAGCTTGATGAAACGACGCGGCGAGCATTGCTCAATGATCTTATGGAGGCTTCGGCTTTCCCTGGCGAGAGCGAGACGCTCCGCGCTATAGAAGTCACCCTTGTCGTGCATGACGACATCATCCCGTGGCGTTATCCGGCTAAGCGCGAGCTGCAATTTGGAGAATGGCAGCGCAATGACATTCTTGCGGGTATCTTCGAGCCAGCCATGATCGACATTGATCTAGCTATCCTGCTTACAAAAGCAAGAGAACATAGCGTTGCCTTGGTAGGTCCGGCAGCGGAGGAATTCTTTGACCCGGTTCCTGAACAGGATCTATTCGAGGCGCTGAGGGAAACCTTGAAGCTATGGAACTCGCAGCCCGACTGGGCCGGCGATGAGCGAAATGTAGTGCTTACGTTGTCCCGCATTTGGTACAGCGCAATAACCGGCAAAATCGCGCCGAAGGATGTCGCTGCCGACTGGGCAATAAAACGCCTACCTGCCCAGTATCAGCCCGTCTTACTTGAAGCTAAGCAAGCTTATCTGGGACAAAAAGAAGATCACTTGGCCTCACGCGCAGATAAGTTGGAAGAATTTATTCACTTCATGAAAAGCGAGATCACCAAGGTGCTCGGCAATGATGTCTAACAATGCGTTCAAGCCGATGCCGCTTCGCGGCACGACTTAACTTCGGCGTTAGATGCACTAAGCACATAATTGCTCACAGCCAAACTATCAGGTCAAGTCTGCTTTTATTATTTTTAAGCGTGCATAATAAGCCCTACACAAATTGGGAGATATATCATGAAAGGCTGGCTTTTTCTTGTTATCGCAATAGTTGGCGAAGTAATCGCAACATCCGCATTAAAATCTAGCGAGGGCTTTACTAAGCTTGCCCCTTCCGCCGTTGTCATAATCGGTTATGGCATCGCATTTTATTTTCTTTCTCTGGTTCTGAAATCCATCCCTGTCGGTGTTGCTTATGCAGTCTGGTCGGGACTCGGCGTCGTCATAATTACAGCCATTGCCTGGTTGCTTCATGGGCAAAAGCTTGATGCGTGGGGCTTTGTAGGTATGGGGCTCATAATTGCTGCCTTTTTGCTCGCCCGATCCCCATCGTGGAAGTCGCTGCGGAGGCCGACGCCATGGTGACGGTGTTCGGCATTCTGAATCTCACCGAGGACTCCTTCTTCGATGAGAGCCGGCGGCTAGACCCCGCCGGCGCTGTCACCGCGGCGATCGAAATGCTGCGAGTCGGATCAGACGTCGTGGATGTCGGACCGGCCGCCAGCCATCCGGACGCGAGGCCTGTATCGCCGGCCGATGAGATCAGACGTATTGCGCCGCTCTTAGACGCCCTGTCCGATCAGATGCACCGTGTTTCAATCGACAGCTTCCAACCGGAAACCCAGCGCTATGCGCTCAAGCGCGGCGTGGGCTACCTGAACGATATCCAAGGATTTCCTGACCCTGCGCTCTATCCCGATATTGCTGAGGCGGACTGCAGGCTGGTGGTTATGCACTCAGCGCAGCGGGATGGCATCGCCACCCGCACCGGTCACCTTCGACCCGAAGACGCGCTCGACGAGATTGTGCGGTTCTTCGAGGCGCGGGTTTCCGCCTTGCGACGGAGCGGGGTCGCTGCCGACCGGCTCATCCTCGATCCGGGGATGGGATTTTTCTTGAGCCCCGCACCGGAAACATCGCTGCACGTGCTGTCGAACCTTCAAAAGCTGAAGTCGGCGTTGGGGCTTCCGCTATTGGTCTCGGTGTCGCGGAAATCCTTCTTGGGCGCCACCGTTGGCCTTCCTGTAAAGGATCTGGGTCCAGCGAGCCTTGCGGCGGAACTTCACGCGATCGGCAATGGCGCTGACTACGTCCGCACCCACGCGCCTGGAGATCTGCGAAGCGCAATCACCTTCTCGGAAACCCTCGCGAAATTTCGCAGTCGCGACGCCAGAGACCGAGGGTTAGATCATGCCTAGCATTCACCTTCCGGCCGCCCGCTAGCGGACCCTGGTCAGGTTCCGCGAAGGTGGGCGCAGACATGCTGGGCTCGTCAGGATCAAACTGCACTATGAGGCGGCGGTTCATACCGCGCCAGGGGAGCGAATGGACAGCGAGGAGCCTCCGAACGTTCGGGTCGCCTGCTCGGGTGATATCGACGAGGTTGTGCGGCTGATGCACGACGCTGCGGCGTGGATGTCCGCCAAGGGAACGCCCGCCTGGGACGTCGCGCGGATCGACCGGACATTCGCGGAGACCTTCGTCCTGAGATCCGAGCTCCTAGTCGCGAGTTGCAGCGACGGCATCGTCGGCTGTTGCACCTTGTCGGCCGAGGATCCCGAGTTCTGGCCCGACGCCCTCAAGGGGGAGGCCGCATATCTGCACAAGCTCGCGGTGCGACGGACACATGCGGGCCGGGGTGTCAGCTCCGCGCTGATCGAGGCTTGCCGCCATGCCGCGCGAACGCAGGGGTGCGCCAAGCTGCGGCTCGACTGCCACCCGAACCTGCGTGGCCTATACGAGCGGCTCGGATTCACCCACGTCGACACTTTCAATCCCGGCTGGGATCCAACCTTCATCGCAGAACGCCTAGAACTCGAAATCTAACGTCCGTTCGGGCATCGAGGTCCATGTCGGGGTGGGACGGGCCCGTGGCTTCAAGATCACTTGCAGTCCGACCGCGATGTCTTGGTTGCGCGAGAGGTTGTCGATATCCTCCACTTCCATCATCAACCCTGGATAATGCCGCCGCCGTCATCGCCGCCGACGCCCGTGCCGGGCTTTTCGGGCCTGTCAGGCTTGCTCGGCCTTCAGCCTGCCTGGGCGAGATCTCCGGCGGACGGATTAACGGCGGAGCTTCGCCGCCTTTCGTGCGTGTGAAGGCCGAAGATAGTTCTCTCAAAAACATCCGTTTATGAGAGATACCAAATGTCATTTTCAGAAGACGACTGCACCAGTTGATTGGGCGTAATGGCTGTTGTGCAGCCAGCTCCTGACAGTTCAATATCAGAAGTGATCTGCACCAATCTCGACTATGCTCAATACTCGTGTGCACCAAAGCGAGGTGAGCATGGCGACGGAGGCTCTGTTGCAAAGATTGGCGGCAGTCAGAGGTAGGCTGTCGCTCTGCGCCGATCAGGCGGCTGCTGCGAAATGGTGGTTGAGCATGCCCATGGCCTCCGTCAGCGCCGAGGGCCCAATGCCAAAAGCTCTCTCCACAAGGCGCACCTCGCCCCTGATGCCGGGCTGCAGGCACCAGGGGCGAGCCTGTCCTTTGCGCAGGGCTCGCATGACTTCGAATCCCTTGATCGTGGCATAGGCCGTGGGGATCGATTTGAAACCGCGCACCGGCTTGATCAGTATCTTGAGCTTTCCGTGATCGGCCTCGATCACGTTATTGAGATACTTCACCTGCCGGTGGGCCGTCTCCCGGTCCAGCTTTCCTTCGCGCTTCAATTCGGTGATCGCTGCACCATAGCTCGGCGCTTTGTCGGTATTGAGCGTGGCAGGCTTTTCCCAGTGCTTCAGGCCTCGCAGGGCCTTGCCCAGGAACCGCTTCGCTGCCTTGGCGCTGCGGGTCGGCGACAGGTAGAAATCGATCGTGTCGCCCCGCTTGTCGACTGCCCGGTACAGGTAGGTCCACTTGCCCCGCACCTTGACGTAGGTTTCATCCAGGCGCCAGCTCGGATCAAAGCCACGCCGCCAGAACCAGCGCAGCCGCTTCTCCATCTCCGGGGCGTAGCACTGGACCCAGCGATAGATCGTCGTATGGTCGACCGAAATGCCGCGTTCCGCCAGCATTTCCTCAAGGTCGCGATAGCTGATCGGATAGCGACAATACCAGCGCACCGCCCACAGGATCACATCACCCTGGAAATGGCGCCACTTGAAATCCGTCATCGTTCCGTCCGTCCAATCTCCGCCAAGCATGCTCAAGCTTCACGATTTTTGCAACAGAGCCCACACGAGTATTGAGCATAGTCGAGATTGGTGCAGATCACTTCTGATATTGAACTGTCAGGAGCTGGCTGCACAACAGCCATTACGCCCAATCAACTGGTGCAGTCGTCTTCTGAAAATGACACCTTGCCTGACATCCAGTTAGGGTATAGCTCAGGCTGACATCCAAGCAGGACGCCCTACTCAGGGTTGACTCGCAGTAATTACCCTCTTCCTGTAGACTGTCGCGGCCATTGAGTTACCAAAGACACTCGATAAGACCTCATGCTTACCCTGCAAAACATGATCTGGCTGCCTACGCCGCCATAGCGCTTCGCCCCCCGCATCATCTGTGACTGCTTGCTCTGCCAGCGGTCGCGCTCTGCTGTGCTTTCGGTTTCAACACCCGCCACAGCCCCCCTACATCCGACAATTTGACCTCATATCGACCAGTTGCACATGGCCTGCGCCATGCTGCGCTGCGTGATCCATTGCCTTGGGAATTCTGATGCTCCACTCGTTAAAACAAACCTGGTTATCCAACATCCGTGGCGACATCCTCGCCGGTATTGTGGTCGCACTGGCCCTCATCCCTGAAGCCATCGCTTTCTCGATCATTGCCGGGGTTGACCCCAAGGTCGGCCTGTACGCCTCTTTCTGTATCGCCGTGGTGATCGCCTTTGTCGGTGGCCGACCCGGAATGATCTCGGCCGCAACCGGGGCCATGGCACTGCTGATGGTGACCCTGGTCAAGAATCATGGTCTCGAATACCTGCTGGCCGCCACGCTGCTATGTGGTGTTTTACAGATCGCTGCTGGGTACCTGAAGCTCGGCTCACTGATGCGCTTCGTCTCGCGCTCGGTGGTGACCGGCTTCGTCAATGCCCTGGCGATCCTGATCTTCATGGCTCAGCTACCCGAGTTAACCAACGTCACCTGGCACGTCTACGCCATGACAGCCGCAGGCCTCGGCATCATCTATCTGTTCCCCTACGTCCCCAAGATCGGCAAGCTCATCCCATCGCCGCTGGTGTGCATCATCGTGCTGACCGCCGTCGCCATGTCGGTTGGGCTAGATATCCGCACGGTCGGCGATATGGGCCAACTGCCCGATACGCTGCCAATCTTCCTCTGGCCTGACGTGCCGCTGACGTTCGAGACGTTGGCCATCATCTTCCCTTACTCGGCAGCACTGGCCGTGGTCGGTCTGCTGGAGTCGATGATGACCGCGACCATTGTTGACGACCTGACCGACACCCCCAGCGACAAGAACCGCGAGTGCAAGGGCCAGGGCGTGGCCAACATTGCTTCGGGTCTGCTCGGCGGTATGGCCGGCTGCGCGATGATTGGTCAGTCGATCATCAACGTGAAATCCGGTGGTCGTTCGCGCCTGTCGTCCCTTGCCGCAGGCGTATTCCTGCTGCTGATGGTGGTGTTCCTCGGCGACTGGTTGAAGCAGATCCCGATGGCGGCGCTGGTGGCAGTGATGATCATGGTGTCCATCGGCACCTTCAGTTGGGATTCGCTGCGCAACCTGAAGAAGCATCCGCTGTCGACCAACATTGTCATGGTCGTCACCGTGGTGGTCGTGGTCGCCACCCATAACCTGGCCTTCGGCGTGCTGGCCGGCGTGCTGCTGGCCGCGATGTTCTTCGCCAACAAGGTTGGCCATTACATGGCGATCAGCTCTTCGCTGGACGAAGCCGGCGAGCATCGTAGCTATAACGTCACCGGCCAGGTGTTCTTCAGCTCAGCAGACAAGTTCGTCGCGGCCTTCGACTTCAAAGAAGCCCTGAACAAGGTAACCATCGACCTGAATCGCGCCCACTTCTGGGATATCACCGCCGTTGCCGCTTTGGACAAAGTGGTCATCAAGTTCCGCCGCGAAGGCACCGAAGTCGAAGTGCTGGGCCTCAACGAAGCAAGCGCCACTATCGTGGATCGCTTCGGCGTTCACGATAAACCCGACGCCATTGATCAACTCATGGGCCACTGAGAAGGAGAACAACAATGAACCACATAATCGCCTGTATCGACGGTTCCGCCTCGGCCCCAGCCGTGTGCGACTATGCGGCCTGGGCCAGTCTGAGCCTGGAAGCCCCGTTGACCTTCCTGCATGTGCTGGATCAGCGCCAGTACCCGGTTGCACCGGATCTGAGTGGCAATATCGGCCTTGGCAGCCGCGAGCACCTACTCGATGAGCTTGCTTCCCTGGATGAACAGCGCGGCAAGTTGGCCCTGGAGCAGGGGCGGATCATGTTAGCGGCCGCGAAAGAGCGGGCCATGAAGGATGGTGTGGCCGCACCGGAGTCCAAGCAACGTCATGGCGATCTGCTGGAGAGCCTGCAAGAGCTGGAAAGCGAAACGCGCCTACTGGTCATCGGTCGCCAGGGCGAGTCTAGTGGAGGCCTGAGTCAGCATGTCGGAAGCCAGCTGGAAAGCGTGATTCGTGTCATGCACCGGCCGATCCTGGTCACCCCGACCAGCTTTCAGAAGCCCCAGAGCGCAATGCTGGCCTTCGATGGCAGTGCTACTACCCGCAAGGGTGTGGAGATGCTGGCAGCCAGCCCCCTGCTGAAGGGACTACCGATCCACCTGGTCATGGTCGGGCCCGTGAACGACGAGTCGTCGGCGCAGCTGGACTGGGCGCAAAAAGTGCTGCTCAACGCCGGGTTCACTGTTCGTGCCGAGACCCTGAGCGGTGAGATAGAGCCTACCCTGCACGCCTATCAGAAAGAGCATGGCATTGATCTGCTGGTGATGGGGGCCTATGGCCATTCCCGTATCCGGCAGTTCCTGGTCGGAAGCACCACGACCAGCATGCTCCGCACCACCACCAGTCCGCTGTTACTGCTGCGCTAATGGCCATGGACGACGCCCTCGATCTTGCCCATTTCAAGACCCTGCTGGAACAGCGGGCTGCCGAGCTGGATCGATTGCTGGAAGACGCTGAGTCTCGCTCGCAATCGGTAGAGCTGGATCAAGGCAAGGTAGGGCGTTTGTCGAGGATGGATGCACTCCAGCAGCAAGCAATGAACGATGCCATCCGCAGTCGGGCGCAGCATGAACGCGTCCGCCTCCAGCTGGCCCTCAAGCGTTGGCACGAGGGTGAGTATGGCTGGTGTAACCAATGCGGCGAGTTGATCGCCTCAGGCCGCTTGGAATTCGATCCGGCCACGCCACTGTGCATCACCTGTGCCAGCCGCGTCGAGTCGGGTTGAAACCACCGCGCGGCGCGCTGCATCTCCCAATTAACGAGGTCTCTGATGTATTCGATGGCTAAACACTGGCTGGGCCGAACACGGAAAGCAAGTGCTTGGATGTGGGTGCTGTTGTGCCTTGCCCTGCTCGCCGTATTCCAAGTCCGCACCCATCACCTTGATGATCGTTTGTACTTCTGGATCAAGACCCACTGGCACACCGATGATTGGCAGGAGCGCTCTGTGTGGCTGCCTGACTATCGGGTTGAGCTGGATGCTAAGCCGGTTCCAGGTGTGGACAACAATCTTTCGGGCCTGACCTTCGACCCTGACCTAAACCTGCTGTGGGCGGTCACCAACGGCCCAAACGAACTATTGGCCCTCAGTCGTGACGGTGATGTGGAAAGACGTTACAGCCTGGATGGCTTCCACGATGTGGAGGCGGTGTCCTATGCCGGCAACGGCCAGCTGGTAATCGCCGAAGAGCGCCGGCAGAGCCTGGTTGTCGTGGATGTCCCCATCGCTGAAGACGGTAAACTTTCTCCTGATCGACCATTGAGCCGAGACCAGTATCCAGCTCTGACCCTGGCGCTTGGCAAGGAGGACAACAAAGGCCTTGAAGGGCTCGCCTACGACCTGAAAGGCGACCGCCTGTTTGTGACCAAGGAGCGTGACCCCCGCCAATTGCTGGAAGTGGGCGGCCTTCGTGCCAGCCTGGCAGGAGGTTTTTCCCTGCACGTCCGCGACCTGTCCAGCTTGGTAAAGGACAAGGTGTTTGCGACTGACTTATCTTCGGTCGTCTTCGACCAACAGAGTGGCCATCTGATTCTGCTCAGTGACGAGTCGAAACTGCTGATTGAAATGACCGACGAGGGCAAAGTGGTGAGTTTCCGCTCCCTGGCGAGAGGGTTTGCTGGTTTGCTGAAGGGCATACCCCAGGCCGAAGGCGTAACCATCGACGATGAAGGGTATTTGTACGTGGTCAGCGAGCCGAACCTGTTCTATCGCTTTAGCCGCGAGACAGATTAACCGGTCAACAAGCTACAGTCGGGCGTGGTCGGGACGCTTGCACTGTTAGCGTACGATTTTTTCCGAATTCTGCGGGCTCCCCTTCCACGGGGTGTTCGCACCCAACAGTCGGCACCGGGCGTTGGTCACGCCGGCAAAACGGGGCAGGGGCAACAAGGTCAGGGTGGCTGATGAACCGGCAACACCAGCACAACGGCGAGCGTCGATGACATGGGCGCAACGGCTCAAGCGTGTTTTCAATATCGACATCGAGACCTGCAGCGGCTGCGGCGGCGCCATGAAAGTCATCGCCTGCATTGAAGACCCTATAGTGATCAAGCAGATCCTTGATCACCTGAAGCACAAAGCCGAAACCAGCGGGACCAGGGCGTTACCCGAAAGCCGGGCGCCACCGGCTGAGCTGCTCCTGGGTCTGTTTGACTGACGAGCCTGAAGGCCAACGATACCAATCAAAATGCTGCGTTCACAGCGCCGCGGCAGGGATCCGCCGTGCTGGTTGTCGGAAAAGGAGCCGCTAGTGGGAAAGAGGAGGGTAAATTTTCAGCGTTGCTGGCTCCCCGTCAGCCGGATTGGGTTGCATCGCAGGGGTGTCGAAAGAGTCAACTGCGGTCCAAAGCTGTTGGACTTGGGTGAAAAGGGCGTTTATTCTTCCTATACGTTGTCGGCAGCGGGCCAAAAAGGAATACGTCCATGCCCATCGAGGTGAAACCGGCTGTGAGCGCGGGTTCAAGCATATAGCCCGACAGGCGCGTATCCTTGCCGATCACGACACGATGGCGGTGGTCACCGCGACGAAAGACACGGCCAGCCGCCATGCCGACGCGCAAGGCGGTTTCCGCCGTCATCGCGCCTTCGTTGGCTTTGCCACGAATACCGTCTGTGCCGAAATATTTGCGCACCATAAGGTCGATTATCCTGTCGTCGGGTCGCCCTCAAAGGGGACATGCCTGCTGAACCGCGAATATAGAGAAATATCCCGAATGTGCAGTTAACGAATTCTTGCGGTTTCTTTCAGCGCCGCCAATACCGCCAGCCCGTCGCGCAAGGGGCGCGGCTCGTGTGTGCGGATGAAGTCAGCTCCACCTGCGGCGGCGGCAAGCTCTGCAGCGAGTGTCGCGGCCCCGACATCCCCCGGACCACGGCCTGTGAGCGCGCGCAGAAAGGATTTGCGCGAAACAGACAGAAGCACCGGCAAATCGAAGCGCAGCCGCAATTCATCGAACCGCGCCAGCACCGAGAGCGAGGTTTCGGGAGCAGCCCCCAGAAAAAACCCCATGCCGGGATCAAGGACAAGGCGGTTGCGTTTGATACCGGCACCCGTCAGCGCCGCGATGCGCGCGTCAAAGAACGCCGCAATGTGATCCATGATGTCGCCAGCGGGTGCCTCGCGCCGATCTGCCTGCCCGTCTTGCACCGAATGCATAACGACGAGTTTGGCAGATGATTTCGCCAATTGCGGATAGAACGCAGCGTCTGGAAAACCGCGAATATCATTGAGATAGGCCACACCACGCGACAAGGCATAGGCTTGCGTCGCGGGTTGATAACTGTCGAGCGAGACGGGAATGCCATCTGCCTTGAGCGCGTCCAGCACCGGCGCGATACGCGCGATTTCTGTGTCGGACGAAACAGGCGCGGCGTCGGGATTGCTGGATGCCGGACCGAGGTCGATCACATCTGCCCCCTCGGCCATCAGCTTACGCGCCTGCGCAATGGCTGCGTCTGGCGCCAGATACCGGCCTCCATCGGAGAAACTGTCCGAGGTTATGTTGACGATGCCGAAAATGATGAGCGATTTATTCATGGGGGCTTCTATAATAATAATAATCGAGCATGAGTCTCATACGGATGCTCGGGTCGAAAGGGAATCCCCAGGCGAGTAACCTGTTTGCGGTGATCCATTAGCTGCAGGAGCAGAATAGCATACATCTGGAAGCAAAGCCAGGAAAGCGGCCTATGGAGCTGTGCGGCAGCGCTCAGTAGGCAATTTTTCAAAATATTGTTAAGCCTTTTCTGAGCATGGTATTTTTCATGGTATTACCAATTAGCAGGAAAATAAGCCATTGAATATAAAAGATAAAAATGTCTTGTTTACAATAGAGTGGGAGTAGGGTTTGGCTTAGTTTTTAGCTTTATTTAAATAGCAAAAACACCCAACTTGGTTGGGTGTTTTTTTTGGTTAATTTTTCTAACTAAAAAATCTAATCTACAGAAAATGTAATAGTAAACGGCCTATAGAGTTGACCAAGTCGCGACTATAGGTTGCTAACCACTTATTCGCTTCTTTATCAAAATGAGAGTCGCTAAACGAATTACGAGAGTTTGCGATAGCGCTTGTTAGTGTAGAAATGCTTGTAACCATTAGAACGGGATAATTGCCTTTATTCGATAATTTAGAGTTTATATCGTCACGAACGATTTTTGATAAAGGTATTAAGTCTGTCACGTTTATGCTTGTTGGTACGTGTTTACGAATATAAGATTTATAAAGTCCTTCTAAACATGTATATGATAATGTCATCGCATAATCATAATTTGAAATATCAATTGCATTATCAATTTTTGACAGCATTGAGTTAAGCTTGTCAGAGCTCCATTGCTGATTGGGTATTTTTGCTTTTGGGACTGGTTGAGCATTACCAAATAGATATGCTCTTAAATCCTGAGCCTCATTTGGGAAATGTGGCTCTACAATATCTATAAATGCACGAAAAACTTCAAAGCGAACAGGTTCTTCTAGTTCTTTTAATATATCCCAGTAGAAGTCCTTTCTACTTGTACTTTTATTCAAGCGCTTACGTTCTTCAATATATAGTGAGTAATCGGGCAATCCGCGATCAAAGTTTTGTACTACTTTAATAAACTCAGAGCCACTATGGTAGGCTGGAGTTTCAGCTTTATTCAATATGTTAAATAAATGACTGTAAGCGGATATCCATTGCATTTAGACTATCTCTTTATTCTTATATGTATATGTGATTATGAGTTTATCACAAGTAAATATAGTACTTGAAAATAAAAAAATAGTAGTGATCCAACAGTGTAGAACACTACTATCGCCTTCTGAACAGTTCTAGATAACGTTAACTTTAATCCTTCACATTCACCACATAACGCCCAACGGTCTGATTCGCCATAAAGCGCTCTAAATACTCAGGCGTCTGCTCAAGGGTAATGTATCCCGATCAAATACATCCTGCTATAAATCTCAAACTTAATGAACGTTGCGAGGAACCTTAGGTTTGCCTAGAGCACATTCCAGCGCATCCCTATCCCACTCACCAAGATTGGCAGCAGCCTTATAAGTTGATTGTAAAAACGCCATAAGCGTGGCGTCTGGATTGTCGCTCGTTCTCACCGCATCATAAGGAAGCAAAAACTCTCCAAGGTCTTTATCAAACCTTGCCTCCATTGGTTCTACTTTTTGATCAGCAAAACCGTCTAGCCCTGGATAGGTGTAGGAGTAGAACATCGGCTCATCCACACCGCCACCACCTGGCCAAAATCCTGCAGAGGATACCTCATGGCTATAAGCCTCTTGCGCCACTTTATCTGGCAAGTTCGGAATACCTGCTGGGTGCAGAGGTGCAAGACGACCTGAAAACCGTGTGACAGCCAGATCGAACGATCCCCAGAACAGATGCGATGGTGACACCTTACCGATAAATCCAGAGCGAAACTGAGTAAACACTCGATCAATCTTGAGTAGAGCGGTGTGGAAGTTGGCAACGGCATTAGAGTCATAAGGTCGAGTTTTAGTATCTTTGACAAAAGGCGTCGCATCTTCCAGCTCGTTTGGCTGTCCATGAATACTAAAAGTCCCGCCTACCGCTTCGACGATCATTTTAGTTTGAGCATAGAAGTCGGCAACGCTCATGTCTTTGAGAGCAAACTCTTCTGAGCGTCCATCGTCAGATATCGCACGTAATGTATGATCACAAAAGTCGAGTGTCAGAGTGATATAGCGATCACCATCTGGAACGGTTCCTGTCGATAAACCTTGCGGCGTGACATACAATGTCGTATGCCATGCATGATTAATCCACGGGGTATGCGATAATCGGTATTTACCAACGATCTGGCAGCATAGGTGCAATAGCGTACAGGTCTCTTTCCAATCTTGATAAGGAATATCAGGCCAACTAGCAACTGTCTGTTTCATAAAATGCTCCATCGTTTAATATAGGGCGTAACACTAAGCTTAATGTATAGCGTAAAATGATCCTTAACTCGCTTCATCCTAATGGAGGATTAAATTTAGCGGATTAATTATTACCTATCTTCTAAACCAAAAACCAAGCCCCGCACATTCACCACATAACGCCCAACCGTCTGGCTCGCCATAAAGCGATCTAAGTACTCAGGCGTTTGCTCAAGCGTAATCTCCTCAGCATAACTCTCTAAATTAGGCAATTTCATATCGGTCGAGACACGCTGCCAAATGGCCTTTTTATCAGCCAGTGGAATATAGACCGAATCGATACCGAGTAGGGACACTGCGCGAGTGATAAACGGCAATACCGTCATCGAAAACTCAGCGCCGCCTGCCAAACCACAAGAAGTAACCGCGCCGCCCGCTTTGGTTTGCTTGAGTAGATTTGCTAAATAGTCGCCGCCGATCGTATCAATAGCGTTTGCCCATAGTTCGCGACCGACAGGTTTATCTCCGATCTCGTTGATGCTATCGCGATGACGGACTTCACTTGCGCCAAGATCTTTTAGATAATCGCTTTGCTCAGGCTTGCCAGAGAAGGCGATAACCTCATAGCCAAGCTGACTTAATATCGCGATACTGATACTACCGACACCGCCCGTTGCACCCGTGACCGCGACTGCACCATCTTCAGGTTTTGCACCCATTTTCTCAAGCTTTTGCACGCTTAAAGCAGCCGTTAAGCCGCCCGTACCATATATCATGGCTTCTTTTAGCGTTAAAGAAGACGGACATTCGACCGCCCAATCGGCAGGGATAGAGATCATTTGCGCCAAGCCACCATCGGTATCCATACCCAAATCATAACCAAATACGACGACCTCTTGGCCTTCTGTAAAGGTGCCAGACTTGTCACTGACTACGATCCCTGCCGCATCAATACCAGGGGTGTGCGGATAGTTTCTGGTGATTCTTTTATTACCCGAGGCTGACATGGCATCTTTGAAGTTTAATGATGAATAATGCACTTCGATTAACAAATCATTCTCAGGTAAATCATCGACACTGCGCTGTTGAATACTTTTCTTAAATTCACCGTCGTTGGTTTCTTCGACCACTAGGGCTTTGAAAACTGTGTTATTAGACATAGCGTACTTCCAGTTAAAAGGGTTTGTTTACAACTAAGAGCTATAAAAAATATAAGCTTAAGGCTTTAATAGCACCTTGCCGCTCTTACCCGCCTGCAACTTGCCATCGACTGCCTCGATAATATCGGCTAGATCAAAGGTCGCTTCTACAGGCAGTCTTAATTTGCCGTCAACGGCACACTCTATCAGCTCATTGACCAGACGCTTTTTGTTTTCGACACTCATCTCTTGGCTAAGCTTACTGCCCCAAAATCCTTTCAAGACTGCTTGCTTAAAAATCATATGAGTCGGGTTGAGCACCATTGGCTTGCCTGACATCGCACCAAATACCGCAAACGTCCCATAATGGCCAAGTAGAGAAAGCAGATCACCACTGTCTTCACCACCGACAGAATCGACCGCTGCACTGATTTTATCGTCACCAAGGATCGCTTTGACTTGCTCTTTCCAGTCCTCATCTGCAGTGTTGACGTTGTTTTTGATGTCTAGTGCTTCTAATTCACTCATGGCATCGCTACTGCGTACGACATTGATGGTATTGATACCGCGGGCAGCAGCGATCATGGCCAGTGACTTACCGACCGCACCATTGGCAGCGTTATGGATGATCCATTGACCGCTCTCTACTTCTAGGAATTCAAGCAGCATCAAGGCGCTCAACGGCATGGCGATCAACTGTGCTGCCATCTCATCGTCTAAGCTTTCTGGGATAGGAAATATCATATGCTCAGGCGCAACGAAGTACTCTGCCCAAGTCGCTTGTACGCTTGCCGCTGCTACGCGCTGACCGACTTTTAGGTCTTTGACCTCGCTTCCTACTGCATCGATGACGCCAACTGCTTCACTACCACCGATAGCGGGCAGCTCAGGTTTGAAGCCGTATTTACCGCGGATGGTAAGTAGGTCATGGTTATGAATGGAGGCGAGTACCGTTTTGACACGGACTTCATTGGCCTTTGGTTCTGGGATAGGACGGTCGCCAAGGCTAAGTACTTCAGTTGGTCTGCCAAATTCGTTATAAGTTGCGCTACGCATAATAAATCCTTTTTTTGATTTTTCAGTTTTTTGATAAGGTCTAATTGGTGCGGTTTATTTTGAAGTGCTCACCAATTATCAGTCACTAACAGTAACAAGTCTCACTTGTCTATCACAATGCTTGTTTGGTTAAGTTGCTTTAGTTTAAGCATGTTTTTATAAGTTTAAAACATAAAGCGTAAGAAGAGCTACACTTTAACCACAGCTTTACCTACTGTCCGATTAGACTCAACTTGACGATGAGCGTCTGCTAAGTTTTCAAAGGCAAAAGTCTTGGAAACGTGGGGCTTTAGCGTGCCATTTTCTATCATTTCTTTTAGCGTTTGCATGTCAGAGCCATTGGAAGTCACACTAAAAAACGAGACGTCGATATCATGTTGCTTAGCATAATTCACTACTGCTTCAGAGAACTCAGGACTGGGTAAAGAGATAATCGATTGCCCATCTTTGGTGACCCTAAAGGACTTCTAAAGTACTCCACCGCCGATAGCATCCAAAACAAAATCAAGATCCGATACTATCTTTTCAAAATCTTGCGTTTCATAATCAATATGTTCATCTGCACCTAAAGAGAGCACAAAGTCTCTATTGTCAGCAGAAGAAGTTGAGATAACGTAAGCACCAAGATGTTTGGCAATCTGTATAGCGAAATGACCAACACCGCCTGAGCCTGCATGGATCAGTACTTTATCACCCGCTTTAATTCTAGGCTCTAGTGCTTGTAACGCTGTCAAAGCGGCAAGCGTGGTCGCAGCTGCAGCTTCAAAGGAGATACTGGCAGGTATCTTGGCAAGCTGCTCCGCCGGAGCGGTGACATATTCGGCGTAAGCATTGCCATGACCAGGAAAGTTGACCAGTCCAAAGACGGCATCGCCTTCTTTGAAGTCAGTGACATCTTGACCAATCGCGGTGACTACGCCTGCGATATCCCAGCCTAGAATCAGAGGTCTGTCAGTACCATACACCATATCCAACAGATCAGGTAGCTCGCGTATCTTGACATCGACAGGGTTAATACTAATGGCTTTGGTCTCAATCAGCACTTCATCGGCTTTGGGTGCTGGTCGCTCAATCTCACTCAAAATCAGATTTTCAATACCACCTGCTTTGTGCAGTAGATAGGCTTGCATAAGAGTCTCCTTTATTTTTCTAAAGTCAGGATTTTATTCATAAAATAAGTAAGAATCACTGTAGCAAGTTGCTCTGATTACTAGCAGTAGCAGTTTGGTTAAGTCATGTTATTGCTTGCTTTGACACGCTCTAGGGTAATTATTGAGTTTGAGCGCTTTTTCAAAGTTAATTACTTCGGTTCAATCACCGCAAAGTTTCCATCGACCATATCAGTCAGCAAAGGCTCACCCTTATCATTCACCCGTAAGAGTCCATACTCTGCCGCTTCATAAGCCTCTGCATGACCTTCTTGAAAGAAAAAAGCATTGGTCGCAAGTTTCATGGAGCCGAGACGAATACGATAGTAAATCGCCATTTCATTCGCCGGCAATCCCTCAGGTTGACTATCACTTATACGTGCAAAATGCCCCACATTGTTTTCGTCTAGCGTTACGATGGCATAGCCATCAGCTGACACGATATTGCGAGCGTCAGCTGAATCGTCGGCGGTGCTTTTTTCTAACGCTGTAAAGACATTATTCTCCAGTGCGTATCTAAGGATCATATAATCGCCCTGCATAAAGCCGCGCGGGTCAACAGGGGCAAGCTCTAGTAAAACGCTATCACCTGTCGCGAGATGAGTCTCAAACTTCATGACATTGATATTGATCATGGTTAAAACCAGCAGCAGCCCTAGTATGGCAACGCTAAGCGTAAATGAACGATTTTGCCACCAAGGTAGTGACTTGGCTAAGGAGTCTTGAGTCACCAGTCCATCATTGATATTAGTCATTATGGGCGCTCCTTACGGCTAATATCTTGACTGATAGAGCGGTCATTAGAGCGGTTAGTAATGTTGCCAGTAGTGCGATTAGATAAGGCAGTCTTATCAGCAAAATAATGCTTAATGAGCAACCAGCGCATCAGTAACAGGCTAATACCGATAATCAGCATGGAGATGGATTTAACGAGCAGTGAGGTATCGAGCTGATAGTAATACCAAAATACATAGCCGACCAAAGCAAAAACTCCCGCACCTAATAGTATGCGTTGGCTGTTTGCCATAGCAATAACGATGACGAGACTGGTCGCAAGCAGTCCTGAGACATAGATCGAGATCATGCCCAATACGGCAAGGGCAGATACGATTAAGAGTCCTGCGGCTGATAGGGTTTTGATTTGATAGCGGCTAAGAATCAGATAAGCAGCGTAAAGGCTGGCGAGGGTCAGTAGCCCTTGTGCCAAGTAATAGTTATAGTGAAACCCTTCATTATAGGTAGCAAAAGCATAAGTGCTTTCACTGACGATAAAGTAAACAGAGACGCCCAGCAGCACGAGCGCGCTGCTATAGGCAACCGCTTTGCTCATATCAAAGGCCGCAAAACGAACTTTGTGAGGGACTCGCTGTAACAGGGAGTAGCGTTGCAAATTGGCGACTATCACGACCAATGCCAACAGGCCTAAGCTAAATTCAGGTATACCATAATAACTGAGCATATAGACCAGACATCCTAACGCTATCGCACTACTCAGCAGACGATAAACGAAGTTTGGCATGAGGATGGTGAGTATGATTTGAATCAGCAAAAACAGCCATAAGCTGATTGGCTGTATTCCTTCCATAAATAAGGCAATGACAATATAAACCTGTCCTGCACCACTAATCGCAAAGGCCAAACCATTCCAAAAGGGACTCTGGCGTATATGCTCGTTGTGAAACATAACGCCACCTGCAGCGCTGAGCACTGCACCAACGATAAAGATACCTGCCGTACTATCAAGAATGTTGGTTTCAACCAAAATAAGCGTCAAGAATGCCAAAAAAAGCAAGCTTGCAAACACACCACTTAAGCCAAAAAATACCTGTAAATACCAAGGCGTGTTATCACTTGATTGACTATCAAGGGTTGCATTACCATCGACTAGGCCGATGCGCTTTAACTCTATGAGGGCTTGTTGAGAGTAATCAGTCATGGTTTGCCCCTTTATCTGTTAGTGAGGCTTTAGCGTTTTTGTTATCCAACGACTGGTGCTCAAGGTTTGCCAGTCTTCGCAGCCAAGCGACTGCATATGAGCTCATACCGATCAGTAAGGGCGTGAGTATAAAAAACACACCCGCATTCATATCATTAGGGAGCACCTGCACCGCCCAAAACATGACTACAGTGATGATAGAAAAACAAAGAAAAGTTAGCATCAGCACATCGATTTGCCGCAAATAAAAACGCCAATATATCAACGCGCACCAGCCTACCCATGACAGCAAGGTGAGAATCGCTGTTAGTGCGTTGATATTGCCAATGACATAAATAATAGCAAAATGAGTGATAGAATAAGTGCTGAGAGCGCCAACGACATAAGTACTCCAATGCAAGCGAGCGTTTGCTAGACGGCGCTGGTCAATCAGAGTATCACCATCCAAAAATCTCAACCAGAGAATGAGCATCACTGTATTTATCAATGCCAATGTAGCAACGCGAATGACATAAGGATAATCGCTGTCAAAAGAGAATGCCGCATCGATATATTGCAAAACAGTAGCATTAATCAGCCCAAGCCATAGCAGCCATAGCGCAGGGAAGCGCGCGATGACTACCCACGGAGTGATGAGTGCCGCCCAGCCAAAAAACAACTGCCACGTATCCGCGCCCGTCTGATAGACCTGACCAAATAGCGCCAGCAAGCTGCCAGTAATGACGCTAGCAATGAGTAAAAGTAGCTGTTGGATAAGTTTGAACTTGCGTTTAAAAGCCAATAACGCATAAGCCGCAATGGTGATGACTAACGCACCTTCGACCAAGGCAAACTTACCCATCTTGCCCATGTTTATCCAGTTATAGGCGATAAAGAATACCAGTGCCAGCACCAACGCTACTGCGCCAATGATGAGTAATGCTTTATCAAAAAATGCCAGCCAAGTGCGCTTGCTCGGAAATACTTCTAAGTGCGTCGCCGCTGTCTCTGCGTGCTCTAGGGGCAGGGTGCCTTGATTGAGCAGTTGCTCGATGGTACGCCGCGATTGGCTCATAGCGCTCTCTAAATAAAAACCGTATGACGTCTATATTAGCTGTTTTTATTTAGCAGGTGTGGAAAAGTGGGGTAAAGATAGGGTGGTAAATTAATAAAACTCAATACGACTGAGCAGATGCTCTTGGATCAAATAGGCACAGATGTAAGCGCTTGGCCAAGCAACCATAAAGGCAAATTTCCATGAATGAAACAGGGTGATAAAGAAGCCTTCGACAAATCCTATATTGATCAGCAGCAATGCCGTCGAGATAATCGTAGACATCATCAGCGCCATTAAAAAGGTGAAAATAAGGCGGTAGTATTTGCGCCGCGTGCGTATTCTGACGGTAGGAAATTTTGCCATAATGTTATGTTGTCCTGCATGATGAGAGCCACGCTTAAATAATGTTATAAACGTGATGTTGTGAGCTGATAGATTACGAAGTGAAGCATTACTAATGCTTGGCGGTGACTATGATATCGCGTGATGATGGTGAGGTAAAAGGGTTAGTATCAATCATAACGTTCTCATTATTATATTGTTATCATTTGGCTTTAATGATTTTCAGTCATCCAAGCATATTGAATAAGCTTCAACGCTATCCAAAAATACATGTATAAGGATAAAAAATGTCTACTGATCAAAAAAACTCAGCGCAACGAACCACTAAGCAACGAACATTAGGCATCATCGGCGGTATGAGCTGGGAGAGTACTGAAAGCTATTATCGTCTGATAAATGAAGGCATCAAAGCAAAATTAGGCGGATTACATTCAGCAGATTTGTTGATTCATAGTTTAGACTTTGCACCGATTGGCGAGCTACAAGCCCAAGGCGATTGGAAAGAGATGAGCGAGATATTAGCCAATAGCGGCAAGCGTTTACAAGCGGCTGGCGCACAAGGCTTATTAATCGCTACCAATACCATGCATAAAGTTGCAAATGATGTGAAAGCTGCGACTGGTCTACCGATTATTCATATCGCTGATGCCACGGCTACTGCAATTAAGCGAAAAGGTCTGAGCAAGATAGCGCTACTCGGTACGCAATTTACGATGACGCAGGACTTTTACAAACAGCGCCTTGTTGATGCTGGCTTGCAAGTTTTAATACCTGAGACAGACGCGCGGGCGGAGGTGCATCGGATTATCTATGATGAGCTGTGCCAAGGGCAATTTCTTGATAGCTCACGTCAGTATTATAGCCAGGTGATTCAAGACTTAGCCAATGAAGGAGCAAAAGGCGTGATATTAGGCTGTACCGAAATTGGACTGCTGATTAAGCAAGAAGACAGTCCAATTCCGGTATTTGATACCACCGCCATTCATGCAGCGGCGGCGGTAGAGTTTTTATTGGATAATGCAAAGCCTAGTACAAGACAGAATTAGGTTAGGTGTTCGTAGTAATAGGTAAGTATGATGAATAATTACTCGCCATACCAAGAGCAAAAGCCGCCAAGCCAAGCTTATACTGACACCAAGCTATGATCGCTTATTCTTTCTAATCATACGGTGTCTCTGCAGTCGTCTCTGCAGTCGTCGACGCAACCTTGTGATACGGCGTAAAGGCGATAGTTTCCATACAGTGGTCGGTAAAATATCACGAAATGATGCACTGGTGCCTGTATGCGCGCGAAACTCCTCAGACCTTTGCGCAGCTTCTTCTGCAGGCAGGTTTTTACCCTTGCGCCATCCGCCGTACAGATAGAGTCCCCCTCCCATCACAGCAGTGGCTACCATGCCCGCTGGAAACGACAGCCAAAGCGCATCGGTTCCGAGTAGGGGATAAAGCCCGAAAGCAAATCCAAGACGCACTGGATACATCGAAATCACCATGACAATCAGCGGCCAAATCACATAGCCGTTGGCACGCATGGTGCCGAACAGCACTTGCGCTATCCCAAAAAAGACAAAGCCCCAAGTCGCCATTAACTGAATATGACGCCCAATCGGCACCGCTGGGCTGTCACTACTAAGGAAAAGGCTCAAAATAGCCTCATCAAAAATGGTCAGCACCCCAATCATAGCACCAGTTAATATCACGTTAAAGATGAGTCCCCAACGGGTGATACCTGCAACTCGGCTCCACTGGTTGGCACCGATGTTCTGTGCGACCATCGCACTGGCTGCAGCGCTTAGCGCCATAGCAGGCATCTGTACGTATGTCCAAAGCTGCTGGGTTGCGCTATAGGCTGCTGTCGTCTGTACGCCCTCGCGGTTGATCAGTGATAGCATAGTCAATGCCGCCGAAGAGATGACAATCATCTGAATGCCCATCGGCAATCCTTTTGAGAACATCGACTTCAGGATTTCTCGGTTTGCGCGCAAAAAATGCAGCTCAGGCAAGCTAAGTGTCAGCACAGAGCCACGCCAGTATAGGGTAACGACCATGCCGATAAGCGCCAGCGTGTTTGCAACGGCGGTTGCGAATGCCGAGCCAAATATACCCCATTCGGGAAAGGGTCCTAAACCCAAAATCAGCGTTGGTGTCAAAACCAGATCAATAACCACTGATATGATGATAAACCAAAGCGGCGTCGTAGAATCGCCCGTCCCGCGCAGTGCCATCATTAGTAGCGTAAAGGTCAATGTGACGGGCATCGCAACAAAAATCATCCGCAGGTAAGTTAGGGCAAGCCCGACCGCACTTGACGGTGTACCAAGCAGATCGAGTAACGTCGGGGCAAATATCCACCCTATTGCCGATACCAATACACTTATTGGAATAATGCTGCCCAGCGCCGTTCCCATGGTCTTTTTGACCATAGCATCGTCACGGCGACCCATTGCCTGACCAATCAAAATAGTGGCCGCCATGCCGAAACCAAAAACGAAAGAGATCAAGATAAACATCAAGATGTTACCGTTCGCCGTTGCGGCAAGCGCCTCCTCACCTAAAAATCGGCCCACCCAGACGGCATTGATCGAGCCGTTTAATGACTGTAGTGCCGATGAACCAAGCGTTGGCAAGGCAAACAGTAGCATTGTTTTGGCAATCGACCCTTCGGTGAGGTCATGCTGTTTACCAGTGGCGGTATTTTTTTTACTCAATGTTTATCCTTTTGCGCTAGACCGTTCATTTGGGTCTGATTAAACGAAAACGCTTATCATAAACCAGAAAGCGGGTGCCGTCTTTATTAGAGCTGTAAACCCTGAGTAAGCTCTATAGTTATTTGACTATCGTTTTTTATGTGATTGTCATACTGTTTAGAGACGAGGATAATGGCTATGATTGCTTACACTTAAAATAAGCTTATTCTAGGACTATACCTTTCAAGCCATTAACCCTTTTCTATCTACTAACTCTATCAAGGATGCTCTAATGCTCTTAAAACGCTTAGGCCTAGCCGTTCTGTTCAGTCTTTCTATGGTGGGCTGTACCACTGCGCCCAATAGCCTAGCCGTTGCCACGACGCAAAAACTGATAACGTACGAACGCAATAAATCAGATCTTGACGCCAAAGCGTTCACCCTAGCCTCGGGTGAAAAAATGGCTTATTTAGAAAATGACAACTTGGCAGGTGAGCCTTTAATACTCATCCACGGCTTTGGCGGTAATAAAGACAACTTTACCCGTATCGCAGATAAACTAGAGGGTTATCATCTGATTATTCCAGACTTGTTAGGTTTTGGGGATTCTAGCAAGCCGATGTCGGCAGACTATCGCGCTAATGCCCAAGCGCAGCGTTTGCATGAGCTGCTACAAGCCAAAGGTGTGGCATCTGCTATTCATGTCGGCGGCAACTCGATGGGCGGTAGTATCAGTGTCGCTTATGCCGCCATGTATCCTGAAAGTGTTGAGAGTTTATGGTTACTGGACAGTGCCGGATTTTGGTCAGCTGGCATACATGAAGCATTTGAAGATGCTACTCCTGACGATAATCCATTGGTAATCGATAGCACCGAGCAGTATTTTGAGCTCTATAAACTGGTGATGTTTGACCCGCCTTATATACCTAGAAGTGTGCAAGCAGTCTTTGCACAGGACAGTATAGTCAATCGGGAACTCCATAAAAATATCCTCGAGCAGATCATCGAAGACAATGTCGAAGAACGCGCGAAAGTCGTCACAAAATACAATATTCCGACGCTAATCGTTTGGGGCGAAGAGGACAACATCATCAAGCCTGAAACTGCCGAACTGATGTCTGAGCTGATGCCGCATGCACAAGTCATTATGATGCCCGGTGTCGGTCATGTGCCGATGATAGAAGCAGTGGAGCAGACGGCGGATGATTATAAAAATTTTCGGGAGGGGATCAATAGGTAGTTAAATAGTTGTTTAGGTATAGTAGGCTGGGTTTTTAACCCAGTATTTTCCTTGCAAAGCTAAAATTGCAGTACGATTTTTTAACGCTTCTCAGGGTTAGAAACCTAGCCTACGCTAATCAAATTACAAATCCCTTACCAGTCGCTCTAGCAATTCAATCGTGCTTTCTTGTCTGACCGAGGCGACTCCTTGTCCTGCCCATAAAGACTGATGTTCTGCATCAGAGCCTTTACTAGCATGCGTACGCATAAACTTGGTCATGGCGTTCAATTGTGGGTAGGGCGGTAGTTCATGAGCACTCTCAAATTGGCCAAAGTCTCGCAGATAATCATTTAATAATCCACGAGCTTGCTTACCTGAAAACAGCCGAGTTAAGCGCGTCTCAGCACTGCGCTTATCTTGACTGGCATCGAGTAGCGCCTTTTTATAAATGTCATTAATGCCGCATTTATCTGTGGTCAAAAATGCTGTTCCTAGTTGCGCTAGCTCTGCACCTGCTGTTTGCACAGCTTTAATGGCTTGCCCATTCATGATGCCGCCCGCCGCGATTAACGGAATATCGGTGCAAGCGTGCGTTTGGCTAATCAGCGTCAATAATCCTAGTGGATCGTTTGCGCTTTGCGGTAACCAGCCGCCGCGATGCCCACCAGCTTCTACTCCTTGCACGCATACTGCATCAGCGCCAATCTCTGCCCATGCTTTTGCTTCCAATGGATGATTAGCGGTACCGATGACGCGTGTGCCTAGACTCTGTAAACGCTGAACTTGCTCAGCGCTAATAATGCCAAAGGTAAAACTCGCCACAGGAACAGGATTGTCATAGAGCACTTGTAGCTGCTCTGCAAAGCTGAGCGCTGGCCGTTCAGGTAACGCGACTTCTATGTTTTTTTCTTGATAGTACTTATTTAGCCAATTCGGAATGGAGGTATCAAAGGTGTTGGATTCATGCTCAGATAACACCATTAGATTGGTCATAAAAGGACGATCAGTGAGCGATTTGATGGTATTAATTTGACTGTTCAAAACATCTGGTGCCGTCATGCCAGCACCCAATGAACCCAGTCCACCAAAATTACTAACAGCAGCAATCAATTCAGGTGTGGTTGCACCACCCGCCATTGGCGCTTGTACGATAGGGTAAGTTAAACTGAGGGTGTTCAGTAAAGTCATGACGGGCTTCCTTTTTATTTTATTAGGCGTTTTACATGACTTACTTTAGCAAAGCTGGACGGCTCGCATGTTAGATAATGTGTATTTAGTTTCTGAATAGAAGGGGTGGGGCTTAACCAGACACTGTGATTAAAATTAATAATTAAATTTCGAGAGATAAAGTTCAAAATATAAAATTTAACGCAAAAAATAGGCCAGCCCCCAAACCATCAAAACGATGGCTAAGAAAACTGACCTACTTACTTATACAATCTTATTACTGATCTGACTTACTAGCCTTAGCCACTAATCAATAGTTACTAGGTCAACTGCAACGAGCCTTTTGCACCCATTACCATGTCAATCACATCATCAGCGCTAATGATGGTAAATCGAGGATCAATCTCTGATTCAGCCACACCATTATGCTGCATGCATGCGCCGCAGACCAATATTTCTCCACCTTTTTCGATGAAAGCTTCTAATAGTTTGGCAGCAGGCTCAAACGGCGCGCCAATATCGATACCGTCTAGCGAGTTTGGTTTGGCAAGATAAACCGCGTCCACCATCAGTATAAGGGCGGCTGAATGACCTTTATCTAACGCTTTAAACGCCATCGTATAGGCGACGGTAATCTTGTTTGGGTTGCTTGTGTCATCGAATAGCGTTCCGACATAATCTGTAGTTTTAACCATGTTATTCTCCTTGTTGGGTTTATCACTGTTGAGTGAATACTACTTAACTACCTATATTAGCATTTAATATATTTATTTATATAATGTAATGTTATGAAATAGTAGCCCTAAGGTGAGTAGTTGTGACAGACTGTCAAAAGTATATTTACACAAAAATTAATCTTTTGGCGGCCACGGGCGATCGCCGTCGCTTTCTATCCACTCTGCCACATAGCCTGTCGGCGGCATCTTCCAATCAGGTTTGCCCATCGCCTCTAATACTTCCTGAGTATCGACCACGCCCCCTTTACTGGTGACGCCAGTACGTATCAACACCGATGAGCAGGGTTTTCCCTTCACCCACATGGACTGCTCTACATATATCCAGCGCTCATCAATAGCAGCGATATGAGTCTTCATGGTGACCTTATCAAAGGCACGGATGCGTTTGCGGTATTGTACCGTGCTGCCTGCGACGACCAATCCCCAACGCTGTTTGAGCAGCTGCTTGCCAAGTCCAGTACGAATGGCAAAATCTGTACGACCCAAATCATACAAGGTCAGCACGCGGCCATTATTCATCTCAAGGAAGTTATCAATGTCTGTCAGGCTACAGCGAAACTCAATCTCGCTAGTACCCGTAAAGTCTAGTTGAGCGCCTGTCGTCTTGCCGACAACTGCTTGAACGATGGCTTTGCCATAACGAAAAAATGGATACATAAAGTGGTCTCAACCGTTCAAAAAGATAGTTATGATTTATTCATGGTGACTTGTTAAATAGCCACTTATTAATTGCTACTTATTAATAGTTATTTATTCGACTTGACACCAATAGACTGAAAGTAGGCGCTGACCGTTTCGGGTACCCAATTGATATCGAATTTTTGCGCTTTTGATTGTTTACCGATTGCTTGCTTGGCATCAGGTTGGGTGCTGTCTGAGCGATAACGCAGATACCCAATATGCCCACCGTGGTCAGTCTCCAAAATGGTCACACTATCTGAGACGTCATTTGGCGTGGCGGTAAAGCCGATAAAAGGATCGTCTTTCGCGCTAATTAATAGTAATGGACGGGTCACATTCAATAAGTAAGGTAGGGCAGAAGCGGTGCGATAGTAATCATTGTTAGAGCGATAGCCATGACGCGGCGCGGTAAAGATATGATCAAAATCACTGATACGCTTGACGGATTTAATAGAGGCAATCTCTTCTTTGGTGATGTCGTTTGCCAAGGCTTTTTTGATAATAGGGTTGAGCAAATAAGGCGTGTAAATACGGTGGCTTAAAAAGTTGTGCATGGTAATCGCCGCCGAGGACATATCGACGGGTGCAGAGATGACCGCCGCGCCTTTACATATGGCGTCGTCACCATACTCGCCCATATACTTTGCTAAGGCATTGCCACCAAGTGACACCCCAACTGCGTAAATATTGGCGTATTTTTCACGCAAGTTTTGTAGCATATGATGCACCTCGCTTGTGTCGCCCGCGTTATAAAACACTTGTCCGTTGGCAGGGATGCCGCCGCAGCTGCGAAAATGCGCCACCACAAAGTGCCAACCTTCACTATGCATCTGATACGCCAATGCGCGCGCATAATGACTATCACTACTGCCTTCCATACCATGAAACAGCACGATTAATGGCGTTTCTTCTAACTGATCTATCTCGGTAGAGGTGCTTACAGGATGTGCATCATAAAAATCATAGGCAATATCGGTTTCATCCAATGAGTCTTTTCTGATGACGCGTCTATAATTAGGCGTTTTGGGTGCAAAAAACTTGGGCAAGATACTTTGTAGATGCGGATTGGTCAACCAAAACGGCGGTTTGAAGGGAGTAGGAGCGAATGGCTTTGCGGTGTTTGAAGGTTTTGAAGTGTGCATAGGTCAGTCTTATATAAGTTGTTATCAAAAACAGTGACTTATCATACCGACTGGCAGGGTTAAAACCAATGATTTTCAGTGAACGCTTGGTTACTAAACAGGGATGGATTGCCGCAAAGAGCAGTTAATTACGCAGACGCAGCGGTGTTAAAAAACTGTAGCGCTGTTTCTGGCACCCAATTGGTATCTAACCCTTTGTCTTTCCAACGGACAAAGCCAATGTGACCACCATGCGCCGGCTCGTATAATATCACGCTGTTTGAGACATCACCTGCCGTAGCGTTAATACCCAAAAAAGGGTCGTCTTTAGCGGTGATAATCAAGGTCGGTTTGCTAATTTTATGCAGATGCGGCATCGCTGAGGCTTGACGATAGTAGTCATAAGGTGAACGATAACCCAAACGCGGCGCGGTAAAGGCCTCGTCAAACTCCTGAATGCGCTCGCTGGCGGTAATTTTATTGAGCTCTGTAACATCTAACTGCTGACTTAAAACCTTGGTCAGCATAGGGTTTAGTAAATAGGGTGTATATAGCCTGCGACCTATCAGGTTTTCCATCGCCGTTGTTGCTGATGCCAAATCAAGCGGCGCTGATACCACTGCCGCGGCTGCACAAATAGCATCATCAGCATAATCTGCCATATAACGCGCCAATAAGTTGCCCCCTAGCGAGACTCCCACAGCATAAATAGTTTCGTAGCGCTCGGCCAGTACTTCCAGCGTATGATGGGTCTCTGCGCTATCACCAGCATGATAGACCACCTCATTGGACATTGGCACGCCGCCGCAGCCACGAAAATGTCCCACCACAAAGTGCCAGCCTTGCTGCTCGACATAAGTGGCTAGTGTTCGAGCATAATGACTGGCACTACTGCCCTCCATCCCATGAAATAATACTATCAATGGCGTTTTGTAACGTTGATTGTACTGCGGTTGCGGCTCACTATTATCGATGAAATCATAAGCCACCTCACTGATTTGATGAGAGTCTAGTATCAGCTCCCGACGATAGGCAGGATTATGTTTGACAAGGACAGTAGGCAAGATGGTTTGTAAATGGGCATTGCTGAGCCAAAAAGGCGGCTCGAAGGGCTCAAAGTTAAAAGTATTACCATTGATAATAGGCGGGGTTTTCAGTTCTGCTAGGTTAAGTACTGGCATGGCAACTCTCTTGGTTTGACTTATTATTTTATTGCTATTTATTTTGAAGACTAGCGGTGATTATTCATCTTCTAACACCCGCCCATCCATCGCTAATCGTTCTTTTAAGTTTTCAATGTCTTGCTCAGCGATAGTAATGGTCAGCGTGACTTGCTTACTATAATCGACATCATCAATCTGACCATTTAGATCCTCCACCACATAACGGCATTGGGCTTCGGTAGCAAAGTCAGCCAATATCTGTATTTGCGCCATGGGCACATAAGGCTGCAATGTCATTTTATCAACGGCCGCTTGCGCCGAGCCTGCATAAGCCCGGGTCAGACCACCAGCACCCAATTTAATACCGCCAAAATAACGCACGACAACAATAATAATATTGCCAATAGACTTATGTTGCAGCACATTTAATATGGGTCGCCCTGCTGTGCCATTAGGCTCACCGTCGTCATCAAAGCCGGCACTGGTGGTGTTCTCGGGATCACCAATGATATACGCCCAACACCAATGACGCGCATCAGGGTACTTCACGCGTAGTTGTTCCACGTGAAACATTGCTTGCTCACGGGAGGTGACAGGGTAAGCATAAGCGATAAATTCAGACTTTTTAATCTCAAGGCGGGCAGTGACTGCTTTTTGCAGGGTTTGATAACTCATGTTTTAGCTCATTTAAAATAACGACCCAAAGATAGGTGCTGGAGTTTCATTCTACTTTTATAAAATGAAATACACCCCATATTCTAACCGATGATACGCCTAGGTCTGTGTTGGATATGCTAAACTTGCATGATAAATACTGCTGTGATTTTGCTCACTATTTAGCGCAGTATCCTTTTATTATTCACTATAACAAAACCAATGGTAGCAAATAACATGCGTTTAGATAAATTTATTAGTAAAGCCACTGAGCTGTCACGTAAAGAGTCCAAAAAGATCCTGCACGCTGGTGAAGTGACTGTAAACGATCAGGTCATTAAAGATCCTGGTTTACACGTCGATATCACCAACGACGAAGTCATGTGGGCAGGCGAGCCGCTATCAGTCGCGACTGGCAATCGTTATATCTTATTGCATAAGCCTGAAGGCTTTGAGTGTACGCTGAAAGCGAAAGAGTATCCAATCGTCACCGAGTTGATTGCGGTACCAGAGCTAGACAGCTTACGTATTGCTGGACGCCTTGATGTTGATACCACTGGCGCATTACTCATTAGCGATGATGGCAAATGGCTGCACCGTGTCACCAGTCCCAAGCACGAGCACGCCAAGATCTATGAGCTAACGCTTGCAGAGCCGATGGACAGTGACGCGCAGGCCAATGCAGTCCAAAAGGTTGCCAAAGGCATCTTGCTCGATGGTGATTATGAAGAGACCAAACCTGCTGTCCTTGAGTTTATTGATGAGACTCATGCGCGCCTTACTTTAGAGCAAGGCAAGTATCATCAGGTCAAACGTATGATGGGCTATTTTGGTAACAAGGTCGTCGAGCTGCATCGAGCCAGTATTGGCCACATCACTTTAGATGGTCTTGATAAAGGTGACAGCCGTTTCTTGACCGCAGAAGAGGTCGCAAAGTTCTAATAGCAGATACAATCGAGTCTCCTTAACACCATCACCAGCAGATCGCTATACTCGAAAGCGGGCGGTCTGTTGATGTTGCTTGTGTCTTAAAGTTGAGTAGCAGTTTTGCAAAATAGAGCACTCAGTACTTATCAATCTCTTATAAAAAACTGCCAATGTGCTACAGTCTCAGTAGTTTGTTAATCTACTTTTTTACATAGTATTATTGGTTTTTTAGTCAATCCAAATCAGCGGCTTGTAAGCACGGATAGAGACTGACTACCACAATGTCTCAAAACCGACATAACCGATAGCTTTGTATCGATTCTGATAGGAATTCTATTGTGAAATTACCTGTATTTAAAACTGCCAGTGTCCTGAGTGCCATACTATTAGCGACCACTGCTTGCGCCCAACCTGGCGCGACCAAACCTGCAAATAACAACACTGCCCAAAGCAGCCAGAGCACCAAAGCAGCAGGCACAGTAAGCGCTGATATCGATAGCCATCTGCGCCAAGTACTCACCCAAGCGGGTATCAAAACCCAAATCACCTCTATCACCCCGTCTAATTTGCCTAATATGTACCAAGTAGAGCTCGTTGGGCAACCGCCGTTGCATATGACTGCTGATGGTAAATATGTCATTCAAGCAGAGCTTATCAAAAACCCCAATCCAAACCGTCTATCGAGCAAGACGCCAACGAGTATTGATAGCGCGCAAATAGGTAAACCATTCAATACCAATGCGAAAACCCCATTTTATTACACCGCAGTACCGGGCGTGATTTGGGGCGCAAACCTAGAAGGGGTGCCGTTCTTGGTATCCGATGATGGACAATACATCACTGATGGTGAAATATCAGTCATCGAAAATGGTCAGTTCATGGGATTGGATGAAGAATTTGAAAAACGAAAAAACCAATCGGTATTTAGCGTGTTAGATGAGTCGCAACTGATTACTTATCCAGCAACCACGGCTGAAAAAGCAGTGATATACGTGGCAACGGATGTGAACTGTCCGTTTTGTCGTCAGCTGCATAAGCAAATGGATGCGCTCAATAAAAAAGGCGTCACGGTGAAGACCATTGGCTATCCAATATATGAGCAATCACCTGAGCAAATGCGTGGAATCTGGTGCCAAGCTGATGAGTCAAGTCGCCGTAAAGCCTTAGATAATGCTATGTTAAAAGGCCAAATGACCCCTGCGCCAGCAGGTTGTAGTGCAGATCACATCATACCAAACCGTGACAAAGCAGCAGGACTGGCAGTGATGGCAACCCCTGCGATTTATCGTGAAGATGGGGTGTTGTTTCAAGCGAGTTTTGAGAGCCCTGAGTTTTTAGAGTTCCTGGGTGTAGAATAATACAGTTAATAAAAGCATAGCCAATAAAAACTGCCCCATGAGTCTGGCTCATGGGGCGGTTTTTTATGCTGAAATGTTAAGCAGTATCAAGCAGTATTTACGGCAACACCACATCGATGATTTTCCAATCAAGCAATCCTTGGCGCTGCATCTCTATAGTGAGAGGATAGCCTTTGATCTGTCCGCTAATGGTGAAGCAGTTAATACCGCAATAGCTCAGATTTGGCTTATCACTATCGGTACCTTGAGTTGCCTGTTGCTCTAACTGCGCCGCCTGTTTGCTCATCATTTGCTCGACTTGTTGTTTGACCACAGCATCGATATCTCCACGATGAATGATCAAATCTTGGATAAGGTTTTTGAGATCCATCTGATTGCTAGAGATGGCCCAAGCGGCTGCTAATTTCTTGGTGACAGTATTAGCCTGACCTTGAGTTTCGATCAACCTTTCGATATTTTGCGCGGTAATAGCGCCATCCACCGATTGCTCAATGAAGCTATTGGCTGCTTGAGTAAGAGGTTCACCGCCAAGCTCTGCAACGAGTGGGTAGCTGGCTATGGTGTTGGCAAAGTCACTGGTCAATTGATTTTTGATATTCGGCCTTAGCTGCTCATAATCGATTGCAGCAGCAATGGCTGCACCGTCTTTGGCATCATAAGCATTTTTTAGCTGATAGGCAGTGTAGTAAGGTGAGCCAGCATATACTGCCACTGCGATGACGACTAATAACATCAGTAACGAGATCAGCTTTTTCATAACTTTTAGTACCTTTTCGCAGACTTAATATACCAGTAGCGCGTTTAAATCGATAACCGTTTTACATTCAGCTGGCTATACAACTAAACAATTAATATTGGCGATAAATACTAGCATGACTTTGACTGACAAAGGTATGAAAATGTTACGGTGGATTGCTGTGTCACGAGAGATTTAATTTGCCTTTTTTATGCTATTCATAAGTTTTATACATGCAGTCAGTAATTTACTGACAGTAGCGCTTGATAATTCAGTAGGTCATCTCCATTAATAGCGCAAACTATTATACTTTTTATACTAACTGATTTGGTTAAACAGCACCACGCCGTTTCAAATTACAATCTTCAAGTTTTTCTCATTATTAATGACATCAGTTTGGATGTTTCATGTGAAACCACTATGAGCGTTTGGTTATAACTGGCCAGCGTGATAGTAGATAAGATTGTCAGCCGGCGTTACTGTGATGACGATAGGAGAGCCCATGAGTAAGCGCGATTTTTATGAAGTATTAGGCGTCAGTAAGACTGCAGATAGCAAAGAAATTAAGAGAGCATACCGTAAGCTGGCGATGAAGTACCATCCTGATCGCAACTCTGATGACCCTGATTCTGAGGACAAGTTCAAAGAAGCCTCAATGGCTTATGAAGTTCTCAGTGATGAAGATAAGCGCTCAGCCTACGACCGTATGGGTCATGCAGCCTTTGAAAACGGCATGGGCGGTGGCGGCTTTGGTGGTGCAGGCGCGGGCAACTTCCAAGATATCTTTGGTGATATCTTTGGCAACTTCGGTGACATCTTCGGTCAATCACGCGGCGGCGGTGGGCGTTCACGCCGTGGCTCAGACTTGCGTTATGTGATTGAGCTAACGCTAGAAGAAGCCGTACGCGGCTGCAAAAAAGAGATTAGCTTTACCGCGCCAGCTCCTTGTGATACTTGTGATGGTAAAGGGGCAAAAAACGCCTCAGACGTGGTGACTTGTCAGACCTGTCATGGTCAAGGTCAAGTCCGTATGCAGCAAGGCTTCTTTGCCGTGCAGCAGGCGTGCCCACATTGCGGCGGCACAGGTAAACAAATCAAAAACCCATGCTCCGACTGTCATGGTAACGGCGTAAAAGACAAGTCGCGTACGCTAGAGGTCTCTATTCCAGCTGGGGTAGACGATGGCGACCGCGTACGTCTGGCAGGCGAAGGTGAAGCGGGCGGTGCAGGTGTACAAAACGGCGACCTGTATGTTGAAGTCCGTGTGAAGCCGCATGATGTCTTTAACCGTCAAGGTGCAGATCTTTATATGGATGTGCCTGTTAGCATCACGGATGCTGCCTTGGGTAAAGAAGTTGAGATTCCAACCCTAGATGGTAAGGTGAAAATCAAGGTTGCAGAAGGCACGCAAAGCGGTAAGCTATTACGGGTGCGCGGCAAAGGCGTGACCCCAGTGCGTACCACTATGAAAGGTGATTTGATCTGCCGCGTGGTGATTGAGACGCCAGTGAACTTGACTCGTGAGCAAAAAGATCTGCTGCGCCAGTTCCAAGATACGCTTGATGGTGACAGCAAGCACCAACAGTCGCCACACAAAAAGTCGTTCTTCAAAAAGATCGGCGAATTATTTGACTAAATAATTTTTGCTCAAGATACTGTCTTGATTGGCATGACATTTCAAGCAAAGCCCAAAGGTTTCACATGAAACTTTTGGGCTTTTTATTGGCTGTATAAAAAACCATTCATGCTATGATATTTGTTAAACTTAACAGAAGTTTTTTGCAGATTACACATTAAAAATAAAGTATTCAGGATAAAAATATGAACCAACAATCACAGAGTAAAACAACCGATAAAACGATTAATGTTGGTGTTATCGGTGCAGGCGGCCGCATGGGGCGCATGCTCATCGAAGCGGTGCAAGATAATTCACAAACGACATTGAGTGCGGCTATTGAGCGTCAAGGCTCCAGCCTTGTCGGTGCTGATGCTGGCGAAGTAGCAGCGATAGAGCGATTAAACGTCAAGATAGTCGATGATTTGGTCGCTGTTATCAATGACATAGATGTCTTAATTGACTTTAGTCTGCCTGATGCCACCGAGCAAAACATGCAAACTTGTGCTGAGCATAAGGTAGCAATGGTCATTGGTACGACGGGCTTTAGTGAGCAGCAAGAGCAAGTGTTGTTTGAGGCCAGTAAGCACGTTGCCATCGTCTATGCAGGTAACTACTCAACGGGCGTCAACTTGTCATTAAAACTCTTGGGCATGGCTGCGAAAGCCTTTGGTAACAGTGCTGATGTTGAGATTATCGAAGCACATCATAAGCATAAAATTGATGCACCATCAGGCACCGCTTATATGATGGCAGAAGCCGTCGCAGAGGCACGCGGACAGAACCTAAAAGACGTGGCTATATACGGCCGTGAAGGGCAGACTGGTGCACGTGAAGCCGGCACGATTGGTATTCATGCTGTACGTGGCGGCGAGATAATCGGTGATCATACGGTGATGTTTATCGCTGATGGTGAAGTCGTTGAAATCACCCATCGAGCGCGGGCTCGTATGACCTTTGCAGCGGGTGCAGTACGTGCCGCTACTTGGGTGATTGAACAAAAAACAGGCCAGTATAATATGCAGGACGTTTTAGGGCTAAGTGAGTAGGGTCACTTGTTACTAACCACTTCACGCGAAAAATAAAGGCGGCATATATGAGCATCAATCAGTGGCAGGTAGGATTACGCAATAGGTCAAGCTGTGGTCTTACAATGGCTTATATGCGCCATGCAATGCTTGTTTTAAGCTTAGGAGTGCTATCGATTGGTGCTCAAGCTGCCACTTATCAAACCTACGTTATCCATACCTATGGCGGTGAGACATTACTGCCGGCTGTGCGCCAACAATTAAATAACAGCCGTGATGGTGGAAGCGCTGCGACCTATCAAGACAAATTAATACTAAAAACCACCGCTGCTAATTATCAAGCGGTACAACAATTACTAACGCAGATTGATGGTCAGCCGCAAGCATTGACCGTGGCGGTGCGCGTGGGCAATGATAGCAACGTACAAAGCAATATCCAGCAAGGCCGAGTGGTCATCAGTAACCGAGGGATTGCAGGTGCAGGCGTGATCAGTCAGCGTAATACCCAGCAGCAGAATAACAGCGTTTATCAGGTGCAAACTCTATCTGGCAGTGCTGCCAGTATCAGTATTGGCACACTCTACTCATTAACGCAAAACTATCAAGTTAATGGCTATCCGACTTATCATCGCCCATCAGGACGGATTACTATTCAGCAGCAAGTGTTATTGCCCACCACCCGAGGTATTGCTGTGACACCAAGGATTCTACCTAGTGGGCAGGTAGAGGTCACTCTGTCGCAAACAGAGGAGCAGCTAGCAAGCGTAGATTCATCCTATAACGGCAATGTTTACGCCAATAATGCTGCTATCAAACGCCAAGGCTTAAACAGCACAATTATTGTACCGCGTGGGCAGTGGGTCAATATTGGCCAGATCTCACAAAGCACACAAAACAGCACCTCAAGCTATGGTAGTAATAGTGTTTATAGTGGTAATAACAGCATGCCTATTTGGTTGTTGGTACAGTAGCTTGTTTTAGTCATTTATTAACCTGACCTGACATCCAAAAAGAGCGGCACTGCCAATAACAGTGCCACTCTTTTTATGCTATAAAGTATTATAGTTAATACACTTTAGAAATGACATAGCGCTACTGGAATGAATTTTGCGCAGCCTCTGGGAACGCAGCACGCAAGTAAAATTTATACCAGTAGCGCATCTCAATCTATAACAGTTTTATTTTCAGTTGACTATAGCACTCCAAGTGCTAATCGATATAAATCACTTCTAACGGCGGGAAGCCATTAAACTCAACCGATGAATAAGAGTTGGTATAGGCACCAGTAGTTAGCCAATAGATCTTATCACCAATCGCCAGCTCTTCTGGCAGCTGATAGCCTGCTTCTTCATACATAATATCAGTCGAGTCACAGGTTGGGCCTGCCAGTACCACCGTCCCTTTGCTGGTTGAGGTTTCCATCTTTGGTGTATATACAGGATATTTAATCGCCTCACCCAAAGTTTCTATCAGACCTTGGAACAAGCCTACATCGGTATACACCCAGCGAGTCAAGTCAGTATGTGCCTTACGTGAGATAAGCACCACCTCACTGACCAATACTCCAGAACCACCGACTAGTGAGCGCCCAGGCTCTAAGATGATCTCAGGCATGTCGTCGTTATAATCATCGCTTAGGTAGCGCTGGATCTCTTCGGCATAGACTTTTACTGGGTTAACTTCGCTGATATAGTTGGCTGGAAAACCGCCGCCCAAATTAATCATTTGTAGCTTGATGTTCTCTTCATTTTTCATCCAGTCAAACATATATTTGACCTTTGCTAAGGCATCATCCCACGCCGCGACGTCTTTTTGTTGACTGCCCACATGGAAGGAGATGCCATAAGGAACGAGGCCTAAATCACGCGCTTGTACCAGCAGCTCAAGAGCCATGTTCGGATGACAACCAAACTTACGTGAGAGTGGCCATTCAGCGGTATCTGAGCCTTGCACCAAGATACGCACAAATACCTTAGAGCCTGGTCCATGCTTAGCGATGTTCTTTAGATCCGCTTCTGAATCAGTGGCATAGAGCTGTACACCTTTCTCAAAAGCATATTTAACATGGTTTGCTTTTTTGATGGTATTGCCATAAGAGATACGAGAGGCGTCGACTCCGCAATCAAGCACGCGATCCAGCTCATAAATCGAGGCGCAGTCGAAGTTTGACCCAAGCTCCGCCAGTAAATTAATAACTTCAATGGCAGGGCTCGCCTTCATCGCATAATGAATCTTTGCATTAGGAAATAAGCCGACCATTTCATTATATTTAGTTTTGATACGGTTTAGATCCACTACCAATAAAGGTGTTTCACGACCTTCTGCCGCTTGAGTAAATTTTTGCCAATTGGCTTGATCAAAGTATTGATCGATTTTTATCATAGTCATGATACAGAACCCTTTAATAAGAAGAGTAGGCTACTGAGATTGGGTGATGAGAATTATAGAGATATATAACAGATTAGTATGAATAGCGAAAAATAAAAGCCTTAAAGTTTTTTAAGGCTAAGAAGGCTGAAACAAAAAATCTGACGGATAATAGGGCATGATGAGCAAAACAATTAAGCGTTAGTGGGTTGTGCTTCGCCTTGCTTTTCACGTATCTTAAGTACTTTGCGTACCTTGTCACGCGCGCGAGTTTGCTTTAGACGGGATAGGTAGTCGACAAAGATGACGCCGTTTAAGTGATCCATTTCATGTTGGATACACACAGCAAGTAAACCTTCGACTTCTTTATCAATGGCTTGTCCATTCTCATCTAAGGCTTCGATGCGCACTTTTTTAGGACGTTCTACTTTGTCATAAACTTCAGGTACTGATAGGCAGCCTTCTTCGTACGGCTCTTTTTCTTCTACCAATGGCGTCACTTTTGGATTGATAAACACCATCGGTTCATTTTTGTCTTCGGATAAGTCCATGACAATAAGCTGAATATGCCGATCGACTTGAGTGGCGGCTAGGCCAATACCCTGCGCATCGTACATGGTTTCGATCATATCAGCGATGAGGGTTTTAATCTCATCATTGACTTCTTTCACTGGCTTCGCAATAGTACGAAGGCGTGGATCAGGATAGCTTAAGATAGGGAGTAATGCCATGACGGCTCACCTCGATATTAGCGGGTAGAATAGGCGGTTTATTATAAGGTAAATGAGGGCAAAAGTAACATTAATCAAGACAGTTGCAAATCTATCTGTGTACTGGTGTGTCACAAGCTCCTACAAATATTCATTGCCTACTTATAATGAATTAGAAAATACGGAGTCAGACAAAAAAGACCTTACATTATGTAAAGTCTCTTTTTTTATCAATCTGTTTTTTATTAATATGTACTAATAGTTATCTCAAAAGCAATTATACGCCGCGTTTGCTCATAATCATCTCATATAAGAACAACAAGATAATGGCGCCAATCACTGAGAATATCAGACCTATGAAACCACCATCGGCATTGATACCGATAAGACTGGCGATAAAGCCACCCAACATGGCACCAACGATACCGAGTATGATGGTCATAATCCAGCCCATCGCATCGTTACCGGGCTTAATAGCACGTGCCAACAGACCAGCCACCAGACCGACGATAATCATCCAAATGAATCCCATGATACTTCTCCTAATTTTGTATGGTTAATTTATATTATTAATAAATGAATAAAAATTATTCTTATATTTAGATAGGTGTTTCTGATTTTGATAACGATATTGTAAACACTGAACCGCACAAAAAGTAGGTGTGAAATGTTACCAGTGTAGGGGCTATGTGAGAAAATGCCGTTATTTGCTGTTGTGCAGATAAGATAGGTAAATGGAAAGTTACAAAGGCAAAGCTAGAGAGACGAATAGATATCGGGATACTACTAGGGCGTGTCAGAATAAAAAATAGCGCCGTTTTCACTGAAAACGGCGCTATCATATTAATTTTGCGGCTATGATATGTCTTTAGATCTAAATAATTTGCTCGCGCAACGCTGTTAGTAGCCTTTGATGGATACCTTCAAAGCCACCATTGGACATAATGATAATGGCATCGCCAGCCTCTGCGTGTGCTGTTATATGCTCGATTATGGCATCTGTACTGCGAACAACTAGCTGATTACCTTTGTGCTCAGCATTTTCAATGACTTCTTTTAGACCCCATTCAAGACCAGCTGGCTCATACCATAATGTATGATCTGCCAGTGCTGCTGACTGTGCCAGACTGTCTTGATGGATACCCATTTTCATGGTGTTACTACGTGGCTCAATAATCGCCCATAAGCGTCTGCCCGACAGTTTCTTTTTGGCACCGTCTAAGGTAGTGGTAATGGCTGTTGGATGATGGGCGAAGTCATCAAAGACTAAGATGTCATTAATATCTCCGATCAACTCCATGCGACGCTTGATACCAGCAAAGGCTGACAACGCGGCGCAAGCAGTCGCTACATCTACGCCGACATTATAGGCTGCGGCGACCGCAACCAAGGCGTTGTTCACATTATGAATGCCGCTCATGGCCCAGTCGACGGTCGCTGTGGCTTGCTTATCTTCATTAAAGCTGACTTTAAATTGACTGCCATCTGCGGTGATCAGCTCTGCTTGCCAGTCGCTATCAGTTGTTTCGCTTGTTATTTTTGGCTGATTGGCTGACTGTTCATTAAGGAGAGATTTTTCGGTGACAGCAGTGCGCCAGATTGGTGTCCAGACCCCTTTTGCTAAAGTGTCTTCTAAGCTGATGGTGGCAGCAGGCATAATAACCTTACCAGTACTTGGAATCATGCGTACCATATGGTGGAACTGCGTTTGAATGGCATCAAGATCCGCAAAGATATCCGCATGATCAAACTCTAAGTTATTTAAGATAGCTGTACGCGGCCGATAATGTACGAACTTTGAACGCTTATCAAAAAACGCAGAGTCGTATTCGTCCGCTTCAATGACAAAGTAGCCTGGCTGCGTAGATGAAGTCGTCTCTGCCTCTGAGGCATCAGAGTCTTTATCTACTGTATCTGCACCCAGATAACTGCTATGTGCAAATACTTTTTGCAGGCGCGTATCAGTAGTATCCACTAAGGGTACGCCACCAATCAAAAACCCAGTATCGATACCAGCATAGTGTAGTATCCATGCGAGCATCGTAGTGGTTGTGGTCTTGCCGTGTGTCCCTGCCACAGCTATTACATGCCGTGACTGCAACACTTCTTCTGACAAAAACTGTGGCCCTGAAGTATAGCGCATGCCTTCATTGAGCATATATTCGACCACATCCATACCACGTTTCATGGCATTGCCAACCACCACCAAATCTGGGGCTGGTTGCAGGTGCTGTACAAGATAGCCCTCTTGAATAGTGACGCCAGCATTTTCAAGCTGGGTAGACATCGGAGGGTAGACATTGGCGTCTGAGCCTGTGACTTCATGCCCAAGTGCCCGCGCCAATAGCGCCAATGAGCCCATAAAAGTGCCACAGATACCAAGAATATGAATATGCATAGATGTTCCGCGCTCGGATAGATAATCGTTAAAAAAGAAGGGAGTAATGAGTGACGTTAGCGAGTAAATACTGCTTATTTTTTATTACTGTAGACAATTGAACTCACTATAACAGCGCTCATTGTAAAGTAAACCTCGATAGATGACCAATAAAAAAACGCCAAACAGGGAGGCGTTGGTTAGTCAAAAAACTTTAGAAAATATTACTTTTAGGCTGAAGTATGACTCAGAGAACTACTGCAATGCCCGACTCAAAAAAGCCATTAGTTTACGCGCTGACTCCCTGTGTGCTGCTTACTTGCGTGCTAGGGTGTAGTCAGTATTTGGCTTTTTATCGTCGTCTAACATAACCAGATGATTGCTTTGAATATTATAGCTTTCTATGTCTTTATTATCATAAACGACCGTGATGGTATTACTGTCCTGACGGTAAACACCGTGTTCAACCAAAGGGACTCTTGGCGTTTGTGGGTTCTCATAAACGCTTGTTTTTAGTACAGAGCTATCAGCAAATAAGTTTAGGGTTACTGATACACCATCACAAAAAGAGCAAGGTAATATACCTGCATAATCACCAATTAAGGTTGCCTGCAGAGTATTGTCAGGTTGGGGCTCCGAGATCATTGGTGAACGACGTTTTTGCGCGGAACTATCGGGTTTAGCCGCTGCTATAAGCGACTGGCCTTCATCTTCACTATCTGCATCTACACTGTCTGCAGAGTCGATACTAGAATCATCCATCTGGGCTGTGTCGTCAGCAGCGCCATCATCATTGGTTGCTGACTGTTGTACAGAGGCTTTTTGATTCACTGTGGTTGCAGTGGACGGCTTATCACAGCCTAACAACAGTAAACAAAACGGCAAGGGTAATAACAAACGACTGAAGCGTTTGATAGAAATAGTTAATAGTGGAGAAGTAGGCCCGAAAAAATTCATTATCACACCAACAATAAGCTAAAAATTATAAACGATGGCGACGCATATGCATGATTTAAAAATACTTACCTATATGGTAGCGCTAATCGCGCTCAGCATCGTTGTAAAAACGTCACAAAAGTCAAAACCACAATATTACTCTTATTTGGGCTTTTATCGCAAAAACTAAATCGCTGATACCAGATACGTAGCAATTTCTTAAGATTTGAGCAGTAAATACAAGAGGTGTTAAGACAGAAGGTAACTTATAACCGACAAACGGTGCTCAAGATAACAGAACAACCTGATGACTATGTGTGGTTTTTGTTATAAAGCAGTTACTTTTGACAATAAAAAAGCCACTGATAAAGGTCAGCGGCTAATGGATATTTTTAAAATTATAATAGTGCTAAGACCATCAGCTAAACCACATCAACAGCTATATGGCCAGAATGAGCTATATGATCAGAATGAGCTATATAACCAAAACTATTATCTACGAGCAGATAGCATAGGGCGCATGATTCGCCATAGTATTAATAGGTGAGTCAGTAATAGTACACTAAAAAGTATCAGCGACTGCTCAGGAATGCTTAAACCCAAAAAACGCCAGTCAACGGTGGCACATTCTCCAGAACCAGATAGCACTTCATTGAAAACCTGCTGCATAGGCAAGGTGTCTAGCCAGTAATCAAGACCAGGGCCGCAGGTAGGTACTTGATCAGGAGGTAGATGCTGTAGCCAAACATGACGTGCAGCGACGCCAGTTGACCAAACAATACCCGCCAGACTGCCAATCCATAATAGAAGCTTCACAGCGATAGATTTGGGATTTAACAGCGCAGCGATTAAAGCAAAACCGCCCATCACCATCAAACCGATCCGCTGAAACACACAGAGCGGGCAAGGCGAAAACCCCATATGTCGCTGCAAAAAGAACAATGCGAAGCTCATTCCGATCACGGTCATAATGACCAAAAACACTTGTAAATGGCGATAAGTGGTGAATCTTTGCATCTAGTACATACTCTTAGATAATGGTTGCTAACTAACTAACTTAGGCACAGCAGCAGGTCAAACCGCCTGCTGACTTATTAACGATACTGCTGTATGAAGTCCATAAAGTCTTCTGTTTCGGCTTTTTCAATCTCGGCTTGCTGCAGGATTGATTTTTCAGCCAACACCTCATATTTAGCTTGGGTATTTGGACTAAAAGCTTGCTGCAATAAAGCACCGCGATGCTGCTGCGCTAGGGTCAGTCCAAGCTGCCACATGCCGCCCAAACGCTCACTGTCAGCGTTGACTTGTGCGGAGATGGTTGACTCAGATTGAGCCGCTTTGCCTTGCATGAGTGCCAATGCTGCACGGTAGTCGTTGCCACCATAGTGCGCGTCAAATAGTGCTGCTAGCGGTAGCATGTTGTTTAGATGTTCAACCATCCAGCTCTGTAGGGGAATCTCTTTACCGTCATTGATGATATGTAAGTCATCACGGCGACCTTCATTGACCACACGCTCTAGGTTAATTGCCAACTCTTCATCTTCTGCAGGCAGTAAGTCAGGTGAGCTGTTAAACAAACAATATAAGGCCATGATCTCTAAAAAGCAGGCGCTCGATAAGCGGATACCGATATCACTATAGGGATCAAGGTCGATGGCGCGAAACTCAACATAAGCGATACCACGACGCTCTAAAGCTTCAGTTGGTGTCTCTCCGCGGTCAGCAATTTGCTTGGGACGAATAGGGCTATAATATTCATTTTCTATTTGTAAAATATGATCATTAATCTGTATTGGATTGCCGTCATCATCATCTAAGCCCAACTTTTGGAAGCTTTCATGAGGTGTTTGAATGGCACGGCGTAGACCCACGATATATTCTGGTAAATTATTATAACGAATATCAAGGTTTTCTTGCACACTATTGGTATAGCCCAGTCTGCCCATACGCAAGCTGGTGGCGGCAGGCTTATAGTAGGTTGAGTCGTTTTGAAGTATCAAATCATGCTCACGGCCCGCCAAAAAGCAAGGGGAGACGTTAGGACTTGCACCTAGTAGATAGAGCACGAGACTGGTCAAGCGCTTGAAGTTGCGAATCAGGCCGAGATACTTATCGTTTTTGAATTCTGTGAGAGTCAAATCGCTTGCTTCTGGTGTTTGTGCTTGCCATGACTCAAACAAACCATCACCAAATGATAAGTTATAATGTAGCCCTGCAATGGACTGCATGCGGCGACCATAACGTACGCCAAGACCGCTGCGGTATAGAGTTTTAAGCTTGCCAGTATTGGAGGTGCCAAAGTCTGCCAGAGGAATATCCTCATCTTCAGCTGAGCGCATGTAAGGCATGGACAGCGGCCACATCAGCTCTTCTTCAGGTAAAGCTCGATACACCAGTACATGTAGTTGGCGCAATACCATCAAGGTGTCTTTCGGGGAGCTCCTAGGGTCAGTGACCAGCTCAAGCAAATTCTCTGAATAATCGGTGGTAATAAATGGATGCGTCAGTTTTGATCCGAGCTTCTCTGGGTGCGGTGCTCGACTCAGATAGCCGTCAGGTTTGATCCGTAAGCCTTCTTTTTCGATACCACGCAGCATTCCAGTTAGATGTTGACTGCTCATCCAGTCTGGAGTTTTAAATTGGGAAAAATCACTCATAGTATGTCATCTATTGTTATTCGTTATGATATATTGCAACACCGTTTGTATTTACCCCTTTTGTTTATAAGGGTTGTACTCTGTCATGGCCGATGTTAAGAACCTTGTCAGTTTAGCCCAAAGCAGGGTTAAAAACTATGCACAATTACAAAATCAGTAACCTTTACTTTAGGTCAGCTCAACGGTTTGTGCGTATTTAGCGAGTATAGGATAGGCGATTTTGCTAGTATTTTATAAGCTAGCCAACGCGCCCTTATATAAAAAAAGCATCTACCTATAGATAGGTAGATGCTTTTGCGATTAGAATTATATCTAGGTAAGATAAAAAACTAAGCGGTTCTTCTAAACGGGCTTATGAGAAATCAAGTTCAGTCTCAAAGCTCTTTAAGTTATGACGAGCCATAGCTAGGTTAGACTTTTGACGGTCAAGTACTAGGTACAAAAATAAGTTGCTGTTGCGTACTAATGGACGTAGCAAATGGTACTGCTTGCTTAGGGTGATTAGGATATCTTCGATGCTTTCATCCAGACCTAGAGCGTCAGCTACTTTACGCTTAGAACGTAAAACTTCAGTGTTACCAGCCGCCGCAAGTTCTAGATCGATGCCTGTACCCAATGTTGCGAGTGCTAAGCCTGATTCGCTATCAACCAGTGCTGCTGCCATAAAGCCGTCAATTTCATTTAGTGCATTAAGTGTTAACTTAGCCATACTATTATTCCTTAAACGTAAAAACTATAGAAGATTAACAATCAGTAACGGACGAAGTTCATAACGATTCTCATATTGTGATAATCACATCACTTTGAGCACTTCTTATGGGCGCTAAAACAGTAGGCGCTATTAAATTATACGTGCTACACCGATAGCTAGGCACGTCACTGGATTGTCTAATTGGGGTGTCTTAACATTCTACTAAAGACAGGGTAATCACTGCAATTATAGTGCCATTTGTATTATAGATTAACATTACTCTCTATAACTACATTACTATCTAAGCATATTTTTATGAAAAAGCAAGATTTTCAGCGATAAAGTGTCAGTTTTCGCGAATGAGCGGTCTGGTTGGAGTGTTTTTGGATCAATACTCTAAGCATGGATATAGAAAAGATATGACGAGGAACTATAAGAAAGAGGTCAAAATTAAGCCGTTAACTTTATTAAAAAAGCTAACGGCTGGGAGGTTAAATACGGGTCTAGGTAAACAGTTTCTAATAAACGGCTTCTAAATAGAAAATGATGATCCGCAACCACAAGAGGTGGTGGCGTTAGGGTTTTCTACTACAAAGCGTGCACCCTCTAGCCCTTCTATATAGTCAACAGTAGAGCCTTGTAAGTACTGATAGCTGAGTGAATCAATAACTAAAGTGACATCACCGTTATCAAAGTTGGCATCGTCTTCATTTAAGTCGCTGTCAAATCTAAAGCCGTAAGAAAATCCTGAACAGCCGCCACCCGTCACATAAACGCGTAACATCAAATCGGTATCACCTTCTTCTTCACGCAGTCGGCGTACTTTTTGTGCCGCGCTATCGGTTAGGCTTAAGACAGTGGGATCTACAGGCTGGCTTGCGCTTGGATCGTATTGGTTGGTTTGTGTGTTCATATCTACCTCGGTTACTAATATCAAATGCCATCGTCGTCTTGGTATGATTGGCAGCGTTAGTGACGACAATCTATTAGTGGCGATGTGATGGACTCGGATGGGTACTGTCGTGTCATTGCTGTGATTATTTCGTTTTGTTATAAGACTACAAAAAGCTAGGAAAGACGCCAAATCTATTTTTTATCGATATAAAAACAGCTTAGCTGCTCACAGTTATCGTGTCCTAACAGTATATCATAATGGGGGTTTGCGTGGATTTGTCAATAGCCTTTGCCATTCTGGATGCCCTTTATTGATTTAACGGTTGCTGATAATAAATAATTGGATTTAAAATACTTTTTTAATTGTTTGCCTATAGTGAGTGTGTTTGAAATAATAGCCCGCAATTAGCGCACGCTGTGTGTGCTTTACTATGACATTATTTTGCCAAAAATACATTGAGATGAAAAAAATCTATGATCGAATTTAAAGACGTTAGTGTTCGCCGTGATGGCCGTGAATTATTTTCTGGTGCTAGCTTTCAGCTGCATCCAGGCCACAAGGTTGGCTTAACGGGCAATAATGGTACAGGCAAATCTACACTATTTGCCTTATTACTGACGCAAATGGGCACAGGTGATACCGAAGTCACCGTCGATCGCGGAGAGGTGAGCATTCCTGATACTTGGCAGGTGGCACATATGGCGCAGGAAGTTGGCGCAAGCGCGCAAACGGCGATTGACTATGTGCTGGGTGGTGACGAAGAGTGGTATGAGCTCAACGAAGCAATGAGCGACTTGAGTACGGTCAGTGATGAGCAGATTGGAGTGTTGCATCAGCGGTTTGATGAAATCGATGGTTATCGTACGCCCACCAAAGCGGCACAAATCATGGCGGGCCTTGGCTTTAATACGACGCAACATGAGCTGCCAGTAGAAGGGTTTTCAGGTGGTTGGCGTATGCGTTTGAATCTGGCGAAGACGTTGATGAGCCGTGCAGATTTGTTATTGCTCGATGAGCCAACCAACCATTTGGATTTGGATGCGATTTTATGGCTTGAGACTTGGATCAATCAATTTGAAGGGTTGGTCATCGTCATCTCACACGATCAGGCATTCTTAGATGCCACAGTCGGTCACATCTTGCACGTCGAACAGCAAAAAATCACATTATATACCGGTAATTATCAGCAGTTTATTCGCACCCGTCATGAGCGTATGGCGCAGCAGCAGCAGGCGTATGAGAAGCAGCAAGAAACGCGGGCATATTTAGATGACTTTATTCGTCGCTTCCGTGCTAAGGCCAGTAAAGCCAAGCAAGCACAGAGCCGTATCAAGCAGCTAGAGCGTATGGCGGATCTATCACCAATGATGGCGGATAACCCGTTCTCCTTTAAGTTTTATGAGCCGGCACACATGAGTAGCCCACTGATTGAACTGACTAAGGCTGATATTGGCTACAGTGATACGCCGCTATTGTACAATGCCAATGTGCAAGTAACTCCCGATACACGGCTTGGGCTGCTCGGTATGAATGGCGCTGGTAAATCAACTTTGATCAAAGCCTTGGTTGGTGAGCTGGGCGTGCTGTCTGGGACCTACACCGTATCTGATACGCTCAAACTTGGTTACTTTAATCAGCATCAAATGGATACCCTAGATGCCGAAGCGACGCCAATGGAGATGCTGCGCCGCTTGGCGGGCAAGACTTCCGACGCGTTATTGCGCTCATTCTTGGGTAGTTTTGACTTCCGCGGTGAGCGTATTGATACGCCAAGCAAGCTATTCTCGGGCGGTGAACGTGCTCGTTTAACCTTGGCATTGATTGTCTGGCAACGTCCAAATGTCTTAGTACTTGATGAGCCAACCAACCATTTAGACTTACAAATGCGTCAAGCTTTGACGTTGGCGTTGCAAGGTTTTGAGGGCGCAGTCGTTCTGGTCTCGCATGATCGTGAACTGATTGCCAATGTCTGCGATGAGCTATACCTTGTCCATGATGGCAAGATTGAAGAGTTCGATGGTGATATCAGCGACTATGGTAAATGGCTGAGCGACAAACGCAAACAAGAGAATGCGCCAGAGAAGAACACTGGTAAGAAGAAAAGTAAAAAAGAGAGTAAGAAGTTTGTTTCACGTGAAACAAATAACAGTCAAGTAAGCAATAAAGCATCTGCTACGTCAGAAAAGACCAAAGCCGCGCAGCCAACGCTTAGTAAAGAAGAGCAGCGCAAGCTGGCCGCTGAACAGCGCAAGCTGACCGCACCTGTCCGCCGTGACATTGAAGAGACAGAAAAGACTTTGGCTAAGATTGATAAACAGCTGATTGCTCTTGAAGAAAAGCTTGCCGATACTGACCTTTATGAAGAGAGCCGAAAAACAGACTTATTAAAGTTGCTTGATGAGCAAACGGAGCTGCAACAACAGCATGGCGACAATGAAGAAAAGCTATTGCTTGCCATGACGACTTTAGAAGAGATGGAAGCCAGTTTTGAGTAAAGGGTTTTGATAAATGGTGAATCGGTTATTATTTAAAAGTTGAACTATCACTTAAAAGTTGAATAGCAGCCATAAAAAAAGGAGAAGCACCAGCTTCTCCTTTTTTATTACATTATTGCTTACGGTATTTACCATCACCATAAGACAGAATCTTCATGGTAGTGGTACAAAGCTGACAGTTTATTTTACCAGCAGCGCCTTTAGATAAATCAAGAATTCGTCCTGGTGTAAAAGGACCTCTATCTGTGATTTTTACTATTACGCTCTGCTTTGTCTTTTTGTTGGTCACTTCTACTTCCGTACCAAACGGCAGCGTTTTGTGCGCAGCGGTCATAGCATTCATATTGAATATACTACCGCTAGCGGTGCGTTTGCCATGAAATTTGCTACCGTAGTAACTGGTGTTACCGGCAAAGACTGTGGTACTCAGCAGTAGCGATAACGTGACAACCAAAGACTTGATTAAATAAGACATTTAATACCTTTATGCAGTTTATAAGATAGACAGATACTCTTGCCTATAATATTCCTACTCCCTATGAGTACGAATAATGCACACATAATACAATAAATAACTTGCTCTTTCCTTACAGGTATGTAAAAAACGCTTGAGTTCAAAGTTTGCCAATGTGCATATGCTTGTTAATATGGGTATTCTATAAATAATTGGGTCATTTCGCCTCTAACTAAAAAGCCGCGTCTATTAGTTTGAAAGAATTGACACTATGGCAACAGCGGTTAAACAACAATGATGCCAAAATCAAAATAGCATATAGTTGATACACTTTAAAACCGATACAGTGCTACTGGGATAAAATTTTGTGCAGCCTCTGGAGTGCGAAGCGCACAGCAAGCAAGGAAAATTTGTACCAGTAGCACGACACTATAAACGCATCGATTTTATTTCGAGTTGACTATATGTGAATAAAGCTTTATGAGTGATAGCAGCAGGCAAAAATGAAATACTGATCCATCATCCCCATATTATGTATTAGCTGAATTTTTGTAAATAAATACAATAAGGAAAAATAACATGGCAGAAAAAAACTACTATGACATTTTAGGGGTCAAAAAAGACGCCTCAGACGCTGAGATAAAAAAGAGATACCGTAAGCTCGTTCGTCAATATCACCCTGATGTCAGCGACGATCCAGATGCTGATAATAAGATTGCTGAAATTAATAACGCATATGAAACCATCAGGGACAAAGAAAAGCGTGCTGAATATGACGCCATGTTAAACAACCCCTTTGCCGGTCAAGGTGGCGCAGGTGGGTTCGGCGGCTTTGGCGGTCAGTCTGGTGGACAGCAGGGTGGCTTCCGCTGGGAAGATATCAAAGATCAGTTTGGCGATGGTGAGGCCTTTGGCGATGGCGGCTTTCGCTTTGATGACATCTTTTCGGCTTTTGGTCGCGGCGCACGCGGTGGGCAGTCACAACAGGGTGGCTTTGATCAGTTTGGTGGTGGCTTTGGTGCTCAAGACAGTAAAGGCCAAGATCAACATGCAGAGATTACCGTCGATTTAGCCTCTGTATATAGCGGTGACGACTATAGTATCAAGCTAAACGTTCCTGTTCGTCAGCCTAACGGCAGCGTTGACTACGAGAATAAAACCCTCAAAATAAAAATACCTAAAGGTATCACTGATGGTAAGCAAATCCGCCTAGCAGGGCAAGGCGCTGCTGGTATTGGCAGTGGTAAAAACGGCGATTTATTTCTGAAAGTCAAGATTCGCCATACGGACAATATCCGCTTAGAAGGTGCCGATGTCTATCAGACAGTGAATATCGCTCCATGGGAAGCGGCGCTGGGCGAAAAAGTAAACGTCACGACGCCAGCAGGCACGCTAGGTGTTAGTATCCCAAAAAACAGTAAGTCTGGCAGCAACTTACGCCTAAAAGGCAAAGGCATCCCAGCTAAGCAAGCGGGTGATCTTTATTTGACTCTAAATATTATCAACCCTGATGTCAGCACCGAGACAGAAAAACAAGCTTATGAACAACTGAAACAAGCCTTTGCTCATGCATCCATTCAGCGTTGATAAATTAGGCGTTGATAAGGAAAAAGGATGCACAATTGAAAGCGATAAAAATAAAGAGATAACGAGGATGATAACTATGAAACACTCGCCCGAATTAAACGATATTGTTTTGAGCTTAGATGAGCTAGTGTCTGCGTGCGGTCAGGAGCACCAATGGGTATTGGCGTTGATTGAAGAGAATATCATCGAATATGATGTCCCAGATAGTGAGCAGTTCACAGGCTATCAGCTAACGACCGTCCGCCGTGCTTCACGCCTGAGCCGTGACTTTGAAGCCAGCGTGCCTGCTATTGGCTTGATCCTTGAACTATTAGATGAGCTTGAGCAACTACGCCAATTCAAGCGTCAGTGGGAACTAGAAGCACCAACGGTGGAAGTGGAAGTTCGTCATATTAAATAGTCTGAACATAAAATTATACCAAGCCTAAAAAGTACGATTAACTTTGTCAAACTTGCTAAGTCTACTAGGAGTAGTACTTGCACAAGTTTTCCGCGTTACTCTAACTTTTGGGAATAGTATCAGTGTCAGCTTTTGCAATAAAAAAAACGCCACTTAATAAGTGGCGTTTTTTTGGCAAGTAAGTGACTAACTGTTTATAGTTTTAACGCTATTTATAATATTAACGAGAGTATTTTGGATCAGCCGCCGCTGTAAATAGCACGTCGGTCGACGAGTTCAGTGCCGTTTCTGCAGAATCCTGAATCACACCAATGATAAAACCAATTGCGACTACTTGCATGGCAATGTCGTTTGGAATACTAAACAAGCTAGCGGCAAGCGGAATCAGTAACAATGAGCCACCAGCGACACCAGAAGCACCGCAAGCACTAATGGTCGCTACTAAACTCAATAGCAATGCTGAAGCAAAAGTTACTTCGATACCGAGCGTATGCGCAGCAGCCAGCGTCAACACGTTAATCGTAATCGCCGCACCTGCCATATTGATGGTGGCACCGAGTGGAATGGTGACCGAATAAGTATCTTTGTGCAGACCTAACTTGTCGGCGAGGTTCATGTTTACTGGAATATTGGCCGCCGAGCTACGCGTAAAGAAGGCAGTAATGCCTGACTCACGCAAGCAAGTAAATACCAGTGGATAAGGGTTTTTGCCCGTTTTGACGAGGACAATAATAGGGTTGGCAACCAGCGCAATGAATAGCATACAGCCGACCAATACCATCAAAATACGCGCATAACCTGCCAGTGCTTCAAAGCCTGTCTCAGCCACTGTATTGGCGACCAAGCCTAAGATACCAAAAGGCGCGAGCGCAATGACCCATTTGACCACTTGCGAGATAGCTTCAGAAAAGTCCACCACCATATTGCGCGTGGCCTCTCCTGCTTGACGTAGCGCAAAGCCGATGATTAATGCCCATGCCAAGATACCGATATAGTTGGCATTGGCGACAGCTTCGACTGGGTTTGCGACGAGGTTCATGAGTAGATTGGTCAAGACCTCCTTTAGGTTCGCTGGAGGTACTTGCTCGATAGTGGCGTTTATGAGTACCAGTTCGGTTGGGAATAAGAAGCTTGCTCCAACCGCCGTCAGTGCTGCCAAAAAAGTGCCAAAGACATACATAATCAGCACTGGCTTGATATAAACCTCACTACCACTGCGATGCTGACAAATCGCTGCCATCACCAAAATAAAGACCAGCACAGGCGCTACAGCTTTTAGTGCACCGACAAACAGTGTACCGAGTAGTCCTAAGGCAATACCGATATTAGGCGCAAGCCAGCCAATTAACACCCCTAGCACTAAGCCGATAATAATCAGCGGCACCAGTCCTATTCGTTGGTACATCGCAATCAATGATCGCATACTCCATCCTCAACATAATCAAATAAGAAAAACCATTATAAAAACAGCATTATAAATGGGTGGATGTTAGCATTTTTTTGTATATTCTCCTACTGATATACCGTATTTACGTAGGTGAACAGACTAAAATATCTTTATATTTAGGAGGTTTGGGCAAGATTAAGAAGGCATAAAAAAACCCAAGCGCGCATTTGGCACTTGGGTTTGGTCGTGAAATAGAAAGAGAAGCTTAAAGCATACTACACTTTAAAGTGCGTGAGTTGATACTCTAACTGCTGATAGTGCTTGTACTTATTGCGCCCATCTTGCATGCTTTTTGCATCAGGTTTAATCAGCTCAAGCACGCGAGTAGGGTGCGCGCTACCAGCGACCGCCATAAAGTCATTGACTGGTCGAGGAGTGATATTGAGCACAATACCATCAAAATCGATTGGCATATAGCTGCTGAGCAATACAGGTGCTAACTTGGTAGCAGTATCAGCAGTATCAGCAGTATCAGCAGTATTGTCAGTCGCTGTGCTGCTATCATTGTTAAGACGTTGATGCGGAATGAAGCTGCTGGCATCATGCGCCCACAGTGCCTCATCAAGTGTGCCAAGTAAGACATCCTCTTCAGCAAGGATTAATAACGACTGGTTGCTTTTATTAAGTGCAGTTTGGGTCAACTGACAAATAAAGCCCAAGAGGTCTTGGGCTTTACTCTCACTTAATATATAAAAGCTAATTTGCATGTGATAAGCACTCTAGGTTAATAGCGTTTGACCAAGTGACATTTAGTCAAAGAATAGGCAAACGCTCAAATCATACCTGCCCCAATACTTAGGGCACTTAGATACTGTTTTTTAGATATTGCATAAACAGTGGTACTGGACGACCGGTTGCAGCTTTTTCTTTACCTGAGTTCCATGCCGTACCAGCGATGTCTAGATGCGCCCATGCTTGACCTTCTTCGACGAAGCGAGATAAGAAACAAGCAGCGGTGACTGCGCCAGCTCCTTTGCCACCGATGTTTTGCATATCAGCGATCGGCGAGTCGAGCTGCGATTGATAAGCATCATCCATTGGCATATGCCAAACGAGATCGCCTGATTGCATGCTGGCGTTTTCAAGCTCAAATAGTACGTCTTCATCATTACTAAATACTGCTGAGCGCACATGACCTAAGGCCACGACACAAGCGCCCGTTAAGGTTGCCACATCGATGATGGCTTTTGGTTGATAACGTTGTACGTAGCATAGCGTGTCGGCAAGTACTAAGCGGCCTTCCGCATCGGTATTTAGGATTTCAACGGATTTACCATTCATGGCTTTTACGATATCGCCAGGACGAGTTGCATCACCTGATGGCATGTTTTCTGCGCAGGCCAACGCGCCGACGACGTTAATTGGTAAGCGTGCTTCACACAAGGCTTTGATGGTACCGAGTACAGCGGCTGAACCGCCCATATCAAACTTCATCTCATCCATCGCTGCACCTGGCTTGATTGAGATACCACCTGAGTCAAAGGTCACGCCTTTACCAACCAATACAATTGGTGCATCATCGTTTGTAGCTTGTACATCATCAGCGCTGTCTTTGTCAGCATTTTTAGCAGACTTCTTATTAGGAAGTTTGGTCGGTATTTTATCAGCCAGCGCTTTTAGACCACCGCTGACTTTTGCACTACTGGTAGTGGTTTTTGCGCCAAATTTTGACTTACCTTGATACTCCATCAGCACAAGCTTACCTTCTTTGGTAGAGCCCTGAGCGACTGCTAAGAAGCAATCCATGCCCAGCTCTGCCATCTCATCTTCACCCAGTACCGTTACTTTTAGTAGGTCAGGATAGGTTTTTGCCAGTGCTTCGGCTTGCTCTGCCATATAAGCTGGGAAACAGATGTTGCCTGGCTCATTGGCCACGTCACGGGTTAGGCTTTGACCGGCAAAGACAGATTGTGCAAAGTCCAATGCAGGCTCAAGCGCTGCATCAGCCAGTACATAAATATCCGTGAGGATAGGTGTGGTTTGCTCAGATTTGTACTTATCAAAGCGATAGCTTGCTGCCAATAGATTCAGCGCAAACTGACCGAACTGAGTGTCTTCTAAGGTATCACCAAGCACGACTGTGATTGAAGCGACACGCTTTTGCGTGCTGTCATAGATAGTCTTAGCGATCTTTTGTAATACGGTGTTGTTGAGCCTATCAACATTACCCACACCGACCAAAAATAGCTGCACTGGATTTTGCTTAGCAGTTTTTTTGTCACCTGCCAATGCGTAGTCAGCGACAGTCTCACAGGCTTTGCCATTGAAATGCGAGACTTCGATTAATTGCTCAATACGAGTTGTATAATCCGTTAACGCAGATTCGGCAAGGATGTTTTTTTTGTCATCAACGAGTACTACTAGGCAAGCTTCGTCTTTATCTTTGGCTTCTTTTTTGAGAATCTTTTTGGTATGAGTTTGGGGTAATTGTTGGGTTAATTTAATATTCATATATTATTATCCTTGTTAGAGTGGTTAAAATTTAAATGATTGAAAACAACACAGCGACGCACAGTTACTGCCTATTCCACTAAGGCTTATTATTAGAGGTTGTTTTGCCAAAATATATAGTCAGGTGTGCGTGGTAGTGTAGCATATCAGGTAGTCAGTGCGCTGTCCGTAAGGCTTAGTAATGATTTCACACACTTCTTACTAATATTTTGTATTAGTTATACCAATACCTATATCTATACAGACCCTAATGACTAACGAGCTTATCTGTCGATAGTAAGGTTGCAAACATGTCTTGAAGTGCCGCCATCGCGGTGTCATGCATGATGTCCGCAGTTATGGCACTGCCTTTAGCATCAGGCAAATCACGAGTAGCACAAGCATCATGACAAACAAAGTTCTCCAAGCCAATATCAAAGGCGGCTCTCACGCTTGAGCTGACACACATGTGACTCATGAAGCCTGCAAAGATAATCTGCTGTTTACCAGTCGCTTTTAGCAGCTCTTGCAGTGGCGTATCATGGAAGGCGTTAGGATATTTTTTGGTTATGGTTTTTTCGCTATCAAGCGGTTTTACATCTTCGATAAAGTTGACCTTAGATGATAGTGGGTCAAAAATATTGTCATTATCTTCGCCATGATGCGCCACATGAAACACGGGAACAGCCTCCTTTCTGGCTTTTTCAAGCAGCAGGCGCGCATTGGCAACTGCTTTAGCGCCGGCTTCACCCAAAGGCAGTGCACCATCAACATATTCGTTTTGATAATCAATAAAGACGATAGCGCAATTTGACCAATCGACGCTGCCAAATTGTCCGCCAGCAAGATTGATTAGGGTAGAGGGAGTGGACATAGTATTCTCCATTATAGGTTAAGTAAGTAATAGGTTAAGTGAGTATTGTGAGTATGGTTATGAGCTTTACTAAGTCTAACAAGTAATAGGGGTGATACTTATCAAATGATACGAACCACACACAAGATTTTCTAAAGAATAAGTGCTTAACTTTATTTATTTGATTTCAGGGGTTTATGTGTTTTTTTTGTCTTATTACTTTCCATTTAATAATAGCTGACGAGTAAGATTTAGGTAATGTTTTCAAACACATTTCACAGCCATTTTTTACAAAAACATGCTAGCATTAGCGGTTACGCCTAAGCGTCTATGAGAGCCGAAAACTCAACTAAATTTTCTGATACATGCCGCGACCCTTGCAATGAGCGCGCGACTGCCAACTGTGAAGAGTACTTATTTGTGATATTACGCCGTTATATGACCCGTCAAGTTGCCTCAACCACTGCTTTGGTATTGGGGTTTTTGGTGGTGATGATGCTCGGTGGTCGCCTGATACGTTACTTTGGTATTGCTGCTGAAGGAAATTTGGATATTGGTTTGTTATTTACCATTATTGGTTATAATTTGCCGTATTTTTTGGAGCTTATCCTACCGTTAGCGTTTTTTATTGCCTTAATGCTGGTGTTTGGTCGCCTCTATGTTGATCAAGAAATGGCCGTTATTAATGCCAGTGGCGTCTCGCGTGGTAAGCTTGCCCGGCTGATGACACCATTAATACTGGCATTATTTGTTGGCGAAGCAGCATTGTCAGTAGTAGGTAAGCCGTGGGGTGTGCGCTCATCGGAGAGTGTCTGGCAGCAACAAGCATTGACCAGTGCCTTTGATTTGATTCGTCCCAAGGAGTTTATCAGTAGTGGCAATTACCATCTCTATGTCGGTAGTCTCAGCGATGACAAAAAACAACTGCAAGATGTGGTGCTGATTCAAACTGAGCCTGCCAAAAAAGGCAGCGCTCCTAAAAACCCTCCTACTACAGATGTAAACGTCTCAAGCACTGCAAATAACTCTGAATCACTTGATGAGCTACCCATCCCAGAGCTGCCCAAAGCGTTAATCGATACGGGCAATGAAAAAGTCAGTAAAGATACCATTACCCTCGCTAAGCGTGCCGTGCAAGTAGACAATAGTGGCAGCGGCGTGACGCAGTTGGATCTGTTCCAAGGTCGTCGTTATGAAGTGGGTGCAGGCAGTCTTAAGTATAATCAGGTGGGCTTTGAGCGTTATCGTATTACCTTGACTGAATCTTCCAAAGAGATCGTCACTGAAAGTAATATCGAGACCCAAAAGATAGGCGCACTTTGGCAAGTGGCGACTGGCGGCGTGCCAGATAGCAGTATCGATACCTTGCGAGCAGCACAAGGCGAGCTTGGCTATCGTTTTGCCCTGCCTTGGCTGATGATTATCGCTCCTATGTTGGCAGTGCCGCTCGCGCAAGTGCGTCCACGGCAAGGGCGTTGGTTGCGTCTGTTTCCCTCTATTTTATTATTTGTTAGCTGTGCGCTAGGGATTATCTCTCTTAAAAACGCCGTGAGCAAAGGCAGCGTCAGCGTGTGGGCATATGCATGGTTGATAGTAGGATTCATGGCATTGGCACTATATATGAACTGGGGCAGCCGATTCCAGCATCGATTACGCGTGAGCCTAGAAGACAAGGCATTAGGATCTAGCGATCATCCAGCAAAAGACTCTCATGGAGGTCAAGCATAATGCGCTCCTGGACATCTAAAGCCCAATCCTCGCAAGGCCAATCTACTGCCAGTCGCTCAGCCAACCTAAAAGTGCTTGGCTGCTATGTAAAGACCAATGCACTGCTGGCGATCATCGCTGCCGTCGTTGGGCTGTGGGCATTACAGATCCTCTTTACCTACTTATCTGAGCTTGAAGATCTGAGCGACAGCTACACCATGTCAGATGCGCTCAGGTATATTCTTTATCGTTCACCTTATTTTTTAGAGCAGTTTATCCCGACTGGGGCGCTACTTGGTGCGGTCGTGGGTTTGGGGCTACTGGCCAATAAAAGCGAGTTGGTAGTCATGCGCGCCGCTGGGGTTAGCATCTATCGCATCGTCGGTTGGGTGCTGCAACCTGCGCTGATTTTTGTGTTATTGGCTCTAGGCATCAATCAGTTTGTACTACCGCATTCCAATCAGTTAGCAAAAGAGATTAATGACGAAGACAGTAGCTCATTGGTCACCTCTGTCCGTGGCTATTGGACGGTGCAGCCGCGTTTTCAAAGTACAAATGAAGGTAGTATAGGTGGCGATGCTCAGCCTGATGGCAGTGATATCTTGTACATTGATTATGCCGATGTACAAGGCAATATCGGCACTGTGAAGCGTTGGCACTTAGACAATGATGGCAGATTGCAAACGGCGATTCGTGCCGAAGGCGGGCAATATAGTGGACGTGTCGCAGCGCCTACCGCCAGCACCGAGCCAAGTGAGCAATATCGTTATGAATGGCAGCTAAACGATATGACTGAACTGACAATCAATCAAGGCTTTGAGAGTAGCCAAACCAAGAGCGCCTCAGACACTTTGAGCTTGCCATTCGCGCCCGAGTCCGTTTATCTGCTGACTCGTGTGGCGGAGGATCTATCTCTAACTCAGCTATATGATCATCGCCAATTGATGCGCCAACAGGGCAACCGCTCCTTAGAGCATGAGCTGTCATTTTGGCAAAAGCTGCTGTCACCTTTGTCTATATTATCGTTGGTTATTGTCGCTTGTTCCTTTGTCTTTGGCTCGCTGCGTACCCATAGCTTGGGCTTGCGAATCGTGGTGGCATTATTGTTTGGTTTGTTATTCAGTTATATCCAAGACTTGGTTGGTTTCGTCTCATTGGCGACAGGCTTTTCGCCACTGCTGATGGTGCTGTTGCCGATTATCGGTAGTGCGATTTTGGGTGGGTACTTGCTTAAGCGGCAGATGTAAGATGATTTTATAAGTTACCTGCAATGTGACAATATTTGATGGTGTCAGGTGACATATATCATTGCGCAATATGATAAAAAACATTCGACTCCGATTGTTCGCAAGCTCACAAAGTCGCTCATTTATTTTTATCATGTTGCAAATGTTTATAGAAAATAAAAAGCACGCTAAATCTGATTTAGCGTGCTTTTTCATGTCGTTTTAAGGATTAAAATCTAGTCTTTAACCGCCATAGTAATGGTATAAGTTTTGCCTTGTTTGACCTTTTCGCTATTGCCAAAGACCTCAGTAAACGAGCGTTTCATAAACTGGCGCAAGCCATTAATCGTCACTACATAAAAACGCCCACCTTGACGCATACGCGCATAGGCATCGAGGAAGTATAGATAATGCTGCTCTTTACCTACTTTGGCTGGCAAGTTGGACATCACAAGGCTAAAGTCTTTGTCTTTTGCCACGTGATTAAAGCCGTTTGATAAATGCACATCGACATTTTTTAGACCGTTTTTCTCGCAATTCAGACGCGCATATTCCACCGCCATAAAGTCTTTATCGATTAACGTATGCAGGCCATTCGGACATTCACGCGCCGCTGTCATACCAAGCACACCATAACCACAGCCCAAATCTATCGAATCATCATCCGCTTGAAAGTCCACATAATCAAGCAGCATCAAGCTGCCGTCATCGAGCTTTTGCGGTGAAAATATGCCCCAGGTGGTGGTAAAGTCAAACGGCTTGCCCAATACGTCTTGGCGAAAATGAATGTCTTCGCGCCAGTGTTCAGCGTTTTTTAATAGCTCAGCAGGGGGGCGGTGATTTGTAGAATGGCTCATGGGATTCTCGGATATTGGATAAATAAAAAGGTTGATATGCTATGGCAGGTATTGTAGCGAGAAAAGGGCAGGTTTGCAGCTAGGGATTGATAGAATTTTAGCGAGGTTTTAAGAAGAGTAAAGAGAGGGTGCGCTCAGCGCACCGATAAACGAAGTAAGTTTGGTACAAACATCGTTGGGTCTCGTTCCTCGACGCCAACCTGCAAAAATCAGGTTAGCAGTGCTTCGTTTTAACGATTCTTACCCTCTAGGATGATGCTCGGCATGTAATTTTTGCAATCTTGCTGTCGCCACATGAGTATAAATCTGCGTGGTGGATAAATCACTATGTCCTAGCAATAACTGTACGCTACGAAGATCAGCGCCATGATTGAGTAGATGAGTAGCAAAGGCATGGCGTAAGGTATGCGGTGATAACTCTTTATCAATACTGGCAACTTTGGCGTACTTCTTTAATAGATACCAAAAGTTTTGCCGCGTCATATAACCGCCTTGCGCGGTCAAAAACACCGCTTGGCAATTCCCAGATTTTAAATGAGCGATTAAATCACCACGGCCATGAGACAGATAATCCTCCAGCGCATCCGCAGCATATTCACCTAATGGCACTAGACGTGTTTTATTACCTTTACCCGTGATTTGTAGCCAACCAGAATTTAGATTGACTTGTTCTAATGACAGATTAATCAACTCGCTAACACGCAGACCGCACGCATAGAGCACTTCTAGCATAGCTTTATCACGCAGGCCGAGCGCCGTGCTGGTATCAGGCGCAGCGAGTAAATTATCGACATCCGCTTCGCTTAAATCCTTTGGCAAGGGGCGTCCAAGCTTCGGGCTTTTGATACGCTCGCAAGGATTGTCTTCACGCAAATTACTGGCAATCATCCATAGGTAAAACTGCCGCAAGCTTGAGAGCATGCGTGCTTGAGTACTTGGCGTTTTGCCATCTTGGATGAGGGTAGAGAGACAGTGCAGCACGTCATCAGGCTGCCATTTCGTCAGGGCAATAGGACTGGTGAGCTCGCAAGAACGCAGGTCGCGGACATAAGCGTTACGCGTACGTGTTGCCAGACCGCGCGCCAGCATTGCTTGCCGAAACTCAGTGATATAAGCGGGTTCGTCATCGACGGCTAGCGCTTTAGGTTGTCGCTGTTGTACGGCACGGTCGCGGCTCATAAAACGATACTCAATGATTGAACGTTAAACACGCTGCAAGCACCATAACGAGGTGACTTCCGCACTTCGTGCTGCAAACAATGGATCAGTGTTGTCTTGGCTGCGACCATGCTTAGGTTTGGTATCGAGACGGTATTTTACTGCTAAATCGCTATCCGCAAACCAACCCAATAACTCATCACGCGTACGCAGTTGCAAATGCTCAGCCAAGTCCGACAGAATCAACCAGGCTTCTCCTTGCTCGGCTAAATGAGATTTCGCGCCCTGCAACAACCCACGCAGCATTGCACTATTGGCATCATAAACGGCGTACTCTAAAGGCGAGCTGGGCTTAGCAGGCAACCAAGGTGGGTTACAAACGATCAGATTGGCGAGTGGCGCATCAGTCGGATACAAATCCGCTTGTTGCAACTGGACGTTAGATAGCCCTTGGCGAGTAAAGTTTTCATTTGCACAGGCCAAAGCACTCGGATTTAAGTCCGTCGCAATCACCTGATTTATACCGCGCTGCGCTAAGATAATCGCCAGCAAGCCAGTGCCAGTACCGATATCGTAGGCGATATCATTAACTGCTGGTAGTGGCGCATCGAGGAGCAGCTGTACGTACTCATGACGGGTTGGTGCAAAGACACCATAATGCGGGTAAATCGATATACCTAAGCTTTCAATTGGTACACCTTTTTCGCGCCACTGCGCTGCACCAAGCGCCCCTTGTAGATCACGAAACGACAGCACGCACGACTCATCCATCGCCTTATCTAACTGGCCAAAAGCCGCCATACAGGCCGCACTGACCTCCGGGGCGCGGCGTAACTTACTGACATAATCAGCATCAAGCTCTAATAACAAGCGGCTCAATATGCGCGAACGCTGGGCTTGGATTTGGCGCTGTTGATGAAATAGGTTAGGTATGGCTACCGAATCAGTCGTGGATTTGGCAGACTCATTAGCCTTAGCAGCTTTTTTCATTTTGCGCTGCTGGGAGCGCTCATTGGTACGCTCGATACGCCGTTTGAGTGCTTGTAGTAATTGCCGAGCATTATGAAAATCACCGCGCCACAGTAGTGACGTGCCTTCGCACGCTAAGCGATAAGCTTCATCCGCCGTCGTTTTATCATCGACTAATACAATCCGCGCAGGCGGCGTATGATTGCTTGCAGACAACCAGCGGACTGTATATAAGCTTTCGCTGCCGTTTTTGTTTTCGAGCCACTGCACATACTGCTTTTCTGTTTGTAACACGTAGCCTACCTTTTATGAAAATATGTTCTCTATAAAGTACTGAGTCTTGGCTGTCTTATTAAGCGCTCTTTTTCTTTACTAAATAACGATAAAGTGTGGCGCTTATTGGCGCATTATCATCGTCAGCGACAGTGATTTCGTCAGGATCGACGTCTAAAATCACATTTTCAGCAAGCGTCTCTTGTTGGACAAGCGTGTGCCCCAGATGACGACAAAAATTAGGAATGTCACGAGTCGTTGCAGGGTCTGTGGCGAGTATTTCAATCACTGCGCCCGCATCGGCTTTACGAATGGTTCGATGTAGCATCATGACTGGCTCGGGGCATATCAGCCCTTGGGTATCTAAATGATGTTGAATCGTGGTATCAGATATTGAAGGTGTCATAGTCTTAGTTTGAGTCGATAAAGTAAAGTTAAAGTGTTTGCTATACAGCCCATTAGTAGGGATGTTTACCGCTTAGCTGCTTTACGCCTCTTCAATAATGTCAGCTTCTGCTTCGGCTTCCAAAAAGTTAAAAAAGCGCTTAAAGCTCACCTTGAATAAGAAGGCCACACCTACCCAACAAGCCAGTCCCAGCCAAGCAGTATCAGCAAATAGTAGCCCGCCAATCAATACGACGGCGGAGACACCGATGCTTAGTGCAATCATCGATGGCTGATTTAAGCGATAGCGATAAATCACTAACGCATCATAAATGGCAATGGGAATGGTGAGTGCAATCAAGGCATATGGCAGATTATAAAACAGTTGATACAGCAGCTGATTGTCATGAAATGCTTTGATACTGGCAATGGTGCCAAAGACCATAAAGGCGAGAATAGCGGCATAAATGAGATAGATCGCTATTTGGTTGGCACGCTGTGCGCCTTTGATACGAGCAATAGCAAGCGGAGCAAAGCCATGTTGCGTCTTGCTTTGCAAGGGTTGGTCTGAGGCATTGATCATAACAGTCAGTCGTTTATCAGTATGTGATTATAAGTGTGCGATTAAAAAGCACTTGCTCGGATGCCATAGCGTTGCATAGTAAAACGGCCTGAGCTCAATGCTTGCTTACTCTGTCTTAATAGCACTAATCGCAACGGCGCTATTAGGATCAGCGAAGTAGGCGGACAGCAGGATACAGGCAGAGATGTCATCAATTGGGTCGCGAGGATCTTGGATCCAGCCTTGCTCCCATGCCAGCTCACGTGCTGCCACTGATGTCAGACGCTCATCACATAGCTTCACGGTCACAGGTAAGTGTTGCTCCATGATGCGATGTGCTAAACGGCGTGCAAACTTATGCGCACGTTTGGAGAGCATAGAGCTGCTACCATCCATGTTTAGTGGTAGTCCAACCAATACTTGCGTGACGCCCCATACTTTTATGATACCCAGCAGATTGTCCCAATCTGGTTGGCCGTTGTCCATCGCCAAAATATCAAAAGCGCGTGCGGTCTCGGTGATGGTATTACCAAGCGCCATCCCCATCTTTTTGACACCATAATCCAGCGCTAAAATCAGATGGTCTTTTGGTGTTGGATCCGTTTGACAAGTATTGGTAGCATGCTCAGCGGACATATCCGTCTCTGCATTGATATCTGTGTCTGTGTTAAAGGTATTGTTGACCATAGTAGCCGCTTTCCCTGTTGTCATTGAACTTATAGCGCTCAGTATGACGTTATGTGTTGGACTTTAGCAAAAGCAATAGATCTCATTAGCCACAGAATAACTGTCTGATATTGGTCGTGACTAATCATAGCTAGTCATAGTTAGGCATGACCAATATCAGTGCTTAAGTAGTCAAAGTTCACGCCGATTTTATCCGCCGCTGACTGCCAACGCTCTTCAAATGGGGTATCAAACAATAAGTTTAAATCAGCAGGGCACACTAACCAGTCGCCATTTTTAAGCTCGTTTTCTAGCTGTTTTTTGCCCCAGCTGGCATGTCCCAAGCACAGATGGTAATGACCAACGCCTTGACCAGCAGCGATACGCTTGAGAATGTCTTGACTGGTGGTAATACAGACGTTCTCTGATATCGCAAAAGAAGACGCCCATTCTGGTTGGCCAGTATGCAGCACAAAGCCTACTTCAGGGTACATCGGACCACCCTCTAGCGCCAAATCTTCCATCACTTGTGGATCAGTCACCTCAATGTCTAAGTCTTCTAATAGCTTGCCGACACGTGATTGCTCGATTGGACGATTCACCATCAATCCAAGTGCACCTTGTTTGTCGTGGCGACAGATATAAATCAGCGCGCGCTCAAACCGTGGGTCTGGCAGCTCAGGTGATGCAATCAAGAAGTGATGGGTCAAGTTAGCTTTAGACATAGATACAGGCACAGTTTAAAGGAGATGAGACACTACTATATGGTGATTGTCAGCAGAAAATCAACAGAGGTTTGATATTCGCGTCGCCGTTACCGATTATTTGATATCAATCAGTAAGCTGCGCGCGTGATCACGGGTGACATCAGTGATGGTCACACCGCCTGACATCCGTGCCAGCTCATCTACCTGGGCATCTTTATCCAATATCACCAACTCGCTTTGGGTTTGTTCATGATGATGCTTTTGTACCAAAATATGCTGATGCGCTTGCGCGGCAACCTGTGCTTGGTGGGTAATGGCTAATAGTTGCTGCGTCTGTCCTAGCGCACGCAATAGCTCGCCAACGACTTGCGCGGTGCCGCCGCTGATACCGACATCGACCTCATCGAATACTAGCATGGGTTTGGCGGCATTGTTATCGGCATTGGTCGCTTGCAATACTTGCATCACTAGTGCCATTCGTGACAGCTCACCGCCTGAGGCAATCTTATGTAGTGGCTGCATTGGCATGCCAACGTTGGCACTAAAGAGCAAGTCGATATCAAAGCAACCTTGGGCACTGTAGACGCTAGGGTCTGCTTTTTTGGTAAAGACGAACTCGCAGCGTGCATTGGGCAGGGCAAGCGGCTGCAATTGTTCAATAAGCTGCGCGCAGATACTCGGTGCGGCTTTTTCGCGCTTTTTATTCAGTTCAGTTGCTCGTTTGAGATATGCTTGCCAAGCGTCATCAATTTGTGCCGCCATTGCATCGCTACTGGGCTCGTTCTCTAATTGTTCTAGCTGTTGTTGCCAAGCTTTCGCTTCAGCGATTAAGTCGACTGCTGGCAAGCTATGCTTGCGCGATAAGCGGTGACCAAGGCTGATAAGGTTGTCTAACTCTTGTAAGCGTTCAGGGTCTGGCAGTTGCTGCTCAGCATAGTCCGAAAGTAGAGCAGTCACTTCAGTAATTTGCTGCTGTGCCAAATGCAGTTGCTCAGATGCTTGCCCAAAGGTTTGACTGACACCGATTTGATGGTTACACAACTTGATGGCTTGACCAAGCAAGGTCATGACGTCAGGCTCATCAGTATCATTGTCAAGTAAATGCAGGCCATGACTGGCCTCTTGCATCAAAGCTTCAATATTGGACAGCTCCTCGTGCTCCGCTTCAATATCATGATAATCGACAGCCAGTAGCGGTGCGATATCAGCCAGTTGACTTTGGAGTAGCTCGATACGGTCTTGGCGCTGCGCTTCTCGGCTGGCTAGCTCATCTGCTTGGCGTTTGAGCTGTTGATAGTGTTGATAGCTACTGGCTGTTTGTGCTGCTAATGTCGTCAGCTGCGCCATTTCATCCAGCCATTGCACCACGAACTGCGGCTTGAGTAGCGCCTGCTGTGCGTGTTGGCTATGAATGTTGACGAGTAGTGTGCCAAGACTTTTTAGCTCAGCCAGACTGACTGGCGTACCATTCAGCCAAGCTTTTGAGCGACCATTGCTACTTAATTGCCGACGAATCAATACTTCTGGCTCATCCAAAGAGCGATCATGCGCGGCAAACCACTCTGCCACCACAGTATTGTCTGCTACATCAAATTGCGCGTAAATATCTGCATTTGCAGCACCATGTCTTACCATCGCGCTGTCTGCTCGGTCGCCTACACATAGTGCTAATGCATCGAGTAGTAGTGACTTGCCAGCACCAGTCTCACCGGTAATGACATTAAAGCCCTCAGCAAAGCTCAGCTCATGCTCACTAATGAGTGCAAACTGGTATAAGGTTAGTGATAACAGCATCAAAGCCTCTCATGGCAGACGGTTAATATCGGATAACAGGTGTTTAAATGTGGTTTAATCATCTAGTCATCGTTTAAATAGAGCAATATAAAAAGTAAAAATGGATTAAATAGCTATGGATATTAGTAGTGGCTGCTATAGAGTTAGTGTATAGCTAATCTATAACTAACGCTCAGTATATAGTATCAAAATCTGCTTAATATAAATTTTATCGCGGAAAAAGTCTATTTGCTCTTGGGATAAACCAGTTTTCAGAAACGTTATACTATTGATCAAATCCATCACGATAAGATGAAAGATAACCATGGTGAAGCGTATATTCTGTAAAGGTTTGACGATTAAGCTGAAGTAGATACGCTAATTAATTAGTAATAATAGCTGTATTAAGCGCTGTCTAATAAGCTATAGTTAAGCACACTGACCCCAAATATTAATCATGATTTACAGGCGTGCTGTAACAAACTTTACAGATATAATGTGGTAGCATAATCTCACCTAATCGTAATATCTGGCCACACTGAACACACATATTAACGCATGCGCTAATGGTTCAATCACGATAAAGTGGGATTTTATCATAAGATTAGGCAGTAAAATCAATATTTTAGGAGTCGGGTGCCACAATAGCAGCTCTTTAAAAGACCATAGCTATAGTGAGGATTCAAGAGTGTCCATAGTGCTTTGATGTGACTAGTGAATCTCTTAACCTCCCTAAAATAAGTCACTTATTTTTTAGTTTTGCAATAATTATTTGATAAGGAAGCCACTATGTCAGCGGCACAGTTTACCAATGTGACAGTCAATGCTCAGGCGACGATATCTTATGATGGTCGCTGCTCCAGCCATACCATTATGTTTGAGGATGGTCGACACAAGACTTTGGGTGTCATTCTACCGTGTGATAATACCATCGAGCAGTATCAGTTCAGCACCAATACCTCTGAGCGTATAGAGATCATTAGCGGGGAGTGTGAAGTTAAGATTAGTGGTGATGAAGAGTTTAGCTACTACCGTGCTGGCCAGTCTTTCGTAGTCGAAGGTAATAGTAGCTTCAATTTACGTACTGATGAGATCGTGCAATATGTCTGCCATTTAGAAGGCTGATAATAGCGAATATATAGGGTATTAACTTATTGACTGTTAAAAGGATTATTCCTTCAGTTAGACAGTAATCGTTAAGCTAACTCATCAAGCAGGCTAGCTCATCAAGCAGATAGTCACACAGCTAAGCACACTACAATCAAGAAACAAATAATATCCTATAGATTTTATTTGTTTCTTTTTTTGTTCAAAATTGTTTTATTCACGCTTCTTTTATTCGAACGTTTCTATTAGGTTTATCTATTATGGCAAAACCCAGTTACTTTTATGGTATTCATGCGATTGAAGCCTTACTTGCGCATCGTCCACTGGATGCACTGAGCTTATTTGTGCAGCAAGGACGCGAGACCGACAGCCATGTGCAAGAGATTATGGCCGCTGCAAAAGCGAATGGCGTCAGTCTACAACCAACGCAAAAAGACAAGCTCACGCAATTATGTGGTAGCCCGCAGCATCAAGGCGTTGTCTTACATGCTCGCCCATTAGGCTTTGCTAATGAAGGCTTATTAGACACCCTCACGGCCAATGACCATTGTCTATTGTTGGTACTCGATCAGATTACCGATGCCCACAACTTCGGTGCTTGCCTGCGTACAGCAGTGGCGATGGGCGTGGATGCGGTTATCTGTCCGAAGCACCATGCCGCCAGCTTGACACCGACGGTTGCGAAGGTCTCTGTAGGAGCCGCTGAGATGATGCCTATTATCAGCGTTACCAACCTAGCACGGACGTTATCGCAAATTAAGCAAGCGGGCGTCTTTGTATTCGGCACCGCACTGAGTGCAGATGCCAAACCAATACATGCTGCAGATATGACTGGCAAGACTGCTTTAATCATGGGGTCGGAGGGCGAAGGGATGCGACGCTTGACTACTGAGAGCTGCGACGAATTGGTGTATATCCCCATGTCAGGTAATGAGCATGGGAATCTACAAAGTCTGAACGTCAGTGTCGCTACGGGAATGGCGCTTTATGAAGTTAATCGACAGCGTACTTTATCTGCTGGGCAAGCGTAAGATAGTTTTGGTGCAGTGGCTCTAGCTGTTGATGTAAAGCTGCTAGATCTGCGTTATTGACCACGATGTCATCAGCATGATGATTACGCTCATTACGATCAAGCTGATTGGCCATGATGGCTTTGATTTTGACCATACTTAGCTCATCGCGTAGACTGGCACGCTGTAGTTGGGTGTCTTCACTGGCATCAATCACCAAGATACGTTGACATAAGTTAGCCAGCCCTGCCTCGGCCGCTTCAATCAATAACGGTGCTGACAAGATGACATAAGGTGAGGTACTTGCTGCCAGCTGTACTTTTGCCGCCTCACGGATAGCGGGGTGCGTAATTTCCTCAAGCTCAATCAGAGCAGCGGGATTGGCGAACACATGCGTGCGTACAGCAGCACGGTCCATATGTCCTTCTGCATTAACCACCCAATCTCCAAGCTTTTTTTGAATTTTGCGCAGGGTGGGGCTGCCTTTGGCAACAACTGCGTGAGCAATCACATCAGCGTCAATGATATCAATCCCTTGCTCTGCGAACCAATCACTAGTAGCAGACTTGCCACTACCGATACCGCCTGTCAAGCCAACGACCAAGCGTCTGCTTTTGCTAGTATTGATGGTTTGTGGACGATCGTTAGTAAAGACAGACTGAGACATTGAATCGGAGTTTGTTGACGCATCATTTATTGACATAATAGTGACTTATTTGGCTGATAAAATAAAAGGGGGTTGGCATGCTTAGTGACATTAGTAATAATGTATCACTAACTAAACAGTCGATAAAGCGCTTATTGAGTAAGTGCTAGTCGTTACATCGACAATCTATATGTACATTGCCAAATACCAGTTAATAATATCTGAACCATATAATAAAGCAATGATGCCTGCAATGGCGATATAGGGACCGAATGCAAAAGGCTTGCTCTCACCTTGCTTTCTCATCAAGATAATACCGACGATGGAGCCTAGTAAGGAGGAAAGAAGGATGATTAATGGCAACATCATCGGGCCAAGCCACGCGCCCATGACAGCCAACAGTTTAAAGTCGCCTTGGCCCATACCATGCTTTTTGGTGATGAGATAAAATATCTTAACCACCACCCATAACGATAAAAACCCTAATAATAATCCCCAAATAGACTCAGTGGGCGATACAAACCAGCTTTGCGAATTGACCGCTAATCCCAAGCCTGCGAGTGGAAAGGTCAAGCGATCAGGTAGCAGCTGAGTGTCAAAATCAATGCCGGTGAGCGTAATCAAAGTCCATACCAATACAAGCGCAGAAACCCCTGCAGCCGTAACGCCAAACTGGTAGATGACCAGAGCCGATAGCAGGGCAGTGACAAACTCTACGATAGGATAACGAATGCTAATCGGCGCTTGACAGTCTGAGCAGCGTCCTCGCAGCACTAGCCAACTTATCAGCGGTATGTTTTCATACCACCTGATTTTATGAGCGCAGTGCGGACAACGTGAAGCCGGCGTGCTTAAAGTAATCGGTGCGTCGCCTGAAACTACTTGCGTTAGCACTGAGGTATGTTCGAGCGGCATATCTGCCTGCTGTGACATAAACTGGCTACATTCTTGGCGCCAGCTGGCGACCATCATGAGCGGTATGCGGTGAATAACCACGTTCAAAAAACTGCCCACACAGAGCCCTAGTAGTGCAAACACGACCAAGGCTATTGTCATATTGTCTTGTAATAACTGTATCAATTGCATTAAGTAGCAATCCTAATATTTGAATGTTCAACAGAGCCTAGCCGACCACTGAGCCCATCTGGAAGATCGGCAAATACATGGCAATGACTAAGCCACCGATTAACACCCCTAGTATCGACATGATTAAAGGCTCCATCAAGCTGGTTAAGCCATCGACCGCATTATCTACCTCGTTTTCATAATAGACAGCGACCTTATCGAGCATCTCTTCCAAGCTACCTGACTCCTCGCCAATACCGACCATTTGAATGGCCATACTTGGGAACAGGTTGGTTGAGCGCATAGAGAACTGCAGCTGCTGACCGGTTGAAACGTCGTTTTTTATCTGCTGAGTGGCATTGTAAAATACCACGTTGTTGGTCGCGCCTGCGGTGGAATCCAAAGCATCGATTAAGGGAACACCTGCTGCAAAGGTAGTAGACAGTGTGCGGGCAAAACGAGCGATCACTGCTTGATAAGCAATGTTGCCAAATATGGGCGCTTTTAATGTGGCACGGTCCAAAAAGTCACGAAACTTTTTCGAGCGTTTTTTGGCTTCAGAAAAGCCAATGACAGCACCACCAATGGTTATGATCAATAAAAACCACCATGACTGCATCCACTCTGACATACCAACGACCATTTGCGTAAAGGCAGGTAGCTCTGAGCCGAAAGATTCAAACAAATCTGCGAATACAGGAACTACTTTAATTAACAGGATAATGGTCACAATAATAGCCACCACAATGACCGCAATAGGGTATTTCATGGCTTTTTTGATCTTCGCCTTAAGTAGCTCGCTTTTTTCTTTATAGGTGGCCACCCGCTCTAGCATGGTTTCAAGTGCACCTGCTTGCTCACCAGAGTCAACCAGTGAACAAAACAGATCGTCAAAGTAGCGTGGATGCTTTCGTAGCGCAGAAGCAAAGGTACTGCCAGATTCGATATCGGCTTTGATCTGTAGTACCAACTCTTTCATACTCGGATTATCTAAAGAGTCAGCTACAATCTCAAACGATTGGGTCAGAGGCACTCCAGCTTTCATCATGGTCGCCAATTGCCGCGAAAATATCGCGATATCCATCGGCTTAATCGATTTTTTAAAGGCAAATAGAGGCTTGGGTTTCTTCTTAATGCTTTTAACCGTGATACCTTGTTTACGCAAAGTGGCTTTTGCTAGCTCCAAGCTACGGCTAGTGGTCTCACCTTTGACTTTTTGTCCACGTCGATTGACTCCGTCATAGACAAAGTCTAGTAGCGTGTCAGTTTTCACTTGTGCCATACTCTCACCCTCAAGTTTTTCCCAATTTATACATTTTTATATCATTGGCTGCTATTTATGTTGGCTATTATTCAGAAGTTACTCGCATCATCTCTTGAATACTGGTCACACCTTGTAAGACCTTTAAGATACCTGAACGTCGCAAATCGCGAAAGCCGTTTTTTAGCGCGGCATCTTTGATATCAATGGCATTACCGTCTTCCATAATAATACGGGAAATATCAGGGCTGACTTTCATCACCTCATAAATACCCACACGGCCTTTATAACCTTCACGGCATTCACTACAACCAACAGGCTCATAAATCACGTTGTCTGGGTCGTCCAAATCTGCATCAGTAAAGCCAAGCTCGAGCAAGCTTTGCCTAGGAATATCGATAGGAGTTTTACAGTTTTTACATAAACGCCGTGCCAGTCGCTGCGCGATGACTAAGTTTACTGAGGTGGCAATGTTGAATGATGCCACCCCCATGTTGCGCAGACGAGTCAGGGTTTCAGGAGCGGAGTTGGTATGCAGAGTCGATAGCACCATGTGTCCTGTTTGCGCGGCTTTGATAGCAATCTCAGCGGTCTCAAGGTCACGAATCTCACCGACCATAACGATGTCTGGATCTTGACGCAAAAATGACTTTAGAGCATTAGCAAAAGTTAAGCCTACTTTGGGGTTTACGTTGACCTGATTAACGCCTTCAAGGTTAATCTCAACAGGATCCTCGGCGGTGGAGATGTTGGTCAGACCAGTATTTAATATATTGATACCTGTGTATAGAGATACCGTTTTACCAGAGCCGGTGGGTCCCGTGATCAATAGCATGCCTTGTGGCTTATTGAGAGCCTCCATAAACATCTCTTTTTGATCCGGCTCATAGCCTAGAGCATCAATACCGAGCATCGCTGAGGAAGGATCTAAAATACGCAGCACGATTTTTTCGCCAAACAGCGTAGGTAAGGAGTTTACCCGGAAGTCGATGGCTTTGTTCTTTGAAAGCTTTAATTTGATACGGCCATCTTGTGGTATGCGCCGCTCTGAGATGTCCATCTGCGACATAACTTTTAGACGCGCGGCAATTTTGCTGGCAAGTTGTATGGGCGGGTTGGCCATTTTTTCCATCACACCGTCGACCCGAAAGCGTACACGATAGGATTTTTCATAGGGCTCAAAATGCAAATCAGAGGCTCCCATGCGAATTGCTTCAACCAGCATTTTATTAACGAACTTCACCACAGGTGCTTCATCCACACCGTCATTAAGTTTGGTTTCGTTATCTTCTTCGGTTCCTTCCAAATCAACGTTGAAGTCACCGTCAGAAAAGCTATCGAAGTTTTGCATGCTATCAGCATAGACACTGTCTATACGCTTTTTTAGCTTGTCTTCCTCGACCACCACGGTTTCAACCGATAACTGCGAGTTAAAGGCGATGGCATCAATAGCATCGACTCTGGTAGGATCGCTTAGCGCAACAAATAGCCGTTGTCCACGCTTAAAGATAGGCAGAGCATTGAACTTGCGTACTACTTTTTGATCAACCAAGTCTTTGGGGATATTATCGTTATCTAGTACATTAATATCGAAAAGTGGATCGCCAAACGCTTGCGAAAGCAATTTAGCCACCTGATAGGCATTGGCCATTTTATTGTCTACTAAATACGAAACCAAGCTTATTTGTTGTTGTAATGCTTCGGCTTGCGCTATTTTCATATGCGCTTCGCTAACCACACCAGCATGGATAAGTTGCTGTGATAAACTTCCGAATTTATTGGTCATGCTAGACATAGACCATCTCCTTAATACCGAACATTAGTACCGAATATATTAAAAATCTTACAATAACTTTAAATCGGGTTATCGCACCTTCTAAAGAACACTATAAAAAAGAAGGCCAGTAGATTGATTAATTACTTATACTCTAATTTATCTGAGTTGTTATAGTAAAACATGCAAGAATCATGACAGTTTGAGGTGACTGCTGTAGCAAGTCAAATACTGTAAAAATAATTATTTAAGTCTTAGGTCATACTGAGCATTAATTAGCAGAAGCGGCTTAATGATAGACAGCGTAAAGGCAACGACTATAAGGTTGTTGCGCTATACTATAGCACTTGATGAATATTTGTTATACTTGACCGCATATTAGCCATCCTGGCAATGACAAATGATAGAAGGTAGATGAGCCATGCAAGCTTGGGTAATTGGAAATTGGAAACAAAATCCGGCAACGATTAGCGATGTAAATACATTAATAGAAGCATTATTAGCTGCTGTCGGCGATGACAAGGCTGATAATGACAAAGACAGCGCATTTGATCGTAGCAATGGCTGTCAGCTAATGGTGGCACCAAGCTGTATCCATCTTGCTGCTGTGAGTGAGCGTTTGAAAGATATGCCAATACTCACGGCCGCTCAGGACATCAGCGCTCACAGTGATAGCATTGGCGCTTATACTGGAGATTGCTCTGCACAGCAAGTAGCAGATGCTGGCGCGTCATGGACTGTATTAGGTCACTCTGAGCGTCGTCAATATCATCAAGAGTGCAATGACTTACTGGTACAAAAATTAAGCAACGCCCTTACTCAGGATTTAGGCGTGATATTCTGTGTGGGTGAGACGCAAGCGCAGTATGATGAGCAGCAGACATTAGAAGTACTGGATGCACAGTTGGAAGCGATCAAAACCCTATTAGATGATCAGGCGCATCTAGCCACATCGATAGCAAAGCACTTGATTGTTGCTTACGAGCCAGTCTGGGCGATTGGTACGGGCAAAGTTCCCACAGTAGAAGAGGTGAGCGCAACTCATCAGCATATTAAACACACCTTAGCTGGATATGCTGAACCTTTGTCTCAGACTGCTGTACTATATGGCGGTAGTGTCAACGCAGACAATGCTGATAGCTTTGCCGCCAGCCCTGTGATAGATGGTGCATTGGTTGGTGGTGCCTCTTTAAAGGCTGATAGCTTTTTAGCGATTGCTGATGCTTTTGGCCGAGCCAAAAAATCGGGCTAAGTGCAGGCATTATGAATAAGTAATAAACCTTATATCTGATTGGCACGGGAAGTAACCTATAAAAAGTGCTGATAAGTTGCTAGAAGTGGGTTTAACAGTACCCTTGCAATCGTGTACAATGCGCCTTATTTACTGTAATGGTTTGATATAGATGGTTTAATCTGCATCAAACCATCTATATCAAACCCTGAGATTTAATTTTTCGTTATTAGTCGTCATTACACGGCAAAAGAGGCCACCATGTTTACGTTTATATTAGCCCTGCACATTATCGTGGCGATTGCCATGATTGGCTTGATCTTGATACAGCATGGTAAAGGAGCAGATGCAGGGGCTTCTTTTGGTGCCGGTTCTTCTGGTACGGTTTTTGGTGCTGCAGGTACGGCCAACTTTCTAACCCGTGCCACTGCTGTATTAACGGTGATCTTCTTTATCACCAGTATGACGCTCGCTGTGCAAGCTCGTGAACAAGCCGAAGACCAGTTTCGCTTAGATGCGCCTGTCTCAGCACCGCAGTCACCGCGTCCTTTAACGCAAAATCCACAGTAAAAGTTGTGTACGGCTATCTTGCAAAAGTCGATGGTTAGACGGTTTAAAGGTTTTTTAGAGAGTAGTAAGCGCGTTCTTTGTAGTAGCCCTTGCTATTTTGGCGCGTAAGTCTTACAATACTTGCCTGTTTTTATGATGCTGAAATTAATGCCATTGTCTGCCTCAGGACATAAAGCAATACATTGCAGTAAAGCAAAATAAAAATAGTCTAGTAAAGAAGGTTGTATTAAGACGTAACAACAAGCGATTGTGGTGGAATTGGTAGACACGCCATCTTGAGGGGGTGGTGGCGCAAGCTGTGGGGGTTCAAGTCCCCCCAATCGCACCAAGTTATATGTTACGTGATGCGTTATGCTGCACAGTGTTAAGTTGGTTATTGTAGATATGAGATTTCTAATTTAAAGTTTATTTTAAATAAAGATTGACAGGTCTATAAAAATCACATACAATGTGCATTCTAAATTGATGCGGGGTGGAGCAGTCTGGTAGCTCGTCGGGCTCATAACCCGAAGGTCGTTGGTTCAAATCCAGCCCCCGCTACCACTTTTAATACTGATTTTTGATACACTAAATTATCAGTGTAAATTAGCCCACCATTATGTTTGTGGGTTTTTTTGTATCTGATTGTCGGTGTTACCACGGTATCTATCCTACTTATGCTAAGCTCTACGCCCATAGTGTACGATAATATCGGTCACATGCGCAGTTATTTATGAGCGACATTGTCTGTTATTCTGCACTCCTTTAGTGATAATCTTGCTTTAAAAAACAATAATAGCATTCATGGTTTGAGGTTCAAGGCAAGGGTTGTACCCTCATATATAAATTCGTATGCACAAAACGGATATGGGGTCTTGCTCAGCAAGTTGTCGCTATATCGACAAGCAAAGCAGCGAATATTGTGGCTAGCTATGCATAACTGATAAACAATACCAATAAACAATGCGCGCATTATATTAAGTACGATAGATAAGTGAATAGGAAACGATAAATAGATTATGAAACTTTCGACCAAAGTTGCAGAGCTCACTAATATTATTGCCCCTGCGGTAGCTGCTTGTGATGTGGCACTATGGGGTATAGAATTTGCACCACAGGGCCGTCGCTCTTTGCTGCGTATTTATATTGAATCTTTACCTGAAGAAAAAGCACAAGACAAGCAAGTAACGATTGAAGACTGTGCTGCAGTTAACCATCAAGTTAGCGGTATTCTTGAGGTTCATGATCCCATTGCAGGTGAATATATTTTAGAAGTGTCCTCACCTGGTTTTGACAGAGTGTTTTTCTCAGATGAGCAAATGCTGGATTATGTGGGTCAAACGGTTAGCCTACGCTTGATACAAGCGATCGGGCAAGGCGATAAAAAGCGCCGAAAAGTGACGGGAAAACTGGATGGTATGGACTCTACGACTCTCAAACTAACGGCAACAGATGGCGAGCAGTTTGAGATTGCACTTAGTAATATTGATAAAGCTAACTTAGTTTTTGAAGATGCTTAGTGGTTGCTTAGACGCTTATTATAGTGTCAAGCATGCGTTGTGCTCACAACTAAATCAGTGTTGTTCATTGTTAGCTAATTAATTAATGAACTCACTTATAAATAGCACGTAATTTAACTTAGAAAATAACGCTAATACATAAATGACAAAATTTAAGCAAGTATAGGACAGGTATAGCATGAGTCGTGAAATCTTAACGGTAGTTGAAACCGTCAGTAATGAAAAGGGCTTAAATCCTGAAGATATCTTTGAAGCAATAGAAGAAGCTTTAGTGGTTTCGACCAAGAAAAAAGTATACACCGAACAGCCAGAAGTGGCAGTACGGGTAGCCATTGACCGCACGACTGGTGATTATGATACTTATCGTTACTGGACTGTCGTTGCAGACGAAGATCATGAGATGCCTGCTTGTCAGCTTGCTATTACTGATCTTGACCAAGAAGAATGGTCGATCGGTGATGTCAAAGAAGAGCAAATTGAGTCCATTGAATTTGGTCGTATTGCTGCCACGCAAGCCAAACAAGTCATCATCCAAAAAATCCGTGAAGCTGAGCGTGCGCTTGTAGCAGACGCTTTTGAGCCACGCATTGGCGAGATGATGTACGGCGAAGTCAAAAAACAAACCCGTGATGGCTATATCATTGATTTAGGTGATAATGCTGAAGGCTATTTGTCTCGCGACCACATGTTGCCGCGAGAGCAGCTGCGCGTTAAATCACGCATCAATGCTATCTTATATCATGTAAACCGTGAAAATCGCGGTGCACAATTGCTTTTATCACGTACTCATCCTGAAATGCTTTCAGCACTTATGCAAAAAGAAGTGCCTGAGATTGCTGAAGAGATAATTGAAATTCGTAACGTCGCTCGCCTGCCGGGTACTCGTGCTAAAATATCAGTGAAGACCAACGATCATCGTATTGATCCCGTTGGTGCTTGTATTGGTATGCGTGGCACACGTATACAAGCGGTACAGCAAGAGCTTGATGGCGAACGCATTGATGTGGTGGTATGGTCAGATGATCCTGCACAATATATCATCAGTGCGCTTGAGCCTGCAGACGTTAGCAGCATTATCTTAGATGAAGATACGCACACAGCAGACATTGTATTCAGCACTAATGATCAGCTCGCACGTGCTATTGGCTCACAAGGCCAAAACGTACGTTTAGCGTCAGAGCTCACAGGTTATAAGCTAAACATGATGCTTGAAGAAGAGTATCAGCAACGTCAAGAAAATGAGACCAAAGTATTTGTTGAGCTTTTTTACGAGCGCCTAGAAGTAGATCAGGATCTAGCGCATGCTCTGGTTGACATTGGCTTTACCAGTATTGAAGAAGTTGCTTACGTACCTGTCGAAACTTTTTACGATATCGAAGGTTTAGATGACGAAGCGATTGATATGATTCAAGAGCGCGCAAAAGAAGTGGTCATCGCCGATGAACTGGTCAAACAACAAAACATGAAAGAGCCAAGTCAAGAACTGCAAGATCTTGAAGGTATGACTGTCAGCTGGGCCTATAAAATGGCACAAAAAGACATCGTTACTGTTGATGATCTAGCTGAGCAAGCGGTATTTGACTTAGAGGGTATCGAAGGCTTAGATGCTGAAACAGCAGGTCAGCTGATCATGAAAGCTCGGGAATCTTGGTTCAATGAATAGGTATTAGGAGCATATCACTGTCTTTTAGTGATATGCTATTAATAGTAAAGGGTCGATAAAAATCGTTATTTAGCATGCTAATATAATAATCAGCTATCATAAACAACGCGCGTATCAGCCCAAACCCAATCATTTGTAGCCAACAACTGAATTGAACATATAGCAAATAATAGACAGTAGGTGATAATAAATGGCAGATAAGACCGTCAAAGAACTGGCAGAAATGGTAGGCAAAACCGCTAGTGCTGTACAACAGCAATTGCAGGATGCTGGGCTGCCTGCGCGCGCAGAGGATGACATGGTCACCGAACGTGAGCAAGAGAAGCTGGTAGCGTATTTAAAACAAAGTCATGGCCAGCAGGAAAAGCGCCGTATTAGCCTCAAATCTAAGACGACAAGCACTGCGCGTGTGACTGGCTCTTCTGGTAAATCGAAGAGTGTCAATGTTGAAGTGCGCAAAAAGAAAGTTTTTGAAAAGCCTGATCCAGAGAAAATCGCTGCAGAATTAGCGGCTCGCGAAAAGGCCATGGTTGAGGCGCAAGCTCGTGCTGCTAAAGAAGCAGAAGAGCGTGCCGAAACGAAGAAAAAGTCAGAAGAACGTCAAGCAGCAACATTGGCTGCTATGCGTGCAAGTCTGGGCTCAGGTAAAAAGTCAGACGGCAAAAACGACGATGTCTCTACATCTGTGGTGGTCAAAAAAGGTGGCAAAGCTGCTGTTGAAGTCAAAACCAAAGAAAAAGAGAAAGAAAAGAAAAAAGTTGCACCTACTAAGCCAAAAGTGGAGACGGCAGCTGAGCGTAAAGCTCGCGAAGTGCGCGAAAAAGAAGAAGAGCGCCTACGTCAAATCGAAGCTGAAACACGTCGTACCCAAGCTGAAGAAGCACAAAAACGCACGCTTGAGCAAATGCGCAAAATGGCTGGTAAATATACTGACCGTGAGCCAGTGGCTGAAGTTCGTAAGGACGAGCCGTTAGCTGAAGGTTTGGTTGGTGATGCTCTAGAAGAGTCATTTGAAAAAGAACGTCGTGAGATCAAGCGCGGTGCAAGCAGCACAGGTGCTCGTGGTCGTCGCCGTAAGAATCAAGATGAGCGTGAGTTCAAAAACCGTAAAAACGGTTTGCGTTCAACACAAGCGTCGCAGCATAAGTTCGAAAAACCTGTCGAAAAAATTGTTTATGATGTTGAGATCAGTGAGCAAATTACAGTAGCAGATCTTGCTCAGCGCATGGCTGTTAAAGCTCGTGAAGTGACCAAGTTACTCATGAAAATGGGTGAGATGGCTCGTGAGTCAGATACGATTGATCAAGCGACAGCGAGCTTAATCGTTGAAGAGATGGGTCACAACCCAGTACCAGTAAGTGATACCAAGGTCGAAGATGATCTGCAGGATGCTGTTGATGAGCGTAGTAGTAACGTGCAAACGCGTCCACCAGTAGTGACCATCATGGGTCATGTTGACCATGGTAAAACTTCACTACTAGATAAAATCCGTGAGACCAAAGTTGCTACGGGTGAAGCTGGCGGTATTACTCAGCATATCGGTGCTTATCATGTGAAGACCGACCGCGGTGTTATTACTTTCCTTGATACTCCAGGTCACGCCGCCTTTAGTGCCATGCGTTCACGCGGTGCTCAGGCGACTGATATTGTGGTATTGGTCGTTGCAGCAGATGACGGTATGATGCCGCAAACTGAAGAAGCGATTGACCATGCGCGCGCTGCTGGTACGCCACTTATCGTTGCTATCAACAAGATGGATAAGCCAAGCGCAGATCCAGATCGCGTGTTGAACGAATTAACAGCGAAAGAAGTGGTATCAGAAGAGTGGGGCGGTGATACGCCAATGGCGCGTATCTCAGCCAAGACTGGTGATGGTATCGATGGCTTATTAGAACTTATTAGCTTACAAGCTGAGCTAATGGAGCTAGAAGCGCCATTAGACGGTGCTGCTCAAGGTGTGGTCATTGAATCAAAACTTGAAAAAGGCCGTGGTCCAGTCGTTAGCGTATTGGTCAAAAAGGGTACGCTAAAACAAGGTGACTTAGTATTGGCTGGTGAGCACTACGGTAAAGTCCGCGCCATGATTGATGAGCGTGGTCAGCGTATCAAAACAGCTGGTCCTTCTATTCCTGTTGAGATCTTGGGCTTACCTGAGACGCCAGCGGCTGGTAGTGAGTTCCTAGTTGTCACCGACGAGAAAAAAGCACGTGAAGTGGCAGATTTCAGAACCAACCGTGAGCGTGAGCAGCAACTTGAGCGTCAGAACAAAATGCGCTTAGAAAGTATGTTTGAGCAGATGGGTCAAGGCGACGTATCTTTCCTAAACATCGTTCTAAAAACAGACGTTCGTGGCTCGCTTGAAGCATTACTTGCGGCATTGAATGAGCTTTCTACTGACGAAGTCAAAGTGAGAGTTATTAGTTCAGGTGTGGGTCCTATCTCTGAATCTGACGTCACTCTTGCAGAGTCAAGTGAAGCAGTCTTATTAGGCTTTAACGTCCGTGCAGACAGTACCGCACGTCGTAAAGCAGACGCTGCTGATATGGATATTCGTTACTACAGCGTCATCTATGGCCTGATCGATGATGTGAAAGCAGCCATGAGTGGCATGCTGGCACCAGAGCATCGCGAGAAGATCTTGGGTATTGCTGAAGTCCGTGAAGTATTCCGTTCAAGCAAGTTTGGTGCAGCCGCTGGTTGTATGGTGGTTGAAGGTACTATCTATCGTAACAAACCAATCCGTGTACTGCGTGATGATCAAGTCATCTTTACTGGTCAGTTGCAGTCATTACGTCGCTATAAAGAAGACGTTAATGAAGTGCGCACTGGTATGGAATGTGGTTTGGCCGTCCGTGGATATGATGTTGAAGCAGGCGATAAGATCGAAGTCTTTGAAATCCAAGAGTTTGCACGTACTATCTAAGCGTATTGCTAAGTATGCTATATACTTAGCAAGTTGATCTTAGATTAACGTTATAACCGTGTACAGAGGTCTAACAGGTTCATCCTGCTAGGCCTTTTTTATCGTATATTTATACCATCAGATACTATTGATTCATTAATATTAAAAACAGGAAATAATATGAGCCAACGTTTACAACGCTTAGCCGATCAGATTCAGCGTGAGCTAGCCGTTCTTATTCGTGATGAAGTCAACGATCCACGCCTGACAGGCTTTGTCACTATCTCTAGTGTTAAGGTGAGTCCAGACTTAGGTTACGCAGATATTTACGTGACCATCATGGAGCCTGAGCTGAACGATGCTATGACTAAGAGTAGTCATGAGCAAAGTGTGCAAGTCCTTAATAAAGCGGCAGGTTTTTTGCGTACTGAGCTCAGCCACAGCCTAAAAACACGTACCACTCCACGTCTACGCTTTCATTATGATGAAGTAACCGCTCGTGGTAACTATATGATGGACTTGATCAGCCAGGCCGTCACAAAAACTGAGCAAAACGAAGCAGACGAGTAATTTTCCATTATGTCGATATCTCCAGTTAAAAAAAGAGTCTCGGGTGTCATTTTAGTAGACAAACCCATAGGCATGACTTCACAACAGGTGGTGTCAAAAGTTAAGTATCTGTTTAAGTCACCCATACATGACAGCAAAAAAGCGGGTCATACAGGGACGCTCGATCCCATGGCGACAGGACTATTACCTGTCTGTTTGGGTGAGGCAACTAAGTTTAGTCATTATCAGCTTGATGCTGACAAATCTTATCAAGCAACTATTTTACTGGGTCAGCAGACGGATACTGGTGATGCAGATGGGCAGGTAACTGCGCAAGCGGCTGTACCAGAGCTTAATGAAGCGCTTTTGGACAGTATCGCTCAGCAGTTCTCAGGGGCTCAGCAGCAAACTCCCCCCATGTATTCTGCTTTAAAAAAAGACGGAAAGAAGCTTTACGAGTATGCGCGTGCTGGAATCGAGATTGAACGTGCAGCTAGAGATATCGTCATTAAGGATATCTCCTTAATAATGGTTAATGCGCAGCAACTGCAGCTAACAGTTACCTGTACTAAAGGCACTTATGTACGTGTGTTGGCAGAAGATATTGCCAAAGCGCTGGGTACATTAGGCCATTTAATTGCTTTACGTCGTCTAAAAACAGGTAAGTTTTTAATAGATGATGCCATTACTTTACCGCAGCTAGAGGCGTTGACATTGGAAGATCGCCTGTCGCAGCTACTGCCCATAGATGCCTGTGTTGATATCGAACCAAAACTTACTTTGGATGCTGAGCAGTGTGCACGTGTGAGGCAAGGTCAGCGACTAAACGTCATTAATCAATTGACAGATAGCTTGCAACACTATATCTCAACCACTGTTGCCCAAGAGCTAACTGCTGCTGAAAACAACACTAATCAACAAAGCAGCACGACTGATGAGGAAACTGCTGATAGTCAGCCAGTGCTACATGAGGTGCCTGTCGATATTCGTCTGATTGATGAGAAAGGGCAATTCATTGGCTTAGGTGCAGTCAGTTTGAACGGTCGCTTACAACCTAAAAAGTTAATTCAATTATAGCTTATGACTAAGGTCTAGGCGTTACTATCGTTAACAGTTTGAGAGCATTTATCCTAACTCACTAAGTTTGGGTATAACTTACGGGCTCATTACATTAATCACATATCGTCACATTTTATTGCAGGTTTCGCCTATGGTGAAACCTGCTTTTTTTGTACAGTGGTTAAGTCAGCCAGGGAAAGCTGGATAATAATAATAACTAACTACAATAATTACCTATAACAAAAAAATCTCAGAGGAAGTCTTACCGATAACTTATGAAGAATAATAAATATCCATAAAATAAAAATTAAGCTATGAAGAAAGATTTGTATACAACTTATTTTTCTATAACAAGAGAAGGGATATCATGAAAACAATTGCTTTTTTATTACATAATAACTTTGAACAAGCAGAGTATGAAGACGTCAATGACCAATTGAAAGCCAAAGGTTACAAGACAGTACTGATCACCACTAACGAAGAAAAAGACGTCCAAGCGATGAATCAGGACGTCAATAAAGGTGCTACCTTCACTGCTGACATCTTTGCAAAAGACGCAAACGTTGCTGATTATGATGCCTTAGTTTTACCAGGTGGCACGGTGAACGCTGACACCATACGTGGTAACGAAGAGGCTCATAATATAGTGAACGCGATCAATGATGCTGGTAAGCCGTTAGCTGTCATTTGCCATGCGCCTTGGATTCTTATTAACACAGGTATCGCTAAAGGCAAAACGCTTACGGCTTATCATTCACTACAGTTGGATCTAGAAAATGCTGGTGCAAACTTTGTAGACAAAACCGTACAAGTAGACGGTAATTTGATTACTTCGCGCAATCCAGATGATATTAATAATTTTGTAGCAGCTATAGATAAAGCCTTATCATAATTTAAAAAAATTAACACCTCACGCTTACTTACAACCCACCATCAATCATGACAACAAAAAAGGAAAAAACTATGACACAGCCTAATCCCAATGATACTAAGTTTGAACAGCAGAAGTCTGAATCAGAGATTTCATCACTAAAAAATCAAACTGAAGACAATTATGATAAAGATACAGACGCTGCTGCAGAGCGTATTGCAGACAACTTAGAAGAAGCTAAAAAAGATAAGTAATATCGATCGGTTGATACTGACCAAATAGCTTCGATACAATAGTAATCAGATAGGTGCCAGCTGATATGGCTAGGGCTTATCTTTATTAAATTCATAAAAGGGAAGATATTATGGACAAGTCAAAACAAGATATGGATGCGCAAGAACAAAAAATACAAAAATTAGCAGAAGACATCAATCCTAGTGAAGACTCAGTCCCTGATAGTGTCGCTGAAGCAACGACAGTGCCGTTAGATGATGATGCACTTGGCGGTAACGCTACTGAAGACGATGTCAAAAAGTGACACTAAAAAATAAAATTAAATAAGCTTTAAATCGATATGGCGCTTACTTAAGCCATGCTTTCAAAACTGTTGAAACTAATCGTGAAAACTGCTGTTAGTTCAGCAGTTTTTTGTTATAATCGCTGCCACGCTAATAGCATAAACTGCTAAGCTCAAACACTGTGCTCACTGTCCACTAGGTCAACTCTAGTAATGCAGGGTTGTCCCGAATGGCAGGTGAGCTATTTTATTTATTCTATGGTTTCAAAAGTGCTTAACTATGTTGAGACAACATTGCTTGAGCAAGCATTGAAACTATTAGCATTGCCGGAGAAAATTTATGCTAACTAATACTGATCGCGAACAAATCATTGCCCAATACAAGCGCAGCGAAAATGACACAGGTTCACCTGAAGTTCAAATCGCTCTACTAAGCGCGCGTATCAATGATCTACAAGACCATTTCAAAGCTCACAAAGCTGACCACCATAGCCGCCGCGGTCTTATCCGTATGGTTAATACACGCCGTAAGCTACTAGACTACCTAAAAGGTAAAGATCTTGGTCGTTATAGCACCATTATTAGCCAGTTAGGCCTACGTCGTTAATTTAACGATCGTTGATAGATAAGAGCCAAGAAAGGTTGTTGCAGCTTTGCTTAATAGACCACCTTGCTACCATCTATCATAAAATATGAGTTTTATAAAAACGGTGTGGAATAGTTTCACGCCGTTTTTTTATGCAAGTTCGTTCTCTCTTAGAGTCGATATCAAGTCAAAGTCAGGTAAAAGTCAGGTCGAAGACAAATTTTTGCATCTACTGTTAAAGAGTAAATGAATTTGAGCTAGTTTTGCAATTAATTGGTCAATACTCATAAATCACTGTAAAATAGTGCACTATGAATTTTCAAGGTTACCTGCTAATTATGGTGTGAGTGCTATGACTGCCTTACAATCATTGGTAGCGCCAAACAATATGGGTAATATCGAGATTTGTGCATTTTTTATCAGCAGTAATCACAACGATCGGTGATAAGGGATCAGTGATAAAAAGCTGAATGTAGAACAATCAAGAAGAAACAAAAGTACGACCAATAAATGTGTGCTCAAGAGCAAAGTGTGCAAGCCGGACTTGCAAGCCTCACTAAGCACACAACAGAATTTTTAACGACAGATATCGTGCATTATATGGCTGATATCAATTTCGTCATTCATCATTAGGAAAATTATATGACAGCTCCAACAATGTTTAATACCATTAAGCGTGAATTCCAATACGGCGACCAAAAAGTCGTGCTAGAAACTGGCCGCGTCGCTCGCCAAGCCAACTCTATCATAGTACATATGGGCGGTGTCACCGTATTAGTAGCAGCCGTAGTCAAGTCAGAAGCCCGCGAGGGACAAAACTTCTTTCCATTGACTGTCAACTATCAAGAAAAAATGTATGCTGCGGGTAAAATCCCAGGTGCTTACGGTAAACGTGAAGGCCGTGCCAGTGAGTTTGAAACGTTAACGTCGCGTCTAATCGACCGTCCGATTCGTCCATTATTCCCTGAAGGCTACCTTAACGAGATTCAAATCACGGCTACCGTTGTTTCATCAGATAAGACTCAACATGCCGATATCGCAGCACTGATAGGCGCCTCAGCAGCGCTTGCTATCTCTGATGCACCATTCAATGGTCCTGTCGCTGCGGCACGTGTTGGCTTTATCAATGGTGAATACGTCCTAAACCCAACGCTTGAGCAGCTCAAAGAAAGCGATCTTGATTTGGTAGTTGCCGGTACAAAGTCTGCAGTACTTATGGTTGAATCTGAAGCAGCTGAGCTATCAGAAGATCAAATGCTAGGCGCAGTACTATATGGCCATGAGCAGCAGCAAATTGTCATTGACAATATTATTTCAATGGCAGAAGAAGTTGGCACTGCAAAGCAAGAGTTCACTGCTCCTAAGCATGATGAAACGCTTGAAAACAACATGAAAGAACAGTTCGGTGTTCAGGTTGCTGACGCTTATACCACCACTGATAAGCAAGAGCGCTACTCTAAGCTTGACGAAATCAAGCAAGCTGCTATCGATGCGTTAGCCGGTGATCCAGAGTCAGAAACCTACAGTGATACTGTGGCTGAGCTAAAAGAGATCTATAACGATCTTAAGTACCGTACCGTGCGTGACAATATCCTATCTGGTAAGCCACGTATTGATGGTCGTGATCTTGAGACCGTTCGTGCGATAGACGTACAGGTTGGTGTCCTACCATATACTCATGGTTCAGCGCTATTTACTCGCGGTGAGACGCAAGCATTGGTGACCACCACGCTTGGTAACAGCCGTGATGTGAATATGATTGACTCACTAGCAGGCACTATCCGTGATCATTTCATGCTGCATTATAACTTCCCGCATTTCTCAGTCGGTGAGACTGGCCGTGAAGGCATTCCAAAACGTCGTGAAATCGGTCATGGTCGCCTAGCGCGCCGTGGGGTACAAGCGATGCTACCGGACAGCGAACGCTTCCCGTATGTCATCCGTGTGGTCTCAGAAATCACTGAGTCAAATGGCTCATCTTCTATGGCGTCTGTTTGCGGTGCAAGCTTGGCATTGATGGATGCAGGTGTCCCAATCAAAGCACCAGTTGCTGGTATTGCGATGGGCTTGGTTAAAGAAGGCGAGCGCTTTGCGGTCTTATCAGACATCTTAGGTGATGAAGATCATCTTGGTGATATGGACTTTAAAGTTGCGGGTTCTAAAGACGGTATCACTGCGCTACAGATGGATATCAAAATCGAAGGTATTACCTCAGACATCATGGAGCAAGCGCTTAAACAAGCTCATGCTGGTCGTATCCATATCTTAGAAGCAATGAATAAAGTATTGCCAGAGAGCCGTACAGAAATCAACGCTCATGCCCCGAACTACGCGGTTATCGAAATCAACCCTGATAAGATTCGCGATGTCATCGGTAAAGGCGGCGCGATGATTCGTCAGCTAACGGAAGAGACTGGTGCAGTCATCGATATCGACGATGCTGGTACGATTCGTATCTTTGGTGAAAACAAAGCCGCGACGAAAGCTGCTATTGGTAAAATTGAAGCATTAACGGCTGAAGTTGAAGTCGGCAAAACCTATGAAGGTACGGTTGCTCGTATCGTAGACTTCGGTGCGTTCGTTAACGTCTTGCCAAATACTGACGGCTTAGTACATATCTCACAAATCGCAGAAGAGCGCGTAGAGAATGTATCAGACTATCTAAAAGAAGGTCAGACGGTCAATGTCTTCGTCCAAGACGTCGATAACCGTGGTCGCATTAAGCTGACTATGAAAGGTATCGAGCAGGGTTCAAACTCAACTGCTGAATAATTAGTTTTGCTTGATATAAAAAACCGCCTTGAGTTGATGCTCAAGGCGGTTTTTTTGGTCTGTTAGATAATTGGAAGGTGGTTTTGATTGTGATCTTTTAAACATAACGTCCGTTATGGGAACTATTGAGGGTTTTGGGGTTCTTTACCGCTAATTTGAGACGGTAAAGAGGTCGTGTTATTGTGCGATATTTTGAAATATTGAGTAAGCTTCTAAAAGAATTGAACAGACCTCTAAGATCAGTGATAAGCATTCGTATATCGTCATGTGTTTGTCTCCTTATTTCATAAAACCGATTAAGCTAGAATCTCTTTTCTCTCTAATACGTCCACCTTCTAAATTTTCGTAGTGTTTTCAAGCATATAAAAAAAAGACCTTTAGTCGTGACTAAAGGTCTGATAAGTAGGTTATCTTCTGCATGTTCTGTTCACAGACGTATTCACAATAATTTGTTAAAATGTCTTCAGTCACTACAGCAAATATGAGTTTAATATGAGAATATATTTAGGGCTATTGCTAGCTTTATTTTCTTTCAGTACGAGTGCGAGCTCTTTAAGTGTGAGTAATACTGATACCAACCACAATCAATCAAATGTACCTAATAGGCTTATCAGTGATCAGTCAAGTCCAAGAGTGAGTTGGGGTGGTGCCGATAGCTTAGCCAATGCTTCAAAAGCTACTACAAGAAAAATGAATATTTACAAAGACCAAAGTGGTCAAGTTTTACTCACAAACATTAGTCCTAGTGGTAATTTTGATAAATTCACTAAGAAAAAAAAAGTAGTTTATAGAGATATAGAAAAAGAGAGAGAGGAAAAATGGGAGCGCCAATTAAATGAGAAACCAGCCGCCAGAATTGGTATGTCTCATAAACAAGTTTTGAGTGATACGAATTGGGGCAAACCTAAAGATGTAAGGACGACTATTGCTGCGTCAGGAACGTCAGAACAATGGATGTATAGCAGCACTCATTCCCTTTACTTTAAAGGCGGCAAGTTAATTAAGATAGAAAAGTAAGTCTTAAATACTGACCCAACAATCAAAGGGCGTTAGCTACTGCAAATAAAATCAGTTTGTCCGACACGAAAATTCTTTACTTTATGAGCCTTTCCTAAAAACTGTGTAACTGCTTATAATCCACCACCAGGAGAATAAGCAATGACTACCCAATCTGATATCAAGAAACTGGCCGAGCAGATGGCTGGTAGCATGAAAAGCTTCGATGACATCAAAGACTTCCAAAAGCAGACCGCTAAAATGCAGCTACTTATTTCAGACTTTATATGTCGTAATAAATAATAGTAAAATATAATTTCCACACCTTATCCCATGCATTCAGTTAAACTCATTATTACCCAACAACGCAGTAGAACTACGGTTACACCACTATTATGCAGCAGATTTTAGACGACATTGCCGCCCAGATGGCTCTTGAAACCGAGCGTGGGAAAGTGGCGGATTACATCCCGCAACTGGCTCATATAGACCCAAACCAGTTTGGTATTGCCGTCGCCACACCTGATGGGCAGGTATATGCAGCAGGGGATGCGAGCACGCTTTTCTCCATACAAAGTATCTCCAAAGTGTTTACCTTAACCATCGCCCTTGGCAAGTTAGGGAATGCGCTTTGGACACACGTTGGTCGTGAGCCATCTGGCGACCCCTTTAACTCCATCACCATACTGGAGTATGAATCTGGTCGACCGCGAAACCCCTTTATCAATGCTGGGGCGATTGCAGTGGTAGATGCGATTATGATGGGGCATGAGCCAAGAGAAATACTGGGGGAGATTCTGCAATTTGTGCACTTTGTGGCAGACGATGAATCAATTCGTTTTGATCATAAAGTGGCCGCATCGGAAATGGAGCATAGAGACCGAAACGCGGCGTTAGCACACTTTATGAAATCCTTTGGTCATCTCAAGCACGATGTGGATAAAGTATTAGGTGTTTATTTTCATCAATGTTCGATTGCGATGAATTGCCAGCAGTTGGCTCGTGCCGGCCTATTTTTAGTATCTAATGGTGTCAATCAACACACAGGGATCAGGGTCATCAATCCACAGCGGTCTAGGCGTATTAATTCGCTGATGATGATGTGCGGTCATTACGATGGCTCTGGAGAGTTTGCCTATCGTGTCGGCTTGCCAGGTAAAAGCGGGGTGGGTGGCGGTATTTTGACGATAGCGCCGGGTAAAGGATCTATCGCGGTTTGGTCGCCAGGACTTGATCCTGTAGGCAACTCCAAACTGGGACTAAAAGCATTAGAGCTGCTAGTAGAACAAACGGGCTGGTCTGTTTTTTCGGATTAGAGGCAATAAAAAATCCAATGCCAAACGCTTACTTCAAACGTCTAACATTGGATTGATGACACTACAAACTAGTTGGTGAGATTTTCTATTCCTGATCTAGTTTATCAATCATACCTTGATACTTTTCTTTTCTGCTAACAATCTTAGCGCGTTCTTCTTCTACGTTGGCTATGAGCTTTTTGGCGACTTCGACACTCTTGTCAAAGGCTGCCAGCTCCATATCTACCACAGCTATCAACCTTTGCAGAGTCATCGCCGCGGCTTTTTCTGTGACACCATTAGTAATGCCCGTAGCTTCGGACATAAAGTCTTCTCTAAGCTTGGACGCCCACTGGAACATACCAGCCATCGTCATACCAGATGCATCGTCTTGTTCTGACTTATCTCTTTTGTTAGCGTCTTCGTCTTTTTTTTGATCAGATTTACTATCTTTATCGGACTTGTCGTCTTTGTTAGATTTATTATCTTTTTTAGATTCATCTTCTTTGCTAGAGTCATCGGTATCATAGTTATGATCAGCGTTATAATCGTCAAAATCACCGTCTTCGTACACGACAGTATCGTCTTTTACGACCTCTACCGCTGTCACCGCATCATTTTCTTTCTTAGTGCTTTTATTGTTGGAAGTGTTGTTTGACATAACTGATTATCCTGTTTGAAGTTCTAAGTAAGAGATATCTACGCTCGATAATCTTCATACTCGATACTAGGCCGAAGTGATTTTTTAGTCAATGTGTCGACATAAATATACCTATTAAGACCTACAGGAAAAAACATTTGAATAGAAAGTTTAGTGGGTGTAAGAAGAGATGCTATTGGGCAGATGAATATCTATTCGAAGCTTAGGGAGATCTTGTAGTTGCCGAGTCAGCAAGGGCAGGGTGTCAGCATGCCAATCTAAGGGCACTGAGTTTGATGAGTCGAGAGCATCGGTCGCATCAGCTTGTGGGGTATGGTAAGAAATGAGAGGGCGTGCCAGTAGTGCAACCCTGCGGATGCCTTGATAGCGTATAAGAGGCATGAGCTGTTGCTGCAAATCAATCAATGAGGCGTTTAGCCAACGAGCTCGCGTTGGGTGATAAGGGTGGTCAGATGTGACAAGATTAGCAATATAACTGGGTTGGTTGCCATTACTGCTGATACCAAGACCGGCGTGCTCAAGTGTGCGTTTGTGCAGTAAGCAGCTGCCGACCTTTAAGCTATTATCACGACAGGCGCGATAATAGCGCTGATGGTTGTCAGGGAATAAAGTTTTTGTGCGCATGAGCACAGGATCTAAGAGGATGCCTGCTGTGTTTACTGGCAACACCAGTATTTGCGCACTGCTATTCAATATAGGAGTATGGGTAAGCTCTAAAGTTGCCATCGTACATACTCCTTTTGATAGCATGGCATCACTCAGCCTTAGCTTCAGCTTGTTTGCTTGCTTCAAGCTGAGCAATTTGCTGCTCAAGCAAGGCGATTTGCTCAGCTTTCATATCCGTTAGCTGTTTATTCATTGCGATTTGTTCAGCTGCCAGTTTTTCTTGTTCGGCTAAACGTTTACGCTCATCCTCTAAGCGATCAATCTCTTCTTTAGCTAGGCTATCGGTTTCTGGCAATGGCGCATTTAAAATAGCTGCAGCCTCAGGAAGCTGCAAGTCAGTCATATCGCTACCATCATCGACTACAGTACTACTATCAATACTGTCGGTATCACCGATGGTGTCTGTATTCTCTGTCATGGCAGCAGACTGTGCAACTTGAGTTTGCTGAGTTTCCGTTGGCGTCTCTCCTGTCGTTGCTGGCGAGCTTGGCAGCGGACGTGGCCAAACAAAGTAACCAATCACGATTATTAGTAATAAAATTATTAGGGCAATTAGCCCTTTTGAGCTCATGCCTGCTGACTCGGACTTTGAAGTTTTGGTCAAGATAGGACGGGGTTTTTTGGAAGACATAACATGGCCAATATAGGTTAGAAGCAAGGTTCTATACTATAGCAAACCCCACAACAAAAACCTATCTGTTGATAGGTTAGTGGTCGTTCTGAGACTATAGTATAGAAATTATCCGCGGTACGAATAGAGCTGACTACGTTTTAAACTTCACGGTTCCGCTAGTACCTGTGGCCATTGCATCTCGAGTAAGCTGATCTTCGAGATGGTTTTTGGCACTAATTGCGTCAGGATCGGGTCGACGTTCGCTGTGGTCGCACTGAGTACACTCAATGTACTCATCAGGCTCAGGCGTGACTACAGTTATCTGTACGACTGCATCTAAGGCCTGGCATTTTGGACAGCGTACGCCAGCCAAAAACTGCCGCTTCGGACGGTTGGACTGATAACGCATTAGCTGACCTCGCGATTTGATGGGGTATTAGCTGCTTTAGTGCTTCTTATGTCGCTAAAGCCACTGTGACGCAGCAGAGCATCGATACTGGCACTACGGCCGCGGAAATTCTCAAAGTTAGTTTTTGCCGGTAAGCTGCCGCCAACCGATAAAATGGTGTCGCGGAAGGCTTTACCAGTGATGGGGTTAAAGATACCGTCTTCTTCAAACTTACTAAAGGCATCTGCAGACAACAGCTCCGCCCACTTATAGGAGTAATAACCTGCCGCATAGCCACCAGCAAAGATATGACTAAAACCATTCGCAAAACGGTTGTAATCTGGCGTTTCCATAATAGCGATATCACTGCGTACTGTATTTAGCGTGTCGAGAATGCCCTCATAATCAAGCGCTGGCGTGTGAGCATGAATGAGTAAGTCAAACAGCGCAAACTCAATTTGACGCAGTGTCTGCATGCCACTTTGAAAGTTTTTAGCGGCAAGCAAGGCATCAAGTTTGGCTTTTGGTAGAGGCTCACCCGTCTCGACATGACTGCTAATGAGTGCAATGCCATCGCTCTCCCATGCCCAGTTCTCCATAAATTGACTGGGTAACTCGACTGCATCCCACTCAACGCCATTGACACCAGCGACATCACCGACAGTCACTTGAGTGAGTAAATGATGCAGACCATGACCGAACTCATGGAACAAGGTGAGTACCTCATCATGTGTCAGCAAACTTGGCTTGCCGTCTAATGCTGGCGTAAAGTTACCCACCATAAAGCAGACTGGCAGTTGCTGATAGTTTGATTCGTCATGACGATAGCGCGCTTGGAAACCGCTCATCCACGCGCCGCCACGCTTGCCGCTACGCGCAAATAAATCAAAGTAAAAACCACCGAGCAACGTATCGTTTGCATCAAATAGTTGGTAAAAACGGACATCATCATGCCAGCGTGACACTGTTTGGGCTTTATTCGTGGCAGCTGCATCATCATTTTGTTCGCGAACCTTAATACCATAGAGACGTTCGACAATATCAAAAAGGCCGTCGATGACTTTTGGTAATGGGAAGTAAGGACGAATGGCTTCTTGCGATAAGCTGAACTTATTTTGTTTTACTTTTTCGGCAATATAAGCACTGTCCCATGGCTGCAGCTCGGTAATGCCATAATCACGGGCACACTCTTGTAGCTGTGCCAAATCCTCTTTGGCAGTAGGTGTCGCTTTGGCGGCTAAACTGCGCAAAAACGCTTCAACCTCGGATACGCTGTCTGCCATTTTGGTTGATAGGGACACTTCAGCATAATTCCTAAAGCCTAGTAAGTGTGCTTTTTGTTCACGCAACTGCAGGATCTGACTCATGATGTCAGCGTTATTGAGCGACTCACCTTTGGCATTGGTATGAGTATCAAACTCTGAAGCGCGGGTGACATAGGCGCGGTATAGAGTCTCGCGTAGCTGGCGGTCATCTGCATGGGTCATCACTGCTAGATAAACGGGGATATTCAAACTTGCGACATAATAAGGCGTTGGTAGTGCATCGATCTCAGCTTGTGTGAGTGTACCGTTAGCAAGCTCTCGAGCTTTATATTGCTTGCCCGCATCTGCCAGAAGTGCAAGTCCACTTTCAGTCAAACCCGCCAGTTGATCGGACTTTAAGGGTAGGGCAAACGCTTGCGTGGCATCTAAAATATGGTCAGAGAAGGTTGCCGATAAGGTTGAGAGCTTACTTTGAATCTCCGCAAAGGTGTCTTGCTCAGCTTTAGGTAACGCCACCCCTGATAGCTCAAAGCTTTGCAGTGCCAACTCAATAGCACGTGCGCGCGCAGGTTCAAGCGCTGCAAAAAAGTTTTTGTCATTGACGATGGCTTGATAACGACTGAATAGCGGTTGGTGCTGACCGACACGCGTGCCATAGGCTGAGAGTTTAGGTAGCAGCTCGTGATGTACATGACGAATCTCATCATTACTCATCACACTATTCAAATGCGACAAAATACCCCAGCTGCGATCTAACGCCAGATTGATATGGTCAAAGGCAATCACATCGTCTAACGCTTGCTGAGTGCCAATATCTGATGTTTTTGTATCTTCAGATACTGTTAGCTCATCTAAAAAGGCGTTGGCCTGATCGATGGCTTGATTGACTTTTACCTTCAAATCGTTTGGCTCTGTAGCGGTAAAGTCAACAAGGTGTAAATTTGAATCAAGTGCAGTCATATGGGTATCCAATGGTAATAAGTGTACAGTTATAAAATATCTATTATCTAAAATTGTGTAATAGTTGATTTTTTAAGCGTTTGCTTTATTTATAGAGTGAGTTAAACGGCTTTTGTTCTAGTTATTGCTTTAATACTTTAATCGAGGTTATCTAAAAGATGGGTATGGCATGATAGAAATACAACCCAGAGACTGGCAGCGTTGCTTTCTCGTTTATCTTACTGTGTTTGTTAATAAGTATGTAGGGAGTCGCCTCAGTAAAAGACAGTATTGGCGTGCCCACTTACAAAGAGCCATCATTCGCTTGCAAAATACCCCTACAGTGAGTAAGGTAAACTTGTTATGGTAGTACTAAAGGTACAACAAAGTAGTTAAAGATGTTTTTAATAAATGTATCTCAATAAAAGTGTTTATCAACAATAATGACTAACCAAAACACTGGCTATCTATAAAGATAATAAATCACAAATAAATACATGATTGAAGGGTATGAGACATCTTGCATGTGTTATTTTAATTGATGATGATTTCCCTAAAATCCAAAGATAATAAAATTAGGAGCACTATCTATGAAAGCAACGCTTAAGAGTTTACGTGAGACCAAAGCCAACCCAGCTGTCAGCGTCTTTGTAAAAACCCACCGCGCTCATCCTGCTAATGAGACTGACCCTATCGCCCTTAAAAACCAACTAAAAGTGGTCGAAGAGCGTCTGACAAATGAATACGATAAAACCACAGCAGCGACTATCTTAGATAAGATTCATGCAAAGACTAATGATCTGAATCATAACTATAACCTAGATACCTTAGCTATCTTTGCTAGTACTGATGATGTACAAGTACTGCGTTTACCTCTAGATGCCAAAGAACGGGTCATTATCGGTGAGCGTTTTGCAACCCGTGATCTGGTACGTGATATGGCGAGTGCCGTCCATTATTACACTGTGGTGCTTGGTCGTGATCATGCACGTTTGATTGAAGCGTCTAACGATCGTGTTGTCAAAGAGTTTGACAAAGATGATGATGCGCAAAAGAACATGGAGAGCATTCCGTTTCCTATCGAAAACAATAGTTTATATAAGACAGGTGATGGTGGCTCTGATCGTTCAGCCAACAACGAAAACAGCTATCTAAAAGAGTACTTCAATCGTATTGATAAGAGTGTACAAGAGCTGTGGGGCGAGCATAAAATGCCGCTAGTGATCGTTGGTGATGCTCGTAATATCAGCTATTACAAAGAAGTTTGTGACCGTCCAGAGAATATTATCGCTTCTGTATCGAATGTCACAAACCTCGAAGATGGTAGTGCCCAGCATATCGTTGATGGCGTACAAGAAGCCGTTGAAAGCTATCGTTCTTCATTGCATGAAGCGGCACTTGGTGAAATAGACAAGGCTCGTGGCGCAGAAATGTTACGTACCGATCTGCAAGAAGTTTACCGTGCTGCCTATCAAGGGGCTGGTGAGACGTTATACTTACGTCGCGGTTACATGCAACCTGCCAAGATTGACGAAAAAGCGCAGACACTCATGATCGCTGATGATGCAGCCGCAGAAGGCGTTACTGATGATGCGGTTGGCGAGATCATCGAGCACGTGATGCATAATGGTGGCGAAGTAGTCTTTATGCCGCAAGAGATCATGAGCGCAGACCAACCTCTTGCTCTGGTAACTCGTTACTAACTATTAGCTCGAAAATTATCAGTACGAAATAGTAAACATAAAAGCATTGATTCATTATGAGTCAGTGCTTTTTTTATGAGTTGTTTTTTTAGATTGGAAGTAGGTAAATTTGCCGTTTGCTAAGCGAGCAGTTATCCTATAATACGAAAGTGCCTTGTTTTTAACATTTCAGCGCAGAACTCCCCTACTTCTAAAGTAGTGGTATGAATGCGTTATTGATAACTACCCTTACTCCCTATGGTATTATAATTAATAATTATAACGCCAATTAACAACAAGCTCCTTATGACCAAGCAAATCCTAAAAGCCCATAAAGTCAGGCTGTACCCCAATGAAGAACAGCAAATATTCTTTGCCAAATCATTCGGCTGCACACGCTTTATCTGGAATAGGATGCTTAGTGACAAGATTGAGCATTATAAAAACACCAAGACCGAGCTTAAAAACACTCCAGCTCAATATAAAAAAGAATTTGACTGGCTAAAAGAAGTCGATAGCTTTGCACTGGCTAACGTCCAGCAAAATCTTAGAGCCGCTTATAGTAAATTCTTCAAAGGTTTTGGCTTCCCAAAATTCAAAAAAAAAGGACACCGCGACAGCTACACCACCAACAACCAAAAAGGCACAGTAGCGGTCACAAACAACACCGTCAAACTACCTAAAATTGGTCATATTAAAGCCAAATTCCCAAGTGTTATTAATGGCTTAATCAAGTCAGCGACCATCAGTAAAGAGCCTACAGGTAAGTATTTTGTCAGTTTACTGGTTGAAACGGTTGTCGAACCATTCACTAAAACACACTCAAAAGTAGGTATTGATTTAGGCTTAACCGACTTTATCGTCTTATCGGATGGCACAAAAGTGGCTAATCCTAAGTTTCTATCAAAGCTGCAAAATAAGCTTGCGCGGGAACAAAAGATTTTAGCCAAACGACGAGAGGGTGCTAAAGCCGCCAATCGCAAATTATCAGACAGTCGCAACTACCAAAAGCAAAAAATCAAAGTCGCCAAAGTCTACGAGCGTATCACCAATTGCCGAAAAGACTTTCTACACAAACTCTCATTCAATCTCATCAAAAACCACGATGTGATTGCCATAGAGGATTTGAATGTAAAGGGTATGGTCAAGAACAAAAAACTGTCCAAAGCCATATCAGACAGCTCATGGTCAGCCTTTACTACCATGCTGGCTTATAAAGCGGACTGGTACGGTAAAAAGCTAGTCAAAGTTGATAGATGGTATCCATCTTCTAAGACCTGCTCAGGCTGTGGGCACTTACTGACTAAGGCTGAGCTACCATTACAGGTGAGATCATGGAATTGCCCAAGTTGCTTGCAATCCAACGATAGAGACATCAACGCCAGTATCAATATCCTCAATGAGGGTTTGAGACTGGCAACACTCAAAACCGTCGGTGCGGCGGGGTTAGCTTAGTCAATTTACCTAACCGCTGATACAGAATATCGTATCAAGTAGGGGTATTACCTAAGAAACCCCCACCTCTATAGGTGGTGGGTAGTTCATACATTGTTTTTTAGGAATTATGTTATTTGCTACATGTTTAGCATAGCGATGGTCTATGATGGTCGGTAAGATAATAAGCAGGTTTTATACTATACTGCTATTAGTATCTGCTTTTAACCATCTACTTTATGAACGCCAAATCTATGAATAAAAAAGACTCTTTTATCTTGACCAGTTATAATATCCATAAGGGGATGTCGCCGCTAAATCGACAGGTCAAAATGCAAGGTATTGCGCAGGCGCTCGAAATAGTAGCTTCAGACATACTGTGCCTGCAAGAAGTGCAAGGACAGCATCTAAAGCGCAACTTACAATATAACGAGTATCCTGACCAATCTCAGCATGAGTGGTTTGGAGGATATCTGCAGCTGCAAAACAGTTATGGCAAAAACTCAGAATACGAAAACGGACACCATGGCAATGCGGTACTGAGCCGCTTCCCACTAGATCCCAAGCACAATGTCAATATAACGGTTAATAGACTAGAGCAACGCGGTGTATTGCACTGTGAGGTTCAGCCGCCGGGTTGGGAGATGCCAGTAGTCGTACTCTGCGCCCATCTAAATCTATTTGAGCGCGATCGCATCAAGCAATATCAGGCGATTAGTGACTATGTGCGTAATGTCATTAGCCCAGAGCAGCCACTGATTTTGGCAGGCGATTTCAATGATTGGAAAAAGCTATCGTGTGACAAGCTGGCAAGTGATCTTGGGATGATAGAAGCGTTTAAACATTGTCATGGTCAGCTGTTACCAACCTTTCCAGCGAAATTACCTGTCTTAAGCTTGGATCGTATCTATGTACGCAATCTTTCGGTCAAGGATGCTTGGGTACATACTGGCAAGCCGTGGTCAAAGCTGTCTGATCATCTGCCGCTTAGTGCTGAGTTGGGTTTACTGTAAAGTCTATTGTCTGTTAGCGACATACTTATATCTACGTAAGACATAAATCTTCAACAGACCCTAAATAATATAAGGATATATTACATGTCTCAATCTACTAATAATCAACAACTACCAACCACTCAACATGCCGTGCTCATTCGAGAGTTTGGCGAACCTGATGTCATGAGCTATCAAGAGGGTGTTGCGATTCCTGAGCTTAACGATGAGCAAGTACTCATAAAAGTCGCTTATGCAGGTATTAACCCCGTTGACTACAAAACGCGCCAAGGTAAAGGTTGGGGTGCGGACAATATCCGTCAAGTAAAATTTGATAATGACGAGCCAGCCATTTTAGGTTTTGATGTGGCAGGCGAGGTAGTCAATAGTAACAGCGATAAGTTCGCTGTTGGGGATAAAGTGGCTGCATTAAGCTTTGGCGGTGGTTGTTATGCCGAGTATGTGGCAGTAGACGCAAAGCTGCTCGCCAAAGTCCCAGAGTCGGTGTCATTAAAAGCTGCAGGTGCCTTGCCGTGTGTGGGACAGACCGCGCTACAGTTTGTAGAATTCGCAGACATCAAAAAAGGCGAGCATGTAGTGATGAATGCACCAGCAGGCGGAGTAGGTCACCTCGTTATCCAGCTACTCATGGATAAGGTGACACAAGACGATATCAAAGTGAGCGTTATCTGCTCACCTGAGAAGTATGACAAGCTGTCAGAGCTGGTCGATGTCGATAAGCTAGCAGGTTGGATTGACTATACAAAAGACGATGCCTTCCCTGACCTGCAAGCTGATGTACTGCTAGATCTGGTCGGAGATGAGGCGGGTGTCAGAGCGCTGAGCGTACTCAAATCGGGTGGCCGTATCAATGTACTGCCAACCATTTGGGTTGACAAGCTAAAAGAAGCAGGAAGCTCGCAAGATCTAAGCGTCGACGGCTATGCAGTCAAGCCTAATGGTGAGGATATGCAGCGGGTTTTACAACAGTTGGCTGATGGCAAGCTAGTGTTAGAGGTACAGCAGAGCTATCCACTGTCAGAGGTGGTTGCTGCCCACAGTGAGCTACAAAAAGGCGATGCTTTTGGCAAGATTGTATTGGAAGTAAGCTAAGCTGAATTTGATCAAACCGATAGCATACGACGAAAGGTCAGACTAATACGACCGTCATCGACCTTTTTGGTTTTAGTGATGGTGTGTTTCCAAAATTTTTGCGTATCACCGTGCATGACGATAAGCTGACCAGACTCAAGATGAAGCTCGACTTTATCTTGAGTTTTTTTGTGTTTGAAGACAAATTTACGCGTAGCGCCCAAGGAGAGCGAGGCAATAACAGGCTGAGCGCCGAGCTCTTTTTCATCATCCGCATGATAGCCCATACCTTCGCTACCCGAAGGATAATAGTTCAGCAAGCACGAGTTAAACTCAGCCATGATTCCTAGCTCTGCAAGATGCTTTTCAATACATTGTTTCACATGAAACACTACATCAGACCATGGAACGCTTTTGCGAGCATGACCAGAATAGTGATAGCTGATGCCTTTATCACCCATCCAAACGATTTGACGACTGGTGATATGAGTCTTACCAAACAATGTCACGATATCAGGTTGCCAAGGTAGCTCGGTTAATAATGTTTCATAGAGAGCATCAGCATGCTCAGTAATCACGCCTAAATCATTGACCTTACCGTCGTATGGCAATAGGTTTTCAGTGGGGGTGTGAGTAAAAAGGTCAGTCATGACTTGGCTTATTTACCACTCTGATGGTGCTCATGAATGATTTGAGCGCATAATTCAGGTGCTTCCATGGGTAATAGATGACCGTACTCAGGCAAGGTGATGATGTGCTTGTCAGGCACTATGCTTTGCCAGCTTTTGCGCACTTTATCACTATTGAATACAGAAGGCTTTGCGAGTATCAGCATGTAGGGTACGTTATTTTTATTCAACTTTTTTAGGGCACTAGTAATATAAGGCGTACCAAAATAACTGGCTAGCTCATGTTTAGGTTTAAATAGTAAAGTATAGCGAGCATCATCTGTTTTGACTAAGCTGTTATTTGCGAAGGTGGTTAGATGCTCATCGCTGATGCGTTTAAAAGCCCGATGCTGACGCAAGTATTGATAGTAATCATCGATACTCGTCCAGTGGCGCTGTTTTTTACGCGTGCTTTTAAATGGCTCTTGAGTCATCAGTAGTCGCCGAGGAATACGGCTATATAACAGTGTTTGCGGCTTGGTAAAGGTCACAGGATCAATAAGGTATAACTGCGAAAATAAATCAGGACGCTGTGCAGCGGCCATCACCGTCGCGCTTGCGCCTTGCGAGTGGCCAATACCTACAATGGGTTTGTCTTGGGTTTTCTCTAGATATTTAATCAGCATGGCGGCATCTTGCTCACGGGTCATCACTTTATTGGCCGGTTCATCGTACCAGTAGCCACGCATCGCCAGAGAGCTAAGATCAAACCCTGCTGTCAGCTCTGTCAATAACGGCTCATAAGTGCCGACTGTGAAACCATTGCCACCATAGAAATGTGCTGAAGGGCGCTGGTTATTTAGGGTTGCTTCTAACTTATTGAGCGAGCTTAGATCATAGTAGCGTGCTTGCTGGTCGTTAATACTGATGTTTTTTGCATATGCTTCCATGAGAATAATACTACCTTTTAATCTACATTAACTAACTGTCTTCACCTAAGAAACCACCACTTTGACGCTGCCACAAGCGCGCATAAACACCATCTACTGCTAATAGCTCATCATGGCTGCCTTGCTCAATGATATGACCTTGATCCATCACGACCAGTCTGTCTAGAGCGGCAATGGTAGAAAGACGATGAGCGATGGCAATCACGGTCTTGCCAGTCATGATGTCATTGAGACTTTCGGTAATCGCAAACTCAATCTCAGAGTCAAGTGCGCTAGTGGCTTCATCCAACAATAAAATCGGGGCGTTTTTTAGCATAACACGGGAGATGGCGATGCGTTGACGTTGCCCACCAGAGAGTTTGACTCCGCGTTCACCCACTTGTGTATCAAGGCCAGTGTTGCCTTTGTCGTCGTATAGATCTTTGATAAAGTCCCATGCCTGCGCTTGCTTGGCCGCATGGATGATTTCTTCGTCACTAGCGTCAGGGCGGCCATAAGCGATGTTTTCACGCACAGTACGATGGAGCAGTGAGGTATCTTGGGTGACCATACCAATTTGCCCGCGCAATGACTCTTGGGTGACCTCATCAATGGCTTGTCCATCTATCAGTATTTTACCTTTATCGACATCAAAGAAGCGTAATAGTAAATTTACCAAAGTTGACTTACCAGCCCCTGAGCGCCCGACCAAACCAATCTTCTCACCTGGTTTGATATCCAAATAAAAGTTATCTAATAGTTTAACTTGTGAAGCGTTCAGCGCGGTGGCGGCAGTCTCAATCTCGTCAACACGCTCACCTTCGACGTCGGTGTTTTCTTCGCCTTCATAACTAAAATCAACATGGTCAAACACAATATGACCATCAGTGACGTTGAGCGCTGGCGCATTGGGCTTATCAATGATGGTTTGCGGCGCAGATAAGGTACGCATGCCATCTTGCACCGTACCGATGCTTTCAAAAAGACTGGCGGTTTGCCACATAATCCAGCGCGTTAGGCCGTTTAGACGTAACGCCATAGCCGTGGCTGCGGCAATCGCGCCGACGCCAACGGCGCCTTGTTGCCACAAGTACAGACCAATACCCGCCGTGCTACTGACCAAAATAACGCTAATAAGGTGGGTTGATACTTCTAAATAACTGACCCAGCGCATTTGCGCATGCACCGTTCCCAAAAACTGCCCCATGGCGTTTTTGGCATAACCAAGCTCACGGCGTGAGTGGCTGAATAGCTTGACCGTCATGATATTGGCGTAGGCATCGGTGATACGCCCAACCATCAAGGCGCGGGCGTCCGCTTGGACGATTGCGGTACGTTTGAGCCTAGGAATAAAGAACCACATGGTCAGGCCAACCAAGACAAACCAAGCGATAAAGGGTATTAATAATAGGCTGTCTAAATTAAATAAAATGACACCAGTGGTAATAAAGTAAACCGTGACATACATGAACATATCAGTGACGGTCATCACAGTATCGCGCACGGCAAGCGCTGTTTGCATCACCTTAGCAGAGACACGACCAGAGAACTCATCTTGATAAAACTGCATCGATTGCCCAAGCATGCGCTGATGGAAGCGCCAACGCATTTGCATTGGGAACACGCCCTGTAGGGTCTGAAAGTGGATAAAGGATGATAAGGCAATCCAAAATGGACTGACAAGCATCACTGCAAACATCAGCAGCAACATATCCCCTTTTTCTGTCCATAGATTTTGCGGTGTATAGATGCCAAGCCAGTCGACTATGTCACCAATCCACGCAAACAGCATCGCCTCGTATATTCCAATACCTGCGGATAAAATCATAAACAGCAGGAGCCAGCCACGCAGACCTTTGGTACAGGCCCACAGAAACCTCAGCAGTCCATCACGGGGTGAGGGCAGCGGCATAGGGGATTCAGGAAAGGCTGGCAGGCGGTTTTCAAAAAAACGAAATAGAGCATTCATAGGCAATAGAAATACATCAAGATGACTGGCATCATTAAAAGTGACAGGCTTCTTGAGCCATTATTTATAGGGGTGCAACAGCACGCTAGTTTAGCAAAACTTAGCAATCACACCTGCATGCTAATTGTAATTTGAACGCAGTAGACACTTTGTAGGAACCAATATTTTGAGCGATTATAAATAGATTGCCATATGGGAAATATATTGTTACATTCTATAGTTTTATTTTATTTGCTTGAGATCAATTTTATTTTGCACTGATGATAGCGCCAACACTAGGGCGTGTCCTCAATCAAATTATATGAATAATAAACACGCAAACTTGCGGCTTAATAAGGTAGAAGCTAATGATGTATTTAACGATTGCGGTGCTTTGCAGCGTCGCTGTCTCTGTACTATTAAAAGTATTGCGTCAGAAGAATATAGACATTCGTCAAACCATCGTGGCAGGTTATCCTGTGGCATTTTTGCTCACTTGGTTATTGTTAAAGCCAGATGTTAGCAGTATTGGTACTTTGGGCAATGCGTGGGGTATTATCATTGCACTTGGCCTCTTATTACCTGCCGTCTTTGTGATCCTTGGACGAGCGATTGAGGCGGTCGGTATGGTCGCAACCGATGCCGCGCAGCGTTTATCGCTGATTATTCCTATCATCGCGGCATTTATGCTATTCGGTGAAGTACTAACAGGAACGCGAATATTGGGGTTAGGACTGGGCTTTTTGGCACTTGCGGCTTTAATCTACCGTCCGCAGCAAGCAGCTAGCACTCAAGACATTAGTAAAAAAGCTACTACTCCTAACCGTACACTACGAACTCCATTATGGCTATTTGGGGTATGGGCAGGCTATGGCGTTATTGATATTTTATTTAAACAAGTTGCCAAGCAAGGAGCTGCGTTTCCGCTGACTTTATTTGTCAGTTTTGGGATGGCAGGACTGCTCTTGTTTATCTACTTGCTCATCACTCGCGTGCGTTGGCAGGGTAATGCTCTGATAGCAGGGCTGCTACTCGGTGCACTAAATATGGGTAATATCTATGCGTATGTGCGTGCTCATCAGGTTTTGTCTGAGTCGCCAAGTATCGTATTTACGGGAATGAACGTCGGTGTTATCGCGGTGGCGACTATCATTGGTGTAGGCGTATTCAAAGAGCAGCTTAATCGTATAAACATGCTTGGGATAGTACTCGCAGTGAGCTGTGTGGCGGTTCTGTTTTTGGCTTAAACAGTTTTTATGCGCTTAACTGCCATTGAGTTGGATGTTGCAATAGCATAATCAATGAAAAAAATAGCTGATGACACGATATTTGCTCGTCAATTAACGGTTCAGTTTGTATATTCTTCTCGCGGTATATATACTAACTCCTAGTGATGGTCTACAAAATACCAACAATTGTTCTAGGAAGGTGCTTATTCTTAACTGACTGAATATAGGCACAAAGCATGGTGTGTGGTAAAGTTGTCTATGATTCGATGACGTATAAACGCTTATAACTCATCTAATATACAACATCTAATGTACAACGTATCACAATAAAAACTGACCCTTATTAATAAGTATAGGATGAACACTTAATGGAATACCAAAAGCAATTACAACGCATAAAAAACGATTCAGGCTTTATCGCTGCACTTGACCAAAGTGGCGGTAGTACGCCCAAAGCGCTTGAGAACTATGGTGTGAGCGGCGATGAATACGATAATGACGAAGCCATGTTTGATTTGGTACATGAAATGCGTGCTCGTATCATGACCTGCGATACTTTTGATAATGAGCGCGTCCTTGGTGCGATTTTATTTGAAGATACGATGGATCGCGAAGTCAATGGTAAGCCAACGGCTAACTTTCTATGGGAAGATAAAAATATTGTCCCATTTTTGAAAGTAGATAAAGGCTTAGCAGAACAAATGAGTGGCGTGCAAGTCATGCGTCCCATGCCAGATTTGGATGCCTTATTAGATAAAGCCAAAAAGTATCCAGTGTTCGGTACCAAAATGCGCTCAGTGATTTATGAGCCTAATGTCGATGGTATTGAGCTGGTGGTGCAGCAGCAGTTTGACGTTGCCAAACAAATCCTTTCAAAAGGTCTCATGCCAATTGTAGAGCCAGAAGTAGATATCAATAGTGCTAAAAAGCATGAGTGTGAACTACTGCTCAAAGCGGATATCCTACGTAACCTTGAGCGTCTAAGCGATGACCATCAAGTGATGCTAAAGCTCACCCTACCTGAAGAGGCTGGCTTTTATCAAGAACTGATTGATCATCCAAAAGTGCTCAAGGTAGTTGCACTGTCTGGTGGCTATAGCCGTCATGATGCGTGCGATAAACTTGAAGAGAATCCAGGTATGATTGCCAGTTTCTCACGTGCTTTTACCGAAGGCTTGAGCAAACAGCAAAGTGATAAAGAGTTTGCTGATACGATTGATGCTTCTATTGATGAGATTTATAAAGCGTCGAAGGTTTAACGAAATTTGTTACTGATATAAGCCATCTAAAAGCAAAAAGCTCTACTATTAGTAGAGCTTTTTTATTCTAAATAAGAAATAAACAGTTTACCCTAAACCTCTTTATATAATTGACGACCCTCAGAGTGATATTTCTCAGTCATCTTTGCCATACCTTGACGAACTTCATCTAAGCTCGCTTCTCGGGCTTGTCCAACCAGCTCGGTATCAACTTGCTTGATGCGATGATTATTATCTTTTAGATCACCGCTACTTGGCGTCACTTTACTCTCTAAACCCTTCGCATATTCGCGCACGTTTTGAGTGATTTTCATTGAGCAAAATTTCGGGCCGCACATGGAGCAAAAGTGCGCCGATTTGTGCGCGTCTTTGGGCAAGGTTTCATCGTGATATTCACGCGCGGTATCAGGATCGAGTGCCAGATTAAACTGATCATCCCAGCGGAACTCAAAACGTGCTTTGGATAATGCGTTATCACGTGCCTGTGCACCTGGATGACCTTTGGCGAGGTCGGCAGCGTGAGCGGCAATCTTATAAGTGATGATACCGTCTTTGACGTCCTTTTTATTGGGCAGACCGAGATGCTCTTTTGGTGTCACATAGCAAAGCATCGCCGTACCGAACCAGCCAATCATGGCTGCACCTATGGCGCTGGTAATATGGTCATAACCAGGAGCAATATCTGTCGTTAATGGCCCCAACGTATAAAAAGGCGCATCTGCACAAGTCTCAAGTTGCAAGTCCATATTCTCTTTAATACGATTCATCGCGACGTGGCCTGGGCCTTCAATCATCACCTGTACATCGTGCTGCCAAGCAACTTGCGTGAGCTCGCCAAGCGTACGTAGCTCGCCAAACTGCGCTTCGTCATTGGCATCTTGTAAACAACCAGGACGCAAGCCATCACCTAAGCTAAAAGCCACATCATACTGCTTCATAATCTCACAGATATCTTCAAAATGCGTGTATAAAAAGCTTTCTTTGTGATGGGCGAGGCACCACTGCGCCATGATTGAGCCCCCACGCGAGACGATACCTGTGAGTCGGTTAGCGGTTAGAGGCACATAACGCAAAAGTACGCCCGCGTGAATGGTGAAGTAATCTACGCCTTGCTCCGCTTGTTCAATCAGGGTATCACGGAATATTTCCCAAGTGAGGTCTTCTGCTACGCCATCGACTTTTTCAAGTGCTTGATAAATAGGCACCGTACCGATGGGTACTGGCGAGTTACGAATCAACCATTCACGGGTCTCATGGATATGATTGCCCGTGGATAAATCCATGATCGTATCGGCGCCCCAACGCGTCGCCCACGTCATTTTCGACACTTCTTCATCGATAGAAGAACCGAGCGCCGAGTTACCGATATTGGCATTGATTTTCACTAAGAAATTGCGCCCGATGATCATCGGCTCGGATTCAGGATGATTGATGTTATTGGGAATAATTGCGCGTCCAGCCGCGACCTCAGAGCGTACAAACTCAGGGGTAGTTATTGTAGGCGTATTAGCACCGAAGCTTTCGCCGTCGTGCTGACGCATATCAGTCAGTTCATGCTGCTTTTGCGTTTCGCGAATGGCGATATATTCCATCTCAGGAGTAATGATGCCGCGGCGCGCGTAGTGCATCTGCGTGACATTACCCGCTTTGCCATTGACTTTTTTGGCACGGCGCGGCTTATCAATATGGGCAAAACGTAGATTGGCCGTGGTGATATCACGCGCACGCGCTTGCCCGTATGAGCTGGACAAGCCATCTAACTGTTCGGTATCGTCGCGCTCAGCTATCCAGCCTTCGCGTAGTTTTGGTAAACCTTTGGTTAGGTCAATTTGGGCATCAGGATCGGTATAGACGCCTGAGGTGTCGTAGACATAAAATGGCGGGTTTTGCTCCCAGTTAGCCTCAGCCAAGCCCTGAATAGGCGTTGGAGCCAGCTCAATCTTGCGCATTGGTACTTGAATATCGGGTCTTGAACCTTCGATATAGACTTTTTGAGAGGCGGGGAGGATGCGGTGTAAGTCGCGAGCGTCTTCTTCAAAACGGGCGTCGGTAGACGTGCGGTGGGCAGGGGTTTTTAGCGCGTCCGCTTTTTTGTCAGCTTTGCTATTATGCGCATTATCAATAGAATTATTGACGGGCGTATGAAAATTAGCAGAGGTGCTTAAAGTGGAGTTAGAGTTGGTACTTGAGCTGTTTTCTAGAGTAGTCATGTGCTGTCCTAGCGTGTTGGTTTTTGAGTAAAAGCAACACCGCCAGTAGCTGCGGGGGTAAGCGTTGGTTATCAATACAAGATCAGTCTTATAAAAACCATCTACTACTAACCCTAGTAATAGATAGTTTTAAAAAATCAGTGGACGCAGCTTAATATTAACCGTCACCTTTGAGCGCTTAACAAGCGACATAAAATAATAACGGTAATATAAAGGCATTTCTGCACGCCCTTTGTATCGGTATAGCCAGTGCTTAAGACTTCCCTGCGTCGGTACTAACCGCATCAGGTTCGGCGGGTGATCTCTCAGCGAATGTATAAAGGCAGATACTTTAATAAAGCAAGTTCAGTAAAGCGAGCCTTTAATACACCGCACCCCGAGTCTGTCAGTGTTGTGAATCAGCTTTATACTAACAAAAATTTATGATGAAACCTAGCCATCTATTGATAATTAATAAACGATAAGTTTGCTCGTATTAAGTTTATTAGTTTAAGCTGTCACAGGAGTGTGTTATGTCTCAGGTGTCCAGCCTTGCGGGCGTTCGTAGTCTTCATTGTCTAAAAACTTGTTACGCTGCTCAGTTAGAAACTTTTTGGCTTCAGGATCCATCATGCTCAGATGGTTTTCGTTAATCAGCATGGTTTGCAGCTCAAGCCAGTCGTTCCATGCTTTTTCAGAGACTGTCTCTTGCAGCGCTTGTCCTGCTTTGTTAGGAAAAGGAGGATGCGGCATTTTTGGCAAGTCTTTTTGGTATTTGCGGCAAAAAACTGTATTGGCTTGCGGATTAAAAGTCTCAGTCATGAGGTAGTCCTTATTAGTGGTATTAAGTCGTTATTATGGTACTGATATGGTACTGAATCGAATATTCATATCCACCTATAGTCGATGCACTTTAAAAAGAACATAGCGCTACTGGGGTGAATTTTGCGCAGCCTCTGTGATAACAGCACGCAAGTAAAATTTATACCAGTAGCGCGCTTAAATTTATGTAAGAGTTTTATTTTCAACTGACTATATGATAACGGTCTTGGGAGATTTAGCAAAGGCTATCAAGTGTATAGACGGTAACAGCTGCCATTCTTGATAAAACTTACAAAAACACCCGCATGGATGGCGGGTGTTTTTATTTGATAAACTATGCAGTGGTAAATCAGATACTTATGCAAACACTTTTAGACGCGCGCGACCGTTAGCTACGGCTAGCTTAACCTGATTGGGTGCAGTACCGCCTAGATGATCACGGGCGGCAAGTGAGCCTTCCAAAGTTAAGAAATCAAACACATCATCACCAATCGCGTCACTAAACTGCTGCAGTTGAGCAAGTGATAAATCACTTAAATCAACGCCTTCTTTAATACCCAATGCAACCGCATTACCGACCACTTCATGCGCATCACGGAATGCCACACCTTGGCGAACCAGATAGTCTGCCAAGTCGGTCGCAGTCGCATAGCCTTTCATGGTGGCTTCGCGCATGGCATCGATGTTTGGCGTGATGTTTGGTAGCATATCAGCAAAAGCGAGTAGCGAACCCGTTAAGGTGTCAACGCAATCAAAGAGAGGCTCTTTGTCTTCTTGGTTGTCTTTATTGTAGGCCAGTGGTTGGCTCTTCATCAGGCTTAATAAGGTCATCAGTTGTCCAAAAACACGCGCCGCTTTACCACGTACCAACTCTGGCACGTCAGGGTTTTTCTTTTGCGGCATGATAGATGAGCCAGTACAGAAACGATCTGGAATCTGTACAAAGTTAAACTGCGCCGACATCCACAAGATGATCTCTTCACTCATGCGTGATAGATGCATCATTAGGATGGAAGCCGCTGAAGTAAATTCAATAGCAAAGTCACGGTCAGACACCGCATCGAGTGAGTTTTGGCAAATACCTTCAAAGCCAAGCAGCTCAGCGGTAATGGTACGATCAATTGGAAAGGTCGTACCCGCAAGGGCAGCGCTGCCAAGTGGCATCTGATTGATACGGCGACGGGCATCGACCAGACGCTCGGTATCACGATATAACATCTCAAACCATGCCATCACATGATGGCCAAAGCTGACTGGCTGCGCCGTTTGCAAATGGGTAAAGCCAGGCATGATAGTATCGGTATGCTGCGCTGCCAAATCAAGCAGGCCGCTTTGTAGACGTACCAACAGGGCGATGATATTGTCAGTTTCTTCGCGTAACCACAGACGAATATCGGTGGCGACCTGATCATTACGGCTACGTCCCGTATGTAGTTTTTTGCCGACGTCGCCGACGATATCGGTCAAGCGTGACTCGACGTTCATATGCACGTCTTCAAGCGTAATGGACCAGTTAAACTCGCCCGCTTCGATCTCGCTGAGCACTTGCTGTAGGCCATCGATAATGGTTGCGACTTCCTCGCTAGTCAGAATCTCGCACTCTTTGAGCATGGTAGCGTGGGCGATAGAGCCTTCGATATCATGACGGGCAAAGCGTTGATCGAAGCCGACTGACGCAGTGAATGCGGCAACGAAGCTATCGGTTGCTTCACTGAAGCGTCCACCCCACATTTGCTGGCCTTGGCTATTTGATTGGTTATTTTGTGCGGTGTTTTTAGCTGCGTTTGTGCTAGAATCGAGCGCACCTGAATGATTATTTGGCTGGGGATTACTAGAATTTGAAGAGTTGGCGTTCATATTGGTCTAAGACAAGTCAGGAGAATAAGAGCTTAAGTATAGCAAAGGATGAGGTTGCCTTGCTAGCTGAGCGCTTAGAGTTTTTTATTCCCAAACTCATGGAGGTCATGAAGCTTTGGCAGTGGCTGCTATACATCGTTTTTTGGTCGCTGTTTGTCACCGTTATTGATCGTCATGATCTCGTAACTTGGTCAGAGTTCTTGATTGGTTTTATAAGCCGAGTCGTTCAAAATATTCTATCGATTATTCCTCCGTTATATTTGATTGATTATCTGCGTCCTATTCTGAAGCGCATGAGCATCCCTAAAGCCAGTATGTCTATATTACTACTAATGATCATCAGCTCTGTGTTAATGATGATTTTGGTGATGCTGGTTATGATCAACGTTGGCTGGCTTGAATATAATTATCACGCTTTTGTATTAAATGTATTGTTTGATGGCGTGATTTCTGGTGGTTTTACGTTAGTGTTTTTAATATATTTTTTACATCGACATCGTGAGTTGGCGGCACTTAAGCAGTCATTTGAAAACAAACTCACCGCTCAAAACTATTTAATCAAAGCGCGTATTGCCCCGCATTTTTTGTTTAATACTATTAATACTTTAACCTCACTTATTGAGTCTAACCCACCGCGAGCGGCAGATCTTTTGCAACATGTGTCAGCACTGTTTCGTGCCAGTTTTAATGGTCCACGTGAGATTAGCTTTGAAGAAGAGGTTGCTCTGTGTGAGCATTATTTGGCCATTGAGTCGAGCCGTTTGACGGATAAGCTGGTTGTCAGTTGGGATCTTCCTGACGATGATATTATGTATGATATGGTGATTACGGCATTAACCTTACAAAGTGTACTCGAAAAGATGTTACTCAATGTGGCTGAGATGACCACTGAAACTATCTATATCGATATTGTGGTAACGTGGCAAAAGCACGTTGTTGCCATTACCATTACTGTGCAATTACCTAGCAAGACCTTGATGATTACGCATGATTTGCGCCGCCAACTAGATCTGCATGGGCAAGCTGAGCGCTTAAAAACCTATTTTGGAGAAAGCTCAGAGATCGAAAGTACGGTGACCAGCGAACGCATCAGAACGGTCATTAAGTATCCTCTATATGACGTCGGGTTTTAAATCATATCTTTCATATCTGTAAATCAATAGCTTCATCCTGTAACGTTTGTTAAGCCTAATTTTAAGCTATTTCTTAGCTATGGCATGCTTATTGCATCGCTTAGCTAAGTAGCTATTTTAAAAATGCTAACCCATGGTAGTCATACTAAAAGTAACTGTTTATTTCTAAAATATCTTTAAATTTTTATGGGTAAAAGGCGATAAATTATTATTAAGACGCCTGATTGTTTGTTTAAATCTAAAAATTAAGATAACAAATAGAAAACAAATGTTTTTTAGTTTAAGCAGCCTACGCTTTAGGTTTACAGTAGAATGTGGCGAAAATAACAATACCACATGGACTAAGACTTTTACTTTATAACATTTTTATTTGCAAACGAATCAACAGATTAGGTCTTCAGACGTAGGATGAGAAGTATCAGTGAGCAATGCAATTCCTCCTACTGTCAGATAAAAATTGTTAATAATATTAATATAGCGTTAAGATGCTAAAAGAGAGGAGTTGACATGCGTATTGTCGTTTGTGACGATGAACCACTCGCTCGTGAGCGTTTGGTCAGGATTGTACAGGAGTCAGGATATGAGGTGGTCGCACAAGCAACGACGGGTGCAGAAGCCGTTACTGCGGTAAAGCTAAAGCAACCTGATGTTATCTTATTAGACATACGCATGCCGGAGATGGACGGAGTGCGTTGTGCGCAGTTACTCAATGAGCTTGAGCATCCGCCAGCGATTATATTTGTCACGGCTTATGATCACTATGCTATTACTGCGTTCAAAGCCAATGCTATTGGTTATCTATTAAAACCTGCCAACAAAGATGAGCTATTGGATGCACTGAGTAAAGCCAAAAACTTAAATGCGGCTCAGCTAAACCAAATCCGTAAGCTTGAAGACCCGACGGCTCGACCTGTACGTGAGCATATTTCTGCGCGTACCCATCGCGGCGTTGAGTTAATTAAGCTTAAAGATATCTATTACTTTACGGCAGATCAAAAGTACGTCAAAGTCCGTCATAAAAACGGCGTCGTGCTGATTGACGAGACCCTAAAAGAGCTTGAGGAAGAGTTTGGCGAGCGTCTATTCCGCGTTCATCGCAATGCTATTATCAATCTCAGCTATTTAGATTATCTAGAAACCATAGACTCAGGACAGTATCAGGTTCGTTTTAAAGGGATTGAAGAGGCTTTAGCGGTTAGCCGTCGCCATCTACCGGCATTGCGTGATAAAATACAAAGTATGTAACTTTGTATTTTATCACGCAAGGCCGCTGAAAAGTAGATATTGATAAAAAGTAGCGTTTATTATTCAGACCTCTACATTCAAATCTTTAAAGGTTCCCACCGCTCTCGCGACTTACTCGGCAGCTTTCGCAACTTATTATAATTATTAACCCTCTTAACGAAAAAGTATGCGAACACAGATGCCATATCATCAGACCCTTATTTATGCTTAAATAGGGGTATTTTTTTGCGTCTTATAGACGTCCTAACAGCAGTAATATTGAATCAACAATATCGAACCCATTATATTGAGGCCACTTATGAGCACCACACAGCAACCTACTTTGAAGACGTTAAACATCGCCACTCGTCAAAGTCCTCTTGCTTTATGGCAAGCAGAGCACATTCGTGACCGACTTTTAGCGTTATATCCAGAGATGACCATCAACCTTCTAAAAATTGTCACTAAGGGTGATAAGATTTTGGACACGCCTCTAGCAAAAATCGGGGGTAAGGGTTTGTTTGTCAAAGAGCTTGAGCAGGCGCTGTATGACAAGCAGGCAGACATTGCCGTACATTCATTAAAAGATGTACCGATGCAGCTACCTGAAGGCCTGACGCTTGGGGTTTATTGCAAACGCGCCGCGCCAACAGATGCGTTTGTGTCTAACACTTATAGTAATATCGATGAGTTGCCAGAAGGCGCCGTCGTTGGTACCTCAAGTTTGCGTCGTCAATGTCAAATCAAAGCCTACCGTCCAGACCTACAAATAAAAACCTTGCGCGGTAACGTAGGGACGCGATTAGGAAAGCTTGATGCGGGGGATTATGATGCGATTATCCTAGCGACCAGTGGTCTGCAGCGTATTGAGCTGACGGAGCGCATTCGTGGTGAGCTCGATATCGACACCTGCTTGCCAGCAGTCGGTCAAGGGGCATTGGCAATTGAGTGCCGTGAAGGTGATGCAGAGGTAATGGCATTGCTTGCACCGCTTAATGATAATCAAGCGCGTATTCGCCTAATCGCAGAGCGTGCTTTGAACCGTCATTTAGAGGGTGGCTGCCAGGTTCCTATTGCAGCTTTTGCCGTGCTGCATGCGGCAGACGCGACAGATTTTGACAACGATGATGCGGGTGATCAGTTATGGCTGCGCGGCCGTGTCGGACAAGCGGATGGCAGCGAACTGCTAAAAGCTGACAAGCGTATTACACTAACAGGAACGCAAGCAGAGCAAGAAGAGCAGGCCAATCAGCTGGGTATCGATGTCGCTAAGATGTTGTTGGCTGATGGTGCAGGTGATATTTTGGCAGCAATTTATAACCCTTAATTGTAAACAGACCCTAGTTGTCGTGAGTATCTTCATGGCTTCTGTTTTTTAATCCATGGTCAAACTCAAAAAGTTGAGCAACAAACGCAGGCAAACTTCTTGAGTTTGGCACAAACCAAACCCATTGTTTCGAGCAAGTATATGTCTATGTCTCGCGCATCATCGTCTCAATTAACGGACTTCTCAACATCATCTCCAGCCGTGGTGATCAATACCCGTCCAGTAGAGCGCGCCGCACCTTTAACGGAGTATTTGCAGGCTGCTGGTTTGACGGTTGTCGATATACCAATGTTGACACTGCAAACCCGTGCTGTCAGTGATGCAGATATCGAGCTGATGCGCCGCTGGCTAGCAGGTGACTATCAAGCGTTGGTCATCGTCAGCCCCACGGCGGCGGCTTCGGGCTTGGCAGTGTGGCAAGCGCTTGCACAAGAAAAGCAGCAAGCTGATACAAATAAATCATCAGGAACGATAGCGAATGAGCTTGGCGCTAACACAGCACCCAGCCACATCATTGCGGTAGGAGAGGCGACAGCTTCAGTATTGCAAGATCCCAAGCTACACCCTAACTATCAAGTCCTAAAGCCAATTATTGCCAACAATGAAGGTATGCTGGCTATGCCAGAGATTGAGCATCTGCAAGCAGGTGACAAGCTTTTGGTTTGGCGCGGGCTTGGTGGACGACGATTATTGGCGAATACTCTAAAGGAGCGCGGAGTACAGATTGATAGTATCGCTTGGTACGAGCGTACTTTACCTGTCGATGCAAGTGCAAACTACCAGCAATGGCATAGCCGCTTTACGGCAAAAGATGAAGAACAACCACTGTCAAAGCCAGTTGTCATTGTGAGTAGTGGTACCGCTTTTGAGCATTGGACAAGCGTGGTCGCGCAAAAACAGGCCTCTGTATCAGACTCAGGTTTAGAGCAGGCGTCTGCGCTGACCTTGTCTGATTTTAATTATGTGGTACTAGGTGAGCGTTTAACGAATATGCTTGCTGAGAAGCAACTGCGCCATTGGCGTGTAGAGGACTTGTCGCCTGCGACTATTTTAGATGCCATTCAAAGTGATCGTCTGTCCTAGCGGACGCTTTTATAAACAACTATTTTTGCTACTTTATTATTTGATTGCTCATTTTGAGGAGCAATCAAAACTATCTATAACGGTGCTGCATTATGTCAACAGAGCTTGAACCTTCATCTGATACGCTAGCTGCCGTTCAGCAGCGCCGGCAGGCGAGCATCTTATTGTTACGATTGCAGTGGCTGTTTATATTGCTATTGATAATCGCTTTGGCTTGGTTATATGTCTCTCAGCAGCGTTTTCAAAATCAAATCAATGAGCGTTTGCACAGCAATGAGCAAGTAGTCAGTCGTTTGAATGAGATGGATGATCGCCTCTTTGCCATCAGTCAGCAAAGTCTACCTGAACCTAGATCGCAAGCAGGCAGTCAAGCACAAAACCAGCTGGATTTATTACGCATTCAAATACAGGCAGCCGATAGACTACTGGCTGATAACAACCATAGTGCTGCGATTGATTTGCTACGAGGTTTGCAGTGGCAGCTATCGCAAAGTAATAATGAGATTGCACCGACTTTAACCATCGTGATCAAACAAAGCTTGGCCGAAGACATTGAGCGTCTGCAGGCTCAGAGCAACCAGCCTAGCCCATGGCAGCTACAAAACCTTGCGATGCAAGATATTCAAGAGTTTTTGCATAGCACTAATTATGGGAATAGCATTGATGCTAGAAATGATGGCCGAGATAGCACTACAAGGATCACAGTAACGAATCGGCAGCTCATCATTCATGAAGTAATCATGACGCTAAACTTGGCGATGCAAGCCAGCAATATGCGTGAAAAAGAACAGTTAACCAGTTATCTACAGCAGGCACAAAAGCAGCTGCAAGTACTTGTGCCAAATACATCTCTGCCCAAAGATAAAGCTCATGCAAAGTTTGCCACGCCATCTACTGATACTGATAAGCACACGACTGGTCATCAGAAGAGCTTAACCAAAGAAGCACCACATAATATCTCCGAAGTCATGGTCTGGCTTGATGAGCTGATTGCCAATGCTCCAGCCGCAACGCCTTTATTGACGACACAAATGCTTGATAAGTCTCGATAGGAGTGAGTATAGTGATAATGGCATCAGCGTTATAGCCAATCCACGATAAAAACAAGGTGAATGATGACTACTATTAATCAAATATCAAGTTTGACGGCAGAGCTGCCACGTGAGAGCCGTCCTGAAGCGCTTGCACATTATGCAGTGATATATATCCAAGCCATACACTGGGGTGAGATGGATGCGTTCAATCATTTGAATAACGTGGTTTATTATCGTTACGCTGAATCAGCGCGTATCGCTTATTTACAAAAGATTGGGGCATTTGATGGCAGTGTTACCATATTGGCGCAGTCAAGCTGTCAGTATATACGTCCAGTGGTCTATCCTGATACTTTACTGATTGGCGTCCGTTGTCAGCGTCTTGGCAATACCAGTATTGTCATTGAGTACAGCTACTATAGCTTGGCGCAGCAAGCAGTGGTTGCTACTGCTGATGCGGTGTTGGTGCGTTTTGCTAGTGATGGCAAACAAAAAATGCCATGGACCACCGCTGAGCGCGAGCAACTGTTTGCTTTGGAAGCAGAGTTTGGTCACACGCCTGAGTCTTAATAGTAGGGTCTGTTTGATTATTCAAATATAGTTCTGACAGTCAGAAGCAGTCTATAGTCGTCGATACACTCTAAAAATGTCATAACGCTACTGGGATGCTATCTTTTGAAGTACAGTTGCGCAGCCTCTGGGTACGCAGCACGCAAGTAAAATTTATACCAGTAGCGCGTTTAATTCCATAACAGTTTTACATTCAGCTGACTATAAACGCAGTTAAAAAAAAGGCACGCCAATAAAATGAGCGTGCCTTTTTTGTATGCTGTATTTGCTAACAGGAAGTTTTAAACTCGATATTAGCTTTATTTGGGTGCATGGACAAAGTCCACAACGTTTAAGTCAAAGCCAGATAGAGCGTAAAACTTCATCGGCGATGACAGCAAGCGCATATCACGCACCCCTAAATGGCGCAGAATCTGGGCACCAAGACCGATACTACGATACGGCTGCTGAGCAATGGTCGATAGTGATTGATTATCGGAGGCTTTATCAAGCGCGTCACCCAAATCGATCGGCTGATGACTACCAATCCATACCAAGACCCCACGCTCTGAAGCACTGATCTCTTCTAATGCCGCTTGTACGCTCCAGCCACTACGTCCAGTGGTGTCATTCTTGGCGGCGAACAAGTCACGCAGCGGATGAAACCCGTGAACACGTACCGTACTCACACCTTCGCTCACATCACCCTTGACCAGTGCTATATGAGTCTCATCTGCACCAAACTCGCGGAAACGGTGTAGCGTAAAGGTACCGTGTTCTGTCTCAAAAGGATGCGTGTCAATCTCTTCTACCGTTTGCTCATTAGCGATGCGATAGTTGATGAGATCAGCGATGGTACCGATCTTTAGATCATGCTCTTTGGCAAATATCTCAAGATCATCACGGCGTGCCATCGTACCATCAGCGTTGATAATCTCTACAATGACCGCTGCTGGCTCAAGTCCTGCTAGACGTGCTAAATCACAACCGGCTTCAGTGTGGCCAGCACGGTGCAAGACACCGCCGTTTTGAGCCATAATAGGAAAGATGTGCCCAGGTTGTACGATGTCTTCTGGTTTTGCAGCTGACGATACAGCCGCCTGAATGGTACGCGCACGATCTGCAGCAGAAATACCAGTCGTTACGCCTTCAGCCGCTTCAATAGAGACGGTAAAGTTGGTGCTGAATTTTGCCTCGTTACGATCAGACATTAGCGGCAGTGCTAGCTGTTGGCAACGTGCTTGCGAAAGGGTCAAACATACCAGTCCACGTGCATGAGTAATCATAAAGTTGATGTCTTCAGGACGGACATGGGTTGCCGCCATGATAATGTCGCCTTCGTTTTCGCGATCTTCATCATCCATTAAGATGACCATCTTTCCAGCGCGAATGTCTTCGATAATTTCAGGAACAGTATTCAAATTCATAAAAAGTCTCAATGTTTTATTATTTATCAATGTGTGGAAGATAAGGTGTAAAAATAAAAATTAATTTGCCTATTGTAGCAGTAGATTAGCCGCAGCGCTGTGGTTGTTGCTAGAAAGTCACTCATTAATAGGGATGGGAAAGCCTCAATAAATGTTACTCGTATCCTGATATGGTTACTGTTGGCAGATTTTAAAGGCTTGGGCTGCGACTGGTCATCTCATTGCTAGGCCATCAATCTGATTATTGGTGTATGGCGTTATAATATTTGTCGCTATTTTATTTAGGACTGACTGTATATCTGATGAGGACGCGGCCTAGAGGACACTTTTTATTCATTGCTCGCCGCTTGAGATTTTAGCCAATCCATAAACTGTTTACTGTGCTGCTCACGCTGATTGTCTGCAAATTCATAAAAGCGTGTGCCCACTAGATTATCAGGCAAGTAGCTCTGCGGATAATAATGATTGGGATAGTTATGTGGATAAGCATAACCTTGACCATAGCCTTGGTCACGCATCAGTTTGGTGACACCGTTACGCAGATGTAGAGGAACAGGGGAGGCGTCTTTTTCTGCCAAAGCCATCGCCGCATTGATTGCTTGATAGGTGCTATTACTTTTGGCGCTGGTCGCCAGATAAACCACGACCTGACCTAAGATAATACGTGCTTCAGGCATCCCAATCGACTGGACGCTGCGCAGCGCCGCATCAGCGAGCAGGAGTGCATTGGGGTTGGCATTGCCAATATCTTCACTGGCCAAAATCACTAAGCGCCGTGCGATAAAGTCTGCAGGCTCACCGCCAACCAACATTCGCGCCATCCAATATAGCGCCGCATCAGGGTCTGAGCCGCGTACGGATTTGATCATTGCGGAGACGATATCATAATGCTGCTCACCGTTTTTGTCGTAGCGTACCAGCGCCGTTTGAGCCACTCGTCCGACCAATTCATCATCAATCATGATAGGTGACTGCTTTGCATCGGCCGTTTGTACCGCCAGCTCTAATAGATTGAGCGCTTTGCGGGCATCTCCATGAGCCAATTGACTGATAAAATCTTGCGCTTGCAAGTTGATAGACAGTTGTTGAAGTACGCTATCTTCAGTAATCGCGCGATGGAGTACGGTAGCAATCTGTTCCGAGGTAAGCGGCTCTAGACGGTACACTTGGCAACGTGATAGTAGAGCATTATTGACACTGAAAGATGGGTTTTCAGTGGTCGCGCCAATCAAAGTAATATCACCAGATTCGACGGCTCCTAAAAGAGCATCTTGCTGGGCTTTATTAAAGCGGTGAATCTCATCGATAAAAACCACTGGCGACTCAAAGCTCAAACCGTCTTTACTGTCCAAGACTTCACGTAGTTGTTTGACGCCTGTATTGAGCGCTGACAAAGCATGAAACGGCCGCCCAACGGCACCAGCTAATAGCATGGCGATGGTGGTTTTACCGATACCTGCTTCACCATGTAAGATGATAGATGGTAGATGGTTTTGCTCAACCAAGCGCCGCAGCGGTGCACCTTCAGCCAACAGATGTGCTTGACCGATGATGGCATCAAGAGAAGTCGGACGCATACGCTGCGCCAGTGGGGTATCGGTATGAAAGTTGGGGGGCATAAAGTTCTCTGTTTTTTGATGAAGCGTTGCTGCAGTATCAGTGAGGCTAGCGCAGTTCCATGTTAATGCCAGTCATATAAATGTACAGCTTATGTCTTAGATGCTTTTATTTTGTGGTGGCCAGCCTTATTTATAGACTATGATAATCAATAGATTATGGTATCAATGCCTTATAAAAAAGTAGGCCGATTACTTGCATCGCAGTTAGGCAGCTATTCTGCATTTGCCATGCAATCTTAACGACGGAGACACTGATTAACCATGATACGTCAGACCATAAAGCAGTTATTGAGTCGAAAATGGCATTTATCAAGCCATGATAAGCAGCTATCGCGGCACCTTAGCACAGGTGAAGTTGCGCTGGCACGTTCAGTCTTTGGAGACAACATTGATCTCGATACTGTGCAGCTAAAAACCGCTTGGTGGGTACTAAAAAACTATGCAGTTAGCCCTAATGGCAATATCTATTTTCATCGAGCAGATTGGATAGAGGATTTTAGTAAAGTCTCAATCAGCAAACAACGTTGGCTAATACATGAGCTGACCCATGTCTGGCAACTGCAGCAAGGCTTAAAGGTGGTGCGCGGAGCACTTATCAATCGGCGTTATGATTATGATTTAGCAATAGGTCAGTCGTTTTTTAAATACGGTATTGAGCAGCAAGCACGCATGGTAGAGGATTACTTTGTACATCGCCATTTTGGACAGGACTGTCGGGCATTTGAAACTTGCATTCCATTTCTAGCATCGCCGGTCAAGGATGCTACTATCATGAGCTGATCCTGTTACCATAAATCAAAGTGTCTCTTTAAAGCTACCTTTTTGGAATTACCTTTTTAAAAGTACTCTAACGAATCGCACTGACGGTTCGTTCACAGATTGATATTCAGCTTGCGCTTAAGACACGCTATGCTAAAACAGGTATTTACTATCAGTGCTTATAATAACCACATCAATTAATAATAAATAAGAGCTGCTATTTGGGCTTGTAACAAAGGAGTGGTGCCGTGATGTTTACTCGTTTAACCTCAAAGTCTGATGCCAACAGTCAGAAAAGCACTATGCGTAAGGATAACGCTACTGAACTGACTACTCAGACACGGCGTATCCCTAGTCTGTTAGCTGCAACACTTGCAGGAGCGTTATTGCTGACGGGTTGTCAGCAGCCGTCAGAACCATCAGCTTCTGATGCAGATAGTCAACCCAGTACCCAAGCCGATGTTGAAGCCTCCAAGCCTGTGGCAATCAGCGACTCTGCAGCAGCGCGTATCGAGCAATTCCAACCATCATACGTCGTGCAGATGCAAGGGCTACAGCGACGATTACAGGCAGAGTATGAGTCATTACAAGCGGCAGATAGTCCTGACAGTGACAATGGCTTACTAACGACTGCATCACCTGAAATGACGACTGGCACCGAGTCCATTGATACCGATAGCCAAACCAATGACACAGCGGCACCTAACACCGCTGAATCGACCAATGTCACTGCTGGTGCCGATACAGCTACTCAAGAAGGCGCTGTAGAGACAGAAATAAATACCAGCACTGAGGTTGGTGAACGAGACTTAGAAGTGCTAAAGCGCATCAGTCTTGAGCCAAGAGAGCCCGAAGTACTGACGGAAGCGCAAATCATAGAACGCTATCAGCAAGCAACACAGGCACTGTATCAGCCAGCAAATACTGCGCTTAGCGCTCAAGACATAGATACTTTGCTTAATATTGCAACCTTATTGCCGCAATTGTTCGAACATACGGAGATTGCAGAGCGGCTGAGCGTAAAAAGCCCAGCACTGGCTCGGATTATCGTACAGCATCAAGTTTGGAAGCAAATAGAAGCGCAGCAAGCATTAGATATGCAACAAATGAAGCTGACACAGCAGCAAGAGTTTGAAACCTTAATGGCAAAGTTTAATGACACCATTAAAGATTATGATGCGCAGATTGCCAAATATGAACGTCTGCTACAAGAGTTTCAGGACTAAAAGAGTTTTAGAGATATAGTCGACCTAAATAAAGCGAATAGATTTTGCCATGTGCTGTTGGGATGAATTTTGCGCAGCCTCTGGAGTGACGAAGTCATACAGCAAGCAAGGAAAATTTATACCAACAGCACTGCATCATTTTTAACATTTCAGCGCAGAATTCCCCTACTTCTAAAGTAGTGGGATGAATGCGTTATTGATAACTACCCTTACTCCCTATGGTATTATAATTAATAATCATAACGCCAATTAACAACAAGCTCCTTATGACCAAGCAAATCCTAAAAGCCTATAAAGTCAGGCTGTACCCTAATGAAGAACAGCAAATATTCTTTGCCAAATCATTCGGCTGCACACGCTTTATCTGGAATAGGATGCTTAGTGACAAGATTGATCATTACAACGAGCATAAGACCGAGCTTAAAAACACTCCAGCTCAATACAAAAAAGAGTTTGAATGGCTAAGAGAAGTCGATAGCCTGGCACTGGCTAACGTCCAGCAAAACCTAAGAGCCGCTTATAGCACCTTTTTCAAAAGCGGGTTTGGCTTCCCTAAGTTCAAGAAAAAAGGTCAGCGTGACAGCTACACTACCAATAATCAAAAAGGCACAGTAGCGGTCACAAACAACACCGTCAAACTGCCTAAGATTGGTCATATCAACGCTAAGTTCCCAAATAAAATAAATGGCCTAATCAAAAGTGCCACCATCAGCAAAACCCCATCAGGCAAGTACTATGCCAGCTTATTGGTTGAAACGGTTGTCGAGGTATTACCTAAGACTGGCTCTAACATCGGCCTTGATTTAGGGTTAACCGACTTCATCGTCTTGTCGGATGGCACAAAAGTGGCTAATCCTAAGTTCTTATCGAAACTGCAAGATAGGCTTACGCGAGAACAGAAAATACTGGCCAAGCGTACAGCAGTGGCCAAAGCCGATCAACGCAAGCTGTCTGACAGCCGCAACTATCAAAAGCAAAAAATCAAAGTCGCTAAGGTATATGAAAAAATAACCAATACCCGAAAAGACTTTCTACATAAACTCTCATTCAATCTCATCAAAAACCACGATGTGATTGCCATAGAGGACTTAAACGTCAAAGGCATGGTTAAGAATAAAAAGTTAGCTAAAGCCATATCAGACAGCTCATGGTCAGCGTTTACCACCATGCTGGCTTATAAAGCGGACTGGTACGGCAAAACGCTGGTGAAAATAGACAGATGGTATCCATCTTCTAAAACCTGCTCAGGGTGCGCTCATGTGCTGACTAAGGCTGAGCTACCATTACAGGTGAGATCATGGAATTGCCCAAGTTGCTTGCAGGACAATGATAGAGACATCAACGCCAGTATCAATATCCTAAACGAAGGATTGAAGCTGCCCACACTCAAAACCGTCGGTGCGACGGGGTTAGCTTAGTCCATTTGCCTAACCGCTGATACAAAACATTGTATCAAGTATGGGTATTACCTAAGAAACCCTCACCTCTATAGGTGGTGGGTAGTTCATAGTATCTTAACTAACTATAGTTCGAGAGTAAGTTTCTCTTCCATAAATCTTCCATAAAAAAATCCCGCACACTGGCGTAATGCCAGTCAGTTAAGGCTGACTGGTATTTTTTTTGGGATATTTTTGTGGTTTACCCTTAACCACCCTCGGGCAAGATCGCTTTCTGCGTTCAGGAATGACAAACAATTTTCCTTCCTCTAAAACTGCATCTAACAACTTAGGGAAGAGTCCTGCAGCCTGTAAAGGCGCAAACCGTAAAAGATCAACAATCGTAATAGACACCATATGAAAGCTAATTCGTAGAGGGCTAACCTTAGCTCTAACTGCCATATATCGCATCAAACGTCTTATCAGATTATAAGCAATCATAAGCCCCCAGAACTCTTGTAACACAAGCTGTGGCAGCTTACTTCTTAACAACAGCCCGTGCTGTAGATCAGACTTAATTTCCCTAAAAGCCATCTCGATCTCCCAGCGCTGCAAGTACAGCTGTGCCACTTTATCCTTAGTAAAGCGTTTATCATCTATTAAAGAGGTGATGTATCGTCTTATCTTACCCTCATAACGACACTCAATTAATCGAGCTTGCCAAGTATCGGGTAGGTTTGGATTTTTCTTTTGAGCTTGGGGAGAAACCGGCATTTGTATCAAGTAGTCCCCTTCACTAAAGGTTTCAATCACAGTGTAACGCAGATTATCTTTAGCCCGCATGAGCCAGTGACTGTTTGGATGGGTTTGTTGCCAACTAATCAGTAGGTCTGCTGAGAAATAGGCTCTATCAAAGAGCGTAATGCTGTTGTCTTGAATATTTAGCTGACGGGCTAATGTGATCTCTCCTTGACCCATATCTCCAAGGGTTGTGTCAATGATCTCATGCGTGTCAGTATTGATCAGGCATACCGAACGCATTTGGGGATAGGGCGCCTCTTTAGTTCTGCCTTTGCTTGAACTAAAGTACTGAAGGTTCTCATCAGTATAGGGTAGTGAGTATACGACACCGTCTACAGCTTGGACGCTAAGTCCCATAAAGTCTTGCTGCTGGGCTCGTGATTCTGTTTGGTAGTGAGCACTTAGTTGATGAAATAGCTGCTTTAGAGGCTCATGCCCGAGGCGTTGTCTTGCTTGTACCACTGCACTGGGTACGCAGGCCTGTGAGTCTATATTAAGCCGCATCTGCTCTGTGATATACCAAATTGAACGGTTTCGATATAAAGCTGTGCCGATGACTATCCAAACAACGTGTTCGGCAGGTAGCTTACGCCTTCTAATGCTCGCCTTGCCGGTATACTCTAAAGCTTGCTGTATCCACTCAGGATCTATTAATTCACTAAATTGTTCTAGGGTGTCTGGAATCCTTTTATGCGTCTCATTAATAGCGTCTTGTAGTCTCATAGTAAAATAGCCCATCTACTTATTAGATGGGCTATTTTATTACTTTTATTGAGTTTTTGCCTTAACTGACTGGCATTAGCACACTGGCGGGATTTTTGTTGTTTCAATATCTAGTATCTGTTCAAAATTACTTACGATCTTCAGTTTTGACAAAATCGCGCTTTACTTCACCAGTATATAACTGACGTGGGCGACCGATTTTGAATGGTGCGCTGTGCATCTCTAACCAATGACTGATCCAACCAGAGGTACGAGCCAATGAGAAAATCACAGTAAACATTGACGTTGGAATGCCGATGGCTTTTAGAATAATGCCAGAGTAGAAGTCAACGTTTGGATACAAATTACGCTCGATGAAGAACGGATCTTCTAAAGCAATTTTTTCGAGCTCCATCGCTAATTCAAGCTTAGGATCATCGATACCTAGCGCTTCTAATACTTCATCAGAGGCCTGTTTAAGCACTTGAGCGCGTGGGTCGAAGTTCTTATAGACACGGTGACCAAAGCCCATGAGTTTCACTTCACGGCTTTTCACTTTTTCCATAAATGCAGGAACGTTTTCAACAGTACCGATCTCATCTAACATCTCAAGTACTGCTTCGTTGGCACCACCATGTGATGGGCCCCATAACGCAGCAATACCAGCAGCGATACAAGCGTATGGGTTTGCGCCAGTAGAGCCAGCCAGACGTACCGTAGACGTTGAAGCGTTTTGCTCATGATCCGCATGCAAAGTAAAGATTTTGTCCATTGCTCTTGCAACAACAGGGTTTACTTTATAGTCAACGTCACCAGGGGTAGCAAACATCATGTACAAGAAGTTTTCAGCATAGCTAAAGTCATTGCGTGGATACATGAACGGCTCGCCCTGTGAGTATTTATAACTCATCGCAGCCAGCGTTGGCATTTTGGCAATCAGACGAATAGCCGTGATCTCACGATGCTCTTCATTACTGATATCTAAGTCTTCATGATAAAACGCTGATAGAGCACCAACGACACCGACCATAATGGCCATCGGGTGTGCGTCACGGCGGAAGCCTTCAAAGAACTTACGCAGCTGATCATGAACACCAGTGTGTTTACGAATTTTTTCAAAGAAGTCTGCTTTTTGTTCGCTATTAGGCAGGTCGCCGTGGATGAGGGCATAAGCCACTTCTAAATATTCAGCATTGTTTGCTAGTTGATCGATAGGGTAGCCGCGATGCAGCAGCTCGCCTTTACCACCGTCGATAAAGGTGATTTTTGACTCGACAGGGGCAGTTACTTTAAAGCCAGGATCGTAAGACCAGTAACCAGACTCTTGTAAGGCAGCAACATCAATAACTGGGCGTCCTAGAGTTCCTTTAGTAATAGGGAGTTGGTAATCCTTACCATCTACTGTTAGTGTGGCATTGTTATCAGCCATAATTTCCTCTCCGTTGGTTTTAGCTTGTTAGAGTAAAAGTGCTAACGATACAAACCTTCGTATCGTTAATTTCGTATCGTTGATAGTACAAATGAATAAACACGAATGAACTAATTTGGTAATTCAGCTATGTTACCAGTAATTAAGCGCGATTTGAAAAGACTTTTCATAGTGAGAGAGCCAAGATATATGGTTTAAAGGCATTTGTCCGCAGTAATATTTGTATCAAAATATGTCTATTTGCCAATTTGTTATAAAACACTCATTCTTGGACTCGCTAAAAAAAGCGGTCTATTATGATAAAATATGACTCTTTTTAACAACAGGCTATGAATAGGTTTTCTATTTAGCTTGGCAAAAACAGACAGTGCATGACTAACAGGAAAACTTAGTCGAGTTTATAATAGATCAGGTATGCGCAACATTCTAGCAAACATATTACGCATATCTGGCTTTTTGTGAGAATAACTCTGATATTCACTATTTAGGGGATAAATTTGTAATTATCGGCCAGTCATTTTATAATTAGAAAAATTTGACTGACACTAATTTCGCTATATCCAATAATTACTTAGCAAAAGACACTCTACTAAGCATCAGATTTGCTGCTATTTTTTAGTCGCTAGTTGATGGTTAGCTCATAAATCAGAAGCTAAACAATAGTTTATGACTTGAATGTTGTTGTTATTTGATCTATTTTTAGATAAGCATTGGTTTTAGAGTATAGTTATGTCTTTTTCAAAGACCAATTAGAAATAGACCAGATAACAATACTCAGCAATCAACGATAATACCGTTGGCTGTTGCAGCCAAAGCATGATTATTGACTTACTTCACCGCTTACAATGACTAGATTCATTATGATTATATGATGAGGCAACACCTATTGTTGACTGTCAAAAAGTAAGTGAGCTGTAAAGTAAGTAAACATAGTATGTATCAGTGATTATAGTATGAATCAGTGATTGTTGAAACTCATAGTGATATGTAGTAGGACCTTAGCGAAGTCAGCTAGCTCTTCCTTACTTTATTCGTCTCGTGTGGTGCTATAGGCACTCAATGTTATTTAGTTTCATTGAATCCCCATGGCAGATACAGGAGTATAACCGCAAAAAGGATGCCCGCTGTGAAAAGCAACCGACCCATTAACTTGCCTTTGAGCCAAGTGATTAGCGTTAATAGTTCGCCGATAGCCAGAGCCTCGATTTTACATCGTATCTCAGGAATTGTTCTTTTCTTATTGATTCCGGTAATGCTGTGGCTTTTACAAACCTCTTTATCTTCTCCTCAAGATTTTGTCGCTGTCTTTGATAATGTGCTTGTGCGTTTTGTTGCATGGGTTTTTGTCGCAGCAACCGCATACCATTTCGTGATGGGTGTTAAGCACTTATTTGCGGATATGGGCTTCAACGAGGATCTTCAGTCAGGTAAAACAGCGTCAATTGTGAGCTTTGTTATTGCCGCTATATTGATCGTGCTGTCATTTATATGGGTGATGTTCTAATGATTAAAAATGATACAGGAATTAAGAGCGCGACTGGTCTTACTGGCTCAGGCTCGCGCGATTGGGTAATGCAGCGTATTAGTGCCGTCGTATTGGCGGTATATTCCGTTGTCATGGTAGGTTTTTTTGTATTCAACGGTGATCTGACTTACGAGCAGTGGGTTGGTTTCATTACGAGCCTACCGATGCGCTTACTAAGCTTGGTGGCAATCATTGCACTGGCAGCTCACGCTTGGGTAGGGATGTGGACGGTATTGACTGACTATATCCAATCTTCTGGGCAGCGCCTTGTGCTACAAGCTGTTATGATTATCGCAATTTTAGTATATCTATTTTGGGGCATCATGATTTTTTGGGGTAATGGCTTAGGTGTCGTTGCCGTTTAACTGTTTAATTCACTGTTAAAAAATGATGGCTATACACATTTTAGTAAGTGGCTGAAGATTGAATAAATAAAGTCCAGTAGGGGTGATTAGGTATCTATACAATACAATGCCTTTTGCTGCTCCAATTAGACTGTCATCCAATCTTTGTATTACTTCCCAAGCATTAACAGGCATTAGGAAAATTGTAATGGCAACAAGACAAGATAATACCATTAGCAACATCAAAACCCTCAACTATGACGCTGTCATCGTTGGTGGTGGTGGGTCAGGTATGCGTGCCTCCCTACAACTGGCCGAGTCAGGCATGAAGGTTGCGGTAATCACAAAAGTATTCCCAACGCGCTCGCATACAGTCGCCGCTCAAGGTGGTATCGGTGCTAGCCTTGGTAACATGAGTAATGACAACTGGCACTTCCACTTTTATGACACTGTCAAAGGGTCAGACTGGTTGGGCGACCAAGATGCCATTGAGTATATGTGCCGCGAAGCACCAAAAGTGGTGTATGAGCTTGAGCATATGGGCATGCCTTTTGACCGTAACGAAGATGGCACGATTTATCAGCGTCCATTTGGCGGTCATACCTCAAACTATGGCGAAAAAGCTGTACAACGTGCTTGTGCTGCTGCTGACCGTACAGGTCACGCACTATTGCATACGCTCTATCAAAGAAACTTAAAGCTGGGTGCTGAGTTTTTTATTGAGTGGATTGCGCTAGATTTGATCAAAGATGAAGACGGCAATATCAATGGCGTCATCGCTATTGAGCAAGAAACAGGTACCGTCGCAGTATTTCAAGCGCCAGCCACGGTCATAGCGACTGGCGGAGCAGGTCGTATCTTTACCGCCTCTACCAACGCCTATATCAATACGGGTGACGGTCTTGGTATGGCAGTTCGTGCTGGTGTGCCTTTGCAGGATATGGAATTCTGGCAATTCCACCCAACGGGTGTGCATGGTGCCGGTGTGCTATTGACTGAAGGCTGCCGCGGTGAAGGCGCGATCTTACGTAACAAAGACGGCGAAGCCTTTATGGAGCGTTATGCCCCAACGGTTAAAGACTTAGCACCACGTGACTTGGTTTCTCGTTCTATGGACCAAGAGATCAAAGAAGGCCGCGGCTGTGGTCCGAACGCTGACCACATTGTTATGGACATGACGCACTTAGGTGTAGACACCATCATGAAGCGTCTGCCATCTGTATTTGAGATTGGTAAAAACTTCGCCAACGTCGATATCACCAAAGAGCCTATTCCTGTGATTCCAACCATTCACTATATGATGGGCGGTATCCCAACGACGATTAACGGTCAAGTGATTGTGCCAAATCTTGAAGGTCCAGTAGACGAAGACGGTCTATATACCGAAGGCACACTCGTAAAAGGTTTATATGCTATTGGCGAGTGTGCTTGTGTGAGTGTACATGGTGCCAACCGTCTAGGCACCAACTCACTGCTTGACTTGGTAGTCTTTGGCCGTGCAGCAGGTAAGCACATCGTTGAAGATTACTATCATGCGGACAACGCTTATAAACCAATCGATCCACGTGTATTAGATTACACCTTGAGTCGTTTGAACAAGCTACAAGAATCAACTGATGGCTATAACGCACAAGACGTCGCTGACGAGATTCGTGCAACCATGCAAACACACGCCAGTGTATTCCGTACACAAGCGTCGATGGATGAGGGTGTCGCAAAGATTCTTGCATTGGGCGAAAAAGTTGACAAGATTCATCTTGGTGATAAGTCGCAAGTGTTCAACACAGCTCGTATTGAAGCGCTAGAAGTGGCTAACCTCTACGAAGTTGCAAAAGCAACGATGATATCAGCAGCGAGTCGTCATGAGTGCCGTGGTGCACATACGGTACTTGATTATGAGCGTCCAGAAGATGATCTAGTTGCACCAAACGGTCGTAACGACAACGAATGGATGAAGCACACTATCTGGTATGCTGAAGATAACAAAATTATCTACAAGCCAGTTCGTAAGGTACCGCTAACTGTGGATTACGTTGAGCCAAAAGTGCGTGTTTACTAATCGTCTCGTTAAACAGGTTTATGTAGTTTAATGAACGGTTTTCGAATTTAATTTTTGATTTTGTAAGGCCCGTTATTCATTATCATAAAGAGTTAAGACTTTTGAATAACATAGCCTTACACCGCGTGGAGTTAGCACTATGAGTCGAGGTACTCGCACCATCGAGATATACCGCTACGATCCTGACAAGGACGCAGCCCCTTACATGCAAACATTTACGGTTGAGCTTTTAGAGTCAGATCGTATGTTGCTTGACGTTTTATTGCGCTTAAAAAAGCAAGACGAAACCATCACCTTTAGACGCTCTTGCCGTGAAGGCATCTGTGGCTCTGACGGCGTGAATATCAATGGCAAAAACGGTCTGGCATGTTTGATCAACATGAACACGCTGCCAGAAAAAGTCACTGTACGTCCGCTACCAGGTCTACCTGTTGTGCGCGATCTGGTCGTTGATATGAACCAGTTCTACGAGCAGTACGAAAAGGTACATCCGTTCTTGATCAATGATCAGCCAGCACCGCCAACAGAACGTTTGCAGTCACCTGAGCAACGTGAAAAACTGAACGGTCTATACGAGTGTATCCTATGCGCTTGTTGCTCGACCAGTTGCCCATCATTCTGGTGGAACCCTGATAAGTTCTTAGGCCCTTCAGCGTTGCTACATGCTTATCGTTTTGTGGCAGATAGCCGTGATACGGATGCACAAGCACGTTTGGCGCGTTTGGATGATCCATTCAGTCTCTTCCGTTGCCGCGGCATCATGAACTGTGTTTCGGTTTGTCCAAAAGGTCTGAACCCGACCCGAGCGATTGGCCATCTACGTAACCTGCTAATCGATCAAGCAGGTTAAGCTAGTAGCTAGCTTTAATAAATAGACCCTTAATATGTTGATAAAACACCGTCTGCTCATCAGGCGGTGTTTTTTTGTGATAATGACTGTCATCATGTAATGAATAAGGTTTATTAAACTAAGGCACTTGTTAATAGCGACGACCGCTCATATATATGCAGTAACGGATTATAAATTTGAGCTTATTGGCTATAAACTTTCACAAAACTGTATCAGTAACTACTAAGTAGTAATAAAAATACGTATGTAAAAATGTTATCATATGCCTGTTCGATTGCCTGAAAGTTTATTTAGAGGTCGCCGAATAAGTAGCCATGTAAATAACCGTGTAAGTAACTATGAGAAATAAAGATGATAATGAGTATTTATTAGGTAAATACCTAGTATTGAAGAAACAAACTATATCAGGTAATTTAGGCATGTTACCCTAGATAGCAATGTATGTTAGGCGTAAAAAACAGCAGAAAATAGCTGAACGTCATGTGACCTATTGATTAAGCGACATTGATTAATAAGTAGCATTGATTAAGTATTTCGATAGGAACTAATTGGTTATAGCTACTGTCAGTATATATAATTTAATTTTTTGAGACGAGCATACAAACAAAACTGTCCGTTCACAAATAATTAAGATTGAGGCATTCATCGGTGTTGACAGTCGCTCATGCAACCGACTCATGTGACATAGCCTGTCCGCTTAGCATAAAATAGATTACACAACAATAAGCACGATTCCATTCATTTATCTATCAAATAGACGATTATTATGAATAGTATAACTAAAGAAAGATCTGGCGCAGCGCATACTGAACTTGCGGCTGATAACGCCCACTATATCGAATCCCTTTATGAGCAGTATCTCAGTGATCCAGATAGCGTCGATGCTGATTGGCAAAGTTACTTCAAACAATACCAATCTCCTAATGATGCTAAGCACAATGAGATCAAAGATCAGTTCTTACTGCTTGCACGCAATCAAACAGCCAATAAAGTCAACACTGAAGCTGGTAGCACTACAGTCAGTGCAGCCGATTGCGCTGATCCTAAGCAAATGGCCGTACAGCAGCTGATCTCAGCTTACCGTCGCCGTGGTCATCGCCGTGCTCAGCTTGATCCCTTAGGGTTGCATCCACGTCCTGAAGTAGTGGATCTGACGCTAGAGTATCATGGACTGTCGGAAGCGGACTTAGATAATATTTATCCTACCAGTGACTTGAACATCGGTAAGAGTGAAGCACCGCTACGCGAAATCATCGAGATTATGGAGCGTGTCTACTGCCGTTATATTGGTGTAGAGTACATGCACGTGACCACCAGTGTCGAAAAACGCTGGATGGAGAAGTATCTTGAGAGCAACCTTGGTCATATCGAGTTCGATAAAGAAAAACGCTTGTCTATACTTGAGCGCTTAACGGCTGCTGAAGGCTTAGAGAAGTATTTGGCACGTAAATATACGGGTGTCAAACGTTTCGGCCTTGAAGGCGGCGAAAGCTTTATCCCTGCGGTCAACGAGATCATCCAGCGTGCCGGAAATTATGGCACCAAAGAGATGATGATCGGTATGGCGCACCGTGGACGCTTAAACGTACTAGTGAATATCTTAGGTAAAAACCCTGCCGATTTGTTTGATGAGTTCGATGGTAAAGTACAGCCAGAGAAAGGCTCAGGTGATGTTAAGTATCACAGTGGCTTCTCCTCTAACGTGATGACGCCAGGTGGTGAGGCGCATTTAGCACTGGCCTTTAACCCATCGCATCTTGAGATCGTTGCACCTGTACTACAAGGTTCAGTACGCGCGCGTCAAGTTCGTCGTAATGACCAACCTGGCCGTAGCGACAAAGATGGTAATTCAGTATTGCCCATCGTGGTGCATGGTGATGCTGCATTTGCAGGTCAAGGCGTGGTGCAAGAGACCTTTCAGATGTCACAAACCCGTGGTTATACCACAGGTGGTACGCTACACATCGTCATCAATAACCAAGTTGGTTTCACCACCAGCCGCCAAGAAGATTTGCGCTCGACAGAATACTGTACTGATGTCGCAAAAATGGTACATGCGCCTATCTTGCATGTGAATGGTGATGATCCTGAATCAGTGATATTTGCTGCTCAGTTAGCGCTTGACTACCGTCATGAGTTCGATAAAGACATCGTCATTGACTTATTCTGTTATCGCCGTAACGGCCATAACGAAGCGGATGAGCCGTCAGCGACTCAACCACTGATGTATGCAGTGATCAAAAAGCTACCAACCACCCGCGCTATTTATGCACAGCAGCTTATTGATAAAGGCGTCATCACTGAAGAAGATGCCAAAAAATATGAAGATCAATACCGTGAGTCGCTAGACCGTGGTGATTATGTGGTGAACTCTTTGGTGAGTGATCCTGATGAAGCGCTGTTTGTCGACTGGACACCCTATATCGGTCATGACTTGATAGATGACTGGGACACTGGTGTCGATATCGAAAAGCTAAAAGGCTATGGTCGCCGTATGGCGCAGATGCCAGAAGGCTATAAGCTTCAGCGCCAAGTAGAAAGACTGGTCGAACAACGTTTGGCCATGCAGACTGGCGAAGAGCCTCTGAACTGGGGTGCTGCTGAGACTTTAGCTTACGCCAGCTTGGTCGATAACGATGAGGTATTGGTTCGTATTACCGGTGAAGATGTCGGCCGTGGTACATTCTCACATCGCCATAGCGAAATATACAATATGAATGACGGCAGCATGTATGTGCCACTGTCTCATATCAGTGAAAAGCAGGCGCGCTTTGCAACTTACAACTCATTGTTGTCAGAAGAAGCCGTGTTGGCGTTTGAATATGGCTATGCAACGACTGTTCCAAATGCGTTGATTATTTGGGAAGCGCAGTTTGGTGACTTCGTCAATGGTGCACAGGTAGTAATTGACCAGTTTATCTCAAGCGGTGAAACCAAGTGGCAGCGTGTTTGTGGTTTGACTATGCTATTGCCGCATGGCTTTGAAGGTCAGGGCCCTGAGCATTCTTCAGCCCGTCTGGAGCGTTTCTTACAGCTATGTGCTGAAGACAATATGCAAGTGATCACTCCGACGACGCCTGCACAGATATTCCATGTGCTACGTCGTCAAGCGATACGTCCAAGCCGTGTGCCATTGGTAGTGATGTCACCTAAGAGCCTGTTACGTCATAAGCTTGCGACATCCTCTCTAGAAGAGTTGGCAGAGGGTAAGTTTGAGACAGTACTGCCAGAGATTGATCAGCATGATGCAGACAAGATCACCCGTTTATTACTGTGTGGTGGTAAGGTTTATTATGACCTACTTGAGCAGCGCCGTGCCTTAGGCATAGAACATATTGCTATTGTTCGTATTGAGCAGCTCTATCCATTACCAGAAGAGCGTCTGATTGCTGAAATTGAAAAATACAGCAATCTTAAAGAAATCGTCTGGGCACAAGAAGAGCCGCTCAACCAAGGTGCTTGGTACTATTTAGCGCCGCATATGTTCCGTATTGTGGTACCGCATCCGACTAGAGCGAAGGTGATGGAGCCAGTAGCGCGTCCACCAAGTGCGGCACCAGCGACGGGTTCACCGAAGTTGCATGCTCAGCAGCAACAAACATTGGTTGCCGAAAGTCTAGGCGTCAGTGTCGATGAGTTGGCAAAGTAGCGCTAAAAAATAGAGCAGCAGTATAAAGAAAAGATCGATCCCTATAACGTATATCAATCAGGCGGTGGCAGTCAGATATTATTAACAGTCAGCAATTATTAAATCATCAATAATAAGCTGTCATAGGTAAATGGCTCATAAATATGCATTATTATTTATGAGCCGTCTTCCAAAATACTGACTGCTCATCACGACTCAATAATAAATAGTAATATTCATATCTAAGGAGTATATCGATGGCTGAAATTAAAGCCCCCGTTTTTCCAGAATCGGTTGCCGATGGCACGATCGTTGAATGGCATGTCACTGAAGGCCAACAAGTTAACCGTGACGACCTTTTGGCTGAAATCGAAACTGATAAAGTTGTATTAGAAGTGGTTGCACCTGATGATGGTGTGGTGACTAAGATTGTTAAGCAAGTCGACGACACTGTTGAGTCTGCTGATTTGATCGCAGAGTTTGAAGCGGGCGCCAGCGGTTCTACCGATGATGCTCCTGCTGTAGATCCAGATCAACCTGCTGCTCCTGTACAAGCAAAGCAAGCTGCTGATGGCGGCGAGCCTACGCAAGGCGCAAGCGCTGCAGAAGCCGATCATAAAGATCAAAGCCCAGCAGTACGCAAAGCGGCAAAAGAGTCTGGCGTTGATCCAAAGAACGTCGAAGGCACTGGCCGTGGTGGTCGCGTAACCAAGACGGATATGGCTAGCCCAACCCTCAAAGCGGACAGCTCTATCAAGTCGGACAGTGGTCGCCCAGTCGCAGAGTCAGTTGGTGAGCGTACGGAAAAGCGTGTACCAATGACGCGTCTACGTAAGACAGTCGCCAATCGTCTGCTATCAGCGTCACAAGATACGGCAATGCTAACGACGTTTAACGAAGTCAATATGAAGCCGCTGATGGACATGCGTGCGAAGTATAAAGAACAGTTTGAAAAGCGTCATGGTGTACGTTTAGGCTTTATGTCGTTATTCGTAAAAGCAGCCACTGAAGCACTCAAACGCTTCCCAGCAGTAAACGCTTCACTAGACGGTGATGACATCGTTTATCATGGTTTCTATGACATCGGTGTGGCTGTTTCTTCAGATCGCGGCTTGGTAGTTCCTGTATTACGTGATACAGATCGCATGAGCATGGCGGATGTCGAGAGCAAAATCCGTGAGCTTGGCGGCAAAGCACAAGACGGTAAGCTTGGTCTGGACGAGATGACTGGTGGTACCTTCACTATCTCTAACGGTGGTGTCTTTGGTTCACTCATGTCTACGCCGATTTTGAACCCACCACAAACGGCTATCTTGGGTATGCACGCGATCAACGATCGTCCAATGGCGGTCAATGGTCAAGTCGAAATCCTACCAATGATGTATCTGGCACTGTCTTATGACCACCGTATGATCGATGGTAAAGAAGCTGTTCAGTTCTTGGTCACTATCAAAGAGCTGGTCGAAGATCCAGCGATGCTCTTACTAGACCTATAAGCCTCTGAGCTTGTATCGGCAATCGTCGATACAAGCTTTTTGCTTTTGAGACAGATGGCTTTTGCTTTTCTTAACCTGAATCTCAATTTAATATGAGTTATCGTAGGCTATATGCTACAAAGCCATATAGAGACGAGAGAGATAACTATCATCAGTCAATGAGCTCAAATGGTGTATTTACTGTTTGCTGATCTTGTATTTGATGACTGATTTTTACTTTTTAATGGCTGAATGATTTACCCTATATTTGATAAACTGCCCAATGAGTCAGTTGATAATCAATCTTAAAAGCAAAGCTAAAACCTAAATTAAAACCTAAGTTATAAATAGGAACCTATTATGAAAGATAATTATGATTTAGTCGTCATCGGCGGCGGTCCTGGTGGTTATGAAGCAGCTATCCGTGCAGGACAGCTTGGTATGTGCGTGGCTTGTATCGGAAAACGCGTTTACAAAGCCGAGCCTGCGCTTGGCGGTACGTGCTTAAACGTTGGTTGTATCCCATCAAAAGCTTTACTTGATAGCTCGCATCGCTATGAGGCGACTAAGCATGATCTGGCTGAGCATGGCATCAGTACTGGCGATGTGGCCATCGATGTAGAGCAGATGATTGCGCGCAAAGAGGGCATCGTTAAGCAGTTAACTGGCGGTGTTGCGGCACTGCTAAAAGGCAATGGCGTTGACTGGTTACAAGGCTGGGGCACGCTGGTTGATGGCAAAGGCGCGGACAAACAAGTTAAGTTTACCGCTCTAGAAGATGAGAAAGAGACCACCATCACTGCCAAAAATGTCATCCTAGCAGCAGGTTCTGTCCCTATCGATATCCCAGTTGCTAAGACTGACGGCGAGCGTATCGTTGACTCTACTGGTGCGCTTGATTTCACCGAAGTGCCAAAGCGTTTGGGCGTGATTGGTGCAGGCGTTATCGGTCTTGAGCTTGGCTCGGTATGGCGTCGCCTAGGTGCAGAAGTGGTGATCTATGAAGCGCTACCAAACTTCTTAGCCGCTGCTGATAAAGACATCTCAAAAGAAGCGGGCAGAATGCTGAAAAAGCAAGGTCTTGATATCCGTGTCGATACCAAAGTGACCAATGCTGAAGTTAAGGGCGATGAAGTGGTCGTCACTAGTGAAAAGAACGGTGAAGCCTCTGATGAAAGCTTTGATAAGCTAATCGTCTGTGTGGGTCGCCGTGCCTATGCTGAAAAGCTCTTGGGTGAAGACAGCGGTATCGAATTGACTGAGCGTGGTCTTATCGATGTTGACGATCAGTGCAAAACCAATCTTGACGGCGTATACGCTATCGGTGACTTGGTACGTGGCCCAATGCTTGCGCACAAGGCGATGGAAGAGGGCATGATGGCGGTTGAGCGTATTCATGGCGAAAAAGCTCAGGTCAACTATGACACTATCATCAACGTCATCTATACGCATCCAGAAATCGCATGGGTTGGTATGACTGAGCAAGAAGCGGAAGAAGCTGGCTATGAAGTCAAAACAGGCTCATTTAACTTAGCGGCAAACGGCCGTGCATTGGCGCAAAGCGAAGCTGAAGGCTCTATCAAGGTCGTCGCTGACGCCAAGACCGATCGCCTACTCGGTATGCATGCCATCTCTGCGGGTGCAGGCGACATCGTCCATCAGGGTATGATTGCGATGGAGTTTGTCTCTAGTATCGAAGATCTACAGCTGATGACCTTTGCGCATCCGACGATCTCTGAAGCGGTACATGAAGCGGCGCTCTCTGCCGATGGCCGTGCTATCCATGCTATTCAGCGCAAAAAACGTAAAAAGAAGTAGCCTTATAGTTAGGTTCTACTCATAAGTAAGTTGTACCTATAAGCTACCCCGCTTGCAACTTTTTAAATATATCGAAGTAAGCGATAGTTTATTCTCGTAGGGTGGGTTAGTTTTATTCTATTCTCGCAGAGAATGAAGATAAAACGTAACCCGCCAATGCTATCTAGGCTACTTGATTATCTAGACTATTTGGCGGGTTACGCTTCACTAACCCACCCTACAAAATTAAGTTGAGAGCGGGGTTATAAGCTATATCTATAAGTCGTCCAATATGAAAAAGGCACGCTTTAAATGCCTTGCTGATTTAGGTCTTTGCCCATGAGGTAAAGACCGCTTCACGATCTAACTCTTGATGGTAGCCCTACCATTATCATCACTGCCATTACTGTCACAAGTGCGCCAGCCAAATGTTGCCGCGCACTTATTTTCACTTTTATTAATTGTAAAAAAATAAAGGATACAATCAATGAATCTACATGAGTATCAAGCAAAAGAGCTACTAAAAAGCTATGGTTTGCCAATCCAAGAAGGCATCATCGCCCGTAATGGCGAAGAAGCGGCAGCCGCTTTTGATAAGACGCCAACCGATATTGCTGTTATCAAAGCACAGGTACATGCTGGTGGCCGTGGTAAAGCGGGTGGCGTCAAGTTGGTCAAGACTCGTGAAGAAGCGAAGCAAGTGGCTGAAGCGCTGATCGGTACCAATCTAGTGACCTTCCAAACGGACGCTGATGGCCAACCAGTCAACTTCGTATTGGTTGCAGAAGATATGTACCCAGTCAGAACTGAGCTGTATCTTGGCGCGGTTGTTGACCGTTCTACGCGCCGTGTCACCTTTATGGCATCAACCGAAGGCGGCGTTGATATCGAAGAAGTGGCCAAAGAAACCCCAGAAAAAATCTTTAAGGTAAGCGTCGATCCATTAGTAGGTCTCATGCCGTATCAAGCGCGTGAAGTAGCGTTCAAGTTGGGTCTTGAAGGCAAGCAGATCAATCAGTTTGTCAAAATCATGACCGGTGCCTACCAAGCATTTGTCGAAAATGACTTTGCCCTACTTGAAGTCAACCCACTAGCGGTACGTGAAAATGGCGAGATCGTCTGTGTCGATGGCAAAATCGGTATCGATTCAAACGCGCTGTATCGTCTACCAAAAATCGCTGCTCTCCAAGACAAAACGCAAGAAAACGAGCGTGAGCTAAAAGCAGCTGAATTTGATCTAAACTATGTGGCCCTAGAAGGTAACATCGGCTGTATGGTCAACGGTGCTGGCCTGGCGATGGCGACGATGGACATCATCAAGCTCTATGGCGGCAAGCCTGCTAACTTCCTAGACGTTGGCGGCGGTGCAACCAAAGATCGCGTCGTTGAAGCGTTCAAGATCATCCTAGAAGACAGCAGTGTGGAAGGCGTCCTGATCAATATCTTTGGTGGTATCGTGCGCTGTGACATGATTGCAGAAGCCATCATCGCCGCAGTAAAAGAAGTGGGCGTAGAAGTGCCAGTCGTAGTACGTCTAGAAGGTAACAATGCTGAAAAAGGCGCGCAGCTACTAGAAGAGTCAGATGTACAGATCATCTCAGCTCAGGGCCTCGCCGATGCTGCACAGAAGATCGTCGCTGCGGTGGGAACCAACATCGTTTACTAGGCATTGTTTATTAGGCATCTTTAATCAAGCATCATTCACTAAGAGATGCCCTAGACAGACAGCCAGATATACAAGATTATAATTAGGAGCAAATAATGAGTGTACTCATTGATAAAGACACCAAAGTATTGGTGCAAGGTTTCACTGGTAAAAACGGCACGTTCCATTCAGAGCAAGCCATCGCATACGGTACCAAAGTCGTCGGCGGTGTCACCCCAGGTAAAGGCGGTCAAACGCATTTAGGTCTCCCTGTATTCAACACCATGGCTGAGGCGATGGCGAAGACACAAGCGGACGCATCGGTTATCTATGTACCAGCGCCATTCGTCCTAGACTCTATCGTAGAAGCGGTCGATGCAGGTGTGAAGCTGATCGTGGTCATCACTGAAGGCGTACCTACGCTCGATATGCTAAAAGCCAAGCGCTATATCGAAGCAGCAGACGGCGTACGTATGGTTGGCCCGAACTGCCCAGGTGTCATCACGCCAGGTCAGTGCAAAATCGGTATCATGCCAGGTCATATCCACTTGCCAGGTAAAGTGGGCATCATCTCACGCTCTGGTACGCTGACTTATGAAGCAGTCGCGCAAACGACTAAGCTTGGCTTTGGTCAGTCTACTTGTATCGGTATCGGCGGTGACCCTATCCCTGGTATGAACCAAATCGATGCGCTAAAACTGTTCCAAGACGATCCACAAACCGAAGCCATCGTCCTGATCGGTGAGATCGGTGGTACGGCGGAAGAAGAGGCGGCTGCTTATATCAAAGAGCACGTGACTAAGCCTGTGGTTGGTTATATCGCTGGGGTGACGGCTCCAGAAGGTAAGCGTATGGGTCATGCTGGCGCGATCATCTCTGGTGGTCAAGGTACGGCAGAAGAGAAGTTCAAAGCCTTTGAAGATGCAGGCATTGCGTATACTCGTGATCCAGCGAAGATCGGTGAGAAGCTAAAAGAAGTGACTGGTTGGTAGCATATTCTGATAAAAGAATATATATAATTCTAGTAAAAACTGTTAAATATCCTTGATATACCTTTAAGACACCCCTACAATGGGGTGTTTTTTTATGTAAATTTGTCATTACGAGTAAAAATTCATATTTATAGTAGATTAAGGTGTAAAAAATTGTGAGTAAACTTACTAAATTAGCAAAAAACCCATCTCTTTTTTTTCTGGATTCTTTCAAAAAAAGAGTAAAGCAACTTAACTCTACGCTAAACAATGATAATTATAAAGTTGATAAAAAAGGCTCAAATAAAGCTAATAATATATCTAAAAAAAGCATCAATAATAATGATAAACCAGAATTTAAGAATTCTGTTGCAAATTCTTTGAATGTTCTAAGACCTGAATACGATTTTGAGAAAAATAAAGAAATTTACCTATACTTACCTTGGATAAAAAGTCACGGTGATGCAGTTATAGAATCAATAAATAAGTCAGAAAAGTTCAAAGTTTATCCACTAGAAATTTTCGAAGGCAGTAGTGAGTCGAATAGGAAGAGTATCTCGAGAATCTCGCGTGAAAATCCTGTTCAGTATAGAAAGTTCCTTCTAAGTCATTTAGCAATTATTAAGAATGATATTGAAGGAGTTATATTCACATTTGACTGGCATCCTGCAATGAGGATATTAGTAGATGTATGTAAAGACTTAGGAATAAAAACAGTTCTAGTGTTACATGAATCTGTATTTCTATCGCAAGAGAAATATTATATGTATAAGCTAGGAGATATAGAGGTAAACCTTCCAAAATGTGATCATGTAATCACATGGGGTGAGTTGCAGAAAAATATATTCATGGAACGTGGATTGAATGAAAACAAGATTCAAGTCCTCGGTGCGCCGAAATTCGATATTTATCATCAGTACAAAAGGTTAACTTCGCGCGAAGATTTTTGTATGATATATGGTCTTGATCCAAAGAAAGACATCTTGTTATATGCTTTACAACCTATGGATATTCAAGTAGATCAAAGTTATGCACTTCAGCGTCAAAATCAAGCATTACTAGATATCATAGAATATTGTGAGAGAAACGATTCTCAGCTTATTATGCGTGAACCACCAAGTAATCACAAAAATACTATCTTCAGGAGAGTAAGAGACAAAGTAGATTACGATGAAAGATTAGTTATTGATAAATCTGGTTCCTATTTGATGCCAGTAGCTGAAAATTTATATCATGCCAACTTACTGCTATCAGTCAACAGCACTTTAATTCTTGAAGCGTTATTGTCAGATACTCCAGCCGTGTCTACAAAGTATTTCGATTTTATACAGCTATGGGATGGGATTAGAATTCCAGTAGCACATGATAAAGATGAACTTTATTATGAAATAGATAAAGCTTTATCAAGCAATGATACACTTAAAAATATAGATTGGTCTTGGGCAGAAAGAGCTCTTTCAGCAGGTAGTTTTGATGGGCAATCTTCAATGAGGATCGTAAGATATTTAGAAGGTTTGGCTGATACTAAAGAACTAAAAGGAAGTAGAGAGATAAAACGTTTTAATTCTCATGTAACGTATGTCGCTAATTCTAATCCTAACTTGATAAATAATACGGGATTGTATTTACCAGAACTCTTAAATTTCTCTAAAATGATAAAGCCTAAGAACGAAATAGAGGCTTCTCTCTGTGATGAGGTAATACAATGGGGTATTACAGAAAACAATAATAAGAAGTCGGTCTCAAATCTAATGAGAAAGTTTGGTAAAAAACCTTTTATAATAGAAGATGGTTTTATAAGGTCGGTTGGCATCGGTTTATCTAAAGAGCCTGCGTTATCTATCACTCTATGCGGTAGTAATACTGCCTATTACGATTCCTATAATGCTTCAAGTTTCGAGGAGGTTCTAAACTCTGATAGAGTATTCACAGATGAAGAGTTGATGAAAGCAAAGAATACGATTGGTTTAATAACTGAGAATCATATTTCTAAGTATAACGATTCTCCTTATTTGCCTGTTTCAATAGGTCGTACTGACGCACGCAAAGTACTTGTAGTAGATCAGCGGTATGGTGATCAGTCTGTAGTCTGTGCGAAAGCTAATGAGAATGATTTTCAGATTATGTTGGTTGATGCTATTCGAGATAATCCTGATGCCGATATTTTAATAAAGAGACATCCAGATGCCGTCAAAGGAGATAAAGGCTCATATTTTAGCGACGCAAATGTAGATTTTACTAGAGATATAAATAATGTACACTTGATAGATTATGATATCCATCCTCATCAATTATTGGAGATGGTAGACAAAGTTTACGTTTGTAGCTCTGGTCTTGGATTCGAAGCATTAATGTATGGGAAAGAAGTTATCTGTTATGGCGTACCATTCTATTCTAACTGGGGCGTTACCGTTGATAAGAAAAACGAAGAAAGGAGAATAAAAAATAGAACGATAAACGAAATATTTTATGTTTCTTATATTGAGTGTAGCCGTTATTATTCTCCAGAGTTAGAAGCAGTTTGTGATATAGATGAATGCATAGAGTATACTATAAAAAATAGAAATTTTAAGTTTTGAATTTATAGAAATTGTTTTTCTAGTTAATATCATCTACAGATAAAAGTCTCTATTTTATTTCTGAAATATATATAGGGTGTCTTATGTTATATAGTTTTACACAAAAATCAGCAAAATCAGTCGGACTAAATATTGATTTACTCCGTTTAAAAGGTGAATTAAACTGTGCTGCTCCTGTATCTTCTCAAAATTGTTTAATATCTGGGAACTGTAGTGTAGGTGCTTTTACTTATTTCGGTAAGAACTGTGAGATAAGGAATACGGAAATAGGTAACTACTGCTCTATTTCTGCAGAGGTTATTATTAATCCTTTCCAACATCCAATTAATTTTTTAAGCACATCTGGTTTTGCTTTTGGTGATAATGGAGGTTTAGGGACTTTTGATGAATTTAAAAGAATTAAGTCAAGAAAAAAACAGAATAAACAAGGTGAGGTTAAGATAGGTAACGATGTTTGGATAGGTAGACGAGCCATCATTATGGCAGGAGTTCATATTGGTGATGGTGCAATAATTGCTGCTAATTCAGTTGTTACTAAAGATATTCCTCCTTATAGTATTTACGGTGGAGTAGCAGCAAAGCTAATAAGAATGAGATTTGATCCCAATTTAGTGGATATAATTTCTAAAAGCAGTTGGTTCGATTACGTATTAGATAGTAAAGTCTTAGGTGATATTGATTATAGTAATGTAATTGAGTCTGTTGATATTATTGATTTACATAAAGACAATCTTAAAAAGATAGAAAAAAATATCACCTTGAGCAGGAAAAATTCTGAAATAAAAATTAAGTATTAGAACTTATAAAAGACAATGGTAAACTAATTATCAGGCGTGCTATTCTGAGAATAAAATATGAAAAATGAATATTCTGTAGTGTTTGAAAGAGTTGTTAGTATAGAAATAGAGTCCTTATTTAGACTTAAAGAGACTGTGAATGAAAGTTTTACGAAAGCTTGCAACGAGATTCTTGAATGCAAAGGACGTCTAATCATTACGGGAATGGGTAAGTCAGGTTTAGTAGGTCGTAAAATAGCGGCGACGATGGCTTCTACTGGTACCCCAGCGTTTTTTGTGCATCCTGGTGAAGCTGGCCATGGCGACCTTGGGATGATCGTAAAAGGTGACGTTGTCCTAGCCATTTCAAACTCAGGCAATAGCGATGAAATCAACGTCTTATTGCCTGTGATTAAAAAGCTAGACTTACCATTGATAAGTATCAGTAAAAACTTATCAGGCAGACTGCCTCAAGAAGCCGATGTGGCTTTGATACTTGGTGACTTTGAAGAAGCCTGTCCGATGGGTCTGGCTCCTACGTCTAGTACTACAGCCACAATGGTGCTAGGTGATGCACTGGCTATCGCCTTGCTTGAAGCTCGCGGCTTTAAATCTGACGACTTTGCCTTATCCCATCCTGCTGGGTCTCTAGGCAAAAAGCTGTTGACTCATGTAGCCGATCTTATGAAATCTGGTGATGAGATTCCTGTAGTAACAGGAGATACCAGTATCATTGATGCACTTTTTGAAATTACAGAAAAAAGACTGGGCATGACAGTGGTAGTGGATGATAATAAATATGGGGTATTGACGGATGGTGATATACGTCGACTGCTCACGCTCGATCAAGATATGAGCCAGCCGATTGCAAGTGTTATGAAGACTACGCCTATTACTGCCTCACCTTATATGAAAGCCTCAAAAGCCCTTGATATCATGAGACAAAAGAAAGTAAACCAGCTCATAGTTTTTGATAATGACACGCTGGTAGGGGTTCTTGCTTTACGTGACCTAGTACAAGCTGGTATTAATTAAATAGACATCACTAACCTTTTATAGTCTTGGAGAGTACTAATGAAGATTACGGAAAATATAACGGTTGGCAATGATAAGCCTTTCGTACTGTTCGGCGGCATCAATGTCATCGAGTCAAGAGATCTTGCTCTAAAGGCGTGTGAAGCTTACGTAGAAGTCACTCAAAAGCTTGGTATACCGTATGTATTCAAAGCCAGCTTTGATAAAGCCAATAGATCGTCCATACATTCTTTTCGTGGTCCAGGCTTAGACGAAGGTCTAAAAGTCTTACAAGAAATCAAAGAGACCTTCAATGTGCCAGTGATATCTGATGTGCATGAAGTCTATCAGTGCCAGCCAGCTGCTGAAGTGATTGATATCTTACAGTTGCCAGCTTTTTTAGCACGTCAGACAGATTTGGTAAAAGCACTAGCAGAGACTGGACGACCAATTAATATCAAAAAACCACAGTTTCTTAGCCCAGAGCAAATGAAAAATATCATTAATAAGTTTAATGAAATGGGCAATGATAAATTAATGCTTTGTGAACGTGGCAGCTGTTTTGGGTATGACAACCTAGTAGTAGATATGCTTGGTCTAGGCGTGATGAAGCGTGTCAGTAACAACTTACCAATCATCTTTGATGTCACTCATTCACTGCAAACTAGAAATGCGGGTAGCGAGGCATCAGGCGGTCGCAGAGACCAAATTATTGAGTTAGCCCGCTCAGGAATGGCAGCTGGCCTCGCTGGATTGTTTTTAGAAGCGCACCCAAATCCTGATGCCGCTAAATGTGATGGGCCAAGTGCTTTGCCACTTGATAAGTTAGAGCCTTTCTTACAGCAAATGAAGCAAATTGATGATTTGGTCAAATCACTGCCTGATTTAGACATTCAGTAAACTCATTCAAAGGTATATCAGATGCAGTCTGTTGCTATCGTCATTCCCGCGCGCTATTCATCTTCACGCTTTCCTGGCAAACCACTTGCAGATATTTTGGGTAAGCCAATGATTCAGCATGTGTATGAGAAAGCCGCATCTGTGCACAACGCCACCGTAGTCGTTGCCACAGATGATAGTCGAATACTGTCAATAGTTGAAGGGTTTGGCGGCAAGGGAGTAATGACTAGCTCAGATCATGCTTCTGGTACAGATAGATTGGTAGAGGTAATGAGTGAGGTAGACGCAGATCTGTACATCAATTTGCAGGGTGATGAGCCTTTGGTTCGTGCTGAGGACCTTGAACTGCTCATTAATGCTATGGCAGCAGACAAGTCAATTGAAGTGGGAACGCTTTATCATTCTATCAACGCAGATCAGGCCAAAGATCCTAATACAGTCAAAGTGGTGACATCGCATAGTGGTCGAGCGTGTTACTTTAGCCGTTCTCCCATTCCTTTTATCAGAGATAAAGATGTGCAAGCGAGTTATAAACAACATGTCGGGGTATATGCGTATCGTAAGTCCGTATTAGAAAAGTATACTCGATTAGATGAATCTCATATAGAGACAGTAGAGCAGCTTGAGCAGTTGCGGCTGCTAGACAGTGATGTAGATATCTATGCGTTTGAAGTGATGCCGACAGGGCCGGGGGTAGATACTCCAGAAGATTTAGAGAGAGTAATTAAGATACTCAAGGGTGAGCAAGTAGATAGTGAGAAAACTTTACTCTCTAATATTGAGCTTGTTATCACTGATGTTGATGGCGTGTTAACAGATGGTGGTATTTACTATGATGAAAATGGTGAGTGTATTAAGCGTTTTCATGTGCGAGACGGCCTAGGTATTAAGCTTTTACAACAAGCTGGAGTTAAGGTAGCGGTATTATCAGGTAGGGATTCAAGAGCTTTGAGAAAGAGAATTTCTGACTTAGGAATTGATATTTTTGATTTGGGTGTCAAAAATAAGGAAGTAGCTTGTAAAGATATAATCAAACAAGCGGGTACAACCAGTGCTAATACGGTATATGTTGGTGATGATACTATTGACCTGCCAGCTTTCATTAGTTGTGGCTTAGCTGTCACTGTTGCCGATGCTCCTGAGTATATTAAGTCTAAGTGTGATTTAGTACTGGATAAAAACGGTGGTTTTGGCGCTTTACGTGAGTTAGCTGATAAAATATTAATTGAGCAAGGTAAGTCTAAATTGCTTGATGACCCCTCAACATTCTTAAAAGTTCATGCAGATGTAACACAGTGATTATATTGACTGTATAAGTAGCATATTAGAAAATATTGATATTTCTCATGATCTTTCTGACAAAGAGATTTATAAAAAGGTCGCCCTAATACGGTGACCTTTTTACCTCTTAGTAACGCCTCAAACCCACCTAATGACGTAATCGTATATACATGATCGACAGTCTCTAACGCATCGACCAAATGAATAGACTGGGTGAGGATAAGACAATCTAGCTCAGTGAGGGCACTGACGATAGACGGATCATCCAGTGTCATCGGATGTGGTTTGACGATGATCTGCGCATTAGGGTTTTCTTCGATTGCCTGATTGACCACATCCAGCAGCGTAATACCGATACCGCCACCGTATTTCAATGAATCATCATAGGGTACTTGTCCTAACACCAAAACTCGCTTTTTATTTTTCACCCCATAGATAGGTACGACATCGACATACGGCTGATGATTGTATTTACTCACCCGATGCGCGACGTAATAATCGAGCATCTCCTGTGCCAACGCCTCATCATAGCCGTCTTGTGTGAAATCAAAGTTTGCGATGAGATCAGTCAAATCATTTGGACGAGTGGTATCGAAGTAGGGCGCTTGGCTGTCCATCACAATAGAGAGTGGCGGAGTACTGCTATCATCATCAGGACCTGAACGGATAAAACCATCCTCTAAGAAGAAAATATCCAGATCTTGCTCGCGTATATAATCAATGAAATAGTCAGGCGCTTTATAACCCCAGATATAAATAACAGGGTTGACCCGCTTGATAAAGGGCTGTAGCCATCGCGTAAAGTAGCGTTTATCAAAATGCCTTTGTATTTGGATATGCGATGACTCTAACACCCAATCCCCAACCATATCTTGCCACGGCCACATACCAACAACCAACGCTAACCGTTGGTTGTGCTGACGATAGTGTTGATAGTAGCCTAAAAGTAGGGGCTGAAGGTAAGCGTTAAATGTCATAATATGATTAATGGCGTTGATTGATAATGAATAGTGGGTAGCGGTAAGCTTTATGAAAGACTATAGCAACTATCATAAGTAGCTATAATAACTAACCATCATACTCTATAGTGACCATGGCTTGAAATGATGAATTTGTTCTGAGGTGTTTTTTAGTTATTTTTAAGAGCTCCTTTTTTAAAGGCTCCTTTAGTCTAAACGATATAATTGGCAGCTGAAGATTTAAGTAGTAGTACAAATCTTTTTGTATGAAATAGCGTATCTTAGAAGGATTGACTGATTTTTGTTGGCAATATAGCGCAATTGTTAGTATAGTCACTTATGTGAATAAAGTTAAAAATAACCAGTCTGCTATCAATATATACCAATCGTACGATTGAATGGCTGTCACGCTTTTATTTGCAACCAACTATAGTATGATTGACGATAAATAACCATTTAAACACTTTTGGCTGATTTTATGACTAAAAAAATATTAGTAACTGGCGGTGCTGGCTATATCGGCTCACACACTTGTATAGCGTTGCATGAAGCAGGCTATGAAGTTGTGGTATACGATAACTTATCTAACAGTAGCCGTGAAGCGATCAATCGTGTCTTTAGCATTATTGGCCAGCCTATCTCCTTTATCGAAGGCGATATCCGCGATGCTGAGACTCTCAGACAAGTCTTTGCTGCGCATGCCTTCTTTGGCGTGATTCACTTCGCTGGACTAAAAGCCGTTGGTGAATCCGTCGCCAAGCCTTTGCTGTATTATAATAATAACGTCAGTGGCAGCATCACTTTACTGGAAGTCATGGCAGAATATGACGTCAAAAATCTGGTCTTTTCCTCGTCTGCCACTGTCTATGGCGACCCAGAAACGCTCCCTATCGATGAAACCTCCCCACGCTCTTGTACCAATCCTTATGGACAAAGCAAACTTACCGTCGAGCATATCCTAGAAGACCTAGCGGTATCGGATGCTAGCTGGAACCTCATCCCTCTTAGATACTTCAATCCAGTAGGGGCACATCCCTCAGGACAGATCGGCGAAGATCCGAATGACATTCCAAATAATCTCATGCCTTATATCTCGCAAGTGGCCGTCGGTAAACTTGAGAAACTCAGCATCTTTGGCAATGACTATCCTACCGTCGATGGTACGGGCGTCCGTGACTTTATCCATGTCACTGATCTGGCGCAAGGTCATGTGGCCGCGCTGAATTACTTACAGCAACACGCCAGCTCAAAAAACGGTTCGGATACAACTGGCTCAGTCGGTTTTCTACCTATTAACCTAGGAACGGGTAAGGGTACCTCGGTCTTAGATCTGGTTGCAGCGTTTACCAAAGTCTCTAAACAGCCCATTCCTTATCAATTCGCTGCCCGCCGTGCAGGGGATATTGCCAGTTGCTATGCCAGTGCTGACAAAGCCAAAGAGTTATTAGGCTGGGAAGCCAAGCTGTCTATCACTGAGATGTGTCAAGATACTTGGCGTTGGCAAAGTCAAAACCCGAATGGCTATGATAGTCACTGAACGCAATGTACTCAGTACGAGTAAAACTCTATCGTGCTTCTACTTTATAATAAATCGATTTGAATAAACCATTATGAAAAACATCACCCACGCCGTTATCCCCGTCGCAGGCTTTGGTACCCGTATGCTGCCACTGTCCAAATCCGTGCCAAAAGAGCTGTTGCCACTGGGCAATCGTCCTGCCATTCATTATGTAGTGGCAGAAGCGATCGCTGCTGGTATCAAGCACATTGTCCTGGTCGGCCATGCACAAAAAGGCGCGATTGAAAACTACTTCGATATCAATGCCGAGCTGGACAATCAGCTGCGAGCCAAAGGAAAAGATCAGCTGGCGGATAGTCTCAACTGGCTACCAGAGGATGTGACCGTATCTATGATCCGTCAGGGCAAGCCTTTAGGACTGGGACATGCGGTATTGGCAGCGCGTCCCATCATTGGCGCGCACGACTTTGCCGTCATGCTACCAGATGTAGTGCTCGATCCATACACCACCGACATGGCAGCGGATAACTTGGCCTTTATGATTGCTCAGTTTACTGATGATGGGCATTCGCAGATATTGGTCGAGACCGTGGCAGATGAAGACGTGCATAAATATGGCATCGCCCAATTGCATGAAGCGTCTAACGATGACGGTGGCAGCAATAGCAACGAAAATGTGAATACCAGCTTTAAAGTGGCGGGTTTTGTAGAAAAGCCCAGCTTAGCAGAGGCACCTTCACGCTTAGCCGTGGTGGGTCGCTACGTGTTTAGCAATCACATCTTTGACTATCTGGCCAATACCAAAGCCTCTGTCGGCGGTGAGATTCAGCTGACCGATGCCATTGATGCCTTGATTAGCGAATATGGCGTCAATGTGACCACCATGCGTGGCGATAGCTATGATGCAGGCGATATGCGCTCGTATATGCAGGCCTTTATCTACTTTGCCGAGCAGCAGTTAGCGAGTAGTGAAAATAGTGAGTAGAACTATTGTAGGCTGGGTTTTTAACCCAGCATTTTAATTTTGTAAAGTCTCAAAGCTGGGTTAAAAACCCAGCCTACGCCAATAACCTTAGACAGTTGATAGCGGAGTGATCAGTACCAGATAAAGTTTATTCCAATAGCACTGTATTTATTTCAAAGTGGATTAACGTTATGCACAATAACACCTATCACAGCGCTCGCCACTCTGAGTACTGGCAGCAGTTGCAGACACTGGCAGCGCAGCCGTGGTCGCTGGCGCAGCTGTTTGCGCAGGACGATGAGCGTACCACCCGCTTTAGTAGCCAGGCGGGGGCGCTATATATGGACTATAGCAAGCAGTGTATCGATGACACCGTATTAGCCAACCTATTGAGCCTTGCCGATAGCTGTGAGTTGTCTACCCGTATTCAGGCGCTGCTACAAGGGGAGATGGTCAATACCAGTGAGCAGCGCGCCGCCCTGCATACCGCGCTACGTTTGCCAGAGACTGCCGAGCTACAAGTAGGCGCGCAAGACGTGGTTGCCGATGTGCATCATAGTCTAGCAAGAGTGGCGCGACTGTCCGAACGCGTACGCAATGGCACTTGGCGCGGGTTTTCTGGGCAAGCCATCACTGACGTGGTCAACATTGGCGTCGGTGGTTCTGATCTGGGCCCACTAATGGCGACCACCGCCCTTGATGAGTGGGCAGATACCGACATCGACGTGCATTTCGTCTCTAACATGGACGGCACTCAGCTGGATAACCTGCTCAAGCACCTAAATCCTGAAAATACCTTATTTATCATCTCTTCCAAATCCTTTGGTACGGTGGATACCTTGTCCAATGCCAAGACCGCACTGTCATGGCTGCTTGCTACGGCCAAGCTGCGTGCAGGTACCGAAGACAGCGTCTTACGTCGGCACTTTATCGGTATCTCTGCCAATAGCGAGAAGATGAGCGCGTGGGGGATTCATCCTGAGCATCAATTGCAGCTGTGGGAGTGGGTCGGTGGTCGCTTCTCGTTATGGTCAGCGATTGGACTGGCCATTGCGATTCGCATTGGTATGCCAAGGTTTAAGGAGCTGTTGAGCGGTGCGCATAGTATGGATGAGCACTTTGCCCAGGCGGACTTTGGCGACAATTTGCCCGTGTTATTAGGTCTGCTTGCCGTTTGGAACAGTACCTTTTTACAAGTGAATGCCCATACTGTCTTGCCGTATGATGGCCGTCTCAGCTATTTGCCCAGCTACTTGACCCAGCTAGAGATGGAGAGTAACGGTAAGTCCGTCACCCTGCATGGCGACCATATCGATTACGATACCTGTCCGATTCTATGGGGTGAGATTGGCTCCAATGCGCAGCATGCGTTCTATCAGCTGCTGCATCAAGGAACGCAGCAGGTCTCTTGCGACTTTATCGCTTGCGTGCGTCGTTATAGCACCAAGGTGCAGAATAATGCGCCATTACAACAGCAGCATGAGCTATCGCTGGCCAATTGTCTGGCGCAAAGTCGGGTACTGGCCTTTGGTAATGCCGCGGTTGCCGATGCTGACAAACTTAGTGGTGAAGCGACCACAGCTTGCGATGCGGATAAGTATAAATACTACCGAGGCAATCAGCCGTCAACGACGCTACTGATCGACGAGCTGACCCCGCACAGCTTAGGGGCGCTGATTGCGCTCTATGAGCATAAAGTCTATGTCATGGCCAGTATCTGGGATATTAACCCGTTTGACCAATGGGGCGTTGAGATGGGTAAGCAGATGGCAGAGTCCGTACACCATGCCATGCAGCATGAGGTTGATGGTCAGTTTGACAGCTCCACCGATCAGCTATTACAGCATATCAAACAGCTGTCGTAGGACGCATTCCATGCACCATCATAACAACGTTTGACAGGTACTGAGTTATCGTAGGCTGTGGCTTTAGCCCAGCATTTTGCTCTTGCGAAGGTTTGATTTGTAGGGCGCATTCCATGCACCATTATTGCAATGCTTGAACGATGCTTAGAAAGCACCCTACACAAAAATTTAGTCTACGCTGTAGCGTTTGTAAAGTAAGCCGACCGTATTAAAAAGGATAAAAGATGTCTGTTCATCCAAGCCATGCCAATAATAGTCATAGTAAAACAAAGGTCTGTGTGATTATCGGACATAGTATTGAGGCCATTACTAGCGCCGTAGTGCTGGCAAGTCTCGGGCAGCGCGTGCATCTCTATGCCGATAAAGAACGCTTGGCGCAGCAGATACAGCAGTATGGCTTTGAGCATCATCTGCAGGCGCTGTGGCAGATGTATGTGCAGCAGCAGACTATTATCAGTCAGGCGCTGCCAGCTAGTGCAGATGCCTTAATACAGAGTTATGAAGCGACAGGTCAAGATGCCGATCATGACGCTAATCATCAGGGTCATGAGCAAACAACCGTGGCGCTGTACTGGTTGTTTTTAGACAGTATCAAGTCAGTTTGGTTGGATGACAGTTGGGTGACAGCCTTTAATCACAGTCATCAGCAGGCGCTACCTGTGATTATGAGCGGTATTGAGCAACTAGGGCATATCGCAGGGTTGGCGCAGCGCTTGCAGCGTGCTTGGGTGTATTATGTGCCGTTTGTATTCTTAAAAGACGGTGATGCCTATAGCTCGATGTTAAACCCCTCATTGTGGCTCTTGGGTGAAAAGACCGCAGACAGTCGTCAGCATCTACCTATCTTAGCGCCTTTAATGCAGTCTGCTCACGCTGCTCATCATGCGGATATCGCCACCATAGAGTTTGCCCGTAGCAGCATCATGGCCATGCTAGCGACGCGGGTAAGCTTCATGAATGAGATGTCACGCTTGGCAGACAGTCAGCAGATCGATATCAAGCACGTCAGTCGCATCATGGGCTTAGATGAGCGGGTGGGCAGCAGTTACTTGCAAGCAGGCTGGGGGTTTGGCGGTAATACCCTACCGACAGAGCTGGTAAAGCTGCAGCAATCAAACCAAGAGCATAGTTTGGACATGCCGCTCTTGCAGTCGGTGCTGCATATCAACGAAGATCAAAAAGAGCTGATATTCCGCAAGTTTTGGCAATACTTTGATGGCTTTATTGATAATAAAACCGTCATGATTTGGGGCGGCAGTTATAAAGCGGGATCGGGACGTACGGCGGACTCTGCCATTCATCCATTGTTGGCATTATTATGGTCGTATAACATTCGGACGCTGGTCTATAGTGACAAAGCCCAGACTGAACTCGCTGCGCTTTATGGACAACAGCCATTGCTCAAGCTAGTAGCCAGTCCTTATCAGCAGCTTGATGAAGCACAGGCGGTATTTATCATCAGTTGGTCGCCACGCGATCAGCTCGATGTTGCCAAGCTCAATCAGCAAGCCATGCCAGTATTTGATGCGCAGAATGCACTGACCAGGGTTCAAATTAATAGTTTAGTGGGTGATTATATGGGTATTGGCCGTGCTAAATAAGTCATCCAACTTTAAGCTGGCACCGCGCCTTGCTCACTTAACCAGGTTTTTATTTCTTGAACCTTGTCGGCTAATAACGTCTCATCTCCGCGAGTTTCGATATTTAGCCTGATCAGCGGCTCAGTATTCGATGCGCGTAAGTTAAAGCGCCAGTCACCGAAGTTGAGGCTTAAACCATCAAGCATCGATTTGCTGGGGCTCTCGCTGCGATACTTGTCTTCAATAGCGCGAATGATGGTTGGCGCATCGTGGGTGATAAGGCGAAAATTAAGCTCTCCTGAGCTCGGATACGCTTGAATGTAGCCAGTGACCAATTCAGACAGCGTCTTACCCGTGACGGATAACAGCTCAATGGTGAGTAGCCACGGAATCATCCCGCTGTCACAATAGAAAAAGTCACGGAAATAGTGATGAGCAGACATCTCGCCGCCATAGACGGCGCCTGACTCGCGCATGACTTGCTTGATGAATGAGTGCCCAGACTTACTGATGACCGCCTTGCCATTATATTCTTCGATGACTGCTTCGGTGTTATATATTACTCGGGGATCATAGACGATGGATTCATTTGGATACTTGTTTAAAAATGCTTGTGCAAGCATACCAACCACGTAGCTACCATCAATAAACTCCCCGCTTTCATCGAATAAAAAGCAGCGGTCAAAATCACCATCAAAAGCAATACCCAGATCGGCTTTATGTGCTAATACGGCCTGTTTGGTTGCCACTCTATTGGCTTCAATCATAGGATTGGGGATGCCGTTAGGGAAGCTGCCGTCTGGGGTGTGATGTAATTTAATCACTTCAATCGGTGCGTGCGCTTGTGCAAGCTTATCAATCAATAAGTCAACCACGGGGCCGGCGCTACCATTACCTGAGTTAATCACTAGCTTCAGGGGTTTGAGCTTATCGGTATCGATAAAGGTCATCACGTGCTCGACATAGGCGTTTTTATCAGTCAGCAGCTGCAAGGTTCCTGATTCATTACTGGTAGCGAACTGCCCAGACTCTGCCAATGCTTGAATCTCGGCCAGACCATCATCGGCGCTGATCGGCTTTGAGTGTTCTTTGACCAGCTTGAGGCCATTATAATTGATGGGATTGTGACTGGCGGTGACTTCGATGCCGCCCAGCGCCTGATAGTAACTGGTGGCAAAGTACACTTCTTCGGTGCCCGTCATGCCCAAATCGATGACATCGACGCCTGCATCTAGCATGCCTTTAAGAGTAGCTTGTTTTAATTGCTCACTAGAATGGCGGATATCGCTACCGATGACGATGGCAGGTTTTAGCGTTGCCAGTTCACTCTCTTGATCGGCGGCAACGGCAGCGTTATAACGCTGAAATAAAATCTGCGCAAAGGCACGCCCGATACGGTAAGCGATCGCCTCATCAAGGTTTACCCCAAGCTCACCGCGAATATCATAAGCTTTAAATGAATCGATCGTCATGGGATGAAATTCAGTTGCTGGCTGATAGCTAGGGGTCGCAGAAGTAGGCATAATGAGAAGATTCCTTGCGCTTGAGCAGTGAGGTGAGAAAATAGGGTGTGTTAAATATTTGGCCATACAATTATAAGCCAATTAGCGTTCAATGCTACACTATAGTCGATTAAATTTACAAACAATAGCGTATTGCTAAGAACAGAAGATTTGTAGGCTGTGGCTTTAGCCCTGAGAAACGTCAAAAAATTGCACTGCAATTTTAGTTTCGCAAGAGAAATTCTTTAAATAGAATTTCTGGAAGATACTTTGAAAAATATGTTGCAGTGTTTTGCTAAAGCCACAGCCTACGTTAAGATATTTAAGGGGTTGAGATATTAGATGGTAAGTAGAAATAATAAAAAATGATAGAAAGAGAAGAGTAGCCTTTATGAATAATCCAGACCTTATTAATGCTCAAAAAAGTGTGAGTACCCATAAAAATAACAGCTCAACTGCGAATAATGAGAATCAGCAACAAGTCTCCGCACCCGAGCCTGTACAAGGTACGCCAAAAGCCAGCGGGCAGCTTGATGACCTTCTCGCCTTGATGGCGCGGCTACGTGCTGACTGTCCTTGGGACAAAAAACAAAGCAATCATAGCCTCATTCCGTATGCCATCGAAGAAGCCTATGAGCTTGGTGAAGCGGTACAAAGCGATGATGACGAAGACATCAAAGGGGAGCTCGGTGATGTGCTGCTACAAGTGGTCTTTCACTGTCAGATGTACGCTGAGCAGGGACGCTTCGATATCAGCGACGTCATTACCACCTTGCAAGAGAAGCTGATACGCCGACATCCGCATGTTTTTGAAACCGAAACCCTTAAAGATGAAGCGGCAGTCAAGGAGCGCTGGGATGAGATAAAAGCTGAGGAAGCGCTTGAGCGTCAAAGCCGCGGTAAGCCCAAACGTCGTCTCGATAAAGTAAAAGCGGGTAGTGCCCTTATGCAGGCGCAAAGCTTACAAAAGGCGGCCAGTAAATTGGGGTTTGATTGGGAAGGGGTCGAGGGCGCTATCGAAAAGTTAGAAGAAGAAATCGCTGAGCTGAAAGACATCATTCCGCAAACAGGCGAGACCTTAAACGCGGCACAGCGTGATGAGCTAGAAAAGGAAATGGGCGACTGTCTGTTTGGCTTAGTCAATGTCGCGCGCAAACTAAACCTCGATGCCGAGATGGCAGCCCTGACTTGTGTGCATAAATTTAAATCGCGTTTTGGTTATATCGAAGCGCAGTTGGCCGCCGCTGGCAAGCGTGTCGAGGACAGTGATATCACAGAAATGGACGCTCTATGGGAAGCCGCAAAACAACATGAACGCTCATAACACTTGTAGCATCTACAACATCTATAATAAAGGCTCATGCGTTTATTTGATAATGAGTGCTGTTTGTTGTTTGGCTATTATCAGCAGTGTCATGCTCACCAGTGTTATGATTAATAATGCCCATGCTGCACCGTGTTTTGACAATCCCCAAGCTGCTTATAATCATCTGATTGCGCAAGAAAACGCGGCAATTCAAGCGCGTGATCAGGCCGTAATCAATATTAACCGTGCTACGGAAGGCGAGCTGACCTCATTGCATGGTATCGGCAGCAGTAAAGCACAAGAAATCATCTTATATCGTGAGATGTTTGGTGATTTTAGAAGCGTTGATGAGTTAACCAAAGTCAAAGGTATTGGCGCAAAAACCGTTGAGAAAAACAGAGCCCGTCTAACGGTGCAAGAGTAGGTTTTTTGTGGTTAAAAACAGCATAACCCTTGATATTGACAAAATAGCGCACAACTAAAGCGCATAATACACCTAGCAAGCCTAAAGTTTGTTAGAATAGCGAATACATCCGCCTGATAAACGCTAAGCTCGTTAAAAGCTAAGTTAATCAAGAGCGGTTAAGAATACCGGCGAGGAGTAGATGCATGGCCGAGCGTGCCGCCAAGCAGTTAGAACTGAATAAATCTGAATTACCCAATTCCATCACTGAAGTTATTGCCACATTATCCCGAGCTGGGTTTGATGCCTATATCGTCGGTGGCGGGGTGCGTGACACCTTATTAGGTCTGCAGCCAAAAGACTTTGACGCCGTCACTGATGCCAAACCGCACGAAATCAAAGACGTCTTTGGTAAGCGCTGCCGCATTATCGGTCGTCGTTTCCAGTTGGCCCATGTCTACTCTGGACGCGACTTGATTGAAGTCGCTACGTTTCGAGGGCCGCCAACCAGTGATGCCAATACCAACCAAGACGGTATGATCCTGCGTGACAATGTCTGGGGCGATATCAAGCAAGACTTTGCCCGTCGTGACTTTTCGATTAATGCGCTTTATTATCAGCCGCTCAAAGGCGTGGTGCATGATTTTTGCGGTGCCCTTGAAGACATTAATAATAAGACCATTCGCTTGTTAGGTCATGCGCCAGTACGCATTGAAGAAGATCCCGTACGGCTGTTACGTGCTCTGCGCTTTAAAGCCAAGCTGGGTTTTGAGTTTGATAAAGAGTTGTCTGAGCAGTTCCATGACAACAACTGGGCGCTACTCGAGCAGATATCGCCGCATCGTCTCTATGATGAGACACAAAAGATGTTTACCGGTGGTTATCTGGTGCCGTTATTGCCGCTCTTATTTGAGTCGGGTGCGATTGACAGCTTACTTATCTATCCGCCGTCTGAGCCAAGCGCCTTGGTAAAGCAAGTCGCTATCAATACTGACAAACGTATTGCCGCAGGCAAAAGCATCAACCCCGCGTTTTTCTATGCAGCCCTCTTGTGGGAAAACTATCTGCATCAGCTAGAAAAAGCCAAAAAGCGCAACATGCCATTTGCCGAAGCGCAATTGCACGCCGCCAGCAAGGTCATCGACCGTCAGCGCATCAAGACGGCTATTCCTAAGTTTGCTGAGCAGTTCATCCGCGATATCTGGCTATTGCAGCCAAAACTCTCTGCGCCGCGTAGCAAGCAAATTGTACAGCTTTCTGAGCATCCACGTTTCCGTGCAGGTTTTGACTTTTTATTGTTGCGTGAGCAGTGCGGCGACGCTGAGCATCCACTGTCAGAGTCGACCAATGGCATGGGCGACTGGTGGCAGACCTATCAAACTCTGTCAGAAAAAGAGCAACAGCAAGCCATCGATAGCTTTGATGAAAATCTGCGCCGCGGTGCTCACAAAAAAGGGCAGCGTGGCCGTGGACGCAATCGCCAAAAGCCTGCGACAAGTACTGCAGATGAGTTAGTGGTTAGTCAAAGCGACACTAAGCATCATCAAGATAATGGCAGCGCTGCAAAAGAGGACTCAAACGTACCCTCACGCCGTCGCCGTGCCGAAAGCTTGCCTGCAAACGCTAAGCACTCTGCTAATAAACGCAAAACGCAAGGTGAGCAGCAGAGCAAACAAGACAGCAAAGAGCTGGCACAGTTGCAGCAGCTATCGCTTGCTGGTGATACTAAGCAATCGTCACACAAGCGTCAGGCATCTAAACCTGCCCCGTTATTTGTCATCGAGCACGAAAAAGTGGTGCCACCACTACCAAGACAGCCAGCGGATGAGCAGCCGCAAAAAGACAGTCAAACGCCTGCTCAAAAAAAGCCTGTACAAAAAGAGCCAGTGTCTCATAAAGCATCAGTTGAGAAGAGTAAAAAGGGTCAGCAAACACAGAGTGTAAAGTCAGATGCAAAGGTTGATGGCTCAAACATTGCTCAGCCAGATCAAGTAAAGCAGCCTGAGGCTAAATCCTCATCTGCTACTCCAGAAAAGGCAACTCGCAGCATAGCAAGATCGCCTGCGCTAGTGAGCATGAACAACGAGCCAATACCGCATAAGCGCCGTCGTCGTCAGCCTAGCGCTGCTAGCGTCAGTGTTACTAACGATGCTCCAGAGTCAACAACTGGCACTAAGTACGCAAAAAAAGTACCTAAACCAGCGGCAGAAGTTGATCAGAAGCATAGCCAGGCTAAAGCAGATGCCCAAGCTCAGCAGCGAGATCAACAGTCAGCAAAGCAGCCAACCAAAGCACCCGTGGCGGTAGCAGAAACAACAAAAGCTACCAAAAGCAGTCAAGTTGCGGACAGTCTGGCCATTGCTAGCAAGCTGAATGACAATAAAGGGCCAATACCGCATAAGCGTCGCCGTCGTCAGCCAAGCACTGACAATGCGTAGCTTGAATAACTAAGTAGCGATAATACGTGGCTTTGACAATGACTATTAGAATAAAATGAGCACCATGAATAATGCTAATTGGGTTACCTGCTATGTGGGCTTGGGTAGCAATCTCTCTAATGAGCTAGGTTCCCCTGTAGAACACTTGCAGCAAGCCATTGCAGCGATGCGAGAGCATGAGCAAATACGCAAAGTTGATGTCTCTTCGTTCTATGCCTCAGCGCCTATGGGGCCACAAGACCAGCCAGACTTTGTCAATGCAGTTGCAAGCTTTGAAACGACATTGACCCCTGCCGAGTTGCTCGCATTTTGCCAACAGTTGGAGCAGCAAGCGTTGCGCGCGCGATTGCGCCGTTGGGGTGAGCGTAGCCTTGATGTGGATATCTTGTTGTACGGTGAAGCGCAAATCGCAGAGCCACAACTAACGATACCGCATGCTGGACTGCTTGAGCGCAATTTTGTCCTGATACCGCTACGTGAGTTGGCAGCAGATATTATGATTTCTGGTCAACCGATAGACAGTTATGCAGCTAGTAATGATTGGACAGGCTTAAGGCTACTATAGTCAATCCACTATAAAATTCATACCAGTAGCACGCCGTAAAAACTTTACTCTTTTTTATTTAGGACTCACTATAGTGAGAGTTAAAAGCATTTAGTTAAAGGCATTGCAGATTAATTGAGGGTCATATGACGACGTTATCTACTTTAAATAAATTTAAAAAAGACGGTATCAAGTTTACCTGTTTGACCTGCTATGATGCTATGTTTGCGCGGATGATGGATAAGGCGCAGATTGATACCATCTTGATCGGTGACAGTTTGGGCATGGTAGTACAAGGTCATGACTCAACACTGCCCGTAACAGTCGATGACATGGCATATCATACTGCCAATATTGCTCGTAGCAATGAGCACGCCTTGATCTTAGCTGATCTGCCGTTTATGAGCTATGTGACCTTGCCAGAAGCCGTGGCTAATAGCAGGCAGTTGATGCAAGCGGGCGCGCATGTGATCAAGATCGAAGGCGGTAGTGAGCTTTGTGAGCTGGTCACGACGTTAGCGCAAGCGGGTACGCCAACGTGTGTGCATTTGGGCTTAACACCGCAGTTGGTCAACGTCTTTGGCGGCTATAAGATTCAAGGCCGCGGTGATGAAGCGGCTGATAAACTACTTGCGGACGCCAAAGCAGTCGTCGCCGCAGGTGCTGCATTATTGGTATTGGAGTGTGTACCTGCTGAGCTTGCCAAAGCAGTGACAGAAGCGGTGGCTGTGCCCGTCATTGGTATTGGCGCTGGTGCCGATACTGACGGTCAGGTATTGGTGATGCATGACATGCTGGGCATGGTGCATGGACGCGTGCCGCGCTTTGTCCATGACTTTTTGACCGATGAGCGCAATAGCACCCATAGCATCGAAGGTGCCTTTGCCCTGTATCAGCAGTCAGTCCGTGAAGGCAGTTTTCCAACTGAGCAGCACCAATTTAGCTAGTTTTATGTAATCTGTTGGTTTTTACGATTCGAAATAGAAGAAAATGACATCATGCCCACCATTTATCATCATATTGCGGCGTTACAAGACACGCTAAAACCGCTCCGTAGTGAGCAACGTATTGCGCTAGTGCCAACGATGGGCAATCTGCATGACGGTCATCTAGAACTGGTAAAAATGGCAAAGCAGCAGGCTGATATCGTAGTGGTAAGTATCTTTGTCAATCCCACTCAGTTTGGTGAAGGTGAAGACTTTGACAGTTATCCTCGTACTTTAGATGAGGATGTCGCAAAGCTAGCGACGGTTGGGGCAGATTATGTTTTTGCGCCCAGTATCGATGAGATGTACCCAGTACTGCCACCACCGACATCTGTTCTCGCTGGTGCTATTACCACTCAATTATGTGGTCAATCGCGTCCTGGTCATTTTGATGGTGTCGGGATTGTGGTCTCGAAGTTGTTTAACATAGTGCAGCCTGACGTGGCTATATTTGGGCAAAAAGACTATCAGCAATTGGCCATTATCAAGCAATTGGTGCGTGATTTAAGCTATCCGATAGAGATCGTTGGTGCGCCTATTGTCCGTGCTGCGGACGGCTTGGCACTGTCCTCACGCAATCAGTACTTAAGCGCAGCTGAGCGTCAAATGGCTCCTATACTGCATCAAGAGCTACAACGGTTAGCACAGCAGTTGATGGCAGGAAATGATCAGCATGAGCTTAAATCGTTATTAGCAGAAACACAGACGCGCATTACGGATGCTGGCTTTACTATTGATTACTTGGATGTGAGAACTGAGCAGCTAGACGCTGTTGATAATGTTAAAAGCTTAAAAGAAAATAATCAAAAGTTAATGATATTGGTCGCGGCATGGCTCGGGCGGGCGCGACTGTTAGATAACGAGATTGTAACCTTTAATTAGAATGATAATAGCGAATGTAGATGGTTTTAAGCTAAAGGTTGTCAGTGTTGTATGAGGAAACGCGCTAGGGCAGCAGTGGACGTAATGAACTAGGATGGTCAACCATGGAAGCGGCAGGTATGAATCAAGAGCATGAGTCAGTATCAGGACAGTCAGTGATAGAGAAGCCCAAGGACGATAGCCTTAGTATCTTAGTGGTGTCAGGACGCTCTGGTTCGGGTAAAACTTCGGTATTAAATATCTTAGAAGATTTGGGTTATTATTCTATAGATAATCTACCGCTGTCCTTGGTGCCTAATGCTGCTCACAAGCTAGTAGGAGAGAGTAGTATCCGCCGCATTGCTCTGGGTGTCGATATTCGTACTCCACGGGCGGACTTATCCAAATTCGATGCAATTTACGACTCACTAAAGCAAACGTATGGAGCGCAGGCGGTCAAGGTTGTCTACGTGACGGCGCAAGAGAGTACGTTGGTAGCACGCTTTAATGCTACTCGCCGCGTACACCCGCTGATGGCGCAAGATATCGATAGTGACAATGCCAAGCATATCGCTTTTAATTTACCTGCTGCCATCAAAAAAGAAGTTGAGCTGTTAGAGCCTATTGCTAGCCATGCTGACATAAAAATTGATACCAGCAATTTAAATATCCATCAGCTAAAAGACACCTTGCGTGAACACGTGGGTATGGACAATCAAATAGTCATCAACATATTGTCTTTTGGTTTTAAATACGGTAGCCCTATCGACGCTGACTTTATATTCGATGTCAGGATCTTGCCCAACCCCCATTGGAACCCTGATCTGCGCGCCTCAACAGGTCTGGACTCCGAGGTCGGTGAGTTCTTTGCTGATTATCCAGAAGTAGCGGAAATGAACGACGATATTGCTAAGTTTTTGACACGTTGGTTGCCAGATTTTTTACATAACAATCGCCATACGGTGACAGTTGCGATTGGTTGTACAGGTGGCAAGCACCGCTCAGTATTCATTACCGATAACCTGCAACGCCGATTGGCCGATAGTATGCCAGCAGGTTTAAAAGTGGTTGCCAAACATCGCGAAAAAAGTCGTTGGTAGCTCTTGGATGTTATATAGCTGATAGCTAATCTTATTAAGAAGTTTGCTGTTAAAGTTTTTTATTAAAAGTTTGCTGCTACAAATCGTGGTTAGTAGGCCCTAATTTTATTTATTATTTTGGAAAGCTTGTATGATTGACTGGTCAGAACACGACATGCGCGTCTCGCGCACCGAACTGAAAAAAGCCCACGAGCGCTTGCAGCAGTTATCTATACCGCTGGCAGGCTTATCAAAAAAGCAGTTAAAAAAACTCCCAGCCAGTGAGTATTTTATGGCGGAGTTGATGGCACTTGCTGATATTACCAGTGCCAATGCACGCAACCGTCAGACCAAACGTGTCGGCAAGCTGATCGGTGAAGAAGATCGCCATGCTTTGGTAAAAGCACTGTTTGATGCCCTATTCCCAAATGAGCAAATCGTGAAGATAGAAGGGTGGTTTGGCAGGCTTAATATCAATGATGAAGGCACACTGAAGCAGTTTATAAAGCAGTACAAGGCCTCTGAGCGCAACAGTCTATATCAGCTACTGCTATGGATTGAGTATGCCAAACACATGCAAGATGATGAATTGTTAGCAGAGTCGGAAGAAGATTTGGCCAGCTATATTCGCGAAGTCGCCATACTTTCGCAGCTAAAGTAAAGATAGTCCAATGCACAAAAAGGCCAATCATTCACTGATTGGCCTTTTTAGTTTTTGCATAGAGTAGTGCGAACAACGTACTTTTCTTATGCAGCTTTTATTAAGCTACAGCTGTTTTGCAGAATTATTTTAGAGTTATTTTTTCTCAGCACGTACTTTATCGATTAAGAAATCGACTACTTTAGGCACGGTAGCACTTTCACCAGTCACGACATATTTACCATGTACGACAACAGCAGGTACGCCAGAGAGTTGATAGCGCTTTGCACCCGCTTGCGAGCGACCAATCTTGGTGCCGACAGCGAACGAGTTGTATAAACTGTTAAATTTCTTTTGATCGACACCTTTAGAAGCATAAAATTTACTCAGTGAGGCTTGATCAAACAGCTGCTTGCCGTCTTTATGAATGGCATTAAACAAAGCGTCATGCGTCTTGTTTTCATAGCCTAATAACTGAGCAGCATAAAAACCGCGTGCACTGGCTTCCCATACTGGGTTTAGGGCTGCTGGGGTTTTGAAGAATGCCACATCTTTGTCTTTGGTTTTTGCCCACTTTTCCATATGCGGGTTCAGGGAATAGCAGTGTGAACAGCCATACCAAAAGAACTCACGGACAATAATGGCATTGCCGCTGATGTTTTCTGGGTTGTTTAACACGCGATAGTCTTTTCCTGCGACATAATCGGCCGCTTGTGCGCCCATATTGGCAAGTCCAATGGCCATGGCCAGACCAGTCAGTGTGATGACACGTTTCATACTGTTTCCTTGGGAGTAAATATTTAAATTATCAAAAAGGGTATCAAAGGGAATACATGCTAAAGCGTTGAGTGCCTATTTAAGCGAGACGCGCCTATGATAACGTAAAAACACGGCCCTTGTGAACCGGATTCTTAAGCAAGCGTTGTAAAGCTGTGAGACTATATTTAAGGTATATTGCTCGTCAGTTAACAATACCAGTCATAAATGCTCACGATGTCGTCACGACAAACAGCCCGCACTCATGCTAATATTGAGCACATAAATAATCAGTTCGTTTAGACTACTAATGCAAATAATGCAAAAATCATACCATAAAGAGAAACGCCATAAGCGCTACTGTCTCTTCTCAATCTACTCATACATAGCCGGATTCTGACATGAATACTACGATTAACGTGGACCTAAGTGAAGTCGATAAATTTAATAAGCTTGCCAGTGAATGGTGGGATAAGACAGGTGCATTTGCAACCTTACATCATATCAATCCTTTGCGCCTAAACTGGATCGAAGAAAACGTCAAACGTGGTTATCAAAGCAGCCATCAAAGCAGCCATCAAAACCCTGATGCTAATAAAACCGCAGAGGCTGGGCTTGCTGGCAAAAAGATAGTAGATGTAGGTTGTGGCGGCGGTATATTGGCCGAGTCAATGGCGCGCCGCGGTGCTGATGTGACGGGTATCGACTTAGGCACTGAGAACTTAAAAGCCGCCAGCCTGCATGCCGAACAAAGTGACTTAAATGACGTTTTACGTTATCAGCATATCCCTGTTGAGGACTTAGCAAAAACGCATGCAGGACAGTTCGATGTGGTGACTTGTATGGAAATGCTAGAGCATGTGCCAGATCCAAGCGCCATTGTGCAAGCCTGCTACGATCTGCTTGCGCCAGGCGGTGTCTGTGTGCTTTCTACCATTAACCGTAATCCTAAGTCCTACCTGTTTGCCATCGTTGGGGCAGAGTATGTCTTGCGCCTACTGGATCGCGGTACCCATGACTATGCAAAATTTATCACGCCAGCAGAGCTTGATAAGATGGCAATGCGTGCCGGATTTACCCGTCAAGATATCATTGGCCTGCATTATAACCCGATCACCAAGCGCTATTGGTTGGCACAAAATGTCGACGTGAACTATCTGATGGCGGTCCAAAAACCACTGGATGCATAAAGTCTTTAACCTAAGTATTTAAAATAAGAGCATGTATCATGAGCCAATTTGTAAAAGCGGTGTTATTCGATCTTGATGGCACTCTTATCGATACTGCGGCTGACTTTGTACGCATTATTGGTAAAATGAGTGCACAAAATAACTGGCAAGCCCCACCTGCAGCAGACATTCGTGAGCAGGTTTCTGCTGGCGCGTCAGCGATGGTAAAGCTTATGCTACGTCATAATAATCAGATGAACGTGAGCGAGGAAGAACTGTTGGAGTTCCGCCAACAGTTTTTGGATGATTATGAAGCGGATATCTGTGTCGACAGCTGTCTATTTGATGGCCTTGAAGAGATATTGAGTAAGCTTGAAAAGCAGGACGTGCCTTGGGGTATTGTAACCAATAAGCCCCGCTATTTATCTGAGCAGCTACTTGCAGCCATGCAGTTAGATGAGCGCTGTGCTGTGTTGGTATGTCCTGATGATGTATCGCGTAATAAGCCTGACCCAGAGCCTATGTATATGGCATTAGAGAAGCTTGCCATACCACGCGGTGCATCTGCGTCTGTACTCTATATAGGCGATCATGTGCGTGATGTTGAAGCTGGGAATGCGGCAGGTATGCCGACTATTTTGGCGGCTTATGGTTATATCCCGCCTGAAGATCAAGAGGACTTAAAAAGCTGGGGGGCAGACTATATTGTTGATACCCCTAAACAGTTAAGTAAGTTGCTATTGTCTTCAGGTAAGTTTGAATACCTTTGAGTTTTGCATGTTTAGCACACCCTAACCAATAGCCCTTTATCTTTATTATAAATCGATAAGTAGTGAGTAATTTCATGAGTGACAATGCCAATCAGGCTGCAAGCCAGTCTGCCAAATCTGCTGGTCAAGTTTTGAGCCACGATGATATTCGTAACTATGCGCCACCTGAAGGATGTTTGGAAGGTAAAACCATCTTGGTCACAGGTGCGGGTGCGGGTATCGGACGCGTAGCGGCTTTGACCTATGCCCGTTATGGCGCCACGGTGTTACTGTTAGGTCGCACCAGTAGCAAGCTTGAAGAAGTGTATGATGAGATAGAAGGCTCTGGTGGTCAGCAGCCAGCGATACTTCCTATGGATCTAGAGCATGCTACTTATGGCGAGATGCAGCAGTTAGAAAACCTAATCAATAAAGAGTTTGGTCAGCTTGACGGCGTACTGCACAATGCTGGCATCTTAGGCGATTTGACGCCGCTGGCGATGTACGATGTTACGACCTTCGCCAAGGTCATGCATATCAATGCTACTGCCACCTTTATGCTTACCCAAGCATTACTTCCCCTACTCAAAGATGCAGCCCATGGCTCGATTGTATTTACCTCAAGCTCAGTCGGTACGCATCCACGGGCGTTTTGGGGTGCATACGCTTTATCAAAGCAAGCGGTAGAAGGCATGAGTGATATCTTCACTCAAGAGACGCAAAACACCACCAACTTACGTTTTAATTGTATTAATCCTGGCGGCACGCGTACAAACATGCGCGCTCATGCTTATCCAGGCGAAAACCCAATGACATTAAAAACGCCTGAAGAGATCATGGCAGGCTACGTTTGCCTCATGAGTGATGACAGTATCAATGTACGCGGGCAGGTCGTGGCGTTACAGCCAAAAGAATAGCCACTGCCAGTATTACCTTTGCATGCTCAACAGATGCTAAGGCGTATTGAAAGCACTCATAACTAACCCCATCTATTTGTTATTAAAGCATTTAATGCTGAATTTTATAAATTAATAACAAAGGATAAATTATGGCAGGTGGATGGTCAAGAGATGGCGCGGAGCATGAGCAAATGGATGCTACCGTCAATGACGCGCTCGATAGACTAAGACGTACCCTACCGACAGGCGACAGCGCTGAGTATTGTGATGAGTGCGGTGAGTCAATACCTGAAGCAAGGCGAGAGGCACTGCCAGGGGTGCAGCACTGTGTTAGCTGTCAAACTGAGCTTGAGAAGCAAACCAAAGCATCTGAGCTGTTTAATCGCCGTGGTAGTAAAGACAGTCAATTGCGTTAATGAGTTAGTTGATACTAACGGATCACCTCAAACGTAGACCAATAAAAAACCCTGTCACAAATGTGCAGGATTTTTTATTGGTCGTTTTTTATTTGATAAAGCGTATAAAAGCCTTTTGAAGTTACTCGCTTTTGGCTTCTTCTACTTCCGCTTCATCCGGAACGAAGACGTAGCCCACGCCCCAGACAGTCTGAATATAACGTGCTTGTGATGGGTTGTCTTCAATCAGACGACGTAGACGTGACACTTGCACATCGATTGAACGCTCCATGGCGCCCCATTCGCGGCCGCGCGCAAGGTTCATCAGCTTATCACGAGTCAGTGGCTCGCGTGGATGCTGTACCAGTGCTTTGAGGACGGAAAACTCACCTGTCGTCAAAGTCACCACATTGCCATCACGTTTGAGCGTGCGCGTCGACAGATCAAGTGTCCAAGGACCAAACTGCACCACTTCTAGCTGATGGCTTGGTGCGCCAGGTAGCTCACGGTTTTGGCGGCGTAGTACGGCTTTGATACGTGCCAGTAGCTCTTTTGGGTTAAATGGTTTGGGCAGATAGTCATCGGCACCTGCTTCAAGTCCCGCAATGCGATCCGCGTCACCGCCTTTTGCCGTTAGCATAATAATGGGGATATCGCCTTTGTCTTCACGTAAGCGCTTACAAATACTAATGCCATCCTCGCCTGGTAGCATCAAGTCCAATACCACCAAAGAAAACAGCTCGCGTTGCATCAGTTTGTCCATTTGACTGGCATCATGCGCCGTGCGTACGACAAAACCATCGTCCTCTAGAAAGCGCTGGAGCAAAGAGCGTAAGCGCGCGTCGTCATCAACGACTAAAATACGCTGGGTCATGGTATCTGGGCTGGTATTATCAGTCATGCAGAATTCCTTTTAGTAAAAATTATTATTGTCAGAGATGCTTCAATTGTTTCATTTATAAGCAATCATTTAATTATATAGGGCAGTCACAACTTTTGTGCAATAGCTGGTTGGTTGTCAATATTTACAATATTACTGCTTTAGTGTATAAGATTGTGTCACTAATTGCATCACTCATGCACACAAATGCTGTATGCGTTTGTTTAACATACATACAGAGGTGCTGGTATAGGGCGATTTGAGCGATAAAAACCCTGATAAATAACGAAAGTATAAAAAGGATTTTTATTCATCCAGCTTTTGCTATAATGCAAAACTACATTTCTCAACGATTGATACGTATATGAGTAGCACTGATACCCAAACGTCTTCTCAGGCCTCGACAAAAGCTCAGAGCCTAGATGCAACCACCCACGCGAATATTCACGACAAGCTTGCTCGCGCGCTTGGCATTAAGACTGCTCAAGTCAATGCGTTTGTCAAACTATACGATGAAGGGGCGACGGTCCCGTTTATTGCGCGTTACCGCAAAGAAAAAACCCAGAATCTCGATGATGCGCAGCTGCGTGCTTTAGAGAAGTCTCTCAATTATGAGCGCGACATGGCAACCCGTCGTCTCAAAATTACTGAGCTGCTTAGCACGCAGGGCAATCTCACCGACGAGCTACAGACGCGCATCGATAATGCGACATCTAAGCTTGAGCTTGAAGACATCTACTTGCCGTACCGTCCGCGTCGCCGCTCACCAGCTGCCAAAGCACGTGCTGCAGGCCTTGATGCGGCAGCGCAAGCGCTGTTGACGCAAGAGGTGACTCCAACAGAAGCCTTGGCTGACTATCAAGCACCGTCTAGCATCTCTGACGATAATGGCAATGAGATTGAAGTGGACTTCAGTGATCTCGACAAGCAACTGGCTGGCGTACAAGCCATCATCGTCGATGAATGGACACAAGCGCTCGACCTGCTTGATGGCCTGCGTAGTGGCTTTGCCAAAACAGCGAGTATCGTATCTGCTGTTGCCAGTGACGAAAAGCGTGAAGTGGGCGAGAAATTCAAAGATTACTTTGAGCATAGCGAAAGCCTAGCGCGCCTGCCCAATCATCGCTTGCTTGCGATGCTGCGTGGTCGTCAAGAAAACGTCTTAGGTCTAAAAATTGAAGGCGAAGACGCACCCTTTATCGAAAAAATCATTCATCATTTCAATGTTGATGCCAAAGCGCCTGCCGAGCGCCGTGAGTTTTTGACCGAAGCAGCGAATAGCCTGTGGAAAGATAAATGGCGTCCGCATATCGAGCATCGCTTGCTGACTGAGAAGCGTCTGACGGCAGAAGCGGATGCGATCGATGTGTTTGCCAACAACTTACAGCATTTATTGATGGCAGCGCCTGCTGGCCGCAAAGTAATCTTAGGTGTCGATCCTGGTATCCGTCATGGCGTCAAAATGGCAATCGTTGATGCCCAAGGCCATGTCGCGCTAGACAGTGAAGACAAGCCTGTGGTAGCAACTGTCTATCCATTTGCCCCTGACAATAAGATGATTGAGGCCAAAAAAGTCATTGATGAGCTGTTAAGCACTTATGACGTTGATTTGGTTGCTATCGGCAATGGTACTGCTAGCCGTGAAACAGATGCTATGATAAAAGAGATTTTGGCTGCCAATACTGAGCTAAAAGCCAAAGCGGTGATCGTCAATGAATCGGGCGCGTCAGTTTATTCTGCCAGTGAGCTTGCCAGTGATGAGCTTGCCAACCTTGATGTCTCGGTACGCGGCGCGGTCTCTATTGCCCGCCGTCTACAAGATCCGCTATCAGAGTTGGTGAAAGTCGATCCAAAAGCCATTGGTGTAGGCCAATATCAGCACGATGTCAACCAAAGCCAATTGGCAGATAGCCTTGATAAAGTCACGCAAGACAGCGTGAATGCTGTTGGCGTTGATGTCAATACGGCAAGCCCTGCTATCCTAGCCCACATTGCTGGTCTGAATCGCAACGTCGCGCAGCAAATCGTCACTTATCGTAAAGAGCATGGTGCATTTGATAGCCGCGAGGCGCTCAAAAACGTTCCGCGCTTGGGTGCTAAGACCTTTGAGCAAGCAGCAGGCTTCTTACGTATCCATGATGGTAGCAATCCCCTTGATGCCACTGGTGTGCATCCAGAAAGCTATGAGCTAGTCGACAGCTTACTGGCGCAAACCGGTAAAGCATTGCCAGAAGTGCTCGGTAATGATGGTGTGCTAAATAGCATCGATACGACTGCGCTCGCTGCAAATGATGACAATATCAGTGTCAAAGCCATCATCGAAGAGCTGGCCAAGCCAGCACGCGATCCACGTCCTGAGTTCAAAACCGCTAATTTCCGTGAAGACGTCAATAGCATTAAAGACTTAGAGGAAGGCATGCAGCTTGAAGGCGTCGTGACCAACGTCACCGCCTTTGGTTGTTTCGTTGATGTCGGTGTGCATCAAGACGGCTTAGTGCATATCTCGCAGATGGCCAATGACTTTGTCGCTGATCCGATGAACCGCGTTAAACCAGGCGACATCGTCTCAGTACGTGTCATCTCTATCGATGAAAAACGTGGTCGTATCGGCTTTAGTATGAAACCAGAAGGCGAAAAGCCTGCCCGATCTGCTGATGAGAAGCCCAGTCGCCCGCGCAGTAGTCGCCCAGCTGCTGAGGGTGATAAACGCCCTGCAAAGCCACGTGGCAAACGTCCTCAGGACAGAAGTGATAAGAATAATAACCCAGCGAATAACCGTAATAAAGCATCAAAGCCTAACAAGGCTGAGGCACCTACCAAAATTGGTACGCTTGGGGCATTATTACAAGAAGCAGGCGTGACCAAAACCAAGAAGTAACCGCCATTTAGCATTTAGCACCACATAAAAAGGCAGCCATTCGGCTGCCTTTTTATGTTTACGATATTTACTGAAAGCTTTTAATTACTGATAGATTCAAAATCGTCTAGCGTACAGTAATGCGACGACTCTCATTTGCTTCGATTTCTGCAGGCTGGGTAGCAAGCAGCTCACCGCGTGGGTCTTTTTTCTTTTCTTGCAGCGTAATAGCGGTATCTGCGGCTTGCTCGTCAGTAGCGTTTTCACCAGTGATCAATGGCTGATAGTTAGCCTCACTATGCTGCATATTCAAAGCTTGCGTATTCTGTGCTGGTTGCAAAGCTTCTGCTTCTACCATATCAGCATCGTCAGCAGCAGCAGCTTCTACATTGACTTCAGCAGTAGCCATGTCAGCATCCGCTTCGTCATCCATTTCAGCGATAGCAACCGCTTCAGACTCATTGGTCTCGATAGCGCCAGGTTGCGTCGCAAGTAGCTCTCCGTCAGGGCCTTCAACGTCGGCCTCTAGCGTATTATCAACTGGCATCGTACGCATGTCAGCTGGCGTGACGTCTGTCACCTCATCAAGATTGCTTGTGTCAGCCATTGCTAGACTCGGAATAGCTAGAGCGGCGCCCATCAGTAATGATAAAGGTAAAGTACGGTTTTTCATGAGTTGATTCCTTAAGTTGTTTATCTACAGTAGCTGGTTTTCAGTGTCCTAGTTTCAGTGCTCAGATAAAGAACTTTCAACATATCTTGAGCAAGCACTGAAGCCAAGTTTGTATCTTGGTGACTTTTAGCAGCTGCACTTTTAGCAATTGCTAAGTCGGCTTTATCCATGAAAAACTTCGTATAAAAAGTTTGAGTAACACAAAACGACTCATACGAAACCATTCATATTTCACGATATATATGTTTAGTATTTTTAACATACCGCCGATAAGCAAAATAAAATCATGATAACCGCTGTGATAGCTATCATGATCGATGCAAAATAAAGGGCTGAATGTTTGATTATCTGAACCACAATATTTAAACGTGAAAGTAACAGCTGTGATGCTGTTGTTTCAGTAGTAAGCTGTTTAATAAAGTCACAGCTTGATGTTTACATGTGACATTATGCAATGTCTGCAGCGATGCTCTTAGCTTCTATTTTTAAACTACTTTTTTAAAACAGGTGCTTGTAACGTTATCAAAGCTTAGTCGGCGACTGAAAAATGACAGGATAATAAATAAGAGAAACGGTTTTTATCAAAAAATCTATCCTTTGAGCGATGCAGGGGCATATACCAAAAAGCTAGAAACCAGTAACTTTGTTTACTTGAGTGATACGATGTCAAGATCTATAGTGAGTCCTAAATAAAAAGAGTACAGCTTTTACAGCGTGCTACTGGTATAAATTTTTCTTTGCTTGCTGTGCGACTCCGTCACTGTTCGATGCTGCATAAAATTTATCCCAGTAGTACTGTATTTATTTTATAGTGGATCGACTATAACAATCTTGAGCATTTATTTATTGTGGTATTTTTTATTTTAGTATCTAATATTTTGAAAGACCTAAAAAAGGCCGCACTCTTTAGTTAGAGTACGGCCTTTAACGGTAGTATTAATTATCAGTTACTATTATTCATCGATGTCCAAGCATCCAAGCATTGAGGTTAAGCTTTGTTTTAGACTACTTCAAAGCTGAGACCAGCATGATCTTCTAAACGAGTGAGGAGTTTGTTACCCATCGCAGATGCTGGCGTCCAAAACCCACCTGCAACTTCTGCCTTGGTCACATCTTGAGCCAAGCATAGAGCTGATTGTGCCAGCATACGTGACGTACTGCCGTAGCCTGGGTCTTTGTCACCTGTAACTTTGGTGCTGATGCTGTCTTTTTCGGAAGTTTCGCCAAAGAAGCGAATATCAAAATAGCCGTTTTCTTGCTCAGACTTAGAAGGGCCAGAGCCTGATTTTGGCAGCACATGCTTAGATAATAACTCACGGCTTGGTTTAATCATCATCGCTGTGGCAAAGCCAAGTAAACCTGCGCTCATTGCGTAACTTGATAGTTGACCTTTGATACCATCTTTCATCCACATCGCTTCGTCGTATTTGAAATCGCGACCATATTCGTAACCAAGGAGTTGGTTACTACGATGAACGATACGCGTATTGATACTGGCCATTACAAAAGGTGCCAACCAGCGCTCATGCTCACTATCATATTCTGGTTTGCTGATGTTGTCTTGGCGCACATTGGGGGCATCTGTATCATCGTTTAGCAAGTAAGGGTTGGCGACTTGCTTACGGCGCGCTTTATCCTTACCAACTTCTTCAAAGATAGTCGCCATAGAAGCGATGGTACCACCAGATAGCCCGCCCTTAGCCGCTTTTACGCGCATATGAATAACGTCACACTGTTGATTAAACTTGGTTTCAGCTTGCTGCTGGGTGAAGTAGACGCCTAAATCTGAAGGAATGGAGTCAAAGCCACACGAGTTGACGATACGAGCGCCAGTTTGCTGGGCCTTTGCTTGGTATTTATCCATCATATCCTTGATAAAAATGGCCTCACCAGTGAGATCGACATAATCCGTACCATTATTGACACAAGACTTGATCAGTGGCTCACCATATTTGAGATAAGGGCCTACGGTTGAGATAATGACTTGTGTTTGCTTGGTCATCTCATCGAGACTAGTGTCATCGTCGCTATTGGCAATGATAATATCTACTTTCTTATCAGTTTCTTCATTGTTCTGAGCTTTACTAAGCTCTGATTGTAACTTCTCAAGTTTTTCTTTATCGCGACCCGCTATCGCCCAAGTAACCGCAGATTTTTCTGAATCGTCAGTAGATTTTTTATTGGATAAAAACTGCGCCAGATAGTGAGCGGTGATTTGACCGACAAAGCTAGTTGCACCGTATAAAACGACGGCATAGGGGCGTTTTGAAGTGTCATGTTGGTTATCTGTATCATTTACCATATCGTTTACCATAAATAATTTCCTTTATTTAGTTTGTGTTTGAATTTATATAACTGTTTTATTTTCAATGGATTATAAGCAAACATCTCAGCATAAGGGTTTCAGCTGTCGATGCAAAGCCAACGATGAATTTTGAAACTCAGTAATACTCAAAACCTCTCAAACTTGATACAAATAAGGTAAGACTACTACAAAGCTTACACAACATAGCCTGATGATTACCAAACTGAACGTATTACTCCGAAAACAATTGCTAATCTATTATCACGACCTATAGGGTCATATAACCAAAAACAATAAGCATTAATAATAAGTAGACGTAGCGGGATGTGAAAGGAGCAGCTGTTAAAGGACTATCAGAATCAATCTCTGTTTCGCGTTTTACAACCAAATGCTTTTATAATTAAGGAGAGTAATTATGTTTCGCTGGGCAATCATTTTTGCAGTCATCGCATTGTTGGCAAGTTTTTTAGGATTCGGCGGTGTCGCTGGACTGTCTTCTAACTTGGCATATATTTTCTTAGTAGTCGCAGTAATCTTGTTTATTGTCGCCTTTATCGGTCGCAAAATGTAATAAGGCCGATATTAAGAATAAAACTCTCAAGCTCTACAGAAAACGTCCTCTTGCAGGACGTTTTTTAGTTATACCTTAAAAGATTTGCTGTATAAGCTGCTGAGAACGTTACTTGCTTTACTTTGCTAAGTTTAGAGAGTCTGGTTTAGAAAGCCTAGAAAGTTTTGGGCTGGATGATGTGTTCCATGCGTTTGGCCAAACGGATATCATGGCTAGTAATCCCGCCAGTATCATGTGATGTTAGGCGTACTTCCACGACGTTGTAGACATTGCGCCATTCAGGATGGTGCTCAAGTGCTTCAGCATAAAAAGCCGCTTGATTCATAAAACTCATGGCTTCGATGAAGTCGCTAAAGTGGTAGGTTTTGACGATACTATCGCCTTCGCGCTGCCAACCAGCGAGCTCTTCTAGCTGTAGATTTACTTGTTTGTCAGATAAGCTACTCATATCAATATCCCTTATTATTAAGCTCTAGCTATTATGTGCTAGTGATGAGGTGATTAAAACATTTTTTAGGATATGTACCATATTAAGCTATTATTTAACTGGGTTATAGCAGATCCTGATACTCAGGATGCTTGTCAATATAGACAGACACAAATGAGCACTGCGGCACGACTTTTTTGTTATGCTCTTGGGCATAGTCAAGTGCATGCTTGACCAGTTTTGAGCCGATTCCGCGTCCACCAAGGGCTTGTGGCACGATGGTATGATCATAGACCAGGGTGTCGCCACGCTCTTGATAACTGATATAACCCATCTGATCTTCGACCATGGTTTCAAAACGCTTGGCTTGCTCATTATGGATAATATCTAAATCTAGTGAGCTTGCTTGGTTGCTCATAGTAAAACTCCGTCTTTATGTTTTTATTGTCTTCAGTACTTTTTTATTTTACTGTTATTACACTTTCTATTATGAGCCTTTATCGCTTTGGTTACCAGTGGCTTACCGTTGCTTCTAGTAAGAATAAATAGGCTAAATGTTACTGTTTTTTTGACTTTAGCTGAAAGCGGCTTAGCTTTGTGACAAAACAGCTAAAACAAGCCATAAACCTGCCTGTCAGCTTGCAGGGTATGCGCCACAATGCGATAATGGCGGGTAATTTACAATCCTTATTTTGAGACAACGGCCCATTAGCAGCAACATTGCATTATTAGCGTTTTTGCTAAGCGGCTTGCTGGTCTCGTTTATGTAGTCTATCGGAGTGTCAATGGCACAATATATTTATACGATGAACAAGGTGTCAAAACTTGTTCCACCAAAGCGTGAAATCCTGAAGGATATCAGCTTGTCATTCTTCCCTGGTGCGAAGATCGGGGTTTTGGGTATCAACGGTGCAGGTAAGTCAACCCTGCTACGTATCATGGCTGGCGTGGACACTGAGTACAGTGGCGAAGCACGTGCACAACCAGGTACCAAAATTGGCTATTTGCCGCAGGAACCACAATTAGACGACAGCAAAGACGTGCGCGGCAACGTTGAAGACGGTATGCGTGAAGCCCTAGATGCCTTAGCGCGCCTTGATGAAATCTATGCAGAATACGCAGATCCTGACGCAGACTTCGATAAGCTTGCTGAAGAGCAGGGTAAGATGGAAGACATCATCCAAGCTTGGGATGCGCACAACTTAAATACGCAGCTAGAAAAAGCCGCTGATGCACTACGTCTACCACCTTGGGATGCAGAAGTTAGTAAGCTGTCTGGTGGCGAAAAGCGCCGTGTTGCTCTGTGCCGCTTATTATTATCGCGTCCAGATATGCTATTGCTTGACGAGCCAACTAACCATTTAGATGCTGAATCTGTCGCTTGGTTGGAGCTATTCTTGAAGAACTTCAGCGGTACTATTGTCGCGATTACGCATGATAGATACTTCTTAGACAACGTCGCTGAGTGGATTTTGGAGCTTGACCGTGGTTATGGCTATCCTTATGAAGGTAACTATACTGAATGGCTAGAGCAAAAGAACAAACGCTTAGAAGATCAGAATAAGCAAGAAGAGTCATTTGCAAAAGCGCTGAAAAAAGAGCTGGATTGGATCCGTAAAAACCAGAAAGGTCAGCAAGCGAAGTCTAAATCTCGTATCCAGCGCTTTGAAGAGCTTAACTCAAAAGAGTTCCAGCAGCGTAACGAAACCTCGGAGATTTACATTCCGCCTGGTCCACGTTTGGGTAACAAGGTCATTGAGGTAAATAACATTTCAAAATCCTTTGGTGATCGTCTGCTTTATGAAAACCTAAGCTTTAATGTACCGCCAGCTGCCATCGTCGGTATCATCGGTCCAAACGGCGCGGGTAAAACCACGCTATTCAATATGATGACGGGCAAAGATACTCCAGATACCGGTTCGGTTGATCTGGGAGAAAGCGTCAGCGTCGCTTATGTTGGTCAGGTGCGTGACAACTTAGATAATGATAAGACTGTATGGGAAGAAGTTTCTGACGGCTTAGATATCATCAAAGTTGGAGACTACGAAACGCCAAGTCGTGCTTATATTGGCCGCTTTAACTTCAAAGGTTCAGATCAGCAGAAGCTGGTCGGTAATCTATCAGGGGGTGAGCGTAACCGTCTGCAGTTGGCAAAGACTCTAAAGCAAGGTGCGAACGTTATCTTACTGGATGAGCCATCGAACGACTTGGACGTAGAGACTTTGCGTGCGCTTGAAGATGCGATACAGGTATTCCCAGGCACTGTATTGGTTGTCTCGCATGACCGTTGGTTCCTTGACCGTATCGCCACTCATATCCTAGCCTTTGAGCCAGAAGGTCCAGTATGGTATGACGGTAACTACTCTGAGTACGAAGCGTATCGTAAAAAGACCATGGGTGATGACGCAGGTCCTAAGCGCATGAAGTACAAGAAGATTACTGGCTAAGATATAGTCGGAGTACTTTTAAACCGCTACGGTGTTGCTCGCCCTAGAGGTACTCAGTGTACTATCTGCGGTCGATCGCCTTGTAGCGATTTTAAAATTCCTTGACTATAGCTACTCAGTTTGTTTCATTTAACAAAAAAAAGACCTCTAAAATATTAGAGGTTTTTTTTTGAGCCAGAACCTAAGTTACTTTGTCTTAATTAACGCTTGCGCCCAAACTTACGCTGTTTTTTATTACTAATCTCAGTAATAGCATGGGCGATTTCTTTGTCATCTAAACTGGCGACTTGCTGCAAGATTTGCATCATATCTGGGCTCAGTACATATTTGGCATGACTGGCAATATCGTTGATACGATGATCAAATGTTAGTACCCCTGTTTCTTCGTCTTTTTGTAGATAGTTGAGACGAATCAGCGCGTTCACAAAGCTGGTGAATAGTGAGCGATCAAAGAAGTCTGGGATGTCATCGGCATACAGCACAGACAAACGCTGACCGAGCAGATGACATAGATCGACCACCTCGTCCTCAGTTAAGTTGCCAGAGCCTTGCTGCGCGAGTAGCGCAAGCGTCATAAAGTAACGCTCAAGACTTTGCTCGACAGGGGCTGCTAGTACCTGAAGCTGTTGATAGCAGTTGCTATTGGCGTCAGGGACACTGAGCATACCATTGCCCAAATCGACGATTAAGTTATGGGCAATGAGGTTGTCAACTTTTTGATCGAGGACATCCATTAGACCGTGTGAGGGATAGTATAAGAACAGCTCACTTTGTAAGAATGGATACATCTGAATGACGATGTCATCAAGACGACTGCGTTTGATACGGCCATTGCGTGCGACGAGAGCGGCTAAGAATGACAATAAAATAAACACATGCAAAATGTTATTACGGAAGTAGCTGAGCAATGCCGCTTGCTTACCAGCGACTTGAATAATATCGCCTAAAATATGCGGCGTACGCTCGATAAGCTTGAGCTTGATACCATAATTAATGATTTGCTGCGGATTCATATCCGTAATGACCGTATCATCAGAGTAAGGCATCTTACGGGCGATACCTTGATATAAGGCAATTTGCTGACGGCAAATATCTTCATCAAGTGCTGCTTTTGGCGCTGATAGAAGTACTAATGACAATAGCGATACGGGGTTGATGACGGCAGCTTTATTGATATGCTGCATGATTTTTACGCCGATATTATCAACCATGGCATTGGCGTTTTCGCCCAATGGGGTATCGGTACGATCAGCAGGTAGGCTGTCAGCGGCGACATCGAACTTTTTCATAAATTCGCTCAGATGCAGCGGAGTACCAAAGCTTAAATGCACATTACCAAAGATGCGTTCAATCTTGCGACTGACCTTGAGGAGCGCAAGGACAGATTCTGACTCTTTTGGTTTGCCTTTTAACTCACCAATATAAGTGCCACCCTCCATAATACGCTCATAACCAATATAGGTCGGGATAAACACGACTGGCTTATTGGTGTGACGTAGCTGACTGTGTACCGTCATGGCCAGCATACCCATCTTCGGTGGTAGTAGACGCCCTGAGCGTGAGCGACCGCCTTCAACAAAGTACTCAATCGGTGTATTGCGAGTAATGAGCGTATGCATATATTCGCGTAATACGGCAGTATAGAGCGCATTACCACGGAAGCTACGACGAATATAGAAAGCGACCGCACTGCGCAATAAAGGTCCTAGGACAGGCACATCTAAGTTATCACCCGCTGCGACATAAGGAATGCTCAGACCACGCTTATAAATGACGTAGGACAGCAACAGATAGTCAACATGACTGCGATGGCAGGGCACATAAATAATCTCATGATCGGCTGCAACCTCACGTACACGCTCAAAATGATGGACTTCTACGCCATCATATAATTGCGTCCATAACCAAGTCAAAAACCTGTCAAAGACACGAATAATAGGATGCGAGTAGTCATTGACCATCTCGTTGGCATAGCCTCTAGCGAGGTTACGCGCCTCACGAACGGTGATGCCTTTTTCTTGCGCTTCAATCTCTGTCGCATGCTTGATGGCTGGCGAGTAGATCAGCTTATCTACCAAGTTGCGTCGATCTGATAAGTCAGGTCCGAGCATAGTCGTGCGCTGCTTATCGAGATAAACATTGAGCTGCTGCTGCAATGCGCGTATCAATTCGCGATTGGCATCCGTGGTTGCTACTAACGTATTGCTAGATACTGACGCTACGGTATTATCAGAGCTTGCTGCGCTATCAAATGCACTCAGCTCATCTAAATCAGAAATATCTAAATTGGTATTTAGATTATTATTAATAAGAGTGCGCAAGTCTTTGGGTGCATGGAATTGCACAAAGGTGTCACGGCCCATTACTCCGATATTAAATAACTGCTTGGTGATGCTAGGATCTTGCCAGTTATCGGTCATGAGTAGCTTGAGCAAGGAGTCTTCTTTTTCTGGCGCGCGTCCCCACAGGATGGATACAGGTATCAAACGTATCTTGAGATCTGGGTGTTGCAGACTGGCAGCGACTAGGCGTGATAAGCGCGGTGATAACTTACGCTCTTTGGCTTTGGGATGATGCAAAAATATAATGGCTGCACTTTCATCAATATCATGCGCACTGTCTTTTACATCTACCAGAGCAGGCGGCAGCTGATATTCCTGCGTTTGCAAGTCAATCAAAATACTGTTGGAGCGTGAATAGTCCTGCAGTACATAAAAAGTCAGTGTCTGGTCGTCTTCATTCAGTACCGGCAACTCACCTAATAGCTTGGCTTTGACCGCCACATTCAGTGTTTTTCCTGATAGTTTGCGGTATAGCTGATTGATCGGAGTGCTGTTATAAGGCGTGGCTACTGAGGTATTAGCAGTAGGCGCTTTTTTGGCATCTGAGAGCACTGATGTTTTGGCTTTTCGTTTTTTTAAGAGTTTGTTTTTTAAGCGGTTGGGTATCATAATAAAAAGTCATGCTATGTAAATGTAATGGCCTTATGATGCCATAAAAGTGCATAAAGCGATATATGGTGTCTGTATCTCTGCTGAATATATTATAAAGTTATCCTTAGACAAAGTTGCCATGATTCTGTGCGTAACTCTATTACCACGGTGCAAGATTTTTGCGTAAAATATATCTGCTGCATGTCTGCCACGGCATCTCATAACGTTCATCTACCCCAGTCGCGGGTTATAATATTTGTACCGCTATTATTTAGGACTGATTATATGACTCCTGCTATTAACATTGCCAAACAGCGCCGTCTTGATTACAAGTTGCATGAATACACGCATGATAGTAATGCCGTCTCTTTTGGGTTAGAAGCTGCTGAAAAGCTAGAGGTCGCAGCGGCACAAATCTTCAAGACCTTAGTGGTAGAGACTGATACTGGCAAGCTCGCTGTTGCAATTCTGCCAGTCGATACGACCTTAAATTTTAAAAAAATGGCGAAAGCCCTGTCTTCTAATAAATTGCTGTCCTGCAAAAAAGTACAGATGGCAGATCCCAAACAGGTTGAACGCAGCACAGGCTATGTGCTGGGCGGTGTCAGTCCGTTGGGGCAGAAGAAGCGCCTAGTAACAGTCATAGACAGCTCGGCACAGCCGCATACGAGCATTTATGTCAGTGCTGGGCGTCGCGGGTTAGAGATTGAGCTACCACCGATGCAGTTGGCAGAAACGCTGAGCGCTTGCTTTGCTGACATTGCCGATGGCTAGGGTTTAGTAATGGGGAGCGACTATTTGAACAACTATAATAAGTAGCCAAACGTGCTAAGCTTTCTGCTATCAATAAAGTGTTTTTTTCATTCAATATATTATAAGGAAATACCTATGCCGCATTTAACCATTCAAGCGACGCCCAATGTCAGTATCGCTCACGAAGAGTCCTTACTTAAAGCGTTAAATAAAGCGCTGTGGGATAGTGGTCACTTTGGTAAACCTACTGATATCAAAGCACGTATACTACCAGTGGATACCTTTTTAGTCGGTGTCGAAGATGATGAGCAGGAGCATGGCTTCATTTATGCGCACCTAAAACTGATGACAGGGCGTGATATTGTGGCGCGCAATCAATTGGCTGAGCTTTTGGTGACCACGATAGAAGAGGCTTTGGCCGAAGAGCAGTCAGGACGCGCAGCTTTGCAAATATGCGCCGAAGTCGAAGAGATTAGTGCCGTTTATAAAAAGAAAATGCTGAGTATAGTCAGTCCTAATAATTGAGAGTCCAACAGACTATAGAGCGTGCCTAAAATGAGAAACAACAAAAAAGCGCCCAATGTATTGGGCGCTTTTTGATTATTGACTTAATTTTGATATTGTTTGATAAGGCTTAGTCTAGAAAGGCAAAGCTATCGATAGGCATGTTCATCATGCTCTCGCTTGGTGCGACCATGGCTTCCGCATGACCTGAGGTGCGTGGCAACAGCTTATCAAAGTAGAACTCAGCGGTTTGAATCTTAGCCTCATAAAACTCTGGTGCTTCTACGCCGCCTTCTTCTAGTTTTTCATAAGCGACTGCCGCCATACGTGCCCAATGATAGCCCATCATTACGTAGCCTGAGTACATCAGATAGTCGTCTGAGGCCGCTGAGATGATTTCACGGTCTTTACGTGCCATCAGCATCAAGCGTACGGTCAGGGTGTTCCATTCGGCACACAGCTTGGTCAATGCCCACACGAATTTACGCATGTCTTTATCAAGAGCGTATTCGCCACACCACTTCATGATGCTTGAGGTGTAATCGCGAATGATTTTACCTTTTGACTGTAGGATCACTTTACGACCCAATAAATCAAGCGCTTGGATACCAGTCGTACCTTCATACATAGTGGCGATACGAGCATCACGAGCGATAAGCTCCATGCCCCATTCTTTGATATAACCATGACCACCGTAAACTTGCTGACCATGCTTAGCCGCTTCGATACCCAGCTCAGTTAAGAAGCCTTTTAGGATAGGGGTATAAAAACCAAGCTTGTCATCCCACTTCTCAAACTCTGCATCATCACCATTCGCGATACCTTGTGACATCTTGTCTGCATAGCGCGCAGCGTGATAAATCATTGAGCGACCGCCTTCCGCAAAGGCTTTTTGCGTCAATAGCATACGACGTACGTCAGCATGGTGAATGATGGCATCTGCTACTTTTTCAGGATCTTTGGTGCCTGATAATGCGCGCATAGAGCGGCGCTCTTTGGCATATGGCAGGGCGTTTTGGAATGACAGCTCAGTATGCGCAAGACCCTGAATACCAGTACCGAGACGAGCAGTGTTCATAAAGGTGAACATCGCTTTTAGACCTCTGTTTGGATCACCAATCAGATAAGCGGTGGCTTCATCGAAGTTTAGGACGCAAGTCGATGATGAGCTGATGCCCATTTTGTGCTCGATAGAGCCACAGCTCACACCATTGCGCTCGCCAATCTCGCCTTCAGCGTTGGGTAAGAACTTTGGTACGATAAATAGTGAAATGCCGCGCGTGCCACCTGGTGCATCTGGTAGGCGTGCTAGGACGATATGGATGATGTTTTCTGTTAAATCATGCTCACCACTTGAGATAAAGATTTTGGTACCGCTGAGCTTGTAACTACCGTCTTCTTGTGGAATGGCTTTTGACTTAACCTGACCCAAATCCGTACCACACTGTGGTTCGGTTAGACACATGGTGCCAGACCATGAGCCTTCAACCAATTTATGCAAATAAGTCTGTTTTTGCTCATCCGTACCGTACTGCATCATGGTATTGATACAGCCCGTTGATAGGCCTGGATACATCGCCCATGGCCAGTTGGCAGTACCGATGATTTCTGCTTTGATTAGGTTCAATGACATTGGTAAGTTCATACCGCCGTACTCTTCAGGGTACGAGATACCTTGCCAGCCACCTTCTACAAACTGGTCATACGCTTCTTTAAAGCCTTTCGGTGTGGTCACAACGCCATTTTCGAAATGACAGCCTTCTTCGTCAGCAGGCTGATAAATAGGAGACAAGACGTTTTCAGCGAAGTCAGCCATACCCTGCAAAATCATATCGACTGTTTCAGGATCAGCATTTTCGCCATTATCTAAATCTTTATAATGGGTTTGATAGTCAAAAACGTCATTTATCAAAAATTTGATGTCACGCAAAGGCGCTTTGTAAGTTAACATAGTTGGTCTCTTTGGTTGATTCGTATCAGCTCGTTTATTAGCCGAAATCTACGATGTAATAGGATGGATGTTAAGAATGGTGTTTGTTAAGTACTGCTTATTTATTAAGAGTGCAGTTAAGAACTACTTCATTTATAAAAAGGGTTGGAACTTAATCTCAGTATAAATGTTATGTGCAGACAAATATACTATATATAACTAAAATTCATGTTTAACACTATAAGATATTACTTATAATTATAGTTAGTAAGCCAAGACTTGGTAATATAGCGTAGATAGAGATTGATTTATTTCACTGGGATTAAGATTTATGGCCGTATCAGGGCACATCGCAAAGCGAAAACAATGGATTAAGCAGTTGCTTGTTTATATCAAGTATCTCATCCATGGCGAACTTGATCACTTGCTAACCGTTAACAGGAGCCGTCGGCCATGGCATATGCCAATTATTGCTGCTATCGCCATTAGCTTTCCCGTGTTTGTTGGTGCCTATTTCGGTGCGCTGCCTGCAGGTATCAAAGCGTCCTTGGGGGCGATGATTATTTTGAATTTGCCTTTGGCGGGCTCTTTGCCTTATCGGTTGGTGACAGTGATGGCGTGGGGGTTTGCGATGACGCTGTGTTTTGCGCTTGGGCTTATCGCTCAACAAATTCCGATACTCAGATTGCCCGTGTTTTCGTTGATAGCGTTTGGCGTGGTTATCTTCGGTCGTTATTATCGTCAGTCGCCGCCAGCTGGGCTGTTTGTGATGATGGCTGGTGCCATTGCGTTATTCATACCTGTCACTCTGGATGAAGTGATGTCATCGACAGGGCTTGTGATGCTAGGCAGTGGTTTTGCGATGTTTATGGCATCGCTATATACGCTGTTTTTGTTAGCAACGCGTCCCTCCAAGCCTACGCCAACTTATCAATATCAGCCTGATACTCTGACGGAGAGTCTCATCGTGGCTGGGTTTGTGAGCTTGGCATTGTTTATCGCCATGATGCTTGAGATGCCTTATCCATACTGGGCAGCGGTCAGTTGTTTTATCATCATTCAGGGCATCCAGATGCGCACGATATGGATCAAACAGCTCCATCGTTTGCTGGGTACGTTAGTTGGGATGGGGCTGGCGGGTTGGATGATGTCTTGGAATCTTTCAATGTGGGGAGTGGCCGTGGCGATACTACTACTGATGCTCTGTATTGAGGCGTTGGTCGATCGCCATTATGGATTGGCAGTGATATTTGTCACTCCCCTGACCATCTTTATAGCGGAGTACGGCAGCACGGTATCGCTTGCGCAGTTCGGTGTACAGGAAGTCATCCGCGTGCGTATGCTCGATACCACTATCGGCTGTATGGTGGGTCTCAGTGGCGGCTTAGTCATACATTCAGCCAAGCTGCGTGCACCCTTACAGCGTTTTGAAGAATGGTTACTTATCCGTCTGGCCTAGGGCATGTCACTAATTAAAGCATTTATATTTTTACCCTCATAATCTAATTGATGGCACACCCTAGTTTACGACTATTGTTTTAAAGTCTCGGTGGCTAATGCCACATCGATTGTGTGACCCGTCCAACGCTCAAAACTCAATGCCGCTTGCCCAATCAGCATGCCGTAGCCGTCTGATATCTGCGCAGCGCGCGCCTCAAAGTGCTGCAAAAATGGCAGCGTGCGTCCGTACATCATGTCATAGGCGTAATGGCAATTTAACTCCTCAGCCAGTGGCAAGGTATCGCCTGACAGCCCGATAGAAGTGGCATTGATAATCAGGTCAAACTGTCCCGTTAACTCGGTGGTGGCGCAGGTCTGGATATTATGCTCAGCAATGGTGCGACTGGCGGCGCTCAGCTCTGTAACCAAGGTCTCTGCCTTTGTCAAAGTGCGGTTGGCAATGGTCAGCTGCTTGACGCCTGCTTCGATAAGCGGCAAGACCACGCCGCGGGCAGCACCACCAGCACCAATGATGGCAACGCGAGCTTGCGTGAGAGGCCAGCCCAGACTGGTCATATGATTGACCAGACCTTGACCGTCGGTATTATCACCGTATAGCGCCTCTGCAGTAGGCACGCCACTCTGTAGCAGGGTTTTGTTTAACAGCAGCGTATTGACGGCACCAGCGACTTTGGCATGCTCAGACAAGCCGCCACGAGCCGCGCAGCAATCATAAGCCACTTGCTTGAAGGGTACGGTCACATTGGCACCGACACCGCCGCCATGAAAAAATGCTTCAATCACCGCTGTAAAGCTAGCGGCATCATCAGGGCAGTACTGGCGCTGATAGTCAATATCGATACCCGCTTGCGCTGCGAATACTTGATGAATCTCAGGAGATTTACTGTGGGCAATCGGGTTGCCAATAACGATAAAATGCTGGGTCATAAGTGCTCTACTGGCCATTGGTGATAAGTTGATGATAGAAAGAAAGGGTAGGAAAAATCAATCAAAACTTACTTATCATAGGGGATAACAAGGTCTTTAACAAATCTGTGCTCTCTGCGACTCTTCTATGTAACGTAAAGGCTAGTCAAGCACTGGGCAGTTGGGTAAACTGTGGTCTTGACCCTATAATGATGCAGCGGATATCGGTGTATCATCGTTAGGTCATATCAACGATAGAATAACAACAGAGCATGGTTGGTCATGGTGAGTGGCGCTGGGTTTGTCATTGGCGCAGTTATTGCATGATCTCTTTATACAGCCTACTGAGTTAGCCTGCGTACACGCCCTAGTTTGGTTGCTGGTTAATCTAACTTTTAATAGAACTCTAAGACCCTAAAAATGTGAGTGAATTGCCCATGTGGAATAACACCCTACAGACCTTTGTGGTCAGCATAATGATGGCAGCTGGATTGTCAATGAGCGCTTGTAATGGCTCTCAAAAAGATGTCGAACCTGATACCAATAGCGACAACGCACCCGCGGCAGAGACCGTACAGTCAAGTCCGACGCCAGATACAGATATGGACGGAGCCACTGTCGAGCAAGGCACTCCGGTCAAGTATGATGTGGCATCATGGGGTAACAGTAGCGACAAATCCGTGAGCATCCATGAGCTGGATAAAATCAAACCCGCTTATGGCAAGGTGGTTAGCAATGATGAAAACAGCTTGGACTATGCCAGTAACCCTGCTACCAAATATCGCTTTATGGACACGGATGCGCCTTATTTAGACTTGATCGACTCCGAAAAGTACCTTGAGCTTGGTTGGTACTATGCCAATCCTACTGACTCTGATAAAGAAAAAGAGCTGAGTAAAGCCCATGCGAAGAAATCGTATCAGCTAGCGCAGCAGCTAATGGGCGTTGATGGCGGTAAATTAATCGCCGAGATGCTTGGTGGCCAAATCATCAAAAACAAAACCATCGGCGGGCAAAAAGTAGAGCTGGCTAAGTGTGAGTTTTATAGCTGCATGCTGGTACTGAATAAGTCAGGCGAGCAACAAGCGGACGCCAGCTAAGCATGACAGCAGCGGCTAGCGATTGGCAACGTTTATCTCCTCATCCGCAGCCAGGCTCTGTGGATGATGCTATCAATACTTCTGCGCATAATATCGTAGAGACTGTAAAAGATACTACAGTAAAAAAAGCGCCAATAACGCCAGACAATCGCGGGCTGGCTTATGGTGATGGATTCTTTAGTACTATCGCTGTCATCGATGGCGCGATAGTGTGGCAAGACTATCATTATCAGCGCCTTATCTCGCACGCTCAGGCCCTACAACTGACGCTTGATAGCCAAAAGTTAATGGTCATCCTACAAGCGCATGCGCAACAGCTACAGCAAGGTATGATGAAAGTTGTCGTGACTCGGGTAGCACAGTCTGTGCGTGGTTATGGCTTTGCGCCTGATGTAGCGGGCAGTGGCTGTGAAGTCTGGCTAAAATCAGTTGCTATGCCGATTGATACCGCTATGAAAGCACAATTGCCAGATGGGCGCACTGTGCTGATGCAGCCTATGATGTCAGCAACCTGTCTGACCGCGCAGTTTAGCTGTCTACCGCCACCGCTATCAGGTCTAAAAAGCCTAAATCGTCTCGATAGTGTGCTCGCCAGTGGTGAGCTCCAGCAGGTCAAAGCAACTAAGCCAACTATCGGTGAAGGCTTGGTACGCGATATGATGGGCTACTGGGTCGAGGGCACGATGAGCAATGTCTTTTATCAGCTCTCCTCTCAGTTCTCAGGGTCGCCAGTCGCTGACAAGTCGCAAGCGCAAGCAGGTATGGCTGATAGCGACAATAGGGCGACCGATTATCTGTTATCAGGGCAGTGGTATACACCGCCACTGACACAGTCAGGGGTGACGGGCGTACAGCGCCAAGTCATCATTGATGCGTTTGCCAATACGGAAACACCGGTGATCATGCGTTCATTAAGTGATGAGGATTTGCCAAGCTTACGCGGTTTGTTCTTTTGTAATGCGCTGCGCGGGGTGATGCCAGTATCTGAACTTACTTTGCTGTCTGGGCAGGTGGTTGAGTTTAATTAGTCGCTTATTTCACATCAAAAATATTAAATTTAGTATCTATAAAATCATCTGGGTACAAAACAACTTCTTCATTGCGATATCTCTCTTGCGCTTTTAACAGTGTGTCTTGCTCATCTTCAGCCGTAACTTCCAAGATACTACTCATCGTCTCGACAATTTCTATTTGATAGGTCTTTAAGTCTTCTGTCTTTGTCATAGCTGTGCTCACTTTTTTTCTAGATATTGTGCTGGTGATCCTAGCAAAAGGAACTCGGAGAAGTGATCGTCTTTTGTTAACTAAGCTTGTGTCATGCGGTGAAATGATCAATGATCGCCTTTTAAATAATTAAGTAAAAAGGTGATTGTTAATGCGAATAAATCCTATAGTGTGTGATGTCCAAACCTCTTATTTGCTGCATACAAAAAATTTGACTCAGCTATATCAAAAAATTGACATATTCTCTAATTGTCCTGTGCGTTATGATGGTAAGGAGTTTAAAGAGGACGATAGTATTACGCCTTGTGAGCTATCAACCAAGCATTGGTGGGAGGAAATAGATGAAATGGGTAATCCTAAAGAAAATTACATAGCATTTGAATGCCCATTAGGAGAAGTGAACGACTTTTTATGGCTACAAGAGTCTTGGCTACTGATTCAGAATGACCTTTATTTTGAATCAGATTTTTTGTCTTCAACAGCTGTTAAAAATAAAGATTTGGCACAGTTAATCAAAGTCATTGGTTGGCAAGATGCTACTACGCTTACGCTTGAACATGCTAGATTACTATTGAAAATTAACGAGTTAGAAGTGATACAAATTAATCATATTTGGTTATGGTCGCTTAAAGTGACTGTAGTTTGAAAAATAGAAACTTTCTTACTTCTTAAATTCGAGATAGTAAGATTAGCTTAGTTTTCGATAACGACCACGCGCCACAAACTCAATAATACCCTTATCACGTAACACCTGTAGCTGTTGACGAATTTTGGCATGAATATGTTGGTTTTCAGGATGTTTAAGTTGTAGCTCATCCGCAAAGCTGTAAACCTGATTGAGGGTAAACTTACTATCAAGCTTATCAATACATTGCCAAACATCTAATGTCCAGCCCCGTGTCTGCTGTGATTGCTCGCGTAAAAATAGCGTTTTTTGATATTGTTGTTGGACGTTGTCTTTCGGGATGACCTGTTGATTTTTCACCAAAAATACTTTTCCAGATTCGGGAACTTGGCGCAGGTCAATATTGCAGCCGACCCAACCAGCACGCCGCGCCGTTGCTGGTAGCGGGTTACGTTTGATAATCATATCGGGTTTGAAGAAATGCTTAGGGATAATTAAAAAGTTGTTAACGCTTAGTTGTGCTGAATAAGTCAAAAAGAAAAAGCTTGGGTTATCATCACTCTTGATGCGCTGCATCATAGTGGCATAAGCGCCATCGTTAATAATATTACTTAATTTGGCTTTTTTACTTTTTAGCTCGTATTGTTCGGCACAATTTGCACAATAAAAATCAGCGACAGGTTGATTATTGCTAAATTCAGATAAAGGCTGGGTGCTACAATTAGGGCAATAGCCATTGTCTTTTACCCACGCCTCACTCAGTATCCGAATGATTTGAGAAGGTGAGCGATAGTTAGCAGCGAGTGCTTGATTAAAGTTTAAGTTCATAAGAGTCAGTCGTTTTGACAGTGATACATGGGTGAATGGATAGGCTAAGCTGTGATGTGAAAGTTGCGGTCATCAATACTAGCACGTCGTTTAAAGACTAATTGGGGAAGACTAAGCAAATAACATTGAAAAGCGCACGGTTCAGTGCTAAATTCTAGCAAACCTCTGCCCTGTGAGTTGTCATGAGCAAGCCAACACCCGATACCCCTTCTGATGAGCCTAATAAAAAGCAGGCTAGTGATAAAGCCGATGCTCCTAATGAGCCGACTGATGGCCTAGACTCAGAGCCAGTAATGGCTGATGAGCAAGCACCAGTAGCTACTGACGAGAGCGAAGAAGACAAAGCGCTAGCCACTGACATCTCCTTAATCAGTAGCCAAAGTAAACCACGCAAGTACAAAAAAGACAATCCATCGTTTTTTATGCAGCGCGGCTATCAGATCTTATTGGTACTGGGTTTGATTGCTGCGTTTTTATTGGTGATGGTCTATCAGACTTTATTTGGACGCATCGAGCAGCCAGAGCAGAAGGTGACCATCGAGCAGGGTGATACCTATTATGGATTGCTACCGCAGTGGCAGCAACAAATCCCACTGTTTTCGAGTACCGTTGCCAAGATTTATATCAAATCGCAAGTAGATGCGCCATTGCATGCGGGTATTTATCAACTGCCTGCCAATCCAACCATCGCCGAGGTTTTGCACATCCTAGGGCAGGGTGCAAAAGTTGCTATGGTCAAAGTACAAATCATCGAGGGTAGAAGCGTAAACGAGTTGTATCAAACCTTACGTGACAACCCCGGCATCAAAAAAGAAGTGCTGATCACAGACAGCGGCGATGCGAGTAATGCCAGTATCGCGCAGGCGCTAGACTTGGTGGATATCTTGCCAGACTCGGTGACGTCTCATAGCGATCCTATCGTGCAATACAATCTAGAAGGTTGGTTTGCCCCTGATACCTATTATTATGGCGAAGGTGCCAGTGATAAGCAGGTACTGACCGATCTGTATAAGCGTCAGCAGCAAGCGCTTACCGATGCATGGGAAAACCGTGCGCCAGACCTACCATACAAAACGCCTTATGAAGCGCTCATCATGGCCTCTATTATCGAAAAAGAAACCAGCATCCCTGAAGAGCGTCCCTTGGTATCAGCAGTATTTACCAACCGCTTCACCAAGGGCATGCGCATGCAGACCGATCCGACCATCATTTATGGTATGGGCAGTCGCTATGATGGCAATATTCGCCGCAAAGACATCGACGAAAAAACGGCTTATAACACTTATCAAATCGACGGCCTACCGCCAACACCGATTGCGCTACCGTCGGCGGCTTCTATCGAAGCCACACTGCATCCAGCAGACAGTGATGCGCTATACTTTGTGGCGACCGGTACAGGTGGGCACAAATTTACCAACAACTTAGCGGATCATAACCGAGCGGTACAAGAGTACCTCAAGGTGATGCGTGAAAAGAAAGCACAAACCCCGCCAGAGTAGATTTTAGGTAATAATATGAGTAATCACCCAAACAAGGGTCGTTTTATCAGTTTTGAAGGTACCGAAGGCGTGGGCAAAACCACCGCTATCGAGCAGCTGTGTGCCCGCTTGCAAGCGGCTGGTATCGACTACCTACGCACACGTGAGCCAGGTGGCAGTCCCTTCGCTGAGCGTCTACGCGCCATCTTGTTAGATCCTGCGACTGATATCAATGATGATACTGAGCTACTGCTGATGTTTGCGGCACGTTGCGACCATTTACAGCAAGTCATCTTGCCTGCATTGCAGCGCGGTACTTGGGTGATATGTGACCGTTTTACGGATTCGACCATCGCTTATCAGGGCTTTGCGCGTGCGCATGCTGATCCTGTGGCATTGATAAAGATAGAGACATTAATTGCGCAGTTTATACCGCAGATGCCAGAGCTGACACTATGGCTTGATCTGCCAGTGTTAGAGGGTATGGCGCGTGCAGGTAAGCGCAGCGCTGCCGATCGCTTCGAGCAGCAGGCGACGGACTTTTTTAATCGTGTCTATGCAGGGTTTAGCGCGCTGGCTGCTGAGCATCCTGAGCGTATTCACCGTATCGAGGCGTCAGGCACTGCCGATGAGGTCAGCGCCCGTATATGGCAGGTCGTCACGAGTCAGCTTGATATAAGCTGATTCGTCAGCAGTTACCACATCAAGTCATCTGGAATCACATAAGCGGCGTAAGGATCGTCATCTGCCAGCTCACTATCTGCGGTGTCGTTGGACACCACGATAAAGCCTTCTTGCTTTTCATTGATACGATCTGCCAATGGACGCGGAAGTAGGGCGTAGCCTTCCTCCAGTCGTGCAATCACCACATGGCCAGCCACTACCTGATCATATAGCTTTTGAGTGATATAGATTTTTTTGATTTTAGCGTCATCAACGAACTGATAAGTCACCTCGCCTTGGGTTTCAGTTATCTGATGCTGCTTAATCATTTGAATGATATTGGCAGTGAGTGTTTTTTCTTCTAAAGCGCGTTGTCTTTCCTGATTGAGCAGCTGGTCTTTTTCTCTTTGTTTGGCTTGTGCTTCTGCCAACGCTTTTTTTGCTTCGATATTTTCTGCATCGCCAGTACGCTTGGCATGCTGAGACTGTTTGCTGAGTTTCTTGGCTTTTTTGCTATCCACCAATCCCGCTTTTAGCAGTTGAGCTTGTAGGGCATTTTTTGCCATAATTCCATCACCTGAATAACGATACTTGACTATAGTTAACACACTGTAAACTAGCTACAGTGCTGCTGGTATTAACTTCTCGCAGCCTCTGTCGGCGTAGGCACAGCACGCAAGGGAAATTAATACCAACAGCACGTGGCATAGAGTATGCCAGTTTTATGATTTAGAATGGACTCATCAAATCTAAATCATAAAACCTAAAAAATACATGGTAGCAAATTTTGCTAGGGCGTGTTATCAAATCAGCCAAACGCCCTAATGATAAAAACCCCAGCTCAAAGTTGAACTGGGGTTTTCGCTATTGAATTAGAATAAAAAGCTGGTGCTACTTCTCTACATCATTAGCCGAATCTGACTTAGTAGTAGCTGTGTTATTAGCTTCTGTGTTTCTGTCTGTGTCAGGTAGACGTTTTGGATCCAGCGCGCCTTTTTTGTTCTTGGGTGCGCTGCCACTGCCTTGGGCATTGGCTTTTATCTGAGCAACAGAGCTAGACGCTTTGTAGTCAGATTTTTTTGCAGCAGGGCTTTTTGGCTCTGAGCTTTTCGCTTCTGCACTGGCAGGCTTGGCTGTAGACACGGCAGCGATAGCTGACTCATTTGCTTTAGCTGGCTCTGCAGCTTTGTCCTCTGTTTTTGCTTCAGCTGAGCTACCTGCCTTTGCCGTATCATCTTGCGACATCTCGTTTGCTAACGGTGCGCTGAGCTCTTTTTCTTTACGCTTTTCAGGTGCTTTTGACTTGGCTTCGAAACTTGCATCCGCAAGCGCCCTTGCTTGCTCTTGCTTGGCGGTGACATCTACCGTCTTTGGTTGCACCTCGTCTTCAACGACCAGCGCGACCAGCTTGCGATCACGTGGCACTGTACCATCAAACTTGTCGGTAAAGACATTCAGATGACCTTCTTTATCCAATGTATACAATGGGACAAACTGCTTATTGTCCGCCTTGTACTGCTCAAAGCTGTAGCTGTCTGTGATATTAGTAATCTTAATTTTAGCCTTTTTGGAGAGCATACTGGCAAGCTTGGTATAAGTGACATCTTTACCGAACAGCCACTGCGAGTGGAAGTTTGCCTGCTTGGTATCGCGCTCACTTTTGGCTTTTTCGTCGCTGAATTTGAGACGGAATATTTTTTGTTCACCAAACTCATGTCGATAATGAATCTCAGAGAGCGTGTTCAATTCTTTATCTATACTCATGGCAAATAGGTGACCGATGCCGATTAAGTCGAGATGGTGGTCAGCGTGGTCAGAGACGGGATTACCAAAGTAGGTACGCAGACCGCTCATACGCGCTTTTGCGATGTTGGTGTAGTTGTTGTGGGCGATAACGACATCGAAGCCATGATCTTTTAAAGATGTCGCAACCATGAGGGCGACAGGGTTTGAGCCGACGACTAAGATACCATTGGTCTCAGGCTCACGGACACCCAGAAAGTTGGCCACCATTTTTGCGCCCAAACCTTGAATCATGACCGTACCGATGATCACCATAAACACCAAAGGTACTAGCAACTCAACGCCTTGAATATCGTACTCTTGCAAGCGAATCGCGAACAGAGAAGAGATGGCGGCGGCAACGATACCACGCGGGCCAATCCAGCTGATCATCAGCTTTTCATTGGTTTTTAAGTTCGAGCCAATGGCAGATGCCCAAACAGACAATGGACGCGCTACAAACATAACGATGGCGAGTAATACCAAACCTGCAACGCCAACGCTCATTAAGTCTGCAAGCTCCACCCGAGCAGCAAGGATAATAAACAACACCGAAATCAGTAAAATGGTTAGTGATTCATTGAACTCCAAAATCGTATCACGCGGGAACTTGGGCCAGTTGGCTAAGGCAACGCCCATCACAGTAACGGTTAAGAGACCTGATTCGTGCTCCAAATGGTTCGATATCGAAAACAGCAATAATACAAAGGCCAGCGTAAAGACATTACGCAAGAATTCAGGAATCATATTGCGGCGCATTAAGAATGCAAGCGCCCACGCACCAGCCATACCAATGGCTGAGGCTAGTACAACAATCTTGGCAAACAGCAGGATACTACTGGCTTCACCGCCAGAGATGATGTACTCATAAATCAAGACCACCGCAATCGCACCGATGGGATCGATGATGATGCCTTCCCACTTTAGGATATTGGAGATGGTTTTGTTGGGGCGCACACTACGCAGTAGCGGCATAATCACCGTTGGCCCAGTCACACAGACCAACGCACCGAATAGCAGTGCAATCAAGGGATCGACGTCGAATAATAGATACGTCGATAGCGCCACGATGGCGATGGTAATCACTACCCCAACCGATACCAGCATCTGTACGACAGTACCGTGCTGTTTGATTTCATCGAACTCTAAGGTTAGTGACCCTTCAAATAAGATGATGGCGACACCCAAAGAGATAAAAGGGAACATCAGCTCGCCTAAAACCAAATCGGGATCAAATATACCGAGTATCGGCCCAACAATAATGCCGATCAATAATAAAAATAGAATGGACGGCTGCTTTAAATACCAAGCCAACCATTGGGCGGCAATGCCGAGCCCAACCACGCCGGATAGCAATAGGGCGGTATCCATAAATCAATCCTTTTATAAGCTTGTCATACTTCACATATTGTAGAGTCTGTTCGTTCTGCGACGGCACCAATCAGTGCCCGCTGATAAACTCTAAATAGTGCTATAGTAAAATGACCATTTTAAACAGTGACAACGGCTAGATTTATCATGAGTCATCATAAAGGGTATTCGTGCCATATCAGAGCAGGCAGGAATAGCAGTAGAAAAGCAGTCATTGTGTAAAGCGTACAGGTTTAAATAAGCATCATCTACCGTCATTAATTGCGGTAGATAACAAGCGATATACAGCTCCTTTATAATAGAAGCCACGATGGTCATCCAGATAAAGCCATGTGCTCATAGTGAACTTTTGTCTACTGTGAGTATTATTCGGTTTGTTATCATAGCATGATTTTATTTGTCTTGTATTAAGTGCGCTAGGCAAACTTGCAGACTAGAGACTGACGAGTTGGCTGGTTTATGGGACGGCTTACTAAGTTATCATGCTCGTGTCCAGTCCAGTCCATGCTCATGTTGATGTGTATGGTCATGGCGGACAATGTCTTGCATAATACAAGGTGGATAATAAAACCACAGTAAAATAAATACTGATTTTGTTATACAGTAGCAGCATAAAAAATAGGTTAAGATTATATGTCTGAGAATAAGGCTACAACAGAGCTGCATTGCAACTGTATGATACGCCCTAATAATAAAAGCATTCAGCCCAAATACATTGAATGCATCTAGATAACTAAATATAGATAATTAAATAAGAGGATACTATGCAGAGTCAACCAATCGCTTATCATTTACAGCGCATACTACAGCGTAGCTTGCTGGCGGTAGCAGTAAGTACAACGATGGTGGCGGGCATGAGCGTAGCGACCACTCAAACCGCACAAGCTGCAGTCGCTACCACAGACTTCTCTAACCTTGTACAGCAAGTGACGCCAGGAGTGGCGCGGGTGAATGTGACCAAGACCGTGAGCGAGGCGGAGCTTGCTCAAGCTCAGACCGCAGAATTGCTGCGACAGTTCTTTGGTGACCGTTTACGCATTCCTGATCGAGCAGCCACGCCCGCGATTGAACACGCGTATGGAACCGCATTTTTTATCACCTCCAACGGTTATATGCTCACCAACCATCATGTGGTTGAGGGCGCTGACAAAATCACCGTGACGTTAAATGATCGCACAGAGCTAGATGCTACCTTGGTCGGTAGTGATGAGCGCTCGGATGTGGCGGTGTTAAAAGTAACTGGCAGTCAGTTCCCAGCGCTACCAATTGGCGACTCCAACATCATCAGAGTTGGAGAGCCAGTATTGGCCATCGGTTCGCCATTTGGTTTTGACTACTCAGCGTCTGCTGGTATCGTCAGTGCCAAGTCGCGCAGTTTTTCCCGTGAGACCAGCGTGCCTTTTATCCAAACCGATGTGGCGCTTAACCCTGGCAACTCAGGTGGCCCTTTGTTTAATCAGCGCGGTGAAGTGATTGGCATCAACTCACGTATCTTTAGTGGTACGGGCGGCTATATGGGCTTGTCGTTCTCTATTCCCATTGATGCGGCGATGGATATCTACGAGCAGCTAAAAAACAACGGTGAGGTGACGCGCGCCTACTTAGGTATCTATCCGCAGGACATTGATCGTAACTTGGCAGAGGTCTATAAGCTCGCGAGGCCACAAGGCGCGTTATTGACGCGGGTATCACCAGACTCGCCAGCCCAAAAAGCAGGTCTAAAATCAGGCGATATCATCTTGCAGTACAATGATAACAAGATCATGCGCGCCTCAGACCTCTTAAACCTCATTAACCGCGCTAAGCCCAATGATAAGTTCCGTGCTCAAGTACAACGAGACGGCAAGCAGCTCACTGTGTCTGGCACACTTAGCCATGCCCCAAGTGATGTACAAGCTGAAGGTCAAAACCAACAAGATGATGAAGTGCGTTTAGGTCTGCGCTTACGTAACTTGACCCCTGATGAGCAAGCAGAGCTTGCGACAGATGGCAAGACTGGGGTCTTGGTCACGGCCGTTGAGCCTACGGGTCTTGCCGCGCGCTCTGGTATATTAGCAGGGGATGTCATTACCAACTTGCATCAAAAGCCTATCAGAAAGGCGACGGATATTGCCGATGCTATCTCATCGCTGCCCAAAAAAGGTGTCGTTACTATCGAGATTATGCGTCAAGGTATACCCGCTATTATTGGTTTGCGCATTGATTAATAATGGAGACATGACTTATAAGTTTGCTGGTCATGCTTGAGCAATTTAAGTGAGCACTAGGAATGGGGTTTTGACTTGTGGACCTTGAGCTTTATAATGGCTGATTTTTTGCTGGACTGCTGGGTGGTTGCTTGGTGGTTGCTTGAGGCTAGCGCATCCATTGAATATAGGTATAATAAGGCGGTTTTTGATAGGCCAGTGTTCACGACATAATCAACTATGCGGCACACTGGCTTTTTCTTTTTTCATCCACATCCACAGCTAGGTATTCATGACTGACCATGCTATTTATACGCTAGGTATCATTACTGTGACGGCATTGCTGGCGTATGTGGTGCTGTGGTCATGCTTACAGACATTTAATGCCAACCCCAGTAAGCGCTTTATGCGTATTTGGCCCAAGCTGGCTTTGTATTATGCCGCTTATACCATGCCATTTTGGGCGTTATTACTTATTATTGGTTGGGTACAAAACGTGACACCACTGCTTGGCAGTCTATCGCTGCCTGCGGTTTTGATGGCTGTGATAGCCATGGGGTTGTATTTTTATGCCGTTATTGTCCAGCCCAATCGCTTACGCCTGCATCATCAAGCGATCGATATTAATATACAGTCGCCACTAACCATAGCGGTATTGGCTGATTTGCGTATAGGCCTCTACAGTGGCAAACCTAGGCATATCAGAAAGCTTGTCGCTACGATTAATGCCTTATCCGTAGATGCGGTGTTAATCACAGGTGACTGGCTGTATTATCCAGGGGCAGATCTGGTTGGGCAGTTGATGTTGTTTAAAGGGGTCAATAAACCCATTTATACCGTGATGAGTACCTCAGATTTACGCTATCAGTCCATAAATACCACCAAGCAAGGGCAGCCATTATTAGAAGATACGCTAGCTGCTGCGTTTGATGTACTTGACATTACCTATATCGGTCAGCAGTGTCGGCCACTCTCACCGATAGCTGACAAGCATCATAAAACCAAGTATCCTAAAAATAGTACGAACAGTCTGCAATCGCAGAGCGCTGATACCTCATCAAAAGTAGCCATGCTGTGTGGCTGGCAAGATATGCCGCAACTAAACTCTCAAGACGACAGCTTACCTAGTGCAAAGGCGCTGCTATGCCCAGAGGATCTAGCATCCAAAAACTTGCCAGCAGATCATGTTACTAAACGCCATTCGGCCAGCGATAACACCAGCGAGGTGATCGTTGTTACTGATAAAGCAGCGTTATGTACTGAAATTGAAAATGCCGTGCTACCAGTGATTATTCTAGCGTCAAGATTTGATAGTATTACTGACTTACCCAAGACGCTACAGCCAAGACCACTCTTGATTACAGGGGCGGCAAAACCAGCTCAATCTAGCCGATTGTCACCGCAGCAGAATGACAGCACTGCTCATAACCAGCCTAGCTTTGCTTCTAATATGTTATTGCCCGAGACGGCTTTTGACAACAAATGCGGGGTGTATCAACATAGCAATGCACAGGTCTTTATCAGTAGTGGTGTTGGTACTCGCGGGTTACCATTTCGAGTGCGTCGACCTACCATTGATGTGTTGACGATTCGTTAATAATCGACAAAACCTTTTATAGAGTACGGTATTTGCGTTAAACTGAGCGGTAAAATCAAAGCCAATATAAAACCCAGACAGGGACGAAACTTGTTAGTGAGCCTATAAATCAAAATATGCTACACTAGCGGTCATTTATAGCAGTAGTCTTTAGCACTTATTAGTTGAATACTTATTACAAGCGTGCTTCTATAGATGCAGCGTTTGACTGAGTGTTTGGTTAGTAGTATACATATTGAGCAAGGCAGCAGCGCTTGCAAACGACCTATCATGCGATAGCTTTAATCAAAGCTAGGATAATCCAGTAAGGCACAGTTATGAGTACAGCATACGACGATATTAAAACCCGACTACAAGGCTCTATGGTAGCCTTGGTAACGCCCATGCATCCTGACGGAGCGGTCGATTATAAACGTCTGGCAGACCTCATAGATTGGCAAATCGAGCAAGGCACGCACTGTCTTGTTGCGGTTGGTACGACGGGTGAGTCTGCCACCTTGTCTATGCAAGAGCACAGCGATGTGATTCGCTATTTTGTCGAGCATGTCAAAGGCCGTGTGCCTGTGATTGCTGGTACAGGTGCGAATAACACCCTTGAGGCTATTAAGCTGACCCAAGACGCAAAAGAAGCTGGTGCGGACTGCGCGTTGCTCGTAGCGCCTTATTACAATAAGCCGCCACAAGAAGGCCTGTTTCAGCATTATAAAGCCATCGCTGAAGCCGTTGATATGCCGCAGATGCTGTATAACGTACCAGGTCGTACGGTCGTAGATATCGCTCAAGAGACCGTTGAGCGTCTCGCTGATATCGATAATATCGTGGCGATTAAAGATGCGACTGGCTCTGTGGGCCGCGGAGAGCAATTGATTAAAGCGGTTGGTGATAGAATCGTTGTGCTCTCTGGTGATGATGCGACCGCGCTTGATTTGATGAAGGTTGGTGGCAGTGGTAATATTTCAGTCACCGCCAACGTGGCACCAAAAGCCATGAGTGAGACTTTTACGGCGGCTTTGCGCGGTGATTTCGCTGCTGCTGACAGCGCACATGATGTCATCAAACACTTACACCGTGATTTGTTTATTGAATCCAGCCCTATCCCTGCCAAATATGCCTTGTATAAAATGGGCATGATAGATAAAGGTATCCGCTTACCCTTGGTATGGCTTGCAGAGCAGCACCATGCCACCATCGATCAAGCCATAGTACGGGCAAATTTACTATAAAATCTGGCTAGAAGACGCCTTTATAGGTATTGAGTTGACATATTGTCAGCGCACGTCTATATAGGCACCGATTGCTAACTCTGAGAGAGCATATGATGAAGACATCATTAATGACATCAAAAACTTTAACTGCGCTATTTACCTTAGTTCTAGGCAGCACCTTAGTACTGAGTGGTTGTCAAACCGCTAAAGGCGTACTAGGTAAGCGTGATAATGGCAGTTTGGAATATCAACAAAGCCAAAAGTTAGCGCCACTAGAGATGCCTGTAGCGCAACAAGCCGCTCCGTTTGTACCCTTGTATCCGACCCCAAATCTGGGTGAAAATACACTGCAATTACAAAACGAGTCTGGCAAACAGTATCGACTACCAAAGCCAGAGCGTACCGTTCCAATCACTACTGCACCTACTAATTAAACTTAACACCCTAATCATACCGTTCATTTTTGAGCGGTAGCTGCGCGTTTTTACCACATAAGCTTGAACGAACAGGAACCCCCATAATGCAAAAGCAACAACTGCTGTATAAAGGCAAAGCCAAATCTGTCTATGAAACAGATGATAATGATCTTTTGATTTTACACTTTCGTGATGATACCTCAGCGCTTGACGGTAAGCGTATCGAGCAACTCGCACGCAAGGGTGTGGTTAACAACCGCTTTAATGCCTTTATTATGCAAAAACTGGCTGACGCTGGTATCGAAACGCATTTTGAAAAGCAGCTGTCTGAAGATGAAGTGCTGGTCAAGCGTTTGGATATGATTCCAGTTGAGTGCGTGGTGCGTAACTTTGCCGCAGGCAGTTTGGTTCGTCGTTTGGGCTTAGAAGAGGGGCAAGCGTTGACGCCGCCTACTTATGAGCTGTTTTACAAAGATGATGCGCTTGGTGATCCTATGGTCAATGAGTCACTTTCTATCTCTCTTGGCTGGGCAACACAGGCACAGCTAGCAAAGATGGAAGAGCTGACCCATCAAGTCAACGATGTATTGAAAGCGCTGTTTGATGCTGGTGATTTAATATTGGTCGATTTCAAGCTAGAGTTTGGTGTCTTCCATGATCGTATCGTCTTGGGTGATGAGTTCTCACCAGATGGCTGCCGTATTTGGGATAAAACGACTAAGAAAAAACTGGATAAAGACCGCTTCCGTCAGTCACTTGGTGATGTGATTGAAGGCTACGAGGAAGTGGCTAAGCGTATCGGTGTCCCCTTAAGCTAAGCGTTCAATCCAAGTATGTAATAATGTAGCACACAAGAACTGAGCCACGCGCTCAGTTTTTTTGTGCAAAAAATAACTGAATCATCAAGAAAGAGACACGACTAAGGCGCCTTATTATTCTTATAATAAGGTTTGTTTATCCAAGCAGGCTAACGAGTTTTCATGTCTAAACCCACTACAAGCACTGTGCTAGTGCCAACATGGTTTACCCGTCCAACCTGTGTGGTTGCCTCTGAATTGGTGGGTAAAATACTATGTAGAAAGTTGATAGATACTGATGGCACAGCGAAAATATTGCGCATGCGCATCTCTGAGACAGAAGCCTATATCGGTGCAGATGATCCTGCCTGCCAGGCACATGCAAGCACACGTACAGCACGTACTGAGATTATGTACGAGCAGGGCGGAGTGTTCTATGTGTATCTGACTTATGGCGTGCATCATATGCTGAATCTCATCAGTGGCGCGGCAGAGTCACCAGAGTCTGTACTGATACGTGCTGGGTTTTTGACCGATGACAGTGACCGTTTGATTGAAGAGCAATTGCTTAGCGCCACTAAGCAACTGACACATCCCAAGCAGTTTGCTGGCCCTGGCAAGCTGACTAAGCAGCTACAAATTGATCGCACTCTCTATGGTAAATCTATCACCCCAGAGTCAGCAGTTTGGGTGGAGGATGATGGTTGTCAGCCGCCAGTATCCTTGCGTCCACGTATTGGTATTGAGTATGCTGGTGATGCCAAAGACTGGCTGCTACGTTATGTGTGGACAGGGCATCCTTCTTTGTCGAAAAAATAGCAGTTTCTATCATTTTTCAATTTTATGTTAAACGTATTTTATAAGGGCAATCTATGTATAAACTGACCGTTTTTATTCCTAACAACGTTTTAGAACAGGTTAAGTCCGCACTTTTTGCTGCAGGTGCTGGTACTATCGGTAACTATGAGCACTGCTGCTGGCAAGTGCAGGGAACGGGGCAATTCAGGCCCTTGGCAGGCAGTAATCCACATATTGGTGCCCATGATAGACTCGAAGAAGTTGACGAATGGCGGATAGAGATGGTGGTTGCTACTGCGAATATTGCTAAAGTTATTGAGGCACTAAAGCAGGCGCATCCTTATGAGACGCCTGCGTATGATGTCGTCGAAGTGCTGGATCTTTAAGCTTTAAAAGCGGTGACTCAGTCTTATTTTATTTTGATTATCTGATAACCTGGATAGGCCATATCGATTTTATAGTCTTTACCACCACGTGTGGCCTTTACTTTGATTTTGCTATCGCCTTTTTTGTATTTGACGTCTTTGACACGGTAGCCCATACCACTGACTATATTGGCCGCTCGTTGCTCAATAGCGGGTTGATAGATGTCTTTATCAATGGCTTTGATGGTCTTTTTGTGCTTTTTATAGACCTTGCTGTCCTTATAAACATCTTCATAAAGATCGCCATAAGCATTATAGCCAGGCGCAGTGACACAGCCTGTCAATGTCAGTAACGCTGCAACGATAGTAGTGGCAATGGCTGGTTTTAGTAAGTTTTTGTTTTTCATAAAGTCCTCTTATCCTGTGAAAAGCGCTTGTGATAACGCGATAAAAAAATGATCAAATAAACCAAAAGTAGGCTTATTTGACCATAGGCACCAAAGGGTTAGCGATGCCAAAAGCTTAACTGTATATCTCTGTTGTCGGTGCTGTCACCTCATTAGTGCCATGGTCGAATGTTCAACACGGCCTAGTCTTTTTTAAGTTTGATGACGTTTAGGTCAGGGTAGCTAAGTTCAATCTCATAATCTTGTCCACCGCGTTTGGCTTCAATGTCAAAAAATGCCCGATTTTTCTTTTCGTCCAGCTCGATATCGGTGACACGGTAGCCCATGGCATTGACCTTTCTAATCGCCCGTTGCTTGATGGCAGGATAGCGAGCTTCTTGTTTGATCCTATCTTCGACATCGTGACCTTTCTTCTTTCGCTCACTGTTGTTTTTATAATTGCCGTTATTCTTATACTTACTATTGCCATTATTTTTATGGTTTTTTTGACGATAGTCGTTATTATCTTGCCAGATGTTTGCCCCGCTCTTTTTGACTGAGCTGATGCGCTTAAGTTCAGGATAGGTATATTTTAATTCATACAGTTGATTGTTCTTTTTAGCATAAGCAATCAGTATTTGACGGCCACGATACTCATCAGACTTGATGTTTATCACATCGTAGCCGCTGCGGCGCAGATCTTGGCGCAGTTGTTGGCTTGCACGATTAAAGCTGCCATCACGGTAGACTGGTTGGTTGTCGTAGCCTGATGTCACAGTGCAACCAACAGCAGTACCCAATAGCGCGACTGTCAAACCAGCTGACACGGCAGCTTTGAGTGTCAGTCTAGGCGTTGCTCGAGAAGTAAATTTCATGATATCCATGTTCCTATAATGACTTACAGCTTAGTATAGTCAACTCACTATAAAAAAGTTACAGCGTTAACCTCGTTTGAAGTATTGCGTATACATCTACACTCGGTTACCTTGTAGTTTTTGCGAATTGAATCGACTATATCTTTATTATTTTTTATCTGTATCAACTTCTGTAATTGTTCTAAAGCCTTGACAGGGCAACAAGCGAACTGCTTGAAATATTTTATTACATGTACATCATAGAGCGTAAAACTTGATAGTAAGTGTCGTTAGCGTTAATAAGATGTAAACAAGGCAGTGGATTGGGTAATAAATCAATACGGCAGTGAGTCAGCTTTGCTAAGTAGTGCACTTATTGTTAACAAGATGGGCTACTATCAGTAGCATCTAGCGAATACATCTAAGTTGGAGGTATTTGAGCTATGTGTATCTAAGCTGTGGGTATATAACTATCATAAAAGGATTAAAAACCATGCTGTTAAAGCTTGTCTTGTTTTCAGGGTTTGCTGGGGCAACGGTGTTTCTTGGCGGGATTTTGGCCAACATATTCAATCATCATGTCAAAGAAAGTCCAGTTAAGTATGAGATCACCCATACGTTAATGTCGTTTGGAGCTGGTATTATATTATCGGCGCTGGCTTTGGTATTAGTTCCCAAAGGCATGGAGACGCTTGGTATTTGGGACGTTGCAGGTTCATTTTTGCTAGGTGCTGTGCTATTTATGCTTATTGATCGTAAGCTTGCACAGTCAGGCGGACAGCAGTCAACGTTATTGGCGATGATGATGGACTTTATACCAGAGTCTATTGCTTTAGGAGCGGTGTTTGCGATTGAGCCGCAGATGGCTCTATTGTTGGCAGTGTTTATTGGTTTGCAAAACTTGCCAGAATCATTTAACTCATTCCGAGATTTGGTGCAAAGTGGCTTTAGTGTAAAAAAGACCTTAATTATCTTTTTTTGCCTAAGCTTTTTGGGAGTCTTTTCTGCACTTATTGGGCATTTTTTCTTGAGTGCGCATCCTGATTTAACGGCGCATTTAATGATGTTTGCCAGTGGCGGTATTTTGTATTTATTGATACAAGACATTATCCCTGAGAGTAAATTAGAGAAGAGCTACTTGATCTCGCTTGGTGCGTCGTTAGGGTTTTTGGTCGGTATTGTCGGCGAGATGTTGATCTAATACCGATAAAAATCGTCTTATTATAAAACTCTTGTAAGCATATGCTTACACACATTGACGCTAATACGACTTAACAACAAGGTGTTAATTTGGCATTATAGTCACACGGCATTAGGGAATGTGACTCAAGGATTGAGTTAACCGCATTAAGGATAATGATTCACAAACTAGCATCAGGATGATACTGGCAAGTGAAGTAAGGAAGCAAAACCTTTGCTGATAGTTGTACTAAAAAGGGTAGGATGCCCAATATCACATTATACTGAACCTTATGCAAGGATGCATAGATTACAGTCGTGATAGTTAACATGGATAGTTAACAATAAAACCGCATAACAATCATTTGCTATGCGGTTTTATCGTGTCTGGACGTTGTGAAGTTTGATGTCTTTATTAGATACCCTAGTCTTGTTAAACAATCTAGCCTATCACCCCACGAAAGAGGACTCCACCCGACGCTAGGGTGGAGGTAAATTTCGTATAGCCTAGCTCTGCTGATTTTGAATGTATTGTTTGATAATCTCCAACGGCGCTCCGCCACATGAGCCGGCAAAGTAAGAGCGTGACCACAAAACAGGTTTATTGTAAGCCGCCCTTAGGTCGATAAAGTTAGCTCTCATGCGCCGACTTGTGACCGACTTTAAATTATTAACCATCTTACTTAGTTGTACCGTTGGCGGGTATTGAATCAGCATGTGAACATGATCGCCTTCACCGTTACATTCCTTGAGTTCTGCACCAAAATCCTTGCATATCTCAGCAACAACTTCTTTAAAGTATTGACGATGATTATCAGCTAAAACCTTTTTGCGGTACTTGGTGATGAATACCAAATGCACATGCAGATTATAAGCAGAATGACGGTTTTTATATATCTCACTCATTATAATAAATACCCTTTATTGTTTATGTTATATAGTATAACATGGTATAAATAACAAACACACTGACTAATAAAGTATTCATTATGAAAATTAATAAAGCGTACAAATTTAGGCTTGAGCCTAATGCAGAGCAAGAGGTTATCTTAAATAACCTTGTTGGTTCTGCACGTTTTGTTTGGAATCAAATGCTGGCACTCTCATTTGAGATGTTTACTAACAATGAGTTTATTAATGCAACCAATTTGGTTAATAAAATCATGGATATTAAAGCAAATCCTGAGTTTGCCTTCTTAAGAACCCATGCCAATGCGGTGTCCTTACAGCAAAAAGTACGTGATTTAGCGTCAGCTTGGTCACGCTTTTTTGACCCTAAAGTTCATGCACGATTGAAAGAGAATAAGAAAAAACCTAAAAAGCCTAAGTTTTTCAAGCTTGCTGATGGCACAGAAATCCAACTACGCCCACTAATGCCAAGATTTAAACGCAAATCAGATGGGTGTGATTCAATACGCTTGGTACAGTTTGATAAATATTGCCGTGTTGAAGGCAATCGTGTCAAACTACCGAATGGTGTAGGGTTTGTGAAGTTTAGAAAATCGCAAGACATTCTTGGGATAGTTAAAAACGTCACCATCAGTAAGAAATCCGGTCATTGGTACGTGTCTTTTGGTACGGAGCATGAGGTTGAAACACCGCACCATCCGTCCAATACCGCCATAGGTATTGATTTAGGTGTCAGTAAATTAGTTACCGGCTCAAACGGTCAGTGCTTTAAACCTAAGAGCAGCTTTAAAGCCAATCAAGGCGAACTAGCAAAGCTACAGCGCCAATTAAGTCGTAAGGTCTTATTTAGTAATAATTGGAAAAGCAAAACCGTAAAATCCAAAAGCTTCACCATCACATTGCCAATATTCGCCATGACTACTTGCATAAAATCAGCACTGACATCAGCAAAAACCACGCCATGATTGTCTGTGAGGATTTAAAAGTAGTTAATATGTCGAGATCTGCAAGCGGGACTCTTGAAAATAAAGGTCGCAATGTCAAAGCCAAGTCAGGATTGAACAAATCAATTCTTGATCAAGGATGGGGCATGATGATTGATATGATGGATTACAAGCAACAATGGCAAGGCGGGTTACTGATTAAAGTAAACCCGCGTTATACAAGCCAAACTTGCTTTAAATGCAAGCATGTTGCAAAAGAAAATAGACGTACCCAAGCAAAATTTGAGTGCGTTGAATGTGGTTATATTGCGAATGCAGATGTTAATGCAGCTCGTAATATTCTTGCGGCAGGACATGCCGTTTTGTCTGTCGAGGGAAGATGCAGTAAAGGTCGCCCGTTGAAGCAGAAAACTTGCGACGGTCGTGAGAAAGTCGCCTAAGAGCTTTTGCTTTTAGAATCCCCCACTTGAGCTTGTCGAAAGTGGCGGGAGTATGTCAAGGCATGAATACCTGAGCAAGCAAAAAGCCGCATAATTATATGCGGCTTTCTTGATTCTGTATTTATTTGCATAATACTACAGATAAATTAGTAATTATTTTCACGACGCCATGTGTCTACTTCACGCTCAGCTTCTTCCTTAGAGTGACCATAACGCTCTTGCACACGGCCGACTAGCTTATCGCGGCTGCCTTCGACATGTAGTAAGTCATCATCAGTTAAGTCGGCCCATTTTTGTTTTACTGAACCTTTGAGTTGGTTCCAATCACCTTTTAGAGTATGTTCGTTCATTATTAGATTCCTTTTTTGATTTTTGGATTCATTATTGAGACATTTATTCCATCTGTCTTTTTTCATACTTCAGTCAGCAGTTATGCATCTAAACCAACCAACTGGTGCTATCTAATATAGGTAGATTGAGCAATGATGTCTGTATAGGCAATGTTGGAAGTGTTGCTTAATTATGGTTATCTGCAGGTCTGTGTTATGGATACCGTAGTTATGTATTGAATCATCTAGATTGTGCATGTACTACGTAAAACGAGTAACGAATGAGAGGGATTAGTTTCAAAAAAGATAGAGAGTATGACGCTTATTTATTGACTCCGACAAAATCAAAATCGACTGGCGATGTCTCGCCTTGTAGCAATAAACTAATAGCCTTTGCTGAACCGCAAGCATGCGTCCAGCCAAGCGTACCATGACCAGTATTGAGCCATAAATTATCAAAACTGGCATTCGTATTTTGACTGCCATGACGGACTTGACCTTTATGCGCGCGTCCTATTAACGGTACGTTTGATGGGGTCATCGGTCGCAGCCCTGTCCAATATTGCACAGAATTAGCAATGATACCTTTCGGGAATAGCTGCTGTACACGGCGAGTGATGGCTTCACAGCGTGTGCTATTCAAATCCAAATTATAACCATTGAATTCTGCTGTGCCAGCAACGCGTAATTTATCGCCAAGGCGTGAGGTGACCAGCTTGAACTCATCATCAATAAGACTGACGAATGGTGCTAGATGCGGAGCACGCGGATTGATTTGATAAGTGGCCGAGTAGCCTTTGGCAGGGAAGATCGGTAGATGAATATTAAGCGGCTTCATTAATGCAACGCTATGGCTGCCAAGTGCTAGTACATGGCTGTCTGCACTAAAGGTTTGCGCGTTTTCACCCTTGGGACGGATAGTCATGCTATGAATATGCGGATGGGTAGAGTGGGCGTCAGCGTTTAACGCCAAAACTTCCGTATCGTATAAGAACTGCACGCCAGCTTCAATGCAGCGTTCAGCTAGGCGCTGAGTGAATAGATGCGCATTACCTGACTCATCACGGCTGGTATAAGTAGCGCCTTTGAGCTTGTGGGCAATAGGATAGAGCGCTGGCTCTAAACTGACTGCATTATTAATATCAATGACATGACGTTCGCAGCCTAGCGCCTGCATACGCTGTGTTGGTGCAATGGCGGCATCAAACTCAGCTTGATCGGTATAAAAGTGCATAATACCGCGTGTTTGCTGCTCGTAATCAATACCGATATCAGCACGCAGCTGCTGCAAGGCATCTCTAGAATATAAGCCCAAACGTACCATTTGCACCAAATTGGCATCAGCTCGTTCTGCTCGGCACTCTTGCAAGAATTGCATCGCCCATCTGAGCTGCGCCTTGTCAGCTCGCAGACGATATAGTAGCGGAGCGTCTTCTTTAAACAGCCATTTGAGCGCTTTCATTGGGGTAGCAGGATTGGCCCAAGGGGTCGCATGGGAGACGGATATCTGCCCGCCATTGGCAAACGAGGTTTGCATTCCCGCTGCTGATTCACGCTCAATGACAGTCACATCATAGCCTGCTTGCTGAAGATACCAGGCGCTGGTCACACCCACTACGCCTGCTCCGAGTACCGCAATATGTGTCATGAGTAAAATCTCTTAGTGGCTGTTTTAGCTGCTTATTTGACGCTTGATTGCGGTTTGAACACAGCTATTGCGGACGCGCGATATCAGCTTGCAATGCTTTTGGTAACTCTAATAGAGTCAGGTCGCTATCATCGAGATGTGCTGGGCGTGCAACTACCAAGGCTTCAAAACCGTCGGCAGTAGCAATCGCATTGACCACTTGAATTTTATCAAGCTTGTCACCTGCTGCCGGGACATCACCCGTTCCTTTTACATAATGCAAAAATGCTTTGGGCGCCGCTTTAAAGTAAATGCGAGCGATGACTTCTTGACCGAGATAGCAGCCTTTGTCATAGTCCATACCGCCGCGCTGGTGCAGACGCAGCTCTTGCGGCTGAAACTGACCTTGAGTTGCCGCTACTATCCAATAGTTACCCGTGGCGATGCTACTCTGCATCCAAGCTTGGGTATTCTCTGCCGTATTATGCTCATCTTTATGACTAAAGGTCGGCTCATCAGCAATCACGCAAGGATAGATTGGCGTTGGCGTGCTGGTCTCAAACTTAAAAAAAGCACCGTATTTCTTTAAATGTGCTTGGAGAGATTCAACACAGTCGCTACTGACGACCAAGTCGAATTGATTTTCGTCTTGCTTTTTTATCCAAAGGCCAAAATCAATCCGCCCTTTTAGGTTACTAAGTGCGGTCGGTTGATAGCTGAGCCCGATTTTGGTTACGTTAGTTGTGATCTGACCTTGTAAGAATTTTTCGGCATCCTCGCCTTGTAAGGTTAATTGTGCAAATTGCGGCAATACAGATACGTTTGAAGATTGACTCATGGTTATTATCCTTCATTATTATATGGATTTAGTTGGATGTACTCTGTTTTATGGTTCGTATGTCGTCTATTAGAATCGAAATAGGGAGCACAATAAAGATTGCGCTTAGGTCATATTCAAAGACCAGTATATCGAAGATGAATGACTACAAAGTAGAGTAACACAAAAAACAGATGCATAAAAAAATGCCATACATGTGTTGTAGATTGGGCGCAGCGCCTACATTTCAAGCGTGCAAATTGGTTAAAGTCAGCGACTTGGGGTACAATAATGATCTACTACAACCCTTATTTTGACGGCTATCGAGGAAATTATGAGCTTACCCAATTGTCCAAAATGTGATGCTGAATATACTTATGAAGATGGTGCCTTACTAGTGTGCCCGATGTGCGCTCATGAATGGACGGCTGCTGAAGCTGATGCTGCCGAGGCTCAAGCTGAGGAAGACAGCATCATTCGTGATGCGGTAGGGAATGAGCTGCAAGATGGTGACGCGGTGACGGTCATTCGCGACTTAAAGGTCAAAGGCTCATCAAACTCTATCAAGGTTGGCACCAAAGTGAGAAGCATCCGCCTGCTTGATAATCCTGTAGATGGACATGATATCGACTGCAAGGTTGATGGCTTTGGGCAGATGAAGCTTAAATCTTCAGTGGTAAAAAAGGCTTAGCGCAGACACTAAACTTTAGGCCAGTGTATTTTGCTAAGCTCGTCCAATAGCGCGGGCTTTCTAGGATATTCACTGAACCGCCTTTGCCATTCTTTGACCAAAGGTTTCCACATAGTAGTCGCTGCCGGCAGGGCAGCCAACATACGCTGAATGTCCCCCGCCAGCTCTTTGTATTCTTTGCGTCCGTTTACCTGTTCTATTCGTTGCGTCCATTGCTGTTTATAAAAGTCGATAAGCCAAGCAGCATCGGCCGCAATGATTTGATCTTGATAGTCTTTAAGCAAACTGGCATGAGGATAGGATTTGAGCAGCTCAATCAAAGCTTTGGTATCGGCTTCTAAGCTATAAGTCTGTGCTAATAAAAATAGCTCAAAGCCGCCAACTTGAAAGGAATGTGTTGGTTGCGGATTATGTCTTTGAATTAAGCGTCTAAGACGGTCTTGTTGGGCACTGATAACCGTTTGCCATTCATCAGGTGGATAGCTGTCTCGCCATTTTTTATAGTAATACTCATCAATTTTTCTCAATCCATCAAAAGCCAGCGATTTACAATTTTGACGGATAATCTCTGTCATATCTGTTTGCACAGGCAAGTCACCTGCCTGCAAGATAACATTAACCAACTGCTTTTGCCACTTGATTACCGTACCTGTGTGACCTTCTTCTTTAGCGATATCGATACCTTGAGAAATCAAACGCACGGCAAGATTGACTTCACCCAAGCTTAACGCTTTATCTATTAGTAAACCGCGAATCTTAGGTAGGTAGGCAAACTCACTCAACACTTCACTAATTTGTCCATTAGCGATAAGCTGATTAGCTACCAAATCACTATTTTGTAAATGGTTCAATAAAGCAATCTTTAGCGTCACTAGGCTCTCAAGTTGATAATCGCCGTACCTTGAGAGCTTTTCCACCTCGATATGCCCGTTTAGAAGTGCCAGAGCAGCGTACCAATCCTGCTTGGCAATCAATAAATCAAAGCCTACCCGTTCAGGCTGATAGCTAGAATCTGTCTCATAAATATTATCCATTTGCCAATCATCGACTTGCTGGCGCACCTCTGTCAGTAGCTCTTTATGCAAATTTGTCTGATACAGAATTAAGGCACCGCTCCAACTGGGATGGTAGTCTTGAGCTTGCTCATTTTCAGCAATACCAAAAACCAGCTGACCGAATTTGGCAAATCCTACATAAAAGCCTTCAGAGATATCCCTCTCTGGATACTCTTCATTGACATCTATTAACCTCCCAAGCCAATATAAGACACAAGCGACTTGATACTGAAGCTGGTTATCAAACTGGTCAAATATTTGCTCAAATTTGACGCTCTCGTCACGAAAGTCACTCTCACTAGCATAGTAATCGTCGTAGTCGTCATAATATCTATTATCGATATCTAAGATAGCATCAACTTGCCGATGCATAGATTGCAGCACTTTGGGGTCGCGTAACGCACTATTATCCTCTTCAGGAGCTTTTTCTTTATAGCGGCTTGCCCAGATGACTAGCTCATCTAATAGGTGAGGATGGTGCAGTAAGCATTGTTGGATAAACTCTTGCAATGCTGGCTTGTCCAAAGATTGTAATAGTGCTTCGCTATCTATCACTGGGTTGGTATTCACTATGGCGTCTTCTATAATGGCATTTTCTTCTAGAATTGCTTCACCACTTTTAAGCTGCTCACGAATACGCAGCAATACGGCAACCAAGTGCTTGCAATAGTCATCATAAGCATCGCCATAAGGACACTGGCAAGATAGGCTATCGATGGTCATATCACCATCGGGCATCTGCGTCAGCGTGACTTGCACAGGGTAGCGCTGAGAACCATAAACTATAGCTGACCATTGTTGCCGTTTATTGACTGTAATAGCATCAGATGCGAGTTTTTGTCCAATCAACTGCCTGACCGCGCCTGAATTTTTATAGTTGATACCGCGCTCAATGATGGTGGGTGAAAATAAGCGCTCAAAGCGTGAAAGTTTTCCTAAAGCCATGATCACTCCTTCGTTAACTTATTTATTTGACGTTAAAGGTTCAGCTTAATTACCAAGTACGTCCTAATCAAGCATTTTACCGAACTTTAGCAGCCGTGAAGTGATTGAGCCTTTGGTACGTTGGTGACGCTCGACCAGTACAGCGATGGCGTCGCCGTTATCAAAAGCCTTTAACAGCTGCTGATCTTCTTCATAGACTTTATACGTCACTAGTAAATACACTCTCATCAAGCGTTAACGATTCGCAGTGCCCCATATCCCATTCGTGGTGGCTAACGATGATTAATAAGTCATCTTTTTGATGCGTACGCACATTTTGCCAAACCTGTGCACGAGTTTGAGCATCAAGACCCGCAAATGGCTCATCAAGTAAGAGCACTCTGCGAGGTTTTAATAATAATCTTGCCAGCGCTATACGCCTTGCTTGACCACCAGATACTGCCGCGCCATATTCGCCAAGCGGTGTGGCAAGCCCCTGCGGCTGCGCTTGTAACCACTGCGATAGACCGACCTTGTTTAAAGCAGCAAGTAACTCAGCATCACTGGCATCTGCTTTTCCCAAATGCAGATTAGCTGCCAAGCTTTGATCAAAGATATCAAGATGCTGACCTAAATAGCCGAGCTGATCACGCCAGTCGTAATCATGCCAAGCGGCACCATTTAAAGTCACCTCACCTTTTAATAGTGACAGCTCACCTGCCAGCATTTGCAATAACGTCGATTTGCCGCAACCTGAAGGGCCACGAATGATGAGCGGCGTTCCCGATTTTATGGTGACGCTCACATCTTGCGCGCCTACTAAGGCTTTTGGTATTTTTGCATAGACACCGCGTAACTCTGCGGTAAGTGCATTCGTAGGCAGTGCTAATAAGGGTTTGGGTGTTTGTAATTTAACAGCTTCTCTTTTCACGCTGTCTTTTGCTAGATTATCGTCATCAGCCTGCTGATTTAGCAAAGTATTTAAGCGATTTTTGGCAGCGATACTACTACCCAGTGAAAGATAGTGCTGACCTAAAGGCGCGACAATCTCTTGAATACCAAGCAGTCCTAGTGTCACTGCCAGTATTAATGGCACATTGATAGAAGCACTACCATCCAAGGTAGCAACAGCAAACAACACCACCAAAATACTTAAATAAAATAACCATTGAATCCCCAAGATATAGCCAGAGCGCTGTTTTTGGGTTTGCCATTCTAAATGCTGTAACGCCTTATCTTGAGCTATATAGTCTTGGGTTTGCGCGCGCCATTGTTGCCAAAGAAGTAGCTGGGTAATAATCGCTAAAGGAGCGAGGAGTTTATGTCGGCGGGCTTCCGATACTTCGGCCAATCGCTTTGCTTGTCCAACACCCAAATAAGTACATAGTAGCGGCAATAGCAGGGTAAAAGCGAGCAATGTATAAATAACCAGCTTGAGCATGGTGCTGATAGGCAACACAAAACCGATAAACACCGCCAGTAGCAGCACTGTTAGGGTGCTAATCAGCCAAGGGGAGATGACGCGCAATATAAACTCATCGAGCTTATCGATATCGCTGACCAGCCTGTGCATATATTGAGAGGCGTGCAGAGCGTGCCGCTGCTGCAATAAAGGCAGGGCAGCTAAGCGATTAAAAAACCTCAACCTGAGCGTCTTTAATAAATCAAATACGGCATGATGCGAGACCATCAGCTCACCATAGCGACTCGCGGTCCGCGCCATGGCTAGCATACGTATGATGCCAGCGGGCACCATGTAGTTAAAGGCGTGTGAGCCAACAGCCAGCATGCCAGCCAAGGCAGCACCAGTAATAAACCAACCTGATATCATCAGCAGCGCAATGATTGAGATGGCAAATATTAACCCGAGCAGCCATGAGATGAGCCATAAATCAAACGAGGGCTTGAACATATCGCGTAAGCGAAAGGCTGGTGCATTGCTATCTACAGGCTGATAGTCAGACTGATGAGGTGAGATGTTTTTACTCATGGCTTATCTCCTAACGGGCTAGAGTGCTCATTAGTGTCAGCACCAATACCAGTATTAGCATTGAGTGCCTGATGGTTAGTTGCCGATGACAGTGGTTGTGACATAGGCAGAGACAGTCGAATCACGTTATCTAACCAATCTAGCTGCTCATGCGCGTGGGTAATCCATATAACGGTTTTATGACGGCTGACCCTCTCAAGTAAGGCATGAATACGCTGGGCGGTATCAGGGTCTAAATGCTCGGTTGGCTCGTCTAGCAGCCATAAACTGTCATCACGCAGTAGCAATTGTGCGATACCCAAACGCTGCTGTTGACCGCCAGATAAGCCTTGACCACGCTCGCCAAGCTGAGTATGGATACCGTCAGGTAAGCGCTTAATCAACTCCCATAACTCCACCACCTCAAGTGCATCAATCAGCGCTTGTTCCGTGGCGTTAGGGTTAGCAAGACGCAGGTTTTGGGCAATCGTGAGCGGCATCAGTGCCACTTGCTGTGCTAGATAGCCGATGTTTTGACGCAAGCTTTCAGGATTGATATCGGTAAGCTCGACTCGCTGCCCACCCTCTTTGCTAATCAGTTCAATACAGCCTTCGTAGTTTACAAAGCCCATCAGCGCTTGCAGTAGGCTTGACTTGCCACTGCCGCTATCACCAATCAGGGCGACCCGCTCGCCTGCTGTTATACCAAAGCTAACAGGCGCTAAACGCGTACGATAGAAGGCTGCGGTGTCGGTTGTTTGTTGATTGGCAAGTTCGGGAGAGGTCGCTATCGGGCTGCGGATGCTGAGGTTAGATAGCGCTATGCCAAAAGCTTGAGAGACATCTAGTGGCATTGCGTCAGCTGTATATCTATTAGATTTACGGTCATTATTATCTTTAACACTGCTAGGGTCATCTAAAGGTTCAGAGTCCACTTGTTTAGTATTTTCAATACTAGCCGTTTCAATACTGGCGGCCTCAATAATCGGTAGCAGGCTCTGTACCGCGCCCTCCGCTTGCGCTTTGGCATGGTAGTCGGCACCCAACTGGCGTAGTGGCACATAAAACTCAGGCGCTAGTAATAAGATAAACAAAGCGCCAAAATAGGGTACTGGCACTTCCCCTTTAGCCCACGGCAAAATACCGATTAATCCAAAGCCCAAATACACCGCTACTAACGCAATACTTAGGGCAGCCAGGAGCTCTAATACCGCACCGTTTAAAAAGGCAACTTTTAGTACATCCATGGTGCGGCGACGATAATCCTCGCTACTAATGGTCAGGTCGTGAGCTGCGATATCGGTGGCTTGCAAACGTTTTAAGGTTGGCATACCACGTACCCAGTCCAAAAAACGTCCGCTCAGCTGAGCGAGAGCCGTGAATTGATCCGCGCTTTTTCGGGCAGTTAAATGACCGATAAGTATCATGAATATGGGTACTAATGGCGCAGTCAGTAATAGTAGAGCCGCGGCAATCCAGCTTTGCCATGCTACAGCAATCACCAAAATAATAGGCGTGCTGGTAGCAACCTTGCGCTGCACACTAAAGCTACTGATAAAGCCATCTAGCGCATCCGTTTGGTCTATGATCTGGCTAGACAAACTCCCGTCACTGCCAAAATAGCGCAGGTTTGGCCCGAGCTTTGCCATGGTCGATAACAGAGACTCACGAAGCTCGCTGCGCACTTTGAGACTGGCGCGACTACTAATGAGCTCACGTCCGCTGTTGAGCAAAGGCCGGATCATAAAGCAGAGTAGGAGTCCTACAAACCAATAGTTAGAAACACCTGTGGACAGCGGCAACTCATTAAAATGATTGTTCAGCCAAGTACTGAAAAGATTGGCAAGTAACCAAGCCTGCCAGACAAAAAACAGCGTACTGATGATGGTGAGCGCCCAAGCCAAATTCAGTGGGCGACTGACCGACGTAACAAGCGCTTTGAGGAAACGTTTTTCGGCATTGGAAAGTGTTGCCATAATGCTATCTGCCGTAAAAAAGAATAAGAATTAAACAGTATTAACGACCAATCAAAGGAGTTTATTAAAAAAATATTTACTAAAATAGATAGGAGTCGATGCTAAATCAGCGACACCAGCACCTCAAAAACAAACTGAGGGCATATAGCGATTGGCTTATTTGATTAAAATTAATAACATGATTGTAAGCGCTGCCATAGGCAAAAGCCAACTGAGCCTTCTGTTTAGCCTTCGACCATATTACTCGGTAATGGTTGCAGTGGTTGGTGCGCTCGGTGCCAGATAAGTAAATTCTAATAAAGTGACTGGTAAGTAATGTTTATCTTTTATTAGCTTAAACCATAGAGGTCATTTGCTCTCCAGAGGTCTACAGCGTAATATCTAAAGTGTTCTAAACAATGACAAAGACATAATTATTGATATGCTATGTAATAACTTGGGATTAATTCCCTAGGTTTTCTGTGACTTTAGTTCTTGTGTTGGTATGATGTAGATATTATACTAATAAACATACTATTGTTACTAATAGTTTATATTTTTGTTTTTCAATCACTTATTGCAATGATGAGGTGGTTGGTTTTATTTTTTTGTGGGCTTCTATGATACCGATATGAGTGCGTCCTTAAAACGCTCATCGGTCGCAGTTATTCATATAAATGGATGTATATAAATAAAGAGGCAAAATCCTATGAGTAATATAGGGTGAGCAGTTAGGCCAATCAATGGATTATATAGAGAAACGTTACACCAAGAGAGAGGTAACGGGGTTTTTCTATATGATTTTTTAGGGCGATTGGGCCTGGTTTGTGAGTCCTTATTTTTAGGGAGTTTAGTATGATTACTGAACAACTAGTAGATATATCCCGCTTGCAATTCGCGGTGACCGCACTTTACCACTTTTTGTTTATCCCACTCACGATAGGCATGGTCTGGATCCTTGTTATTATGGAGACAGTCTATGTGACCACTGGGCTACAGATCTGGAAAGACATGACCCGCTATTGGGGCAAGCTCTTTGGTATCAACTTCGCTTTAGGTGTTACCACGGGTATCACCATGGAGTTCCAGTTTGGTACTAACTGGTCGTATTATTCGCAGTACGTGGGTGATATCTTTGGGGCGCCGCTAGCCATCGAAGGCTTGATGGCATTCTTCCTCGAATCCACTATGGTGGGTTTATTCTTCTTTGGTTGGGACAGGCTGTCTCGCTTTCAGCACTTAGTAGTCACAGTTTTGATGGCGATAGGTACCAACTTGTCGGCACTATGGATTTTGATTGCCAACGGCTGGATGCAAAGTCCTGTCGGTGCAGAGTTCAACTATCAAACCATGCGAATGGAGATGACTGACTTTGCAGCTATTCTCTTGAACCCAGATGCTCAAAACAAATTTGTACACACCGTATCGGCAGGCTATGTCGTCGGTTCGGTATTTGTGCTTTCTATCTCAGCATTATATTTGCTGCGCAAACGAGATGTCGAGTTTGCTAAGCGTAGCTTTCAGGTAGCAGCGGCCTTTGGTCTGGCATCCATCTGTAGTGTTATCGTACTGGGTGACGAGTCAGGCTACTCGGTGGGTAAAGCGCAGCAAACCAAATTGGCAACGATGGAGGCTATGTGGCATACAGAGCCTGCACCAGCGCCGTTTAACTTGATTGCGAGCATCAATGAAAAAGAGCAAAAAAACAACTGGGAGCTGCAGATTCCTTATGCCATGGGCATCATCGGTACGCGCTCGTTTGATACAGAAATCCCTGGTATTCATGAAATCAAAGAGATAAACCGTGAGCGGATTATCACAGGCATCACAGCGGTAACTTTGCTAGAGCAGTTACGCCAAGATACTGGCAATATGGCTTTAAGAGATGAGTTTGATAAAGTTAAAGATGACTTAGGTTTTGGTTTATTGCTCAAAAAATATACGGCTGATGTCTCGCAAGCCACGCCTGAGATGGTACAAAAAGCCACAGACGATACCATTCCTAGAGTCGCGCCGATGTTTTGGTCTTTCCGTATCATGGTGGGCTTGGGCTTCTTGATGCTGGCACTGTTTGCCGTCAGCTTATGGTACAGCGTCAAAGGCACCTTTACTGAAAAGAGATGGCTGCTGAAATGGGCGGTTGTGATGTTGCCAGCACCTTGGATAGCCGCTGAGCTTGGTTGGGTGGTGGCTGAGTATGGCCGTCAGCCTTGGACTATTTATGGGGTGTTACCGACCTATGTGTCGACATCGAACATTGGTATAGCGAACGTTTATTGGTCACTGGCTGGGTTTGTCGGGTTCTATACCGTGCTGCTTATTATCGAGGTATATCTGATGATTAAGTATGTGAAGTTAGGACCTGCCAGTTTGGGTACAGGACGTTATGATGGTGAGACCCCTCGGGATGTAACGCCGACTTCAGCGGATCAGGAGGTGACTCATGTTGTTTGATTATGAAACGCTAAAAATTATGTGGTGGCTTCTCGTTGGGGTGTTACTGATTGGTTTTGCCATCATGGATGGTCACGACATGGGGGTTTGTACCCTCTTGCCTTTCGTTGGAAAAAATGACGAAGAGCGCCGAATTATTATCAACACCATTGGCCCACATTGGGAAGGTAACCAAGTCTGGTTCATCACCGCAGGTGGCGCATTATTTGCTGCTTGGCCTATGGTCTATGCTACGGCTTTTAGTGGCTTTTATTGGGCGATGATGGCGGTGTTGTGGGCGCTGTTTTTCCGTCCTGTTGGTTTTAAATACCGCAGCATGGTCAAAGATCAAAGATGGCGCAACGCTTGGGATTGGGGGCTGTTTGTCGGCTCGTTTATTCCTGCTGTGGTATTTGGCGTGGCGTTTGGTAATCTGTTCTTAGGCGTGCCATTCAGCTTTGATGACAATCTTTTGTCGACATACACTGGCAACTTTTGGCAGCTGCTAAACCCATTTGCTATTTTGGCCGGTTTAGTGAGTGCAACCATGCTTATCATGCAAGGCGGCGCTTATTTGGCTCACCGTACCGAAGGTGTCATCCAGCAGCGTACGATTCGCTACAGCATAATCTCCGCTGTGGCGATGGTGGTACTGTTTGTTGGCGCTGGGTTTTGGGTACAAACGCTTGATGGTTATGTCATTACATCAACGATTGATCCAGGCGGCCTGCCGAACGTCCTTGCCAAAGAGGTTGCCGTGCAGCAAGGTGGTTGGATGACGAATTTTGCTACTTATCCATGGGCATGGGCTTTCCCTGTATTGGGTGTTTTAATGCCACTCGTTACCGCGTTGCTATTAAAAGCAGGCAGAACACTGACGGCATTTGTTAGCTCCAGTATTGCCGTATTGGGTGTCATCATGACGGCAGGTATTGCACTGTTTCCGTTCATTATGCCGTCATCTTCTTTCCCAAATTCCAGCTTAACGATTTGGGATAGTGTGTCTAGCCATTTAACCTTGATGGTCATGCTGTATGCAGTCGTATTCTTGGTGCCGCTCATCGTGTTTTATACAGGCTGGGCTTATAGTGTCATGCGCGGTAAAGTCACTGCTGCTTACATTCGTGAAAACGATCATACGCTTTACTAAATTAAGGAGATAAGTATGTGGTATTTTGCCTGGATGTTGGGGCTAGGGTTTGCGGTATTATTGGCTATTGTTAATGCTATCTGGTTAGAGCACGAACAAGGACGCCTGGATGCATTCTCTCCCAATAACAAAGAGCCAGAGACGCCTGATCTTGACAAGCTACCTAAAGAAAGTACGACTGGAGTAGAGTAGAGGTCGTTTATCTTGATCAGACGATTATGATGGCTAAGTTATAATAATTAGCGGTTATAACAGGATTTTGTAAGCCAGATACAAAGTGAGCTCAGATGAGCTCACTTTTTTTTGGTAAGATAGACGTAATGAATAATTTTGTACGATAAATATGAGTTGTAAGCCCTAAGATAAACCATGGGTTCAGCTCATTTTTTTGCTTAAAAAGTCTTGATCCACCCTTTTATCAATACGTTTATAAAGAGTCATTATTATGAGTACTAAAAACGAACAACTTTTCGCCCAAGCCCGCAAACATATCCCAGGTGGCGTAAACTCACCCGTCCGTGCCTTTGCAGGGGTAGGTGGTACGCCTATCTTTATGCACCGTGCTAACGGTAGCAAAATTTATGATACCGAAGACAATGCCTATATCGACTATGTCGGCTCTTGGGGGCCAATGATTTTGGGTCATGCACATCCAAAAGTGATTGATGCAGTCAAAAAAGCGGCTGATGATGGTTTAAGCTTCGGTACACCAACGCCATTTGAAACCACGGTTGCAGATAAAATTTGTGAAATCGTCCCGAGCGTTGAGATGATTCGTATGACCAGCTCAGGCACAGAAGCGACCATGAGTGCGATTCGTCTGGCGCGTGGTTATACCCAACGTGACAAAATTGTCAAATTTGAAGGTTGCTACCATGGTCATTCAGACAGTCTGCTAGTAAAAGCAGGTTCGGGCATGCTTGATATTGGTGAGCCAACGTCAAAAGGCGTACCAGCGGATTTTGCTAAGCATACTATTACGATTCCTTATAATAATCCGCAAGCGATTAAGGATTGCTTTGAAAAATGGGGTGATGAGATTGCTTGCGTTATCTTGGAGCCGATCGCTGGTAACATGAACATGGTCATCCCGACTCAAGAGTTCCACGATACTTTGCGTGCAGAGTGTACCGCGAATGGCGCGGTACTTATCTTTGATGAGGTCATGACGGGCTTTCGTGTCGGACTTGGCGGCGCACAAGCGCATTTCGGTATCGACCCTGATTTGACTTGCTTTGGTAAAATCATCGGTGCAGGTTTACCAGTCGGTGCCTTCGGTGGTAAAGAAGAAATCATGTCTTGCATCGCGCCACTTGGCGGTGTCTATCAAGCGGGTACGTTATCAGGTAACCCACTGGCGATGCGTGCTGGTATCGCCATGTTTGAAGACTTAACGGCAGAGGGTTTTTATGATGAATTATCAGCGAAGGTAGACAAGTTGGTTGATGGCTTTCAAGCGGCAGCTGACAAGCATGGTATCAATCTGCGTACCAATAAATTGGGCGGCATGTTTGGTATGTTCTTTGTCAGAGACAGTGAGACCACTGTCCCGCAGAACTTCGATGACGTGACAGAGTGCGATATGGATGTGTTTAATACGTTCTTTCATGGCATGTTAGATCGTGGTATCTACCTTGCACCGTCTGCTTATGAAGCGGGCTTTATGTCTATCAAGCATAGCGATGCAGACATCGAAGCATCGATCAAAGCGGCTGACGAAATCTTTGCAGAAATGGCAAAAGCGTAACCGAGCTATTTGTAGCTTTAAGCCTTTAAAATAAAAAACCAGCCGCTGTGCTGGTTTTTTTGTGGCTATTAAATTTTATCAAACTCACGATCTTTTAAGCTGAGCCTACCGCGTAGCACATCGGTATACATACGAAAGTCGCTGACAAAGCTCTTTAGTGGAAATTTAAAAGAGGCGGGCTTGTTTTTTTCAAAGAAAAAATGACCAACCCAAGCGCAAGCATATCCAGCTGCAATGCCTTTGAGTAAGGGTTTTGGTGAACGAGTTTTGACCGACTTTGCCAGCCCCAATAGGCCAAAGCTACTGCCTGCGAAGTGCAAACGGCGACAAGCCATGTTTTGATGCTCATCTAAATAAAAGTCGTAGAAGCTTTGCTTAGCCAGCGTGTCTTTTTTGATAATATCAGTATTTTTTCTTGCCTCGATATCGGCAGGTTTATCGGTACTCTGTGCTTGAGTAGCAGCCTTATTCATGATGATAGCGTCCTTTGCTGAATGTTAGTGAACTAGGGCGTATCCTAGTAATATTCTTCATTTAGAATGTAACAAAGGGTCATAGTGAATACAAGCAATTGCATGTGACTTAGCATTCGTTTTTTAAAACCTGCTTGCTAAGCTGACTATCAAGTTCAAGCTTCGCTTGCCAGTGTTTCTTAGAAGTGTTTTAATGGCGAAAACTGTCTATAGATTGCCTATAATGCGTGAGAGTGATGGGCACTGATAGTCGCATCAGCGATATAAAGCCCGCTTTCATAGATTGAGATAACCCACCTAGCCTACACGGTAACTATTTTTTTATGCCTCATAACTATCTAGAAAACCCACCGCTCGCAGAAGATGAACTGATGGCTGCGATTGATATTGGCTCCAACAGCTTTCATTTGGCCATCGCCCGTCTTGATCATGGTGAGGTACGAAAAGTCGTTTCCATGTCTGAAAAGGTACAACTGGCTGCAGGGCTAGACGAGCATAATGTGTTGAGCGCTGCTGCTGAAAAGCGTGGTCTTGATTGCTTGAGTCGTTTTGTCGCCCGTCTGGACTCAGTATCTGCTTCGCGTGTCCGTGTGGTTGCGACCAATGCGCTGCGTCAAGCAAAAAACGCCAATGACTTTATCATACGTGCGAATGAGATATTGCCGAAGCCGATTGAGATTATCGCTGGGCGCGAAGAGGCACGCTTGATTTATCTTGGGGTATCACATACCAATGCCAGTAGCGATAAGCGTTTGGTGATTGATATTGGTGGTGGCTCTACTGAGTTTATCATTGGTCAAGGGTTTGAACCCTTATTGACCGAAAGTATGCAGATGGGCTGTGTGGCCTATACCCAAAAGTTTTTTGCCGATGGGCAGATTACCAAGGATGCCTTTAATAAAGCCATGGCATCTGCGCGTAAAGAGGTACTCGCCATTAATGGTCAGTATCAAAAGACGGGCTGGAGCAGTGTGTTTGGTTCGAGCGGCACGATTAAGGCGGTGCGCAATGTATTGGTATCCAAAGGCTGGTCCGATGATCAAGAGCGCATTACTTATGAAGGTATCAAAAAACTAGAAAAGCTATTGATCAAAGTCGGTGACGTCAAAGACATTGAGTTAGAAGGCGTCAAAGAGCACCGTAAGGCGGTATTCCCTGCAGGTGTGGCCGTACTGCGTGCTGCCATGAAAGTCTTAGGTATCGAGACCATTACCTACTCTGATGGCGCCCTACGTGAAGGAGTCATGTATGACATGCTTGGACGCCTGGCCAGTGAAGATGTTCGTGACCGTAGTGTCTTGGCACTCATCAAACGCTATTCAGTGGACAAAAAACAAGCCAGGCAAGTAGTCAGAACCAGCAAGCATCTCTTCAAACAAGTGAAAGACGATTTGCAATTGACCAATGATGATGCTGACGTATTGAGACGTGCGGCCTATTTGCATGAGATTGGTCTAGCGATTAGTCACAGTAGTTATAATAAGCACAGCGCCTATTAGCTTGAATATTCAGACATTCCAGGATTCTCGCAGGTCGATCAAAAACGCATGGCGCAGCTGATGCTCAGTCATAGACGTAAGCTAAAAGCAGACATGCTTGAACAAGTATGTCATATCGGTGGCAATCAGTTGATATATTTATGCTTGCTACTACGCTTAGCGGTGCTCGCGCATCATAGCCGTAGTGAATATGAATTGCCTTTATTACAGCTAAAAATCATGAGCAGCAATCATTGGCAAATCACCGCCGAAACGGACAAGCAGCATTATGCGTTCTTGTTGTCCGATTTAGGTGCTGAGGTGGAGCAGTTTGCAAAATGGGGCATCAAACTCAGTGTGATTGAGGCAAAGGGATAAAGACACTTAGGATTTAACCTATAACTATTACAAAATGCACAGTGAGCAGTAATGCCACGGGTATATAAATTGTGCTACTATAAGTTTTATTGAGTTTACAGGTGTACTTATTATGCTTGTTTGATGCTCAACTCTATTACTATACCTAGTAGCACACTATATAAACCATATAAAACGACAAAAGGGAAACGTCTATGAGTACCGTCTGGGATAGCGTTCAGCTTGCACGGCATGCCAAACGTCCATTGTTTATGGACTATGTAAATAACCTGTTTACAGAGTTTGATAGATTGCATGGCGACCGTGCCTATGCAGATGACAAAGCCATCATTGGTGGTCTAGCACGTTTAGATGGCATGCCAGTCATGGTCATTGGACAACATCGCGGTCGCAGTACTCGTGAGCGCATCGCGCATAACTTTGGGATGGCCAATCCTGAAGGCTACCGCAAAGTGATACGCTTAATAAAAATGGCCGAGCGCTTTAATATTCCAGTCATGACCTTTGTCGATACTCAAGGTGCTTATCCTGGTGTTGGTGCTGAAGAGCGTGGCCAGGCGCAAGCCATCGCTGAGAGTATTGCGGTATTCTCAAGTCTCAAAGTCCCTGTGATCGTCACCATCATTGGTGAAGGGGGTTCAGGTGGTGCGCTGGCAATTGGGGTTGGCGATAAAGTGAATATGCTAGAAAACAGCATTTATTCAGTCATCTCACCTGAAGGTTGTGCGTCTATTCTGTGGAAGACCGCCGAAAAAGCGCAAGATGCCAGTGAAGCATTGAAATTAAACGCGGTTAATTTGTATCAAATGGGTTTGATTGATGCAGTTATCGAAGAAGGTGAGGGTGCGCATGTGCATCCGCAGCCAGTGATGAACTCACTTAAGGCGCTATTATTAGAGCAGATGGATGAAATTAAGGACATGGACGCTGATGTTCGTTGTGAGCAGCGTTATGAAAAGCTCAAGTCCTTTAACTCAGAAGTCATGCTACCTTGCTAAGCATCTGACACTTATCGACCTTAATGCTAAAATAAGACGTGCTACCTTGTAGCGCGTTTTTTTATGGAAGAAATAAATTATGACCAGCAGCGCCATTCGTCAATACCCTATCGAGCCAATCGCAACCCACTCGCCGATAAATAAAGCACTTGCCGAGGCTTTATTGGAGAGTGTGGCTCAGTATCGTACGCAGTTGCAAGGTCGCCGTATTTGGCTGGCCTGTAGCGGTGGCCGTGACTCTTTAGCCTTAGCGGCGTTATGCTTGCAATTATATCGACAAGGTAAACTGCCATTTTTGCCGCAGTTACTGCATGTCGATCATGGCTGGCAAGCAGATAGCAGATACTGGGCCGCGCACGTTGCTAAGTGGGCACAAGTACAGCAGCTACCCTGTCAGGTGTTACAGGTAAAAGTACAAGGAACGGATGAGCAAGCGGCAAGGCAGGCACGTTATAAAGCCATGCGCACTCATATCAATCAAGAGGATGTTTTGTTGCTTGCGCATCACGCTGATGACCAAGCTGAGACGGTATTGATGCGTTTGATACAAGGGGCAGGGGTAAATGGCTTGTCAGGTATGCAATCTTGGCGGGCACAAGAGGAGGGCGTGCAACGCAATATATTATGGCGACCTTGGTTGTCTGTCCGCCGCACCGCCATTACTGCATATGCAGAGCAACTCAAACTGCCATATATTGATGACCCTACCAATGACAGCGGTGATAATGTGCGTAGTGGCTTGCGTCACGAAGTGTTGCCTTTACTATCAGCTTATAATACCAATGTCATCGAAAATATCGCCCGTAGCGCCCAGCTGCTTACTGACGCTCATGCTAGCCTCAGTGCGCAAGCTGAGCAAGATTTACAGCAGACTGCCATCAGTGCTTTAGAATGTTCTTCAGCTCAGCGCGTGCTAGATATTGATGAGCTGCACACACTGCCCATCTATCGGCAGCGGCAACTGCTGCATTATTGGCTAACGCAAGATGAGCCGTTGCCACCATCGAAGCAGTTGGTAGATGATGTGTTGACCCTCACTCAGCGTGACGATCATGATCATCAAACTCAATTAGATTGGCAAGGACGTACTCAGCAGTACAGTATCCGTCGTTATCGCCAGAAATTATATCGACTTAGTCATACTTGGCTAGCATGGTTGACCGAGCCAACAATAGAGCAGACACATACCTTGTCTGAGAGCATTTGTTCTAGCATCAGCTTACGCACAGGTCAGCGTCATCGTTGGCAAGTAGAGTTTGCAGCGGATGCAGTATCGCAGTTATTCAGCCATTTACAGCTTTTATTGGCCTATCAGGATGGCTCAGCAGACTTAAAATCATTTATTAGCAATAAAAATAATGCTAGAGATAAGATTGCCCTACGAATCACGCCCTTAGGTCGGCAGCAGCGTGTGCAAACAGCGCTTACCACCCGCCCGCAGTCAGGTAAAAAGCTCTATCAAACCTTGGGTATTCCCGTGTGGCTACGTGACAGCTTGGTGGTTGTCAGTGTCATGAATAGTAACAACGATATCGATACTGATGATGGCTTGCCGCTATTGTTGCTATCACCCTTTGAAAGCTGGGCGCTAGGCGTTAAAAAGCCAGATGCAGATAAAGTGGGTCAGCAACTCGCTTCTGTCATAAAAAACACCTTACATATCCATGATTAGTGGGTCAATTAGATTGCTATTTTTTGCCGTGGCGACTGACGAAATGTATGTTAATTGATGTTTATAACAGTATTTAAAGCCAGTAGCTTTGCGCAAGCTAGACACTTGCGGTTCTGCACTTAGGTGACTGAAGGTCATCATAATTTGTCAAACAGCTGCCATGTCAGTATGGTAAACTGAGTGTCATTTTATATCGCATCTTGAATACTTTTGAATTTTGTTAGTAGGAAATGCTCATGTCAGTATTAGATAATAAAAAAATCAGCTTTATCGGTGGCGGGAATATGGCACAGGCTCTAATCAGCGGGCTTGTTGCCTGCGGTGTCAAGCCTGAGCTGATTACAGTATCAGCACCTAGTGCCGCAACCCGTCAGCAATACTCAGATCAGAACATGAATACCGTTGATTCAACTGCAGATCCAAAGGCTGCAGTTATTGGGGCTGATGTCGTGGTACTGGCGGTCAAGCCACAAGTCATGAGAGAGGTGGTCAGTGAGTTTGCGGATGCTTTAGACAGCCAATTGTTTATCTCAGTTGCCGCAGGCTTATCAACTGAGCTTCTATCGAGCATGCTAGGTGACTATCGCAATATAGTCCGAGCCATGCCCAATACGCCCTCTCAAATACAAATGGGCGCAACTGGTCTTTATGCTACCGATAATATCAGCGAATCACAAAAGCAGCTGGCGACAGCCGTCATGGAGGCTTCTGGTCTGGCCATGTGGGTCGATGATGAAACGCATATGCACGCAGTAACGGCGGTTGCAGGCTCTGCACCGGCTTATGTCTTTTACTTTATCGAGTCGATGATTGATGGCGCAGTCGCTTTAGGGCTAGATAAAGAGCAAGCATCAGAGTTGGCAATGCAGACGGTATTGGGCGCAGCCCAGATGACCATCAATAGTGATGATAGTCCAGCCGAGCTACGCCGCAAAGTCATGTCACCAAAAGGCACTACCCAAGCTGCCATTGAGTCCATGCAAGCCAATGAGATTGGCCGTCAAATTGGCGAGGCCATGCAAGCATGCTATGATCGTAGTCAAGCGCTTAGTGAAGAGATGAAGTAAGCGAGTAAAACTCTGAGTAATCAGCTTCTTTTATAAAACCCCACTGCTGTAACAGCATCTGTTAATAATGGCACATTGAGTAGCGCTTCATGAATAATATGTTATTACAAGTTTTTGATTTAATTACTACCTTCGCCATGCTGCTGATATTCATCCGTTTTATGCTGCAGTTTGCAGGGATGGATGCACGTGATCCTATGATCAGCCCAGCTTATAAAGCCACAGGCATTGTCGATGTGTTTGGGCGTATTTTTCCAACCGTCGGGCAAGGACGCATCAGTATCGCCGCGATTGTACTGATGTTTTTGATTCGCTTAATTGATATCTCTGGTAAAGCCGCGCTCACCCATCAAGGTATCGCACCGCTGCCATTATTCTTTCAAGGGTCGCTCAGTCTGATTCTAGACTTTTTGCGCATGTGTCGCTACTTAGTGATCGGTTCTATCATTGTCAGCTGGATTGTGGTGTTTACCAACTCTATGCATCCTATCATCGGTATTATCATGCGCTTAGCAGAGCCAATTTTGGCACCGTTTCGCCGCATTACGCCCAATTTAGGTATGCTGGATCTATCACCGATGGTTGCCTTTTTGGCTTTCATTCTGCTCGAAATGTTTATTGGTGGCCTCGCAGCAAGCTTCTTACCTATGTTGGGTTAAAGGCAACGCTGGGTTAATGCAAACTTAGACTGAATTGTTTTTAAAGTAAATATTTGCCAAAAAAAGACGCTCAATTCAAATTGAGCGTCTTTTTTATTGCTGCTATGATTTAGATCATACTTTACCGAAGCTTATACCAAACCCAAAAAGTACGATTAGCGGTGTCAAACTCGCTAAGCCTACTAAGTGTAGTACTTGCACTCGTTTTCCTAGCTACTCTGATTTTTGGAAATGGTATTAGTTTTGCACACTTATAAAACGATTCGGTATCAGTTGTGCACTGCTGTCTTCAGGATGCGGTTTATCTGCCGCTCTAAGGGTTTGCGTAATCCAGTGATCAGCAGCTTTTACAGCATCGATTAGCTCGTCACCCATTGCCAAGCGTCCAGCGATAAAGCTGGCAAGTGAGCAACCAGAGCCATGAAACTCACCGTCTAGGCGCGGCAAGGTGCTTTGGTGGATCATCTCGCCCTTGATATACAAATACTGTTCGATGTCGCCACTGTCAAAGTCATGCGAGGTTTTGACCAGCACGGCATGCGTGCCTTGGGCACATAGTTTTTTCGCTCCGCTGTGCAGATCTTGCTCTCCGCTTAATGCCCTTAGTTCGTGAGTGTTTGGAGTGATTAGGGTGGCATAAGGCAGCAGCTCTCTAAACGCTGTGACCAGCGTCTGCTCGTCGCCCAAGCTCCCACCACTATTGGCAACCAGTACAGGATCAAGGACGAAAGGAGTCTCTTCACTGATAGTGTGCTCAGCAAACAGATGGGTCAGCATCGAGATATTATCCGTTGTACCCATCATGCCAGACTTAATGACTCGCACAGGCAAATCCTTGAGTACGGTCGTTGCCTGATCTTTTACCAATGTCGCTGAGCAGGCCTCAAACCCGAAAACTTGCTGTGAGCTCTGCACAGTAATGGCAGTGCAGGCGATGGCAGCATGAGCACCTGTCGCTCCGATGGACTCTATGTCTGCTTGTAGCCCCGCACCACCTGAGGGGTCCAATCCTGAAAAGCATAATACTACTGGTCGCATAACCGCTCCTTTATGGCTAAGTTGAATAACAAATACTATAGCCACACAATAGCAAAAAAGCCACCGCAGTAAACTTCTTATATCTCTGTTGCTTAAGAAAGTCTGTTGAACCTATCTATTGCTGTTTTTTATGGCTGTAAATGGCAATTTTAAGTATCAAAAATACCTAAAATTAATTAAATCGATAATTATGGCAAAAGCAGAGCTAAATCTGTAGACAACGCTTGCAATTCGTTTTGGCTTTGTTATAATACTCGCCCACGACATAAGACGTATCATTAGCATCGATACTGTATTTAGAGAAGTGTTTTTATAAAATATTTTGATAAGTGTCTTAAATCGTTCGGTGAAGTGGGTGAGTGGCTGAAACCAGTTCCCTGCTAAGGAACCATACGTGTAAGCGTATCGAGGGTTCGAATCCCTCCTTCACCGCCATTTATTCGGTTTATTGTTAGATTTAAAATGCAGTATATCGATGTTAGATAGGTTTTTTAATTAATATAAAAAATATTTTGTTTTAATTATCAAAAGTTATTGACATCATCTGGATTATCTATATAATAGCCAACCTAATTTGCTGTAAATGTTCGTTAAAAAACAGCAGATAATGTGCAAAGTACGCGCCTGTAGCTCAGTTGGATAGAGCACTTGGCTACGAACTAAGGGGTCGGGAGTTCGAATCTCTCCAGGCGCACCATTTGCATACTAGCTTACATTATTAATATAGTAATTAAGCTGAACGAAGTCCTAAATAAATCGCCTGTCTAACGACAATTTGGCGATTTTTTTGTGTCTGTTATTTTTATAGTGATCATTTCCTTCTTTTAAGTTTAAGCTTTTAAGCCTAAGTATTTTAATGCCTTTCTTATCAAACCTTCTTTGATGTTAATGTACGCTAAGCGCCTGAATTACGGTACAATAGTGCCATTATTCCTTGCTTGCTATGAGCTTGTATCATGTCAAAAAGTACCTCAAAAGCTACTGTTAAATCAAAATCTCAGCGCAAACACTCGCCACAGCAAATGCCTGTCGTCGAAGAGCCTGTGATTGCCAAACCAACGACCCGAATCGTGGCTATCATTTACGATGGTATGCTTATCTTGGCATTATTGTTTTTGGTAGGGACAATGCTGACTGTCATTGGCACGCTGCTGACCATGGAGACGGGTACCGAGTCATCACAAGCGCAGTCGCTGCCCACTTGGTATCAAAACTTTGTCATGACCCCATCTTTTATCCTAACTTTGGTAGGTTTTTATGGCATATTTTGGCGTCGGGGTGGGCAGACATTGGGTATGCAGACATGGCGTTTAAAGACCGTAAACAATGCAGGGCACTTATTGACGTGGGGACAGTCGTTCAAACGTATCTTGGCTGCCAGTTTGATGCCATTATTGTTTGGTATTATCGGTAGTTTGATCGGTGGCTCTCGCGCCATCTTGCTGACCAGCGCATTTTTGGGCTTAATTTTTAATTATGTGTTTTGCTTATTTAATCGCCGCGGTTTGGCGGTACAAGATATGCTCTCTAATAGCATTACCTTAAAAATGCCCAAACAACAACATGAGGGCTTATGGCGTGGCTTCAAAAACCGTAAGCAGCCCAAAAGCAGTCAAGAGAATGCACAAAAATAATATAAATATCAGGATGACAAGGCCTATATATTAAAGGCCTACATATTAATGGTTTTGATCAGCCATATCGTATAGCCAACAAAGCACATGAGCAGCGCTCCGCCAGACAGTCGCCCAAATTTACGCTGGGTAAGATAAGCAAAAGTACATAGCACAAATAGTAGTACGGTTAATATACTGACCATCGATATGTCTCTCGATAGAATCAAAGGGTTGGCCTCAATCGGTGCAATAAGAGCTGCTAAGCCAACCACGCCCAAAGTATTAAACATATTAGAGCCGATGATATTACCGAGCGCCATATCATGCTCACCATGTCTTGCAGCTGCAAGGCTTGCGACCAGCTCTGGTAGAGAAGTGCCAACAGCGACAATGGTCAAACCAATGATTAGCTCGCTAAGTCCCCAAAACGTTGCCAGTTCAACCGCGCCCCAGACAATAGCGCGTGAGCCCAGTACCAGCATGAGCATACCAATGAATAAGCTCGCAAAACCGCGTGATATGCTAGGTTCTATGTAGCCAGCTTCTGTGCTGTCTTTCATACCATGCTGTGATGTGCTGTTATTCTCTAAGCTCAAGCTTTCTTTATGTGCGTGTACCTGTTCAGCTTCTGTCTGATTGTCACCCATACTAAAAAAAATCTGTACACCTAGAACGAGCATCAGTAGTATTAATAAAAACACCCCATCAGCTAGGCTCAAAAAGCCATCACGTAGCTGCCACGCTGCCAAAGCGGTAATCAGTAGTAAGATGGGTAAGTCTCGCGCTACGATGCTCTTATGGATGATAATAGGGCTTATCAGTACTGTTAAGCCGAGCACTAGGGCGATGTTCATGATATTTGAGCCATAAGCATTACCCAATGCAAGCTCAGGACTACCGTCGATTGCTGCTAGCACCGATACCACCATTTCAGGTGCTGATGTGCCCAAACCTAAAATCAATACTCCAATCAAAAAACTTGGTACGCCGAGCTTTTTTGCTAATGCGGTGGCACCCTCAATAAAAACATCAGCACTCCATACAAGGATTGCTAAGCCAATTAGTATTGCAACAACTGCCAACCACATCAGGGTATTCCTTTGCTCGTCATAAAGGTGTCATAAAAAATACTTTGTATTTGAAGGATAAAAAAAGCTGAATCACAATACGGATTCAGCTTTTTATTAAAACAGATAAATAAGAGAGTCCAGCATCTTGAGGCGCTAGACTGAATAAAGACTAGGCCACTTGCACAGGAATGATATTCGCTGTGTCTTTGACGGTATTGTCTTCATTACAATAGACCAGTTTTGGCTGATAAGTCGAGGCTTCAACTTCATCAAAATGGGCATAAGCGCAGATGATGACGATATCACCTAAGTCTGCCATATGGGCAGCAGCACCATTGAGCGAGATAATGCCAGAGCCAGCTTCAGCACGGATAGCATAGGTGCGAAAGCGTTTGCCGTTGGTGACATTATAAATGTCGATAGATTCATTCTCGCGTAAACCTGCAAGATCTAATAAATCGCCATCGATACCGCATGAGCCTTCATAGTGCAGCTCAGCATGCGTGACGCGGGCACGGTGCAATTTGCATTTAAGCATATTAAGTAGCATGAATTGCTTCCTTAGCGTAACAAAAGTAATCTGTTAATGGGGGCAAATAGCGCAAAATAAAAGGGTAGTCCACTGTTTTAGCGGTCAAATCTGCACTACTGGCCTGAATATAAAACATGAAAGAGTGCTATAAACGCTTAAAACAACATCCATACTAAACTTGAAGCAACCATCATGTTTTAGACAGCAAGTATCATACCGTTCAGTCAGGCAATTTAAAACTATTAATTTGCGAACGCGCCCGTTCAATATCACCATCTAATAATAATGGCAATGCTTCAAACGCTGCGGTAAGGGCACTATCGATTGCAGTTTGCTCATCTGGTGCTGCTTTTGAGAGTACATGGCCAGTCACTTTAGACTTATGACCAGGGTGGCCAATGCCCACACGCAAACGATGAAAGTCATTACCTATATGTGGGGTGATATCACGCAGACCATTATGGCCACCATGACCACCACCTGTTTTTAGCTTGATGCTCCCAGCAGGTATATCGAGCTCATCATGGGCAATCAATAACTCATCATTATCAATACCATAAAAATTGACCATGGGTACCACGGATTGACCAGACTTATTCATAAAGGTCAGTGGCAATAATAGACGCACGTCATGGCCATGGATTTGCCCTCGGCCTGTGACCCCGTGGAATTTTTTGTCGGGGCTTAAGTCAATATTGAACTGATGCGCCAGATGCTGTACAAACCAAAATCCTGCATTATGCCGCGTATACATATACTGCTGACCAGGATTGCCAAGACCGACGATAAGTTTTAGTGCCATGACTATACTCTGCCTGAATTTAGAAATAAGAGAATGAATAAAATACGATTTGAAAAAATAGCCACTGCCAGTACCATATTTAAATGTTCAACAGACCCTAGTTTTTCAAAACCTACTTACAAAAACAGCAGGAGATATCGATCCCCTGCTGTTTTATACATAACCAAAAAGCTAACTGCTTAACAGGCAACAATAATGCTTATTAAGCAATATAAAAGACATCTGAATTATTCTTCTTCGCCTTTATCTGCAGCTTCGCCTTGCGCTGATGCAGGTACGTCAGCAGCATCAACTTCTTCAGTATCTTCGTCAACTTCTTCAATTGTTGGTGGCTGCATGTTAACGATCGTGCGATCGACTGCGTCTTCCATATCAAGATCAAAGATGATTACGCCTTCAGGCAGGTTGATGTCTGATAGACGGAATAGATCACCGATTTCCATACCAGATACATCTACTTCTAGATATTCAGGTAGCTGTGATGGTAAGCAAACGACTTCAACTTCAGTAACCAACGTAGATAGGATACCGCCCGCTTTAGTACCAGGTGCTTCTTCACGACCTGAGAAATGTAGTGGGATGTTCATGTTGATTTTCTGGCCTTTTACGATGCGCTGAAAGTCAGCATGCATTGGAAAGCCTTTAGCTGGGTGGCGTTGCAAGTCTTTGATAACTGCTTGATGCTCTTCGCCGTCAACAGTGATGGTCAAAACCTGAGAGAAGAAGGCTTCATACTCAAGTGATTTTACCATTTCGTTAACTTTGATAGCGATAGCCATTGGCTCTTCACCACCACCATAGATAATAGCAGGAACTAGGTTCTGCTTACGTAGGCGGCGGCTCGCACCTTTACCTTGTTGGTCTGCAGAACGGTCAACTGCGTTAATTGCAAAATGATCAATGCTCATGGATATAATCCTATAAAAAGATAAATGAAGTGTCTGGTCATAAAAAAGTGGATTTGCGACCAATCCACTAATAGGTGATGATAGCTAGTGTTCATAGTGGTTAATTAAAACTAGTAACTAGTTAGTAACTAATGGGTCACTATGAGCTTCGCCACTCGCTCATGATAGCGGTTTGTAGTGATGTTTATTTTCATTACAGGCGCTACTATGTTGCGTGATCAGCACTTTTGAAAGCGCTCACCCTGCTTAGTCACTCTAAATTCTATATATGATAAGCAAATGGTCAGCACAGGCGCGCATTATACGTGGTTTTGTAGCAATAATAAAGACCTACGCAAAAGCCTAGTCAAAAAACAGCACCAAGTAAGGATACGTGGCGCTGTTTTTGAGTGTTAGATAGTTTATCTCAGCCAGTTTTGTTGTTAATTTAAACAACAACTAGCAGTCAAGTCTTTAGGCATCAAACATAGCGCTGATAGATTCTTCGTTATTGATACGGCGTAAGCTTTCGGCCAGCATGGGCGCGATACTTACTTGGCGTATTTTGCTACACGCTTGAGCGGCAGGTGATAATGGAATCGTATCGGTGACTACCACTTCGTCCAACTCTGACTCGTTGATGTTATTGAGGGCATTACCTGATAGCACAGGGTGGGTGATATACGCCAAGACGCGGCGGGCACCGTTTTCTTTTAGCGCGACTGCTGCTTGGCACAAGGTACCTGCAGTATCGACCATATCATCAACGATGACGCAATCACGATCACGTACGTCACCGATGATGTGCATCACTTGTGACTCATTGGCGCGCGCACGACGCTTATCAATAATCGCCATGTCGGTATCGCCCAACTGCTTGGCCATTGCACGGGCACGCACAACGCCGCCAACGTCAGGTGAGACCACCATGATGTTGTCATAATCTTGTTTTTTTAGATCATTCAATAAGACAGGCGTACCGTAGATGTTATCCACTGGAATATCAAAGAAGCCCTGAATTTGATCGGAGTGCAAATCAACGGTCATGACGCGGTCGATACTAACGATGTTTAGCATGTCAGCAACGACTTTAGCAGAGATGGGTACACGTGCCGAACGCGGGCGGCGGTCTTGACGAGCATAACCAAAGTACGGCATCACGGCAGTGATACGGCCAGCACTTGAGCGACGCAGAGCGTCAGCCATCATCATGATTTCCATCAAATTGTCGTTGGTCGGTGCACAGGTGGGCTGCATGATAAACACGTCTTTACCGCGTACGTGTTCTTTGATTTCCACAGCAATTTCGCCATCAGAAAAACGGGTGACGTCAGCTTTACCAAGAGGAATATGCAGGTGGTCGGCTACGGTTTTCGCAAGTTCAGGATGGGCGTTGCCCGTAAAAATTGCCAAATAAGGCATGACTGAAGTCCTATTGATTGACTCAAGCAGCGACCGCTAAGCAGTGTCTAACTGCCCAAATAAAGAAAAGAGTGATGAACGTTGGTATTGATATACTTACTACAGAAAATGGCAGGGGTAGCTGGACTCGAACCAACGGATGTCAGGATCAAAACCTGATGCCTTACCAACTTGGCTATACCCCTATTGTGGCGACCTATTATAAGTAAATTTTTAGATTTTGCAAGTCATTTGCGGCTTTTTATGGTTTTTATTCGAAACTAAATAAATTAGCGTGAGTTGCACAAGCCCTATTGTAGTAGGTAGAGATTTTTTTACAGAGTCTTTGAATTGCAAGTTGGTGCTGCACTAGGCTTATTTACACTAGAGGAGTCACCACTCTACCACTCATAAACACCGCAGGTTCTGTCAGACAAGCAGTATTCTCTGGATCATCGATGACGGTATCACCTTTTCTTAAATAATAACTACCTATTCGCTCTTTAATTATACCGCTAGTGACAACCTCCTCACCTAGTTTAACTTTGGTTCCATTTAAAGAAATAGTTTGTTCATTCTCATAAAGAATGGCTCTATCTGGATAAAAAATAGGACTAAGGTACTCGTTGTCATTTTTAACAAAGTATAAGCAGTTATTTTTGATAACGTATTTGCCTTTGAAAACAAAATTGATTTCGCGCATTGAAAGAGTAGCGGCATAAGTGAATAGTTCGGCAGGCGAGCTGAGTTTAGAGTCTGGCTGAGAAATAGCTATATTTTGAGAGTTGTCTTTTACTTTTATGTCTAGTTGCTGTGGCAAAGCTATATTATCAGATGAGCGATTAGAATTCGATTCACCGTTAGATTTAGATAGTGATGTACATCCAGTCAAACTTGACGACAGGCAGATAAAAACTGTGGCGGTTATTAGACTCTTATTTAAATATGAATGGTTCATATTAATACCAACTTATTTTAAATTTTTATTAGGATACGCTCAGTGCAAATAAAAGATACGTACCTCTTAAAAATACTACACTGGGCGCACCCTAATCTTAAATATTATTCTATAAATTGCCAACCACATACCCAGCACAAGGCGCATTCGCAATCCACTCTGCCAACAGCGCCTTATCAGTAATACTCGCATCCAACGGCAAAAACACCGCGCTACCAGAGCCAGTCATCCGTGCTGTGCCCAATGCTATTTTTTCTAAACTATGCAAATACTGCAATGCCTCATCAACAGCAGGGGCGAGGCTTGTCACCACTGGAGTAAAGACATTGTGATAGGGTGCAAGTAGATTTTGTGTGTAACTCCCTGACTGACTTTCGATAGCTTCAGTTGCGAGTGATGCTATATCTCGGCGTAATTTAGGATGCGCAAACAGCTTGGCAGTATTGACGTGGGCATCAGGCGTCAAGACTAAATAGTGCTGATCTGGCAAGTCAATGGCTGTCAGTTCTTCACCAATGCCCATCGCAATAGCATCTTGCCCAAAGATAAATATTGGCACATCTGCGCCGATAGTGGTGGCTATTTTGATAAGTTCATCTTGGCTTAGATTAAATTGCCATAGCTCATTTAAAGTAAGCAAGGTCGTGGCTGCATTAGAAGAGCCACCGCCTAGACCTGCGCCCATCGGTAACTGTTTGTCTAACGTAATACACACTTGCGGTAGCTGCTGAGGCAGCTTGTTTGATTGCATGGCAAACGCTAATAGTGCGCGTGCAGCCTTAAAAATGAGGTTGTCATTTAGGCTGACAGTTATCGCTTCTGCGCCAGCCAAGGTCAGTAGCTGACCACACAGCTCGTTCATGTCTAAAGAAATATCAGGAGTTATCACTTCATCCGTGACTGAAAAATGCAGATAATCGCCCCAGTCAAGCAATCGAAATACCGTCTGCAAGTTATGGTAGCCATCTGCGCGTTTGCCTGTGATATGCAAAAATAAATTTATCTTAGCAGGAGACAAACGTGTCAGAACGGTAATTTGGGGCGATGAGTTATCAGTCGTCATGAGTTATATCTATTAGCTACTTTGATGGTTGATAGTCATGATGACTTTGTGGCCTGCAGGCTGTACCGCGCTGATCTTAACGGGTAATTTATCTGCGCCTTTATAGGTGAAGCTTGCCGTCCATTCGCCGTTGACTGAGCTGATCAATCTGCCTTGCTCGTCCAGCTGTGGCGCACTGTCTGAAGGGGCTGAGCGTCCAGATATCCAGTAGGGCATTTGCGAGATAGGCGCTTGCCAACCTGTGGCTTTTTGTAGCAAGGTTTCAGGGTTGTCCGCGGTTAAGGTGCCTGTTTTTTCGCTGACTAAGGTTGCCGTTTGACCATCATATTCGATATTGGTCTTACCAATGCCCAGAGCACCAATCAGCTCGATAGCGAAGCGCTCTTGTTGTTGCCCCCAAGCATAAAATGCACTGCCACCTTGCGCTCCTGTATTGGTAGCGCTTACTGCAGGCGTGGTCACGCCGATTTTGCCAGTAATAGTGAAGTTGTCGAGCTTTTGAGCTTGCACCATGGAGGAGGGGCTAGAAGTAGCACCGGCACCTTGTAAAGACTGACAGCCAGAGGTGATTAGCAGGGCTGCAGTAAGCGCTGTAAATACAGCAAGTTTTTTAGGTTTATGGTTGGTTTTTATTAAAAAATCTGACATGGTGTTTCCTCAAAGTGTATGAGCTTAAGATATGGCCAAAGTAGCTTACGCTCAATTTGTTACTCAGTTATCGCCTATTGTTAGAAACTTATAAATGGCGTGAGTAATGATTGTATGTCACGCAGACAAGTGCCATTAATGCTAAGTCATACCATAAGCTATGAAGTCAGGTGAGGTCTTCAATAAAGCTGCACACGATCATTGACGTTTTGTTGTCCAAAGGAGAAGCGTTGCTGTAGGTCGGCTAACAGTGCCTCGACTTTGTCATCATCTCCTAGGCCTTGATAGGCACGCAATAACAGCACACCAGAACGTAGTGTAGGCAGCACATCATAAGGCGTCTGTAGATACTCTATAACTTGGGTATAATTGTCATTGGCTAAGGCATTGCTCGCCAGCACATTCAAGGCTTGTAGATGTAACTCATTGTCATAGCGAGGATCATCATAGCGGATTTGAATGACAGCTTGCGCAATTTCTAAGCCTCTTTCAGAATCACGATCATTAGATAACAATAGCTGCGCGTAGCTGAGCTGATATGATAAGTTGCTAGGGTCTAGTGCTTGTAAATGGTTGAGTAAGGTGCGTTTGACGATATAGTCTGTGACGTCATCAAGCAGTTGCGTGCGGGCAAATAAGATCATCTCATTATCAGGATACTGACGACTGGCACGAGTCAATAAATCTAGTGCCAGATCTGCTTCATTATTTTGCCATAAGATATCCGCTTGTAAAACGTAAGCATCGGGCGCAAAAACCTCAAACTGTCTACGGAGCTTTTCTAACGTCGCGATGGCCGCATCGATGTTCCCCATCAACAGCTCAAGGTCGACTACTTTTTTGCGTGCCGCCAATACCAAGTCTTCTTGTATGACTTCATTTAAGTACGACTTGGCCTGAGCAAAGCGTTGCTGGCGCTCAGCACTGATGCCAAGATAATAATAGGCTTGATCCAGATAGGCTGGGTTTTTTGCCAGCATATTCAGCAGTTGGTCTGCGCTACGATATTCTTCAATATCCAAACTGACCAAAGCTGCCAATAAGGTGATCTCTGTATCATCGCTAAAGCGATTATGCGTATCGAGCAGTAGCTCCCATGCCGCTTGGCTTTCCTTTAAATCTAGTAAGTAGCGAATCTCATATAAATATAAGCTCTTGCTGTTTGGATTACGCAAACGTGCCTGACTGACATAGTTTATGACCGTCTCTGCTGGTTCTATCTTGCGTAAGATATCCGCTTTTAGGGTCACAAAAGGCACATAGTCTGGCTGACGCATCAAAGCACGGTCGATATGTATCAGAGCGATTTCTGGCTCGTTAAACTGATTGAGTAGCCCCGCCTTTAACACCGATAAAGAGGCGTTTTGCTCACTGTTAATTGGCTCTAATGCTGCTAGCAGTTCACGCTGATCACGATCGGTCGTCGGGTAAATTCCAATCAGAATTTCACTCAAGTCAGTACGTGGATCATAGCGCAAAATACGGTTTAGAGTCTCGCCTGCCAGGGTATAGTCATGAGCTTTCAGTGCCAAATGCGCCACATAAAACCAAGCAGGGACGTGGTCTGGGTTTTGCTCTTGCCACGACTTGGCAAACTGCAGCGAGGATCCAACGGCTTCATGACGCAGTGACAAACTCAGCGCGCGCTCAAATACCGCGGTGGCATCTTCTTTAAAAGACTGCTGTTTATAAAGCGCTAGCGCACGGTTGATGTCACCACGACTTGCCGCAAACTCCGCATCTAGCAAGGCATATAGGCTGGGTTCGTTTAGCTCTGGTTGTATGACAATGGCTGAAGGTGGGCTTTCAAGATTATTAGCATCGTTAAAACCATTACGCTGGTTTGATAGCGTAGTGGATTGATACATTTTATCAAAACCAACTGCCCCATCTGTATCAGCATCAGCTGAAGATACAGAGTTCGGCGCTGACGTTTTTGTATCATCAGCAGCTTTATGCAGTCTAATATAACTGGTACTGCTATCCTGAATAGCGCCTGCAGTACTGTCTATATTTAGCTCAGCAGAGCTTGCTTGAGCAGAAGTCCCTAAACACAGACAAGCGGCCAACAATAATGTTAGCTTACGATAGTGGCGCAGACGACTCATAATGACGTTTAATAAAGCCTGAATACGAGATTGGCTGTCATACTCAAGTGTTGGCGCGGGCGTTGATGGCAACAATGACCCAAAACAAATCATAGATAGCGGTATTTACCTATTAAAAGAGTTCTTTATTATAAAAGTGGATGAGGGCAGTTAACAATAGTACTCGTGTTACCTAATAGCGAATACTACCGAAAACCGATGCACGGTTCTATAGTAGAGGTCACTGACTGGTATTATTTATATTATAAGTACAAATTCTATTATAGGTACAAACTAAAAGCAGGTAGGGCGGTTGATTTATGCTCTGAGTGCCCAGATACAAGCGGATACTGGCTAAGTATTAAATAAAGCCCGTAAAAATGCTATAATAAACGGTTTTATATATAGCAATTGCTGTATAACCTATTCAAATTAATAACGTTATATTAGATATGCACCGGTTTACGTTCGATAATAGTATGCTTATGTGTAGCATTGCTATTGTCTAGCATATTTCTGAGCGTTATATTTATGGTCTATTGATAATGAGATTAGTGGTCATTGGGGTCAATCACAAAACCGCACCAGTCGCTTTGCGTGAGCGTCTGGCGTTTGTGGGCGATGATGTGGCCACCGCACTTGGTGAGCTCAAAGCTTTCACTGACGGCAGCGTGATTGTGTCGACTTGTAATCGCACAGAAATTTACGCCTTGGTACCTGAGCCTAGTAGTGCAACGACAACGTCGGCTACCGCGGTGATGTCCGCACATGTCAATCATATCAAAACTTGGCTTGCTAATTTTAAGCAGCTACCGATCGCTGAGATTGAGCCTTTTTTATATGTGCATCGTGACACACATGCGCTGACCCATTGGCTTAGAGTCGCTGCAGGGCTTGACTCCATGATATTGGGTGAGCCGCAAATACTTGGCCAAATCAAACAGTCGGTACAACTGGCGCAGGCTGAACAGTCGTTAAGTGGTCAGCTAAACTGGGTGGTAGATCAGATATTTGCAGCTTCCAAACGGGTACGTAACGAGACTAAGGTCGGCGCCCACGCCGTATCGCTTGGCTTCGCAGCGGCCAAACTGGCCACGCAAATTTTTGATGACATGTCCAAGCGCACTTTGCTGATTGTCGCTGCAGGCGAGATGAACCGCTTGGTGGCCACGCACATTGCAGGTCTAGGAGTAGGCCGCATTATTATTTGTAATCGCAGTCCTGAACGCGCTGAGGCCTTAGCAGATGAGTTACGTCTGCCCAATCGCACTGTGGAGGTCAGATCACTACAAGATCTACCGCAAGTACTTGCAGAAGCCGATATCGTCAGTAGCTGTAGTGGCAGTATGGACATCTTGATTGATAAGAATATGACGGTGCAAGCACTAAAACGCCGCCGCTATCAGCCAATGCTGCTGATAGATTTGGCAGTGCCACGTGATATTGACTCGACCATCAGCCGTATGGATGCCGTCTATTTGTACTCGGTTGATGACTTGCAGCATGTCATTGCAGGTAATCTTGAGCAGCGTCGTCAAGCTGCCGTCGATGCTGAACTGCTGGTCAGTCAGCTGGTCGTCGAGATGGAGCGCAGCTTTCAAGTACGTCAAGTGGGCCGTGATATTCAACAATATCGTATACGCACCCATGACCAAGTGGATAAGTTGCTGCATGAGTCTATTGCCAAGCTTGGGCAACAAGATGCCAGTGCTGAAGACATCATTACTGAGCTGTCACGGCGTTTGACTCAGACTTTGACTCACGCTCCATCGAAGCTCATGCGTAAGGCTGCGCGTGAAGGTGACAGTGAGCTGCTGGATTTTGTGGTATCAGGGTTACATGACGCCTATCGTCGGCGCTAAAAACTGACATTAAATGAAGCGGTCTGTTAGGGTTGCTGTGATGGTTTTCAGCCATTGTCAGGCAGCATTTTCAGTGCTAGTATCAAACCATCAGGGTCATTGCTATCAGCATTACCAAACGGACATTCATTTAACGGATATTTACTTAATATTACCAAGGAGCTTCCATGCCAGCATTACGTCAAGATATTGATCCAGAAGGCTTATTAGAGTACTCAGTGGTTTATACAGACCGCGCCCTCAACCATATGTCGAAAGTCTTTCAGCAAGTCATGAAGGATCTGTCGAGCAATTTGCAAGCAGTCTACAACGCTGATGCGGTGGCCATTGTGCCAGGTTCTGGTACATATGGAATGGAAGCGGTCGCACGTCAATTGGCAAATGATGAAGATTGCTTAATCATTCGTAATGGTTGGTTTAGCTATCGTTGGACGCAAATCCTAGAAAAAGGCAAAATTGCCAAGTCGTCTACCGTACTGACAGCAAACCGTGCTGAAGATACGGATGCGCCAAAACCGTTTGCACCGGTCGATATCGATGAAGCCGTTGCCAAGATTAAAGAAGAAAAACCAGCGATTGTGTTTGCTCCGCATGTTGAAACCTCATCAGGGATCATCTTGTCAGAAGACTACATTAAGGCCTTAGCAGATGCCGTGCATAGTGTTGGTGGTTTGTTGGTTATCGACTGCATCGCTTCTGGTTGCGTCTGGCTAGATATGAAAGCACTGGGCATTGACGTGATCATTAGTGCGCCACAAAAAGGCTGGAGCAGCACACCGGCTGCTGGCTTGGTGATGTTAAGCGCTGCGGCAGTCAAAAAAGTAGAAAGCACTGAGTCTGATAGTTTTAGCTTGGATCTTAAGCAATGGCTAAACATTATGCGCGCCTTTGAAAACGGCGGTCACGCTTATCATGCGACCATGCCGACAGATAGCTTACGCCAGTTCCGTGATACCATTATGGAAGCCAAAGAAATCGGCTTTGATAAGCTTTGCGTTGCTCAGTGGGAGCTAGGCACACGTATTCGCCAAGTGCTTGCAGACAAAGGTATTGAAAGCGTCGCGGCTGAAGGGTTTGAAGCGCCAGGTGTGGTGGTTGCTTATACTGACCGTGATGACATGCATAAAGGCAGTGCATTTGCTGAAGCTGGCATGCAGATTGCTTCTGGTGTACCGCTTAAAGTCGGTGAGCCAGAAAGCTTTAAGACTTTCCGCTTAGGTCTATTTGGTTTAGATAAGCTTACTGACGTAGATGGCGCAGTGCAGCGTTTTGAGTCGGTTCTTGTTAAAGTATTGGCTAAATAGTCATACATCATTGTAATAACCATAGCGATAAATCTTGTTAATAAAGTAAATAAAAATACTGAGCTTCTGAGCTCAGTATTTTTTGGCTATTTACTATGTTTTATTATATAATGTATTTATATGAATCGAATATATGTGCAACAATACAACGCATTTAAAATCAAACAACGACATATCAATAAATTAAAAAGCAGGCTAGGTGAGACCTTATGAGTATACAAATAGACTGGCAAGCATTTACTCCGATCTCTTTAGTAGGTGGAATGATGCTAGGCGTGGCGACGATAATTTTGCTACTGGGCATTGGGCGTATAGCGGGTATTAGTGGGATTTTTTCCAGCCTGCTAAAACCCAAACGCGTAGAGATGTGGCAGGTATTGTTTATACTTGGCCTCATCATCTCGCCATTGTTATATAAGCTGGCACGGCCGTTACCTGATGTAGAGGTCAGTACCTCCTTGCCTCTGCTCATCGCTGCAGGTTTGCTGGTGGGTTTTGGTACGCGCTTAGGTTCAGGCTGTACCAGTGGTCATGGTATTTGCGGTAATGCGCGCCTATCTCCCAGATCATTGGCGGCGACCGTGACCTTTATGTTTTTTGGCATCTTCACCGTCTATATTGGACGGCATCTACTCGGACTGCTCTAAATGTTGAGCAGAATAGATAGAGTGCGGTGAAGACAGAGTTTAATACTATTAATAAAAGATGATGATAGCGAGAGACGACAATGCTAAAAAATATAATTGGATTACTAGCAGGGTTATTATTTGGATTTGGACTGCTGATATCGGGCATGACTGACCCTGTTAAGGTACAAGGCTTCTTGGACGTGTTTGGTGCGTGGGATATCTCCTTGGCACTGGTGATGGGTGGCGGCTTGGCAGTCGCTATCGTTGGCGTGCAGTTGGCTAAGCGTCAGCAGACCAGTTGGATTGGTACATCAATCGATATGCCAAGCAAAACAGTCATTACGAAGCCGCTTATTATTGGGGCGATGCTGTTTGGTATCGGCTGGGGTCTTGTTGGTATTTGCCCTGGACCAGGTATAGTACTGCTCGGTACTGGACAGTGGCAAGCTTATGTCTTTATCCCAGCGATGATCCTTGGTATGCTGATATATCAATGGCTTGAGCCCAAGCTTGGCTAATGGCTTTGATTAATGAAAGAGTAAACAAAAAGGTCAGCCTAAAATTATTAGGCTGACCTTTTTATGACTGTAAATTAAACTATAGTCAGTACTAAATAAAATCGCTACGTTAATAGCTACGTGCTACTGGTATAAGTTTTCCTCGCTGGCTGTGCGCTTCGCACTCCAGAGGCTTCGCAAAATTTATTCCAGCAGCACTGTATCGGTTTTAACATTTCAGCGCAGAATTCCCCTACTTCTAAAGTAGTGGGATGAATGCGTTATTGATAACTACCCTTACTCCCTATGGTATTATAATTAATAATTATAACGCCAATTAACAACAAGCTCCTTATGACCAAGCAAATCCTAAAAGCCCATAAAGTCAGGCTGTACCCCAATGAAGAACAGCAAATATTCTTTGCCAAATCATTCGGCTGCACACGCTTTATCTGGAATAGGATGCTTAGTGACAAGATTGAGCATTACAACGAGCATAAGGCCGAGCTTAAAAATACTCCTGCTCAATACAAAAAAGAGTTTGAATGGCTAAGAGAAGTCGATAGCCTGGCACTGGCCAACGTCCAGCAAAACCTAAGAGCCGCTTATAGTAAATTCTTCAAAGGTTTAGGCTTTCCTAAGTTTAAGAAAAAAGGTCAGCGTGACAGCTACACCACCAACAACCAAAAAGGTACGGTATCCATCACCAGTAATAGCGTTAAGCTGCCCAAAATTGGTTATATCAACGCTAAGTTCCCAAATAAAATAAATGGATTAATCAAGTCAGCGACCATCAGCAAAACCCCCTCAGGCAAGTACTATGTCAGTCTATTAGTTGAAACCATCGCTACAACACTGCCAAAAACACACTCTAACATTGGTATTGATTTAGGACTGACAGACTTTATCATCCTATCAGATGGCAGCAAAGTCGCTAATCCTAAGTTCTTATCAAAGCTGCAACATAAGCTTGCGCGAGAACAAAAGATACTGGCCAAGCGTAGAGCAATGGCCAAGGCCGATCAACGCAAGCTGTCTGACAGCCGCAACTATCAAAAGCAAAAGTTAAAGTCGCTAAGGTATATGAGAAAATAAGCAATACCCGAAAAGACTTTCTACATAAACTCTCATTCAATCTCATCAAAAACCACGATGTGATTGCCATAGAGGACTTAAACGTCAAAGGCATGGTTAAGAATAGAAAGCTTGCTAAAGCCATATCAGACAGCTCATGGTCAACCTTCACCACCATGCTGGCTTACAAAGCCGATTGGTACGGTAAAACGCTAATCAAGGTTGATAGATGGTATCCCTCATCTAAGACCTGCTCAGGCTGTGGTCACTTGCTAACTAAGGCTGAGCTGCCATTACAGGTGAGATCATGGAATTGCCCCAGCTGCTTGCAATCCAACGATAGAGACATCAACGCCAGTATCAATATCCTCAATGAGGGTTTGAGACTGGCATCACTCAAAACCGTCGGTACGACGGGGTTAGCTTAGTCCATTTGCCTAACCGCTGATACAAAACATTGTATCAAGTAGGGGTATTACCTAAGAAATCCCCACCTCTATAGGTGGTGGGTAGTTCATAGCAATTTGACTATATGCGCTAGGTGGCACTTGGAATGACCTTGGGTGTTTCATGCGCTAGCGACTTAGCCGCTTGCCGTAACTCAAATTTTTGCACCTTACCTGTACTACTCTTCGGTATTTCAGTAAAGATGATATATTTAGGCACTTTAAAGCCAGCCAAATGCTGTCTACAATGTTCAGTCACAGCATCGCGCTGTAGGGTGCTGTCTTCATGAATCTCGATAAAGGCAACTGGTACTTCACCCCATTTCTCATGTGGTGCTGCAACGACCGCACAGCTTGCGACAGCTGGCATGCTGTAGAGCACGTTTTCAATCTCAATACTCGAGATGTTCTCGCCACCTGAAATGATGATGTCTTTGAGCCTATCCATGATTTTGATATAGCCATCAGGGTATTTAACCCCTAAGTCACCGGTACGGAACCAGCCATCAGCAAAGGCAGCTTCAGTAGATTTGCGGCTTTTGAGATACCCTTTCATGATCATATTGCCGCGCAGTGCCAGCTCGCCCATCTCCTCGCCATTGGCCTCGACAGGCTCTGTAGTGCCTTGTTTAAAGACATCAAAACCCGTCATCAGGTGTGAGCGTACGCCTTGACGAGATTTCTTTTGCGCGCGTCCATTCACGTCAAGCTCGTCCCATTCTTCTTGCTCAGCACAAACTGAGACTGGTCCATAAACTTCGGTAAGTCCATAAACGTGCGAGATATGAAAACCCATGGCCTCCATCTGTGCCAGCATGGTTTCTGATGGCGGCGCACCAGCGACCCAGCCTTTTACCTGATGCTCAATCGCTTCTTTATATTCAGCTTTGCCGCCAGCAATCATATTATGCACGATAGGCGCCGCGCAGTAATGGCTCACTTTATGCTTGGCAATCAGTTGCAAAATCAGGTTGCCATCAATCTTACGCAGGCAGATATTGACTCCTGCGCGTTCAGCAATTGTCCATGGAAAGCACCAGCCGTTACAATGAAACATCGGTAGTGTCCATAGATACTGCGGATGCTTGGGCATGTCCCAATCTAGGATGTTTGACACCGCATTCAATGCAGCGCCGCGATGATGATACACCACGCCTTTAGGCGCACCAGTGGTGCCAGAGGTGTAGTTGAGAGAGATAGCATCCCACTCATCGAGCGGCTTTTCCCAATTGTCTAGATTGTCTGAGCTGGCGATTAGCTCTTCGTAGGTCATTTTGCCAAAGCGTTCAACGTCAATGGCATCATCTGTCGCATGGATCACGATTAAGTTAGGAAAAGTCTCATCGATAATCTCGGCAAGATCCGCAAACTCACTGTCCATGATGAGTACTTTTGCCTCAGAGTGCTGTACGCAAAAGGTGAGGGCGTTGATATCGAGACGGGTATTCAAGGTACAAAGGACGCCGCCTGACATGGGTACGCCAAAAGCGGCCTCAACCATAGGCGGAGTATTTGGCAACATAACCGCCACGGTATCGTTTTTATCAATGCCCAGTTTGCGCAGGCCATCAGAGAGCTTGCGGCAACGCTCATAAGTCTGCTGCCACGTTTGCGTTAGCTCATTGTTTTCAAGATCATCATAGATGATGGCGGTTTTATCAGGATAAACTTGTGCGCTACGAATGACAAAGTCAATAGGCGTAAGTGGTTGGTAGTTAGCAGCGTTTTTGCCGAGACCTGTGTGAAAGTCAGTCATAGAGATAGTCCTTTATCGTGTTTTTTCCATTTGGTGAAGCAGCTACAAACTGATGAAACGTTTGACTCACTGTAAACAATAGCCCATTCATTATAGACAAAAATACTTAAAAAGTAAGCATACTTTGTGACGTTTGCTTAATTGGGCGCTGTGAGCAAGAGAAATTATCACGATAGTGTTCACTCATCAGTCGTTTGTCCGCGTAGCTGATGATAATCGCGGTGTGTTAGGATAGATTCAATATTAATTTTCGAGTTATTTATAGAGCGATAACCCATTAATTCATAAGGATAATGATATGAGCACCAGCACCACTGCTACTCGTAATGCCAGCACTGATAAAGCAATTGATGTTGCTAATACCAATGAGCAATACCCACACTTATTTGAGCCGCTGGACTTGGGTTTTACGACCCTAAAAAACCGTGTGGTGATGGGCTCTATGCATACAGGCCTTGAGGATCGTTTTTATAATTACGGTAAGCTTGCTGCCTATTTCGCTGAGCGTGCCAAGGGCGGCGCAGCGATGATGATCACGGGCGGTATCTCACCCAATCGTGAAGGTTGGCTCTTGCCTGCTGGCGGCACTATGAATACCAGAGCTGATGTCATCAATCATCAGCGTGTCACTCGTGCTGTGCACAAACATGACAGCAAAATCATCATGCAAATCCTGCACAGTGGTCGCTACGGTTATCATCCCTTTATCGTGTCAGCAAGCCCGATCAAATCACCGATTACGCCCTTTAAACCACGTAAGATGAGCATCAAAAACATCGAGCAGACGGTTGAGGATTTTGCTCGTTCAGCACGCCTAGCTAAGCAAGCGGGTTATGACGGTGTTGAAGTGATGGGTTCTGAAGGTTATTTGCTCAACCAGTTCTTATCTCGTCATGTCAATAAGCGCGATGATAAATACGGCGGTGATATTCATAATCGTATGAAGTTTGCCGTCGATGTGGTTAAAGCTGTCCGCGCGGCAGCTGGTGAAGACTTTATCATCATATTCCGCTTATCGGTCATTGATTTGGTCAAAGACGGTAATACCATGGAAGAAGTCATCACTGTCGCCAAAGCGCTAGAAGAAGCAGGCGTGACTATTATGAATACTGGTATCGGCTGGCATGAAGCGCGCGTACCGACCATCGTAACCAGTGTCCCGCGCGCTGCCTTTGTCGATTACACTGCCGAGGTCAAAAAGCACATCAGCATTCCGATGATGGCCGCCAACCGTATCAATATGCCAGATACTGCAGAAAGCATTGTCGCTAGCGGTCAGGCTGATTTGATTCAAATGGCGCGTCCGTTCCTCGCTGATGCCAACTGGGTCAATAAAGCCAAAAGTGGTCAGGCCGATCGTATTAATACTTGTATCGCGTGTAACCAAGCTTGTCTCGACCATACTTTTGAGAATAAACGTTCAACCTGTTTGGTCAATCCGCAAGCCTGCTATGAGACCGAGCTGGTCTATAAAAAAACCAAAAAGCCGCAAAAAGTCGCGGTCATCGGTGGCGGTGTCGCTGGCATGTCAGCGGCGCATGTCGCAGCGCTACGTGGTCATGAAGTCACCTTGTTTGAAGCAAAAGATATCTTGGGTGGACAATTTAACTACGCCAAGGTCATCCCAGGTAAAGAAGAGTTCTTTGAGACCATTCGCTACTATGTCAATGAGCTTGAGCACTTAGGCGTTGAGATTAAGCTTAATACCAAAGTCGACAAAGCCATGCTCGAAAAAGCTAATTTCCATCATGTCATCGTCGCTACTGGCGTGGTACCGAGAAGCCTAGAAGGTAAGCTGGAAGGTGCTGACCTGCCACAAGTGATGAGCTATGCAGAGTTGCTATCAGGTGAGAAATCTGTTGGTAATACGGTCGCGGTCATCGGTGCAGGTGGTATTGGCTTTGATGTCAGCGAATACCTGACGGCCAATCATGGTCAGCCACTGGATGAGCTTGGGCCTGAGACCCTAAAAGATCCAAGCTATCGTCCTACGCCGCAGTCGGTTGATGAGTGGCGTGAAGAGTGGGGCGTCAACGCTGAGCCTAACTATCAAACCGAGGGCGGCCTGATCAAACCTGAAGGCATCACACCAGTTCGCCAAGTGTATCTCATGCAGCGTACCAAAGGCCGCTTAGGTCGCGGTCTCAACAAGACCACAGGTTGGGTACACCGCGCTCATGTCAAATCGCATGGCGTCATCCAAGTATCGGGCGCCCAGTACGAAAAAATCACCAATGAGGGTATTTGGATCACCAACAATCAAGGCCAGAGTCAGCTACTACGTGTCGATAGTGTGGTGGTCTGTGCTGGTCAGGAGTCAGTGGTAGAGCTGATGCCCAATGTCGGTGATGCGCCAGACGCACAATACCATCTCATCGGTGGCGCAAAACTAGCGGCAGAGCTCGATGCCAAACGCGCGATTCGTGATGGGGCAGAGGTTGCCGTGCAGATTTAGAGTACGATTCAAAATCATAAGTTAAAATTAGCAGACGGCAGGGGAGCAATTTCCTGCCGTTTTTTTTGGTTTAGAATATTTGTTTTCTTAGAATACGTATTCAGTTCAACTTACGATTGTCCCGAAAGAATGAAGAGATTCGGCTCACTTAATCTCGTTCTAATAGTATTCTATCCAAATAACCTCGCGCACCACAACGCCTCAATCTAAATTGGTCATCAATATCTCTCAGTAATAACTGAGTTTTGCCTTTATAAGGTGCTGGATATAAACGTAGCTCAAGGGTTTCATTTGCTTGATTCTCATCGTTAATAACCCAATGATTCTGTGACCATCTTGCAATGCTTTCTCCAATACTACAGCTATGAAAATTAGTAAAAAATAAATCTCCTTCAATAACGGAGAGATGAGGTTTGTTAACGACACTATTAATTGAAAGAGTGTTTGTTACTTCTTGTGCATCATTTCGGCCAGTTTCTGAGTTATATATTGAGATTTTAAAGGTTTGGGAAAACTTGCCAAATGAGTTCTTGCTCGGTAAATCAGAATGACTTAACTCATCTGAAAAGCTCCAAACCGTACCTTTGATATTTTTATCTTCAATATACTCTTGATACTCACGTATAAGACATGCTTTATCTTCGCAAGTATTCCGTTGAAAATCTAGCCATAATTTCTGATCTATAATGACATTATTTTTATAGATTTCGCTATCTTCTTTAGCTGCATCAGTGAGATTGCTTCTATATTTTTTTGCCATTACTTCATCAAACTTTGATAGTTCAGGGCTTTTGCATATAGTCTTTTCCACCCAAGTACTGGCTTTATTACAATCAAAGCTTGCCGAATTTGCATTACTATTCAGTGTGCAAACACCTAATATACTTAATATTGTTAAAGATATTTTTTTCATATTTTTTCGTTTAATAGAAAGTGAGTGTTTTTTGATAAAGCTAGATTAGCCTAGCTTTATTCATAAAGTATAAACAAATTTATAGTCATAAAGTCATCTTAATTTAGCACAATGAAATATAGCTTTATTTCATTCAACTTGTTCGCTGGGCTAAAAGCCCAGCCTACATTTCTTGCTGATGGCGTGCGGACTAATTTGTGCAAGGAGAATTCTCCTTTAAGGGAATTCTCCTTGCAAGCCTAAAATTGTGTGCAATTTTTTTACGGCTTTCACGTCAGGGCTAGCGGTGAGATCTTGTTTCTTGCGGATAATGGTCGTGGTTTGGGTTCTTTATTCAGAACCAATCAACACCACCTCCAACCTTATATTTCAGCCAATACTTGATTCAGTGGTTGCTTAAGCTGCTGATATTTTTCAGGCATTTGCTTAAAAGGCTCGAGGGTAAAGCTAAAGGTTTTATCTCCATCAAAAACCCAGTAATTCCCCACCAGTTTGCCGTCTTCGGTTTGCAGATTGTCATGCGGGACATGATTGACAGAGAATTGATTTTTCTTAGCATCATACCAAACACCCATCGCCCGCAGCGCTTGCTCGTCGCCATAAGTCAGCGTTAGCTGTGGCTGAATCTGACTATCCAGTGACGCCAAACTAAGCGTCTTGGTAGTAAAACCGTCTAACGCCTGCGCCCAAGTAGCATCACTTGTAGTCATCGCAGACACGCCAGCCCATAGCTCTCTAGCAAGAGTTAAATCAGCCTCTGAGCGAATAATCGCAAACAAATCCTCTTGGACGATTTTTATTTGTTGGCTTTGAGGATGTATCGTCACCGTCGTTTTATCAGCGGCTATTATATTATTCTCTATCCCAAAAAAAGAGGTCAGCGCGAAGAAAAGAATGGTGAGTTGTTCCATAGGTTGAGTTACCGAGTTTTAGGATGATTGTTGATGAGCTTAGGGGCGGTATAGCATTTGCTGGTTTATTAGCATACGCTTAATTGATAATTTAAATATGTAGGCTATCATAATAGTAGTACATGCCAGTATCTTTGATAAAGGAGCGCTATCATGGCCAAAGAAGTTAGATTGTTTAAAAGTAAAGAGCGAAAAACCAGAGAAGAAGTTGTGGCGTTTTTGCATGAGTTGGCGGACAAAATCTCCACTGGAGCGTTGGTACTCAGCCAAGGCACCGAGGATTTGCAATTAGAGTTGCCAGAGAATCTTACTTTAGAAGTCCAGGTCGAAAATGAAGAGAAAAAGAGAAAAGGTACCGAGCATAGCCTTGAGATCGAGCTCAAATGGTATGACAATGATCAATCAGCAAAAGGGCTAACGCTTAAATAGCCTCTTAGCTTTAGTAGCTTATCATTTGAATGAGAAGGTGGGTTGACGGTAGCTCAACCCACATAATTATTTAAAGATTTAAGTTTCCATCTCACCAAGCAACCACGCAGACACGTCATTAATATGCGCTGCCAAATCAGAATGCGCTTTGCTGAGCTCAGCAAGCTTGGCTTTTACCTCATGTCTATCATATTTAATATCAGTCAACGTCTCTTTTAATAGATCGATTAATTCAACGTTTAGCGCATCAGAGAAGATGACCACCTCGCTAATCACTGCGTGCTTCACATCAAGGTGCAAATCAATAATGCCCCAATCAAAGCGCGTCTCAATGTGATGAGTAAATTCAGGGGTCTTGCCAAAACGCCAGTCCCAATCTGCCATTTGCTGATAGTATTTGTTCAGGTTAGGCTGCTTGGCGAGACTGGCTTCATCCAGCTCTTCTACTGGCACAGTGTCGCCATAATCAGTGTCACGATAGTATTCAAAAAACGCCTCAATAATTGCATCTGATAACGTCTCGTGATTGATGTCTTCATTAAATTCAACCAAATTGGCTACGCGCGCACGTACCGATTTAATGCCTTTGGCTTTGAGCTTAAGCGGGTGCGGATTGAGATAATCGCCCAGCTTTTGCATATTGGCATTCACCAGTAACGTGCCGTGATGAAAGCTACGATCCGCCGCATGTTTAAAGGCGCTGCCTGATATTTTCTTATCACCGACTTGCATATCGTTACGACCAGATAACTCCGCGTCTATGCCCAGTTTTTTTAGCGCATTGATGATAATGGTAAAGTTCGCTTCTTGGTCGTAGTCGTCTTTGGGCGATAAAAAGGTAAAGTTGGTATTGCCCAAATCATGAAACACCGCGCCGCCGCCGCTCTGACGCCGCGCCAAAAATACATCGTCTTCTTCCATCTTATCAATTTTGCATTCTACCCATGGGTTTTGCGAGCGCCCAATGACCACGGTCTCGCTATTGCGCCATAAGAATAGCGTGTGTGAGTCGGGATTGAGCGTATTAAATATCCAATCCTCGGTCGCGAGGTTAAACCAAGGGTTGGTCACGGCAGACTTTAAGATGCGTAGTTTCATTGTTTGTCCTTTTTATTATGAAGATTATTAATAGAAGCTATTGTTGCTGATGCGGGGTTAGAATTCAATGGCTGTCTGGTAGGGAGGATAGTTTTAGGATTTGAATATTGAGAAGAGGATTTATAAAGTTTTGGGGAATGGTTAGTTGTTGGAGCCAATCCTGCTATCCGCTTGTACCTAACTTGTCGATGGCGTGCGGACTGGTTTGTCTGGTGGCGTTTCAACATTTGAGCGATCACCCCCCCCAGCCATAGTCGGCAACGCCATCGTCGGTGTTAGGATACCGCTACTATCAGGGCTAAACCGCTTCCCAAGTCGACCATTGATATTTTAAAGCTTCACTTATTCCTATGCTATTATTAGGACTAAACTTAAGTAAATAAAAATTCATTTTAAAACTAGCTCGGTGAGAATACATGTCAAATAAAAAAATATTAAAATTAAATGAGTTATTAATACTTAATGTTGACGCCTTAACTAAAAGAGTTAGTAACCGAGAAAGTGAACGTAGAGAGTTTAAGCTAAAGTTTGATAATGGTAATTTACCAAAGCTAGCTCGAACTATGGCATCTTTTGCTAATAGAGAGGGTGGGGTTTTATTCTTTGGCATTAGAGACCAGCCTAGAGAGCTAGTAGGTGTAAATGAACACGAGATACCTGATGATGTTATATTTACTAATTTCTTAAAGCAGTATTTCGAGCCTGAAATTTTGTTTGAATCAAAAACTATAGAGTTATTGGGCAAGAACATTCATTGTTTGATTATAAAGCCATCAATTAATAAGCCTGTAATTTGCAGAAAATCAAAATCTCTAGTAATGCAAGGCAAGCCACAGAAAGAAATATTAAGAGAAGGTGCCATTTATTATCGCTACTCTGCTTCATCAGATGAGATTAAGTACGCTGATCTAAAAATCATACTTGATAATGAAAAAGAGAATTTTTTTAAGTCTATGATAGATAATATTACTCTTTTAAATAAAGTTGGAATGGATAGAGCTGCTATTATCGATGCACAAGAACTGTCTGAGAATGATAGCTCTGCATCTGTATTTCTAACCAATGATACAGCGCGGAATCTAAACTGGATAGATAGTGGTAGGTTTGTCGAAGATGAAGGTGATGGAGAAAAGGCTTATTATGTGGTAAGAAAAGTTGAAATAAAACATGGTGTGGAGATAGCTAAACCAACAGATTTTGCAATAACGCATCAGTTAACAAAAACAGCCTTATGTAGGTCCGTAAAAATAAGTGGATTGAATTTCGATGCAGTTATTTGGAAATTAGGAATTAAAGACAACTCTAAATATCATATATCTTCAAATCACGGAAAAAATAAAATACATAAGTTTAAAAAAGAATGCGAGGATATCATCTTAAATGCTTATCCTTTAGATATGGAAAAACGTCTTGAAGCAGTGAAAAAAATCACCGAAGAATATAAGGCTGCTTTACGTAAATAATAACGATCATCTTGAGATATGGTTTAGGCTAAACGAGCAGATATAAGATGATGGCAGGATTAGCTCCACCAAATCCATAACCCAAAAAAAACGCCCCTAAAGAGCATTTTTTTCATCTACCCAAATCCTAAACCCCAACACCCTGCCCAAAATCCTCCCGCAAAATCCTCGCCATATTACGCTCAGCAAGTCCGGTAATAAACACATACGGATTGACGCCTGCGCTGCCAAGGATTAACGCGCCGTCTTGCACGTAGATATTCTTATGCCCTTTGACGCGGCCAACTTCGTCAGTCGCCAAACCCAATACGCAGCCGCTATGCAGACTTCACAGCTTAATCTCTTTACCAATATCAGTTAACCACTCATCAACCTGATGCTGCTCAAACACCTTAGCACCACGCGAAACGGTTGCGATACCGACACCAAGCTGGGCGCTAATCTCTCTTTGCGTGACGCCTTGCTGTAGTAGGGCAAATATGGTTAAGCGATTGGCTAGCTCTGTTTGCTCTTTTTCTGTCATGAGCGCATCGAATATCGCTGATAGGCGCGTTCTGTCATCCGTCTCTACCAGTAGCTTAAGTAGATAATCATAAGCATCGCTTGCCTGATTTTTTGCCTGATGGTCATCTTGTCGCATTTCAACATCCTCTTAAATGAATCAAACCAGCTAATAAAAGCTCACTATAAATACGTGCAAATCAACTCTAGTTATTGACCTTATACAGGACTTAACTTAAAATACGTTTCAGTGTACTAGAACATGAATACAACGGCCTTATTATAACGCCACAAAAATAATTTGCTTGGATAATTTCCAGATATTAAAGCTTCAAAACTAAAATCCCAAAAACTAAGGTTTAACGATGACAATTGAAAATACGGCAAGTAGCTACGGGCTGCATCACTCAATCCTACCTAATAATGAAGGTTTGTACGGTGAGTTCGGTGGCAAGATTGGCCACCCTGAGCTTGCCAAAGCCATGGATGAGATAGAGAAGGGCTTTCGTGAAATTATCAAAGATGAAGACTTCGTCACTGAGATGAAACGCTTGCGTGAGACTTATATCGGCAGACCAAGCCCGATATTTCATGCCAGACGCTTAACCGAGCATTGCGGCGGCGCGCAGATTTACTTTAAACGTGAAGACTTAAACCACACTGGCGCGCACAAAATTAACCATTGTTTGGGTGAAGTGTTACTGGCGAAAAAGCTTGGCAAGACCAAAGTTATCGCTGAGACTGGCGCAGGGCAACACGGCGTAGCCTTAGCAACGGCGGCTGCCTTGATGGGCGTTGAGTGCGAGATACATATGGGCGTGGTCGATATCGAAAAAGAACACCCTAATGTCAGCCGTATGAAAATTTTGGGTGCCAAAATCGTACCAGTATCACGCGGGGCAGGGACGCTAAAAGAAGCGGTAGACAGTGCCTTTGAAACCTATATGAATGAGCTGGATAGCAGTATGTTTGCGATCGGTTCGGCATTAGGGCCGGCGCCTTATCCAGAAATCGTTAGCTACTTTCAGTCGGTCGTTGGCCGTGAGGCACGTGCGCAGTTTTTGGAGACGACTGGCCAGTTGCCCAATAAAGTAGTGGCTTGTGTCGGTGGCGGCTCGAATGCGATTGGTATTTTTAGCGGTTTTTTGGATGATGCAAGCGTTGAGAAAATAGGAGTGGAGCCTGCGGGCGAGGGTTTAGATACTCCCAATCATGCAGCCACCATGACGCTGGGTATTAAGGGGGAGATTCATGGCTTTAAGTGCTATGTACTACTCGATAAGGATGGCAAGCCAGCCCCTGTGCATTCGATAGCTTCTGGTCTTGACTATCCAGGCGTAGGTCCGCAGCACTCGCTGTTACGCGATATGCAGCTAGCGACTTATGAATCGGTGACAGACGCCGAGTGCTTAAAGGCCTTTATGGCGCTGTCACGACTGGAGGGTATTATTCCAGCCTTAGAGTCCGCCCATGCCATTGCTCATGCGATGAAAATTGCCAAGGATATGTCACCAGAGGAGACTATCTTAGTCAATTTATCAGGGCGCGGGGATAAGGATATTGATTTTGTATTGGATAAGGTAGATCTGTAGAGTAGCAATGAATGATAAGCCGATAAAAATAAGTGATTAATCAGAGCGGATGCACTCTCTGTTTAGTCTTTGGTTAGTTCCTATTTAGCCACTATCTATCAAGCCTATAAACCGTTATGATTGCCATGTTTTTATAGCATGGCATTTTTATTGACTGGCCCAAACAGTCTATAGTTAATACACTTTAGAAATGACATAGCGCTACTGGAATGAATTTTGCGTAGCCTCTGGGAACGCAGCACGCAAGTAAAATTTATACCAGTAGCGCATCTCAATCTATAACAGTTTTATTTTCAATTGACTATATACGCTCAATAGGATTATTCAGTGACCAAACGCGATCTCATTACCTTTATTACGCTCTCTTGCATGTGGTCGCTGTCCTTTATCTTTTATCGGGTTGGCGTTCCTGAGTTTGGTTCGTTATCGTTTGCCAGCTTGCGCGTGGTGTTTGCTGGATTCACGATGCTAATCTTTGTTTTATTGAATGCCAAAAACAGACGCGGTATTCGTGAGAATTTAAAAACACTGGCGCTTGTGGGTTTGTTTTCTGCTGCCATTCCCTTTGTGTTGTTTTCATTTTCGGCGCAGTCAGTGAACGCAGGGGTGCTAGCTGTGCTTAATGCTTCCGTGCCGATGATGAGTGGCTTTATCGCCAGCACGTTTTTTAATGATAAATTGGCAAAAAAGCAAATCCTCGGCTTAGTCATCGGCGTCATCGGGGTGGTGATTTTGATGAGCGAAAGTTTGTTTGGCGGGCAGAGTGCAGAGTTAGGTATCAGCTCAGGGTTATTGCCGATGGGCTACGCTTTATTTGCTTGCGTCGGCTATGCTGTTGGCGCCAATATCACCAGAAACTACTTGGATGACATCTCACCGATTGCGATCACCTCAGGCTCGTTGATCATTGCCAGCGTGGTCATGCTCCCCATTGCAGTGGTTGAGTTTCCGTATGGCAAAAGCATCAGTCTATTCGCTTGGGTGTCAGTGGTTTGCATCGGGGTGTTTTCAACGGCGATTGCGCTCATCTTTATGAACCAGCTGATTAAAAGTATTGGCCCAATGCGTGCCACGAGCATTACCTTGGTGATTCCAATCTTTGCTATTATTTTGGGGTATTTGCTGCTTGGTGAAGCGCTGGATCTGCTGGCGATTATCGGCTCAGTGGTGATATTGATTGGGACGTATCTGTCTCTGAACTTGTCATTGACGATGTTTAGAAAAAAGACGATTTAGTTGTGGGAAGCTTTAGCCTGCTTATATTGGCGTAAGCTTAAGTTGTCCATTTAGGTTTGGGCGGTGTATAAGCGGCCATTTGATCAAACAGCTCTGTCACGTCGTCTGATATCATCAGCATATCCAGATATTCTTGTTTCATAAAGCCACCAGCGACCATGGTCTCAAAAAAGGTGAACAGGCCATCAAAATAACCGTTCACATTTAAAAAACCACAGGGCTTGTGGTGCAATCCTAGCTGACCCCAAGTCCAGACTTCCGAGATCTCTTCTAGCGTGCCAGGACCTCCAGGTAGGGCGATGAAACCGTCAGCAAGATCTGCCATGATGGCTTTACGCTCATGCATGCTTTTTACCAATATGAGCTCGTTGACGCCAGTATGCGCCAGCTCCTTATCTGCCAAATGATCGGGAATAACGCCGACGATATGTACGCCAGCAGCAATGGCTGTATCAGCCAGTGCGCCCATTAGCCCGACCTTACCGCCGCCATAGACGATATGCAGTTTTTTCTTTGCCATGACTTGAGCCAATTCAATGGTTTTTTCGAGATGCTTTGGATCTGCCCCTTGGCTTGATCCACAAAAAACGGCAATGCGCATTATTTTCCTTAAGAGTTTTTATTTGAACGCTTTATTTATTGGCTAGTCTCGTCTACACAAATGATACCATGCAAGCAGTTTCTAGCTCGTACGCTATCCCATGGCGAAGATATTGCTAACGCTTGACCCAATTGATAATGAGTCACTTGCCATGCGTTTATTTTTTGATCGTTTTCATCTTTGTCAGGCACAGGATATGACTGATGGCGCTCGTCATCTGACTGCTGCATAAATACCAAAAGCTTTTGTACATCTTGAGCCAGTTGACTGTCAGTACGTTCAGTCAGTTGCATCATCAAGCGTTCATCTGCTGGAATATAAAATTTGCGTAGATCATCATCAAACCATTGAGTATTCTCTGAACCAAAAAAGAGTAGATAACGATAGGTATCAAACAAAGCCTTAGCATCATTGTAGAAGTTACTTTGTGGATAACGTTTCATAAAGTCTTCCCAGAAGACAGCACGTTCAACCAATTCTTCAAAAGAAAAGGCAATCGCCGCATCGAACCAAAATAACTCTTGGTTGTCTTGCGCCATACGCTGAATAAATTCACTTTGGTCATCTGGCAGATAAGGGGTAAATATATCAGCCATTGCCGATAGGTCGTGATGAAACTCAAAATCGTTTGCGCCCATGTATCTTATGCTAACGTCCGCATTACTTCTGATCAAACCAATAAGATATCGAGCACGAGGGCTGATCTTTCTTAATTGTGCTACAGCGATACTTTTACCTTGTTCCACATTGCTCATAACGGTAAAAAAGTCTTCATCGTCTATAGAGCTATCAGACTGCAAAAACCGTGCATACATCGCTTGGTAGTTTACTAGCCACTGCAGTACCTCAGCATTATCAGCCGCTGGTAAGCAAGCAGCTAGTTGGCGCTGCACCGCACGCAGGCTTTCGATTTTACTTGTATGGTCAACAGCGTTTATATTGTCATCAAGCTTGCTACAAATGAGCTGCTCTCTTAATCTATCCGCAGATGAGTCTACTAAGGCAGTCGTAAGTTGCTTTGGAGTTTTGGCTTCTATCAAAGGCTGGGTGCTTGGAGGCGTTGCCGTTTGCGTAGAGGTTGAAGTGGCGTCCGATGGGTCAGTTTTATCCGCAGGAGGCTGGCAAGCAGTGATACCAAACAGTAGGCTTGCACCTATGATAAGTGCTATTTTGTTCTTTTGCACAAATTATATCCTTTGAATAATTGGGGAACTTATATAATGTAAGAAATTCTACTACCTTCTTCATAGCTTTAGAACACCGCTCATATAATCATTTTTAAAAATAAACGGTCTTAAACGAGTGTTGTTGTTTGTAACGCCCGCTTGAATAATAGCGTATACCCCTTATAAAGGAAATCGAAAACAGCGCTTTAAGACATGCTGGTATAAGCATTATTAAATAACTTTATCATCCGTTTTATATAACAACAAACAAGGCTTTTTATGGCACACGATAACTTATTTGAACCGCTCAAGATGGGTACTCAAACGCTAAAAAACCGCATCATTATGGCACCGTTGACACGTCTGCGTGCGATTGAGCCAGGTGATGTTCCAACGGCGCTGGCTAGTGAATATTATTCGCAGCGCGCGGGCGCAGGACTTGTCATAACTGAGGCAACGCAGGTTTCTTTTCAAGCTAAGGGCTATGCTGGCGCGCCAGGTATTCATACCCAAGATCAGACCACAGCATGGAAAGCCATCGTCGACAACGTCCATGCCAAGGGTGGCAAGATCGTCGCACAGTTATGGCATACTGGCCTTGTTGCGCACAAAAGCCTACAGCCTGACAGTAAAGCCCCTATCTCTGCATCAGACGTCAAAGTCGGTGCTCGTACCTCTCTTCGCGATAGCGATGACCAAGCGATTCGTGTCGAAGCGACACCGCCGCGCCCAGCGACTATTGATGAGATTAAGCAAGTCGTTGCTGACTTCGCCCATGCGACCAAATGTGCGCAAGAGGCAGGTTTTGATGGTGTAGAGATTCATGGTGCTCACGGTTATCTGTTGCATCAGTTCTGGGTCGAGCAAACCAACAAGCGTGATGATGAATATGGCGGTAGCCGTGAGAATCGTGCGCGCTTGACGCTTGATATCATCGAGGCTTGTGTTGATGCTTGGGATGCGGATCATGTCGGTATTCGCGTGTCACCACAGGGTACTTTTAATGGTGTAGAAGCAGGCTACGATGAAGATGACAATATCTGGCTAATTGAGCAAATCAATAGCCATGGTCTGATGTACCTGCATCTGTCAGAGCCTGATTGGGCAGGCGGTACACCATATAATGATGGCTTCCGTCAGCGTATCCGCGATGCTTTTGACAATATGATTATCGCCGCTGGCGGTTATACGATTGAAAAAGCGGAGAAAAATATCAAGGCAGGTTATATTGATGCCGTTGCCTTTGGTCGAGACTATATTGCCAACCCTGATTTGGCAGAACGTATCCGTCAAGGTGCACCTTTAAATGAGCAACATCCGCAAACCTTCTATGGCGGCGGTACGGAAGGCTATACCGATTATCCGTTTTTGGATGAGAAACAAGCTTAATATTACAGCAAAGTGATAAAGCTTTCGTTCCTAAATCAAGCGAAGCCCCGATAGCGTAATGCTGTCGGGGCTTTTTATTATATTTTAATGATACAACCAAACGATATAATAAAATACTTCCTTAAACCACTTCACCGCAGACAAAGCCGCTGGCCCACGCCCATTGAAAGTTATAACCGCCAAGCCACCCTGTGACATCGAGCACTTCACCGATGAAATACAGCCCGTCTTGCAAGTTACTTTGCATGGTTTTTGAGGAGATATCGTTGGTTTTGACGCCGCCGCGTGTCACTTCTGCCGTGCGATAACCCTCAGTACCAGAGGGCTTTAGTTGCCAGCCATTGAGAGTAGCCCCAAGCTCTATTAGGCGCTCATCTTTAATATTGGCAAGTTCAGTATCTTTGATATCTTCCCAAAGATGGCTTTGTAATGCAGCAAGCAGCTTTTTGGGGAGAGCATTGTCAGTGCTTTCTGCCAGTACCGTTCGTATTAACTGCTTGGGGTGCGATTTTTTGCGAGCGAGAAGCAGCTCCGTGACATCAGTTTCGGGCAATAAATCAATAGTGATGGTCTCGCCAGTGTGCCAGTAGTTAGATAGCTGCAGCATAGAAGGGCCTGATAAGCCGCGATGGGTAAACAGCAGTGGCAACTTGAATGAGATACGCTCATTACTAGCGATCACAGGTAAGCTGATACCAGCCAAGGCGCGAATGAGCTCGCCGGTTTTATCGGTAAAGGTAAAGGGCACTAGACTGGCATCGGTTGCGATAAGTGTATGTCCAAATTGCTGCGCCAACTCATAGCCAAACCCGCTTGCGCCCAGTGTTGGAATGGACAAACCACCTGTCGCCACCACTAATGATTCACAGCGATAGCTGGCTTGCGAAGGTTTGGCGGCATTGGCTTCGGTTGCAGTGAGAGCAGCTTGTTTGTCTTTTTTGCTGAGTTTTTTCGAGGTTAGTAATTGAAAACGCGCGTTATGCTTATCAGCAGTGGCCTCAATAGTCTCAACTTTGTCAATCTGGGTGTTGATTCGGACTTGCACACCGACCGCTGCACATTCATCTAGCAGCATGGTTACAATATCTTTTGCTGAATCATCACAAAACAGCTGGCCATTATCTCGCTCATGATAAGCAATGTTATGCTGTTCGACCATGGCGATGAACTCCCAACTGGGGTAACGGCTTAACGCTGATTTAAAAAAATGCGAATTGCTGCTGATAAAATGCTCAGGCTCGACGAAATAGTTGGTAAAGTTACAGCGGCCACCCCCTGACATCAGGATTTTTTTGCCTACCTTATTGGCATGATCTAACACCAATACACGGCGACCACGACGCCCAGCGGTCAGCGCACAGTATAGCCCAGAGGCTCCCGCGCCGATAATGATGACATCATAATATGTAGGGGAATTATTCATTGTGGTTAGAATCCATAGAGGGTGGTCGATAAAGTATAAATACTAGGGCATGTCCTCAATTCAATCGAAGGATACCTAAATGGGCTAAAAATGGCTAAATCTTGCCAAACAGCTTTAAATAGCTAGGTAATATCCCGATATTATCTGCGCTCTTTTCCTTGTTTGACGGCAGTTTATCTCATTTTTATCTCCATTTTTAAAATGAGGACACGCCCTAGTGTAAAAAATCTATCACTAGAGGGGCTATTGTCCATATTTAACAGGCAGTTACAAGGATTAAATATCAGACGACTGTTGGTTAAGGATGAGGGCTTTAACGCAAAAAGTGCTATGTCTACAAATGTACATTAAGGTCTGTTGAACATTCAAATATTAGGGCTGCTGATCGCTAAAATTGTACCAAACTAGGCGTAAACCGACGATAATGTCTAGACCTTAGCTAGGTTTACAACACCGTTTGGGGTGATTTTAGCATCAGCCCTTCGGGGCGGGGCTATTTTTTGCCAATACATGGCGAAATTGTCTACCCTAGAATGACTAGGCTGCGAAAATTTCACTGCGTATTGTCTAAAAATAGACGCCGCCAGTACCACATTTGAATGTTCAACAGACCCTAAAATTGTTGTGATTGGTATTTGATGTCTTGCATCAAACATTCATATTTGTCAAACTGGAGTCGAGAGATTATCAATCATGGAAGATGGTGCTAGATAGTATTAATCATCTGAGGCTGTTGCCTTATCGTTCATGATGATAATTGCTTGATGGTGGCTTTGCATTGGTTAAAGTTCCAAAAAAGTTTGGTAGTTGATATAGAAAAACAGCAAATACGCTTGTGCAGAAAGTAATAATTAAAAAAGGAATTTATAATGACGCAACCCTCATTTCCCATTTCGGCTGAGTTTGTCGCTGCCGCCAATACCACTTCTGCACAGTACATCGAAGATTATCAAAGATCCATCGCATCACCTGAAGCCAATGAGGCTTTTTGGGCTGAGCGTGCCGAGCTTATCGACTGGATAAAAAAGCCAACCAAAATCAGCAATGTGAACTATGATTTGGACGATTTTCATATCAAGTGGTTTGAAGATGGAGAGCTGAATATATCCGTCAACTGTATAGATCGCCACTTAAAAACCAACCCTTATAAGCCAGCCATTATCTGGGAAGGTGACCACCCATCCCTGCACAAAATTATCTCTTATAAAGAGCTACATGCTGAGGTTTGCCGACTTGGTAATGCCATGCGTAAGCTTGGAATCAGTAAGGGCGATCGGGTCACGCTATATATGCCGATGGTACCTGAGGCCATGATCGCCATGTTGGCCTGCGCGCGTATTGGCGCCGTACATTCAGTGGTGTTTGCTGGTTTTTCGGCTGAGAGCTTGGGCAGCCGTATCATCGATAGTCAATCCAAGCTTGTCATCACTGCTGATGAAGGTCTGCGTGGAAATAAGCATACACGGCTCAAAGCCAATGTCGATCGTGCCTTAGAGATGGACGGCACTCAATGCGTTGAAAAAGTCATCGTGGTACATCGTACGGGCAATTCAATTCCGATGAGTGGTCGCCGCGACGTTTGGTATCATTCTTTGGTCGCTGGCGAGTCGGCAGAGTGTGAGCCTGAGGTCATGAATAGCGAGGATCCGCTGTTTTTATTGTATACCTCTGGCTCAACAGGCAAACCCAAAGGCGTCCTGCACACCACGGGCGGGTATATCACTTATGCGCTCTCAACCTTCCGTGATGCATTTGATATAAAGGAAGAGGATGTCTACTGGTGTACGGCTGATGTTGGCTGGATCACTGGTCATACCTATTCTACCTATGCGCCACTAGCCAATGGCACCACGACTCTAATGTTCGAAGGCGCACCAGACTATCCAACGTGGGCACGGGTTGGGCATATCATCGATAAGAATAAAGTCAGTGTGTTATATACCGCACCGACGGCTATCCGCTCGATGATGAAAGAGGGCGATGCCTTCGTCCGTGAGTCTGATCGCTCAAGCCTGCGTCTGCTTGCTACCGTTGGCGAGCCTATCAACCCTGAAGCTTGGGACTGGTACTATGATGTCGTTGGCGGTGGTAAATGCCCCATAGTAGATACGTGGTGGCAGACAGAAACGGGCGGTATAATGATCGCGCCCATACCAGGGACAGTCGCACTCAAACCCAGCTGCGCGATGAATCCTTTGTACGGCATCATGCCCGAAGTCGTTGACAGCGATGGAGAAGTGCTAGAAGGTCTGGCTGAGGGGAACTTGGTCATTCGTGGCAGTTGGCCGGGGCAGATGCGTACTATTTATAATGATCATCAGCGCTTTTTGCAAACTTACTTCACTGAATATCCTGGCTATTACTTTACGGGAGATGGCGCACAGCGTGATGAGGATGGTCACTACTGGATCACAGGACGGGTGGATGATGTGCTCAATGTTGCAGGCCACCGTTTGGGTACTGCAGAAGTTGAGAGCGCAATAGATTCTCATCCTGCTACCGTTGAGGCGGCGGTGGTCGGTATGCCACACGAGATTCGCGGTGTGGGTATTGCTGCTTTTGTTATTCTCAAATCGGGAGAAGTTGCAAACAAGCATCTAAAATCTGAGCTAAATCGTCATGTACGTGCAGAGATTGGCCCGATTGCCAATTTAGACGCTATCTATATCGTTGATGGCTTACCAAAAACCCGTTCAGGTAAGATCATGCGCCGTATCTTACGCAGTATTGCAGCAGGGCAGTATGTTGGCCTTGGTGATTTATCGACCCTTGCAGACAGCTCGGTCATCAATAAGATAATTGAGGTGGTCAAAGCAGAACATCAATAAGTTGTACGGTTGATAGCCCATAGCTACTTATACACTGTCACAAAAGTCATGCTGTTTTTAATAGCATGACTTTTTATTATGGTGATATTCAACAATAATAAAAGCGATACTTTGTGCTTTATGTTTTTCCTTAACACGTCGCTTAATAAGCGCTCCTGCTCATTATCACTAACTCTTTTATAAGGTCTATTGTTACTATGACAGATCACTCTTTGCACACTGCCGATGCACAATCACCACAGATCGCTATTATCGGCGCTGGTTTGACAGGGCTGTTTACCGCGACCTTATTAGAGCGCGCTTTTAGACAAGCCAATGACAGAGCTCTCGTACCACAAATAACTGTCTTTGAAAAATCAGCGGGTGTTGGTCGTTTGGCAACACGTTATCGTAGCGATAGCGTGACTAAACAAAACTGGCAATGGGCATTTGGAGCGCAGTTTTTTACGGCAAAGACTTCCAGCTTTCAGCAGTTTATTGCACCTTGGCTTGAGTCAAAGCTCATTCAGCCGTGGTGTGCGCAAGTGGTTGATTTAAATCCAGCGAGCGTTAGTGGTCAATCCCTCGATATTCAGCAAAAGGAGCAGTGGGACACGGCGCAGGCGCGTTATATCAGTACACCAAAAATGACCAGTTGGGGGCGAGCATTGGCCGATGAGCTAGCGCATACGACCATCAACTTTAAAACCCGTGTCGCACCGCTGGCTCACGACACACAAAATCAAGTTGATAACAAAACCGAGCTATTCGATGAAACGGGAGACAGTCTGGGCTACTTTGATTGGGTAATTTGTACGGCGCCAAATGCTCAAGCCGTAGAACTAATGGCAAATAGCGGCTTTACTAAACAAGCAAAAATAATCGAGCCCCAAATGCAGGCTTGTTACACACTGATGTTAGGTTGGGATAACGTGCAGCCATTACCTGAGGCGTTAAACAAACAAGGGAAACCAGCATGGGATGTGGCTTATGTGCATGATTCAATAATTGACAGAATATTCATTGAACAGCAAAAGCATGCCCATGATGAGCTGCTGCCCAGTGTCACGATACATGCACGTAATGATTGGTCAGAGCAGCAAGTCGATGAGGATATCGAAACCGTCAAAGCGCAATTATTACAGGCAGCTCAAAAGGCTTTAAATTGGAATGAGGACAGCGCACCCAGTCAAGTAGACTGTCATCGTTGGCGTTATGCAGCGACGATCATTGGGACTGATAAAGAAGCATTAGGTATCTTGCTTGATCAGCAGCAGCAGTGGATTGTCAGTGGTGATTGGTGCGGGCAAGGTAATATCGAGAGCTGCTATCAGATGGCACAACAAACGGTAGAAATGGTCTGTCAAACAACTTAACTATAAGGGCGACTGTAGTAAGTTATAAAAAGATTTAGCTAATCTGCGCTTAGTATTTAAAAGCGTTTACGGCAATAAAAAGGAGATAAACGATGTTTGGATTTGATATAGATTTAGACCTCATGCAATATCACTTTTTTCAGTTGGGCATTGCGTTTATCCTCTCCCTGCCGATCGCTCTAAACCGTGAGATGAAGGACAACGGCGCAGGTCTTAGGACATTTCCGCTGGTGACGATTGCTTCTTGTGCCTTTATGTTGGTCGGTAGGGATATTTATGAGTCTGCAGGTGAAGCGAGGATTATGTATGCCATCATCACGGGTATGGGCTTTATCGGTGGGGGTGCTATCTTCAAAAATGAAATGGGTTCTAAGGGTACGGCAACAGCAGCAAGCTTGTGGAATACAGGCGCAATTGGCATTTCGGTGGCATACGGTCGTTATGAGATTGCCATTATACTGTCTGCTGTCGGCTTTTTAATCCTGCAGTTTTCAGAGCCCTTTAAGGTGAAAAGAGATTAGGTAATAGCGGTATCGAAATTTAAAAGACAAAAAAAGACCCACAGAGGAGGAAACTGTGGGCTGAGGAAAACTGGCTATGTAGCAAAACTACAAGAGCAGTAAGTGATAATTATTATTGTTAGCTTTTTTGGTACTGTTCACTATAAATAAGGGTGTTTTTTGATAATTCAATAGCGATATACACCTACTTACAAATCTAAGTGTACAACTGTGTCCTTACTCTGATCATCATAGCTGAAATGCGGTACCTTAAGCCAGCTTAATTACATGACCTTACGTTTCAGTCAATTTGACTACATCTTTTTATAGGTATCAGGTTTTGAGATATTTTTTAACTTTTACCTTATTTCTGCCTAATCCTTGCTACGTATGGCTTGTATCTGAAATATTAGATATAAATATCAATGATAGAAGTGTGGTTTTAAAGGTACTGATATCTATATACCTAGATTCCAATTCGCGACGATAGCAAAAGAGATGGCATGACTGTATGCCCGAAAAATGCTAAGCTAGCACTCATCCTTACGTCTACATACAACTGGGTTTGCCATGACCGAGAGCACACAGCTGCATACGCCACAGCCGTCACAACCGCAAAACGAAAAAAGCATTTTTAATTTGCCCAACAACCTTACGATTGCGCGTATTTTGATGATTCCGCTATTCGTCGCAATCGCTTATTGGCCACCAGCAATGGGTATTGGCTTACCTGCGATTTCAGATAACGTCATCGCTCGGGTAGGGATGAGTGAATTTAGCGATAGCCTATTACGCCATTTGTTATTGACAGGCGTCTTTATCATCGCTGCCATTACTGATTGGCTCGATGGTTACTTCGCCCGTAAGCTCAATGTAGTCTCAGCTTTTGGTCGCTTTTTAGATCCCGTTGCTGATAAGCTGATGGTTGCAGTAGCACTGATTATCTTGGTGCAGTGGCATCCCAATATTATTATGGCGATTGCTGCGATTGTAATTATCTCGCGTGAGATTGCGGTATCCGCATTACGTGAATGGATGGCAGAGCTTGGTAAAAGTACCAGTGTCGCAGTGTCGTATGTTGGCAAGCTGAAAACCACCTTTCAGATGGTTGCTATCACGGTGCTTTTATTAAACTGGGAGTCGCTTGAAACCATTGGTTATGTGTTAATGGTTGCGGCCGTTGTTTTGACCCTATGGTCGATGATGATTTACCTAAGAGCGGCTTGGCCATACCTAAAACAAAGTGGTTAAGCGCACAGTACTGATATTAAAATAGTAAAATCTAAATACAAAAAACGCCAGTCGCATGAGCCACTGGCGTTTTTTATTATCTAGGTAAAAGTGTTGTCTAAGTAAAAGTGTTGTTCTTATATTGATTATAATTCTACCGAAAAGGTCTCGCCCATATCTTCAGCAGTTTTTCCTTCTTGCAATGCTGCTGCGGCCATCTTGAACATATTTACCGTAGAGCTACCACTAATCCAACACTCCGCGCCTTTTGGTACGACTTTGATCAGTTGAACGTTTGGATCTTCTTTGCCTTCAGCAAAAAACGCATTGTAAACAGGAGACCACAGCTCCTCTAATTTGTTTTTGTCATCTGGTAGTTCCGCATCACCAGTAATTGAAACAAAATCTTTGTCATCTTGACTGGCGTAAGTTAGACCAACGTTTGAGTTGTCTTGAAGGTCTTTTACTACGTCTGAAGTTTTGTCACCAATGAACCAGATTTCACGACCGCCAATACTGGTTTCATTAGTGGTCATTGGCCAAGCATGCAAGTCACCTTTTTTATTGACCGTACTCATCATCGCAAATTTGACATCTGTGATGATTTCTTGGATTTTGTCGATATGATCTTGTTTACTCATAGTGATTTCCTTTTCTTTATAGTGATTGGATTTATGATAACCAGTCTTCTTTATTTAAACGAGCAGGATTTAAACTCGCAAGTTGTATTTATTGAGCTCTTAAATAGTAGCTAATTATGTGCGGTTAACTATGATTAGAATAACGAGAGATAGTCGTCGAATTATATAGGTTGCCAGTAATGCGATGTGAGGGTTTGTAAGGAATACAAGGATTGGGTAAAAATTGTGACGCCATACGGCAATCCTTTCTGTTTTGAAAAAGCCTTGTGTGAGTCTCTAAAATTAAACGGCAGGTCCGAAAAGGAACTTAGAAGAGTTGTTTTTTAATGGCAACTTCCTAACGCTTTGCCAGCGCGATAACTGAACACTTTAGCAATTTATTTGGTTTTGACCTGCTTATTATGGGGCTTCTTGTTATAATACGCGGACCATTTACTTTGCATGGCAGAGATGCCTTGATCTTACGGATTATGCCTTTATGATGACCATCGCCGGACAACCGTTTCTTACCGATTTTCAGACGCAGCAACTCATCAGTCAGTTTCAGCAAAAAACCGAGCTAAATGTCAGCCACATCCATACTCAGCAAGTTTATGTGCTATCACGAGAACTAAAAGGTGATGAGCATAAAAAAGCGCTGGACTTATTTGGTATTAAAGAAGATACCCAGCTTGCCGCCCCGCAAGATAACCAATTACAAGTGATCGTGAGCCCGCGTTTTGGTACGATTTCGCCGTGGGCAAGTAAAGCGACCGATATTTTTAATAACTGTGACATTAAGATTAACCGTGTCGAGCGCGTCATTGTTTATACCCTAACTGTTGATGAAAAAGCAGACGGCAAAGTAGGTGCTACGCTACCTAAAGCCGCTGAGCAATTATTGTTTGATCGCATGACCCAAAGCTTGGTTTATGACTTAAACGATGTGAATAAATTGTTCGATGACGAGCAACCAGCGTCGCTTAATCATATCGATGTGATTGGACAAGGTCAGTCAGCGTTAGAAGCAGCCAACACAGAGTTTGGTTTTGCGCTATCTGTTGAGGATATTGACTACCTAATGAATGCGTACGTCAATGAGCTAAAGCGTAATCCAACCGACGTTGAGCTAATGATGTTTGCCCAAGCAAACTCAGAGCATTGCCGTCACAAGATTTTCAACGCTGAATGGACAGTTGATGGCGCAGTACAGCCAAAATCACTGTTCCAAATGATTAAGAATACTTATAAGGCCAACCCACAAGGTATCTTGTCGGCTTATAAAGACAACGCTGCGGTAATGGCTGGGGCAGAGGGGATGCGTTTTTACTCGATTCCTACCGACGCTCAAGATGCTAATTCTGCCCATCCCTACGATTTTCATCAAGAAGAAATCGATATCTTAATGAAAGTCGAAACCCATAACCATCCAACCGCGATTGCCCCTTATGCCGGTGCAGCGACAGGTGCGGGTGGTGAAATTCGTGATGAAGGTGCAACCGGTCGTGGCGGTAAGCCCAAAGCAGGTCTGACGGGTTTCCATGTGTCACATTTACATATCCCAGAGCTGAGCGAAAAGTGGGAGCAGTCCGGTCAGGTCAGTACGCAGGACTATGGTACGCCGGATCGTATGGCAACCAGTCTTGAGATTATGACCGAGGCGCCATTGGGCTCAGCTAACTTCTCTAACGAGTTTGGTCGTCCAAACCTATGCGGTTACTTCCGTAGTTTCCAGTTGGACACTTCAGCGGCAAAAGATGGCAGCCAAATGCGCGGCTATCATAAGCCTATCATGCTGGCAGGCGGTTACGGCAATATCAAACGCAACTTGATTGAGAAAAACGCCATTCAGCAAGGTGACCTGCTTATCGTCCTTGGTGGCCCTGCGATGCAAATTGGCCTTGGTGGCGGTGCAGCGTCTTCTGTCGATAGTGGCTCACTCGATGAAGGCTTAGACTTTGCTTCTGTACAGCGTGATAACGCTGAGATGGAGCGTCGCTGTCAAGAAGTCCTTGATCGCTGTTGGGCCCTCGCTGGTAATGGAAAGTCTGGTAACGATATTGACGCAAGCAACAACAGTAAAGATGGCAACCCAATCGTTTCATTACATGACGTCGGAGCAGGCGGTCTATCGAATGCCATGCCAGAACTGGTCAATGATCATGAAATGGGCGCGGTGTTAAATCTACGTAAAATCCCGTCGTTAGAAGCAGGCATGTCGCCAATGGCGATTTGGTCAAACGAAGCGCAAGAGCGTTATGTGCTGGCGATTCGCCCTGAAAGCAAAGAGCAGTTCGATGCGATCTGTGCGCGTGAACGCTGTCCGTATGCGATCTTAGGCGAAGCAACTGAAATCCGTCAGCTTGTCGTTAATGATGAGCTGCTGCCTGAGCAGCCAGTCGATATGCCGATGCAAGTGTTGCTCGGTGGTACGCCGCAAATGCAGCGTAGCTTTAGCCGTCAAGAGGCTACTTTGCCAGCGCTAGAACTTAGTGAAGTCAATCTAGCCGAATCAATCAAAGATGTATTACGTCATCCAACCGTCGCTAGCAAATCGTTCCTGATTAGCATCGGTGACCGTTCTATCACTGGTATGGTCGTGCGTGATCAGTATGTTGGTCGCTATCAAGTTCCTGTAGCAGATTGCGCGGTTACGGCATCAGGCTTGATAGCTCTCGATGGTCAGCCAATGAGCGGTGAAGCGATGAGTGTTGGTGAACGTACGCCTGTCGCGCTTATCAATCCAAAAGCCTCTGCACGATTAGCCGTTGGTGAAGCGATTACCAATATCGCGGGCGCGCGTATCACTCAGCTATCTGATATCACGATGTCAGCGAACTGGATGGCAGCTTGTGGCGAAGACGTAGAAGATGCGGCATTATTTGACGCCGTCCATACTGTCGGCGAAGAGCTATGCCCAGCACTCGGTATCGCTATTCCAGTTGGTAAAGATTCGCTATCCATGCGTGCCAACTGGAGTGACGAAGACGCTGATAATCAAAACCAAGACAAATCAGTCGTTTCACCAATGAGCCTCGTCATTACGGCCTTTGCACCAGTCGTTGATGTGGCAAAAACCCTAACGCCTGAGCTAATCAATGGCGATAGCGCCTTCTACCGTATTGATTTATCAAAAGGTCAATTCCGTCTAGGCGGCTCAATCCTTGCGCAAACGCTTAGCCAACTAGGCAATGACTGCCCAGATTTAGCGCAGCCAAGCGACTTGATCGACTTCTTTAACTTTGTCCAAGCGGGTAACGAGCAAGGCGTCATCAGCGCCTATCACGATATCGGTGATGGCGGGCTGCTAGCGACTATCGCTGAGATGCAATTCACCAGCCGCCAAGGAATCAAGCTGTCATTGACTGATGATAATCTGCTCGGTCAACTGTTCAGTGAAGAGCTGGGTGCAGTTATTCAAGTACTACCAGAAAATGTTGCCGCGTTAATGCAACTGGCAGAAGAATTCAACGTCAGCGATATGCTGAGTCTCGTTGGTCAAAGCTCAGAAGAAGACAGCTTAATCATCCAAACGCCAACGCTCATGGGTGACGATACTCTACGCTTTAGCCGTAGCGAGCTGCAACAAGAGTGGAGTCAGGTTAGCTATCAAATTGCTCGCCGCCGTGACAACCCAGCTTGCGTACAGCAAGAATATGACTTGATTGCCGATACAAACCACAAAGGTCTAATCGCTGCACCAAACTTTGACCTCAATCAAAAGGTTGAAGAACCGTACTTAAATAGCCGTGAAACTAAGCCAAGAGTCGCCATTTTGCGTGAGCAAGGCGTCAACGGTCAGTCAGAAATGGCAGCAGGCTTTACGCAAGCTGGCTTTGAAGCGGTCGACGTGCACATGAGCGATTTGCTTGAAGGTCGTATCAATCTACGTGACTTTGACGGTCTAGTTGCTTGTGGTGGCTTTAGTTACGGTGATGTACTCGGCGCAGGCTCGGGCTGGGCAAACTCTATCTTGTTCCATGACGAATTACGCATGCAGTTTGTGCGCTTCTTTGCCCGTCCGGATACCTTCTCACTTGGTGTCTGTAACGGTTGTCAGATGATGGCGCAATTGAAAGACCTCATCCCAGGCGCGGAAAACTTCCCAAGATTTATTGCCAACCAGTCAGCTCGTTTTGAAGCGCGTACGGTCAACGTCAAAGTCGAGCGTACCAAGTCCATCCTATTCAAAGGTATGCAAGATAGCATCTTACCAATCGCTGTGGCGCACGGTGAAGGCTATGCCACGCTGGACAACACCGAGATCGACGGTATGGCAAAACATGGTCAGCTGGCCATGCGTTATGTCGATAGCCAAGGTCATCCAACTGAGACTTATCCGCTCAATCCAAACGGTTCGCTCGGCGGTGTCACGGGTCTGTGTAGCACCGACGGTCGCGTCACTATCATGATGCCGCACCCTGAGCGTACGCTACGTGCCTACAATCACAGCTGGAAACCAGAAGAGTGGAACGAGGACGGCGCGTGGATGCGTATGTTCCGTAATGCGCGGGCTTGGTTGCGTTAGTCACAAACCTTTAGAAATTGCTTATAGTTTAGATATAAAAAAAGGTGGGCTTAGGCTCACCTTTTTTATGTTTGGGATTTGAGTGTTTTCAGAAATAGGGGAGCTAATCCCTGAGAAGCGTTAAAAAATTGCATTGCAATTTTAGCTTCGCAAGTGAAAATTCCTCAAAGGGAATTTTCTGTTTCGCTACTATCTGCCAGTCTGGGAGAGGCGCTAGCTAAGGTTTGGGTCGTCGCTTGCTCCGCGTCGACACCCCAAAACCTAGCCACCGCAACTCGCCCAAACCAGTAGGGCACTGTTCCAGTTGGAGGTGAGTGGCGCCTTCTTATCGATATTATGATCTAAATTCACCAATAAGAATTAACTGAAGTCAGGGTTTAAGAGCTTCAATTTTTGCAAATATTTTTTGATGAATTTCATCTTCATCGCAAATAGGATATCTACGTAGATATGTCTTGATTTGAGACTCTTCTGCGAGAGTTTTCTTTACCTGAGACTTTCGTTCACTAATTTGATCGCCTTGAAATTTTCTTTTGATAATATCTAATTCTAAATGAGACAATATAGCAGTCAATTGGTTTACTATATTAATAACTAGTTCTTCTAGCTTGTGCCCGTTTATAAATCTGTAAGCATTATCCTGATTAACGCCTAATTGAAGTAGATGATTTCGAGCATTCAATTCTTCTGATAATGAAAGTGTATAATGCTGGAAATAATTTTGGAATTTATGTGAAATACTATCTAAAACAGTCATATCAATGATTGGCTTATTCTGATCATTAACCGTTATGATTCTTTTATCTGTTATATGAAAGCATTGATGAAATTCATCATGATTTAAGTTCTCTTTATTGATGTTTTTTAGATGAATAAATTTTATGAGTCCATCAAACACTAATGCTGAAAATCTTTTAATAAACAGATCTACGTTAATGTCGTGAGTGATAGTAAATTTAATATCTGATATAAATTGCTGAAGACTATTTTTTTCTATGAGTACACTCTCACGGTTATATGCAAATGTATGTAAAAGGTAGGGATTAGAGTAGAACTCATTTCCGTACCCAATATTTGGGCACAGATAGTCGAAATCACTATCTACAGCAATTAGAGCCTCAAGCTTTGCGTCTGAATAATGTGGCGCTAAATTGCATTTTCCGCGTTTACTCCAAGGAACAATACGATATTTATCTGGAAGACTTTTCGTAATAAATTTTTCCCAAAACCAAGTATCGCTACTGTCCTCAATATATAGATTGTATTTCTCAAAACCAGAGTGAATTTTATTGTATGCTTTAATAAAATTAGGATTAAAAGGATACTGTATAAAGGTTAACATTAATCAACCTCATAAGAATCAATATTATCAAAAACAATATCTTTAATATCTGTAAGACAGTCAAACCAACCATTCATTAGTATTGCTGGGCTATGAGTAACAATTATGATTTGGCTGGAACTGTTTACTTTATTAATTTCATCTAACAGTTTTTCTTGCCATGATAGATGAAGTGAAATTTCAGGTTCATCCATCAGAATTAAAGAGTTATTGATACTTGCATTAATTACTTTTAAAAATATAAATACAACTTGTCTTTTCCCAGAAGATAGCTCTTTAAAACTTAATTCTTTACCATTAAGTAACAAAACCTTCAAATTGTTATTGATAATAACAATTTCCTTATCAGTCTCATTAAAAAGATTGTTTAAAGAGTTTGTAAGCTTTTCTTTCAGATTTTTTTCTGGATACTTTGAGCTATTATCAAGCAATCTTTTGATCTCATTGCTAATCTCGAGATCAAGGAACGTTGTAGGGTTTCCACTACTTGTAGTTACATTGTTTACAGAATTGGCATTCATATTTATTGTTGAAATAAACTCAGTTTCCATAGGTTCAACATTGATACCAAATTTATAACTCGACAACCCTTCTTGATTTATTCTATTTTTATCTTGGATACTAGATTTTTTCTTGAAATCTAAGATGACATTTTTTTTAATGTTTTTGATTATTTCTGTATTAAATTTTTCAGCCTCTTTGAAGTGGGTCAGAGAGCTTTCAATTGCATTCATAAAATCGTCTGAAGTAGATAATTCTTTTATAATCACTTCAAGAAGATCAGGTGGGATAGCCTCTTTTAAAGCATGATATTTGTCATTATTTTTCATCTCGAGCATTACGTCATCACAAAGATTTAGATATTTAGAGCTTTCTTGAGTAATAGCTGAATTTATAAGGTGAAGGATAGTAGATTTGCCAAGGCCATTTTTTCCAACTAGAACATTGACTCTATTGAGTTTCCAGTTGATGTCTTTCTCATCAAATAAATTTCTGATTTTTATGCTTTTTATATAATGATTCATAAATTTTCTTAAGGTCAAATTATTATGTGTATTTAAAACCAAACTAAGGGATTTTAAATATAGTGGCTATTTAAATTTTTTAAATAGCAATAAATGTTAGCTCAATAAATACTATCGAATTGATAGAAAGTTTAGCGAATGTTATATTGTGGTTCTTGCTAAGGCACCAATTCATTGATGTACAGTAACAGGTTTTTAAGGTTTAGTGAAGACTCATATACTACTAGGTCTATTACATACTTGTATGTATACTTATAGCGTTTAAATCTTGTAGATTCTAAGCAAAATATAATGATTGAAATCGTTGTGAATATTATATAAAAACAAAGTAGACTAGAAGCTCATAATTCTCCAGCTAATCACTATCCAAACCCTTCCGTGCCTCAGCAATCAACTCCTTAACCCTAGCACTCTCCCTCAACACACAAGCCTCATATTCAGAGAGGGGCTCAACTTCCTGCTTCTTTTCTTGTTCTTGTTTGGCTTTTTCTTCTAGATATTTCTGAAGCTCATCTTGTTCGTCATGTTGTGAGTCACTCATGGTTTATTCTCCTTACTATTTATTTTTCAGCTATCCGATTTAGCATAGCGGATAGTCTTGCGTTATTTTCTTCGATGTATTTATCACCCAGTGCGATTATCTCAGCGGGTGATTGCACGGTTTTGGGATATTCTTTCAGTCCACTTTGAATGGAGTTATTACCATTTACTACCATCTTGGCAAGACTCTCTTTGGTCACTTCAAAGTGACATTGCCACGCCAGTAACCAAGTGCCCAGCTCTTTATGCAGTGGGGTCTGATAGACAAAGCCTTGATTCGCCCAAGCATCCGTCGATGCAATAATGCTAGCACCTTTTGGACAGTCAAAACCATCACCATGAAAGTGAAAAACGGCAAAATCTTGCTTGGGCAAATCTTGTAATAGAGGATGCGCCTGACCTGCTGGCGTGAGTCGAATCGGCAACCAACCGATTTCTTTTACCCCAGACGGCTGCACGCTAGCACCCAAACAATGGGCGATAAGCTGCGCCCCTAAGCAAATACCGATGACCGTTTTGCCTGCATCAACACTTTGTTTAATCAAGCGTTTTTCCGCGATGAGCCAAGGATGCTTTTCTTCATCATGGACACTCATCGGTCCACCCATCACGATGAGCCAATCAAAGCTATCTAGCGCTGGCAGGGCATCATCATCGTAAGAACGACTGAGGTTAAGAGTATGATTGTGACTGTTTGCCCACTGCTTGATGAAGTTAAAGTCTTCATAATCGGTGTGGAATAGAGCATGGATGCGTAGTGTCATAAGATACCTCATTAGCAAATACTGATTAACAAGCATTGATTAACAAGTTTGATTAGCAAATATCAGTTAAAGAACACCGTTTTGCCAAGGCTTTAAATTCAATCTCAATAAAAGTTATCACGACCAGCATACTTCTTATTGAGTGCCTTTAAAATAGCATAAGTCTCTAAATCTAGCTCTCCCGTTGGACGCTGCGGTCTGAAATGCAATTGAAACGCATAAACCACATTGCGACTGGCTTTATCCCATTCGCCTGTATCGTTGATTTGATAGCCATAATTACGAAAGGCTTGCTTAATCTCAGGTATCGTTGCTGCTGCAAACTCGTCTGGATGCATAAAGAATTGCTTGTCAAATTCATCATACCAAGCGCCAACGCCGTACTCGAAATACAGTCGCTTCCAAGGGAACTTGGCACCGGGGTCGATTTTGCGTGACGGCGCTATATCAGAGTGACCAACGATGTTTTTTGGAGAGATGTCATATCTTTTTACCAAATCCTGTAATAGCTGCGCGACCTTTTTAATTTGCAACTCATCAAATTCCACATAGTGCTCATAAGGTCGATATTCTAGCTCGCTATTTCTAAGCGCGTCTCGATATTCAGGTTTAATACCGCTATTTACAATTTCGATGCCGATAGAGGTATCGTTGAGGATGGTTCTACCTGCAAACCCGCTGTCACCCGCATGCCAAGCACGCTCGCTTTCGGGCACGAGGTTATAAATTTTATCATCGTCACTGGATAAGATCAGGTAGTGGGAGCTGACCTGACCAGTGGTCAAGGTCTTTATCGATCGCTCATTATCTGAGACTGTATAGTGCAGGACAATAGTTTTAATGCGCTCGCTTTTGCCTTGGGCTTGATAGGTTTCACTATCGATAAGGTAGCGCGGCTCTGAGGTGGCGACGCAGCCGATAAGTGGCACTGTCATAAACGATGTTAATACTGATGCTAGCGCTAAAGAGGTGATGTTTTTTGCCATGAATGAAATGCTCGGCACAGGGGAAGTGGTTTAAAAGACAGTTTAAGTTGGTAGGACTTTAGATACAGAAAAGGTGGACTTTAAAGTCCACCTTTCACGTATAATACAGCTATTAGGATTTAGATAATCAAGAAATATATTTTATTCATCAACTAGTTGACTGGCATCAACAGCATTGTCAGTATCTGCTTCCACTTTTATTAGCTTGATAGTATTAAACTCAATTATCAACCCTTGAGTAGACTTATCCTCAGTATTAGATTTTATCTGTCCACCTGTGATATCTGGAATAATTACTGCTAAATAATGCCCATCAGTAATCTCTTCATTTTTCAGGATAAGCTTTGTTAATTCAGTCATACTGTATTGAGCTTCGACATTTCTTTCTTTATTCATGACACTTACCTCCATTACTGCACAGCTTTTGAAACAGTAAACGTCTTAGGCTTAACGGAATAATCATAGTCAAAATCAATCTCAGAGCCTACTGTAGAATAGCTTTTAGGGTGAGTAAACTGTTCTATAAACGTGTTTTTATCAATAAATATGTAACTATCTTTTAGCGTATTCTCTGTAAAATAGTTCTCCACACATTTGGAAATAAAACTATTTAAAGTGATACCTAAAATATTAGACTCATGAATACTCTTTCGGTGCATACTTTCTGACATACGAACATTAAAAGTACCGCTACAGGGTTTGTCAGGACATATATTTTCTTCTGCGCACATCTCTAAATATTCATCAACAGCAGATTCAAAAGATAATTTTAATTCTTCTAAAGTCTTACCATCATACATAACTAGGTCTTGAATCATTTGAATTTTGCCAAAAAGACACATATCTTCTGTACTAAATTCTATTGAACCAGTATAAGCTTTATAAGAGAAGTGTTGTTTGTTAGCCATTGTTTGACCATACCTTATTATCATCAAAGTGCTGAATAACTTGACGTATATAGCATCTTTTCATGATAGATTGTGGATGAGGTTCATGGAAACTCATAGATAAGCCAGTATTCTTATTGATGAACTTTCTTCTGGAGCCGCTACCTTTTGCTAATTGATAATCATGCAAAGACAACAACTTCACAAACTCATCCCATGTGAAATCTGCGGGAACGGTTTTGAAACGTTTTATAAGTTTTTCTGACTTAGACATATAGTACCTAATTGCACACGAGGTTTGCAACTACTTTCTAGTTGCATTTTAAGGTAAAGAGTTTGCTCACAGTATATTGTGTTTAATTATCCTATAAGCACAATATATAGATTATTAGCAATAGTTTACAAAATATGAGTATAAAATACTAGGGTCTGTTGAACATTCACAAATGAGCACTGCTGATAGCTAAAATTGGTCTAGTCTAAGTAAAAATTGCAGGTAATGCTCATTGCATTGGCTATATTTTTACAACGAATAGAGCGATTTTAGCAGCAGCTCATAGAGACAAGCCTATCTTTTCCCGTTTCATTGCTAAAAATAGACGCTTAGAATGACTAAACTTACTATTTTCACCTTTGAATCGCCTAAAAAATAGTCTCTGTCAGTGCCAAGATAGAATAATCAAACAGACCCTATATTGATTTTTATCTATACACCAATATAGATTAGCAGTGCTTTAATATTTTGAGTTACAATACCTTAACCTTTCTCAATTTTCTTCTGAAGCACCTTTTTCCAACTGTCCTCCAAACACTCAATCGCCAGCCAAGGCTCAATCACTTTAGCGTCATACTTCTCTTTTGAGTTCGACAACTGCCACAGCCTCGAGAGCGTTGCAAACGGATAGGGACGTTCGATTAAATATACGGGCAAATTCGCGTCAATCAGCCCATCACGCACCACCTGAAAGTACCAACCCGCGATGCCTTGCTTGCTCACCCATGCGGCTATGTTTGGCACTTTGGTAAACTGCCCGATTTGGTCGTTTATTTTGTAGCAGGGGCGGCGTGGTTGCACGATTCTTAATTGCACGCTATTGCTCTTATCATAATTGGTATCGTCAATATTGCCATATTGGAAAACGTCACCAATACAAACAGTAGACTCGTCCATCTCTGGCAATCCGTCTACGGCTTCGGTTGTTAAGTTTTCACCCAAAGTACCGATACGCACCTTTAGATCAAACTCTGCGTTAATCTTTTCATAAGTCGCCGTTGGCATTTGATGCACTGCTTTTAGTGGGCCGCCATGATGTTTGCGATCAGCTTGCTCATCAGTGCTTAAGCCCATAAAGTTGACGGCGACAGGGGCTTTGATTGGCGCTTTATCAATGGCACTCATTTCTTCACGGGCGAACGGCATGGCTTTACCAGTACGTACGCAGACTAGGTTGGCGATATGTAGGGGCAGGGTAGCATTGAAGTCTTTATTGAGGTGTTCTGTCGTAGAGGTGATGGATTCTATGCTCATTGCTCTTCCTAATTGCCATTGATAATATAAACAAGGGATAGTGTAAACAGATACTATCTAATAGAGCTATATTAGCGCAATCATGGGTGGCTTTCAGCTTGTTTTGTTCTTTATGTTGACTAATATTTAAACAAAAAAAAGACCAGAATATTCATCTGGTCTTTTGCTGTAACAGTATATTTGAGAGGGCCGTCTTAGTTACGGCGACCGGCTTTCTTTTCACGTGGCGTGGCGACCAGCTCAGCTAGGCTCTCAGGTGATGACCATAGACCTTCCAGATCGTAGAACTCACGAGCTTGTGGCGTCATCATGTGTACGACGACAGCACCCAAATCGATGAGTGTCCATTCAGAGTCAGCACCGCCTTCACGGCCAAGTGGCATAAAGCCAGCTTCTTTGGCCGCTGCACCGACATTGTCAGCAAGGGCGCGTACATGACGCTTAGAAGTACCGTCAGCGATGACGATACGCTCCATCACGTCAGTCAATTCTTCTACATCAAGTACAGTAATGTTTTTAGCTTTCATACCATCTAAGGCATCTTTCACTAAGGTTAAGCACTCTTCTAAGCGTTCGTTAGTCATGGTTTTGATCATAAATATTGGTCTCTTGGATCGTTGTCATTAAAAATGAAGTAATCAATAGTCATTAAAAATAAAAGGAATAAATGGTCATTTGACATTATCTAAAACGAACTCTAACCATTCGTATATAAGATGCTGATGCGCAATGACATAGATAAGGTGATTTTAACGGAATTGAGTCGCAGAATATAGCTGATGGGCGATAATATATTGATAAACAGCAGGATTTAGTAATCTGCTCACGTTATTTGGCTCGATATCGGCCTTAGTAGGGTGCATTTGTAGCTGTTTGCGTATGTCAGTACTGGATATGGCATTGACTTGGCGCTGGTCAATATAAATGCGTCCTTGGTCGCCTTTTTTCAAGAGCGCGCAGTTTTGAGCAGAGTAGCTGAAAGGCTGCACTAAGTCTAGCGCTGTTTCAGTGACCTGTGCTCGCAGCTGCGCGGGAAGCTCGCTGCAGAGACGGGTGATATCTTGGGCGCACAGAGTGTCTGCGTTGTCGTATTCTTGAGGTGTTGCGACGCTTGGCATCGATAGATTAGATGACGAAGCATCTGATAAATTAAGGTTTTCTATACGGTTAAAGATCCAGAGATGCACATAGTCAGTCAGTTGTAGGCCATCCTTCCACTTAGCCAGCGTCCGTGCGCTATCCATCCCCATGATAAATATCAGGCTGTCATCAGGGTAGCGTTTGCGCAGAGTTTGTACGCTATCGATAGTATAGACAGGCGGTGTCTGCCATAGCTCAAGCTCGCTAATCTGTAGAGGCGTCTCTTGCGTCGCTAGTTTTAACATGGCTAGACGGTGTGCAGGATTAGTGCTGCGGTCTTTGAAGGGAGAGCGAGCATTGGGTAATAATGACACCTGCAGTTCGCGTTGTTGCCGCTTTGCGATGGGTAACAAATGCTTATAAACAGACATCGCCATTTGCAAATGGCCATTATGCACAGGGTCGAATGAGCCGCCAAGATACGCGCGAATGGCTGGCGCAGGGTTTTGGTCATGATGACTATTGGCGTTATTTGACATAAATGAGTGAGCAACAGAGTTATGCAGGATTAGTTGAGCATATTGTAGAGCGCAGCTGATAAGAAGTACACTGATTCAGTAGCTGTTTGAAACGATCAGCACCAAAAAGCCGACCATCGTTATGACAGTCGGCTAAATAAAAGAGTGCTTTTGAGTTAAATATTGCTTTGGGTTAAATACTATACCCTACTAAATCTCATCACTATACGCTTGAATGGCGGTTAGAGCGATGGTATAGATGATGTCATCAACCAACGCACCACGGGACAAGTCATTAACAGGTTTGTTTAGACCTTGTAGCATCGGTCCAACACTGACGACGTTGGCGCTACGCTGTACCGCTTTATAAGTGGTGTTACCGGTGTTTAAATCTGGGAAGATAAAGACGTTGGCTTGACCAGCGACAAGCGAGTCTGGCGCTTTTTGTTTACCGACACTCATCACTGATGCCGCATCATACTGCAGCGGGCCATCGACTGCCAGATGAGGGGCACGCTCACGGACTATTTGCGTGGCTTTGATGACTTTTTCGACATCTGCGCCGGTACCTGAGGCGCCTGTTGAGTAGCTGATCATCGCAACTTTTGGCTCAATACCAAATGCCGCAGCAGACTGAGCAGACTGGATAGCAATCTCAGCCAGCTCTTCAGCATTAGGATTTGGGTTAATCGCACAGTCACCATAGACCACCACTTGCTCAGGTAAGAGCATAAAGAAGATCGATGATACCAGTGAGTATTGCGGTGCTGTCTTAATCAGCTGAAACGCTGGGCGCACAGTATTGGCAGTGGTATGGATAGCACCAGAAACCAAGCCATCCACTTCGTCCATCTGTAGCATGATGGTACCTAAGAATACCGTATCTTCAAGCTGTTCAGCCGCCATCTCTGGCGTGGTCTTGCCTTTGCGGCGCTCAACCACCGCATCTATATATTTGCTCATATCGAGACTTGCAGGGTCGATAATCTCTAAGCCTTCAGGCAGGATAAGATCGCGGTTTTTGGCGACTTGTTCCACATCTTCACGCTTTGCAAGTAGCACGCAGTTAGCGATACCACGGCTTTGACAGATACAAGCAGCCTCTACTGTACGCGGCTCAGAACCTTCTGGCAGTACCACCCGTTTTTTGGCGTGTTGGGCTTTTTTGACCACCTGATGACGGAACGCAGCTGGCGATAAGCGCGGTTTGTGCTCGCCGCTGAACTGCTCTTTAATCCAGCCCAAATCTAAATGCGCTGCTACATAGCGCGTAACTTCTACAGCGCGTTCAGTGTCATCACTTGGAATCTCAGAGCTCATGTTCAAGAGGCTCTGTACGGTCTCAAAACTATCAGATTCAACACTCATGATAGGTAGGCCAGTCTCCAGAGCAGACTGCCACAACTCGGCGACAGTAGCGTTTGGCGTGACGCCGCCCGTGAGTACCAAGCCAGCTAGCGGAACACCATTAATACAAGCCAGTGCGGCTGCCAGTAGTAACTCATCACGATCACCAGGTACCACGACGAGAGTGCCACGTTTGAACACTTCATCCACGCGTGTCACTGAGCGTGCGGTCAAGCTGATATCATTGATGCGGCGTGTTTTGGCTTCACCAACATTGATCCAAGTGGCATCAAGCTCAGCCGCGATATCCCATGTACGGGGTACGGATAAAGAATCGCTAAAAGGCACCACACCTATCAGGCGAAATTGCTCGGTATCAAAGTAGGGTGACAGACGTTGCACTTCTTGAATGAAACCTTCATCTAAGCTAACAATCGCCTCGCCAGGGGCAACGGGCTGATTTTCGAGGGTGTTTGGTATATTCACCCGCATCAAGATACAGCCCAAAGTACGATCAGAGCCCATACCGCTAAACTCACGAGCATGGACGTCTAGTTTGTCTGCCAGATGAGCAGGTTTGCTGGTATCGACGTTACTGACGAAGATGATTTTGGCATCTAGGGCGTGGGCAATGGCACGGTTGACTTGTGAGGCGTAAGACGCTTCTGTGGTCGACACCAAGCCTTCACAGATGACGACGCCATAATCACCCTCGATGGAGTGATAGTTTTCAACCACTTCTTCCATCAAGTCATCCAGATTGTCATCACCAATCATGCGCTCGACACGTTGGCGATTGATGGATTTAGGCGGGGTCAGACCGAAGGCGTGCATGGCCAAGGCACTTGAGCTGTCTAGGCTGCTTTGTTTGTCTAAGGTATCGTCTTGCAAAAATGGCTTCATAAAGCCGGCTTTGACGCCGTTGTAATCAAGCGCGCGAATCAAGCCGAGAGCGGCTGAAGTGACACCGATACCGCGGCTAAGAGGAACGAGTAAAATGGTTTGCATAGCGTATCCTACTATCTATTAATATGTCCTTGAGGGAGGAGAGACTGCTGACTGCTATTGCCATCAGAGCTGTTTTATAGAATGGCTGTTTTATAGAGTTGCTGCTTTACCGAGCTCATAGCTGGGTAAAATAAGTATTAACATTTAGCATCACTGAGTGAGATTGGGCTGCTATTCATCTAATTGATCAATAGCAGCGCCGCACAATCGTTAAGAATAGTATCGCTCAGCTTGGCTTTGCAAGAGGCGATTATTTAGACAGTTAATCTCTATAAACTCAGCTTCTAAAACAGGCAGTTAATAGCGACTCAGCGCTTAGTCTAGTCCCAATGTTTGGCGAGTCTCTTTGGCAATCTGACATTCTTCGTCAGTTGGGATAACCCACAGCTCAATACTGCTATCATCGCTGTGAAGGCTGCCTTCTGCGCCGCCAACAAGAGAGGCGTTTTTGTCTTCATCAAACTTGATGCCAAAATGACGTATGACATTCAAGATACGCGCACGGGTGGTCGCTGAGTTTTCACCGATACCACCAGTGAAGACAATACCAGTGAATTCAGGTAGGGCACAGCTTAGGCTGGCAAGGTATTTACCCACACGGTAGCAGAACATCTCAATCGCGAGCTGGGCATCTTTATGACCTTCATTAGCGGCTTGCTCAATGGTACGCAAATCATTTGATAAGCCTGAGATACCAAGCAGACCACTTTCGCTATTGAGCATCTTATCGATCTCTTCTAGGCTCATGCCCAGCTGACGCTTTAGATGGACATGCAGACTAGGATCAATATCACCACTACGTGTCCCCATCATCAGGCCTTCAAGAGGGGTCAGACCCATACTGGTGTCTAAGCTCTTGCCATCATAGACAGCAGTTGCAGAGCAGCCGTTACCTAAATGCGCAGTCAACCAACCATGTGGCCCTTCAGCACTCGTAATCTCGCTGGCACGTTCTGAGACGTAAGCATGGGAAGTACCATGGAAACCATAACGACGGATTTTGTGTTCTTCGTATAAGGCTTTTGGCAGCGGATAACGGTAAGCCACCGCTGGCATGGTTTGGTGGAAGGCCGTATCAAAGACGACGACTTGCGGGATTTCAGGATAGATGGCTTGGACAGCTTCGATGCCTAAAGCGTTGGCAGGGTTGTGTAGCGGCGCTAGTACCTTTAGGCGTTTTACTTCTGATAATACATGCTCGTCCACACGTACTGCTTCTGAGTACTCTCGGCCACCATGAACACCGCGATGACCAACAGCGATAAAGTCATATTGCTCAAGTAGCGCAAGGATTTTTTGTAGTGCCAATTCATGACGACCACCTGGAATGGTAATTTCTAACTTTTCACCATTCAAAGTAGTGTGTTTGATGCGGGCGGTATCTAGGCCTAAGTTTTCAGCCAGACCAGTGATACGGGTAGAATCATCTTCACTGATCAAAGCGTATTTGATGGAAGAAGAGCCGCAGTTTAGTACCAGAGTAGGGTTGGTGAGTTTTGATTTACCAGCATTAAGATCGTTAAAAGTAGTGGTTACGCTGTCGCTCATGCTCTATCCTTAGATGGTTTTAGTAGGGGATGGGTCATCACAAATGAGTCATCCATTGAACAAACAAATATCAGCTACATCCACGCTAGCGCTGCGGTGGAGTCTGTCAAAAAACAACACTGCTGATAGCCTATCATTATTGGGTTGCAACTAGATATGAGGTGCGTATTTGCACCTCGCTTACAACCACAAGGTCTTCATATAATGTAACATGTTTTGACTGTTATACCACGACAACTATAAGGATTACAATAAGTAGTGCTCAACTAGTTATAACAACTGTTCACTCGCTGCGTCTGCTATCTATTGACTAATATAGAAGGACATTACAAATTACTGAAATTGTAAGAAAGTTTGTCAAAGCATGAATGAAGCGTTTTTTATAAGTACGCAGCTCCCTTATCTATGTCCAATGTTTTAAAGGTCAGACAAAGATATAAGCCCTATTGAATAACAATAATGCTGTTATAGTCTGTTGCAAGCAAGCCGGTTATATAGATTTAAACTGCTAATAAAAGCTAAGATAAGCACAGCTTTAGCGAATAATGCTATGATTAGCGCCTGTTAGTGTCCACCTTATACAAATATTTAGCATACTTTCAGTGGCTTATTAGGCGGTCAAAAATCTGACCATGGAACTGCCACTGGTAATAATAAATACACCTATCATCTCAATACTGTTGCAAGGTTGATTGCCCTATGTTTACGATACGTCGCTCTTCAAATACTGGCTCATCTGTTGGTGCCAATCGCCAAGCGTTATATGTGCTGCTAATTGGTACAGTCATGGTTGGATTGTCTGGCTGCGGACAAAAGGGCGATTTATATCTAACCGATACCAGTAGTGAAACCATTGCTATTGGAGCAGAGGCTAGTGATGACCCCAATGACTATTAACAGATTGCCACACTGAATAAACTGCTGAATTGAAAACTTTTAATATTAACGAATTGATTAGATGAGAGAGCCCGATATGAGTAATTCTGAGTTGCAAGCTGCATCCGTAACGACCCAAACTGAGCAAGGGTTGTACGTCGACCCTATGGCTTTAACGGCTCATCTACCTGCACTACACTATAGCTATGATGCGCTGTGTATGGAGGAGGTGAGTATCAGTGAGCTGGTAGAGCGCTACGATACGCCGTGCTATGTCTACTCAAAACAGGCAATCCTTGATGTCTATCAAGACTATAGCGACAGCTTTGCTGCGATTGACCATCAGATTTGCTATGCCGTGAAGGCAAACTCCAACATTGCCGTACTCGGGATACTCGCGCAGGCGGGTGCAGGGTTTGATATCGTCTCTCGTGGTGAGCTTATGCGGGTACTGGCAGCAGGCGGACAAGCCAGCAAAGTGGTGTTTTCAGGCGTTGGCAAAACTCACGATGATATCGAGTATGCGCTTACCCAAGGTATTGCTTGCTTCAACGTTGAGTCGGTCAGTGAGCTTATGCTGATTAATGACGTCGCGCAGCAGCTCGATAAGCGCGCGCCGATATCGCTGCGGGTCAATCCAGATGTCGACGCCAAGACTCACCCTTATATCTCCACAGGTCTAAAGGACAATAAATTTGGTATTGCCCATGAGCAAGCATTGGACGTTTATGAACAGTCAGCGGACTTATCGCATATCGATATCGTTGGGATTGACTGTCACATTGGCTCACAGCTCACGGAAGTAGAGCCGTTCATTGCCGCCTTGGATAAGGTCATCGAGCTGGTACATAGTCTGAAAGACAGAGGCATTGAGCTGCGTCATATTGATTTAGGCGGCGGCTTGGGAGTGCGCTATATCGATGAAACGCCCGTTTCGATCAGTGAATTTGCACAGGCACTATTACCCAAGCTTACAGAACTTGGAATGACGGTATTCTTTGAGCCAGGCCGCAGTGTCGTTGCCAATGCTGGCGTATTATTGACGCGTGTCGATGTACTCAAGCCAACTGAACATAAGAACTTTGCTATCGTTGATGCAGCGATGAACGACTTGATTCGTCCAGCCCTTTATCAAGCCGAAATGGCGGTGATTCCTAATGTATTGCCCAGTGCTGGCATAGATACGGCTGGCACGCAGCCGTGGGATATCGTCGGTGCTATCTGTGAGACGGGCGACTTCTTGGCAAAAGATCGCTTATTGTCATTGGCGACAGGCGATATCTTAGCGATCACGGGCGCGGGTGCGTATGGCTTTACCATGAGTAGCAATTACAACTCTCGCGGGCGAGCAAGCGAGGTGATGGTCTCAGAAGACAGCCATCAATTGATTCGTCAGCGGGAAAGTCTCGAAGAGTTATATGCTAATGAGACACTATGGCAAGGTGAATAACGCGCAAAAAATACCCAGCACGCGCAAAAGACATAAGCGCTATAGCTGGTTAGGTTTCATAGTCGCTAAGCCAGCTGGATTTCAAAGTATAGAAGTATAGAGAGGACCCATTGTTATCATGACAGTGGGTTTTTTATGGTCTCTATTTTATTAAGAGGGATATGGCCTCTGGTGCGGTGATAGTTATCATTGTGCTAGGCAGCGTGCTAATATAACGGACACATAAAAATAGAATAGGACAAATGGATATGCTAATAGAATTTACTAAAATGCATGGCCTAGGCAATGATTTTATGGTCATCGATTTGGTGACCCAGCGCCTAGAGCTGACTAAGGAGTTGGTACAATTATTGGGTGATCGGCACTTAGGAATCGGCTTTGATCAATTGCTCGTCGTTGAGCCGCCGATGCGCCCTGATGTTGATTTTAGTTATCGTATTTTTAATACTGATGGCACCGAAGTTGAGCAGTGCGGTAATGGCGCCCGCTGTTTTGCGCGTTTTGTACAAGCGCGCAAGCTGTCATTTAAGCAGCGCCTGCGTGTTGAGACGGCCAGTGGTATTATTTCTCTCACCACTGATCGTTACGGCTGGGTTGAGGTTGATATGAGCAAACCTAAGTTTGAGCCAGACGAGATTCCATTTACTCCAAAAGCCACGACTAAAATTCAAAACGCCTATCATCTGAGCGTAGATGGTACGCCAGTACAATTGTATGTGGCCAATATGGGCAATCCGCATGCCGTTATCAAAGTAGACGACGTACTGGATGCCGATGTTGAAAACCTAGGCAAGGCCATTGAATCGCATCCAGCATTCCCTGACAGAGTCAACGTCGGCTTTATGCAAGTGATGAACCAGCGGCACATACGCTTACGTGTTTATGAGCGCGGCGTCGGTGAGACGCAAGCGTGCGGTACTGGTGCCTGTGCCGCAGTTGCTATCGGTATACGTGAAGGCTGGCTAGATGAAGGTGAAGAGATACGCGCACAGCTATATGGCGGTAGTATGATAGTCCGCTGGCAGCCAGGGTATTCAGTGATGATGACGGGGCCAACTGCCTTTGTTTATGAAGGCGTGTTTAGTCCAGATGGGTTGATGGCGCAAGCGGGTATTAAGCCCAATCCAGCCAGCTAAAAGGGGCTTATATATTTGGTATTAGGTAACACTCATGTCTATAAAAGATGACTATATCTACATGCCTGCTGAATCGATGGAGCTTGATAAGCAGCTACGTGAGCTGCTTGCGCCTGTGCATCGGTGGCTCAATACCTTAGCAGTGCGCAATCACTCAGTGCATACCTTGACGGCGTACTTTGCTGCCCTGAGTCAGTTGGCGCTATTTTTGCGCGGTAAAAGCCTGACTTGGACGCGCTGCGATAAGCGTCAGCTTGCCCAGCATATCAGTCAACGCCTTGACGAAGATAAGCTGGCGCTTGCCAGCGTGCAGCAAGAGCTATCCGCTATCCGGCACTTCTATGGCTGGCTGATTGAAGAGGATTTGGCACGTATTAATCCAACCACGGGTTACCAGTTAAAACGCAGTCCGAGACCTTTGCCTTCTATTGCAGATGTAGACTTGTTGACTCAGCTACTGGATCAACCCATTCCTGATACTCCTGAGCAGGCGCGGCTGTGGTTGCGTGACAAGGCCATGTTTGAGCTTCTTTATAGTAGCGGTCTACGAGTGGGTGAGTTGGTCGCGCTCGACACGACAGACATAGACTTAACGGATTTGCGCGTACGCGTGATGGGTAAGGGCAATAAGACCCGCATTGTGCCCATAGGCGCAAAGGCTGCTGCCGCTATTACCCGTTATCTGCCGCATCGTAATCTGTGGGTAGAGCAGCAAGACAGTGCGTTATTCATCAGTGAAAAGCTTGGTACGCGGTTATCGACACGGGCAGTGCAGCAGCGCCTCAAGGTCGCAGCAACACGTGCTGGCATCTCGCAAAACCTATATCCACATCTGCTGCGTCATTGCTTTGCCTCGCATATGCTCTCGGGCAGTGGTGATTTGCGCGCCGTTCAAGAGATGCTAGGACATAGCGATATCAGTACGACGCAAATCTATACTCATGTCGACTTTGCCAAGCTGACGCAAGTTTATGACCGAGCGCATCCGCGAGCCACACATATCAAGCAAGATACAGAAGAAAGCTAGAACCTACTAAATAATAGGCTCTACCAAATGCTAAGCTAGGCCAAACGATGACAATCAAAAATGGGCATTTTTTGTCGGCCTTGCTGCTGCGCCTCTTTATCTAAAGTGGCAAATACTAGCGCATAGTCGTTGTCAGCCGCTGCGTCTTGTAGCGCACTATTATCATAGTTGTCTACCACTGTGCCATTAAAGTCAGTAATCGCAGTATGACCCCATGTCTCACGCGTCTTGCCGTTTTTATAGTGATGCTCACCGCCCTGTGCCGCTCCAATCACCATACACTGACTGTCTAAGGCACGCGCTTGCAACAGCAGTGACCAGTGCGCTTGACCAGTCATATAAGTAAAGGCTGAAGGTGCACTCAGTATATCGGCTCCAGCTTGTCGCAAGCGCTGAGCCAGTGCTGGAAAACGTAAATCAAAGCAGACCATCATGCCTAGTTGAAAGCTGGTATCGTTTAATTCAATAGGCGCTACGACTGTCTGCGTGCCTGGCTCAAAGGTTGCGGCTTCATCATAGCTGCCCTGCTTGTCGGCAACGGTTGCAGTAAATAAATGAATCTTGTCATAGCGTGCCACCATCTTGCCATCTGGCGCAAATAATAGGCTGACTTGACGTAAACGACCATTAGGTACAGCATTACCATCAGGGCGATACAGACAAGGAAGCGTGCCTGCGAGTAAGTAAATACCTTGCTCGCGTGCATAGCCCGCTAGAGTTGCTGATAGCTCGTCAAAGCGCTCAGCAGTTGGAAACTGCCGTCCCATGCTACAGCAGTTCTCAGGTAGTACGATGAGTTTGGCTCCTTGCGCACTGGCCTCACTGATGGCTGATTGAATAGTGGCAAGGTTGTTTTCGATGTCTTGCTGAGTGTTCATTTGTACCGCAGCGACGGTCAGCTTATTATTGTTCATCGTGTCGTTCGTGATGTCATTCATAGTATTGTTCTCAATTAGCATTTGTAGATGCAGTGACTCTTAACTGGTTTTTTATTTATATGATTTTTTATAAAATGCATTAAGGAGACGCTCTAAAGGGTTGACGGATGTTTATCATTAGTCTTTGATTGCTTATATGGCTCTATGCGAAAGTAAATAACCAGATTAGAGACATAGAAGAGAGATTATCATAGCAAAGCGGCTACGAAAAATGCTATCGTCATGACTTACGCAGTTAGGTTACCAGTTTAACTAGCATAACATAGACAAAACCACCACTACCGGAGTGCAATAAACCAGCCATGAGTATGTCGTTCGGATTGGCAGCTACGCTAAGCACCTCGCAAAAGCTAACGCCACAGATGCAGCAAGCAATCAAACTGCTTCAACTCTCAAGCCTTGAGTTGGCGCAAGAGGTGCAGGCGAAGCTAGACAGCAACCCTTTGCTTGAGCGCGTTGAGGAAGAAGATGAGTATGATGAATTCGATAGTGACTCAGTAGATGACTATCCTGAGCTCTCGACGCTTGAGATGTGGAACAATGAGTCGACAGTGAGCTTGGCTGCAGAAGGCTCTGACACTGTTGAGAGTGCAGATTTCGAGTTTGAAGATACCTTTAACGACAGCTTAGATATGTTGCAGCAAACCACCATCGATAATGATGCTATCGACGATGTTGCAATGGATAATGACTATCAGAGCAGCGATTACACCAGCAGTGACAACCAAGACAGCGATTATCAAAACAGCGTGAGCGATATAGATTATAGTAGCTTTGATACGGGCAGCTTTAGTAGTGGTAGCTCATCGTCTGCGCTTGCGGACTTTGATGATTTTGATAGTTACCAAGGCAGTACCAGTGCTACTATTCAGGATCATGTACGTTGGCAGCTTAATTTTAAGCGCCTATCAGATACGGATACGGTGATAGCAGAGTACTTAGTCGATTCGATGGATGACATGGGTTTCGTGCAGCTAGATATCGATGAGTTGTTACAAACCTTAAATATGATGGCCAGCTTTTATCAGTGGGAGCAGCAGGTTGAGCGCGAGGAGATTGAGGTGGTGCTGCGTGTCATTCAATCTTGTGACCCACTAGGGGTAGGTGCGCAGAGTTTGAGTGAATGTCTGGCTATCCAACTGGCCAAACTTGATCCTAACACCGAACACCTTGAATATGCTCAAAAACTGCTATCAGCAAGCGAGCATTTGGTCAGTAATAACATCAAAGCATTAACCGATATCACAGGTTTGTCACCATCGCATATCACACCGGCACTTGAGCTGCTGCGCACGTTAAATCCTGCACCAGGATTGGCGTTTCAGAGTAGTCAGCCTGACTATGTTCAGGAGCCAGAAAGCTATGATATTCCCGATGTACTCGTAACGCCCATACGTTATCACAATGCTGAAATTGCAGGGCAAGATGGTGGCTGGCACGTACGCCTTAATCCAGAGACGCTACCAAAGCTGCGTGTCAATCAAGAGTACGCAAGCCTAGTCAAGCGTGGCGACGATAGCCCTGATAATCAATATCTGCGCGAAAACCTCACCGATGCCAGACTGTTTATTCGTAGTATTGAAGAGCGTAATCAAAACTTATTAAAGGTCGCTAGCAGCATCGTGCGCCGTCAGGATGAGTTTTTGCAACAGGGTGCTACTGCCATGCAGCCACTCATTTTGAAGGAAGTCGCAGAGGAAGTTGGCTTGCATGAATCTACAGTCTCACGTCTGACTACCAGCAAAAGTATCTTGACGCCGCAAGGTCTGTTTTCACTCAAGTATTTTTTCTCATCGCATGTGAGCAGTAGTGATGGTGATATCTCGTCAACGGCCATCAGTGCTATGATCAAGCAGCTGATCACAGATGAAGACCCAAAAAAACCACTCTCAGATAGCCGTATTCAAGCTCAGCTACTGGCTGAGGGTATCGATATTGCAAGGCGTACAGTGGCCAAATACCGCGAAGCAATGAATATTGGCTCATCGACTCAGCGCAAAAAGAAATACTAAGGCGCGCTGAGATAAGACGCGACTTAAAAAATGTTTACCACTTTTTAGAAAGGTTATATTAACGCAAGCGATTATTAAAAATAAAATTTTTCGATTATATACAATTTAGCAGTCAATATAAGATTTATTTACATTTATTTACATTATAGCGTCTTGCTACTATCCGACTTTCATGACAAATTAGAGTCATACCAACGATGATTACCACCCAGTTTGTCTATATTAAAACACGTGATCAAAAACTTAATTAAAAAGCGTGTGGATAAGGTGGTGATAAAAGGATACGCCACAAAATATAAGATGAACTAGTTGAGGTTGTTGGTACAGTAGGATGCTTTAGGTAGGAATGCCAAAGCATCTATTTACTATCAGTAATAAATATAAGGATAAGTATATGAATGTTTCTATTAGTGGTCACCACATCAGCGTTACTGAGGCGATGGACACAGCAGTCCGTGAGAAACTTGAGAAAGTAGAACGTCATTTTGACCAAATTCAAAGTATCCAAGTCATTTTGTCACTAGACAATAGCGGTGGTGGTAAAAAAAGCCATAAGGCTGAAGCCATAATGCGTGTTTCAGGTCATGAAATGTTCGTACAGTCGTATGATGATGATATGTATAAAGCCATTAATGACATGGCGGATAAACTCAGTAGACAAATCCGCAAATATAAAACCCGTCTAGAGCGCAAAAAGACACAAGGTGCAGGACGTGATGGACGCTACCAAGACCTTGCCGATACGGATGCAGCACCGGCAGTTTAGTTATATAAAGGTTAATGAAGAGTGGCTAAATAATAATAAATAGTCTAAATGCCCGCTTCATTAACCCTTTATCAATACAAGAAAAAAGACCTCAAACGTTTGCTACGTTGAGGTCTTTTTTAGTATCTATGGCTTTAGAGGCAGTCAATCAAATGCAGTGACTTAAAGACAGCCAATGACAATAATCAATGTTAATAGTCGATCCTAGCCACCACCGACAGCTTGTACGACTTCAATACTCATGCCTTCGGCGATACGCAACTGGCCAAGCTCACTCTTTGGAATAAGCTCGCCATTGACCTCGACAGCATAGCGGCCTTTACTAAGCCCTAGCTCATTAACGACGAGCTGTACCGTTTGATGAGTGGTTTGTAAGGTCTGTCCATTGACAGTAATAGTACTCATAGTGTTTTCTTCCTATAACTGAAACTGTTTATTTTTTCTAGATGACTGACGGCATAACGAGGGCTATGGCTAAGGTTTTATTCGAAAAGCAGTCACTGCCAACCACGTCCAACCTGCGATCATCAGCACGCCACCGATAGGGGTAATCGCCCCAAACCAACGCGGGGCTCCAAGTGTCATGGCAAATAGGCTACCAGCGAAGATGATGACACCGATTTGTAATAGCCAAGCGGTGGCTTGAGTGGCGTAGTTTAGGCGAATCAGCAACCCAACCATCAACAGCCCTAAAGCATGGATAAAGAGATATAGGGTTGCAGTGTGCCACCAAGCCAGCTGCTGGGCATTGACCATGCTTTTAATACCATGAGCACCAAAAGCACCCAAAGCCACAGCGACAGCCAGATTAATCGCTGCAATGCCTATCCAATTTAACATCATAAAACTCTTACTATTAAGGAGTTGAGTGCTTACTCCTTGCTACTAATGACAAGCCCTAGCGAACAGCGGTTATGTTTATTTATTGAATATCATCGGGCAATATAACGCTATCGATAGTCATGGCGTCACGGATTTTATCCATGGCGTTTTTCTCGATTTGGCGTACCCGCTCTGCAGAGATGGAGTAAACTGCCGCCAGCTCATGCAAGGTTGATTTTTGCTCAGAGAGCCAGCGCTGCTCGACGATATCGCGTGAGCGATCATCTAGCGTATCCATAGCGGCGACCAAGGCTGAAGTATTGCTGTCTTCCCAGTCAGACTCTTCTACTATCTCTGCTGGATCCACGCCATCTTCTAAGAACAGCTGCGGCGCATAGCGACCATCATCGTCATCACTAGATTGAGTCTCAAAAGAGGCGTCATAAGACGTCAGACGAGACTCCATCTCTAGCACCTGTTTGCGGCTGACATTGAGATCTTTTGCGATGGCATCCGCTTCTTCTAAGGTTAGCTGGTTATTGGTCTTTTTTAAACTGCGCAGATTAAAGAAGAGCTTACGATGAGCTTTGGTGGTGGCGACTTTGACGATACGCCAGTTACGAATCACAAACTCATGAATTTCAGCTTTGATCCAATGCACAGCAAAGGAGACCAAACGCACGCCCTTATTAGGATCAAAACGCTTGACGGCTTTCATTAAGCCTAGATTGCCTTCTTGAATCAAATCCGCTTGCGGCAAGCCATAGCCAGAGTAGCTGCGGGCGATATGAATGACGAAGCGCAGATGTGACATAACCAATAGGCGTGCAGCCTCGACGTCGCCTTCGTCATAATAACGATGGGCAAGCTCCTGCTCTTGAGTGGGCGTCAAAATTGGGATTTGATGGACAGTATTGATATAAGCGCCCAGATTCACTCCAGGAGCAGATAAATGCGTCGGCATAGCGGGCACTAAATCACGCGTGCTCGTATCTTCTAAGGCACTAGAGTCATAGGGAGGGCGTTTAGAGGCGGCTTCTAGTGCCGCTTCACGCGCTGCGTTTTTCTGAGTAGCACTGCTATCAGTAGTGCGCTTTTCTTTGCTAGGCGCTGAGTTGTTAGGAGGAGTAGCCATATTCTTGACCTTGATCAAATAAGTAAACAATTATGCAATTGAGAATTTTTATTATCTTAATTGTAAAGGATAGTCGCGCTTAGTTGCTATCAGTTTTGGTAATGATGAAGTGAAATATTGTATCGGGCGGCTGTTTTGGCAAGCCATGCGTGCCATTCACTGTTTGCCCGCCAGTCATTTTATTTACCGTTAATAACAGCGTATCACCATGAGCAGCTTGCTGGGTTTGGCGACAAAAAGCAGTAATATCTGCTTGTGAGTTGGGATCAGTGGCGACAACATACAGTGATTCAGCAGTCGCCACATCACGTAGAGCCACTTTGGTTTTTAATAATGGCATGGGGCAAGCCATGCCGCGTCCGTCAACCATGCGCTTAATATTAACGGTTGATTGATCGACTTCACTGTCATCGCTGCTTTCAATGGCGCTAATGCTTTCAATGGCGCTAATACAGTCAGGCGGCAACACAGCCAATAGGGACTGTGCGGTATCCCGCTCAGCATCAGATAATTCTGATGATAGATATACCTTAAAAGGTACGTGCATGTTGATAGAATGACTGTCAGCAGACATAACAGGAACCCTTAAAGTCTTAGTGTTTAGGCTTGAGGTGTTAGCCATGAGTTTTGATAATTGTATAAGACAGGATGCTAACACCAAACATTGATCAGAACCGCTCATTATAACAAATTGCTGCTTAGCAATTGCAGTTGAATATAATCATCATAAGATTGAGTCGATTAGAACCAAACGGCTGCTGCATGAGTATCTTGAAGATAGTAATTACGTGATCGATATGCAATTGTTTCACTATAGAATTACACAACCATGTTGCACGAAAGTGACGCGCTGCCTAGACATTGGTAGCCAGAAGAACACTGCAATTGACGTGGTCAGGTCAACCTCGTATAGTCAAAAATGATGATATTGCCAAAAGCATAGGATGCAGACATTGAACCACTATAATAATAACACCACTCGAGCGACTGGCTTTGTGACCAGCCAATGTAACGCAGGTAGAGGAAAAAGGCGACATTATATCGGGCTGCTGACACTGGCAGCTTTGATTAGTAGTCTTAGTATGCAGGGTAATGCGCTGTCTTTTGCAAACGCCAATACTGCAAGTTTCAATGCTAGTACTAGTACGCCATCGGCCTTATCTGGTCCAACATATGGCTCATGGCAGACCAAGAATTACGATGAGTTAGAGCTGCCAAGTTTGCAAGGTCAGGGGCTAAGCTTTTCCGATCAATATCAAAATAAGCTCGTCGGTGAATGGGCGCTGCAAAACATCAACGGCCGCATAAAGATGGAGCATGACCCTTGGATTCAAGAAACCATAAAAGACATGACATGGCGCATGAATGCCCAAGTGCGTCAGCAAGCACCATTGGCTTTGGTGGTCATTGATAATCCGAGTATTAACGCCTTTGCGGCGCCAGGCGGGGTAATAGGGGTCAATACTGGTACCATATTGGCCGCAAATAGCATGGATGAGCTGGCCAGTGTTATTGCGCATGAGGTGGCTCATGTGAGCCAGCGTCATTATGAGAGCGGTGCAGATGAGCGCAAAAAAGCCTTACTGATGCAGATAGGTGGCATGTTAGCAGCGATTGCGGCATCGGCCGTGGATGGTGATGCTACAGCAGCAGTCATGATGGGCAGCCAAACAGCGATTATGAATAGCAGCATGGCTTTTAGTCGTAGCAATGAGCGTGAAGCTGATCGGGTGGGCATGCAAATCATGAATCAAGCTGGTTATGACCCACGCGCCATGCCAAGGTTTTTTGCCACGATGAATCAAAAAAGCCAGCTCAATCAGGTAGAAAACCAGTTTTTGCCAAGCTTTGTACGCTCGCATCCTTTGAGTAACGAGCGTCTCAGTGATACACAAAGCCGTGCTCAGCGTTATCCCTCCTTATCGCTCATCCAGCAGCAGCGTCATCAAGCGTTATTTGACTTGCTCTATTGGCGGGTACAAGTTATGGGCAAGCATGCCTCGGAGACGTCCCTGACGACCGCCGCCAAAAATAGCATTGGTGCCAAACTGGCCTTAATGTATTGGTATAGCGAGCAACAGCGTTTTGACGACGCCAATGATCTTATGACTGAGATGAGAGCTTTACCTACTCGGCAACAGCAATCTATAGAGCCCCTACTATCCATCACTCATAGCCAAGTGCTGAGTGAGCAAAACAAATGGCAACAGGCGGCAGAAGTACTGACGCGTCAGCAGCGCCTGTACCCTGAGCGCCGCGATTTGCGCTTATATTTGGCGGAAGCGCTCACCAATAGCAATCAGCCTCTGCAGGCACAAACCTTGCTAAAACCACTCATTCAGCAGCAGTCTAGTGATCGCTATGCGTGGCAGAGTATGCAACTGGCCAACGAAAAGATGGCCAAAACGGCAACCTCACCGCAAGTGGCACGCATTGCTACCATCAATGCGCTGCGTTATCGCAGTCATGACCAGCTATGGAATGGTCGTTATGACTCAGCGCTGACTTCACTCACGCAGGCCAAGCAGCTTGCAGAGCAGATGCAGGCGAGTGGCCAAGGCAGCAGTGCTCGTCCGCTCCTTGCGAATATCACGCAAGAAATAAAAGACGTAAAAACCGCGAAAGACTATAAGCCTTAAGCGGTTATTAGGAGGTCAGAGGTGTTATTGCTCATTGATTTTGACGAAGCTTTAGCCTTGTAGCGCTTCTTTTACCAGCTTTGAGATGAGAGCAGGATCGGCACGGCCAGCGGTTTTGTTCTTTAGCACACCCATGACGCTACCCATATCGCGCATTGAGGTGGCACCTTGTTCAGCGATCTCAGCCTTTACCAATGCTGCAATTTCTGCTTCGTCCATTTGCTTGGGCATGAACTCATTGATGATATCAATCTCGAACTGCTCTTTGCTCGCCAGATCATCACGGCCATTTTCTGTAAAGATGCCCAGTGACTCTTGGCGCTGTTTAAGCTGTTTTTGTAGTATCTCTAAAACGCCAGCGTCATCCAGCTCTGTTTGACGGTCAATTTCAATTTGCTTAACGACTGCTTGCACGTTGCGTAGCACTTTGACGCGCTCAAGCTCACGGGCTTTCATAGACGTTTTGATATTATCAGATAGGGTTTGTTTAAGTTGGCTCATGATTGTTATTGTTCCTTATGTCATTGAAATCTTATGTTATTGAAATCTTATGTTATTGAAATCTTATGTTATTGAAATCTTATGTTATTGAAATCTTATGTTATTGAAATCTTATGTTATTGAAATCTTATGTTATTGAAATAAAAAATAAACGCAACGCTAATATAAACGCAAATAAACGCAACGCTAATATAAACGCTAAGGCATCATACTAAAAAGTGTAGCATAAAAAACGCCACTGATATCAATGGATAGCAGTGGCGCTGAGATATATGGGGATAATCTTAGTTTCAATTATGGTCGTTACAATTACTAGCCAATATTATCGAAACTTAATATCCAACCTCATTATCGACCTTAACAAACATAATTGGTGTTAGTAAGCAGTCGTTAATAAGTGATTAGTACATACGCGTAGTACGGATAGTTTCGCGTTGTAGTTTTTTCTTGTAACGCTTAACGGCAGCGGCTTTTTTGCGCTTACGCTCTTGCGTTGGTTTTTCATAAAACTCACGTTTACGTACATCTGATAACACACCAGCTTTTTCACAAGCACGCTTAAAACGACGGATAGCGATATCAACTGGTTCGTTTTCTTTAACCTTAACTGAAGGCATGAAGACTCCTTTTGGATGAGATATAAGGGCATTAGTTTGGCTGTGTATTAGTATTTAGCCGCAATATCTCAAGATTGCAGGCATCAGCTCAAACTAGGATTATCTTGCGCTATAGCACAAGGGCAACTATTCTACTAAAAAATACCAGTAAAGTCAAAGCCTTTAGGGCATTTATGTATGACTATCTTATTGTTTTATAGTGAATAAATAAGGTTTTTTGAGATTTACTACTTAACTTCTGGAGTTTTTCATTCGAGGCAGTCCTGAAACTCTTAACCAATCACAATAAAAAACCCTACTGTCTATAACGTATTCAGTGCAGTTTATGCTATGATTATTTCCATACAGTAATAGATTTTTTTACGCTTTTATGTCAATTTTATTGAGGGTTTTAGAATGAAAAAAACAGCATTAAACATGGCGTTAAGTACCGCACTCATCATCAGCTTTGGTATGGGTATCAGTGCCTGTAGTGGTGATAAAGAATCAAAGGTCTATGCACCTGATCGCGTTGATGAAGCGGCTGAGCTTGCTCGTAGCAACGCGCCTGAAGCTGAAGTAATGGATTTTCCAGAAGTGGAAGTAGTGGCGACAGATGCTGAAGCAGATACTAGCATGGCAACGGAAGAAGATGCGATGGCAGATGAGACGCTAGAGTCTGATGCTGATACAGCAGATACAGAGGTGGCTGACGCCGAAACGCCTGCCGCGGATGCTGTTGCAGCAGATGACGAAGTAGAGCCTGAGCCAGCAGCCAGTTAATAGCTGCCAGCGTATTTCGAGTAATATGAACGTGTGAATGGCAATAAAAGCCATTGCTATAAGCCAATCGATAAGGATTTGAGCATGGATTGCAAACAACAACGTACGCAGACAAAACCAAGGGGTAAATTGCTTTTGTCTGCCATGAGCCTTAGTGCGTTATTAGCGCTTAGCGCTTGTAGTGGTGACAATACAGCTGCTGAAGAGCCTGCGGCTGTCAACGAGACCGAAACAGTAGTGGTTGAAGCGCCAGAAGCAGAGACTGAGGTTGTCATTGATGAGCCCGTGGCGGAGCCTGAGCCTGAAGAGGCGGTAGTCGTAGAAGCTGAAGAAACTGCCGTGGAGCCCGAGCCTGTCGCTGCTGAGCCAGTAGTATTGTCTGCAGATACGGGCGCCAAGATATATGAGGCAAACTGTAAGCTATGTCATGAAAGCGGTTTGCTAAGTGCTCCAATACACGGTGACAAAGCGGCGTGGGCTCCTCGCCTTACTAAAGATAAAGAAACGCTCTATATGCACTCTGCAAAGGGCTTTAACAAGATGCCAGCACAAGCCACTGACAAAGTGAGTGAAGCTGAGGTTCATGCTGCTGTTGATTATATGCTCGCAGCGGTAAGCTAAATCAGCTTACTAGCCATTGAAATTTGCTAAACTGGCCGTCATTGTAGCTTACAATGGCGGTTTTTTTGATTAAAAACAGCGATAAATGTATTGAACGTATCGCTATGCTAAACAACGAAATAAAGGCAAAAGCATGAAAGTATTGGGTTTAGAGACTTCTTGTGATGAGACTGGGCTGGCTATTTTTGATAGTGAGCAGATAGACAGTGACAATCAAGGCCTGCTTGGACAAGTGCTGTACTCACAGATAGAGCTGCATGCCGTCTACGGCGGCGTCGTGCCTGAGCTTGCCAGTCGTGATCATATCCGTAAGCTTGTGCCTTTATTTCATGAGCTCTTGGAACAATGCGGCATCAGTAAAGATGAGATAGATGCTGTTGCTTATACCAAAGGCCCTGGGCTGATCGGTGCTTTGATGACGGGTGCATTATTTGGGCGCAGCTTGGCGTATGGTCTAGATATTCCAGCGATTGGTATTCATCATATGGAAGGGCATTTGCTGGCACCGCTAATGGGTGCAAATCCGCCCGCATTTCCTTTTGTGTCGCTCCTGGTGTCTGGTGGCCATACTTTACTGATTGCCGCGCGTGGTGTTGGGCAATATGAGATATTGGGTGAGTCGATCGATGATGCAGCAGGTGAGTGCTTTGATAAAGCCGCCAAGATGCTCAGCTTGCCATATCCTGGCGGGCCCAATATTGCCAAATTGGCGGAAACGGGTAATCCGAATGCTTACGACTTACCAAGACCCATGTTACATCGCGGTTTGGACTTTTCGTTTAGCGGTATGAAAACAGCCGTGCATAACCTGATCAAAGATACCCCTTATTCGGAAAGTGGCCCTGACGGTGATCCACAAGTTCGTGCCGATATTGCCGCAAGTTTTCAACATGCAATGGTTGATACGCTAGTGAAGAAGAGTGTTAAAGCATTAAAACAAGCAAATATGAGCCGCTTAGTGATTGCAGGCGGCGTCAGTGCCAATACTCATTTACGTGAAACGTTAGAGGCTGAGTTGGCTAAAATAAATGCGACCGTCCATTATGCCCCGCCTGCGTTATGTACAGATAACGGGGCAATGATTGCTTATGCCGGTTACGAGCGCTTGCAAGCAGGGCAGTCCGATGATTTAGCGGTGAGCTGTGTGCCACGTTGGCCGATGACAGAATTGCCTGCGGTATGAAGTTTAAAAGCCATACAAATTAAGGATAACATATGCAGTGGCTCGCCATGGGTTTAGGAGCAGCATTTGGAGCTTGCTTGCGGGCATGGTTAACACGTTTTAATCTGCTACATAGCTGGATACCACTAGGTACATTAAGCGCAAATGTGTTAGGAGGGCTGCTGATTGGTCTGGCATTGGTATGGTTTGAGCGGATGGGTAGTGGCCTGTCAGATAATGTCAGGGTGTTTGTCATGACTGGATTTTTGGGCGGGCTGACGACCTTTAGCACTTTTAGCGCTGAGGTATTTAGTTTTATGCATGATGGACGGCTGTTGGCAGGTCTAGCACTGATAGGGTTGCACGTCGGACTGACATTGCTGGCAACCGCGTTGGGATTTTACTTTTTTAAGTTAGTTTTGTGACTTTTGCTAGATATTACTCGTTTGATGGTCTGATATAAGTAGTTCCTTTATATCAGGCTGTTTTAGGTAGTCTGTTAATTGTTTAAGAGGTCTGTTTTGGTGGTTCCAGTGGGGTATAATTAATTCTATTCAATCCATCTTTTATTCGATGCATGTTCCTGATACTGTATTCATAATTAGACTGTTTCTCATACTCACATAATCTAGATTCTTGTAAAAACGAATTGAATAGGTTCTCATAATCTTCTGAAAAATATCGCCCACCCATTATAGCTGTTCCTAACTCTACTAGTGTTCTTAAGCTTGCTATTTCTTCATCTGTAAGGGTATTAATATGCCCTTCGTTCAGATCACCCGATAAAATTTTAGATAACTTATCTTTATCTATTTGAAGTTCATAAATATTTGGATAAATATAACGTTTAAACTCCATATGGTTTTTGATAATATCAATCGCTTCCGATAGTTCTCTAGAGCCTATTAATAGCTTAGCCTTCAAGTTTTTTTTATATCGGAGAAACTAGGGTTACTCCATTCCTCGAAAATAGGTAGCTCTTGCGCTATAGCCTCTATATCTTTCCGGCTTAGGCTTTTAGTAAAGGTTTTTGCTTTGTACTCGTCTACTAGCGAATCCATTTCATAAGTAAACGATTCACAAATTTTAGATAATTCAGTGAATTTATTATAGAAATTGAAAAGCCCAATTACTCCCATACCTTCTAAATGCATTGCTCCTTCAGAGCTGTATGGGTATCTAAACGTTTCTCCAGTCGGGTCGATGCTGTTAAAGTCTTGAATATAAGGTGCGATTTTTTCTATATAAACAGCCAGTCTTGAATCCTTTGTTCTCTCAACAATATCAACAAAAATATTCCAAAGTCTTTCTATATCATGTGTTTTCACTAATTTTTCATCAATATTTTCTTTAACTTTAAAGTAATTAATAGTATCTATTTTTTGTTTAATATAAATTTCAATAAAATGTCTAGCAGTAAATAGTATAGGATAAGCTGAGGTATCATTATTCCAAAGAAAGGCGTGCTCAGGTCTATTGTAATCTACATCTGGAATATATTGAGATAAGATGGATTCTAACATCACTAAAGTAGCTGATTGGTAGCCATCAATATGAGAGAACATTCCTCTCCAGCCGTTGTTACCGACACATGCGTTAAATTGAGAGTTTTCTTGCTCGTTACCGAATAAATCTGCTGTTTCACTCATTTTTGAAAACACCCTATATTCTGTATAAATGTCCAAAAAGAACACTGCAATTATTTAATAACCTGAACCATTGATACCATTAGCCTACAACCGAATACTCAAGTCCTCACTAGGGAACCATGATATACCATAACATCCGTCATGGCATAAGAAAGTATTTAGTGTTAGTTAACTAAAAAATGGTGTCTTACAACGGCTTCACAATACCCTCTAACAAACTCGCAAACCCCTGCATATAAGCGGTATCTTGGCTTGAGGTACGCGTCGCTGCATATAGCTGACAGTGTACGCCACTGCCTAACGGACGCGAGACAACCCAGCCTTTTTTCTCATATTCTGCAACCACCCAATCAGGTAATGCCGCTACGCCGCGCTCACTAGCGACCAACTGAATCAGCATTGCCGTCAGCTCTGTGCTACGAATGCTCGCAAAGCTCACTTCTGCAGGCGTCATAAAGTTGGCTATAATGTCGAGACGCTTTGCTTCCACGGGATACGCGATTAAAGTCTCGTCAGTCAAATCACTGGGTTCAATAAACTCTTGCGCGGCCAAATCATGCGTTGGTGAAAGTACCAAGCGACTCTCATACTCGAATAGGGGCTGATAGCTGATACCCTCTATCGGTAAATCACTGGTGGTAATGAGCAGGTCAATATCACCTTCCATCAACAAATGATGCGGTTCAGGCTCAAAGCCAGTCGCAAAGTCCAGCTCCACATCCGACCATTCACGGCGGTAATGATTAAGTATCGGCATCAGCCAATCAAAGCAACTATGGCATTCAGAGGCTAGGCGTAATCTGCCAGCTTGACCATGTGCTAAGCGTTTGAGATTGGATTTGGTACGGGTGACTTGCGGCATTATGCTGTCTGCCAATGCCAGTACCGTCTTGCCAGCTGGGGTAAAGGTGAGTGGACGGGTGCGGCGATTGACCAAGCTGATATCGTAGTAATTCTCTAGCTCTTTTAGCTGATGCGACACCGCAGAGGCGGTGACGTGCAGCTCATCGGCGGCCGCAGCCAATGAACCATGCGCACGCAGTGCCGTTAAAGTATTGAGATGGCGAAGCTCTAACATAAGACAACCTAACCGCTAAGGTGAGAAAATTTCATTATAATCGATATAGCGCTGATTTTCATTCAAAGCTTAAGATTGACAGGTTCTTCATAACTCTTCAATAGCTAGCGCCGACGTAACAATAGCTGCGAGATGATGACTAAGATAAGCGAGGCGGCTAATAGCAATGTACCAATGGCGTTGACTTCTGGCTTGAGTCCTACGCGTACCATAGAATAAATTCTCAGCGGTAAAATCTCATAGCTAGGGCCCGTGACAAAGGTGGAAACCACCACATCGTCTAGTGATAAGGTAAAGGCGAGTAGCCAGCCTGCCATCACTGCGGGCAGAATGACGGGAATCAGTACCGTACGCACCATCGTTGATTCGTTCGCGCCCAAGTCACGCGCGGCTTCCATTAGGCGCTCATCTAAGCTACTTAAGCGTGCAAACACAGTGATGACCACAAATGGCAGACAAAAGGTAATGTGCGCCAGTAATAGCGATATAAAGCCTAATTGCAGACCAATTAATAAAAATAACGCGAGCAATGAGATAGCCAAGACAATCTCAGGTGACATCATTAGCACAAACAACAGCCCGTTTAACAGACCTTTGCCGCGAAAGTTGTAGCGGTGTAGGGCAAGCGCTGTCAGTGTACCTATCAAAGTTGAGACGGTCGCGGCGACCAAACCCAAAACGATAGAATGCCAAAAAGCATCGAGCATCGCTTGGTTATTGAATAGCGACTCATACCACTTTAAGCTAAAGCCACCCCAGTTATAGCCAATCTTCGACTCATTGAATGACATCACTACCAAAACGATGATGGGCAGATATAGCATCGCATAAATTAGGCCAAGATAGCCTTTAGCCGCGATGCTGCCAATTTTAATAGGACGCTTATTGTTAACGGGTGAGTTGTTTAATGATCTATTAGACATTAGGCCACCTCATTAAAGTCGGTCTTGCCAATGCGGCGGCTACTGGCACGATAGGCGAGTAATAGTACGGCCATCGCAAGGGTCAATATCACGCTGGCTGCGGCACCAAATGGCCAATCGCGCGCATCCAAAAATTGATTTTTGATGATATTACCGACCAATAAATTGCGTGAGCCACCCAAAATATCTGCCACATAGAACATACCCATCGCTGGCAATAGTACCAATAGCACCCCCGAAATAATCCCAGGCGTGGTCAAGGGTAGCACCACGTGCCAAAAGGTTTGCGTTCTGGAGGCGCCCAAATCCTGCGAGGCAAGCAGCATGTCATTACGCAAATCGGTAAATACTGCATAGAGCGGCAAGACCATAAACGGGAATAGTAAATAAGTCAGTCCAGCTATTACCGCACCTTGGGTGTATAAAATATCGATAGGGGCATCGATGACACCTATCGCTAGTAGGGTTTTATTAATCAAACCGTTATTGGCAAATAGTAATTTGAGCGCATAGGTCCGTACTAGAGAGTTGGTCCAGAACGGCAGGATTAATAGCATCATTAGCAAGGGCTGCCAGCGCACTTTGGCTTTGGATATCAGCCAGGCAAAAGGATAGCCCAGCAATAAGCAAATGATCGTGGTGATACCCGCCATCCATAAAGAATGGACAAATACCTCGAAATACAGCGGGTCAACCATGCGTATATAGCTGTCGATACTGACAGGTAAGCTAATAAAGGCACTGCTATCACGGGTCAAAAAACTGACAGCGATGACCAATATATTTGGCAATAACGCAAATATCAGTAGCCAACCCCAGATTAGCCATAGCGTTGCGGTGCGAAAAGGGCTTTTGCTGCCCAGATTGAAACGGCTAGTACCTGCCATCAGCTGCCATCCTTTTGCGCAAATACGTTTTGCCCAACTTCATTTTGCTCAGTTTTATTTTCAATAGGCACAGAGTCATCTGGCAATACCCACTCCCAGCCATCCACCCATGACACTCTGACCGCTTCATTTAATTTATAGTCAAAGCTTGGATCATCTTCATCAAAGAACTCAGAGGCCTTAATAATATGACCGTTTGCCAATTCGATAATCGAATCTAAGGTACTGCCTTTATAGTTACTTTCAATGACGCGGCCTAGTAGTCCCGTGTGACCATTATCTTTCGGGTCATAGATTCGCAAATCTTCAGGACGTAACAGTAAGTTTACGATGTCGCCTACTTGCACATCATTAGCAAAATCAGGACGACGCAAATTACGTAATGTCGTTGGACCGTCTTGTGCCTGCGCCTCACAGACCTCGACTTCGATGCGCCCGTTGGTCACTTTTCCATCACGATCTGGCTGGTCGGGATAGACGCCTTTTACCTCGGCTTTAAATAGATTGGTCTCACCGATGAATTTGGCGGTAAATAAGTTGGCAGGGGTTTCATAAATCTCAATCGGCGTGCCAATTTGCTGAAACCTGCCGTCTTTCATGACCGCAATACGATCTGACATCGACAGCGCTTCTTCTTGGTCATGGGTGACGAAGACAAAGGTAATGCCAAGCTCACGCTGCAAACGCTTAAGCTCAGATTGCATTTGCAGGCGCAGTTTATAATCAAGTGCGGATAACGGCTCATCGAGCAACAAGAGTTTAGGACGATTGATGACTGCACGTGCGATGGCAACGCGCTGCTGCTGACCACCAGATAAATCCTGCGGTTTACGGTTGGCAAGATGCTCAAGCTGTACCATTTCTAGGATTTCACGCACCCGCGTTTGGATCTCGGCTTTAGGAACCTTTTTTAGTTTTAGCCCATAAGCCACGTTTTGCGCGACGCTCATATGCGGGAACAGTGCATACTGCTGAAACACAGTATTGACTGGACGCTTATCAGCTGGCAAGCCTGCCATCTGCACACCATCCAAAAAAATCGCGCCTGCTGTTGGCTGCTCAAAACCTGCAATTAAGCGCAGCAGTGTGGTTTTGCCGCAGCCCGATGGACCAAGGAGGGTTAAAAACTCACCATGCTTGATATCTAGGCTAATATCAGTCAGTACTTCGGTTTGGTCGTAGACTTTTTTTAGACCTGCCAGTTGCAGCAGTACCTTATCAGCGCTAGTCGTCGCAGAGGTTCTATGCGTGTTCGTAGGTGAGTCATTCATAATATTGTTTCCTAAGCGCTCAATAGACTGGTACAGCAACTACATAAAATCGCTGCAATGTAGATAGTTGGCCTGAACGTAAGCGTGGTCGGCTGGTTGCTCAGTATTATAACAAACCCTTGATATAAGTCAGTGCAAGTTCGTTATAAGTTACCCGAGTCATACCGTCTTAATCATAAATATTCTTTAAAGTCCCTACGCCAATATATTTAGTGAGTTGAGAGAGGGGTAGCTTTACGTGGCTTTTTAATCATTTTTACGGCCATTTGATTGTAGGGAGTATTACGCTATTATTAAAACAACCTTAAGATAGCGACATTAAAACAAAATTTTTTATCATTTTTTAGTCGCTATTCCTATACAATTACTTTATGGCTAACAAATATAATCAGTCTGATAGTTTAGTCATTATCAGCAATCATTTTGCCAATACTTATTTAATTCAAGATCTACTTAATCCGAATTGCTACCATTCATTATTTTAATATCTTTGATACTCAAGGATCCTTTATGCCTACTGATACACGTCCAAAAACTGGTCAAGAAGCACTCGAGCTTTTGAAAGAAGGTAATGTGCGCTATGTTGAAAGCCTTACAAACACTGACCCTTGCATGCAGAGGCGTCCAGAGCTAATCAGTGATCAAGACCCTCTTGCCATCATTTTGGGTTGCTCGGATGCGCGTGTACCAGTGGAGATTGTGTTTGATCAAGGCTTGGGTGATCTGTTTGTCATTCGGGTAGCGGGTAACGTGGTTGCGCCTTCGCAGATTGGCTCAGTCGAATTCGCCGCCGAAAAATTTGGCACCAAGCTGGTTGTGGTACTCGGGCACTCACATTGCGGTGCGGTGACAGCCTGCGTAGAAGCGCTTATCAATCCTGAGCAGAACTATTCTCCAAACTTGCAGTCTATCGTAGATCGTATCCGCCCCAGTGTTTATAACCTGCATGAGCTGGCGACTGCCAACGGTCATGATGTCGATGCTGATGAGTTGGTTGATCTGTCTATAAGTGCCAACGTGCGTATGTCGGTCAGTCAGCTCAAGCATGGTTCGCGGGCTTTAGAAGACCTAACATCTAGCGGTAAGTTATTGATCGTCGGTGCGGAGTATGATTTAGAGACAGGTGAAGTGCGGTTTTTAGAAAGCTAACCCGTGTTATAAGTTGACCATATATTGACCATATTGAGTCACGTTCTTACAAAACCCTATCACTCATCGCATGGTTTTTTATTATCATGAGACAGTCAAACGAATCATAACAGTCATGGTTTGTTTGCTTACAAATTCTATTTTCTGTAAATATTGGGATAACTATGTCTAATTTAATGCCTCATTCAGCAACTAATAATAATGAATCAACGGTAGCGCAACCTGACAGCAGCGTAAAGACAGAGGGCGTTCAGCCCATCTCTGCGCAGACCACAGGTTTTACCTTTAATCACACTATGCTACGGGTGAAAGATCCTGCCAAGTCACTTGAGTTTTATACGGGCGTGCTCGGTATGACGCTACTGGCAGTAAAAAAGTTCCCTGAGATGGAATTTGATTTGTATTTCTTAGCCAAGCTGACTGACAGCGAGCGTGAGAATTTACCAGCTGGTGAAGAGTTGGAAATCTTTGCATTCCGTCAGCGCGGTATTTTGGAATTGACCCATAACTATGGCACTGAAACCAAGGCTGACTTTAGCTATCACGATGGTAATAGTGAGCCACAAGGTTTTGGTCATATCTGCTTTAGCGTCCCGAACCTAGATGAAGCGGTGGCTTGGTTTGACAAAAACAATGTCGAATTCAAAAAACGTCCAGAAGATGGCAGCATGAAAAACATCGCCTTTATCAAAGATGTTGACGGCTACTGGATTGAGATTGTACAAGCCGATTTGATGGGCTAGGTTTTAGAACCTGACAATAAAAAACTGAACCAACCAAAGGAGTGACCCCTGAATGCCTACCTCTGAGGCAGGAACCACCGTGAGTGCTGAAACAGCTGCTGGATCGACAACGACTGATGCCTTTACCTATCAAAGCATCATTGATTCAGCAAATGGAATATTGATTGGCTTTGTCGAGCGTATTCCATATTTTGTAGCATCAATCATTGTTATTCTGATTTTTTGGTTTTTATCGACTGTTTTCAAAAAGATCGTCTTCAAAATATTGGGAAGTCGCAGTCGCCATCAGAATTTGGTGAAAGTGTTTCAACGGGTAGGCGGGGCACTGATTATTTTTATTGGTTTTATGATCGCCATGGTCATTGCGGTGCCAGGGTTTACGCCTGCCAAACTGATTGGGGCGCTCGGCATTGGCTCGGTCGCTATTGGCTTTGCTTTTAAGGATATTTTTCAAAACCTATTGTCAGGTATTTTACTGCTTATCTCGGAGCCATTTCGTATCGGTGATCAGATCGTTTCAGGTGATTATGAAGGCACTGTTGAGGATATCAAAATCCGTGCGACGACTATCAAGACTTATGATGGTCGGCAGGTGGTCATTCCGAACTCAGATCTCTATACCTCGGCATTGACTGTCAATACCGCCTATAAGCAGCGCCGTTTGCAAGTCGCTGTCGGTATCGGTTATGAAGATGACATCGAAGCGGCTAAGGCTGAGATTTTGCAGGCATTAGATAAGGCAGACACGGTATCTACTAAGGCTACGCCAAGCGTGATAGCGACAGGATTTGGCGGTTCATCCATAGATTTGGTTGTGCGCTGGTTTATCGAAGACGGTACCCAAGCCAACAAGGTCGCTTCTATTCACCAAGTCATTGTAGAGATCAAAACGGCGCTTGATGCAGCAGGCGTGAATATTCCGTTCCCGATACGCACCATAGATTTGAGCGATCCTTCTGTGACGGCTATCGTCAATAAAATGCACGAGCAGCAAGCTGTTGATGTCAATAAGACCGCCACAGAGTAGTCCTACTCTCAACTATCTAAATATGTTGGCGTAGGCTGTGGCTTTAGCCCAGCATTTTGCTTTTGCAAAGATTTAAGCTGGGCTAAAGCCACAGCCTACGATAACTCACACTAAGCTGAGAGTCAGGTTTCTCATGAATTTGTATAAAAAAACCGCCATATCATTGATATGGCGGTTTTTTCTATGCTTAAATCTTAGCTACTAACTATTAGCTATCGTCTTTTACTTTATAGTCGGTGTGGCACGATTTGCAGCTCTCGCCGACAGCGCCAAGGGCTGGCAAGACTTCTTCGATACTAGTTGCTGTTTTTGCAGCAGCATCCAACTCAGCAGTTACTTGCTGGAATTGTGCGGCTTTGGCGGTGAAGTCGTCATTGTTGCTCCATACTGCTGACGTTGCATTACCTAGCGCTTCTGAGTCTTCAAAATGCGTCCAAGGCGTCGCCGCATCACCCGCTAAGTATGATGCTTGCTCTTTGAATACTTCTGCATCAAAGGTGTCAGGTGCTTCAGCCATATCGCCCATGACGCCCATCGCATCACCCCAGCTTTTCATACTGTCTTGACGGGCTTTGATGTCAGGGCTAGCAGGACTGCTACATGCTGACAGACCAAGCGCTGCGGCTACTAGGGTAATGCCAAAGATGGACTTTAGTGAGGTGTTGGTTTGAACCTTTACCATAGGAATAACTCCTTTATGTGTTGCTATTGATTAATAAGCACTTAAATAATTGGCGCGTAAGTAAATGCCGGCCTCCAAATTAAATGGCGATAACATGTTGTTTAACATTAACCATCTTTTAAAAGTGATTTTATAAAAACCACCTTGCTTAAATGACTATTGTAGATAAATTATCTACTAATATGACCATAATTGGTATAAATGATGTAGTTTATGTTATCCATTCAACCAATCACGAGGCTTTAAGTAATAATCGGTCAGCTCAAACTCTGCGGTACCTGGTTCAGGCTCGAAGCGATAGTGCCAACTTACCAATGGCGGCATACTGACCAAGATGGACTCGATTCGTCCATTACTCTGTAGCCCAAAGAGCGTGCCACGATCATAGACTAGATTATATTCCACATAACGTCCACGGCGATATAGCTGAAATTCACGCTGCTCGTCGGTAAAAGGAGTGTTTTTACGTTGTTCAAAGATGGGAAGAATGCCGTCCAGGTAGCCATTACCTACTGCTTTCATAAAATCAAAGCAAGTCTCAAAGTCCCAGCCACGGCTGTCCGTATTGACATCATCATAAAACAAACCCCCTACGCCGCGCTGCTCATCACGATGACGCAGATAAAAGTATTCATCACACCATTGTTTAAAATCAGGATAAATAGTGTCACCAAAAGGTGCACATAAGTCATGACAGACCTGATGCCAATGTAAACAATCGGCTAATACTGGATAGAAGGGTGTCAAATCAAAACCGCCACCAAACCACCAGATAGGATCCTCACCGTCTGCTTCGGCGACGAATAGACGCACGTTGGCATGACTGGTAGGGACGTTTGGGTTCCTTGGATGCACAACCAGTGATACGCCCATTGCTTGGGCCTTACGGCCAGCGATATTGGGATGGCGTGCGGTCGCTGAGGCAGGCAAGTTATGGACATGGATATGGCTAAACATGACCCCTGCTTTTTCGATGACCTCACCATCTGCCAAGATACAGGAACGACCACCGCCGCCTTCAGGGCGTTCCCAGTCATCAGGAACAAAGGTTGCATCGCCGCCGCCATCACGCTCTTGCGCCTCTAAGGCTTGGCAGATTTCTGCTTGCAGGCTGACTAAAAACTCACGTACCCGCGCAATATCTTTATTCGTAGGAACGACGTTAGTATCAGCAGCTGTTGTCGAACTTAGTATATTAGGAATAGTCATAAAAACATCTATAATAAAAGTAGGTGATGATAAATTTTAAGGCCAATGACGTCCTTTATCTTAACGTTCATTTATTGAGGTGAGCCTCGGTATAAAACTCTTTATCAAGTAAGTGCCCCATACGGTCACGCTTGGTCGCTAAATACTCAGCATTCATGTCATTGACTCCGACCACTGAAGGCACGCGCTCAGTGACATTGATCCCATGATCCGTTAAATAAGCGACTTTGTCAGGGTTGTTGGTGATGAGGCGTACCTCGTCGACACCGACATGTGCCAGCATCGGCCCGCACATATCATAAATACGCGCATCTGCAGGCAAGCCAAGCATCAGATTGGCATCAAGCGTATCATGACCTTGATCTTGCAAGGCATAAGCACGTATCTTATTGGTCAAGCCAATGCCGCGACCTTCTTGGCGCAAGTACAAGATAGCGCCGCAGCCAGAGGCCTGTATCGCTTGCATGGCAGTATTTAGCTGTGGCCCGCAGTCGCACTTTAAGGAGCTAAAAGCATCCCCTGTCAAGCACTCAGAGTGAATGCGCACTAATGGGGCGGGACGCTGTGACAGCTCGTCGTCTTTTTTGTCCAAGGTAGCATCAAGCTCTATGTCTTGATCGACCACAGGCAGGCCGACAGTGAGCATGACATGCTCCTGACCGTCTTGATTCTCAAAGACATGAAGATCAAACTTGCCATGACGAGTGGGCAACTTAGCACTAGTAATAAATTGATATGACATTAATGTCCTGCGATAGACTGATCATCGTGATAGTAGATGGTGTAGTCATAGTCATGTCGTGATAACTATGGTGATATGGTTGTATAATGCTAGCAAAAATAGCATGTTAGTCGTATTTGCGAGAAAAACACACAAAGTTCACAGACTACGCACGATGATTAAAGCGACTGTTTAAAAAAAATGCTATTATGCCATACTATTTTAATGGATACAGTGACAAGTCTTTGTCCTTACATTACTGTATCGTCATTAGCGCATAGTGAGCTCACATTTTACTGAGAAACAAAGATGTGGCTATACTCATGCAAAATCGAATAACACAATGACGATGCGTCAACCACGTCTTAACTTATCCTTGATAATCATACATCGTTTGTGATTATTGAGAGTTGGATTATCCCATACTACCTTATCAATACGGTAAGGCAGGGTGGTGATATGTTAAGGTAGCATCTTGTCAGCAGATTGGTAGGTATCGTACGATTTATGCAGCAGACATCTTATTCCACACAGTCTTGGTCTTCACCTGCGTCGCTCTCTACGCCATCAGCTACCGACTCTGCTGCACACTTATCTGGCTTGCAACAGACCTTCGAGCAGATACCGCGTACGCGTCCTGACACGCCACTACTCGACGCTATTGATGCACCGTTAGACCTAAAAGCACTCACTACAGATCAGCTGATTACTTTGGCTGATGAGCTGCGCTTGTTTTTATTATATTCAGCAGGCCAAAGTGGTGGGCATTTTGGTGCAAACTTAGGCGTGATCGAGCTGACCATTGCGTTACATTATTTATTAGATGCTCCTAACGACCAGATTATTTGGGATGTGGGTCATCAAGCTTATGCGCATAAAGTCTTGACCGGACGTCGTGACAAGCTTGGCAGTATCCGCTCAAAAGAAGGTCTGACTGCGTTTCCTGAGCGTGCTGAGTCTATTTATGACACTTTTGGTGTTGGTCATTCTTCAACCTCTATTTCAGCAGGTCTGGGAATGAGCTTGGCGCTGCGCTATCAAGGTCGTCCGCAGACCGTCGCTTGTGTGATAGGTGACGGTGCGATGACAGGTGGCATGGCCTTTGAAGCCATGAATGACGCTGCACAACAAGACGCTGATTTATTAGTCGTTCTAAATGACAATGATATGTCGATATCCTGCTCTATTGGCGGTTTTTCAAGACATTCAGCGATGCTTTGGGAGTCAGGTTATCAGGTCGATATCTCAGATGAAGGTGAGCCATTAATCCGCCGTCGCCCAGATATGCGGGCTTATGATAGACGCAAGCGTCATAGTGAGCAGCGCAATGTACCGCAATTAGAAGACAACTTATTCAAAGCCATAGGCTTTACTTATTTTGGCCCGTTTGATGGTCATGACATGCCTGAGCTGCTGCGAGTATTATCGCTAGCGAAGCAAGTGTCTGGACCTGTATTGGTACATATTTATACCACTAAAGGTAAAGGTTTTGCTCCTGCTGAGGCTGATCCAGTCGGTTATCATGCGATTAGCAAGTTACCTGTAGAAGAGGTAGCGAAGACTGACTCAAAGAAAGACAACGCTGCTGATACTATGGTGCCGGCACTGAAGTATTCGCAAGTGTTTGGTCAGTTCTTATGTGACAAAGCTGCTGAGGATGACAAGCTGCTCGCTATTACCCCTGCTATGGAAGAAGGCTCGGGTATGATTGACTTTGCGCGTCATTTCCCTGAGCGTTTCTTTGATGTGGCGATTGCTGAGCAACATGCAGTGACACTCGCAGGCGGTATGGCTACTCAAGGCGTCAAGCCAGTTGTGGCTATTTACTCCACCTTTTTGCAGCGTGGTTACGATCAGCTTATTCATGATGTTGCCCTACAAGACCTTGATGTGACTTTTGCTATCGATCGAGCAGGCTTGGTTGGTGAAGATGGCGCCACTCATGCGGGCGTGTTTGACTTGGCTTTTTTGCGCTGTGTGCCCAATATGCTAATCGCCACGCCAAAAGATGAAAATGAGTGCTATCACTTATTGAATACTTGCTATGAGTACCAAGGTAGCACCGCAGTACGCTACCCACGTGGCACAGGTACTGGTGCGATGATCAGCCGCCCAGCGCAGAGCTATAAAGTAGGTCAAGCGGTCGTAGAGTCAGTCTTAGGGCAAGCAAACGCCCCTAAGAAGCTTGCGCTGCTCGCATTCGGGACGATGGTAGCCACTGCGGAGCAAGCGGCCCAAACTCTGACATCTGACGATGTGAAATCCGATTGTCAGGTGCAGGTCGTTAATATGCGCTGGGTGAAGCCATTAGATACCAATTTGCTTGAGACTTTGCTTGAGCAAGGCGTCACCCATATAGCAACCCTAGAAGAGCATATGATCATGGGCGGGGCTGGTAGTGCTGTCAATGAGTACTTGCTTAATGCGTCTCCAGCCTTTGCCACTAGCCGTCCCGCTATTTGTAATATTGGTATTCCAGATCGTTTTATCGCCCATGGTTCACAGGCAGAGCAGTTAGCGGATTGTGGCCTTGACGTGAGCGGTGTGGTTATTCAGCTACAGCAGCTATTGTCTGAAAAAGCATAGATGTATTAAGTGGATAGAAAAGGTTAAGTAAACAGAGAAAGCTTTAAGATACCTCGAGAAAAATAAAACTCCGATTAATCGAAGTATGATTTGACCAAAAATATTTAAAATGTCGTAACGCCTGCTTGCCGCAGGTGCTCATTGTTTTACAGCTTACGTAGTTTGTGATGGCAACCATGAAAGATGGTAAGCTTGGTGTTTTTGATTTTTCTTATTTCGTGTTTTTAGTATGCTGTTAGCAGTGTTTTTAGGTTGTAGAGAAGTAAGGTAATACAGTGGACAATCGTTCTGCTGTTTACGAGTATATAGGCAATATTAGTAGTTCTCATTCTTTCGTTTTTATTCATTCATTAAGCAGATAGGTTATTTATGGAACCCATGGTCGTCATCGCAGCGCGTACTGCCGAAAAAGTTGGTGCAGAAATTTTATACGCGCATCAAAACCGCCACAAAGTCGAGTTTGAGACGGAGTCAAAAGGTCTCGATGGCTTGGTAACACGCATCGACCGCTATAGTGAAGAGCTGACCATAGCCACACTAAAAAACAGCTATCCGAATCACTCGTTTTTGGGTGAAGAGTTTGGGATGCAAGAAGGCCAAGGCGAAGATGCTGATTGGTGCTGGATTATTGATCCGCTAGATGGTACCAAAAACTTCGTTTATGGCGTACCGCATTTCTGTGTATCGATAGCCGTGCAGCATAAAGGCGTGACGCAACATGGTGTGGTCTACGATCCAATTCGTGATGAGATGTTCTCTGCCAGTCGCGGTAAAGGTGCTCGTTTGAATCAGCGCCGTATCAGCGTTGGTGAGCGTAAAACCATTGATGGTGGCTTATTTACGACTGGGCATCCTCTTGAGCGCAAGCGTGATGGTCAAGTCATCTCTTATGCCAAAGAGCATTTTGAGAGTTTACAAAAGGTCGCTGAGGCAGGTGGTCAAACTCGCCGTTTAGGATCAGCAGCACTTGATTTGTGTTATGTGGCTGCAGGCCGTTTTGATGGTTACTTTGAGATGTCTATCAAGCCGTGGGACATCGCAGCGGGTGAGCTGATCGTATCAGAGGCACGCGGTGTGGTCGTTGATCATACAGGTGCACACAACTCTATGACCTCAGGCTCTATCTTTGCTTGTAATGTGAAGCTATTGAAGCCATTGATGCAAGTGGTCGTGCCAACATGGCGTGATGTAGTATAAGCCAATGACAAAGCTGTAAGTCTGTCAGACTCACGAATGTAAAAAAGCTGGTTCCGTTATGGAGCCAGCTTTTTTATTGCGCTATGGTTCTTGTCTGGTTTGGCTAGTCACGAAGCCCCAACCCTGACGGTAACTCGTTGCTGGTGCGTTCTAGTAGCTGTAACTCTTCTTCTATCAACAAGAGCATGTCTTGCACATGAGGCAAGGTCTTGCTACAAGCAGTGATACCAAACTCAATCTTATCCAAATAACTGGCAAGCGTAATATTCATGGCTTGTCCGTTAAATACAACAGAAGCTGGATACAAGGCTTGCAGACGTGCACCATTCCAATACAATGGCTTTTCAGAGCCAGGAACGTTGGAGATGATCAGGTTAAAGGCTTGTTTTTTTGGAAAGAGGCCAGTCGCCAGATTGATACCTTCCCACGCATAGGCGATGGCGCTGTAGTTGATGACTTGCGCTTGGGTCATACGTCTAAAGCGGCGTTTACCATTATTCATACTGCGATGAATCAGCTTCATTCGGCGCATTGGGTCGTCTAGATGTGTGCCCAAATTGGCCAACACAAATGAGAGCTGATTGCCTGCTGTGCTGTTATCACTGCGTAGTGACATCGGCACAAACGCAATCAATGGCTTGGTAGGCAAGGCCTTCATCGATATTAAGTAGCGACGGATGGCACCAGCACAAACAGCAAGCACCACATCGTTTCTACTCACCTCTAACTTATCAGCAATATCATGAAAGCGCTTGATGTCATAAGACTGAGCCGCTATCCGCCGTGAAGCAGATATACGCTTGTTCAATATGCTCATGGGCGCGTCAAACGTACCGACATAGTCGTCATCACCATAGTTTTTTAGATTATCCATCAACTCTGTAAATACAGGCTTGATGGTGGATAGTTGCTCTTTTACAATTCCAAAGGCCGAGCGTTTGGCAGGTGATGCAGCGTTGATTTGGTTGCGATGGCGAGCTACTAACGACCAGACTGGCAGAGTGACTGTTTCGGTCGGTGATTGTGATAGCGTCTTTTGCAGTAGGCGCATGGCGGCGATACCATCAACTAGAGAGTGGTGAATCTTGAAATATAATGCGAAACGCTCAGGGCCATCTTCGGTATCTGGTTGCACGCCTTCAATCACATGGCATTCCCATAGTGGCATAGCACGGTCAAGCAGGCGTCCATGCTCTCTTGAAACATACATAAGCAGTTCGCGCACGCGGGCAGGCTTGGGCAGGGCGACATGGTGAAAGTGATGCTCAACATCAAAGTGTTTATCTTCTTTCCAAAAAATCAGATTCTCAAGCACTTGGTTAAATGGAAAGCTTGGTGGTACCTCAGAGTTTTGCATCTGCTTGACCAACTCGTAAACAAAATTATGCTCGGCACCCTGAGCGTCTTCGGGCAACTCAAACAAGAACAAACCGCCCACATGCATCGGCTGTTTACGCGATTCAAGAATTAAAAATAGCTGATCAACTGCTGTCAAAAGTCGCATAATAAGTCCTTTTATGGCGATAAATAATGGGTAATGAGCTATTCATATTCACCATATAAGCGCCTACTTAAATGATTACTACCTTATAGAATTGCTAATATCTTAAATAATTACTGATACCTTAAATGATTACGACAACAAGGCGTCTATACAAATATAGACTGCTGTGTCCAAGCTTTATAATTGTGTTTTATAAATATTTTGTATATGGAGCATAAGTTAAGTACCAGTGCGTAAATATCAGTACACTCTCATAAGCTACTGAAAAAAGTAGCCAGTCTGCGGTGAGCTGGCAGCTGCCATCTTGCGCATCGGCATACGGCCTGCCAAAAACGCCTCACGACCTGCCCAAATGGCATGTTTCATTGCTTGTGCCATCAGCACTGGATTTTGTGCATTGGCAATGGCTGAGTTCATCAGTACGCCATCGCAGCCAAGCTCCATCGCGATCGCCGCATCGGATGCTGTGCCAACGCCTGCATCCACTAACACAGGTACTTTGGCGTTTTCGATGATGAGGCTTAAGGTATGACGATTGAGCAGCCCAAGGCCAGAGCCGATAAGGCTGCCAAGAGGCATAATGGCGACGCAGCCCATGCTCTCAAGCTCTTGTGCAACGATAGGGTCATCTGAAGTATATACCATCACCTCAAAACCATCATCAACCAGTACTTGTGCCGCTTTTAATGTTTCCATTACATTAGGGTAGAGGGTTTTTTCATCACCCAATACTTCAAGCTTGACTAGATTATGCCCGCCTAATAGCTCGCGAGCAAGCTTACAAGTACGAACCGCTGTTTCGGCATCAAAACAACCCGCAGTATTGGGTAAAATGGTATATTTATCAGGTGAAATCACATCCAGTAAATTTGGCTCATTACTGTTTTGACCAATATTAGTACGACGAATGGCAACCGTCACAATCTCTGCCTCTGAAGCGGCAATGGCAGCACCAGTTTCATTCATGTCTTTATACTTACCAGTACCTACCAGTAAACGTGACGAAAATGTGCGACTACCCACCGTAAAGGTATCTTGAGGAAGTGCTAGGCTTTCAGTAGTAGTTTGGGATAGAGCTTGTGACATATCTGGAATCCTGATAATAGACGGACTATAAAAGATAAAAGCGTCATTCAATAAGTAAACAACAAATATAGAGTAAAGCGCTAAAGGTCATTCAAATGGCCAACGCCTGCTCATCTCATCATAAAATGGCGCAAAAGCCTTGCGAATCACGCAAAGCAAAATGTTATTATAACAAACTCATCAGCGCTTACTGACAAACTTTAACCAGTTTAACGCATTCACGTATTTTATTTTTATCAGGTCGTCTTTATGATGCAACTGCCGTACAGTTTTGCAAAACGTCATCAGCTTTTGCTTGTTTTGGCCATGGACCCTGAGCTGCCGCCGACGTTGGTTTTAACCAAAGCGACGCCGCTATCAGCTATCAATGAAGCGGTGCGGTTTTTGCAGCAGCAAGGCGTTCGTGGCGTACCGACGTACGAAAGTGTCAGCCCAGATGAGTTTGAAAAACGTCTGAATGCCGCTTATGCAGGCAATACAGGCGAATCACAGCATATTGCCGCTGGACTAGAAGATCATCCTGATTTGGACAGCTTAGCAGACAGCGTGCCTGAGACTGAAGATTTGATGGATCAGCAAGATGATGCGCCCATTATTCGTCTGATTAATGCGCTGTTGTCCGAAGCCATTCGTCTCAATGCCTCAGACATTCATATCGAAACTTTTGAGAAGCGGCTAGTGGTACGCTTTCGTGTCGATGGTGAGCTCAAAGAAATCATCACGCCAAAACGCCAACTGGCACCGCTCTTGGTATCACGTATTAAAGTGATGGCCAAACTCGATATCGCCGAAAAGCGCGTACCGCAAGATGGGCGTATCAGTTTGCGGTTGGCAGGGCGTGAGGTCGATGTGCGTGTCTCTACGCTACCTTCAAGCTTTGGTGAACGCGTGGTGATGCGGCTGTTGGATAAACAAGCAGGGCGCTTAAATATGACGTACCTTGGGCTTTCGGATAATGATTATACTGAGCTCAAACGCTTGATTCACCGTCCACACGGTATTATTTTGGTGACTGGTCCGACGGGTTCAGGTAAGACCACCACGCTGTATGCGGCACTGACCGACCTCAATGATCAAACGCGTAATATCTTGACCGCTGAAGATCCTATTGAGTTTCAGCTAGACGGTATCGGGCAGACGCAAGTGAATAATAAAGTTGATATGACCTTTGCCAAAAGCTTACGGGCGATGCTACGTCAAGATCCCGACGTGGTAATGGTTGGTGAAATTCGAGATATTGAAACCGCTGAAATCGCGGTACAAGCGTCATTGACGGGGCATTTGGTATTATCAACCTTGCATACCAATACGGCTATTGGTGCGGTGACGCGTTTGCAAGACATGGGTGTGGAACCATTTTTATTGTCATCGTCATTGATCGGTGTGGTTGCGCAGCGCTTGGTGCGGACACTGTGCTCACATTGCCATACATGGCAAGCAGCGGATACTGAACAAGCCAAACTGTTTAGCGAGATTGGGGTAGAGGTAGGTGCGGAGAGTTTGACAAATAAATCGATCAACTTACCCACGCCAGTCGGCTGTGATAAATGCAATCAGTCTGGCTTTAAAGGCCGTACAGCGATATATGAGGTCGTGCCTGTTGACGACACGTTACGGCGGATGATTCATAGCAATACCGCAGAGTACGAGCTAGAAGACTATGCCAGACAAAAGACCCCGTCCATTCGTGCCGATGGATTGCATAAAGTGATCGCAGGACGGACAACTTTGGAGGAGGTGCTGCGAGTGACCAAAGAGAGCGCTGTCATCGATGACACGATACTTGGGTAAAATGCTTAGATAGGAAAATGAGGACACGGCCTAGCATCTAAAAAAATAACTGACTATAAAAGCCAGTTATTTGATTTTAATGCTATAAAGCTGCACGTTGCTATTATTTTGCCGCGATACATTCAACTTCAACATTGGCACCGACGGCCAAGTCTTTTACCGCAAACGCTGAGCGTACTGGATAAGGTTTGGCAAGTTCCGCTTTATAGACTTCATTAAACGCGTTAAAGTCGTTTATATCGGTCAGCATGACCATACACTTAACAAGGTCTGACTTTTTATAGCCATACTGTAGCAATACCCCATTGATATTATCTAATACTTGCTTGGTCTCTGCTTCAATACCACCTTCAACCAGTTTGCCGTCTTTAAAGCCAAGTTGCCCTGACATATATAAAGTATCTCCCACACGCACCGCGCTAGAGAATGGATACTCGCCACCACCACCCAGAAAAACAGGAGTGGATTTGGTCATGGTTGCATTAGCCGCCGCTTTCTCTGGAGCAGCATGAGCGCTGATAGCCAGCCCTAATGAGCAGACGCCTACTAGTAACGCCTTAGATAAGTTTGCACTAACTTTCTTGGTAAACTTGGACATCAATGTCTCCTTATTACTTAGGTTCACACCAGTATCGCATGATTGTGTAACTATTTTCCGTTAGTCGTTTGTTGTTCAGTATAGCCAATCCACTATAGTGGTGTTTAAGTCGCTGATTGTTCGTTTTGCTCAGCTTGAATGATGTTTTCCTCTACAAGTTTGTCCTGAGACTTTCCTTGACGGCGTGCTTCTAGTTCAGACTTAGGCACCCACGCCCATGTCATCTCAACGGTAATAGGGTCGCGCTCACTATCAGACTCACGATCATTGATGACACACGGGATGACCATCTCACCTTTGGGCTGGTTCAAGATATCTAAGCGCTGCTCATCACTCAAAGTAGCAATGGCAGCAACCTGACCCTTCCTAAGAGGACGGTAAAAATTCACTGAGTAAGATTTGATCAATAACACACGGTCAGAAGGTAGGTTTAACCCCAAAATAAAGCCTGTGGCCGTTTCGGCAAGTAGCGTCACCGCGACTGCGTGGATTGAGCCGATATGGTTTTGTACCGCTTTATTATTGTTTAGACTGACCACGACCTGATTGGGATCGACCGTTTCGTAATAGATGCCTGTGGTGCCCACATAAGGAACGACTTTGCCAAAAGCCTTAGATAAAATACTTGAGCGCGCGCCGGCAGGTAAATATTTGGTGACGGCCAGCAGCTTAGAAAACTGATTGTTGATCGGTTTGAGACTGCTTTTTGGCGCGTCATTTTGAGGGCTAAGCGCATCAGAGATCTTTTCTGGTAGGTTGGCTGGCAACTCAGTCGGTATCTTCGCTGATAGCTTACCGGGTAATTTATTTAGTAATCCTGACATAAAAGTTCCTCAAATTAACCTAATGGGACAGTAGTTAAGCAGCGTGCTATAAGTATTAGCAAGCAATAGCACACTTGGCTATGTTAGCATTAACCCGCATACGCCTGTCATTAATAACTTAAACTACCACGCTCAAAAAGTGCAATATAGCGCGTGCAAAATACAACAGACCTTATAAATGCTGAGTTGATCCATGAGTGGTTCGTCCATTAACAGTCTAAATATTAACAGTGTAAACAGTAGCAATCAAAACACTGCCCAGCCAACCAACATCATTTATACAGGTGTGGCTGGTACGGGAAAGACATATCGATTGCTACAGCTTGCGAAGGAGTACACTCATCAGCTATCAGCAACGGATAGTCATGAGCTGCTAGCACAGTTGTTACATGCCCTGAGCTGGCGAGAAGTGGTGTGTTTGGTGTTTTTAGATTTAAGAGCCCAGCAGCAAGACTTGGTGAAGGTACCTGAGATTGTCGCCCATGAGTTCTTTATCGCTAAGGCTGCCCAAAATGAGCGCGATAAAAACTTAAGCAACACCGCATGGTCAGTGCTGCAAACGCACAGTCCAGCCAGCTCACAAACAGTTATGTATAAAAATCGCTCAGCGCAACCTTACTTTGATAAAGACAATAGTGGTGCGTGGTATTTGCTAAAGGCAAGCATTCCACTGCTAGACAGTTTGGCTCAGCAGCTAGCGGAGTTTCGGCAGGTGCAGCAAGACCATCAGCCTATTATCAATCAGCGCTATAGTATGGTCAGCTTTCATCAAGCCTACGGCTATGAAGAGTTTGTCGAAGGCATTCGTCCAGTGATGAGCGCCAATCAAAAAAGTGGGCAGGGCAGTCAGATGCACTATGATATTCAAGATGGCGCGTTTTTACGTCTCTGCCAACGCGCGGCTAAAGATCCTGAGCATCGTTATGCCATGCTGATTGATGAAATTAACCGCGGCAACGTATCGCGAGTATTTGGGGAATTGCTGAGCTTGATTGAGCCTGATAAGCGCGCAGGGCAAGCGCATGCCATGCAAGTAAACTTGGCGTATTCTGGACGTGTCTTTAGCGTGCCATCCAACGTAGATATCTATGCCACTATGAATACTCAAGATCACTCGCTAGCGCCGCTAGATATGGCGCTCCGTCGGCGTTTTCGCTTTATCGATTGTCCGCCACAGCCTGAGCTGCTTCCTATTATCCAGATCTCTGATAACGTATCGATAAGCTCAGATGGCTCAGATAAATCGGACATGCATGAGGCGACAGAGACTATTGATCTAGCAAAAGTGCTCTCTGGCCTAAACCATCGTATCAGTCAGACCTTAGGGCAGGATGCACAATTGGGTCACGCCTTTTTATTGTCGGTAACGAGTCTAGAGCAGCTACAAAGTGTACTGGTTGAGCAAATCATTCCGCAGTTGGCACAAGCAGCAGGCGGGCAGGTGGCGCTATTACAGTATTTGTTTAATGATGAACAGCAGTCAACTGCCGCACAGTTTATTCATGATGATCAGGTTACGGGGCAGCAATCCGACATTGCTCAAGCTCATCATGATGTGAGTCATAGCTCACTATTTGCCAGTCAAAATGCGTTTTCAGGCTCAACGCTGCACATGGGTGGCTATCGTATCAACCCAGACCTCATCGCAAAAACGGGTGAATTTATCCATGCTACTGTCTATCAGCGCTTGTATTGATACTTATGATTAATCATAAACATGGCGCAGTCGCTGCTCAGAGTACTAATGACGCTAATGGCATTGGTTTAAAGGCATCTCATATATCTATTATGAGCGTGTTTGAACATCAGCGTTTAAGCGTACAGAACTTTGCTCGGAGGTCAGATTTTGACTGGCTGTTGGCGCAAGAGTTTGCGGTATTCACCATTAAACGCCAACATGGACAATGGCAACTAAAAGTCGGTCATTACATTGGCGTCATCATGCTACCAAGTGGCATCACGCTTGAGATATTGCCAAAACTTGTCGCTGGAATGTCTAATCGCGGCATGTCTAACACTAGAACATCTAACCATAATCATGCACAACAAGAAAGTGACATATCACGTACCCGTCAATGGGTGCAGCAGATGTTGACTGACTTAACGGCGACAGCAAACAACAGCAAGCTGCCTCACACGAAAAATTTAGGTCAGCTCAGTCCGCACCTCGCTCTACTAGCAACACAAACGCCGCCCTTATCACAGTGGTTTGTCACGCAGTTTTTGCAGTTGCTGTCTGGCTATCAGCTGACGACAGAGTATCAAACGCAGAGACGCAATCAATCTATGCTACAGGGTAAGCTGCTAATCAAAGAGCAGTTGCGACGTAACAGCCACCAGCCGCACAAGTTTGTCAGTGAGATCAGTCAGCTCAGCCAAGACACGCTAGCCAATCGCTTGATCAAAAGTGCGCTGCTATTGGTTCAGCAGTTGGCAGGTTCGCAGTACGGATATGAGGTGCAGTCAGCGTTATGGTCTGCCGCAGTGATGCCATGGCGACAGGTTGTCGCGTTTAGCCAGTATGAGCTCAAGCAGCTTGAAGCACTATACTTAACGGCGAAGCGGCAGCTAGACAGTCAGCCACTGGCAAGGCCACAGCGGCACTCAGCGCATCAGCTACTGGACTTGGCTTATTGGTTATTACAGGTGCAGCAATCAAGTATAACGACAGGAAGTAGCATTAGTAAGCAGCAACCGCCAGAATTTGCTACGCGCAATCACTCACCGTTACGCTTGTGTTTATTGATCAATATGAACCAAGCGTTTGAGCAGTGGGCAACTCAGCGCGTCGCTGCATTGTTCGCGCAGGTGCTGGTAGACGGCAAACCGCGTTATCAAACCTTTTGTCAGTCAAGAGAGGTTTGGCTCAGTGATGAGTCAGGGCAGGCTTGTTTGTCTATGCAGCCAGATTTACTGGTTTATGACACCGCTGCGAGTAGCGATACGCTAGATACTGGCGATATTGTTAACCATAAACCCTATAACCATAAAACCTATAATCATAAAACCCCTATACACAGGGCTGCAGAGAAGCGTCACTGTAGCCATGTGATTGATATTAAATGGAAGCATTTGTCACATTCACGTGATATCAGTGCCAGTGACGCCTATCAGCTGACCAGCTATGCGCAGGCCTATCAAGCCCAGCAAGTATGGCTGGTCTACCCAGTAACCGATAGCACGCACCAAGCGGTGGCGCTGCGGCAGCCGCTGCAGTCTGAGCTGTCAAATCACGCAACGCTGTGGTTGATGCCTTTTAACATTCTCACTGGTAGGCTTAATAGCGACTTGCCTAAAGATTTTAATATTGTATAATAGCGGCAATAAGGAAACAGATAGAAAGTACTTGTAGCAAAAAACACTCGTTATAGGCGCTTTTTATTAGAAAACAGCAGTTTTGTTAAATAGTTTGAAAATAGATGTTGACACAACTGACTTTACCCCTTATTATGTGCACCTCGATAGCGAGGAACATTAACCAGTTAGCGGCATTGCCAATAATCAGTTAATAAATCAAGCTATCGTGATAATAGAAATATCGGAGTGTGGCGCAGTTTGGTAGCGCATCTGGTTTGGGACCAGAGGGTCGTAGGTTCGAATCCTATCACTCCGACCATCTATTTTAAGAGCCTTACAGGCTTTTTTTTATGTATGATGGTTTGGTTTCTGATATTATTAACTCACCAGAATACGTAGAAGTCCTCTAAGAGCGCCTGTAGCTCAGCTGGATAGAGCATCTCCCTTCTAAGGAGGTGGCCGCAGGTTCGAATCCTGCCAGGCGCACCATTTAGCCTGAAAATCTTGCCTACTCTTGGCAATAGTTATGGCGGTTGTAGCTCAGTTGGTAGAGCCCCGGGTTGTGATCTCGGTTGTCGTGGGTTCGAGTCCCATCAGTCGCCCCAATTTTTATTCTCACTCCTCTATTTGTATCTTCTTGTTTTTATTTATACTGATTGCCCTCGTTGGCATTTTTTTTCGTCTAAATTTTGTCCAAGACCGCAAAAAGGCTTTATAGGTCTTATTTGCCGAGTCTATTAAGGCGTGTCCTCATTTTTAACCCATTTAGATATTATCGTTCAGATTGAGGACACGCCCTAGTATACCTCTCTTATCTTATGCGTTGTTGCATCCGTCTAGTCATGTCTGATAACTATAGTAAAGCTGACAACTTAGCAGCGTTCAGGTACTATATAACTGTGTACTGTCTTAGCGCAGGCGTTTAAGTAATAATGCCTTTGGTTCAATTACTTAACAGGCTGAATAGCGACTAGGATGGCTTTTATTCCTTGCTGGTGATGGTACGTTATGACCCAACCGACTTTTGAACACAGCTTACCTTCTGTAAATATAGACAGTGATCAATCCGATCAGCGAAACCAATCTATGCCGCTGAGCAAAGCGGAGTTACTCGCTCTCTTTACCATGCAATCTGATGCGACATTGAGTCACACAGATCAAGCACAAGAGACAGTAGAGTCTAGCGTTGCTGAGCAGCGTTTGGCGCTGTATCACGAACAGCATGAGCGTACGCGGCTGCTGTATCTAGCGCCAGCAAGTACTCGCCCGACCTATCTGGTACAGACACTAAAAACTCAGTTTGCAGAGTATCAGCAGTACAAGCTGGCACAGCAGCTGGATAAGCGTGGTTTGCTGGATGTTGCTGCACTTGAGAGGCTATGGCAACAGCTGCACGTGGTCGACGACATTATCGCTGATATTGTGCGTCATATGCCTGCTCAAAAGCCGGCAGGATGGCAACTGACTGCCCAAGATGGTCACAATCCATTGCGTATTGCGACTATAGGTAAATTAAGGCACCCGAGGCCCATCAGTGATCAAGCCAGCTTAAATAGCTATGTGCTGGGTCATTTTGGGGTTAGTAGCTTTACCTATGATCGTGCCTATTATATTGGTCATGTGATTGGTTACTTATTCAGCTGCTACTTCTGCGCCCATCTGTCCATTAGCTACGGCGTCACAGCACTGGGTGACAATGTCGTTGAAGGCTACGATTATGCGAGCCTCGAAACCCCCTATATGGTGCGTTTATTGCAAGGTCTTGATGGCTATTGTAAAAAGCGTGTCTATCAGTTGGCAGTGATTTGTGCGCGGCTCAGTGTCTATGCGTCTGATAAGCGCATTGAAAAAATGCTCATCGCTGAAGTCAATGATTTCGATAAAAAGCTACAGCAGCAGCATTTAGATGTCTTACTACTGCAAGGCATGATGCCTGAGAGTAACGACTCTACGCCTTTGTTTTAGAAAGGCTGCTTTAACTATAATGGTTTTAAATACAGCTGTTTTAAGCATAAGAGTGTAAACATATCGCTTTTTACTTTTCATTCAAAAACGCTTTGCTTCTTAACCTGCCGCCTTAGGATATTTTTTGCCATGCCTGCTTATCATTATAAAGCGCTTGATGATCAAGGCGCTGTCCGTAAGGGGCTATTAGAAGGCGACTCTGCACGGCAAGTACGTCAACAGCTGCGTGATAAGCAGTGGACACCAGTAGAGATTAGTGCAGTCAACAGTCAGCAAGGTCGGCAGCGTAACCGTTACAAAAAGCCTTCCGCTTATGAGCTGGCGCTACTTACCCGTCAGCTTTCTGTGTTGCTCGCCGCAGGCATTCCGCTTGAGGAAGCGCTCGCCGCCGTTGCCAAGCAATCTCCCAAGACTCATATCAAATCTCTGATGTTAGCAGTGCGCTCGCATGTGCTTGAAGGCTTAAGTCTAGCGCGCTCCTTACAGCAAGCAGCCAGTTTTCCGCCACTATATATCGCCACCATTGCCGCTGGTGAAAAGTCAGGCCATCTGGATTTGATTCTCAATCAGTTAGCAGATTACACCGAAAACCGCTTTGCACTGCAAAAGAAAATCCAAGGTGCGATGGTCTATCCCATCGTACTGATGGTGATGGCGTTTGCCGTCATTATGGGGCTTATGAGCTTTGTGGTGCCCAAAATCGTTAAGGTATTTGAGCAATCAGAGCAGGCGCTGCCGCTGATTACGCAAGTGGTATTGGCCATATCTAACGCAATTACCGATTGGTGGTGGCTTATGTTACTGATAATGGCAGGCGTGGCGTTTTTATTTTACCGCTTTGCGCAGACGCAGGCAGGCAAGCTGGCTATTGATAGTGTGGTGCTCAAGCTACCGATACTGGCACGACTGTCCAAGGGTCTGAATGCTGCCCGCTTTGCCAGTACTCTTGCGATATTGGTGCGCTCAGGTGTGCCGCTGATTGAGGCGTTGCATATCGGCGCGGCAGTCACCACCAATCTACATATTCAAAAAACCATTACCGATGCAGCCGATAGAGTCACCGAAGGGGCGAGTCTCTCAAGTCAGCTAGAAAAATCCTCCTACTTTCCACCGATGATGGTGCAGATGATCAAAAGTGGCGAGAACTCAGGGGAGCTTGAAAGCATGCTAAGCCGTGCAGCCAATATGCAAGAAGCTGAAGCGACTAACTTCATCAGCACTTTACTGTCGTTACTAGAGCCTTTGATGTTGGTGTTGATGGGCGTAGTAGTGATGATCATAGTGATGGCAGTCATGCTACCTATCGTCAATATGAATGATTTGGCGGGTTAGGATAAATATAAACCCACTCATCTAACGAGACCTTGTCCAAGGTTTCGCAAGTCTTGCCTATTGTTATAACTTAATAGCAATCGATGTCATTATATGAATGAGTAAGTTATAGTGGCTTTCAGTTGACTTCCTCCCCTCCCTAAAGTGAGGAGATTCCTACTAAAGACGGCCAAGCCCGACCGCGAGAATGTTTTTTGCTCCATTAACATCTCTGTTATGGACAGTTTGACAAGAACTGCAAAACCATTCTCTTATACCAAGCGCTGATCTACCTTTCGGACTGTCTTGGCGGGAGCCGCAACACGAGCAGGTTTGGGTGGTGTACGCTTCATTGACTTCGATATAGTGGCAACCTGCATGCTTGCATTTGTAATCCAGTTGCCGCTTAATCTCAAACCAACCAGCGTCATAGATGGATTTGGCCAGTTTGGATGAAGTGAATGATGTTGATTTAATTTTACCAACAACGATTAGGCTGTTGGCTTTAACAAGCTTTGATGTGAATTTATGGATCAAATCTTGGCGGGTGTTTTTAATCTTGGCATGAATGGCCTTAACCCGTTTTTTATTCTTGGCACGTTGGGCAATTGCTAGTTTTTCTGCGTATTGATGGGTTAGTTTGATTTGTAGCTGATCACCCTCACTACTGACTGCGGCATCTTTACAGCCTAAATCAATACCGACTTGGCCCGTGCCACACTTAGTCTTTGGAAATTCTTTGACGGTGATACAGGCATACCAGTGGCCGCGATTGTCTTGCACTAGCTCACAGGTGTTGATGGTATAGAGCGAGAGATTATAACTGTCCCACAAATCAATGATCAGCTTTTGACGGTTAGCCAAGCTGAATTGTAGGGTGGTTTTTAGAGACTTTTTACCGCTTTGGCGGGTGCTGATATGCTTAATGGCTGTCTTTTTAAAAGGAATCCAACCCAAGCTTCTTCTCTTGGCTTTTGGGTTATTGGTGCGCCAGTTGAGTTTGGCTTTTTTAAACTGTTTACGGGATTTAGCGTGAACCTCACTGATCGCTTGCAAGGTTTGACTGTGCAGATTCAGGTATTCACCCGCCCCTTTAGTGTAAGCGGCCAAATCATAAGCTGAAAAGAATTTGCCTGTGCGCTTAAGATGTTTGAAGCTTAGCTCATTAACGTAATTCCAGACAAAGTTAACCGCCCCAGCTAAGATATTGAGCTGAGTGGCGTGTTTGTCTTTGATGCGTAGTTTGAGCGTTTTCATGGAGTAATTATGATCTCAATGAGTGCGGTTATCAAGGGGTTCGCAATACTGGGCGACAACGGTTGACGCCTGGTATCCACGCCCTAGAAGGACGGGGTTTTACGGCGCTGGTTGATAAAGCACTGGGTTCGTTATAGCGACTGTGCTGTCATCATCTAACACAAAGCGCAGTGTGATCTGCCATGTCAGATGGCTAAATAGTACGACGTACTTAATAGACGTTAGTGACCTGTAGAATCTGTGTCTGATGGTAGATAAATAGAATATCATGGTCTATAGTGAGCGTTGCTTACCAACTGAGCGTGCAGCTGATCTGGTGATACTTACCTATAACGACAAAGACAGTAGTGATGATCATGAAAAATCGATATCAAGCAAATACCAGTAATAAAAACATTATGAAAAACCATCTACTAAGCCAAGGCATGAATGAGCAAAGTACTTTGAAAGACAAAAGATCGAGTCAGTCAGGGTTTACCTTGATAGAAATCATGGTAGTGATTGTTATTTTGGCCATTCTTGCAGGCTTGGTAGTGCCAAAGGTCGTCGGGCAAAGCGATAAAGCCCGGGTCAAAACAACAGAGACAGCACTGGCGACGGTGTCCAATGCTCTGGATATGTATAAAGTAGATAACGCTCGCTATCCAACGACAGCTCAGGGGTTAGATGCGCTGACCACACCGCCCGCCGATGCCAAGAATTATCCTGAAGGTGGCTATATCAAAGGCGGCTATCCGACTGATGGTTGGGAAAACGAGCTGCAGTATGTGGCGCCTGGTAGTGAGGGCAAGCCTTATGACTTATTTTCTTTGGGTGCAGACGAACAGCAAGGCGGTGAAGGGCAAGACGCTGACATTTATGCTCAATTATAGCGAGCTTAGGTTGCACAACAGCACTTAATAACTCACTGCGAACAATCAATAAAAGATTATTGGTTGATTTTTTATTACACTCTGATTTGTACGCTCTGGTTTTTTACGCTTTAATAATGACAGGTAACTCCTATGTCCATCAAATCTCTAATCATCAAACCTTTGTTGTTTGCTTTATTTTTCGCCAGTGCTACGTTGAGTACTATGTCTAGCCATGCCGCTGGATTGAGCGATTTATTTGGTAATAGCGCTAATAAATCTAAGTTCTTGCCTGTCGATGAGGCCTTTCAAGTCAATACCAATACCAAAGCCACTGCCAAAGGCACGCGCTTAACCATCACGTTCGATATTACACCTGAGCACTATGTCTACAAAGACCAACTGAGCGCCACCTTCCCTAAAGGCGTCAGCGCCACGCCTTTTACGTTTAGTCAGTCGCCCGTGTCTATTGATGATCCCACCTTTGGACGTGTACCCGTATTCACCCAAAAAAGCGTGGTCGCCACCACCACGTTGAGCACCAATAATGGCAAAGCGGCTAAAAACGTCCCTGTTGTCATCGGCTGGCAAGGCTGCGCCAAGGCTGGGCTGTGCTATCCGCCAGAAAAAATCAAAACTAAGGTCAATATTGCTAAGCCATAAGTAGTTGAATGAGCAGTGTCAGCGCTGCGCATTAATCCGCTCAAGTATTAGTCATAATAAGTTATACCATCTTTAAAAGTTAATCGTACTTTTTGGGTTTGGTATTAGCAATAAAAAGGTAGCTCTTCATGACTAACATGACGTCAAAAAAACCCCCTAATAAAAAGTCTTCTATATGGGCCTTAGCTTTGGTCAGTACCTCATTAATGCTAGGACTGCCAACGACTGCTACGACCGCCCAAGCAGTCAGTTTGGGAGATTTGTTTGGCAATAACCAAAGCAGCGCCCAGAAGTTTTTGCCAGTGGGCGAGGCCTTTCAGGTCGGTCACACCACTCAGTCGACGGCTGAGGGCACACGCTTAGCGATCAATTTTGATATTACCCCTGAGCATTATGTCTACAAAGACAAGATAATGCTGAGCTTACCCGATGGTGTGAGTGCTGCGCCCTTCGCTTTTAGTCAGACTGCGGTGACTATCGATGATCCCACCTTTGGGCAAGTGCCCGTGTTTGATCAAACCAATGTGGTGGCAACCACCACGCTGACAAACTCCAGTGGCAAGGCAATAGAGAATGCTGCGCTGACCATCGGTTGGCAGGGCTGTGCCAAAGCAGGGCTGTGCTACCCTCCTGAAAAGATTAAAACCACTATTAGCGTGGCAGCGCCTTCTCAAGCTTCTGCGGCCAATTCGTCTGCAACTGCCGCGGCGTCAACATCTACGCAACCACAAGCACTGCAAGAGGCCAGCGCTAATGATGACGCTAACAATGAGGTTATCGGTGACGATGGGTTAGAGCGTGCTGCTGTAGATAATGACGTCATGGATAGTGATGTCATAGATTACGATGCGCTAGAGGGTGACGCAACGGCGACCAATAGCATCTCTGGGGCAGATGCTACTACTGATGACGCTGTCGTTAATAGCAATAATAGTGGTGCCACAGATGGTAGCAGTGGCTTAGTCGATGGTGATCCGTTCGGCTTAGCCTCGCATCCTTGGTTGGCGCTAGGCCTGCTGTTTTTAGCGGGTCTGGGTTTGGCATTGACCCCCTGCGTCTTGCCAATGTTGCCCATCGTTGCCAATATCGTGGCGCGTCAGCAGAATCCAACCGTCAAAAAAGGCGTCATCTTGACCACCAGCTATGCCATTGGTGTGGCGACGGCTTACGGTATGCTCGGTGCTTTGATTGCCGTATTTGGTGAGTCCTTGGGTATTATCGGTTGGTTACAGAACCCAATTATTCTTATTAGCTTTGCCATTGTTTTTGTCTTATTAGCCTTGTATATGTTGGGTGTGTTTACGATTCGTCTGCCCCATGCGATCAGTCGTAAAATGCAAGGCCTGAGCCAAGCGGGTGATAGTAAGCTTGGTAGTACTGGCGGTAGCTTGGTGGCTGGATTCTTATCAGCATTGGTCGTGTCGCCTTGTGTGTCCGCGCCATTATTTGGTGCGCTGCTTGCAGTCTCTACCATCGGTAGTCCGCTGCTTGGTTTTGCCGCGCTGTTTATGCTTGGGTTTGGTTTATCAGTGCCACTTATCATCATCGGTGCGACCCAAGGCAAGATTATGCCCAAGGCTGGCGAGTGGATGAACTGGGTGAAGCTAGGCTTTGCGCTGTTACTATTTGCAGTGGCGCTACTACTGGTTGAACGGGTATTTATCTCTCCTGTGATGCTGCTGGTATGGGCACTGTGGTTCATGGTCGTTGCAACATGGGCCTGGAGCTGGCTCGGTAAAGGTCGAATGCTGACCCAAGCGCTTGCTCTGGTCGCAGGTATTTGGGCAGCTATGTTGATTGTCGGCGCGGCACTGGGCAATGATGATAGTTTACATCCACTAGCCTCACTGAGCGCCGCTCCGATGATGATGCAATCAGCTGATGGTCAGGCGCTGGGCAATAGTAGTGCCTCAGATGAGCATATCACCACGCTTGCCGAGCTAGATACCATCGTCGCTGACAACTCCAAAGTTATTGTTGATTTGACCGCTGACTGGTGCGTTGAGTGCCGTATCATGGACAAGAACCTTTTCCATAATCGTCCAGCGCAGATGCAAGGGTGGCAGTTGGTGAGACTTGATATCACGGACACCACTGAGCACTCTAAAGCGGTCTTATCACGCTATAAGTTATTTGGCCCGCCAGCATTGATGTATTATCAGGATGGTCAGCTGGTGAATCAGCAAGTGGGTGAGATTGGTCGCTCAGAGTTTGAGCAGACCTTGACGGCGCTCAATCGATAACGCAGAGCGCGTAACTCTTCATCCTGTACATATAACGTCTTATTGTGTCTCAGATCCAGCGTATTGCTAAGAGCAGTGCGCTGGATTTTTTGTTAAAGATGAATAGGTTAGTAGCTGCGGATGGCGCTATCAATAACATTGTTGGCGGGCTGAACTAATAAACGTTTTTGGCAATTAAAGCTTGTATATAATGTTGATAACGCTAGTATAATGTCCGTATTTTCATTACAATAACGCAACAATGCTAGGTCAGAGACCAGAGCGTATTCAATACTCAGTCGTTTGATAATAGCTACTTCAATATTTACTGGTCATTCTGCCAGTAAGATAAAGGATTTTTATGTTTGCTCACAATATCTCACCGCGTCAGGCAAATTGCCCAAGTACGACTGCTAATACTGATCAAGACACAGCATCTCAAGGTTGCAAGACTTATCTCAGCATCGCTGTCGGTGTAGCGTTGACTTGCTTTAGCATTCAAGGACATGCAGCCAGCAATGGTCAAGTCTATAACGAGCTACCTATGGAAGGTGTATCAATAGAGCAGACTTATAAGTCGCCACAAGGGGCTGTTTTGCGCTTAGAAGATCCTATGGCGACTACTGATAATATGGAATGGCTAAGTGAGGAGTTCATATCTCAGCAGACCAATCTATTTTTAGAGTGCACGCAAGTACAAGCCAGTGCGGCGCGTTTGGCCTGTTATGATAAGGTGGCCGATCAAGGCAAAACACCAAGCTTTACTATGAACAAACAGCCTGTAGATCTAGCAAGGACTATCAAGAAAACGATATCAGGCAATCCGCAGTTCGTACTCGCAGGGCAGGATGCCGAAGAGGATGAGACGACTGAACAACTTGCCGAACAGACAGCATCCAATGAGCGTCTAGATACCATCGGACTGACCAAAAGAGAAGCGCAAGTCTTAAAGGATGTGGGCGTCACGCAAACAGATATCGAAAGGTACACTCCACTCAGCATGGCTTATGATCTCGATCAAAACGGCGAACGTGGTACGTGGACAGCCAGGCCACACAATCCTAACTATGTATTGCCTCTGTTCTATAGCTTCGATCCCAATCTTAGCCCCACCTCAAGTAGCGAAGAAGTAGAGAGAAGAGAGTACACCCCTAATGAGATACGCAATACAGAGCTAAAGTTCCAGTTGTCTCTAAAAACCAAAGTCGCCGAGGACTTGTTCAATACCAGATCTGATCTGTGGTTTGGTTATACTCAGCAAGCGCACTGGCAGGTCTATAACGAAGACAACTCAAGACCGTTTCGCGCGACTGACTATCAACCAGAGATTTTCTTGACTCAACCGGTCACCGCCGATCTGCCTTTTGGAGGGCGTCTGCGTATGCTCGGAGTGGGGGCTGTGCATCATTCAAATGGTCGCTCTGACCCTATCTCACGGTCATGGAATCGTGCTTATCTGATGGGCGGTGCTGAATGGGGTAAACTCTCAGTCATACCACGCCTTTGGACGCGAATAAAAAATGAAAGCTCTGATACGGACGATAACCCAGACATCACAGACTACATGGGTCATGGTGATTTGACTTTGTTATATGATTTGCCCAAACAGCAGAGCATCAGTAGTACCTTACGCTATAATACTGAGACCAAAAAAGGCGCAGCACAGATTGACTACATCTACCCATTAACAAAGAATGTCAATGGCTATGTGCAACTGTTCCACGGTTATGGCGAATCCCTCATTGATTATAACCATGAGAATACGACTATCGGTGTTGGTATAGTGCTCAATGATTGGAAAGGGTTTTAATGAATCGATAAAGCATAACTGATGCAGCGCTTAGCACCATATCAAAGTGGCTTATGGCTGGCAGAGTATATTAATTTGTGCTGTCAGCTATGCCATGTCTATCGCAGCGCTCCGCAAGATCTAGCCTCTTGGCAATCAAATAACCTATCTCATACCCATAATAGTACTCAATCTTTTCTCAGTCGGCTGCATTATAAATTCAATAAAGGTCTGTTATGTTCACGCTGTCATGACAGCATAGCGTGGCGACCGACCGCTTTCACTGTCGATATCGCCGCTGGCACCTCATTGCCCATTCAAGCGGCTACCTATTACGATTATCCACTTCGGCAAGTCATTCGCGCCTTTAAGCATCATGAGGACATGACCAAGCTGCCACTTCTCGTGCATGTCATACGTCAGCTACCCAGACCAACAGGCTGCCATAGTGGCAACAGCGTCATCCTGCCTATGCCCACTACCGCAAACCGCTTGGTAAAGCGCGGATTTGATCCAGTGACTATCTTGTCGCTCTATCTCTCTAAGCACTGGCAAATACCGCTGTGGCACGGCGTCAAACGCGTCGATGACACCATTAGCCAGCAAGGTCTCACACGAGCCGAGCGTCTCACCAATCTTGATAATGCCTTTGTGCTCAGTGAGCTGCCTCCAGTCAAGCGTATCTTGTTGTTTGATGATGTTGCGACGACGGGTGCCAGCTTACAGGCGCTAGCACGTACCTTATATCAGCAGTCTGCTCCTGCCTTTTTGACTGATCAAGACAGCACCACTCAATCCAAGCGTTATCACTTATCTGCCTACGCACTCGCGCATGGCAATATGGGCAAATGACCATACAGTTGTAGAGATTAAGTTTTTAATGCAATAATTATGTATACTTAATACTACAGATTTGTTTCCGTATGATTTATTGTGTTTGCTTTTGCGCATGACTCATGACTCTTTAATCAACGATCTGTCTGACGTACTCGTATTTGGCATAAATCACATTTCAGTATACGAATATACTGGAACAAATCTTGCATGGTAAAGAGTGATAAGTAATAAACAGGCAAAGTCGTTTTAAATAGATTCGTCAGTATTGATAAAGATATAAAAGGTAGTTGTACCTTAGTAAATGTGCAGCCGCTATAGATAACTATAGCCGTTATAAATAGGATTTTGATGTGAATGCATCTATAAATAGCTCATCACGCCAACGACCAATGTCCAGTGCAGGGTTTACCCTGATTGAGCTGATGGTGACTATTGCGGTATTGGCTATCATTGTCAGCATTGCTGCGCCCAATATCAGTACCCAACTTGCCAATCAGCGGGTAAAGTCGACGACTGCCACATTGGTAAATGCGTTAAAAGAAGCTAAGGTCGAAAGTGTTATTAGAAGGCAGTCTCTAGAATTTAGCTTTGATGACGGTAGTCACTCAATGGTCATAATAAGTAAAAATGCTAACTCAGATGAGGTGGCAAGCTATAGTTATAATGCTAAAAATATAATAAAAGCGGATAAAGCCTCGATTACATTTCATCCAAGTAAACGTACAGATACAGTTGTCTTTAATATATGTGATAGCAAAAATTCATCTGCCACGATGCAAGTTGTTGTCACTGCAGCTGCTAATATAAGTACCGCAGCAGGAGGAACTTGTTAATGGCTCAATTAAATAGCCAGAGTGGGGTAGGCTTAATCGAGGTCATGGTGTCTTTGTTACTATTGGCAATCGCTGTGCTAGGGTTTAGTGCATTGCAGATAAGTGCGTTGAGTGCTACAGATGAGAGCTTGGTACGTAGTCGTGCTATGAGCATGTCAAAACAGCTATCAGAAAACATGCGCTTGAATACTCTGTCTACCGATGATTTTATGACAGCATTGAATACCCTGAACCAAGGTGCAGATAATATCACTAAGTATTGCGAAAAAGTTGCACAAGCAAGTAGTAGCTTTGATCAAGACAGCTGCAAATCAGATGCTTGTAACGCCGAAGAAATAGCAGCGCTGAACACATGGCAAGCTGCCAGCTTGGGCTGTGAACAAGACATTATGCTCAATATGACCACCTGCCCAGATATGGCTGATATCAACGATAGACAATGCATCATTACCTCATGGGGTAAGACGCTACCTGTTCTAGACGATAGTATTGACAATGCTTGTGGCAATAGTAATGGATCTTATAAATTAGGTTCACATTGTCTAGTAATGGAGGCTTATTAATGAAGACCTCAATCCGTCATCATTGTGATAAGACCCAAAAGGGATTTACACTAATAGAGCTCATGATATCGTTGTTTTTAGGCCTCTTGGTATCTGCAGCAGCAATACAAGTCTATATAATCAATGCAAAAACAGCAGGCATACAGTCAAGTGCTTCAGAATTAGTCGAAGATGCTGCCTTTAACCTGCCCATTATTGAAAGAAGAGCACGCCTTGCAAACTTGGGGTTAGCAGATAATGTCGCAGCTAACGAGCCTGGCTCTGGTATCGTATTGACTAGTGCTAACAATGCTCTAGAAGATGAAGATGGTAATAAAGAATTGGACAATTTTCGAAACCCCAAAGTCCTAGCAGGTGATCCAAAACTGCCTAAAGATATTACTCTAGGAGGCTCTCCTATAGAGGTAGCTTTGTTGACTCGTACTGGCGACCAAGATGGAGGTACTCAGGCAAATGAATGGACTGGTGCAAGTAATGTAAGCTCAAAAAGTGGTCAGCTGACCATTCAGTATCGCGCTCCACAAGACATGTATGATTGCGAAGGTAAGCTCGCTTTAGGGCCCAGACAGGTCACTATTGGTGGGGTAAAAGAAATCATTGACGGACAAGTTATTGTGGAGCGCTTTTATCTCAGGGCGCCGGATGCCTCGAAGCCCACAGAGCTCTCTTTATACTGTGATGCAGGTAAATATATTACTGAAATCATGGATGACTATGCTGAGCAAAGCAAGCCAGAAGAGAAACTGCCGAAGTCTGTAGAGTTTACCACCAATAGTGAAGTTAGAGATTTTGGTGACGCAGGCCAAGAGATTATGACCAATGTAGACTACTTCGATATATTATTGTCGACTAGAGACAGTGATCTATTACAGTATTATACGGTAAAAGATTATTTAGACTTAGACATTGAGGACCAACCACCTATCGTAGGTATCAAGTATGGTCTGATTCTGCGTTCTGATAATGCAGTACTGACTGAAGAAGGCCCTTCTGAGTTCACTGTATTGGGCAAAAGTTCTACTATAAACAATGGCTTGAGCAAAAAATATCTACGTACAGTAGTAGAGTCGTATGTGACATTAAGAAATATTGTAGATGAGTAAACAACACCTGATGTGCAAACCTGTCTCGCTTAGGTAATAATATTATGAATAAGTATCCTAGATATCAGCTACCAACCTCTCAAAATGGGGCTACATTAATCGTGGTTTTAATGTTTTTGCTATTGATTATTGTAGTAGGTGCCATTGCCGTACGAAATAGCATGACATCATTACGCTTAGCGACTAGCGATCAGGTGGATACTTTACTGTTAACTACTTCAGATACATCCAACAAAAACATCGAAAATATCATCAATGATCCGACATACAGCAGTGAAAAAGCCAATATTCTCGGTCCGCTTGGGTTTTTCGGTTATTTTTTAAATACTGGTGCCACATCAAACCGTGGTGACCAAGTTCTGTTTTGTTATCGTCCACGCCAAAACTATTTTTTTAAGATGTCAGAGGCAACTATTAATACTCCATCTGGGCAAAGTAAGCTGATAGGCGGTGCAGGATCAGGAGGTTTCTGTCGACCTAGTCAAGCTGATGACTTTGTCAATGCTCGTCAAAACGTGATGACTCAGGTGTCAGTGACCAGACCAAATACTCAATCATTACCAGTGACACCTTTTGGGAATGTACCGTTAGAGATAACCATCAACTCGGATGATCAGGCCAGTAGTTCGCCAAGCTTTCGTATTCACTCAACCTCGTTTTTGCCAGCATTGTCAAACGTATCAGACGCAAAAATTACTGAGTGTCTCAAAAAACCCAGCGAAAACGCCGCATCATTTGTAGCCGCAATAGATGAAGACGATCCGACCCAAAATACCTATTTCGGTGAAACTCGCAACGAGTGTTTGGCCAAGATTGGCGTACCGGCCAAGGTGTTGGTCAAGGAAGCCAAGCTAGAGAACGTTGTCGATACTGAGAACTGTATAGATTATGGTGAAGGTACTGGTGAAATATCTCAAGAGTGCCAAGATCTATTGGGCTTAACGCCTACTGGCAAAATAGCTTAGCTGGCAAGTTAACGGTTAACGTGGGTTACATTTATAACTAGTATATAGCAGGAATTCAATATGAAGCTCATTCGATCTACTACGCCTTTATTAAAACAGTTTCGGCCAACTGCTATCACGCTAGCGGTATGCGCGCTTATGACCGCTTCAGTAACGACTCACTCAGGAACCAGCTATGATGTCGTCGGCAATCCAAGCTACAACAAGCTTGGCGATCTGACCATCTATCAACCCAGCACTGAATCAAACAAGCCTACGCTGATGCTGATGCTAGATAAGTCAGGTAGTATGGGTGGTAGCGTGAGCTTTTATGAAGATGAAAAACCAAGTGGGCTGTATAGGGTATATCGAGCTTACACCGAGTCTTGTAATAGTTGGTGGAATTGTAGAAAAACTTATTACTATTACCTTAATAAAAGTGATGTACCACGCCATCAGACAAAAGATCGATATGTGAATAGATATACAGTACCAACCTTAATTGGTGCGGATAAACAACTCTGTATTGCGAGTAATACAGAGGGTGGCTATTCAGATTCATATAACCCTATATATCAAGAAGTAGAACATGGTGTGCATTTAGAATATTGTCTAAAAGGAGAGGAAAAAGTATATGACCGTATGTCTAAGCTAAAGATGGCACTAATAGAGCTGCTTGAGTTTGAGAGTGTTAATGAAGACATCATCATGGGGGTTGGTGCCTTTGGTTATACTGATAGCCGTGGCCAAATACAAGTAGCTGCTAAACCCCTAAATGCTACTCAAAAAGAGAAAATTTACAAATTTCTAAGAAAAGATGTAAAGCCTGGTGGGGGCACGCCGATGGCACCAGCGTTTGCCGATGCTGCTGCCTATATGTTAGGCACTTCGACTTATAATGGTGGTTCTACTTACAGTGGTATGCGAGCCACAAGGGATAAGGAGATTGTGCAAGGTAACGATTCTAATAAAAAATATATTGCGCCAGAGACTCAACAGTGTGGTGCGAAGGGTGTTTATCTGCTAACCGATGGTTTCCCAAATGGAGTATCTAGTCAAAGCGACTTGACAAATATGATGGCTGGAGCTCTAAATACATCAAGACTGTCTTGTCCTAGTTCAGGTGGGCTTTTAGATGGAACAGAGAAGGATTACTATTCTCGTGACCAAACAGGTCAATGGAAATGCATGGGCGAGTTTGCCAAGCAGCTAAGAACAAAAAAGAACGTCAAAACCGCAATGGTTGGCTTTGGCGCAGACTTCAATACGGTCGATAATCCAAGCCATTATAAGTCTAAAGAAATCACGATCAATAAGTTTACCGACAGTAATGGCGCACCTTATAAATATACCAAAAAATACTATGACTGCTCGCAAATATCAGCCAGAAATAATCCCGATGCACGTAATGCATGTAACCTAGGCATGGAAACTGGCATCTATGATGGTGTCGGTGGCTATGGACAAGGTGGGTTCTATTTTGCCAAAGATACCAAAGACATCGTCGGTAGTGTGCTATCGGTGATTGAAGACCTAAAGTCAGATCTGCCTAGTGTGCCAGCAGGTACCATCACTGTACCTGCTGACCCGCTCAGTAGCTTAGGTGTCAAGCCTTATGCCTATCTGCCGATGTTAGAACCAAAGGTAAACAGTGATTTGGCAATATGGTCAGGTAATCTAAAAAAATACCACGTCAAGCAAGCCACGTTGTTTGGGCAAGACAATAAAAGATTGTATATCGATGAGGATGGTGATGGTTTCCCTGACGACTTGAACCCAGATGCCCAAGATATCTGGAGTACAAAAAATGAAACCATCCTTAACGCAGCTGGTGTTAGTGTCAATGTAAACAATAGAATAACAGCGGGCGGGTTTTATGCTCAGTTAAAGACGCCAGAGATCGGAGGTGTAAACAACACCACACGCAATGTCTATGTCGAAAACACCGTGGGCGGAAAAACACAGCTCCTGAAAGTAGGCGTCAAAGACGGGGAGCTGCAAGGGTTCGATACGCTTGATAGCTCATATACCACCTTGACTAAATTGTACCTATTAAACTTCTTAGGATATGATGCCAGCCCGATTCAAGCTGAAGCAGAACGTATCGATGCCGCAGCTGGCGGTGTGGAAGCAGAGCTCGAAAAAATCATTGCCAATCCACCAGGTGATATAAAAGTACTCGGCGGTGTGATCCACTCCAGACCGACCCTCATCTCTTATGGTGCCAACATCAACGCCAATGACAAAGACAGTGATGGCGATGGAAAAATAGATGCTGATGCAGGCATGGTAGCGACTGATGAGAGCAGCCGAGATGATTATGTGATGTTTGGCTCAATGGAAGGTGCTTTGCATATTGCCTCAGCAGATAGCGGTCAAGAGAGTCTGGCCTTTATTCCCAAAACCATCTTAACCAATCAGATTCAAGCCCTACAGCCAGAAGGTTCTATTGCAAATGCGCCAGCCTTTGGCGTCGATGCTCCATGGTCAGTGCAAGGCAGCTATAAGTACGACTTTAGTTCGCCGACATCTGAGTCCTCTGGCAAAATCATAGCCGACAAGGTCTATGTCTATGGTGGCCTACGTCAAGGCGGCAAAGGATTGTATGGTCTAGATGTCAGCAGCCTAAACAGTCCAAAAATGCTATTTAGCATAGATACTAGCACTGATGGTTATCAAGCGTTAGGAAAGGTATGGAGCGAGCCAGTCTCAGGCAGGATAAGAGTTGGCACAGGCAAAAACAGCATCAAAGATGTCATCATCTTCGGTGGTGGTTACGATGAGTGCTACGAAGATCCGACATATCGTCTAGGCGCTACGGACAACGAATTTACAGAATGTCAAAGCAGTGTCAAGTCGATGGCAGATGGCAATGCGGTCTATATTGCAGACGCTAAGACTGGAGAGGTTATCTGGTCTATCTCTGGCCGATCGTCAGGTGCCTCTGGCAAGCATATCCAAGTGCCAGAGATGAAGCATAGTGTCGTCAGCAAAATCACAACCTTAGATCGTGATGATGATGGCATGATAGATCATTTGTACTTTGGTGATTTAGGTGGTCAGTTGTTCCGCGTGGATCTGCGGAATGGGCAATCTATCAGCGGTAGTACAGGTATCAATAACTTTACCCGCCGCATCGTAAAGGTATTGGATGCCAATACAGGTACGCTTGAAGCAGAAGGTTTACAGCGCCGGTTCTATGGTCAGCCTTCTGTGAGTTTTTATAAAGATAAAAGCGTCCTGTTTGCGCTAGTCAATATAGCCTCTGGTGATAGAAGCAATCCGATATCACGCTTGCGCAATGATATATCCAGCCAGTCCGATCGACTGTTTGGCATTATTGATCGAGATATCGCCAGTCCTGGACTGTATGGTGAAGACGATAAGATTAGTTTAACCACTACAGATCTCACTTCAGATGATTTGACTGAATTACCTTTTAATCAAAATGATACCAGTGCAACCAAAGCAGGGGTACAGGCACCGATGCGACCAAATGTCGCTACGTCCCAAGGTTGGTTCTATCCGCTAACCCAGTTTGATGGCAATAGCAAAGTCAAAAACGTCAAATCCATGGGAGATGGTCTAGCCATAGGCGGTGTCTATTACATGACGGCCTATAGCCCAGAGATGAAGTATGATGAGACCAGTGGCTGTGCCGCTCAGATCGTCGGTGGTTCTGAGCGTCAGATGTACTGTCTGCCTTACGGTGTCTGTGAGCAAGACGACTCTGAAAATGGTACAGGTGGTTTTGTACGGGCAGGCAAAGGCATTCAAGAGCTGGCGTTTGGTGCATTTAATCCAGACAATCCTACGACACGTATCATGTTAGGCACTCAGTCGTTTAGTGAACTTGTCAAATCTGATAATCGAATCAACTTCGGTGCCGCTTGGTCATCAAATAATGCATCAGGACTAGATACCAACTGTCCTGGTGGCAATTGTGCTGGCTCAAGTATTGATGCTGATAATGTCAACGCTAGCGGCTCTGGCGGCGGCAATGTCAGTACTATGAACTATCGCTTATTCACGACCAGATGGTACGAGCAATTATCGGAGTCGATTAATGAGTAGGCTTAGCGTCTTACAGCGGACATTGAGCAACGAGCCAATAGGCTACTCTCAATGTATGCTGCATAATCCAAGACACGCAGCAGCGCACAAAGGATTTACGCTTATTGAAGTAATGGTTGTGGTTTTTATCCTAGCTGTCTTGGCGGCTATCGCAGTGCCAAGCTATCGTCGCTACATCATTATCAATGCTGAGCGTGATGCTCAAGCTAGGATGCTACAGCTACAAATCGAGTTGGAACGTTGGCGCGCCAGTGCTTTGACTTATAAAGGCTTTGTGCCACAGATAGCAGACAGCAATGGCAATAAAGACTACAGCTATGCAGATACTGCCAATACCATCATCAACATTCCAGCAGGCAGTGGTGATGACTATCGTTACCGCATTACCTTGGTCGATGGTGACACGTCAGGCACGCCTAGCAGCTTAGTGTCAACTGAAGATGTGGACAATATCACAGGACGTACATGGAAAATGCTGGCAGTGCCTAACCCCGATGCCTATGTCAAAAACGGGCATAAAATCCTCTTGACCAGCTCTGGAACTCGGTGTATGACAGCTAGTACTCTCACTATCAAATCAGACGATTGTGGTAACGGCGCTCAGGGATGGTAATGATGATGAATGATATAGATACCGCTACTCAACGAGGCTTTACCCTCGTTGAGCTGATGATTGTGGTCGCTGTCATCGGGATAATCTCTGCCATCGCTTATCCCAGCTATCAGGGCTATATAGAAAGAGGTATGCGTGCCGACATGATGAGCGAGATGCACAATATCTCTGCACAGATCCAAAGTCGAAAACTAGAACAAGGCAGTTATCGTAGCATTAGCACGGGTGTCACATCGGATCTGGCTGGTAACTATCCTAGGCAAGGCGAAGCTCTCTACAGTGTTGCGATGACTCCTAGTCCTCTGACATCCGAATGGACAATCACAGCCACCCCTATACCTAGCATGCGCATGGCAGATGATGGTACGCTGACGTTAAATTATCTGGGTGTTAAGTGCCGCGGCGATGGTGCAGACAAAAAATGTGGCACAGGCGACCAGTGGAAATAGAATTACAAAAAACCACTTTTCATTGATTGTTACTGACAAAAAACGTCAACTAAACCTTAGATAGTGTGAAAGGCGTTTGGAAAAGGTGACAATTTTAGTAACCTTATAGCAACAATCCAAAATGTACAAAAATTGTCACTCAATACCTCGCCAAGCCTTTAATAGTAAGTGTTTGATTAATATCCATATGTCAGATAAATAATACCGCTTGTACTAATCAGTCCGATTATCCTGCCAAAAACCCATAAAATTTTCTCAAAATCCAAAAAGTTGGCACGCTAGCTGCAACAGTACTGACAAGACGGTTAATTTAACCACCAACCATAATATTTATGACTGATGACAGATATCAATGCTGCACTATAACTGGCTACGCTGTCATTACATTGTCCCAAAAGGAGTTCTTATGAACACTCAAAAAGGTTTTACCCTAATCGAACTCATGATCGTGGTTGCGATCATCGGTATTCTAGCTGCTATCGCTATTCCTGCTTATCAGAATTATACGGCAAAATCTCAAGTAACTGTAGGTCTGGCTGATATTAGCGGTGGAAAAACCAATACCGAAGTTCAGCTATCTGAAGGTATTGATAGTGCTGGTCTGAAGACTCCAGCAGCCGTTGGTTTGTCAAAAGAAACAGGAGCCTGTTCAGAAATAAGAGTTAACGTTGCTCAGAATGGTAATTCTACAATTCAGTGTGAGCTTCAAGGTAGCAGTCGCATTAATGGAAAATTTATTCAATTAGTACGCACCCCTGACTCTGACGCTGTTGCAGCCAAGAAAGATGTTGAAGGAGATAAAGGTTCTGATGCTAGTGTAGGTAAGTGGGCTTGCGAAACTAGTGTAGCTGGTGAATTAGCACCTAAAAACTGTGAAATTAAAGAAATCACAGTACTAAGTTAAGTCAGGTTTACCTCATATGTTGTAGCTAAGTATTTGTATTAAAACCTAAATAAAAAAAACCAAACGAACTGTTTGGTTTTTTTTATTTAAAATAATTGAAACCATACGACGTCAGCTCTCCAAACCTAACTTAAAAATTAAAAGCAAGCGTAGGCTGGGCTTTTAGCCCAGCTCATATTTTGCAAGGTTGAAATGCTGGGTTGAAAATTCAGCCTACGATATCTTAGTTTGTAAAACAGCTTATACCATTCCTAAAAAACGAAACCCTGTGTTTGGTTTTTTTATGTTTAAAATCATTCAAAGTGTTTTAGCATTAAATTTTAAGTATTTATAAAGCGTAAAAGCTGGGTTAAAAACTCAGCTTACAAAACACCTCGTATAATCCCCAAAAGCCAAACTCTATGTTTGGCTTTTTTGTATTTGAATCAATTAAAATCATTCGAGATAAAACCTCACTTTTATCTCAAAGATCATAGTCATCTTAAGGCAGACCTTTATGGCACGGTGCCTGCATCATAAACATATAACAATATTACAATGATGACGCTATGAAACACTCCCAAATTTGTCACCCCACCGCGCCCCTCTTGCCAAGACAGGCAGGATTTACCCTTATTGAGCTCATGTTAGTGATTACTATCATCGGTATCTTAGCCGCGATCGCTATTCCTAATTATCAGATGTATGTTGCTAAAGCTCAGGCGACGGTAGTCATCAATGAGTTAGGGCAGTTACGACTACCAGTAGAGGAGTGCTTACAAACAGGTAGCTCAGTTATTGGATTCGGTGCTGGTGAATGTAACCCACGGGCGATTGTTCCCAATATAATCGTAGATGACTCACTGACAGGAGCAACTTTATCCAGTGGTATGGCGGTGCTAGAGGTTACCAATCCACTGACAGAGACGACCAGTATCATCGCGACAGTAACGTCGCAAGTTAATCCTCGGTTGATAGACAAGAAGATCTTATGGTCACGTAGCAGTGAGGGAACTTGGCGTTGTAGCAGTAGTATCGCAGCCGTTTATTTGCCCAGTTACTGTACCCATGTCGCTGCTTTATAATATCAAGTTCAAAACAGTTAAGTAGGGTGGGTTAGCAAAGCGTAACCCGCCTTACCCGCAGTAAGCGTAGGCTGTGGCTTTAGCCCAGCATTTTGTTCTTACAAAGTTTTAAAGCTGGGCTAAAGCCACAGCCTACGAAAAACAAAAATTCCAGTGCAGTTTGTTTACGTTTCTCAAGACTAATGCCACAGCCTATGATAGACCCTAAGCGAGTAACCCGCCTTACCCGCAGCGACAACATCCCAGCAAGAATAGTGTAAAATCATGCTATCTATCACGATAAGCTGATGAGTTTTTATGCAAAAAAAGGTCTTGGCAATATGTTTGGTCATCGCACTACTTGAAGGCTTCGCCGGTCTCGGTATCGAGATCTACGCCATCAGAATATCAGCAACCTATATCGGTGCCTCCATCGCCATCACTGGCGTCATTCTCGCCATGGTACTGATCGCCATCGCCGTCGGCTACTGGTATGGCGGACGCCTATCACAGTCGATTACCTCCCCAAGACAAGCGCTACTAAAAGCGGGACACGTCCTATCATGGTCGGCAGTCGCGCATGCCATCGCCTGTATGGTGCAGTTGCCCCTGCTGGCCGCCATGACCGCCAGTACCGACAGCCCTATCATCGCCGCTATCGGTGTCGGGCTACTGTTTGGTGTCGGACTGGCGTTTGGCTCGACCGCCATCCCGCTGATTACCCAGTTTTTATCGTTAAAGTATAAAAATCTCACTGACGATAATGGCAAGGCTGGCGTCGATGCGGGCAAAAACGCTGGCATGATGGTGGCGATCACCACTGTCGGCAGCGTGCTGGGCTCAACCGCCACCCCGATATTGTTATTGCCGTATATCGGCTTGATGAGTAGCTTGGCGTTATTTATCACCTCATTGGCATTTAGCGCCTGGCTGTGTACCCGTCTGGGCGTACAGATGCAGAGCGACGAGCCTAGCAGTCAGTCTCTGCCTGTCATCAACTACATGCTGGCACTGTCAGCGGTGGTGATGACCGTCGCCTTTATCAGCTTAAATAAAACAGATACGGGCTTGCAAACCGCCACTGGCGCTTGGTTTATCAATTATGCGGTCGCTGATGGTCAGATGGCCGTCACCATCTCTGACAACCCTAGACACACTACCAGTAGCTGCTGGATGCCTGCGATCAAAAAGAACTGCCACTGGTATGGCGAAAGGGCAGTCGAGAGTATCGAGCAGACCCTGCCCGAGCGCTTGGTATTCTTGGGCGGCGCTGGTATGGGCACGCCGAGCGAAGTGGCCTATCACCATCCTGATATGGCGCTGACCGTCATCGATATCGACAAAGACCTGCCAGAGATTGTCGAAGCGCATTTTTTGGAAGCGCCGATAGCGGACAATATTGAATTCGTCGGTGATGACGCCAGAGGTTATCTGAATCGCCATAGCGATTTACGCTATGACTTCATGCTCATCGATGCCTTTCAAGGCAGGTTTGTCGCCAGCAACTTATATACCTTAGAGGCGCTGAGCCAGTTTCAGCAGACCAGCAGCCATATCATGGCAAATATCATCGGCAGGCCAGCCATCGAGCACGGCTATACTCAGACGATACTCAAAAACTGGAGTGAGGTATTCGGCGACTCGGCCTACATCATGACTAGCCATGACGGTACAGATCTGCAAAATATCCTGCTGTGCAACTTTGCCTGCGTTGGTGGGCAACCCTTAGCGCAAGTGGCGTTTTTTGATAACACTCAACCTGTGCATACCGATGATTTACCACGATTAGAGAGATATTATTATCGCTCGATTGAAAGATTGTGAGTGGTGATTGAAGAGTGATTGGTTTATAAGTGAGTAGGGTAGATTGAGTAGGGTGGGTTAGCGATAGCGTAACCCGCCAGATACGTAATCCAAATATTTAACGGCGGGTTACGCCTTGACGGCATTCTCTACGAGAATTTGACAAGTCTAACCCACCCTACGAAAAATTAACTTTCATAATACATCTATTGTAGGGTTAGCAATAGCGTAACCTGCCTTATTCATTAAAAAGGTTAGCTAAAACTTGTTATTCTCCAATATCGCTATTATCAAATGCTTCTGTAGCCCAATCTTCAGCATACCTTCCTTTTTTAACCTCACGTAAAAAACTAGAATACGCCCAATCAACGGCGCGCCTGACTAGCTTGTGTTTGACAGGATTGTAATGAATGTAATCCATATGATTATTAAAATCCAACTCATCACGTATCGTATGTTCCCAAAATCGGCGTTGCCAAACACCAGTTTCTTGACGATTCATGCGACTAACACTGCTCGTTCGTTTTACCGATTGCGGTAGCTGACGACTAAAGTGACTTTTAAACAATCTGATACGGGTAGGGTAATCATCGTCATGGTTAGGCATAGTCCATAGCGCATGAATATGATCGGGAAGTATGACCATAGCTTCAGTAGTAAAAGGCAGTTTTGATTGAGTTTTTTGATAAGCCTTTCTTAACTCATCGATATAGTCAATCAAAAGGGAGCTGCGTCTATCATCTAAACAAAGTGTGAAAAAGTAAGTCGCACCAGCTTGTCTATTTCTACGATAGTTTTTCATAGGATATACAGAAAAAGTTAATAATAAGGGTATATTAACAAGATTGATTCTGGCGGGGTGGGTTGGTTTTATTAAATTCATAACATTGTTTGATGAGATGTAATCCGTCTATCAAACAATGTTATGAAAAGGCGGGTTACGCTTCGCTAACCCACCCTACAAATCTACGAATACTTGAAAAGCATTTATTCGCGATCTACTGCTTAAGATACTGAATCTTGCCCTCGACCCCGTCCCACTTTTCAGCGTCTGGCAGTGGTTCTTTCTTCTCCGTAATATTCGGCCATTTTTGCGCCAGCTCTTCGTTGAGCTTGATAAATACTTCTTGTCCTTTAGGCACTTCGTCATCTGCATATATCGCATTAGCGGGACATTCAGGCACGCATAAGGCACAGTCGATGCACTCATCGGGGTCGATGGCGAGGAAGTTTGGCCCTTCATAGAAGCAGTCAACAGGACAGACTTCCACACAGTCTGTGTATTTACAAAGAATACAGTTCTCAGTCACGACAAAGGTCATATCGAGGCCTATACTTTAGAAAATAACTAATAAAAAACCATCTAACCGCATAACGCTATTAGATGGTTTCAATGTTTAAAAGCATTTATTTGCGATCTACTTCTCTAGATACTGAATCTTACCTTCCACCCCATCCCACTTTTCCGCTTCTGGCATTGGATCCTTCATCTCAGTGATGTTTGGCCACACTTGTGCCAGCTCGGCGTTGAGCTCGATGAATACCTCTTGCCCCTTTGGCACTTCGTCCTCTGAGAATATCGCATTGGCTGGACATTCAGGCTCGCATAGCGCGCAGTCGATGCACTCATCAGGATCGATGACTAAGAAGTTTGGCCCTTCATAAAAGCAGTCTACAGGGCAGACTTCCACACAGTCAGTATGTTTGCAAAGGATGCAGTTATCTGCAACGATAAAGGTCATATTGATGTCTACCTGTTATTGGTTTGGCTAAATGAATAAAATAAGGCATATTTTAGCGCTTTTGGGCCAGTTTCACAAACCTCTTTAACGACTAATGAGTTGTTTGAGATCATAGAGCAAATCATGCGCTTGCTTAGGCGTGAGACTGTCAGGATCGATAGTATCAAGCTGCTGTTGTACGCTAAGCAGTTGTTTTTGTTGTTGATTATTAAGTAGTGACTCGTCTGGATGATAGGTTCTTATAGATGTCTCGGCGGTAGAGTGATGACGGATTTGTTGTTCTTTATCCGTTACTGACTTAGCTAAGTCATTTTTATCATCAGCCGATTTCCCCTGATCTGCTGTCAGGGTGTCACTGGCTAAGGTGTCGAGCAGGTAGCGTTTGGCATCGCTGAGCACTTGGTTTGGAATGCCTGCCATCTTGGCCACATGTAGGCCAAAGCTAGAGCTGGCTGCGCCTGCGTGTATTTGATGCAGCAGCAGTAGTTGTCCATCGACCTCACTGGCGGCGACGTGTACGTTGCGAATACCATCGTTGTGATTTGCCAGTTCCGTCAGCTCAAAATAATGAGTGGCAAATAATGTCAGGCAGCCAATTTCCAGCAGTCGGTTGACACAAGCGTGGGCGATGGCCAGTCCATCAGTGGTCGCCGTACCGCGTCCGACTTCGTCCATCAGTACGAGAGATTTGTCAGTGGCCAAGTTCAGGATATTGGCGGTCTCTATCATCTCCACCATAAAGGTCGACTTGCCACCTGCCAAGTCATCAGCCGAGCCAATACGGGTAAAGATACGGTCGATATCACCGATATGAGCACTGGCGGCGGGCACAAAGCTGCCGCAATGGGCAAGTAGCACGATCAGCGCTGTCTGGCGCATATAGGTAGATTTGCCGCCCATATTGGGGCCAGTAATGATGAGTAGACGTTCAGGATGTTCTTCAGCGCCTAGCGTACAGTCGTTGGCAACGAAATGGCTTATATGGTTGGAATGTTCAGCATGGTTGTTTCTATGAGCGCTATTGGTTGGATTTAACGCTGCTTCGACCACCACATGGCGACCTTGGCGAATGTCGATACAGGTGTGGTCTTGATGTTTATGAGGGTTTTGAGCGTGGTTTTCAGTGTGGCTTTGATGGTGGCTTTGATGGTGGCTCAGATTTTGGTTTAATAAAGTAAGCTGCTGTTGGCCATTCTGTCTATGATCGCTGTTTTTGTCAGTTATATTGGCTGTATCTGCCATATTATCTGCAAGGTTATTTATAATGCCATTGGTATTATCGGCACTCATGATCGGGCGTTGCCACTGATAGCTCATGGCCAATTGCGCCCAGTTACTCAGCACGTCTATCTGCGCGACAGCTGCGCTGAGCTGTTGTAGCTCGGCTAAATGACTGGCAAGGGTGGTCAGTAGCTCCTGATACAGCTGCTTTTCCCGTGCCAAGGCGAGAGTCTGCGCGCTTAGATATTCGGTCTCGACGGTTTTTAGCTCGTCAGTGATAAAGCGCTCGCTATTTTTTAGCGTTTGTCTGCGGATGAAGTGCGCAGGGGCGTGTTGCGCTTGCATCTTGGGCAGCTCAAAGTAAAAGCCGCTGACTTTATTAAAGCCGACTTTTAGGCTTGGTAGCTGATTGTTTTGCCGTGCGCGCTCTACCATCTCGTCCAGTGTCACTTGGATGTTGTCATGGAGATGAGTAAGGCGATCAAACTCCTCATCAAAGCCAGCGGCTAACATACCGCCATCACGGATATGGGCTGGCGGCTCTGCAACGATGGCGCGTTCGATCAGCTCGGAGACCACTTGCACGGCAGGTAGCTGCGCGGGCAATTGCTGCATCAACATCGGCAGCAGTCCTGCATGCTCATGGCTGATGCCTGCAGCATTGAACAGGGCATTTAGTTGCTCAGTACTGGCAATACTGTCGGCAAGCTTACGCAAGTCACGCGGCTTAGCGCTTATCAAGGCGATACGGCTACTGATACGTTCGATATCGCCAATCGCATTGAGCGTTTCGCGTAGGCCAGTGACGAGACAGGAGTTTGGTACGACAGAAGAGCTAGATACGCTAGCAGCGTCTGGCAAGTTATTTGCTGCGAGTAGGCTTGCAATCGCATCCAAGCGCTGATTGATGCGGGTATGCTGACGCAGGGGCCGCTTCATTTGCTGCACCAGCAGACGCCTGCCCATCGGGGTCTTACAATGATTGACCACCGATACGAGCGAGGTGCCATTATTGCTGGCAGGAGTAAACAGCTCAAGGTTTTGCTGACTATTGGCATCGATGATCAGATAGTCATCGCTGTATTCTACAATCAGTTGATTGACTTGTGGTACGTGGCGCTGCTGAGTCTGGCGAGCATAATGAATCAGCGCGGCACAGCTTGATTGCGCCAGTGCTGCATCAGCAATGCCCAAGCCATCAAGGCGCTGTACGTCAAACTGCTGACACAGCGTCGCTGCCGCATGCTCACGGTGAAAGTCGTTGGCCGCCACTTCTATAATCGGGCAGTCGAGATGACTGCGCAGCCATGCCAACCATGTCTCATCAAGTGCTTCGCTAACGATACATTCACTGGGGGCAAAGCGCGCCAGTACGGTAAGCATCTGTGCTTGTAGCGGCTCAATGCCCTCATTGTTTCTATTATCTGCCGTTAGCGTTTGCGTGGTCAATGTCCCCGCTGCCAGATCCAACTGGCTGACGGCGGCTTGTAGTGGTTGCTTGGAGTTGGCTTTTGGCGCAGCGATATCTATGGCGACCACCGTTGGGGTATGATTTGGCGCGATAAGTGCATCATCTGTGATGGTGCCTGCGGTCAGGGTCTTGACCACTTCGCGGCGCATGATGCCACCCGCAGTTGGCTTGCTATTATCCTTTTTTTGCTTCTCGCCCATAGCGGGAAGGTGAGGGGTGTGACTATTAGCAGTGCTGCTGGCTGATTCATCAATTTGCTCACAGACCACCACCGTTTGCCCAGCTGCAATCAGTCGCGCCATATAGCTGTCAGCTGCGTGGAAAGGTACACCTGCCATGGCGATAGTGTTGCCTGCTTTATCAGTACCACGGCGGGTCAGGGTAATGTCTAATATCTGCGCCGCGCGCTTGGCATCATCAAAAAACAACTCATAAAAGTCGCCCATCCGATACAGCAGTAACGCATGGGGATAGTTTGCTTTCATGGTCAGATATTGCACCATCATCGGCGTATGATGCGCTAGATCGTAGACCGCATCGCCGATGGTCAAGATTTCAGCAGCAGTGTGGTTGGTATCATTGGTCGCAGAGGGTTTAACAGTCATGCACAGTCTCTTATATTTATTGCTTGGCTTATATTAAATTGACAAGGATTTGGATGGGTTTGGATCAAAAATAGGATTTTTTTTATGGTTATAACCACACTCTCAACTCACTAAATGTATTGGCGTAGGCTGTGGCTTTAGCCCTGAGAAACGTTAAAAAATTGTATTACAATTTTAGTTTCGCAAGAGAAATTCTTTAAATGGAATTTCTGTAAGATGTTTTGCAAAATATAGCGCAGTGCTTCACTAAAGCCACAGCCTACCTAGAATATAGGGTTTTTATAGCGTTACCTTCCATTATCTGGCTTATTGGCATAAACACCATTTTAACATGAGCTGCCGCGTTTCGACGTTGGCGAACAGTTGGGCATTTATCTGGTTGGTTATCTATTCATAGCTGATTCACTTAAAAACGATACAGTGCTGCTGGAATGCTATTTTTTGAAGTACAGTTGCGCAGCCTCTGTCGGCGTAGGCACAGCACGCAAGTAAAATTTATACCAGTAGCACGTGGCTACTAATAATGTATCGGTTTTATTTAGTAATGACTATATTTATCCGCCCACTTATCTGCTCAATGCCCTTGTATCCATCAGCGCCATAACCATATATAATAACGGCACACTTTATTGGGTGATAAGATGACGGCAGGCTAATGTGCGCGCTCATTATCGAATATTTCCATAGGTTAAAAAATTATGTTATCAAAGATTGTAGGCAGTGTTGTTGGCACCAGAAATGACCGTGAACTAAAACGTATGCGTCGCGTGGTCAGCAAAATTAATGCCCAAGAGGATGGCGTGCAAGCCCTGTCTGACGAACAACTGCAACAAAAAACCGAAGAGTTTAAAGCGCGTTTTCAAAAAGGCGAGAGCTTAGAAGCCCTGCTACCAGAAGCCTTTGCCGTTTGTCGTGAGGCCTCCTTACGCATCACCGGCATGCGCCACTATGATGTGCAGCTGATCGGTGGTATCACCTTGCACGAAGGCAAAATCGCCGAGATGAAAACTGGTGAAGGTAAAACCTTGATGGCGACGCTGGCCATTTATCTCAATGCCATTAGTAGTAAAGGCGTGCACGTGGTCACGGTCAACGATTACTTGGCCGCCCGTGATGCGGATTTGAACCGTCCGCTGTTTAACTTTTTGGGATTGACGGTTGGGGTTATCTATTCGCAGCAGCCACCGCAAGAGAAGGTTGACGCTTATCAAGCGGACATCACTTACGGTACCAACAACGAGTATGGCTTTGATTATCTGCGTGACAACATGGTGTTTAGTCTCGCGGAAAAAAAGCAGCGCCCGCTGAACTTTTGTATCATTGATGAGATCGACTCCATCTTGATTGATGAAGCGCGTACGCCACTGATTATCTCAGGGCAAGCCGAAGACTCATCGCGGATGTATGCGCTGATCAATACCATCATTCCAGTATTGGTACGCTCAAAAGATGAAGAAGCCAATAAAAATAACGAAGACGAAGACTTTTGGATCGATGAAAAAAACCGTCAAATCGAGATCAGCGAAAAAGGCTACGAAAAGATTGAGCGCTTCTTAATAGAAGTCGGCGAGCTGGGTGAAAACGAGAGTCTGTATAGCCCAAGTCGTTTGCCACTCTTGGCACACGTACAAGCCGCTATTCGTGCCCATCATATCTTTGTCAAAAACGTCCATTATATCGTTGATGATGGCGAAGTGGTCATCGTCGATGAAAACACAGGTCGTACTATGCCTGGTCGCCGCTGGTCAGAGGGTCTGCACCAAGCGGTAGAAGCCAAAGAAGGCGTGGAGATTCAAGCCGAAAACCAGACGCTTGCGACCACCACTTTTCAGAACTTCTTCCGTCTGTATGACAAGCTATCTGGGATGACTGGTACTGCGGATACCGAAGCAGCAGAATTTAAGTCGACCTATGATTTAGAAGTAGTGGTTATCCCAACTCACAAGCCCATTGCGCGTATCGATATGGATGATCAGATCTTTTTAACCAAATTGGGTAAGTACAAAGGCATCATCCGCGAGATCAAAACGATTCAAGAAAAGGGCGCGCCCGTACTGGTTGGTACAGCGACCATTGAAGCCAGCGAAGAGCTGTCGTATTTGCTCGATCAAGAGGGCATCAAACATAACGTCCTAAACGCCAAACAACACGAGCGTGAAGCCGAAATCATCGCGCAGGCAGGTAGCCCAAAAGCGGTGACCATCGCCACCAACATGGCAGGCCGTGGTACCGATATTATCCTGGGTGGTAACTGGCAGTCGTTTATCGAAGATATCGACAATGTCAGCCCTGAAGAGATGCAGCGCTTGCGAGAGCAATGGCTGGTCAAGCACAATCAAGTGGTGGATGCAGGCGGTCTGCATATCATCGGCTCAGAGCGTCACGAGTCACGCCGTATTGATAATCAGCTGCGTGGTCGTGCTGGTCGTCAGGGTGACCCTGGTATGTCGCGTTTCTTCTTGTCATTAGAAGATGATTTGATGCGTATCTTCGCCGGCGATCGCGTGGTCAATATGATGCGCGCCATGGGTCTCAAAGAAGACGAAGCCATCGAACACAAAATGGTTTCTAAGTCGATTGAAAACGCGCAAGGTAAAGTTGAAAGCCGCGACTTTGACGCGCGTAAAAACCTACTAAAGTATGATGACGTGGCCAACGAGCAGCGTAAAGTCATCTATAGTCAGCGTGATGACCTGCTCGCTGAGACGGATCTGCTAGAAGCCATCGAAACCATGCATCATGAAGTCTATAATGCCATGATCAATCAGTTCATCCCGCCAGGCTCTATTGATGATCAATGGAATATCGATGGGCTAGAGGATGAGCTAGAAGAAGAATTTAAGCTGTACATGCCGATTAATGATTGGCTCGATGAAGACCGTCGCCTTGATGAAGAAGGTCTGCGTGCGAAGATTATCGATACCGCGCTTGCGCATTATCACAGTCGCCGTGAGCAGATGGGTGAGGAAAATGCCGCCCAGCTTGAGCGTCACTTTATGCTCCAAAGCCTTGATAAGCACTGGAAGGAGCACCTAACGCAGATGGATCAACTGCGTAAAGGGATTCATCTACGTGGCTATGCACAAAAGAACCCTGAGCAGGAATATAAGCGTGAATCATTTGAGCTGTTCCAGATGATGCTGGGTGCGATTAAGTCAGAGACTGTACAAGATTTATCACGCGTTCATATTCCAACCAAAGAAGAGTTAGAAGCGCTAGAGGCGCAGCAGCGTGCAGATGCTGAGCGTATGCAAATGCAGTTTGAGCACAGCGAAGTGGCCAACCTAGCTGGCGAAACCCCGCCAACGCCGCGCCCGCAAAATCAAGGCGCAAGGGCAAGTGGCCAGATGCGAGTGAACCTTAGTGGCGGCGTCGCAGCAGGTGCTGGTATGGCTGCAAGTGCTGCTGATGCCAATGCAGCTGACGCTGAGCCAAACCCATACGCAGGGATGAATATCAGCCGTAACGCTCCTTGCCCCTGTGGTTCGGGTCTCAAATACAAGCAATGTCACGGCAAAATTTAATGGTTAGTGTTTAGCAGTGAATATTTAACAGTTATAGGTATATTGTGACTGATCTTAAATACCCATAATGGTGCACCGTTATGGGTATTTTTATATCGATTTATCATCCCGCGCCGTAAAACCACGTCCTTCTAGGTCGTGGATATCAGGCGTCAACCGTTGTCGCCCAATATTGCGAATGCCTTGATAACCGCACTCATTGAGATCATAATTACTCCATGAAAACGCTCAAACTACGCATCAAAGACAAACACGCGAGTCAGCTCAATATCTTAGCTGTTGGGCAAGCACAGCGCTAAGAAGTGATTACTTACAAATTCAGCATAGGCGTGCAGATATGGACACGTTATAGTGTTTAACATATCTAGCTAGGAGATGACGATGAGACTAGGGCAATTAAAACAATTACGATCTTATATATTTATGACGGGTTTGTTGGCTGCTGCTATCAGTATCAGTGCCTGTCAGAAGCAAGAGCCAGAGTCGGACCTAACTGACAGTGTCAATGCTGAAGAGTCAGTACCAATGTCCGCTGAGCCTGCAGAGCCTAGCGACATAGTGATTTTGGATGATAATGATGACATTACGATGGAACCAGAAGGTGAGATAGGCGCAGAAGATGAGTTAACAGATGCGACCTCAATGGATGTAGAGAGTGACGCAGTGGTGGATGCTGATACCGAGACTGATGCAGCACAGTAATTTGGTTATCGTAGGGCGTGGCGGCTACTGAAGCCCTAAGTATAGACAACAAAAGCAACGCGGCGGCGTTGCTTTTTTTTGTGCATCAAATTGTTGTAAAAAGTTGACGTCTTTAAAGAGGTTTATTTTTTATGAACGCGCGCGGCCTCATGCTCCAAAAAGCCTTCTTCTTTGACATCCAGCTCTTCATGTTTGAGCTCAACTTGGATACTATCAGTATGTGTATGGGTGGTTTTACTGACCTCGACTTCCTGAACTACGTGAGTATCTTTGGTAATGGTGGCGACTTGCCGTGATAGCACAATCTCGACGGGCTCATCACCAATCTCAACCTGTTTGCCATTGATGGTGACGACAGCTTTGCTATCTAAGGACGGTTCAACGTGGCGCAGTATGTCTTTATCATCGTACTGACCTGAGAGCAAATCTTGGCTTTCGGCATCATGATATTCTGTACGAATAGTGAGATATTCTTCTACTAGCTCAATAGGTACTTCAATCGTTTTGCTGCGTGCATGCTTAGTGACCGTGACTTTTCCAACGTCCAAGCGTTCTTTATTGACGACTGGACGCTCTTCTAGTAGCTCTAGATGGTGAGTGCTTGCTTGTTCATTGATCGGAGTGTCGGCACTGGCTTTTAACATAGCGTTATCAGCTGTTTCCGTTACGTTATCGGGTGCGGGCAGTTTATTCTCAGCCGCATGATCTTCTATTTTTGCGTTAGTGTTAGTTGCGCTATCGTTATTATAGTCGGTGCTCATGATCATAATCCTTATGGTTGAGAGAGTGTTCTTTTATATCGTAGCTTTCAGAGTTTCAGAGTTTCGAAGTAGGGTGATTGACCTACTTTATTCTTATCATAATCTTTATACTGGTATCATGGTAGCTTGATTATATATGACGCTTTAATCCTTTAATCCTTCTTAAAACCATGCTTTTATAGTGTTAAAAAGTGAAACATAATAAGCATAAAAAAAGGTCAGAGACTGACTCTGACCTTAATTGACTGAGTCTAGATACTCAGCTAAAAAGCATTAACACCATTCTTATAACTATATTAATAAGGATAATGCTAAAGCATCATATATCAAAAGCTATATAAGAAATTACATACCACGAACGCGGCGTACGTCTTCAGCAGTGATGTCGTCACGGTCTATGATATTGCCTTCACGGTCGACAACATGGCCTTCATCATTGACGTCTAGCTCTTCACGCTGGATAGTCTCAAGGATAGTCTCTGTGTGGCGTTCGGTGGTTTTACCGACATTCACTTCTTCTGTGACGTATGTTTCTTTACCAACGCGAGCACGTTCAGCTTCTAGCTCAACCTCGATAGATTCGTTGCCAGTCACATCACCGATACGACGATCCGTTGGGCGATCTACATTGGTACGTTCGATATGAGCATGCTCTTCTTCTAGCTCCACATCGACATTACGGTCTTCTGTAACCACATGCTTGCCTACTTTTACCAGACCTGCAACGATGCGGTCTTTATTCACCGTCAGGCGCTCTTCTAGGAGCTCTAGGGTATTTGGTGCATCATAGGCAGTATCTGCAATATCCATACGCTCTTCTGTCGGTACGGTGTCAGCGACAAAGGCTTGACGATCTTTTTCGTACTGGTCTTTATAGCTGTACTGATAGTCATGGTCATACTTCTCCATGGCTTCTACTTGTGACTTGGTTAGGCTATCAAAGAATACGTCATCACCAACGATGCGAGCAAGACCTGCTGGCACAAGGACTTCTTTTGAGCTAAACCATCCACCAACATCAACAATCAAATAACGAATGCGGCCAGTCGTATCTTCTACTAGAGCACCTTCAATTTTACCGATTTTTTCTTCATTGACGCCATAAGCAGTTTTGCCTGTTGGGTCAAAGTAATCATCACCAATAAGGTCTTGATGCGTTGCTTGGATATCTTTTAAACGAATTAGTTGGCTCATTGTTGTCATCCTTTTCTATTATTAAGTCATTTTTATGAAAATATAGCGCTAATATTAACGCTCATATCAGCACTCATTATTGAGTCTTATTAAAAATAAATTTGCTGTATATAGCAGCAAGTGTTTTTATACTCGTTGTCTTTGCTTGCTGCTCCAACAACATGTGATTATCGTAACACTAAGATTTTTAATGAAATATAGGAGTGAAGTAGCCGTGTGTGCAACTGACGTAATTGCGTGTAATGGGCTGTAAGTGCCACAACATTGTAAGGGTAAAAATTAACGCTGCTTTACATTGAGATGAGATTGCGACTTAATTTTATACCAAACCCAAAAAGTACGATTAATTTTGTCAAACTTGCTAAGCCTACTAGGAGTAGTACTTGCACAAGTTTGCCGCGTTACTCTAATTTTTGGAAGTGGTATTAGTTCAGTGAAAAGTTATCAGGCACAAAAAAACCGCACTGTACGCTGACAGTGCGGTCATCGAGTTTTAAGGCAATTTACAAAACCAGCTTTTGTAAAGCAAGCTTATTTAGGCAAGTTCAATAGCGACAGCAACAGATTCACCGCCACCGATACACAAAGCTGCAACGCCTTTTTTGCCACCAGTACGTTTCAGTGAGTTGATAAGCGTCACTAAGATACGTGCACCTGAAGAACCGACAGGATGACCTAAGGCACAAGCACCGCCTTCGATATTTACTTTAGCAGGATCGATTTTTAGCTCGTCCATGGCTGCCATAGTAACCATGGCAAAGGCTTCGTTGATTTCCCATAGATCAACATCTTCAACCGACCAACCTGCTTTAGGCAATAACTCATTGATAGAGCCAATATTTGCAATGGTAAACTCACTTGGATGACGTGAGTGCGAGGCAGTAGCGATGATACGTGCTTGATATTCAAGCCCTTCAGACTTAGCCTGCGACTCTTTCATCAGTACGACAGCTGCTGCACCGTCTGAGATAGAGCTAGAGTTTGCTGCAGTGATAGTACCGTCTTTGGCAAAGGCTGGGCGCAGCGTAGGAATACGCTCAATATTGGCAAGACCTGGCTCTTCGTCAGTATCGACTGTTTGCTCGCCTTTACGGGTCTTAAAAGTAACTGGCTCAATCTCGTTTTTGAAATGACCGTCTTTGATAGCGGTTAAAGCGCGGTTGACAGACTCAATAGCAAACTCGTCCATTTGCTCACGCGTGTAGCCTTTTTCATCAGCCATCTCTTGCGCGAACTGACCCATTAGGCGGCCAGTTTCGGCATCCTCAAGACCGTCTAAGAACATATGATCTTTGACTTCTTTATGCCCCATACGATAGCCACTACGTGCGCTTGGCATGATATAAGGGGCATTGGTCATTGATTCTAGACCACCTGCGACAGCGATGTTGATGCTACCCGCTTTGATCGCATCATGGGCTTGCATCACAGCTTTTAGACCAGAGCCGCACAGCTTATTAATGGTAACGGCACCTGTCGCATCAGGTAGACCTGCTTTACGCATTGCTTGGCGGGCAGGGCCCTGGCCAAGACCAGCTGACAGGATACAACCCATAATGACTTCATCAACGCTCTCTGCGCTGACGCCTGCACGCTCTACCGCCGCTTTGATAGCAGTGGCGCCTAGATCGGTAGCGCTAACGTCTTTTAGTGCGCCTTGAAAGGCACCCATTGGAGTACGGGCACCATTAACAATTACAATTGCATCATTAGACATTATTTTTTCCTTGTTGGCATGTGTTAAAAAGCTCAGCACTCAATTGGTTCGGTGAACCTCTTATAATGCCAAGTATCATTGGAGAATCAGTATCGTTGGACAGTAATTATAATGCGTATATACGAAGCATAATTCAAGTGCGCTGATTCAAATGCTTTGATTAATCAAGCTCATCTAAACGAATACGCACCACTTTGTCCGTGACGGCATCAAGCTTTTCGATTTTTTCGATGGCAAGATTCATCTGATTTTCAACCACAGGTAGGGTTAAGATAATCACGGGTACTTGGCCAAGCTTGTGCGCAGGTTTTTGTAAAATAGCATCAATATTGATACCAGCATCACTCAAGATACGAGTGATATCAGCGAGTACCCCTGGATTGTCATAAGCGTGGACACGTAAGTAGTAGCCTGTTGTCATTTGCTCTGCACGCAGGATAGGCGTGTTAGACAGCTGCTCTGGCATAAAGGCCAGATGCGGTACATGATGACTGCCTTGGCTTTGATCATCATTAGCCTTAGCATCGCCATTGTTACCTAATATGCGTACCAAATCCATGACGTCCGCCATCACGGCTGAGGCCGTTGCACCAGCGCCAGCACCATCACCGCAGTACAGTGTCTGCCCGAGTGGGTGTGAGTTGACCAACACGGCATTTTTTACGCCATTGACATTGGCAAGCAAAGCATCTTGCGGGATCAAGGTTGGATGAACGCGGAGCTCAATACCAGCACTGTCTGAGTCTGCACTGTCACGGCGCACAGCAAAGCCTAGATGCTTGATACGGTAGCCTAGCTCTTCAGCGTAATTGACGTCTTGTAAGGTGATGCCAGTGATGCCTTCACAATAGACTTTGTCAAACTGTAGCGGAATACCGAAGGCGATAGAGGCCAAAATAGCCAGCTTGTGTGCCGCATCGATACCTTCTACATCAAAGGTAGGGTCCGCTTCAGCATAGCCAAGCGCTTGCGCCTCTGCCAGTACGTCTTCGAAGGTCCGACCTTTATCACGCATCTCACTCATAATAAAGTTGCCTGTACCATTGATGATACCAGCCAACCAGTCGATTTTATTGGCCGCGAGTGCTTCACGCATGACTTTGATAATCGGAATACCACCAGCGACTGCTGCCTCGTAGGCCACATGCACGTTGTGTGCTTCCGCCAAGGCAAATATCTCATTGCCATGCTCAGCAAGTAAGGCTTTGTTGGCAGTGACCACATGCTTGCCATTTTTGATGGCGTGGATGATGAGGTCTTTGGCAAAAGTCGTACCGCCGATGACTTCGACGACGATATCGACATTGTCACTGCTTGCAATGGCCATCAAATCATCGTTTTGGACAATACTAGTATCAATATCGTCACGCTGTCTGCGTGTACCAACTTCGGTGATAATGATATCGCGTCCGCTGCGACGTTTGAGTTCGTCTAAGTTGTCATTGATTAGGTTGATCACGCCAGTACCGACAGTACCTAGGCCAAGTATCGCTAGTTTGATGGATTTACTCACAGTATCCTCAGGAGGTCAAATAGGTGAAAAAAAAGTAAATAACGCTTTATCGTATCATACTGATAAGCGCTAAGGGCGTCTACACAATGTACGGTCGCGTATAGTGCTTTTTTATGAACAATTAGGTTTATCTGTTACTAATATCAGTTGATGCCTACCGCTTGCGCCAACTGCGCTGCTGGTAGATAGCCGCCGACTTGCTCACCAGACTCAGTAAAGATAGCAGGCGTACCGCGCACACCCAGACTGGCACCTAAAGCCATATGCTCGGCGACCGGATTGTCACAGGTAGGTGCTTGTACGTTGGCACCCATCTTGGCTTGATCCATCGCAGCGATGCGATCTTCACTACACCAGATCGCTTCCATCTTAGGAATCGATTGCTGATTACGCGGCCAAGCCAAATAGCGCACTTCGATGCCACGGGCATTGATGTCTTCTATTTCTTCATGGAGCTTGGTGCAGTAAGGGCAGTCGGCGTCGGTAAACGAATAAATGACTGATTTGGTTGCGCCTGTCGCTGGATAAATGATCATCTCACTTTTATCGACATTTTTTAGCGTTTCTTGAGCAGTACGGGCGACTAACGGACTACTGATATCAACAGGCACTTCGCCGCCGACACTGATGATCTGACCTTGAATAATATGTTTGCCTGACTTGTCAGTAAAGAAAGACGGCAGACCTTCAGCGCTCACCCAGTAGATGCCTTCCATATCTGTTGGCACTGCTGAGGTGATGGTTTCCTCAATGCCAGAGGCCTGCAAGTTCTCTTGTAAAGACTTGACGACTGCTGGGTCACTGTCTGCTGTAGCAGTATTTGTAGTACTACTTGTCTGCACGTTTTTTACCGTACTGCTATCGCTGGCCGCATTATTCGAGCAGCCTGCTATGCCTAGCACGAGCAAAGCACTTATGATGGAATGAGAGAGTTTATTGCGAATAAGCGCAGTGCTAGAGTTTTTGACAGTAGAAGATAAAAAAGACATATGATGTTTCCTGTGGGCAGGCACGCCTAAACATGGTTTTGGTATAAACTGAGATCGGAAAGTTGTAGGTTTATAACGCATTTACTGCTAAAAAAAAGCATAATAAAGTAGCGTTAAAATATTTTATAGCATTTAAAACGCTCTATACTAACATATTTAGATAAATGACCGTCAAAAGGCTAGTACCTTAAATTGCTAACGCGTTAAACAACAAAAAATAAAAACAAGATACATTCTTACTATGTCATACATGGCGTTGGCTAAGTAGGCTACAATAAATATTAGCAGATATTTTACTTATTCATGGCATCATTTATGCTGTGAAAATCATATAACAAAAACTTACTCTAAGGAACGCGCATGGCAGGTGGTAGTTTATTAATGTTACTCGACGATATCAGTGTCATTTTAGATGATGTGTCAGCCATGACTAAGGTGGCGGCCAAAAAGACAACTGGGGTATTGGCTGATGACTTGGCACTGAATGCTGAGCAGGTGTCTGGGGTCAAAGCAAATCGAGAATTGCCAGTGGTATGGGCGGTAGCAAAAGGCTCTTTTGTTAACAAACTTATCATAGTGCCAGCAGCATTGCTTATTAGTGCTGTCTACCCACCTCTAGTTACCTTTTTATTAATGTGCGGCGGCTTATACTTAGCTTATGAAGGGGCAGAGAAGGTCATTCATAGGTTTTGGCCCCACCTATTACCCCATGACGAGCAGCAGACTGCCCGTCTGCAAGCCAATGCGCAAAACGTCGACTTGGTAGCCCTTGAGAAGCAAAAAATCAAAGGCGCTGTCAGGACGGATTTTATTTTGTCGGCTGAGATTATCGTGATTGCGCTCGGCTCAGCAGTAGCATCAGGTGCTACTTTTATGCAAAAAAGCTTGGTGTTGTCTGTCATCGCTGTCGCTATCACCGTTGGTATTTATGGTTTGGTTGCAGGTATTGTAAAAATAGATGATGCAGGTTTGCATCTGATGGACAAAGAAAGTGACGTTCAACAAAAAATAGGTAAGGTTTTATTTACTGCTGCTCCTAAGCTTATGAAGTTCTTATCTATTGCTGGTACGCTCGCCATGTTTTTGGTCGGTGGTGGTATTTTGGTTCATGGTATCGGATTTTTACAAGATGGCGTAGAGGATATAGCGGATCTGACAGGGATCTTTGAAAGCGTGACCACTACACTGTTGAATGGTGTTATCGGCTTCATCATTGGCGCTGCCGTTGTCGCTATTTTTACTATTATAGGCAAGATACGCGGTAATAATGGTAAGTCGTCTGCACACTGATGCTCTCGATTTACTATAGGTTAGCGCAGGCTGTGGCTTTAGTTAGTTGAGAGTGTGCTCAAAATAGAAAACCCCCAAAATTGCTAGCAAATTTGGGGGTTTTATTTTGTATACAGTATCAGAGCTAGAGCGTGTATTAGCTGTCGCTATCCGAGTGTTCAGATTCTGCTTTTTCCGCTTGCGAGGGCTTTTTATGCTCAGATTTTGGCTTGCGACTACGAGCCTTAGGAACCTTTGGCGTCGTCAAACTAAACATACCCGTTTGTGGCAGCAGTTGCTCAGCGACATTTTCAATCATGTTTTTATAGCTGGCAATCGTGGTTTTAGACTTACCTGATGCATCCTCTGTCGCAGACTCATCATTATCTGCTTGCTCGACTTCTAGCAAATGCTCACTTTCAGCACTGATATCGTCCGCTTGCTGCTGGCTGCTCAAAGCGTCTGCTTCTATTTCATCGGCAGCGACTTCACTGCTGTCTTGCGTAGTATCGGCTTGGAGTTCATCAGCTGAAGCCTCATTAGTCACGGCCTTTGACAGCTCATTACTGTCAGTTTCAGGGCTTTCACCTTCAGGGCTTTTGGTTTCAGAACCCTCAGCTTCAGATGCCGAGTCCGCTTGCTGCTGTGTCTCCTGACTGTGCTGCTCCGGCTGTGCATTTTCAACACTAAGCACTGCTACTTCTTGGTAGTCAGGATGCTGTCCACGAGGGTCATTGCTAGCGCGTTTGCTGATAGCGCGTGGTTCAACTTCCGTCTTACCTTGAGCCAAAGCAAACTGGCTGACGGCTTGGGTCATGGCATCGAAGCGTGCAATATAATCCGCGCTTAATGGCTCATAGCCGTAGTTGCTAAAGTCAAACTCGCCATTATCGACAGCAGCTTTTGCATTGTCATCAGCAGGTTTGGTTTGCTGTGCTTGTGCGTCAATAGCGGCAATGAAACAGCTGATCACACCGTCATTTTGCAAACGACTCTCTGCGTCTGTTAAGGCTGCACGGATGAACGCTCCAACCGTACCACGAATAGCTGGTGCACTCGTCTGAGCTTGCGCGCTGACGTCTACAGTTGCAGCACTTTGCTGCTGGCGCACGACACGTGGGTCATTACTGGCTTGACCAAACTTCTCAGCGGTCACGTAACGCTCAGCAAAAAACTCATCATGAGTCAGCGTAAACTCAGCGCTCTTGTCAGCACTACTGGTATCAGTGCTGACCGTTGCCTCAGCTGCATTATGACTGTCAGTAGCTTTAGCGTCTGCAGTAGTATCTAAAGCAGTATCTACAGTGCTCTCAGGTGCATCGGCTTTTGCCGCCACAGGCTCTTGCTCTGTCGCACTGCTCTCAGAAGCTTTGCTATCTGTCGCTTGGCTTTCTTTGGCTGTGCTAGGCTGCGAGATACTCTCAGCCTTATCTGCAGTAGCAGTTTCAGCTTTTGTCTCGCTGACGGGAGCTGACGTTTGCGCGGCTGGCTTACTATCGCTGCGGTTAGGAGTATCAGACGGCTTGTCAGTTGCTACTACGTTGGTTGCATTAGCTTGCGTGGCCACATCCTTAGGTGCCGCTTTTCCTGCCTTACTGTCGTCTAAAGACAGATGCACCACTTCAGCGGCTTTGAGCTTCGCTGGTGCGACATTGACCTGTAGCGTCACTTCGTTAGGGTCTTGACTGCGCTTAGCATTTGGCTGAGCTTTGTTGTTAGCAGCTGATGACTGGCTGCTTTGTTTGCCATTGTCAGTCGCTGCGGTTAATGTCTCACCACGCTCAAGCTTGCCACGTGAGTCGCGCTTACTATGGGGTTTGCGCTTAGCACGAGATGGCTCGGCAGAGGTGCTGCTGTCTTGACGGTGGTCGTCGTTACGGTCAGCAGTGGTACGCTCGCTGCCATTGCGATCGCTGCCATTTCGTTCATTGCTTTGACGACTGCGGCCACGGTCACTACTGCGCTTGTTATCGTGCTCACGCTTATCTTGACTGTCAGTCTGCTTGTCGCTAGAGCCGTTAGCAGTGCTGCTATCACCCTCATTATCGTCGCGCTGCTCTCTTCTTTGACGCGGCTTAGAAGGTCTTGGTTTGCGTGATTTACGTCTTCTTTTGTCGTCGTTTTCACCCTCGCCATTACTCTGACGAGGTGCTTGGGTGTGCTCGCTTGACTGCTGGCCGTTATCCTGTTGAGCCGCTGCTGCACTTTGAGTTTGGCTCAAAGCACTATTATCAACTTGACCAAACGATCCTAGACTTTGAGCACCTGTATTGACCAGTGCCTCAATGGCTTCGGCAGCATCACGGCTGCTGACACTAGCGGTTGCTTGTGCTTGCGGGGCCTGTGCAAAGAGATTGGATAGCCAAGCGACCGCTTGTGGCTGGGCGGCAGATGCAAGCTGCGTTGCGACTGGAGCAGGGCTAGGCTGATTACTTTGGGCGCCATTGCTTGGAGCTGCAGCGCGCGCTGACGAGACCTGCGTGCTACTGTTGGCAGTAGCTTTGTTCATCGCCACACTACTTGAGCCAGTGCTCGTGGTTGGCTGTGAGCGAGCTTCGTTTTTTTGCTGACTTTGATTGTCAGCAGCTTTACGTGGCTGGCGAGTAGGCTGCTGCTCTGGGCGTTCTTTTTCAGCCGTTTGCCAGTCAACATTATAGCCAAGGTCGCTATGTTCTTGTTGCTGAGTATCGGTGATACGCTCATAGCTTGTCGGGGCAAAGCCGTCACGATTATAGTGCAGCTTGAAGTTAGGTGACTCTAAATGTGCATGTGGCAAGATGGTGATGCGCGTGCCACTGTCTTGCTCTAGATAGACCAAGCTATCACGCTTCTCATTCAATATGAACGCAGCAATATCCGTCGGTACTTCAGCCTGTACTTCACCTTGACGCTCTTTTAAGGCGATCTGCTCAATTTGACGCATGATAGAGAGTGATAGTGAGCGCAGGTCACGAATCATGCCGTTGCCATGACAGCGTGGGCAGATATAGCCAGTCGACTCTTCTAGTGAGGGACGCAGACGTTGGCGGCTCATTTCCATCAAGCCAAACTTCGATATTTCACCAAACTGAACGCGCGCACGGTCGTATTTGGTCGCATCAACCAGACGTTTTTCCACTTCTTTTTGATGCTTATTGTCATTCATGTCAATAAAGTCAATGACGATTAAGCCGCCCATATCACGTAGACGCAGCTGGCGTGCAATTTCATCAGCCGCTTCTAGGTTGGTATGGTAGGCCGTTTCCGCGACGTCTGAGCCTTTAGTTGATTTGGCAGAGTTGATATCGATAGAAACCAGGGCTTCTGTTTGATCAATAACGATTGAACCACCTGATGGCAAGCGTACTTCACGGTGATAAGCGGTCTCGATTTGTTTTTCGACATTGAAGCGCGAAAACATCGGCTCATAGTCAGTATATTTACGCAGCTTATCTGCTTGTTTTGGCATCACCGCATCGATGAAGCCTGCTGCTTCGACATAGGCGTTTTCGTTGTCAATCCAGATCTCAGCGATATCATCACGTAGATAGTCACGTACGGCACGAGTGACCACACCAGCTTCTTGATGCACGAGACGTGGCGACGGATATTTTTGATTTTGTTCTTGAATGGCTTGCCAGATATTGAGCAGGTGGTTTAGGTCATGTTGCAAATCTTCTTGAGTTTTGCCAATGCCAGCGGTACGAATGATAACGCTCATACCTTTTGGTAAGTCAAGATTGCCTAGCATGCGTTTCATGTCTTCACGCAGTTTGCCAGAGATTTGACGCGAGATACCGCCACCACGAGGGTTGTTTGGCATCAGCACCAGATAGCGACCCGCTAAGGAGACATAAGTCGATAGCGCCGCGCCCTTGTTACCACGCTCTTCTTTTTCGACCTGTACGATCAGCTCGTCACCTTCTTTGATGAGCTTTTTGATGTTTTCATCACGTGGGTTGCCGCTTAGATATTCGGCAGAAATCTCACGTATGGGCAAAAAGCCTTGACGCTGTGAGCCATATTCCACAAACACAGCTTCAAGCGATGGCTCGACACGGGTGACGTGGCCTTTATAAATGTTGGATTTTTTTTGCTCGCGCGTACGGTTTTCTAGATCGAAATCGTACAGATGATTGCCTTTACAAAGGGCAACACGAATTTCTTCGTTTTGAGTAGCGTTGATTAAAATGCGTTTCATACCAGTTCCTATGAGTACGCATGACAACGACGAGAGGGGTTTTTATATTAAAATTGGCTGTCAAGTGGCTTTTGAGTAAAGACGTTAACTTGGTAAAAGCGTTAACGGTTTATTCAAGCTACCAAAAGGGCAGCGGCAAATATAAAAATTGCCAAAGCAAACATTGAGCTTGCAGTGTAGTAAGTGACGCTAAAGTAAGCGCTAAATATCGGATGTCAGTTGAGCTTAACGCTCAGATAAATGGTGATAAATAACAAGCTCGACCTCATGGGTATGGATAGTATCGTTATGGCTGAGCTTTCAGTACTCGCTATGAATAGCGCTCGTTTGAAAGTGCCGCACTCTATCGTCTCATACTCAAAGCTTGAGTTTATAGAAGCTATCGCAGGGTGTAAGGCTACAACGTTTCTATGGTCTACTGTTTTGCTAACGCGTGTTATGGTTGGGTGTTATTAATACGCTTTGTAAGAGGGTATTAAAGAGTCAATCCGCTATCATATCAACACCAGCTCATCGCTTGGTATGAGGTCAAATCCATCTGGTCGTTCTAACTATATATTTATCGTATTATCTAATAACATTGATCATATCTTGGTAGCTTATATTATGAGTGCCACTGCACTGATTGTCAGCGGGGCGTACTCGGCAAACAGAAGGGGAACCGGCTTATTGGCGCGGTATCGTATGTGTTTTTATTTAACATTTATCGTATCTGTTTGACCGCCAATACTCAGGCAGCTATAAACCCTTAACATCGGGCTACCGTCACTTGCTCAACTGCGCGTGCCAAAATGATTGCAAAATCAAGTCATGGTCAGGCGTTATTTTTAGAGTAAGATACCTGATAACAGTCAGTATCTTGCTTGATAAAATGAATTGTTAAATTAAATATAATCGTGTTAATAAACTAGGCCAACATGCCCATTTATTAAGCGAAAACAGCACACAATTACTCATTTAACGCCTGACCATGACTTGATTTTGCAATCATTTTGGCACGCGCAGTGGTAAGCAATAACTATTATTGCCGTCGCCTCTGCTTAATTGGCGCTCAACATGCTAAACTATACCAAATCTTTGTGTAAATACCTAACTAAAAATGACAAACTCAAAAATGAATGATGAAACCCCTATCCATGAAGCCCCTGCCATCTTCAACAGCAAAACCCGTCCGCAAAGCGCCGATGATGAGATTAGCACCTTTGAAAAGGTCAATTACCTTGAAGTGACGCGCCATCAGCATGATCAGCGCTTGGATAATTTTTTGCTAAACCGCTTAAAGGGTCTGCCAAAATCGCATATCTATAAAATGATTCGCTCGGATGAGATTCGCGTGAACAATAAACGCTGTAAAGCGCATGATAGACTGCAGCGCGAAGATGTCGTACGTATCGCACCGGTACAGCTGGCGACCCGTGATAAACCCATTATCAGTACTGAGTTTGCCAAAAGCCTGTTGGCACGTGTGGTCTATGAAGATGAGGGGCTGCTCGTACTAAACAAGCCTTCAGGTATTGCCGTCCATGGCGGTAGTGGCCTTGACTTCGGTGTCATCGAAGCCATGCGTGAAGTGACTGGCAAGAAGTACTTGGAGCTAATACATCGTATCGATAAAGATACCTCAGGTCTGCTGATGATTTCTAAGAAACGCTCAGCGCTCAAAGCATTGCAGCAGCATCTGGTAGACAAGACCATCCAAAAGCACTATTTATGTCTAGCAAAAGGGCAGCCTGCGCTTAATGAGCAGCGTATCGATGCGCCACTGCTGCGCTATACGCTTGCCAGTGGTGAGCGCCGCGTCAAGGTAGACGCCCAAGATCCTCAAGCCAAAGAGAGCCAAACGGACATCATTGTCCATGAGCGTTTTATGCTAGCAGGTCAGCCAGTCAGCTTGATCGAAGCCAAGCCACTGACGGGACGCACCCATCAAATCCGTGTACATTTGGCTCATATCGGTCATGCTATCTTGGGTGATGACAAGTACCATGTGCATGACAAGTCAGGCGTGCATCGTCTATGCTTACATGCGTGGCGTTTAGACATTCCAGGTTATGAGACCATTACCGCACCATTACCAGATGAGATGGCGGACTGGTTACCAGAGCAAACCAAGCTGCCTGAATAAGCCGCCGTGACGTTTTAGTATCTGTAATTTATCATCTTATTTATTAAGGTAAGTTCATGAAACAACAACCCAATTATCGTAGCGCAGCAGCTATTAGCTCAAAGCATTCTCATGCATCGACCAATCATTGCTTGATAGACAAGACGCTTATTATCTTTGATTGGGATGGAACTTTGATGGATTCGATTGGTTTAATCGTAGAGACTATGCATATCGCTGGCGAAGCGCACGGTTTTCAAACGACCGACCAAGCAGTGCAAGACATTATTGGTCTTAGCCTAATGAACGGCATTGATATCTTGTATCCCAAAGCCAACGAGTCGCAAAAGCTGGCCATTCAGCAAAGCTACGCCGACTACTATATTGCTAACAGTCATCGCACGCCATTATTTGATCCTATCGAAAATATGCTGCAGCGCCTGCAAGCGCAAGGCAAACAGCTTGCTGTAGCAACTGGCAAAAAGCGAAAAGGCTTAGATCGGGTATTGGATGCGTCTGACAGTCATGACTATTTTGTCATGACCCGCTGTGCTGATGAGTCGGGCTCTAAACCTGATCCGCAGATGCTGACTGATATCCTAAACTATACTCAGCAGCAGATAGCTGACTCGGTGTTTGTCGGTGATAGTATTTATGACATTCAAATGGCGAACCAGTTGGGGATGACCAGTATAGCGGTCAACTATGGCACAGCATCGAGTGTAGAGCTTGCGGCACAACAACCTAGCTATCAGGTCGATACGCCGCAGGATTTGGTTGATCTACTAAGCCCTTAGAAGAAGGCATGTGCAGTGAGCGCTACTAATGAACTACCCACTACCTAAAGAGGTAGGGGTTTCTTAGGTAATACCCATACTTGATACGATGTTTTGTATCAGCGGTTAGGCAAATGGACTAAGCTAACCCCGTCGCACCGACGGTTTTGAGTGTTGCCAGTCTCAAACCCTCATTGAAGATATTGATACTGGCGTTGATGTCTCTATCGTTGGATTGCAAGCAATTTGGGCAATCCCATGATCTTAATGACAACGGTAAATCAGCCTTATTCAGTAAGTGCCCACAGCCTGAGCAGGTCTTAGACGAAGGATACCATCGGTCTATTTTGACAAGCTTTTTGCCGTACCAGTCCGCTTTATAAGCCAGCATGGTAGTAAAGGCTGACCATGAGCTGTCTGATATGGCTTTAGACAACTTTTTGTTCTTAACCATGCTTTTGACGTTTAAGTCCTCAATCGCAATCACATCGTGGTTTTTGATGAGATTGAATGAGAGCTTATGCAGAAAGTCTTTTCGGCAATTCGTGATACGCTCGTAGACTTTGGCGACTTTAATTCTTTGCTTTTGATAGTTGCGATTGTCTGATAATTTGCGATTGGCGGCTTTAGCACCCTCTCGTCGTTTGGCTAAAATTTTTTGTTCTCGCGTAAGCTGAGCTTGTAGCTTTGCTAGAAACTTAGGATTAGCCACTTTTGTGCCGTCTGATAAGACGATAAAGTCGGTTAATCCTAAATCAATACCTACTTTTGAGTGTGTTTTAGTGAATGGTTCGACAACCGTTTCAACCAGTAAACTGACAAAATACTTACCTGTAGGCTCTTTACTGACCGTGGCGCTCTTAATCAAACCATTTATCTTGGCTGGAAACTTGGCTTTGATATGACCAATCTTAGGCAGTTTAACGGTGTTGTTTGTGACCGCTACTGTGCCTTTTTGGTTGTTGGTGGTGTAGCTGTCGCGGTGTCCTTTTTTTTTGAATTTTGGGAAGCCAAAACCTTTGAAGAATTTACTATAAGCGGCTCTAAGATTTTGCTGGACGTTAGCCAGTGCCAAGCTATCGACTTCTTTTAGCCAGTCAAATTCTTTTTTATATTGCGCAGGAGTGTTTTTAAGCTCGATCTTGGTGTTTTTATAATGCTCAATTTTGTCACTAAGCATCCTATTCCAGATAAAGCGTGTGCAGCCGAATGATTTGGCAAAGAATATTTGCTGTTCTTCATTAGGGTACAGCCTGACTTTATGGGCTTTTAGAACTTGCTTTGGCATGAAGCTATTGTACCATGTCAAACCTCTAACGCATTCATCCCACTACTTTAGAAGTAGGGGAATTCTGCGCTGAAATGTTAAAAGTTATTAAAAACCATTAAAAAAAGGGTTTACCATTGACTCATCTAATATGAGCCATATCGTAAACCCTTATTTTTTATTCTGCGTCTTTTCCCTCAAAATCCTCTATCACTGTTTCGACAGCTGCCGCGACTTGTTCACCATCAAGCTTGTACTGATACCATTTACCCATGACCCCAGCCAGTTCATCAATGCCGTCTTTTCTAAGGGCAGAGAATAGCTGAATGGTGCAAGATGACAATCCTAACTTTTTTAACGCTTGACGGGTATTCAGCAGGGCATTTTTGGCAGCGCCATACTTTAGCTTGTCAGCTTTGGTTAATAAGATGTGTACGGGTAGCTCACCGTCTTTTGCCCAGTGCAGCATTTGCTCATCAAAGAACTTTAGCGGATGACGAATATCAGTGAGCAATACTAAGCCTGCCAGACTTGAGCGTGATACCAAGTATTCCTCTAGCTCGACCTGCCATTCTTTTTTCATTTCAAGCGGTACGGCAGCATAACCATATCCAGGCAGATCGACCAGTCTAGTATCGGTATCTCCGATACTAAAAAAGTTAATCATCTGCGTACGGCCAGGGGTCTTTGATGAGCGTGCAAGCTGACGCTGATTGGTCAAGGCGTTGATGGCTGAAGATTTGCCAGCGTTTGAACGCCCTGCAAAGGCGACTTCTAAACCCTCATCGGGAGGACAGAGACGGAAGGTCGGCGCTGAGGTCATAAACTCAGTTTGTTGTATGCGCTGACGGGCTTTGGTATTGAATGCCGCATGTTCGGCGGCGACGTCTTTATACTGGGTACTCATAAATAACTCATTAACAATTAGAAAATAAAAAACGAAATAAGGGGTAGCAGCGTAAAGAAAACCAGCTTTTTAATAGCAACTCAGTCATGCAGCCTCTGGATGAGTTTTACTATAAAGGATATCCAATAAAGCGACAGATGATATGATGGTTTACTTAATGACAAAGCTATGACTATGTTGACAACAGCATAACACTAAAATGCGCCGTCGCTTAGTGAAAGTTAGAGAACAGCTAAGATGCTCTGATGGCGAAAACAGGATATTTCTATATTGATAAGAAATATTTTGTTACTATGATAGAAGTATCAAGGTAAAAGCGTTTAGCAATCGCCCTATTATAAATCAACACGATAATGAGGTGTGACCTCGTTGATTAATACCTTAAAGAGCACCAGATTATATTTATCAATCATCAGCCAATGGAGGTGTCAGATGTCTACAATAAATACACTTTTCGTCAAAGCAGGCTGGACTTTGGGCAGCACTGCATCAGCGCTCTTACTCAGTATTGCTATGATGAGTAGTGGGGTAGCTGCGGATGACATATCAACTGTTTACAATAATTCATGCGCTGCCTGTCACGATAGTGGCGCCTTGAATGCGCCTAAGAAGGGTGACCGTGCCGCTTGGCAAAAGCTCATTCAACAAAAAGGCATGGATGGACTGGTAAACTCCGTCAAAGGCGGTATGACTCAGATGCCAGCAGGTGGACTACACGAGAGCGGGAATGATACAGAGTATCGTAAGCTGATTGAGTATATGAGTAAATAAACGTACCGAGCATAGTGATTGAGGTTTGTTGAGCATAAAAAACTAAGCTCAATAAGGTTTAAATGACAATATATATATGCTGATGATGTCCTTATCGATACATCATAGATAGAAAAATCATCATATATTATGATTAAGTAGGCAAATCCTATAAAGTCTTGCTATAATAATCGCAAATAAACCCTGATATTAGTAAGTACTTTCAGGCTGCTTGTGATTAAGACCTAAAACTGTATGAATTGCTTCGTTATATATCATAGCTTGGCTGATGATTCATATTAAGGTGTCTATCAATACAATCAATCTAAACAATGCTTACGTCGAGTTAGTAGGATTCGTATCAATGAAAAAGTTAATCGCTGCCGCCAGCTTATGTGTTGCAAGTTTCAGCGTACAAGCTGTTATTACTGTTCCTGAATATGATGCTAATGCAGGTAAACAAATCGTTGAAACGGTCTGTGCCGCCTGTCATGGTATGAACGGTATAAGCCCTATTCCCTCTCAGCCTAATCTGGGTGGTCAAAACATCAAATACATGTACAAGCAATTGATCGATTATAAGACGGGTTACCGCAAAAACGGCATCATGCAATCGCAGATTGCTAACCTGTCACAGCAAGATCTTGCGAACGTATCAGGATACTATGCTGAACAGCCAGTATGGAATGTTGGCTTTGCAGATCCTGCGACCACTGAAGAGGCAACCAAAATATACTTGGGCGGTCAAAAGTCGCGCGGTGTGATTGGGTGTGCTGGCTGTCACGGTCCGGATGCTGCTGGCAATGATTTTGCCGCTTTCCCGCGTTTAGGTGGACAGCATGCGGAGTACATCGCAACTCAGCTCAAACTATTCCGTGCCGCTGGTCGTGAAGACGATATTGCAAGTGATGATAAAAAGCGTATCAATGATGCCGACAAAGAAGGTGAGATGGGCATGATGCAAACAGTGGCAGCGCGCTTGTCAGATCGCGACATTCGTATCTTATCTGACTATATCAGCGCTATTCACTAATTGCTCTTCATTTAGTTATTAAACCCCGTTTTCGGGGTTTTTTTATTGGTATATGTCCCCTATATAGTCAGTTGAAAACAAAACTGTCATAAGTTCAAAAATGCTACTGGTATAAATTTTCCTTGCTTGCTGCGTTCCCAGAGGCTGCGCAAAATTCATCCCAGTAGCACTATAATACTTTTAAATTGAATCTACTATAGTATAGACAGGCTTTTGATACTGCTACAATGAGTCATTTTAAATATCATTAACTTTAGATCGTTTGGATTGAAATTATGATGATCCGTTATGCTTCTTATTTTATGGCAGCATTATTGCCGCTACTTCTATTTCGTTGGTTTGCGCCCGCTTCCATTGGTGAGATTGACTTTTGGTTGCTCTGGTTGCTAGCGATGGTTCTAGTATCACTACCAGTGGTCTATGCCGAGATAGCACTGGCCTATCGTAGTGTTGATGCGCCTCTAGCTGGCATGCAAAAGCTCACTCGTGAGGCAGATGCCAGTCCGCTCTGGCGTAGCTTTGGTTGGCTAGCCGCGATTGTCGCCATCATCATTGCTGCTCTTGTCATCTCAGGAGCGAGCATTGGTCTCCTATCTGCTTTGGCTGAGCTAGGCAGTGCGCCTAATCTGCCAAGCTTTGCCGTTGCTGCAGGCCTCATGATCATTGCACTACTGTTAAGCCTACTTGGAGTCGCGCCATTACCAATAGGCTTAGGGCTTATGGTTGTGGGTTTGGTGATGGGCGTCACTAACGGCTTACCACAAGTCAATTTTGCCATGACTGAGATTAGTCTTACCGAGTGGGCGCGTGCTGTTGCCCTAGCATTGGTCAGTGTGGGAGCAGGTACAGGCTTGTATTGGTTCGGTCAGCATTTGGTGACTAGACAAGACATAACTGCGTTAGAAGCAGGCAATCTGCATGCGCATGATTCACGTGCCTCTAAGTCTGCAAACGCTTACCGCGCTACCAAGTTGGTATTACCTATTTGGATACTACAATTGCTCGTAGGTGTGGTGGCATTGTTTATCAGCGGCTTGACGTTGCCACCTATCGGACAGTTATTATATTGGGCAGGCGTGGTATTTGTAGCCAGTTATCTACTGCACTATAGTGCTCAGCAATTGGCACATAAGTTTGGTTTCTTGGTCAGTTTATTGATGACCTTAGCGCTAGGAGTGCTATTAGTGGTAGCCATACCCACGGCTTGGCTGGTAGGCTTATTAATCATTATTAGTAGCGTGGCAGTGCTATTGTTATCTATCTTTGCTGGCTGGCGCATGAAAATCAGTCATCTGCGTAAGTCTTTGAATTTCAGCAGCGAGGCCTTATATAACTTATGGCGGGTGGCTATTCGTCTCATCGTACCCTTGGCATTGATTTTTGCGTTAATAGGCTGGGTGATGCAGTGGTTAAGCTAACAGATAATGCTTCTATGCAGTCTCAGCCATTAGGGAAGATAGAGACGATAACAGTATATTTAGCGTATGCTGAGGATGTGCAGCGCCAACACTATCTGACTTTACAAGTGATTGGCGGTACGACTTTATATGAAGCGCTCACACAGGCTGGTTGGTTGGTTCAGTTTCCTGAGCTAGCAACATGGTGTGAGCAGGTAGTCGATATCCAGATACCAGCGGCTAAGCGTTGGCACGTTGGTATCTATGCGCAAAAGCAGCCGCTAAGCTATGTCTTGCAGCCGCTTGATCGTATCGAGGTCTATCGTAGCTTGAGCGCTGATCCAATGTCTCAGCGCAAAAGTAGAGGTATACAAAAAAAGCAGAAGTAAGCCGCTAAGCCATAATATTAAGCTACTAAGCGATAGTATAAGTATTGCAGCTATGGGCTTAAGCTATAGAGCGCTTAGGATTCAGGTAACGTTTCGATACCTTCAATACGATTAACAATACCATTGGCATCAAAGTAAATAGTCAGATGCTGACTGGCGTTTTTGACATCCGCAATACCATCACGCTTACCTTGAGTGCCTGCTTGATAGTCATAGATATAATCCCAGCGATTGGGCGCTAAGGTATCTCGAATGGCTGGACTTCCCAATATATATAATACTTGGTTTTGATTCATACCGACTTGTAGCTTTTGCACTTGGGTCTGGGTAATAGGTGTACCCTGAGGTAAGTCAATTGTATACACACTAAACAATGAGCAACCAGATAGAGCGACAGTGGCACCAAGGGTCGCAGTAATCATAAGTTTACGTAAGGTATTTACCTTGTTAGATGTGCGATGGTTCAGTGTAAGATAAGTTAGAGGCTTTATCATGGTAAGATGACTCATAAATAATGGGTTAGGCACGGTTAAGGGCAACGGATGCGTGTCTTACCGGCAATCTTTGACAAATGATACGTTATTTACTTGCAATTGCCTACCACTTACGACATTATTTACCAAACACTACCTAATGTAATCTAGCATTTATATTTTAAATTCATAGACTTAACATGGCTGCAAGCGTTAGGTAACGGCATGATGTTATCATACAGAACTACTACCATTGCTTTTAGATATAAAGCTTGTTAGATAGACAGTTATTGTTAACGGTTTTTATTTCTCGAAATTTTTGCTAAGACTTTAATAGTCATAAGGGATACCATGGCTTCTTTATCCAATCAAGAACTACGTAAAGCGGGATTGAAAGTAACCTTGCCACGTCTCAAGATTTTGGAGTTGCTTGAGAACGCTGAGTTGCATCATATGAGTGCAGAGGAAGTATATAAGGCACTGATTGAGCAAGGAGAAGACGTAGGTCTAGCGACAGTTTACCGAGTGCTGACACAATTTGAACAAGCGGGTATTGTCGAGCGTCACAACTTTGAAAATAACTTATCTGTCTTTGAAATCACTCAAGAAGAGCATCACGATCATCTCGTTTGTGATATTTGCGGTAAGATTGTGGAGTTCCGTAACGCAATCATCGAAGAACAGCAGTTAAAGGTTGCAGAAGAGTTCGGTTTTACGCTGTCTGGTCACTCACTGGTGCTGTATGGTATCTGTGATAATCAAGAATGCAAAGACAGTGCTAAATAAGCTACGTGATGTCTATTTTTGCTGTGCATTAGCATGAAGTGCTAGACAGTTTGAATCAAAAAAAAGCGCTCACCTTGAGCGCTTTTTTAGTGGTTAATAATAAGCGATTAACGCATATCTAAAGATAAACTATTGGCGTTTTCATCCACGTTTGCAGTGCTGTTTTTACCATAAAGCTTGATTTTTAGACGTACATCATTTGGTGAGTCAGCATGTTTTATAGCATCGTCATAGGTAATATCGCCGTTTTCGTATAGATCAAACAGTGCCTGATCAAAAGTTTGCATACCGCTATCGCGTGAGCGTGTCATGACATCTTTGATTTCGTGCAGCTCGCCTTTACGGATATAGTCGCTAATCAGCTGCGAGTTCAGTAGGATTTCAATGGCGGCACGTCGACCCTTACCATCAGGAGTTGGAATCAATTGCTGAGCAATAACCGCCTTTAAGTTCAGGGACAAATCCATAAATAGCTGATTATGACGGTCACTTTCAAAGAAGTGAATAATGCGGTCAATGGCTTGGTTAGCGTTATTGGCGTGCAAGGTGGCAAACACCAAATGCCCTGTTTCGGCATATTGAATGGCATAGCTCATTACCTCTCGGTTACGAATCTCACCAATCAAAATAACATCAGGCGCTTGGCGCAGCGTGTTTTTTAGCCCTGCCTCAAATGATAAGGTATCAATGCCAACTTCACGCTGGGTGATGATACAGCCTTGATGCTGATGCACAAATTCTATCGGATCTTCGATAGTAATGATGTGGCCGTGAGAGTTTTGATTACGGTAGCCTACCATCGAAGCAAGTGTCGTCGATTTCCCTGTACCCGTTGCGCCTACTAACAGAATGATGCCACGTTTTGTCATGGCCAGCTCTTTAAGTGAGGGCGGCAAATTAAGCTCTTCAACGGTCGGGATTTTAGTTTCGATCTTTCTGAGAACCATCGCTGCCATATCACGTTGAATAAAAGCACTGACCCGAAAGCGTGCCTGCTGCGCTTTATCTGAGATGGCAAATTGACATTCGTGAGTCTCATCGAATTCTTTTTTCTGAGCATCTGTCATAATGCTTTTAACCAAAATCATGGTTTGTTCAGCGGTCAGAGGGGTTTGGCCTATAGGGCAGATTGTGCCATTTACCTTCATCGAAGGTGCGACATTGGCAGTGATAAATAAATCTGAGCCGTTCTTTTTTATCATGAGTTGCAGCAGTTTATCGAAGTCCATAGCATGCCTATATTAAAATGATGTTATTAAGGAAAAAGTCAGTTCTTAGTGCTAGATAAAGTCATCAGGCTGCTTAGCATATGGCCGTGCAACATCTTTATGAATCGTGCCTTTGGATACCAAGTTTTTCAGTGATTGATCCAGAGTAATCATGCCGTCACCTGCGCCAGTCTGAATAGATGAGTACATCTGCGCGACTTTGTTTTCACGGATTAAGTTACGAATAGCAGGTGTCCCCAGCATAATCTCATGCGCCGCGACTCGTCCGCCTGTTTGTCTGCGTAGCAGCGTCTGGGAAATGACAGCCTGTAGGGATTCAGATAACATCGCACGAATCATGTCTTTTTCAGAGGCAGGAAAGACATCAATCACTCGGTCAATGGTTTTGGCCGCGGAGCTGGTATGCAAGGTGCCAAATACCAAGTGACCCGTTTCGGCAGCGGTTAAGGCCAGACGAATAGTCTCAAGGTCACGTAGCTCACCAACCAAGATAACGTCTGGATCCTCACGTAGTGCCGAGCGTAGTGCAGGCTCAAACCCTAAGGTATCGCGGTGCACCTCGCGCTGGTTGATGAGGCTTTTTTTGGATTCATGGACAAACTCAATGGGATCTTCGATGGTCAAAATATGCTCTTTACGCGTATCATTAATATAATCAATCATAGCTGCTAGTGTCGTTGATTTACCAGAGCCAGTAGGACCAGTCACGAGTACCACACCGCGCTTGAAGTCTGAAACCCGTTTAAATACTTCGCCCATGCCTAAATCGTCTAGGGTTAATACCTCTGATGGAATCGTACGGAATACAGCACCAGCACCGCGGTTTTGATTAAAAGCGTTTACCCGAAAGCGAGCTAAGTTTGGGATTTCAAAAGAGAAATCCGTCTCAAAAAACTCCTCAAAGTCAGCGCGCTGCTTGTCATTCATGATGTCATAAATCAGCTGATGCACAACCTGATGACTCATCACTGGCATATTGATACGTGTGATCTCGCCATCGACTCGAATCACTGCCGGCATGCCAGCGGAGAGATGTAAGTCTGAGGCTTTATGCTTAACTGTGAACCGCAGCAGATCTTCGATACTTAAGTTACTTTTTTCAGTCATGGTCAGGAATTCCTAATGATCAAAATGGGTAGATATATAAAAGGCTATTTTTCCGCGTTATAAAATCCATATAAATACGTTAAGATAGGCGTGGCAGGCAGCAACGTATTGATAAATACTAATTAATAAAAGTATCAGGTTAAATTATTTTTGTATTTCTTACTGTGTTAACAGTATATGTTAAATCGTGTAACAATATCATAACAAGACTGCTGATATTTAACCATCCACTAGACAAATTAAATAAAAAATATTCAGTGTGGAAAATCAGTTAAAAAAAGGGTTCTGTTATTATTTTATATTGACGAATATTTAACCCATATTTATCTTTAAGAAACTCAAACGGGCCATTTATGTATAGTGATTTTACAGGTCACACCAACAGTGAGGTTATAAAGAGCGACATGGCAGATAATCTTGATCAGCAAGGTAACTTTGATAAACAAGCTTTGATCGATAACTGGCAACAGGTAAATCATCAAATAAAGGAGGCTTGTACTCAAGCAGAGGAGAGGGAAGCAGGAAGCGTTAGTTTATTGGCAGTATCAAAGACCAAGCCTGCTGAGATGATCGCAGCATTAGCTCAGCAAGGTCAGCGTGATTTTGGCGAAAACTATCTACAAGAAGCCATTGAAAAGATTACAGCACTGCAAGCTCAGCCTGATACGAATCACATTGCATGGCATTACATCGGTCATATACAGCGTAATAAAACCCGTGATATCGCCGAGCATTTTGACTGGGTACAAACAGTAGAGCGCGATATCATCGCCAAACGCCTGCATAGTCAGCGCCCTGATAACTTACCGCCTCTGAATGTGTTGATTCAAGTAAATATCGATAATGAGGACAGCAAGTCTGGTTGTTTGCCTGAAGAGTTGCCAGAGCTGATAGTCTCTATCAAAGATTATGAGCGTCTGCAGCTACGAGGTCTGATGATTATCCCAGCCCAAGAGGATACAGATGCTTTTGCGCGCACCAAACAGCTGTTTGAGCAGATTCAACAAGCGTATCCAGAGCTCAAGGCATGGGATACGCTGAGCATGGGCATGAGTGGTGATATGGCAAATGCCATCGCTAATGGCTCTACGATGGTACGTGTTGGCACAGCCATATTTGGTACGCGTGACTAGTCGCTGATCGTTGGAGGTTTAGATTAAAATTTATTAGGTAACCTCATCGGATTTAGTGACCAGCAGCTGATTGATTTTTAAATGATCAGTGGCCAGTATCTCGAAGTGATAATTGGCATAGTCGATACTGTCGGTCTTTTTGGGTATTTTGCGCAGCATATACATCATAAAGCCACTCATAGTCTCATAGTTTTGGCTGCGTGGCAGATCGACAATTCCCAAAGCACGAATGACGTCCTCAATCGGCGTCATGCCATCTACTAGCCATGAATTATCAGTACGCTGTACGATAGGCTGCTCTTCCAAAGTGACCAGCTCGCCCATCACAATGCTCATGACGTCTCTCAAGGTGAGGACGCCCACGACTAATGCATATTCATTGACGATGACAGCAAAGTCTGCGCCAGTAGACTTAAAGGTTTCTAATACTTCAAATAGTGACAAGGTATCTGGGATAAAGAGAGCAGGTTTTAATAATGCCTTGTCCGTGAGACTGACATCTTGATGCTCAAGCACTAACGCCAAAAAGCTGCGTGACTCAACATAACCGATGATGTTTTCTAGATCATCATCCTTACAGACCAAAAACTTATTATGTGGCTGTTTGATCATGGTCTTGACGATCTCGTCGGTCGTGGCCTTGGTATCGAAATAAACCACATGCTCGCGTGGGTTCATCACTGAAGTGACGGTACGCTCTTGCATCTCAAAGATGTTTTCGATTAAGTGATGTTCTTGTTTTTTGAGGACACCCGCTTCTGCGCCAGCGTCCATCACAGCATAGATGTCTTCTGGAGTCATGTCATCTTGACGTACAGTTGAGATACCAACCAGTTTGAATAATAAGTTGGCTGCTCCATCAAACACCCAAATGACAGGCTTAAATATAAAAATCAACAGCATCATTGGTCGCACTAATTTCACTGCAATAATCTCAGTATTTAGCATAGCCAAGCGTCTGGGCATCAAATCGGCGAGCAATGAAAACAAACTGGTGATTAAGACAAATGATATGATCGATGAGGCAGCTTCATGTTTGATTAATAGCTGTAGATAAGGGCTAATCGCAGACTCACCAACGGCACCCGCTGAAATTGCCACCGCGTTTAGCACGATTTGAACCACAGTGATAAAACTGCCAGGATTGTCCTGCATCTTGAGGACGTCCAGTGCGCGGACGTCACCGTCTTTTGCCATGATTTGCAGCTTAATTTTGCGGCCAGCTGCAATGGCAATCTCGGCACTGGAGACAAAAGCGCTTAGGGCAAGTAATAAAAGAAGATAGATACTAGCAGTTAGCAAACTCATGAGATACTCGGATAAAAACAGATAGGCTCAATCATTGAGCCATTGGAATCTGCTTGATAATTAGAAAGATAGAGAATAGATAGATAATAAAAAAGCTGGGCATACACCCAGCTAATGATAAAACAAGAGAATTATAATTCTATTGCACTCAGCCCGCCACTTTTAATTGTTTGTTGTGACAGGCGTTGAGTGTGGTGCTTAGCCTTTAAGAGACCATTTATTCACCAGCGGATAACGGCGCTCACGGCCAAAGGCTTTGTGGCTAACCTTAGTACCAATAGGTGCTTGCAAACGTTTGTATTCGCTACCATCAACCATCTGGATGATTCTACCGACCATATCAGCATCGAAACCTTTATTGATAATATCTTGGTAACCCATATCTTCATCGATATACAAGGTCAAAATACCGTCTAGCACATCATAATCAGGGAGGCTGTCTTGGTCTTTTTGATCAGGACGTAGCTCCGCAGAAGGCGGGCGGGTGATGACGCGTTCAGGAATGACAGGCGTATCTTCAAGACGATTGCGGTAGCTGGCTAAGTTATAGACTTGTGACTTATAGACGTCTTTAAGCACGTCAAAACCACCAGCCATGTCACCGTATAAAGTGGAGTACCCGACTGCCAGCTCAGACTTATTGCCAGTGGTGAGTACTAAGTGTCCAAACTTATTAGAGAGTGCCATCAAGATAACACCGCGTGCACGCGCTTGAATGTTTTCTTCAGTCGTGTCGGTAGGTGACTTGTTGAATAATGGTGCAAGCGTATGGCGAATGCCTTCTACCGCATCAAAGATAGGGCAGACGGTATAAGAGACGTTCAGGCGGCGTGCTTGTGCTTGCGCATCTTCTAGGCTGATTTTAGAAGTGTATTCATAAGGCATCATCACTGCATAGACCTTATCAGCGCCCAATGCGTCAACCGCTATACACAAGGTAAGGGCTGAATCAATCCCGCCTGAGAGACCTATAAGCACCCCTGTAAATCCTGAATGGTTGACATAGTCGCGCAGTCCAACGACCAAGGCTTGATACATTTCTGATTCACGGCTGAGCGACAGTGGCGCTTTGGTTTGGTTGTCAAATTTGAGGGTGTTGACATCCAAAGTTGCCAGCATTAACTGATCTAAAAAGCGCGAAGCTTCATGCGCGATAGTGCCGTCGGCTTGTGCGACCATAGAGCCGCCATCGAATACTAAGTCGTCTTGACCACCCACCGCATTTACGTACACGATAGGCAGCTTGTGCTCGCGGCTACGTTTGGTCAGCATGGCTTTGCGTGTGTCTTGCTTATTCGCTTCAAACGGTGATGCATTTAAGCAAACAATGAGATCTGCGCCTTGCTGTTTGAGATCAGCGATTGGCGTTTTTTCCCATAGGTCTTCACAAATAAGAAGCCCGATAGTGATGCCTTTATAATCAAATAATACTTGATTGCGACCTTTATCAAAATAACGACGCTCATCAAACACGCCATAGTTTGGCAAAAACTGCTTATGATAAAAGCCTTTTTGGTGACCGTTATGCAAGATAGCCGCTGAGTTAAAGGTACCATGATGATCGACATGTGGGTAACCGACGATCATCACAATATCCTCGATATCACTGAGCGCAGACAGTGCGTTTTTGACGCGACCTGAAAGGCTTGGACGTAATAGTAGGTCTTGCGGTGGATAGCCCAACAGCGCCAATTCTGGGAAGACAATCACGTCGGCGCCTTGCGCGCGTGCTTCAATAGCAAGCTGACGCATTTTATCCGCATTGGCAGTAATATCACCCACTAAAAAATGTGACTGAGCTAAAGCAAAAGTGACAGTGTTGGGTATAGAGTTTGAGTTGGCAGCATTCTCTGCTGTAAGGTTGGAGGTATCAGTGTCTTTTGACATTGTTATTGTTCCTATAAATATATCAATTAAAATTTGGAGGATTTATCAATCCGAATAAGATCTTTGAAAACTGTGCGAGCAGATATGCTCTGTCTAAGCACAGCGCCTTAAATGATCAGGCTTTATTCTAAAAACGCTCATAAGCTGGTACTAAGTCATCAATACTTATCGCATGCTCGTTATTTATGATGCTGAGATTTGCGCAGAATGTTGCGCTAAAACTTATTTAGCAGCTTTGAAAAAACTAAAATAGTCGCTTTAGTATAACATCAATTATCAAGGCTAAGAGCAAGCCGCGATGATTTACCTCTATTAGAAGACTCCTTTATGAGACTACTCGACACTATAAAGTGTAGCTTGATTAGGGCGTGTTGAATATTCGACCGCGGCACTGATAGAGACTGTTTTTTAGAATCTAAGTAGTAATGATGCTAAGCTGCTTAAATGAAATTGTAAGTAAAAATTACAACATAGCGTTATCCTATTCAGTCATCTTATTGCATAATAGACGCGAAGCACGAAATCTGTTTGCTCAGCACTCAAGCGCAGGCGGTAGGTTGGTTGTTTAATCTGATAAATCAATGAGTTTATCAGCTAATCATATCCATTGACGGTTATTAACTATAAGATATGGTTGATAAAAAATGATATAAAAGAAAGTCTTCGATGCCAAATATCAAACTGACCAGATACTTATCTCGCCTATGGCTACCGTTTATGGATATGGTTCGTCAACAGTAGCTTACTTATATATTTTGCAGCAAAAGCGTGCCCACCTTTTGCGGTTAACTTTTGGTTTACACGTTATGATTGAAAACTGGACAAAAGAGTTAGTCATTCAACGCTTACTCGCCATCACTTTGCTCGCAATATTAATAATCCTGTGCTTTCAAGTGGTACAGTTTTTTATTGTACCTGCATTGTGGGCAGCGATTTTGGCTTATGTCACCTTTCCAGTTTATAACTTTTTTCATGAAAGAGTGCGTTTTAGCCCAGATCTCAGTGCCGCCATCATGACTGTGAGTATCTCTTTAATCATGGGTGTGCCGCTGGTTATTGGCTTGTTTATCTTGCAACAAGAGGCGCTGAGCCTTATTAGTAATTTGATTTACCGTGTCAAAGTTGGTTATCTTGATGTGCCAGAGTCGCTCAAAGAGTTGCCTATTATTGGTCAGCAAATCAAAGATATATTGTGGCAAATAAATCGAAACCCTGAAGGGGCATTAGAAGCATTTCGTCTGTGGATACAGTCGCATTTGTACTATGGGAAGGTCGCACTTGATGTGGCGTTTAGCACGCTAGCTAAGCTTGGTATGGCGTTGATGACGTTGTTTTTCTTTTATCGTGATGGGATCAGCTTGATACGCCAGATTCGTCAGGCATTGCGTAATATTATCGGTAATCGTATCGATGGTTATATTGATTCGGTTGGTAGCACCACGCGTGCCGTGGTTTATGGTATTGGGCTGACAGCATTAGCGCAGGCTTTGCTTGCGGGTGTTGGCTATTATTTTTCAGGGGCACCAAGTCCAATCTTATTAACCATTGCTACTTTTATGATTGCATTAATTCCTTTTGGTACACCGTTTGCTTGGGGTGCAGTATCGATTTGGCTATTGAGTCAAGGTCATACAGCAGAAGGTATCGGCCTAGCAGTTTGGGGTACCTTAGTGATTAGCTGGGTAGATAACTTGATTCGTCCTATGGTGATCAGTGGCGCAACCAAAATCCCTTTTATTATTATTTTTATCGGGGTGTTAGGTGGTCTGACGGCCTTTGGTTTTGTCGGTTTGTTTATTGGGCCAGTCGTATTGGCAATTGGTCTTGCCGTGTGGCGCGAGTGGATATCTCAACATAAAGACGAGATATTTTCGCCAAAAGAGGTCATCCTGACAGACAATCAAATGTTGTTAGACTTTGATGACTCAGCAAAAAGTAACAGTGATAAGCGTAAAATAAAAAAGTAAGGTATGGTTAGGGCGTGTCCTCATTTTGGAAATGATGATAAAAATGAGATAAATTGAAGTCAAACAAGGAAAATAACGCAGATAATATCGGGATACTAGCCAGTTATTTGACGCCGTTTGGCAAAATTTAGCCATTTTTAGTCCATTTAGATGCAATCGTTCAGATTGAGGACACGCCCTAGTTGTCGTGCATATGATACTAGCCGACCCGATCATAACAATCAGCAGACACTCAATAATACTCTTAATCAATCGAGGCGCTTATTATGCCCAACGCTATCAACTCTTCTGTACTGACTGAGCTTGCGCCAGATAGTGCTTCTCACGGAATCTCTGAAACAACAGATAGTCTGACCATTATCGCAGATAGCAATATTGCCAGTCTTGACGACTTTTTTAACGCGCAAACGCTGGGTCAGGGTATTTATCAAAGCGTTAATATTATCAAAGCCGCTGGGCGAGACATTAGTGCGCAGCTACTTGCCGAGACGCAGCCAGATGTCTTATTGATACGCTCTGTGACGCAGGTAAACGCGCATTTATTAGCAAATAATGGCAGTGTAAAGTTTGTCGGTTCGGCGACCATTGGTACCGATCATGTCGATCAGGAATATCTGGCGCAGCGCAATATTAGCTTTGCCAATGCTGCAGGCTCTAGCAAGCATTCAGTTGTGCAATACGTATTGACGGCAATTTTGACCTTGCGTCCACAGTACTGGCAGCAGCCACCGGTGCCAGTAACCTTGGGTATCATCGGACTGGGTAATATCGGTAGTACACTGGCGCAGTATGCTACTAATCTTGGGTGGCAGATATTGGGGTATGACCCATTACTGCCTGCATCGAACATCAATAACGCCAGCTTTGAGCAAGTCATTAACCAAAGTAACATCATCAGCTTGCATGTACCGCTGACTGATAAGAAGGGTGAATCTAGCCTTAGTGGTAGCGACTATCCAACACGGCATTTGATTAATAAAGCTGTATTAGATGCCATGCCATCAGAAGCCTTATTAATTAATAGTGCCCGAGGTCCAGTGATTGATGCAGCCGCATTACAGGCTGATATTGAAAGTAACGAGCGCCAAGTAGTGCTCGATGTGTTTGAGCATGAGCCGCAAGTCTCTGAGCAGTTATTATCAAAGCTCGCAATCGCCACAGCGCATATTGCAGGCTATACCTTAGAAGGTAAGCTGCGAGGTACACAAATGATCTATGATGCATTATGTGAAGCGCTTGCCGTTAATCCGACACAGTCTATGCAGCAACTATTACCAGTCAATATGTATTTATGGTCGGAGCTGAAGGAGCATCCTGATAGGCTAGTGAAGTTTTATGACATTATGCAGGATGATAAACAGCTACGCGCAAAAGTTACTAACGGGCAGGTGAGCGGTGCTGACTTTGATAAGCTGCGTCGGGATTATCATCTACGCCGTGAATGGCAGTTTTAGCAATCCAAGAATAGTAGCTAAATATAAAACCTATTGTTAATAAGTTGTAGTCAATATTCATGAGTCAAAAAAATAACCATCCTAGGCATGATGCAGATTGCAGCTATGCGCCAACCATGACACTGGCAATGGCGCAACAGCGCGCACAATTCATGAGCAATATCCGTCAGTTTTTTGCCAGTCGTCACATGCTTGAAGTGCAAACGCCACTGCTGTCGCAAGCAGGTAACACCGATACATTCTTGCAGTCAGTCGCTGCGCAAGTCACTTATCAAGATAAACCCTGTATGTATTATCTGCATACCTCACCTGAGTTTGCGATGAAGCGTTTACTCGCCAGCTGGCAGGTACCTATCTATCAGATTTGCCCAGTATTTCGAGATAACGAAATAGGTGTGCGCCATAATATTGAATTCACCATGCTTGAATGGTATCAGCCAAATTATAGTTTAGATGATATGGCGACTGAGTTAGGCGAGTTACTAGAGGCGCTTTATGGTCATCCAGTGGTGATGAGTCATTACCGCTATGTCGATGCGTTTATGGACTTTGTCGGTATCCATCCGCTGACGGCCAGCCTTGCAGCGCTACAAGCAGTCGCAGAAGACAAAGGCTTAACGGGCTTTGATTTCAACGCTGACATCAATGATGCAGACGAGAGTGAAGAAAACATTCGCCAAAGCTGGTTGGATTTGCTATTCAGTCATGCAGTAGAGCCGAATCTGGGTCATGATTTGCCGACGTTGATTATCGAGTATCCACCTGCAACGGCAGCACTGGCAAAAACGGCTGTTGATAAAGAGGGCAATAATGTGGCCAAGCGTTTTGAGCTCTATATCAATGGTATTGAGATTGCCAATGCTTATGATGAGCTGGCAGATGGACAGGCGTTACGGGAGCGCTTTGAGCAGGACAATCAATTGCGTCAGCAGCATCATTTGCCACAAATGCCAATCGATGAGCATCTATTGGCAGCGTCTGATGCTCTGATGCCTTGTAGCGGTATCGCAGTTGGTGTTGATAGATTATTGATGGTTATAGCAGGTGCTAGAAATTTGGAGGAAGTGATTTCTTTTCCCAGTGGCTTGGCTTAATGGCTGATCTTAGTTTAGTGGTTTAGTAGCGCTCTGAAATAGTTAACGCTCTGAAAGGATTGCATAGTAGTCGCTGCCTCGTTAATAGACAGCCATAAAAAAACGAGTAAACCTTTCGGCTTACTCGTTTTTTCTGTCTTTAGCTATCGTAGAGCGACAGGTTATTTATTATAAGTCTCTAATTATTATAGTTTTGCGATAGCGTCAGTGATGGCTGTTGCACCATTGTGAATACTAAAGACTTTCTTAGTCGTGTTGCTCGCATTTAGTACGGCAGCTAACGTAGTAGCCACATCTTCAATCGAGTTCTCACCCGCATTATCATCATTGATAGTGATTTTACCCGTCGCTTCGCGCTCTTTTAGCGCACCTGCTTGTACGATAGTGTAGTCAAGGTCGCTGTTATTGACCAACCACTGATCGGCGTAATGCTTGCAAATATAGTATTCTTTTAAGTCTGCAATACCAGGGTTGTCCCATTTGCTAGTGTCTAACGAAAACACCGTGCTTAACATGATATAGCGTTTGATACCTTTATCTTGCGTCGCTTGCATGGTCTTAACCGCACCGTGTAAATCTACTTCTAAAACGTCCTTACCGCCAGAGCCTGCGACAAAATAGACAGCATCAATATCTTGCTCGATTTGTTTTTGAATTGCATCCTTTTCAGCGGTAATGTCTAAATCTAACTGACTATAATTGTCATCGTTAAATAGCTTTTCTTCTTGACGAGTCGTGCCAATCACTTGATGCTTGTCCGCTAATAACTGTTTAACCAAATCCGTACCCACACGACCACTTGCGCCAATTACTAAAATTTTCATAATCATTCCTGTTTTTGTATACGTTATTGTTTTTTATCACCAGTCGCCGTAAAACCACCCACTTCAGGGGGTGGACATAAGGCGACATACACTGTCGTAAGAAGCAGTTAAAGGGTTGTAAGTTAAAATTAACCTCGCCATACTAAGCATATGAAAACACTCAAACTACGCATCAAAGACAAACATGCAAACCAGCTAAACAAACTAGCTGGGAGTGTTAACTATGCGTGGAACTATGTTAATGCGTTAAGCTTTGAGCATTTAAGACGCACAGGTAAGTACTTTTCAGCCTATGATTTAAGCCAATACACCAAAGGTAGCGGTGAGTATTTAGGATTACACAGTCAGACGTTACAGGCTATCAATGAGACTCACGCTAAATCACGTAAACAATTTAAAAAAGCCAAACTTAACTGGCGTAGCAATCGTCCTGATGCCAAACGTAAATCACTTGGGTGGATACCTTTTAAGAAATCTGCTATCAAGTATTTGCAAACAAAGCAGACAGGTAAGAAGGCACTTAAATCAACCATACAGCTATCCCTAACTAAAGGTCAAAAGCTCATCATCGATGTATTCGATAGCTACAACCTAAGCCTATATCAAATTAACACCTTAGAGATAGTACAAGACAGTCGTAATCGTTGGTATGCGTGTATTACCGTTAAAGACTTTCCTAAGCAAGTAAGTGGTAAGGGCAGCGTTGGAATTGATTTGGGCTTAAAAGAGTCTGCTACTACCTCAATGGGCGATAAACTCACTATTAAGCAGACCCAAAAATGGGCGAATAAATTAGCAGTAGCCCAGCGTGCTAGTAATAAAAATCGTGTCAAAGCAATCCATGCCAAAATCAAAAATACACGCCAAGACCTCATACATAAATTCACCACCAAGCTTGTTAAAAACAAAGCCTTAATCGTCGTGGGTGACGTTAAGACCACCCAATTTAACAGTAGAAAAGGCAAACTGGCCAAAAGCGTATATGACGCAGGTTGGTTTGAACTCAAACGACAATTGACCTATAAATGCGAGAACGCAGGTTGCCGTTTTGAAATCGTGAATGAACGATACACTACCCAGACTTGCTCACACTGTGGCGATATGTCCAGTAGTCCGAAAGGTAGAGCAGGTTTGCGAATAAGAGAATGGACTTGTGCAAAGTGTGGCATATGGCATGATAGAGATATCAACGCCAGTAAGAATATTCTTGCGGTCGGGCTTGACCGTCTTGCAGAAGGAATCCCCTCACTTTAGGGAGGGGAGGAAGTCAATGACATCTTCTTTGTGTAAAGTCTTTGTGCCAAAAACTGAATATATACTAACAAGAATAGTCGGCACGCTTCGTTATGAAGCGTGCCGTTTGCATAGTGTTTGGTTATAGAGTGTATACGCTTTGCAAGATTGTATGTTTTGCAGAAAATAACGCGTATTAAAGAAGAGGAAGAAAGGATAGCTTTCAGGTTGAGGCTGGATAAAGGTTGGCTTAAAAGTAGGTGTGAACTTAACGTACCAACTTATTTAAGCCGTCAGCAAAAGCTTTTTTGTCCCGATCGCCATAAGGTTTTTGCCCACTCATTTCTTGTAATTCAAGTACGCCAGTACCGCGCATGGTATCCATGAAGTCACGCATATTGAGCTTTTGCTTAATATTATTTTTGTCGTAGACCACCCCGCGCGTGGTCAAGACCATGCCGCCTTTGTCCAAAATATCATTGGCCAAAGGAATGTCACTGGTGATGGCCAAATCGCCTGGCTGTATTTGCTCGACGATATAATCATCAGCTTTATCAAACCCTGAAGGCACCACCGTCATGACGAGCAGGGGAGACTTACGCAATTTAATCGGCTGATTGGCGACGAATATCGCTACCGTCTGCGTACGCTCAGCAGTTTTAATAATCAAATCTTTGGCGATTAATGGCACCGAGTCAGCATCTACCCAAATCTGCATTATTTTTTAGCCTTTGCTGTTTTTGCCTGAACCTCTTCCGCGCTATTCACTTGACTCACTTTGTTATCTTTACTTACTAAGTCAGCGTTTTCGACAGCTGTTTCGGTTTCGTTATCAAGGTTTTGGGCATCTTGAGTAGGAGTCGCAGTTGTCTGCTCCTGACGCTCTTGAGTAGCTGCGATAGGTGGATATTCTTTGTCTAAGCCGACCTTATTGGGTAACACGGCGACCAGTTTAGCCATGGATGTGTCTAAGTCGGTCACGTCATTGGGCATCAAGGTAATGTGGGCGATTTTGCGATCTTCGCGCTCCGCCTTGTGATAGCTATGATAATGCGCACCATCGATAGCCAGTACGTCACTGATATCAGGGTACTGTCCCAGTACGTTGACCATAATCGCAGGATGGACGTTGTCGGTATCTCCCAAAGGCAAGTTGACGACCGCGCGGATATGGTTCTCAAACTGACTGGTAATCGCCCCTTCAATACTCCAGTGACCAGAGTTGTGCACGCGTGGAGCAATCTCATTGGCAAGCAGGTAATCATGACCGCGAGCATCTTTGGTAACGAATAATTCAAGTGCCATCACCCCGACATAACCCAAATGGTTCATGACCGTGGTAATGGCTTCTTGTGCTTGGCTAAAGAGATGGCTAGTGCCTACAGCAGGCGCTTGGGTCTTGGCCAAGATGCCATGATGATGGTCATTTTCCACCAAGTCATAACAGCGTACACTGCCATTTTGGGCGCGTGCGGCGATGATAGACAATTCACGGCTGAAATTAATAAAACCCTCTGCGATAAGTGGTGCAGGGGTTGGCGTTAGGCTGCCTTTGCCGCTGACGGCGTCTTTTAGATCTTGCCAAGCAGTTTTGATGTCACTGTCTTGCTTGATGACGTATTGGCCTTTGCCATCGTAGCCACCGCGACTGGTTTTAAGGACGATGGGCAGTCCTAACACTTCACAAGCTTGTTGTAACTCAGCTTCAGAGCTGACTTCTTTAAAAGGTACGGTGGCGATATCTAAATCATTAAACATCTGCTTTTCTTTTAAGCGATCTTGGGCAATCTCAAGGGCAATCGGCGGTGGAAACATACCTTGTTTGCTGCCCGATTTTGATAATTTGGCTAACTGCTCGACAGTCGCTGTCGGAGTGTTTTCAAACTCTAAGGTAAACACATCGGCGGCAGCGATGAACTCCTCTAATTGCTCACTATGGAACACTTTTCCATATAGGCTAGCAGGACAGTCAGTGCTGTCTTCTAAAAACACACACTGATAGCCGAGCGGCAGAGCAGCTTGGGCGAGCATCATACCGAGCTGACCACCGCCTAAGATACCGATGGTACGAATAGTTTGAGTAACAGGATAAGCATTGGCTGTAGTCATGATAGAGACTCTTTGAGTTAAAAATGGATTAAAACGATCATATTAAAATAGGAAAAGGTGCAACGTATGCACCTTGTATTTAGTAAAACCCACCTTGAAAAAACATCAAATGACAATTGTTTATATTTAAGTGATGGGTATTCAAGTCTTGGGCTTTTTTTAGAAACTGTCGCTAACTTAGCTTTTTTCAACATTGGCTTTTCTGATTAATTAATAATCCCAGGTGTTGGACTGGCTAAGATGGTTTCCGTTTGGGTGCTACGCAGATTATCCAGCTTAGTAGCAATCTCGCTATCATGCAATGCCAAGACCTGAATCGCAAGGAGAGCAGCGTTATAAGCACCTGCCGTACCAATCGCTAACGTGCCGACAGCGACGCCTTTAGGCATCTGTACAATAGAGAGCAAGCTGTCCCAACCGCTCAGCATCGAGGACTTTACTGGCACTCCAAATACAGGAAGTGGCGTTTGACTGGCACACATACCAGGCAGGTGCGCTGCGCCGCCTGCACCAGCGATAATCACTTGTAAGCCTTTATCTTTAGCGCTTTTGGCATAGTCAAATAACCTGTCTGGCGTTCGGTGTGCAGAGACGACTTCACAATCAAAAGCAATCTCAAAATCAGACAGCAACTGTGCCGCGGCGCTCATCGTCGCCCAGTCAGACTGTGAGCCCATAATAATGCCAACTTTTGCTTGGCCGGCAGGAGAAAAGATAGGTTTGGGATGTTCAGTAGCTGATTGGGTGCTCATAATGCGATATCCTCAAAAAGACCATCATACAAAAAATATACTATGGCCGTAAAGCCAAGTTTTATCAATAATTGCAAAGTAAGCGTCATTACTTATTCACTACTGGTTCAAAACGGAGTCAATGTGTAGATAATATTTGTCAATTAGTCATGGCGATATTGGATAAAGTTATCGGCATTTAGTGGCAATGGCTTGGCAGTATCAAGCTGATAACACGTCAAGTAGCCGCTATCTATCGCTGCTGAATAGTCAGTACAGACTACTCGTGCGCTTAGTGGTTCGGGCTCTCCTGCGAGCCAGTAATGACCGACAAACACAGGTTTGTGTGTCTTAAGCGCAAAGTCGATGTTTTTAGCCATCGCATCTATTGGGATTTGCGCCAGCGCTGATGAGGGCGCACGAGCAATCTCATGCAGTGTGCGTGATTTCAAGTTATCAAGCCACCAGCGTACCCGTACGCGCTTGCGTACAGTACCTTCTTTATCTACCATCACAATGCCTTCAGGCAGCGGTGTTTCTACACCTTTTAATACCCGCTCGAGGGCATCAAAGGGTGCGGTAAATTCTCTTGAGGTTACTTCAAGGGCGTGAGGGGTCAAGCAATTGTCAGAGGTGAGCATCGGCTTGAGCACCGCCATACTGTCTACATCCCAACAAGCATGCACAAAGCAGGCATAGTCAGTTTCAATCCACAATGGAATCTCATAAAAGCGCTTGATCCAATATTGATGTTGCTCTGAGCTAAAGGGTACTTCTGCCAAGAAGGTTTCGTGTTGGCGTGTATGGATATCATTATGTGAGCGCAAGTACTCACCTGGATTGCGAGGATCAGGCGTGGCAAAAGCGATCGCATTGTATTCATGGTTGCCCATCACGACATCGGCGACATCAGCGTCTAGCATCGCAAAGACGATCTCAAGTGTTGCTACTTGCTGTGTGCCGCGGTCTATCAAATCACCAATAAACAGCGCCCGATGGCCTTCTGGTGGTACAAAGTGCTGACCATTATGGACATACCCTAACTGCTCGAGCAAGCCAGTCAGCTTGTCAGCATAACCATGAACATCACCAATAATATCTATAATCATAAATCGTTATCAAAACCCAAAAGCTAAGTGAATGAAGAAAGGTGCTAAAAACAAGCTAAAAATTAGGTGAAAGTAAGGCATTAATAAAATGCGGTAATACTTGTGGCTCAAGAGCGATGGTCGCTATCACCCCAAATGCACCGCCCCACATATGTGCCATATGGTTGATATTGGAGCCACCGCGCTTATCAGAGTAAATACTATAGCCGACGTATGCAATGGCAAATACTATCGCAGGAATAGGAACGACAGCAAATAAGTAAAGCGTCTCCCAAGGAGCAAGCAAAATAAAGGCAAAAAGTACCGCTGACACCCCACCTGATGCCCCTAAGCTTAAATAACTGGCACTGTTTTTATTTTTGATGTAGCTTGGTATCATCGCAACGATAATTGCTAGTAGATAAAAAACGATAAAGCCATAGCCAGCTAAAAATGGCTGATACAGTCCTTCAATGGCACGACCAAAAAAGTATAGAGTAAACATATTGAACAATAGATGCATACTATCAGCATGAATAAAACCATGACTGACAAACCGATACCATTGACCTTCGCTCACGGCTGGCGGATAAAAGATTAGCCGATTAAACAACGCCTTGTTTTGCCACGCTAGTAAGCTGACAATAACGGTGACGATAATGATAAGAGTAGTATGGTTGAACAATGAATAATCCTTAGGCCATGCCAAATAAACAAGGCGTCGCAAATGTAATGGTTGTTATCGCTTTAGAATGAGGAAAAGACGGCTGTACAGCAAAGGCTATTGCTTGGTTGTATTGACGACGAATTAAGAAGCAGTTATTTACAGTTGAGCAGTGATAGCTTCATCGTAATTTTTTTAATGGAGAATTACAATTAAATCGCCGCTCCTTTTACATATGCATACACATTATACTCAATATACTGTCTAATTGATTAAGAATAATAACGACAAAGCGTAAGCTTTGCTGTGGCTGCTGTTCTAATACTTTTTACTACCCAAACCAACCAAAATAAAGACGTTATTTATGACTCTCATTGACCAACTCGAACGAACCGTTACCACAGCCGTGTTAGGCAATGATGATAACGTGGCACATACCAGCTTGCTGGAACAGTTTTATGCTATTTTGATTACACGCTTGGCACAGCCAATGGCATACTCACAGCTGCTGCGTAGTGACCACAGTGTAGCAGTACCGTCAACGGAAAATACTAACGTATTTGAGCAGATCTGGCAGTCAATTGATCAGCGTCAGCTATTGATTGATGAGTTGGCAGTGACTCATCATGTTGATGCTGTGGCTACTGAACAGCTATTGATAAACGCGGCGCAATTAGCTTATCAAGAGCTGAAGAATCAAGCACAAGGGCAATTCTTGCCTGCATTTCTGCAAGCCGAGCAGCCTGCCGTGCGCCAGTATCTACCGGTATGGGCTGACGAAGTGCTCTCACTGATAGCTGTAACGGATGAGAAGGTTCATTCGATAGATAACTCTTCAGTAGGTACGTCGACTATCAATACTCTAAACAGCCATGCTGAAAGTGAAAATACTGCAAATGACAATGTTGTAAGTGACAATGCTTCAAATGCCAATGTTCCAAGTAGCAATGCTAAAAGGTATGACGCTACAAAGGATGATAATGGTACAGCGACTGATATGACGGATCTAGCAAGTCCAAGTCTAATAACTGCCACAGCTGATGTGCCAGTTAACAGCTCAGAAGGTGCAAGTGAGCAAATGCCAACGCAAGTAGAGCTTAGCGAAGCTCAAAAAAACAGTATAGATGCTATTCATGTTAATCCATCGGATTATCGTGCGTCGCATACTGCTACAGGCAGTGCAGATGTTAGTAATCGTAAGCGAAGAAATGCCATAGTTATAGGGTTGCTGCTGGTTGGAGCGTTAGTGGCTATTGGCTTGGTTTGGGCGCTGGTCATTCAACCGAACTCTACGACACCTGCAGAGCCAGTTGCAACTGCACCTGTCATCACTGCGCCTAACGAAGCGCCTGTCGCACAAGTGTTGACGCCTGCCGAATTGGTCGTGGCAGTTGATAACAGCGGCAGTTTGTATAACTGTACGGCTATCATTGGCGATGACGCATTGCAAGGTGCGCTTAGACAGGGCTTAAATGTCAGCTTTGGCGAGCAAACAAGTAGCTGTGAGCTGACAGTAAAGGAAGGTGTTGCCACTAGCTTATCTGGAATTAACACAGAAACCCTGCCTGATATATTTACCTTGTTGCGCTCAGTACCCTTTGCACGCCTACAGTTGCAAAATGACACCCTTAACTTAGAAGCGCCTGATGCTGTGCTGCTGCAAAATTTAGTTACTGATATGCGCACTCTCATACCCGCTATTGCTATCACCACATCGGCTCCCTTACCATTGTCTGACAATAATGCCATGACCGCTGATGAAGCTAATGATATGGCTGCTATGAATGGAGTTGACGATGAGTATAATGAAGGGGTGTCAGTCAATGAGGGTTATGGTGGCGATGTCAATAATACTCAAATGAGTACCGCTCAGAACTATCAGGCATTAGATGATGATACCAATGACAGTGTCGTTCCAGCACCGCCTAACTCTAATAGCAGTTTCAATAACAATTTTAATAATAATAGAGCGACTGCTACACGAGCGGGTACTATGTCAGCGGCAGAGGTCGATGAGCTTGCCAATACGACTATCGTTGCCGAACAACTACGCAATGAGCGTCCTGTAGATAAAAATGTCACGCAAGATAGATAGTTTTATTGACACCCATATTCGTCTTTATTGGTCATTTATAATGCTGTACCAAGTATAGTGCAGTACCAAGCTTATAAGGCTTAATAGTTTTACGCTTTGTAAACAGACAGATATAGACAAGCTGACTGTGCTTACTAGCCTGTTTACAAAGTATTCATAATCTGCGCTGTCGATCTGATCTTATCCTTCCTTTATGCTAGACATTCTGTCGTAGCTGTACCAATCGACCCTATTTGATGATGATTATCGTGTATTACCTGTTACGTGTCACAACTGAAAAATTACCTACTGTATCATTTGCACAACAGCCCTTGATTGTACTGTGCCAGTGATCACTCTTATAATTACCAAAGCGAATATCAATAGATTGCTCGAGTGAAATCGACTTTTAAGTGTATTATTAGAGACATAACCTTGAAGTGAATACTGAATAGGCTAACAACCAAACGTTGACGGTTAGAAAAGCTGTTTGTATGAAGCGGTAGTCTATTGGGTCGTAAGGTTTTCTCAGGGTCTTTTAATAAAAATGAGAAATGAAGACAGTAGTTACTGAAACCAAAAGGTCATTCATAGCTGTAGAGTAGTTTTGCTGAGGTTATTTAAGATTAAAAAAATTAATGGTAAATGGAGGAGTTATTATGGATATTATAGGTCATTTGACGCGCACGGTTAGCCCAGCAGTACTTGGAGATGATCGCACGCCTGCCAAAAAAAATCTACTTGAGCAGTTTTATGCAATCTTTGCTGCTCGACTAGCCGATGACGATACTTACAGTCGTTTCTCAAACGAAAATATTGCCCGTGATGATCAAAGCTTTTATGAGCGTGTATGGATGGATGGTGCCAATCGTGACCGTGTTTCACGTGAACTTGCTGGCGCGCATAATGTAGACGCAGATGCCTCCCGTGGTCTGGTTGCTATGGCAGCACCGCTAGCCTATCATGAGATTAAAAGCTTAGCTGGTACCACACCCGTGCCACAGTTTTTGCGTGACAATCTTGCGAGTTATCAGCACAACATTCCAGCATGGGCAGGCGCTGTATTGCCCGCAGGTATGTTGGCTGCTGCGCCTGCCGCAGGGAAAATTTCTGATACTACTAGTACGGCACCCCTGCAGCGTGAGGAAGAAGAAAAAGGCAGTTTTATGAAAGCGCTGCTCCCCATTGTTGGTCTGATTATTTTGGCGGCACTGGCCTGGGCTCTACTGCGTGGCTGTCAAGAAAACCCTGAGCCAGTCGGTACCCCCGTAGCGACCGAACAGCAGCAAGATTCACGTGATGATGTACAAGCCATGGCAATCGCTGATATCGAGCCTGCATCGTTACGCATTGCTACTGGTGAAGCAAATACCTTGTATGCGTGTCGCATGAACGTTGGTGATGAAGCATTACAAACGACAGTGATGAATGCCATGACCAGTACATTTGGTGAGGAAGCTAGTAAATGCCGTGCTGATGTCGATGATGGCTTTGCAACCGATATGCCTGCAGCTGCTCAGCTTGCTACTATTTTACCGATTCTAAAAAGCGTGCCAAATGCCAGCATGATCATTAAGGGTGATGAGATCATCGTTAATACTGCGGATGCATCTTTGTTGGATAAGTTGGTGAGCGACTTACAAGCTGCAGCTCCAGGCATGACTGTAAAAGCTGAAGGCCCACTAGATTTGCAAGGCGAGATTGACAACAGTCTGGCCGCTGCAGATGTCGCTATGACGAACCTTGGTGAAAACCCAGATCCTCGTGATGTCGCGCGCGCATTAAGCATTCAGGTTATCAACTTTGAAGTGGATGAAGCTGCTATTCCTGAGGTTAATAAAGAGCTGCTTGACCGTGCTGCCAAAATCATCACTGAAGTGCCAGATATGAAGTTGGTTATTATTGGTCACACGGACAGTCAAGCATCTGATGCTTATAATATGGAGTTGTCGCAGGAACGTGCTGATTCAGTCAAAGAGTATTTGGTGTCTCAAGGTGTTGATGCCGATAAGCTGACTACCAAAGGTATGGGTGAGACAGATCCTATCGCAGATAACTCAACCGATCAGGGCCGCTTCCGTAACCGCCGCATTGAGTTCGTTGTAAATGATGAATCTGTGAGTGCAAATGATGGTATGTTGATCAGTAACGATGCGCTTGACCCAGACTTAAATCCGCTAGATAGCGATAATGATGATTTATTGCCAGACGGAGATGATCCTAGTCAAGGTACGGTAGTAGATCCAACAAACTAATTGCTGCTATGTTTGAGATGTTTTATTAATTAGTCAGTACTCAACAAAACCGCACCTTATCGAAGGTGCGGTTTTTTACTTTTCATCAGGCGTTTTTTATAAAGCGTTATTTGTAAGCGGTAGGATCTATACTGTCGTTCCTTCTGTCATTCCCTAACTGGCTGTCAAAAGCAGGCGTATCAAGCTCAGCGCCAAAAAACGTTTCAGTCACACTATCTTTGGCTTGTTGCCAATACTCAAACTGTTGGCAAGTAGACGTAAGATCTCCTTGCCATGAGGGAATCTGTCCACGCATGGCTTTGATACGTTTTTGATTCGGATAGGGGAGCTCTTGCGCGGCTTCAGCTGCTTCGTGTGCTGCAATGCGATCATTACACACCAATGCAATATCACAGCCCGCTTCGATAGCGGCTTTGACTCGGGCACTGACATCACCTGCCGCTTGCGCACCCGCCATGGATAAGTCATCAGAGAACAAGACGCCTTTAAATTTAAGGGTATCGCGAATGATATCTTTTAGCCAAATTTTAGAAAACCCTGCCGGCTTGTTATCCACTTGTGAGAATATTACGTGCGCTGGCATTAAAGCATCTAACCAAGGTAGCGTTTGAGAAAAAGGCTGCATATCACTAGCTAAGATTTCATCAAGGCTACGGTTATCAATGGCTTCTGCTACATGGGAGTCAGGCGCGATTGCACCGTGTCCAGGGAAGTGCTTACCCGTGGTGGCCATTCCTGCTGCTCTCATGCCACGCATGAATTGCGTGGCTAGGGCGACGATGATTTGTGGGTCTTCATGAAAGCTACGATCGCCAATCACTTGACTGATACCGTCTCTATCGAGTACTGGTGCAAAGCTCAAATCAATACCGACAGCCAGTACTTCTGCGGCCATCAAATAGCCACAGTCATAAGCGCTGCTCAATGCTTGGGTGGGGTCACGGTCGAACAATTTCCCAAGCTTGCCCATCGCAGGGAGTTTGGTAAAACCTTCGCGCAGGCGGGCGACACGTCCCCCTTCTTGATCAACGCCGATTAAGATATCGGGGTTGTGATAACGGATATCATCACAGAGCTCGCGCACTTGTGCGGCACTTTCGACATTGCGAGCGAATAGTATCACGCCGCCTACTTGAGCTTGTTTGATTAAGCTGACATCTTCAGCAGTCAAGGCTGTGCTGTCGATATCAATCATTAATACGCCGTACATGATGGTATCCTTAGAGTGCGATGCACTGTTATACGATGGATTTATATTATGAGCTTTGAATGAGCGTTACATTATGCCAGATATTATGCCAGTTATTGGAGGTTAGATATATGTTACCTTAAGTGCAAATCATGGTTGTCTGATATTTTAATGCTCATTTGGTTATTGAGAGTAATGATGAGCTGCTTGGTATCAGGTCAGCGGTGTATTTGGTCATAAGAAATCTAAGAGAAAGTTTGGTATGTAGAGGCGTAGCGTGTAAGATTGCTTATACAGTTTGAGACAGTGGCTAGCCGACACCCATGATAATATTAATTGCTTTTTAGCTAGGTGGCTTTTGGTTAAGTGATATAAGTATTATCTAAGCCATATAATAATGAGACACATACTAAATAGACAAGAATTATAATAGAATCAGATATGGTTTATGTAACGATTGATCATAACAAAATAAATTTTAGGTATTTTACAACTTAAGACAATTAGGTATATATGATGAAAAAACAACCAGCACAGTGGTTACTCAGTGTGGCGTCAATTGGCTTGGCCGGTGTTATCTTGACCCAGAGTTATAGCGCAGCGGTGGCAAACACTGATACTGAAGGCTTCACGCAGACACCTGAGCAGAAGCTAACGACTCGGCAAGTAGCGGCCTTGTTGGATCGCAGCCACTATCTGAATCAGCCATTGGATACCGAGATGGGTAGTGAAATCTTATCCATGTATATTGATAATCTAGACCCAAACCATACCTTGTTTTTGCAGTCTGATGTTGATGAATTTAAAGAAAAATATGCCAGTGACTTTGGTAATCGACTAAAGCGTGGTGATTTATCTGCCGGTGTAGATATTTTTGAGCGTTATCGCAAACGCTCAAACGAATACTTTGAGATGGCAAAAAGAATGCTCAAAACAGATATAGATCTGACGAGCGATCAGACCATTATTCTAGATCGTGAAAATATTGGTCACCTTAAAACAAAAAAAGACCAACGTGATTATTGGGAGCGTCAGCTTAAGTTTCAGTTGATGAGTATCACTTTGGGTCAAGAAAGCGAAAAGGGCAAAGAAAAAATATTTTTAGACAACCCTGACATCACGCTTGGTCAGGACCTTGTACGTGACGATAAACGCACACCAAGTGAGATATTGCTCAATCGTTTATCACGACAGCAAGGACAGATGAAACGTCTAAAAGATGATGAGATCATGGAAACGGTACTCAACACCGCCATGCTGACTTATGATCCTCATAGCAATTACTATGCGCCAATTCAGGCAACTGAGCTACAGATACAGTCAAGCTTACAGCTAGAAGGTATCGGCGTCTCTATCCGTCCAGATCGCAAAAACCCAGACTATACTCGTATTGTCACCTTAGTCGATGGCGGGCCTGCAGCCAAAACAGGTCAAATCAAACCTAATGATTTGATTATCGGGATTGCTGAAGACGGCAAAAACATGACCGACGTGGTCGGCTGGTCGACGCGTGAGATTGTCGGCTTGATACGCGGCAAACGTGGCACTTCAGTTACTTTAAGGGTAATGCAGCCCAATACACCAGAAGCGAGTGCCCGTACGGTCACTGTCGTCCGCGATATCATTGAGCAAGAAGAGTCGGGTGTGACTCATCGTACTATAGACGTACAACGACCTAATATTGATGCCACACCAAAACGTATCGGTGTGCTTGAGATACCCAGTTTTTATTTGAATTATCGCGCGCGCCGTAGTGGTGAAGACTATCGTAGCGTTAGCGTTGATACTGAACGTGCCCTAAAAGAGCTCAATAAACAAAACATCGATGGCTTGGTTGTTGACCTACGCAATAACCCAGGTGGCTCGCTAGATGAAGTGGCCAAAATGCTTGGGTTGTTTATTAAGGGTGGGCCATTGGTACAGATTCGTGATAATCGCGGTAATATCCAAGTCTACAGTGACGAAGACGGTGGCAAGCAGCTATATGACGGCAAAGTCGTGGTTTTGACCAACCTAGCATCCGCCTCTGCCAGTGAGATATTTGCCGCTGCCATTCAAGACTATGGCCGAGGACTGGTGGTGGGCAATACCACTACAGGTAAAGGCTCAGCACAGATTCAGCTAGACAATTTGGCGTTAGGATCGGCCACTTTGACTCAGCGTAAGTTTTATCGCATCACGGGTGGCAGTACCCAGAATAAAGGCGTTGTACCTGATGTAGAGCTGGTTAATATTTATGATGATGCTACTTTTGGTGAACGGGCACAGAAAAAAGCCCTGCCATGGGATACCATCAAAACAGCGGCCTACAAACCAGAAGCTAAATTTAGCTCAGATACGCTGGCAACCTTGAATCAACAGTCTAAAATTCGCCAAGAAAAAAACCCGCAGTTTGTATACTTATCGACACTCAATGATATTCGAGATATGGAAGACAGTAAGCAGCCAATCGATCTTGATATCAACAGTCGCCGCGCAAAGATGAGGTTGATCGAACAGCGGACATTAGAAGCGGAGAACAAACGCCTAATAGCCACTGGCGAGCGCCCGTACAAAGACTGGAACACCTATCAGGCAGCAATGGATGCAAAGTTTGAAGAGCGTAGCCAAATGAAGTCAAATGAGCGTCCGCAGCTACCAGAAGATGAAGTTTTTGTAAAAGAAGCGGCTTATCTCATGCTTAGTGCAGAGGCGGATATCAGCGTCAGCCCTGAAGAAGCGCTTATGGCAGAACGATAGAGACACTCATAAAGGTTTAGAAGCAGTGTAAGCATATGCTTACATGCAATGACGTTGTGACCTCTTACTATAAACTGAGTAATCTGCGATTATATACCCACTGCACAATTTAACGATACTGTTTGTTGATACTAGGGATTGGTATTTATAGGATTGTTTATAAATTGCGTCAGGGATGGATTGCTGATTACGGATGATAAGGTTGGATGCCTGTCAGTTGCGACATATCTTGGGATTGGATATGACGTGACATTAACAAGGATAGTTAGTAACTAAAACCGTGTAGCCTAATGGCTATACGATTTTGTTATATCTGAGATATGCAAAGCTTGTCAAAGCATGTAAAAACCTATCATGTACAAATACAAACTCATAAAATTTGCGCCAAAAAAAGACCAATAGCAATGCTACTGGTCTTCTTAGATTGAAGGGCGCAGTCATATAATGATAGCACCCTCCAATTTTTAGCAGTTATCTGTATAGACTAAATAAGCTCAGTCATACAAGATTAGTGCTCAACGCCGCCAGCACCATGTACATGGCCGTGGTTTAGCTCGTCTTCAGTCGCTGCACGTACTTCTTGGATTTCGACATCAAAGGTCAAACGCTTGCCAGCTAGTGGATGGTTTGCATCAACAGTAACGATTTCGTCGTTCACATCAGTAACAGTCACCAACATCACTTGGCCACCAGCTTCTGACTGAAACTGCATGCCAGGCTGAATGTCTTCAACGCCTTGGAAATTATCACGAGGTACTTGTTGTACTGCTTGCTCTTGATATTCACCGTAGCCATCAGCAGGCTCAACGACTGCGTTGACTTTTTCGCCAGCAGACTTACCTTCTAGTTGCTTTTCTAAGCCAGGAATGATGTTCTGGTGGCCGTGTAAATAAGCAAGTGGCTGACCTTCTGGAGATTGGTCAAGTACGTTGCCTTCGTCGTCTTTAAGCGTGTAATTGAATTTAACGGCAGTGTCTTTTGCGATAGTGGTCATAAATTATCCTAAATATATCTATGTAAAAAATTAAATACGATGGAAATAAACCTAAAAAAGCCAATCAGCAAGCCAAAAGCCACATCATTAGTCAATTATCATCAGTTTATTAGGGTAACTTTAGCAGTTAGCCTCTTTAATTGCGATGGAAGTGATAACTTTCAAGGCAAAATCATAAAAAATAGTAATATTAATGAAGTTTGAGTCAATAAAGACCCTAATCGCTGCTTTTATGTCAGTTGCGTTTTTTGGCTAGGCCTTCTACCATGGGTACAGACATTATAATAAGCATTTTTCCTGAATCATATAACTCGTATAAATAAACTTACATAATTAAAGTAACTACTATGAATAAAACTCTTATGACCAAATCCACGACCGACGCTGCTGCGGCTGCTGATATTGACTATATTCTTGATTTTGCCCGTTTCAATGAGCATTTGGTCGATATCACCCTCAGCTTTACCGCAAATACATCGGCTCCTCGTTTATGGTTGCCAGCATGGATACCAGGCAGCTATCTGATGCGTGAGTTTGCGCGTCATATTACCGCTGTATATTATCAAATAAAAGACGAAAATACTGATGATGAAAATACCGTTGACGACGGTGTTCTGCAGCGGGCGCACAAAGTTGACAAAAACACTTGGCAATTGCCAACCGTAAAAGCAGGGCAGACGCTGAGTGTGCATTATGAAGTCTATTGTTATGATTTGTCTGTGCGTACCGCCTATGTCGATCAGCAGCGTCTCTATGGCAACTTTACCTCGCTGGCTTTGGCGGTGGAAGGGCAGGAGCAGCAGCCCATACAAGTGAGCTTACTGGTACCAACCGCATTTGTAGCAGCGCAAGATTTAACGATAAAAGGTAGCGAGGTAGTGCTTGCTTGCGGGCTTGAGTCCACGCATTTACAGAGTGAAGATCAACACGGCTATCAGCTACATGCCGAGAGCTATCACGATCTCATTGATCATCCGTTTGAGATAGCAGCCCAACAGTCATTTGATTTTATTATTCAAGATAACGCGCATCAGACTTTGAGTCATCGCTTCTTCATCTCTGGTAAACACAGTACTAATATGGGTCGCTTGCAGCAAGATATCACCCAAATTTGTCAGACGTATCTCAATTGGCTAGAGGATGCGCCATTTGCTGACTATACCTTTATGACTTATGCCAGTGGCAACGACTATGGTGGTCTTGAGCATATCAACTCGACCAGTCTCATTACGCCGCGTAATGATCTGCCAAGTCGTGATGAGCCACAGATACCAAGCAGCGATTATCAGCGCTATTTGGGACTCTGTAGTCATGAGTATTTTCACGCATGGTGGGTCAAGACCGTGCGCCCAGATGTCATGATAGACGTGGATTTACGTAAAGAAGCCTTTACGCCGTTACTATGGGTGTTTGAAGGTTTTACTTCTTACATCGATGACTTCATGTTGCAAGCATCAGGCGTGATTGACAAAGCCAGCTATCTTAAGCTGTTGGCTGAGCAGATCAATCGCTATCATCAGACCGATGGCCGCGCGCATCAAAGTGTCGCTGAATCAAGTTTTGACGCTTGGATTAAACTCTATCGTAGTGATGAAAATACCGGTAACGCAGGCATAAGCTACTACAATAAAGGGGCATTGGTCGCATTGTGTTTAGACTTAACACTACTGCAAAAAAGCGACGGTCGCTACCGTCTGTTTGATGTGGTCAAGGCGTTTTATGAGCAAGCAAAACAAAACGATAATAAGCGCATTGGGATTAGTAGCGCCGATATGGGCACAGTCATCAGTCAGTTTATGACCCAAGCAGAATGGCAGGATTTTGAGCACCGCTATGTCAATGGCATCGATGCGCTGCCTATTGATCAGCTACTAACAGCCAATGGCATCGAAATACATAGTGATAAAAAAGACAGCACACTGCCTTGGGGTATCAGTGTACAAGAGATCCCTGAAGGCTTGCGAGTCAATAAGGTGCTGCGAGATAGTGTCGCAAGCGCAGCAGGACTCTCAGCTAAAGATGTTATCATCGCAATTGATGGTATCAAAGCCGACAAAAAACAACTGAAAAACGCTGCTAAGTCTGACAAGGTAATGAGTTGCCATGCTTTTCGCCGTGATGAGCTCATGATGTTTGAAGTACACACCAGTACAGCTTCAGGCGTATCTGCCAATCCGAGATTAAACAAAGTCAGCTTAGCGCTAAAGGAATCAGGGTTTGAGGACTGGTTAACTGTTGATTTTACTAAATAACAGATCTTTTAAATCTATGCATTAGCTAAAGCGCTGCTGTAGATAGGCGATAATATCATCTGATTCATACATCCATTTGACATTATCGCCCTCATCAATACGTAAGCAAGGCACTTTGATGTGTCCACCGTTTTCAGCCAACTCACTGCGAAACTGCTCATTATTTTTGGTATCACGCAGCTCGATGGGTAAGTTTAGCTTATGCATGTGCCGACGTACTTTGACACAAAACGGACATAACTGGAACTGATACAAAGATAGGTTATTGCAAGCCTCATTCACTTTGGCTTGCGCCTCTGGCGTACGTTTCATCGCAGCACCTTGAGTTAAAATATTCAAGGCAGCGATGATGCGTCCTAAACCTGTCCGTATAATGCTAATTAACATCTGTACCTCTATATCTTATATTGTGTGTGTGAATGGTCTCTGAAAAAACATAGCTGTGCCCGATTCCTCTAATCACCATAATGCTTGGTAGACGGTGATAGAATGATACTATTTTTGTTCTACCTTGCTCTCTTGCGCTTCACGCTCAGTGACACTAACATCTGATTCATTTTCTGTATCCAAGTCATTTTGCTCATCTGAATCAATCAAAGAATCGTTTGTTGCAAGCCAGTTTTCTGTCGTCTGAATTCGGCGCTGCTGTGCATCGATGATTTGTAAGGCAAGGTCTCGCATTTCTTCATCTGTACCGTACTTTAGCTGTATCAGCGCCATATCTACAGCGCCCACGTGTAGCGATAGCATACTACGTGCAAAGGCTATATCTGCCACTGAAGCTGTGATACCTTTTTCCATATCCTCATACATATCTTCTATATCATCGGCGTAAGCTTGCTGCATGGCTTCGGTATTAGGCTTAGATTTGGCAGCATCAGGATGGCTAGCAAGCCACCTTCTCATCGTATCAATTTTAAGCTGCTGATTATCGATGATATCTTCTGCCAGTGCGCGCATCTCGGCATCAGTACCATATTTTAATTGAATCTGTGCCATATCGACGGTACCGCGATGGTGTCCAAGCATACTTTTGGCAAATGCAGTATCAGGATCGTTGTAGACCATACCAATCAGCATCTCATCATTCATTCTGCTTATAGCTCTGGTATAGTCGTTAAACATATCTATAATCTTGGTATCGTCTACCGTCTCAACTTCGGCGACCTCTGCACTTGAATCTTGCTCTGCTTCTATGTCGTCAGTAACATCCGCTTCAGGAGTAGCGACTGGCGGCGTCACAACTTCCTCAGTAGCAGTAGGCTCGGTATCCTCAGGTTTTGGCTGACAAGCACTAAGCGCAAGGGCTGCGGTGACGCCAAGAGCGATAACGGATATACGATAAGAAGAAGTCATGATATGTCCTTAATATAAGATAGGAAATATAGGCGGGCAAAATATACAATGTAAGATAAGTATCGATATATATAATAGTATATGAATACTAGCAGATAAACCTTACCAATTCGAGACGCTACTTCTAAAGAATGGTAAGGTTTGTGATATGTCAGTAGGCAAACTAATCTCGTATACCCAGCTGCTGGCAACGCTCACTATTTAAGTGTATACGAACAAACTCACCGACAGCTAAATGGCCTAACTCAAACCCAGCCACTGACCAGCGAATCAAACGCAGGCAAGGTAACCCTACGTGTGCTGTCATACGTCGCACTTGACGGTTTTTACCTTCATAAATGGTTAGCATCAGCCATGAGTCTGGTACGCTCTTACGCTCACGTATCGGTGGGTCTCGTTGCCAAAGCGACATTGGTAATTCATCTTCAGCGACGTGTTTGACTTCGGCAGGCAGGGTTTTACCATCTTTGAGCATCACGCCCTTTTGCAGCTCACTGAGTTGTTTAGAAGTAGGGCTGCCCTCAACTTGCACTAAGTAAGTCTTGCCTTGTTTATGCCCAGCATTGGCTTTGGGTGGATGGGTAATGGCTTTATTGACTCGTCCATCATTGGTCAAAATCAACAAACCCTCTGACGTAGCATCAAGCCTACCTGCGACTCTTAATGACTTATCGGTAAAGTACGGTGCTAGCGTTGAGTGAGCATTATTACTGTCATCGCGAAACTGACTTTGCACGCCGTAAGGCTTATTGAACAAAATAAGGCTTGAGGTCGACATAAAGTAAAACTTCCTAAAATAACAAATATAGTCGGAGCACTTTTAAACCGCTACGGTGTTACCCGCCCTAGATGTACTTAGTGTACTATCTGCGGTCGGTCGCCTTGTAACGATTTTAAAATTACTTAATTATAGATAAAATCTGTTTTGAGAGATAATAAGCTGTGAAATCTAATGGTTCTGATAAGACGGCTTGTTTTAAATTTAACACGGGCACTTGTCAAAAGATGTTCTTTTCATTTTAACACTAACTGTGTCTAGAATGATTTATGACATCATTTATAAAAGCTTTATAATTGACACAAAAAAACACCCCAAAAGTCTGAGACTTTTGGGGTGTTTATAGGTTGAGTATGCTATAGGTCAGGTTTGCTTAACTTGACCTATAAAAGCAGTCCAATAACTAATAACTTTAGTACGCAATTATAACGAGGCTATCGTGTCATTGAATAAAGCACTTGGGCGCATTACTTGCTTGGCCAACTCTTCATCTGCATAGTAGTAGCCTTTGATATCTACAGATTTGCCTTGAACCTCATTCAGCTCTTTGACAATGGCTTCTTCGTTGTCTTTTAGCTTTTGTGCGAATGGTGTAAATTGCTCTTTTAATTCGCTATCTTGATCCTGCGCCGCCAGCTCCTCGGCCCAGTACATGGCTAGATAGAAATGGCTACCGCGGTTGTCTAACTCACCCGTTTTGCGTGATGGTGACTTATCGTTTAACAGCAGCTTTTCGGTCGCTGTATCGAGGGTGTCTGCCAATACTTGTGCTTTGGGGTTGTCGTCGTTATTGGCCAAATGCTCCAAAGATACCGTCAAGGCCAAGAACTCACCCAAGGAATCCCAACGTAAGTGGTTTTCTTCTACCAGCTGCTCGACATGCTTCGGAGCAGAACCACCAGCGCCTGTCTCAAACAGACCGCCACCTTTCATTAATGGTACTACTGATAGCATCTTGGCGCTGGTTCCTAACTCTAGAATTGGGAACAAGTCAGTTAGGTAATCACGTAAGATGTTACCTGTCGCAGAGATAGTATCAAGACCACGAGCAACGCGCTCTAAGGTATAACGCATGGCACGAACCTGTGACATGATTTCAATGTGCAGGCCTTCAGTGTCATGATCTTTTAAGTAGGTTCTAACTTTTTTGATCAGCTCATTTTCGTGTGGACGATATGGGTCTAACCAAAAGATGACAGGGGTGTCTGATTCACGTGCACGGCGAACAGCGAGCTTCACCCAGTCTTGAATTGGCAAGTCTTTGACTTGACACATGCGCCAGATATCACCCTTTTCAACACGCTTTTCGAGCAGTACTTCGTCGGTATCAGCGTCGACAATACGGGCAATACCTGCATCGCTAGACTCAAAAGTCTTATCATGTGAGCCGTACTCTTCAGCTTTTTGTGCCATGAGGCCTACGTTAGGAACCGTACCCATAGTAGTTGGATCAAAGTTACCATGCCACTTACAGAAATTAATCATTTCTTGATAGATACGGGCAAAGGTAGACTCAGGCATGACGGCTTTACAGTCATATAGCTTGCCATCAGCGCCCCACATTTTACCGCCATTACGAATCATAGCAGGCATAGAAGCATCGACGATGATGTCGCTTGGCGAATGGAAGTTGGTAATCCCTTTTGCCGAGTCAACCATGGCCAGACGTGGGCGATGCTCTTGACAAGCATGCAAGTCTTGCTCAATCTCTTCACGCTTCGATGCTGGCAATGTTGAGATTTTGTCGTATAGATCAGCCATACCGTTATTGACGTTAATGCCTAGCTCATCAAAGAAATCGCCATGTTTTTCAAAGGCTTCTTTGTAGTAGATTCTAACCGCATGTCCAAAGACGATAGGGTGTGATACCTTCATCATGGTGGCTTTTACGTGCAGTGAGAATAAGATGCCAGCCTCACGGCAATCTTCCATTTCACGCTCATAGAACTCTAGCAGCGATTTTTTGCTCATGACCATCAGATCAATGACTTCTTTGTCTTGTAGAGCGATTTCAGGCTTCAAAACTTTCGTGCTGCCATCATCAAGTAACAAGTCCATACGTACGGTACGGGCTTTGTCCAAGGTCATCGATTGCTCGCCATCATAGAAGTCGCCGCCATGCATGTGCGACACGTGCGTGCTTGACCACTGTTTCCATTCACCCATCGAGTGTGGATGTTTGCGAGCATAGTTTTTGACGGCTTTAGGGGCACGGCGGTCTGAGTTACCTTCACGTAATACTGGGTTCACCGCACTGCCTAGGGCTTTACCATAACGCTTACGCAGCTCTTTTTCTTCGTCAGTCTGCGGGTCTTCAGGAAAGTCAGGTAACGCATAGCCTTTGCTTTGCAGCTCTTTGATGGCGGCTTTAAGCTGTTGCACAGAGGCACTGATGTTTGGCAATTTGATAATATTGGTATTTGGGTCTTGTGTCAGACGACCAAGCTCAGCTAGGTTATCTGGAACGCGCTGTTCTTCAGTTAAGTAGTCGGGGAATTCAGCCAATACACGCGCGGCAACAGAGATGTCACTGGTCTCAACAGCAATCCCTGCTGTCTTGGTAAATGCTTCAACAATAGGTAAGAATGAAAGGGTCGCAAGCGCTGGGGCTTCGTCAGTTTTGGTATAAATAATCTTTGACATTTATAATTGTTCCTCTAGTCTGTGGTGAATAATAAAGCTCAAATATAGCTTAATAAATCTATGCAATAACGGACTATATGATTAGATCGAGTTCATCAATATAGTCTTTAGGAAAAAGTCTCTGGAAATTTTCGAGACTGCTTAAACACTTTCTTTCGCCAACATTAACTTTGGCTAGTTTTCATCAAAATGACACTTTGATAACCGTCTTAGCGACTGATATCTAAGCTATCTGACATTTGAGTACTTATAGCTGATAAGTACGGGCAGCTGATAAGTACTGGCGGCATATTATAGTGAATCCACTATAAATCCGATACGATGTCAATCCCGTATCATGAACTAAGTGTACTGTTTTCGCTCATATCCTATGTATCAGAATTATATTAAGCTGATAACAACCTTATTCTACCAGTCATCAGCATCAATATCATCTTTTCCATTGAAGTAGCCTATCTTTAGTCTCTTTTTAGAGTCGCTATGGTCAAAAAGACATAAGCACCCTCGGTATAACTACCTTTAATAGAATATCTGTACTCAATACTGTCATTAAAAACAAAAACCCACCTAAAGTCATCTGCATTTTTGTAGATGATTGTTTAACCTTATTTAGCAATCCTTGCAGAACCTCTCTAGTTGCAGGGTTTATGATGTTTACAGAGGGTGTCTGCAGATTTTTGCAAATTGTGACAGCATCAGGGCAAAAATTTGGTAGGCTAAAGCACTATATAAAAGACAGAGTGGGTGTTATGAATTTACAATATGCGCTACTCAATGATACCAGTTGGCAGAGTCAAACAGATTGGCAGATCCCTGATACGCCATTTATGTCTTTTGCCTTTTGGCAAGCATTGACAGAGACGGGTGCGATTGGCGAGCAGGCGGGCTGGCTGCCGATATTTATATTAGTACATCGTGTAGCAGCTAGCTCAACAGATGATGAGCAAAATAACGAAGATTATGTTGCAACTGACAGTGCACAAAAAGCTGAAGAAGTTGAAACAACGACAGTGACGCAATCTGTTGCTGTGTTACCCGTATTTATAAAGAACCATCATCGCGGCGAGTTTGTGTTTGATCATGCTTGGGCAGAAGCCTACGCCCGTTACGGTGTTGATTATTATCCAAGGCTGGTGACCAGTGCGCCTTATACCCCGATTACTGGTCAGCGGCTATGGTTGGCAGAAGGTGAGGTGCTGACGGCTGATATTTTGCAGACGGCAATAGCAGGGGTGGACGATATTTCTCAGCAAGTGGGTGCATCAAGTTGGCATGGGTTGTTTGTGACGCCTGAGCTGGCTTCTGTTGCGAGCGCAGCGATGCCTACGGATGTCGATATAGAGCGTGCGCTCGCCGCCCAAGATAATGGTTTAGAGCCAACCGCTATCGATATACCAATACTTGAGCGTCAAGGCTGTCAGTTCTTGTGGCAAAATAAGAATTTACTTGACGATGAGCAGCCATTTACAGACTTTGATGCCTTCTTAATGACCCTGACAGCAAAGAAGCGCAAAAATATTCGCGCTGAACGCAAAAAAGTTGCGAGACAAGGTATCCGCTGCGTCCGAAAATGCGGTGAGGACATTACTGAGGGAGACTGGAAAGCGTTTTATCACTGTTATGTGATGACCTATGCCATACGTGGGCAGAGACCATACTTAAGTGAAGCCTTCTTTAAAAAGCTGGCGCAAAGCATGCCTGAGCATCTGTTTTTAGCGCAAGCTTATAATGAGAGTGACGAGATTATTGCCAGCAGTTTGTTTTTATACGATAAACCTCATAGCAAAGGCGCTACTCTTTATGGCCGCTATTGGGGCGCACTGGGTGAGTACGATAGCCTGCATTTTGAGCTCTGCTATTATCAAGGCATTGAGTTTGCCATTGAACAGGGCTTGACATATTTTGATCCCGGTACTCAAGGTGAGCATAAGTTAATACGCGGTTTTATCCCAACCAAGACGCACTCGTTACATCGCATCTATGACCCGCGCTTCGTGCCAGCTATTAGCGACTTTTGCACAAAAGATCGGATGCATATGGCGCAGTATCGCAAGCAAGCGCATGAGGCATTGCCATTTAACAGTGATAATATGCCATCCTTTGATTCTTGATAACCATCACTTATGATGATTCATTATCATAAGTCACGATTCACGTGAGCCTTCTTCTTTTAGCACTCAACAATTAGCTATTTACTATGTCCAATAACCACTCTACAACTTGTACGCCTGCGGCTGAGCTATTGGCTTGGCTGAATGCGGAAGGCTCTCTGACTGCCATGCTAGAACAAAAAGCAGGACAGCCATTACGCGTAGAGCGCAGCTTTGAAGGCTATCGCTCGCTGTCTTTAGCCCAAAAAAAGCAACTCGGCGTGCAAGGCGCCATGCTCAATCGGCCCATGTTGGCATGGGTGCGTGAAGTACAGTTGTATGGTAACGATGAAAGACCATGGGTAGCAGCGCAAAGCATCTTTCCACTGCCTAGTCTAAAAGGGCGTGCACGGCGTTTGCAGCAGCTAAAAGGCACGCCCATTGGCTATGTCATGTTTAAGCGCTGCCGTACACTGCCAAGCCAGCGTTTCATTGCTCAGACGGCTGCTGGTTGGCAGCGACAAACGCGTTATGACTGGTATGGTCGCAAGCTGCTCATTAGTGAGACTTTTTTGTCAGCCTTTTGTCAGATTCTTTAAGTGCTTATAGATGCTTTGCTTTTCATTTGTCACAACACCAAGTCAGTTATGCTAGTTAGTAAAATGAAGCTTTAGTAAGGCGCCTTTATGATGTTAAATGAATTGTTTTGTATCGCTATTATAGTTAATTGTCAGACTAATAAACTCACTCATGCCAAGATGAGTTTTTTGCGCTCGTAACATAAAGTTTCATGTTACACTTGATTGCAGCGATATCTCAGATGCAAAAACGCATCAAAACTATTGCTGAGAACGAGACGCTAGCTTAGGCTTCTCCCCCTCTAACAGCTCCCTCCTAATAATAGTGAATACATAGGACATCAATATGTTTAAAGATATATCTATCAAAGATTATGATCCTGAGCTTTCTGCTGCTATGGAAGCCGAAAGTGTTCGTCAAGAAAACCACATCGAGCTTATTGCATCAGAAAACTACTGCTCGCAAGCAGTCATGGAAGCACAAGGCACAGATCTCACCAATAAGTATGCTGAAGGCTATCCTGGCAAGCGCTATTATGGTGGCTGTGAGCACGTTGACGTGGTCGAGCAGTTGGCGATTGATCGTGCAAAAGAGTTGTTCGGTGCCGAGTATGTCAACGTACAGCCGCATTCAGGTAGCCAAGCAAACTCAGCAGTATTTTTGGCGCTGCTTGATGCCAACGATACCGTACTTGGCATGAGCCTAGATGCTGGTGGTCACTTGACGCACGGCGCACATATTAACTTCTCAGGTCTCAACTATAACGCCGTACAATATGGCTTAGTTGAAGAGACAGGCCTGATTGATTATGACGAAGTGGAGCGTTTGGCAAAAGAGCACAAGCCTAAAATGATTATTGCTGGTTTTTCAGCGTACTCACAGGTTGTGGACTGGCAGCGTTTCCGTGAAATCGCTGACGAAGTAGGTGCCTACTTACTCGTTGATATGGCGCACGTTGCTGGCCTTATCGCTGGCGGTGTTTATCCAAACCCAGTACCATTTGCTGATGTGGTTACCACTACGACGCATAAAACCTTACGTGGCCCACGCTCGGGTATGATTCTTGCCCGTGACGAAAAGCTTGCCAAAAAGCTCAATTCTGCGGTATTCCCAGGCAACCAAGGTGGCCCGCTGATGCATGTGATCGCTGCTAAAGCGGTTTCATTCAAAGAGGCATTAGAGGACAACTTCAAAACTTATCAGCAGCAAGTGGTCAAAAATGCAAAAGCAATGGCGAAAGCTATCCAAGAGCGTGGTTATGAAATCATCTCTGGTGGTACTGAAAACCATCTGATGCTGATCAGCCTAGTTAAGCAAGAATTGACTGGTAAAGAAGCAGACAAGTGGCTGGGTGATGCGCATATCACGGTCAATAAAAACGCTGTACCAAACGATCCAAAATCTCCTTTCGTCACTTCTGGTATCCGTATCGGTACGCCAGCGATTACGACACGCGGTTTTAACGAAGCGCAAGCTGGTGAGCTGGCAGGTTGGATTTGTGACGTACTAGATAGCCGCGGCGATGAAAAGGTCGCTGCTGAAGTGCGTGCTAAAGTAGAAGCGATCTGTAAAGAGTTACCAGTTTACGAAAAAAACCAGTAAGCCAGTTCTCTTAATTTTAGTCAGCACTTATTGAAAATAGTGAAAATAGTAAAAATAGTATAAAATAAAAACCGCTTAGCTTTTGCTAGGCGGTTTTTTGTTGGCAACTTTCCTGCAAACTAATCTTTCTTCAACGCATGACTGTCTTCTAAGATAACGGTAAACCTCTCGTGTAACCAAGGCTCAAGCTCATCAATGGCTTGGTTATAGAGTTTTGGCCCTATTAGCTCGAGTAAAAAATCTAATAATATTTTTGCTGGAAAGTCCTCAAGTTCAAATTCAAGCTCATCTCTCATATAACATTTTAAGCTATCTATGATGGCGTCTTCATCTTCAGCGGACAGTTTTATACCTCTTTTGTTTTTCATTGTTTCCTCTGCAATTACTTAAATTGTGAAAGCCATCCTATAGCTTACTAGATGCGGTAGGTTATAACCTCTCATTCAGCAAGTTAAGCAAAACAGACTTCTATTAAGTGAGCTGCGCCATCCATAGATTAATGGCAAATCCAATGAATATGAAGCCAGTAAAACTCATGCTTGCTATGATTAGCCTGGGTGACTGGCTAAATTTACGCGATAGGTTTTTACCAGAAAACACCATCACGCTTTGGTAGCTGACACTGATGATTTGCAGAATTACTGCCAATATAAAAAAAGATAAAAACGGATGCGGATAGGCGGGATCAACGAACTGTACAAAGAACGATAAGAAAAACAGAATGCCTTTGGGATTGGTCAAGCTAAGGAGCAGGGCGCGATAAAAGAAGTTTTGACTTGTTGGCGGTGTAGAGAGCTTGGGCTCGGCATCGGCAAGTAGTGCTCTATGACGAAAGGTTTGATAAGCTCCCATGAGTAGCTTGACCCCAAGGTATAGCAAATATAAGCCGCCAATCAGCTTGATACCATTGAACAGGACTGGGTATAGCTTGAGTAGACCACCAACCCCAAGTACAGTGACTAGCATCAAAATACTATCACCCACAAAGATACCCGCTACTGCGCGGTAGCCTTTGCGCACGCCATGGGCGGCTGCGACAGATAGGCAATACAGGCTGTTTGGACCTGGCAATAATATGATGATGATTGAACCGATGATATATGCGGTAAGATCAGTAATGCCAAACATAAAAAGTCCTTTACCACGCCCAAATATAGTCGGAGTACTTTTAAACCGCTACGGTGTTACCCGCCCTAGATGTACTCAGTGTACTATCTGCGGTCGGTCGCCTTGTAGCGATTTTAAAATTCCTTGACTATAAAAGCCCCAATTATAAAATATAATCGGGGCTTATTTATATCAATTCAGTCTTATTTGATGACTAAAGTCACATAAACGGTAAATTAACGAAGATCTGCAATACCGTAGCGTTGACGATATCGACAAAGAAAGCACCAACCATAGGTACAATCAAAAACGCTTTATACGAGGGTAAGTAACGATCGGTGACCGCTTGCATATTAGCAATCGCCGTCGGAGTTGCACCCATACCAAAACCACAATGTCCTGCTGATAAAACCGCTGCATCGTAGTTTTTGCCCATGATTTTAAAGGTCACAAAGTACACATATATAATCATGACCACTGTTTGTACCAGCAAGATAATCAATACTGGGCCTGCCAGATCAGTCAGCTGCCATAGTTTCAACGATAGTAATGCCATGGCCAAAAACAGACTCAAAGAAGCGTTACCTAATACATCAATGGCACGGTCAAACATATCAAAGTTAAAGAAGATGGTGAGGACGTTACGAATAATCACCCCGCCTGCCAGTGCCCAAACGAACGTTGGTAGCTCAAACCAAGTATCTGCGGCAACCAAAGTCATGGTCTCTGCAAACGCCAAAGCACCAGCAAACAGCGCTAAGGTCTCAATCGTAGAAGAGGCTGTAATAAGGCGAATATGGTCAGGTTTTTCAAAGATTTCTTTATCACCAAGAATATCGTCTTCATCGTGTTTGGTGCTATACAGCGACTGCGCGCCAGCGACTTTTTCGATATCGCTTGGATCTGGGTTGTAAGGGGTTGGTTTTATCCCAAGCTTTTGAATCAATCGATGAGCCACAGGGCCACCAACCACGCCGCCCGCTACCAAGCCATAGGTTGCAACCGCGATACCCAGTGTCGTCGCTCCGACCACGCCGTATTCTTGCTCTAAGGTAATGCCCCAAGCGCCTGCTGTTCCATGGCCACCAGTTAAAGCAATAGAGCCTGTCACCAATCCAAGCAGAGGGTCAAGTCCAAGCACGCTGGCCATAGCGACGCCAACGACATCTTGTAGAACAATGAAAACTGAGACCACAATAGTGAAAATTAACAATGGCGTACCGCCGGCTTTAAGCTTGCTAAAATCAGCACTCAGTCCAATAGAGGCAAAAAACATCAGCATGGTGGCCGTCTGTAGGCCTTGGTGAAAGTTAAAACTAAATCCCCAAAATATATTGAGCACATAAACAATAATCGCAGCGACCAAACCGCCTGCAACAGGTTCTGGAATATTAAAGTTTTCCAAAAACTTAATATTTTTTACTAAAAAGCGTCCTAGCAGTAGCACTAAAGTGGCTAAGATCAGCGTATAGTAGCCGTTTAAAGTAATTTCCATAAGTTAATCCTTTTTATTATTAAGGGAAGAAAGTAAGTAGCAGGGATAAATTATTTATCTTCACTCGGTACCACAATCCATAACTGCGGTTTGCCAAAATCCTTATAAGCATCCTCAATTATGCTTCTAAAAACATTCAAGTCTTCGGTGTTTATCTTTTCTACGCCAACCAAACAAAGCTGCAAATGGCTGACATCGCTATCGGTCAAGCAGTCCCAAGCACTGTCCCAATTATGAGCAAAGTAGCTGGGAAAATGACACGCTTTGGCTAAGCTGGTTAACAGAGTGGCTTTATCAAGCACACCATTAATCGGAATCTTAACAGCCTGCTCAGGAATGCTATCACTTAGTGTTGTACCGTTTTGGTTAATACTGTTTTGGTTAACGCCGTTTTGGTTAATATAGTAAATGGCTTGGCTCATATCAGTTCACATCCAGTTTGGTAAAGCTATCGTAATGGTCGATGGTCAAATAATAGACGGTAGGGGGATTGCCACCCGTGACAATACGCCGCGCCCCTCGATGAGAAACTCCAGGCGTGGGTACGGTGTATTCTCGGTAGTAGCCTTGAGACTGCGTGGGTAGTCTGCCTTCGCGATTATAAAACGTCGTGCCGTCTTTGTGAGGATAGGGGAAGGGCCCGCCTTGCTGAATCAAAGCGACTGTTTGGTCTATCTGTGGGTCACCAGTGATAGAGCTTGTATCCGTCTCAACATAAGAAGGCGACGGCATAGAGCTAGACTGAACCTCATCATTAAATAAGGTCGGCTTTAATTCTGTATAGCCGAAGAAGACGATCGCTATAACTGTTAGAATACTGATTGCGGTAGACTTCCAGCCCTTTGTATTCTGTCCATGACTATTTCGATTAGAGTTGCTATGTCTATTAGATCTGTTGTTTTTATTAGGGCGCTTAGGACTGCTTCGATGGTTTGAGCTATTGTCGTCATTTCGGTCCGAATCTGTTGACGTATGCTTAGAGGAAGATGAGTTTTCTAAGATACTTAATGAAGAATCGGTCACTTCAGTAGCTCGCAATTGATTTTTATCATTACGTTCACTATTGAAATAAACCTGCTGACCCTCCATCGGCTGCTGCGAGAGCTTCCATGTGCTGATATGAAAAAACACATCCTCACGCTGATTATTAGCGTCGATAAAGCCATAACCTTTATCTGAATTATAATATTTGACTTTACCACTTTGCATGAGCGCGTTTTCCTGTAGGTTTTGTATCTTTTAGCAGCATGTGCAACGTACTTATTTTTACTAATAAAAAACGCCAGCAATTACGCTGACGTTTTTTTGTGGATTATACTTTAAATTGTACTATAAATGGCAAATTAAGCGCGAGTCTCGCCATGCCCATAGACGATCCATTTTTGCGAGGTGAGACCTTCCAGTCCAACAGGACCGCGCGCATGGATTTTGTCGGTTGAGATACCGATTTCTGCACCCAGACCATATTCGAAGCCATCAGCAAAACGGCTAGAGGCGTTAATCATCACGCTTGCCGAGTCTACTTCACGGATAAAGCGCTGCGACTTGCTATAGTTGTCAGTAATGATGACATCGGTATGCTGACTGCCATGAGTGTTGATATGCTCAATCGCTTCATCAATGCCGCTCACTACCTTGATGGCTAAGATAGGCGCAAGGTATTCGGTATCCCAGTCCTCAGACGTGGCGGCAGATAGATGACCGTCAAGCTTGGCATTACCATTCAAGATATTTTGCGACTTATCATCGAGACGTAGCTGCATGGCATCATCGGCTGCAACAATGGCTTCGGCAATCTTCGGTAATAGCTCATCTGCAACGGCTTCATCGACCAATAGCGTCTCCATGGTATTACACGTACCGTAGCGATGGGTCTTGGCATTGACACTGACTTCGATGGCGATACTTGGCTCGGCATCCCGATCAATAAAGGTGTGGCAGTTACCGTCTAAATGCTTAATAACGGGCACTTTTGCGTCATTGCTGATACGTTCAATCAGGCCTTTGCCGCCACGAGGTACGATTACGTCCACATATTCTGTCATGGTGATCAGCTCACCGACAGCAGCGCGATCTGTGGTTTGTAGCACTTGCACGCTATGCTCTGAGAGACCAGCGTTTTTTAGACCTTGATGGATACATTTTGCAATGGCTTGGTTAGACTCAAAGGCTTCAGAGCCGCCGCGTAGGATAATGGCGTTACCTGATTTTAGCGCAAGAGAGGCTGCCTCCAAAGTGACGTTGGGACGTGACTCATAAATCATACCGACCACACCTAGAGGGACACGCATCTTACCCAAATGGATACCTGAGGGGCGATAGGTCATATCTGTCACTTCGCCAATAGGATCAGGCAAGGTAGAGACGTCTTTTAGGCCTTGGAGCATACCCTCAAACCGATCGTCATTTAGCTCTAAGCGATCCAGTAGCGCAGCATCAAGGTCGTTTTTGTGACCCTTATCCATGTCAATTTTATTGGCAGCCAAAATATCTTTTTTAGCACTTTTTAATTCATCGTGAATTGCCATCAAGGCTGAGTTTTTGCTACCAGTATTGGCAGCGGCAAGTGCACGAGAGGCGGCACGTGCTTGCTGACCAACTTGTTGCATATAAGCGGTAACATCTGCGGTATTCGATTGACTCATAGAACATTTTCCTTATGTCTGTGGATGGGAGTTGTTGATGATATGGAGGGTTGTTATTCGCTATTGATTTGTTGACAGCCAGTATTGTTGGCAATGCATGAGCTACATTAAGTAGTAAGCTATATAACAGCGAATGAAAAAAAGCGAATAAAACAAAGAAAGTAGGCCAAAATAAAAAGTGGCCAAAAAACATCACTTTCTATCAATCTTCGGGGCTTTTTATCAACCTTACGGGATTATGCTATTTAACATAGAGGAGATTGGGACGATAGTAAAGACGAATTTGTGAACAGAATCTGCTTACACAGGCTTATTGAGCCCTTACGTCCCTTGTGTTTTGTCATGATTTTACCATAGGCACTCAATTGTGTAGTCGTTACGCATTCTGCACATAACTGTGCTGTAACTACTAAAGTAGTCGAGAGCAATTATGAGTATATTGAATACTGAAACCATAATTAGTTATATACCAACTTGTTCAATACTAGCTTGTTTAATACCAGCGATGGAGAGTCGAGATGACCATTATGAAAAAACCAATTAACTTGTCAACACGTAAAACTTGGCTATTTGCGTCTTTAGCCGCTGCTGCTTTAACACTTGGGGCTTGTGCAGATAAAGAGCCAGTAGCTACGGAAGATGAGACAACCATTGATGCTCAAACCACCGTGGAGCAAGAAGCAATAGCTGAAAACACGGATGATGTCGCTGTAGCAAGCGCTGATGAGAGCATGGTCGTAGGTGATAACGATGATGTTGCAGTCGCCACAGCAGATGACTCAGAAGTTCTTGATGGCAGTGAGTCAGAAGAGCATGTGTCTACCTATTAACTTAAGTTTAGTATATGTGAGTACAAAATGGCTCAGATACGTTTTTACGTTCTGAGCTTTTTTATATTGCAGCAGGTTTTGGGGAATAGGTGTAAAATTAGCCATAAAATTTGCCTTTTTACTGTATTTTGAGCGACAATGGCGCGCATCATGCCCTACATCTCTGGGCGAAAAATTATTCTGCCTTTTTATTCATATTTATTGGAAGTTTGCTAACCCATGCTTGAGACTGCCGAAAACTCGAATCGCCCGATCGCTCTAGAGCTACAAGATATTCATAAAAGCTTTGGCTCATTGGCTGTGCTCAAAGGAGTGTCACTCACTGCCTATGATGGTGATGTGATCTCTATTTTGGGCTCGTCTGGCTCTGGTAAGTCTACCTTGCTGCGCTGCATCAACTTGCTAGAAAAGCCCACCCAAGGTCGAATTATCATTGGTAATGAAGAGCTGATATTAAAGCCGACCAAATCAGGTGAGATGCAGGCGGCGAACATCAAGCAGCTAGAAAGCCTACGTGCACGAGTGGGTTTTGTCTTCCAAGGTTTTAATTTATGGCCGCACAAGACAATCTTACACAACATTATCGAAGGGCCAACACAGGTCTTAAAGATAAAAAAAGATCAAGCCATCAGCGATGCTGAAAAGCTACTGGATAAAGTAGGCTTGCTGGATAAAAAGGATGCTTACCCAGCAAACTTGTCAGGCGGTCAACGCCAGCGGGTTGCGATTGCCCGTGCATTGGCAATGCAGCCACGGGTATTGCTATTTGATGAGCCAACTTCAGCACTAGATCCTGAGCTGGTCAATGAAGTGCTGGCAGTCATGCGTGAACTAGCAGAAGAGGGGCGTACGATGTTGATTGTCACCCATGAGATGCGCTTTGCGCGTGAAGTATCAAGCCAAGTGGTTTTTTTGCATCAAGGTATCATTGAAGAGATGGGCACACCTGAGCAAGTCTTTGACAATCCAACGTCAGAGCGCGTAAAAGACTTTATGGCTTCCCATCGTCAAAACTAACAGCGTGATAAAGCGCGTTAGTTTTGAAATTATCTAATCATAAACTCTTACTTATTTTTCATTACACAATAATGACAGTCAATACGTAAAACGTTTGTTTTTGGTATTTTAGTCAGGTATTATCGATTGAATTATCGCTTATTAATACCTGTGACTCTCAGTACTAGCATGGATGGTAGCGCTGAGAGTCATGAAGATACTTATCTAAAACCAAGCAAAAACTAAGGAACGTATGATGTCGAACTCTCGTCTACTGTGGTCATCGATGACCATTACTGCAGCGCTAGCACTTAGTGCCTGTAGCCAGCCTGCTAATGAAACCACTGATGCCAACGCTGACGCTGCCACGACAGATGTCGCTGGCAAGACCATTCGTATCGCCACTGAAGGCGCATACCCTCCTTTTAACTATACCAATGCTGATGGTAGCTTAGCGGGCTTCGATATCGATGTGGCCAATGCGCTCTGCGAGCAGATGCAAGCCAAGTGTGAAATTGTCGCTCAAGACTGGGACGGTATCATTCCAGGGCTTTTAGCACAAAAGTATGACGCAGTCGTCGCTGGCATGTCGATCACTCCTGAACGCCAAGAAAAAGTTGACTTTACTGAGCCGTATTTTGCCAACACCATGGTTTGGCTAACGGACACTGATGGCAGCTTTGACCCAAAAGCGATAGCAAACCTAACGCTTGGTGGACAGCGCTCAACCACGCCAGGGGCGTATCTGCAAGATAACTATGAAGGCAAAGACGGCAACACTGTGCAGCTGTATGATAACTATGACAACGCTTACTTAGATCTAAAATCAGGCCGCAGTGATGCAGTGCTGGCCGAAAAAGTCTCTGCCAATTCGTGGCTAGCAGATAATCCTGAAGGCTTTGGCATCGTTGGTGATGAGATTGATAACGATGATAATATTGCTATCGCTGTTCGTAAAGATGACCCTCTAAAAGATGAGTTAAACAAAGCATTGAGCGAAATCCGTACCAATGGTGAGTTGGCCCGTCTTGAGCAGGCAAACTTTAGCCAGTAACCGTCAACAAACCCTGATTTAGAAACGTGATCTGATTTAGACATGAAGGAATAGCAATGATGACATCATCAATGAAAACAAAAACAATGTGGCTTGCACCACTAAGTGCGGCGATGCTTATGTTGGCTGGTTGTAGCAATGGCTCAGCCCCAGAAGAAAGTGCGGCCACTGATACCACTGCCGATGCTCCAATGAGCGTAAAAATAGCGACTGAGTCAAGCTATAAGCCCTTTAGCTATACGGATGCTGATGGCAAGCTGATTGGCTATGAGATTGAGCTAGTCGACGCTTTATGTGCGCAGATGAAAGCAGAGTGTGAGCTTATCTCTCAAGACTGGGATGGTCTTATCCCAGGTCTAAACGCACAGAAATTTGATGCCGTTATCGCTGGTATGTCAATCACCCCTGAGCGTAAAGAAGTCGTAGAATTCACTGATCCGTACTTTCATACTGGTATTATCTTAATCGGTAAAAAAGGCGATGATATCAGTGTGGCAGATCTAGCAGGGCAGCCAGTTGCTTCACAGCGCTCGACAGTGTCATCGCAGTACTTACAAGATGAGTATCCAGATGCTGATATCAAGCTTTATGATACCCAAGATAATGCCTATCTAGATCTTACTTCAGGCCGCGTACGCGCGATGATGTCAGATAAAGTGACTGGTATTGATTGGTTAAAAACTGAAGCTGGTCAAAACTATGAAGTGAAAGGCGATGAGATTAGCACTGAGGAAGATGCGATGGGCATAGCGTTTCGTAAAGGTGATCCTTTAGTGGCTAAGTTCAACACTGCTTTGGCTGAGATTAAAGCTGATGGTACCTATGATCAGATCACTGGCAGCTACTTTGGTACCAGCACCACTGCTGCTGCACAAGAAGCAGAAACAACGACCAACTAATCTACGTATATAACAACCTACGTATTTAAAGGCTTACGTATTTAAGGGTAAGTCTCTTAAAGACAAGTCGCTTAAGGTCTGCATGTTATCTAACAGAGTTTTAGGTTGATGACATAGCAGGCCTTAACTTTTTATAGAGTAAGCAGTTTATCTAGTAACAAAAACAGGAAATCAAGGATGACTATCGGTAACACGCCAAGAATGAATACTTCAAACAGCAGTTCTGTCCAGTTTATAGCCAATACTAAGTCCAACATTCGCTCTGTGCGCCGTCTATCACTGTCGCTTTTTGCAGCAATGACAGCCGCTGCTTTAGTGGGCTGTGGTAGTGGTTCAGATGCTGGTAGTGAGACCAACGCAGATAATACGGCAGCGAACGCAGCTGCGCCTGCGGGCGAGGTGTTGCGTATTGGTACGGAAGGGGCTTATGCGCCTTTTAACTATACCAATGCTGATGGAACGCTTGGTGGATTTGACGTCGATATGGCCAATGCCATCTGTGACGATATGCAGGTCACTTGTGAGATTGTTGCCCAAGATTGGGATGGTATCATTCCAGGGCTAAAAGCGGGTAAGTACGATGCCATCGTAGCGGCGATGTCGATCACACCAGAGCGCGCGCAACAAGTTGCTTTTACCGAGCCTTACTTTAGCAACTCTTTGGTGTTTTTGGCAAAAAAAGACAGCAGCTTTGACCCTAGTAAAAGCAGCGATATTAATGCTCACTCTATAGCAGCGCAGCGCTCTACGCTCTCCTCGCAGTGGTTGGAAGGCGAGTATCCAGAAGTCAATATGAAGCTATATGATACGCTAAGCAATGCATTTTTGGACTTAGAGTCAGGCCGAGTGGATGCCATGATATCTGATAAGCTACCAGCGATAGAGTGGCTAAGCTCAGAGTCTGGCGGTGACTATGCGGTCAAAGGCGATGAGATCGATATCGATGACCACTTTGCCATTGCTGTGCGTCCTGGTGATGAGCTGCAAGCAAAAATCAATCAGTCCTTGGCCAATCTAAAAGCCAATGGTACTTATGATAAAATCAATCAAAAATACTTTGCGGTGCCAACGTCTGCTACGGTAGTGACAGCCGAGTCCGAAGTTATGGCAGACAGCACTGCTCAGTAGCAGGTTGAAAGAGTCATACCTTTTTATTTTGAACTGAGGATGCTATCGTGGTCTTGCAAAAGGATATTACCAAACTGGTGATATCCTTTTTTCTTTATAAATGCTGACTGAACAGTGTTGTATTCACTGTCTTATTTTTAGCGAATTTAGTATGATGCGTGCTGATTTGGATACAGCTTTTACGTGCGAGCATTAACATAGAGTCTACTGATTATGATAAAATCACAACTCTTTTCTACCGAGTCAATTATCGTCGCCATAATCGTAGGAACTGCACGTCAATCTATGACGCAAAAGACCCATCTCTAGATGGTCTACCATACGATTATCAGCAGCGCTCAGCCATTGGTGCTGATTCTTTTAACTCATATTTTGCTAACTTGCTAATATAAAGAGACTGAGTGGACAACCGTGTTTGATTTACAAGGGTTCGGCGCGCTATTACTTAGCGGCGCAACTGTCACCATAAAGCTTGCCATGACCAGTTTGATCATAGGCATGTTTTTGGGGCTTCTGGGTGCCACCGCCAAGCTGTCAAATGTCTGGATACTGCGCAAAATTGCGACTGTCTATACGGCAACGATGCGCGGTATTCCCGAGCTATTATTGGTGCTATTCATTTACTATGGCGGCTCCATGCTGCTCATGAGCGTCCTCAAAAAATTCGGTTATAACGAATATGTTGAGATCAGTGCGTTTTGGGGCGGGGTGATGGCGCTGTCTATCGCTTTTGGTGCCTATGCGACTGAGATTTTGCGCATGTCTATCCAAGAGATTCCGGTAGGTCAAAGCGAAGCTGCGCAAGCGATTGGTATGCGTCCCTTTCAGATATTTTATCGTATTACTTTACCGCAAGTATGGCAGATTGCACTACCAGGTCTTGGCAACTTATTTTTAGTCCTACTAAAAGACACGGCTTTGGTATCTGTTGTGGGTCTCAAAGACATTATGTATCAGTCATCACGCGCGGCTCAGTCGACACAGCAGCCTTTTACTTTTTATATGGCGGCTGCGATTATTTATTTGGGTCTAACTATGCTGATCACAGGGTTTATGATGTGGCTTGAGTGGCGTGCAAATCCAGCCGCACGCTATGCCAAAAAACTGAGCCGTCAAACAGCGCCCCGTCAATCGACCATAGGGTAGAGGAGAGAGTCTTATGGATTGGAATTGGCAGGTTATTTTCGATCATATCCCAGATCTACTAGGCGGGGCGGTATTGACCGTGCAGCTGGTGGTTATTTCGGGCATTATCGGTTTATTCTTTGGTTTGATTTTAGCTTTACTACGATTGTCAAAAAGCTGGGTAGTACAAATATTACCTTTTCTTTATATTTTCTTTTTTCGTGGCACGCCGCTGCTGGTACAGATATTCTTGATTTATTGTGGCCTCGGGCAGTTTGAGGCAGTACGCAACTCCTTCTTATGGGAGCCAGTGCTGAGCCAAGCCTACTGGTGTGCCATTATTGCCTTCACCATGAATACCAGTGCATATCTCGCTGAGATTATTCGCGGCGCTATTCAGACTATTCCGGTTGGTGAGCTTGAGGCTGCCGATGCTGTTGGTATGTCTAAGTGGCAGAAGCTGACGCGCATTACCTTGCCGCGAGCGTTTGGTATAGTGATCCCTGCTTACAGTAATGAAGTTATCTTTATGCTCAAAGGTAGCGCTCTAGCGTCAACCATTGCTCTGATGGATATTACAGGGGTTGCCCGTACGATCAGCGCGCGTACTTATACTTTGATGGAGTTGTTTTTCGCTGCTGGTATTGTTTACTTATTATTATCTTGGATTATTTTATTTGCCTTTGGTCGGTTTGAAAAAAGAATGAATCGCCATCTCGGTTATGTGCCGCCAGATGTAGCGACGCGCACTATTCCTTAGGTTTCAATGTTCTTAACTTATTTTAATGTGGTTGCAAAATACTGACAGCTTGGCAACAAAGGTGCAGTAAGGTATATATATGTTTAAATGAATGATTTATTATTTAGACATATGACCTTTATCGACAGTCGCCATATTTGTTTCAAGTCGCTGTTTTTTGCGAGAGGCTATGTGTTAAAGGTTCCTGTATCCAAACATTAAGTAGGGCAAACTTTGAGCAAAGACTTAAGTAATGAGCCAAGCAAGGATTTAAATAAAGAAACAAGTAAAGACTTGAGTAAAGACTCTATCAAAGATTTGAGTAAGAAGCTTAGTAAGAGCTTGAGCAAAGAGTTAGAAAGAACCAAGAGGAAGGAAAAAGAGAGGAAAGATAGAGAAAAAGCCGAGGCTCAGGCTGACAAACAACCGCTTCTCGGCACATCTAAAGCGGTAGAAACTATGTTTCGCAACGCCTTACGGGCTGAGCTTGACTTGATTGCGCTAGCAGCCACCAAAGCCAATATCATGATTTCCCTCAATGGAGTGATCATTTCGGCACTGATGATTTCTGGGGCATTTATCTTTGCCTCCTCACCGACATTTATTATCCCTGCAGGGATATTTATGTTCACCGCATTGGCCTCAATTCTCTTCGCCATTCTCTCAGCATCTCCCGAAAAAGCGCATTTTTTCAATGGCTTTTCAAGCTGGTTTGGTGCTCTTCTCAAACGTGAAGCGGGCTTTGGTGATTTGCGCACGTATCTCGATCGTGCCAATCAGTCTGGGGATGATGGTGACGATCTTAATCTGCTCATCAATACCGATCGCATGATGCTTTCACGAGAAGAATATTGGGAACAGATGCAGCTGTTGATACAAGATCGTGATGAGACCTATCGAGCGATGAGCTATCAGCTGTATTGGCTTGGTCAGATGAGCGCCCGAAAATTTAAGCTACTCAATGTCTCCTATGCTGCTTTTCGTTGGGGTTTACTGATCTCAGTTTTGGCATCGCTTATTCTACATTCCTTGTTGTTCCTATATCCTAATGTATTAGAAAAACCTCCAGCACGCTTGACAGAGTCGGGCATGGGGGCATTTAGTGGGTTGTATGAGCCCTCAGGTGCTCAGCAGCTTCCTGATGGCAATATGTTGGTGGTTGAAGATGAAGCTAAGCGTGCCATGAATATTCTGACCGTTGCGCCCGATGGTGGCTTGGTAGAGAATGCAATTTCCAACCTCAGACTGACTCGAAGCTTTGGGCGTGAGCTCAATGATTTGGAAGGGCTGGCAGCCGACGCACAAGGCTTTATTTATGCAACTACCTCGCATTCATCGGATAAGAACGGCATACGCCAGCCAGCACGTGAGCAGCTCCTAAGGTTTAATGTAAAAGGTAGTAAAGCGGGTAATATCGCTACCGTCACCACATTGCGTGATGCTTTGACAGAATCACAATTAATCGCTGCAGCAATTAGAGCACGCACAGGTGAGGACGCCAATTTTGACAAACTTGATATTGAAGGTTTGGTTTATTATGACAAAACTCAGGAGTTATTACTTGGTTTGCGTGACCCAGTCGTGGCCAATCTGACTATGATTGTTCCTATTACCAATCCCGCTGAGATGTTCGATAATGATGCCGCTCCAGCATTTGGTGAGCCTATTTTTCTTGATATAGAAGGCGGCGGCATTCGCTCCTTACATTTTGATAAGGCGTTAGATAGATTTATTATTGCCAATGAGCTCGAGGATGAGGAAGGGGATAAATTCTCGCAAATATGGACGTGGAGTGGCAACGCGCAAGATGAAACCATACCTATGGACTTACCTCAATTATTGGACTTAAAGAACATAGAGGCGATTAGTACGATTACGGTTGATGGCGAGTCAAAGCTGGTATTTATGGCCGATGAAGGCGATGCCAAAAAAGGGGTTCATGCCAGATACGTCATATTAGATTATGAGGAGTTCACAAAATAACGTGACACGCCCTAATCAGTTTTACGATAAGAGGTCATGATGCAGCAGTTACCAAAGGATTCTTTTTTACATTTTCGCCGAAGGATGTCGGCTTCAGCGTTGGCGGCCATAATTTTTGGTGCAGTTGCGTATGTTTATCCCAATGTCTCGTCTCAAGCAGCGCTGAGCTTGAGCGATGATGGCCTGGGAGTTTTTAGTGAGATTTATGAGCCCTCAGGCGTGATTCAGTTGGCAGATGATAGAATGCTGATTGTTGAGGATGAGGTGCATAGAGCCATGAGGCTTTTGACCATTGCGCCAAATGGGGCTTTGGTTGAAGATAATGATGCTAATGAGCAGCTTACTAAGAGCTTTGATAATAAGCTTTCTGACCTAGAAGCAGCAGCCACTGATCATAGAGGTTATGTGTATGCCACAACTTCACACTCAAACGTAAAAAAGAACAAGCGCGACGAAGATCGTGAGCGCTTGCTAAGGTTTCGAGTGCAGGGCAACAATGCCATTGATATCAGTGAAGTCACGAGTCTGCGTGATGATTTAGAGCAGTCAGAACTGATTGCTGATGCGATAAAAGCGCATTCAGGTGACAAGCCTGATTTTGATGACCTTGATATCGAAGGCTTAACTTATCAGCGTAAAACTAACAGTCTGCTGCTGGGCTTGCGTGCGCCAATGTCAGATAATAAGAGTGTTATTATAGCCATTACCAATCCAGATCAGGTGTTCGATAAGGGCGCTGCTCCCGAGTTTGCCAAACCTATCTTTTTAGATATGGATGATGGTGGTATTCGCTCTTTGCATTTTAATAGTGATTTGAACAAATACGTTATCGCCAACGAAGTCGAAAACAAAAAAGGCAAGAACCGCTCAAAGATATGGACATGGAGTGGTGATGCTAAAGACGATCCTGTCCTTATGGATTTGCCTGAGCTGGATGATTTAAGAAACATAGAGGGTGTTGCTGCGGTTACCGTTAATGGTCAAAAAAAGCTATTATTCACCCCCGATGAAGGGGTAGAGAAAAAAGAGAAACCAGCGAAATATCGCTACGTTGATCAAAGCAAATTTAGATAGCCAAGCAAACTAAATTTATAAACCAAAACTTATAAACCAAAGGGGAAGGTGTCGAATGTTCCTTCTCCTATCTCTTTCGTCAAAGCTTCAACCGCACGCGTTTTATCAAACCAGATATACTCATCAAACTGGGAGGGCAAAGAGGCATAAAAATAATGACTCTGCATCTCAGTTTCAGGTCTATAAATGACGCCTATCGCGCGCTCTAAACGCTCTGGGAGTAATTCTTTACGGACGTCTTCATTCAGTGGATAACGTAATGGTAAAAGAAAGTTATCAGTAGATACCTTATGAAAAATACGTTCATAACTGTCAATATGTGAGGGCTGTACTGGTTTTATTTCCATTGGCCCTCCCCATCTAGACGCAGCGGCAACGGTACCATGATCGGTGCCAAAACCTATATTATAGGCTTTATCGCCATATTCTTGACGTGCTAATTGACCTATATTTAATTCGCCACGTGCGCCCATTTGAGTTGCCCGAGCATCACCAATGTGGGAATTGTGCGCCCAAACGACCGCCTTTGATTTGGAACCTCTAAACTCAAGCACCGCCTGCAATGCTTCAAACATGTGTTGATCGCGCTGATTCCATGAGTTATTTTCAGCACAATAAAGAGTACGGTAATAATGCTCGGCATTGACTATCAGCTTGGCATTTTGTTCGGCATCAAAAAACTGCTCTCCACTGGCTACAGAATATTCTAAGCGCTTATTGACTAAATCCTGTAGATTTTTTAGTACTTCTGTCTCACAGCCCTCGTGCTGCTTGGTTGCAACAGCATGACCATACAGAGCAGGGTCGTCTGCCCAAGGCATCAGACAGCCATAACGATCGCGGGCAGTATCTGCCGCCTTAGGGTCTACTTGCTGTAAATAGTCCAATACTGCTTCAATAGAGCTGTATAAGCTGTATAAATCCAGACCATAAAAACCTACTTTTTGTGCTGGAGATTCAGTTTTAGCGTTCTCAATTTTAGTATTATAGGCATGAAGCCAATGGGTAAACTCAAGCATGGATTGATTTGCCCACATCCAAGTGGGAAATCTCGAAAAAGGCTTATTTTGCAGCAAGGCATCATCTTCTCTGCCATGAATATAATGATGGATATGCGCGGCATCTGGCCAATCCGCTTCAGCAGTGATAATAGTGAAACCTTTCTTTTCTATCAGCTCTTTGGTGATACGCGCCCGCATTTCATAAAATTCAGCCGTTCCATGTGATGATTCTCCAAGCAATACGACACGGCTGTCTCCAATACGCTCCATGAGATTATCTAGATTGACGTCATCAATATTTGCAAAATGCTCACTTGATTGGCCAACTAACTCAGGCAAAGTTCTATGATCTTTCATTACCTTCCTCCTGCCAACCTGCTGCACCAACCAAAGGTACAAATCGAACGTCTCCCAAATCTTCTGTTTTATATTCATCTTTACTGATACGACGAACACGTACCAGTTTCTGTAAATTTAAAGATTGACCAACGGGAATGACCATCCGTCCGCCAATGGCTAACTGTTCTTTAAGTGTTTGCGGTACTTCAGGCCCACCTGCTGCCACTATGATGGCATCAAAAGGTGCCTGCTCTACCCAGCCAAGGGTACCATCGCCATGCTTGACCTGAACATTGGTATATCCCGTCTCTTTTAGCCTTGCCCGGGCAGTATCTGCCAAAGTTTTATGGCGCTCAATGGTATAGACATTCTCACAGATCTCCCCGAGCACTGCTGCGGCATAGCCAGAGCCTGTACCAACTTCGAGTACGCGGTGATCTGGTTTTAACTCAAGTGCCGCAGTCATCAATGCCACAATATAAGGCTGTGAAATGGTCTGATTTTCCTCAATAGGTAAGGGGGAGTCTCTATAAGCAGATCCGATGAGGTCTGCAGGCGTAAATGCTTCGCGCGGTACCTTGCCCAACGCATTAAGTACCGTTTGATCATGCAAGCCACGAGCCTTGAGTTGCTCATCTATCATTTGCTGTCTTAATTTTTTAAAATGACTCATTATGATCTCCTTAATTTTCATTTTGGAAGATTCGATATCACATACAGACAGTCCTAAATAAAAAAGGTATAACAATGTGTAATTGAGAAAAAATCATTCGCTGGCTGTACGTCGTTCCAAAGGGCTGTAAGCTTTACCAAAGGTTGTGTGCAAGGTCTTTTGTTAGCCTGTGTTTTTTAAAGTGAACCGATTATATTCATTGTTTTAACTAACGAGAAATACACGCCCTAATAACCATGATGCTAAAGGTGATATCGTTCTAGGTTATGGTTAATACTTCTTCAGTTCAATGAGTTTTCGTCTGACTTTTGTCATATTAAAATAATATCCATAAATTTATAGTGAGAATCTATTATGAGGCAATCGCCACATATGTCTTTAATTGACACCCTTGCAGCGAATACTAATGAAGTTGACACCGAGGCTAAAGCCAACAAGAGCTTGCAGACTGCCATCGGCAAAGTTGTCTGTGTCGGTCGTAACTATGCTGCGCACGCTGCTGAGCTTGGCAATGCTGTACCGACACGCCCATTATTATTTATTAAGCCTGCTTCTAGCATCATCTCTTTAACAGACGCAATTCCTAGCATTATCAAGGATGTGCCTCGAGATAAAAGCTACCCAGTACATTATGAAGCTGAGCTGTGTATTCGTTTGGGACGTGACTTAAAATCTGCCTCGCTAGAGGAGGTGATGAGCACCACGGATTTGATTACATCGGTTACGTTAGGACTGGATTTGACGTTGCGCGATATGCAAAGCGAGCTGAAGGAAAAAGGCCATCCGTGGGAGCGAGCGAAGTGTTTTGATGGCTCTTGCGTCTTGGGTGAGTGGGTAAGTGCAGAGGCGTTTGCTGATTTTACTCAAGTAAACTATCAGCTCTATATCAATGATGAGCTCAAGCAAGATGGCGACAGCGCTTTGATGCTGTTTCCCGTCTATGAACTGCTCAGTGAAATTAGCCATGCCTTTAGTCTGCAAGCGGGCGATGTAATAATGACCGGTACGCCAAGCGGGGTTGGGGTATTGCAGGCAGGTGATAAGCTGCGGCTAACGCTTGGTACGCATGAGTGGCAGGCGAGCGTAGAGTAGGTTTTTTACCAAGTAGAATCCCTCAAAAACAGAAAGCCAAATCTAACCTCAAGTGTGATGCTTGGGGTTTTTTTGTGCAGTAAATTCTTTCTACTTGAACACACCTTGTCATCATATTGTCATCTAACTTTCATCCTAGTGTCATGAGGGCTGAGTAGACTCAAGCGTAATTCGTACTTTTGTAGTCGTCACTACAAAGACGTGATGATTCCATTCATGCCAACTTAGCCTAACAGCACGGTGACCAATAATGACATTATTAAAGAACAAGCAAAATCTTGCCCACGAAGTTGTTGAAGACTCCAACCCTACTAACAATACCAGCTTTCAAACCATCATCAACCGTCGCTTGAACCGCCGTAGTATCCTAAAGGGAGGTACGGGATTGACCGCTGCTGCTTTTTTTGGTGCTGTTCCTCTAGTAGCATGTAGTGACGATGATGACAGCAATGCGACCGTGAATAATGATAATAGCGCCGCTATCCCTGCGCAGGGTGACTTGACCCGTCCTGAGACGTTAGAGTTTATCGCAGTCGCCCACTCAACCGCTGCAACGATGAGTGTGGCAGCAGGTTATAAAGCTGAGATAGTATTGCCACTAGGAACACCGCTAATCTCTGGGATTGAGGAGTGGAAAGACAACCGTGAGCAGTCTGCTGAATCGTTTGAATGGCGCATGGGTGATAACCATGATGGCATGTGGTTTTTTGGAAAAAAGAACGGCGCCTATGATGCAAAAGCGTCAGATAGTGGTCTGTTGGTCATGAATCATGAGTATGTTAATAGTAGCGAGCTGAGCCCTTTTGGTTACCATGTGATCGAAGATGATAAAGCTGCGCCTATATTCCAGAATCGTCGCCTCGCCAGTGATGTGCGCCGTGAGGTCAACTGTCATGGGGTTGCCGTCGTTGAGATGACCCGACGCGACGATGGCACGGGCTATGAGATGGTGCTCAATTCAAAATATAATCGCCGCATCACCAGTAGTACAGTTGCGCAATTGGCTGGCCCTGTAGCAGGCTCTGAGTTAGTGAAGACCAAGTTTGATCCAACTGGCTTTCAGACTCGCGGTATCAACAACAACTGCGGCGCTGGTCTGTCACCTTGGGGGACTTATCTGACTACAGAAGAGAACTTTTTGGGCGTTTTTGCACGCGGTGAAGATGCCAGTCAACTTAGCGAAGGGCATAACTATGGCCGTGTTCGTTATGGGGCGACTGAGAATTTCCCTGGTTGGGACTATCTCTGGCATACGCCTGATGGTAAGGATGCCAAGATAGCGGATGAGTTCTCACGCTGGGACATGACTGCTACTGGAGTCAATGCAACTGATGATTACCGTAATGCATTCAATACCTTTGGCTATATTACCGAGATTGATCCCTTTGACCAAAACTCTCTACCACAAAAGCGTACTGCACTGGGTCGCTTTGCTCACGAAAACTGCGCTTATGCACCTGTGGAGCAAGGTAAGCCTGTTGTCTTCTATATGGGAGATGACGCTCGTGGAGAGTATATTTATAAGTTCGTCTCCAAAGCCAAGTGGTCAAATAAAGATATCGGTGGTGGCTTAAAGGCAGGTGATAAATACCTGAATGAAGGCACGCTATACGTGGCGATTTTTAATGAAGATGGTAGTGGTCAGTGGCAAGCCTTAACTCATGGTCAAAATGGACTGGATGTTGCGAATAGCGCGATGCCTTTTAAGGGACAAGATGACGTCTTAGTCTTTGCCCGTGCTGCCGCTGATGCGGTAGGAGCGACTAAGATGGATCGTCCAGAATGGGTGTCTGTCAGTCCCATGACGGGTGAGGTTTATGTGACTTTGACCAATAATAAGTATCGCGGCGAACGAGAAGATCAGCCAGTGTCAGCGTCTAACCCGCGCAGCTATGACGCTCGTGGGAAAGCGCGCGGTAATGACAATGGGCACATCATTCGTTGGGCAGAAACAGACGGCGACCATGCTGCACTGAGCTTCGAGTGGGACATCTATCTATTTGCAGCACCCAGTGACTTGTCAGCAGAAAACTTATCAGAGCTGAATCAGAATAATGACTTCTCCTCACCAGACGGTTTGTACTTTGACCCACGTGGTGTGTTATGGATTCAGACGGATGACGGTGCCTATACGGATACCAGCAGCTGTATGTTACTGGCGGCGCTACCGGGAAGTGTGAATGACGGTATACTCACAACGACGTCAGCAGGGCAGCCAACCCGAGTGAGGAGAGCAGCCAGTAATGATAATATCAAACGCTTTTTTGTCGGTCCTGAAGGCTGCGAAGTGACGGGCATTACGATGACCCCAGACTTCAAGACTCTGTTTATCAATATTCAGCATCCTGGCAATACGTGGGGCGCAGTTGCGGGCGGTAGTACCCCGCGCTCAGCCACGGTCATGATTACCAAAGAAGATGGCGATGTGATATTGGCAGAGTCATTTTCACCAGCAACTGGTACGACATCAGTGACTTAAGTAGCAAGCTGATTCATACTTTATAGAGTGACTTATATCTAAAACCCCAGCTGTGTCTGTAATGCCAGTCAGTTAAGGCAAAAACTCAATAAAAGTAATAAAATAGCCCATCTAATAAGTAGATGGGCTATTTTACTATGAGACTACAAGACGCTATTAATGAGACGCATAAAAGGATTCCAGACACCCTAGAACAATTTAGTGAATTAATAGACCCTGAGTGGATACAGCAAGCTTTAGAGTATACCGGCAAAGCGAGCATTAGAAGGCGTAAGCTACCTGCCGAACACGTTGTTTGGATAGTCATCGGCACAGCTTTATATCGAAACCGTTCAATTTGGTATATCACAGAGCAGATGCGGCTTAATATAGACTCACAGGCCTGCGTACCCAGTGCAGTGGTACAAGCAAGACAACGCCTCGGGCATGAGCCTCTAAAGCAGCTATTTCATCAACTAAGTGCTCACTACCAAACAGAATCACGAGCCCAGCAGCAAGACTTTATGGGACTTAGCGTCCAAGCTGTAGACGGTGTCGTATACTCACTACCCTATACTGATGAGAACCTTCAGTACTTTAGTTCAAGCAAAGGCAGAACTAAAGAGGCGCCCTATCCCCAAATGCGTTCGGTATGCCTGATCAATACTGACACGCATGAGATCATTGACACAACCCTTGGAGATATGGGTCAAGGAGAGATCACATTAGCCCGTCAGCTAAATATTCAAGACAACAGCATTACGCTCTTTGATAGAGCCTATTTCTCAGCAGACCTACTGATTAGTTGGCAACAAACCCATCCAAACAGTCACTGGCTCATGCGGGCTAAAGATAATCTGCGTTACACTGTGATTGAAACCTTTAGTGAAGGGGACTACTTGATACAAATGCCGGTTTCTCCCCAAGCTCAAAAGAAAAATCCAAACCTACCCGATACTTGGCAAGCTCGATTAATTGAGTGTCGTTATGAGGGTAAGATAAGACGATACATCACCTCTTTAATAGATGATAAACGCTTTACTAAGGATAAAGTGGCACAGCTGTACTTGCAGCGCTGGGAGATCGAGATGGCTTTTAGGGAAATTAAGTCTGATCTACAGCAGGGGCTGTTGTTAAGAAGTAAGCTGCCACAGCTTGTGTTACAAGAGTTCTGGGGGCTTATGATTGCTTATAATCTGATAAGACGTTTGATGCGCTATATGGCAGTTAGAGCTAAGGTTAGCCCTCTACGAATTAGCTTTCATATGGCGTCTATTACGATTGTTGATCTGTTACGGTTTGCGCCTTTACAGGCTGCAGGACTCTTCCCTAAGTTGTTAGATGCAGTTTTAGAGGAGGGAAAACTGTTTGTCATTCCTGAACGCAGAAAGCGATCTTGCCCGAGGGTGGTTAAGGGTAAACCACAAAAATATCCCAAAAAAAATACCAGTCAGCCTTAACTGACTGGCATTAAGCTGTGTCTGGGGTTTTAATTCAGCGCTGAAAATACATTCAATCATACTTATACCAAACCCAACAATTAAAGTTGCGCCCAGGTACGAGTAGTTAAAGACCGAATTCTTTGTGGCTGTTTAAGCAAATTATTCCAAGCCAAGCAAGTGGCATCGACAATAGCCTCATAACTGTCATAACAACGATTAGATAGCTCATTTTGCTTAAGGTACTGCCATACTCTCTCAGAGGGATTGAGCTCAGGTGAATAAGGCGGTAGTTTAAGCATAGTGACATTAGCCTGATTCAAGCTTGGTTGATGCCATAATGCGCCGTCCATCACCACCACCGCATGACGTCCTTTTGGAACGGCTTTACTAATCTCTTGCATATGCAATAACATGGTGTGTTTATTAACGAAAGGCAGTACTAAGCCGACAGCCTTCTTTGTCGCTGGACAAAAGGCACCAAACAGATAAGCGGAATGAAACTGTTGCTGCTTGATCAGTCGAGGTCGCCCACCGCGGTAATGCCAAACTCTGGTCAATGAGCCTTGTTGTCCTATTCGAGTTTCATCTTGAAACCAGATGTCCACTTGATCTAGGCTCACATCAGTAGGCAGTGACGCCTTAACCTGTGCTATAAAGTTTTTTTAAAAGCGTCTTGAGCTTGTGGGTCGGCTTTTGGATGCTGACTACGAGCACTTATCCAACTCATATCAATACGCTTGAGTAGCTCGTAGATACCGTTAACGGTGTAGTGAGCGTTGTAGTGTTCTTTAGCCAATTGCTGAATGTCTTTGCCGGTTAGACGACCGCCAGCGCGCTTTTCTTGTTCAGAGACTATCATGGCTTTAAAAGCGGCTGTGTCTGCTTCTGCCAATTTGCTGCGACGACCTCGACGATGACGATCGTAGAGACTCTCAAGTCCTCGTTCATAATATCGCTTCAATGTCCGTCTGGCAGTTTCAGGATGTATGCAGAGGTCTTTGGCAATATCGTTGGTGGCTTTGCCTATACTATATTGGTATAAGATGAGCAGGCGTAGTCGGGCTCTGGGATTGCGCTCAGTCTTTGAGTGTTTGCCAAAGTCATGGTCTTCTAGGTTATGTATTGGTATAGTCATAAGTGGATTATACTATATATTTTGGGTTTGGTATAACTTATCAGTACGCTTCATAGCAGACGTATCTGTCAGTCAAATCATTCCCCTTTCGTTTCGTGCATTTACAGGATAATATGTAATGCTACCTTTTATGTTAAATATGCCAAAATTATGCTTAGTCCAAAGTCGTTCGACATCATTCATGACCTCTTCGCCAGTAGTCAGCGTGAATCTGTTATTCACCCTGACTCGGATGCTAGTAAGCGTTTTCAGGGGGAAGTGTATGAGCAGCTGGCTGAGCTTGAATATATCTATGTGGATGAGTCAGCCCTATCAACGGCGGATGAGTGTCCTACTACTGCTATAAGTGAACAAGTCTCTTTGGGGGATTTTTTTGAAGGGTTGGCACAGCTAGCAACGTTGGGTGTGGTTGAGGTCACTGATATTGTAGAGGCTATCCACCGTGAGATTATTTTACGTCCCATAGGGCGTTTCAATGATTTTAATCTAAACAAGTGGCAAACGGGTATTACTGGTCGTATCTATGGCACGGTAAGATATGTCATGCTATTGGTGGGCAAAAACTTGGCGTCAGTGTTCCGACTGTATAAAGCCATGATAAACCAAAAAACAGTGCGCCCAGTATCAGGGTCATTGAAGCAGCTGGTTAATGTCCTAAATGGGGTGATGGGCGATCATCTGGTTAATAAAAACAACCCAATCGCCCTCCCAATGGTGCTATATGATAGATACGGACAGCCGCATAATGGTGAGATTTCAGGGCGCGTTGCTGTTTTGTGCCATGGTCTTTGCTTGAGCCATTTAAGTTGGCAGTCGTTCAATAATGAAGGCTTGGGTGAGGAGATTCTTCGTAGTCAGCCTGAGACTACGGTGCTCTACCTTGATTATAATACGGGACAACGTATCTCATGCAATGGGCGTAATCTTTCCCAAGTGCTGCAAACGTTGACAGATAACAACCCCAATGTTTCTCAGATAGATCTCGTTGGTCACAGTATGGGCGGATTGGTCGCTCGCAGTGCTCTGTTTTACGGCAAGCAAGAGGGTCTAGACTGGATAAAACGTGTCGGCAATCTTGTCACTCTCGGCTCACCACATCATGGTGCCATCCTTGAGCGTATCGGCTTTTTTGTGCAAGACGTCATTGCAAGGCTGCCTTTTGCTAATGCGCTGGCAAAGCTCGGTGACCTGCGTAGTGCTGGTATCATTGATCTGCGTCATGGCAGTATTCGGGATGCTGACTGGATGTCTTTAGAAGGCCGAAGTGTCTTGCCACAAGATTTTCGCCATCCAGCGCGCCTGCCTCGACATGTCAATACTTATCTCGTCGCCGCTACCTTGATGGAAGGTCATTACGACTCTAAGGCGACCAGTTTATTGGGTGATGGTTTGGTGACCATAGATTCTGCTCTAGGCGATCATAAAGGTGAGCATATGTTGATGGTACCAGAAGGGCGCAAAGCTGTTTTTTATGGGCTGGGTCATATGAGCTTAATTTATAGTAAAAGAGTGCATAAGCAGGTCGTTGCATGGCTGTTAGATAATGGCAAAAGTAGCTTTAATGGAGAAGATGATGCACTTGGTATGCGCATACATTCTTACCCTGATGATTTTGATGTGGCGATTTAAGTATAGTAGGCTTGGTTAGCATTGTTTAGCCGCAGCTATTTGTGCATGTTCAATATAGCCCAATCATTTGAATGATGATTGAATAATTAATCCTCTGTTTTTATCTTACCCGTTATAGTTAGCTGAAAGTAAAACTGTTATATAGATTTAGAAGCGCTACTGGGATAAGTTTTACTTGCGTGCTGCGTCCCCAGAGGCTGCGTAAAACTCATTCCAATAGCGCTATACTCTTTTTAGAGTGCATCGACTATAGAGTGCACTGCATAAAAAAAGCCCTCAAACATCAGGCTTGAGGGCTTTTTGCTCATACGAAATTCAGACTAGTCGGCAAATATCGTTGCAACATCGTCTTTATTAAATTTATAGACCTCACCGCAAAACCCGCAATCCATCTCGAATGTACCGCCTTGCTCTTCGATGATGTCCAAGGCTTCCGTTTCACCGATTTGCTCAATTGCCATCTCGCATTTCTCACGTGAGCAGGTACAGCCAAAGGATAATGCAACAGGCTCAGGCGCAACGACGTTTTCTTCATTGTATAAACGATACAAAATTTCGTTGCTATCAAGTGTGGTTAGCTCTTCAGCTTTGACAGTGCGCGTCAAAACGCTCAAACGCGTCCATAAATCGTCATCGATACCAGCATCTTGGTTTTGCTCTACCTCATAAGTTTCCTCAGCGGTACGAGGCAGCATCTGTACCAAGATACCACCCGCTTGTAGACCATCAGAAGCCAAGTTAATCAGCGTTGGAATCTGCGCCGATTGCTTTTGATAATGCGCTAAACAGTCGGCCAAATTATCATGGCTGCGTTCTACAATGCCCTGATAGGATTCACCGCCAGCAGGTTGAATGTTGATAAATAACACACCCTGACCGGTTTCACCAAGCTCAGCAAAGGCCTCATCAGCACTGGTCATATTCTCCCAAGCTTGTACTTGCTCATCAGTATCCGCTTTCCAGCTGGCAAGCGCACGAATGATACCGTCTTGGTCGCATTCAGCCACTGCCCAATTCAGTAAGCTATTACTGTCTGAGGATTGCAACTGAATGGACAGGTGACCATCAATTTTAACCGTACCGATCAGTAAACTGGCAGCCGTCAGCATCTCACCAAGTAAGCGTTTAATCGCTTCAGGGTAAGGCTTTTGGGCGATGATGGTCGCATAGCCACGTGATAGGCGTACCACATCACCACGGACAGGTGAGTCTTGAATAAAAAAGCGCTGACGCACATCGCTATCGACAGTAACGGTTTGGGTGTTTGGTGTTTGATTGGCTTGAGTCATAAGTCTTTTCTAATATTGAGAAGTTGCTAGCTTTATGGGGATTACTAACAATTTATCAATAATACGGCTGTCCTAAATAGTTTAACTATCTATAACGTGGACGCGTCATCAATTAAAGCATTTATATTTTTACTCTCAAGATCTAATAGGTGACACAACCTAGGACAGCTGCCACTGGTTTATAAAAATAAGTAGCAATTGAGTGTAATTATGCTCCTTTACGATTACTCAATCACTAATCAAACATACTCATCGATAGCAAAACATCGCAAAAATAGTCTTGCACGGCTATAAAGGATATTGCATGCTTAATAGCTATATAAAGCTGATAACCACCACTATATAGCTATAGCCATTCAAACTCTACCGACCACTACATCCTATGACCGAAAACAAAAAGTCTTTTTATTATAGACCAAAGACCAATCAGTCCAGTAACGCAACAGTGCGCTGGACGTTTGTGACGCTTGGCTGGATATTCTTTGTACTTGGTATTATTGGCGTGCTGCTGCCAGCGATGCCGACGGCTCCTTTTATACTACTGGCAGCAGGGTGCTGGGCGCGTAGCTCACGGCGGTTTCATTTTTGGCTGATTAACCATAGGTTCTTCGGTAAGTATGTCCGTGACTGGGAAGAGCGTCGTGCAGTGCCGCATTATGCCAAATGGCTGGCAACCATCATGATGGCCATATCGACCACGATGATGTTCTATCAACTGCCTGCTGATATGATTTGGGTGGCGTGGGTGATAGCGGCAGCTTGTAGTGTGGTGGTAGTAATACTGTTTCGCTTGCCCAATGCTTAACCCGATCTATATGAATAAATATTAACTTAAGAACACTAAATAGCCATAAAAGATGCTTAAAAAGACGATTAATGTTGTTTAGTTACACAAAGTAGCATTTAAGACTTGCGCTAATGCAATTAGCCCCCTATAATGCACTCAAGCTTAAGAGCAGTTCTGCACCAAATCATTACCTCGTAGTATTAGTTATAATCCTTCGTTTTAATATTTATCGTTCAGTAGCTATTTGCAAGCGTTATCGGCCAATTAGGCCAAAAATAAATTAAATATCAGGGTTATGACTATGTCAGACGTTCAAAAAGGTACAGTTAAGTGGTTCAATGAAGCTAAAGGCTTTGGTTTCATCGCTCCAGAAAATGGCGCAGACGTTTTTGCTCATTACAGCGAAATCACTGGTTCAGGTTTCAAAACTTTGGCTGAAGGCCAAGAAGTTGAGTTCACTGTAACTCAAGGCCAAAAAGGCCCACAAGCACATAACATCGTTGCTATCTAATTTTATCTTTTATAGATGAAACATAGATAAATAGATGTTTAAAAAACGAACCTTCGGGTTCGTTTTTTTTCCTCTGCGATTTATTATTGAAGACTTGATATTAAAAGCTTGAGCTTATTTTTAAATCAAATTATAAGTCGAGTAATTAGTGCGAAGTATTTTTTCTATTAGATAAAGCTAATCCCAATATTAATCAGCCCGCCACCTACAATAAGCCAAACAAACATCATCGCGGCTAAGATAAGAGGTTTGACCCCAGCTTGCTTAATAGCGCTGAGATGAGTGGTCAAGCCTAGTGCAAACATGGCCATGGTCAACAAAACATCATCCAATATGATCATATTCTGCTCAAAGCTAGCAGACATTGGCACCCATGTGTGCAGTACGACGATAAGAATAAAAATAAAGGCAAACCAAGGGACTTTGACTTGTTTGATGCGTGCCACAAGCGATGGTTTTTTATCACTGCTATTGCTATCGTTAGCTGTGGTTAGCGCAAAGGATAGTATCAATAAAAATGGCGCCAGCATCATCACTCGAATCATCTTAGTGACGACAGCGGTATTGCCGACCTCAGGGCTGATGGCATTGCCTGCGACCACGACTTGTGCCACTTCATGTACGGTCGAGCCTGTATAGACACCGTATTGTTGGGCATTAAGCCATGGCTGCAGCCAGCCCAGATGATATAAGAAGGGATAGAGCAGCATCGCAATAGTGCCAAAGACCACTACCGTTGCCACAGCGATAGTAACTTTATGGGCTTCTGCTTTGACCACTGGCTCTGCCGCGATAACGGCTGCTGCCCCGCAAATACTGGCGCCTGAACCAATCAAAAGCGTCGTTTGCTTATCGACCTTGAGCCACTTTGTACCCAGCCAATAGGTTAATAAAAAAGTCGAGGTTAGCACCAGTGCATCCGTCATAATCGCTGGCATGCCAACGCTTGCTACTTGTGTCATCGTCAGCTTAAAACCATAAAACATAATGGCCAAACGCAAAACTTGACCTTTAGCAAAGACAACGCCAGCATCTAAGCGCTCAGCGAAATTAGCATAAATTGTATTGCCGAGCAGCATACCGAGTAAGATGGCTAAGGTTAAAGACGATAGACCTTTGATGCGTCCATCAGACCAGGTGTCCAAGCTGGTATTTAGCCATAAGCAAAATAAACTACCAATCAGTACCACGACTAGCCCTGCTAAGTGGCGATTGCTCGGAACATAATGGTTGATTGATTGGGCAAAAGCGTGCATGACAGACGCATCCTATTAGAATAATCAAAATAAGCATAAGCTTATGAGTAGACAGTATAAGTCAACTCAATTTATAATAAAAACAGATTAATAAGATACAAACTATCGATTTTTTAGGTTAGTAAGCCAATGTTTATTCGGTCAACGTAAGATGTGATTATAAATAAGGTGTGATTATAAATAATGAAAAAAGCGATACAGGTGCTACCGAAGATTACACTAAAGCAATTGGCAGTTTTTGTCAGTATTTATCAAACAGGCAGCACCAGTCGCGCCAGTGAAGAATTGCATCTCTCACAGTCCGCAGTCAGTAGTGCGCTCACTGAGCTAGAGGCAAGATTGCAAATGCCATTATTTGAACGGGTAGGGCGCAGACTGAACCAACACCCTAATGCTCATCCTGTTTATGTACAGGCACAAGCTATCTTGGGGCAATCGTTGACGCTTGAATATTATTATAAGTACCAAGCAGGGCAGATTCATATCGGCGCGAGTACTACTATAGGCAATTATGTTTTGCCACCACTGCTTGCCAAGCTATATGAAGCACTGCCTGATGCAAATGTCGATATGTATATTGCCAATACCCAAGAGGTGGTCAGTGAGGTTGAACAGTTAAATATCGACATTGCCTTAGTAGAAGGCATGCCACGGCCAACAGATATGAAAGTCATTGAACAACGAGCATGGCGTACCGATACCTTGATGGTGTTTGCCAAGCGCGATAGCAAATGGCTAACTGAGGTAGCAGCATATAACCATGATGGTGACTGCTATCAGCTTACGGTTGAGCAGTTAGCAAAGCTGCCACTACTCGTACGTGAGGCGGGATCGGGTACACGGCAGATTATTGATGAGCAACTGCTACAGCACCTACCTGATGCTGAGACAATCATAGCTATCCAGCAATCAGAAGCTCTAAAAAACATGGTAAGCGCAGATATTGGACTTGGCTGTCTATCGCAGCATGTGATTCAAGCGGAGTTAGAGGCGGGCACGCTTGTGCAGGTCAAAGTGGCTGGAATAGATTTAACGCGAACGTGGTGGTTAGTTTGGCACAAGTCGCGTCACCAAAGCCCAATTTGGCAGACGTTTATAGATATTATTCAGCACGGTTAGACATAAGCTTTAGATATTATTGGATGTTAAATAAAAAAATTGCAGCATAAATAAATACGCTGCGATTTTTAATTGCTGCACCAATAGGTATCAGAACCAGCTTAACGTTTAATATAGTTTTAAGCTAATATAGCTTTAAGCGATCTTTATTTTGCGACTGGCTTATCGAGTCTCACCACCAAGCTGTCACAAGGGACATTAGGAAGGATATTATCCGCAGTCGCTCCGCTGAGCCAAGCGGCGATGCCGTGACGCTCATGGCGTCCGATGACCAATAGGTCAACGTCATGCTTATGGCAGTAATTAACGATACCTTCACTGCTAGAGATGGCAGTTGTGACCTCAGACTTCACAGCCTGTAACTGATTGCGCTCCAAAAACTCAGCAAGCTTGGCGCGTGCTTCTTGGCAACGCACATCATCAATCTCATCGTAAAGACTAGAGGCGGGTACCAGCTCATAGCCAAAGCCAACCATGGTATCTTTGACGATATGCAGGACAGATAGCTTGGAGCCAGGACGATTGTCGACAATGCGCTTGGCTTTTTGCGCAACGATATCTGCATCTGCCAATAGGTCAGTAACCAGTAAGATATGTTGGTAACTCATGATATATTCCTCGTATCGGATGGCATTTAGCGTTTATCAAACTACTTTGCTACAGGGTGATCAAGCTTGACTACTAGACTGTCGCACGGGGCATTGGGCAAGATATCATCTGCTGTCGCACCGACTAACCAAGCGGCGATACCACGGCGCTCGTGGCGTCCAATAATCAACAGGTCAACGTCATTTTTATCACAGTAGTTGATGATGCCTTTAGCATTAGAGATGGCGGCGGTGACTTCTGATTGGGTAGCATGTAAGTCATTACGCTCAAGAAACTGTGCCAGCTTGGCGCGTGCTTCTTGCCAGTGTTCACCGTCTTTTTCACCTGAAAGACTAGAGGCAGGGACCAGCTCGTAGCCAAAACGCACCATATCATCTTCGACAATATGCAGGACCGAAAGCTTGGCCTCAGGGGAGCCAGCGATGACACGTTTGGCTCTTTGCGCGACGATATCTGCATCAGATAATAGATCAGTGACCAGTAAAATATGTTGGTAGCTCATAAGGTGCTCCTTTTATTACATGTACTTAACTATAACACTACTCCTGATAGCTGTTAAGTGTACTTTGTAGAGATACACCAGTTATGAAGCGCGTTTTAGCTGTTTTTACATTGGCCTAGTTTTTATGTAAATTTATATTATAGCAATATGCCTTAATCCATTTTCGAATTAGCATAGACTATGCCAATATAATCAGTTGAAAATAAAACTTTTACATAAACTTAAACGCGCTATGTTCTTTTTAAAGCGCATCGACTATAGAGTTAAATAACTGAGAATGTGGTATGGCACTCTTATTTATTGTGATACTGGTTTATCAAGCTTGACGACCAAGCTATCGCAAGACACGTTAGGCAATATATTATCGGCAGTGGCACCGACCAACCACGCTGCAATACCGCGGCGTTCATGGCGGCCAATGACCAACAAGTCGACATTTTCTTCACGGCAATAGTTCACGATGCCTTCACTGCTAGAGATAGCTGCTGTTAATTCGGATTTGGTTGCTCGTAGCTCGTTACGCTCAAGGAACTCTACCAGCTTTATCCTAGCTTTAGGCCAAAGCTCTTCTTCTTTTTTATCAGCAATTCTAGAAGCCTGTACCAGCTCATAACCAAAGCGAGCCACGTCCTCCTCAACGATATGCAATACGGAAAGCTTGGCTTCAGGAGAGCCAGCGATGACACGTTTGGCCCTTTGCGCAACGATATCTGCATCAGATAATAGGTCAGTGACCAGTAGAATATGTTGGTAGCTCATAAGGTAATCCTTTTAATAAACAGCCTTTTAATAAACAGTAAGTGTGATTGAACGTATACCGTCAAAACACTTTGGGGCGCTACTCTAATACAGGTTCGTTCAGTTTGACGACCAAGCTATCACAAGGAACGTTGGGTAAGATACTGTCTGCCGTCGCCTTAATCAGCCATGCAGCGATACCTTGACGTTCGTGGCGGCCAATAATCAACAAATCAACGTTTTGTTCGCGGCAGTATTTGACGATATCTTTATCATTAGAGATCGCTGCAGTGACTTCTGAGTGTGTCGTTTTAAGATCATTGCGCTCAATGAATTGGGCAAGCTTTTCTCTTGTTTCTTTCCATTTACCACTTGGATCATCGTCGGTCAGTGTGGTCTCAGTGACAGGCTTGCGACCGAAATGTACTAAGTCGTCTTCGACGATATGCAGCACTGATAGCTTAGCCTCAGGAAACCCGAGGATAACTCGTTTGGCTCTTTGTGCGACGATATCAGCATCAGAGAGTAAGTCAGTTACTAATAGAACGTGCTTATAATTCATGAGTAAATCCTCGTGTATGAGAAGGTATAAAGTAGTCATTCAAATAAAACAATAGCTGATAACTCCATAGTAGCACTATGGATAAGCTTTGTTAAGATAGTAGACACTTGCTGGTTATTAATATTGTGTTTTATTGATACCATTAGCCGCCTTCACTGCCTTGACTTATCATGCTATTAGCCCCATCTAATCGCATTAGGCAAACATATTGATATTCAAAAATAACTGATAAGGACAACTATGACTGACACGCCATTTACCGCTGATTTAACGCTGCATCCAGCATTTGAGCTACTTGAGCATCGCCATATTGAGGCGTTATCAATGGATGTGCTGATCAGCCAGCATGTCAAAACAGGTGCGATGCATTACCATTTGGCGCATCCTAGTGACGAAAACGCCTTTTTGGTTGGCTTTCGTACGCAGCCTATGGACTCAAAAGGCGAAGCGCATATCTTGGAGCATGTGGCATTATGTGGCTCCAAGAAGTTTCCCGTCCGTGATCCGTTCTTTTCGATGATCAAGCGCTCATTGAATACCTTTATGAATGCCATGACTGCCGCTGATTGGACAGCTTATCCTTATGCAACACAAAATAAGAACGATTATTTTAACTTGCTCGATGTTTATCTGGATGCCGCATTCTTTCCCAATATTCATCCGCTGGACTTTGCCCAAGAAGGCATCCGCGTTGAGCTAGACGCTGAAGATAAGCCGCAGTTTAAGGGTATTGTGTTCAATGAGATGAAAGGGGCAATGAGCGGTGAGATTGATCAGCTCTATCATGCTGTCGCCCATCATTTGTTCCCAACGACGACTTATCACTATAACTCTGGTGGTGATCCTGCTGATATTCCTGACTTGACCCATCCTGAGCTGATTGAGTTTCATCAAAGCCATTATCATCCGTCAAACAGCGTGATTATGAGTTTTGGTAATATTCCCGTTGCCGAGACTCAAGCGAAGATACATGAAGATGCGCTAATACAGTTCGAAGCGGGCAAAAAGCATGTCTCGCGTCCAGAGCAGCGTTTATCTGCACCGATCAGTGCCACGGATACTTATACCGCTGACGAAGCGGGTCCTGATCAAACCCATCACGTGGTTGCTTGGTTGTTACCATCCATCACTGATCCAAAGCAGCGTCTGGCACTGCGTTTGCTTGAAGGAGTGTTGATAGAGCATGCAGGCTCACCACTACGTGCTTATCTTGACAGTCATCCGCTGGGCAAAGCGCCAAGCCCCCTATTAGGGCTTGATGATAGCCATTATGAGATGGTGTTTTATACGGGTCTACGAGGCTCAAACCCTGAGCATGCCGAAGCGGTAGAGCAGGGCATTATGGACTTGCTGGCGCAAGTTGCCAGTACACCGATTGATGATGAAACCATCGAGACTATCTTGCATCAGATTGAGATTGATCAACGTCATATCGGCGGTGATAGCATTCCTTATGGTCTGAACTTGATGTTAGAGGGTTTTAGTACGGCGATACATGATGGTAACCCTCTCGATATCTGGGAGGTTGATGAGCATTTAGCTTGGCTACGTGAGCAAGTCGTCGACCCGCAGTGGCTGCCCAATTTAATCAAAAAGCACTTACTAGAAAATACCCACCGCGTACGTTTGACATTGACGCCTGATAGCGAAAAGTCAGCACGCCTTGCTGCCGCTGAGCAGACGCGTTTGGATACCATCGCGATGAACCTAACCGCTGATGATAAAGACATCTTACGTAAGCAAGCGCTAGATCTGGCGGCACGCCAAGCAGCCCCAGACGACTTGAGCCTGTTGCCTAAGGTGGGTTTGGAAGATGTGCCGACTGATATTAGCTTCAAACAAGGCTCGCAAAAACAGATCAATTTGGCAGGTCAAGACAGTACGTTGTTTGAATACGAAGCAGGCACTAATGGTTTGTATTATTATCAAATCATCGTGCCATTAACCGATACGATTGGTGACGGTAATGCAGAGGAGCTACCAGCGAATGAAGTGATCAACCATCCGTTATTGCCAATTTATTTGAGCCTACTGTCAGAGCTAGGGACAGACTCATTAACGGCTTATGAGCTGCAAGCCAAGCAGGCAGCGCATTCATCAGGCGTGACGGCACGTATTAGTCAGCGTACCAGTATTGAGAATAACCAAGCTATTAGTAGCTATTTTGTCATGGCGACGCGGGCGTTGAACCGCAAAGTAGAGGCGATTGATTTGCTCAAAGAGGTGATGGAGCATAGCGTCTTCACTGAGCATGATCGTATCAAAGAAATCTTGCAGCAGCGCCAAGCAGCATGGCAGTCACGTCTGGCAAGTGCAGGGCATGCTTATGCCATGCAAACCGCCAGTCGCGGTATGAGTCGCCAGTCGCATCTAGAATATGTGCGTAGTGGCTTGCCAGCGCTCAATGCGCTCAAAGACTTCCTCTCTCATGCCAGTCAAGATGATGCGCAGTGGGACAAGCTAGCAACCAGCCTGATGGAGCTACATCAGCACATAATCAGCTTGCCTAAACACGCACTGATCATTTGTGAAGCTGAGCAAACAGAGCGCTTAAGTGATTTAATCGTCAAGAGCTGGAAAGACAGCCGTGCGTCAGAACTGGCAGTCAGAACAGCAGATATCAATATTGAAGATGGTATTCCAAGCGAGTTTGTTAGTCTGACTTTAGACCCAGCCTTAGATGGGGAAAGCGCTACTGACCAAGCTACTGCAAGTGGCGCCGCGATAGACGTTGCTGACTTAGCTTGGCTGGTTGCGACCAATGTCTATCATAATGCCAGTGTGTACTCGGCTCCTGCTGCAGACCACCCTGATACCGCAGCGTTGATGGTTTTAGCGCCTTACTTACGTAATGGCTACTTGCACAGTGCCATTCGTGAGCGCGGCGGTGCTTATGGTGGCGGTGCGGGTTACGATGCCAATGCCTGTGCGTTTAAGTTCTTTAGCTACCGCGATCCGCACTGTGCTGAGACCTTTGAGCACTTCGAGGCCAGCATCGAGTGGTTGCTCAATGAGCCACAAACTGCTGAGCAATTAGAAGAAGCCATCTTGGGTATCATCTCAGGTATGGACAAGCCAGGTTCGCCAGCAGGTGAGGCGGTCAAAGCGTGCTTTGCTGACTTGCATCAACGCGGCGCAGACTGGCAGCGCAAAATGCGTGCGGCTATCTTAGAAGTCACTATCGATGACTTGCAGCGCGTCGCGAAACAGTATCTGCAGGGTCAGAAGCATGTGCGTGCAGTACTTGCGCCATACGATAAAGAAGAGGACATTAAAAACCTAGGCTTTGAAGTGTGCAAAATCAAAAGTTAGTAGTGTTTTTTAGTTAAACGTTAGTATTCATAGATAAATAAGCAGATAATACTTAGGTATTGTCTGCTTTTATATTAGTGCTCAATAATTTATTATTTTGTTAGGATATGTCTGTCTTTATTCGCTTGGCTGCTTACTATAGACTATGGTATCTGCAGAGTTCTGTAAGACAGTCACTTAGTACGGTGTCAGTCGCCTAATGCTTTAATAAAAACGCAAAGAGAGGATCATGGTTTTTTCTAAAAAATCGCAATGGTTAGGACTGTTGGTATTAGCACTAGCGCTTAGCGGCTGCGATAAGCAGACATCAACTTTACCCTCTAATAATGCAGAGATGACGATAGAGCAGGATATTTTGGCTGCACAAAAAGCATTATCCCGTTATTTTAAACAAGAGTTTGTGCCGTCAGATGATGTAGGAGCGACTGCTGCAGGTGTTGAGCGCATCGTAGCTGCTAATAATGACTTTGCATTTAACATGTATCAAAAACTTTCTCAGAATGATGATAATTTACTTTTTTCTCCTTATGGCTTATCGTCAGCGATGATGCTTGGTTATGCAGCTGCACAAGGTCAAACTTATGAGGAGATTAAAGAGGTCTTTTTTTATCCGCCAATGGAAGAAATGCTACCAAATACAGCGGCTATCTATAATCAGCTGAATCGTCCTAACCCAGATTATAGTCTGGCCAGTAGCAATAAGTTATGGGTACAACAAGAGTTGTCACCCACAAAAGACTATTTAGAGACGGTTACGCGTTACTTGGGTGCTCAAGTGACGCCTGTAGATTTTATTAAAGATAGAGCATCAGCACGGCAGACCATTAACAAAGCGATTAGTGAACAGACCAATGCTCGTATACCAGAGCTGCTATCTGATAGTGCAGTCAACGAAAGTACGCGCAATATTCTGACCAATGCCCTATATTTCAAAGGCACATGGGCCAATGAGTTTTTTGCAGAAAGCACTAAACCTGAGCCTTTTCATGTTTTTGAGTCGTCTCATGATAAGGCCTCCGTGCCTACTGTCGATATGATGTATCAAAATAATACTTTTAATTATACTGAGGATCAGCACGCGCAAGTCATTGAGTTACCATATAAAGGCGACTCATTGTCTATGATGGTTGTACTGCCGAAGGCTACAGATAAGTCAAGTATGGAGCGACTCAGCGCATCGTTAACCGCTGATAAAGTCAGAGCGTGGCGAGATCAGTTCGATTATAAAAACGTAGATTTATATTTGCCTAAGTTTAAGCTGAATATGAACTATGAGTTAGCTGAAGTATTGGGTTCAATGGGAATGCCAACCGCATTTTTAGCAGCAGCAGATTTTTCCATGTTCAGCTCGTCATCCCAGTTGGTGTTTGATAAGGTCATTCATCAAGCCGTGATAGAAGTCGATGAGATGGGTACAGAGGCAGCAGAAACGGCGTTGGTCATAGACGCTTCTACAGCAGAAGCGCCAGTAGCGCCCGTTGTGTTTAAGGCAGATCATCCTTTTATTTTCTTTATTTATGACAAACAGATCAACACCGTTTTATTTATGGGAAAGATGATGATGCCACCAGCATCATCAGTAACTTCTGATTAATCATTGATTTCTAAATAACACGTATTTCAGCAATAAAACACCGCCACTTTGCATCAAAATGGCGGTGTTTTTGTAGTAATAGCAAACCCAAAAAGCACGATTAACTTTGTCAAACTTGCTAAGCCTATCAAGCATTTGCTCAGCGACATACAAGCTCATGAGTCTAATAACGCTTAATACTCAGATCTTTACCGATTGTATCCTGATGAATAGGAAAGTCGGCTAAGGTATCGAACTGCTTGCGATCAGCAAAATAACTGGTCAATGTGCGGCGTACGGCTTCAAAGGCAAGCTTATCCCACGGGATATCCTCTTCACTAAATAGCGCACAGTCCAGGCTTTCAGCGCCGATGCCATAAGCGCCATCTTTTAAGTCAGTCAAATAAATGCTGTAGATCTGTCCGATAGCTGGTAGATCATAAATGCAGTACAAATGTGGATTGAGCGCCACGGCATCAGCTTCTTCAAAGCACTCGCGTGCAGCGCCTTCCGCCATGGTCTCACCGTTTTCCATAAAGCCTGCTGGTATGGTCCATAAGCCATACTGAGGTTCGATGGCACGGCGACACAACAGCACTCTGCCTTTATGCACTACCAAAGAGCCACAGATCACTTTTGGATTTTCATAATGAATATAGCTGCAATTGGGACAGACCAAACGCGGTATATTATCAGTGGGTGGGATTTTGCGTTCAGCTTCATGACCGCATTGTAAGCAATAGCGCATATTAACTGCCTTATTTTGATGACGTAAAAAAGCTAATTCGAAATATTTGTCTTAAGATACCATAAAATAGCCCAAAGCTGAGCGTTGATAACATCAACACCTCATTTGCTGGTAACAAACGACATAGAGTGCACCCAAACAATGTCAATACGATAAATAACATAGCATAGGTGACGGGTTCAACTAGCCTAGCAAGTCAGTATCCTAAAGCACATTGCATGGTAATATGACTCATAGCCATATAGGGTCTGTTGAACATTCAAATATTAGGGCTGCTGATGCTAAAATCGCACCAAACTAGGCGCAAACCGACGATAATGTCGAGACCTTAGCTAGGTTTGCAACACCGTTTGGGGTGATTTTAGCATCAGCCCTTCGGGGCAAGGCTGTTTTTTGCCAATACATGGCGAAATTATCTAACCTAGAATAACTAGGCGTCAAAAATTTCACTGCGTATTGCCTAAAAAATAGCCACTGCCAGTACCACATTTGAATGTTCAACAGACCCTAGTTAATAAAGCAAAATAATAGGGTAAGAATAATGACGGTATTTCAGCCTTCTGTACGTTTTGATGAGTTTTCAGTTGCGTTACCAAAACTTATTCGTCATCCGACACTCAGACAGCTGGCTGAACGGGTGCAGAATGAAACATTAAATGAGCTAAAAATCCCAGCGACGCCTGATTTTACTGATACTTCCCGCAGTGCTCGCGTTTTAGACAGCTTATATCAAACACCGATTGCGGATGCGTCAATATTGGTTGCTATTACCCATGAGCGCCATCCTAAGCTGTTGTTGACGCGCCGCGCTGCACATATGACCAGTCATGCAGGGGAGGTCTCTTGTGCAGGCGGTAAATACGACATTGGTGATGGCAGTAACGTCATTACTGCTTTGCGCGAGGCTTGTGAGGAAACAGCACTACCGCCGAATAAAGTACAATTGCTCGGTCAGCTGCCTATTCAGATATCTAAAAGTGGCATGAGTGTCCGTCCAATTGTGGCACTCATCGCGCCAGATTTGGTATTGGTGCCTGAGATTGGCGAGATATCACGTATCTTTTGGGCAGACTTTGAAGCGCTACTGACTCAGCCGACGGTAGAGTATTCAGTCGAATATAAAATGCTAGATCAGACTGCAACTCTGCTGACGCCCAGCTGGCAAGTGGATGGTGAGACGGTCTGGGGTTTGACAGGGCGAGTCATCGCTAATCTGCTAGAAACTGGCTTTGATCGACAGCTTGAATGGTATTATCACATAAAAGATCAGCATGACCTATTACGCTAGATGGCACTAGCGTCTAAAACAGACAGTACTCTAAAGATTTATGCTGACTATTTATAATACTCATCATTTCGCTTTAGCCACCAGTTCATATTGTCCTGACGCTTGGCACGGAACGCTTCTAACTTATCAGCAACGGTCTGATTGTGCTGGCGTGCGGTATCAAGGGTAAATAAGATAGGCACTGAAGACAGGACACCAAAGCGTATTTTTGACTTGGGTAATTCTAGCCCATCGCCAACATCGTCACCGACTAGGGTACGTGTCACGCTGGCATTAACCATCTCAACGAAACGCCCGCGGCGATTATCCTCACCCATTAGCTGGCGCGGCAAATCGTGTAGGGCTTTGGCCAGTGGCCGCCCCATCTTAAAGTCAAGTTGCTGAATAGATAGATAAGTATATAGCCATTCCCAGCAGGCAGCCTCATCTTTCGGTAAGCGGTTTAAATCAACCCCCATCCAGTAGCTCGCCAGATTCCATAGATGTAAGATGCCTTGCGCTTCTTCTTTGCTAATACGTGCGCCTAGTAATTGTAGCCCGCGCATGATGAGTAAGGAAAACTGTAAATGCGTGGCAATCATATCCGTCTGGTTAATTGGTACACCCCAGTAATCCCTATTCCAACTGCCATCAGGGTTATGATGCTGAGCCGCTTCAGGAATGAGACCTGCAGCACCCGTCAGCTTACCCTTGAGTAAATTCTGACGTACCAAGGTATGGATTTGGCGAACTCTGATAGACTGCCGCCAACCTTCAGAGCCGATGTCTAGTACTTGGTCAATAGGTTTGCGATCATTGCGCGCGCTCATATTGGACTGTGGATGCTCAGAGACCGCTAAAATATAAGCATAGGTACGCATCAGACGTGGTAGAGCGTCATTTGTCAGTGCGCCAGTTTGAATCAGAGGCAAGGATAGGGCAGGAATGCTGTAGCCAGCCATCAATGCGACATTGCGCAGTAGCCAAATCAGCATAAGGGGATAACGGCGGTATGCGATAGCGCCGACCTCCGCAAGCTTGGGATCAAACCAATCAGGGTGGCTGCTAAATTGCTCAGTGAGTGTGCTAAAGGACGGGTTGGAGATAATATCATTGCCAACGTTATGGCTGCCGCTGCTAATGATTTGCTGTAAGGGCTTTGCAAAACGGATACCATCAGTGGCTAACGCATCTGCCAGCGGATCGCCAATATCGTAACCCGCGACCATCTCATGTAATAAATCCTGCGAGATGGTAAAGTCTTTTGGTAATAAGTAACGCTTAATACGTCTTAAAACCTGCAGGTCGCTATGATCGTCAATAGCGGTGGTACGTCCATGGCGCTGATAAGATGCTGTCGATTGTCGGCGCTGGTTTTCAGTCAAAATACTTGCGGGATTGGTGTTGTTCTTGTCCATATGTATCAAGTACTCTCATGATTAGGCTTTATCAAACTGACCGTATCGTTAATCGTTTTTCATTTTTTTATAACAGATTTGTACAATAGAACTGCTTGTAACAGATCAGTCATAAGGCCTCCTCATCTGGTTGAATGAGTTGAGTTGTCTCTGCGTATTAGTGATACGGTGTGTCACTTTTCGCAGCTCTGACGATAAATGTAGTAATCGCGCGCGTGCCTCTTTTTCATTAGCAAAGTCTAGTATCTCACCATTTTCGAGCTTATCAAATTCATTCTGATATTCATCTAGCAGCCGATTATCTTCCTCTATTTGACGTTCTAAAGAATAGTAATCTAGGCCACGTTGATTGGCCTTTTGTAGGGTGTTTACCACCGCTATCGGACAGACATTGTTTAGTTTACGCCCACGTCTACCAAGGTTATAAGCGTTACTGGCCGTGCAATACTGCTTGAGACCAAGCTGACGACCGCGCTCCCATGCCTGATAATCAGGTGCAATACTGGCTTTTGCACAAGCTTTGGCATGGGATGCGAGTCGCTCTGAATGGTAGCCTGCCACACCGTCATTGTAGCCAATCGTCTGCCAATCGCCGACCATGCACTCCTCTTTCGATAAGGTCGCACAGCCTGACAGTAGATAAATGCTACTAAGAGCCGTTACGCTTAATGCAAATCGTAACATTGTTCTCTCCTTTAGCAACTCAAAACATTCTGAACTAAGTAGCAGTGAGCGACAAAGCGCTCAGTGCATCATGAGGGTGTGCGAGTTAAATCTACTGAAGTGCCGCTGACATCTTCTTTTAGCGTCGCTTTGAGCAACAGATAACCAGCCACACCAGAGACGATTGAACCCATGATAATACCGAGACGCTCATCAAATAGTGGCGTATCGCCAGCAAATGCCAAGCCACCAATGAATAAGCTCATGGTAAAACCAACACCGCACAGTAAGGCTGCGCCATAAATCTGCTTAAAGTTCATGCCTCTTGGCATGGTTGAGATACCCATTTTGAAAATCAACCAGCACATAAACATAATGCCTATTTGCTTTCCAATGAACAATCCAGCGGCAATACCAAGCGGTACTGAGTGGAATAGCTCAGCGAAACCTGCACCCTTGAGCGATATACCAGCGTTGGCAAACGCAAATAGCGGCAAAATACCATAGGAGACAGTGTCTTGTAGGTCATGCTCCAGCTCTTCTAGTGGAGAGTGCTCAGGGTCAGTACGGTCGAACAGCGGTATGAATAATGCCAAGACCACACCCGCCAAAGTCGCATGCACGCCAGATTGCAGCACGGCAAGCCACATGATGATACCGACCAATAAATAGGGGGTGATACTGGTAACATTACGGCGATTTAGCGCATATAGAATCGGCAAGCAAATTGCAGCTACCGCCAATGAGAACAGAGATAGATCACTGGTATAAAACAAGGCAATGATGACAATGGCGCCAATATCATCAAAGATAGCAATGGAGACTAAGAATACTTTCAAAGCGTTTGGTACGCGATTGCCGAGCAGACTCAAAATACCGAGCGCAAAGGCAATGTCCGTTGCTGCTGGAATAGCCCAACCTTTGAGGTAGGAAGGCTCATGATAGTTAAAAAGCAAGTAAACAATGGCGGGTGCAATCATACCACCGACAGCCGCGCCGGCAGGGAGAATGATTTGCTTAATATTGGATAGCTCACCAATCAAAACCTCACGCTTGAGCTCAAGACCGACCAAAAAAAAGAAAACCGCCATCAGACCATCATTGATCCAATGCTGCGCATCTTTAGCAAGTACAAAATCACCGACTTGAATAACAACAGGGGCGTGAATAAAACCTGCATACCAAGTATTGAGTGGGGTATTGGCAATAATCATTGCAGCAATGGCAGCCAGTGCTAAGACGATACCGCCAGATGCCTCGAGGTCAAAAAATGCTTTAATTCGTCGCATTGCCATATTTATCCTTATTTACTAAATACACGGTAAACTCGAGCGACTGCTTTAACGCATCATCACGATAACAACAGACTGCCTCAGTTTCTCATAATCTGATCAATATAAAAAATAAAATGCATCAAACCGTTTCTATCCGCCTGTTACTCATATGAATAACACGATAAGGCTTCATGATATGGCTGATAGCACTTTGGCGACCAACTGCTAGGCTATGGTCGAGATGCCTTCTTCCTTGAAGGCTCTATTATTACTGTCAGGTGTTTTATCTTATCATAGCGACTGATAATCGCCATTGATATGTTATATATTTTAGAACAGCTTACTAGCATCATAGAATATATAATCGTCACATGATAGTGTTCACTGAATGGTGAGCATGCAACTTTGCTAAATTTAACAGACTTTAATAGGTTTTTGGCTTTTTATCGTTTGAAATTTTTGTTTCCACCCTTTTTTATTCATATATCAGCTATTGACGCTGATTGGTTTTTTATCATCAAATCGACTCTAACTGCTCTTTTTAAATAACTTCACTTATCTCTGTACTACTCTTAAACAACCTTCCTTCAAATACCTTTTTTGCTATCAAACGGTTTCCGATACTGTTTATGCGTTTTCATGGCGAGACGACAGTCATTGTATTGTCATATATCCTTAACGGAAATGTAATATCTAATAGATACACTGCTGACCTACGCAAGATAAGTAATTAAATGATTAATTATAGGCGATTAGGTGAGTTGATATGTTAGAGCTTAGGCAGGTTACCAAGAAATATGACGACAAAGTTATCTTTGAAGATCTTTCACTCAAAATTAACAAGGGTGAAATAGTCTCAATATTAGGGCCATCTGGCTGCGGGAAAACGACGTTATTGCATATCATTCTAGGTTTAACGGATATCAATGGTGGCCGGTTGGCGTATAACGGTGAGGATATTACTCGTGTTCCTATGAGACAAAGAGGGTTTAATATTGTCTTTCAGGACTATGCTTTATTCCCAAATCTTAATGTCAAACAAAACATCGAATACGGTCTACGTAATAACCCGAATATCAGCACCCAAAAAGAAGTCGATGAGCTGGTCGACTTGCTCGATATTAAAGCCCATCTAAATAAGCGCATTCATCAGCTGTCTGGCGGTCAAAAGCAACGTGTGGCGTTGGCTCGTACTTTAGTTATGAAGCCCAAAATATTACTGTTAGATGAGCCATTATCTGCTCTAGACGGTGTGATCAAAGAAACCGTTAAACAGCGTATCCGTGAGATTGCTGTCCGTTATCAGCTAACCACCTTGATCGTCACTCACGACCCAGAAGAGGCCATGACCTTATCTGATCGCATCCTACTACTATCAGATGGCAAAATCGCACAATTTGATAAGCCAACTGAGATCATAGGTAATCCTGCCAATGACTTCGTCACAAATTTCATTCTGAATCAGCTCAATATCAAACGTCGCAATATCTTAAGTTTATTTGCAGGGGACACCTCTCAAGTTGATCCACTAAGTAAATACACTCAAACCCAAAGCTATGGACAGCATGAGGCTGATATTGGCCCTCGTCATGCTGACTCTAAAGCCATCGCTGTCCATAATAAGCAAAAGTCAAAAGGTACTGTGAAAGGCTGATTTTATAGAAGCTGACAGTGACTGAGTCGGCAACTGAGATACTGATTATAGAGGTCATTCAGTAAAAACCTGACCATTTAATTGTTTTGGACGTTTATGAAGCTTAGTAATCCACCCCAAGCAAAAGCCATTTGGCTATTTGTGACGATTTTATTCATCGCCTTTCTGTTTGTACCATTAGGAAAGGTGTTGGCGTTATCCTTGAATACCAGCGATGGGTTTGGCTTAGATAACTATACGAGTATCGTTAGTAGTAACGACTTTCAACAGGTGATGATCAATAGTTTTGTTGTGGCGACGGTGAGCGCGCTGAGCGCCACAATGCTCGCTTTTATTTTAGCTTATACCGTACATTGGACCAATTTGCCTAAAAGCTTCAAAAAAGTCATTAAAATCGCGGCATTATTCCCCATGCTATTGCCAACGGTGACTTACGGTTTTGCCATTATCTATACCTTTGGTAAGCAAGGCTTGCTGACACAAATACTGGGCTTTCAGCTATTTGAGAACATATATGGCTTTCAAGGGATGTGGCTTGGCTACACCATCTATACTTTGCCCATTGCCTTTTTATTACTCAATAATACCTTTCAATATTTAGACAAAAAATTCGTCATTGTCTCAGAATTGATGGGCGACTCCCATCTGCGCCAGTTCGATATGACGGTGATTCGTCCTTTGATTGGTACCTTTGCCGCGGCCATGATTCAATGCTTCTTTTTAGCCTTCACTGACTTTGGGATACCAGCCTCTATTGGCGGCGAGTATAAAGTCATCGCTATTGAACTATACACACAGATATTAGGTGCGTCGCCTTCGTTTGAAAAAGGCGCAGTGGTCGCGCTGTTTATGCTCATTCCTTCCGTACTGAGTATTGGTCTGCTGTGGTATGTCGCTCGTTTTAATATCCGTTACAACACAGTTGAAAGTATCGATTTACCTACCTCGAAAGTTAAAGACAGAGCGTTAGCCATTTTATCCAGCACTATCTTGTTTTGCTTACTCACTGTGTTTGCGGTGATATTTATCATTCCATGGATAAAAACATGGCCTTATCAAATGCAATTTAGCACTGAGACGGTCAGCAAGGTTTTAGCCTCTACCAATCTAATGCGGGTCTACCAAAACTCACTCATCGTCGCGGTGTTGACAGCTGTCTTTGGTACTTTAATCACTTATTTTTCAGCGTTATTGTGCGAGCGCTCTGGTTTATTCAAAATCGGAAAATTCAGTATAGAGAGCTCAGCTCTGGTGACCAACACCGTGCCAGGGATGGTCGTGGGTATCGCGTATCTCATGGTGTTTTCTGGATCTGCTGTTGCCAATACCATCTTTATTATCGTAATAAGCAACATAATTCATTACTTTGCGACGCCTTATCTGATGAGCAAAAACGCGCTATCTAAAATGAACTTAGGCTGGGAGACGACTGCTAGTCTATTGGGCGACTCATGGGTTAAGTCTCTGATACGAATTGTGATTCCGAACTCATTGTTTACCTTAATTGAAGTCGCGTCATTCTACTTTATCAGTGCCATGGTGACGATTAGCGCAGTTATTTTTATTTCTGGTGCAAAAACCATGGTGCTCACCACCAAGATTGTAGAGTTACAGCATTTTGCGCGTTTTGATGAGATTTTCATCTTATCCCTTATGATACTGATCACCAATATCTGCGCGTTACTTCTGTTTGCCATTATTCGTCATTTATATAGTAAACGCCTTTACGGCACCACCAAAGTAAAAGACGAGACACTTGTTGTGCCAACGACAGCATGAGCAGATCAACTGATCGTTATCGACCATACAAATAAGACTGTAATCATTAAAACTCAATAAAACTTATAGGATAAAAAATGTTTCCATTCAAAACGTTAGTGCTAGGACTTACGTGCAGCATGATATTGACAGGCTGTGGCTCAGCGTCTTCAAAGGGAAGTAGCACAGAGGAGGTCATCATTTATAGTAACGCCGATGTAGAAGCGGTAGAAGTTATTCAAGAGGTATTAGACGAAGCAGGCTATGAGGGTCAATATATCTTCCAATCCTTTGGCACCGGTGAGCTGGGCGGGCGCTTGTTGGCAGAAGGTAAAAACACAGAGGCAGATCTGGTTACCATGAGCTCGTTTTATTTAGAGAGCGCGCAGGAAAAGCATTCGATGTTTAAGGATGTCAGCTTTGAGGTCAACCCGCAACTTGCAGTACCAAGTTACTATGCGCCCATCTTAAGTTTTACTGGGGCAATTATTTTAAATACCAAAGAGATGGCCGCGCAAAATCTGCCTAGACCAACCAGCGCCAAAGATTTGGCAAAGCCCATCTACCAAAACAAAATTGCTATGGTTGATCCCAATGGCTCGTCTACTGGTTGGTTATTTGTACAAAACATCACCGCTACGTATGGCATGGATGCCGAAGGACAAACACTCATGAATCATATTCGTGACAACGCGGGGCCAAATTTAGAGCTGTCAGGATCAGGTCCGTTAAAAAAGGTCATGGCAGGTGAGGTGCCCATTGGTTTTGGTATGCGCCATCAAGCAGTCGTTAATAAAGCAGAAGGTCTGCCCATTGATTACATTGACCCAAGCGAAGGCAACTATACGCTGAGTGAATCAGTCGCGATCATCGATAAAGGCGAAAAAACCAACCAAAATGCGATGAAAATGGCCGAAGTCATCGTCAAAAATGTACGGCCTCAACTGCTAGAGATATACCCAAACATCATCTATGACGGCGAGACAGTGGCACCTGAGAACCAAATCAAAAATGTAAAAACCTATGCTGAACCGCTTACCGCTGAGTTATTAGATAAGCACAGGGCATTTTTTCACGGTCAAAAGATATAAGTTCTAATTTTTGAGGTTAAAACCAAGGAATACCCCTATGCAGTTATCAACCAAATTACCCCCAAAAAAATACGATGTGGTGATCGTCGGTGGCGGCATCATCGGTCTTGCCAGCGCTTATGCCGCAGTCAAAAAAGGACTGAGTGTGGCACTGGTAGAGCGGGAGTCGCAGAATAAAGATGCATCAGTACGCAATTTTGGTTTTGTTACCGTCAGTGGCCAACAAAGTGGCGCACATTGGCAACGTGCGATGCACTCCCGTAACGTGTGGGCGGATATTGCACCTCAAGCGGGTATTGAAATGGAGCATAGCGGCTTGCATATGCTGATTCAGCGTCCAGAAGCGATGGACGTGGCTGAGGCGTTTTTACAGACAGATATGGGCGCGTCTTGTCGATTACTGACTCAATCTGAAATAGCTGAAAATGCCCCTTATCTTAAACAAGGTTTGGGTGTGTTATATAGCCCTCATGAGCTCAGAGTCGAATCAAAGACCGCTATCAGTAAATTAGCTAACTGGTTAGCGCAGATCCATGGCGTGGACTTTTATAACAAGACGACCGTCCATTCTATCGAGTTGCCAGTGGTGCATACCAGCCGTGGTACGCTGCAGGCCGAGCATTGTGTTGTTTGCCCTGGTAGCGATTTGCACAGTTTATATCCAGATACCTTGGCGCAGGCTAAGGCCAAACTTTGCACGCTCAATATGATGCGTGTGATGCCCAAAAAAGACTTTAAGTTAAATGCAGCGGTGATGTCGGATTTAAGCTTTGCTCGCTACGATGGGTTTGCTAAGTTACCTGAAGCTCAAGGGTTAATCACTTTACTAGATGATATTCAGTCAGCCGAGCGTAAGGCTGGTGTGCATCTGATCGTTGTACAATCTGCGGATGGCTCTCTCATTATCGGTGATAGTCATGATTATAGTGATAGAGAGCTGCCATTTAGAGAGGTGCGTCTTGATGAATTGATTATCAATGAATTCCATCAAGTGATGGATATAGGTGAAATTGATATTGTGCAGCATTGGTTAGGGGTTTATCCCAGCGGTGATGATGTGGTGTTCACAGCGTCTCCAGAAAAAGGCGTGGTTATCGGATCGGTGACTGGCGGTACAGGTGCTTCAACAGGATTTGCGTTCGGTGAAGAGTTAATTGATTTAGTATTGGAGTCGAAATAATGAGTACAGATATTATGAGCATCAAAGATAAGTTCGATAACATCACACTTTGTGTCTTTGACATGGCAGGTACGACCGTCAATGAAGATAATTTGGTTTACAAAACAGTGCAGGATGCTATCAATCAGGTACTCGCTGATGCAGGTAAACTTGATAAACAAGTAGATCTGGATATTTGCTTAGTATTTGGGGCGGGCAAGGAAAAACGCCAAGCCATTAATGACATACTTAACCAGTTAGATATGCCTGATATTGAGGTTGAACAGCTGACAAACACAGCGTTTGCTGTCTTTAAAACCAGTTTGGCGACAGCTTATACAAAAGATACCTTAGCTGCGTTTGAGGGTATATTGACGTTGATTGACAAGCTAAAAGTCAGTAATAGAAAGGTCGTCCTAAATACGGGCTATGATGCAAAGACTGCCAATAAAATATTAGATATATTGGGGTGGTCAGCAGGGCGTGAGATTGATGCGTTGATTACTGCGGACGATGTCACGAATGGTCGTCCTGCGCCAGATATGATTATGCTGGCGATGGACAAGTTTGGCATTGAGGATTCAAAGAAAGTGTTAAAAGCGGGTGATAGTGGTATCGATATTGAAGAAGGTAAGAATACTGATTGTGGCTTATGTATCGGCGTTCTGACTGGAGCGCAGACCAAGGTACAACTTGAAAAGTATTCACCAGATGTAGTATTAGATAAATTGACTGATTTGGCTGAATTGATTTAGAAATAGTAGCGTTTTAAATTTAGATATAGTAGCGTTTTAAATTTAGATTTAGCGAGCAGCCAAAATTTAAAATAATGCCAGTTTATTGTAGATAAAGAGGGTTGCACAGAAGTGTGACCCTTTTTGTGTTGAGCATTCGCTGCTCCTACGCAGTGTGAAAGCCTTAAAATAGTGATGTCTTTGAAACTTTAAAAAATGGATAATACCTATTCGTGATTGGACAGTATCGCTCTATGGCTTTATCATGGCGCGTTCTAAACAAAGTGGCTAATGAAATGAGCTGCGGTTATATTTAGTTAGATAGCTTTAACTGTGTCAGCAGTCATTGCTATCTGTTCTTCGAGTATTTCTTTATCAAAATCTTCCTTAGATTTTTATTTTAGTTTGATATGTATTAGCACCAGACCAGAGGTCCGATGCTGACTATTTCTATTACAAGGCCAGAGTCATGGACTTATCGTTATCTTTAGAAATTATATTAATGCTCACTGCGGTAGCGGCGCTTGCTGGCTTCATTGACGCTATCGCAGGGGGTGGCGGCTTGCTGACCATTCCTGCCATGCTGCTGGCAAACATACCACCAGTCATGACATTGGGCACCAACAAGTTACAAGCCGCGTCAGGGGCGCTTGCAGCGTCTATTACCATGATTAGAAAAGGTATCGTTAAGCCTCAACGCATCAAAGTTGCCATTATTGCTGCTTTTTTGGGTTCAGTACTTGGTACGATCGCAGTACAGATGTCACCCCCTGATTTGCTTGAAAAGCTTATTCCGTTTTTGATTGCCGCCATCGGTATTTATACCTTATTTGCGCCCAGACTTGGCGAAGTAGAAGCGGCACCGCGTATCTCAGAAGGCAAGTGGCAAAAAGTTGTCGCGCCACTCATCGGGTTTTATGATGGTTATATCGGCCCTGGTACAGGGATGTTTTTTGCGCTTGGTAATGTCGCTTTGCGCGGTCGGCAGATTATTGAAGCCACGGGTGCGGCAAAGGTATTGAACTTATCAACCAATATTGGCTCGCTGATATTTTTTATTTTGGGCGGTAATGTGATTTGGAAAGTGGGGCTGGCGATGATGGTTGGGCAAATAATCGGCGCGTATTTTGGCTCAAATATGGTGGTCAAAGGTGGTAGTAAGCTCATTCGCTTTATGATTGTTTTGGTGTGCTTGGCAATGATTACCAAATACGTCATTGGTTGATTTAGAGTTAACAGACCCTAGTAAGAATGCTGTTTTAAACAAAACCCCAGACCAAATTGGCTGGGGTTTTGGTGTTTTATAACACTTGTTTCAGTTAAATTATTGAGCTAGCTTTTATATGCTCTGGTTATTTGCGACGATCCACATCATCATATTCGCTACCCATCAAGCCATCGCTAAAGACTTCAGAAAACTCACGTTTGCTGTCTTTATCAATATGACCGTCGAATACATCTTTGGTACCTGCATCAGGGTCATTATAGATAGCCACGTCCATCTTGTCTTCTGATTTTGCCACAATAGCAGTCACTGCAGCATCACCGCCGACGTTCACAGCAGTACGCAGCATATCAAGAATACGATCCACACCTAGGATAAGACCGATGCCCTCGATAGGTAAGCCAACTTGAGCAAATACCATCGATAACATAATCAGACCGACACCAGGGACACCAGCGGTACCGACAGACGCCAGTACAGACATCAAGATGACAGTTAGATACTCTGTGACTCCCAAATCAATGCCATAAATATTGGCAATAAAGATGGTCGCTGTCCCTTGCATGATGGCGGTACCATCCATGTTGATGGTAGCACCAAAAGGTACGGTAAAAGACGCGACTGAGTTATTGACACCCATGCGCTTGGTAATCGTGCGTAAGGTAATAGGAATGGTGGCATTCGAGCTTGAAGTACTAAAAGCAAAGATTTGTACTTCACGCATTTTTGCCAAAAAGGTTCTGACTGATAAGCCAGAAAATAGCTTAAGTACAATCATCATGGTTATAAAGAAGTGGAAAGCCAGTGAGCCAACCAGTACAGCGACATAGCCTAGCAGTGACCAAATCAGATCTAAGCCGAGCTCAGCCATGGCTTTGGTCAAAAGGGCAAATACACCATATGGTGCCAAGTTCATGATGATGGTCACCATCTTTAGGATGACTTCATTAATCAGCTCTAAGCTTTGTACCAAGCCTTTGGCAGGCTTGCCAACCATTAAGATACTGATACCGATCAAGATAGCGAAGAAGATAATCGATAACATATCGCCATTTGCCATCGCGCTGATGGGGTTAGAGGGGATAATGTTAGAAAATACATCCAGTAGCGGCGGTGCAGACTTGGCTTCAAATGCTGCTTCGGTGGCGATATCCATGCCTTTACCGATGCCAAATAGCGAGCCAAGTCCAATAGCAGTCGCGATTGCTAGCGCCGTTGTCATCATATAGATGAGGAAAGTCTTGGTACCAATACGGCCAAGCAAACGGATGTCACCGATACCACACACACCACAAATCAGTGAGATGAGTACTAATGGTACGACTAGCATTTTTAAAGAGTTGACGAACAGCTTACCGATGATGGCCATAAAACCATTGGTAATATATGTGTTAACAAAACTGCCCTCAGCGTTAAGTCCAGAATAGTTTATAAATAAACCCAGTGCGATACCGAGCACCATGGCAACGATGATCTTGCCCGTTAGCCCCAAATTTTTCTACATAATACATATCCTTTTTGTGCATAACGATCGTGTGAATATACGGTGCTCAAATCAATGTGATTATGAGAGTGGTTTCCATCACAGTTACAGTTATGCCTATTAAATTCTTTAGGTTGTCTTTCGAGTTTGTCGCTTGATGCTATATTTTCGAGGACAATATAAAAGAATAGTTAAGGGTACTGCAAGATTTTTTTATAATTTAAGTTCAATGGACGTTCCTTGTCACCGCTATGTGCCCACAAATAGCTGTTTTTATTCTAAACGGTTTGTTGGGTATATGAAACAAAATATTTATACAACTGTCTATGAGACAAATAATGACCAAAAAAAAGCAAGACAGCCGTCAAAGGGCAATCTTGCTTTTAGGGTCTATTGGACATTCGACCTTGGCACTGACAGACCCTAATAAAGCTCACAATTCATAAAGGATGATAAAGGTTAGGATTGCTAAACGCTTCCTAACCTTATTTTTTTAACGAAACTGTTAAACCTTATCGTCTTCTTTATGATGCAAGTCATCTTGAAATTTTTGGGTGTCCTCTATGGATTTGACAGTCGCTTTTGTTAGATCAGGGTCAGCGCCTAGTTCTTTACCTAAGGCTTTAGACTCAGCGGCACGTTTGCGGCGATTATGATTGTAGTTCATGCGCTCATTCAATATGGAATCAGCATCGCGGACACGGTGGTCAAGCACTTCTACCTGAGGGTCCGAATCGTTAAAGTCAGTCTGCGCGTGAACTTCTTTTGTAGTGTCTTGCTCACCGACTAGCGTGACGTCGCCGTCAGTTTCATAGCCGTGATTGGGATTATCATCACCAGTTTTGTCATCGATATCTGTCGCCACTGTCTCTATGTCATCTGTAGGAGCTTCATCGCTGCTAGCTTGGTCAGTCTCTAGACTGTCTGTCAGGGTCTCTTCTTGAGCTTGCTGTTCAGCTGCCAATTGCTTGTTTCTACTCTGTGCATCGCTCTTGATTTGGGCATAGTCGGTCAACTGATGCACCGCATTTTCTAGACTGTGCGGATTGATCCGCTCTTGCGCCTGCAAGAGATGCTCATCGAACACGTCGGTCAATAGCGAGTCAAAACGTAGCCCATTATAATGAATCAGCTGCTCAGCTTCCTCTTCAGTGATATCACCATTTTGGCTAGCATAGACTACGTGATCTTCAAAAGTTAAGCCTTCAAAGTCACCATCATGTTCTGCTTTTTTGAATTGCTTCCAAAGTGGTTCAATCGCCAGCAAGGTTTGATAAGCATTTTCCATACGACCAGTGACGTCTTCAGGATCAGTATTGTAGTAAACCATGGTTTTGAGAAAGTCGCGAAATGGGTTGTCCTCGAAGTCATCCATAAAGGTATCGCCCAGTTTGCGTTTCAACTCGTCACTGGCTGGAGTAAAGATGCGGCCACTTGGAAAAGTCACGAAGCCAACGACATTTGCCGCCAAGCGATTTGGGAAGTTGGCAAAGAAAGAGACGAAAGCTTCTTGGATAGTATATAAGCTATGCTGAAGGGCAACCTCAGCATGCAAGCGTTCAGCTTCTGACTTACTGCCATGCTGATAAAACTGCAGGATAGCAGTGGCGATAAATAAATGACTATGGATATCGGCAAGGCGACCAGAGAGCATCTCTTTGCGCTTGAGATCACCTGCAAGCAAGCCGAGAGCCATGTCTGCTGTGAGCGCAAAGCTGGCGCTCAAACGGTTGATATGCTTGTAGTAAGGGCGGGTAAAGCCATCAGCATAGCTTGGCGCTTTACTACTACCGCCGACATAACCTGCGACAAAGGCTTTGGCACCGCGATTGAAGGTATAGCCCAGATGCTTAAAGAATAAGTCATCAAATTTCTCAAGCGCGCTGTCTTTATCGTCACTTTGCAGCAGTTGCAGCTCATCAAATAAATAGGGGTGACAGCGCATCGCTCCTTGACCAAAAATCATCAACGAGCGGGTCAGGATATTTGCGCCTTCAACGGTGATCGAAACAGGAATGGCTTGATAAGGAATGGCCAAAAAGTTGCGTGGGCCCATCTGAATGGCGCGGCCACCAACTACATCCATACCGTCGTTGACGACCTTACGCATGGTTTCGGTGGCATAGTATTTTGCCATCGCAGTCATGACTGACGGGGTACCGCCTTGATTGAGACCACAAGTAACCAGATGACGAAAAGCCTCTAACATATAAGTGTGACTAGCAATGCGACTGGTCGCATCTTGCACACCTTCAAAGTTACCGACGGAGATTTTGAACTGTTCACGCACTTTGGAAAATGCACCAACGGATAGGTAGCTCATCTCACTGGCAGAAGTCGATAACGCAGGCAAGGAGATGCCGCGACCAACCGCCAAGCATTCCATCAGCATGCGCCAACCACGTCCAGCATTGTCAACGCCGCCGATAATGTAATCGAGTGGAATAAAGACATCCGTACCATCGACAGTACCATTCATGAAGGGCGAGCCACTAGGATAATGACGCGGGCCAATGACAACACCATCATGGCTAGCAGGGATTAATGCACAGGTAATGCCATAATCAGTTTTGTTAGGATCACCAAGCAGACCTTCTGGATCATGCATCTTGAAGGCAAGCCCCACAACAGTTGCGATAGGGGCAAGTGTGATCCAGCGCTTGGAAAAATTCATGTTTAGACCGAGCATATATTGCCCATCATGGATACCGTAGCAGACCACGCCAGTGTCAGGAATAGCGCCAGCATCAGAGCCAGCTTCAGGGCCTGTGAGACCAAAGCAAGGAATCTCCTCACCTCTAGCCAGACCTGGTAACCAATATTGCTTTTGCTCCTCTGTCCCATAGTGCATCAGCAGCTCACCAGGGCCGAGTGAGTTTGGCACCATACAGCTGACTGCTGCGGTTGGCGAGCGTGAAGCAATCTTGCTCATCACACGGCTTTGCGCATAAGAGCTGAACTCAAGACCACCATACTCTTTTGGGATGATGAGACCCAAGAAGCCGTTGTCTTTAATAAACTGCCATACCTGTGGTGGCAGGTCTTTATATTCTGCATTGATTTGCCACTCATCAAGCATCGTACACAGCATCTCAACTTCATTATCAATAAAGCTTTGCTCTTCTTCTGACAGCTGTGGATACGGATAGTTTTCAAAGGTTCGCCAGTTCGGCGCACCCATAAACAGCTCCTTTTCCCACCAACTGGTGCCAGCGTCCAGTGCTTCACGCTCGGTATCACTCATGCTAGGCATGGCATTGCCCAGCGCCTTATAGACAGGCTTGGTGATCAGCGCTTGGCGAACGGGAGAGATAAGAAGCATCAAACATAAGAGTGCAATTGGCACGCCCAAAATCAGCGACCATGGACTAATAAAGGCAGTCACTAGGACCGTAATGATAGCGACGATACTGCCACTAACCCGTGATAAGGACAGTAAAAATATGGCCAAGACGACGGCTAACTGAATAAATACTGCCAAAATGAATAAGCCAATCGTCATGACTGTCTCCTTAGCAAAAGTGAATGAAAAATTGGAAAGCGAAGTTACTCATTATAAGTAACTTATAATGAGTAACTAATTTTAAATAACCAGTCATAAAATACGTAACTAGTCATCATTAATAAAGTGTCTCTAGCAAATTTTTTATTATTTATTTAATAGCTGTAATAAGCTTTTATAAAAGATAATAAGTATAAATTGATTATAGCTAGCGATTATATAGATAAATTGTCTACTAATATGAAACGAGTTGGGCAAACTATCAATAGGGAAAATGCTACGCTATGTCGACAATATGTATCAGTCCGAATGGATGGCTTCAATTCCGAAGCTGCTATTGAGTTAAAAGGGCGTCAAGCCTTTTTCAGCATATGACAGCGTATCATTACGGCCGACGATAATATGATCGACAAGCGACAAGTCCAATAGGTCGCAGGCTTTTTTTAGCTCATAAGTCAGTAGGTTGTCTGCTGTTGATGGCGTGGCATCTGTATGTGGATGATTATGAGCGATAATCAACTGACTGGCGGCATGGGTTAAGGCGTGACGCAGGACATGCTTGATACATACTGAGCAAGAGGAAATACCACCGGTAAACAGGATCTCAAAGTTTAAAAGGTTTAGGGCGTTGTCTAAGCACAGCACGGCAAAGACTTCACGGTGCTCACCGCGTAGTTGGGAACTGATATAATCTTTGACCACTTGTGAGCGCCCAAGTGCTTGTCCCATTTTTAGCTGACTGTCCAGATAGCGCGTCCCCATCTCGAGAGAAGCCATTATTTGGGCATATTTGGCAGGGCCGATACCGTGACAAGCCAACACCGTCTCTTGAGGAGCAGCCAACAGCTCTGCAAGGCTGCCAAACTGATCAATGAGGTGCCGAGCAAGCTCAATGGCTGACTGCGACTGAGTGCCGGTACGCAAGAATATCGCCAAAATCTCTGCATCCGTTAGGTGTGCTGCTCCAAATTTCAGTAATTTTTCGCGTGGTCTGTCGTCTTCATGCCAGTCTTTTATGGCCATTATTTTTCCTTGTGCTTTAAAAAGTGGGTTAGCATCAGGTAAATATTATGATGAATAAGATGATAATTAAGATAAGAATATAAAATCTTACCCAACTTATCTCATAATTGTTACTATAAGCGCAATTCTTATCTTTCAACTTTTTTATAGATGCCATGCCTATGTCAAATGTTGTGCTCGCTATCACTGGCGGTATTGCCGCTTATAAATCCGCTGTTTTTGCTCGCTTACTGATTAAAGCAGGCTTTGAGGTGCGCGTCATTATGACCGCAGGCGCACAAGCCTTTATCACGCCGCTCACTTTGCAAGCTCTGACGGGTAATGAGGTACATATCTCTTTGCTTGATGAGCAGGCGGAAGCAGGAATGGGTCATATCGAGCTGGCTAAGTGGGCAGAATTAATCATCATTGCGCCAGCTTCGGCCAATACCTTGGCGCGTCTGTCTATGGGTATGGCAGATGACTTGTTGACGACTGTGTGTCTTGCGACTACTGCACCAGTCATTATTGCTCCAGCGATGAACCAGCAAATGTGGGCTCATCCAGCAGTAAACCTCAATGTGCAGACCTTATGCGATATGAATTACCATATTATTATGCCAGCGAGTGGTGAGCAGGCGTGCGGCGATGTGGGCGCAGGACGCCTGCCTGAGCCTGAGCAGTTATTGGCTGAGGTGCGTTTGTTTAACGCCCAGCAGACTATCCCACAATATCTAGCAGGCAAAACAGTCGTCATTACCGCAGGGCCGACGGTTGAAGCAATCGACCCAGTACGCTATTTGTCCAATCACTCTTCAGGGAAAATGGGCTTTGCCTTGGCGCAAGCTTGCGTAGAAGCAGGGGCGCAGGTGACGTTAGTCGCTGGTGGTAAGGTGACATTGGCCACACCGCTTGGGGTCACGCGTATCGATGTGTTGTCTGCGGCAGAGATGCTAACCACTGTCGAGCAGTGTGTGGCTGGCACGCATCCTGCGTTACTACATTTACTACCTTTGGCTAAGAATGCGCAGACTTTGGCTGAGAATGTTCAGAGTGATGATCATGAACACCATCATGAACACGACTGTGATTGTCAGGAGCCACACGAGCATATTGAGCAGCAGAGTGCCCAAGTGAATACTCCTCGTCATGCTGATATCTTTATTGCCACTGCGGCTGTAGCTGATTATCGTACGGAAGAAGCCGCGCCGCAAAAAATCAAAAAGACGCAAGATGCGATGTCGCTCAGTCTAGTCAAAAACCCAGATATCTTAGCGACGATTTCTCATGCATATCCTGACATGTTTGTGGTAGGTTTTGCCGCAGAGACGCAAGATGTGGAGCACTATGCTCGCGGAAAGCTGGTCTCTAAAGACTTAGATTTGATCGCTTGTAATGATGTCTCACGCTCAGACATTGGCTTTGCCAGTGATGATAACGCCATGCAGGTGTTTTTCTCTCAGCGCTATCAAAACGATACAGTGACACTAGAAAAAGCCAGTAAAGATAAGATTGCTGCACAGTTGGCGACGATTATCGGTGAGACAATATGGCAACGTCATAATGGTTAGTTGTGTCGTTTCATGGATCGACATAGTCATAGATCTAAATGTAGGCCCTAAACTAAGCGTAAAGCCTTGCGTGCTATGTCTGACATGACAGAAGTGCTGGGCAGCGATAGTAATCAAACGCTATTGCTGATAGCAATCTTCGCGATAGCCTCATTACTCCATGGTATTAGCGGTCTGGGTATCACCTTGGTGACTACGACCGCCTTAGCCAGTATTTATCCGTTACCCCATGCCATCATTTTAGTTATCTTTCCGTCATTACTACTCAATGCAATGACGTGGCTGTCCGGCGGTGGTCGCAGTATTTGGCAAAACTTTATTTATTATGGTCGCCGTTATTGGCTGTCGGCCCTAACCAGCTTAGTCGGTAGTATTTTGGGCGCTAAGCTGTTGCTATGGGTAGATAGTGCCTATATCTTAGTGGTGTTAGCGGCTGTGATTGGTTTTTATGTCATCAGCTCGCTATTGGGTAAGCAAATTCGGCTACCTGATACCAAGCTTGTGCTGATTGTCGTGGGACTCAGCGCAGGCGTCATTGGCGGTGCGACCAATGCCATGTCGACTATCTTGATGATGTATTTGCTGTCGGCAAGCGATGATAAAAACACCATCGCCAAAGTCGGTAACATGTGTTATCTGTTGGGAAAGATTGCGCAAATTATCGTCCTTCGCGAGCCCATCATGGCGCTGAGTAGTAGGGAGTGGCAGCTGATAGTACTACTAAGTGTGCTGTCTATCGGGGTGTTATTAGTAGGCATTCGTCTGCGTCGTTACTTACCGCAAGCACGATTTCGTCAGCTTATCTTGCTTATATTGACAGTGCTAGGATTACGGGTGGGCTGGCAGGGAATTACAGCGCTATTAAAATTGGTATAGAGGCAAATTGGCGTAGCGTATAGTTAATTGAAAATAAAACAGTTATAGATTTAGACGCGCTACTGGGATGAATTTTGCGCAGCATCGAACGGATACAGCAAGCAAGTAAAATTTATACCAGTAGCGCTATGTCATTTTTAAAGAGTATTTACTATAACTTATCATTTTCTTTGGTCATTTAGCGATTAAACAAGTTCAACACTATGGTGGCGATAATACTGACGACTATCATGGTGACGATGGGGAAGTAAACACTGGTATAGCCTGATTTGTATTTAATATCGCCTGGCAGATTACCCATCCAAGAAAACGCGCTTGGAAATACCAACCAGATGATTCCAACAGTCACCAAGACCATGCCTACAATAATCAATATTTTTGCCATGTAAACCTCGCCTCGTCAGTAAATATTGTCTCGATTATTGCTTGATAAGATATACATTAGCTAACCGTTTCACCAAAATATAGCTGTTGCGCGAGCCGAAAAGTATTGCAGTGTGCCTCAACCACATCTTCGACATCCTCAGAATAACCACCACCCATCACGATAGCCACTGGAATATTGGCCGACTTTGCTTGGCGTAAAACATACTCATCACGCGCTTTGCAGCCCTGTTGTGACAGTGCCAGCTTACCGAGCTTATCCGTTGCCAATACATCGACCGCCGACTGATAAAAGATCATATCTGGCGCAAAATCACTAATTAAGCGCGGCAAAGTATCTGTCAAGATTTGTAGATATTCTTCATCACCAGTATCGTTTGCCAGCTCAATATCCAAGTCTGATGCCTGCTTACGAAAGGGGTAGTTTTTTGCCCCATGCATACTAAAGACAAAAACCCGTGATTCATCTGCCATGATACTGGCATTGCCATTGCCTTGATGTACATCTAAATCGACGATTAAAATTCTTTGTGCCTGCCCACGATTCAATAATAAGTTGCTGGCGATACAGACGTCATTAAACACACAAAACCCCTCTCCATGATTGGCAAAGGCATGATGTGTACCACCAGCGACATTCATTGCGACACCATGCTTCTGAGCATACAGCGCACACTCGTAGGTGGCATGAGCGATATAGCGTCCGCGCTCCACTAAGGTAGGCGTCATCTCAAACCCAATCGCTCGAGCTTCTTTTCGGGTGAGCGTCTGAGTTTTTAACTTATGCCAATACTCCTCAGTATGGGTGGTCAAAATCTCCTTTTCGCTCAAACGCTTGGGCGCAAAAAAGTTATCCTCAGTGATCGTCCCTTCGGACAATAGACGCTCAGGAATCATGGTGTATTTTTGCATGGGAAAGCGATGCTTTTCGGGTACAGAATAACGAAAAACGTCAGAATAGGCGATTTTTAGCATAGTTTTATGAGATGAATGGCGTGGTTGATGGGTTAAGGTAACGGTAGCTCTGTTTATAAATGGTTTCTTACCAATACTTCACTGCACATACTGCGTTGGTAAAAAGAAGGTTCGAGCATCCTCCTGCTGACGTAGTTCACTGAGTAAGGTCGACATATTTTCACTAGGCTCTGGCGTATTCATTAAGTCGCTGAATAACTCATAGCTTACGGTAGTCATTGCAATCACTGTTTGTAATAGATGCTCAATAATATGATCGTCGAGACCAACGGCTTCGACGTCAATGGCGTTTTTATAGCGAATCTCACCGTCGCTGATATCCATCTCCAAATTACCAATCAGCATGTCATAGTTAATTTGGGTAATGAGTAGCATAGCAGCGCTTTGATGGCTCTCAGGTATTAAAAAGGGCAAAATACCATAGACCGCGAGCAGGTTGTTGCCTTCTTGTACTCGAAACAAATAGCCACAATCAATTTGTTTATTGCGCATTCGTAGTGATAGATGATGCGATTGTTGGCTATCGTTTTTTCTTGGAGAGTAATAAGTATAGTGCCACTGCTTATTGTTTAAGTACTCTTTTAATCGATTGATAATGGGCAGGTCATCATTACTGCCGGGCTCTGAATGGCTTGTTTGCGATTCATCATCTTGTGCGCTTTCTTTATTTTCTGCAGTCGTTGTTTTGTCTAAAGTTTTTTCGGCTGTACTTTTTTTATTGACACTATGAGTCTCTGCAGCCGCCTCATCAACCTCTGTGGTTGATGAATGCTGAGGCACGTCTAGCGAAGCTTTAGACTGCGACGCGGATGCAGTCAATAGCTGTTTGATTTTTTGCCATAAGCTGAGTTTATTGCTGTGACTCATAGATTTGCTACTAACTATTGATAATTTAGGGTCAGTTGAGCGTAAGACTTTCTTTGATACTTGGCTGCTCGTAAAAAGCCTGTAGCATCTCTTTGATATGTGTCGTGAACCAATCACTTTCAAGTGCATCATTAACGATAGGCATCAGCGCAGTACTAAACGATGTCATTGCAGCTTCATCAATATTCAGGCTAGTCGCCAAGACAGCGATAGAATCAGACTGATGAATGGCATACCAAGTATCTACTGCTGCTGCAACCAAACTCTGCAAATAAGGAGAGATTCGCAAGCGGTTATAGCTTTGCTGCAAACTGGTTTCGAGGTGCTCAATACTGCTGTGCTCAGGATCATCACGTAAATAGTCTTGCACACGACTGATGGGTTGATCTTTAACACGTACCCAGCCTGTTACCAGCAGGCGCGTGACTTCTTCATTTGATAAGTGTGCTTGGGCATTGGCCTCTGCTCGTCGAGCCAAGTCTTTGATGTTGCGATGCAAATACATTTGCAGTTTTTCATCAAGATTTCTGTTGGTCGCTTTTTCAAAAGAGCTGCGCCCCATCTTCATCAGTTTGCCGACGCCCCCAGCTTTGTCTAAGGTGGTTTCCATAAAATCGTTGATAGCGTGATAAAGCGTTTGGGTCAGTAAATCAGCGAAAGTATTGTTACCAATCAGCGTACTAATGAGAATGTTACGCTGCTGCTCATAATTGCCAACATAAGTAGCAAGGGTCTCAACCTGGGTATCATCGATCAGATCAGACAGGGGTACGTTGTCATTGGCGGGGTGATAAATCAACGTGTGCAAGATATCGCGAATATCAGTGCGCATGACGTCGCTCATTGGTTGAGCGAGTATCCAGTTGTTGATGAGGTGCTTTAAATCATCGGCGTTTAGATACTTGTTCAACGGCTGTTCGCCTAACCATTGCCAAGCCTCTATCGTCAGTGGCTGCGCTTGATCGCGTAACCACTGCTGCACGAACGCAACTTGGGCATCGATTAAGCGGTCTATGGTTATGCTAGCTTGGTTTTGGTTACTAGCAGCGTCAGTTGATTGAATGGCTAAGTTTTGGGTATGTTTTTCAGTTTGCATAGGTTTTGAGGTCATAGTAATCGACAATTTGTTATACTGTGTGGTTGTAGTGAACCAACTACGAAACTGTTACAGCGTCAGACTTGCTTAATGTACTGGGTGTACTATTTTCGCTCGTCTTTTTTGTAGCAGTTTTATATTTGAATCACTATAGTGAGCATAGGGTATTATGCCATGAACGCCGTTAGGGTTTGTGGTGAATATTTATTGCTGCTTGATAAATAATAAGAGGTTTTGATGACAGCACTGCATTCACCCTTACTTACCTTTGATGAGCTGACCGTTCAGCGCGGGGAGATACCCTTGTGTGAAGGGGTTACGCTCAGCTTAGCTGCTGGTAGCATCTGCCATTTAGTCGGTGCGAACGGTACCGGCAAAACCACCTTGCTCATGCAGCTTGCGGGACTATTACCGATATTGACAGGTGCAGTTGGTTATCAAGGGACGGCAGGATTGCCAATACAACCGTTATATGTCTCCCACCAGTTGGGTATCCATTCAAGCTTAACGGTCGCGCAAAATCTAAGCTTTTTGTTGAATTTATATGGCATCACGCCAACTGGGGCTGATATTGATGAGGCGTTGGCATGGGTAGGGCTGCAAGGGTTTGAAACGCTGAGCTCAAACCATTTATCGGCTGGGCAAACGCGCAGAATTACGCTGGCACGCTTATATTTATTGACGCCACAAGTCACCCCGTTATGGCTACTTGATGAACCCTTTACCGCGCTTGATGTGGATATGGTTGCGCGGATGGAGGACAGGCTGCGTGAGTTTGCTGATGCTGGCGGTGCGATATTAATGACCAGCCATCAGCCAGTGGCTGTCGCCAACCAAGTGCTCGATTTGTCAGATTATATGGTATAAGGGGCGCATAATGACACAGAGCAAAGTGCAACCAGTAGTGAATACTTCCAAAAAATCTGACGTCGCTGCCATACGTGGTATTCGCTTTGGTCAGCTGTGGCGCCGTGAATGGCAAGTCAAACAGCAAGGGACAGTACAGTGGCTGTATCCTCTGGTGTTATTTTTGATGATTATCACTTTATTTCCGTTAGCAGTGGGCAGTGAGCCGCAGTTGCTGCAACGTCTTGCCGTATCGGCAGTGTGGATTGCCGCATTATTATCACTGGTGATGGGTGTCGATGGTTTGTTTAAGCCGGCACTGGATAACGGCACGCTGGCACAGTTGGTAGTGGCAAAGGCTTCTATACCGCTTTGGGTATTGATACGCTTAGCCATTCATTGGATATTTAGCAGTGGTATTGTGGCGGTACTCAGTTTGCTTGCTGTGCCACTGTTTCAGCTCGGCTGGTTTGAAGCTGGGATTTTGATGGCTTCTATCGTGGCTGGTAGTCCTATGCTGCTAATGTTGTCGGCGATTGCCAGTAGTTTGACCTTGTCCTTAAAAAACGGCGCGGTATTGGTGCCCTTGATTGCGCTGCCGATGCAATTGCCAGTGTTGATTTTTGCCACGGGCGCGGTTGATTTGTTTGCGACCGGCCTGAATGGGCTGCCTATTTTAGCCTTGTTATTGGCAGGTAGTATCATGTCTGTGTTGCTCATGCCATGGGTGATTGCTCAGACTCTAAAGATGGCATGGCTGAATTAAAATGTCAGTTTTATATATTCGATATAGTTAATTAAAAATAAAACTGTTATAGATCCAGTAGCGCTATAACATTTTTAAAGTGTATTAACTATAGTTGTCCTTTAAATGAACAGCGTGGTTAAAACTGGCAACTTTGCTATAATGGTAGTTTATAGATTCTATCCCATATTTAACGCCAGCAGGTTCATAGATAATAGCTTATAAGGTAGTCGCTTAATGCGTACGGCAATACCAGCTGAGTTTATCTGTCATAACCGATATGCTGTGCAATAGGTTGATTCCATGCCCAATATGAAAAATGTCTCATCTCCTAGTTTGTGGCAGCGCATTTGGCAAGTATTCTTGACCACTGTGGGTACCAAGCAGTTTTTTCGTATTTTTGCGCCTTGGGTTAAGTGGCTTGCGATATTGGCCAGTATTTGCCTTGTGATCGGTAGTGTCTGGGGATTGGCGTTTGCGCCGCCCGACTACTTGCAAGGCAATAGCTATCGCATTATTTTTATCCATGTACCAGCAGCCAGTCTGGCCATCTCTATTTATTTTGCCCTTGCCGTGCTAGGCGTCATCTTTTTGGTTTGGAAGATTAAGACTGCCAGCTTGGTGGCGCAAGCACTTGCGCCTTTGGGCTTCTTATTGTGTGTCATTAGTTTGCTGACAGGCTCTATTTGGGCAAAGCCAACGTGGGGCACTTACTGGGTTTGGGACGCACGCCTGACGTCGATGCTGATTTTGGCGTTTTTGTATGCAGGGGTGATGGCGCTATTTGCTGCTTTTGAACATACTGCCAATCGCGGCAAAGCGGCGGCTATCTTGTCAGTGGTTGGGGCTGTGAATCTGCCCATTATTAAGTATTCTGTACAATGGTGGAATACCTTGCACCAAGGATCGACTTTTACCTTGACCGCTGCGCCAAAAATGTCAGCAGATATGTGGATGCCGCTGTTACTTATGACCATAGGCAGCTATTTGTTGGTTGGGACATTGGCGATTTATCGTACCAATACGCTTATTTTGTATCGCGATCAAGGCAAAGCTTGGGTAAAAGAGTTCGTCCGTGAAAAAAACAAGTAACACCCAAATAATACCCAAGTTATTATTTATAGATAATACTGCATCATAAAGTTAAGTTTAAATGATAAAAATACCTAGGAGAAAATTGTGCAGCCCTATTTTTATAGCTTATCGGAATTTATCGCCATGGGTAAGCATGGTGTTTTTGTCTGGTCGTGCTGGGGCATTACCGTAGGTTTGATGTTCATTTTTATTTTGTATAGTCGCCGACAAAGACAGGCGTTGATTCGTCAGCTGGCCATTCAACAAGCAAGACAAGCACAGCGTACCTCTAAGACTCCTAAATCTGTAAATAAGCATCGACCTTCATAAAATGACTTTAATATCAATAAATAAGGGTATTGAATTGTCCAAAAAATGCTACTATATAACTATTATCAACGGGATTTGATGGCGATGCTTTTAGATCCTTTTTTTTATTCAAAATTTCCTTTATTTGTACAGTAGTCACTCATTCATGAGGTAGTGGTATGAACGCAGTTCGTCGCAAAAAATTGATGTGGGTTATGTTTACGCTTGCAGGCGCAGCGATCGCTGTGGTATTAGTCGTTTATGCCATTGGGCAACAAACGGACTACTATTTTGATGCGACCGCCATTGCACAAGGTGAAGCGCCACAAGACAAACGTATTCGTGCTGGTGGTATGGTCGTGGCGGGCAGTGTGCAGCGCTCAGTCAGTGATCCTTTGAGTGTCGAGTTTGCGATTACTGACTTTGCTTCAACGGTTCCAGTGACCTATCAGGGTATTTTGCCTGATTTGTTTGCCGAAAACTCAGGCGTCGTAGCGACAGGAAAAATGCAAGGCGAAACCTTTGTCGCAGGCGAGGTGTTGGCGAAACACGATGAAAACTATATGCCACCAGAAGTCGCCAAGTCGCTGAAGGAACATAACCGTAGCGGTGCCATTCCCGCGTCTGAGCAGTATAATCCCGCTGAACCGATACGTGAGATGGAAACAATACAGCAGTAGCCAGCAAGCAGTCTTTTGTCTTAATAGTAAAAAGCCACCGATTATATCAGTGGCTTTTTGGTTTTTTCGCTTAATAAATAAGATGAGTTTGATAAACAAGAGTGCGACAAGTAACTGTATCTACTTGCGATAGCTAAAGACGGTCTAGTCATCCCATTCAGGCTTATAATCAGGATGTTCAATCTGACGGCCATCAGAGCGGGCTAGACGGTCAATCTTGGCTAACTCATCTGCGCTCAATTGCACTTTGATGGCATCTAAATTACCTTGCAAATGATTAGGGTTAGAGGTCTTTGGAATAGCGATACGATCTTTGTCGGATAGAATCCAAGCCAATGATACTTGTGCTGGCGTCACCCCATGCTTGTCAGCGATCTCTTTGATTACGTCATTATTAAATACATCACCATGAGCAAGCGGCGAGTAAGCCTCTAGTAAAATATGATGATTATGCAAAAAAGTCTGCAAGGTATTTTGCTTTATAAACGGATGAATTGCTTTATAAACGGATGAAACTCAACTTGGTTGACGACGATAGGGACATCAGCATATTTCTTTGCTTCAATGATATTGGCGATATTAAAGTTAGAGACACCGATATGACGTGTCAATCCTTGCTTTTGCAATTCACATAATGCAGGAATGGTTTTGGATAAGGGAACGCGGTCATCAGGCCAATGTAGCAGCAATAAATCAACATAATCGGTATCTAGATTTTCCAGTGAGCGTTTGGCAGCTGCTTTTAATTTTTCTGGCTCAAACTTCATATCGTCAGGGAATATTTTGGTGGTCAAGAATAACTTATCACGCGCCACGCCTGATTGCTTGATACCTTTACCGACCTCAACTTCGTTACTATACGCTTGAGCAGTATCAATGTGCTCATAGCCCATTTTCAACGCTTGGCTAACGATATCAATACAGTCTTGTCCCTTCGATCGCCATGTACCTAATCCAAGCACTGGAATTTTGGCTTGTCCAGCAGTGCGAATGTTATAGTTTTTAGTGCTCATATAATTATCCTTTTTATATGCGGTCTTGTAGCCGTTTGACCCATCGTTTTTTATACAGTGTATGATTTACTTGGAGTCAAAAACTTATAAACCATGGTTCATAGTAGTAATAGTAAAATCTAGTCCAATAGGACGACTATGTCACCTAGCCACTATAAAAACATTCAGCACAAAGCGAAAGAGCGAGTGACGGTTTCCTACAAAGGACAAACAGGCTGTAACGTCAGACAGGCTTATCAAACAAAGCTTTAGACGCCATTATGGTTTAGGACACGTCCTAATCACTGACTAAATAAAAATAGGAGTTTTTAATGCTTAAATTTACCAATGCCAATATTTATCGTAATAGCGATGCCAATGAGATTTTAGTTAAGAATGGTGTTATCGAGCAGATCGGTAAAAATCTGCCTGCTGCCGAGGAGGAAATTGATTTAAAAGGTCGGCTAATCGTACCGCCTTATGTGGATTCGCATCTGCATCTTGATTATGTCTATACCGGCGGTGGCGATGATGCCAAGAACGCATCAGGCACGCTATTTGAAGGTATCGCGCGCTGGCATGATGTCAAAAAAACGCAAACCTTTGCAGATGCCAAAGCGCGGATGCTAAAAGGTATTCAAGAAGAAGTCTCCAAAGGCGTGCAATATATTCGTACCCATATTGATGTCTGCGATCCTGATCTGACAGGACTTAAAGCGATGCTTGAGCTGCGCGAAGAGTTGAAGGATAACGTCACTATTCAGATTGTGGCTTTTCCGCAAGAGGGTATGTACGCCTATAAAGGCGCAGTTGAGTTGATGGAAGAGGCGCTGAAGATGGGCGCGGATTGCGTCGGCGGTATTCCGCATTTTGAATGGGCATACGAGTTCGGTCAAGACTCGGTGCGCAAAACGGTTGAGCTGGCGCTTAAATATGACAAGCTCATCGACGTGCACTGTGACGAAACTGACGATCCGATGAGTCGCCACGTTCAGTTATTAAATGCTTTGGTGATGATTGAAGGTATCGGTGCGCGTACCGCTGCTAGCCATACTTGCTCATTTGGCTCAGCAGATGATGCCTATGCGTTTCGCATGATGGGTCTGTTTGAGCATTCAGGCATGAACTTCATTGCACTGCCTACTGAGAACGCTTATTTACAAGGTCGTCAAGATACCTATCCTAAGCGCCGCGGACTGACTCGCGTCAAGGAGTTTTGGGAGAGTGGCATCAACGTCAGCTTTGGTCAGGATTCTATCAATGACCCTTGGTATCCAGCCGGTAACGGTAACATGATGAATATTCTAGACAATGGTATTCACTTGGCACAAACCATGTCATTGCCGCAGCTTGATGTCTGTCTTGATTTCATCACCTTTAACGGTGCGAAGACCTTGAATATCGAAGAGGAATACGGTTTAGAAGTCGGACATGCAGCCAACTTTTTGGTGTTGGATGCCGATAGTCCATTTGAAGCGGTGCGCCAACGTGCCGACGTATTGGCATCAATCCGTAATGGCAAGTATCTATTCAAAAAACCTGAACCCAGTTATGAGATTGAACTGGATCTGTTTAGAGAAACCAAATAACTGTGTTTGATAAATAACTATAAAATGCAGGCCATAAAAAACGCCCATTACTTATCGGTAGTGGGCGTTTTTACTATTATCAGTACACAACATTTAAAGCTTATTCAGCAGCTGCAGCAACGGTACCTTCAGCGGTCGCTGTACCAGCAGTCGCAGTAACGGTTTCTGCTTGGTCAGCTGTGTTCCAGATTTTTGGATATTTATAACCTGGGAAGGTGTCATGAGCGTATTTCTTGAACTCATCCGAGTTATAAGCTGCCGTCACATCTTGTACCCATTTTTTGCCGACATCAGCAGATTTAACCGCTGACCAGTTCACATAAGCGAAGCTTGGCTCTTGGAATAATGCATCTGTCAATACAATACCAGCGTCAGTAGCATAGTTGCCATTAATAACGGCAAAGTCTACTTCGTCACGGGCGCGTGGTAACTGGGCAGCTTCTAGCTCAACGATTTTGATATCGTACTTGCTGTTATCAGCGATGTCCGTTTTTGCAGCGGTGAGTGGGTTGATGTCGTCTTTTAGGGTAATCCAGCCAAGATCGTCCATCATGACCAAGGCACGAGCAAAGTTACTTGGATCGTTAGGCGCTGAGACACTCATGCCTTTATAAGCGTCATCAAGAGAGGTTTTTTTGCCAGTATAGATACCGAGTGGCGCTGTTGGTACTTGGAATACTTCGACCAAATCAAGATTGTTTTCAGTTTTGAAGGTATCAAGGTAAGGCTTGTGCTGAAAGATATTGATGTCCAAATCACCTTCGGCTAAAGCAAGGTTAGGACGGACATAATCAGTAAAGGCAACCAATTCAACTTCATAGCCTTGTGCTTCAAGCGATCCTTTGACTTGGTTACGCACCATGTCTGCAAAATCGCCTTCGGTAGTGCCGATGATGATTTTGCTATGCTCAGGATCGATATCGCTAGCGCTCGTTTCCGCTGTCTCTGTCGTCGCTGGTGTTTCTTTGGTGGCTTCTGGAGCAGATGAGTTGTTACAGCCAACTAAAACTAGGCTTGATACACCAACAGCGGCAAATGCGGTTGCCAACTGACGGCTGATGTCTGTTAATTTCATGAAATTCCCTTAAGAATAATAAATAAAAAGTGATTGGTTCAATGCTTGTAATACATAGCCATTAAAAAAGCAACATTATAAATAGTAATGTTGCTGCACAGACTGCATATATATTAAGTTGCTAGAATGTTAACAAAGTTATATGGTTTCTAAGACAAAATCAAGCATTTTACTTATGAATAATCCCCATCAAACGCTGAATTTTATTCATAGTAAGTGTTTAGTAGCAAGCACTCAGCGTTTATCTAAGCGCGTTGCTAACCAGTTGCCACCTGCCTGTATAGAAATAACCATGACCGATAACATGATAACAATGAAGATCATGACCTCGGTTTGATAACGGTAATAGCCATAACGAATCGCTAAATCACCCAGACCACCACCGCCAATCATGCCAGCCGCTGCTGAAAATGACAGCAAGCTAATGCAGAGGATGGTGACCGATAGTACCAGTCCCGAACGTGCTTCATTAAGCAATACCTTAATAATCGTAAAGGGACGAGCGCCCATTGACTCAGTCGCTTCGATGATACCGCGTGGTACTTCGCGTAGGTTTTGTTCAACCAAACGCGCAAAGTAGAATGAGCCTGCAATCGCTAGTACCAAGGAGGCGGCGATAGGACCAATACCTGTGCCGACAATGGCTTTGGTAAAAGGACTCATGGCAATCATCAAAATCACAAATGGAAAGGCGCGCATAAAGTTGGTGATACCACCCAAAATGGCATAAAGCCCTTTATTTTGTAAAAACTGCCGATCGCTGGATAAAAACAAAAATATCCCAAATAAGCCGCCAATGACGATGGCTGCCGTAGTGGAGATGCCTAACATCAAAAAGGTATCGAAAGTCGCTTGCCAAATCTCTTTACGCAGCGCAAGCAGCTTATCAATCGAAGCGGATAACTCAGCACCGGTCAACATATCTATTTCTCCTGCCTCATTAGTCTTCGTCTCTCTAATCTTCGTAAACTAGGCCTTGGCCTATCGGGGTAGTGGCCTGAATCAGACCATCTCGGACATCTGCCACTTCAAGTAACTGGCCTTCGTGCAATAATGCAGCACGGTCACACAGTCTGCGAATGACGCTCATCTCATGAGTAACAATGACAATAGTCACACCAAGTTGCTCATTAATATCACGCAAACAAGTCAGTAGGCTACGTGTCGTTGCAGGATCAAGTGCGCTGGTTGCTTCATCAGCCAATAAGACTTTTGGGCTTGGCGCAATAGCACGCGCAATACCGACACGCTGTTTTTGACCACCTGACAACTGCGCTGGATAGTGACCAGCACGATCTGTCAAATCCACAATGGCAAGACAGTCCATCACACGCTTATAAATATCGCGGCTTGGATAACCTGCAACGGTTAAGTTAAACGCGACATTGTCAAAGACCGTACGGTTTGACATCAAGTTGAACTGCTGAAAAATCATACCAATATTGTGACGAGCGACACGCAACTCACTAGCTGATAATTTGGTTAAGTCCACGCCATCGATGATGACTTGACCGCTATCTGGGCGCTCAAGCAAATTGATTAGACGCAGTAAGGTGGATTTTCCTGCTCCTGAATAGCCCATCAGGCCAAATATCTCACCTTGCTTTACAGATAACGACGTCGGCTCAACAGCAGTAAACCAATGCGGCTTGCCGTTTTTGTCTTTTATCGATCGGTCGCTTAAAAAGCGCTTGGTCACATCATTTAGGACGATCATGTCACTCATGGAATGCTCAAAATTTAATAGAGTTAGGGTTTGTATCGCGTTCAACTATTGAGACTGCGGATAGCTGAACTCTATACAGATCCATAATGGTTTCAAAGCGGTAAAGGCTATTGCAAGTGACAGCGCTGAGTTGATGGCTGCTATCATTAACAATGTAATAAGGGGCGTTAATATAGCATATTATACAAGGCTTTGGATATGCACATCCGTGACCAACTTATGACAATATAGCCATAAGTCAAATTAAATAGCGAGGTAGGTTAAGTGTTGAGAGGGTATTGGCTAAAATGATAAAAAACAGGAGTCTACTTAAGAGCAGTTATATAGGGCTAGTCCCGGTCGTTTTGGTAGCTATGGTGAGGGTCATGTTTTACTGGTATGACGACTAAAAACCGAGTGTGACCGTTGATGGTATCAGTGATGATATGTCCCTGATGCGCAGTAATGATTTGTGATACTAAGGATAAGCCAAGCCCTGAGCCTTTGTTTTTTTGTTGCAAACGTACAAACGGGCTAAAGATCTCTTCACGTTTGTCTTCAGGAATGCCTGCGCCTTCATCGATGACAGCGAGTACCGCATACTTGGGTAAAGGTCGTGTCGGCTCTGACTTGGATTTTTTTAGGTGCTTGGAAAACAAACTTTCTTTACGAGGGACGTTGGCAGTTTCGCTTTCATCTGTCGTAGCACTTTCATTGATCACATCATTGGCCACAGGTTTAGCGTTACTTACCTTGCTAGCTTTGGGTTCATCGCTTGTACTATCGGCTTTTTGTTGCTGTGCAGTATTAGGGACGATACTCCAAATAGCCTGTTTGATTTTGTCCGCTATCTCTGTGGTAAATTTACTATAATGATTGATGAGTGATTTATCATTGAGTAAAGAAGCGCTGGTTTTTAATGAGCCAGAAACTTCGTTCGTTTTTTCAACTGCGTTATTAGACGCATCAGTAGGCAAGGCGTCACTGAGTGAGGCTTCTGAATTAACCGCACTTTTTTGTTTTTCTTTTTGACTAGGCTCAGCCACAGGACATTCGTTATCGGTGCACTCGGTAGCTGTCTCGTGCAAGCTATCTTCCTCATCAGGAAGAGCAAGCGTCTCGCCATTTCGATAAATAACGGGCGCTGATAAGATATCTGCTGAATCTGAGGTGTCAGTTTCCGTATCTTGATCAGCCTGCTCGTCAGAGAGACTGTCAGCATAGTCGTTTAAGAGCTTGGTGCTCGCCGCATCAGGTCTTGGTTCCTCATCGCTGTCAGTCAAGGTATTATAATCCGCAAAGCTGTTGTCCATGATCGATTGCAACAGATAATCAGGCACGGTATCTGCCTCATCCATGGTTTGCACACCATAAAGTAAGATGGTGACGGGCGGTACACCATGGAGCATAGCATTATTGAGTAAATTGCGAATCAAGTGGGTCAGCATGGCTGGCTGGCCGTCAATGACAATGTGCTCACCAATTAATGTCGCTTCTGGATAATGCTGCCGTTCTTGGTTGATAAGGTCATAAAGATCAACGCGTTCGACCTGCTGCATCACGTGACCTGCATCTAAGCGACTGACCAATAAGATACTTTCAACCAAATCGTTCAGTCCTGACAAGTCACGATTGATGGCTTGCGCGCGCTTATCGAACTTAGCTTTGGTATCTGTTGGCATGGCATTTGCGAGCATGTCCATCATTTCAATCTGTAAACGAATACGTGTGATGGGCGTACGTAACTCATGTGAGGCATGAGCTAAGAGCAAGTTGTTGGCATTGATAAGGTGTTCTATCTTTTGTGCCGCTTGGTTAAAGCCACGCGCAAGAGACGCAATCTCGTCATTACCGCGACTATTGACACGTACCGTAAAATCACCATCACCCAGTTGTATCATCTGCTGACTCATCTGGTTGATGCGCCATGTCATTGAGCGGGCAATCCACCACAAGACGCCTGCCATGATGATGAGCAGCAGCAGGGTGCCAGTAAATAAGTTTAGAGCGGCAGACAAAGCGGGTTTCTTAGGGGTTAAGCGTGACTCATAGAGTAGGGTATAGCCAGTACTGCTATAGACTTGTGCTTGCTGGATAGCAGGTGCATCTGAAAAAGAAGGAAAAATACGGGTTAATAAAGAAGGGGTGTCAGGCAACTCTAATGGTAAGTCACTATTGTCTGTCTGCATGAGCAGACGCCCTGTATTGTCATACAAGCCCATTTTGGCCTGTAATGATTCATCAAAAATATCAAAGCTTTTTTTGACCACTGCCAACATAAAGCGCGCTTGTAGTCGATTGTCTTTACTGACAGCGACGTTGAGCTCTTGCAAAAAAGGATCAATCTGCCCTAGGATTTGAGTGGCGACTACCTCAGAGCGTATGCCTGCATCTTTATCATGAACCAGCTGCGTCAATAGCACCATAGCTATCGCAAATAAGATAAGAGCCAGCATGACACTGGCAAATAGCTTAGCGAAAACGGAGCGAAAACCCAGTTGTTGCATGCATTAATCTCTAGTAATAAATACTTAAAAGTGACTAAACCTGTTAACCGCCATTAACAGTATAAATACCGTGGCGATTAAACAAGCTTAGTCTGTCGTGATTAAACTTGATCGGTTGCGAACTGATAACCAACACCGCGCACCGTGATGATACGCTTAGGTTGACGAGGGTTATCTTCAATAAGTGCGCGCAAGCGAGAGATATGCACATCGATGGCTCGATCAATATTGTCTGAGCTATCGTCATTGGGCATGGCCTGCCACAACTGCTCACGGTTGAGTACCTTGCCTGCATGCGTGGCAAAGTAGTGCAGCAATTGGAACTGATGGGTAGTCAGGCGTACAGGCTGATCATCGATGGTTACTTCATGACTGTCAGGAAAAACACTTAAGCGTCCAAATGTCAGACTATCGGATTGGCTGTCTGCTTGGTTTGGCTGCTCATGGCGACGAATCACGGCACGAATACGTGCCAAAAGCTCACGGGGTTCGAACGGCTTGGCAATATAATCATCCGCGCCCATCTCTAAACCCAATACGCGATCTGTCGTATCCCCTTTGGCAGTCAACATGATAATAGGCACTTTATTGGTCATATTGCTTTTATTGCCGCGTATTTTTTGGCAGACTTGCATGCCATCCATATCAGGCAGCATCAAATCTAGCACGACTAAATCAATATCACGCTCTTTGGTGTCTAAGATATCAAGACCTTCTTGGCCAAGCCCAGCGTGATGAACATCATAATAATTCATCGTCAAATAATCGCTGATCAATTCAGCCAAATCTGGATCATCTTCAATCAATAGGATTTGCTTACTCATAAAATGTCCTCTAGTAATGGTTATAATGATTGTTATTGTTGGTTGAGCATACGTTTTATCAAGCGATCAGTTTTATCAAGCAGTCATTGAGAGTGACCGTGACAATTATGCATTATTGCTGTTATCAATATCTATTACAGCTATTAATATCATTAATGTTAACAGCGTTACTGTGTCTATTTTGCCTAATATAGACGTTACCAAACAAGACGCCCTTTGTTAATGTTTCTACAGAATGTAACAACTTACTGACTAATAGCTAAATGGTGATAGAAAGGCGCCTATACTACAGTGCGCTCCCTGCTGTGTCCTAATGCGCTGATCTGTAGTTTATATTGTCTATCATGAGATGACTACTTTTTTACCAACAGACTCTATTGGTAGATCTGCCAAGCAAATCAGGCTGTCATTGCTGATGCCTGCAATGAGATATTTGCCCGTACTGGGATCATATTTAATAACATCTATCGGCTGACGCGTCAGACGCTGATTTTGTTTGATAATCCAAACATTGGCAGTCAAGGGTGTCAGTGGCTGATAAGGAGGAGTCTTCAGAGAGGATAGATCCACATCTTGAATCGCTTGTTCCGGAACGATATTACCGACAGCGATTTGCCCATAATCGACGCGGCCTATGACTTGCATGCCTAGCTTTAGCTTATCGCGGCTGGCCTCGTTTTTGACCACACTCACAGAGACCATCAATTCATCTGGCTGCTGCTGACTCGTGCTCAGCTTGCTAACTTGACCTGTAAAAGTTTCTGAGACACCTTTAGCAGTGAAGTTGACTGTCTGACCGACCGAAAGCTGAGACTCGGCCTGCATAGGTAAGGTAGCGGTAAAGCGTAGATCTTTATCATTGCTTAACCGTAGCAAAGGTTTGCCAGCAGCAACTTGTTGCATGTTCTCCACGTATAGCGTGTCCACGCGCCCTGAAAAGCTAGCATACACTACAATAGGTGGCTGTGTTGACTGTTGTGAGCTGGTTATATCCTGATCCTGTGCATCAGTAGATTTATTGTTATCTACATTAGCATCAATTGCTATGCTAGCGTTATTCGATGTTTCAGGCACAGGAGTGTTATTGGTATTGTCATTGGTTTTTGATTCATCGGTGGCTGTCTCATTGAGCTTACCATCAGCGTTGCTCGCGCTACTATCATTTGCTTTGCTTTCTTGTTTACTTTCTTTCTTACTTTCTTTCTTACTCTCTTTTATGTCATCAGACACTTGCTCTGCTGAGCTTTTTTTAGTTGCTGTTGGCTGCTTAGGCTTAGCCTCTGAGTCTGAAGGCGTGGTCTTATTGCTTCCTACACGTTCATGTTGCTGTAAGAGTAGTAAAGGCGCGCCATCCTCTACCCATTGACCTTCTTTGACCAGTATTTTTTGTACGCTGACATCACGAGTGGTGACAAATCGCGACTGCTGGTTTGGCTCAATGGTGCCTTGCAATCCAAGACTGGGCTGATAGCGTGAAGGTTTGATATTCAGTATATAGTCTGATGACATGGTGACACTGTCAGCATCAATAGTTATAGGCGAGTTTGCCTGCTCACTGTCTTGAGAAAGCTGATGATTATCGCTAGGTGAGGGTGGCTGACAAGCACTGACCAATAAAGCCGCTAGCAAAAAAGCACTGTATTTAGAGTATTTAGAAAGTCTCATAGTTGTCATTATCGGCCATCATCATAAACGTTATTTTATTATATAGACAATGGCAACAAGGTGCGATAACTAAGCATTATTATCTTGGTATTATCATCTTGGCATAATAGTCTTCTATTTGTCTTTCAACATGAGTGACTTATGACCGTTATTGGAGATAGGGAAGATTTAGGTCACTAGAAAACTCTGTAGAACTATGATAGAACGAGGGCTGAATACTTAATTGATACATACACGTTACAAACAAGTATAAGGCTGTAAAAATAGTATTTATAAGGCCGCAAACCTATAGACTGTGAACGCTGCGTCTATAGATAGTATTAACCAAATGATGCGAGTCAGTAACAAAGTGGGTATAGTAGCTCATGATTACTGCAATTTATGACAATTGTCCTTTTAAGGATATTCATTGGCACGGATAGTGCATATATTTTGACTAGGCGACTTCCTAAGATATGAGTTTTTGCTATAACAAAGTAACTATCTTATACAAGCGCTTATCAATAGGAACCAAAGCAAATCAATGCAGAATACAGCTGATGATAGTTGTATTAAGAATAAACAGTCGTTCATAGGACAATGATAATGGAAAATAATTTTGAAGGGTTGAAGGTCATGGTCATCGATGATTCAAAGACCATTCGCCGTACCGCGGAGACCTTATTACAAAAAGTAGGCTGTGAAGTTGTCACGGCTATCGATGGTTTTGACGCGTTAGCAAAAATCGTTGATAACAATCCAGATATTATCTTTGTCGATATCATGATGCCGCGTCTCGATGGCTATCAGACTTGTGCATTGATCAAAAACAATCCTGATTATGCTGACAAGCCCGTCATTATGCTGTCATCAAAAGATGGGTTGTTTGATAAGGCACGTGGCCGTATTGTCGGTTCTGATGAGTATCTGACCAAACCTTTTAGTAAAGATGAACTGTTTGATGCGATTAACCAGTATCGCTCGTAGCTGTCAAATTTTGGCACAGTAAACTAAGAATAAAAATAGATGTAGATAAGCAGTGACAAGATAGGCAAATAGGCAATAGGAAGCGACGATGCTTTTGAGACGCTAATAAGTGCTTAGCATGAGAGTAAAAGACGTCATTTTATTGTCTCTAATAATAATATCCTAGCGGATATCATCAAATACAAAGGAAATACCCATGACAACTGTATTAGTCATTGACGATTCGCCATCTGAAATGGCGAAATTTCGTGACATGCTTGCAAAAAACAACTTTCAAGTATTGGAAGCAGTTAATGGTGAGCAAGGCTGCGCGATGGCAGCTGAACATTTGCCAGACGTAATTTTGATGGATGTGGTGATGCCTGAAATGAATGGTTTTCAAGCGACACGCAAAATTACTCGTGGTAAAACAACGGCTCATATTCCAGTCGTAATGATCAGTACCAAAAACCAAGAAACTGATCGTGTGTGGGGTAAGCGTCAAGGCGCGAAAGAATATCTTACCAAGCCGGTTGATGAATCTGAGCTGATGCGCATTATTCGTTCGGTAACGGAGTAACTTGTGGCCTCTAAAGGATTTATTGAGCTTTTACGTTTAGCTGACTTAGCCAAAACTCGTAGTACAGGTCTCCAAAGTGGTAAAGGGTATGACTGGCGAGGGGTGGTTTTTGAGGTTGGTGACCAGCGTTTGGTTGCACCGATGGGAGAGGTATCTGAGGTGTTAAATATGCCTGAATATACCAGTATGCCTATGGTGGAGCCTTGGTTGTTAGGTCTAGCAAACATACGTGGACGCTTATTACCTTTAACAGATTTACCGCAGTTTTTACATCTACCTAATCGTCAGCAAAAGAAACAACGTAAAGTTTTGATTATTGATAATAGCACTGTGTTTTCAGGTTTAGTAGTAGATAAGGTGATTGGTATTGAGCAGTTCACGCGTAGTCAATATCGCGCTGAAACCCTTGATAGTGACTCACCATTTGCCCCTTATAATCATGGCAAGTTTGTCAAAGACCAACAAGACTGGTTCGTCTTTATGCCAAGCTTGTTGGCCAAAGATCCACGCTATATTGATGCCGCTATGTAAATTGAAACAACTTATATAAGTATGGCTTGTTATCTGTTTTGATGCAGGTAAAGCAAAGCAGGAATGACTGAAATAGCACATTAAAGTGTCTACACCCACAAAAAAGAAATTTGATGGCCGAGAGATGTCTTTTATTGGCTAATAATAATTAGCAAAGCCAGTCATGATACGACTTAAACGACCGTTTGGAAGGAATAAGCACGATGAGTGATGTTACAAAAAGCCCTGTAGCTGGCGCCAGTCAAAACATCTCAGGTACTGAGGATTCTAAAAATAAGTGGAAGATTCTATTAGGAGTTTTTGCCTTAGTGAGTGTGGCCTCTTTGATTTGGGCAATCAACTCAATAGCAACGGTAAGTAATTACTTAAGTGAAGTTGAGCGTGATGTTTTGACCCATAGTGGCATAATATGGGCAGCCATTCTGTTCTTGATCGGCTTGCTCGGTATTCTACTGACCCTAACGCAGCTATTTAAAAATCGCGGCGGTGCTGAGCGCTTATTAATCGAAAAAGAAACCCTACGGCGCCGACAAGAAGCGGAAACGGAGTCTGAGCGCGCCCGTCAAATCCAAGAAGAAAACGAGCGTAATCAGATGGCGATTTTGCGCCTACTTGATGAGCTCGGCGATTTGGCTGAAGGTGACTTGACGGTTAACGCCACGGTATCAGAAGACTTTACTGGTGCGATTGCTGACTCGGTAAACTTCGCGATTGATCAATTGCGTCAGTTGGTATTGGTTATTAACAGTACTGCTGACCGCGTTTCTCAGTCCTCTGAACAGACTCAGATGAGTGCTGTTGAGCTCGCTGAGGCTTCTGAGCATCAGGCTCAAGAGATTGCTGGTGTTTCTACTGCTATTAATGAGATGGCGATGTCTATTGACCAAGTATCGACCAACGCTACGGAATCTGCAGGCGTTGCGCAGCGCTCAGTTGCTATTGCTTATAATGGCGCGGAAGTAGTACAGCGCTCCATTGAAGGTATGAACGTTATTCGTGATCAGATTCAAGAAACCTCAAAACGAATCAAGCGCTTGGGTGAATCATCGCAAGAGATTGGTGATATCGTAAGCTTGATTAATGACATTGCCGATCAGACCAACGTCTTGGCATTAAACGCTGCCATTCAGGCTTCGATGGCCGGTGAAGCTGGGCGTGGTTTTGCGGTCGTTGCTGATGAGGTTCAGCGTCTGGCTGAGCGTTCAGCCAACGCCACCAAGCAGATTGAAACCCTAGTCAAAACCATTCAGGCAGATACCAGCGAAGCGGTCATGTCGATGGAATCAACCACCTCTGAAGTAGTGCGCGGGGCGCGCTTAGCAAAAGATGCTGGTGAAGCGCTAGAGGAAGTACAAAGTGTCTCAAACACCTTGGCCGACTTGATTCAAAACATCTCTGATGCCGCGCAGCAACAGGCCAAGTCTGCCGGTCATATTTCGAATACCATGAACATCATTCAAGATATTACCTCACAGACATCATCAGGTACTATGGCGACAGCGCGCTCTGTCGGTGAGTTGAGCGAGATGGCTGCTGCGCTACAAGAGTCTGTAACGGGCTTTAAGCTATCGAACGAAGATGATCATTTAGATAGCATTGACGAGCGTTTTTAAGTCGTTGACTAGGTATTAATGCGATAAAGCGGCTGTTAGCATGGCAAAAAATCAGTGCATAAACGAGTTAGGATAACCCTATGAAAAACCAGCCTAATGAAATGGTGAGGCTAGAGTGGCTACTACCATTATTTGATCAGCAGTTATCAATTATGTCTGATGGTTGGCAACTAGATGCTCATCCTGACTTTGAGCTTATGGCTCAGTATTATCATGAGACTAGTGGTGCCTTGACGATGGTGGATCTGCCTCATCTTGCAACGCTAGCTGCCAAGCTTGCACAGTTTGCCAAAACATTCAGTCGTGAGACGCTCGATGCTGAGCACAGTCGATTGGCACAATTCGCCCATCAATTGTTGCAGCACGAATTAACGCAATATGTACAAACGGGCGCTTATCGAATCGTACTGCTGAATAAGGTTATTCAGCAGCTCTCTCGAGCCTTAGTGCAGAAGAATGTCGCAGTAGATGATAGTACAGCGCCGTCTGTAGATACTCTTATAGATACTGAGGTTTCTCACAGTATTGAAGTCGTTACCCCGAGTCATTCAGATTTAGAGGTTTTGCAACCTGAGCAATATCAGCTATTACTATTGGCATGGCGTCAGCAAGTTCAGCAACTACTCGCGGCTAATAGCAATCTAGAGACGGTCTTAGTAAGTCTAGAAAAATCCAGCTATTATTTATGGCAAACCAGTACTGACGTTCAACAGCAGCGCTTGTGGTATTTGACAGCACTATGGTTAAGCAACCTAGCAAATAACGCTCTGCCATTACCCTCAGGCTACGCACAGTTACTTTCACGCTTAGATCAGGTCATAGAAAACCGCCATCAGCAGACCTCTCATACCGACGAGCAGTCAGATAAGAGTATACAAAAAAACGATATTGAAGGTTTGCTGGCTGAGATATACATTCAACTCAGTATTCTTGAAAATATTGATGAGCCAGCCCGAGATATACTCAGTCATTTATCGTCAGCCCATGATGCTAAGCTGCACTTTTTGCCACGCATACTAGCAGGACTTGAGTCTGTCATTTTTGGACTGGATGAGCCAAAAACACTCATAACACCATTGCAGCACATCAAAAAGCAGCTGGGACGACATGGCTGGATACAGTATGAGTCACAGGTTAGCCAAGTTTTGCTGGATCTTGAAGACAGCATGGCCTCTGATACTGTATTTGCCCAAATGCAGTGGCAGATTGAGCGCCAATTGCAAGAGCTCTATAGTGCTATTTATCATACCGAACAATCTATTGATCTTAATATTGGTCATACCGACTCTTTAAAGCCCTTATCTGGCTCAAGAGATAATCAAACTGTTGACGCTTTTTCTGATGATACGTTATACAAATTGCGTAACGCTATCAAAGAGGTAAAGCAAGGTTTTAATAGCTATATAGACGGTAAACAAGACTATCTATCTTCTAGCGCGGCAGCCTTCACTGATATTGGCAACATACTAGATGATATGGGACTTGGTTCAGTGCGAGCGGTTAGCGATAAACTGGCTGAGTTATTCAAAAGTCTGGAAACTCATGAAATACAGAGACTCAGTAAAGAGCTTGTACAAGCACTAGCGCAAGGTGTCGCATCCATCGAATTGTTATTGGATTATCTGGCGCAGCAGGTACTGGATCAGCAGCTATTATCACAAGCAAGTGAGCATCTCGCACAGGCTTCTACTCTGGTAGATGCATTCATAGCGGCACCTGACGCAGATATTGATGTCTACTATCCTACTGCGGCGGCGACTTCTGATGTGGTGCGTTACGATGATAGTGGTGAGATAGCGCCAGACGATTCAGTAAAGGAGAAAGCTAACGCAGATGCTACAGGGAATATAGGTGAGATTGCTGAGGCAGTCAGATCAACTTCCGATGTATCTAATACTAATAGCGTAGAGAGTGAGAGCTTACAGGCTGCCCGTAGACAAGTTCAACCTGATAACTTTGAAATTGACCAAGAGATTCTCGAGGTTTTCATTGAAGAGTCGACAGAGATTGTGGAAGATCTAAGCGACTTTGTTTCTATCTGGCAGCAAGATGCTCAGGATCTGACACCATTGACAGAGGTACGCCGCGGCTATCACTCCCTAAAAGGAGCGGGGCGAATGGTTGGTGCCTTTAGTATCAGTGAGATGGCCTTGTCTATAGAAGGCTTGCTCAATAGAGCGTTAGATAAGACGTTACCAATAACTGAAGAAATGGTGATGCTGGTTGTAAAGACGACAGAGCAGTTGCCAGCGATGGTGGCAAGTTTTATAGCAAAGCAAGCACCAACTAACGATCCTGCTATTACGATTTTACAGAGTAATAACCTAGCAATAGGGCAGCCACTAAATAATGGCCTAGATGAGTCTGCGACTCTAGAGTCAGACTCAGCTGAGTCTATGCGTTTAACAGAACCGCAGTCAAAACCAACGATTGCACCTGATGACTCATATGAGCATATGATAAATGACTCAATAGATGAGTTGACAGCAGCACCTGCAGATAAGGTCATACCTGCAGTGCTTGAGCCTTTTATGCAGCAAGCGTTGCAGTCACCAGTTGACGATCAAGATGCGGATCCCGACATCAAAGAGATATTTATTGAAGAGGCGACCGAGGTCTTGGCTGATATCACGCCAAGATATGCGCATTGGCGCAGCAACCCTTCTGATTTGACTGAATTAAAAGAGATACGACGTGGTTTTCATACACTAAAAGGCTCTGGTCGTATGGTTGGAGCGCATTATACTGCAGAGCTGGCATGGGCTGTGGAAGACATGCTAAACCGTATTTTAGATCATAGTATCACTGTATCTACAGGTATTATCGAGCTGATAGACGATGTCTTAGCAGCTTATCCTGATTTGGTGAGTGTTTTCGCCAATAACACCTCAGCGACTAACAAGGATGGCGAGAGTTCTGATTATCCGACGAGTGTGCCCTTGTGGGTAGCATGTGCCCATGCTTATAGTAAGCATCACGGTGCCGAACTTAGTTACGATGCACTACGTAAGAGTGTGCCTGCACAGGATGAGCAAGTAATTACCAATGCTGATGATGCAAAGGCGCATAGCACTATGTATTGTTCTGATAGTGTGGAAAACCCTGTCAATGTGAGTGTCAGTCATGATCCTGCTTTAGCGTCTATTCATTCTGTGAATGAAATGATGGCAGATGCTTCAGCAATAACAACCCCTCAAAGCAATGAAGAGCAAGAGTTTTGCGCAATATTTATCGAAGAAGCGCAAGAGCTACTGCAAGATGTCAAAAACTTTGTCAATGCCCATCGTGAAGATAGTGAGGTTGAAGTTGCAGATGAAATAGTACGGGCATTTCATACTTTGCGTGCAGCCTCGGGTTCGAGTGCTTTATCTGCTATTAGTGAGGTTAGTGCCACTATAGAGCAAAGCTTAATGCAGCTACAGCAGCAAGACACCCTTATGGGGAGTCAGCATTTACAGGCACTGTGTCAATCAGTGTTATTGATTGAAAATTATCTGAATAATTATAAGCAGGATGTTAATCAGCAGGACGTACCAGTTGAGACACTACAAAACCAAGACGATCTAGCTTGTTTACAGTTTATGCTTGGTGAGCCTGATGAGGCTGAAACAGCTATAAACAATGAGTTAATGGTTGCTAAACTGCTAGAAACCAATGTCGATGGGTTACTGGATGCTGAGTGGCAGCTAGAAGATGAGCTAAGCAATCAAGATACTAACGCTATTCAGAACTATGTGCAGCAACAAATCGGTCAGATTGAACGCTTAGCAGCGCTAACGACAGCATCGGCAAAATTCACTGCTATATTGAATGCTCTGTACTTAGTGTACGATCATATTGCTCAAAACCTGGAAGCTGCTCATGAGACTAAAGTACAGACGGCGCTTCTGGCGGGTCATAAGCAGTAAGTCGGCTTATTCGGCGCGCTAGCAGCCAGCATGTCACTCAAAATAGATCCGCGAGCTCTTCAAGGTTTACAAAACATTGCTACTGGCAACACTGTGGCTGGTCATGATGCCGACCAACAAGAAGGTGCAGTCGAAGCGAGCGTCAATAGTACTCAAGCAGATGAGCTGCGACTTGAGGCGATCAATACAGATATTGAGTTGCTAGAAATATTTTTGGAAGAAGCTCAAGACTTGGACAGTGCTATCGCTCAGACATTCAATGAGTGGCGTACTGACCTTGATAATCATATCATCCTAAAAACACTTCAACGCCATATGCATACCATCAAAGGTGGTGCGCGAATGGCAGGTATTCGTAGTATTGGTGATTTGACTCATATAGCAGAAGTTATTTATGAAGCTTTTGATGAGCAAAGGTTACGTCCAACGTTGCAGTGGTTAACCATCATGCAAATGCTGCATGACACTCTATCGTTACAGATCGATTATGCTGCACGTTATCAAGAGTCTTTTTTTGCTGATGAGTTTATTGAGCAGTTGCAGAAGTTTGAGCGTAGCAAAGAATTACCATTGGCAGTCACGCTGGTCTTACCTGCTCTGCATAAAGACAGTCACGAAGATTTAGAAGAATTAAATGCGGACGAGCTTGCAGAAGCTGAGCAGGCTGCTAAAACCATAAGTTTCGATAAAATTATTGCGCAGTCATGGCCAAATGGCTTACCTGACGCTGATATCTTGGAAGTATTCTTAGAAGAGGCTGAAGAAATCATTGCCAGTAGCAATAAGTACCTGCAATTGTTTTTAAGTAATATCAGTGATGTGACTGCCTTACAGGCATTGCAGCGAGATTTGCATACCATCAAAGGTGGTGCGCGCATGGTTACGGCCAACGGCATCGCTGACTTGGCTCATGAGATGGAAACCGTCTACGAAGAGTTGGCTATTCGTCGGCGTCCAGCGACCAAAATGGTCTCTCAGTTACTCATGGCTTGTCATGATTGGCTGGCAGATGCTGTCTTTATTCTCACGCAAAAGGTAAACCCGCCGATACCATCTGCACTGGTCGCTGCGCTGAAACAGTTTAGTAAAAACCCCGATAACTTACAACAGGTTCCAAGAGAGTCATTACAAGAGCAACTTAATATGATTTCTGCTGCCAAAAAGCAGCAGAAAGAAAGAGTGGTAGCAGACGTTAACGAGATGCCACCGATGACGGGCAGCTTTGAGGTACAGGAGCAAAGCGTTAGCCATAATGAGGTTATTCGTATCTCAGGCGGCTTGGTTGAGCACATGATTAACCTCTCAGGTGAATCAGCAATCAACCGTGCGCGTATCGACATGGGTATAAGTAGCCTGACCAATAGCATCGAAGAGATGGGTACAACTGTCCAGCGCCTTGCCGATCAGCTGCGCCGAATGGAGACGGAGCTTGAAGCTCAGATTTTATCGCAGATTGATGACGAGAAGTTAATCAACGACGAGGGTTTTGACCCATTAGAAATGGATCAGTATTCGTCTCTAAACCAATTGTCAAAGTCATTGTCAGAGTCGGCCTCTGACTTGGTGGATATTAAAAGTACCTTGTTAGAAAAAACGCGTGACAGTGAAAGTCTCCTGCTACAGTTAGCACGCACCCAAGCCGAGCTACAAGATGGGCTGATGAATTCGCGTATGGTACCGTTTACGCGAGTAGTGCCACGCCTTGAGCGTATTGTGCGTCAAACGGCGCATGAGCTTAATAAGTCAGTAGAGTTGAGTATCATCAATGCTGATGACGAGATTGATAGAACCATTCTTGAGCGCATTACGTCACCACTTGAGCATATGCTGCGTAACGCTGTCGATCACGGTATCGAAAATATACAAGCCCGTTTAAGAGCAGGCAAAAGTCGTAGTGGTCAAATTACTTTAGAGGTACTACGTGAAGGCAGTGAAGTTGTTATCCATTTATCAGATGATGGCTGTGGTATCAATGTCGATGCCGTCCGCAAAAAAGCCATTGCACAGGGTCTGATTGCAGAAAACGACGATAGTCTGAGTGATCTTGATGTTATGCAGTATATCTTTAACGCTGGTTTGACGACTCAAAAGAAGGTGACCCAAATCTCAGGGCGCGGTGTTGGGATGAACGTGGTTATCAGTGAGATCCGTCAATTGGGCGGTGTCGTCTCTGTAAACTCTGAAGAGGGTAAAGGGTCGCGCTTTACCATCCGAGTACCACTGACAGTCGCCATATCAGATGCCTTGGTCGTGCGTGCTGCAGATCGTTATTATGCGATTCCTTTAGTACAGATTGAGCGTGTCATTCGTGTGAACCCTGAAAAACTTTACGATTATTATGAGTCAGGTGCCACTAGTTTAAATATTGAAGATGAAAATTATCGAATTCGCTATCTCAATGAGATTTTATCTGGTAATAAATTTAACGAATTGATGGTTAGTACTAATACCAGCTTGCCAGTTATTGTCATAAAAAATCGTACAGGTCAAAAGATTGCCCTACAAGTCGATCAGATTGCAGGCTCACGTATTGAAGTGGTCGTAAAACCGCTTGGCCGTCAGCTATCACGTCTTTCAGGTATTTCAGCTGCAACCATCATGGGTGATGGCTCTGTTATGTTCATCTTAGATCCTATTGCTTTGATGCGTAATGCACCGGTCATCAAGGATGTGAGTCAGGGCGTAGTGGCTGAAAGAGAGGATGTGAAATCACGGATCACAGTATTGGTCGTTGATGACTCAGTGACAGTACGTAAGGTCACATCGCGCTTACTAGAACGTCAAGGTATTAATGTCGCCATTGCCAAAGACGGGATTGATGCCATCGAGATTTTGCAAGAGACCACTCCAGATCTTATCTTGTTAGATATCGAGATGCCACGTATGGATGGTTTCGAGGTTGCAACCCAAGTGCGGCATAATAAGCGTTTACGTGACATACCCATTATCATGATTACTTCTCGTACTGGTGAGAAGCATCGCGAGCGTGCGTTCAAAATCGGTGTCAATGACTACATGGGTAAACCATTCCAAGAAAACGAGTTGCTGGATAAAATTCAAGCGCAATTGGGCCAAGATATTAGCTTAAGTCATAATGAATAATACTCGTTTATCAGCATTGAGCGCCAAAGCCAGTAGTGCTATTAGAGTATTGGTGGTCGCAGAGAGTCGGCATCAAAGACTGGCGTTTAGTGACACTGTGCGCAGCTGTGACTTTACTTTGATTGACTGTCTCTCTCGCCAGCAGCTGCAAGACAAGCCACAACCTTATAAGGTACAGGTTGATATTTGGTTGATCGATAGCGAATACGATGACGGTATCGCCACCGTGATTAAAGCTTCTAACTCTAGCGCAGTATTGGTAGGTTTTAGCCAAGCGCCACATTTAAACGAAGTACAGCGCTATGCTAAATGGCAGCGCAAGTTAAAACGTAAGCTGGCGCAATTACTTGATAGGCCGACGCTTTTAGAAACTAGCGTTTATGCTGGTACGCTGCCATCTTGGCGCTTTGTGGTATTTCTAGGCTCTGCTATGGGTGGTCCTAGTGCAGTAAAAGAGTTTTTGGATAATTTGTCACCCACGCTGCCGATTTGTGTTTTACTCGCACAGCATTTTAATCAGAATATGATAGAAACCTTACCACGTGTACTCAATCATCATAATGAGTGGTATTGCCAAGTCATATCTACCACCCAAAGACTACGCTCTGGATATTGTCTAATCGCCCCAGCTGATCGACAGATTGTTTGTGATTCTGAAGGTCGAGTCATCCTAACAGAGCAAGAGTGGTCTGGAGAATATCAGCCGTCTATTGGCCAATTACTCAAAAATACCAGCGATGTTTATGGCAGTGAGCTTGTGAGCATCATATTCTCTGGCATGGGTAATGATGGCACACAGTACTTGGATGCCATTCAACAAAATAACAGTCAGCTGTGGGCACAAGATCCAAACCTAAGTACTTATTCTAGCCAGCCACAAGCGATTGTTGATTCAGGCTATTGTCAATTTATCGGTAGTCCTGAAGCACTCGCCCAAAAACTCACTGAGTATGTCGGTGAGAGGATGGCAACCCTTTCTTCATCTACGGTGAGCGATTTATGAAGCAAATCATGAAGCATTCATTTGAAGCAGTCAGTTTGTTGACAACCAGTAAAGGTATGCTTGAAGTGACCATTATCCCAGCTATGAGTCAGCCTGATTGGATCATTCCAAGTAGCTTGATCTTGAGTATCGATGATTATGATGAGCGTATTGCCACATATTTATGGCAGCAGCAAGAAGTGGCAGTATTTCATCTGGTGCCAAGTGATCAGCCCGTTGATACAATCGTTGTACTCGAAGGCAACACTGTTGCCCATCGTCTGGCGTTACAAACAGTAGGGCAGCCGTATCAGATGCAAGTGCGAATCTCAGATGTTGAGGATGCTGAATTACCCGAACGCTATAGGCAGATAGCGCAGAGTAATAGTGATGCTAATCATGATGACGATAATAATGATGATGACAATGCGCTACAGAGTGACCATGCTAGCAATGAGAATTCGAGTAACGACGCAGAGGATACGGCAGATAAACGCTTTAGAGAAAACGTCGTCACTTCTTATATGTTTAATACCGTTGTCATTGATGATGAACCATACCTAGTGCCAGATTTAGACAAAATTGCTCACCAGCTGGTCGATTTGGATAGCTGATTGAGTGTGATCTAAATAATCGGTTTTATAATATCGTACTTTTAATAGCGGTTAATGAAATGGTTCTATGAAAAAGCTCAATGATACAGTCCAAAACCATCTTGCTCTGAGTGTTTGAGTTGAGACCCAGATAACACAAAAGCCCCAAACATGACGCTTGGGGCTTTTCTATCGAGTGTCTAGTAATGAGCTAGATTGAATTCGCACTCACTGTCATTGCTACTTTAATCTTGCAATTGGTCTTATTTCTTATGTTCAGGTAAGCTGATGTTCATTTCAAGAACGTCAAGGGTGTCCTCTGAACGATGATTGATATTAACATCGTCAATCTGTACACCGTTGACATACTTATTGACCACTTCTAGTATCTCGCGCTTCATCTTCTCAATACGATCTGCTGTTAGTCGGTTATTCAGCCGATTTTCGCTAGCAACAATGACTTTAAGACGTTCGGTGGCCATGTTGGCACTACCGGCGTTACTGCTGTCATCTGTGCCAAATAGGCTACTCCAAAATCCTTTTTTCTTACTCATTATTAACCCCCAAACCAGCGCTGTAATAGACTCTTTTTCTTAACGTCGAGATGACGTAGCGGACGCTCTTCTCCCAAAAAACGGGCAACGATATCATCATAGCATTGACCAGCGACTGAATCAGTATAATGAATGACTGGCTCACCGTGGTTAGATGCTTCTAGTACGGCATCGCTCTCAGGAATAACACCAAGTAACGGGACCTTTAAGATATCGTTAGAGATGGTATCAATGTCCATCATTTCATTGGCGGCAGCGCGTTCAGCGTTATAACGAGTAATGACTAAGTGCTCACGCACAGGCCCTAGGCCTTCTTCAGCTTTTTTGGTACGACTTTGTAAGATACCGATAATGCGATCAGAGTCACGTACTGATGAGATTTCAGGGTTGGTGACGATGATGGCCTCATCTGCATGGTACATTGCTAGCTGTGCACCGCGTTCGATACCTGCTGGAGAGTCGCAGATGATATAGTCGAACTGTTTTGATAGTTCGGCCATCACCTCAGCCACGCCTTCATCTGTTAGGGCATCTTTATCACGGGTTTGGCTGGCAGGCAAAATATATAAATTCTCTAGCTGCTTGTCTTTCACTAGTGCCTGTGACAAACGGGCATTGCCGTTAATCACGTCAACAAAGTCGTACACAATGCGATTTTCACAGCCCATAATCAAGTCTAGATTACGTAAGCCCACGTCAAAATCGATAACAACTGTTTTATAGCCACGTAATGCTAAGCCGGCGGCAAAAGATGCGCTTGTTGTGGTTTTACCCACACCGCCTTTACCTGAAGTGATTACAACAATCTTCGCCACAATGGCACACTCCTATAGTTAAATGGGATATCTGATAGATAAAAAATCGTTCGATAACATGTATATGTGTTTGCTACTGTCTTTTGCAGCACCAATGAGAGGGCTACTCAATCTTATAGCTACTAAGTCTTATAAAGGGATGCTTATGAATCAACTGCACAGTTATGCTACGACTACTATCTGCGAGCGTAAGCCTAGCATAAATATACAATAATTTATAGCAAAGCTATTATGATACGGCAGTAACTTGCTCATTAGGTACTAAGGTAGCACAAGCCACTATCTATATGCTATTGCCATTATGGATAGTGGCTGAATTATCAATTTTTCGTAAGGTTTTTTTGTTAAATTAACTTACCTGAATATTAAAGCTCAGTGTTTACGCTCATACTGATGAAGACCGTAACCCTATAAAGTCATAAGACTGATTCTAAGCGACAGTTTATAGGTAACGGTCATGGATATTATGAATTGTCCATAACCGTAAATACTAAGCCTTCACCCTCAACGAAACGCACCTGTACTGGCTTGTCAATGGTCTCTTCAGGTAAGTTATCTCGTAGGCAGTAGGTACCAGCAACTGATACCAGTGATGGGTTAAACACTTGGCAAAAAATACGCGCGTCTTTATCCCCGGTTGCCCCTGCCACGAGTCTGCCTTGGGCACGGCCATAGACATGAAGGCTGTTGTCGGTAATGGCTTCAGCGCCACTATTGACACTATTGGTTAATATCAGATCACCACCAACATGGTTGATACTCTGTCCAGATCTCAGCATTTGATCGTAGATCATACTGGTAATATGGTCAGCACTCAGTAGCGTCTCAGTAGCTGCATCTGGAGAGTTGAGAGTCTCCGATGGACTGGCGTCTTGTTCGCTGTCTTTTGATTGTACTTCTGCGGCTTTAGGCTCAGTTGTTTGACTGATCTCAGTTTTGGGTTTTTTTGTGGGCAAGATACGTTCGATACGCTTACCATCACTTGGAAATATTGCCAACCTTTGTATACGCGCTTGTTCGTCAAGTAACCCTGTGACCACTCCGATGGGCTGTAGCCCCCATGACCACAGTAGATCTACCAAGGCAGATAAATTCTGCTCAACGCTACTGTCAATAACGACTGGAATGTTACTGTTCTTGTTGCTAACCAAGCCTGCTAAATGCGCTTCAATCGCTGCTGGATCATCAGTATGCAACTGCAAGCGCGAGAATGTCAGCATCTTGCCATAGAAGCTGATCGCAGGTTGAGTGGTCGTCACTTGGTTGTCTGTATCCGAAGTCGTCATAATGTAAATCCTTAAAAGATACTCATACTGCTGTGATCATGGTGCAGTTATTATTATATAGTCGGAGTACTTTTAAACCGCTACTGTGCTGCTCGCCCTAGATGTACTCAGTGTACGATCTGCGGTCGATCGCCTTGTAGCGATTTTAAAATTCCTTGACTATAAGTATATCGTTAATCATTTTATGGTCATTGTTTATCATTGTGCAGTGTACTAAGAGACGCTAGGAATTAACAAGCCCTTAACAACATAAATATAGCCAAAAAGCCGTGGTTAAGTCCATGCTTGTGAGTTTGGCTACAGATGAAACATCTCTCGATGCTTCCATTGCTGTACTTTGACCTGATTTTCTAGCTCTGACAAGCTATCAGAAATAATAGTGGCAATCAGCGCTTCGAGCATCGTATCTGATGTATCGATATTTGCGACACCATGAGCGATCTCTTGCATGAGCTTATCGAGAATCTCTGTACTTAATAGACGCTCATTAAGAGATAGGATGGAGTTTTCACCAATACTCTGTCCGATTTGCTGTAATTGTGACTCAATTAAGCTGCCTGCAATGGGGATAAGACGCAAATAACGGCGTAGCTCAGGGGTGTTTGCCAAACCATCTTCAATGGCTTTACCAACTTCGTTTGCCAACAGATTGCCCTCTGCTGTTGTATCGTTCAGCCTTTGCAATTGCGGTATCAGCTCTTTTCGCAACAACGATAATATGACCGCTTCAATCTCGGCGCGGTTGCGAGTAATGGTTGATTCTATCAGCGATTTTTGCATCTCAGGATCGGTTAGCTGCTGGCGATAATTGGCAATAGTGGTCAGAATGACTCGATCAGACAGCTCTTCTAATAATAAGTCTATATAGAACTTAATACGGTTAAGCCATGGCTGTGGCAGTACTTGGTAACCAAGCTGATATAAGCGTCGCCCGATGACCACCGCCCGAAACAGTCGTAGCGCCCGCAGCTGCGGAAAACAGCCAAGCACCTCATACCAGTGGATAAATGGGAAGAAAAACCAGCGATAATAGACCTGCTCTTTAATCGCTATCGCCCAACGTATGAGCAGCTCAACAATTAAAAACACTGTAAAAAACCCACCAGCCGTTCGCAATGGATCGTGTAGGGTGCTTTGATACCAATTAAGTCCGTCACTAAGCGCTAGCCAACCAGCAACCTCATAACTAAAGTTACTCATCAAAATCGCATCAAGACCGATAAGCAGAAGGTCAATACTGATAACGACCAACATGATGATGTCATAAGTCAGTTTTGTGCGATTTGGTGCGGGGCGTTTAGGGCGTTGTGGTGTTGCAGAGTCTGATGAGGTATTGGGCAGAGGTTTGTTGTTTATAGAAGGGTCGGACACGGTCATCCCTTATCTCAGTAAATATTTGGTTATCTAGTTATTATAAGCAAAAAGGAGGTTTTGGTATTCCAACAACCTCCGCTGATGCATGTTCAAAAACATCATGCAGCTATTATCTCGCTATTATAAAGGAAAGCCAGTTAACTGTGAGATTAATGACTAAGATTTTGACGTTTGTGGCTCATTTTCAAAGTCAGCCAACATCTCATCGATAAGATGGTCTTTTTGCTGCCATATGTCATCAATCCAATCGAACATCTGCTTTTTGATGGCTTCATCGTTTTCGTAGCCGCCATTTTGGATAGCAGTAAATAACTCATCAGGCATATCAATGTGACGTACATTGACACCTAAGCGTTTAATGTTGCCTTTCCATAAATCACTATAGTTTGGTACCCCATCAGGGTAAACAATGGTCATATCTAAGATGCCATCGATATCCGTGCCCAAAGCATTGATCGCCAATGACAGACCGCCAGCGCGTGGTTTCAGCAGATGCGTATAAGGGGAGTTTTGCTTTGCGTGTTTGGCCTTGGTGAAGCGCGTACCTTCTAAGTAATTGAGTAGAGTGAACGGCTTGTCTTTGAGCAAAGAGCAGGCACGTTGAGCTTCTAGTAAGTCCTTACCTTTTAGCTCAGGGTTTTTGGCGAGCTCCTCTTTAGAATGTCGACGCATCATGGGAAAATCTAAAAAATAAAAGGTCTGACCGACCACAGGAATATAGATTAGCTCAAATTTGGTAAAAAAGCGCGTCAGCGGTAAGCGGTTTTCACTGATATATTGTACGATACTGGTATCCACCCATGATTGATGGTTACTAACAAGCAGATACTTGCCATCAATGCGTACGTCGTCAGGCAAGTTAATACGCCAATCTTTTTTTGGTAAGATGTGGTTGATGACCGCATTGTTACTTTTAATCCAGTGGTTGGCAATTTTAATGACCGTTTCGTCGGCAATAGAGGAGCCAGTGATCATTTTAGTCGCACCCATAAGCCATATGGGGATGCTGCCGCCTATACTATTTGCAGCGATAACACCAGTGGCAGTCGCTAGCGAAACCGCTTTACCAAGTTTGGGCGCACGTTCATGCAATTTTTGAATGGAAGAAGTCAGTCGCATGTTAAGTCCTTTTTTATATCAGTCTTTTAATAGGTATTCAGCTCAGTCTTTAATACACAAGCCAAGGGTTTTGTTGTTAGAGTCATAAAATATGAATACTTTTATTAATGATATACCCCAGTTTTGAGCAAATTTTTAACATTGATGATTTTAGCAGAAATCAGCAATAGTGTACGACTGTTAACGTGACTGACGGTAGCAGATAAGCGGAGATGGAAAATATACTTTTTGAGAGCTGTATGAAATTGTGAGCTGACGAGCGACTTAGGGCAGTGCGAAATCGTGCATACACACCTTGGTGTCTATGCTCTTATATGGGTAAATATAATACGCTGTGTAAGGTGCCACGCACTTTTCATACAGAGGTATGACAAAATATTACACATAGATAGCTTGGGCTTGCCATACTATAACTGGTGTGCTTAGCATCTAAATCACTATTTTATATAGTCTTGTTGATTATATGCATAGTGTGTTTTATATTTAGAACTTACAATAGAATAAATCAAAATTTTTAGAGTTAACTTAAGAGGAAATAATTATGCGTAACAAATTAATGATCGCAGCAGTCGCTTCAGGTCTAGCCCTTACTGGTTGTGTGACAGATCCAAATACTGGACAGCAACGTTTGAATAAAGCAGCTATCGGTGGTTTGGCCGGCGCAGCAGGTGGTGCAACTATCTCAAAAGCAACTGGCGGTGATAAGACTGGCCGTGATGCTCTGATTGGTGCTGCGCTTGGTACTGGTGTTGGCTATTATATGGAGCGTCAAGCAAGACAGCTTGAGCAGCAAATGGCTGGTACTGGCGTAACTGTTGAGCAAAACCCAACTACTGGTAACATTGATCTAGTCATGCCAGGCAATATTACTTTTGCCTTTGATGATGCAACCTTGAGCTCTTCTTTCAAGCCAACGCTTGATAAGCTTGCCTCAACGATGAATCAGTACAACCAGACTACTGTAAATATCGCAGGTCACACAGATAGTAGAGGTGCTGCATCTTACAATATGGGTCTGTCACGTGACCGTGCTTACTCAGTAGCGAACTACTTGAGCGCACGTGGCGTATCATCAAACCGCATTAATGTGGTTGCTTATGGTGAGTCACGTCCAATTGCTGACAACAATACAGATTATGGCCGTCAGCAAAACCGCCGTGTTGAGCTAACCATCAACTCACCACAGAACTTAAACTAATAAGAAATCTTATATAGTACTATGTGTTGAGTATTTCGATACAAAAGGGTCAGCGATAAGCTGGCCTTTTTTCTATGTCTTTAATTTGGGTTTTTGAGCAAATCTTCATTTTTCATAGTGCTTATTTTCCATAGTGCTTATCTGCTACAGCAACAATATTTATTAAATAATCCTATTATATGAAAAGCAAACACTACGAAAAAGTGATGTAAATATAAAATTAAATATTGATAATGATTATCAATAACTTTATAATTCTTGAGTATCTATTATTGCAGTATTCTTTAATTGAGACTGACGACTACTTTTTCTTTTGCGATATCTTTTGAGGGTGTGTATGACGATTACTACAGTGACGAGCCGTAAAATCTTCCCAACTACTTTAGCTGCAGCGCTTGCAGGGCTGTTGATGGTGTCGGGTTGTACCAAGCAAGCCAGTGAGGGCACTGCTGCTGACGCTGAGACGCAGACAGAGGTGCAAAACGCACAGTCGACCGACAATTCAAAGCTGTCAGCTGCTGAGCAAGCTCACACTGATAGGTTGGTCATCAGTTATGCCAATATGGCACATGCCGCTTATAAAGACTCGTTAGAAACAGCCAAATTATTGCAAACAGCGGTAGAAACCTATGTAGCCACACCGACACAAGCAAATCTCGATGCGGCAAAAGCGGCCTATAAAGCGGCGCGTCAACCATATTCGCAAACTGAAGTTTTTCGTTTTGATGAAGGCTTTGTGACTGCTAACGATGAGCGTGCCATCGGCAGCATAGATAGCTGGGAAGGGCAGGTAAATGCTTGGCCGCTTGATGAAGCACTGATTGATTATGTCAGTGACAGCTATGAAGGTGAGTACAACAGCCAAGACAATATCGTCAATAGCGACAGCATCACTGTTGGTAGTATCAAACAAGACACCAGCGAAATCACTCCTGAACTATTAGCCGAGATGAATGAGATCGGCGGTAGTGAGGCTAATGTCACTACTGGCTATCATGCCATTGAGTTCATGCTATGGGGTCAAGATACCAATGGCGTCGGCGCAGGTGCAGGGAATCGCCCTGTGACCGATTATGTGACCGAAGCAGGTCAATGTACCAGCGGTGAAACGGTCAATGAAGATGCCAGTATATGTGAGCGTCGCGGTGAGTTTTTGAAGGCCGCTACTCAGTTGTTGGTTGATGATTTGACAGCGATGGAAGCCGAGTGGCAGCCTGAAAGTGAAAACACCTTACGTAGTGATCTTTTAGCGCGTAAATACGACAACGGTCTGCGTCAAATCCTGTACCAGATGGGCAGCCTAGCACTGGGTGAGCTGGCTTCTGAGCGTATGCAAGTCGCCTTTGTCACAGGCTCCACCGAAGATGAGCACGAATGCTTTAGCGATTTGACGCATTTAAGCTATGCCAACAATGCGCGCGGTATTCAAAATGTCTTTAACGGCAGTTATCAGACAGTCGCTGGGAAAGCAGTCGGTGGTTATGGCATCAAAAACTATCTCATCGATAGTGGTCATAAAGAAGCTGCTGATAAGCTGGCTGCTGATTTTAAAAAGGTAGAAAGTGCCTTTAACGTCATCGTCGAAAAAGGTGAGAAAGAAGGCATTAAGGTTGATCAGATGATTGCAACCGTTGGTCAAGCAAGTAAGCATGGCGTCTCTGCTGAAGAGCAAAACACCCGTCGTGGCTGGATTGAGGCTGGTATTACTAGCTTACAAGAGCTGACTGATGGTATCGAAAATGCGGCAAAAGCGGTCGGTATTGATAACTTAGATGCGGACGCAGGGTCACAGTTTTAAGTTAACCTTTGTCTTGAGTTGATTTCTATATATTTATACCTGCTAATAAGTCACGATAAACTCAAGATAAGTCTTTTTGTGAAAGTATAAATCAGATACGATACATGCGTTGTTAGCTATGGCTAGCAACGTATTTCTAAGAGCATTAAAATAGGTCGATAGCATAGCACGCGATTTTAATGGTTCTATTCTAGAACTAAGGCAACTCCTATGAACGCCATTCATATTAAACCCTCTGTTTTTTCTTCTACAATCCTCCGAAGTGTGTCATCCAAACTTGCGTTAATTATGATGGGTACACTGACTCTTAGTGCTTGTCAGCCAGCTGATAATATTGCTAATGATATTTCTGCTAATGAAAACAACCAAGCGTTAGCGCCTGAACGTACGCAAACCATTGAGGCGATCGCGGGCGTGCCAATGCAGCAGCTTGCCACATTTGACCCGCAAGAAATTAAACAAGGGGGCGACACTGGTATCACTATCACTAGTAGCGAGAGCTATTCCAAGCCTTCATCAAACTTAACGGCTTCGCGTAAAGGCTCATTTTTTATTGGTAATGCCTTTTTTAAGCAGCCTTGGGTGGTTGCACCTGCGAGCACTGACAGTCGTGACGGTCTAGGAGCATTGTTTAACGTCGCTGCTTGTCAATCCTGTCATATAAAAGATGGCCGTGGTCACGCTCCAATGAATAGTGAGGACGATGCTGATAGCTTGCTTATTCGACTGGCGATGCCAGCGACCACAGATGAGCAGCGAGAGCAATTACAAAACTCACTTATCGAAAAAGTAGTTCATCCGATGTATGGTGGTCAGCTGCAAGATCGCGGTATTCAAGGCGTGCCTGCCGAAGCAAGAATTGCGGTGCAATGGACAGAGAAGCCAGTCACCTTTGCCGATGGTCATGTTGAGACGCTCCGTGCGCCAACTTTTAACTTAACCAAACCTGGTTATGGTGCATTTGATGATGAGCTGATGGTATCACCGCGCGTGGCCTTACCAATGATTGGACTTGGGCTGCTTGAGCAAATTCCCGATGAAGATATCAAGAAACAAGCAGATAGCGATGACGAAAATAATGACGGTATTCGCGGTAAATTTAACTGGGTAATGGATCCGCAAACAGGAGAGACAGCTTTAGGTCGTTTTGGCTGGAAAGCGGGGCAAACCAAGCTCCTTACCCAAAACCAAAGTGCGTTTAATGAAGACATGGGATTGACCTCAAACATCCGTCCTCATGAATCCTGCATGCCGATGCAAACGGCTTGTTTGAATGCAACGACTGGTGCTGATGAACAAGGTAATGGTAAACCGCCCGTTGAAGTCAATGATGAAGTGGCGAAGTTTGTAGAGTTTTATACGCGTAATCTGGCGGTGCCGCATCGACGTAATGCTGATGACAAGCTAGTCTTAGCTGGCAAAAAGCGCTTTTATGATATGGGCTGCCAAAGTTGCCATACGCCAAGATATCAGTTGCCAAAAACCGACGATGACCATCTTGAGCAGCATGGGCAAGTGATTTATCCTTATACAGATTTATTGCTGCATGACATGGGTGATGACCTTGCTGATCGGACGATTGCGGGCAAGTTGCCACCGAAAGACGCGCAAGTAGAGTTTTTAGCCAACTCCTATGAATGGCGCACGCCGGCATTGTGGGGTATTGGCCTTGCGCAAACCGTCGATTCGCAAGCAACGTTTTTACATGATGGGCGTGCACGTACATTGATGGAAGCGGTACTGTGGCACGGCGGTGAAGCTGAAACACAGAAACAAAAAGTATTAAAGTTAGATAAACAAGGGCGTACTGAATTGAATGCGTTCTTAAAATCCTTATAAAAATGATGTGGTTTATCTGCTTTTAACGACTAAAATAACTACTTATATAAATACCGAGAAACTTATGAAAATAAACCCTGCTTTAGCAATGGCGCTATCTGCTCTAAGCGCTGGCTTGCTTATCAGCTGCGTCAAACCTGCTGACGAGAATAAAGCGCCAGAGGTTGATAGCCAAAAGGTTGCGCAAGATAGCGCAACTGCTAGTGCGGCAAATAATAAGAGTGGCAGTGCAGATAAAATTATCGCCGTAGATATCAGCGCAGATACTGAAAAAACCTATCTGACTCATGTGGCAAATGATATTGTGATTCCAGCGTATGCAGATGCAGCGAAGCATAGTAATCTATTGCATGAATTGGCACAGAAGCATTGTCAGCAAGCGCCAGTAAGCGGTGATGAGCTACAAACGCTGCGCGATCAGTGGCTGTTGTTAGCACAAGCATGGGCAAATGCAGAAATGATCAATTTTGGCCCTGCAACTGCCAGTATGAGCAATTTATATATCAATTATTATCCTGATGAACGAGGGCTGGTACACAGCGGCGTTGCAGATTTAATCGCTGCTAATCCAACATTGACCGCTGAGCAGCTGGCTAACGAAAGCGCTATTGTGCAAGGAGTGCCAGGATTAGAAGAAGCGTTATACGCCAATGACAGCTTGGATGCTGGGCAATGTGCTTATGTGATGAGCGCAAGTAGCGCCTTAAGTACACGCCTAAAAAATATCGAAGACAACTGGCAGCAGAATGCCACTGAGCTATTAGCGATTGATAAAACAGCAGATAGCGATCGAGGTTTGAACCAATGGTTTAACTCTTTATTATCGTTGGTTGAGACCATGAAGTCTAATGCCATAGACCAGCCTTTGGGTCTAACGGGTAAGGCCAAAGGTCATCTGCCAGCCGCGACAGCCGGGCAAAGCCGCGCTATTATCAATGCCAAATTGGCCACACTAAATCAAGCGCTGACCGATCCAGTTTTAACCGCTATCCTTGGCAGTAATAACGAAAACGAAGTGGCTGATAGTTTATCAACCGCACTTGCTGATGCCACCACGCTGTTGGCACAAATGCCAGAAGATTTAGCGACTGCGGATAAAGCCACACAGCAAGAATTACATGAGCATCTAACCACCATTACTCGTGTCATTAAGCGCCAATTGATTCCGACACTCGGTCTTCGTGTGGGCTTTAATAGCACTGATGGCGATTAAATCATGCAGAATACCGAAGCTAAGACAGTAGCGCTAGTGACTGAAGATTCTTCTGAGTCACAGGGTCTAACACGCAAACAGTCTAATAATCGAAACAATACTCGATTAGGCCATGAGCTGTTGACAACCTCAGCACTGACAGCGCTGTCTACTGTGGTAGGTACAGCGGCACTTGTCGTTATCCATCATCGCTATCGTAAGCAGCGTCAGCCTGATGCAAGATTGTTAGATTATGTAGCAGGCGTCCGTGCTCAATTGAGTTTATTATCATCAACCGCTAAACCTGAGTTAACGCGATTTCGCTATGCTTGTCAGCAAGCCGCTGCTGCGTGGCAACAGTCGTATCATAACGCTATAGAGGACAAAGGTAGCGATAGTGACACTACTGATTTTAGCGCTGCTCATACTACGACCATGCTAGCGCGCCCAGTTTGCTGGGTGAGTGGTGTGGCCTCTATGCCAAAAAATATTTCATCAATGAATGATGATGGTAATCCTGGAAATGACTTCGGTGTGGTTGGTATCGATGCGGATAGGGAAGTCGTTTGGCAGACCACCATGCCTGAACGTGTGCATGATATCGTTGTACAGCCAGTTTCTGATGCTCAAAATACAGCTATTAATGATAATCAAAATCGCAATGTGGTAGTCATGGGACGGCGTCCAAGCGAGAAGTTTTGGGTGCTAGATACAGCGACTGGTCAAGTAAAGTTCGCCATCAAAGCTTCAAACCATCGCCATTTTTATGGTCATGCCTGTTATAGTTTAGACGGTAAACTGCTGTATGTGACCGAGAATGACACCATAAGCTTAGACGGTAAAATCGGTGTTTATGATGCTCATGACGCTTATAAAAAAATAGCAGAGTTTGACTCGCATGGTATTGGTCCGCATGAGCTAATCATGCACCCTAATGGTGAAACGCTGGTGATTGCTAATGGTGGCATTAAAACCGAGCAAGCTTCTCGTGAAGAGCTAAACATAGACAGCATGCGTCCCTCACTGGTTTATTTGAATCGTCATGATGGCTCATTGCTTGAGCAGATTGTTCCTGAGCACAATCAAATGAGTGTGCGTCATTTAGCCATGCATGATGACGGCACTGTGATGATTGGCATTCAGTTTCAAGGTGACAAGCATATCAATGTGCCGTTAGTATTGACCCATAAACGCGGTGATTCTGAGTTTGAACCGCTCACCATGCCCAATAATCAATGGCAACGCTTTCATCAGTACATTGCCAGTGTGGCGGTTGACAGTGATAACAATTTATTATGCGTGACCACACCGATTGGTGGCTGTGCAGCGATTTATGACTTAAACACTCGAGAATTGATTGATGATGTCAATTTGCCAGATTGTGCAGGGGCAGCAGTGTTGCTCACTGATAAGAAGCCAGGCTTTATCGTTAGTGATGGGCAAGGTCAGCTGACGACGCTAGAGGTGAAGGATGCGTCAGTGACAAAGTTAACTGACAAGGATAAGATTGAGAAAACTCAGCGCATTATTAAAAACAGTAAGGTGCATAAAATGTCTTTTGACAATCATTTGCAAGCGCTGTAGCTCTTATGATTATTAAGCAAGGAGATATGACATCAGTTTAAATACTGTTAGACAACAACTTGCGCAGGCGGGCATTGAGCTACACGTGACCAAAAAGCGCGTCAAAAATATCAATTTTCGCTTGCAGCCACATCTTCTTAAAGTGTCAGTACCTAAAACCATTAGCGCTGTGCAAATTGAGCAAGCTGTTGCTAAGCGGGTACCTTGGGCGATTGCTAATCACACGCAAGTCTTGGAGCAATATAAGCGTAAACAAACCTCTTCACCAGATACTTCAACTACTGAAAGTCCTATTCTGCTGTGGGGTGTAGAACAATCATTTACCTTATGTCATGATGAAAAAATTGCTTATTATCGGCAACAACTCTCTGAAGTCATGCCTTCTCTGTTTGAAAAATGGCAGCCAGTTGTCGGCGCTGAGGCCAATGAGATACGCCTAAAAAAAATGCACACGCGCTGGGGCAGCTGTAATACGCGCGCGCGACGGATTTGGTTATCCGTTTATCTGCCCGCCTATCCTATTGAATGCACAGAATACGTCATCGTTCACGAGCTGTGTCATTTGCATCATGCCAATCATAGCCGTGCGTTTTGGCAAACGGTGGCGACAGCAATGCCGGATTATCAGCATTGGCATAATATGCTGGCAGGCAAGACGGGACAGTTATAGTCGGAGTACTTTTAAACCGCTACTGTGTTGCTCGCCCTAGATGTACTCAGTGTACTATCTGCAGTCGATCGCCTTGTAGCGATTTTAAAATTCCTTGACTATCGATTAACACAGCCCGTAAATAATATAAAAAAAGCGTGATAAGACTGATATGATAGGTCATAACGGTACACAGCGTATTGTTATAAAAATATAAATCAGCATACAAGGATGTCATATGGGTAATGTCAATCAAGCCGAGTATTGGCAACAACGTTACGAGTCGGACAGCATACAATGGGATATGGGTCGGGTGTCGCCACCGCTAAAAGCCTATATTGACCAGCTGCCTGACTCTGCTAAAAACCAAGCCATTTTAGTGCCGGGTGCTGGTAATGCGTACGAAGTGGGCTACTTACATGAGCAAGGATTTACCAATGTCATTTTGGTGGACTTTGCTCCTGCACCAATTGAGGCGTTTGCTGAGCGCTATCCTGACTTTTCCGCTGAGCATCTGATCTGCGCGGACTTTTTTGATTTATCAGCAGAGGATTATCAATTTGATTGGATACTTGAACAGACGTTTTTTTGTGCGATAAACCCATCGCGCCGTGATGAGTACGTGCAGCAGATGGCAACGCTGCTAAAACCTCAAGGTAAGCTGATTGGGTTGTTGTTTGATAGAGAGTTTGGTGGTGATGACATTCCCTTTGGCGGCTCAAAAGAGGAGTATCTACAGCGTTTCAAAACGCATTTTGATATCGATGTCATGGAGACGAGTTACAACTCACACCCAGCAAGGCAGGGCACTGAGTTGTTTCTCAAGCTCTTAGCAAAGTAGCAGACTGATCTCTCGTTTGATATTGTCCCGTGCTTGCGCTTCCAACCGCTCAAAATAGTAGTCAGTGAGATATAAGCGAGGATGTGCAAGCAGCCCTGCTAATACTTTAGTTCGTCCTGTACGATAATTTGTGATCGGAACGTGACTATATTCTTGACGCACGGCTTGCGCGTATCTTTTGTAATCAGACCAAACGCTGCCTAAAATACTCAAATCCATATCAAGCAAAAAAGCTGCGTCAAGGTCGCTATCTTTATCCTCATCAAGCTCGTGATCAGCGGTCAGCATTATCAAGTCATCAATACGTCGGCACTGCTCAACATCTAAATAGGGGCTGAGTTTTTTAATCATGTATTCTGCACTTTGCAGCTCGTTATCCGCGTGCCTCGGCTCGTAGATCACATCATGATAATAGAGTGCCAAAGCGATGATATGCGGCTCATGTAGATACTGCTGCACCTGTTCAAACTGCGCAAACAACTGGGCCAGATGCTCTAAGGTATGATAAGCGCGCTGACTTTCGTTATAACGATCAGCGATGTCCTGCCAAAGTAATTTAGCTTGTACTGTCTCAATGTCACCATTAAGAGCAGATAGATGCACAACAAAAAGCTTACCAAGATCAGAAGTGGTTTGTGCAGATGCTTTCATATATAACCTGAGCTGCTATTGTTTGTTGTGACTGGCATCGTCTTCAAAGGCCTTTTTGAATAACTCACCGAGCAAGTTTACATCATCCACGCGTGCATAATTCAGACGAGTGACGAAGGCAATATGTCGATGCGGCCCTGACTCTGCTAATGGGACAGCGACCGAGTTTTGGTTTTCTAGATGGAGTTGATCCAGCGCCATTTCAGGCACTAGTGTCGTCCCCATGTTGGCGAGCGCCATCTGAATGAGGGTGTTTAAGCTGGCATCAGAAAAGCTTGATTTCATTTGTTCTCGATCGAAGTCGCACACTGACAATGTCTGATCAGTGAGGCAATGACCTTCACCAAGCAACATTAAATTGGCTGTTGCCAGCTCATCGGCATTAATGGTCTCAAGCTTGGCATGCACATCGTCTTTTGGAAAGACGGCAAAGAAGTCCTCTGCCCAAAACTCAAACGTATGTAAGCCATCTACTGCATAAGGCAAGGCTATAATTGCGGTGTCAATATGGCCGTAGCGCACCTGCTCAAGTAAGCGCTCAGTTTGCTGCTCTATAATGGTCATACGAAAGTTTGGATATTGCGCTCGTAGAGCAGGCAATACTTTGGGCAACAAATAAGGGGCGATGGTTGGGATGATGCCGACAGTCATTGGATAGGCAAGTGGCGTTTGGTGACTGTGGGCACGACTGGTCAAATCGTTCACTTCAGAAAATATCCGCTGCGCCCGTGTCAAAATCTCTTGGCCGATAGGGGTGATCAGGACCTGTTTGTTATTACGCTCAAAAATTTGCGTATCCAGCTGCCTTTCAAGCTCTGCGATACCCAAGCTGAGCGCAGACTGGGAAATACTACAGTCTTCCGCGGCACGTTTAAAATGGCGATGCTTAGCGACGGCTAAGGCGAATTCAAGCTGACGTAGGGTGATCATAAAGGCTCTCTTTTAAGGGGGTTTTAGTGCAGTTTTTATACTTATTAATCCAGTATACGATAGCAGTTTACCGATAGTACACTGGTAACAAAAAGCAGATAGAATAGTTTAACAAGATTAATAAAACAAAACATCACATTAAAAACTTTTAACTGGATTAACCATGGAATTCGCGTATAGTTTGTCTGGTAGCCGAGATAGTTAAAGGCTTAAACAGAAATTTAGTCCAGATTAATAAATGATTACTAAATACAAATTAACCAATCATCTTAACAATTAAGGAGCCCATCATGGCGTCTATTATCAATCAGGAAATCCCAGAGTTTTCAGCAGAAGCGTTTGTAAACGGTGAGTTTAAGACCATCACTTCAAACGACGTTAAAGGTAAGTGGGCAATTTTCATGTTTTACCCAGCAGACTTTACCTTTGTTTGCCCAACTGAACTAGAAGACATGGCAGCTCAGTACGAAGAGCTACAAGGTCTAGGCGTAGAAGTTTACTCAGTATCTACTGACACTCATTTCACGCACAAAGCATGGCATGACTCTTCAGAAGCCATTGGTAAAGTAACTTTTCCAATGATCGGTGACCCAACTGGTCGTATCACTCGTGGCTTTAACGTCATGATCGAAGAAGCTGGTTTGGCTGAGCGTGGCACATTCTTAGTAGATCCAGATGGCTTGATCCAAGTTGCTGAGATTCATGCTGGCGGTATCGGCCGTAGTGCAAAAGACATGTTGCGCAAAGTAAAAGCAGCACAATATGTTCGTGAAAATGACGGCGAAGTTTGTCCAGCAGCTTGGGAACAAGGTGGTGACACGCTAAAGCCAAGTCTTGATCTTGTTGGTAAAATCTAAGTATTGATTTTAAGTATTGATTTGACGAGCGAGTTTGACGGTCTAAAGCTTGGTAATATTAGACCCAGCATTTAGCTCAACTCAGTACTATCAATCTCAGTACTATGAATAAAGACCCCATCAGCATAAGTTGATGGGGTCTTTTTATGTCAATGTGCATGCACTTGGTGGTTCATCTAAGTGCCCAAATATGAGATTTTTTTATTATTATGTCTCAATGACAAGCTCAGTATCAGGCTTGAGGTTTCACTTTATTTTTATCAATTATTTTATAAATCTCATCTTTTAACTGTAGCTTTCGCCTTTTCATCTGTTCTATTTCCTCATCACGGCTGGCGTGCTTCACCAAGTCTTTGTCGAGCTGATTGATTTGCTGATCAAGCTGAGTATGTTCATCAAAAATAGTCGCAAAGTGGCTGTCTTTTTGCTTAAGCTCGGTAATAATATCTCTGTTATCTTGCCATGTATCCGTCTTTCTCATGTGATCATCCTTGTATTGAGCGCAAGCTTGGCATAAGCGTCAGCGCATTGTCGTTAAGATTGCTATGATTGTGAGACTGAATAGCTGTTGAGCCAAATCGCTATCTTAATCGTACCTGCCAAATATTGAACTGAGCATATAGTGATAAGGCTGAATAGCAGCAGAAGGGACTTTGAAAAACACGTGCAAAAGTCAATCTGCCAGTAGGTAAATAAGATTTTTTCTTATTGTCCTCAGTTGATTGTAGCGAAAAAACACCTTTGATACTATGACAATAATGCCTTGATGGTTTTAATTTTAGTAAAAAAATCTCATTAACGATTGGTTTTATAAAACGTAAGGTTTGGGTTTCTCAGCTTGCTCAAACCCACGAAAGCTATGATAATAGAGACATCAAAGGGCATAAAGCTATTGCCTATAATATTTTAGATAAAACTATTAGTATCAAATAATCCATATTTACACGTGCAACATGATAGTTGCCGTTACATATTCAGTAATGATGAGGAACAAACATGATAGATCAAAGCTTATTAGATGCCGTTAAGAGCTATAGCGAAAACATGACCCGTCCGATTAGCTTCGTATTGGGTAGCGGCGAGCATGAAAAACGTGCCGAATTGATTGATTTTTTGACCAAAATTGCTGGCACGACTGACAAAATTAATTTTGATGCAGCTGCGAACGATGACAGCTTACCAAGTGCGATTAGCTTTGCGGTATTGAGCCATATCGATGATACATTGGTCGATACTGGTATCGTCTTTAGCGGTATTCCAGGTGGTCATGAGTTTACTTCGCTGATTTTGGCCATCTTGCAAGCTGGCGGTCACACGCTAAAACTAGATGAGGGCATTCAAAAGCTTATTAAGCGCTTTAATAAGCCATTACAGTTCCAAACTTACGTGTCGCTGTCTTGCCACAGCTGTCCAGAAGTCGTACAAGCGCTAAACCAATTCGCGCTCCTAAACGATGACATCAGTAATGAGATGATCGACGGTGCCTTGTTCCAAGAGCAAGTGGAAGCGAACAACATTCAAGGCGTACCAGCAGTATTTTTAAACGGTGAACCGTTTGCAAACGGTTTGATTGACACGGCCAAATTGATTGAGAAGTTGCAAGAGCAATTCCCTGATTTATTAGCAGCAGCTGACGATGATGCCGAGCAGTTAGAGCAGCAAGACGTTACCATTATCGGTGCTGGTCCTGCTGGAGTTGCCGCAGCGATTTATACGGCTCGTAAAGGTCTAAAAGTGACGATGGTTGCTGACCGCATCGGTGGGCAGGTCAAAGACACACAGGATATCGAAAACTTAATCTCTGTGCCAAAGACCACAGGTACTGAATTGTCTGCCAACTTTGAAAAGCATTTGCAAGAGTACAATATCACTCTAAAAGAGCACGTGAGTGTTAAAGAGATCGGTGAGACTGAAGAGGAAAACTATCGCATTCATCTAAACACAGGTGAGACGTTTGAAACTCGCAGTATTATCTTAGCGACTGGTGCGCAGTGGCGTAAGCTTGGTGTCCCTGGTGAAGAAGAAAACGTCGGTAAAGGCGTCGCCTACTGTGCACACTGTGACGGTCCTTTCTTCAAGGGTAAAGACATCTCAGTCATTGGTGGCGGTAACTCAGGTATTGAAGCAGCGTTAGACCTTGCAGGTATCGTTGAGCATGTGACGGTGCTTGAGTTCGCTGATGAGCTAAAAGCCGATCAGGTATTGATTAACAAAGCCAAAGAAAAAGACAATATTGAGTTCATCACTAGCGCAGCGACGCAAGAGATTAAAGCGACTGATGGTAAAGTGACTTCTATCGTTTATCAAGATCGCAGCACAGGTGAGACCCATGAGCGTGATTTGGCAGGGGTATTCGTACAGATTGGTCTAGTACCGAATACGGAGTTTGTCAAAGGCTTTGTTGATTTAAACCGCTTTGGTGAGATTGAGATCGATGAGCGCTGCCGTACTGATCGTAAAGGTATCTTCGCTTGTGGTGACGTGACCACGGTGCCCTTTAAGCAGATTAATATTGCGATGGGCGAAGGTTCGAAAGCCGCATTATCAGCATTTGAATACTTAGTGATGCAGTAAGCCGTTCAGCTCTAATGTTAGTTTAAGAAGCCACCTCTTTTGAGGTGGTTTTTTTATCCGCTAAACTCAGTTCTTCTTCCTCATCAAAGCAATAATCGGTAGCGCAATCACATACATCAATACGCCATATACGGCAGCAGGTAAAGCGATGACAGGCAGACCAACAGTGGTGCCCATAATAATAGGCGCTAAGGTGATGGCGGTCGTACTGTTTTGAATGCTGGTCTCTATTGATATGGTTTTGGTATCAAACCAGCTAAGCTTTAACGCTTTAGAAGTCAAAAAGCTTAATACAAATAAGGCCATGATAATCAGCACCAGCTCAAGCCCCATTGATGTCAATTGCGACTTTAGCAACTCCCAATTAGAAGCGATGGCTGCAAAGACGATTAATACAAAAAATAGACTGGCTAAGCCGTTAAGAATGCCACTTCTACGTATCATAAATCTACGGAACTTATAGCGAGCAAGCATGCCGAGGGTGACGGGTAAAGTCGTCAATAAAAACATCACAACGCCAATTTTTACCGCACTAATAGAGCCCGCTTGGTCTTGCATAAAGTGGTTAAAGGCTAAGGTAATTAAGATAGGTAAGGTTACGACTGATAGCAAACTGACCACGCCAGTAAGTGCCACTGAGAGTGCGACATTGCCCTTAGCATAATAGGTGAGCATATTACTGGTCACGCCGCCTGGACAAAAGCTGATCAGCATGATGCCAAAAGAGATGGCTGGTGGCGTCGCCATCACTAAGACTACCGCCAAAGCGACCAAAGGTACAAAAACCACTTGATTCACTAAGCCTACCAAAAACGCTTTTGGGTGGTTGATGATGACCTTAAAGTCACTGGGTTTTAGCCCTGTCCCTAAGGTAAACATGATGTAGGCAAGAGCCAGCGGGAGTAAAGCCAGTACGGTATTACTCATGAAACATTCCTTGTAGAATACTTTTTAACATTTCAGCGCAGAATTCCCCTACTTCTAAAGTAGTGGGATGAATGCGTCAGACTTTTGATATGGTACAATAGCTTCATGCCAAAGCAAATTCTAAAAGCCCATAAAGTCAGGCTGTACCCTAATGAAGAACAGCAAATATTCTTTGCCAAATCATTAGGCTGCACACGCTTTATCTGGAATAGGATGCTTAGTGACAAGATTGAGCATTATAAAAACACCAAGACCGAGCTTAAAAACACTCCTGCTCAATATAAAAAAGAAGGGGCTGTCCTAGATAAGTAAAATTATTTAGGATAGCACTATGAGAAAAAGCAAACTAAGTTGGTATAAACAAAGCAGACTAATCGAGTTATTTGTTGCCGGTTCTACTGCCAGAACAGCAGCAAGCCTAGTTGGTGTTAATAAAACTACAGCCAGTTATTACTTTCATAGGCTACGACTACTTATTTACGAGAATAGCCAAGACCCTGGTCTATTTGAAGGCGAAATCGAAGTAGACGAATCATACTTTGGTGGAACTCGTAAAGGCAAGCGAGGGCGAGGTGCTGGTAGCAAAGTGCCCGTGTTTGGCCTACTAAAGCGTAATGGCAAGGTCTACGCTTGTATTATACCCAATGCTAAAGCAGATACTTTGATCCCCATCATAAGAGAAAAAGTGAAGCCTGATAGCATTGTTTATACTGACTCATTTAAAAGCTATAACGCATTAGATGTCAGTGAGTTTACTCATTATCGTATCAACCACTCTAAACCTTTGTTAATGACAAGAATCATATTAACGGTATAGAGAACTTCAGGAACCAAGCTAAACGGCATCTACGTAAGTTTAACGGGGTCCCAAAAGAGCATTTTCACCTCTATTTAAAGGAATGTGAGTGGCGTTTTAATCACAGTGACCCAAAGTCGCAATTACTACAATTAAAACAATGGGTTAAACAGGGTTTGAGCTAATTATCTAGGACAGCCCCAAAAAGAATTTGACTGGCTCAAAGAAGTCGATAGCTTGGCACTGGCAAACGTTCAACAAAACCTGAGAGCGGCTTACAGCAAGTTCTTCAAAGGCTCAGGCTTCCCTAAGTTTAAGAAAAAAGGCCATCGTGACAGCTACACCACCAACAACCAAAAAGGCACAGTAGCGGTCACAAACAACACCGTTAAACTGCCTAAGATTGGTCATATCAAAGCCAAGTTTCCAGCCAAGATAAATGGTTTGATTAAGAGTGCCACGGTCAGTAAAGCCCCCTCAGGCAAGTACTATGTCAGTCTATTAGTTGAAACCATCGCTACAACACTGCCAAAAACACACTCTAACATTGGTATTGATTTAGGACTGACAGACTTTATCATCCTATCAGATGGCAGCAAAGTCGCTAATCCTAAGTTCTTATCAAAGCTGCAACATAAGCTTGCGCGAGAACAAAAGATACTGGCCAAGCGTAGAGCAATGGCCAAGGCCGATCAACGCAAGCTGTCTGACAGCCGCAACTATCAAAAGCAAAAAGTTAAAGTCGCTAAGGTATATGAGAAAATAAGCAATACCCGAAAAGACTTTCTACATAAACTCTCATTCAATCTCATCAAAAACCACGATGTGATTGCCATAGAGGACTTAAACGTCAAAGGCATGGTTAAGAATAGAAAGCTTGCTAAAGCCATATCAGACAGCTCATGGTCAACCTTCACCACCATGCTGGCTTACAAAGCCGATTGGTACGGTAAAACGCTAATCAAGGTTGATAGATGGTATCCCTCATCTAAGACCTGCTCAGGCTGTGGTCACTTGCTAACTAAGGCTGAGCTGCCATTACAGGTGAGATCATGGAATTGCCCCAGCTGCTTGCAATCCAACGATAGAGACATCAACGCCAGTATCAATATCCTCAATGAGGGTTTGAGACTGGCATCACTCAAAACCGTCGGTACGACGGGGTTAGCTTAGTCCATTTGCCTAACCGCTGATACAAAACATTGTATCAAGTAGGGGTATTACCTAAGAAATCCCCACCTCTATAGGTGGTGGGTAGTTCATAAAGCCCACATCCTTTGTGGCGATATAGCGGTAAATATAACCTAAGACAACAACGTCTCAAATATTATAAAAGCCCTCATACGTATATGGGCTTAGTTAGGATCTGTTTAATTATTTAAGATGTCTTATTTATTAGTCGTCTAAAAGATCCATTTTTTTAGCGGCTTCATAGATACCCGTTGAGCGCGCACCGCTGCGGCAGAATATCAAAACAGGCTGCTCGGCTTGATTAAAGAAATCAGCAAAGTCCTCGACGTGAGTTTGATTCAAATCACTACCAGCAAATGATATTTCCTTATAAGCAACTCCCGCTTTTTTAGCAGCAGCAGCGATATCAGCACTGGTTGGCTGTCCAGGCTCTTCACCATCAGGGCGGTTGTTAATGATGGTTTTGAAGCCGTTTTCGGCAATCACAGGTACTTGGTCAGGGGTGATTTGTCCAACAATGCTAACTTGATGGCTCATAAGAGCTCCTTTTTTATCAGTTTTGGGGTTTAAAGAAATAGGATAAGATATAAATCGTACAGATGCGGATTTATATATCGCAATCTGACGATTTATATCTATGATTTAATTAAAGACATATTCTATAGCAGACCTTGCATTAGAGCGCTTTGATAGAGCAGTTTTGCGCGTGCACCAGTACCACAAAACATCAAGATGGGTTTGGGCAGTGCGTGATAGTAGGTGGCAAATTGCTCAACTGTCATACAGCTCAGGCGCTCATCATCAAAAGGCAAGTAATGATAGCTTAAGTTTGCATGCTTAGTGGCAGCAGCAAAATCACAGCTATTAGGCTGGGTAGTTACTTCGGCATCGGGGCGTACATTGAGCACCGAGCGGTAACCAAGCTCAGCAATTTTGATGCATTGGCTAGGATAAATTTGCTTATAAATCGTTAAATCATCGGTCATAAATAATGTCAGTAATAATGAGTAAAAATAATAGAGAAGGTTAGGGCTAAGCAGCTAGGCTTCTACAGTAAGTTTTTGATGCCAATGAAAAATCAGCTTTTGCGATAGTATATCAATTTAGCATAATACAGGCTTTATCGTAACGATATTTGCTTACTGACAACAATAAATATTGTATATCTGGTATAAAATAAATTTTGTAATTATCTAGCCGTTCTTTATTTAAGAGGCATTCATTAGGTGTCTTTCAGTTCACTGACAGCCTCTATCGTACTGAGATAGACCTGTCCTGATAGCTCATCAATAAGCGGAGTGTGGCCGATGATATCCATCACAGGGCCTTTAATAAAGCTGAAGTGTAAACGCTTATCTTGCATCGCCAGCTCTTGATTCAGAGTGCTGAGCATCTCTTGCGCCGTCAGGTCGATGTGATTGACAGCAGCCATGATGAGAATGATTTCCTGGGCTTCTGGATATTGTCGTATTGCCTGTAATATCCGCCGATGCACCGACTCAGTATTACCAAAGAACAAACTCTCATCAATGCGTAAAATCAATAAATTCTTAAAGGTCTGCACATCGTGACGATTGATATTACGGAAGTGCCCTGTACCACCCAACTGACCGACGATGGCCATATGCGGCTGGCTTGATTGCCAGATCAGACTGGCAAATGACATCATAAGTCCAATGACCAATCCAGTATTTAGCCCGAACATCAGCACACCCACAAATGCTGCTATAAAGCTGGCGGCATCTAAGCGATCACGCTGCCAAGCTGATCTTAATGTCGAGACATCAATCAGCCCAATGATGGAGGCCATGATGGTTGCGCCAAGCAGCGCATAGGGTAGTGGGGCAAGTGCGCTGCCAAAGGCTATTAGGGCGGCAATCATCACTAACACTGTCACAAAGCTGGCAAAAGGAGTCTTGGCTCCTGAGTCAACGTTGATGGCCGTACGTGAAAACCCGCCCGCTACCGCAAAGCTTTGAAAAAATCCACCTGACAAGTTAGCAAGGCCGAGTCCTGTCAGCTCACGGTTGGCATCAAATGTCTCACCGCGCAGCCGTGCATAGGTGCTGGCAACCGAACTACTAGAAACAAAGGCAATCAGCGCCATCAGTCCTGCTGTCGGTAACAAATTCAATGCTTCATTAAAGTCTGGTATATGGGGCAACGTAAAGCTTGGCATCCCTTGTGGGATATTGCCAATCGTCGCCACTCCAAGCTCGCTCCATTGCATACTTATGCTAAGCATAATAGCGATAATCAGTAGGATAAGTGGAAACAAACGCTCTGCCCATTTGGCATAAGAGGCTGATAGCCACGAATGCCACACCCATTTCTTACCATAACGGTTAGCAACCAAAAGGGCAAAGGCAATCACTCCAATAATTAACGTTAGCGGATGCAGCTGGCGAGCATACATCTGCATACTGGATAAATAATCTATTAAGCTACTACCCGCGATTGGGATATCGGTTAAGTACTTCAGTTGGCTGACAAAGATAAGTACCGCTGCACCGCTGACAAAGCCTGCCGATACCCCGCGACTGATGAACTGCATGATCCAGCCAAGCTTTAGCTGACCTGCAATCCAGAGTAGGGCGCCTACCATTAGGGCCAGCAGGCTTGCCATCAGTACATACTGCTCAGTGCCTTGTTCAGCGTAAGGATACAAACTACTGGCCGTCATAATGGCGGTGATAGCAACGGGTCCTACTGCTTGCACATTGCTAGAGCCGAGCCATGCATAGACGATGACAGGGACGATCGCTGCATATAGGCCATATACTGGCGGTAGTCCTGCTAGTACCGCGTAGCCCAAGCTTTGAGGGATAACCAACACGCCTACTACCAGTCCTGCGATGACATCGGTCGGCAAGTCGGCAAGTCGGTATTGGCGCAACCAAGCAGGAATCAGTCGAGCAGCGATAGAGGACATATCAATTCATCATCACATCAAATAGTAAGGCAGGCGTAGAGTCGGCAACCTATAGCGAGTCTTTAGGTTCACCATTGAGAATCATCATTATAGGGCAAGCTATTGGTCTGTTTTTCTACTACTTTACCTTTGCGCAAAAGCGCTGATATAGCAGTTCCAATACAGCTAAAGCGTCGTCACTCGCGATACTATAATAGATTTGCTTGCCATCACGGCGTGTCGAGACCAGCTCATCTTTACGCAGGATACCGAGCTGCTGTGACAAGCTTGGCTGTCCGACACCGACTAAGTCCTCAAGCTCACCGACACAGTATTCCCCTTGTGTGAGCTGGCACAGAAGTAGCAGGCGATCTGGGTGCGAGAGTGACTTTAGTAGCTGGCTGGCTTGCATAGAGGCTTGTTGCATCTGCTGAGCAAGATCTGTCGGTGCAAAGCCAGTGATGCCTTGTTCTGCTTGTTCTGCTTGTTCAGTAGTGTGACGAGTATCTGTCATGGTTGGGCTGATTTCTGAAATAGAAGTCATGGTAGTGAGCTCCTTACACGAAGCGGCGAAAATTGTCGCGGCATTGGTTTGTGATTAGTTGTGATCATTATATAGTCAAAGAAGTTCCAAGTCGCTACGGTGTTGACCTCTGCCAGATAAACTGTTTGTAAAATCTGCGCTTGGTTGCTTCGTATTGGTCTTGGACTTCTCTAACTATGATATTGATGATCATATAGTGTTTACTGTCTATTATATAACAGATTATATCAAATTATCTTCATTTACATTATATAAATTGATAAAGTGTGTAATAATTGCTATATTAATGACAACAGTTAAGTAGTATTTACATTTAAATATCAATATAGATATATACAAATAGAGAGGTATTCATGGAAGTTCACTCTTTCTTACATAGCGATACAGAAACTTATACCCACGTACTTGCGGATGTTAAGCAGAAGCTATGTGCGGTCATCGATCCGGTATTAGACTTTGATGCCAAGTCGGGACATACCAATACAGCTGATGTTGATAAAGTGATTGAGTTTATCCGCGAGCATGATTGGGAGTTGGTTTATATTATTGAGACTCACGCGCACGCTGATCATTTATCAGGCGCTATCCATCTAAAAGAAACGTTAGGCGGACAGTTGGTGATGGGTCGTCATATTACCGAAGTACAAAAAATATTCAAACAGATTTTTAACTTCGATACCAGTTTTCGTACCGATGCCAGTCAGTTTGATATCTTGACAGATGAAGGTGAGACTCTAGCGCTTGGTGATATTACCATTACTGCCATGCACGTACCAGGTCATACGCCTGCCGATATGGCTTATCTCGCTGCCGACGACGAAAAGACAGTGGTGTTTGTCGGTGATACTTTGTTTGCGCCTGATGTGGGCACGGCACGTTGCGACTTTCCGGGCGGCGATGCCAAAACCCTATATCACTCTATTCAAAGGCTCTTGGCACTTGATGAAGATACCGTGATGTATTTATGTCATGACTATCCAAGTAAAGGTCGTAAGCACTGCCCAACGACCAGTGTCGCTGCGCAAAAGCTAGGCAATATCCATGTAAAAGACGGTATTAACGAAGCCGAGTTTGTACAGATGCGTGAGAGCCGTGATGCGACTCTAGCAATGCCGCGCCTGATCATCCCATCGGTACAGGTCAATATTAATGCTGGTCATTTACCAGAACCTGAAGACAATGGAGTGCGCTATTTAAAAGTGCCACTTAATGCGCTCGCCTAATAGTCACTCAATAGATACACCATTTATAGCAATGCTAGTCTAAGCTGTAGTAATAATGGCTAGCTTATTTTCAAATACTAAGCATAAAGCTTAAGGAGTCAGCAATGAAGGCAAATGTTGGAAGTACGGAGAGAACGTTGCGTATTGTAGCCGGTTTGATCATCATCGGGCTGGGTGTATATTATCAAAGCCTATGGGGTGTGATCGGTTTGGTCCCCTTACTGACAGGACTGTTCCGTTTTTGTCCCTTGTATACCATGCTCGGTATCAATACCTGCAAGCGCTAAGCGGCTATTAATCTTTTGATAGTATAAGACTGATAGAGTAGGAGTCATGTTATGAGTGAACCAAGTTTACATCTGGTATGTCCGCATTGCCAAGCGACCAACCGTGTGCCAGCCACGCGGTTAAGCGCTGCTCCCAACTGTGGTAAATGTGGTCAGTTATTATTGTCAGGCAGTCCGCATGAGATGACAGCGCAAACGGTCAATAAAATCATCCAAAAAAACGATGTCTTAACCGTTGTTGATTTTTGGGCGAGCTGGTGTCAGCCATGTATCATGATGGCGCCGCAGTTCAAAGAGGCGGCAGGGCAACTGCCAGAAGTGGTATTTGCAAAGCTACAAACGGATAAGTATGAGCAAGCAGCAGCCCCTTACAATATCCGTAGCTTACCAACGATGGTGGCATTTAGAGGTGGCAAAGAAGTCGCACGCCAGTCAGGTGCGCTGCCAAGCAATCAAATCGTGCAGTGGGTGAAAAGCCTGCAATCTTAATGTTTCATCTAAAGCACTATGTACAGATCAAAAAAAGCCAATATGCACAGTGCATATTGGCTTTTTACTTGACTAAATTTAGGGTCTGTTGAACATTCAAATATTAGGGCTGCTGATAGATAAAATCGCACCAAACTAGGCGCAAACCGACGATAATGTCAAGACCTTAGCTAGGATTGCAACACCGTTTGGAGTGATTTTAGCATCAGCCCTTCGGGGCAGTGCTATTTTTTGCCAATACATGGTGAAATTATTTAACCTAGAATGACTAGGCCGCAAAAATCTCACTGCGTATTACCTAAAAAATAGCTACTGCCAGTACCACATTTGAATGTTCAATAGACCCTAATCAAAACTGTTTTTTGCTACTTAATTTGGCATATGTAGAGTGCTTTACTCACCATAGATTTTGATGCCATTGGCAAAGCTGCAACGCTTAACGCGTGCGGATTGGATGATGGCATCGCGCTCACCGTACAAGCGTGAGAGCTTGGCGTCACGAGCTTTAGTGTTATTGCTTTTGCCAACACCGAAGCTGATATTAGGGGAGATACCCCAGCGCCCTGCCGAAACACCAATGCCGACGCCAGAGGTCGATAGTGAGGACTGCTCATTACGCGCGGCTTCAACATAGCGATTGACGCGATTGTATTCTTGACTCAGCGTCTGGCAGTCATAGCCTTGATAGTTACTTGGCGGCACATATTGCGGCGTGATGTTACCAGTAGAGGCGCAACCAGAAAGACCTAATAGGCCAGTTGCTGCTAGCAATGTCGCTGCAGTAAATATTTTCATAATGACTCCGTAAAGCTAAAGTACGATACTTTAAGATAGCAAAAATAAGCTGGCTGCGATACCAAAAACACAGTTTCACGCCCTAACCTCAAAACAAGTTATCAGGCTTGGCAATCGCTAGTATCAAGATGCCAGCATAAGCCAAGCTTGCGATCAGAATACCCGCTTTACTTTGTGCAGGCGTTGCATGGTTATTAAAAGCTTTCATACTGGCACTGATAGCAGCAACCAGCAAAATTATTTTGGCAAACACCCATTGGACAGGGGCATTGGCACTCATCAGCTGCATGAGAATCCCCGCCCCAGAAAGAATAATGAGCGCATAAACGATGTGGGTAGAGATTTTGACTACGCGTGGCGCTCGACTATTTGAGCTCAATACCAGATAGCTTTGATATAAAAAAAGTACAATGATCAGTACCGCCATCAGCATATGTAAGTGTTTCATTAAATATCGTTCCTTATACAGTCGCAATTTGCAAAGATTCGCCTAATTATTGTTGCTTAAGTGCTATCGCTTAAGTATTAGCGCTTAAGTACTGGCGTCTAACTATAGTCAAGTTACGCTTTATTTTGACCAGCACAGAGTGGGCTGTCAGGGCTTTGTCCTTGCCACTCTTGCGGCGTATAAGCATGGATAGCCAGCGCATGTACACTGCCGCCTTGAGCCGTTAATAACTCTGTCACAAGCTCATAGATAAGCTGATGGCGGGCGACTAAGCGTTTGCCAGTAAATGCTTCACTCACGATAGTCAGCTTAAAGTGGCTTTCTTTACCTTCAAAGTAACCAGCATGATCCATTGATTCATTGACGAGGTCAATATGCTGCGGCTGTAGGGCTTGTAGCGCATTATGTAATGCGGCAGCAGTAGGGGTAGAAGCGGAAGTAGTCATAATGATCCTTTTTAGGGTAAGACCTAAATTAAATGATATTTAACAAGAGGTAGATGATATATGGTCAGTAGTATAGCAGACGCCGAGCTGACTGAAAGTACATCAAAACAATGCAAAGTACGGATATGACCTAATAATAAAAGATACATAAAAAAAAGCAGAGCATGATCAACTTCTCATACTCTGCTTTTCTGTCTTATTATCTATCCTACTTTAGCAAATAACCTTTTAGGCATAACTGCGCAAAATTAACGACGCGACTTTTGATACAGAGGCATCACCTTTGGCATTAGAGCTTGCAACTCAGCGATACGGTTGCTGCTGCTTGGGTGAGTGCTCAAAAACTGTGGTGGCTCGCCTTGGCTGGCACGCTGCATTTTTTGCCATAAGGTAATAGAAGCCTGCGGGTTGTAGCCTGCACGTGCCATCAACTCAAGACCGATACGATCAGCTTCACTCTCTTGAGTACGGCTGTGTGGACGGCTAAGTCCAAAGTCCCCAGCTAAGCTGGCAAGCTCTGCCTGTCCTTGCGAAAAACCAAATATACTGGCTGCAACACCAATGCCTGTCTGAGTCGCATATTCACGTGAGAGACGTTCGCGCGAATGCTCACGTAGCGCATGAGACATTTCGTGCCCCATGATTGCCGCGATTTCATCATCTGTTAAATTAAGGCGTTCGATGATACCCGTATAAAACATAATCTTGCCGCCTGGCATGACGAAGGCGTTAAGCTGGTCAGACTTGATGGTATGGACTTCCCACTGCCAACGCGCTGCATCTGGACGATAGACACCTACTTGACCAATGAGACGGTTAGAGATGTTTTTCAAGCGATTGACTTGAGCTTTGTTGGTATCTAGCACACCGCGGGCGCGTGCTTCCTGAATACTCTTATTATAGCTTTGCGCGGATAGCTGCAATACTTGTTCGCTAGAGACAAGCAGTAGCTGCTGACGATCGACGCCGACGGCACCAGTACTGGTAGTACTGCTACAACCTGTGAGAGTCAGCGCTGACAATGATGCTGCCAACACTGTTGTAGTAAGTAGTTTTTTCATAATAATCCTCATATATATTCAAAAAGTAAAATCTAACAAAGTAAATATAAGTGCAACTGCTCGATCAAGGACAAATAAGTCATGACATAATAATAAATAACAGGCGTTTCATCAGCTAATATGAAATGCTCAGTACTAGGTGCTTAGTTTTTTTAGTTCATCAGCATAACCATGAAATTATGCGTCATGATGGAATCCTATTAATCAGGTTACAAGTATAAATCTGATAATCTCACAAAACCAGTGCAGCAAAAGTAACAATACTACGTATGATTGTAAGTAAATCCTGCTGAGCCAATATAATAATAGTGCATTATCACCTTGTAGTTGCAATAAAAATAACATCGCGCAAATTGATTGAATACATATAGAAATCAATAGTGTATGGCTGTTTTTGTCATAGATTTCAGTATTGGATAGAGATATTTTTTGGGAAAGTTAAAAAAAGGGATTGACACTGCCAGAATAGTTGCTAAAATAGCCATCCTATCGAGACGTAGTAGATGTTAATCAGATTGCGTATTGATATAAGCGGGAATAGCTCAGTGGTAGAGCATAACCTTGCCAAGGTTGGGGTCGAGAGTTCGAATCTCTTTTCCCGCTCCAAATTCTAAAAAGCCTCACTTCACAGTGAGGCTTTTTTTTATGCCTGAAGCTTAGGTAGTATTTGATAAGCATGCAGCTCAAAGCCCTTAATTACAAAACCCAATTAACTTGTCACATTGTATTGGCTTGAAACAAGCATACTGAGCAGGCTGATTATAAAGTTTGTATAACAAAAAATTAAATGAATAAGGAGCTTGCATGCAGCAGTTTAAACATAAAGAGTTTAATGAGCTATTTGATCTAACAGGTAAAACGGCGATCATCACTGGTGGTGCCAATGGCATCGGTAAAGCCTCTGCTTTACGTCTCGCACAAGCGGGTGCAAATATAGTCATTGCTGATCTTAATATGGACGATGCAAAAGCAGCGGCTAAAGAGATCGAAAGCTTCGGTGTCAAAGCATTGGCAGTTGAGTGCAATATTTTAAAAGACGATGACTTGGTCGCTATGGTTGATCAAGCGATGAGCGTGTTTGGCTGTATCAATATATTGATCAATAATGCGGGCGGCGGTGGTGGCGGTCGTGAAAACCCATTCAAAATCTCAGTGGATGATTTCCGTCGTGACTTTGAGTTGAACGTATTCAGTGCATGGCGCTTATGTCAGCTATGTGTGCCGCATATGAAAGCATCGGGTTATGGCTCTATCGTTATTACAACTTCTATGTCCAGTATCAATAAGAGTCCAAATATGAGTGGCTATGCGGCTTCCAAAGCAGCGGTAAACCATATGGTCGCAAACTTAGCTCATGATTTCGGCCCTGAAGTACGTATCAATGCCGTCGGTCCTGGGGCAACTCGCACCGATGCGCTAAAGTCAGTACTAACCCAAGAGATCGAGGAGCGTATGCTATCTGGCACCCCTATCAAGCGTTTGGGTGAAGCCGACGATATCGCAGGCGCGATGCTGTATTTTGCCTCGCCGATATCAGAGTGGGTGAGCGGTCAGACACTTTTCGTCAATGGTGGTGGCGTACAAACACTAGAGTAATTATATAGTCAGTACTAAATAAAATCGGTACATTATTAATAGCCACGTGCTACTGGTATAAATTTTACTTGCTTGCTGTGCCTACGCCGACAGAGGCTGCGCAAAATTTATCCCAGCAGCACTGTATCGTTTTTAGAGTGAATCAACTATAGCTATTTTCTATAACTGTGAGACAATAAAAGCGTCATTCAGTCTATTGCTGAATGACGCTTTTTATCTGTTTTAACGGCTCAATTTTGAAGGTTCAATCAATATCACTAAGTAGCATGAAACAGTCAGTTCACTTGAGCTTACGATATTAGATAGTAGTCTTTAGTAGTTAACCATCTATCAGCAAGACTTAATTAGCACTGGCCTTATTAGTACTGGGGTGTTTGCGTTTACCACGCATCAAGCTATCCGCTACCCATGCAGGACCAATTAATAAAAACTGTAGATCCTCAAAGAATGAGGGTTTTTTGCCTTCTATTTTATGACCAATAAACTGTCCAATCCAAGCCACAACAAATATACTCGCCCAAACCTTAAAACCCCAAGGCAGGGCTGTCATGACTGCCAGACAGATGAGGATGAAGATGCCCATTACCAAAAACAGTGGGGTTGAAAGTCGTATATAAAATAATAGCACCAATGCGCTAAGCACAAGAGTCAGCCAGACGGACAAAGACATACCCATACCCAAAATACTGACAAAAATAGTAGGGACGCATAGCCAGTGGATTCTTTTATTAATCAGATTTTGATGGCTAACAGCATATTCACTGAGCCATTGTTCTAGCGTGCGCTTGGACATACGTTTTTGAGAAGTGCGAGACATACTAACCTCCTTGTTAGTAAGTGGGTGAATCTGTTCTGTACTATTAGTTGTAGCACTAATCTAGGCACACTGCCATTTTATCTGGCAAACCGCCTAGTCACTATCTTCTTATTCAATCGCGTCTTATCTCAAGATAAGGCTGTTTTATAACTGTATAGCTTAGACCAACACTTCTACAGAGTCGCGCTCACTACGATGCCACTCATAAAGACCGACAAAAGAGTTCACCTGATAGACCATGGTTTGAATGGCAAAGATATAATTGCCTGACATAAGGTTTACCGTTAACCAAACGAAGTTAGAGATAATCCATAACCACCAGTTAAAAGAATAGCGCAAAATCATCGCCGCTTGGGCAGTGATAGAGAGTACAAAGGCGATGACGTTAATCCAGAAAAAAGAGATGAGTCCCAAAAACTTACTATTATCGTCTTCTACAACGGCATAACCGTAGCTCGCAAGTAAATCATTGACCGTTGGAAACAGTGCTAAACCGATAGTCATGAAGGTGATGGTAATTAGCCAGACCCATTTACTGGCTGATTTAGGCACCATATCACCATCTAAATCCGTGTGTTTGGACCAATAAAAGATACCGTAAACATGAGTGAAAAAGTTAAATAAAGGCGCGAGCATCAGACCAACTGCGCCGGCGGTGCCTTGGACGATGACCTCGCCAGCAGTCGCTGCCATCCCAAAACCATTACCCATGACATTTTTGCGAAACGATAGTGACACCACGCAAATTAAGCCAATGAAAGACACGCCCAGATAAAACATATCAAGAGTCGTATGCTCAGTCGTGAGCCAAAATCCAGCTGATAGCGCCAAAACCCCACAAATGAACCAGATAATAATCCATTGCAGCGCCCATTTTCCGGTAATGTTGTCCAGTAGCTGAATGCGCATAAGTTTCTTTCCTTAAATTATTATTGTTGTTATTTTATGCTTTTTTACCATAAATAAGCTCATCGATAATAACCAATGCTTGCTTGTAGCGCTCATCATAGTCAGGTGCATCAATCATATAGGGCTTTATCTCATGCCGAGCAAAGATATCCAGTAATCGCTGCTCAAAGCGTCCACGGGCATCAGGAGTGCCCAAAGAGCGCATACCATCATCAACCCATGGCGTATTGTTATCGAGCATAATGGTATGGTCCAAACGGAACTCGTCGATACAGGCAGCCACAAACGGATGTGTGCGACCCTCATACTCTTCACAAAACGCTTGTGTGGTCACAAAGTCAGTATCGATAATCGTAACAGGCGCTGTTGCGGTAGCCGCAGCCTCTCGAATAGCCTGAGCATGATTGAGCGCAATCGGTCCATAGTCGCTATATTGCAAGCCAATCTCTCGTCCGCCCAGATCTGTTGCCACATACAAGCGCCCCATCTCTAGCGCAAAGGTAGCGCCATAATAGTTCGCCAGCTTATGCACCAAGGTCGTCTTGCCAGAGCTCTCTCCGCCAACTATGGCTATCGTCTTAGTATACTCACTGCGCGCTTGCGGGTGTATGGCTGTCCAATGGGAAATTGGATCACGAGCAATGGCATAAGAGTCAAACTCTGGCAGCAGTGGCGTAGTCAGTACGGTCATTGCCAACTGCTCTTGGACGTTGCTGTTGGCTAATGGATGGTTGTCAGCAACAAATAATACCGTATCTGTCGGTAGGCTTAATGCCTCGATTAGACGTTGCAACTTGGCATTGCTAGCAGATACGTCAATAGTGACGTCATCAAAATTATCATGTAGCGGCAGCTCGACTTTATCAGTGGTATGAATCTGGGTAAAAGGCAGATCAGCACAAGCCATCTGTAGCCAGCGAGCTTTGTCTTGTAGGGTGATGGTAAAGTCTGGATGCGGTGAAGGATGGACGGTGATGACGATGTGCAAGGTCTTTGCTTGTCCTGCCGCATCCAAGATACTACGCATTTGCCCTAGATGTAGGGGTTCGAAGTGCCCAATCATTAAGCCAGTATCGTACATAATATTTCCTAAAATTTATTTTATGGGTTGGCGCTTTTTATCAGAACGCTCGAATCTTTCGTTAAATTTATCAGTTATTTATCATCGATTGGTGATGCTTGAAGTAATTTTAGTAACATCATACAAAGGTTTTTTGAGCGTTGCAGGTAGGTTATCGTAAATGTGAGCTTTAATATGGTGAGCACTTGTAAATATTCATGATTTTACTAACTTCACTCATATGTCGTATCAACAACGAGGTTGGACACAAAGATTGGTTATGAAATAGTCGGGGCGGTTCATAGTAATAATAATTACATCGTAAAATTAGCGCAAGAAGAGCGTAACAAAGTCATCTCTGAAACATTTTGAAATAGTTATTTAAAATCAGGGAGTTACCGCAGTTTATGACAGGTTAGTGCAAGTTTAGGTAGCATAAAGTCACAAAGCACACCTACACTGCCAACAGATAAAATTTGAATGCTTGCTATAATCGTTTATAAGTTAATAAGACCTAAAGACAACTGATAGAAATATTGATAAATAAGCAGGTCTGAAATAGCACTAAAATATTAAAAAGACAAAAAAAGAGAGGTATGAGATTTGGCTAAATTAGCAAAATTACATCGCTCACAGAACAGCCGTATGATTGCAGGTGTGATGGGCGGAATAGCAGAATACTTAGGTTGGTCACCGATGTGGGTGCGTCTATTATTCGTAGTGGTGTCTTCCTTGAGCGCCGCAGTACCTGGAATACTAATCTATATCATCTTATGGATTGTGATGCCGAAAGCTACCAGTCAGTCATATCAATAGCACTTAAAAATATAGTAGTCCACAAATAGTAGTCCACAAAAAGTAAAAAGCCTGACCAAAACAGGATAGCAGCGATACACTTTTCCTCCTGCCCAGATGCTAACCCATCTGGGTATTTTTTTGTCCTGTGACTTTTGCGCTATAGTCAGTTGAAAATAAAACTGTTATATAAGTTAAGGGGCTGTCCTAGATAAGTAAAATTATTTAGGATAGCACTATGAGAAAAAGCAAACTAAGTTGGTATAAACAAAGCAGACTAATCGAGTTATTTGTTGCCGGTTCTACCGCCAGAACAGCAGCAAGCCTAGTTGGTGTTAATAAAACTACAGCCAGTTATTACTTTCATAGGCTACGACTACTTATTTACGAGAATAGCCAAGACCCTGGTCTATTTGAAGGCGAAATCGAAGTAGACGAATCATACTTTGGTGGAACTCGTAAAGGCAAGCGAGGGCGAGGTGCTGGTAGCAAAGTGCCCGTGTTTGGCCTACTAAAGCGTAATGGCAAGGTCTACGCTTGTATTATACCCAATGCTAAAGCAGATACTTTGATCCCCATCATAAGAGAAAAAGTGAAGCCTGATAGCATTGTTTATACTGACTCATTTAAAAGCTATAACGCATTAGATGTCAGTGAGTTTACTCATTATCGTATCAACCACTCTAAAACCTTTGTTAATGACAAGAATCATATTAACGGTATAGAGAACTTCTGGAACCAAGCTAAACGGCATCTACGTAAGTTTAACGGGGTCCCAAAAGAGCATTTTCACCTCTATTTAAAGGAATGTGAGTGGCGTTTTAATCACAGTGACCCAAAGTCGCAATTACTACAATTAAAACAATGGGTTAAACAGGGTTTGAGCTAATTATCTAGGACAGCCCCTAAGTTAAAACGCACTACTGGTATAAGTTTTACTTGCGTGCTGTATTCACAGAGGCTACGCAAAATTCATTCCAGTAGTGCTATGTTCTTTTTAGAGTGCAACATATATATTGATCATATATATGTTGCAACCTGCTCTAAGTGATGAGTTTTTGCGATTTAGTATTTATTGACACTGATGCCTCTCTCATTTATGCGATATTTTGCGCTCAAGAGAAATTTAGTTGCTGTAAATATGGATAAAATAGCCGTTTTTTAGTAAGGTGGGCAGGCAAATAGATTCGTTGCCAAATCGGTCATGCGAACCCTATTAAGGTTTCATTTAATAATACTCATTCCACAGTGGCTTTATGACGATGCCCCAAACTATGACAATCCAAACTATGACATCCCAAGTGAAAAACTCTCAACCAATGACTTTTCAAGACTTGATTTTAACTCTACAAAATTACTGGGCAGATAAGGGCTGTGTGGTCTTACAGCCTTATGACATGGAAGTGGGAGCAGGTACTTTCCATACCGCTACTTTCTTGCGCTCATTAGGTCCTGAGCGCTGGAACGCGGCTTACGTTCAGCCGTCACGCCGTCCAACCGATGGCCGCTATGGTGATAACCCAAACCGCTTGCAGCATTATTATCAGTTCCAAGTAGTATTGAAGCCCAATCCGCCCAATATCCAAGAGTTGTATTTGGACTCGCTAAAAGCCATTGGTATTGATCCTTTGGTGCATGATGTGCGTTTCGTTGAAGACAACTGGGAGTCGCCAACGCTTGGTGCGTGGGGACTGGGCTGGGAGATTTGGCTCAACGGTATGGAAGTCACGCAGTTTACTTACTTCCAGCAAGTGGGCGGCATTGAATGTTTCCCAGTAACTGGCGAGATTACATACGGTCTGGAGCGTTTGGCCATGTATGTGCAAGGCGTCGATAGCGTCTATGATTTGGTCTGGGCAGATGGCGAGTTTGGCCGTGTCACTTATGGCGATGTGTTTCATCAAAACGAAGTTGAGCAATCGACCTATAACTTCGAGCACGCTGATGTGCCGATGATGGGTCAGATGTTTGATTTTTATGAGCAGCAAGCAGATAAGCTGGTTGCCGCTGGTTTGCCATTACCTGCTTATGAGATGGTGCTAAAAGCCTCACATACCTTTAACTTATTAGATGCACGCGGTGCGATTTCGGTGACTGAGCGTCAGCGTTTTATTTTACGTGTGCGCACGCTGGCACGCAAAGTCGCGTTTGGTTATGTAGAAGCACGCGCCAAGCTTGGCTTCCCGCTGACAGATGAGGCACATCGCCAAGCGGCGCTCGATAAGTATTTGCCAAAAGAAGAAAATGACATGGCAGCTAAAAACTCAAAATCCACTCAAAAAAACAACGATAAATAGGAGCATCCCATGAGTACTATTCTATTTGAACTGGGGTGTGAAGAGCTACCTCCAAAGAGCCTAAAGCCATTGCGTGATGCGCTACAAAAAAGCGTCACCGAACAGTTGGCTGAGGCTGATATCAGCTTTGATAGCATGAAGGCCTTTGCCGCGCCGCGTCGTCTGGCTATTCAGATACAAGGCATTAGTGACAAGCAGCCTGACCGCACAGAACAAAAACGTGGCCCTGCGATTAAAGCGGCGTTTGACGCTGATGGTAATCCTACTCGCGCGGCAATGGGCTTTGCCAAAGGGTTAGGTATCGAAGCAAGCGAGCTTACGACCATTAACACCGATAAAGGTGATTATGTCGGCTACGAGCAAACCATTCATGGTCAAGCGACGACTGAGCTGCTACCTGCTATTTTTCAAGCCGCGCTTGATGATTTACCAATTGCCAAGCGTATGCGCTCAGGGGCGAGCCGCAATGAGTTCGTGCGTCCAGTACAGTGGGCGGTATTGATGCAGGACAGTGCAGTTATCGATGCCACCATTCAAGGACATCAAACTGGCACGCAGACACGTGGGCACCGTTTCCACAGTCCTGACTTTTATAACATCGATCATGCCAATGACTATGAGCCTCTGCTAGACGGCCTAAAAGTCGTCGCGGACTTTGATAAGCGTCAGATGCTGATCAAAAACCAAGTCAAAGCGCTGGCCGACGAAATCAATGCTGATGCCATCGTGCCGCAGGGTTTGTTAGATGAAGTCACAGCCTTGGTAGACTTTCCAATTGCGCTACGAGCGGACTTTGAAGCGCGCTTTTTACAAGTACCACAAGAAGCGCTAATCTCAACCATGCAAGCGGATCAGAAGTACTTTTGTCTGACAGATAAAGCTGGCACGCTACAGCCTTACTTTATCTTTATCACCAATATCGAATCAAAAGATCCTCAGCAGATTATCGAAGGTAACGAAAAGGTCGTGCGTCCGCGTTTGGCTGATGCTGAGTTCTTCTTTTTACAAGATCAAAAGCAGCCATTATTTGCGCTGACAGAAAGCTTGAAAACTCGTGTGTTCCAAGATCAATTGGGTACGATTTGGGAAAAGTCTGAGCGTATTGCTAAGCTGGCTGCTTATATTGCAGCCTTAATGCAGCAGCAAGGTCATGAAATTAATATCGATGACACGGTACGTGCTGCTATGCTGTCAAAAGCAGATTTGGCAAGTTCACTCGTCGGTGAGTATCCTGAATTGCAAGGTATTGCAGGTACCTATTATGCGCGCCTGAATGATGAGCCTGAAGCCGTCGCTGCCAGTTTGGAAGAGCAATATCTTCCAAAGTTCAGTGGTGACGTATTACCGCAAACATCGATTGGTATCTGCTTAGCATTAGCAGATCGCTTGGATACCTTAGTCGGTATTTTTGCTATTGACCAAGCGCCGACTGGCTCAAAAGATCCGTTCAGCTTGCGCCGTTCAGCAATTGGTGTCCTGCGTATTTTGATCGAGAAGCAGTTGCCGATTAATCTAGTGGCTTTGGTTGAGCAGGCGATTAAGAATTACAGCAGTAGCGACGGTAGTAAGATTACCAAAATGGGTGATACCTTTACTCAGGTTATGGCGTTCTTGAATTCACGCTATCGCGCTATGTATACCGAGCAAGGTGTCAGCGTCGATACCATTCAAGCAGTGCAGGCAATTCATCCGCATATGCCACTTGATTTTGATCAGCGTATTCGAGCGGTACAGACCTTTAGCGAGCTGCCACAAGCAGAGCAGTTGGCCGATTCTAATAAGCGTGTGGCAAATATTTTAGCCAAGTCTGAAGAGACGGTCGCTGATAAAGTGGATGAAGCCTTGTTGACTGAGCCTGCAGAGCAAGCACTGTATGAGACGGTTCGCCAAGCGCAAACGGCTGTCACGCCACTGCTTGCAGAAGCTGACTATACGCAAGTATTGCAAACATTGGCTGGCTTAGATGCACCGCTCACGCAGTTCTTTGACGATGTGATGGTCAATAGTGAAGATGCAGCGCTTAAAAACAACCGTTCGGCATTGCTTAAGCAAGTACGGGCGCTGTTCTTAACAGTGGCTGACATCAGTGAGTTGCAAATTTAAGCATATCTGTTGAGCATTATTGTTATCAATAAAACACCATAAAATAAAAAACTGGCTGCGCTGTAGCCAGTTTTTTGATTTATATAAGTGGTTAAAAAGCCTTAATAAATAACAGTGCAGCAATTGTGCTATCAGTATTGTTTACGTAAACTTTATGTCATCACTGTATTTTTACTCAAAAAATATCACGTCTAAAAGATTAATCAAAGGAGCGTTGCCGTGGCTGCTGCTATTATTGTCATCGTTATTATTTGGATCTCGATGTGGGGGTTTTATAAGTTCATGTATCCACGTCCACCGCAAAGCATGATGCCTAAAGAAGGCGATGTGACCACCCCGCGTCATTGCGACTTTTGCGGCAACAGTCTTGCTGAATATCGCGGTGTGCTTGAAACCAATTCTACATCGGCTACCGCGCTTGCTAACAACAATAACCCACCCAAAGATGAGCTATTCTTTTGTAACTATGAGCATCAGGCAGACTATCACGCTGGTAAAAGCTATCAGCCAGGGATGTAGGCTGCCATATAGGCGCTTATAAGACAGACTGGGCGTCTTTCATGATTTTGCTCAGGAGCATCTCCGCCTGTTTGGACGCTTGCGCTGCATCATCACTGGCTTTTGTCTGGGTATGAATCTTTTCGTAAAGGTTTAAGCAGCATAATACGAGTAAATTTTCTTGGCTTAAGCTCGGTGCGCCTTTTTTGATATCGAGAAGAAAGTTATTGATATAATATACCGCTGAACGTAGCTCTGCTTCTTCATGCACTGGGCAATAGATCTGATACGTTATCCCAGCGATGACGATATCGACCTTTTTCATTTGTGGTTCAGGGGCGCTTGTTTTTGCAGTTGCGTCCTTAGTGGCTGCTGTTTCTACAGGTGTTTTTTTAGCATTATTGGTTTGCTCTGGCAAGTTTTGGGTTTTTTGAGAGTGTGGCTTATCATTTGCAGCGGTCTTGCTATTGTTATCAGTCATGAGAAATCCTACAAAATAATGTCATTGAATTAGTATAAATGGGGATGCGTAATCAGGAGCAACACGCTACGTCAGCGCTTACTGGCTTTATGCTTTCTTTATTGCTCTCGAGATTGCTCTTTATAGTTGCTTAGCTCTCAACAGTTACGGTTAGCCTTCCATCTGATCGATGCGAGTCAGTCGTTTTAACACTACTTGGGTGCGCTCTGCGGCCAATAGGTTTTTTTCTTGTAAATCGTGATTTTGTTGTTTGAGCTCGCTATTTTGCTGTTTAAGTTCGTTGTTCTGCTGTAGAAGCTCTCTGTTTTGTTGTTGCAACTCGCCCAATTGTGTTTGCAGTTTGTCTTGCTCTTCACCGATCATATGATGCGCTTCGGCAAGGCTTTGATAGCGCTTATCAAGATCAGCCAGCTGTTTTTTTGCCGTAGCGTATTCAGTATTACGGCTATCGAGTTGTGTTTTGAGAGCAGCCAGCTCTTCTGGATCAGCATTGGGCTTTTGTTTGAGGCTGCTAAGTTCAGCACTGACAAGCTGATGCTGTTTTTTGATGTCGAGTATCATTTTTTCTAAGCTTCTAAGTTGATCATACATAGTCAGTTTTTATCCTTAACAAGTGATACGTGGATGAATTTGTTTCGTTACGTTTAATAATGCCATAGGTGACCGCATAATATCTATATCAACAAAGTAATTGCGCGTATTGCGCTCTATTTTTGACCCTTATTAGTCATGGTGCTACAAACAATGTAGGGCTATGCTTATTTATAACCAGTAGACGCTCATCGTTAGGCGTTAATGAATCGATAGGATGTACATTATGAATGACAATATTTCTGGCTGGAACACTTGGAGTAATACCTTTGAGCAATGGAATGATGTGAGTATCAGTGAGCTACATGGCTTGATGACAGGGCTGATGACGGCTTGTTATGCACCTGATGAAGCGGGCTGGGCGACAGTGCTCGAGGAGCTCAGCTTTGCGCCATTGCCAGAGCCTGCATTGACCTTGCTTACTGAAGAAGCAGAAGATACGGTATTTCAGCTAAAAGATAAAGATGACGCTTATGCCTATACGCCACTGGTACCTGATGACGAACATGATTTATACGAGCGGGTAATGGCGCTGAAACAGTGGGCGAACGGCTTTATGACGGGTTTTGGGATTAGCGACTGTCGCCTAACTGCGGAAGAGAACGAAATGCTGAGCGACTTGGCAAAGATTGGTGCTATCCGTCTCGAAGAAGATGAGGATTATGAAGGCGGCGAAGAGTCCTATCTTTATATTTATGAGTTTGCGCGCATGGTGCCAGTCAGTTTTGCCACCCGCAAGCGCAAGCCAGTAAAAGAGCTGGCGCTAATAGCAGGTCTGCCAATGGGTGCCAAAACCACTAAAGAGCTGCAAGCAGAGGGTAAGCTACCCAAACCAATGCCACCTGTCGTAGATGTAATGAACCAACATAACTCGTCATAAGCCTTTATTTAGAAGGTCGTTTGCAACACAGTATAGAATAAGGTAATAAAGAGTAAGATAATAAAAGGACGACTATGATAATTACTGATAAGGACATGATCCATTTGCGCCGCTGCGTTGAGCTTGCTGCCGAAGCTTTGGATGCGGGCGATGAACCATTTGGGAGCGTGTTGGTCGATGGTGATGGCAATGTATTGCAGGAAGACCGTAACCGCGCCAATACGGTCGATGCGACTTATCACCCTGAGATTGCTGTCGCAAAGTGGGCGGCACAAAACATGACTGCTGAAGCGCGTGCAAAAGCGGTGGTTTATACATCAGGTGAGCATTGTGCGATGTGCTCTGCGGCGCATGCTTGGGCAGGACTGGGACGTATTGTCTATGTCAGCTCCTCAAAACAGCTGGGTGAGTGGATGGCGGAGGCTGGGGTAACATCAGACTCACCGATTAATACCTTATCTATTCAAGAAGTTGCACCAAATGTACCAGTCGCAGGTCCTATTGCTGGCTTGGATGAAGAAGTAGAAGTATTACAAAAGCGCTCATGGCAACAAGGGTAGCGCTTTTATCTTTTTATCTCATAGTATGACAACATCACAGCATGATAAGGATATCTCATGGTTTTAAATAACAATGACCGTCAACTTATAAATACTGCTTATCCAATGACAAGCATCGATTGGCTAACGCGTCTGATTGGCTTTGATACCGTCAGTCGCCATTCAAATTTGGCATTGATTGAAGAGGTACAAGGGTACTGTGAACAATTGGGATTGAGCGTTGATTTGACCTTTAATGAAGCTAAAGATAAAGCCAATCTATTTGTCACTGTGCCGGCAGGGGCCAACGCTGACCAAGTCAATCACGGTCTCGTGCTATCTGGACATACCGATGTGGTGCCTGTCGATGGCCAAGACTGGTCGTCAGATCCGTTCACTGCCACGATTCGTGACGACAAGCTATACGGACGCGGTGCTTGTGATATGAAGGGCTTTATCGCCTGTGCATTGACGCTATTGCCGCAAGCGGTAAAGCTGTCTAATGCAGGCCAACTGCGACGTCCGCTGCATTTGGCGTTATCATTTGATGAAGAAGTTGGTTGCCTAGGTGCGCCACTGATATTAGCAGACTTGAAGGCGCGCGGTATTGCGCCTGATTATTGTATCGTCGGTGAGCCAACTAACATGACGATGGTGGTGGCTCATAAAGGCATCGCTGTCTATCGTTGCCGCGTTCATGGCAAGTCTGCGCATTCGTCATTGACTACGCAGGGTGTCAACGCCATCAGCTACGCCAGTCGTCTGATAGGTTATGTCGATGAGTTGGCGGAAGAGATCAGTCATCGAGAGGATAATGACTCCTTGTTTGATGTGCCTTATTCGACACTGTCAGTGGGTACGGTACAAGGTGGCACAGCAACCAACATTGTTCCCAATCTCTGTGAGTTTACCTTTGACTATCGCAATCTGCCACATATGACGCAAGATGATATCCTTGCGCCTATCAAAGCTAAAGTGGCTGAACTAAGCGCACAGATGCAAGCGCGCGCACCAGAGACTGGCATTGAGCTGCTGCAAATGGAGGGCGTGCCTGCGATGACGGATAATGACAATGGCGAGCTGCAAAATCTGATAAGCGCGCTTACAGGCGATGATGAGCGTCATAAAGTCGCTTACGCCACTGAAGGCGGGCAATTTACCAATGCTGGCATTCCAACGATTATCTGCGGGCCTGGTAGCATTGAGCAGGCACACAAAGCCAATGAGTTTGTTAAGCTGAGTGAGATTGAACGCTGTGATGGATTTTTGCAAAAGCTGTTAGATAGCTGCACGGTAAGCGCTTAAACTATTCGATTTTGATATAAATTGCTATAAAATACACCGTCTTTATGGCGGTGTTTATTTTTTAGTGCTATCGCAGTATTCAGTTAATGTTTTCTAATAATAACAAAGTAGGGGTTGGTCGATGTCTTGGCATCTGTTTACCGTATTTTTTGTCAGTACTTTTTTTATTTCCGCGACCCCAGGCCCCAATATGCTCCTAGCATTTCAATATGGGCTAAATTATGGTGTTAAGCGCACATTATGGACGCTGGCAGGTCTGAGCCTTGGGCTATTCATCCTGCTACTATCGACCTTGCTTGGACTTGACGTTATCAGCCGTCAGTCACCTTGGCTGTTGGATATTATTAAGACGGTTGGCGCGCTATATTTAATCTATTTAGGTATCGCATCATGGCGCGATGCAGGCGATGGTAGCTTAATGAGTGATGCGCAAGAGATGGGTGCCGAAGTAGCTGCTGACTATCCTAGCACTATGCAACATACGGCTGATATGCCTAAGCCACGCTCACTATCGAGTGCGGCAGTCAGAGGGTATCCGAGCAATGTGACCTTATTTCGTACTGGCGTTTGGGTGTCACTATCTAACCCGAAAGCCATCTTGTTCTTCGCCGCCTTTTTCCCCAAGTTTATCAATTTCAGTGCGCCACTATGGCCACAGTATATTTTACTGACTATAGGGCTGTTTTTCAGTGAAACTATTTGGCAGATCATTTATACCGTTGGTGGTAAACAGTTGGCTGGATGGCTAGATATTGGCAACCGTTTAGCATGGCTAAACCGCGCTTGCGGGGTGATATTTATCTTAATTGCAGCGGCTCTGTTAGTTGAGGTTGCCAGTACCTTTATTGCTTAAAAATATAAGCAGTTGCTAAAGTTATTTTGAAAAATTGCCTATCAGAAAGCCGTTCAGTAATGAACGGCTTTTTTTTATTTTACTTATCTCTGACTTAAGGAGTGCATAAACATAATAATTAGAGTATCAAAATAATATACTACATGTTGTGTTTAATATTATTATAATATACTATATGTGCTAATACCTTGATTTGATTGTGGGTTTTCTATCGTTTTGAAATCGCCTGTTTAATTGCTTATTTAGAGTGGTTGTTTAGAGTAATGCTATGTTGAACATTGTTGAGTACGACATCGTGTTTCAAGAAGTACCGACCGAGGTAAGCTTGGCGCTGACGGTTGCAGGGTGCCCGCTCATGTGCCGCGGCTGTAGTCGTGCCGATACGTGGAAAGAAGAGCAGGGCACACCGTTAACCCATGATTTTTTAGCTGAGCTTTTGGGACGCTATGAGGGTTTAATCAGCTGCGTGTTGTTTATGGGCGGTGAATGGCAGCCATCAGCACTGCTTTTAGCACTTAAGCAGTGCCGGCAGGCTGGACTCAAAACGGCGCTATATACCGGCTTGGATGAGATTAAACCTAGCTTACAAGCAGAGCTTACCTATCTAAAAACAGGGCCGTGGATGGTAGAGCGCGGCGGGCTTGATAGCCCCGCAACCAATCAGAAGTTTATCGACTGTTCTAGTGGTGAGATATTAAATCATTTGTTTTGGAGGACGCATGTATAAATTAAGTTCAGCGCAACTGGTGGATAAGTTGTCTTTCATCGAAGATTACACTCAAGCGCACAACGCTGCAGATGGCTCGCGAGTGGATGCCAATGCCAACGTGACGGTAAAAAATATCGCCACGCTTGAGAATGAAGTGATGAAGGATTACTTCATTCAGATTAATCGTGCTCAAGTACAGCGAGAGATTACAGCGCATTTCGATAGCGAGTTGGCACAAGAATATGTGCGCCAAATTGAGTCGCACGAGATATATGTACACGATGAGACCAGCTTAAAGCCTTACTGTGTATCGGTATCGCTGTACCCGTTTTTGCTTGACGGTCTCAAGAAGCTTGGCGGTGAAGCCAGTCCGCCGCAGCATTTGGCGTCGTTTTGTGGCTCATTTATCAACTTGATATTTGCTATCAGCTCGCAATTTGCAGGGGCAGTGGCTACCGTTGAGTTTCTGGCTTATTTTGATTATTTTGCCCGCAAAGACCATGGCAAAGATTATCTGAGCACTCACAAATCACTCATCGAAAACTGCTTTCAGCAAGTGGTGTATTCGATTAACCAGCCCGCCGCCGCTCGTGGCTATCAAAGCGTGTTTTGGAATATCTCCTTGTATGATGAGCATTATTTTGAAGCTATGTTCGCCAATTTTGTCTTCCCCGATGGCGAGCGCCCTTGTTGGGAAACCGTTAAAGCACTGCAAGCGCACTTTTTGAGGTGGTTCAATGAAGAGCGTAAACGTGCCATTTTGACTTTCCCAGTGGTAACCTGTGCCATGCTCACCGAAAACGGCAAATGCAAAGACGATGAATATACCGATATGCTAGCGCAGGAGCTCGCAGAGAAGAACAGCTTCTTTATTTACCAAAGTGACAATCCAGACTCGTTAGCTTCTTGTTGCCGCTTGCGCAATGAGATTACCGACCACAGCTTTTCGTATACTTTGGGGGCAGGCGGCGTGGCGACAGGGTCGATTAACGTCATCACCCTTAACCTAAACCGTATGATTCAAAACGGGCAGGATTTGGCTGCAGAGGTGCGCAAAATTCATAAATATCAGGTCAGCTATCGCAAACTCATAGAGCAGTATGAGGCGGCTGGTATGTTGCCGGTCTATGATGCCGGATTTATCCAGCTCGATAAGCAGTTCTTAACCCTTGGTATCAATGGCATGGCAGAGGCGGCGGAAAGCCGAGGCATAGTGGTGGGCAATAATGAAGAGTATCGCATCTTCGTCAATGATATTCTCAAGACTATTTATGATGAGAACCGTAAAGCCAGTGTGCAGTATGGTTTGAAGTTCAATACGGAGTTTGTACCAGCAGAGAACTTGGGCATTAAAAATGCAAAATGGGACAAACAAGATGGCTACGCGGTGCAGCGTGATTGCTACAACTCCTATCTATATCTGGTAGAAGATGACAAAACCACTACTTTAGATAAATTTATGCTGCATGGGACAGAGCTGACTCAGTGGCTTGATGGCGGCTCGGCACTGCATCTGAATTTGGATGAAACGTTAGATAAAGAGCAGTATCGCAAGCTGCTCGATATTGCAGCGACCACAGGCTGTCAGTACTTCTGTATTAATGTGCGCACCACGATTTGTAATGAGTGTCAGCATATTGATAAGCGTACTCTTTATCACTGTGAGGCTTGTGGCTCAAATAACGTAGATCATGCCACACGCATCATTGGTTATCTAAAACGGGTGTCTGCATTTAGTGAAGGTCGCCGCTTGGAGCATCAGCTGCGCCACTATCGTCGTGAGCGCCAAGTCGAAGTGGCTTAAGTCGCTTATATAGCTTATGTGATTGAAGCTTTATATAAACTGAAATAAATAAGGGCGAGATACTCGCCCTTATTTGGTTAGATTTTTTCAATTTTTAAATGAATTTTGACAGGTAAGTTCATGACAATAAAGCAAACCCTTATCAAGTCTATGCCAACACTGCCTCAAGCTCACCCTTCACCATATGCGGGCTGACAAAGTCGGTCACACGGACGCTGACGATTTTGCCAAGTAGTTCAGCCATTTTATCAACGTCATAAGGGAACATTACTGTGCGTGTATTATCCGCGGTACCAATCAAGCAGTCTGGATGACGGTCGGCGATTTGTTCGACCAATACCCGCGTCGTGGTGCCGACCATCTCATGAGTTTTGGCAAGCGTTGAATCGATAATGACTTTTTGAAATTCAGCCAAGCGTGCTTTTTTAGTGGCAAAGCTCACATCGTCGGGCAATTCTGCTGCTGGTGTGCCTGGACGTTTGGAGTAAATAAAGCTGTACGAGTGGTCAAAGTTCAGCTCTTTTGCCAAGTTTAATGTCGCTTGAAAGTCTTCATCGGTCTCGCCAGGGAAACCAATGATAAAGTCGCTAGATAAATAAATATCAGGGCGAATGGCTTTTAGCTTATTAATCTGATCGATATAGACATCAATAGTGTGGTTGCGTTTCATCGCAGCTAATATCGCATTAGAGCCGCTTTGCACTGGTAGATGCAAGTGCGACACCAGCTCTGGCAACTGCGCATAAGCGTCAATGATATCATCGGTGAACTCTAACGGATGGCTGGTGGTATAGCGAATACGCTCAACGCCATCGACATGCGAGACATAGTGCAATAGCTCGGCAAAACGGCAAATACTGCCATCGTCTTTTTCGCCGCGATAGCCATTGACGTTTTGACCCAATAGGTTGATTTCACGAACGCCTTGCGCTGCTAGGCTATCAATCTCTGCCAATACATCATCGAGAGGACGAGACAACTCTTCACCGCGAGTATAAGGCACCACGCAAAACGAGCAATATTTTGAGCAGCCTTCCATGATAGACACAAAGGCTTTATAACCGTCGACTTTTGGCTCAGGCAAGAAGTCAAACTTTTCGATACTGGGGAAGGAGACATCAACCGTACCAATACGGTTTTTAGGTGAGATGTCACGCTGTTCACTAGATTGGTCGTAGAGCTCTGGCAGGCGATGCAAAGTTTGCGGGCCAAATATCATATCGACGTAGGGTGCGCGTTTTTGGATATTGTCGCCTTCTTGTGAGGCCACGCAGCCACCGACGCCGATGACGAGGTCAGGACGTTTTTCTTTCAGCTTGCGCCAGCGGCCCAATTCTGAAAACACTTTCTCTTGGGCCTTTTCACGGATAGAGCAAGTATTCATCAATAGCACATCGGCTTCATCGATGTCATGAGTGACTACCATGCCATGCGAGTCACCAAGCACATCAAGCATTTTGTCAGAGTCATAAACGTTCATCTGACAGCCTTGAGTGGTGATAAAGACTTTTTTATGCGCAGTAGATGTTTGCACTGGGTTTGGCTCTACGAGTGCAGTGACATCAGGCGCACTATCCACGGCGTCATTGATGCGGGGATTAAATACAGAAACACTCATAAGGATTGGTCCATGATTATCAAACAGTAGATAGCGGCGGCAGGCCATTAATATCGTCAATACACTTTAAAAAGAATACAATATTACTGGGATAAATTTTATGAAGCCTCTGGAGTGACACAGTCACACAGCAAGCGAGGAAAATTTGTACCAGTAGCACGTTAGCATAACTGTATTTACTTTATTTCGGACTGACTATAGGTGGCGTATTTTATCATAACCATCTGCCAATGTGAAAAGTAAGCGTATACTATTGGCTATAATCATGACAGATTATTTATAATACTATCAATTGCTTATACTGCCTTAGTATATATTTAATCAGCCCCTAGAGTTTATGCTTATATCACCTTTGTGTTACACAGGGCTATCGTATTTATTGATAAATGGTAAGGGTGCTGGTTGAAAGTCAAAACAATATAGTATGATGAGCGCTATATTACCTGATCACTAAGACAATTGAAGAAAATAAAGAGAGTAAATATGACAAAGCAGCCAGTTGGCTTTCGCAAACATAATGACACTTCTAAAGATGCCAACAGCTCGCTACAGGAGTCTGGCCGAAAAGGTATGGCGCGTTTAAATGCAAGCACCTTGCGTTTTGGTGCGTTAAGTCTGGCGACAGCGATGAGCGCACTGGGGTTGTCACAAGTGGCTTGTGCCGATCTGACTTGGGGCGATGGCAGTAGCACACAGCAAAGCGGTAGCTATCAACAGGATAATAGTGTGGATCATTTCACTGCCGCTGCGATAGCCGCAGATCGGGGTGATGTCAGCGCGTTATTCAACTATGAGCAGCTGATGAGTGGTGGACTGTTTGCCATGTATCCAACATATTGGCGCATGAATTTAGACTTGAATTCGCAAAGCTCAGCAGCCGTATCGCAGTTTGTGCGTCAATATCCAGGAACAGTGATGGCAGAAAAGCTGGTGGCTGACTTTGCTGAGACCAAAGCGGCATCAAACGATTATGCGTCAGTACGACAAGTGGCGAACCTGATCACCAACCCTGATGCCAGTGAACGCTGTGCCATTGCGCTTGGCTTCAATAATGGGGGCGATCCCATGCGTGCGATGGCAGCCAAATCAGACGTTTGGCTGACGGCGAAAAAGCAGCCAGCACTGTGTGATCAATTGGCTATGGAGATGAACAACAATGCGCTTATCAGTAATCAAGACCGTGTAGCTCGCCTTAAGCGTATGCTGCGCGCAGGTAAGACTGGCGACATCATGGCGCTGTCTTCACGTCTTGGTACGCCAATTCCTTATTCTAAATTAAGTGAAATACAGCTTAATCAATCATCGTTCTTTAGCCGTTTTGGACGCGAGCCTGCAAGTACAACCAATCAATATTTATATTTATATGCGATGGGGCGTCTTGCCAACAAATCTTATCGTGAGGCTGCGCTGCAATTGGATTTCGATATCAAGCAGGACAATCAGCGCTCAGCAAGATTGTTAAATGACGAGACGCGCCGATATGCCTACCGCATCCTTGGCGTTCAGCGTATGAATCACAATACCGATGATGGCTTTAACTCTGAAGCTGTCGATTGGTTTCGCCAGAGTTTAGATGATGATTTTAGCTTTGAGGAAGCAGAATATTACGCTATGGCTGCTATTCGTTTCAGTCGTTGGGATGATGTGGTCGAAGCTATCTCACAGATGGATGCCGAGATTCAACGAACCAATCAGTGGCAATATTGGCTAGCGCGTGCTTATGAGCAATCGAGCGATGCTAATAAGCGCAATACTGCCAAAAAGATGTACCAACATCTGGCCAAAAGCAACGAATACTATGGACTAATGGCAAAAGATAAAGTCGGTCAACGTTTCGATGTCAGTAGTATGGGCGGTGGCAACTTACCTAATGTCAGTAGTAGCGATCGTGCCCGTGCTATGCAAGATCCGCATTTTGCCCGTGCGTTTGCCCTATATAATGCTGATGCGAGCCGTGCCTATGCCAACCGTGAATGGAACTGGGCGGTGAAGCAAGCACGTGACAATCACGATGATGCGTTAATGGTCGCTGCCGCTCGTCAAGCTTATGATATGGGCTGGCTAGACCGTGCTATTTACGCCGTTGATAATACGGAAAGAGTGCATAATTTAGCATTATCGCATCCGATGCCGCATCAAAGTGCAGTAGTGCGTTATAGTCAGTCAGCAGGTATTGATCCAGCGTGGGCATACGGCATCATGCGCCAAGAAAGCCGCTTTGTGACCTCAGCGCGCTCAAATGTCGGTGCAAGTGGTCTTATGCAGATCATGCCAGATACCGCCAAGTATATTGCACGCAACTTAGGCGAGTCTTATAGTGCTAGCCGCGCCAATAGTGGCGATACCAACATCCGCTACGGTACTTGGTATATGAGCGACATCATGGGCAAGCTTAATTATCAGCCAGTATTGGCAACCGCTGGTTATAACGCGGGCCCCAATAACGCCAAACGCTGGCAGCCAGTCTATGGGTCGCTTGCAGCAGATCAGTATGTCGAATCGATTCCTTTTCCAGAAACCCGTAACTATGCCAAGCATGTCATGGAAAACGCCACTATTTATAGTAGCCTATTAGGTCGTAACCAACCGATCAGTCAGCGTATGGGGACTGTCCCAGCTGCCTTTTAAGCTTTCACGGATATAGATGCTGAGATAAAGCATCAAAGCGACTGTTGCTGAAAGAAAAACATACTGTAATAAAAAGCCATTAATCATATATGATTAATGGCTTTTTTTATGGTTTGATTGTTATTGGTCGTTAATAATCTATATTTTTCTAGGCACAGAGAACATCCTGTATAAAAAACAGAAAAGCAAGCTTGTATCAACCTATTTTTTTGCACATATCAAGGCAGTTTTTACGTGAAGCCTACGATTCTGCTATGGATTAAAAAAGGGTATTTGCTACCATTGTATTTATATACGTGCGGGTTGCATTCTGAGTTTGTCGCTGCAGTGTTTATATGTTTTTATATATGCTGATTTCAAACTATTTTTCGCCCACACTATTTTCCCACCCATATTGTATAAGTTGTGCCAGCTTAATCTGTGTAGCCTCGATTGAAGGGCTGTACTGGATAATGTAACTATTAGACGATTTAAATATTGTCGTTGATGATTGATAAAGGCTTAATATCTTTTTCTTATGAAAAAACTCGATACCGACATGCTTATGCAGAAAACAGCTGAACAGCAGCCGTCTGTTCAGGCACGTATACGACACGTATTAAATTTTGCAAGGTTAAGAGCTCGATCACCAAACAAAAATTGTGTATCAAAAAAAACCACGCAAAAAGAAGTACAACAAAAATCACCACCAAACGAATTGATAACACAAAGCGTACATTCAGATAGCCATTCAGGCAATAAATATAATCGTCATACATTATCTACCATTATAGGGTTAGCGGTTGTACAAGGAATGATGTCACTGCCAGCACAAGCAGCCAGTGCGTCTAAGACAGGACAGCGGGTATTAATGGTCGAAATGACGCCAGCACTGTGCAGCTTGCAACCATCACGTACTCGCATGCGCCAATGTTTAGAGGGTTATTCATTAACCGTGTCAGGCCTTGATCTTGGATACGGTGAGCGCTGCGGCCGAGGTAGTGAGCCAAGACTCAGTCCACTGCAATTAAAAGTCGTCAACCGTATCATGCCAGACAGCAGTGTTCGTAGCCAGGCATGGCAACACTATGGTGCTTGTAGTCCGCTTAGTGCCAGCAGTTATTTTCGACAAATCGTCAATCTTGCTGGTCAGTTAAAACTGCCCAGTGAGTTGAATACTGGTAATAGCTACACGGTCTCCAAGTCCCGTTTTATCAGCCAAATGACTCGGCTAAACAGTGGTATGTCTGCTGATGGTATCGATTTAATCTGTCAGGATGGTAGCCGCCGGCAGTCGATATTGACCGATATTCATATCTGTTATGAAGGCAGTCAGTTCGGTAGCTGTCATAATGTGGTCAACAGCTGTGGTAAGAACTTCATCATTTCAGGTCGAAAGTAATCTTCAAGATACCTAACGTCACCGTACCTTATCAGCGTTATATTGCATACGCACTGAACTTTTGTCAGCATAAAATGTAACAATATAAACGCCTATCATCGTTATATTCTATCTAGACGATTCACTAAATGAAGTGATACACTAGCCCTCGGTGAATGTCATCTACCATTTTTTGAGTTCAAAGCTAGAATGCTGGCGCTAAAACAATGGTGAGTACATTATCTAATGGCCAATATCTAATAATCAATTAGGGAATATTCTATGTCTATGAAACAGCCTTTACGCGTTGCCGTGACTGGTGCTGCTGGTAATATCAGCTATGCTATGTTATTTCGTATTGCATCTGGTGAGATGCTAGGAAAAGATCAGCCAGTTATCTTGCAATTACTTGAAATCACTCCAGCTCTCGATGCTCTAAAAGGTGTCGTTATGGAACTAGAAGATTGTGCATTCCCTTTATTGGCAGGTGTGGTTCAAACTGATGATGCTAATGTTGCATTCAAAGATATTGACTATGCATTATTGGTTGGTGCACGTCCACGTGGCCCAGGTATGGAACGCAAAGACTTGCTAGAAGCCAACGCTGCGATTTTCTCAGCACAAGGTAAAGCCCTTAATGATGTGGCAAGCCGTGATGTAAAAGTATTGGTCGTGGGTAACCCTGCCAACACCAACGCCCTTATCGCTCAGCGTAACGCACCAGATCTTGATCCGCGTAACTTCACTGCGATGACTCGTTTAGATCATAACCGTGCTATGGCACAGTTGGCTGAAAAGACTGACAGCACTGTTAATGACATCAAAAACATGACCATCTGGGGCAACCACTCATCAACTCAGTATCCAGACCTGACTGCTTGCACCGTAAATGGTAAGCCAGCGCTAGATTTGGTTGATCGCGAATGGTACGAAAACACTTATATCCCAGAAGTACAGCAGCGCGGTGCAGCGATTATCAAAGCTCGCGGTGCTTCATCTGCCGCTTCTGCTGCCAACGCTGCCATCGCACACATGCGTACGTGGGCACTTGGATCTGACGAAAACGATTGGGTATCAATGGGTGTTTACTCAAACGGCGAATATGGTATCGCTGAAGGTTTGATCTACTCATTCCCATGTACTTGTAGCAATGGTGACTGGTCTATCGTCGATGGCGTAGACGTATCTTCAGATTTCTCAAAAGAGAAAATGGCCGCTACTGAGCAAGAGCTGAGTGAAGAGCGTGATGCAGTATCTCATCTACTACCGTAAGTAGACAGATCGCTAAAACCTGAGTAATAATTACAAGAAGCCCTCCTTTTGAACTGACCCCCATAAGTTGGACACAACTTTTGGGGGTGTTTTTATGCGTTACGATCTAGACTTTAAGATCAAAGTCATTGCATACTACAAAGAAGGACATAGTAGCAGTGCGACAGGTGAAAAGTTTGGTGTAAATCCAAGGTTTGTACGCAAATGGATTGAACAATATCAAAGCGGTGGTATAGGCGCCATTAAACCTAAGACCAGTAAAGCTAAATACAGTAGCGAGTTTAAGTACAAAGTGATTGAAGCGATGTTGATAGAAGGATTAACCCAATCTGAAACCGCCCTTAAATTCCACATCAGCTCACCTGCGCTTATTAGCCACTGGCACAAAGCTTATCGCTTCTACGGTATGTCTGGACTCACATCCAAATATAAAGGTAGTCACTCTATGGCATCTCCTATCACAGACAAACCTGATAATGAAAAGACCCTAGCAGAGCTCAAGCGTGAACTGCAATATCTGCGTGCGGAGAACGCCTATCTAAAAAAGCTCGATGCCTTGCTTCGGGAAAAGGAACAAGCCGCGACAAAGCAAGGCTCATCGAAGGATTAAGACTAAAGCACGCGTTATCTGACTTACTCACCATAGCAAAGCTTGCAAGGAGTAGTTTCTACTATCATAGAGCACAGCTTTGGAGTGAAGATAAATACGCCGATCTCAAACAGCGCATCAGGGATATCTATCATCAGCACAAAGGTCGGTATGGCTATCGTAGAATCACTCAAACACTTAAGAGTGAAGGGTTAAGGTATAACCATAAGCTCATCGCACGGCTTATGAGTGAGCTTAAGCTGACTGCTAGAATCAGACAACAGAAGTATCGATCCTACAAAGGACAGTGCGGCGTCATAGCTAAGAATAGAGTCAAGCGCAAGTTCAGGGCGGGTGCGCCTAATCGCAGGTGGTTTACTGACATTACTGAGTTTAAAGTGGGCGAGGATAAGTTGTATCTGTCTCCTATACTAGATTGCTATAACAATGAGATCATCAGCTATACGCTCTCAAGACGACCGGTATATGACTTAGTGAAACAGATGCTAGATAGTGCACTTAAAGGCATACCTAAAAAGCGCAAGGAGCAGCTAACACTACATTCAGATCAAGGCTGGCATTATCAGATGAAGCCGTTTGCAAAGTCGCTTAAAGCGAATCATATTAAGCAAAGTATGAGCCGTAAGGGGAATTGCTTAGACAATGCATTGATGGAAGGGTTCTTCGGTACGCTGAAGTGTGAGACGATTTATATTGAGAAACCAGAAACTATTGAGGACTTAGAGCAACAGATTCATGAGTATATTCACTACTATAATCATGAGAGAATTCAGATGAAACTAAAAGGACTGAGCCCTGTGAAATACAGAACTCAGTCCTTGATACAAACTTAAACAGTCCAAGTTTAGGGGGTCAGTTCACTTTATGTGAGGGCTTTTTTGTTGTTAACATAACTGATAACGTTGGATAACAGCTTTTAAAATGAGTATTGCTACAATAGGTCTTGTGGTACACGTTTAGACAGTAGGTATTATTATGCAGAATATCTATTGATCTAGCGCATAAAAATAAACGAATAATACTTAAGGAGTGAGATAATGTTAGGTGATATAGATTATACGATGAATGATTTATTTGCGCAGTTAGGACTTGATAGCTCAGATGAGGCCATTGAAAGTTTTATCAAAAATAACCAGTTGGGAAGAGATGAGTCATTAAAAGATTCTGATATTTGGAATGAGAAACAGCGCATGTTTTTACAAGAAGAATGGAAGAGAGATGCCGTTTGGGTTGAGATTATTGATGAGCTGAATGTGCGAATGCATCCAGAGGCTTAATCTCAGGTATTTGTCATCAAGCGCATAGCAATACAGAAATGATGACAACGCAAAAATAAAGTGAAAAACCCATAATGCTGATGATTATGGGTTTTTTTGGTTGAGCTCCACGGTTAAGCTATTTGATTGATGATGGCTATCAGCTAAGTTGCTCTTTTCGCCACTCTAGCAGTTCTGTAATGTCATTTTGGATGCCACTCTTTAGCGCATCCAAGCTTTCGTAGCGGCGCTCACCATGCAAGAAGTGTAAAAAGCGTACCTGTAATCTTTTATCGTAAAGGTTCGCTTGCAGCTGCGGAAAATGTACCTCTAAACGCCACTCAAGCGCTTTATCAACAGAGGGTCTAGTGCCTATATTTGCAGTGCCAAACAGACTATGGGGTCTTAGGCCTGCTAGACCTTTTTGCTCATCATTATCTGCTAGAGCCGCCAGCCCATTCGGTACTATTTGATTATCATCATCAAGTAGCACCACATCGACAGCAAAGATACCATGTAAGGCAGGTTTGATCCGCGCCAGATCGACATTGGCAGTTGGAAAGTCTATGGTACGGCCAATTTTGTCACCACCTACCACGATACCAGAGATAGTATAATCTCGACCTAATAAAGCATTCGCTGCACATAGGTCACCAGCCAGTAGTAGGTCACGAACACGAGTAGAGCTAATACGCTTTGCAGTATCACTATCATCAGTGACCGTTTGCAAGTTGGTTACGTGTAAGCCGTAGTTACGTAAGAACTGACTGTCACCTGTGCGGTCATGACCAAAACGAAAATCATCACCCAAAACCAACGCTTGTACATTTAAACGTTGAACCAATATATCCGCGAAAGCTTGTGCAGAGAGTGCGCGAAAGGAAGCGTCAAAGCTGGCAACAATCAATGTCTCGACGCCATATTCCGCCAGTAAGGCTTGTTTTTCTGCCAGATTGGTCAGGCGTGCAGGAGCAGTCTCTGGTGAAAAAAACTCACGTGGCTGCGGCTCAAAGATCATAACTGCTGAGCCAAGCTTACGCTCATCTGCCAACTTGCGTACTTGAGCAAGCATTGCTTGATGACCTAAATGTACGCCATCGAAGTTACCAATAGTCAGCACACAGGGTGCTAATACTATGGGGCTAGTGTTTGCCTGCATAGCGTTTGGTAACGCCATCAGTTGCTCAAGAAAGTAGGTGTTCATAAGTTTGCAGCTGTCATAGGGTCAGGTAATAGATAAAAACACATCCATAGCAAAACTATGGTCAAAAAAGTGTTGAGTCGCTACAATCTTAACCGCCCAAGATGTACTATTTGTACAATCTGCGCTCGGTCGCTTTGTATCGATTTTCGACTTTTCTGACTGGAAGTGTGTTCAAAACTTGCCATTATAAAGTAAAATAGCGGCACTGACACCATTATCAGTGCCTCATGAGCACTTAGTAGCAACTCTTCATTATTCATCAGGGAATTCTATGTCTGACCTCAGTTGTATAGCGCCCACATTATCGATAGCTAGGCTGAGCGATCAGTTCATAGTGCAGCGAGCCAGTATAGAAGACCTGCCAACCGTATTAGAGATTTATAATCAAAGCATACCTGGCAAGCAGGCAACAGCCAACTTGGCAGTGGTGACCATCGATGAACGTGCGGCTTGGTTTGCTGAGCATCTGAACAGCCCAACGCGCCCCATCTATGTGGTCAAAACGCTTGCAAGCAGCGAAAAAACGACGAGCAAATCGCCAACTGTGGTGGCATGGGGCAGTTTTAGTGATTTATATGCGCGTACGGCTTATCACATCAGCACTGAGATCAGTATTTATCTGCATCAAGAGTATCATGGACAAGGATTGGGTAGCTTACTAACCCGCTGGATGCTGACGCAAGCGCCAAATCTAGGTATTCAGAATGTTGTCGCGCTTATTTTTGCTCATAATCAGCCAAGCTTAGGACTGTTTCATAAGCTTGGCTTCGAGCAGTGGGGATATATGCCGAAAGTCTGTGATATGCAGGGCTTCATCGCGGATGTCGTGATGCTGGGTTTAGCGGTGGCATCAGTTGATGAGAACAACAACAGCGAGACGCTTTAACCCAAGATTTTCCACTTGCCGTCTATCTTTTGTAACTCATAAATCAAAGGTGCAGGCGCGCTTTGACCTTTTAGCATCAACTCACCTGTAATGGTGGCACGCGTTTTATCATCATTATAGGTAGTATCAGTGATGGTCACGGCGTCGACCGTTTGTTGAAAAGCAGATTGAGTGTTGGCAAGCTCTTGCTCAAAGTGTGCCATATCTACTTCGTAGTAAGAGGCGGACTTTTTCGCGTCGCCATAATACAAACTATCTAACGCCTGCTTAACGGTATCTTCTGGCGTGCCAGCTTGGGTGGGGTTGGTGACTAGACTGGGCTGCTTATCAGTGCTTGTTATAGGGTTTATATTATCACTGGTAATGGTGGTTTCGTTCTCTATATTTTCTAAGTCGGTATCAGTATCAGTAGCATCTGCTATCTGCGCATCTCCAGCAGCATCGTCATCTAATGTTTCTACTTGAGCAGCTGCGTCATTTTCTGAATCTTCAACCACAGCTGCCGCATTATTTGTTTCGACAGTGGCTTCTGTCTCTATATTATCGTTATTGCTACAAGCGCTCAGTAGCAGTCCGCTGCTCAGGACACCAGCAGCAAATATAATGAGTAGGCGTTGGGACTTTACCTGTTTATTTATCATATCAAACCTCAAAACTCATTTATCAATTAATGACTCATTTATAAACAATTATGACAATTATCAGTATCGTTGACTGTCAATTCTCATGATAGGCTTGTTTTGGTTTAGTAAGTTTATGCCTTATTGGATTCATTCATTTATCCATGTCTGAGCTGACGCGGGCGAAACCCTGAAACCAGTAACACCACACCATATACCAAGGCGCCAACCGCACACATGATGAGCAAAGCAATGATACGTCGCCACTGGGTATCATCGGTTGGGAAGTAGGGCAGCATGACATAAAGTACGCCCGTCATAGCGCTTGTCGCCAGCAAAAACTGTGCAAAAAGCTTTTTCCAGTGACTGCCAAAGCGGAATATCCCGCGTTTGTGTAAGAAGTAATATAATAAACCCGCGTTCACAAATGCGGCTCCTGTGGTCGCTAGAGCCAAGCCACCATGCAATGGCATCTCAAACAAGTAAAATATTCCAATAAAAATCACACTAAAAATCATATTGGCAAACACAGATACGATACCAATTTTGACCGGTGTTCTGGTGTCTTGCCGTGCAAAGAAGGCTGGAGCGAATATTTTAATCAGCATAAATCCTAAGATGCCGCCAGCCATACTACGCAGTGCCAAGCCACTCATCTCTGCATCACGTAATGAAAACTCACCACGTAAAAACAATGCCTGCATCAGGACGTCAGAGAGGATAAATAGCGCCGCTGATGCTGGCACGCCCACCAAAATAATCAAGCGAGCCGCCCAATCGATGGTCTTTTTAAAGCTCACATCATCTTTTTGTGCTTCGCTTTTTGATAAGCTTGGCAAAATAACCGTACCAATCGCTACACCGATTAGCCCTAATGGCAGCTCGCTCATACGCTCAGCCGCATAGAGCCAAGAGACGGAACCGCCAATCATCAGTGAGGCAAATATCGTGTTGAGTAATAGGTTAATCTGAGTGACAGAGACACCGAAGATAGCGGGTAGCATCAGCTTTAGAATGCGCTTAACCCCTTCGTGGCCAAAGTCGACCTTGGGTGCGACCAGCAGTTTTTGTTGCCATAGCTGTGGCAATTGTATCAAGAACTGCAGTAAACCTGCGATAGCGACGGCATAACCAAGCGCCATAATCGGCGTATCGAACATAGGTGCAAATATCAGAGCACCGCCAATCATACACAGGTTGAGCAGTACTGGGGCAAAGGCCGGCGCGGCAAAGCGTCCATAGCTTTGCAGGATGCCGCTGGCAAACGCGGTCATGGAGATGAATAACAAATAAGGGAAGGTAAGACGCAGTAGCTCAGCAGTAATGGCAAATTTATCGGGTTGGTTGGCAAATCCTGGGGCAAATAAAGTCACTACCCAAGGCGCGATCAAAATAACAACTACCGTCAGCATGGATAAAACCAGCAACAGCGCTCCAGAGGTGCGACTGACCAGTATCTGTACCTGTTGTAAGCTGTATTTTTCTTTATACTCAGACAGTACAGGAACGAAAGCTTGACTAAAAGCGCCTTCTGCAAATAGACGCCGCAAAAAGTTAGGTATCTTAAAGGCGACCAAAAAGGCGTCCATGAGTCCGCCTGCACCAAATACACTTAATAACACCACATCACGTACCAAACCTAAGATACGCGATAGCATGGTCATGCTGCTGACTATCATTGTGGAGCGAAATAAACGACTTTTTGCCATGAGAACCTATTTGCTAATTTGTCTGCGGATATATTTGTTAACTTAATAATGCCAAAAAACTGACGGATTATAGCACTTTAAGTATGCGGGTAAATGAATTGATTGTGGAAAGGCCAAAAGCTGCCTTCAGGTATTATTAGGTAAGGTTCTTAGAGAGCATCTCACGCAGCCGAGTCCACTCAAAATACTCACCAGGATCAGTCTTACGACCTGGGGCGATATCACTAAGCCCAGTCAGGTGTCGGCGCGTTTTGGGGTAGGCGTCGTATATCGCAGTGATAACTTGTACGAGCGAGTCATATTGAGCCGCAGCAAAGGGTACAAAGTCTGACCCTTCAAGCTCGATGCCAATGCTATAATCATTGCATTCAGGTCGCCCAAGATAGGCAGATCTACCGGCATGCCACGCACGCTCATGAAAGTTTACAAACTGAGTAATAGTGCCGTCGCGTTCGATCAGTAAGTGTGCGGAAACTTCAGCGCCTTCAATGGTCTGAAAATAAGGGTGTGCCTTCCAGTCTAGCTGATTGGTAAATAATGCCTTTACATAATGCAGACCATCCGCGCTGCACGCGCCAAACTCATTGGGTGGTAAGCTGATGTTGTGAATGACAATGGTGTCAATGCTGGTATCTGCAGGTCTGGTATTGAAGTTCGGCGAAGCCAGCCAAGTGGCAGCGGACAGTAGACCGTCATTTATAGTCATTGGAGTCTGTGATGATGTTTGTGGTGCAGATGACATAGTATTCTCTGTTATTATTACACTGGATTGGCTTATGTTGAAGAAGATGATAACGGATTTTGATATCACTATGATCTTTTATCATACCGCGCTATTGTAAACAGTGTCTTTAAATAGAAATTCTCAATAGCACTCTGAAATGAGCTCCATCATAGACTTTATTTGGGCGAGTTGAGCGAGTATTTCACACGCATATAATATTCTGGTGTAAACCCAATTGAGCAGTCGTAGAGCTGTTGTGAATTTAAAAAAGAGATTTTCACTCATGTTTAAAAAACCATTGTGGGTAAGTAGCCCTCATGTCCGTCTACCGCCGCACTCTGCCATTGCAAGCGCCGTTGTAGGCTCATTATTGAGTCTATCAGTGCAGGCAGTACTGCCTATTCCTTTTGCTGTAATGGATACTAATGAAAATATAACAACTGAACTGGGCAATACGGCGCTTGTTGGGAACACTGTGAATGTTGCGAGTAATGTTAGCAATGAGACGCAAAATATTCAAAGTACTGCTGCTGAGCAACTGCTGGCAGAATGGCGCAAACAAGTACAAACAGACAATTTAGCGCAGCATACAACATGGCGACGCCTGTTGTACTTTCTTGATGATAATAAAAACATCTTTACCAAAGGCAAAAATAAAAGTCTGATTGACGATCCAACATTCTTTTTAGCTGATAATGGTCAGCAGGACTCAGCAGCAGAGCTGGATGCCATATTAGTCGCACTTTCTCAGCAGCTTACGTTACCTGCTGTCAGCAAAAAACCAGCAGATAATAGCTCAGTGCTGTGCCGTTTTCCAGCGCGAGTAAATTGGTTGGTTGAGACTTTGGGGATTCATCATACAGGTCTGCAGGTTGACTGCCCAGAGCTTGATGAGTGGATGACCATGTTGGATCCTGAACAGTTATCTATTATGTTTGGTCAAGAGTACTTGGATAATCCCATCTCTGCTTTTGCGCATACACTATTGCGTATTGACTCAAAGGCTAGTGTGGCTGACCCTAGTCAAATTCATCATGCCTATGCCCTTAATGACACGGTCGATGGTAATCCTAATGATAATTTTCTGATTTTTGCCATCAAAGCAGCAAGCGGCGGTTATGATAACCGTATCGAGATCGATCCTTATCCAGAAAGACTGGCAAATTATTTACAAAAAGACGAGCGCGATACTTGGACGTATCAATTGGATTTGACCCCAAGCGAGGTACAGCAAATCATGCTGCATGTATGGGAGACTAAAGACTTAGACATTCCTTATTACTTCGCCACCGATAACTGTGCTTCCGAGATTTTGCGCCTCATTGATGTGGTGCGCCCGCAGCAGAACTTATTGAGTCAGCTGCCTTATGCGGTTATTCCCTCTGATGTGATCAAATTGCTTGATGATGAACAGCTGCTCACAAATACCCTTTATACACCGTCGGACAGTACCTTACGTCAAGCACAGCTGAACAAGGCAAACGCCGCGGCAAGGTTGGGCTATCAAGCGTTTAATAAAGAAGATATAAATGCCATTAAATCAGAAGACGTTAACTTAGCCTCAAGCATATCGGCAGATAATAAAAGATTAGAGCCGCTTGAGATTGCAGTTTCAGATAACAATCCCATCGATCGCCAGCCGCTACAACGAGGACATGTCGCTGTTGGTCAGCGCGGAGATAATAGTTATATAGACCTCGGTCTACGCGCAGGCTACCATAGTACGCTTGATCGTCCTGCAGGATTTCCGCAGTTTCTAGATCTTGAAGGCGTCGCTGCCACTCTGCGCTTGTATGATACCGATAGTGATAAAGCCAATCAGCCAAAAAGCGTGGTCTTGCAGAACTTTACGTTGATTCGTGGGCGCTCCTTCAACCCTGTCAACTCTGCTAAGAAAGGCCATACATGGGGCGCGAGTGTCGAAGCCACCCGCGTCGATGATGGCTCGCAAGCACAAGCTAGAGACCATTTGGTTGCCAGTACCGCCTTTGAGTATGGTAAGTCATGGGTGTTTGGCACGCCGACTGCTAATACAGGCGAGATGCCACCGCAGCTGTGCTATGCCTTTGCAACAGGTGCGCTGCAAGGCGGGCGCGGTATTAATAAAGGCTTTCGCGTTGGGGCAGGAGTGAATGCTGGTTGCCGCTATCAGATTAACAATCGCTTACGTGCGCAAGCTGAATTGCAATTACCATATTGGTATCATGGCAGCAGCGCTCAGCCAGACGTTCAAAGTCATTATTGGCAGCCGATCAGCACGTTTGGACTGCAATACGATATAGATAAAAAACAAGCACTACGAATTAATGCCAGCTACGATTGGCAGGATCGTGTCGAGGCAAATGATGACGTAAAACTGTCTTATATGCGTTATTTTTAGAAATGGTTTTTAAGTGGTTTTTAAGTATTGCGTCTAAATATTACTTCTAAGTGCTTTTTTAAACACCGTGCCAAAGGGATAAAAAGTTATGAGTATTAAAAATTGGCTGGTTATTGGTCAAGGTGATATCGGCTTACCCGTCACCAATCAGCTTGCTGAAGATGGTCTTTCTGTCACTGGGCTTGCGCGTAGTGACCGCAGCCATTACGCTTTAGATGCTCAAGTGACGTTTATCCAAGCCGATGCATTAACGCTTACCGCTGAACAGCTGCAAGACTTTAGCAGTATTGCTATTATCGTTACTCCTGATGAATATTCAGCTAGTGGCTATAACAACAGTTATTTGGCCATCAGCCAGCATTTGGCACAGTTTACAGAGCAACTGACCCGCCTTGAGCGCATTGTGTTTATTTCATCGACGGGTGTTTATGGGCAAGATAATGGTGAGTGGATTGATGAATATACCACGCCCATCACTCCTGAGCGCGAAGCATCAAAGGTAATACTGCAAGCAGAGCAAGTACTGCAGCAAGGTTTTGGTGATAAAGCAATTATTATTCGCCCGAGCGGTATTTATGGGCGTGAGCGCTTAATGCGTCTACGCAAAGCCCGCGAGCCACAAAAAGAGCCCGTCGCCGCTGTCCACTGGAGCAACCGTATCATGGATCGTGATTTGGTTAATATTATAACCAAAGTGCTGACCATAGAGACGCCGAAGCCCCTTTATATCGCCACTGACTATTTGCCTGTCACCACCCTTGAGCTTGGCACTTGGTTGAGCGAGCAGGTCGGTGCAGCTGCCCCCGAGATTGATAGCGAAAAAACCGCAGTTACGGGGAAGCGCTTACATAGCAATATTCCGTTAGCTTGGCTGCGTTATCCTGACTGGCAAATAGGATATGCTGATATTTTACAGCAGCAAAAGCAGACTTAAAGGGTTGGACTGATATAGGACAGCTATAATAGTTTTATAGATGGCTGTTTTAACTACACTCAACTAATCTGTATTTTATAATCTTTTAATGTTTCGTCTATGGAGATGTCATGACTCAGTCGTTTACCTCTGATAATAGCTTCACTCATGCTCAGTCATTGCAAGGGCAGAGTAAGTCTGTGACAGACAAATCTGAGTCTTCAACTAATATGGCTAATAGCACCCAGCCTGCTATTGTCCATCCCAATTTTGATCCTAGCCAGACCCCGCTTGATCCAGCCAGACCATTGACAGACATTCCAGAGCCTGCCCGCCGAGGCAACAATCAGTTACGTCGTCTGTATGGCAGGTCTGTGCGCTTTCATCAGCCGCGAGAAGAGACGTTGTCAAAGTGGCAGCTAGTAGCATCAGAGCCTTTTGCAGAGCATTTGGCGTTACTTAGTGCCGCAAACCTTATTGATCTTCCGGACAGTTTTTATTGCCCTTATCATAATCAAAGCCAAAGCGCACAGTCCCTATTATCATCACTAGAGCAGATGAGCTTAGTGGATATGACAGACATTCAGGCCGCTATGAATCAATACCCTAAGTTGACTCGCTATGGCTTTAGCGCACTTGATGATCTAAATAGTGACTTGTCAAAAAAGGCGGTCAAAAAAAGCGTTAAAGATAAGGTCGCACCTGCTAACAGCAGTGCTAACAACAAAGTACTTAGCTTGCATACAGTGGCCAAACGTCACAATCCTGATGAGCTGCTAAATAGTATGTATGCGGATGATTGGCAAGTCATCTTGCAGCCGCAGCAGTTTGAGACAGGCGCAGGCAGTTTGGCGACAGATATTATGGCCTGTAGCGTCGCCGTGCATGCCCTAAAACAATGCGCTACTCGTAAAAGTATCAATCACAGCTATAGCGCTGCGCAAATTTGTCAGCATTTACGCAGTTATTTACTGAGCCAAGTATATCTTACACCTACTCAGCGTTATCAATATCGGCAAATTCGGCTGTTTTCTGGACACATCATCGTTGCTGCTGTGCACTTAGGTTGGGATATTCATGTCCGTAGCGATGGAGAGTGCTATTTTAATCTATCATCGCGTAGTAGCCTATTGACTCGCTACCCCAATATGCAGGATTACGACATCAATGGTTGGTCAAGCTAAACAATAATACGTACAATAATGCAAATTTTTTATTCTTAATATTTCTGATAGGAATGCCATAATGCTCAATACTCCAGTGCCTGATGCTCAACCTGCCCAAAACCAATTATTTTCATCTCATGATTTTATACAGCTGGCTTTAAACAATGAAGTGCTCAAGTTTGGCGAGTTTGTCCTCAAGTCTGGACGTGTCAGTCCATATTTTTTTAATGCAGGATTGCTGGCGACGGGTGAGATGTTATCGTTGTTAGCGCGTGGTTATGCAGATGCTTTGGCGGAGCAAATGGCTGCTAATGACAGTGTGGATAACGCTGCAAATGCTAAAGAGTTGGTTATCTTTGGCGCAGCATATAAAGGTATTCCTTTTGTGGCAGCGACAGCGCAAGCGCTATGGCACCATCACGGTATCAATGCCAAATGGGGTTATAACCGAAAAGAAGCCAAAACCCATGGTGAAGGTGGCAATTTAGTCGGTGCGGATGTCAGTGGTAAGGCCGTATGGGTACTCGATGATGTCATCACTGCTGGCACCGCAATGCGTGAAGTGGTCGATATTTTAGAGCAGGCAGGTGCAAGTGTGGCTGGCATTATAGTCGCGCTTGATCGTAAAGAAAAAGGCCAAAGCGATCATTCTGCTATTCAAGAGCTTGCCGCCACTCTAAAAGTGCCCGTACGTGCGCTGGTCGATATAGATGATTTGATCGGCTATTTAGCAGATGAAAACAGTCAACATAAAGATGCGACCCAGCTGGAAAAAATGCAGCATTACCGTGAGCAGTACGGCGTATAACTTGGGAGCAGACTGGCAGCACATTGCCTATCTCTGTTCTATATATCAATAATATTAATAATATAAAAAGTGAGTTCTATTATGAGCCAAACAGAAAATAAGAAGTCTTTGAACATACTCGTCATCATGGATCCTATCGAACAGGTCAACTATAAAAAAGATACCAGCTTGGCAATGATGTGGTCAGCGCAAGACCGTGGTCATACCCTCGGCTACTGTCAAATCCATGACCTATGGCTGGATCGAGGTCAGCTCATGGTAGATACGCAGCCAGTCACAGTAAAGCGTGATCCAAATGATTTTTATACACTCGCAGATAAACAGACAGGGCCAGTCACGGATTATGATGTGATCTTAATGCGTAAAGATCCACCGTTTGACATGCGCTTTCTTTATTCAACTTACATGCTTGATCATGCTAAAGCGGCAGGTGTGCTAGTGGTAAATGACCCACAGGCGATTCGCGACTGTAACGAAAAGCTATTTGCTACTTGGTTTAGTGACTACATGAGCCCAACGATTGTGACCAGTAAACAGGCACATATTCGTCAGTTTATCGCCGAGCAACAAGATGTGATTGTCAAGCCGCTCGACGGTATGGGTGGTACTGGCATCTTTCGTCTGACCGCTGACAGCCCAAATATTGGGGTCACGCTTGAGATTTTAACAGAGCTTGAAACCTTACCAATCATGGCGCAGCGTTATTTACCAGAAATCAAAGAAGGCGATAAACGTGTCTTAATCGTTGATGGGTCAGTGGTAGATTATAGCTTGGCTCGTATTCCAGTCAAAGGCGAAACCCGTGGCAATCTGGCGGCAGGCGGTAGCGGCGTTGCAATGCCATTGACAGATATTGAGCGCCAAGTGGCAGAAGTAGTCGCCCCAATCGTGAAAGAAAAAGGTCTTATGTTCGTTGGTTTGGACTTAATCGGTGGCCGTATTACCGAGATTAATGTCACGAGTCCTACCTGCGTACGCGAAATTGACGACCAGTGCGGTACAGATATTGCCACAGATTTTATACTGGCGGTAGAAGCGCGTTGTACGCAGAAATAGTTTTATAAAACAGCCTATAAGTTATGGTGGTCTGTTTTTTGGCAAACATTTTTATTATTAGGCAATACAGTCACTTAAGCCGTTATTCAACCGAAAAAACACTATATATACCAGCGTGATTTACTCTATACTATGCGGGTTTTAGAATGTGGTTGTTTACAGAGAGCAGCTTACAGGGAGCGGTTTATAGAGCACTGCTCATAGTAAGCTGCGCCTACTAATATATTTAATACTCATCAGTAAAGATAAGAAGGGCAGGGGTTAATGAAGACACCGCATATATTAATGATGGCTGCAGGCACTGGCGGGCATGTATTCCCAGCGCTTGCGGTAGCTGAAGAGCTAACCCAACGTGGTGCGGTCATTCATTGGCTAGGTACGCCAACTGGTATGGAGAATCGCTTGGTCGAGCCGACTGGCTATACTTTTCATGCCATTGAAATGCAAGGCTTGCGTGGAAAAGGGATAGGGCGAGTGCTCAAACTGCCTTTCACCTTGTTATCAGCCACCATGGCAGCTATTAAAGTTATTCGTAGTAATAAAATCGATATGGTCGTGGGTTTTGGCGGCTATGTCACAGCGCCTGGCGGTATTGCTGCTCGTCTTACAGGTACACCCCTGATTATTCATGAACAAAACGCCATCGCTGGCATGAGTAATCGCTATTTGGCCAAAATGGCGACCAAAGTGTTGCAAGCTTTTGAGAATACTTTTGCCAACAGTGAAGGTGATGCTAAGCTCGAAACGGTCGGTAATCCAGTACGTAATGCGATCACTGGTGTCGCTGAGCCGAGTGTGCGCTATGATGTTAATGACAGCTCACCCTTGAAGTTGCTAGTAGTTGGCGGCTCACTTGGCGCACAAGCTCTAAATGATACTGTACCGAAGGCGCTTGCCTTAATAGACCGTCCTTTTGCAGTGCGTCATCAATGTGGACGCAATAATGAAGCAGCGACACAGGCAGCTTATGATGAACAACAGCTGAGCCAACATGAGTTCAGCGTACAGCCATTCATTGATGATATGGCGGCTGCTTACAATTGGGCAGATATGATTGTTTGCCGAGCAGGCGCATTGACCGTGACCGAGATTCAAAACGTCGGTATCGCTGCGATTTTTGTGCCTTTGCCGCATGCAGTGGATGATCACCAAACCGCTAATGCTCGTACTTTGACCTCCCATGATGCGGCGATTTTGATACCGCAGTCGACATTGACGCCCAAGCGTTTGAGTGATGAGCTGACAACGTTTGATCGACATCGTTGCTTAGAAATGGCGCAAAAAGGCCATGCACTTGCCAACCGTCATGCCAGTCAGCAAGTTGCTGATATCATTTGGCAGTCACTGTAGAGCAAGTAATTTGCTGACCGTTAATTTGTATAACTAACGATATTTTTCATTAAAGCCCCCATATTTATCTCCCTAAATAAAGAGAAACTCCTATGTCCACAACTGCTTCAGCTGTTACTCCTATCACTAAGGCTTTGCCTAAACGCTTGATTGAAATACCCGAGATGCGCCGTATTCAGCATTTACACTTTGTGGGAATCGGTGGTTCAGGTATGTGTGGTATTGCTGAGGTTATGAGTAATCAAGGTTACCAAGTGAGTGGGTCAGATATAGCAGAAAGCCTTGTGACAAAGCGTTTGCAAAATATCGGTATCGAAATATTCATTGGTCATGATTCCAAAAATATCTCTAATGCGGATGTGATAGTCGTGTCATCTGCCATCGATCGTAGCAACCCTGAGATTACAGCAGCACTCAAAGCGCGTCTGCCAGTGGTACGCCGTGCTGATATGCTTGGTGAGTTGATGCGCTATCGTCATGGTATTGCGGTGGCTGGTGCCCATGGCAAAACCACAACGACCAGCTTGTTGACGACCATGCTTGCAGAAGGACAGCTTGACCCAACGTACGTAATTGGCGGCAAGCTCAATGCCTCAGGTAAAAATGCAGCACTCGGTAGCAGTCGTTTTTTGATTGCTGAAGCAGATGAGTCTGACGCCTCATTTTTATCTCTGCACCCGATGGCGGCGATTGTGACCAATATCGACCAAGATCATATGGAAACCTATGAAAACAGCTTTGATAAATTAAAAGCAGCTTATATTCAGTTTTTACAAAACATGCCATTTTATGGTTTAGCAGTAGTATGTGGTGACGACCCTGAGCTCTATGCGATGATTGACGATATTGGGCGTCCAGTGCTGACTTTTGGGCTTGAGCCTTTTAATGATGTGCAAGCCGTAGACGTGGTGGTTGAAGGCACCAAAACTCACTTTACGGTACTGCGCCGCGACCGTGAGCCATTACGTCTGACCTTAAATATTCCTGGCATTCATAATGTCTATAATGCGCTGGCTGCTATCACGATGGCCACTGATGAAGGTGTGGACGACGAAGCAATTGAGCGAGCGCTACAAAGATTTGAAGGGGTAGGTCGCCGCTTTGAGCAGCACCCGCCTGTCGCGGTTGACGAAGGCGATGTACTGCTGATTGATGATTATGGTCACCACCCTAGAGAGGTTGACGCTACCATTAAGGCGGCACGCCAAAGCTTCCCTGAGCGCCGTTTAGTGATGCTGTTTCAGCCGCACCGTTATAGCCGCACCCGCGACTGCTTTGATGAGTTTGTTGAGGTACTATCAAGCGTCGATGAGCTATTATTGTTGGATGTATACTCAGCAGGAGAAACTCCGATTACAGGTGCAGATACCAGAGCATTAGCACGCAGTATCCGTCTGAGAGGTGAAGTTGAGCCGACGATTATTGATAAAGACAACCTGGCCCCTACTATGCAGCGCTTACTGAAAGCCAATGATATGCTCATCACCCAAGGTGCGGGCAATGTGGGTCAGGTAGCTGTTGAGCTTGCTGCTAATAATTTATATCTTAAGTAAGCCTTAAAAGAATCTTAGGAACTATCCTCATGACTATTAATCATCAAGAAAACAGCCATCAAGGCAATAAGCAACAAGAAGATCCAAACATGCTTAACCAAGCCAACGATTCTGCTAGAAGTACGACAATTATCACTAATCCAGAGCCAGCATTAGTGGCTGCTGGACAAGCAGAAGGTAATCACATAAATAATCAGTCAAATCATGAGCCGCTACAAAGTGCCGCCAACAGCAAGGTAAAAGATGCCAGCGAGTTTGGCAAGGTGGCTGTTGTTTATGGTGGTACCAGTAATGAGCGTAGTGTCTCCCTAGACAGTGGTGCGGCAGTACTACAAGCACTACAAAACAAAGGCGTTGACGCTACTCACTTTGATCCCAAGCACCAAGACATTACTGAGCTGCGTGACTATGACCGAGTATTTAATGTGCTACATGGTCGCGGCGGAGAGGATGGCTTGCTGCAAGGGGTATTGCAGTGGTTGGATATCCCGCAGACAGGTTCAGGGATTTTAGCATCAGCCCTTGGTATGGACAAAGTACGGACCAAGCAGCTGTGGCAAGGCTGCGGACTATCGACGGCGCCGTTTGCTCTGCTGACTGCTGATACTGATTGGCAACAAGTAGTAAATATGTTGGGCCTACCACTGATTATCAAGCCAGTACATGAAGGTTCAAGTATTGGTATGACCAAAGTCAATCACCTAGATGAGCTGCCAGCGGCTTATGCAACGGCTGCACAGTGCGGTGATAAAGTGATGGCTGAGCGCTGGATTACTGGCCGTGAATTCACCATTGTTATTATTGATGATGAAGCCTATCCAGTCATTCGTCTAGAGCCTGCCGATATCAGCAATTTTTATGATTTTGAAGCCAAGTACAATCGCAACGATACTGGCTATTATATTCCTTGTGGGCTCAGTGAACATGACGAAAAACACTTGCAAGCGTTAAGCTTAGCGGCTTTTCGTGCAGTTGATGCAAAAGGCTGGGGGCGCATCGATGCCATGCAAGATAATAATGGCAATTTCTGGCTACTTGAGATCAATACCGTACCAGGTATGACCAGTCATAGTTTGGTACCAATGGCAGCAAAAGCACGCGGTATGGACTTTGAAAGCTTGTGCTGGCACATACTGGCGCAAACAGTCTAAGAAATATTAAATGTATCGCTAGGGCTGCTATAACACAGCATCGTGTAAACTTGTGTAAAATCATCAGCAACAGCATACGTTGGGCTATTGTTTGCCATCAAAATACGTTAATATTGTAAGAATAAGTCTATTTTGGCAAGATTCATCTCATTTTAGGGTAAAATCGTCTAATAAACTTGCAGGTATTAGTAAGTTCAATTGTAGTAATAAGCTACTAGTGATTCGATAGCGTATATTAGATATAGGGACAAAAGCGATCATGGCTCAAACTGTCAACAGAGCAACTGACTTGATGAGTGATAACGCACGTCGTCCAAAAACCAACTTACAGTTACCAACTTCGGCCAAGTATTTTTTTACAGCTTTAGTGATAGGGTTGTTGCTGCTGATACTAGCGATGGGTGCTAAAGCCTTACGTGATGCACCACCAGCGGCAATACAAGTGAGTACTCATGGTTTGACGGCTGCTCAGCATCAAACTTTGCAACAAACCATGGGCCAACAGCCAGTCAGTAGTTTTTTTACCACTAACTTGCAAGCTCTGCGTGATATTGCAATGGGACTTGCTTGGGTTGATCAAGTGAGCGTCACACGTGACTGGCAACAAGGTATTGTGATTACCGCACTGCCAAAACAAGCAGTTGCCAATTTTGGCACTGAGCGCCTAGTAGACGCTAGGGGCGCTGTGTTTGTACCTGTTGATAGTGAAGAGTTGACCAGATCACAGTTTGCGACACTACAAGGTGAGATCAGTCAAGCGCCAGTCATTATGCAGCAAATGCAGCAGATCAATGATTGGTATGCCCCACTTGATATGCGAGTTGAGGATATTATTCTAACACCTCGTATGACTTGGTTAGTACGCTTCGATAGTGGTTTACGAGTCATTGTTGATAATGAAAATACAGCACAAAAGTTGCTGAACCTCAGTCAACTGCTCACTAATCAGCTGAGCACGCGCCGTGAGGAGATGCAGTCTATAGATTTGCGTTACAAAAACGGCTTTACTATTACGTGGAAGGTTGTAGAGCCAAAAGCGGAAGTATCTGAATAGTTTAGAATGCCACTTGCCACAAATAATTTGATTTAATAGCATCTTTAAGTTGCCGCAGGATATTACCTGCTCTTTTTATTGTGATGTATGTGATGTAATGGTTTTGAAATAATGCTTTTTCAATGATTCAATGGGAACGTCATCTAGTTTCCTGTTTAGCGATAATTTGTTTGGTAACATGAAAAATACTGAAAATCTGGTTGTTGTCCATATAAGTGCCACTGCAGTATATGTAGTGATTGGCAGTGTTGTGTCCGAAAAAGACATTCGTATCATGGGCGTTGGGCAAGTCAAAAACAGCGACTTTTACCAAGGCCAGATCAAACATCGTGAACGTCTGCAGGGTGCCATTAAACAAGCCATTCAGGACGCGGAAGATACCGCAAACTGTCGTGTGCACAGCGTGTGGCTAACAATAGCGACCCCAGAGCTATTGAGCAAAAATAGCTCTGGATATGTCACAGTAGAAGAAGATACTGTCAGCGCAAAAGATATGGTACAAGCGCTGTCAAATGCCAAGTCACAAGATTTGCCTTCAGATTATTATTTGATGCACTGCTGTCAGCAAGGTATCTATATCGATGAGCAAGAAACGATGGTAGATGATGCCATCGAGATGTTTGCCAATGACATTACCGTTATGTATCACATGATGATGCTGCCGGTTGCCAGCCGTCAGAATATTCAAAAGCTACTACAAAGCTGTGATGTGGGTATTGATCATATTGTATTTGATGCCGTGACGAGCGCAGAGTATGGCTTGATGAGTGAAGAGCGTCAACAGGGCGTTTGTTTGGTGGATATTGGCGCTGGTACGACCAGTCTCTGTGTCTACAAAGAAAACAAGCTCATTTTTACTCATTGCATAGCAAGTGGTGGTCATGAAGTCACGATGGATATCTCAGCAGATATGGGTATCTCGATGATAGAAGCTGAGAAACTAAAAAAACTACATGGCACAGTGGACATTCATAGTATTGATCCAAGTGCGTTTTTTGTTTTTAAGCCACAAGGTTCAGGCGATGAGATCAATGTCAGTGTGTATAATTTGGCGCGTATCATTGAAGCCCGTTATATACAGATATTCACCGAAGTTGCTCGTCAATTGCATGAGGCGGGTCTGCTCAGCTATATAGAGCGCGGCATCGTCTTAACTGGCGGTGGCAGTACCATTAAGGGTATGGTACCTTTTGCTAAAAAACTGCTCAAAATGCCTGTTGTATTGTCCAATACCCATCCGGCTATCAGCGCTTATAGTTACTTTGATAATGAAGAATCATTCAAACAGCTGAACTTGCAGATTAATGATCGTGCCTATCAAACTGCGTTTGGTACTTTGCTTTATAGTCAGAGTGAGCAGTTTCGCCGAAGTGAGAAAAGCGAGCCTGAAGCGTTACAAAAAGGCGGCATGAAGAGCACGTTCCGTAATGTAGGGCAGCGCTTTTCGAATGTGCTGAAGAAAATACTTTAGATATATTTATAATCATGAATATTTGAGATGGTATCATAAAGGCATTATTATGGAAGTACGCTGTCAGCAAAAAATGCTTAACTGAAGAATACTATCTTGCTAGGTAATAATGTTTTTTGAGTAATAGTATTTTGCTAAGTATAGCCGGCTTCTAAAAAATAGTGATATTACTAGGTCGTTTTAATTATGTTCATAAGCAGCATGATATATTTAGGCTTTAAATGGATTGTATAAGCCTCACCTTTTATAACCCTTATTTAATTAAATACATTTATATATAGTAAGTCGATAGTACATCATGCGAGTGCGTTATTACGTATTGACCATCACGCTATCTGCAACTGGAGAATCTTTTTTATGTCAAAATACACCATGCCAGATGAAAACCAACCTCTAAACAATGGCCAAGCTCGCTTTACCGTATTCGGTGTTGGCGGCGGCGGCGGTAATGCGGTTGAGCATATGGTTCAACAAGGTATTAAGGGTGTAACGTTCGTTTGTGCTAATACTGACAGACAAGCGCTTGATCGTCTGACAGTACCGCATAAATTGCAATTGGGTGCCAAAACTAACCGTGGCTTGGGTGCGGGTGCGAATCCAGAGGTTGGGCGTGAGGCTGCAGAGAGCGAAGAGGAAGCCATACGTACGCTGCTTGAAGACTCAGATATGGTCTTTATTACCGCAGGTATGGGCGGCGGTACAGGTACGGGCGCGGCTCCTGTTATTGCGCGTATTGCCAAAGAAATGGAAGTGCTAACCGTGGCCGTCGTCACGACACCCTTTAAGTTTGAAGGGGGTAAACGTAACAAGTCTGCCAAAGCAGGTATTGAGCAGCTGACCAATTTTGTTGACTCTATCATTACCATTCCTAATGATAAGCTGATGAGTGTCTACGGCAATATCTCTATGAAAGACGCGTTCAAAAAAGCAGATGACGTACTGTTACACGCCGTACAAGGTATCGCTGAAACCATTGCCCGTTCAGGTTTGATTAATATTGACTTTAACGATATTCGTACCGCGATGACAGCCAAAGGTCATGCGATGATGGGTATTGGCCGCGCGAGTGGTGATGATCGAGCCCGTCAAGCAACTGAAAAAGCCATTAAATCACCGTTACTTGATGATTTATGCTTAGAAAATGCCAAAGGCTTATTGGTTAACGTAATCTCCTCTGAAACGCTTTCATTAGATGAATTTAGCAAGATCAGTGAAATTGTTGAAGGTATTACCGATACTGATGATGCCAATATTTTCTACGGCTCAGTCGTTGACGAAGAAATGGGTGATGATATCCATGTCACCGTGATTGCCACTGGTTTGACCTTGGATGAGCGTGCGGGTGAAGAGGCTAAACAGCCGCAAGCCGTTCCTCCTGTAACCAGCACACAACCAGTAGATCCGAATCTGCATACCAGTGCTTTAAATAGTCAGAAACTGTCACAAACTCGAGCGTATCAAGATAGTATGAGTCGCTCTACGCCTGCTCAAGATCAGCAGCAGACGAAGACCAACAGCATTCAAGACTACCTAAAACGTCAACAAAATAAATAATTTATTCAGTTAAATTGTTAATTTATGATAAGTAGTATTGAGCTTTAGTCGTGTTTTATGGCTAAAAACGGATGGTTTAGTTTGAGAAGGTCTTAACAGGTAACGTAAAATCCAGCGTCTAAGCGCTGGTTTTTTTTGTGCCTATATATTAATAGACCTGATTAACAAGTATATTCATTGAGTTTGATGGTTTATACAGTCAAGGTACTCCTGAACAGCCTCAGAGCTATATTCGGTATGCTGATACAAGCTTTGATACATATGTGTTCCGATTTTATATACTTCGGCGCAAATCTCATCGTTTTATGAATATTAGCTTTGAAATGGTCATTAAACTCTTTGGTTTAAAGCAGCTTATGAAGGAAGTTTTACTTATACTAATACCAAACCCAACAATTAAAGTTGCGCCCAGGTACGAGCAGTTAACGACCGAATTCTTTGTGGCTGTTTAAGCAAATTATTCCAAGCCAAGCAAGTGGCATCGACAATAGCCTCATAACTGTCATAACAACGATTAGATAGCTCATTTTGCTTAAGGTACTGCCATACTCTCTCAGAGGGATTGAGCTCAGGTGAATAAGGCGGTAGTTTAAGCATAGTGACATTAGCCTGATTCAAGCTTGGTTGATGCCATAATGCGCCGTCCATCACCACCACCGCATGACGTCCTTTTGGAACGGCTTTACTAATCTCTTGCATATGCAATAACATGGTGTGTTTATTAACGAAAGGCAGTACTAAGCCGACAGCCTTCTTTGTCGCTGGACAAAAGGCACCAAACAGATAAGCGGAATGAAACTGTTGCTGCTTGATCAGTCGAGGTCGCCCACCGCGGTAATGCCAAACTCTGGTCAATGAGCCTTGTTGTCCTATTCGAGTTTCATCTTGAAACCAGATATCCACTTGATCTAGGCTCACATCAGTAGGCAGTGACGCCTTAACCTGTGCTATAAAGTTTTTTTAAAAGCGTCTTGAGCTTGTGGGTCGGCTTTTGGATGCTGACTACGAGCACTTATCCAACTCATATCAATACGCTTGAGTAGCTCGTAGATACCGTTAACGGTGTAGTGAGCGTTGTAGTGTTCTTTAGCCAATTGCTGAATGTCTTTGCCGGTTAGACGACCGCCAGCGCGCTTTTCTTGTTCAGAGACTATCATGGCTTTAAAAGCGGCTGTGTCTGCTTCTGCCAATTTGCTGCGACGACCTCGACGATGACGATCGTAGAGACTCTCAAGTCCTCGTTCATAATATCGCTTCAATGTCCGTCTGGCAGTTTCAGGATGTATGCAGAGGTCTTTGGCAATATCGTTGGTGGCTTTGCCTATACTATATTGGTATAAGATGAGCAGGCGTAGTCGGGCTCTGGGATTGCGCTCAGTCTTTGAGTGTTTGCCAAAGTCATGGTCTTCTAGGTTATGTATTGGTATAGTCATAAGTGGATTATACTATATATTTTGGGTTTGGTATAAGCCAGTCTAATGAGTCGTTTTTACCAAAAAAATGTCCATGATGAGTCGAATCAATTGAAGAAATAAGTAAATAACTGTTTTTTTGCTATAGCGAACTGGTAGCAGCTAGTGGTACACTAGGCTAATTGTAACAAGATATGTGAGGAACTAGCCATGAATCAAAGAACCATACAAAAAGCCATCGCTATCACAGGTATCGGTCTACATAGTGGCGAACCTGTCGATTTAGAGTTTCATCCCCAACCTGTAGATACAGGCATTGTTTTTGAGCGCTCTGACATAGTGGGGAGTACGCCTATTCCTGCCAGTGCCTTCTTGGTGCAAGATACGATGATGTCCTCAAACTTGGTTTTTGGTGGAACACGTGTCGGTACGGTTGAGCATCTATTGAGTGCAGTTGCTGGTCTTGGTATCGATAATCTATTAATACGGGTTTCTGCCAGTGAGATTCCCATTATGGATGGCAGTGCCTCACCTTTTATAGGTTTGTTATTACAGTCAGGTTTTCGTGAGCAAGAAGGCTTAAAGAAGTTTTTACGAATAGTGCGCCCAGTGCGAGTAGATGTCGATGACAAATGGGCGGAGCTGCGTCCTTATGATGGGTTTGAATTAAACTTTGAGATTGATTTTGATCATCCTGCGTTTAATAAAGACTTTCAACACGCACAGTTGCAGTTTTCGACGCAAAACTTCATCGAACAATTAAGTGAAGCTCGTACTTTTGGTTTTTTGCAGGACATTGAGACGTTACGTCAGAATAATTTGGCATTAGGCGGTAGCATGGATAATGCCATTGTCATCGATGATGCGCGCGTACTCAACGCTGAAGGCTTGCGTTTTGCAGATGAGTTCGTCCGTCACAAGATATTGGACGCCATAGGCGATCTATACTTGATTGGTTATCCTATTTTAGGCCGTTTCAATGCTTATAAATCTGGTCATGCTTTAAATAACATGTTGGTACGTGAAGTATTGTCAGATAAAAATAATTTTGAAATTGTAACTTTTGATGACAATGTAACCTGTCCTATCGAATATTTGCCCTTAAAAGGTATGACCGTTGAAGGATGAATACGCAAATATACATGATGTATCGCAACACTTACGTAAGATTACATAGTCGACCTTTGATAACGTGCAAATTATAATCGTAATAATGAATATATGTGTTGGGGTTTTTTGTGGCACTTTCTCCAACCCAGAGTATACAAAAGCTTTATCCAACTACAAATCATCTAGAGGTTAGGTCCATATTTTGGATTCAACTTTTAGATGATTTTTTTTGTTTATAAAATCAGTGATTGTCTATGCCAAAAACGGCGTTTAACTTAAATTACTTACATAACTTTACATTGTAAACGACTGTTTTTTTACTCATCAGCCAAGCGCAAAAGTGCTTTTTTGAGGTTTTTATCAGTGGTGACATGCTTTGCAGCCTGTGTTATAGTCCGCTTTGTGTTTTGGCTAAGAGCCTGATTTTCATTGGCTTTATGAGGTTTTAAAGCTGTCGTTGATGATGCTAAATGTTGATTAGACGATGGATTTACAGCTGGTGTATTTGTTACCACGACACGGATTTGCTTGAGTTGTTGAAATGTAATTGACTGCTCTGTTAACACCTGCAAATAGGCGTTTTGTAAATAACGAATATGATTGGCTGCTGTGACCGAGCCCACGCTGAGCGTTAATTGCTCAGGAGTTAAGCCCACAACCCAACAGTTATCAAGTATTTCCTCAGGTAGACAATCTACCAGAAGCTTTTTTACCTCATCAGTGGCCTTTGTATAAAGCTGCATATTATCAGCTAGAGTTTTAGGTAGCGCGCTACCCGCGAACTCTTGATGATCAATAAGCTGAGCGAGCCGATTAGGCTGTTTTTTTGACATCGTGTTTACTCATCAATTAGGTGATAAAGCCGATTTGCAAGATTAGCAAGCTCAACTTTATAGATAGAATGAAAAGCGAGCGATTTACGAGGTGAGCAACCACACTGGCAATGATGCCTAGGTTGACCACTGTAGACTAAATAGTAAGCGGCTGTATTCAGAATTTTATCATGATTGTCTCATGATTATATTCTCTAAATTAATCGATGCTTTGTTATGGATGGCAGGCAATCTTGTATTAACAATAGGTAGTAAATTTATGAAACAAGCTTTATTAATTTTGTCAGTATTGGGAATGGGCATAGCACAAACGAGTGGTGCTGTCGAAACGACCTTTCAACCAAATAATACCTTGACTCATACCATCACTAATATCTCAGCCTCAAATAATTATGGTTCTAGCCGTAATATTTATAGTACTAATAGTGGCGCCCATGTCTTTAGCAATGACGAAATCAGTCAGGCTATCGATAACCTAAGTGCTCATGCTCAGCAAAAAGAGTATCAACTTGCCTCACTAACCAGTCGTCTATCTTATGAGCGTCAGCAGCAAACCAGTAGCCGCGTACCAGATAGCAACTCAGCACCTGCACTTGCAGCTGCCCGTGCATCACGAGCAGCACTGTCTAGAAGCTCTGGTTACTGTGCCCGTTATGTACGTAAAGCATTACAGTCTGCGGGATACGAGTTTACGCCCAACCCTTCAGCATATCAGTATGCCTCTCGTGGCACTCTAGCACAGGCAGGCTTCACTAAAATCAGTAATGATATGCCACCACAAATTGGTGATGTTGTCGTTTATGACCGCACCTCAAGACGCCCACATGGGCACATTCAAATATTTGATGGCAACGGCTGGGTATCAGATTTCCGTCAAAAAAGCATTAGCCCTTACAGCGGCACTCACAGCTATACAACATGGCGCGATTCACAATACGTTGATGATGCATCAGATCGTGGCATCTACCTTGCTATGGCTGACAAATAAGACCTAATAATCAGATTTAATAAATAGTTAGGCCATAAAATTTAAAGTTTTCTCCAGACTCAGTAATGTCTTTAATGATATTACTGGGTTTTTTTATGCAGTATTTTAAATTAGAGCAGTAAGGAAAAAGAGTGCAAGCCTCATCTCTCCAATTGAACAAGGTTGATGCAGTTAGTTGTTTTTTGTATTGTAACTATTTTTAGCCTATTTAGAGCTTGTTGCTCAGATTGAGTTGAGAACACGCTCTAGTAGACAGTAATGGCTATGTAGCAGCTGCGGCTTGATAGTCAAAGTGTGACCAATGACAGCGTTGATGAAAGTCAGGGGGAGAAGCATGAGCGGGCGCAAAGTATAAGGCAGTATCACCGAACCATAAAATCAGACAAGGATGGATGAGCTTAATGGCATTATGATGGCCGTTAGTATTAGAGATGTTTAAGCCACTATCCAAGCCACCATTTAAGTCATGAGTTAGGTTCTCAAGCCTACTTTTGGTAGATGATGTAGAGGGTAGCTGATCTAGAGAGAAACCAAGTCTGCAGTGGTAGTTATAATTACCATCATAGCGCTGAGATTTAGAGGGTTTCGATTGGGTAGCAGGCCAGATGATATGAGCGCGCTTGCCAGTACTCGCTTGTATCAAAGGCATTGGGGGCAACTTTGCTGGATTGCGATAGCTCTGGAAATGATAAAGGGCGTACTGTCCACTTGGGCTGGCGCTTATCTCAATATAGCTGTTGTCATTCTCTATACTATTAGCACTATCGCTACTAATGAAGCACTCAAGACAGGTCTGCTCCCATAAGTAGTCGGCAAAACCAACCTGATCCTCACGCCATGCAGGCCAGCACAGTTGCTCAGCCAGTATGGATGAAGGTAGCTGTATCTGATAGCTGAGCCATAGCTGTAATGCCATGCTTTGATTATCACTATATGGAAGGGCATTTTTTTGCACAACCGAAGCATCAACTTGTATGCTAATGTCTTGTAGCTGCGCAGGACTGACGCCCAGCTGTTTTGCGTCTGCTGCAATGCTGTCGGTAGCTAGTATTAAGGTAAAGGTCTGGCTCATAGTGAAAATTCATTAAGCATGATGAGTGAGAGTAATGTTATATATAAGAATAGCAGTAGTGAATGAAGTTTTTACTTATCGAGGGTGAACGTGGCAATAATGATAGAGATACTGATAAAAATACTGAACCATCAATACTAATTACAAGAAGGCCACGAACAGAATGAACGTGGCCTTGTTGATCTATCCCAATGAACTTTTACCTTAGAGTCCATACGAATAGCATTGTCTTATTGAGCGTGACGAACTAGATTGGATAGCTTTGGATTGGCATTCGGGTTTTGACGGAGTAACAACGCCATACGACCGATAGAATGTACCAAAGAAGCATTAGCCGCTTTGGCAAGCTCAGCTCCAACGATATCACGTTCTTCTTTCGTGCCTGCAGGTAGCTTTACTTTGATGAGTTCGTGATCGGTAAGGGCGCGATCAATCTCTTCAGTGATCGAGGGTGTGATGCCTTTGTTGCCAATCATGACAATAGGTTTGAGCTCATGACCAATACCTTTTAAGCGTTTAAGGGTAGCGTTATCGAGTTGCATAAATGTCCTAAATATTTGTAAAAATAAAAGTTGATCTTGAAAAAAGTTACCACTTTTATTATAGCCAAGTGTAAAAAATAGCGAAGTATAAAAGCGGTAGAGAATATCATTAAAAAAGTTAATACCCATTATAGATAAACTGTCTCCATCTTGCATGAAATCAGCAGGATTCTGCACGATTTTAGGTGATGGAAATGTTAAACTGGATAACTTGTTGCATTATAGACGCTGTTAGCAGATAAATCTGTTAAATCATTAACATTACTGTTTATTTCAGTTATGAGCAAAGCAGTATGACTGACAATGGTGTCTATAGCTTTGATTGATGGATAATAGCGTCATGGATGTTCACAAATTATGTATCAATGCATTTAAAAGTAAGAGGAGCAGGTGTTTTGGCCACGCGTATTGAAAACAAAAAATTATCAAAAAGCAGCAGTGCTTGGATGAAAGAGCATATTGATGATCATTATGTACAAAAAGCGCAAAAAGATGGCTATCGTGCGCGCGCCGCTTATAAGTTATTAGAGATCAATGAAAAAACCAATCTTATCAAAAAAGGCATGACGGTCGTTGATTTAGGCAGTGCACCTGGCAGTTGGTCACAAGTCGCCAGCAAACTTGTCGGAGAAAAAGGCATATTGATCGCCTCTGATATTTTGCCGATGGATAATTTGCCAGACGTCACCTTTATTCAGGGCGACTTTCGCGAAGCAGATGTATTCGACACTATCATGGCAGAGGTTGGCGATAGGCAAGTGGATGTGGTGTTGTCCGATATGGCGCCTAATACGGCAGGCAATAGTGCCATAGATCAGCCACGAATGATGTACTTGTGCGAGCTTGCAGTAGACTTTGCTTTGGAAACCTTACCAGAAGGTGGCGCCCTTATTATGAAAGTGTTTCAAGGTGAAGGGGCTCAAGAATTACGCAGGCAAATGCAGTCTAAATTTAGTAAGATTCGTAGTATCAAACCTGCTGCATCACGACCACGTTCGAAAGAGATGTTTTGGATAGCTATTAAATAGCTTATAACTAATATAGTTTATAACGTCAGTATAGAGTAGTGATGCTTAGTTTTAGGGGACTGATTGAGTAGGTTAAATAGTAGAAAACCGCTACAATAGTTAACTGAATAAACGCAGCGCTTGCTTGAATTATGCCAGTCAGTACCACATATAATTGTTATATTAACTTTGTTTCAAGCAAAGTCGCTTGATAATGTGAGTAGTCTTTCTGCATTATTCTTTTTATTTGTGTCTCTTTTATACTTTAATATGCGGTAAGATGAGCATGCAAGTATCGAGATACGATATGAATGTAAAGATTGAATGATATCGCAAAGACTAAATGATACATTACAAGGCGTCACGTGTTTAGTAAACCCACCAATAAGTAAGGGATGGGAATAACTAGTGAGCGACATGGTAAAAAATACCTTATTGTGGCTGGTGGTAATCGGCATATTAGTGCTGGTGTTTAGCGGCTTTGACCAATCGACAGAGCCGGATAGCCTTAACTACTCTGAGTTTGTGACCGCAGTGTCTGAGAACCAAGTAGCCAGTGTTGAGATCGACGGTGAACAAATCACCGGCGAAAAGAAAAATGGTTCAACCTTTGAAACCATTAGGCCAGCTGTAGCTGATGACCAGCTAATGCCAATGCTGCGTGAGAACCAAGTCGAAGTTCAAGGAACGGCACCGAAACGCCAAAGCGTATTGATGCAACTGCTGATAGCCAGCTTCCCAATTTTATTAATTATTGGTCTGTTTCTATTCTTCATGCGTAATATGCAAGGCGGTGCTGGCGGTAAAGGCGGCGGTCCGATGAGCTTTGGTAAGTCAAAAGCCAAAATGCTGACTGAAGATCAAATTAACGTCAACTTTGAAGACGTGGCTGGTTGTGAAGAAGCCAAAGAAGAAGTCGTTGAAGTTGTCGAGTTCTTACGTGATCCAGACAAGTTTACCAAGCTTGGCGCGATCATCCCACGTGGTATTTTGATGGTAGGTCCTCCAGGTACAGGTAAGACACTATTAGCCAGAGCCATTGCTGGTGAAGCCAAAGTCCCTTTCTTTTCAATCTCAGGGTCTGATTTTGTAGAGATGTTCGTTGGTGTTGGTGCCTCTCGCGTACGTGACATGTTTGAACAAGCAAAGAAAAGCGCCCCTTGTATCATCTTTATTGATGAGATTGATGCAGTCGGTCGTCATCGTGGCTCAGGTATGGGCGGCGGTAATGATGAGCGTGAGCAGACGCTTAACCAGTTGCTGGTTGAGATGGACGGTTTTGAAGGTAATGAAGGCGTTATCGTCATTGCTGCAACCAACCGTGCGGATGTTCTTGATAAAGCATTATTACGTCCAGGTCGTTTTGACCGTCAAGTACAAGTTGGCTTGCCAGATATCAAAGGCCGTGAACAAATTTTAAAGGTGCATTTGCGTAAGCTACCAAATACTATTGGTGTGGATGCCAACTCACTTGCTCGTGGTACACCTGGGTTTAGTGGTGCACAGCTTGCCAACCTTGTAAACGAAGCAGCATTATTTGCGGCACGTCGTAACAAGACCAGTGTCGATATGAATGATTTTGAAGATGCTAAAGATAAGCTGTATATGGGTCCTGAACGTAAGTCTATGGTCATACGTGAAGAAGAGCGCCGTGCAACTGCTTATCATGAAGCAGGCCATGCCTTGGTCGCTGAGTTGCTACCTGGTACGGATCCGGTGCATAAAGTAACGATTATGCCGCGTGGCTTTGCCCTTGGTGTTACTTGGCAGCTGCCTGAGCATGATCAGACCAGCATGTATAAGTCAAAAATGCTCAATGATATTGCTATTTTATTTGGTGGTCGTATCGCCGAAGAAGTATTTATCAATCAGATGTCGACAGGTGCTTCAAACGACTTTGAACGTGCAACCAAAATGGCACGGGCGATGGTCACTAAGTACGGTATGTCTGATGCACTTGGTATTATGGTGTATGAAGATGAAGACAGCTCACAAGGTTACTTTGGCTCTAGCAGCCGTACGATATCAGAAGCCACGCAGCAGAAGGTTGATGAAGAAGTGCGCCGTATGCTAGAAGAGCAGTATGATATTGCTCGTGAGCTTATCGAAGGTAATCAAGAAAAGATGCACGCAATGGTTGATGCGTTAATGAAGTGGGAAACGATTGACCGCGATCAGTTGCAAGATATCTTGGCAGGTGAAGAGCCACGTCCACCAAGAGTGTATCAGCACAATGAGGTGAATCTGTCCAAAAACGATATCAAAACCACTGGACCAACACCGCCACCATTACCAGCGATGTAATCCTATAGTTAATTAATCTCGAATATCAAAAGCCCTTTTTATAAAGTAATGCCAGTCAGTTAAGGCTGACTGGTATTTTTTTTGGGATATTTTTGTGGTTTACCCTTAACCACCCTCGGGCAAGATCGCTTTCTGCGTTCAGGAATGACAAACAATTTTCCTTCCTCTAAAACTGCATCTAACAACTTAGGGAAGAGTCCTGCAGCCTGTAAAGGCGCAAACCGTAAAAGATCAACAATCGTAATAGACACCATATGAAAGCTAATTCGTAGAGGGCTAACCTTAGCTCTAACAGCCATATATCGCATCAAACGTCTTATCAGATTATAAGCAATCATAAGCCCCCAGAACTCTTGTAACACAAGCTGTGGCAGCTTACTTCTTAATACCAGCCCCTCCTGTAGATCAGACTTAATTTCCCTAAAAGCCATCTCAATCTCCCAGCGCTGCAAATACAGCTGTGCCACTTTATCCTTAGTAAAGCGTTTATCATCTATTAAAGAGGTGATGTATCGTCTTGTCTTACCCTCATAACGACACTCAATTAATCGAGCTTGCCAAGTATCGGGTAGGTTTGGATTTTTCTTTTGAGCTTGGGGAGAAACCGGCATTTGTATCAAGTAGTCCCCTTCACTAAAGGTTTCAATCACAGTGTAACGCAGATTATCTTTAGCCCGCATAAGCCAATGACTGTTTGGATGGGTTTGTTGCCAACTGATAAGTAGGTCTGCTGAGAAATAGGCTCTATCAAAGAGCGTAATGCTGTTGTCTTGAATATTTAGCTGACGGGCTAATGTGATCTCTCCTTGACCCATATCTCCAAGGGTTGTGTCAATGATCTCATGCGTGTCAGTATTGATCAGGCATACCGAACGCATTTGGGGATAGGGCGCCTCTTTGGTTCTGCCTTTGCTTGAACTAAAGTACTGAAGGTTCTCATCAGTATAGGGTAGTGAGTATACGACACCGTCTACAGCTTGGACGCTAAGTCCCATAAAGTCTTGCTGCTGGGCTCGTGATTCTGTTTGGTAGTGAGCACTTAGTTGATGAAATAGCTGCTTTAGAGGCTCATGCCCGAGGCGTTGTCTTGCTTGTACGACTGCACTGGGTACGCAGGCCTGTGAGTCTATATTAAGCCGCATCTGCTCTGTGATATACCAAATTGAACGGTTTCGATATAAAGCTGTGCCGATGACTATCCAAACAACGTGTTCGGCAGGTAGCTTACGCCTTCTAATGCTCGCCTTGCCGGTATACTCTAAAGCTTGCTGTATCCACTCAGGGTCTATTAATTCACTAAATTGTTCTAGGGTGTCTGGAATCCTTTTATGCGTCTCATTAATAGCGTCTTGTAGTCTCATAGTAAAATAGCCCATCTACTTATTAGATGGGCTATTTTATTACTTTTATTGAGTTTTTGCCTTAACTGACTGGCATTATTTTTATAAAGGGCTTTTTTATTGGCATCATTTTATGAAGGGTTTAGGACAGCGTAAGATTTACTGGTATCATAAGCACAGATAATAAGATCAAAACTTTCTTATACCAAACCCAAAAAGTGCGATTAACTTTGTCAAGCTTGCTAAGTCTACTAGGTGTAGTACTTGCGCAAGTTTTCCGCGTTACTCTAATTTTTGGAAATGGTATTACTTATAAACCTTATTTATGATGGATCGTTTATGTCATTATTTGAGCCCCTACCTATTTATAGCGTTTCGAGCCGCGACAAGGTGCTTGATCTATCGCAGCCACATATTATGGGTATTCTCAACGTAACGCCAGATTCGTTTTCGGATGGTGGGCAGTTCAATGCGGTCGATAAAGCCCTTCAACATTGTCAGCAAATGATGAGTGAAGGCGCAACGATTATTGATATTGGCGGTGAATCTACGCGTCCAAATGCTGACCCTGTTGCCACTTCTGCAGAGATTCAGCGTGTTGTACCAGTTGTGCAAGCCATCAGACAGTATTTTGGTCATGATATTTGGCTGTCTATTGATACCAGTAATCCAGCGGTGATGCAGGCAGCTTTTGCTGCAGGTGCTGATATCTGGAACGATGTACGAGCGCTTAAGCGCGAAGGTGCCGCCCAGTTAGCGGCAGCGCTTGATATACCAGTTATGCTGATGCATATGCGTGGTGAGCCAACGACCATGAATGATTTGGCACAGTATGATGATGTGGTTGAAGAGGTCAGTACTGAGCTTGCTGCGCGTATTGATGAGGTGTTAACTCTCGGTGTCAAACGTGAAAAAATAATTATTGACCCTGGATTTGGCTTTGCTAAAAACTACGAGCATCATTGTGCTTTATTAAGTCAGCTTAAAAAGTTACAAGCACTCGGATTGCCGATGATGTTTGGGATTTCGCGCAAGCGTTTTTTAGCGGAAGTATTGAGCAGAAGCGGAGTTGAAGCAGTTGCTAATACTCAAGCGTTAGAACGTGATGCCGCAGGAATGGTAGCGGGACTTTTTGCTCTACAACAGGGTGCGAGTATCATTCGCACGCATAATGTAGCGATGATGCAGCAAGCCGTGGCACTATGGACTCAGCTGTCTGCTTATAATAAACATCAATCCTGACTAAGCTTGATAAATATCACAGACATACTATGAATCAAACACTTAACATTCTAGGGCGTGTCATCAATTAAAGCATTTATATTTTTAATCAATGAAACCATCGATAGGACGACAAGCGATATGACCAGAAACATGCAACCAGAACCAACCAATGAGCAGCGCCGTATTATTTATCAAGCTCGCCGCGGTTTAAAAGAGTTAGACTTTTATATTGATCCTTATGTCAAAGAGTTGTATCTGACCGCTGATCCTGCGGAGCAAGCTGCTTTTGCCCAGATGCTTACTCATGAAGATCCTGATTTATTGGATTACTTTACCAATCAAAGCCGTCCAGATGATGAGGCTATATGGACCTTGGTCAATAAAATTAAAACGTGGTGTCATGCAAAAGACTAGGGTTTACGATACGACCACCTCAGGTGCGCGATAGCGTGGCAGATGTCGAGCAGGCAGGATCGCTACGTATTGACACCGTCATTAAGCCAAATAGCTATTTGCGTACCCTGTTGTATTCAGGTCTGATAATTACAATAATAATATTGGCATGGTTTGCACAGTTATTATTGTGGCACTATGTGCTGGTAGTCATTATCAGTGTCATGGTAGTGAGTTATTTGGCTCTCTCACGGCCGATATTACTACACTTAAGTCAGCCGCCTTTAGATAAGCAGATAAATAAAGACTGGCAGCTGCTGATGCGTACAGGTCGAGGTGACGAGCTGTGGCTTGCTGATTTGAATAAGGTAAATAATTATAGCTGGCTAATAAGTCTTAGTTTTGAGACGATCGAACCATTTAAACGGTCATTGACTGTCATTATATATCGAGATCAAGTGAGTATGGATGAATGGCGACAGCTGATGATCTTGGCCAATGTAATCGACACACCTTAGTTAAAGGTCATACCTTCAAAGTTTGAGCTGTACTTTGGCTCATAACAGTAAGCTAATGAAGTCCTACACGCTATAACAAAACACTTATCTTACCAGTCAGCAGGATTTGCTATATTATACCAAACCCAAAAAGTGCGATTAACGTTGTCAAACTTGCTAAGCCTACTAGCTGTAGTACTTGCACAAGTTTTTCGCGTTACTCTAATTTTTGGAAATGGTATTAGACAGCATTACTGAATAATAATGCATTGAAAGCTATGCATATTAAAAATGACTCAAATCACACAGATCTCAGATAGTTATGATGACATGTGTGATAATGGAAATATGATAATAAAAGGATGACATTATGAGCTTATTAGGAAATTTAATTACACAAGTCGCCCGTAGCGCTATGGATCCAGAAGACTCAAAGCGTAACCCAGTGAACCAAAATATTAATCCGCGTCGCACCGGTGGTCTTGGTGATATTTTAGGCGGGGTACTAGGTGGCAGCGCTAATAGCCCTAATAACAATCAAGCAGATAACGGCTTTGGTTTAGACGATGTTTTAGGTGGCCTGATCGGTGGTAACGGCAATCAGCGTGCTAACACCAACTCTGGCGCAGGTGGTTTGGGTGACATACTGGGTAGTGTGCTAGGCGGTCAAACCAATAGGAGTGGCTTTGGCGGCGGTAAAGGCATGCTAGTTGCGGCACTGCTACCTATGGTGATGAGCTGGATTCAGCGAAATGGTGGCTTGGGTGGCGCACTATCAAAGATCACCAGCATGGGTTTTGATAACCAAGCACGCTCTTGGATGAGTACTAATGAGGTTAATGATAATTTGGACCCTAATGATATTACTCGTTTATTTGATACCACTGAAATTCAACAAGTCGCTGCGCATACGGGCGCCAATGAAGCAGAAGTTCGTCAAGGTCTCGCTGAATTATTACCTGAAGTCGTCAATCAGTTGACGCCCCATGGCAATTTAGACAACGAATCAGAAGCTAACCAAGAGATTGATCAGATTGTTAATCAAATCTCAAGCCGCTTACGCTTAGGTACGCTAAAATAAAGCCTTGCTACCTACCTACGCCCATAATAACTAGAGCTAAACCGTAACTACTAAAGTTAAGCCGTAGCAACTAGAGTTAAATAGAGAGTGCACTGAATGGTGTGCTCTTTTTGGGTTTATAAAAGCCTAGAAGCGTTCGTCCAAGGTTTCTAAGGTATGGTTAAGAGCCTGAAAACAAATGTCACCCTTAAAACCCCGATACTGTAAAAACCGCAGCTGGCGAGCCTTGTCTTTTGGCTCCGTAGGAATGTCGTCACCGTATTTTTTGGTGCGTGCTGTGACGGCAAGCTTGAGCCAGTCAACGCCTTCGATTAGGCTATCTTCGCTATCGTCAACAAACTCGCTAAACTCTTCAGATTCTGTATTTGCCATATCAATGAGCTCATCGATATTATCTGGCATTTCTACCTTCTTGCGATAAAACTCTTGCTTGATACGAGCGCGTCCACGACCTTTACGAATATTCTCACGAATCAGCATCAGTGTCGTACGGTAATCACTTTGATAGCCTTTTTCCTCGAACTCATCGAGTAGTGCCTCTATTTTTTCTGGATCTTGCTCTTTATCGAGCAGTTTTTGTTTAAGCTCAGCTTTGCCGTACTCACGCCGTGATAAATAATAAAAAGCCAACCAACGCAAGCGACTTTCCGCTTTGATAGCATCAATCTCAGCTTGTTTTTGTTCTGGAGTGCGTAGATAGGCTTTGAGCGCAGAGGGTAGGTTATCGAGATCTGTTTGAGTGTTTTTGGCGAGCTCTTTTTGTTGGTCATCGCTATTGGTAGTCGCATCATGAACGTCACGCTTAACCTCAGCCAGCATCTCCTTGATACTTTGCGCTTCAGGTGGCTGATAAACAGGAACATCACTAGGTTCAGGGACAAAGTTAGCCGCTGGGTGAAAACGTTTTTTGCGCTTCTTATGCTTTTTGGACTTAGAGGGTTCTTGATGGGTAAGGGAAGGTGAGTCGCTTGGTGCTACATCAACAATAGAGTCATCGTACACCGATTGCTCTTTGTCTGAATGGATCGAGCGTTTGCGCGTTTTAATGGATTGTTTGGTTTTATATGATGGTGTAGATGGGCTAGAACGCTTAGAAGGTGTAGTAAGATTTTTTGATTTAACACGAGGAGTACTCGCTGAATCGGTTTCCGATTCAGCGAGTATTTCAGCTAAGGTTTTAATTTTCATAACAAGTCATGATCATTGATAACGGTGAATAATGAAGCCGTTATTGTACAGGTTCAGAAGCCAGCGCTGCGTCAGCTTCCTCAGTATCTGTTGCTTTGGCACTCTTTTTTGACCCAAGCTTTTCATCACGAATCTTATCTTCAATTTCTTTCGCGATAGCAGGGTTTTCTTTTAAAAACAGCACAGAGTTGGCTTTACCTTGACCAATTTTTTCATCGCCATAGCTATACCAAGAGCCTGCTTTGCCGACTGCACCAATCTCAACGCCTAAGTCGATCACTTCTGCCAGATGGTTGGTACCTTCACCATAAGTAATCTCAAACTCCGCTTGACGGAAGGGAGGAGCCATTTTGTTTTTGATCACTTTGACACGGGTTTGGTTACCGATGATTTCATCGCCATTTTTGACGGCACCGATACGGCGAATATCCATACGAACTGAGGCATAGAATTTGAGCGCATTACCACCAGTCGTGGTTTCAGGGCTGCCGAACATCACACCGATTTTCATACGAATCTGGTTAATAAACACCACCATACAGTTAGAGCGTTTGGCGTTACCAGTAATTTTGCGTAGTGCTTGGCTCATCAGGCGTGCTTGCAAGCCCATATGGGAGTCGCCCATCTCGCCCTCAATCTCTGCACGTGGCGTCAACGCAGCAACCGAGTCAATAACGATCATGTCGATCGCACCCGAGCGTACCAGCATATCAGTGATTTCAAGTGCTTGCTCACCATTATCAGGCTGAGAAAGCAATAGATCATCAGTGTTTACCCCAAGCTTGCGGGCATAGACAGGGTCAAGCGCATGCTCAGCGTCGATAAAGGCACAAGTGCCTCCTTGTTTTTGACACTCTGCGATAGCTTGCAAGGTCATGGTGGTTTTACCTGAGCTTTCAGGGCCATAGATTTCAACGATACGCCCTTTTGGTAGGCCGCCTATGCCGAGTGCAATGTCTAGACCCAATGAGCCTGTTGATACGACATCCACATCCATGATAGCTGAATCATCGCCTAGATGCATGATGGTATTTTTACCAAACTGCTTTTCGATTTGACCTAACGCTGCTTTAAGAGCTTTGGCTTTGTTCTCATCCATAATGGATTCCTTGTAAGTACTAAAATGAATATTAAGGTGTTTGAAGGTGGTAAATTAATAAGCTGTCATTATCATATAAAGATTAATATGGATTAATCCACTATACAGTAAAATATATAAACAAGATAAATCGATGGTGTTTTAGAGTGACTAAATGTCGTCATAACATCTGTATGGGTTATCACTACCAATCAGTAATGATAAATAATGTGTCATAAAAATAAGAGGGTATGAAACTAACAAAGCTCATTTTTGCTAAAGCAATCTTCAGTAAGAATATACAAATGCTGAATATTACTGTGTCAAAATGAACTTAATTGTCAGCTGTTTTATTAGATAAGGTAATTATAACAAAATCCAAGGGTCATAGAAGCGCGCAAAACATACTATACGACATTGAGTGTCGTGTAGTATCTGATAGATAGTATATTGATAAATGGCCAAATAGAAGTAATTTTGAACATTTATTTAGAACACTTAATATCAGAATTGTCAATAAAAATAAAAGTTGTCCACAGAAAATAACGGTATATAACGCCAATACTGTGAAACATCAGATAATAAAAAAATATTTAAAATTTATTTTAAAAAAAGTTTTTTTATAAACCATGTGAGTCTAAGTCTTTGATTTTGTTGTAATTAAAAGTTGTACAAAAAATGACCAATTTTACCCAAGCCATTAAGCTATCAAGTCGTATGCGTGTCAAGTCGCCACTTATCCACATAGTTATCCACAGTTTATGGGGAGAACTCACCAAGCCCTTATGCTATCGATGTTAGCGCAGATAGTAAATGTTTAGCGCTCAGATAATAACGGATTTATTGCTTTGAACTGGAGTAATAATTGTCTAAAAGCCAATGAATGATTGCAATGTTCCACGCAGTAGCAGGGTTGTTTTGTGATCAGCAAGCCATAAAAAAGCGGCTTCATTGATGAGCCGCGATATATAAAATGGTTTGAAAAGCAGAACAGTAGGTTGATAGTCTAGTCTTTGATATAGATTAAATCCCAGACACCGTGACCCCGCTCTAAGCCGCGACGTTCAAACTTGGTCATTGGGCGAAAGTCTGGGCGTGGGGTAAAGTTGCCTTTACCAGCTTGATTGCTAAGACCGTCAAAGTCATCTAAAACATCGACCATCCAAAAAGCATAATGTTCCCAGTCGGTTGCTGTATGGAACCAGCCGCCAGGTTTTAAGCTGCGAGTAACAATCGCCATACGTTCAGGACTGACAAAGCGGCGCTTATAATGACGCTTTTTTTGCCAAGGATCAGGGAAGTAGAGCTGGATACGATCGATATGGTTTTCTGGCAGCTGCTTAAGCAGTTGAATCGCATCACCATTGATAATTTTTACATTGGTCAAGCCTTGAGTGCCTGCCATATAAGCACACTTACCAATGCCTGGCTCGTGTACTTCAATCCCAACAAAGTTGCGTGCGGGGTCAGCAGCTGCCATTTCAATAAATGAATCACCAAGCCCAAAACCAATCTCTAAGGTAAGCGGTGCAGCGCTACCATTAGGACTATCAGCGAACAACGAGCGTAAATCGTGGATAGCATCTAAGTTGCCATCACCAAAGCTGTTGTTGACCAAATACTCAGCGAATTCTGGATCTGTTAGTGCCTGTTCAGCATTTTTGTTCATATGCGTGCGCCGCTTCATAAACGTTTGCACGATGCGTTTATGTTTATCATTCGGTGGAAGTGCTTCGGTGGCCAAGGTTGTATTATCCGTATTTTGAGGATCTGTGACCCTATCAGGGTGGCTATCAAAAGGGTTGTTGGTGTGAGGATTTTGAGTCATAAGATCAAGAGAACTTAAATAAGTTGCGAATATGAGCGTATTATAAGTCAAATAGCCCTTAGAGTGAACGCACAATCTCACAATGGCCTGACGATGCCTGATAAGACATAGAGAAGTACGTCGCATCTGGATTAACGTTGTCATATAATAATGACTAGTATGAAACCCAAATAGCCAACAGAGCCTAGCGTAATGTTATTTATCGAGACGGATTCGCCACCACCATTTTATCAAGCAAAGCTGACACCTGCTAAGCGTAAGCAGCTGGATCAATGGTTTATAGGCCATCGTACGCAAAGTTATTATCTCAAGCGCTTTGAGCAGTTTGACAAGCAAGGATATCTGTCACCAAAGTGGCATTGGGCAGCATTTTTTATAACCTTGCCTTGGTTACTATATCGCAAGCGCTATATGGATGCTTTGGTTTATAGCGTTGCTGGCTGGTCATTTATTCAGCTCAATATTGCCATTGCTCTAGTGACATTTGAGTTTGTAGCGATGTCTTATATTCCAGAAGCGTATCAGATGGCGATACGTATTGGGATTGCGGCAGTGATTTGGCTGTTTTGGGCAGCTATGGTAGCGCGCTGGACTGATGCGTACTATTATCGAATGGCACGGCGCGAGATTGCGGATGCGCTTGATGACTATCCACAAGACGCCGCCTCGCAAGAAGCGCATCTGCGCCGCGAAGGCGGGGTGAGTTTGTTTGGCTTAGGTCTTGGTTTTGGCTTTTTTATTTTCGCATTGATGGTTATCAATGTGCAGTTTTTGCCCATTGTCGCTAAGCAAAGAGAGAGTGAGATATTATTTGATGCTTATTATGCGACCAAAACGGCACAAGACCACGTAGATGAGGTCTATCAGCAAACAGGTCAGTGCCCAGTCAGTTTGCCATTGGTGAGTGGTACTCAACAAGTAAGGCTACGCATTGAAACGCAAATGGAAGGCATTCCTAGCAATGACTGTGCAGTGATTGGTACGATGCAGAATATTAAGTTTCCTACCCGTTATCTCAATGATCACACCTTTGTGTTTTATCACAATCTTGATAGTAACGATTGGGAGTGCATTAGCTCACTCAATAAAAAGCAAGCCCCTGCATATTGCACCACTGATTAGCCATCATCAGATATAGTCGGAGCACTTTTAAACCGCTACGGTGTTACCCGCCCTAGATGTACTTAGTGTACTATCTGCGGTCGGTCGCCTTGTAGCGATTTTAAAATTCCTTGACTATACTGATAGGCGAGCTAAACTTTAGGATCAGTTACGATATCGTTTGTAGTATCTTCAACGGGTGTGGCTTGATCTTTCAGCGCATCGTAAAAATCTTCTAAGTCCATCTTTCGCGCTTTATCAATGTCTTCATCGAATAGACTTTCAAGCTCTGCCATCGCTGACTGTGCTGACTCAATCAGTCGCGCTTCATCATCGTAAATGGCTTGCTGGCGCTCGATTAAATCATCATCATAATCACGGAAAGTTTGAATGGTTTCTCGTGCTTTATCTGGCGGTATACCAAGCAGTTGTAATGATTCACGCGACATATCTAGTGAGGATAAATAAGTCTCACGCCAGATATGACGGACGCCTACCTCACGCAAGCGATAATAGTGCTGTCGATCGCGGGCGCGGGCAAGTATGACCAGGTCAGGGTAGTTTTTGCGCAGATACTCAGCGGTGGTGATAGAACGCTCCAAATCATCCACAGCAATGATGAACAGACTGGCTTGTTTAATCCCAGCTGCGCGTAAAATCTCAGGGTTTTTCGGATCACCGTAATAGACTTGGTTACCAAACTTACGCACAAAATCCACTCGGTTTGCCGAGCGTTCGATGGCTGTAAATTCAATATTATGCATACGCAGCACCCGACCAATGATTTGTCCAACGCGGCCAAAACCCGCGATAATGACTGGATGCTCATGATCTGGAATCGTATCATGTTCGCGGCTAGGTTTGCTTTTAGCGAATAAAGGCTCGCCTACTTTGTCTAATAATAAGAAGGCCAGCGGTGTCAGCGCCATAGAGATGGTCACGATAAGATTGAGCGTGTTTTCTAATTCAGGGGCCAATACATTTTGAGTCGCCGCGACGTTGAATAAGACAAAGGCAAACTCACCGCCTTGAGCTAAGGTGACCCCAAGCCGAATACTGGTGGGCCAGCGATTGCCTGATATTTTTGCGATAGCAGTAATCACCGCAAACTTGATAAACATCAACGCCACTGCACAACTGATAATAAATATCGGGTGCGCCATAATGAGTTTGATGTCGGTCAGCATACCTACTGACATAAAAAACAAGCCGAGTAGCAGGCCTTTAAAGGGTTCAATACTGGCTTCTAACTCATGACGATACTCAGAGTCAGCCAATAACACGCCAGTCAAAAATGCGCCAAGCGCCATAGATAAGCCAATTTGACCCATCAAAATTGACACACCCATGACGATAAATAACGCTACTGCAGTGAGTAGCTCTGAGGCGCCACTGGATGCGACAAACTTAAAAAATGGCCTGATGACGTAACGACTGGCAAAGATAAGCCCAGCAAAAACGGCAAAGACTTTACCGAAGTAAATGAGATCGTAACTTTGCTCACGTACGCCAGATAAAAATGGAATCACAGCCAATAAGGGAATGACGGTAATATCTTGAAATAACAAGATAGTAAAAGCTTCACGGCCGTGGGTACTGGAGAGCTGCTGTTTTTCGGTCAAAATTTGTAGCACAAAGGCAGTAGAAGAAAGGGCTAGACCAAAGCCAACGATAAATGCAGTGTCCAAATGTAGAGAGAAGAACTGGTATAAAATCGCCATTAACAGCACGCCAGTAAGTCCGACTTGCAAACCACCAAGCACAAAGATAGAGCGGCGTAATGCCCAGAGCCGTGATGGCTGCAACTCAAGGCCGATGATGAATAACAGCATCACCACCCCAAACTCAGAGAAGTGCAGCAAGCTTTCAGCATCACCAGCCACATCTAGTGCACTTGGGCCCAATATCAAGCCTGTAATGAGGTAGCCGAGTACCGTGGCTATGCCGAAGCGTTTACCCAGTGGTACAAAAAGCAGCGCTGCACCCAAAAAGATAGTGGCCTGTAACATTAAGTTTGGTGAGCCGGCAGCGGCAGCGAACATATAACATCCTTAGCAATCAATTCAAAACCATAGCCCTTTAAAACTATAGCGTGTCTTTATTTATTTTTTACGGTAAACCCTCCAAACCCCATTATCTGCTATTGGGTTACTGTACGCATCGTTGCGCCGCTTACGGGGTGTTTGCCTGCTATCGACGATCTTAAAATTGGGTAGGGCATGGACGATGAGTCCAGTACGATAAAAGCGTACTCGTTCAGGCTCTAACATCTCGCCCTTATTGTCACGGCAAAAGACATAGGCACGCAAGTCAATAAATTCACGATGTGCCACCAAACGCGCCTCGTCGTCATTATCGAACACTGCTGACATACGCGCAATTTCATCAGCACTATAATCACCGCATTTATCAGTCAGTGCTCCCACTGAGCCAAAGCTTTTGGATTCTTTGGCGCGGGTCTTGGTCAGATGTAGACGCTGAACATGATAGATGAACTGCGGTATCTCAAGGCTGGCTGGTAATGGTAAATAGTCGGGTGGCAGATAAGCGGCTGGATAAAAAGCCATCGCGCGCTCAATAAGAGGCTGCCAGCGTTGTTGGTAGGCTTGGACTTCTGCTAAGTTGCCTTCAAAAATGGGCATATCACGAATTTGGCGCAAAATATCAGGCGGAAACTGCTCATCACGAAAGCTGGCAATGTCTTCTTGCAGTGTTGATAGCAAAAATTTGGCGTGTTTTTTGCCATCCTTTGAAGTAGGGTTGTCGATATAGTCGGGGGCGACAAAAGGTGCCGAGCGTCTAGACATAGTGGTATATCTTCGATAGATAAAATAAAAAATACTAATAAGACTGCTTGCCAAAGTCAATCAGTATGCTAAATAGTGGTTTGATATGGTTATTATAACCATATAAGCCCCCTTGGAACTGGTTTTTTTAAAATTGTGCAAGCAAAAGTCTGATAGAAGTGTTTGATTTAGATAGTAGTAATAAGGAAAGTAATAAATTTGGTGATTTCGCACGATTGGAACAATGTATTAAAGCAACTATCGAGACTGATTACTCATGGATAATAAGCCAAAAACCCATCCTGCTGTTAATAAGCAGCACGCCTTATTAATATTTATTGGAAAAGTATTTGTCAGAATACTGGTTGCAGTCTTAGCACTAGCCTTTGGGTTTTGGTTAGTAATGGCCTCGAACATGGGACCAGCTTATCTGACTAATGTGTGTAATGGATGTTTAGACTTTTGGATTAGAATGACGCTGTTAGGGAGCCCATCCCGAATTCTGTGTAACTGCCATTTAGATTAAATGCTTACTAATACGATCATCAAACATAATCATAAAGCGATTCAAAGCAGACGTCCAGTTACGGATTGGCATCGACCACTTTTTGGATGCCTGCTGAGTTGCTAAGTACACCACCTTGAATGCTGCCTGATCGGAGGGAAACACCTTACGCTTATTCATCGCTGTCCGAATTACGCTGTTTAGCGACTCTATCGCATTGGTGGTGTAAATGACTTTTCTGATGTCTTTAGGGTACTCAAAGAACGCCGTTAAGCCCTCCCAGTTATTGCGCCACGACTTGATGACATGCGGGTACTCTTTACCCCATACTTCATCAAAGTGCTCAAGGTTGGCCTCTGCCATCTCAAGCGTATCAGCACCGTAGATGGCCTTTAAATCAGCTGCTACGGCCTTCTTGTCCGTCCAAGGTACGAACTTCATCGAATAGCGCACCATATGCACGATACACAGCTGAACCTGAGCGTTAGGGTAGACCGTATTGATGGCATCAGGGAAGCCTTTTAGGCCGTCTACACAGGCAATAAGAATATCTTGAACCCCGCGGTTTTGCAATTCAGTGAGAACACCCAGCCAGAATTTAGCGCCCTCATTCTCTGATAGCCACATGCCAAGCAGCTCTTTTTTACCATCAAGAGCAACGCCTAAGGCCAGATAGATAGCTTTGTTGATGATCTGCTTGTCCTGACGAACTTTGACGACAATGCAGTCTAAGTAGACGATAGGATAAACACTGCTCAGTGGCCGGTTCTGCCAAGCGGTGATGTCATCCAAGAGGTTGTCAGTGACTCTGGAAACCAAGCTGCTTGAGATGTCGACGTCGTAGATGTCCTTGATGGTTTCGACAATCTCAGTAGTGGTTTGACCTTTGGCGTATGAGCGAGGATCAGCAAGTGTCTGGGAGACACTTGCCCGAAGCGCAAGACGGAAGGCTATGCCTGTAGTGAAATATGATTTTGTCATCAAGACCTGAAATACGGGTTTGATGCTTACTGACAAGTACAGGCTCAAAGCTGCCACCGCGGTCTCTTGGAGTGGAGATCTCAAGGTCGCCTGTGTCGCTACGGACGGTCTTTTTAGTATGACCGTTGCGCTTATTAGGCCTGTCTGCCTTTTCATGCTTGGGGTAGCCGAGATGCTCTTCCATTTCTGCTTCTAGGGCAGTGTCGATGAAGGACTGCATGAGCTGCTTTTGAAAGTCTTTGATGTCATCGAAGCTTTTCATGCTGCTGGCCATTTGCTCAGCCAGTTTCTTGATGTCAGATTGAGTAGTCATTGCTTATTCTCCTGTTAGTGGATTATAAGCAGCTACACAAAGTTTAGGAAACTCCCCTGTTAGGTCTTGGATTTATCGTTTGGATTATCACAGCAGCTTGGTTATTTTGGCCTATATTACGCTATATTTATCGTTGCATTAGACGTAACTACTAAAGCTACGTCTATATCATTTACAGTTTTCCGAACTAACGGCTCGTAATTGGCTGTTACTAATGACTGTGACCAATATGATTGTTACCCTCAGAAGGACGCTCTAATATGTCACAGACCAGTGCATCACCATGTGCTCGAGTATGCGAATGTAACAGGCTCTCAACCTGAATAGTAGCATGGTCGATACCAAGGTCTAATAGGCGCTGTTCCAGATCAGCGATCAGTAAACTAGACTCGTAAATGCTCATTTCACCATCGACCACAACGTGACAAGATAAGGCATTTAGGCCGCTGGTAATACTCCACACATGTAGATCATGTATCTTGTGCACTTGTGGATGCGCTACCATCCTTTGCTCTACCTCAACCAGTGATATGTCTGCTGGCGTGCCTTCCATTAAGATATGTACCGAGTCGCGTACCACGCGATAACCACTGATTAATATCAGTATGGCAACCACCACTGATGCCACCGCATCCGCCCATATCCAACCAAACGCAATCATTAATAAAGCGGCGACAATAGCGGCAACAGAACCCATCAAGTCACTTAATACATGCAAATAGGCACTGTGCATATTGAGGTTAACTGGCTCTTCAGATCTCTTTTTGCGTGCTTTTTGCGTGCCGTTAGATGATGCTTGCTCTGTACTTAAGTCATGGCTGTGCTGGTGTTCATCTGCTTTGGTACGGCTACCTCGGTGCATGAGCCAAGCGACCAAAATATTGACCAACATGCCAATAGTGGCAATGATGAGCATACCTTCGCTAGCAATGTCAGTCGGTGAGTTAAAGCGTTTAATGGCTTCATAAAAAATCATGACAGCGATAATGACGAGAGTGGCACCATTGACGGTAGCGACCAAAATCTCAAAACGTTTATAACCAAAAGTTTTTTGATGGGTGGCAGACTTTTCACCGATTTTGAATGCCATCAAGGTTGCGCCAAGTGCTATGGCGTCGCTTAGCATGTGGCCTGCATCGGATAATAGCGCCAAACTACCAGTGAGCCAGCCACCTATCGCCTCGATGAACATATAAGCAGTGATGATAATAAAGCTAAATAGCAGCGTGCGCTGATAGCCTTTGGTGTCTCGCGGTGCCGTTGTGACCTCTAAATGCTCGTCGTGATCGTGAGTGTCTTGATTACCATGGGTATAGTTCTTTATTTTGCTGTCTTTCTGTAGACTCTCAGGACGACCAGTACCCTCAGAAGCGTGCTGAGGATTAGCATTTGTTTGATTGGGGCTGCTATTTTGTTCAGGGTTCAAATCATTTGGACTCATAACAACACTCAAGATTATAGAAGCAAGTTAATTAATATATAGAGCGCGCCTATAAGGCTGTGCTCTATAAAAAAGTACGTCTAAGAGCGTACGTCACGTCATTAGTAAGCGTCATACTTTTTCGATATACAAAGAATTTAGCATATCTAAGACCTCTAAGCTGTAACTAGGCGTTAAAAAGGCAAGAAAGCCTATCTTAATCGTTTTCAGTTTATGGTAGGGATTGCTACCAACCAACAGGGTCGATGTCTAAGGTAAGCTTAAGATATTTGGCGCTTGGCATGGCAAGTACTGGCTGCCACCATTGATTTAATACATGATGTAATTGCTGTCTATCTTTGGCTAAGAGCAGCAATTGTGCATGATAGCGGCTGTTCTTTTTACTCATCGGCGCATCGATAGGACCAAGTACTGCAAGGTTGTGTCCATGAGGCAGATTAATAACCGCATCCTTGAGTGCTTGGGTGGTAGCAGCCAGGGTCTTGCCTTCACAACGTATCAGCGCGGCATGGCTATGAGGCGGCAGCCCCATCATCTTTCGCTCTTGCAGCAATTCACGCGCAAAGGAGAGATAACCATCTTTCACCAGTTTTAATAATAGCTCGTTATCTGGTTGCAGCGTTTGAATGAGTACGCGCCCAGCTTTATCACCGCGTCCAGCACGCCCTGCTACTTGAATCATTAGCTGTGCGGTATGTTCAGGCGAGCGGAAATCTGCGGACAAAAAACCGCGATCAGCATTGGGCAAACAAACCAAGGTAACATTGGGGAAATGATGGCCTTTGGCGACCATCTGTGTGCCAACTAAGATGGCAGGATTGCCTTGATTGATACGCTGATAGATATTCTCCCAGCTGTCTTTGCGCCTTGTGGTATCGCGATCGATTTGGATAATTGGATACAGCTCTTTACTGGTTTGTGGATTGGCAAAAATAGCGTGCAAGTTTTCGCTCAGCCTTGTGGTGCCCATGCCTTTAGCATCTAAATTTTGACTACCGCAATCAGGGCAAACTTTTGGAATATAGGCTTGCCAGTCGCAGTGGTGGCATTTCAAATATGAACTATTTGAGTAATTACTCTGCTGGGCTTGGCTATTATAATGAACGGTTAAATGGGCATCACAGCGTGGGCAATCTGCCTGCCAACCGCAAGCCTCGCATAACAAGACAGGGGCATAGCCGCGACGATTTAAGAATATCAATACTTGATCGCCAGCTTCAAGCGTTTGTCGTATCGCGCCAATGAGTGCATCGGTTAAACCTGTATCATAGCGCGTGCCGTCATCGGTTGTTTGTTGATGAGTACTGTGCAAGCGCGCATCGATCAGCTGCATCGTTGCAGGCTTTGCATTACCAGGACGAGTAAGCAGCTGACACTCTACCAGCTTGCCATCATCAACCAGTTTTAAATGCTCAAGAGAAGGGGTGGCAGTACCAAGCACGACTGGGATGTTGTATTGCAGACCGCGATAAAGCGCGACGTCGGCAGCATGATAACGCAAGGTATCTTGCTGTTTATAAGAGCCATCATGCGCTTCATCGACGACGATGAGGCCTAAATCTGCGAAAGGATAAAGCACCGCTGAGCGTGTCCCGATGATGATTTGTGCATGACCAATACGGCAGTCTTGCCAGCCTTGCAAGCGATGGGTATTGCTCATGCCTGAATGAAGCAACACAATCTGAGCGGCAAACCGGCTAGCAAAGCGTGCACGCGTCTGCGGTGTCAGTCCAATCTCTGGCACGAGAATCAAAACCTGCTTACCAGCTTCTAATACGGCTTGCATCGCTTGTAGATAGACTTCAGTCTTGCCACTACCAGTAATGCCGTTTAATAAAAATCCTGTATAGCGTTTAGCTTCATGGGCAGCAACAATGGCTGCAACGGCAAGCTGCTGTTCATCATTGAGATCAAGCGGCATTTTTGCGAGCTTGACAGGTGAAGGTGCTTGTTTGGGTTGAATATAGCGCTCTATAAGACCTTTTTCTTCTAGCGTTTTTAAAAAGCTCCGCTGCATGCCTTCTAATAACAGGACATCTTCACTAGCACCGCGCTCGCCATGTAGTTTAAGCATGTCAAACTGTTGCTTTTGTTTTTTTGCATTGGCGCGAAAGTCGTCATCGGTGATGTGTGGCAAAATTCGCCAGTGGGTGATCAGAAGATCTAGTGGTTTTCCTTGACGAACTAGGCTTGGTAAGATGACGGCTAGGACGTCACCAAGTGGGTAGTGATAATAACGGGCAAGCCAATGAGCGAGCGTGAGCATGCTAGCATCTAAGATAGGCTCAGCGTCCAAGCATTTATTGATGGGTTTTAGCTTTTTGATGGGGACGCTGCTCTCAGCTTCAGAGACATGAGCAACCACGATACCGATTAAGGTCTGACGACCAAATGACACCTCAACGCGGCACCCAATATGCGGTAAAGAGGGGCTTGATAAAGTGTTAGTATCTGCCGGTACACTATAGTCAAATACCCGATAAAGGGGCACGGGTAGAGCAACTTGTACCAACATAAAATACACCTATAGCTTTTAAATATAGTCGGAGAACTTTTAAACCGCTACGGTGTTATCCGCCCTAGATGTACTTAGTGTACTACCTGCGGTCGGTCGCCTTGTAGCAATTTTAAAATTCCTTGACTATAGTTAGATCATGACATTGGTAGAGATAAGAGCAGTAAGCCCAAATAGCTATATTTGGGCTTACTTTAGAAATGTTTTTTAGAGTTGTTTTTTGACTTAATAACTTGAGAGTTAAGTAAAAAATACGTCCGTTTACTCAATATACAGGATAGCTTCAATCTCAACCACGCCACCTTTAGGCAATGCGGCGACCTGTACAGCTGCGCGGGCAGGATAAGGCTCGCTCAAGTTTTCAGCGAATATCTCATTCAGGACAGCAAAATCGCTTAAGTCAGTTAAAGACACGTTGAATTTAACCACATCATTTAAGCTGCCACCCGCTGCTTCGCAGACCGCTTTTAAATTAGCGAATACTTGCTTAGCTTGCGCTTCAAAGCCGTCTTTTAGCTCCATAGTCTGAGGGTCGAAACCAAGCTGACCTGAAACATAAACGGTATTGCCAACTTTGACCGCTTGTGAGTAAGTGCCAACGGCTGCAGGGGCGTTATCAGTTTGGATGGTTTGACGAGTCATAATTTATCCTTGTCGTTCTTGTGTTATTTTAATCTGCTGAATGTTTGGGTAGCAGATGAGTGAGGGGTATTCTAAACTTTTAAAGCAAAGTTAAATAGGGGTTGTTAGCCGTCATACGAACAAACAAGTGAAAGTAGTAATCATCTTTATAGTTGATACAATCGTATGATATTTGGGAAGCCTAGTAATGAGCGCAGGTCACGAATGCCTTGTGCTAAGTGATTGCGACTACGGACGATGACATGGACGATAGTATCAGTACTGCGCACATCGACCTTTTCGACACCGATATTGAGCTGACGCAAATGATAGATGACTTCACTGATTTGCTCATCACTGAGAGCGATAGAAAGCTTTAGATAAGCTGGGAAACGAATCTCTCCAGTGGTTTTACCATTGATTGCATCTGCCTCATTCGTTTTGACCGTTTTATCGTCACGCCAGCGCAGCTGTATGACTTGATAAGGATTATCCTTACGAATATCGTCTAGCGAAAAGCATTTGTGGCGGTGTACGACCAGACCATGCCGTGATAAATGGCCTACAATTGGGTCACCATAAATAGGATGACAACAATTGGCAAAATCAAGCTCGACGCCTGTCGCGTTCGCGATTAGCTGCTGCGCCTGTGTCATGCCATTGTTTTGTTGTTGCGTTTGTAGAGTGCTGACTTCGTCGCTAAATAAGCGTGACACCACAAGCTGTGGCAGTAGAGTACCAGAGCTTATTTGTTGAAATAACGCGTCTTTTTCTGGTACGCCTCGCCATTCGATCAAGTTCTTCCAGTCGTTATCTGTTAAGTCGTCGAGACTCTTTTGGTAGGTTTTTAGCGCACGATCCAATGCTTGCTGACCATGATGTTGCTTATCGGCGGTCGATAAGTCTTTAAACCAGCGCAGTATCTCTTCACGGGCTTTATTGGTCACCACAAATCCTAGCCATTCCGCTTTTGGTTCAGAGTGGCTGTTTACTTCAATCTCAACCTGTTGGCCATTTTTGACCACCGTACCAAGCTTGGCTTTTTTACCATCGATGTTTGCGCCAACAGCCACATTACCAACCATAGGCCCAACAGCATAAGCAAAGTCCAGCGCTGTGGCACCTTGTGATAGCTCATAAGCACGGCCTTGCGGACTATAGCAGATGATTTTGCTAGAGTGTAGGTAGTCCATTAGCTCATTAATCGTAGAGACAGCCGCTGTAAAATCTGGGTTGTTTTCATTTAAGGTATCTTCATCGACCAACTCTTTCATATTGCGCAGCGATGCTTGGATGACTGAGCGACTGACATCGGAGGCATGCTCAGCACCAATGACTCCAAGCCGTGCAGCATTTTGCATTTTTTTGGTCAAAATAGTGACTTTCACAAAATCGCTGTCACGCTCATATATCAGCGTCAGTGATTGGTTACCACCTGGCAGAGGGCGACGAATATTGTCTTTAATATGAGAGTTCTCTATTTGGTATTTTTTTATCAGGTAGTAAGCGAGCTTGTCACACTCTTCGATGCTATCAAGCACAATCTCAAAAGCATAGTGGCGTAGCAATGCATTGATCTCACCGCGATTACGGAAAAACTGGCGATATATCACCACGCGATTATCGAGTACTTTTACGTGTCCGTTTAGTCCTAAATTACTGAGGACAATACTGAGGTAACGGTGAATGGACTCTCTTTGGAAGTTGCGCCCAAGCCCATGCTGCAATAGCTTGTCAGACAGCTTGTTGTACATCTCAGAATCAAGGTTACGATAACAAAGCACTTCGATATAATCAGCAATATCATTGAGCCCCATCAAACGTGCGAATGGCACATAAAAGTCCAACGTTTCTTGGGCGGTCGCGCGCTGCTTTTCTGGACGTACCGCATCAAGCGTAGACATGTTGTGCAAGCGGTCAGCAAGCTTGATGATTAATACGCGTGGATCAGCGAGGGTTGCGGTTAGGATTTTATGAAAGGTAGCGGCTTTGTTTTGTTGCTTATCATGATTGGATGATTTTAGTTTAGTCACACCATCGACCAGTGTGGCGACAACTTTACCATAGCGCTGTTCGATTTCATCATCACTAACATCCGTATCTTCGACGGTATCATGCAAAATCGCAGCTATAATGCTGTCTCGATCTAAGCGGAAGCCTGCTAAAATCTCAGCAACCGCAATCGGATGGGTGATATAGGGCTCACCTGATTTGCGCTTATCTTTTATGTGAGCGATATCACCAAACTTGCACGCATCAATAATATCACGGCGATCTGCTGCGCCAAGATACCCAACTGAACGCAGCAAATCATACTGAGCTTCGTCAACCAGAGGATGACTGAGTTTGGGTAAGGTTTGGCTCATAGAGGGATGATCCTATAGTTCGTTGCTTTCAAGAATTGCTTGTGAAGAAGCGCTTGTTAAGAGTAAGGTTTTAATAGATGTTTATATTGCAACAGCTGTCTGTGAAGGTGACCTTTCATTATTGCAAGGCCACCCTCTAATTAATCGTAAATTGCTCTCAATGTCAACTACTAAGCGATTGGGCAGCTCAAAAAAATTGAAACCCTGCTAAGCAAATTCTGATAGTTACAGAGAGCAAATATAAAAAAGTTGACAGTCGTTTAGAAAAATAACAGGTTTAAACGCCAAAAAACCACAGCATGAACTGTGGTTTTTTGAATTGGAATATAAGTTTGGTGGTGTTTTGAGGAGACAATATTTTAAGGAGACAGTATCTTAAGGAAACAATATCATCAGCCTAAAAACCAACCTGAAGCCTGAGTGGCTTTAAAAGCTATGGTCACCTGACAATGCTAAATCTAGTGAGCTGGTTGCAAAGTTGTGCTCTGGTTGATTTAGAATATCACGGGTGATTTTGCCAGCAGCGATTTCGCGCAGTGCCAAAACAGTAGGCTTGTCATTATCGACATCAACCATTGGTTCAGCGATACCTTTGGCCAATTGACGGGCGCGTTTACTGGCAACTAAAACCAGCTCAAAGCGATTATCAACATTATCCAAACAATCTTCAATCGTCACTCGTGCCATAAATAGCTACCTCGGTTGTTTTTATTAGTGGTGAGCTGTGTCCGCCACTCAATAAAAATAATATCAAAAACATAAAGGGGAATAGCTAGGCATTATAGCATTTTTTGTACAGTTGCGCAGTTGCTTTTTATGCCCAGCCTATTTGAATTGAATAATATTTATCTAATCGAGTGCTTTATTATTCAGCAAGGTTGTGATGGTGCGATGATAGCGCTGCTGCTGACGCTTTAAAGTCTGTCTATCAGCGACTATGATGGCCTTTAGCTCTGTTAATGCAACCTCAAAGCTGTCATTAATAATGACGAAATCAAAGTGTACATATTGCTCCATCTCGGTCACTGCGCCAGCCAAACGTTGTTCGATGACCTCGGCAGTATCTTGGTTACGAGATGATAAGCGTTGACGTAACGTTGTCAGGCTTGGCGGTAAAATAAAAACTGTAATGGCATCGGCAAATATTTTTTTGACCTGTAGAGCGCCTTGCCAGTCAATCTCTAAGATGACATCAATACCCGCATCTAGCTGTGCTCGTACGCTTTGCTCTGAGGTACCATAATAATTCCCAAATACTTCTGCATGCTCCAAAAACTTGCCCTCATCGACTCCTGCTGTAAATGATGCGACATCAGTGAAATGATAATGATGGCCATCAATCTCGCCAGGTCGTGGATCGCGAGTGGTATGGGAGACACTGACAGTCAAGTCGTTGGTGGTGGCTAATAGCTGCTTAACCAGTGATGTTTTGCCAGTACCAGAGGCGGCAGTAATAATAAATAATGAACCTGTCATACAGTGTATCCTAATGGGATGAGTGAGCGAGTAAGGGCTGGTAAAATGAAAAAAAGACATCATGTAGGATGATACAAATCATGCATGCCTGTGAATTATCCGTTTAATTATAAATTGATTTTAGCTCCTAAAACCTACTTTACCGTATTACGTCCGAGACGACGGTATTTTAAACGGTAATAAAGGCAATTTATGCTAAAGTAGGGTATTCGCATTATTGTAAACTTTTGACTCTAAATTATCTAATGATAGGCCTTCTTATGCAAATTTATCTTGCCAATCCACGTGGGTTTTGTGCTGGTGTGGACCGTGCGATTGCGATTGTGAACGAAGCATTGACCCGTTTTGAACCTCCTATTTATGTCCGTCATGAGGTCGTACATAATAAGTTTGTGGTCTCAGATCTTGCCAATCGCGGCGCAGTATTCGTCGAGGAGCTCGATGAAGTGCCGGATGGCTCCATCGTTATTTTCTCTGCACATGGGGTCTCAAAAGCGGTCGAAGATGAGGCTGAGCGCCGTGATCTCACTGTGTTTGATGCAACTTGTCCTTTGGTCACCAAAGTGCATATCGAAGTAGCAAAGTTTGCCCAAGGGGGGATGGATGCTGTATTGATTGGTCACGCTGGACATCCTGAGGTTGAAGGCACTATGGGGCGTTTTAACCACCGTCATGGCGGTCAAATCCATTTGGTCGAAAACGAAGCAGACGTCGAAAAACTGACGGTACAAAATGCTGAGCGCTTGGCTTTTGTTACCCAGACCACCCTTTCGATGGATGATACAGCGCGCGTCATCGATGCACTGCGGGACAAGTTCCCTAGTATCCAAGGGCCACGCAAAGATGATATCTGCTACGCCACCCAAAACCGCCAAGATGCGGTCAAAGACTTAGCTGGTCGCTGTGAGGTAGTGTTGGTCGTCGGCTCACCAAACTCGTCTAACTCTAATCGCTTGCGTGAATTGGCCGAGCGCATGAACTGCCGCGCGTATTTGATTGATAATGCGAGTGAGATGAATCATAAATGGTTTGATGGGGTGCAAAGTGTCGGTGTCACCGCTGGTGCGTCAGCGCCTGAGATTTTAATTCAAGAAGTACTGCAACAGTTGCAGGATTGGGGCGGCGATTTGCCAAGTGAGCTGTCAGGTATTGAGGAGAACGTGACCTTTAGCCTGCCTAAAGCTTTACGTATTCCAGTCACACAAGTGGGTAAGTAAAGTAGGATATAATGAGTTATAGAGCCATCTACTATTATAAGCACAGTAGGAATAGGTAAGATAGGATGAAAAAACAGCGAAAAAGATTCGTATTGGCAGAAGCTAGTCTTAAAGAAGTCAATAAGCAATTAAATATCAATATGTTTGTCATTAGCATATTGGCGATGATGCTTGGACTAGACATAGCGCACTTTATGAAAGAGTACAGTCTTTTTTATGGAGCACTCGTTGTCATCATGGGTGTTTTGCTGTTTTTTACTCTGAAAAGTCGTCAGCTTCTTAGGATGAGAAAACAAGAGCTTACTAAATAGAGCGTGTTGAATATGCATGCTCTCTTTCAATAATAAAACCTAATAATATTTTTTCCATACAACGATAACGATTTCTCATAACCTTCAAAAAGTATTGGATAGTCCAAAAGTACTGGGTAAATGAGAAAGGATTGATAGAACACTAAGGAAGGTCATGTCAGCTTATTACAACTTTATCAAACGTGAACAGCAGGAAGACGGTGTCTGCGTTGCACACTATCAGCCAACCAAGCATGCGCAAGGCGCTTGGAATGAGCATGAGCAACATATGGCACCAGCAACAGGTGTACTCACAGCAGAGCTGAGCCAGTTTGCGCCGCAAAACAACATGCGCATCGCACGTATTAGTCTGGATATATTAGGACTGATTCCGCTCGATGAGTTTACGATTACCACCCGCTGTATTCGACCGGGCAAGACGATTGAGCTTGTGGAGGCGGTGATGAGTAGTCGCGGGCGTGATTGCATTATTGCTCGTGCGTGGCGGCTGATGACTCAGGATACCAGCGAGATTGCAGGGCTTGAGGATCAAAAGGCAGTGAACAAGCCAGAAGAGTTGGCCGTTTGGGATGATATGAAAGGCTGGCCGGGCGGTTTTATCGAAAGTGTGCGTTTGGTCGCTGCTCCCGATCGTCGCGAAGGCAAAGGTATGGTTTGGATAACCAATGACATCGAGATGGTAGAGGGCGAAACCACCGATGATTTGGTGCATCTATTGGGTATGGTAGATACCGCCAACGGCGTGGTGCCAAGACTTGGTCTAGGATTGTCAGAGCTGCAATGGATGTTCCCCAATACTGATTTGCAAATTCATATGCATCGCACGCCACAAGGGAAATGGCTAGGTATCGAAGCTGTGCAGCAGTATGGCGACGACGGTATAGGGCTCACCAGTGCGGTATTGCATGATGTACATGGCCCTTTTGGTCGTAGCGAGCAAATTCTTACGATTCGTCCGATGCCGCGCTAGTGAGTAGTCTTATGATGGCTGGCTAGATGATGGTTGGTTAGCTCAGTTGCTGTGGTTTTTGATAGCTAAGTCGTTTTTAATAACCAATCATGCAGTGGCCTATGTTTTAAAAAACAAAACAAAAGAATGTGATTAATTTATTATGCAAATTTATCAAAATCAGTTGTAATAGTACTTAACAAGGCAACTTAATTGCACTAATAGATTACTATGAAAAAGACTCACCGTTATTCAAACAAACTGACGACTATTCTAGGGCTACTGCTAGAAGCTTATTCAGAATAGAATTTGTACTTTAATCCAATTGCTTTTCAAAGGAGTATCACTATGAGCAACGACATGAGCGATAAAAAATGTCCCTATGCACCGACCCAATTAACGATGGGTAATGGCGCACCAGTCGCTGACAACCAAAACAGTCTCACGGCAGGTAAGCGCGGTCCACTATTGGCGCAAGATGTCTGGCTAAACGAGAAACTAGGCAACTTTGTGCGTGAAGTGATTCCAGAGCGCCGTATGCACGCCAAAGGATCTGGTGCCTTTGGTACGTTTACCGTGACCAACGACATCACCAAGTACACCCGTGCCAAAATCTTTAGTGAAGTGGGCAAGCAGACTGAGATGTTTGCGCGCTTTAGTACGGTTGCAGGCGAGCGCGGTGCTGCTGACGCTGAGCGTGACATTCGCGGCTTTGCGCTGAAGTTTTATACCGAAGAGGGCAACTGGGATATGGTGGGTAACAATACGCCAGTATTCTTTATGCGTGACCCGCGTAAATTCCCAGATTTGAACAAAGCGGTTAAGCGTGACCCACGTACCAATATGCGTTCACCAACCAATAACTGGGATTTTTGGACGCTATTACCAGAAGCATTCCATCAGGTTACTATTTTGATGAGTGATCGTGGCCTGCCAGCATCTTATAGAAACATGCATGGCTTCAGCTCGCATACTTACAGCTTTTGGAATGAAGAAAATGAGCGCTTTTGGGTGAAGTTTCATTTCCGTACGCAGCAGGGCATCAAAAACTTAACTGATGCTGAGGCAGCAGAAGTCGTCGGTATGGATCGCGAGAGCAATCAAAGAGACTTATTTAATGCCATCGAAAATGGTGATTTCCCTAAGTGGAAGATGTATGTGCAAATCATGCCTGAAGAGGAAGCGGATCAAGTACCTTATCATCCGTTTGATTTGACCAAAGTATGGCCAAAAGGGGATTATCCGCTGATTGAAGTAGGTGAGTTTGAGCTCAATAAAAACTCGAACAACTACTTTGTTGATGTCGAGCAGGCAGCTTTTGCGCCAAGTAACCTAGTGCCAGGCATCAGTGTCTCGCCAGATAAAATGCTGCAAAACCGTTTGATTAACTACGCCGATGCTCAGCGCTATCGTGTCGGTGTCAACCATCAGCAAATCCCTGTTAACAAGCCACGTTGCCCAGTGATGAGCAACCATCGTGATGGTGAAGGGCGTGTCGATGATAACTATGGCGGTCGTCCACACTATGAGCCAAACAGCTTTAGCCAGTGGCAAGAGCAGCCTGAGTACGCTGAGCCACCACTCAAGATCAACGGCGATGCAGCACACTATGATTTCCGTGAAGACGATGACGATTACTTTAGCCAGCCACGTGCGTTGTTTAACTTGATGAATGATGAGCAGCAGCAAGTACTGTTTGAAAACACCGCCAGAAATATGGGTGATGCGCCTGACTTTATTAAGTATCGTCATATCCGTAACTGCAACTGGTGTGAGCCTGCATATGGCGAAGGCGTTGCCAAGGCACTTGGTATGACCGTAGAAGATGCCATGGCAGCCCGCGAGTCAGATCCTGCTGGTCATCTGCCTAGTTGCTTGTAATTCCTAGATTTTAAGAATAAACCATTCATTGTATAACGACACCGCCTTAGGACACTAAGGCGGTGTTTTTTGTTTAAACAAGTCTTTGAGCTTGAAATATTTCTCCGCGCCCCTATTAGTAGTAACAGCCTAGCGCTATTTAAAACCAAACGCTCTGATGCCTATTTGATGCTGACTTGAGTGATTTTGGTTTGATTACTGCTGTTTAATAATAAGTTTTGACATACATTAAAGGAGTTTTTTATGAGTGAGCCAAAAAACGACACCCCCATAGCTGATGAGAATAATCCAGAACTAAAAAAACATACGTTTGAAGCGGAAGTGGCGCAGCTGCTGCATCTAGTGACGCATTCGCTATATTCTAATGCTGATATCTTTGTCCGTGAGCTGGTATCAAACGCCTCTGATGCGTGTGATAAATTGCGTTTTGAAGCCACCAATGACGACAGCCTGTACGAAGATGATGGTGAGTTAAAAATTCGTATTGCCGTCGACGAGGAAGCCAAAACCATCACCTTTACCGATAACGGTATTGGCATGAATGAAGCCGATACCATCGAAAACTTGGGAACGATTGCCAAATCGGGCACCAAAGCTTTCTTGGACAAGCTCTCTGAATCACAAAAACAAGACGGTCAATTGATTGGACAGTTTGGGGTTGGCTTTTACTCAGGCTTTATCGTTGCAGATTCCATCAGTGTCGAGTCACGTAAAACAGGTGAGACGGCTGATAAAGGCGTGCGCTGGGTATCTGATGGCACTGGAAGCTTTACCGTTGAGCCCATTACCAAAGAAGCGCGCGGCACCAGTATCATCCTGCATCTAAAAGAAGAGTATTCTGAAGGTGAAGATAACTATCTAGACCGCGGCAAAATAAAGCGTTTGGTCAATAAATACTCAGACCATATCAGTTTGCCGATTCAGATGCGTAAAGAAGTCTGGCAAGAAGATGAGGTTGAGGAAGGCGACGACACGCCAGCTAGTGGACAAATGGTACTGACTGATGAGTGGGAAACCATCAACAAAGCCAGTGCGCTATGGACACGCTCAGCGTCTGAGATTGAAGAGGATGAGTACGCCGACTTCTATAAAAACATTACCTATGACATGGATGCACCGCTCACGTGGACGCACAACCGTGTGGAAGGTCGCGTGCAGTATACGCAGCTGTTGTACATTCCCAAAAAAGCACCCATGGACTTGTATACCCGTGAGCAGCAACATGGTCTCAAGCTGTACGTCAAACGCGTCTTCATCATGGATGACGCCGAGCAGCTATTGCCAATGTATCTGCGCTTTGTCAAAGGGGTGATTGATTCAGCAGACTTACCGTTGAACGTTAGCCGTGAGTTATTGCAAGAGTCACGCGATGTAAAATCTATCCGCGATGGTAACGCACGCCGCGTCTTGACCATGCTCGCAAGCCTTGCCAATAGTGAAGATGAAGCCAAACAAGAGAAATTTGCGCAGTTCTATAGCGAGTTTGGCGATGTCATTAAAGAAGGTCTGGGCGAGGACATGGGCAATCAAGAACGTATTGCCAAATTGCTGCGTTATGCTACCAGCACCAATGATAAGGTTGAGACCAGCTTTGAAGACTACAAAGCACGTATGAAAGAGGGTCAAAAGGCCATCTACTATCTAACGGCTGACAATCTGGCCGCTGCCAAAAACAGCCCGCAGCTTGAGCTGTTTAAGAAAAAAGGCATCGAAGTTATCCTCATGACCAGCCGCGTTGATGAGTGGGCGATGAACTTCTTGACCCAGTTCGATGAGACGCCGCTACAAAATATTGCCAAAGGCGCGGTAGATTTGGGCGACTTGCAAGACGACGAAGAAAAGGCGGAAGCTGAAAAGGCGCAAGAAACCATGAAGCCAGTCGTCGACAAGCTTAAAACAGCATTGGGCGATCGCGCAAAAGATGTCAAAGTTTCAACGCGTCTGGTCGATAGTCCAGCATGTCTGGTGGTCGGTGAAGGTGAGCTGTCTCCGCAGATGATTCAAATGCTACAGCAAATGGGTCAAGATGTACCAGAGAGTAAGCCGACGCTAGAAGTTAACCCTGATCACCCACTCATCAAAAAGCTTGAGAGTAGCGAGCAGTTTGACGACCTTGCACAGGTTATCTTTGATCAAGCACTCTTGGCTGATGGCGGTCAATTAGAAGATCCGGCCGCTTATCTGAAGCGCGTCAATGAGTTATTGATGCGATAGTGGTTATCTTTAAACGATTTGTCTGATGAGTAAAGAAAAGGTCTTAACTATAAGGCCTTTTCTTATGTTTATTCTTTCTATCTACTTTTATAATTTCTACCTCACTCTCAACTTTTTAATCATATTGAAATAAGTGATGGTATCTACAAAACTGCACCGTATTGGTTTTAAGGTGAATTAACTATATCAGCGCTTTTTACAAATCATACTTATTGTCTTAACTGACAATCCGTTACAATCGTGAGAGGTTAGCAAGATAAACTATGAGGTTAGGTTATCAAGATAGGCTCATACTCACTGCAAGAATGCGCATTTATCTTGACTGGATAGAGGTCTAAGTCTTTGCCACTTTCGTCGCTAAAAACCATTTCTCTTCAGCGTTTTTCATTGAATTTCGCTGCCAATATTATTGCCGCTTTATGGATGCTGGTAGGGTCAACCCGCGCGTTTTCTTGGGTGAAGCCAACCTTTATGCAGTTTGCAGCGTTTGCACTATTGGCACTTGGCAGTAATGTGCTTTTTTCGTGGTTGGCTGCTGAGCAAGGAAGTGTTTTCAACGAGCAGGGTTTGGTCAGCTACCTAATTTGGCCAGCGATTATCTCCTTGGGCGGTATCATTCTTGCGCGGCGCTCAGGCAACCAAATGCTATTGTTTGTACCAGTAGTACTATGGCTGGTGGCTGATACACTATCTGCGCTGCTGCAAAGCTTGGTGCAGTTTTTGGGTAGTCAAGGGTGGCTGCCAGACTGGAGCTATTCATTTTTGCCAATTTTGTTTTTAGTGCTGTTTTTATGGCAAACGTTGGCGCTGCTATGGATTTTTGCCCGCAGGCAACGTACGCCTTGGTGGGAGCGTATCATCGTACTGGTAGGAGCGGTGGCACTATTGACCATCTGGCAGCGTAACGTCGCCGACCAGCCTATCTTTAAGCAAATCCCTGTACAGCCTGTGTTACAAGAAGCAGCGCTTTATAAGCAGCCACAGCTATTGCAGCAAGCACTAGCGGGTATCGATCCGAGTACACCAGGCAAGAGTGATTGGTATTTTATGGGGGTTGCGGGATTTTCTGATCTAGATGTCTTCCGCTCTGAGATTAATAAAGTGCGCGAGCTGTTTGATGTGCGTTTTGGCACTAGTGGCTACTCATTGGCACTGATTAATAATACTTATAGCTGGCTAGACGAACCAGTCGCCACGAAGACCAGTATTTTGCAAGGGCTAAAAAGAATTGGTCAGCAAATGAATGCCGATGAAGATGTGCTCTTTATGACGCTGTCTTCACATGGTGATCAAGACTTTATTCATTTATCTAATCCACCCCTTGAGATGGACAATCTGGATGCCACCTGGCTGCGTGGGGCGCTGGATGCATCAGGCATTCGTTGGCGGGTGATTGTGGTGTCTGCTTGCTATTCTGGCTCATTTATCGATGAATTGACGTCACCGACTACTGTGGTTATCACGGCTTCAGCAGCGGATAAGATGTCGTTTGGCTGTACCAATACCGCGGAGATGACCTATTTCGGTCAAGCATTCTTTGCTGAGAGTCTGCGTGAAAGCAATAGCTTTTCTGCTGCTTTTAAAGAAGCGAGTCTACGTGTCAGTGAACGTGAGAGCTTTATGGGTTTTGAGCCATCAGAGCCACAAATGATCGTTGGTAGTCTGATGAAGACAGCATTGCCTGCATTTGAGCAAGTACTGTTTGATAAAGCGCGTTCACCAATCGCCAATGTTACTGACGGTACTGGCAATACTGACGATGGCGCTATTGACATATTGTATGAAGATGCTACTAATACTAGTCTGCCTATGACTACAACGACTACTAATTAGGGCAATTCCTAATTAATAAATGCTATTCATTTTTTAGTGCTTACTCTTTGGTTTATTAAATAATTTTATAAATCATCATTTGTTTTAATTTCTATAAAAAGGATGTTAATCATGAATAATGCTTACAATAAAAGTTTATCTGCCAATACCCAGCTTACCCAAATCAGTGTGAATCGCTGCTTTAATGGTGAGCAGCATTACTATAGTCACGAATCGACGGCTACTAAGACACCGATGACGTTTAGTATTTACCTGCCAGATGAGGCGCTGTTAGGACAACGCTGTCCTGCAGTTTTGTATTTGTCAGGTCTGACTTGTAACGCAGATAACGTCACTCACAAAGCGCACTTTCAACAAAGATGTAGCGAGCTTGGCATGATATTTATCGCACCTGATACTTCTCCTCGCAGTAGTGAAGACACCGATGTGCCGAACGATGAGCGTTATTTTGTCGGTCAGGGTGCAAGCTATTATGTGGATGCGACGCGTGCGCCATGGGCAGAGAACTTCAATATGCAAAGCTACATCGTTGATGAGCTTTATGACCTAGTACGCTCTGAGTTTGCGATTAGCAGTATCGGTGTGACAGGACACTCCATGGGTGGTCATGGAGCATTGTTATTAGGTTTCAAATTCCCAAGTAAGTTTGTCAGTGTCTCAGCATTATCGCCTGTCTGTGCAGCCAGCGAGTCTGCTTGGGGTGAGGCGGCCTATACAGAGTACTTCGGTGACGATAAGGCGCTATGGGCGCAGGCTGATGCATCACATACTATCAAAACCGTTGGCCGTCAGTACTCGAGTATCTTAGTAGATCAGGGCGCTGCTGATAACTTTTTGGCAGAAGGACAGCTGCAAACGGCTAAGCTACAACAGGCTTGTGAAGAAGCCAAGCAGCCGTTAACACTCCGCTATCAGGCAGGCCACGACCACAGCTATTACTTTATCCAGACAGTCATCAATGATCATATTGAGCATCACTGGCGCATGGCGCAGCTGAGCTAAAGGCTGATGTCTTATGCTGTTTTAAAAATTAAAAGGTAAGTTATATGGCAAGTTATCAAGATTTAGCAGCAGTGGACGTAGATACCAAATCAGCGCTTGCGATCATGCAAGCTGACATGGAGGCTGCTTTGCAAAATAAGCAGCACGCCAGTGTTGATGTCGATGTTAATGTTAATGTCAATGTCAATGTTAGTAGCAATGGCAAGCCGATAGGCTCTGTCAAATCACGCAATGAGACAGGCGGTAAAGTGCTTGATGAGGCGCAAGTCTCACGAGTGATAGAGATGGCCTGGGAAGACAGAACGCCATTTGCAGCGATAGAGCATAGCTATGGACTCAATGAAGCCGCTGTCATTAGACTGATGCGCCATGAGTTAAAACCTTCGTCCTTTCGCTCATGGCGTCAGCGTGTGACCAATCGTGCGACTAAGCACCAAGCAAAACGTTCATTTGCCGTCGGTCGTGCTTACTGTAAGACTCAATATAAACAGCGCTAGTGAGTTGAATATTCAATCTAAGTCTTTTAAAGATTGAAGCTTTACTTGGACCAGTTCCAAGTCTTTTTTTATTTTATGACACTTTTATATAAACATGAATTAGGTAATTCAATTATGAGCAGTCCTTCTAAACCCTATCTCATCGCCCCTTCTATTTTATCTGCCGACTTTGCCAGACTGGGCGAAGAGGTAGAGCGGGTATTGGAGTCTGGTGCAGATGTCATACACTTCGATGTCATGGATAACCATTATGTGCCCAATTTGACCTTTGGCAGTATGATCTGTAAAGCGCTGCGTGACTACGGTATCGATGCGCCAATTGATGTGCATCTGATGGTCAGTCCTGTCGACGGTATGATTGAGCAGTTCTTAGAAGCGGGTGCCAGCATCATTACCTTCCATCCAGAAGCCAGTGGGCACGTTGATCGTTCTCTAAAGCTTATCAAAGATGGCGGCGCTAAATGCGGCCTTGTGTTAAACCCTGCGACACCCCTACATTATCTAGATTATGTGATGGATACCGTCGATCAAATTTTACTGATGAGCGTCAACCCTGGATTTGGTGGGCAGTCGTTTATTGAGAGCACTTTAGACAAGGTGCGCGAAGTGCGTCAGCGTATTGATGCCAGTGGTCGCGACATCAGACTTGAAGTCGACGGTGGTATCAAAGCCAGTAACATCCGCGCTATCGCTGAGGCAGGTGCGGATATGTTTGTTGCAGGCTCTGCTATCTTCAACCAAGAGGATTATAAAGCCGCCATTGATGAGATGCGTCAAGAGCTTGCTTTGGTCATCAATAGCGGTCATTAAGTAAGCATAAGATTAAAGTAACTTTTAAGACATGAAGTCTAATAAGTGGCTTGTAAAAGCGACTTGTCAGTATCGACGTGTTTTATGCCACACAAAGGTGCATTATGGATAAGCCAACCACGCAAATGCCAGATGATAATCAACAGCGCCCTCAAGATCAGCCACGAAGCTTAGTACCTAAAGGGATTACCATTGGCCTAGCAGTGTTTTCATTAGTGCTGAGCCTTGCAGGTTATGGTTTTCGCTTGATGATAGGTGAAGATATAGAGTCAGTGTTACGTCATGCGGCGTTCATCGTACCCGCATTTGTCCTCGGTATTCCATTGCTGTTTTGGCTTGGCTCACGAGTGTTCAATAAAGTAAAAGGTACCCATATCGAGACTAGAAACGCCTTAACGCTTGGTTGGCTGACCGCTTGTGTGTCCATGCTGTGGCTAATGGGTACTTACAGCTAATCCGCTGCTTGCAAACCCAGTCGGCTGTTTTGACTGGTAAATGGAACGATCATCAAACCTGTCATATTATTAAAATTTTTACTCATCAATAAGTCACGCTTTTTGGGTGTGACCGGACGCTAGCATGCCAAAAACCTCTAATAAAATTACTGATATTATCTTTCCAAAAGACTTACCAAACGGTTTGTTTATCGCCTTAATCATTGCCTGCTTGCTGTTGGGTTTGGCGTCATTGCGTCATGGTACCGATCTGCAAGGCTGGCTTGGTGTGTTTGAAAACTGGCTACTCATGCTGCTGATCTTTCCCACCGCGACGGCGACAGTCGCGCTACCATTTAAGTACCGTGACCCAAGCTTTGAGCTAAAGCTGGCTTATTATCTGGGTATGTTCGTCGCATTGCTATTTACCTTAGCAAAACTACGCTACTGGCGTTAGAGCAGCGACTGTTTTTACACAATCAATAAATAGATTAAGACCTACTCATTGATAACACTTGTGTTACAGCCCTTGAATTCTAAGCTCAAAGCGTCCATTGTATGAATAAGACAGTTTTACCCGTATTGCTGTATAACGATAATTTTGCTACATGCGATTTTTTGCCAGTATATGACGGGACAATAAGGAACACATAAATGCCATATGATATTGATAATGAGATTGAAGTAGACAACGATAACCAAGATAGATTTGCAGGATTCGGTAAAGAGACGACTCTTGAGTTAGTCGAAGCAGACGATGGTAGGTTATTGCTGCGCGATGCCGAACAAGATGATGCACCGCTGATGACCATTGATTTTTCTGACAAGCTAAAAGAGTTGCTCGGCAGTGATACTCAAGCCATCGGTCAGCATATGATTCATGCTGCCATTCAGGTGATTATGCAAAAGCAAATGAGCCAGTGGCATGCGCACGTCTATGACAAAGAGCCAACGCACTATAGCTGATACACTACTGCATACTCTGGTTTGGCTAAGAGACTTTGTTAGAGTAGAGTTTGTTAGAGTGGTGTGAAGGTGAAATAACTAGATAGAGACAGTCAATTATAAGTATAAGTGACTGAGATAGCAGCCAATAAAAAGACAGACAATAAAAAGGGCTTATCAATTGATAAGCCCTTTTTATATTTCAAATAACGTTGTTTATAAGTGGTTAAGCTTATAAAAAATAAATTATTTGATTTTTGCTTCTTTAAAGATCACGTGCTGGCGAACTTTTGGATCAAACTTTTTGATTTCCATTTTGCCAGGCATAGTGCGCTTGTTTTTGGTAGTGGTGTAGTAATACCCAGTACCAGCAGTCGATACTAATTTGATTTTATCTCTCATGATAGCTTTCCTTTAGATGGTGGCGATAAGCGCGTGGCTTAAACTTTTTGACCTTGTGCGCGCAAATCTGCTAACACTTTATCAATACCAACTTTGTCGATGATGCGCATACCTTTGGTAGACACACGTAGACGTACAAAACGGTTTTCTGATTCTACCCAAAAACGATGGTTGTGAAGGTTTGGTAGAAAGCGACGACGGGTTTTGTTGTTTGCGTGCGAAACATTATTACCCACCATAGGGCGCTTTCCAGTCACTTGGCAAACTCTAGCCATGAGGAACTCCTAATCTATGAGGTATGAGGGATTCTCATACCAGTCTGGGCAAGTCGCGCGTTTTTGCGGCATGGACACAGCAAGCGTTACTTTTGCACCAAACAAAACTATATGAAGGTTGAGCTGGTATTTCTGTCATCTAAAGGCAAATAACAGGACGACCAATTCAGAAAATTTTAAAGGCGACATTTATACCACAAATACAATGAATACTCAAATTATTTTGTGACTATTGTCGTCATACAAGTCAGCTATTATACCCTGAATTTGCATTGCTATGTGATTGATTAGTTAACCCAAAAGTATAATTTTTTGTTGTAACTTACAACAGAAGTTAGTAAAGTTGATGTTATAAAATTAATACGATCTATATAAATAGAAATTATACTGTAATATAAGTAATTATATTTTTACATACCCTTAGATTGGGAACGATTCTTGCTTGTTTTTACGAATATACATCATTGCCGATTCGGAGTTCAAAAATGTCCTATAGTTCACTACCTTTTACTTCTAAGTTGTTTCAACTCACTTCTTTGACTTGCGCATTGGCATTGGCAGGTTGTGGTGGTGGTGATGGCGATACCGTAGATTCTGTCGCGCCAGCACCTGATTTGGGTGTTACCCAACCTGGTACTGGTGGTAATGGCAATACAGGTGGTGGCAACAATGATGGTGGTGAGCAAATACCTGTAGAGGATTTTAGCTTACAAAAACTCTATACTGATCCAACTATCATAAAGCTCACCGATGAGCCTGTCACATTTAATGTTACGGCTAAAGCAGTAGCAAAATCAGGTGGTGCAGCGATTAACAGATCGGTGAGTTTGAGTATTGATGATTCTACCAATACTGGTGTAACTATTCAGGGTGCTAGCGTCCAGAACACGAATGACAAAGGTGAAGCTATCTATGAGCTGAAGCTCAACCCACTAGTGCTTAATGAGAAACAGAAAGCCGACTTGATAGGTAATGGTTTTGGATTAAAGGCAACCGCCAAACAGTCATCAGATGGCTCAGTACTTACTCAGGTTACGACAATTAGTGTTAGAAAAGATGGCAGCGGAGAGGGTGCAGAGGTTATTGAAAGTAAGCTTGAGATAGGCACCTTATTAAATACCAGTTCAGTATCTAATAACATTTTAAATATTTATGGTGATAGTGCCAAATTTGAAGTGATTATCAAAAATAAAGACGGTGCTCGCGCACAAGACGTAACCGTAGGTTTGGGCATTGATAGCATCAAAGGTATTGCCATTATAGGCGGCAATAGCAAAGTGACAGATAAGAATGGTGTCGTTACCTTTGATATAGAAGTGGATAAAAATCTCTCAAAATCTGAGCGTGATGCACTTTTAAAGGGTGTAACCTACGCTGTCAATATCAGAGAAAAAAATGGCGCAACCAAAACCAAAACAGGCAAGCTATCTGTCGCGATACCTGTCTCCGATTACATGCTTAATGCCACAAGCAATAGCAATAAGATAAATGCTTATGGTGATACGCAGAAGCTAACCATTAAAGCAACCCCTAAAAATAGCAAAGTGCCAACGATTATTAATGGTGCAAAAGTATCTATCAAGCTTAATAGTGATACTAATGGTATAAGCTTAAGTACTAATATGCTTACACTCAATGCTAATGGTCAGGCGACAGTAGATTTGATAGTAGCACCAACATTAGATGCCGCGACTAGAGCTAGGATTGCAAAAGAGGGTATTAGCTATACTGTTAGCTTATCTGAGCCTAATCGTTCTACCACGACAAAAACTGTTAAAAGTAGCGTTGAAATCCCTATTGCAAAATATGACATTAGTTTTGATAATAGCAGTAAAAAACAGTTATCAAGTTCAGGTGGTACAGCGGCTATTAGTTTCCGTGTGAATGATAAAAATGGTGGTGCGATTGCTAATCAAAAGGTAACAGCAAGCTTGCCAAAGGTTTTAACAGACGCGCGTTTGTTAACATTTGATGGCGCTGCTGAGCAAATTACCGATGCTAAAGGTATGGTTAGTTATACTGTTATTGTCCCAGCAGGCTTGACTGTATCTCAAAAAGAGACGCTAGAAAAGGCAAATAGTTTTGTATTAACAGCTACTGTCACCGAAGCCACGGGTGCTAGTAGTAGAGTTAGTAGCGAACCTATCGCAATCGGCTCAGATATTGGTCAAAGTGAGATTGCTTTAACCGCTAAGAGTGTACCTTCTTTGGTTAGTGTCTTAGATGAGCAATTTACCTTGCAGGTTGCGGGTAAACGTAAAGATGGCAGTGCTGCAGCTGGTAAGTCAGTCAAGCTGATTATTAACAAGGGAGATGGTGCTACTGTTGTTGGTAACAAACAAACCACTAATGATAGCGGCATTGCGACATTTAAACTCAATATCAGCCAAAGCTTAACGCCGACCCAGCGTGATACATTGATTAAATCTGGGATCAACTACACTGCTGTTCTGACTGATGAAGACGGTACTCAATCTACAATCACTGCTACTGTAAAAGTTGTGCAACCCTCGACTAGCATCAAATTTGCTTCTATTATCACACCAAGTATCAGTGAGTTTGGCGGAAGTGGTACTATCAGTGTTGAACTAGCCACTAAAAATGCACCTATCAAGCCTATTGAAAAACAAGTAGTAGCTATTCAATTGGGTAAAGCAGCGCTTGATTATGGGGTTACTGTTAATGCCGCATCAGGAATTACTGACTTTAGTGGTGAGACCACGTTTATCGTTACTATTCCAGAAGGTCTGACAGCAGAAGAGCGTACTGAGCTTAAGCGTATCGGTATTAACTATCAGTTATCGTATATCGAAAAAGGCGTCACCTACTCTGAAACCAAGAAGGTCGTTATTACGACTCCTGACGTTGATTTGACGGTAATTAACGCACCTAATCTTATTAATAATCGTCCCTTTTATACACTAAATGGTGAAGGTGATACGGTTGTTGTTAATGCTGGACTAAGTACTCGAAACACTAGCTTTAGTATTAGTGGTCAGCCTATCGAGTTGGAGTTTGCTAACAAAGAATTGGCAGCACTGTTAAACGTAAATGGTAAGCCAGGCTCAAATATTAATATTGTCGACACTGGCGCTACGGGTGCAGCGAGCTTTACGGTTATTGTGCCTAATAATTTAAACAAGGATCAAAAGGCGGCACTTAAAAACCAAAAACTAACAGCTACTTTAACCGAAACATTGACAGGTAAAAAGCAAGAAATTCAGTTTAATATACAGTCAACCAAAGCCGCTATCGATCTTATAGCTATTAAACCTGAGACCCTGAATCTCAATGGCGGAGAAGTTCAAATTGAGGTAATAGCTAAGGATAGCAAAGACAATGTAATAGAAGGGCAGAAAGTGTTCTTGGCATTGCCTGCCGCTATTGCTAGCCAAGGTGTTATTCTGGCAACCAGTGGTACTCAAACTACTAATGATTCTGGTAAAGCAACTTATACTATTGCTGTACCAACTGGTCTTACTGCTGAGCAGAAAAAAGCGATTGGCAATAGCTTTACGGTTGTATTGTCAGCCGCTGATGCAAACGGTAATATCGCTACCAAGATCAGTACTGTAACCACAAAAACCCCTGCGGACAATGGTACCCAAGAAAACCTAACCATTGGCGCTAATAAAGTCGTTAATACCAAAGGCGATACCTTTAAAGTCTTTGTACGAGTGGCGGATAACGACAGCAGTATCGCCAATCGCGAAGTGCGCTTAAATGTAGATGACCCTATACAAACTGGCGTTACCATTACTAATAACACCGCTAAAACGAATGGTGACGGTGTAGCAACTTTTGATCTCACGCTTATAGATGATGCTAGGGTCAATCAAGTGGTATTAGAAGGCGGTATCAAACTAACAGCAACCACTACGACCGCTGAAAATATTAAGTTAGTACAGAACTATATCGTCGCAGTAGATACTGCCACGATTGATAGTTACCAGATAATAGCCTCTTCTGATAAATCCACTCTGAACACGGGCGGCGACCAGACCAATGCCACTATCCGTGTCACTGACAGCAAGGGTGGTATCTTAGCTGGCGTGCCTGTACAGCTATCTATTGAGAACCTTGAAGCCAGTGGCGCAGCTTTGACCACCCCAAGTATGGTAACGACTGATGCCAGTGGTCAGATCGATGTGGGCGTTTTATTGGCCGCCAATAGTATCAACGCGCGTCTCAATCATAGCGTGGTGATCAATGCAAAAATAGTCACGCCACAATATGATGCGAATGGCAATGTCAGTATGCAAGTGCGTGAAGAGAAATCATTAAGCTTGTCCGCAATAGGTACGCAAATCACTCTATCGGCTTCAGAAACCAATCTGCAAGATGGTGCGCCTACTACTATCTCCACTACTCTCATAGATGGTGCAGGACGTGCTATTGCCAATGCTCGTATGGAGCTGGTGAATGCAAATGGTGATGTGATTGCCCCAAGTGTGACCGCAACTACCAATGCGGATGGTGAAGCGGTATTTACTATCAACGAGACTGATCTGAGCTTTGATAGCAATGGTAACCTGCGCGTTTTCGCTAGAGCATTGGGTGAAGGCTCGATCAATATTCAGCGCAGTCTGAGTAGTATTGATCTGGTAAAAGTCTCGCAAGCAGGTATTAGCTTTATTAACATTAAAGATATTTATAATGTCGATGAACCACAAGAGATTCAAATCCAAATCCGTGCTGATAACTCTAATCAAGCGAACTCACTAATAGGGAAACAAGTAGAGTTACAAACCTCATTAGGTAGCTTAATTGCCAATTATCTAGATAAGTTTAATGATGATGTCATCATTACTAAGCCTATCCAAGCCAGTGACATACAAGGAGAGGTGATTGCTGTTAGGGTATGGCTAAAATCGCAATTAGCGGGCACAGCAGTATTACAAGCTAAGGTATTGGGAGAGACGCAACAAAACGGTGAGCTACGCTATCAAACTACCGTCGATACACGTTTCCGTGCTACCACACCTGCCAAGATGTTATTCCAAGCGGTGAAGTCGGTGATCACGCCAGGTGGTAGCACCGAAATCGTCGCTACGGTAAAAGATAAAAATGATGTGCCCGTAGAAGGGCAAACGGTGGTCTTTAGCCGTGCGGCAGACTCATCCGCAGGTCGCTTATCGGCTGCTACAGCGATAACAGACAGTAAAGGCGAAGCGCGCGTGGTGTATAAAGCCAATGCCAGCTCTCCTATCGGCGGTGTGAAAATCAATGCACGCTTATTAGATAGTACCTTTGGGGTTCCTGATAAGACCACTAATATCACTGTTTCAAAAGAAGCGGTCTATACCACTTTGGCATTTGGCAATAAGTTATCCTCTGATGATATTTACTACACCGTACAGGGATCAATTTCAGTGATGGATGGTTCGGGACGTTCGGTACCTAATCAAGAAGTGTCAATTAAGTCTTATGCGACTGATTATGCACAAGGTAAGGTGTGTCTGCTAAACAGTACCGTGACCTTCCAAGGAAGAGAGACGACTGATAACAACGGTGTTATAACTACACCGGATCCTTTAGTTAAGGAAGATAAAGAGTTAATTCAATTTGAGTCAGACTGGATTAATAGTGAAGATGATCCAAATTATAACTTTACGTTTGATAAGGATCCAAACTACAATTACACCTTAGATAAAAACCAAGATCTTAATGGCAACGGTATACTTGATACTATTAATCCAGTCGCTATTATCGGTGGTACGGTATCAGATGATGGTTATACCTTTATTACTAACGAAGAAGGTCGCGCTGACTTTAGTATTCGCTATCCAATGCGCTACTCAAACTGGGTCAAAGTACGTTTTGATGCCACTACTTTCTTAAATGGTAGTGAAAATAAGCAAAGTATTCATTACAGACTTCCATTTGCAGAGAGTGATAAATCTATTAATGGCTCAAATGTAGAGTCGCCATGGATTGGCGCTACTAGTCCATTTGGTGATGGGGGCGTAGAGTGTGTAAGTAGTATGAATATTAAGGTTGACGAAAGAATAGGAAGCAACGGTTATACAGCAGTTAGTTTGTTATCTAGTTCGAAAAATAGTCAAAATTATACGATTTCTATTGGTAGAGAAACTAAGACAGATAATGGTGCGAATCATCCGTTCTATTCAGTTGACTTTAATCAAGCCTTTAGTTTGGGCTCTGTCATTAATGTCAGTAATGATGGTATTAAATTTCCAAAAACTATCTCAGTTGATTGATTTTAAACATAGTTATAGATGATAAAAAAGCCCTCAATCAAATTGAGGGCTTTTTGCATTGGTAAACTCAATAACCAAATACAAGCAACTCAATCAGCAATTTTCTCAAAAAGCGATTAGAATAGTCAGTTTCTTATACTTTTATTAAATTTTTGCTTTGAGCGTTAATGCTTAATGGCAGACAGACTTGTTTTTCTTTTTGAATTGGGCGCACTATGTCAACTACTACAACGTCAACTAATACCACATCAAACAGTACAACGGCGGCTTCAGCATCGAGCACACCGTCGAAGACATCCTCTACTAATACAGCCGCTGCGGCGGCTATCGATACCGCAACCCTGTCGATCAAATGCCGTGATCAAGCGGGTATCGTGCAAGCGGTATCTGAGTTTATCCATCGCTATGGCGGCAATATCATCTCTCTTGATCAGTATTCAACTGCCCATGAAGGCGGGCAGTACTTCATGCGTTTGGAGTTTGCCTTAGCAGGGTTAAGCGAGATCATTGATAACTTTGAAGCCAGCTTTGGGCATACAGTGGCCAAACGGCACAATATGGCTTGGCGACTACACGACAATGCGATTAAAACCAAAGTTGGCATCTTGGTGTCAAAGTTTGATCATGCACTGTTAGATTTGCTATGGCGTCATCAGCGCGGTTTATTGGATTGTGAGATTACGTCTGTCGTCAGTAACCATGAAGACTTACGCCAAGCGGTAGAGAACTTTGGCATACCCTTCCATCATGTACCCGTGACCAAAGATAATAAGGCAGAGGCAGAAGAGCAGATCCATGAATTGATGGCAGGTAATGACTTGCTGGTATTGGCGCGCTATATGCAGATCCTGTCGTCTGATTTCATTGAACACTGGCCGATGCAGATTATCAACATCCATCATTCGTTCTTACCTGCCTTTGTCGGGGCAGATCCTTATCGCCAAGCCCATGATAAAGGCGTCAAGCTTATTGGAGCGACCGCGCATTATGTCACTGCTGAGCTTGATCAAGGACCTATCATTGAGCAAGACGTGCATCGGGTGACCCATCGTCAGAGTGTGGTAGAGCTGCGTGCTATTGGCCGTGATATCGAGCGCAATGTATTGGCACGCGCCGTAAATTGGCATGTGCAAAACCGCGTGATTGTGGCAGATAATAAGACGGTGGTGTTTAACTAGCTTTTCATTAGAGCGATTTTAAACCGAGAATAGCGCGTTAAAAAAGCCGCCAGTATTATCATTTCATAATACTGGCGGCCATATGTTTTTTATTACATTGCTACAGTGAAACTGAATCTATAGCAGCATCTCTAACACAAACTTGCTACCGACAAAACCAATAGCCAGTAGTATAAAGGCATAGATAGTGATGTCGGTCGCGCGTTTGCCACGCCATCCAGCGCGCCAGTTGCCGAGTAGTAACGCCCCAAATAATAACCACGACAGCACGCTAAAGACTGTCTTGTGGGCGATGTGCTGTGCCATTAAGTCTTTTACATAGACAAAGCCAATGCCCAAGGCGATACTCAGCAGGACAAAACCGACCAACAGCATATCGAATAATAAGCTCTCCATGCTTTGCAATGACGGCAGCTTATTAACCCAAAAACGGTGTATGGTCTGATGCTTAAGTTCACGAATCTGTAGACGCAAAAACAGCGCTTGCACCGCGGCCATCAGCAGCACACAATAGGCGGCAAACGATAATAGAATATGAGTCTCAAGCCCAATACCGATATCTGTCAAGGGTTGATAAGGGGCGCGGCCAACATAGCCAATCGTCAACCCTACGAGTGCAGTTGGTGCAGCTAGGATACCGAGGCTAATAATCGGGCGATATAGGCTGAAAAGTACGTAAAACAATAAGAAAAACAAGCTGATCAGGCTAAGCACGTTAAATAGATTAAAGTTCAGCCCATACAGGGTGACGACATATGGATAGAGTAGCGTCGCATGCGCGAGCATACCGACTACTAATAACCCCAAGCTGATGTTTTTGTTAATAGGTTTATCCTGAATCAGCGACCAACCAATATGGATGCTAACTAAGATATAAACCAGACTAGCCAGTAAGAATGCAAGGTGCACGGATAGAAAACCTCATCTCATAATGAGCGCAAAATAGCCGCTCAATCTAACGCTAAAGTGGTATTATCAGAATGATTAGAATAATCGTCCAATTTATCATAAAATGGGTACCAATTGAGTATCATCTTGCTTATCGCCTACAAATGCTTGTGGTCAGCCAATGATAGTAAGGATGAGATAACAGCGGAAATAGGTGAATTATAAATTATGGCGCGCTTCCTTTTGCAAAACGACTATCAATTTTGAGCCGTGTTAATGCTATAGTATTGATAACATGCTATTTTTTGCTGTTTTTCGAAGGAAGGTAGCATGGCTGAATATTACATCACACATCCTAATACTATTTAAAAGTTATTTGAAAACTATTTGAATTATTTAACTAAGAATTATTTTAACTGAGAGTTATTTATGTTTGATACCTTAACAGAACGCTTATCGTCTAGCCTGCGCAATATCGTAGGGACTGGGCAACTGACTGAAGACAATATCAAAGACACCTTGCGTGAAGTGCGCATGGCGCTGCTAGAAGCCGACGTGGCGCTCCCTGTGACTCGCGACTTTGTGAAGCGTGTCAAAGAACAAGCGCTTGGTGCTGAAGTGCTCAAAGAGTTGGCACCAGGACAAGCATTTGTAAAAATCGTTCACGACGAGCTGACTGAAATGATGGGCAGTGCTAACCAACAGCTTGAGATGACGGGTAAGCCGCCAGTTGTTTATCTCCTAGCGGGTTTGCAAGGTGCGGGTAAAACCACCACTGCTGGTAAATTGGCGAAGTTTTTACAAGAGCGCCATAAGAAAAAGGTCATGCTAGTCTCAGCTGACGTCTACCGTCCAGCTGCTATTGCCCAGCTTGAGCAAGTAGCGGGTCAGGTCAATGCCAAGTTTGTCAATTCAACCACAGATGAAAACCCTATCGATATCGCCTTACGCGCTATCGAAGAAGCCAAAATCCAATATCAAGATATTTTGATTATTGATACCGCAGGTCGTCTACATATTGACGATACCATGATGGATGAGATCAAAGCCCTCACGGCAGCGGTTAATCCTTCTGAGACGTTGTTTGTCGTTGACGCTATGACGGGTCAGGATGCGGCCAATACTGCCAAAGCCTTTAACGATGCGCTGCCGTTAACCGGTGTTATCCTCACCAAAACCGATGGTGATGCTCGCGGCGGTGCGGCATTGTCTGTACGTGCTATCACCGGTAAGCCGATCAAGTTCTTGGGCCGCGGTGAGAAATTAGATGCGTTAGAGCTGTTCCATCCTGAGCGTATCGCCCAGCGTATCCTTGGCATGGGTGACGTACTGAGTCTGGTCGAAGAAGTCGAGCAAAAAATCGACCGTGATAAAGCCGAAAAAATGGCGAAAAAGATGCAAAAGGGCGGCGAGTTCGACCTTGAGGATCTATTGACCCAGTTTCAGCAGATGAAAAGTATGGGCGGCATGGCAGGTTTCTTAGATAAAATGCCAGGCATGGGCGGCTCTGATATGCAAAAGGCGGTTGAAGATGCTAAGCCTGAAGAAAAAGTACGTGAGATGGAAGCCTTGATTAATTCAATGACGCCGTTTGAGCGTAAAAATCCAGATAAGATCAACCCTAGCCGTAAGCGCCGTATTGCCGCAGGTTCGGGTAAAGAGATTCAGGACGTCAATCGTTTGCTCAAGCAGCACAAACAAATGGCAAAAATGATGAAAATGATTTCCAAGCCTGAAGGCATCAGCAAAATGATGAAAGCGGTACAAGGCTTAGCAGGTGGCGGCGGCGGAGCTGGCGGTGGTGGTCCTCTATTTGGCGGTGGCGGTCAGCAAGGCGGCGTCAAGGATGTGAATCCACAACAAATGGCGAAGCAAATGGGGCTGGATCCAAACAACATGCCTAGCACCGAAGAGATGCAAAAGCAGATGCAAGAGATGCAAAATCAAGCGCCAAAGAAGTTTAAAACGCGCTTTTAAGTAGGGGCTGACCTTATCAGCACTATCAATCTCATGAAACCCAAAGCTAAAGTAGTTTTGGGTTTTTTTATGGATAACATACTTATATGCCCTTTAATGAATAAAGTATGAAAAACGTAGAAATTAATAAAATTCGCCTATCCTAAATGCTATGATAGGCGCTGATTTATAATACCAAGACGATAAGCCGAGGTTGTGATGTTTTTAGCAATGGATACCGTGTTTGATCAGTGTTCGATCGCGATTTTAGATGCGAGTGGTCAAGTGCTGTCGAGTCGTACCGAAACAGGTAAGCGCCAGCAGACCCAGCAAATTCTGCCGATGATTGATGCTGCTCTGTCTGAGGCTAAGTTGCGCCTTGCTGACGTAGAAGCATTGATATTTAACCGAGGTCCTGGTGCGTTTAGCGGTATACGGATCAATACGGCAGTGGTGCAAGCGCTATCTGTGGCGCATGATTTGCCCTGTGTGGGTGTCTCAAGCTTGCAAGCGATTGCGCAGCAGGCCTATCAGCAGTATGGTCTGACGCAAGTATATAGCGCCCTTGATGCACGCATGCAGCAAGTATATTTTGGCCAATATGAAATAAAAGATAGTGATAAAGCAGGCAATCAATCAGGCAATCAATTAGACCGTGCCATTATGCAGCCTGTACTGATTAATGAAAGTGAGAGCACTGAGCAGCTGCTCGATTATGACAGCCAAACCGTACTTAATCTGCCCATCGTCGGTAATGGTGCGACGCTATTAACATTACATGATGATCAAGTATGTTATGAAGATGTCTGGCCAGATGCAGTGGTGATAGGGCAGTTAGGCATTGCTCAGTTTGCGACCTCTGGTGGTACCGATGCGGCGAATGCATTACCCAAATATCTGCGCAATCAAGCGTGGAAGACTCTCAAAGAGCAAGGTAAAGCATAGTTTTCTATTAAGTTAAAAGCTATCTTGTAACGACTAAAATCTAGCATCAGTTATGCACAAGCTAATACAAAACAATGATAGCTAATACAAAACAACGATAATACAGGACAGCCATTAGGTCTGTTTTTAGGAAGTTAATTGTGGATATACTGTTACTAATTCAAGCGGTCATCATGGGTATCGTTGAAGGTATCACTGAGTTTTTACCTATCTCTAGTACTGGCTACTTGATTTTATCAGCAGATTTGATGGGGTTTTGGACCAAAGACAAAGTTGATTTGTTTGTAGTGGTGGTGCAGCTTGGGGCTATCTTGGCGGTTATCTATGACTATTGGGGCAGACTCTGGCAAGCACTGATGGGGCTGCTGACTGGTAAAGCAGAAGGCATGAGTAATCCAAGACAGCTTGGGCTGAGCTTAATTGTCTCTACCATTCCAGTAATGATAGTGGGCTTTACCTTTGCCGATGAGATCAAAGCGTATTTGTTTAATCCCATCGTGGTAGCGATAATGCTAATCATCGGTGGTCTGCTGATATTCTATGTCGAAAATCGCCCTAAAACAATTATTGCGCAAGAAGCAGAAGACGTCAGCCTAAAGACAGCTCTGATGATAGGTCTGTTTCAATGCCTTGCTTTGGTACCAGGGACTTCGCGCTCGGGTGCGACTATTATTGGTGCGCTTTGGCTTGGCGTATCACGCAAGGCCTCGGCAGAGTTCTCTTTCTTTTTGGGCATTCCTGTCATCGTCGGTGCCGCACTACTGGATTTGCTGAAGCATCATGAGGTGTTGACCAGTAGCGAGGACTGGTTGGTATTAGGCATAGGCACCGTGGTGTCTTTTGTTGTCGCCTTATTATGTATACGCTTATTGGTCGCTTGGGTCAGCCGTCGTGACTTTAAGATCTTTGCTTGGTTACGCATTATCACAGGCATCATCGTACTGGTCGCTGCTTGGGGTTTTGGCTATCAAATGGCAGGCTAGGATTTATAATGGAATAGTTTTTGATGGTAATACATGTGCTCTTAAATACTAGAAAGGAATGGCAGTTAATATGACCAATGTGAAGCAAGTACTGACCGCTCATATTAACTGCCCGCTACTTTATGTTAGCGAGTCGCAGCAAGCACAGATTGAGAGCCTACAAGACTTGATAGAACAGCATCAGTTGTCCATCACTTTAAATACCGAGCTGTTTACCGATAAGCTTAATCAAAAACGTCGCCAGCAATTAAGCCAGACAGCAACCCAACCTATATTGTTGTTGGATGAAAAAAATAAACTGTCATGGCTCAGTGATGGATTAAGCGTGGCACCAGAATGGGATAAGCTACAGCGCCGTGTGGTGAGTGCCGGACGCAAGTCTGAGTTATTATTGCAAGCTGCTAAAATTACCTCGGATAGCATGATTATTGACGCCACCGCAGGCTTTGGTCATGACAGTTTGATACTGGCCAGTACCGGCGCACAGGTTACTATGCTTGAGCAACAGCCCTTGATGGCGTTATTGTTACTAGCTGAACAGCAGCGGATGAGTGTACTGCCCAATTGGCAAAAGCTGATGAGCCGTTTGCAGATTATTAATATTGATGCGCTCAGTCATTTTGAAAAATTACAGACTGATGCGATAGATAATAGTAAAGAAAATGATGCGAAAGTAGTTGATGTAATATATCTGGACCCTATGTTTCCAGAAGACAGCTATCAAGACAGCAAAACGGGTAAAGGCGCAAAAGTGGGCAAGCATATGCAAGCCTTGCACCAATTGGCTAGCCCGCCAACATTAGAAGAAGAGCTGCAATTGCTACAAAGTGCGCAAGCAGTCGTCAGTCAATATGCTCAAAAACAAGGCCGCGTAGTCGTGAAGCGTCCGCAGTTTGCGCCGTTACTTGCTAATCAACAGCCGAGTGAAAGCTGGAGTAATGAAGCGGTACGTTTTGACGGTTATTTTGTATAGGGTCTGTTGAATGAATATACTGTTGAATCGGTCGGCTTATAAGTTGAGGAGTAAGAAATGTTAACGCTGGTTATTTGGGCGGTGGGTGCAGGTTTATTATTGATCAATATCATGCTACGTACTCGCATCTTAAGGTTAGAGGCGCGTTTGAAAGAGCAAACAGGAACACAAGCGTATTTGGCTTATTTGCGTCAGCATGCTGGCAAAGGCGATGTTGCAGCCATCAAAGCCCTGCGCAAAAAACATCCTGAGCTGTCTTTGGTTGAGGGCAAAAAACTATGGGATCAGTTATAAAACAATGATGAATAACACAACGATTAGTATAAGAATTGAGTAGTAATGATGTATAAGTCACCAGTCATGAGTCCAAAAGATAAGCTATATGCCTACATGCAGCTGACACGCTTTGATAAGCCTGTGGGTATTGAACTATTACTATGGCCAACTTTATGGGGTGTGATGTTGGCAGCGATGGGTCAGGCGCAGCAGCAAGGGGCAACGGCAGGTCTGCCAAGCCTAAAGATATTTGTGATATTTGCACTGGGCGCGATTTTGATGCGCGCGGCAGGCTGTGCGATTAATGATTTCGCAGACCGTAAAGTCGATGGTCATGTGACTCGCACCAAAGGTCGACCGCTAGCTGATGGGCGCTTATCTGGCAAAGAAGCCATTGCTGCATTTTTAGTGTTGGTATTACTCAGTGCCAGTTTGCTCTTCTTTTTGCCCATTGCCGTGTTTTATTGGTCGCTTGGTGCAGTCATATTAGCGTTCATTTATCCCTTTATGAAGCGCTATACGCATCTGCCACAAGTGTTTTTGGCAGCGGCGTTTGGTTGGGCGATACCGATGGCGTACGTGGCCGTGCAAGGCGCTCCTGATATTTGGTGTTGGCTGTTGTTCATCGCTTATATGTGCTGGACGGTGGCGTATGATACCCAGTACGCCATGGCTGACCGTGAGGATGATCTAAAGATAGGGGTCAAATCAACGGCGATATTATTTGGCCGCTATGATGTGATTATTATCTCGCTACTGCAAATGATTTTTTTGCTCATTATGGGCGTGGTCATGTGGCATTATTTTGCGCCGACGACATTAGGTGTCACCCCAGTCTTTGGTTTGGCGCTAGTAGCGATGATGTTTGCCAAGCAAAACAGCGCTTGTGCCAGCCGTCATGCTTTGACCTGCTTCCAGGCATTTTTGGCCAACATATGGGTAGGACGCTATGTCTTTGCTCTCATCGCCATCGCTTGTCTATGGACGAGCATGAAGGGCTAGAAAATATATAGAATACGTATTAGAGGAACGCTATTTTGCCAACAGTAATATGTTAGTATTCTCTAAAATTAGTACTTATTTTTGGTAAGTAACTTTTATTACTCTAGAGGTTTAAGCCCTTAATAAAGGAATTAAAATGGCAATTGCTCAGCAGGAAGTGTCGATTGTAGAAGGCGCTAATAAGCTTTTCGTTTTTGACGAGATTTACAGTTTTCGAGCTGCTCAAGAGCAGGCTGAAAAAAAGAAATTAAATGCCTTTGGCGTGATGGCAAAACTCAATCCATTAAAGCGGCCACGAGAGGATACGGTACAGTTGTCTCGTAAAGAAAGCCGTTTGGAGCCGTATTGGCATATTGAAGCGACAAAGGTTGTTGATTATGACTGCCAGATTACCTATCAGATACCTATTCATAATCCTTATGTGCAATCGATACAGATTAATAATGACGCTTACGAGGTTACTCACAGCAGAGATAAAGCCAAAATAGACGTTACTGCTTTAGAGACTTGCCATCGTAAGATATTTTATGATGAATTGTTAGACGGTCTAAAACGTGATATTAAATCTGCAACTTTTAAAAGCTACAATGAAAAATATAAATTCCAAGAACTTAGCGAAGTAGCAGAAGATAGCAATGTCATTGAGCCACTATTACCACAGCAAGCGGCTATTCAGCAGGCATGTGCCATGCTCAATAGTGATGCGGTGAACGCTCATAATATTCACCACAACACCATTATTTTCAATAATATTCATTTGTTTTTAGTACCAGTGTTTGCCTTTGAGTTCGTTTGGGGCACTGCTTATAAAACAGGGGTTATAGAGGTCAATGGTCTGACAGGTGAAGTAATAGAAGATGGCGAATGGTACAAAGACAAAATAGGTCAGTTATTGACACCTGAGATGTTAATGGATATTAGCGTAGACTTAGCAGGGGAGCTCGTTCCTGGAGGTGGCATTATACTCAGGGTTGCTGGTCAGTTGATACAGTAATGAGGAATCCTCTTATCATTTTGCATACCTAAGAGTATCTTTATAAATGCCAGACAACAATATAAAAACCAAAGCTAAAAGCTTGGCAGCGAAGTTAAATAAGCCACCTGCAACCAAAGCTGCTAATATCGACTATCAGGCAAAGCTGGCTGAGCATGGGCTGACACGTGAGCAAGTCATCGCCACCGAGCGTAAACTGGCAAAGTTTGCCAATACTATGGATTCGCTCGTACGTGTGCCTTTTACCAAACAAGGTATGGGTGCCGATGCGGCGCTGTCGACCATTCCGCTGGCAGGTGACCTAGCAGGACTGGCGTTAACCAGTTACGCGTTTATATTAGGTCGTCAGTTGGGTGTTCCCGCGCATAAGATGACGCCAGCAGTCAGACTGGCGTTCATTGATATGGTGGTTGGCATCGTACCTGGTATCGGCACAGTACTCGATATCTTTATACGTCCGAGTCGCAAGACCTTAGGTATCGTCCACGAGCATCTGCATCATGAGTATGGCATCACTGAAACCATGCATATGGATCGGCCGTTTTTGCATCAATCCTTAGAAGACAAGCAGCAGCAAAGCCGCTTTGGTTTTTTTTGGCGCAACCCAGTCGTTGCGTGGTTGTATTTGCATATTCCTGATATTCTTGGTTTGCTCGTCATTATAGTCATTGGCTGGGGATTATGGACAGTGATCAGTTGGCTGGTCGGCCTATTTGGTAAGACAACGGGCTTTGGCTAGAGAACACTTAAAAATCATAATAAAATGACATCAAAAAGGCGGCACACGATATTACGTGTGCCGCCTTTTTTCATGCAATTTTTATGAAAGCTAATAGTAGGTTGTCATCTTTCTGTGATGACTTCTGCTTCAGCACTGACCGCATCGAAGCTAGTGACTTTATTGTTTTGAATAAGATTAATACTGCCACCACCTGCATGGCTGACTAACTGGATACTACCGTCTTTCGAGCGGTAGGTCGGGTTATTGCCTTGACCTTCAGGTGCACTTAGTGTCATTTTTGGTTTGTTGGGTAGGTTTACGATAGCATTGAGCGCGCCTGCTGCTGAGGTTTCAAAAACGACAGAAAGAGATTCACCAGTCGCGCTTTTATAGCGTACATCGGTAATTTGAGCGCCTTTAATCGCTTGCTCAGGATTGGGAGCTGTAGCAGCATTGTTGGGTATTGTACCAGTTGCCCCAAGATCATTTTCTAGCTGAGTTAAGCTGATATCGAGCTCTGAGTTTTCCGTTGTTTGCACAGAATCATCATTGATAGGCTCATCCATACTTTCATTGTTATCGTCTGGCGTATCGACATTGATATTGGTTGTCACGGGTGTGGTTTGAGTTTCCGTTTCAGTCGGTGTGTCGCTTACCGCTTCAGAGTCAGGCGATTTTTGACACCCTGTCAGTAGCAATAGGCTAAACAAAACAGCAGGAACTGCTTGATGGTAGCGCTTTAATTTTTTTGATTTTGACCATTTAGAAGCGGGAATATTCATGAGAGTGGTGCTGTCCATTAAAAGGGCTTGATTTAAGCATCGACTATAGATTATTAAGTATTAACCGTTATAACCAACTTGCGCTGACTGATATGATTTCTATGCTCACATAAATAAATACCTTGCCACATACCAAGCCCCAATGCGCCATTGATCAGTGGGATGGTTAAGCTGACTCCAAGCATGATGCTTTTAAAGTGGGCTGGCAGGTCATCCGAACCTTCTAGCGTATGGCGATACTCTGGCTGGTCGGCTGGTGCAATTCTATTCAGCCAGTCTTCGGTATCAAGTCTGACATCTGGATCAGCATTTTCGTTGATAGCGAGACTGGCCGAGGTATGCTGTAAAAACAGATGTACCAGACCTGCCTCAGATGAATGCGGTATTAGCGCCTCAATGGCATCTTCAATCAATGGCGTGATGATATGAATGCCGCGCGCATAGGCAGGTAGAGTAAGAGTGGCTTGATGATAAGGCATGGAATCTGTCTCGTTATTAAAATCAACTTATAAAGCTCATACTACAAGATAGTTGTAAGCGTTGAAAGTGTTGAAAGTTAAGCCTTAGGACAGACAAAAACCCACCTCAAAATTTCAAGTAAGCGGCGTTTGCAAGCGCATGCGATTAGGTGACAGACGTGCAAGCATTGCCGCCGATAATGGGGGGGAAGCTCCTAGCATCATATCTGCCAATGCTTCAGCACATATCGGTGCAATCGCATAGCCTTTAGCGCCCATCGCACTCATTACCCAAACCCGCTTGCTGTCTGCAAGTGGTCCAACGATTGGATGGTAATCAGGCGTTTGAGTACGAATACCCGCACGACCTTGCCATAAGCTGCTATCTGTTGGAATAATCGAATCCATCTCAGGAATAGCAGTAATGAGCTTTTCGCGGCTAATCTGATGCTCTTCAGGACGGATGCCTGTGTCTGTATCGTTGCGTACAAAGCTAGCACCCAGTAAGAAATGCGCTGCGCCTTCTACCACATTATTCAAATCATTATCACCAGCTTGAGCGGTAAAAATAGCGCAATAGCCACTGTACTTAAGCGGTATTTTAGGTAGTTTTGTGAATTGTTCGGCGCTGGGCGTAAACCAAGAGAGCTGACCACGGATTTTGCGACAATCAAAAATACGCTTATCCAGCTCATGGCTCTCATAAGCGGCGCAAATCACCACATTATCAGCGCTAATAGTCAGTAGATGGTTATCCTGATTACTGCCTTTTATATAAACACCTTCTTCTGTTTCACTAATATCATCAACGTTTAATTGTTGAAAGTGGATAAGCGGATGTGTCAATATTATATCTTTTAATGCTTGCGGATTGACCAAGCCAGATTGCGGCAAATACAAATTCTCTGATAAATCTTGGACTTTTAAGCCGCTGATATTTTGCGCCTGCTCAAGCGATAAGGTGGTTGCCATCTCATCAGGATAATCAGCGATTTGCTCTGTGCCAATATTGGCCTTTATAAGCAAGTCGAGTGCGCCTGTTGGTTCAAGCACTGGCGCTGTATGTTGCTGTGCAGCTTTTTCATTGAGCACTCGATATAGCCTGCTGCTATAGAGATAGCCTATACTATGTAAATGCTCGTCAACGTGATGGATGGGTGTCATCTTGGGCGCAAGTAGCGCGCGAGGATTGCCCGATGCCCCAGCCAAAGGCGCTGACTTATCTAGTAATGTGACATGAATACCACGATTGGCAAGCGTCCACGCCATCATTAGTCCTGAGACGCCAGCACCAATGACGATGCTGTGGGAGAGGTCGGAGTTATGGCTATTATGCTCGCTCTCACTGTCCTCTGAATAGTCAGGCTCAGTCATGACTGCTGTCAGCATTTCACGCTTACGGCCAAAGCCTTTTACTTTTTTAATCTGAAAGCCGCAGCCTTGTAGCGCGCGCTTAACGATACCAGAACAGCTATAGGTGGCTGCGGTGGTATTGGGACGTGACAGGCGCTGTATTTGCGCAAAGATACTCTCCGCCCATAAGGTGCTATTACAAGAAGGGGCAAAGCCATCTAAAAACCAAGCGTCAACGTAGGGCGCGGGCTTGGTAGAGGTATCTAATGCCAGTTTGGCGAGGCTATCAGCAGCATCACCCAGCCATATATCAACGGTCAAATTATCATCAAAGAAGCTCAGACGATGACAGCCAGCGATAAGGGGCGGGTAAGCAGCTAAAAACCGCTCAATGAGCTCTGCCAACTCAGGAGCACGCTGTCCCCATAGTGCGAGTATCTGTGTGAGGTCAGCAAGCGGTATGGGGAACTTTTCAGTAGTAATAAAATGCAGTTTCGCAGTCGCCAATTGCGGATGGATGGCACGCAGCTGTTGCCATAATTGCCAAGTCGCCAAGAGATTTAGCCCCGTACCCAAGCCCAACTCAGCGATGGTAAAGCATTGCTTTGGCGCAAGGTTTGCCAGTCGCTCTGGCAGCTGATTATGTGCCAAAAACACATAGCGCGACTCTGCTAGACCATCGGCATGCGAAAAATACACATCACCAAACTCGCCAGATATGGGCACGTTATTACCCGTATCATCCACCTGCCAGTCAATGTTGGCAGGAGTGATTTTTGATGGATGAGCCTTTAGAGACTGACTATTTTGAGATTGATCAGTAGAGGTGCAGGCATTGTTTGGTACAGATGTAGGTTTAGGCATAGACAATCACATAAAAGACAATCACATAAGACAAGGCAATAAAGACATAAAGCGCTACCAGCGCTCACGGCGCACAAATACCAGCCAAGAAATAAACACCCCGACCAATAAGCTGATCAATACCGTAAAAACACCATATAAAAACAACTGACCCTTACTTTCATAGATCAAGACATTGACCTGAGTTTGTAAGTCATTCACCTGTCTTTGTAATTGCGCATTACGGCTCAGTAGCTCTTGATTGGCGTCTGATAATGCTTTACTTGAGGGCTGCATCTGAGAGGCAAAGGTAGTATCCGTTGCAGCTATCTCTGTCGCAGGATCGTTTGTAATCACTGTCGGTGCTGCTTGCACCGTTATCGCTGCCAGCATGATAAATAATGCCAACCCCACTTTAGCACTGCTATGCAGCAGTGAGCTTATTAGTCTTAAAAGGATGGGTAGCTGACTCACGATTTTGTAACCTTATCCGTAGCGGTATCTTCAGGTTTGGGCAACACATGAATAAAGGGCTTGAGATCGACATGACTATAGACACCATCACGCAGATAGGGCTCAGCACTTGCCCATGTTTGCGCTGCCGCAAAAGATTCAAATTCAGCAATGACAATACTACCCGACATGGCATTATCGCCGTGCTCAATCGGTGTTGGCCCTGCAATGACTAGGCGCTGCTCAGCATCTAACGCTTGCAAGCGCTCTACATGCTCAGCACGGGTAAGCTGGCGTTGTGGGCTGCTATTGGCAACGTCATGACCGATAATAGCAAATAAAGGCATGGTTTTTCCTTAATAAAAGATAACAGTAAACAGAGTAGGGTCTGTTTGATTATTCACAAATGAGCACTGCTGATAGCTAAAATCGATCTAGTCTAAATAAAAATTGCAGGTAATGCTCATTGCATTGGCTAGATTTTCCTAGTTATTTAGCCGATTTGTCACTCAGTGCTGGGTTGAGATGGTTTTTTAATACCGCAAATTGGGCAGCAATAAACACCAGCATAATCGGAATCCAGCCATAAGTCTTAAAGTTGATCCATGCTTCGTTAGACATGGTAAAGGCCGTGATATAATGAAGTACGCCCATAAGTGCAAAGAACAGTCCCCATGCGACGGTCAATTTTTTCCAACCACTCATGGTCAGCGTAAATACTTCTTTCATCGCCAGCTGCATCAAGGGCTTGTTAATCGCAGCGCTGACAAACAGCGTTAGCGCAAAGATACCGTTGATAATCGGTGACTTCCAACGCAGATAGATATCATCACGCAGCAACAATGTGCCACCGCAGAAGACGATGGTTATTAATAAAACAACCCATTGCTGCTTATCGAACTTGCCTTTTTGGCGTACAAAATGAATGGCATAAACAATCAGGGTCGCAATAAGCAATGCGCCTGCTGCTGCTAATATGCCACTTTGACGGGCAGCGATAAAAAATGCAATGAGAGGAATAAAGTCTAATAGGGCTTTCATAACAGGTGGGATATCCAACAAAAACGTAGAGGATAGTTTACACGTCTACTGCAGCAAAAAGAAGTAATCAACCGCACAATAACGGCTGGTATGAATAAGGGTGTATAACCAGTAACATTACTCAGGGTTATTTAACTATTATTCATTCAACCGTACCAAGAAACTATAACCACAAACTATATCAAGAAATGAAGGCAAAACTTATGAAAATTGACTTACATTGTCACAGTACATGCTCTGACGGTACTTATGCACCAACAGAAGTCGTGCAACGTGCGCAGGCAGCTGGCGTCAATGTATTGGCATTGACGGATCACGATACTCTAGCAGGGATTGATGAGGCGAGAGCAGCGGCAGATACCTATGGTATCACGCTTGTAAATGGCGTAGAAATCAGCTGCGAGCATACACTGAGCGGCGGCTATGGCAAAAACAAATCTACCAATAAAATCATCCATGTGGTGGGTCTTGATTTTACTGATCGCGACAAAATGCATGCAGCTCTACAGCAACTACAAGACAGCCGTGCCAATCGTGGGCAGCGAATCACTGAAAAGCTGAGTGAGTTATTAGATCTTGACTTTGAAGATCTTTGGCAAGCGGTGCTTGATAAAGCTGGTAATAATCCACAAGCGGTGGGGCGTGCCCATATTGGACAAGTGTTGTTTGAACGTGGACATGTCAAGACGGTGCAAAAAGCCTTTGATACCTACCTAGCAGACAACAAGCCCGCTTATGTTGCGATTGATGCGCTGAGCATGGCTGACGGGATTAAATTGATACAGGATTGTGGTGGCAAGGCAGTGCTTGCGCATCCAACGCGCTATCATCTTTCGGCCACGCGAGTCCGTAAACTTATCGAGGAATTTGCGCAGCTTGGTGGTGACGCTTGTGAGCTACCAGCCAATAGTGAGCCTATCAGCACACGGCGCATGGTAGATCGCAGCATCGCTGAGCATGGCCTAGCAGCCTCGATTGGTAGCGACTTTCATGGCAGTAATATGCCATGGCGACGTCTTGGTGATGTGCCGAGTTTGAATGCTGAGCAAAAAGGTGTGTGGCAAAATTTTGCTGAGTTGATATAATGATATATGTCGATATCTGAATATAAATAAGCGGTTAACAACCGTATATCGATAATTAAAGCCTTTCATACAAATTTTGTTGCTAAATCTTAGAGAGGTTGCCAGTATTAATAACAGCGTTGTAGAAATAATAAAATATAATTAGTATCAGCTATCTGATTGTTTTTATTGTTCTTTGTTGTTGGTTCAGTCTCTGACGTCAACAGTATGTTTTTTTATTATTTCCAATGCATCTATCAGCTGTTATTCTATTTTATACCAATAATGTTTAAGTGATAGTTGGTAATAGAATGATTCTTCATATGGTAACGCATTAATGGCTGTCTCTATATACCAATTAGGCTACAAAAAGCTTTCTCGAATCATTTTTGAGTGGCAGGCTGCCGACCGAGCTTCATTGATGGCACTGTTCATCTTAATGGAAGCATATTTACACTGGCTGTGGTGTCTGTATGTTTGGATACGCCGAGATAAGCTAAGCATTTATGTGGATATGGACATGCTGTATCCGATGTGGCTTGGCGTCCATATCATGGGGCTGTTTGCTTGGTGGATGGTCGAGCATTTATCGCGTATCAAAGACGATGATGCGCGTTTAAACAGATGGCAAATCGTACTCATCTCAGTCTATAGCGTCTATATTGCCTTTGTGATTTTGGTGATGGGACAAAGCGGTTTGGTCTCAGGGGTGTCATTAGTCGGCGGCGCGATGTTGGGAATGATGCTGATTAGGCGTCGTTATATTTGGCGGGCATTTCTAGGGCTGATTTTATTGGTTCTAGTGGTGATTAGTTTGCCTTATTGGGGTATCGACTTTCCTAGCTTACAACACATACATGAAAGCACTATACCACTCGATATTTATAGCTATCTGATAGCCAGTGGTCTCAGTACTATAGAGATGAGTGCTATTGAAAACGCCATGGCGACTTCGACCCTCTCAAATGAGGCGCTTGGCATAGACGGTCTTAATGAAGTTCGCCAATCCTCAGCGTTGTTTTGGCATTCGACACATATATATCTGGCAGTGCCCAAAGCCATTTTTATCGTTTATGTATTCCGAGCTTTGTTATTGATCTTAGATGCCAGTAAAGCTGAAACCTTAAAACATGCCAATCAAGATGAGTTGACTCAGCTGACCAATCGCCGTTACGGCCTGACTCAAATGCAGGACACACTTGCTGCCTTAGATCATAAACAAAATTATAGTGTGATTTTGATGGATCTAGACTGGTTTAAAAGCATCAATGACAGTTATGGACATCAAGTAGGCGATCAAGTATTACAAGAGGTGGCAGGCGTCTTAAAAGCCACGCTGAAAGACACAGACAATGTCAGTCGCTATGGCGGTGAAGAGTTTTTGATTGTATTGCCAAGTACCGCTCACCATGAGGTACTGACCATTGCTGAACAGCTGCGCTCTAACATCGCAGAGCACATGATACAGGTGAGTGATGGTTTTAGTTTTCAGGTGACGGCAAGCTTTGGGGTTTATACCTTAACTTGTGAGGAGCTTGCGCGTATCAAGCAAGATCATATGACTACAGAGGCTGAGACGGTCGTGCCAGTGCTGACAAAACTACAGAAGCTAAAACGGCGCAAAAACCCGCAAGGGCAGGTTGCAGGTAACCTTCGTGAGCAGTCACAGAGTGAGCTGCCAAGTGATATATGTCAGCGTTTAATCAGTATTGCGGATAAAGCTTTGTACGAAGCCAAAGACCGTGGACGTAATAAAGTCGTCAGTGCTAATGAGATGCGTGCAGCAAAGAATAGATCTGAGTCGTCGTCTTCCGCCTCTGGCACTGAACCTCTTTGAATCAACTAAGCTGTGCTTAACTGCTGAACCAAGCTTGCTAAGACACTGGTGGCAAAGCTGCCAGTCGTCAGAGTAAAGCTTAATACTAGCGTTTGCTCATCGCTCCACTTCCAACTCATGTCTTCAATCGGGAGTCTCAGCGCTCGTCGTTGTGCTTTGATATCGCGCTGCTCTAAGCCTGTCGCTAGCTGTGTTAATAACGCGCTATTATTTACAACATTTTTCTCGAGCTGAGCTGCTTGGCCACTGACTTTATCGTTGCCCATACCCCATAACACAGCAGTTGGATGAATATCACCGCTGGTAACTCGCGCGCGCAAAGCATCGTCTATTGCCTCACTGTCAAATATCGAGCCTGAGCCATCCAAATTAAACACCTCACCTGCCAGTCCAGTATTCCAACTACCATCGCGCACTCTCGCTGCCAATATCTCATTGAATATCAAGCTACGCGCGGCAGACAATTCCATAGAGTTTTGCTCTCGCGGCGCACGTTTGCGTTTGCTCTTCTTTGGCTGAGGTCGATTCTCTGGCGCTGGACGTGCAAATAAGGCCAATGCTTCTCTAATATTATTGCCATTCCATCCAAAGCGCTGTGGGCCAAAATAATTGGGCACACCGGTTGTACCTATATTGGCCAAATGCTGCTCTACAGATGACTTATCGTCACCCTCCAATTCAATATCACGCAAGGTAATGATAAATTGATTGGCCCTGTGCGTACCGCGATTGAGTTTTTTATTATGCCAATGTTGGGCGAGAATAGTGACCGACTCGTTGTCGCCAATATCTATCGGCGCAAATTCAGAATCAGGTAGTTGCCTCAAAGGTATTCGTAAACTAAACCACTGCGTCGTCAATGCCTGACGATCTTTGAGTCCTGAGTAGCCGACATCACGTAATGGAATATCAGCCCACTCTGACAGTAGCTTTGCCAGATAAGCGGTATTCATCCCAAGCTTTTCGATATGCAGCCATAGATGCTCACCTTCACCTGTAAACTTTAAGGGCAATATTTCATTGACGACGAAGTCTGTTGCACTGGTTTTATAAGTTGCTCGCTGCACAGGCGGTAGAGCCGGCTGCGGTAATTGCGCAGTATCGGCCGCAGCTTGGATATCAATAGTTGAGATATCAAATGACTTGTTATCAACGGTGCCATTATCAAAATTATGCTGAGAAGTCGCTGTCGTTTCGTTGTGGTTATGGTTGTGGTGGTCTTGAGAAGTCATAAAGTCGTCTTGTGTTTTGATTATAAGTTTTAGGTTGAAAGGGGGGAGCTAGGAATTAAAGGCCAGTAGAGGTTAGGAAGTTACGTTTTGCAACGCAGCGAACATACAAATAAACAGCGTCCGCTTAGTTGTCTTGCTACTATCAATGAATCTGCTTTTTAAAGCATATCGACTATTTCAACACGTTTTACTCAGGAAGCCATTATAACTGTTAAGGAAGACTTATGACCAACGCAACGATCAATACCGTCACCATCAGCAAAGCCGATATCCCAGATGGCGGCATGAAATCCTATAAGCAAGAGGACGATAGTATCATTCTAATCACTCGTGATGACGATGAGTTTAGTGCCTTTGATGGTAAATGCCCGCATGCTGGGGCAGATTTGGGCGAGGGGTTACGCTGTGGTAATCGCGTGGTCTGCCCGTGGCACCATGGGAGCTTTGATAGCCGAGATGGCACCTTGCTAGAGCCTGTCGCCATGCGCGGATTGACCCAATATGAGCTGACTGACGATGGCGATAGTTTGACGGTCAATACCTCGGCAAAGATAGACAAACGCATCGAAAATGACAAGCTGATAGACACCCATACCCTCATCGTTGGTGGCGGCGGTGCAGGCTTTATGACGGCCAATCAACTGCGTCATACTGGTTATGGCGGTAAGATAACCATCATTAGTGCCGATGACAAAGCCCCTTATAATCGTCCCTTATTATCCAAGATGTTTTTGGCAGGGAAAATGGACGAGAAGTATTTGCTGCTTGGCGGTGCAGATTGGGCCAGTAAAAACAACATTGATCTACGCTTAAACCAAACCGTCAGTGAAGTACTCCCCAATGAATGCACCATCGTGATTAAAGACCAGAGCGGTCATAGTGAGCAGCAAACAGCCGATTTCTTAGTGGTAGCGACAGGCGCTGAGCCAAAGATACCGCCATTTAATGGCGCTGAGCTGGATGGCGTCTATACGCTACGCAGTATGGACGATGCAAAAGACATCAAAGCCGCCAGTGATAACCAGCATGTGGTCATCGTAGGCACGGGCTTTATCGGGATGGAAGCGGCTTCGGCACTTATGCAGGCAGGTAAGGCCGCGTCTATCACCATCGTAGGTCGTAGCCGCCGTGTGATGAGCAATATCGTCTCTGAGAGCGTGAGTAACGCCTTAATCAAACTGCATGAAGACCAAGGCGTTACCTTCGCCTTCGGTGCTGGCGTTGATGAAATCAATGGAGAAGGTGGTAAAGTCAACGGCATAACGCTGTCTGATGGCAGTAAGCTTGCAGCCGATGTTGTGATTTTGGGTACTGGCGTAGCGCCACGTACAGAGCTGTTAAATGAGGTAAACGCTCCAGACGGCGTGCAAGTGAATGATCATTTGCAACTGCGTGATGGCGTCTATGCGCTAGGTGATATCGCTAAAGCCACTAATCAAATGGGGCGTATGCGTATCGAGCATTGGCGGGTGGCTTTGCAACACGGCATGGTGACGGCGGCAGCTATCTTAAACCAAGACAATGTCAACTCATTAGAGGAGCGCATTCCTTTCTTTTGGACAGGGCAATATGGCAAAAGCCTACGCTATAGTGGACATGCCGCTACGCCAGATAACAATATCCTATTTGGCTCACCAGATAATCTTGATTATATCGAATATTACTTTGATGATGATGGGGAAGATACACGCGCCAGTGCTGCAAGTTCGCTCGGACGTGATAAAGAGTTAATCGCTTTTTCTGAGTTGTTACGCCGTGGTCATGCGCCAACACGCGCGCAAATCAATGCAGGGTTTGATATTATCGAGCAAGCGCAGGTGTTATCACGCTAGGTCGTGTCCTCATTTTAAAAATGGTGATAAAAATGAGATAAATTGCCGTCAAACAAGGAAAATAGCGCAGATAATATCGAGATATTACCTAGCTATAGTCAGTTGAAAATAAAACTGTTACATAAGTTTAAGCGCGCTACTGGTATAAATTTTACTTGCGTGCTGTTATCACAGAGGCTGCGCAAAATTCACCCCAGTAGCGCTATGTTCTTTTTAAAATGCATCGACTATATTTAACGCTGCTTGGCAAGGTTTAGCCATTTTTAACCCATTTAGGTATCCTTCGATTGAATTGAGGACACGCCCTAGTACTCAAAACTGATAAGGTTTAATATAAAGGCTGGCTCATTGATTTGGGTCAGCCTTTTATACTAAATAGATGGAAAAGGACAACCAGTATTATGAACGCAGACTCCATAAACAAAAACCACTTAAATAAAGAATCCGTATTTTTACGACAAGCCAAAGCGGATGATATTGACGCACTTGAACAGCTACTAAACCGCTGCTATCGGCAGACAGAAGGTTGGACCAATGAAGCAGACTTGGTCGGTGGCATTCGTATCACTCAAGCTGAGCTGGCAAGCGTCATTAATAATCCAAAACACTATCTATTCGTCTATCCAAAAACCACGACCGGTGCTCGCGATGACGATGAAACTGGTGAGCTGCTGGGTTGTATCGCGGTCGATATGAAAGTCGATACTGACTCAAATAGAGATGATCAAGATCAGAGCGACTATTATAATAAAGCCTATATCGGTATGTTTGCAGTACATCCAGAGCTGCAGGGACAGGGCGTTGGCAATGTAATTTTAGAAGCGGCAGAGACTTTTGCAGAAAGACATTTACAATCGAGCACGCAGGCGCCCGATGAAAAACCTGCTCGTCTTACCATGTCTATTTTAAGCCATCGCCCTGAGCTATTGGCTTATTATCAGCGCCGCGGCTATCAGTTGAATGGGAATAAAATGCCGTTCCCAGATGATGGTAATAATGGCGAGCCCAAGCGTCAAGATTTAGAGTTATTAGAATTAGAGAAAATCGTCAGTACATAAAGGCTAACTCTCGCTACTTAGAACTAGAGTTAATTCCAAAAATGCCCAAAGGTCATAAACAGGCCAATACTGAGTAATAAGAATGCCACGATGATTAAACGCTTAAACCAATTAAAAGCAGGCAAGCGCGTGGCATTGTCATCGGACATCAAAAAGGCAAACAAGAACAGTAAGCTTGCTGCCAAGGTCATAATGCCCAGACCGATCGGTAATATAAAAAGGTAAAACTGCCACACAGTCATCTCTCAACAGCTTAGAATACTGGCATCATAGCAGTATCGGGATTACACTGTCAGTAACTATCCCGCAAGCCCTAACCATCAAACGTACTCTAATCATCAGAGTCCATATTTAACAGAAACTAAAATACTTATGACTCACTTTAAAAAACTGGCCGCGTTATTACTATTGATGCCACTATTGGCTGCTTGCTCGAATGCACCTGCTGATAGTATCGTGGAAGATCTCATTCGAGGGCAGTATGAGCAAGCGCATAGCATGATGGCAAATGGTCATGGGAGCGTGGCGATGCCGACACTTGAGAATGTCGATGGCGTCAAGTGCCGCTCTGAAGATGGTGAAGAGCGCTATCGATGTATCGCGGATATTACCCAAAGTATCGATGGTAATAGTGAAACTAAGACAGTTAATTTTTTAGTGTATAAATACAATGATGAGTGGGCGCTTGGCAGTTAATCTAGGATTTAAACCAAACAGGCTATTCTCATTAAGAATAGCCTGTTTAATAAATTTTCTAGTTTGTCCAGTCTATCTAATCCACTCTATCTAACGCATGGTCACAAACTCTTCTGAGCCTGTCGGATGAATGGCGACCGTATCATCAAAGTCAGCCTTGGTAGCGCCCATCTTTATCGCTACCGCAAAGCCTTGAATCATCTCATCAACGCCAAAACCAATACCGTGCAAGCCAATAATTTTCTCATCGTCGCCTAAGCACACCAGTTTCATCATGCATTTTTGCCGATGTTGGGTTACTGCACTGTACATAGGAGTAAATGTCGAGGTATAGCATTTGATATTGTCCTTGCCATACTCGTTGACCGCCTCGATTTCAGACATACCAATGGTGCCGATAGGGGGATGGGTAAAGATAACCGTCGGTATCAAATCATAAACCAAATGCTCATCATGCTTATCATTAAACAAGCGCTCAGACAGACGCCTGCCTGCGGCGATAGCGACTGGCGTCAAGTCAATACTGCCTTCGATAATATCGCCGACCGCATAAATGCCATCAATATTGGTATTTTGAAATTTATCGACTTTAATTTTGCCGTTGTCCGTCGTCTCAACCCCTGTCACCTCCAGATTAATATTGTCGGTGGAAGGCGCGCGACCAATCGCCCAAATCAGGCAATCTACCGTATCAAGACTGCCATCTTCAGTAAATAATTCTAAGCTGCCATCGTCATTTTTATTGACTTCACAGATCGTAGTATTGGTATGCAGCTGAATGCCATCTTGCTCCATCTCTAGCATCAAGGTCTCGACGATACTGTGATCAAATGAGCGTAGCGGCGAATGTTTGCGTACGTATAGATGCACCTCAGCGCCTAAACCACTAAGTAGCCCCGCGATTTCAACGGCAATATATCCTGCGCCCACGATAGCTACCCGTTTTGGCAGATGATTCAAAGCAAAAAAGCCATCAGAATCTATGCCGTGTTCTCCGCCTTTGATATCGGGGCGAATAGGATGGCCGCCAGTAGCGATCAAAATATGGTCAGCGGTAATGTGTTCGCCGTTTACCTCTACCGTATTGGTATCGACAAATTTGGCAAAGCCTTTTATCACTTCAACACCATTTTTTGCCAAGTTATTATCGTAAGCGCGGTGAATGTTTTCGATATATTGTTGGCGGCTATGTACCAGTTTTTGAAAGTCAAAGCCTTTGACATCGATATCGAAGCCATAGTCTGGCGCATATTTATGGATGGCTTCGGCAATTTGTGCCCCATACCACATCACCTTTTTGGGTACACAGCCCAAGTTTACGCAGGTACCGCCCAATTGCTCAGCTTCGATAATGGCGCACTTTTTGCCATAGCTCGCTGCGCGGTTGATCGAAGAAATGCCGCCGCTACCGCCACCAATGGCGATATAGTCATAGTGTTTTGTCATTGTTATATCTCTCTAATGAATGCGTGTGAATACAGCTTTGAACTCTATTGTAATGGGTGTCATTATAAATCTTACAAGTTTTTTATCGTTAGGGTATGTTGAGTAGCATCAATATTTTAACCATATCCAAAAGTAGTTAAATAGAAACAGCTTATCATCTAAATCCATTCAAACCCACTTAGACTATGGCACGACGTCTATAGAATAACAGTCCAGGAATGGACAAACCCAGCACCAACCCTGAAGTCACAAACAAGGCCTCAAACAAATACACCATCATTTGGCTAAATAACTCGTCTGAAAAGCCAAAATAACCAATCTGCACCATACTGACCATTGCCTTGTAGGCGGCGATGCCAGGCATCATACAGATGATACTTGGCGAGATTAGGGCTTTGGGCGGTAAGGTATACTTTTTAGAAAAATATACCCCCAAAAAGCTGGCAAGCATCGCGCCAAAAAAGCTGGCTACTACAATGTGTATGTGCTGATAGACAAGCGCTGTTTTTAACCCAAATCCAAAAGCAGTCATCAGCAAACACGGCAAAATATAGCGTTTGGGCACGGTGAACATCAGCGTCCAACCAAGGGTAATAATGCACGACAGTACAACGGTCTCAATAAACCACATGTCAGAATCCCCAGTGCTGTATTCTAAGTAACACCAGCGCCATCACGATACCAACGCACGCCGACAAGGTCAACATATAGGTAAAAACGGCACGCCCCACGCCAATATTGACATAGCCTTTGAGGATGTCTGATAAAGAGTTGATCAAAGGAAAGCTTGGCACCAGTAGCAGCACGCTAGAAGCGACAGCTATATCCGCATTATTACCAATATCAAAATAATAGGTCGTGGCCCCAATTAAAGAGGCGATAAAAGCGGTCACAATGACCGTGATAAAGGGATTGAAATGGTGTTTGGACAGATAGATACGGGTGAACATCGCCACCATGCCAGCGATAAAGGTCACGGCGGTAATCGATAAGCTGCCACCGTTCAGATAAGCAAACGCGGCACAAGATGTGCCAACAAACAGACCCACCAGCCATGTTGGATAAATCGTCTTATCTAACTCATCAAATGCAAGAATGGTGCGGTCTGTCAGTTCATGATTCAGCTTGTTATTGTTATTGTTATTATTATGGTTATCTGTGACCGCTTCGGTTTTATTAACAATTTGCTGAATTTGTACCAATAAATTGACATTGATGCTCTGATTGATCGTGTCTCTGGTAGTGGTGATACAGCGTTCATTGCGGATGGTAGTCAAAGTAATAGCGTTAAAATTCAGCGAACATTCTACGCTGTTCATCCCCAAAGCCAGCCCTAAGCGTTTGGATAAGTCCACCACCACGGCAGACTCAGCGCCGTATTGCATAAGCAGTAATCCGCAGCGCACGCAGAGTCGAGTGATGCGTTGCTGCTGTACGTAGCTGATAGAAGTCATTGGGGGAGTACGCATATTGGCTATTATGATGTTTGTGAATGAGATAAATGTTAGTAATTATAAGGTACTGCTACGGATTGACCAGCTCGTAGTAATGTAACGATAGCATAACTTAAGGTGTTTTTACTTTGATAAATCCATAAGTGCAAAATACAAAACTAAGCCCTTAGTCTAGACACGCTTTCGAGATACTATCTAAGCCTGACCTTTCACTGTTCACTGACACGTAGGTGTCATGTTTGATGCTACTATGCAGTATAAACTGTTTTTGTAAGGAGAATACCATGCATATCGCTATCCTGACGTTGACGTTTTCACTGCCTGGATGCGGTTCACTCAAAGAAAAACGCCAACGTATGGGCGGCTTACATGCACGCTTTGGCAGTAATCCAAGTGTCGCAGTCTGTGAGAGCGGCGAGCGTGATCGGCATGACGCCAGCGAATGGACATTTGTGATCGTTGGGCTATCGAAACGCGAGGTTGAGTCACAGTGTAGTCAAATCGAGGAGAAGATAGAACGTAGTGTCGACGCACGGATGATGAATGTTGAGAGAGAGTTTATTTAGGTTGGTTTTTACATTGACGCAAAAAAACATCTAACTTGTTTGTTGGGTGGAGCCTACGACCATCAACAAACAAGCTATAGATTATAAAATTGATAGACTTTTGTTTCCTGGAGTGATAATATTTCGCAGCAATTCAGACACATTACTTACACAGTAGTTACATTGTCAGTTATATATTGTTATCGACTGGTGTCTTGCATGACATAAATTTTGGTAGTGGAATTTTAAGTTTATCCATTCATTACCTTTAGTTTAGCTATTTAAATATATCTCTCAACTAGGACGTCGAATGACAACTTTTAATAAAATAAAAAATGCTCTATTGCTTACTACAATTACTACTTTAGCGGGTTGTACTACTGTGGCTGATATTGCAGGGTACGATACGGCTACATTAAATACCGATGCGGCAAAAAACTACTCTCAAGTGGTTTCTAAAGCCAGTAGCCAAGGCACAGTAGATAATACGTCTGCCACTGCTATCCGAGTTAAAAACGTTTTCAATCGTATGAAACCCTACGCCGTTCGTGCTAATACAACAGGCGTCCCTTTTGATTGGCAAGTCACGGTGATACGTTCACCTGAATTGAATGCTTGGGCAATGCCTGGTGGAAAGATGGCTTTTTATACAGGTATTGTAGAAAAGTTACAGTTAACAGATGCAGAGATCGCGGCAATTATGGGACACGAAATGACTCATGCATTAGCTGAACACAGTAAAAAGGATGCTGGGCAAAAAATTCTGACCGGCTTAGCGCTTCAGTTAGGTGGTGCTGCGATACAGGAAAAAACAGGGTTAAATGCTGAGGCAATGAGTTTAATTAGTGACTACGGCCTTGATAAGCCGTTTTCTCGTAGTCAAGAATCACAAGCCGATGCAGGTGGCCTACGTTTGATGGCGCAGGCAGGCTACAATCCAGAGGCTGCAATTGCAGTATGGCAAAAAATGGAGGCCGCCAATGGTCGTAGCAACGCCATAGTTACTTTGATGTCTACGCATCCAAACTCTGGGCAGCGTATTGCTAAAATTCAGGCACTCTTACCTGAAGTTAGTCCTATTTATCAAGCGGCTGCTAAAGCACCTGCTAACGCAACTAGTGGGGCAACTACAGGAATAACTACTAGAATCATTAAACGTAAGTAACTCAATAAATACTATCAAAAAAGGTAAGTCAAAAGACTTACCTTTTTTTGTGAAGAAGTATCGAAAAATAGTTGGTTTGACCTTCATCTGGCGCATCGATGTTGGGTGTGGCAATCTCTACGCCAACCTACGTGCTAAGTATCTTTTGCCAAAAAATCTAGCAAGGCGGGCACGTTTTCTCTAGCGCTACGCCCAGCACCTATAATGGTCGCTGAAGCAGGGCTTGCCCAATCGCCGTAGCCAAAGAGCCACAGGCGTGGCTCTTTGAGCGCTTGTCCTTGTTCGGTTAATATCTTCCCATCCTCTTCTATCACACCTAAAGGCGCTAAATGCGCAAGCGCAGGCTCAAAGCCAGTACACCAAATAATAGCGTCTATGGATTCTTTAGTGCCATCAGGCCAAACTACGCCTTGCTCGGTAAAGCGACTAAACATAGGCCGCGTCGTTAATAGCCCTTTATCCCGCACTTTTTTAATAGGCGGCATCATAACGATATTACCCTCAACATTAGCGGCGTTAGTGCTATTACTGCCATCGTCTTCATTATTGATAACTTTATGAGCACTACTTTTATTACTCATAATGCGCGCTGTGGCTCTCTCAAACAGAGCACGTCCATCGACATCGTCTGGTAAAAACTGTGGTGGCTCAAGCGTTACCCAGCTTGCATCAGCGACTTGTACCAATTCTGCATAAATCTGTGCTCCTGAGTTGCCACCGCCGACCACCAGTACCCGTTTATCTTTATAGGCTTCTGGACCGTCATAATGAGCCGAATGGCGCTGCTCACCGAGGTAATCTTGCTGTCCTTCAATATCTGGAATGTAGTAGTTACTCCAAGTGCCCGTAGCGCTAACGACCGCTTTAGCAAGCCAAGTGTAGTGTCCATCGCTTACTTGCAAGCAGTCATTCTCATCATCGCGCTCTACGGTTTTTACTTCATAAGGGCGATAGATAGGTAGCTGATAGCGCTGTTCATAGTCGGCAAAATAGCTTAATACGTCATCTCGATGCGGGCTTTTACCGTCTTTGGAGGACGGCATCAGTCTACCTGGTAAGGAGCTCATCCAAGCGGGTGAAAAAAGCCGTAGCGAAGGCCAAAAATGCTGCCATGCGCCGCCACTTTGGTCTTGATTGTCTAAGATAATAAAGTCCAACTTGGCGCGTCTTAAGTAGTAGCCTACCGCTAAACCTGCTTGACCGCCACCAATGACAATCACGTCGAATATCTTGGTAGACGGTTTTTTAGACGACAATTTAGGTGACATAGTATTTCTAATTCTCTTGATATAAATAAAAAAATCATAACCATTATAACGTGTTACTGGTATAAGTTTTTCCTATGAAAATTATCAATTGGTTCATTGTTAATTAGAGTTTTTAAAGAGAAGTGAAACGTCTTATACTGCTACTAAAACGTTTTTAATAAGAAATAACGACAATATTTAAAATAAAGAAAATTAAAGGTTAATAAAGGAGATTAATATGACACACGAAACGATTAATCCAAGCGCTATGTATGACAGCCTGCAATTTGGCTTCTCTCACGCTACCAAAGCTCAGGGGAAAACAGTCATCCACTGCGCAGGACAATTGGCGTGGGATAAAGACGGCAATACAGTAGGCAAAAATGACTTAGCCAAACAGACCGAGCAGGTTTTTAATAATCTACATACTGTATTACAAGAATCGGGGGCGACGCCAGCGGATGTGGTACGTATGCGAACTTATATTGTTGACCTAGAGCCCGCAAATTTGGAGGTGGTAGGTAAGGCGATTGGTAAGTTTTATGGTGAGATAACACCACCCGTTAATACGCTCATTGGCGTGCAGTCTCTTGCTATGCCTGGCTTACTTATTGAGATTGAGATGACGGCTATGGTTGATTAGTCGTTATTCTTAATAAGTTGACGTTGTATATGTAAGTTAGCAAATTGGCTTGGTGGCGCTTACGATATTCAGTCTAAGACAGATCTAACGTTCACTATGATTAATGTAAGCTGGTGTCCAGGAACGAGACCCAACGAAATATTTCGCTTAATATTAGATTGTTGGGTTTCCTGCGTCAATTTATGAGTTGTTCATAATGCCATAGCTATAGATATAAAATTAGATAAACTTACACCTAAAATTGCCATTCCAGCATCATGTGGATTTTCTAATTTATAACGATTCTGTGCTGCACCATTAAGGCCATAGTCTGAACCATCAATAGTTACTAGACACCAATGCTTTTCTCTACATTCAACAACAACTTCATCTGCGTAAAAAGGCCAATCGCCATCATATTCTGATTTCAAGATTTTCTTCGACTTATATTTGGGGTTCAAGTTTAGTTTAATTCCATCAAGCATCGTTCTCTTATGTGCTTTTTTAGGTCTTTGCTTGTATTTTGTAGTTTGATACCTATAATCTCTTTTTCCAAAATCTTTTTCATATAACATTCCAAAATCGAAAAAGCTCGAAGCAGAAATTTGTTTAGCTTTGTCACCCAAACACTCAAAAATAAACTGTCTTGAAAGTGCGGAAATGTACCTCTCAAAAATAGTAATTATATAAGTCGATATTTTTTGATAGACTTCATGATTTAAGTTTAAGTCTGTCAGTTTTTCGTAGTCTTCTGAATCAAGGGTTTTTTTCTCAAACTCGTTCCACTGTTCTTTCGCATCGATACCAATTTTTGTATTGTCTGTAATCAAGTCAAAGTTATAATATCTTGCAAACTTACCAAATTCAGAAAGTATATAAAGTAGTTCTTTTAAGTCTTGGTCTGTTCGAATAAGATTGCTATCTAGCTCAAATTGAGGTCTATCATAATCGAAGTAATAATTATCAATTATTTCTTTGAGTAGTTTTTCTAAATCATGCCCTAAACACCTTATATATTCTGAGTTTGGAAGTGTTTGGTGTTTGTGAAAGTGACCCAAACAAATATAGGCTTTCATAAACCTTTCAAACCCTTGCGATAAGAGTTGAAAAGGAAGAAAGTAAAAACCATTGCTCGGATTAATGTTTTGAAGCTCACCAAAACCTAAGGTAATCAGCTTTTCAGAGGTTTCCAACTCCTCTAAAAGTGCAGAATATTTTTCGTTTTCAATTTTTACCATGCTCTTCTCTACATAAAATTAAATTGATGTTATCAGACATTTAGTTATTACTGCTACTTGTACTGCTGAGATGTCAACAGGAATTAATATTACCCGCCATCACCCAAAAGAAAAGGCCACCCTAAAAGAGTAGCCTTTCAATCACTTTCTAACTATTATCTATCAACTGGCGTCTTTCATCGCTTGATCCAACATCGGCTTCAAAAACTCACCGGTGTGCGAGCCTTTAACTTCCGCCACTTCCTCTGGTGTACCTTCAGCGATGATCATGCCGCCACCTTTACCGCCTTCAGGGCCCAAATCAATCACCCAGTCCGCAGTTTTGATCACATCTAAGTTATGCTCGATGACTACGATGGTATTGCCTTTATCACGGAGCGCATGCAAGATATTGAGCAGCTTGGCAATATCATGGAAATGCAAACCAGTAGTCGGCTCATCCAAGATATAGAGCGTTTGCCCAGTATCACGCTTGGCAAGCTCACGTGCCAGCTTCACTCGCTGCGCCTCACCACCAGATAGCGTAGGGGCAGACTGTCCAAGACGAATATAGCTGAGTCCAACTTCCATCAATGCTTGCAAGCGACGATAAATCGCTGGAATCGCGGAGAAAAACTCAGTCGCATCTTCTACCGTCATGTCTAGCACATCAGCGATGGTTTTGCCTTTATAGTGAATCTCGAGCGTCTCACGGTTATAGCGCTTACCATCACAGCTGTCACAAGGCACATACATATCTGGCAAGAAGTGCATCTCAACCTTGATCAGGCCATCACCTTGGCAAGTCTCACAGCGACCGCCTTTGACGTTGAAGCTAAAGCGACCAGGCTTATAACCACGAGCGCGCGCTTCTTGCGTTTGCGCAAACATTTCACGCACTGGGGTAAAGACACCCGTATAGGTTGCTGGGTTTGAGCGCGGGGTACGGCCAATCGGGCTTTGGTCGATATCGACCATCTTGTCTAGGTGCTCAAGACCGCTGATGCTTTCAAACTTATCCGCAATTAAGGTTGAGGCATTGTTGAGCTGTGTCGCTGCCAGTGGCATCAAGGTGCGATTGATCAGCGTTGACTTCCCTGAGCCTGAGACTCCAGTGATACAGGTCATGATGCCAACAGGCAGAGTCAAGTTGACGTCTTGTAAGTTATTACCTATTGCACCTTTTAGCTCAATGGTCATCGGTAGTTTTTTGGCTTTGGCCTTACCTTTGGCTTCACTCTCAAGCATCTTGGGTTGATGACGAACCTTCGGCACATCGATTTTCATTTTGCCAGACAAGTATTGCCCAGTGAGCGACTCTTTCGAGCGCATGATGTCATCGACTGAACCTTGAGCGATAACGTGACCACCATGAACACCAGCACCCACACCGATATCGATGACGTGATCAGCGTGGCGAATAGCATCTTCGTCATGCTCAACCACGAGTACCGTATTGCCCAAATCACGCAGACGCATCAAGGTCTTTAACAAGCGATCATTATCGCGTTGATGCAGCCCAATCGAAGGCTCATCGAGGACATACATCACGCCCATCAGACCTGCACCAATTTGGCTGGCTAGACGAATGCGCTGCGCTTCCCCGCCTGATAGTGTCTCGGCAGAGCGCGCAAGTGACAAGTAATCCAAGCCGACACTGACGAGGAAGTTTAGACGCTCATTAATCTCTTTAAAGATCTTTTCCGCGACTTCGCCTTTATGACCGCTGATTTTCAGCGTTTTATAATAGTCAGCCGCATCACCGATGGAGAGCTTGACGATTTCAGCGATGGTTTGGTCATCGACGCGGACATTGCGTGAGATTTCATTGAGACGCGCGCCATCACAGACGTTACAAGTGGTATCGGCCAAGTATTTCGCTAGCTCGTCACGCACAAGATTACTTTGAGTCTTGGCATAACGACGCTCTAAATAAGGTAAGACGCCTTCAAAGGGTACGGTCTTGTTGGTTTTGCGGCCGCGCTCATCAGTGAAGTTAAAGGTCAGCTTTTCTTTGCCTGAACCGTGCATGATGAGGTCTTGCTGTTCTGTAGACAGCTCTTGCCACGGTGCATCCATGTCAATTTTGAAATGATTACAAACGGTCGACAGCAGGCCAAAATAATAAGCGTGACGCTTATCCCAACCATTAATCGCACCTTGATTGAGCGATTTTTCATGATGAGTAATCAGTTTCTCAGCAGAAAAATACTGGCGTTTACCCAAACCATCACAGGCAGAGCAAGCGCCATAAGGGTTGTTAAAACTAAACATCCGCGGTTCAAGCTCAGACACTGCGCGATCGCAAACAGGGCATGAGTGTTTGGCTGACATCACTTGGTTGTCGTCGCCGCCTTCTTTTGGATTACCATCCATAAAGTGCAGCGTGACCAGTCCTTGACCTAAGCGTAGGGCAGTCTCCAAACTTTCAGCGACACGGTTGCCCAAGTCGTCACGGACTTTGAAGCGATCAACCACCACTTCGATGGTGTGCTTTTTCTTTTTATCGAGTGTCGGTAGCTCGTCGGTATCGTAGACATGACCATCAACACGTACACGCACGAAACCTTGACCAATCAGTTGCTCAAGCAAGACGGTATGCTCGCCCTTACGCTCACGAATCACTGGCGCTAAAATCATCAGCTTGGTGTCATCTGGCAGCGCCATGATTTGGTCAACCATTTCAGTCACTGACTGTGCCACCATCGGCTCGCCATGTTCTGGGCAAAAAGGCGTACCGATACGCGCATAGAGTAGACGCAGATAGTCATAAATCTCGGTAATCGTGCCGACCGTTGAGCGCGGGTTATGGTTGGTCGATTTTTGCTCAATGGCAATCGCCGGCGACAAGCCTTCAATACTGTCGACCTCTGGCTTTTCCATCTGCGAGAGAAACTGACGCGCATATGCCGACAAGCTCTCAACATAGCGACGTTGACCTTCGGCATACAGTGTATCAAATGCTAAAGATGATTTACCTGAACCTGATAAACCCGTAATCACTACGAAGTTATCGCGTGGAATATCTATGTCAATATTTTTTAGATTGTGAGTACGTGCACCGCGTACTGAAATATGGTCATTTGCCATCGGTTATAGGTTTCCTATTTGCTAAAATGGTATTTGAAAAATAACTAAAGATCAAAAGAATCAATAAAACTAAGTGGATTTATTAAATGGATAAACCCTTTTTTAAATTCATATTGTTTTATAAAGGATTGATGACTTCATAAAGCAATATAAACGCCTATATTAATTTATGGTTTTGCTTATCAATTCACGCTGACTCAAAAAGGCCATAATCATCAAGTTTGGTTGATATCACTAAGTTTGGTTGATTGGGTATAACAGCTTGCGACGCCTTACTTTATTGTCATGGTAGCAGCATTATTCAAGGTATCGAGACACATCAGATGCACTTAGTAACAAAATTATTGTCTAATATGAAAGGCTTAAGTTGCTACTAGAGGGGCTGCGGCGGTAGTAAGACAAAAGTTTCGGCAACCAAACGGCGAATGTCTTATACTAGGGGGCTTAATTTTTAGGCTAAAGCCTTGATAGAGTCATAGTTATATAAGCGGTGCAGTAGTAATAGATCAGCAATGATAAACCAGTGAGGCAAGTATGAATAGCGTAGAAAAACGGGCAATTCTCGGGGTCGGTGGTATTTTTGCCTTGCGGATGATTGGTCTGTTTATGATTGTGCCAGTGTTTGCTGTATATGGTGACAATTACACGCATGCCACACCGTTTTTGATAGGTTTGGCTGTCGGTGTCTATGGTCTCGGGCAGGCTGTGTTTCAGATTCCGATGAGTCTTGCAGCTGACAAGTTCCCGCGTAAGCCCATTATTTTATTTGGCTTAGTGCTGTTTGCGCTAGGGAGTATTGTAGCGGCCAATGCGACGGATATTTATGAGGTTATTATTGGTCGGGCGCTGGCAGGTAGTGGCGCCGTTTCAGCAGTGCTGATGGCGTTGTTAGCAGACGTAACGCGTGAAGAGATGCGCACCAAAGCGATGGCGACCATGGGCTTGACCATTGCCACTTCCATTATGCTTGCCTTTGCATTCGGTCCGCTCATGGTAGATTCGATTGGTATCTCAGGACTGTTTTGGTTGACTGCAGGTTTTGCCGTCTTGGCAATGGTGTTATTGTGGGTGGTGCCCACGCCATTACGAGTACTCAAGCATAATCTAGATAACAAATCGATTGGTCAGCAGCTGGCTACCGTCCTAAAAATCGGTGATTTGAACCGCTTGCACATCGGTATTTTCGCCCTACATTTGACCCTCACCGCGATATTTGTGATTTTGCCGCAGCAATTGACCGATGTCATGGGGTTATCTGTACGCCAGCAAGGCATGGTGTATTTGCCACTATTATTTATTGGCTTTGCCGTCGCCATTCCTTTTATTATCATCGCCGAAAAGAAACGAAAAATGCGTCAAGTTTTCTTAGGGGCGATTGTCCTCATGACCGCCTCTTTGCTGCTCTTAGCATTGGGCAGTCAGCTTGGTATTGGTATTATCCTCGGTTTACTGTTTTATTTCATGGGCTTTAACTTACTTGAGGCGACCATTCCCTCATGGATATCGAAGCGTGCGCCAGTCGCCAATAAAGCCACAGCGATGGGGCTTAATTCCTCTAGCCAGTTTTTTGGTGCGTTTGTCGGCGGGGCGATGGGCGGTCTGCTATTGACTCAATCCAATCTGTTGGCATGGGGAATACTCGCGGCAATCATGGGCGTGGCATTATTGATTATTATCCCGATTGCCCAGCCACCGTACCTATCGAGCACCACGGTGACTATCCCTAAGAATATCGACATCCAAGACTGGTCGCGGAAGATGCTTGCGGTAGAGGGCGTCGATGAGCTGGTAGTGATGGCAAAGGAGCAGGTCGCGTATCTGAAGTTAGATAAGACTCAGCTGACTGATACTTCACGCCAACAGCTATCAAGTCTGGCGCAGAGTCCTTTAGATATTTAACGGAATCTTGGGCTAGTATGTTACTGTCGTAGGCTGTGTATTTGGAATGAGTTTTTGTCGTATCGAGAAAGGCTTGCGCAGAGCGTGCAAAGCAATCTCCTCAAGCCATCTTATATTCGTCTTAAATGGAAATGACTACCTCAAAAGGAAACACAGTCTATGCAGCTCCTTCCCATTCCGCCTGTCACCCAGACACTTCAGCGCTTTATTGAGGGTATATCCCCGCTATTAAATGAGACTGAGCGTGAGAAAACCAAAGCGGCTGCGGCTGATTTTGCCACTAATGACGCGCCAATATTACAACAGCGCCTGATGGATTATGCCGAAGAACAAGCAAAAAGTGGACAAAGTTGGCTGACCAAAATCAAGCTTGCCGAATACCTGCAAGATAGACGTCCGCTAGCGCTGTCTAATAACGCCAGTTTGCAGCTAGACTATCCTGACAAGGCAGTAGGTACGGCACGCGCCGCCTCGTTTATTCATCGAATGGTTCGTACGCATATCGACTATATGAGTGGCAATATAACGCCGCCAACGGATCCGCGCGGGCAGCCTATCTCTACCTATAACTGGCGTATTTTGACTGGCGCGGTACGTGAGCCGCATCCTGAAGGCGACTACTATTACTACGCCGCCAACCAAGTTGCCAATCGTCATATTAGCGTGCTCTGGCAAGGGCATCATATCGCTCTGCAAGTAACGGATGCACAGGGCAAAGTATTCTCAGTTGAGTCGCTAACAAAGGCGCTTGAAGCCATTATAAATAGCGACTATGACCAGCCCGCTTTTGCGTTTAGCGCTATTAGTGCTTTGGGTAGTGCAAAAACTGCGCATTATCTTGATTTGCTCAGCAAAGAGCCAGCAAACAGACGAGCTTATGACGCTCTGCGCGATAGCTTATTTACCTTTTCGATGTACCATTTTGCAGACTCGTCCAAAAAGACTGAGCTTGAACAAGCCGAGACCGAGCAGATACAGCAGCAAACCTTTATGCCTGGCAATGCTTGGCAATTTAAACCTATCAATTATCAGATGGATCTACAATCAGACTTTTTAGCCATTCATTTTGAGCATAGCGAAATCGATGGCGCAGCGCTGAATCATCTATTCACTTATGCTTTTGCGCTTGAGCTGCAGGATGATGGCAATGAAGAGAAAGAAGAGTCAGACCTGCCATCTTTGCAGCAATTAGACTGGGCGTGTAATGAGCATAATCATAATGAGGCGACGATAGCGAGTATCGTACAAGATATTGCAGCCGTTACTGCGCAAGCAAAACAGATCGAAGTACAACGATGTACGGTCGACTATAGCGCCATCATTAATAAAAACAGCACCAATAAAGACAATAGCATCAAAGTCAGTCACGATGCCATGATGCAGTTTGCCCTGATTTATGCGCAGTTAAAAGTATTTGATAAAGTACGTCATACTTATGAAGCGGTTGATACCAGTCACTTTATGGCGGGGCGTACCGAAGGCCTGCGTCCTAACAGTCATGAGGCGATTGCATTATGCCAAGCGTTGCTGACGGGTAGTGCCACTCAAGAACAGCTGGCAAGCGCCTTTACTACCCATAAACAGCGGGTCATCGCTTGCAAAACCGGTCAAGCGTTCGACCGTCATTTAACGGGCTTGAAAATGATGATGCAGGATAGCATCAATCAAAGCGACATGAATCAAGCAAAGGTATTTTTTCAAAGTGCAGGTTATCAGAAACTGACTGGCGGTGACTTTCTATCTACTTCATCTATGGGCGTTCGCTATCCTGTTAAGCGTATTTTATTTGCACCAACGTATGCGGGCGGTTTTGGAGTGAACTATAGTTTGGGTGAGTACAAATATGAATTTGTACTTTTTGCGGATAAAGAGAGTAGGCAGCACCTTAATGATATGTGTAAAAGTTGTATTGAAGGTATTGATAAACTGATTGAACTCATAAACAAATGAAATAAAAACTGTAAAAGCCTAAGTGATTGATTTAAAGTAAACTAAGAGTGATGTAAATGTTTATCGACGACATTAATTGTCGTGTGCCTCATAGAGGTCGCTGGATATTTGCGTAAAAACGGTATAAAGTAAAACCATATTAGTAAAAGTATCATATGTCAGTGGTAGCTGGCTTTGATTACATAAGTTGTTTTTATACTAAAATTTTCATTGATAATATTCATTAAAAAAGGAAGATACTATGCGCGGTGTTAATAAAGTTATCATTATTGGTAATCTCGGTGCCGACCCTGAATCACGTCAATTCAGTAATGGCGGTAGCGTGACCAATATTTCGGTAGCGACTTCCGAACAGTGGACAGACAAACAAAGCGGCGAAAAGCGTGAAGCGACTGAATGGCATCGTATCTCCTTATTTAACCGTTTGGGTGAAATCGCTGCACAGTATTTACGCAAAGGCAGCAAGGTCTATATTGAAGGTAGCCTGCGTACACGTAAATATCAAGATCAAAGCGGGCAAGATCGTTACATCACCGAAATTCGTGCTGAGCAAATGCAAATGTTAGATGGCGCGAGTGGTGGTCAGGCTCAAGGAGGCGGTTATGGTAATCAAGGCGGCCAACAAGGTAGCGGCTTTGGTGGTCAGCAAGGTGGCTATAATCAAGCTGGTGGCGTAGCAGCGGCAGCACAAGGTGGCAACCAAAACAGCTTCAACAATCAGGGTGCTCCTGCTCAGCAGAACCAATTTAATCAGCCTGCTCAAGCGCCAACGCAACCTAAGCCTACAGCAATGCCAGATGGCCCTGTAGATGATGATATCCCGTTTTGACGTGTACCTGAGAGTATAGTGTAGTGTTTATGATTTGGAGCCTGTGTTTACAGGCTCTTTTTTATACCTATACTTTTAGAGTATTAACTTTATTGGAGACTATCGCTGAGTTTATATTTGACTATCTATAAAGTATGATTGTTTCTTCAATCTTTGTTGTGACATAGTTTTTTATAAATATACTCAGGATTTATTATAAGAGAGGTTAATCCCTAATGGCTTTATTGAATTATAAATAAGGTATTGAAGTTAAGGCTTGGATAATTACCTCTTATTATTTTATTTTTAATTATTCATAAAATATAAATAATATGTTAATCTACTACGGTTGCTAATACGGATTGATTTAATCGTATATATCGATATAAATTCTACAATTTTTCGATTCTAATATGGAAAAGAATCGACCGTAACAAAGCAGTATCATTGTTTAACTGTCTGTAACCTAATAAGTCGTAAAAGACCTATTGGGCCTATCCCTGTTTTTATAGCCGAGGTTATTATGAATAAGAATAAAACCATTGATTTAGACAATCTAGATGTAGATGAGTTACGTGCAATCACCGAAAATGCACAGCAGCTTATTGCAAAAAAACAGCATCAGCGTTTATATGATGCTTATATGCAGTTTGAAAAAATTGCAGAAGAGAGCAATAGTACTATTGAAGAGATCCTAAAAGCTGGTGAAAAGCTAGAGAAAAAACGCAGTATTAAATATCGCAATACTGACAATAGTGAAGAGACTTGGACAGGCCGTGGTCGTAAGCCCACTTGGCTGGTTGAAGCGCTAGCAGCAGGGCGTGATCTTGAAGATTTTGCGGTTTAAAAATACCGTATCAAGTAGTATAGCTAGTAAAAAAAGCCAGTATCTTTAAATGAAGATACTGGCTTTTTTTCTGTCATCTATAGGTGATTGTTTGTTATGATAACGTCATTTTCACTTTACCTATATAAGTAGTCTCACTGTGCCTCAAGCGTCTGCTTCGTCTCATAAACGTCCTCGTAAGCTATGGTGGCTAATTGGGTTTGTGCTATTTGCTTTATTTACGCTGTTACAAATGCCAGCAGCGTGGGTGATCGAAAAATACGCGCCCGAGTCGTCTTATGTACAGCATGTCTCAGGTAATCTATGGCAAGGCTCTGTCATTTGGCAACTGCCTTTAACGACGACACCGTTGACCGGCTCAGCCAGTTGGACGTGGCAGCCATGGCAGTTGTTTTTGGGCAAGATTGGTGCCGATGTCGATATCAGTACAGGGCAGACACGGCTGAATGGACAAGTCAAAGTCGGACGCCACTCTTGGCAGATTGCCGATATGAGTGGCAAGATCGCCCCTGAGACGCTGGCTAGCGTGGTCGATTGGCAACTACCCAATACTCCTATTCAGGTCAATGCGGTTTCATTGCAGCGTCGGTCAGGTTCAGATGCAAAGGTCGCAGGCTTTACGCAAGCAGATGGTCAGCTGACATGGGTCGGTGGTGAGGTCGGCTATCCAAATGGCGGCAAGGTTTTTTATATCACGATGCCCGCCATGCGTGCGCAGCTCACGACAGAACAAAAAAACAATAAAAACCTGCTACATGTGAATTTATTAAACAATCAAGATAAGCGCTTGGGCAATTTATATCTTGATGGTGATAATATGCTGGATGTCAGTTTGACGCAGCGCTTACTGGAAAACATGCCAGAGTATAAAGGGCAAGCACCACAAGACACCCCTGTGGTAAGCGTGCGTCAGCCATTACTATCAGGGTCGTTATTGTCGGATTCAGGGGCGCGTTAAATGATAAGTATCTCGGCACGCCTAAAACCAGTCGTAAATAGTCTAAATCGTTTTTCAGGCTGGCTGTTATTATTGGCAGTTGGCTGGTTGGCTTGGACAGCCGCACGGCTGTTGTGGCTGATATTAGCTCCGCCAGCAGCCCCTGCACTTCCAGTACAGGCATTGCAAAATAATATGGGCTCGACAGCTGACAACAGTAGTCTCTTCGCCATCTTTGCCGATCCCGAACTGGCTGCCGCTGTGACTCAGCCACCGCCTAATGTGGCACTAAAAGGGGTGATGCTGGCCATACCGTCAAGCCTGTCCTCAGCTTTGTTGGATGTGAATGGCGAAGTAAAGAACTACCGCATCGGTGATGAATTGCAAGATAGCGGCTATACCTTGGTCGCAGTTGATTGGGATTCTGCCATTATTGCCGATGCTGCTGATAAGCAAAGTGTGATTAGTATGGCGGATGCTATGCCACTGGATCAAGGCAGTATGGCGGCAGGCGGTATGAGCAACCAGCGTTTACCTGAGGGTGTCCCGATGTCATCTACAATGCCGCAAGCGTTGGCTTTACCCAATGCCTTAGATACGAATGAAGGTGTCAATTCTGTTAATAATCCTGCCGTCAATACTGAGAGTCCCACATCTGCTATCGATGAAGCAGTGGAGGCATTGCAACAAAGCCCAGCCAGTTATCTGAGTCGTATGGGTGTGATGGCTGCAGGCGAAGGCTATCAAGTAACAGCGGCAATGCCAGCCGAGGTGCGCAATCGTTTGGGGTTAGAGCCGGGGGATCGGGTAATGACGGTCAACGGTCAAAGCGTCGGCAACGATCCTATGCAAGATGCAGGAGTATTACAGCAAGTACAGCAAACAGGCGAAGCGCAGATCGAAGTCAAGCGCGGTGATCAAGTAATCACCATTCGTCAGCAGTTTTAAATCTTATAAGCCGTTTAAAACCTTATGAGTTGGTGCAAACATCCGTTGTTTAAACCACATAAAAACCTCGTTAATGCTATTTTAGCAGCGTTTCAGTTCAAACTGAGTGACATCACAGTGGATAATTATGACCATGGCAACTATGCATAAATTGACAATAAACCCTTTGCGCCACTCACTGCAGCGTTTGCTGACTCTCTGTCGGCCATTGTGTTTAGCCTTGCCACTCTGGGCCGCGACGTGCGGAGTTGCCAGTGCTGAGAGCTGGAAGGTGAATCTGCAAGATGCCGATATCAAAGCCTTTATTAATGAAGTGGCCACCATCACCGATCAAAACTTCGTTCTCGATCCGCGTATCAATGGTAACGTCACCGTCATCTCTAACCGCGCCCTATCACGTGATGAGATCTACCAGCTGTTTTTGAGTGTCATGCAAGTCAATGGTATTGCCGCGATTGATTCAGGCACCACGGTAAAGCTAATGCCGGACAATATCGCTAAGCAATCTGGTATAGCGGTAGACCTGCGTGGTGACAGTATTGGCGAGTCATTAGCAACCCGCGTCATTTATTTGACCAATACCCAAGCCGCGGAAGTGCTCGGTGTTATCAGGCCTTTGATGCCGCAATCAGCGCATGCTGCTGCCGTGCCTGGGGTCAATGCGCTGGTCTTATCTGACCGCTCTGACAGTCTCAATCAACTGACTGCTTTGATTCGTGATTTAGACAGCAATGTCAACGATAGCTTGCAGGTGATACCGCTGCGTCATGTCGATGCTGAACGCATGATGGATCTGATAAGTAGCCTTGTTGCCAGTGCAGGCGGCGCGCAGGCGCAGGGTAGTGATCAGCTCAAAGTCATCGCTGATAGCGCCAGTGATAGGCTGCTGGTCAAAGGCAGCCCTGAGATGATCGCCAAGGTACAAGAAATGGTCAATCAGCTCGATACTACCCCGTCGCGTCGCTTAAGTGGTCTGCGCGTCTTTCGACTAAAGTATGCCAGTGCCAGTCATATTGCCGAGATGCTACGGGGACTGTTATCCAATCAATCGATTAATAGCTCTGGTGCCAGCTCTTCTTTAGAGTCGGCATCATTATCCGATAGCAGCAGTACGGGTGCGGCGCTAAATACTAACAATGCAGCGAATTCAACTAGTACGAGCAATTCGGCTGTCAACACAGGCGGAAGCAATAATAGTATGGGTGGTAGACCCTTTAGTATCATCGCTGACGAAACTCAAAATGCTGTGATTGTTAATGCGGCGCCAGAGCTGATGTTTGAGATTGAAGAAGCGGTCAATCAACTCGATAATCGCCGTGCGCAAGTGCTGATTCAAGCGGCTATCGTGGAAGTCTCAGGGGATGATGCGACCCAGCTTGGAGTCCAGTGGGCACTTGGTAATGCCAATAGTGGCTATGGTGTTGTCAACTTCAATAACGTCGGTGCCAGTGCCGCCTCGCTCGCTGCTGCCGCTCTTTCAGGTAATGCCAGTGCGGCTGTCGGCTCGATTGCGGGTGCTTTGGTTGGTATTGGCAACAGTAGCAAAGACAGTCAAGGTAATACGCAGTTTTATGGTGCTATCTTGCAAGCGTTGGATTCCTCTACCAGTGCCAATCTACTGTCCATGCCCTCAATATTGACACTGGATAATGAAAAAGCCAGTATATTAGTGGGTCAAAACGTGCCCTTTGTGACGGGTTCTTTTACTACGACTGGCGACTCCTCTACCAATCCGTTTCAGACCATTGATCGGCAAGATATTGGTATCAATTTAAATGTCATTCCCCATATCGGCGAAAATGGCACAGTGCGGTTGGAAGTCTCGCAAGAGGTGTCTTCGGTAGTGCCAGGCAGTCTCGGTAATGCCAGTGGCTTGATTACCAATAAAAGCTTGATTAACACCACGATTTTAGCGGATGATCAGCAGACCATTGCTCTCGGTGGCTTGATGCGAGATAACACCACCACCAGACAGCAAAAAGTACCTGGTCTAGGTAGTGTGCCAGTCATAGGCCGACTCTTCCGCTCAGATAATGACACCACCCAAAAGAGTAATTTAATCATATTTCTGCAACCGACTATATTGCGTAATGGCGGCGCAGTGGCAAGTGTCACAGAGCGTAAATACAATCAAATGCGCGTCTTACAATTGGTGATAGACAAAAACGGTACGATTAAGCAGCTGCCGTTAAGTGGCACCGAAGGTTGGGGCGGCAAAGTTGATCCTAACTACGAGCTGATGCCGCTTAATCCACTCGTTCCGAAAAAAGATCAGACATCACGCCCTGCATCGCAAGGGTTTACCAGAGTAGACAGTCCTAACAGTGAGATGACGACCTATCCGTTAAATCGCTAAATCGTGGCTAGGAGTAAGAGACAATGAATAAGAAAAAATGGCTTACTCTCAGCGTTGTCGCAACGGCCTTATTATTGATCCCAAGGCGTAGCAGTCGACAAGCGACGCCTGACCATCATAAGCCTTCTAAAAAAGACACTGTGAACCAGCCAAATCAAGCTCCGCTTAACGATAAAGATGCTTGAGCGTAACCCGATAAACGTACCATGATAAAACACTTCTATTTTGCCTCGCTTGTAGCTTGACTTGTATTCTCTGCGCTCGACATCCATAAAAGCCATATATTTATTCACAAATTATATATTCACTAACATGGAGGCGCCTGATGACTGATATAAGTTCATCGTTCACGGCTCAAAGCCAATCATCTAACGGCTCTCAATCTCATGCTGTTTATCCAACAACCCCATATCCACTCATAGATACCCATACGCACTTTGATGCGCCAGTCTTTGATCATGATAGGCGCCAGCAAGCAAAGCGTGCCTATGCGCAAGGCATTCGGCACCTGATGTTGGTTGGCTATCTGCATCGTCACTTTGATAGGTTGTATGCAACGCAGCAGGAACTGGCGCAGATAGAATCAGCTGATGCTAGTGAGAAAAATCCCTCCTCGGATACTTATCCTCAAACCCATATTGCGTTAGGGTTGCATCCTTTTTATATCGAGCAACATACTGACGCTGATCTCAGCAGTATGGCGCAAATAATCCGTCAGCAGCGCCCGATCGCAATCGGTGAGATAGGCTTGGATACTTATACCGATGCTATGAAACAGCCAGCAGCCTTGGAAAAGCAGCAGCGTTTTTTTGCAGCGCAGTTGGACATGGCGGTGACGCATCAACTGCCTGTCATGCTGCATATTCGTAAGGCTCATGCTGAGGCGTTGGCGCTGTTAAAAGCACACGATTATGATGCTCATAAGCTTGGCGGTATCGCGCATAGTTTCAGTGGCGGCGTACAAGAGGCGAAGGCTTTCGTTAAGCTAGGCTTCAAACTTGGCGTCACGGGTCAAGTCACCAATCCTAATGCCAAAAAACTGCGACTGGCCATTCAAGCGGCCGTCGATAGTTATGGTATTGAGTGTTTGGTTATCGAGACCGACTGTCCTGATATGACGCCCATTATGTGTCAGACATCAGGTATGACTCAGCCTGCCAACCAGTCGGCCTTGGGACAGAATGCCGATAATGAGTGGCAAGGCGCTGATGGTCACAATCGCAATGTGCCTGCCAATCTGCCTTGGGTATTGACTACCCTAAGTGAGCTGCTTGATGTTGAGTGTGCAGTGTTGGCGCGTCAGCTTTGGCAAAATAGCTGTGACGCCTTACAAGTATCATGGGCGTATCCAGATCTTGAGCAGCAGAGCTTTTAACCCATTATGAATCATCCATCTACCCAAATCGAAACAGGATTTAAGGCGACTGATATGGCTTTAAAAAACGACACGTTAGAAGTTGGCACGTTAAATGCTACAAGTACAGATAAGCAGTATGAGCGCCGCTTTCAAGGAACGCAGACGCTTTATGGTAGTGCTGCGTTTGAGACTTTTGCAGCGGCCCATGTCTACGTCATCGGTGTTGGCGGTGTTGGCACTTGGGCAGCTGAAGCATTGGCACGTACCGCTATTGGGACGATTACTTTGATTGATTTGGATGTGTTGGTCGCATCCAATGCCAATCGGCAACTGCCAGCGCTTGATAGCACCTTTGGTCAAAGCAAAATAGCAGCGATGGGTCAACGCATACGCGAGATTAACCCAAAAGTTACCCTGAATCTGATCGACGATTTTTTGACGACAGAAAATGTTGAATTACTGTTGCCTAGCCGTAAGGATGCCAAAGCCGCTGCCGATGCGCATCGTCCTATTGTGATATTGGACTGCGTCGATGATATGAGTGCCAAGCTTGCCATCGCGCTGCATTGCCGTTTTAACAAATTAAAGCTGATTTGTGCGGGCGGGGCGGGTGGCAAGATTGATCCACTGCAAATCACCGTCAGTGACTTAAAGGACAGTTATCAAGATCCTTTACTGGCACGACTGCGCAATAAGCTGCGTCATGAAAAAGGCATTAATAGTGCCCTAAAAGACAAGTTTGGCATCAAGTGTGTGTATTCGACAGAGCCGCCGCGAGTGGATAAAAGCTGTCAAACAGGTGGATTGCACTGCGGTGGCTATGGCTCAGCAGTGGCAGTGACCTCGGTGGTTGCAATGATTATGGTCAGTGAGGCGCTACAGATGTTAAGCAAACAAGCAGCCATAAAACGCACGAACTTATAACTTCGTATGAAGCTTGGAGAGATGGAGAGAGATGTGTTAAATTATCAGTATCCGTTAGCAGCAGATGAGCAAGACCGAATTGCTAAACTGCGTGAATATGATGTATTCAATAACGAGCATGACCCCGCATTTGCACGTCTAACGGAACTGGTAAAGCTGTTTTTTGATTTTCCCATCGTGACCATCACCTTCATGGATGAGCGCACCCAGTATCTAAGAGCACCTCACGGAATGCAGGGTGCTTGTACGACCTCACGTGAAGTCGCTATTTGTAACTATACCGTACTGTCTAATGATGTTTTTGTGGTGCCAGATTTAGCAAAAGACAGCCGCTTTATTCACAATCCCTTAATCACCCAGAGTCCTCATTTACGCTTTTATGCAGGAGCGCCTATTCTTCTGTATGAGGGTAGTAAGGTATATCGTTTGGGGTCTTTGTGTCTTATGGATACGCAGCCGAGCGACACATTTGATGAAGAACAGGCTGAGGTGCTGACTAAATTTGCAGCTATGGCAGCAGACGCGTTAGAGCTACAAAAGAGTCAACGCCTCGCTAGGCACGACAGTAAGATGAAGTCAGACTTTTTGGCCAACATGAGCCACGAGATACGTACGCCAATGAACGGTATTATTGGTATGGTCGAGATGCTCGATGAGACTGAGCTAAATACTGAGCAAAAAAGTTATATCGATAATATTAAAATATCTACCGAGCATCTATTAGCGATTATAAATGGCATTTTGGACTTATCGAAAGTTGAGTCTGGAAAAATGACGCTAGATTCGGTACCGATGAATTTGTCAGTACTGTGTCATGAAGTGATTGACTTGTTTGCAGTTCGAGCACAGCAGCGCGGGCTGACACTTGATTATCATTATACTTCGGAATTATCGCCTTATGTAAAAGGCGATCCAGTACGATTGAAGCAGGTTTTATCAAACCTTGTCAATAATGCGATTAAGTTCACTCGTGAAGGTGGACACGTTAGTCTCAAGGTCATGCATGTACCGAACTGTGATGATGACAGTAAGGCCAATGAAGGTAGTGCTGATAAAGGCAAGGCTATCATGCGCCATGACTCTAATGACTGCGACATCACCTTATGTATTGAAGTGACAGATACGGGGGTCGGTATTAAGCCTGAGGCGCTAGAAGCTATATTTGACGCTTATAGCCAAGCAGATAACTCTACCCATCGATTATATGGGGGTACGGGTCTGGGGCTGTCCGTTTGTAAGTCTTTGGTCAATCTGATGGGTGGTTATATTTTGCTAGACAGTGTGATAGGAGAGGGTACGACCTTCAAGGTGTTGTTACCCATGCCGATACTAGAAAAGTCCCAGTATGAAGATTGGCATCATACCAATGCTATAGATGTCAAACCACTCTCGCAAAATATAGGTCGCATACTGCTTGTGGAAGATGACAGTGTCAGTGCCATGGTAGCCATAAAAGCCTTAAGTAATAGCGGGCATACGGTCACACATGTCACTGATGGACAACAGGCCATTGAGCAGTTATCAGCCTGTCCGCAGCGTTTTGATGTGATACTCATGGACCATCACATGCCAATTATGGATGGCATTCAAGCAACGGCTGAGCTACATAAACGCTATGATCCTAAACATTTACCACCCATCATTGCGCTAACGGCCAATGCGATGAATGGCGATCGTGAAAAGTATTTGCAAGCGGGCATGCAAGACTACTGTACTAAGCCCTTCAAAAAAGAGGCGCTCACGACATTGGTACAATATTGGCTCACGCAAAACTCATCAAAAAAGAATTAATATCGACAGCAATACGTGAAATAAACAACAAAAAAGACAAACGATAAAAAAAGCTCAACCATCACATGACGGTTGAGCTTTTTTATGACTTCATCAAAGCCTTAGCTATATTAGCTGACGCGGGTTTGATAGTCGCTAGTGCGAGTGTCTACTCGTACCACTTCACCTTGCTGTACAAATAAAGGTACACGAACCACTGCGCCAGTCTCTAGAGTGGCAGGTTTACCGCCGCCGCCAGAGGTATCACCGCGGACGCCAGGATCTGTTTCAGTAATTTGTAGTTCTACAAAGTTTGGCGGGGTCACTGCAAGAGGGACGCCATTGAATAGAGTGATGGTGCATAAGTCATTACCATTCTCTTTTAACCACATCTTGGCATCAGCCATGGCCGTTGCATCTGCTTGCAACTGCTCAAAGGTCTCAGGGTGCATGAAGTGCCAAAACTCACCATCGTTATAAAGATAGTTCATTTCGGTATCGATCACATCGGCCGCTTCTAAGCTTTCACCTGACTTAAAGGTCTGCTCGAGCACTTTGCCGCTACGTAAGTTGCGCATCTTTACGCGGTTAAAAGCTTGGCCTTTACCAGGTTTAACAAACTCGTTTTCGATAATGGAATAAGGGTTGCCATCAAGCATTACCTTGAGACCGGCTTTAAATTCGTTGGTAGAAAAATGTGCCACAAGAGACTCCTAAGGGTTACTAGTAACTCTAATTAGTAATAAATAATTAATAATCAATAGTTTGGATGAGAGTAAATCAATCATCAACGCGCCGCCAAACTTGACGCTAATAAAACATTAATCCGATCATATCAAGAATAAGGAGAGGTGAACAGATAGGTTTGGTTGGCATGCTTTGATAGAGTGCTGACTTACAGCGTATAATGTCGGTTTTTAGGCGCATGTATTAGGGTGTCATGATAAACCATTTAATCACACAAAAAAACTGGCAAACACAATTATCTGAAGCAGTCACTTCGGTAGATGAGTTGCTCACTATGCTCAACCTCGAGTCTTTAAAGCCGCAGGTTTATATACCTGAGCACTTTGAGCTGCGTGTTCCACGTGGCTTCGTTGCCAAGATGAGGGTTGGGGACGCCGAGGATCCGTTACTAAGGCAAGTCTTACCTGACAAACAAGAGCAAGTCGCGGTGAGCGGCTATGTGACTGATCCATTGGCCGAAAATGAGCAAAATCCAACCAAAGGACTGCTGCATAAGTACCAGTCACGGGTTCTATTGACGATTACAGGGGCGTGCGCTATTCACTGTCGTTATTGTTTCCGTCAGCACTTTGATTATAGTGCCAATATGCCCACTACCTCTGCCCATGCAGCTATTATTAGCTATATAGAAGCGCATCCTGACATAAATGAGGTTATCTTAAGTGGTGGCGACCCATTAAGCGTCTCCAATCGTCGTTTGTTTGCTTGGCTCGATACACTAGAAGCACTCCCGCAGCTGACCACCATCCGCTTGCACACACGTATGCCTCTGGTTATCCCCGAACGCTTAGACAATGACCTATTGGATCGTCTGGCTCAAAGTCGCTGTCATATCATGATGGTAATACATTGTAATCACGCCAATGAGATTGATACAAATACAGCTGAGTACTTACAGCGTGCGCGTAAAGCAGGGGTTACGCTACTCAACCAAGCCGTTTTATTAAGAGGTATCAACGATAGTGTCGCGACACAAGGGGCTTTGAATCAGCGCTTGTTCAGTGCTGGTGTTCTGCCCTATTATTTGCATGTCCTAGATAAGGTCGCTGGCGCTGCTCACTTCGATAGCGACGAGCGGTTAGCTATCGAGCTTTATTGGTCGTTATTGGCTGAGCTTCCTGGATATTTGGTTCCAAAACTGGTCAGAGAGTTGCCGAACAGACGTTTTAAGGTGCCAGTTGACATTTACAAAAAGTAGCAGAGTGCTCAAAATGGTAACTTAGGATACCTTAAACTACCAAACATTAGTGGTGGTTTTTAGCGTACCTATTATGACTATATCGGTCGTTGGTTCATACCGTCATTAAGGAGCACTTGTGATCACGTTATCGGCTTTTCAAGAGTATCTATCGTCTAAGGTGCCCTTGCCACAGCCTGCAAGCAAGTATATCAATGGGGAGGAGCAGCAACTGCTTAAATGGGCAGTAACCCTACCCACGCAAACAGAAGCGCAGCAACTGGATCAAATTGAAAAAATACTGACTGAGTTGGCAGTGTCTGATTTGGAGGATGAGCCGCGTCTTAAGCTGATGGGTATTGTTGCTACGGCCTCCGATCGCTTGATTGCCTCATTGCGTCAGCACTATATCAATGAGTCAGGAGCGCTGAATAGCGAACAGTTGCAATATAGCGCAGAAGTTAAGTCGTTATATTATTTAAGTATTCTGGTTTATGATGGCATTGTAAGGCGAGAGAGTCAGAGATTAGATTATCAACAGCGAACCTCTGCAGTCACAGGCTGGAGACAGATATTTTCTTTAGGCAAAAAGCCTCCTATCACATTAGCGTCTGCCATTTATCAAACACTGGCTACTTATCAAAGGTTGCTGTATGAGCAAGCCATCTCATATGAAAATGCTCAGCAGCATTTATGGGAAGCGATCAATCAGCTGTACTACTTAGCTCATCGGCACGACATCACTCATGTCAATCTCAGCGAGCATGTAGTGGTGCGGCAGGCAATCAGTATTCATGAGATTTATCTTCAGATATGTCTGCATAGCTTGTTGAATACTCGTGCCATGCGCAGGGCAAATATCATATTGATACACCGCTTGCTACCCTCATGGTCAGCCCACGTTAATGCAACCATAGAGCCAATAACCGATACGCGTGTTTTTGTGGATTTGCAAGGCAGTAGCCCGCCAGTTTATCTGACAGCAAACTCCACCATCAATCCGTATGACGAGTATCTCAACTGCTTGTTCATTGAGCTTGACCCTCTAGCATCGTACCTGCAACAACGTCAACAAGTGCTACTTGAAAGTGGCTACGAGAGCATAGAAGCTCAATTAGTCGCTAAAGTATTAATGGCCATCAAACACCGATACATTAACAGGCAAGCGACCATACCTGCCAAGCTCAGTCCTAAGCTGCGGGCAACAGTCATTACTGGTTTTGACGCCATACATTATCATGTGGCAGGTGGACATAGCCTAATGAGTATGATTGCTGCAAAAGAACTGCCGATTGAGCAGTTGCCAAGCTACGATACGCAGCCTAAAGAATATGATCAAAGTATTAAAGATAAAGGTATTAAAAAAGATACTAATGACCAAGATGCTAAAAAACAGCACAACTCTATTAAGCTCTATGTAGACACTTTTGATAGTACCGATACCACATCACAAATAAGGCTGATGCAGTTATTATCAGCCCAGGACATCATGCAGCGACAAGCCATTATCGCAGATCGAATGGCAACGAGGCAGTCAAACTTAACTAAAATGCACAAACATCAGCCTGTGATTGAAGAGACCTCTTTGTCTGTCACGCCAGTTGAATTGGATAAAACTCAGAGTAACAAGAGAGAAGGTGAGCAAGGTAGCGCGCCACCGCTGTCATTGATGAGTATGTTTTTGCTGTGTCGCCCAAATGACAGTAGTAAGCTTAAATGGTCGCTGGGTATGGTGCGTTGGCTCAATCTTGAGAGTAAGCTTATCGAGGTAGAGTGGCAGGTGCTCGGCCATGAGCTGACTGCCTGTGCGCTACGCTTGGATAATAGAGGTAATATAGACCAGCGTAGTCAAAAATTTATTCCAGCCTTTCTCATGGCAGGTGATGAAGACTTGCAAACTGACTACAGTGTCATCGTACCCTCTTACCGCTTTCAAACTGGAGACAGAGTGATGATGCGTATCAATGACAACCAAGAGCCGTTGCGGTTACAGCAGTGTTTGATTAATAGTGAGGAGTTTAGCCAGTATAAATTTGTCCGCCTGTAGCACGATATTAATACCCTCAAAAACTGTTATGGTCAAATATACAGTCCTCGATAAAGGCTAGAAATGGCTGATATGGGTTGCTGTTGCTATAAATATATCCTTCATTAGTTGACGACATCATTCGCTATCACGCTATAATACGGGTTCGATAATCAAAAGCCACTCAGGTATAATGGATTTGACAGAAAAGCTGATGATTGCTCCAAAGTAGCCCCTACAAGAATAAAAAGGCCTGATATGCACACCAAGTCCCTCTTGAACTTATTAGTGATAGATGATGATCAGCTATATGCTGAGCGTCTGGTTAGATTGTTGTCTGCTTACTACGATGAGGTAAATCTAGGGTTTTTGGATGATAAAGAGGAGCTGATGAAATCCCTGCGTCATCAGTGGGATGTTCTCGTTTTTGGCCGCGCTTATGACATAAGCTTCACTGATGTGGTCGGTATCGTTCAGGAGCAAGGCCTTGACTTGCCTCTAGTCGGTTTGATGAGTGATGAGATGGCAAATACTGGGCGCAATGGTGACGGCATGCCCGCAGTCATTGATGGTACTATGGTCAAAGCGCTGCTAGCAGAAAAAGAAACACAAGTTGTAATGGCGATATGTCTACAACACGCCAACCTGCGTTGCCGACGTCAGCTACAAACACTCCAACACGTCCTGTCTGAAGCTGAGCAGCGCGCCAATATTTTGATCAAAAACTCCAAAAGTGCCGTCGCTTATATTGATCAAGGCATTCATATCTTCGCTAACGACCCCTACCTTAAGCTATTTAACTTTGAATCGATGGACGAAATCATAGGACTGCCAGTGATTGATTTGATCGCAGGTGGAGACAGCATTAAAGAGTTTAAGGACTTTTTGCGTCAGTTTGATAAAGGTAATCGCGAGCAGGTCGAGTTTAACTTCGAAAGTCGGCGTTTGGATGGCACTACCTTTGAGGCCAAACTGCAGTTGGCAGCTGCAACGTTAGATGGTGAGCCAGTGACTCAAATCATCATTCAGCAGAGTGGTGCGAACAGCGCTGAAATTGCTCAGCGTTTAGCGGCTGCAGAGCGCCAAGATAACCTCACTGGACTTACTAACCGCCGCGGCTTTGAAGAGCGCTTTGAGGCACTATGTCAGTCAATATTGCAAGATAAAAGTAATGCAGGTTTATTATACATTCAACTAGATAGTATTGGTAAGATTAGCAGTAGTTTGGGTTTGCAAGGGGTAGATGCCACCATCAAGCAAGTGGCTGAAATGCTAGATGAGATGTTAGCAGATGCTCATATCAGTCGCTTTAGTGACACTGCATTTACGGTATTGGTGAAAAATGTCACAGTAGATACACTCAAGGCGTTAGGTGAGCGTATTCGCCAGCGTATCAGTGAGATGCTCATCGAAGTGGATACAAACACTACCAATACCACAGCCAGTATCGGTATTGTACAAATTGACTCAAACGCGGCTGAGCCGCAAGTGCTGCTTGAGCGTGCCGTTGAGGCCATTAGTCATATCAGAGTTGAGACGGCGAACCGCGGTGATGCCATTCATATATATGATCCCAGTGAGTATGCTAGTAGTGACGAAAACGCCTTAGCTGAGTACTTAGTAAATGCCATTACCAACAATCATTTTGAGGTACTCTTTCAGCCGATTTATGACGTCAATAATGATCGTAGTGACTTTTTTGAAGTCTACTTGCGCCTCCCATTGAACGATGCTGACAATACAGTATTGACCCCTGATCAGTTTATGATGGTCGCTAAGAAGCATGATTTACGTGAAAAAATAGACCGCTGGCTACTGATCAATGCTTGTAGGCAACTGAATGATGTCCGCAGGACGCATCCAGAAGCACGCTTATTAATACAATTGACCAGCGCCTCATTGGTAGATAAAAAGTTGGTCAATGTTGCCAGTCAGCTGATAAAAGCGGTGGGTGGTGCACCTGGGGCATTGACATTGCAGTTCAATGAACAAGATGTGGCCAATCATTTAACCGTTGCTAAGTCGCAGTTTTCATCACTAAGAGAGGTTAGTTGTCAGCTGAGTATCCATAACTTTGGAGCCTCTGCTAAATCAGTTGAGATCGCCGAGTTCGTACATCCTGATATGACGCGACTGGCTCACAGATATGTCGAAAACATTGATAGTACAGAAAGCTTAGAAGCTATCAAATCCTTGATTGGACGTACTAATGAGTTGGGTCTGGATGTATTAATGCCTCATATTGAAGAAGCTGCAACGATGTCAGTGGCATGGAGTGTGGGCGCACGCTATCTACAAGGTCACTATTTTGAAGAGCCAAGCAATACCATAAATGTGGTTTAAAAAACTCAATCTGCCGTAGTCTAATACCTGAGCTACGGCTTGCTTCATCTCCTTCTGTTATATAAACGCTTATCGCTATCTACTTACTTTCATGGCCATGCCTGCTATGATTGTCTTTCCGTGAACCTTTCTTAATCAAAAAAACCTAAAGAATATATAAATATGCCTATTAATATTAAGTTTCGACTTAGTGGTATGCTAATTGCAGTGCTTTTAGTGAGTGCTTGTGAGAAGACGCCAGCAGATTATCGTGCGCCTGTGACCCTGCCAGAATATACTCAGGGTAATGCCGATCAAGGGGCAATAATCTACGGCGATGCCTGTGCTCAGTGCCATCAGCTGACGCCTGGACTGAATAAAAAAGGCCCGCAGCTGATGAACATATATGGGGCGTCTGCTGCAGAGTTGGCAGACTATGATTATAGTGATGCACTCAGCAGCTCAGGCTGGGTTTGGGATGCTGAGACGCTTGATCCTTATATTGCCGATGCTGAAAAAGCCATGCCTGGCTCAAAAATGCTTTCAGATCCGATGCCAGACGCCAATGAGCGCGCCGATGTGATTGCTTATCTATCGACCTTGCGTGCTGCTGCACCAGTCTCTACAGAGGATCAGTAAGCGCGGTATGGTACATCAATTATGGTGGCTTTATCATAGTGCAGTGTGTCTCGGTGCTGACAGTGGTCATTTATAATGACTGTTTGTACTGAATGTTTGTGAATGTTCAATACGCCCTATATTTACCATAAAAAAATTCGGTAGTTTATTATGCGCCAAAGCAATGCTTATGACTTATTGCCAGAGGAAGGTAGGGTATTGATAAAATCATCCGCTATTTTTAAGAAACCTGAGGTTAGTGATAGTACAAACTACATGACCAATCAACGCCAAGTGGCGCAGTTACTTGTACAGCTCAATCAAATTGTACTGGATAAGCCGCAAGTGGTTAAGCTGGCGCTCAGTTGTGTGCTGGCAGGGGGACATTTGCTATTACAAGACTTGCCAGGTATGGGCAAGACCACGCTGGCACAAGGGCTAGCGCAGCTACTTGGGTTGTCATTTAATCGGGTGCAATTTACCAATGATATGCTGCCAGCAGATATCTTAGGGATGAGTATCTATGATCAAAGCACGCAGAGCTTTGAGTTTCGTAAAGGCGCTATCTTTACCCAGTTGCTACTGGCTGATGAGATTAATCGTTCCAGTCCGAAGACGCAAAGTGCCTTGCTTGAAGCAATGGAAGAAAGGCAAGTTACTCAAGATGGGTATTCTTACCCATTACCTGAGCCGTTCTTTGTCATTGCTACCCAAAACCCAATGCAGCAAGCGGGTGTCTATCCGCTCCCTGAATCGCAATTAGATCGCTTCTTGATGTGTTTATCGCTCGGGTATCCGTCACCAGCTGCAGAGCGGGAGTTGCTGCGCGGTCAAGATCGCCGTGAGCTATTAGCAAGCTTAGATGCGGTGCTAGATACGCAGGCCGTATTGTTGGCTCGCCAAGGGGTACAACAAGTCTATGTAGCGGATGTGGTATTGGATTATCTGCAGCGTTTGGTCGCAAAAACGCGGATTAGCCAAGAGTATCATGGGCTGTCCCCACGTGGCGTGTTGTCACTGCAGCGCGCTGCACAGGCGCATGCATATGTGTCAGGGCACCAAGAAGTGTCACCAGAAGACATTCAAGCGGTGTTTGCCGCTGTGACAGATCACAGGCTGGGTCAGCGATTTATGCCGCTGCATGTCGATGGAGGGCAGGCAGCGCAGACCATTGCTCAGCGTATTATCAATGAGGTAGCGGTGATTGTCTAAAGGTATACTTAAACAGACGCTCTCTACGTGCCAATCATGATAAAGATAGGGCAGTTATGACAGTACCAATGCCACAAACGCCGCCAGCGCCAGACTCTGCTCAACCTAAAAAGGCAGCCTCGGAAACATCTGGCGTATTGGCGCGTTGGTTTGCCAAGCGCGCGCCCAAAAGCGATAGTGTTAAGTTGAACTTGCGCAATGTCTATATTTTCTTTAGCCGAGAAGGGGCGCTGTTCGCCTTACTATTAGTGATAACCTTTATCGCTGGTATTAACTATGGCAATAATTTGGTGTTGGGTTTGTTTTTTTATCTGGTCAGCGTTTGGTTGATCAGCTTTCATGTGACCTTTGCGCATATATCGGGTTTGCAAATCGATTTGCTTGACGTTACGACAGCAGAGGTAGGCTCAGCCGTCTGGGTGACGCTGCAAGTACGGAGTGAGAGCCGACAACCCAGACGTCAGCTAAGCTTTAGCTTTGAACAAGCGAAAAGTAACAAAAAAAACAGACGTAAGCGTAACGCTCAAAGTCAGCTCAACCTCAACAGCGAGACAAAAGTATTGCTACCAAGTCTAAAAGACCAGCAAATCATTCGCTTGCCTGTCATGACGGATAGGCGTGGCCAGCTTGAGCTGCCAAGACTGAAGATTAGCAGCGTCTATCCGCTAGGTATTATGCGTGCTTGGTCATATGTATACTTTGCGCGCCGCGCATGGGTCTATCCTAAACCGTTAGCGTTTGATTGGCAGGCGCAGTATATGACGGCCAGTGTCGATGATTTGCCTGTGGATGCGCATTATAGTCAGCATACTCAGGGTCAAGATGACTTTGAAAGTTTGGATAACTATATCGAAGGCGAGTCATTGGCGCGTGTATCTTGGGCGCATGTGGCACGCGGTCAGGGCATGCTTACCAAGCACTTTGCTGATCCAGTCGGTGTGGAGCAGGTGCTAGATTATGCAGACATGCCAGCTGCCCATCATGAGCAGAAGCTCGCGCAATTGGCGCACGGCGTCATTACCCTTGGTAAGCTTGGTGTGCCTTTTCAGATGCAGCTACCCAACGAAGTCCACTCTGTCGCTACCGTCGGTCAAGGTGAGTCGTTTGCACAGGTCTGCCTATTACGATTGGCAAAAGCACCATGAGCGATTCTCGTAATACTTCCAGTACAGCTACTTTTTCAAATTTGGCAAAACAGCCAAGCTTTGAGCAGTTGGCGCTCGGTCAGTATCAGAAGATAGATGATAGCTCAACCACAAATAAAAAATGGCATAGCAAGTTATTAGCATTACCAGCTTATTATTGGGTGCTATTGGCTCAGATCGTGGTGATATTTCCGCATGCGGCGCACCTGCCCTTATGGTTGATGGGCTTTGCGGTAGTCAGTATCATGGCTCAGCTACCACCGATTAAGGCCAGATTTAGACAAGCACGCCATCTAAAACGCCTTTATCAAGGCATGCAGATGCTTGGGTTTTTGTTAGGGCTGGCGGGTTTGTGGCTCACTTATAACGCAGCGTTTGGGCTGGATATGGGCGTGGCATTTTTGGTGCTGTGCTTGATTAGCAAGTTGTGGGAGCTGTATAAGCGCCGCGACGCCTATGTGGTATTGAACTTATCGCTGTTTGTGCTTGCGGCGCTGTTTTTGATGGATCAAGGGCTGATCACTACCTTAGAGGTCATCATAGGTACTGTCGTTGTGTTACTGGTCTTTATTGCTCTTAATGATGATGGCAATAGACGCGGTGATGGACGCTTGCGGACGCTTGGGGTATTAGGAATTGGAGCATTACCGTTATTAGTGGTGCTGTTTTTATTCTTCCCACGTTTGCCGCCGCTATGGTCAGTGCAATTATCAGGAAGTCAGGCGACTACAGGTGTCTCAGACAGTATGTCACCTGGCGACTTTGCCAATTTGGGTCAATCCACTGCGCTTGCCTTTCGGGTTGAGTTTGCAGAGGAGCGCCCACCTCAAGATGAGCTGTACTGGCGCGGCTTGGTGTTTAGCGACTTTGATGGGGTGACATGGCGACCTAACAGAAGTGCACAGCAGCAGTGGCAATCGCAGCAAACACAGCCGCAATGGCTGAATAGAGCACTGGCCACCGCACCCAGTAATGTGCAGCTTGAGCCCAATCACTACGAAATCATACTAGAACCAACTCAGCAGCACTGGCTATTTGGGCTGGATTATCCGTTTGCTCAGCGCTCAGATGTCAGTATTACCTCAGACTTTACCTTATTAAAAGATCAGCCTGTCACGCAGCAGCTGCGCTATGATGTATTGCGTTTTGCACCCATGCGTATCGATCCAGTGCTTGATGCAGCCTCTCGGCGTGTCAACTTGGCATTGCCTGACAATGGCAATCCACAAGCGCGCGCCCTTGCTCAGCAGCTATTTGCCGAGTCAGGCTCAGATCCTGTGCGCTATATGCAAGCACTTGAGCGCTGGATCAATCAGAGCGAGTTTCGCTATACGCTATCACCGCCACGGCTGAATGATAACCGTATCGATGAGTTTTTATTCGATACCAAAGCAGGGTTTTGTGAGCATTATTCTTCTAGCTTTACCTTTATGCTGCGTGCAGCTGGTATCCCCGCACGAGTGGTAGCAGGCTATCAGGGCGGTGAGCCGAGTCGGGGCGGCAGCGTGTGGGAAGTGCGGCAGATGGATGCTCACGCTTGGACGGAGGTATGGCTTGAAGGTCAAGGTTGGCTACGCGTAGATCCGACAGCTTTTGTCGCGCCTGAGCGGGTCGAGCAGGGGATGGACGCACTGACTCAGAGCCAAGGCGCGGCGATGTTTGGCGATGGTGCGGGCGCACAGCTCAGCTATCAGCAGTATCAAATGCTGCAAACTCTGCGCCGTTTCTCTGACCAAGCCAGCTACTATTGGCAAAAAGACATCGTCGGCTATGATCAGGACAAGCAAGCAGGCTCGCTACTCAAATGGTTCAATATCAGCTCGATCATGCAGCAGATTGTCTGGCTGGCTGCCAGTGCCGTGACCGTGGTCAGTATACTTGCGCTGATGATCTGGCAACGACGACGTAAGCGTTGGCATCCAGCAGACCTGCCACTAGTGACACTGTCTAAACGCTTGAGTAAACATGATCCGTTGTTGGCTCGTGATGAGAGTGAAGGGCAGCTAGCATGGCTTGAACGCTTAGCAGCTAGCCTTGCTGTCCCTGATAACTCTGACACCCTAGATAATAGCCTAGAGACAGACAACCTAGATGTGACTCAACAGCATATAGAGCAAATTAGACAGGATTATCGGCAGCTACGCTATGGGCGAATGAGTACGTTTGATGCTAATAGCGCTGAGTACCAACGACTACTTAAGCAGCTCAAAGAAAACGTACGTAAGCTATTGTAAATAGCCAAATGATAGTCGGATAATGCGTGATTTTGTGTTTATTTAATAATAAATCACAGTTTCGATAGAAAGTGCTTGCAAAGTCCCAAAAACTTGCTAAAATGCTCAACCTAAATAGGCGTATAGCTCAGTTGGTTAGAGCGCTACCTTGACATGGTAGAGGTCGCTAGTTCGAATCTAGTTACGCCTACCAGATTCGAAAGCCCCAATCTTTATGATTGGGGCTTTTTTTATGCCCATTTTATAGGGGTTGTAGCGCAAAACTTCTATTTGATTAGTGTTGTAGCTGCTCTATTTTTGTCAGCATTCTTTTTTCTTAAAAAAGCTCGGTGACCAAATGGTGACTAAAACGTGACCAACCTAAAATATCACTATCTCGTTTTCTCCGATATTTGACCTCTACTCCAAACTTTTCTGTACCGCCTATTTATCTTCTTCTGATGCCTCGTTAGGGACATAAGTAAATAGGTCTCCCACACCTACATCTAGTGCTTCACAAATCTTATCCATGGTTTCAAAATCTATTCGTGAGGTCTGCTCATTGTAGATTTTGTGCATCGTTGATTTACTGATGCCTGTCATCCTTATCAGATCAGCCACCTTCATTCTGCGCTCTGCTAATAAAACTGGCAAGTTAGACACAATCATAATAAAAACCTTTATTTCGTAAAAAGTACTTGTATCGAATAACAAATAGCAGCATATTAAGCACATCGAAGTACTTTGTTATTTTATAGAAGTACATTTATACTCGATAGAATCGTAAAGTAGCTTAATTAACTTACAAGGAATCTATTATGTCACATACTTACCTGACAACCCAAGAGCTTTCTGAGCGTATCAAATACAATCCGCGCACTATCCGTAATGAGCTTAAGGATAGCGTACTTATTGAGGGCATTCATTACATACGTCCTTTCGGTGGTCGCAAGATTTTATACGTTTGGGAAGAAATTGAAAAAGACATGCGCACTGGTATCACCGGTAGCATCAACGCCATGGCATTGCAATAAGGAGAAATATGATGGCTAGCATTAGAAGCAGGTATAAAAAGCTTGTAGTTGATTTTCGCTATATGAGAATACGCTGTAGGGAGACGACAAACCTTGCAGACACACCTGAAAATCACAAGAAGCTTGAGAAATCTATTGAGAAAATGGAAGCGGAAATTACTTTAGGTACCTTCAATTATGCTAATTACTTTCCAAAAAGTGATAAAGCAGAAGAGATGATGGCATTAAACGATCGAAAGGAGTGTATTCAAACGGACGTCCCTTCCTTCAAGCAGTTCGCAACACTATGGTTTTCTGAAAAAGAAATTGAATGGCGCGATACTTACAAGCGCAAAATACAGGAGATTATTGATATGTATTTGCTTCCTGAGTTTGGTACTAAACCCATTCATCTCATAAAAAAGACAGATGTATTAGCCTTCCGTTCATCGCTCGGCAAAGTAACGTACGGAAAAGCTAACAAACATCTGTCAGCGGCACGCATCAATTCTATAATGGTACCTTTAGGTATGATACTAAAAGAAGCCGCTAAACGCTATAAGTTTGATAACCCTTATTATGATATCAAGGCACTCAAACAGCCTAAAACTGATATTCAGCCTCTCACACTGGAGGAGGTTTGGACGTTTATTAATGGCGTGAGGGAGGATTATCGCCATTATTATCTGGTGCGATTTTTTACAGGTATGCGTACTAGTGAGATTGATGGGCTGACATGGGATAACGTTGATTTTAATCGTCGTGAAATTGTCATTAAGCAGGCGTTAGTCAAAGGCAAGATTGTTCCTCCTAAAACACAGGAGTCTTATCGTGCTATTCAGATGTCTCCATGGGTCTATGATGCGCTGAAAGAGCAAAAAGAAATCTCCTATAGTCGTTCGGATTATGTGTTTTGCTCACATACGGGTGAGCCATTGGATTATAACAATGTGAATAAGCGTATTTGGCATCCCACACTTAAAGTTTTACGGTTGAAGAAGCGTAACGCCTATCAAACACGCCATACGGCAGCGACTTTGTGGTTGGCGGCAGGTGAGAGTCCTGAGTGGATAGCCAGTCAAATGGGGCACTCAACGACTAAGATGTTATTTAACACTTATAGTCGCTATGTACCAAATATGACACGGCAGGATGGTAGCGCTTTTGAGGCGCTCGTAAATCGAAGCCAGATGGCTCAATTATCTACTGACAAGGAGACGTAAAAATGAAAATTATTGATTACGATAAGCTATTTGCCGAGTTTAAGCCTAATGGCTATGTCAGTGAGGATGCCCATACTATCGCTAATATGTTGATTTATGATTTGTGTATTCAACCTGGTTATAATCTAGCACGCTTTTTAGAAATCAAGCCTTGCTTTGATAACCATATGGCAATACGTATATGGGTACAGAAGCGCTTGGATGCGAGTCTTGGATATTTGGTTGATGATATGTATGTTCAACTACAAAGCGAGATTTACGAGCTACTACCGCCGTCTGGTTATGGCTACTAACGAGGAGAATATCATGAGTGTTAACTTTGTGTTCGACTCAAGCCTAGATGATGTAGCAAAGCGTTTGTGCTATCAGTATTGGTCATACGTATCACCCAATGACTATATCGCTCATCTAAAGATACTTTGCTACGATTACAATATAAGGTCTGATGAGTTGTTTGCTACGCTTGCAAAATGCCAGGTTTATTTGGGTGATATACATTGCGAGTATTGCGGTCGTCCTTATCAACTCGATGTGCCAGCAGATATCCCCCATGCAAGACAACATAAATCTTGGTTTTGTGATGGATGCATCAGTTTTTCTGGGGGACAGCTTACGGTTAGTAGGTAGGTATTTGATAATACTTGATAACCAGATGGCCTAGGCTGTCTGGTTTTTTATTGTTTGTTATTTTTTTCTATGTCAAAAGCTTAGCGTTTAATCAGTCTTTTTGCGAGACTTCTAAGTCACCTATGCGGTGAGGAAGCTAAGGCTGCTGAGTGGGGTGTTAAGCACGTTTTTCTAAGTCACCTATGCGGTGATGAAGCAGTCGTTAAAGCGCGGCCTTGCTCATCAGTTTTTCTAAGTCACCTATGCGGTGATGAAGGGGTGTGCTCTAACACTAGCTCGATAGTCTCATTTCTAAGTCACCTATGCGGTGATGAAGTCATGCCTTAATTGGTGTGGGCTTTTTTTGTGTTTCTAAGTCACCTATGCGGTGATGAAGCAAAGCTAGCGAAAAAACTAGGAATAACACAATTTCTAAGTCACCTATGCGGTGATGAAGCGGGGGCAAGATACGATAAATAGTTACACATATTTCTAAGTCACCTATGCGGTGATGAAGAAAGCGGAAAGTTTGCCCGTTTCTATGAGAAATTTCTAAGTCACCTATGCGGTGATGAAGGGCAAGTTGGCAAAGTGATGTTGGCGTTCGAGTTTCTAAGTCACCTATGCGGTGATGAAGACCCCACCGCTCATCATCGCAGACTAAGCTGCTTTCTAAGTCACCTATGCGGTGATGAAGAAAGCTATCTGAACGTATCGACCATTACACGCTTTCTAAGTCACCTATGCGGTGATGAAGAAGGGTCATAAATGCCACTAGATGCAGTGACATTTCTAAGTCACCTATGCGGTGATGAAGTTTGAACATTACATCAACATCACGCTTTACATTTTCTAAGTCACCTATGCGGTGATGAAGTTCCAAAGTGCATCGCAAGCTAAAGGTTTATTTTTCTAAGTCACCTATGCGGTGATGAAGGCGGCTGGTTGGTGCCGTCCATAGTTGGTATTTTTCTAAGTCACCTATGCGGTGATGAAGATCGTTAATCGTGTTGAGCGTGTTTTGCGTTCTTTCTAAGTCACCTATGCGGTGATGAAGGAGAAAAGAATCACGAAACAGGATTTATAACATTTCTAAGTCACCTATGCGGTGATGAAGGAATACCTTATTAAGCAGTTAGCATTTCAGCATTTCTAAGTCACCTATGCGGTGATGAAGCGAAGTAGGGCAGCGAGTCCACTCTATCTAATTTTCTAAGTCACCTATGCGGTGATGAAGAACCGCTATAACTACTAGGCAAACTATCATAATTTCTAAGTCACCTATGCGGTGATGAAGCTATCATGTCAATGTCAGAGCACTGGCTGCATTTTCTAAGTCACCTATGCGGTGATGAAGGTGAGCTTGTCGCACTGTGCAAAGCAGCATAATTTCTAAGTCACCTATGCGGTGAGGAAGTGTAGGGATTCGGCTGTGTCGAGACCCGCACGTTTCTAAGTCACCTATGCGGTGAGGAAGCATCGGTGAATGGAAAGTACCATCTATTATGTTTTCTAAGTCACCTATGCGGTGAGGAAGCTGTCACAAGTAGTCTTGCCTGATGCGGGACTTTTCTAAGTCACCTATGCGGTGAGGAAGAGCTGACGTATAGCGAGGTTAAAGTCGTCGGTTTTCTAAGTCACCTATGCGGTGAGGAAGAATAATCGCATGAGTACACTTAATGACATTAACTTTCTAAGTCACCTATGCGGTGATGAAGTCGTGCCGTCAAGACAATGAAGGCTTTTTATATTTCTAAGTCACCTATGCGGTGATGAAGATTGCTAAGAACAGGCAAGGACAGGTCGGCAATTTCTAAGTCACCTATGCGGTGATGAAGTTACTCGCTTAGTAATCGCTAATGAGGGTGCTTTTCTAAGTCACCTATGCGGTGATGAAGCATAATATCGGTGATGCCGGTCTAAACATCGATTTCTAAGTCACCTATGCGGTGATGAAGTTAGCGGCTGTCTGTATAAGATTATGATTAAATTTCTAAGTCACCTATGCGGTGATGAAGTGACTTTACTTGATGATCTTAGCTCTCAGATTTTTCTAAGTCACCTATGCGGTGATGAAGATGCTGAGCTGCTCATCACAGCTGGTGTGGACATTCTAAGTCACCTATGCGGTGATGAAGAGGAATTATACCTCAAAAAATTCAGTTACAACAAGGCGTGGAGAGTAAAACACCCTATTTTACCCTCCGTTTTTAACCCTATCGTAACTATTTGATTTTACTAAAAGTTTTTAAATATCTCAAAAAAAGGGTTTCTAAGCCCTTTTTTTGGGTAATTCGTCATTACCATTAAATTAGCTTACCAATGAGGTACAGTAACCTTATCTGCCACATTGTTAATGCCATAACTATTAAACGACCCTTGAGTTTCGTTATCTGCCATTTCTTGAATGATAGATAATGCGTAGGGTTGATTGTTGCTGATGCTCCTTAAGTTGATATAGGGATAGGGTTTATTATCCTGCTTATGTTTCGCGCAGTGTATCAGCGCCGTCTCCAGCGTAATGCCTTTATGCTCAGCGAATACTTCAGCTTGCTTGAGCACGTTTTTGTGACGGTAGCGCTTAACCACAACGTGCCCTTTGGATTTGTCACCAACCTCATTGATGCGCTTAACATGCACATAGTCGGTTAATCGCTCTAGCCATTTATCAAGATCTAAAGTTTCTAAATCCTGCTGACTGGGAGCAAAGACGCGAAGTTTTAGACCAAGCTTGGATGATTTTCCTTTTTTATCAAAATGATAATCAGGGAAGCTAACACCGATAGATTCGATGCTGTGCTTGTTTTTCATCTCCGCTAATGCAATATGAAATTGGGTAAATAGCTTACTCCAAATGAAGTAAGGCGCAATCTCAGGGTCAGGGATGATGGTGATTTCTTGGAAATGGGTCATCTGACTCATAAGTTACTCCTTGCCGCTGGCACCGAATACGCCGCCACGAATAAGTACGCCCATGACATAATGCTGCTGGTTTACGTCTGGCGATTCATCTTTTAATACCCAGTTATCAAACAGGCTGTAGAAGTCCATTTTATCTTTAGGTTGGCGAAACGCTGTACCCAAAGTCGTGACTGCACCATAAGGTTCGATAGCGATAGGGAACTCGGCTTCAGGATACCAGTCATCGATAGTGCGAATGGCATTGCTGACTTTTTGAGAGTGCATGCCTGCTTTGCCATTAATCTCATACAAGATTTTACTTTTGCTCTTGCCCGTATCGAGTACCAGTTCTTGCGAGGGATAAACTTCTTGACCGTAACCCATTATGGCAGCGGCTTTGACGTATAAAATGATAAAAGCGTCACCATTTAAGCCATTTTCAATCAGCTTAGCCAATTCATTGATTTTGCTATCGTCTGTATTGAAGTCTTTTAGTGAAATGGACTTTGCATCAAATTCGAAGTCGTGTTTAGTGCCATCAATATCACATTTAACATTAACCTTAATGCTTTCAGCGCCTACACGATTGCGCCACAACCAGCGGGCATTGGCAATATTACTAGCGTAGCGACGAGCCAACTCATTAACGCCTTGGTTATCCAAATAATCCTGTACCGTTGAGACTAAGGCCTGTTGATAATCTTGGTCGTTACAGACGCTAGGTTTACCGGTGAACGGCAACACCTTACAGCTCCACGTTACAATCAGAGTATCATTGGTTTCATCTAATGAGGCTGAATCTACCGTTTGTAGATTGGCTTTTTGAATTTCGGCATCGAGCTTGGCAGGGTCTTTAGCAATGGCGCTTTTTTGACGGTTGCTAATCGTACCTCTGACAGATTTTTCGTTAATGGTTACAGGACTAATTTTAGCGTTAACAGTTTGGCTGTCTGTTTGTGCAAAGAAACCATCTGAGATATCAAGGTTACGCTCGAAGGCTAGGACGGATGCGGTTTTTAGGGCTGTTTTTGACATGTGATTCTCCATAATAAAAAGGATTAAAAAGTTAAATGGAACGGGTTATTGATTAGAACAAAGTAAAATTAAAACTCTTCATTTTGGGTGACTAAATAAAGTGATTCATCGGCGTCATAGTGATAGCGCCAAAACGCATTAGCGATATCATCGTTACCACCGACACTATTTAAACGCTGCGGATAGACCCACTTGCCAAGGCTGTAGATGGCTTCGACATATTGGCTAGGATATTCTGGATTACGCACGTTTTGCATCATGCCAGCATCGTATAAATCAGAGATGCCTTGATAACCTATCGGCATAGGCACGAGCCAGCCATGACCGCTTTTACGTGAGGTAGTTAGCCACTTTGTTTCGCCGTTTTTTTGGGTTTCAGGGATATGATGCAACGCACAAACATCTATCAAAGCATCTAAAGACGTCGCGTCTGGATTGTCTGTTTGTACCTTATTGATAATCTCAGAAAAGTCTTCCTGCGCGTCCATCAACACAAAAGCAGGCAGTAACTGTGGAATGATGGAGCTGACGTCATCTTTATCAAAGAACTGCACCGGCTCAAACCTTGCCAAGCCGCGTACGCTACCACCAGCCATGCGCTGCTGTTGAAGCCACTGCTTGGTTTTCTGCATGGCATAATCTTGCTGCTCATGGCTTAAGGTATCTGTACCTAATATCTCGACCACAAAGGTCATCACCAATCGGCATTTGCCTTCTTCAATTATAGAGGCGGTTTTGCCATCTTTTTTGATGGGATTGCGCGTTTGGTTAAAAGTGTAGTTGTTATAACTATTAGGACGATACATTTGTGGTTGGCAGTCGTGACAGGCAAGCAGTGCACCGCCTAAGCAGACATCAGAGAGCAGCTCATCATCTGCCATTTTTCGTGACATCGCATGAAAGCTACCCAAAAACCCAGTGATAGCAGGGAAGCCATAAGTCAGCGGACTTGAGATAGTATTCGCTCCTTCAATGACGACCTTTTTAAACATCAAATAGCCAACCACACCAATACTATTGTCATCATCTATGCGGCTCATAAAAATACTCCTTTGCCTGCGCGCTCGTAGCGTTTTTTCATATCCTCAATCTCACGCTCCCATTCCAAATGCTCAGCATCACCAAAATCGCTGGCTATTTGCTTAAATTCAGCTTGCATTAAGGTATTGAGCCAACGCGCAAAACGATGAATAATTTGACTATGCCAAGCGTCATCTTCTTCACGTTCTGCTTTGAACTCAGCTTCACCATCAAGGTCGGCGCGTTTGGGGTCGAGCCAAAGCTTCTCAATGCGGTCAAGCTCATAGTCTTTTGACCAGCCAGCATGTAGGGTAGTGCGGATATCTTCTGCTGCGGCAAATATCTGATATAACACTTCATCGATAGCTCGTTTGCGCGCGTCTCTGACATCGACAATATTGCGCGTATCTTTAATGGACTTAAAAATATTTTGGATGGCTTCACGGGCGTTATATTCCATGCCAGTGCTAAAGATACTATTGGCAAATTTGGATAATTTAAAAGCGCGGTCTTGCTTGATGATTGGCGGCAGAGAGGAGAGGAGGTAATTACGGCCACCTTGTTTACTCATGAGCAGGCTGACGTTTTGCGGCTTAGTGCCACCAAGCTGAACGGTTGCCAAATTATTCAAGCTCACATAAGGACGCTGTTCGGCAGCTTTCTTAAAGCGATTATCGCGTGCGGCTTTATTCTCATCAGAAAATTTAAGATGATTGACGCGTTGGTAAACTTCATGGGTAAGTACAGAAGGATAAAGCGGGACGATATTAATATAATTAAGCTGCTCAATGTCGGTCTCTTCATAAGCGTTGGTCACCCATAAGGTCTGTTTATTACGCTCATGAGTGACAGGCTCAATAATGTTGTTTTGTAGTGCCTCTTTAAAGGTCTGTTGGTAAGTATTTGCAAGAGTCTGGTCACTGTTAAGTGAAGCAACAAAGTCAGTATTATCGTCTAGAATAAGATCACGAATTTTAGTTGTCTCATTTATTTCAAAATCGAAAAAAGCCGCAAGGGGCAGGGCAGCAGCATTACCATTAGCATCAATATAGCTACTATCTATTGAGTGCGTACCGACGATGGTTTCTGATAAATTATTTATGACTTCAAAACTGACGTTATCGCCCTTGGCGTCAGGGTGTACCCCTTTTGAGATATGCGTACCAAAATTTAATTGCTTTGCCATGCGCGTTGCAGCGTCAGCAATCCAATTATTGACGCTATATTTATCTTTAGCATCTGCTAAGGTTTCTTTTAACTCTGAAGCCTTTTCATGCTCCTTACTTTCAACGGCTTTAGCGAGCTGCTTTTGCTCGGTTTCAGTTTTTTTGTCGTATTGGCTAGCAAGAAAGGCGTTGACCGCATTGCTTGCTAGCTCTGGGGGTATATCGTTCATAAACAACATCCTAAATAGTTGTAGGCTGGGTTTTTAACCCAGCTTCGAAACTTTGCAAAAGCTAAATGCTGGGTTAAAAACCCAGCCTACGCCAAGAACGTTAGATAGTTGAGAGTGCAGCCATTCAAATTGTTAGTCTGTGATGCTGTCTTTAGCTGAAGTATTTGTAATTATTAGCAAAAAATAAAAAGTATTTACTTAGAATCATGCTTTTTCCATGCCAATAACTCACTCCCGCACAAAACCAAAAAACTCATGAAACGCCCAGCCGCGACTGTTATTAGCCTTGATGCTATCAAGTGACACTGACGAGTAGGTAATGGCTAACGAACGCAGACTCTTATCAGGCTGAGCCACTTTTAAGTCCTGCAAGACGTCATTTAATGAAGTGCTTAACCATGGCTTTATTTGCGCGTGTTCAAAGTTAAAATTCAGCGGCTGAATAGTTTTATTATGAATAGTAGATTTAACTAAACCTTTTTCAAATACATCTTCTGCATAATAAGCATCAAATCCTGTCGTAGGCGCGTCAGTTTCTTCGTCATCATTAACCATGCGCGGAATTAATAACCAATCGTCTTGCGGAGTACCCGCTCGAAAAGGACTGATTTGCTGTAAATGAGTATGCGCACGATTGGCTGTGGCTTTGCTATCCCAATAGGCATTGACGTAGTTGAGCTTGGGATTATTAAGTAGATGCCGCATAACTTGGTGTTCGAGGTCGCTCAGCGTTTCTACTGTTTTACCATGCGCTGCTTTAATTCTAGGTCTGGCATCAACTTGTGCTAATTGTTCTGCTGTCATTAGCTCATTTAGGTCATAGCTTGGTGATTTAAACAGCGTGGTCTCAAACCCTGGATGGGTAAAGATAGGGCGCTTGCCATTAGGGTGCTTAAAGTAGCGAATATTGTATTGCAGCAGTAAGATATTTGGCTCATTAGCAACCTTGTCAGGACGATGCCGCCACACACGCCCAGCCAGCTGAATAATGGAGCGTATGGAGGAAGGTTCTACGATTGCCCAATCATAATCATGGTCACGCCCGACTTCGGCAACAGGAGTGGCAAGCACCATAAAGATATGATTTTTGGCAGGGTTATTAGCAATGGCTTGCTTAATCTCAGAATGATCAAAAATACTAACTTTATTATCGCTACGGTCTAAAATTCTATCCAGCTTATTCTCTAAAGCATTGCGCAGTAGTAAAAGCTGCTTGGCGTGATAGCATGCCACATGTAGGACCGTGTCGTCTGGCACCGTTATGCCGTCTGCTTTAAATAACTGCATGGCGATATTGTTGATGTTATTAATATTGGCAACGCGAATGAGTCCAATGCTTGCCCGCACATCTTTATCAGTTTGAAGTTTATTATCAGACAATTCACGATGCTTATCGTGCAAGCCTATTGAAGCATCAACCAAAGTCTGCGCCAAACTGCCGTAAAACTGCGACGCTTTATCCTTTGTATAGTTGGCTGAAAAAGGCAGTATTTCTGCCTGTCGTCTAATAGGTTGCTGGGATAAATAGCTGGCACGTTTTTCACAAAATTGTTTATGAACGTCTTGAAAGTCATTAACGTCGCTGCATTGATCGGATAGCATCGCTTTGGGCTGCTCGTCATACCAAGCACAAACCACTTTTGGCGTAGGTTTATTCTGACTTTGATTAAACAATTTGCGCCCTTCCATATAAGCCTCAAACAATCCTGTTACCAAGTCAGGCGTCAAGGTTGCAGATGAAAGCAGCACTCGCGTACCAAAAAGTCCTGCTAGATGCACCAAACGCGAAAGCGCAGGCAAATCCGCTTGATCAAAGTCATCAGGCTCATCGAGTATCAAATCACTACTGAGCAGTCGCAGCATAGGAGCGATATATTTGCCGCCACGTTTGCACTCAGAGGCTTGGATAATATGGTCAACGGTGCAGGTCACAATAGGCGCAAATATTAAATCGCGTGCTTTAGAACTGGCGATGACGGTATCGAGATTCAGCGCCTCATAGTCTTGATAGTCAATGTCGCTATCAACGATTTCATTTAACAAATCTTCGCTAGATTCACTACCAAAGCTCGTAGATTCATTATCAGGTTCATCGTCCTCTTCATATTCACCGAAATATCAGTAATATCATTAGTCTTATTATCGTATGCTAGTTCAAACAGTTTTTTATTAGCACTGCCACCTACCAGTATAGCTAACTGGTCACCTGCCAATTTTAAATTTTTACGAAAACTTAAGCCGGTCTGCAAAGTTAGAATCCGCAGTCCTAAAGCGATAGTAAAGCGCGCCCCTTTTTTTGGATCAGCTAGAGCGTACATGATACGTGCATTACCGATGGTTTTACCTGCGCCTGTCGATGCCATATTAATTCCAAAAAACCCATGCTCGCGCGTGGCTTCTTGCAAACCATAAGTCATCTTGAAAGCTTGATTCTGCCATTTAAAACGTTCAATCCCAGTAGGTTTAGCTAATGGATCGTGATTACGTAGTGTTGGCATTTCACTGGCAATGATAGGAAGTGCACGACAAAAATGTGCTGTAAAAGCGCCAACACCTAGTAAATGTTCTTCAAGAGATTGTTTGACTGTTGGGGTGTTAGCGCTGCGGTCAGTATTAGCTGCTAGATTTTTAAAGCTGCTATCAACCTTGATGCAGCGAGAATCGTCTTCTTTGAGACTAGAATAATTGTGGTCACCTACCATTAAACACAGACGTGATAAATGCAATAAAAACGGGTTGCTGATGGCTTTATTATCATCAACCGCTTGTTGGCTTAATTGCATTAAGGTCGGGTCATTTAAGGCTTTTTTAGACCAACGCCTGATATTCTTTTGCCAAGCTGGACTATTAATGACTAAATGCTCAAATTGCCAAAAGTCCTTTAATTGCGCTTTGGTCATACCCTCTAACGACTTAGGATTTTTTACCCAATAGTCGAACGGCTCAATTTTTCCATAAAACTGATTTAAGTCTCTTTTAATCTCTAACGTATTTTGAGGTAATTGCAAACGTTGAATATCTTTGTAAGGGTAAAAAACCTTTTTGATAGGTGGCAAGCGGTGATGAGTGACAATCAGCCAAGCGACCCACTGTGCTAGGGGTGGCATAGCTTTTATATTGACGACATCTTTATTAGCATTAGATAGTAGATTTTCTATATTGTTATTTTCTAACCATTTATTTAAATTCATTAAATGATCAAGCCATGCTTCGTCAGTGCTGCAATCGCCAATCATTAGCTCAAACAGTTTTAATGATATCCATTCATGCCGATAAGAATCGCCTTGTTTACTACCGACAAGGAGTTTCTTTTGAAAACCAACCGTTGATTTGCCAATGTCGTGGAGTAATGCAGCAAGTATAGCGATAATTTGAATACTACTGGCATAACTCCATTCATTCTCCCACTCACTGTGCAGAATATTTCTTTTGGTACGGTTCACAGGAACCACCCCAACCTCATTAAACTGACGTTTATTACCTACCACCCATACCAGCTCCATCAGCTGACGAGTCTTATTACGATGACAGCTGACCGCCGTAGTTTTGGTCGCTGACTTACGCAAGAGCTGCTTAACCGTCTGTAGCCCATCCTCAGTAATAGCCGTCTGCCAAACGTTATCACCAATGCGGTTAGCAAAGGAGTCTAAGATACGCCGTGTGCGCTTAAGTGATTTTTTCTCACATTGGGAGACAAAGGTAACAATCATTTTCTACACCTTCCACTTAGTCATCGCTAACTGTTTAACCACCTCAAACTGATAATCCAGCGCTTTGTGCTTGGTAAACATATTAATGCACTCTTGGCGAAACTCTTGCTCGCTCATATTTTCACTAGCACAGATAAAGGCAAGGGGTAGCACTAACGCATCTTTGATGATATCTGCAATATCGAACACCAAGGCACCGCGTCGCGTCTTACCATGCATCACCGCGAAACCATGCGGAATGCCGAGTGTCCACGCTGTGGTTGCTCCAAGTCCATAAGCCAGATAGTTGCCATGATTTAAGAAACCATTGGCTTTATCAATACCTTCATGCTCACGAGTAAAGCCATCATAACCAGTATTTTTCGCTGCTAATTTATACAGCTGTTTGGTCAGGCGAGCTTCCAGTTGCAATAAATGCATGACCTCGGTCTGCTTATCGATTTGCTGGATATTATCATTAAGCAATATTTCTACCGCATCGATATTGCTATCAAAACCCCAGCGTTTAAAATCACTGTCTTTATTCCATACCGCTTGCAGATAAGCAATGCGGGCTATTTGCAACTGTTTGGCAGCGGCAAGACGTTTATCATCGTCCCACCACCAGCTCATCCAGCTTTGAACATATTCTGTTGGTCGATACTCGCTTTGCGGAGTCATCCATTCGACATAGACTTCACGCTCGCTGCCCATAAATAATGGCATGCCACCACCACCACAAAAGCCCACTAATACACCCGCTTGAGAAAGCAGGCGCATCGCTGCTTGGGTAATAGATGTGCCAGTACCAAGCAATAGTGAGGTAGTGTTAGCAATCGGAATGTTATAGTAGAGGTTCGCTTTATCATCTTCGGTAAGATACAACACACGCCCGTCTTTTTGCATGACTCGACAATGCGATAGATAATAGATATTGGCACGTTTAGAGTGCAAAATGGTTTTAAGGTCTGAAGAGGCAAAGCTATTATCAGTATAAGGGTTGCTAGGTTTGCTCATTATATTTCCATTTCGCGGCAAAAAGCCATATCATATGTATGGGTTTAATATAGTTAAGATAGTACTATTAAACAATAGTCAGTCAGAGATAGCACGACACTTAGTGTCGTTTATATTATGAGTGTTTACTAAGATTGGATTTTAGAATAGAGATACTACAAATTTAAAAGACTATAAATTAACTGAGTTTATGAAATAGAGAAATGATTAATGAAAATTCTCACACTTGCAGACCTTAGAAAGAGGTCCCTCCATGATCAACGTAATAGTACTGCGTTATTCACGCCCATCAAGGATCCGTGGATTTAAATGCTTAAGTCGGTCTATTTTTTCAACCAAAATCACATCGTTTGCATTAGCATTTTCGATCAGCTGCATCAGCTGCATCAGCTTTGGAAGTACTAGCTTTGCTCCTGATTTATTCTAGACATAAACGCAGCAATTTTATGATCATTAGCAAGATGTATAAGCTCATTTTTGGCACGCTTAGCGTCTTGTTCTTTGGTAGACGCTCGTAGATACGCTCTGATAAACATAAACATCTAAAATAGCCTGTTATAAGTGATTCCATTATAGCAGTCTGTTTTAAGTGGTTTGTTAATAGGTTTGAAGGGTCAAATAGCTGGTTCCCTTGGGGTATACGTTTTTCAGACTGATATATAGATAAGGAAATAGATAAGATCAAATGCAATTTATTTTATTCACCCTGTTCAAGATCTTCTAATATGGCGCACTCTGCGTTTTCATCACCTGAGCAATGATCAGCAGAAATCTGTAATAAGCTCACCATATCTTGCAATTGAGCTATTTTTTGTTTCAAAGTTGCGATATGTTGCAGTGTCAATTGTTTAACATCAGCACTCTGCCGATCTGTATTTTTCCACAAATTAAGCAATTCTTTCATCTGTTTGGAGGAAAAACCTAAATCACGAGCCTGTCTTAAAAAGCATAAGTTTTTTATATCTTGATTAGAGTAGATTCGATAACCTGAATTCGAGCGTTTGGCGGTATCAAGCAAACCGATTTGTTCATAATAGCGAATCATTTTGGGAGAGATTCCTGATCGCTCTGACGCTTGACCGATATTCATAACTTTCCTCCTGATATAAAAAGGGTTAAAGCCAAACGGCTACTTTAACCCTATCTTAATATAATCTATGCTTTAATCGCTGGCACCTGAAAGTACTTTAAACGTAAGGCATTACCTAGCACAAAAACAGAGGATAGCGCCATTGCTCCTGCGGCAAAAATGGGTGACAGCAAAATACCAAATGCTGGATATAAAACCCCTGCGGCAATTGGTATCAGGGCAATGTTATAGAAAAATGCCCAAAATAGATTCTGTCGAATATTTTTGATAGTCGCTTTACTTAAAGCAATCGCATTAGGGACGCCTTGTAGACTACCTGACATCAACACCACGTCTGCTGCTTCAATTGCCACATCTGTCCCTGTCCCAATTGCCAGACCGACATCCGCTTGAGCAAGAGCAGGGGCATCATTAATCCCATCACCAACAAAAGCCACTCGTCCATACTGTTGTTGCAGCTGACGTAGTGCATCTACTTTTCCATCAGGCAACACTTCTGCGACCACCTGATCAATATGTAGTTTTGCTGCAATTGCTTGGGCGGTATGCCGATTGTCGCCTGTAATCATTGCCACTTTTAAGCCCAGTTGATGTAAACCTGCAATAGCAGTATAAGTGGTATCTTTAATAGGGTCTGCAACGGCAATAATGGCTGCTAGCTTTTGGTCAATCGCGACATAAAGTGGGGTTTTACCTTCTTGTCCTAAGCGTGCAGCCTCATTTTCAAAAGGTGTAACATCAAGCTCTAATTGCTTCATATAACGATCAGCACCAATATGAATGGTTTGACCTGTCACTTCCGCTTTAATCCCTAGTCCGGTCACAGAGTCAAAGGCGGTAATCGGTAATAAGCTGATATTTTGTTGTTCTGCGGCTTGAACAATGGCTACGGCAATGGGATGTTCAGACTTTGCTTCAACCGATGCCACAATACGCAAGACTTGCTCATGTTGAAACCCTTGTTGGACATGAAAATCCGTTAAGGTTGGTTTACCTTCGGTCAAGGTGCCGGTTTTATCGACCGCAATGACTTTAACTTCCTGTAAAGCTTGTAACGCTTCACCTTTACGGAATAAGACGCCCATTTCTGCACCGTGACCTGTACCAACCATAATGGAGGTAGGGGTTGCCAATCCCATTGCACAGGGACAAGCAATGATTAAGACAGCAACGGCATTAACGAGACTAAACGTCAAAGCAGGCTCAGGACCAAGAACAAACCACACAGCAAAAGTCAGAGCTGCTAAGAACATGACCATGGGAACAAACCACATAGTGACTTTATCAACCAATGCCTGAATCGGTAATTTAGATCCTTGAGCCTGTTCAACCATGCGAATGATTTGCGCCAATACCGAAGAGTCGCCAATGGCCGTTGCCCGAAAATTCAAAGTTCCATTCTGATTGATCGTCCCTCCTACCACTTGATCACCCACTTGTTTTTTAACAGGAACGGGTTCACCCGTAATCATGGATTCATCAATATAGCTTTGACCTTCAACCACTTCACCATCAACAGGAACACGCTCACCGGGACGAATCTCAACGATCGTTTCTGTGGTTACTTCTGCAATCGGTACTTCATTCACTTGCCCATTATGGTGAACACGCGCTGTTTTTGCCTGCATACCCACTAGATGTTGAATGGCTTGAGAGGTACGTCCTTTGGCTTTTGCCTCAAAATAACGCCCTAATAAAATTAAGCTTACAATCACAGCGGCCGCTTCGTAATAAACATTCACAGTGCCCTCGGGTAGAACTTGTGGAATAAATGTTGCGACTAGCGAAAAACTATAAGCCGCCAGTGTTCCAACCGCCACCAATGAATTCATATCCGGTGCAAAACGCCATAATGCCGGAATACCTTTTTGATAAAAACGTCGCCCTGGAAAGATAAGAACCAGCGTCGTCAAAACAAATTGAATCAACCAGCTTTGTTGCGTGCCGATATTGTCCACGACCCACATATGAAAAGCTGGAATCATATGTGACCCCATTTCTAGAATAAAAACCGGAACGGCCAAAATCAAAGAGATGATTAAATCTCGTTTCAGCTGCTGCTGTTCCGTGGCTTTCTTGTCCTGTTGGTCACTTTGATCCTGCTCAACCAGCTTCGCATGGTATCCCGCTTTTTTAACGGCCTGAATCAGATCGCTACTCTGTACCTGAGTGTTGCCTTGTACCCATGCTCGTTCAGACGCAAGGTTGACGTTTGCTTGTTGTACACCCTCAACCTTTTTTAATGCTTTTTCTACCCGACCAACGCAAGAAGCACAGGTCATACCTTCGATTGAAAGCTCAATCGGCTGAGATGCCAAGATCTTATAACCGGCTCGTTCTACGGCTTTGGTTACTGCGATAAGGTCTAAAGGTTGAGATGAGGAAATCATGGCTTTTTCAGTCGCAAGATTCACCTCAGCATTTTCAACACCTTCAACTTTTTTTAATGCTTTTTCTACTCGTCCCACACATGAAGCACAAGTCATACCCTCAATGGGCAATGTCTCACTATAAAGATAAGACTTACTATTTTCTGAATTCATAACAGCCTCTATCATGTTCAATCTATTATCAACAGCATATAGGTTGACATCATGGTAAGGTCAAGTATATTTTTTCAAAAATGTGTTTGACCTTACCATTATGACAAGGCTTAAGCTTAGTGATGAAATAAAACTTATTTGGAGAAAGGGTATGAAACTATTGATTGCAAATATGAACTGTGGCGGTTGTGCCCGTGGTGTGACAGCAGCTATTCAGAATATCGACTCAAAGGCCAAGGTTAAGATTGATTTAGCAGCCAAAGTGGTCAGTATCGAAACCATCGCCAGTATTGAGCAGATGACAGCTGCTTTAGCAAAAGGCGGTTTCCCTGCACAAGCGCAATGAATCAGCCTTATAAACGCGCAGCCTATCTGTTTGACAGAAAGGACGATGGGCTGAATCACATCTGAAAATATTGACCAGTTGAAAAAAATCTGACATGGGCAACTGCATCTTAGTGATGCGTTTGCCCCGCGCCTTTGGTTATAGGTCTACTTTTAATGATAAAAAGTGGACAGTGTTATCAAAATGAATACTTTATCTATGACACGAGTTATCGGCAAGCGCATGCAATATTCCGCAGGATTCAGCTAGCGCTTCACTTGTGCATTTTTGCCGCAACGCTAGTAGATGTTGCTTTAATTGTATCAGCTCTTCGATACGTGTCTCTACCGCATCGATATGCTCATCCAATAGCACATTGACCTCACCGCAGTTTTCATCAGGTTTATCTCTATATTGAAGCAGGGTTCGTACTTCATCCAAAGTCATATCGAGCGTACGGCAGTGCAGGATAAATTGTAGACGCTCAAAATGCGCTTCATTATACAAACGATAGTTGCCTTGGCTACGCGCAGGTTTTGGTAATAACCTCTCTTTCTCATAATAGCGAATGGTTTCGACCGTCGCACCGGTGCGCGTGGCAAGCTCACCAATTTTGATTAGCATGTGTATCTCCTTAAATAGTATTTTCTATTATCTAAACAATAAAGTAACTATAAGGTTTGCTGATAAAAAATCAAACCTCTTTATCGTTAAAAGTCTTGACCCTAAAGTTACTATAGGGTTCATACTGCCTTTAACAAGAGGAGAAGTGATTATGCAATATCATATTGAAGGTATGGACTGTGCCAGTTGTGTTGGTAAAATCGAGCGGGCGTTAATGCGAATACCTGGTGTCTCTGAGGTTCAGTTAAACTTTGCGACTCAAAAGCTAGAGCTAACCTTGGCGCCTGATACGAATACTGGCGTTAAAGATATCGAGAAAACCATTAAAAGCCTAGGGTTTGGTGTGTCAGCGTTAACGGGTCAACAAAATGAGAGGGGCAATGATGGTAATCAATCAGCGGTGGACAATCAGCGCTGGTGGCAAACCATAAAAGGCAAACAGGTCATTGGTACGGGGCTTTTGATGGGTGCCGCATATGTATTGTCTTTAATTTTCCCTGAATATGGCGCATGGGCTTTTATTGCCGCTGTGGCTATCGGTGTCCTACCATTTGCTCGCAAAGCTTCTGCACTGGCGTTAGCAGGATCGCCTTTTTCAATTGAAATGCTCATGTCTGTTGCGGCTATTGGCGCGCTTATCATAGGTGAAGCTGAAGAAGCGGCTGCCGTGGTCTTTTTATTCTCGGTTGGGGAGCTATTAGAGAGTGTCGCAGCTAATCGTGCGCGCGCAGGAATCAGAGCATTATCGTCGCTTGTGCCAAAGACAGCTATTTTACTGGACGCGCAAGGACAACAACGTCAGGTGGCAGCGACTTCACTACAAGTGAATGATAAGGTGCTTGTGCGTCCTGGTGATAGAGTCTCTGCTGATGGCGTGATTGTTCAAGGTACGTCTAGCCTTGATGAGTCACCTGTGACGGGAGAATCTGTTCCTGTTGCCAAAACCATAGGCGATGAGGTCTTTGCTGGATCTATCAACGTTGATGGGGTACTACAAATACGCGTAGAAAAAACAGCGGCAGATAATACAATTGCTCGTATTATTGAGCTTGTGGAGCGGGCACAAGCATCCAAAGCACCGACTGCACGCTTTATTGAAACCTTTAGCCGCTACTATACGCCTATCGTTATGGCGATTGCGGCTTTAGTGATTATTATCCCACCTCTACTGATGGGAGCAGAATGGGGAGTATGGCTATACCGTGGTTTAGCGCTATTACTGATCGCCTGTCCTTGTGCTCTTGTGCTGTCAACACCTGCCGCTATTGCCTCAGGTTTGGCTGTCGGCACGCGCCATGGACTGCTTATCAAAGGAGGTAATGTCATGGAGTTGGTGGGTCAGGTCAACACTGTCGCTTTTGATAAAACGGGTACTTTGACCGAGGGCAAACCTCGAGTAACCGATATCATTGATTTTAAAACAGTACATGGCGATGCTGAGGGTCGCGATAAACTACTGTCACTGTTTGCAAGTGTCGATGCTACCTCCAGTCATCCGCTTGCTATCGCTATTGTGGATCATGCCAAAGCCGCTAAGGTAGTCATACCTGGATCCTCCAACGCCTTTGCGACCGCAGGTAAAGCGGTTCATGCAACGGTTGCTGGACGCTCTTTGGCCATCGGCTCACCAGTCTACGTCGCTGAGAAAGTGATGTTGCCAGCTGAGCAGCAGATTCAAATTGAGATGCTACAAAATGATGGTAAAACGGTTTCTATTTTGTTTGATGAGCAAACGAGGGAGGCGCTCGGATTGGTCGCTCTACGTGATGAGTTACGAGAGGATGCAAAGCAGGCCATTGCCCAGCTTAACAAGATGAACGTGCGCTCCGTCATGCTCACAGGTGACAACAGTCGTACGGCAAAAGCGCTTGCCAGTCAGTTAGATATAGAGTGGAAAGCTGAGCTGTTACCTGAAGACAAGCTACGTCTACTCAGTGAGATGCAAAGCAATAGTAAAATAGCGATGATTGGTGATGGTATCAATGATGCACCCGCTTTGGCAGCGGCAGACATTGGCATTGCGATGGGCAGTGGCACGGATGTGGCTATCGAAACGGCTGATATTGCCCTATTAAAAAGCCGCGTGATAGACGTTGCTAACCTTATTGCCTTATCCCGCGCCACCATGAGAAATATCCATCAAAATGTCATATTTGCACTTGGGTTAAAGGGCATATTTCTGATAACCACTGTGCTCGGCGTGACAGGGCTTTGGATTGCTGTGCTAGCGGATACTGGTGCTACAGTACTGGTGACGCTGAATGCATTGCGTTTACTGCGTTTTAAAACAAGATCTTCCGATTAATTATCATTAAAGGATAAGGCGGTCGCAACTACATTGGGACCGTTTTATTAAACCTATCTCCTGCCTACAAGCAGTCAATGCACCTACCTTTAATCCAGAAATCGCCTAAACCTATCACTCTTCATCCAGAGTAAATCTGCGCCGATATTCGCTAGGGGTCAAACCAACAATGCGCTTAAATATTTTACGAAATGCACTAACATCACTATAACCCACCTTCCACGCTATTTGCTCAACAGGCATTAAAGAGAACTGTAGAAAGTCTTTTGCACTACCAATGCGTAATCGCTGACAGTATTCTGTTGATGTCATGCCCGTCGCCTTATGGAAACGGCGCAGAAAAGTGCGCTCCTCTAACTGCGCACAACTGGCTAGGGTGGATAAATCAATAACCCGTGCTTCTGTTTTTTGTAGCCAATGCTGCACCTTTAATATGGCCGCGTCACCATGGGTGAGGTTGGGTGAGAACGCACTGTAATAGCATTGTTCACGCCTTGAGGGGTCAATTAACAATGCACGAGCGGTCTCATTCATCACTTGTGAGCCAAGAAAGCGATCTACCATTCTAAGTCCTAAATCTGTCCAAGCCATCGCGCCACCAGCGGTCACAATATCGCCGTCTTCGATAATAATGCGATCCACATCAAGATCCACATCAGAAAAGCGCTGCTTAAAATCCTCTGCATAACCCCAATGCGTAGTCGCCTTGCGCTTAGATAGTAGTCCTGTTTCGCCCAACAAAAAAGCACCGGCGCAAACAGATGACATTATCACACCTCCTGAATGATGCTCTTTTAGCCATTCAAGCCAAGGTGCTGCTGCTTGCTTTGCAGTAGGCGCCTCTAACGTGGGTGGAATGATGACGGCTTTTAATTTTCCTACACTATCGGGATTGCTCGAAAAAGTGCAGGTAGGCTGCTGCTCAGAACCCGTAATCTCCCAGTGACTGACCTGTAAAGGCAGATCGGTTGTATCTTGACGTTCGGCAGCGATTTTACTGGCCACCATCAGTAAATCAGTCAGCCCAAGGATGGCCGCCATTTGTGCTTTCTCATAGACAATTAAGCCGATTTCAATAGCATATTTTTGATTCATATGTCGTTATTAACCTCTTATGTGTCGATGTAGCCACTCGTTAGTGTAGCACAGAGCTTGTAAAATAGACGCCTATACAGTCACTTTGATAAAAAAAGGAATCATCATGAGCACAAAAGCACTGATCGTTGTCGATATTCAAAATGAGTATTTTCCGCAAGGTAACTTATCACTCGTAGGTATTAACGAAGCCGCTGCCAATGCGGCGTTGGTTATTGCGTCTGCTAGAGAAAAAGGCCATACCGTCATTCATATCCGTCATGAAATGCCTTCTGCTGACGCACCAATCTTTACGCCTGGTACTGATGGTGTAGAAATCAATGAGAAAGTAAAGCCTATAGAAGGTGAAGCCGTTGTTGTGAAGCATTACCCCAATTCGTTTCGTGAGACCTCTCTTAAAGATCTGCTTGATAAAGAAGACATCAAAGACGTTACCGTGATTGGCGCCATGAGCCACATGTGTATTGATGCAACCGTTCGTGCTGCGGTTGACTTTGGCTATACAACGACCACCATCCATGATGCCTGTGCCACGCTTGATCTTGAATTTAATGGCACGACCGTACCCGCAGCTCATGCTCATGCCACCATTATGGCAGCGATTGAGTTTCTATATGGCGAAGTGATTGATACCCAAACCTGGATTGCGCGTTAGTTATAAGTTTTTAAGCAAACCATTATTAACTCATAATATAGACTCATCAATAAGGCATCAAATTATGAATATAGCGAAATCGCTCACCAGTACCACGCTGTTAAGTGGCGTGCTGTTGTTAACCGCATGTACCACCTTTGCCACTCCAGCGGCTAATCCTAACGCTGACAAACAGACGGCGACTAATACGGTGGAATTTCAGCAAATCCGTAATGCCACGATTAAGCTTGATTATGACGGTACCACGTTTTTAGTGGATCCTATGCTCGCGGCTAAAAACGCTTATCCAGGGTTTGCAGATACGTTAAATAGCCAAATACGCTATCCAATGGTAGATTTGCCGGTATCTGTTGCAGAGGTGCTAAAGGCTGACGCCATTATTTTAACCCATCTACATGCGGATCATTGGGACGATGCTGCACGCAACCTGGTCCCTCGTAATATGCCAATTTTTACCCAAAATGAAGCCGATGCGGCAATCGTGCGTAAAGATGGCTTTACCGATGTCAGAGTGTTGACAGAGCAAGGGGTGGTGTTTGAAGGCACTAGAATCAATAAAACCATCGGACAGCATGGCACTGATGCGATGTACAAAGTTCCAGCGCTTGCTCAGGCACTTGGTAAAACGATGGGTATTGTGTTCCAAAAGCCAAACTACAAGACCGTCTATGTAGTAGGGGATACCATTTGGAATAAAGACGTAGAGAATGCGCTGACTCGCTACAAGCCTGATGCGGTCATCCTTAATACAGGCTATGCAAAGCTGTCTACCTTTGTCGATGACTCTATTATTATGGGTAAAGACGATGTATACCGTGCGTATCAATTCTCACCTAATGCTCAGATAATTAATGTGCACATGGATACGGTCAATCATGGCGCACTGTCGAAGGCAGAGCTGCGCCGTTTTATCGAAGAAAAACACTTAGACAAACAGCGTGCGCTTGTTCCTAATGATGGTCAAACCTATAAATTCTAGTTCTTTAGAAGTCAATTTTTAGAAGCTTCCCTGTGTGGCAATGCTCAAAGTGTGTTGCCACATATAATAAACACTGCATAACTGAGACAGTTTATGAATATGCCAAATAATTCTGGCAACGCACCTTTCGTTCTCTCGGTACTCGACAATGCCTTCACCGGCGTTGGCCACACAGTAGAGAACACCTTTCAAGAGATGATTGCGCTTGCGAAACTGGCGGATAAAAGGGGCTTTCAGCGGTTTTGGATGTCTGAACATCATGCCATGCCTGGCGCCGCGGTTCCTTCGCCACAGATGATGGTGGCTCGGCTTACTGGTGAAACCGAGCGCATTAGGCTTGGTGCAGGCGGTATCATGCTACCGAATCATGTGCCTCTGGTGGTCGCTGAGCAATTTGGTATGCTTGATGCGCTGGCGCCAGGACGGATTGATCTGGGTTTGGGAAGGGCACCAGGTACGGATGGCGCAACAGCTTCAGCTTTGCGTCGTCACCATGCGGCAAACGATGAGTTTCCTCAGCAAGTCGCAGAATTGTTGGGCTTTTTAGAAAACAGCTTTCCACAAGACCATCCTTATAGTGAGGTTCATGCGGTGCCAGGCCCATGGCAGGCCGAGCAAAACCGAGTACCCCCATCGAAGACTACTGCTGATGTTTGGATCTTAGGGTCATCGACTTATTCAGCGCATTTGGCAGCACAGCTTGGCAGACCTTATGCGTTCGCTTTGCAGTTTGGCAGTGCTGATGTTTTAAATGCCATGCGAATTTACCGAGAGAATTTCCGTCCATCAAAAATCCTAGCCAAGCCATACAGTTTGGTCAGCATTGGCGCTATTGCGGATAAAGATCCTGTAGAGGCACGTCGCCAGTCAACTTCGTCTGCCATGGCAATGTTGAGAATGTTCCAACGCAAGCCTTTTGCTTTACTGCCCCCTGATGAAGTAGCGGCTTTTCAAGGCAATACGCAAGAGCGCCAGATTATTGAGCAGTATACTGATCAAACCCTCCATGGTACTGCTGCCGAGGTCGCAAAAAGTTTGGAGAGCCTTCAGGAGCAGACAGGGGTCGATGAGATAATGCTGGTTGTTCAAGGCTATTCGCGACGCACCCAATTGCGCACTGTTGAACTAATCGCAGATCACTATAGTATGCCAAGTCACTAGATCTTGTTAAGATTAGCGATATTAAAAGGTTAGCAAAGAGCTTAATGCCTAACCATTAGGCTTGTTGTTAGGTATGCCAGCAGTAATCCTTATTCCTATAACAGCCATTATGTTAAATGGACTTAATCAAAGTAAGTTTTTTCTGGCAACTCTTCTAGATAATCGAAGAATTGTTGTATTTGATCTTCTGTAACTCGTGCTGTCGATATAGGAGGCAGTTCATCTCTTCCAAAAAAACCTACTTCTGGAGTTTCAATACTAGGTGCTAATTCACCACCTACAATCTCACACCAAAAAAATGCTTTATAAACGTGGAGAAACATTGGGGGGTGAGGATGCTTTCTTCTGTCTGTTAGAGCTAAAAGCTTAACTGCTTTAACTTCTAACCCAGTTTCTTCAAAAACTTCCTTTTCAGCATTTTCTGCTGCTGAGTACCCAACATCAGCCCATCCTCCAGGAACAGACCATAATCCATCTTGAGTTTCTCTAGCTAATAAAATCTTATTTTCTTTGAAAACTACAGCACGGACATCCATTTTTGGCGTTGCATAGCCGATATCCTGAAGCACATTAGAAGTGAAGTCTTTTGTGTCTATTTCTTTTAGGTCAATTAAAGTTCGCACATATTCAATTAACTGCTCATATCGTTCTTTATCATAAACATCTTTTGAATAGTACAAACCTGATTGTGCTAATCCAGTAATCTTGTTCAGAGTTTCAATCCATTCAACAGAATCTTTCATATCGTTTTTTCAATCTCGATGAGCAAAAGAATAAGTGTAGCACTATTCAATTTAGCTAAAATTAACATAATACACCTTATACGAAATGCTTGATATTTCTCTTTAAATATCAGTATATTAAAGTAAGCCGTTCTGGGGTATAGGGCACCAGAACGGCTTTTTATTGATTATTCACGTTCCACGCTTACTATTTGATCATTGTTCCACGACTTTGTGTAGTTCAGATTAACCATATGGCAGGAAAAAACGGCTCAGAAAGCCACGTTTTTTAGGCTCAGGCTCTACATGCTCAGGTACTGGGAGTCGCTTATTTTCAATGTGGCTATTGGTAGTCAATCCGTCATGTTTCGGCTGAGTTTGGATCTCCGCTTCTAAATGAGCTTCTTTTGATTTAGTAGTCAATCCATCATAGTTCGACTCACTTTGTGACCTATCGTCTGTTGTGAACCGCCCCAGTATTGTCGGAGACTCAACATTCTGAGAGAATACAACGATGAAAACACGACACTACACCCCCGAGATTAAAGACCGCGCCGTTCGCATACTGATTGAAGCATTAAGCGACTATCCTTCCACCTGGTCAGCTATTCAAGCAATTGCACCTAAGATTGGCTGTACGCCTGAAACCCTGCGGTCATGGCATAAAAAGCACATAGATCAAACTATTCCTGCCTCAGTGCAAGCCCAAAGCCAAGAGCAACGTATTAAAGAGCTTGAACGCGAGAATAAAGAGCTCAAGCAAGCCAATGAGATTATACGTAAGGCTGCTGCTTTTTTCGCCCAGGCGGAGAAGGGCCGTCCACCCAGATAATGGTTCAGTTTATTGATGACTATAGAGGTAGTTATGGGGTCGAGCTGATTTGTAGAGTACTACCGATTGCCCCATCAACCTACTACCGTGCTAAAGACTTAGAGGACTGCCCTGAGAAGCGCTCATTACGCAGTCAGCATGATGACTATTATCTCAGAGAGATTAAACGTATTTGGCAGGACAGTAAATGCCGTTACGGTGCGCGTAAAGTATGGCAGCAAATGAAAGCTGACGGGTTAAAGGTTGCTCGTTGTACCATAGAGCGTTTAATGAAGCAGTATGGTATGCAAGGCGTTTGGCGTGGTAAGGGTAAGATGACCACCACCAGCCGTGATGACCAAAAGCGCGCTGATGACTTGGTCAATCGTAACTTTAATGCCCGTCGTCTTAATCAGCTTTGGGTTGCAGATTTTACCTATATCAAGACACTGAGTGGCTGGGTTTATACTGCTTTTATTATTGATGTGTTCGCTCGTGCAATTGTGGGCTGGAAAGTATCCAATCGCATGAACACCGATATGGTGATGGCCGCGCTCAATCAAGCGATAGCAGATAGGAATAATCCCAAAGATGTGATTCATCACAGTGATCGAGGGGCTCAGTACTTATCTATTCGCTATACTGACAAGATGACGGACTCTGGCGTGATTGCCTCTGTTGGTACAACAGGCGACTCTTATGACAACGCATTGGCTGAAACGGTCAATGGGCTTTACAAGTCTGAGGTGATTCATTATTTAAAGCAGAACTGGACTGGTGTGAACGATGTTGAACTGGCAACCCTAGAATGGGTCGATTGGTTCAACAAGAAGCGTCTACATAGCACGATTGGATATGTGTCACCCTTTGAGTTTGAAAAGCAGTATTATGATAATTTAATCCTGTCAGGTGTTGCTGCCTGACTCAAGTAGATCAGCCTCCGATAAAGTCGGGGCGGTTCATGTGCCAGTACCAAGCAATAGTGAGGTAGTGTTAGCAATCGGAATGTTATAGTAGAGGTTCGCCTTGTCATCTTCGGTAAGATACAACACACGCCCGTCTTTTTGCATGACTCGACAATGCGATAGATAGTAGATATTGGCACGTTTAGAGTGCAAAATGGTCTTAAGGTCTGAAGAGGCAAAGCTACTATCAGTATAAGGGTTGCTAGGTTTGCTCATTATCTTTCCATTTCGCGGCAAAAGCTATATCAGATGTATGGTTTTACTATAGTCAAGATAATATAATTAAACAATAGTCAGGCTGGTAAAACACGACACATAGTGTCGTTTAGGTATGAGTATTTACTAGAATTGGCTTTTTAAATAGGAATAATACAAATTTAGAATGCTCTAAATAAACCGAGTTTATAAAATCGGGAAGTGATTAATGGAGAGCATCGCACTGTCAAATCTTAGAGATCACTTTATGATTAACGTAATAGCCTATGGTATTTACTTCTATCACGGGCGCGTGGATTTAGATAATTAAGTCTGTCTATTTGTTCAACCAAAATCACATCGTTTGCATGAGCAGCTTCGATCAGCTGCATCAGCTTTGGAAGTACTAGCTTTGCTCCTGATTTACTCTAGACATAAACGCAGCAATTTTATGATCATTAGCAAGATGTATAAGTTTATTTTTGGTACGTTTAGCGTCTTATTGTTTTATTGATGCTCTAAGATACGCTTTGATAAACATAATCACCTAAAATAGTCTGTTATAAGTGGTCTGTTAATACGTTTGAGAGGTAGAAGAACTGTTTTCGCTAGGGGATACCCAAAAAAATCCTCTAAACGATAACTTATCTGTAAGTAGTCAGGGCGATTCAGAAACCTGATTTTAAATCTATAGGTCGAGTCGTATGGCGTTTTGCCATATATTTGCCCAGTAAGGGTAAGCAAAACATTGGTAATTGAAAAGCACCCAGTAACGGTAGAAAAACCGCACCCATAAAGGGTACAGTTATGGTGTAAGAAAGTAATACATTGCGTCCGCCACACACCAGCGCCGCGACAATAGCATTCTCATAGCCAAGACGCCGATATATTATATAAGCGGTAAAATAAAATACCAATGCCAATACCGAACTTAGCACTAGTAATAACAACGCTTGCCAGGGATTGTGGTCAAAGGTGGTACGAAATCCTGCCATCAGTCCCAGTGGAAACAACATCAGCAGTAAAATATTAAACTGCCCAATTTTGGGATAATAACGTAACAAAATAGCAGGTGGAACGAACCGACGCACTCCCACAGCTAGTAGCATTGGCATAAAAATATAAACTAACAAGCGTTTGACATAAAGACCAACGTCTAAATTCGAACTTTCATTGCCTAATAGCCATAATACGCCTAATAATGTGAATGGCATAATGAGCGTAGCAGCGATAGTTTTTGCCGTTGCCAGTTGTGCATCAAACCCCACCGCATTGACCAACGCACCACTACCAAACAATGGGGCAGTGGCACCAAGACCTGCAATCGCCAATAGCCAATCGTCACGTACACCGAGTGCATAAGCAGTTACTATTAAAGCTAGACTCATACCTCCGCTTTGTAATAAGGCAAAAACCCATACATAGCTTGTCGCTATACGCTTTAACAGCGCATATTGATCAATGCCTAGTAAAGTAAAAAACATCAAGAAGAACAATATTTGGGATAAATATACTAATACGGCATTGGATAAGTTTGGAAAAACAAAGCCCACAATGGCGCAAACTGGCATAATTAATGTGCTATGGCGCGCAATAAAACTAAGAAGCATGGCCTTTCCTAATAAAATTTTTTTCTTCGATACGTATGTTGAACCACGCTGGGATTATTTGATATTCAACAATCTTAGAGAATATGAAAATACCGAAGTGTCTCATATGTCTGCCACATCGATGCAAGACCGTCGCATATTCCGTGTAAGTGTCACTTATCTTGTATCAGTACTTCCACAAAACTTAGAATACTCTGGAACTTACATAGTGAGCAAAGCTTTCGCAATGTATGTTTATGCAACCAGTTTTCGATAATGCTTATACAAACTGTTTTTGAACCTAGGTATGTCAATGTGAAAGTAGAACGGTAAGGTGTTCAACGGTCGTCAGGGTACGAGCTCGAGCCCATCCCAGATTCTGTGTAACTGCCCTTTAGATTAAATGCTTACTAATACGGTCATCAAACATAATCATAAAGCGATTCAAAGCAGACGTCCAGTTACGGATTGGCATCGACCACTTTTTGGATGCCTGCTGAGTTGCTAAGTACACCACCTTGAATGCTGCCTGATCGGAGGGAAACACCTTACGCTTATTCACCGCTGTTCGAATGACACTATTTAGCGACTCTATCGCATTGGTGGTGTAAATGACTTTTCTGATGTCTTTAGGGTACTCAAAGAACACCGTTAAGCCCTCCCAGTTATTGCGCCACGACTTAACTACGTGCGGGTATTGTGTACCCCAAGTCTCATCGAACCTCTCAAGGTTAGCTTTTGCAAGCTCTATAGTATTAGCATCGTAGATGGCTTTTAAATCAGCGGCTACCGCCCTTTTATCCGTCCACGGTACGAACTTCATTGAATAGCGCACCATATGCACGATACACAGCTGAACCTTGGCTTTGGGGTAAACGGTGTTGATGGCATCAGGAAAGCCCTTTAGACCGTCAACACAAGCGATTAAGATGTCTTGTACCCCACGGTTTTGTAGCTCAGTGAGAACGCCTAGCCAGAACTTAGCGCCTTCATTCTCTGAGAGCCACATGCCAAGCAGCTCTTTTTTACCATCAAGTCCCACACCCAGCGCCAAATAGATCGCCTTGTTGATGATCTGCTTGTCTTGACGTATCTTCACAACGATGCAGTCCAAATAGACGATAGGATAAACACTACTCAGCGGCCGGTTCTGCCAAGCGGTGATGTCCTCTAATATGTTGTCCGTGACTCTTGAAACCAAGCTGCTTGAAATGTCGACATCGTAGAGCTCTTTGATACTCTCTACAATCTCGGTGGTGGTTTGACCTTTGGCGTATGAGCGAGGATCAGCAAGTGTCTGGGAGACACTTGCCCGAAGCGCAAGACGGAAGGCTATGCCTGTAGTGAAATATGATCTTGTCATCAAGGCCACTAATACGGGTTTGATGCTTACGCACTAAGGCAGGTTCAAAAGCGCCATCACGGTCTCTTGGGGTGGATATCTCAAGATCGCCTGTGTCACTGCGGACGGTCTTTTTAGTGTGCCCGTTGCGCTTATTAGGTTTATCCGCCTTCTCATGTTTGGGATAGCCAAGATGGTCTTCCATCTCGGCTTCAAGAGCGGTGTCGATAAACGACTGCATGAGCTGCTTCTGAAAGTCTTTGATGTCATCGAAGCTGTTCATACTACCAGCCATTTGCTCGGCCAGTTTCTTGATATCGGATTGGTTAGTCATTGCTTATTCTCCTGTTAGGGGATTATAAGCAGTTACACACTTTTTAGGAAAGGCTCACGAGCCATCCATCACACAGAGGATTTAGAAACCAGTAAATAATTTAGCAATAACAATAGGTAACTTTATAGTTTACTAACAATCATTAAGACGTATCCCAAACCACGCTCTTTGTTCTACCTTTTATCATGGTTTTACCAAACCTCTAATCCAGTTACTCATACTTCTCAAAGCTCAATTCACGTACTCATTCGTAAGCATCCGTAAGCATCCGTAAGCATCCGACCATCCCCTATTGCGATGGCATCCAGAGATGAGGTAACAACTCATCTAGATCATCTTGAATAGGCAGGCGTCTTAGCACGTCTGTCAAATAGGCAGACACATCCAAGCCATTTAAGCGAGCGGATTGAATGATTGACATAATATTCGCAGCACGCTGCCCACTTCGTAGCGAACCGGCAAACAACCAGTTTTTACGCCCAAGCGCCCACGGGCGCATCTGATTTTCCGCCCAATTATTATCAATCGGCAACCTCCCATCATCCAAATAACAAGTCAGCGCTTGCCAACGTTTTAGGCAATAATCAATCGCCTTAGTAATACTGGCATTCTTAGTGGTTAACTGTCTTTTTTCTTGTAACCATTGGTGCAGCTTATCCGCAATCGGTTTGGCTTTCTCTTGCCTGATTTTCCGGACTATCTGGGGATCTCTTGGCATTAGGGATGTGTTTTTGTCAAATCGCTCATCAATCTCACGTTCAACCGCATACAACTGCCTAAATAACGCTAATGCGTCAATGCTAATAACACTTTGTCCAGTAACGTGCAATTCATGAAACTTACGCCGTGCATGGGCCATACAACCGATTTCGCTCACGCCTTGATGAAATAAAAACTTATATCCACTGTAATCATCGCAAATCAGCTTACCGTGCCATTTGTCTAAAAAGGCTTTAGGGTGCTCATTACGACGGCTCTGGGCAAAGTCATACACCACCGCTTTTAATGAGTTGTGCTGTGGCGTGAGATACGCCCAAATATAGCCTTTCTTTAATGATTTACTGCCGGCTTTCACAGGGTTTTTCATGATAGACACCGGTGTTTCATCGGCATGTAAGATAGGCTCAGACTGTAATAGTTCATGCAAGCGACTGACTAAAGGCTCAAGGGCAACGCCGCAGCGTCCTACCCAGTCTGCCATAGTAGCATCGGGGATAGTTACCCCACTTCGCTGATAGATAATATTCTGCCGATATAGAGGCTGATGGTCTGCATACTTACTAATGAGAATGTGAGCAAGCAGCTCAGGGGTGGCGATGCTCTTGTTAATGATTTGCTTGGGTGCCGCCGCTTGATGAATGATCTCACACTCACGGCATACCCATTTTGGGTAGATGTGACGCTCAATATAAAACTGCTTAGGGATAATGCCAAGTTTGTCCTGTTTATCCTCCCCAATTCGCTTCATTTGACAGCCGCAGTCACAGACGGTGGTGAGTGGTTCATGAACCCAGGTTTTCACCTCAAGGTTGTCAGGAATAACCGTGTATTTAGCACGCTTTGCTTTTTAGGCTGATCAGTGGCTGAAGCTGGCAGCTCATCTGTGATCTCTTTGGCGGCTTTAAGCTCACCCTCATTAATGAGGGTTTCTGCCTCAGTACGTTCAATCGCAGGCAGCTTGGCAAGCTGATCTTGGGTTAAGTCGCTGCGGTAGTCATCTCGGATTTGTTCTAGTGCAGATAAATCTTCTTGCGCAGCTTCCTGATTTAAGTGGGTTTGTTTGGCACTTAAGCCTTCGCTCTTTTGTCCATACAGTTGATGGATGAGCCGCTTTTGTTTTTCGATGAGTTCAAGCACTTGTTCATATAGCTTGTGGTTTTCTTCAACCACTTGGTTAAAAAGCTGCTGTAGTTGATCGTGGCTTGTGTTCGTTTGAACAATCTGTTGTTGCAGGTGCTCATTACGCTGTTCAAGCAGGTGGATTTTCACCAGGAGCTCGGCGTAAATGGGGTCTTTCGATAAGTCGGATAGAGTGGCAACAGTCATGGTGCTATGTTGCCAGAGTTTTATTTGCCTGTCATCGGGTATTTATAGGATGGGGGTCAATGTATCTTTGCCCATGTTACGCCAAGGCAATCCACTGATTAAGGCATTAAATTGCTCACGGTTGATGCTGATGCCGGTTTGAGTGGGGGTGAGCTGCTTGGTTAAGCCATGAAACTTGCTGTCGTCTAGCTGACGGCTGCAAAGCCAAACCCCAAGTCCGTCATGAATGAATACTTTTAGGCGTGTGCCTGCTTTGTTGTAAAACAGGTAGGCACAGTGAGGGCGGATGCCTTGGTGCTGGGTGATGATGTGCGCCAGTAGTTTGCCGCTGCCACATCGCATGTCCATGGGCGCGGTGGATAGCCAGATGTGAGTGATGGGTATCATTGTAGGCCTCGTAGTAGGTCAATCAAACTTTGGGTGTCTATTTGGGCAATAGTAAGGCTTATGGACCCAGGTCCTGGGGCTCTGATTTGCAGCTTGATGTTTTGTATGACGGAGGGTGAGGACAGATGAGTTGCTTGAGGTTCAAGGCGGATTGGGATAAAGCAGGGGTTTGGATCATGAGGACTGTTTATGGCAGCAGGTAATATGCCAGTTTGAGTCTTTTTGCGGTGATGCTGACGTTTCCAATTATGTAGAAGGTTCTGGTTGATGCCATGGTCTCGAGCGATACTGGCAATTGATCGCCCTGAACTTTCAGCTTCTTGTACTAAAAGTTCTTTAAACTCAGCACTGTAAGTTCTACGTTTGGGTTTGTTAGGTGGTTGTGTTGTCATATTAGTGTCCACGATTATTAATCGTGGACACTATCTCGCATTTTTTAAGTGAGGAAAAGATGGGATGGTCGGATGCTTACGTTAAAGGACGCTGAGCAAGGCGATATTCTGCTGGTTGAAAGCGTGGATAGATTAAGTAGATTATCTCAAGATGATTTTGCGATTCTAAAGCAGCGTATCAAAGACAAGGGTTTACGATTGGTGGTGGCTGATCTACCAACTACGCATACGGTAAGTAAAGGCATGACAGGTGAGATCCTAACAGTGATTAACCATATGCTGATCGACTTATTAGCAACGATGGCAAAGCTTGATAACGATAAGCGTAGAGAGCGTATTAAGCAGGGATTGGCTAACAGTGGCTATAAACCTACTGGAAAGAAAGCCAATGTAGCAAAACACAATCGTATTAGAGAGTTAGATAGTTAGATAGTCAAAACAATATGACAAAGGAGGAGATCGCTAAGGCAGTTGGTGTTGGGGTGGCTACCGTTTATCGAGTATTAAAGCAAGGAGGATGATGAGCCTTTCCTAAAAAGTGTGTAACTGCTTATAATCCCCTAACAGGAGAATAAGCAATGACTAACCAATCCGATATCAAGAAACTGGCCGAGCAAATGGCTGGTAGTATGAACAGCTTCGATGACATCAAAGACTTTCAGAAGCAGCTCATGCAGTCGTTTATCGACACCGCTCTTGAAGCCGAGATGGAAGACCATCTTGGCTATCCCAAACACGAGAAGGCGGATAAACCTAATAAGCGCAACGGGCACACTAAAAAGGCCGTCCGCAGTGACACAGGCGATCTTGAGATATCCACCCCAAGAGACCGTGATGGCGCTTTTGAACCTGCCTTAGTGCGTAAGCATCAAACCCGTATTAGTGGCCTTGATGACAAGATCATATTTCACTACAGGCATAGCCTTCCGTCTTGCGCTTCGGGCAAGTGTCTCCCAGACACTTGCTGATCCTCGCTCATACGCCAAAGGTCAAACCACCACCGAGATTGTAGAGAGTATCAAAGAGCTCTACGATGTCGACATTTCAAGCAGCTTGGTTTCAAGAGTCACGGACAACATATTAGAGGACATCACCGCTTGGCAGAACCGCCGCTGAGTAGTGTTTATCCTATCGTCTATTTGGACTGCATCGTTGTGAAGATACGTCAAGACAAGCAGATCATCAACAAGGCGATCTATTTGGCGCTGGGTGTGGGACTTGATGGTAAAAAGAGCTGCTTGGCATGTGGCTCTCAGAGAATGAAGGCGCTAAGTTCTGGCTAGGCGTTCTCACTGAGCTACAAAACCGTGGGGTACAAGACATCTTAATCGCTTGTGTTGACGGTCTAAAGGGCTTTCCTGATGCCATCAACACCGTTTACCCCAAAGCCAAGGTTCAGCTGTGTATCGTGCATATGGTGCGCTATTCAATGAAGTTCGTACCGTGGACGGATAAAAGGGCGGTAGCCGCTGATTTAAAAGCCATCTACGATGCTAATACTATAGAGCTTGCAAAAGCTAACCTTGAGAGGTTCGATGAGACTTGGGGTACACAATACCCGCACGTAGTTAAGTCGTGGCGCAATAACTGGGAGGGCTTAACGGTGTTCTTTGAGTACCCTAAAGACATCAGAAAAGTCATTTACACCACCAATGCGATAGAGTCGCTAAATAGTGTCATTCGAACAGCGGTGAATAAGCGTAAGGTGTTTCCCTCCGATCAGGCAGCATTCAAGGTGGTGTACTTAGCAACTCAGCAGGCATCCAAAAAGTGGTCGATGCCAATCCGTAACTGGACGTCTGCTTTGAATCGCTTTATGATTATGTTTGATGACCGTATTAGTAAGCATTTAATCTAAAGGGCAGTTACACAGAATCTGGGATGGGCTCGTTAGGATTACGGTACATTGATATAGAAGGCCTAAATTCATCGTCTCCGTCACTTGTTGTTCGTAGTAATCCTTATCGTGATTTAAAAACAGCTGGCAGCAATCGTAGAATCCCTATTTATGCTTTGTTGCAGCCAGACGAGTTGGCATTATTTATAAGATACACACAAAGTACTGTCGGTCTTAATCCTAGAAGCTTTATATTCACACTATCTTCTGAAAAGACGCCAATTGATGATCACGTACCGCTACAACTGCTAAGACGTATCTTACAGGACATCCCAAAAAAGCCAGGTAATAAGCCGGAGCAAACCTTTCATGCGTTTCGACATACGGCGGTTACTAATTTATCACTTGTACTATGTGGTGATACTGAGCTTGTTAAAGCTTTGACTGATTATAACGAAGAAGACATTAAACGGATCAAATATGGCGTTCTTGGTGAGCATCTTAATGCGCAAGATCGCTGGTACGCTCTATCTGGAATCATGGGTCATTTATCACCGCAGCGCAGTTTTGAGTATTACAACCATATCGCTGTTTTAATGGCAACTTATGCGCTAAGCGGCGCTAATATTAAGCTGCCAGTTGTTGCCATTAACAACGTCACTGGCATCAATAGAAAAAGGCTTAAAGAGAATGATGCCATTATCGACCATAACGACGTCAGCCTAACTAGCGTCCGAAAGTTGTTGTTTCGAAGTCTTAGTCAGCGCAAATATGAAGCGCCTCGCTTATGTATTAAAAACACGACCCTTTTAGTCGATTCACAAAGTAGGACAGAAACGTTATTTATGCGCTATGGCATGAATAGCATTTGGTTCTTATTACAGCAAAATGCTTTAGGCATAGCTTTAAACCAGGCTGCAATAATGGTTAATATTGATTTACACGACGCAGATATCATTATAAATCGAGCGCGAAAAGTAGCCAATGTGACCTCGAGCCATGATAACCCTAGATTCATTGGAACAAATGGCCTTCCAAAAAGTATTCAGTACAAAAGTGATTATAGATTACTGTCTTCACTGCAAAGCAGTGCTCAAAAACTACGAGATAACTCATTAGATGATTGGCAGTGGTTTATAGCTCTATGCCAAGAGCATCTATCTTACAGTAAGGCGTTTGTTCCTTTTTCAATCAAAGAAAAGAAAGCGTTACGACGTTTTATCAAAATTGCCAAACAATTACTGCCAGCGAAAAATTGGCTAGTTGCTCATCCTGCGGCATCACAAGTCCATCTTAATTTAGCTGATATGAAGGGATTGCGTAGCATCAGTAAAGATAGTATGGGTACGTTCAACATTGGAATCGCTTTGATTGATAACAGATCCTCTGTAAATGATAAATGGCAATTTTCTCCGTTGCTGCGATTTTTTGTTTATATGGTATTGATTACGGATGAAGAGTTAGTGATTTTAGATAATGCGTCATAAGTTATTTAAGTTTGCTTCGGTGTTCGACAGCGACGCCTAGAATTTAAAAATCAGTGAATCTACTATCAATAATGGGGTAGGCAGGGTTATGAGCAATGAGCTGAGTGAGCTATGCTGAAGAAACCGTAGAGGTAAACTTGGTAAACTAAGCGTATTAATCGGAGCTTACCAGAAACAAGAAAACTACCTCCCAGAGCCAAATTTAAGAATGAAGCTGTCAAGAAGGTTGCGGGAGGGTATAACTAGGACTAGCTGTCAATCAGTGCCCAAGCTTATAAAACAATCTCATAATTTGTACTACGCCCTGAAGCAGCGGACTTCTCTAACATTCCTTTTTCTATCAAATCATTGATATCTCGAAGTGCGGTATCAATCGAGCACTTATTAATAGTCGCCCATTTTTTAGTGGTCAACTTGCCGTAAAAGTCACTCATCAAACTATTAAGCATCTTAATCTGTCTATCATTTAACGCATGATGTCGATGCATCTGCCAAAAGTTGGCTTTATCCATAATTTTATCGGTGGTCGCTTGAGCTGCAAGTAAAGCGTCTTTCAGCGTTTCTAAAAACCAAACCAGCCACAAAGTAATATCGCGATCGCCTTTTTGTGTACGTTCCAACACCTTATAATAATCATTGCGCCGATTTAGAATTTGCGCGGACATACTATAAAAGCGCTGAGCGCTACCATCACTTTTTGCTAGCATTCGCTCCGTGATTGCTCTTGTCAGCCGTCCATTACCATCATCGAAAGGATGCAACGTCACAAACCATAAATGCGCGATACCCGCTTTAATGACCAAATCTAAATTATCTTGCTGGCTAGACGGCATATTAAGCCACTGTAAAAAAAGATCCAACTCATCAAAAATCCTGTCTGCATGAGGAGCAACAAAATGCACTCGCTCTCGGCCATAGCCTCCTGAAACTACTTGCATAGCGCCTTGACTATCATCCCGAAGCTTGCCAACTTTAATACGATAAAGCCCGCTATAGCCTTCTGGGAACAGAGCTCGATGCCAACCGAGCAAATCTTCTAACAATAAGGGCTTTTGATAGTGGAATGTTGCATCTAGCATCATCTCAACCACTGCATCAATTTCTCGTGAGGCTGCAGGCATATTATGGTCATCAACCCCTAAATGCCGAGCAACAGAGGATCTTACTTGATCTGTTTTTAAAATTTCACCTTCGATCTCAGATGTTTTAACGATTTCAAGAGTAACGGCGTCTAACTGAGCTTCAACATTTAAATCAAATCCTAGTGTCAGCAATTTTCCGAGAAGCTGACCTTGAAGCAATCGCACTTGGCTTACCAGCGGCAACAGTTTTTTATCTGACCATTGCCAATCTGTCCAATTGGGGTGTTCATGAATATAAGTAACGTGTTTCATAATAAGACCAAAACCTGCAGAAGTTAGAGGGCTATTCTCCTTATATTATGCAGAGATTAAACTTAATAAACAAGGAAAGTCATCGCCGAAATGATGAGTTAAACCTAGCCTTTTTAGTAAAAAGGACAGAAAAAGTGGAGAAAATATAGGTAATTAGCTCAAAAAACCGAGGAGGGAGTGGAGGTAAAAACACTATAATTTTATAGTGCCTATTTACGAAATAAATCTAATATGATTTTAGGGCGTGTCATCAATTAGCGTAGATATTTCAGAATAAGCTATACTTAGATCGTATTTAGGAATTTGAGCTCAATGACTATGACAAGACGACATGCCCTACGTGATGACCAATGGGAGAGAATTAAAGACATTCTACCTGGTAAACCAAGTGACGTTGGTGTTACTGCAAAGGATAACCGCTTGTTCGTAGAAGCGGTTCTGTACCGTTACAAGACCGGCATACCTTGGCGTGACCTACCTGAACGCTTTGGCGACTTCAGAGTGATTCATACTCGTTTTAGTCGCTGGTCAAAAAAAGGCGTATGGGAGCAGGTTTTTAATCAACTCTCTGAACAATCCGATGACGAATATGCCATGCTAGATGCCACGATTGTTAAAGCCCACCAGCACAGTGCTGGAAAAAAGGGATCAAGCCATTGGACGCAGCAAAGGTGGACTGACGACTAAAATACATACTCGAACAGATGCGCTAGGCAATCCTACTGGCTTTTATCTAACAGGTGGGGCAGCTCATGACCTGTGTGGCTCAGATGAATTGCTTGATGTCAGTATTAGCCAAACGTGGCTTGCCGATAAAGCTTACGATGCTGATGCCCGCGTTATTGAACCGATTAAAGCAGTGCAAGGTAATGCAGTTATACCATCTAAGTGTCATCGGCTGCAGCCAAGAGACTTCGATAAAGAGCTTTATAAAGCGAGGCACCTAATAGAGCACTTCTTTGCCAAGATTAAGCAGTATCGTGCGACTGCCACACGCTATGATAAGTTAGCCAGTCATTTCCTTAGTGCCATTCACTTAGTTTCTTGTGTCGTTTGGCTTAATTGATGACACGCCCTAAATAACTTTGCGTTTTCGTGAAGTTAAAAATCGCTGTAGGCATTATAAATAAAGGGATGTAATATAAGATACATTTATGGGTTTTGGTTGACCTACCTTGACATGGTAGAGGTCGTTGGTTCGAATCCGATTACGCCTACCAGATTCGAAAATCCCCAATCTCATGATTGGGGATTTTTTTTGCCTGTAATATAAGGGCTGTCGCGGAAAAATTCTGCTCGCAGCGCTTTGTAGGTAGGGGAGAGGTTATAGTAGTCGCATCTTACTTTGCTGATGCTAGCAACTAATGCAATTTTAATAAGAAACACAGATATCGCTATAGGATCGTTTGCTATTGCACTGACATTGCTAGATTTGATTATGAGGTGTAATGGACATTATTCATGCTGACACAGGGTCTAACGCTATATACTGTCTATATTTGCAAGGAATCAACGCTATGAATCAAAAAACTGCCCTTTTTGTAGTGATAAACACACTAAAAAGAATGGACGCAAACTAGGCAAACAACAGTACCAATGCCTATCTTGCAAACGGCAGTTTTTAGGGGGCACAAGACTCAATAACCAAATGCTTTGGACTGAATATACGCAAGGGAAACAGACGTATAAACAACTGGCTGACAAGTACCACTGTAGTCTTAAAACCATTCAAAGACGCTTAGACAAAGTGAGTATTGAGTACCAAATCAAACGACCTAAGCGTGCTAATATCATCATGGACACGACCTATTTTGGCCGTGGGTTTGGTCTCATGGTATTTATGGACAACGCTACTAGAATGGTTCTCCATTACGCTATAGTCAGTCATGAAACCAATAGTGCCTATAAGCAAGGGATTGATTACTTAAAGGTGCTAGGCATTGATATACAAAGCATCACCTGTGGTGGTAGACGAGGACTTAGAACGCTATTTACCAGTACTCCTTGTCAGATGTGCCAGTTTCACCAGATACAAATAGTGACTCGCTACCTGACTCGTCGCCCTAAGAATATCGCTAGCATTGAGCTTAGGCAGCTTACTTTGACCCTAACACAGCTTGATAAAGCCGCGTTCATAAAGTGCTTAGATCACTGGTACCTGACTTACGAAGCCTATCTCAGTGAACGTAGTACCAATGAGGATACGGGTAGAACTTGGTACACGCATAAGCGTCTTTGAATGGTGGTTATAGTAGCCTGCGAACCAACAGTGATTGGCTGTTTACTTATCAAGAATATGAGCACTTAGATATACCAAATACAACCAATACGCTTGAAGGTTTATTTAGTGAGCTCAAGCGGCAATTACACAGTCATCATGGCTTAAATGAGCACCGTAAGTTACGGTTTATTAAAGACTTTTTACTCTCAAAGTCACGCAAATAGCATGAATTATGTCCATTAGCGACTACCTTCTACTTTTTAGCATGAATTTTGTCCATTACACCGATTATGATGATACTGTTTTCAGGCTATACAGTAATTATGTTGATAGTAAGGCATGCAGTGACTTTAGCTAAAAAAACGGTGGTTATACATAGGGTACAACCACCGTAGAAAAAAAATTTAAAGAATAATATAACTTAAGCCTAAATGGCAGACTTCTTAAAGCGTTTACGATACATTTTACGAATGATAGGCATAAACACCATCATCAGAGCCAGAATCCATAATGATATGGTAATTGAGCTACTCCATAAAATAGACAGCTCGCCTTGAGAGATGGATAGCGCTCGTCTGAGGTTAGACTCCATCAGCTCGCCTAATACATAACCCAAAATAAGCGCTGATAATGGAAAGTTGAGCTTGCGTAAAAAATAACCAAATATGCCAAGAGCAACCATGAATACCAAGTCAAAGGTGGTACTGTTGATAGAATAAACCCCAACAAAACTAATAGCAGCAATGGAAGGTATAAGGATATAGTTTGGCACATCAAGTAATTTGGCAAAAAAACCAACCAAAGGTATGTTCATCACTAATAAGATGACATTACAAATAAACAAAGATGCGATAAGGCCCCAAACAATATCAGGCTGCTCAGTAAATAACTGCGGACCAGGTGTAATATTATATAAAGTCAAAGCGCCCATCATGACCGCTGTCGTACCAGATCCTGGTACACCTAAGGTTAGCATCGGTACGAATGAACCACAGGCTGAAGCATTATTTGCTGCCTCAGGTGAGGCCAAACCGCGCAGATCACCTTCGCCAAACTTGCCGTCATCGCCAGCGATTTTGCGTTCACTCGCATAAGTCATGGCACTGGCAATCGTAGCGCCTGCACCAGGTAAAATACCGACGACGAAACCCATTAGGCCACTACGTATCATGGCGCCTAAAGTAAACATCAACTCCTTTAAGTTGAATAAGCTACGCTTACCTTGTTCGACTACTTTTTGACCAGTACTGGTTCTTTCAAGTAGTATCAAAATCTCACTAATACTAAAGAATCCGATAACGATAGTGGTGAATTGAATACCATCAGAGAGATTGACGGAATCAAAAGTAAAGCGATAAATACCAGTAACGGCGTCGACACCGACAGTGGCAAGACCTAGACCTATCAGCGCTGAGACTGCTGTTTTGATAGGCTGATCACCTACTAAACCACTTAAACAAGTGATAGCAAATACCATTAATACAAAGTATTCAGCAGGTCCAAAGGATACCGCCCATTTGGCCAATAGTGGTGCAAACAGTACTACACCGATGGTTGCAATAGTGGCACCAACGAATGAAGCAACTGCTGATATTGATAAAGCAATACCTGCTTTGCCTTGTAGGGCGAGAGGGTTACCATCCAACGACGTCATGACAGCAGCTGCAGATCCTGGTACGTTTAGCAAAATCGCAGAAATACGTCCGCCATACTCACAACCAAGATAAACTGCCGATAGCAGAATTAGAGCACTCTCTGGTGGTAAGCCAAGTGCGAATGCGAACGGTAGTAATATCGCCACACCGTTAATAGGGCCAAGACCAGGTAACATACCTACAACAGTACCAATAAAAGCACCAATGAGGGCTATTAATAAGTTCTTGGGTGTCGATGCAACAGCAAAGCCTTGCATTAAAAAGTCAAAGGTTTCCATAATAGTTATCCCATTATTCCTGATAGTAATCCTAGTGGCAAAATGACATCTAAAGCCATATCAAACAGGGCGTACAAGGCAATACTAATTACAACTGAAAAGATAAGGCTTCTAATAGGATTACCTGCAAATAGTAAACCAATGGCAAAACACATCAATGTGGTGGCAATAACAAAACCTAAGGGCTCGAATATAAGACTATAAATTAGCAAGGTGATAACACACAAAACTAAATTTCTAAGAACTACCTTGTTATAGCCCAATTCAATAATTTTAGTAAATCGCGCGGGACGGAAGGCAATAATCAAGAACAAAAGCGCCATTAGAGAAAAAATCAAAATAGGATAAGGTCGGGGACCTATTGGATCATAGGCGACGGGGGCAACATAGCCAATGGCTAAGTATATTAAGAATAAGCTAAATAGTCCCATCACCCCAGAAAATGCGCGTTCCATTGTCATAAGGAGTACTCCTTGAGTTTTAGGGCAAAAAGGCTGACAAATAAATACATTGTCAGCCTTCAAAAAATACTATGAATACATAGTATTTGATCCATGGTTATTGGGCTTCAACAAGACCATACTCAGCAGACAATTCGCGTAGCTCACTAGTACGCTTATAGACGTAAGCTTGCAGCTCTTCTCCAGTCATAGAGAATGGTAGTAACTCCTGCTGCTCGCGTATTTCAGCGAACTTTGGGTCGGCAAGCATGGTATCAAAGCTCTGCTTCCACCAGTCATAGGCTGCAGGGCTAACATCTGGACCCATATAGAATCCACGTACTACTGGCCAAGTGACATCATAGCCCTGCTCTATAGCAGTTGGGATATCAGCCATAGAGCCGCCCAATCTTTCTTCTGAAAACACGGCTAGTACGTTTAATTTACCAGCACTGGCTTGTGGCATTAGCTCAGCGATACCAGCGCTAACAACGTTGACATGATTGCCCATTACTGCTGTGACAGCCTCACCACCACCTTCCATCGCGACATAGGTCATGTCACTAGGATTGACGCCAGCTGCTTTCGCTAAAATAGCTGTCTGCATCCAATCTTGACCACCAACACTACCACCAGCTGCGAAACTGACCGCTTTTGGGTCTGATTTGAGAGCGGACATTAGATCTGGCAGAGTCTTGATTTCTGACTCTGCATTGACAGCGATAGCGCCGTAATCAGTACCAACGCCCGCGAGCCATTTTACGTCTTGTTCAGTGAATTTACCGAATTTACCTTGAGATAAGTTCAAAATAGACCCTGTGGAAAAGGCAATAATAGCGTCTTCATTAGAGCGATCATTAGCCACGATTTTGTTGTAAGCCACAGCGCCTACACCACCTGGCATATAGGTGACCCGCATTGGGTCTTCTAGGATGCCAGTATCTTTCAAGCCCGCTTGAGCAAGCTTACAAGTCAAGTCAAAGCCGCCGCCTGGTTTTGCTGGAGCAATACATTCTGGACGTGAAGGCCCAGCAAACTCGCTTGAGCCATCTGTCGCGGCTGCATCTGTACTTGCAGTTTCATTGGCGTTATTACAGGCAGTCAAAGAAAGTATAGAAAGACCAAGGGCTAGATAGGATAGTTTTTTCACACGACACTCCTTGTGTGTATTAACATTCGATAGAATCTTTATTAAAATAATCTAATCGTTACCGTTGAAGTAAAGATTAGGTTAAAAAAGAGTTACTCAGCTACGTAACAGGATATTTCCTCTTCACTTTGCAAAAGTAACAGAATATCCTGAAAATAACAAGAAATATATATATACATATAGTTATAACAAGAAATAAAAGGGTTCAAAGACTCATTATGAAGTGGTTATTACTATAACTCGATAGGATAAGTAAGGTGATGTAGTGGTTACAGCAGCATATCGATGTTTCTAATAATCATGATGAGACCACTGATGACCATTAGTATGAGTAGCATGACTCTAAATTGGCCGATGCTCATTCCCGCCAAAAACCGTTTGCCAATGACATTGCCAATAATGGCACCTAGCCCTAGTACAAAGGCATACAACCAGAGCTTGGCAGTAAGTGCGCCAAAAAAAGTATAGCCACTGATTTGTATAATACCCACAAAGAAAGAGTTGGCGGTTTTGGTGGCGATTAGGGTTTCTTTTTCTAATCCTGCGTTCATATAAAAAGGGTTTAGTATAGGGCCGAGACCACCTACTAGGGTACTCATAAAAGCAATGAAAAAGCCCAAAGGAATAAACCCAGCTTTTGGCATATCAAAAGTTTTGCTCACTTTACCAAACTTATATTGGAAGATAGTAGATACTAAAAAGACGCCAACCAATAACTGAATCCAGTCTGCGTCCAAACGACTAAAAACCAATGCTGCCAGCCATGCCCCCACGGTAGCACTTGGTACGTAGTATTTGGTCAACGACCAATCGATATCATGCCAGAATAAATAAAGCCGTGAGGCGTTACTCATAAAGGTAGCCGAGTTAATTACAGGTGGGGCAACCGCTGCTCCTAGCATCCAAGAAGTGACTGGTATGAGTAGCATGGCACCGCCACCACCCGATATGGTGGAGATGATAAAAGCCACCATGCCAGCGATAAATAGGCCTACTAAATGCCAATTTGGGATGGCTTGCAATAGATCTAAAACAATGGACACTATGAAATCCTATTCTAGGAATTACACCAAGTAGTGATTTTTTACATAATCAATGTACGGCTCATAAAAAGCTTAGGCTGGCGGGAGATAGTTTTATTTGCCAGCTTAAATGTGGCTATCTGTTTGTTTCAAAGATTGAGCAACTCTATTCAGGTCAATTCCAGCTTATTAGAAGAAAGTTCTAGTAAGGTGGTGATAGAAAAATCATATCGCAATAATGAAAATAGTGAAGTGATATTTTTACCCTGTATTGAACCATGCCATTAAATTCTTCTGCATAGGTGTTATCGAGGGTGTTGGCCGAAGAGCAAGGTGAAAGGCTGCGAGCCTAAACTAAAATTAGTATACAACCTTTTAACGCTGCTCATAACTCACCTATGCGGTGATAGAGCCCTAAACTTAAAGTTTCTCGATAGATGATTATAAGTCATCGTTAAGCTTCCATTAATTTAATACACTGACAGTTAAATGGGTAGCTTGAAGCTGTTTTAATAGATAAGGCTGACCATAAATGAGTTAGTCAGGATGCTGCGCGTTATGACAAGCGGATAGAATGTTAACTTATAGCCATGATTTTCAGTAACTACTCTTTGAGTAGTTTATAACTTAATTAAAGTATTAGGAAAGGGCGCTATGTTATCTAGTTATAGAGAAGATAATTACTTTATTACCAGAGCACTCCCAGTCTTGGTAAGTTTATTAGTGATTTATGCTGTGCTTTTATTTTTAGTAGTTCCTGTTAATGCAGTAGCTTTGGCTATTTTATTATAGTGTGATCCCAACTTTTCTGCATGCAAACGTAGGTATGCTGCTTTTTACTTGGGTAGCAGTAGTCTGGTTTTTGAACTAGCTTTAGAGTGTTTAAAAGTCAGACAGGCTTTAAAAATAACCAGACCTCTTAAAGCAGCATTTTAAGAGGTTTTCTTCAAACTCTTTTTTAATAGATGATCGAATATAAACGGCCCAAAAGGTAAAAAGGAGCCGAGCACGCCTGCGGGCATAGCCCAGATAGGCATTTTGATTTTGGTGGTTGCTCCTAGCAGTATCAAGATGTAGGCGATGAATAATACACCGTGTGCCATACCGATATATTTGACAGCTTCTGGGATGCCCATCATGTACTTTAGTGGCATGGCAATGAAGAGTAATAACAAAAAAGAGGTGCCTTCTAGGGCGTGTCATCAATTAAGCCAAACGACACAAGAAACTAAGTGAATGGCACTAAGGAAATGACTGGCTAACTTATCATAGCGAGTGGCAATCGCACGATACTGCTTAATCTTGGCAAAGAAGTTCTCTATTAGGTGCCTCGCTTTATAAAGCTCTTTATCGAAGTCTCTTGGCTGCAGCCGATGACACTTAGATGGTATAACTGCATTACCTTGCACTGCTTTAATCGGTTCAATAACGCGGGCATCAGCATCGTAAGCTTTATCGGCAAGCCACGTTTGGCTAATACTGACATCAAGCAATTCATCTGAGCCACACAGGTCATGAGCTGCCCCACCTGTTAGATAAAAGCCAGTAGGATTGCCTAGCGCATCTGTTCGAGTATGTATTTTAGTCGTCAGTCCACCTTTGCTGCGTCCAATGGCTTGATCCCTTTTTTTCCAGCACTGTGCTGGTGGGCTTTAACAATCGTGGCATCTAGCATGGCATATTCGTCATCGGATTGTTCAGAGAGTTGATTAAAAACCTGCTCCCATACGCCTTTTTTTGACCAGCGACTAAAACGAGTATGAATCACTCTGAAGTCGCCAAAGCGTTCAGGTAGGTCACGCCAAGGTTTGCCGGTCTTGTAACGGTACAGAACCTCTTCTACGAACAAGCGGTTATCCTTTGCAGTAACACCAACGTCACTTGGTTTACCAGGTAGAATGTCTTTAATTCTCTCCCATTGGTCATCACGTAGGGCATGTCGTCTTGTCATAGTCATTGAGCTCAAATTCCTAAATACGATCTAAGTATAGCTTATTCTGAAATATCTATGCTAATTGATGACACGCCCTAGGTAACCCATAATCGTCAGGCTCTTTAATGTACGGTTTTGTTTGTTGGTGAGGGTGGGTATTTGTTCGAGAGTTGGCTGCGCCTGTAGCACTGTGTTTTCCTTTTATGATGACCAATCAATAACTTGGCGAGTGTTTCAATGTCGCGTTTCAATGTCGGTATGATACGGGATATGCTTAGCGCTTTGAAGGTTTAATTGATTGCAGCTGTCACTGCTTATGTCACGCCTTACTCGGATGGTTTTGAAATACTAGGACTATTCTAAGAAGGCGGCTTCTCTTTAAACGTTTTTTAGCACTTTTATATAAAGGCTCGAAGCAACATATAACTGCCCATACCAAACATCATGACATTTTCTGTTAAGGAGATAGCACCCAAGGGCACCTTGCTGTCGCCGCCCATACAGGCACAGGTCAGCTCGCGCTTATCAATGTATACCGCTTTAATAACTGAAATGCCGCCTATCAGACCGATAGTCAGCGCTACCGCACCCGCTATTGGATTGAGCCACGGCTGATTGGCAAGCATGGCGATACCTGCAAAGGCTTCAAAAAACGGATAAACATAGGCATAACGAACTACCCGCTGAGCCAATAAATCATAGCCCAAAAAGCTGGTGGTAAAGCTTTCTAAATCTTCTAGCTTTTTGATGGCGAGCACACACATAGAGAGCGCTACGAACCACATGAGCGCCTGCATCGACAGGACGTTGACAGATAGCGCCCAACATAATGCCAAGGTCATTAAGGCAGTGACAGAAAATATGGCAATGACTGGTGTGTAAGTCTTTTCATCTTCTGCTTTTGGCTCGCTATTGCCCAAAAATACCTGCAGCTCATCATTGCCACCGATGCGCTTGCCATCGATAAAGGTTTGCGGTGTGGTCTCAACGCCTAAGTTGTCTTTGACTAAGCTGTTTTGCTCGTCATTGGTGATATGACGATCGATGATATCGTAACCTGCGCGCTTGAGCGCATCTAATGACTTTAGGCCAAATGGGCATAAATGATCGGACATCACCATGCGAAAGATGATTGCTGATTGACCAGCATCTTGCGTGATATGTTCACCAGGCAGGGTTTCGATAAGCTGCTGTACTTTAGGATCATGGCTATCAGCAATAGGCTGGCTAGCAGACGATTTATTAGCCTCTGTAATCATGGCAGACCTCCCTTCTGTTTTATCACTCGCTACTCGTTATTTATCACAAGCTACTGATTATTATGAGCTACTGATTATTTACGAGTTGCTCACTATCAGCCTATAAGCGTGTCTAACTATAGTCTTTACCAATCTTGTTATTTTTCTTAGGTTTCATGATAAGCAAAACACCGATTCGTTTTTTAAGGCAGTAACTTATTTTTAAAACAAGAATAAGGGGGCTAAATCAATTGATCTAGCCCCCTTATTTCATACCAGTAGCACTGTACCTATTTTAAAGTGTGTTAACTATAGATTACTGTTCGGTAAATACTATAGCTTTAGTACCTTCAGCAGTGGGGAGGTTAATAGTCAGCCTGCTCGTCAAGATATCGCCTCGGGCATTGATTTTGTAGCATTCTGCCGTTGTTCCCTTAGGCTCAGCACCTAGCAAAGCATTTTCTGAGCTATTGATACAGAACCATGCCGTGTTGTTGCTGTCTCGCGTCAGAGACCAGTCTTGGCTATAACTGCCTATCTTGTTACGTTTGCTGCTATCGCTATAGACATTTTCCGTGATCAATTGATCGGAGTCGCCGACCTGAGCCATCTTGGGTATGGTACTCGTTTGAGTGGCCAGCGAGTACTCGCCTGAGCTGTCAGTGTAGCCGTGGAATACTAAGGGGTTCAGGGTGAAGTAGTTGATAGCGACTGATTGATCGGTGATTTGATTGTTCGACTTAGTGATGGTGTTTATCTCGCTACCTTGAACTTGTTTATTATTGAACAGCATATTGCCTTTGGGCGTGACTTTTATCTCTGCTGTAATGGTTTGGTTGCCTACCACCGAGACCAAATTTTGCTGACGCTCTTTGGTATAGATATTGAGCATGGCGGTCTCAACAGGGTACTGAGTCACGACTTGACTGCCAGTCGTTGTTCCACTATTCATACCTGTTGCACAAGCGCTTACGCTTAGTCCAGCCACAATACACAATCCTAGTGCTTTCATTGTTTAATCCCTCAGTTTGTTTGAATTAATGCTATAGTCGGAGCACTTTTAAACCGCTACAGTGTTATCCGCCCTAGATGTACTTAGTGTACTATCTGTGGTCGGTCGCCTTGTAGCGATTTTAAAATTCCTTGACTATATAAATGTCTACTATAATAGAATTTTAGGATAATGACACTAAAGGAGTAGGTATGTCTGCGAGTAAAGAAGAGATTGTTGCCTTTTTGGCAGCGGAGTTTCCCCAAACTAAATGCAAGGTCGAGGCAGTAGGGGAGAATGGCGCAACCTTGTCGCACGATATTGGGATAGACGAGCTGCGTCCGGGTGGCACGGTCTCTGGCCCTGTATTGATGAGCATTGCCGATGTCGCCATCTATGTAGCGATACTCGGTCGGATTGGTATCGTACCCTTGACCGTGACGACGAGCTTGTCTATTAATTTTTTGCGCAAACCCTCTGCAGCAGCCCGCATCATTGCAGAATGTACTTTGATGAAAGTGGGGCGTACGCTCATCGTCGGCGAGGTGGCTTTATATTCAGAAGGTTCTAGCGATATGGTCGCACACGTGGTCGGCACCTATTCTGTGCCACCCAAACGTGACTAAGTGGCTGTCAGACAAGATGGCAGTTATGTACATTCACAATAACGCCCCACGTAGTCGTGAGGCGTTATTTTTTATTATTATCCAAGAGACACTTTATCAAAGAGATATTTTGTCTTGTCTTTCAGTGAGCAGTTAATGTACTGCTACTGGGTTTTTGCGACTGCTTTAAACTGTACGACTTGGTTTGCGTTGGTAATGGTTAATACTGGCACGTTGTTAGCATTTTTACCCAAGCTGTATTTACCATCTACGGTAGCAAGGGTGGCGGTATCAAAGCTGGCTTGTGGCTCTGGGCATGCCATCATCGTGCTTCTGCCGTGACCCAGCTGTACATCACCATTTACCACCTCATAGCTAGCTGCTATGTTGTTGCAAGTGTTCATAAAGCTGACAAGGTTGTTGCCATCCACTTCCATAAAGTTTAGCGTCAAAGGTTTGGCGGGATCATAAAATAATTGAGAAACCTTTTCGCCATTGCTACGTTTTGCGTCGACAAGTTGCCAATTATGAGCCTGTAGGATATCTGAAGTGATGGGCTGTGTACTTGGTGTGGTAGAGCCAGGCGTCGTTTGGCAACCCGCTGCCAGCGCACTAATAGCAAGGGTACTGGCCATTATTATTTTAGTCATGTTTTTCATAAAGATCCTCTTAAAAGTATTAATTTATTATTTTTGCATAAATGCTCGTTATAAATTTTTGCTAACAACGATTGCTAACAACCAATGACCAAAAGCATAGTTAGGCGCTACTGTGTAGGCGCTGATGCTGTTGTTAAATGTCGGCATCGTTGTTAAGCGCCTGCATTCTTGCAGAGGTGTCAGCGAGATACAAGGAGGAATTACTTTTTGAATACCTTAATAGGTCTTTACTTACAAACGCGCGCTGATACAGACGTATCGTTCTAGGATGCGTTACGAAAAAGTAATGAGCGCTAAAAATAAACTGGGCTCTAAACCGTTCTAGTCATTTGAAAATAAAACTGTCATACTTTTAAATTGAATCTGCTACACCCCAAGTAATCGCCCAATAAGTGATGTTGCGACCATGGCCAATACACCCCACACGACGACGCGAGTGACAGCAGGGAGAGTGGGTGCACCGCCCAAGCGCGCCGATACCATGCCAAGTAGGACTAAGCCGACTATGGTCAGCGCGGCCAATGACCAAACAAGGATCTGGGCTGGAAACACCAAGATGCCGATGACAGGAAATATGGCACCAGTAATAAAGGCCAATGCGGAGGCAATGGAAGCTTGCAGGGGCTTTGCTTGACTGATTTCGGTTAGCCCTATCTCGTCACGGGCATGAGCTTCAAGTGCATCGTGCTCAGTTAGGGCGACGGCAACTTGATGTGCTAATTCTTGATCAAGTCCACGCTGCTCATAGATTGTTGTCAGCTCGACAAGCTCCCGCTCAGGATTATGCGTCAGCTCGTAAAGCTCTTTTTTTAAATCAGCCTTTTCAGTATCTGCTTGTGAGGACACAGAGATATACTCACCAGCCGCCATCGACAAAGCCCCTGCAGTCAGTGACGCCAATCCTGTCAGTAATAAGGTTTGGCTGCTCGCGTTTGCGGCGGCAACACCAACCAGTAAACTGGCGGTAGAAATGAGTCCATCATTGGCGCCAAGTACCGCTGCTCTGAGCCATTGACTTCGGTTACTTAGGTGCGGCTCATCGTGAATAGAGTATGACATAGACATCCTCAAAAAATACAAACGCTCAGAGGACAGTTTAACCTGTAACGGATCACAGGGTTAGAGCGTGTTGCATATTTTGTATGAATGTTTGTATGAATGAGCGCTTCAGCCGTATAATTTTTTTGCCACCTCTGTAATTCTTCGCCGCTACTCCAAACAATTTTAACGAGCCCCTGACTGTTAATTCAGCAGCTCGGTCTGCGCATCCTGACGCTTTTCTACTTTATGCTGATCTTCGGTGTTGTCGACTTTCCAGTAGCTCGATATGTATAAATGCGTTTTGGGCAGTTGTTGGATGGTTTTAAAGTAATGCCTGAGCGCGCGCATGCTATGGAACTCGCAAGCTGCCCACACCGCAGGTTGTCCATCAAGCCAAGCAAGCGCTTTGACACGCTCAAGCAAAGGACAATCGTTAGCATTGGGGCTGGCATTGATAACCCAATGTATCTCCATGTTTTTCGGTTTATTTAATATCTGCATGTCCAATTCAGTGGTTACTTCCAGCACTGCATACCCTCGTGCGTCATCGGGCAATTGAGCAAGGTTGACCGAAATAGCTGGTAGCGCCGTCATATCTCCTGCCAACAAAAACCAGTCTGCCGCATTATTGATGAGCTTCTTTGGCCCAGGGCCACCCACCAATATTTGCTGACCAGGCTGAGCATTGCGTGCCCACATCGATGCAGGGCCTTCAGCGTCATGAAGGGCAAAGTCGACATCTATCGCGTCATCGCGTTGCGCGCTTACGGTATAGGTACGCATCAGTGGTCGCGTGTCATTAGGTTGAGGAAACAGCAGTTTGATATAAGCGCTTTCTTGATCTTCTGGAAAGTCTGATAATCCGTTCCCGCCGAGGGTGACGCGGCGCATATTTGGCGTGATGTATTTAGCATCAAGCACCTCTAGCATTCTGGGTGTCGGTTTTGCCATCTTAAGGTTTTCCTTTATTTAGGGGTGAGCGTTTGCTGTATATGAAAGTTTACCTAAGGCATGAGTGCAACCTTATCGATACAGCGTGTGTTACGCATGATTTATTGTGTTAATTCTTACAAGAATTTTATTACGCTTATTTTTCTATTGAAATTTTAATAGCGTTCAGTTATTATCTGCAACGGTCATTATAAATGATAATCATTACTATTAACATTAATATTTGTTTTTACGTGATTTTGACAGTAATTATTGCTTGATAATTTCTAACGCTTATATATAAGCCCTATTACAGAGTGAGTTTTTATGCATAATTCATTACCCAGCCGTCTATCGACATTAACCTTAGGTGTTGCCACTGCTATGTTTGCGCAAGTTGCAATGGCGAATGACACGCCGAGCATGACCGCGCAAACCATTACGGTGACCGCCAATAGTTCAGTCCGTGAAAACATGCAAGAGGATTCAGTTTATATCGATGACTACACGCCAGCGGCGCAAGCCAGTCATTTAAGTGACTTTTTGGACGTCGTACCAGGGGTAACCGTGGGTGGCACATCAACCGTGAACCAGCGCGTGCGCGTACGTGGCCTTGACGATACCAACCTAAAAGTCACGATTGATGGCGCCCGTCAAGAAGGCGCGATGTTTTACCATATGGGTGATATCACGATCGATCCAGATTTATTAAAACAAGCAGAAGTCGCGGTCGGTAATAATTCTGTGACTTTGGGTAACGATGCTATTGGTGGCGCCGTGGCGTTTGAGACGGTAGATGCTGCTGACTTGCTCAAGCCTGGTCAAAAAATCGGTGCAAAAATACATGCAGGCTATGGCAGTAACAACGATGAGCTATTAACGTCAGCAACGGTCTATGGCGCACCGTCTGATAATGTGGATTTATTGGCCTATTACGGCAAGCGTGATGCAGATTCTGGCGAAGATGGGGAAGGCCGTGAGCTTTTTGAAGACAGTAAAGGCGAGAATGTCTTATTAAAAGCAGGCGTTTTTATCCTCGATGATCACCGCGTAGGCGCAAGCTTTAGCCGTACTGAAAAAAAGGGTATCTTTCCGTTTCGTCCAGACTTTCCGAGTTTGAGTGACGAAAGAATCCCGCAAAAGGTAAAGCGAGATACTTATACAGTGGATTACAACTTTAATCCATTAAACTCTCTGATTGATGTTGATGCCAATATTTATCAAACCGAAACAGAAATTTCGCGTAACAATAGTGCTGATATATCGTCAAATTATGATTGGAACGCTAAGGTAAAAACCACTGGCGCCAAAATTGAAAACACCAGTGTGATTGATACTGCTACCGGTAGCCATAAGTTGATCGCAGGGGCAGAGCACTACAAAAAAGAGTCGGAGATGGCACGAGACAATCAGGGTGCAAACAGTGACAGCGCAAAAAACACCTCAGTGTATTTAGAAGACCAGTGGCAAATGGGTAAATTTACCCTAACGCCAGGCGTGCGTTATGACCGTTACGAATCACCTGAGTTTGTGTCAGGTGGTAAGACCTATGACAATGTCGTTGGTGCCTTGGCTGCCAGCTATGAGATTGCGCCGCGTACGCAAGTATTTGCCAGCTATACGCAATTGTTTAATGGTCCTGACTTAGGACAGGCTATATTCAATAGCAATGGCGAAGGTATTTATGTCAATAATGATCTCAAGCCAGAAGAAGGCTATAACTCTGAAGTGGGTATTGCCACGACACTGCGCGGACTAACGACCGCTGATGATGCCATGCAATTAAGCGCAAAATACTTTAAGTCTAATATCGAAAACTATCAGCAGTTTGTCAGAACAGGGGATCGTGCAGGTCGCTATGGTCTAAACTGTAGCACTGGCGAGCGCGGTTCGGCAGGCAACCTGCAAGACTGCCAAGGTATGATCAACAGTGATGAAGACTATGAAATCAAAGGCGTTGAGCTGGCAGCGAACTATAGAATGGATAACTTTGGTATGGGTCTCAGCTATTCACGTGCCCGTAGTGAAGGTAGCGAAACAGGCGATAGCATTCCATCCGTAAGCGGCAGTAGTGCTGACTCGGGCGACCGCTACATGGTGAACCTGAACTATGAACCAAGTGATGAGCTAGGGCTTGGCTGGCGCAGTACCTATGTGGCATCCATCACCGATAATAGTGGAGATACCAAGCCAAACTATGATGTGCATGATGTGTATATGAACTATTCACCACGTCAGCTTGAGGGTGTGAAAGCTACGGTTGGGGTCTATAATCTGTTCGATGAAACTTATGCTAGCCACTCATCGCGCTTAAATATGGCTGATGCGACGGCTACTGACTTTGAAATGGGTCGTAATATCAAAGCGTCACTAACCTATCAGTTTTAAAGAGTAATTATAAATAGTTCTAAAAAAACCAGCCATCTAACATTTAGGTGGCTGGTTTTTTATGCAGCGTTTTATCAAGGTTTTGTTATTAAGGGCTTGTTATTGAGAGCTTTTTATTAAAGAGTTTTTGATCAAAGTCTCTTTGTCGAGAGAGTTTAAACCGTATCCACAATGACGGGGCGACCATTGTGCGTCAGCACAGTAACGTCTACGCCATATAAGTCATCGATGGCGTCATGAGTCAGTACATCGGTAGGGTGACCGGTCTGGATAATTTTGCCTTCCTTCATCATGACCACGGTATCGGCAAACTGCGCTGCTTGATTGATATCGTGCAAGACAATGACCACAGTTTTGCCCGCTTGATGCGTCAGCGACCGCAGCTCACGCATCAGCCTGCCGGCATGATACATATCGAGGTTGTTTAGTGGCTCATCGAGCAGTAAGTAAGGTGTATCTTGGCAGACAATCATGGCGATCAATACCCGTTGCCGCTGTCCACCAGAGAGGGTAGAGAGAAAGCGCTTGGCCATGTCGAGCAGCTCAAAACGCGCCATAATGGTTTGTACCATTTGCCGATCCTTATCTGTAGGGCGGCCTTGGTGATAGGGATAGCGGCCAAACATCAACAGCTCTTCTACCCGCAATCGTCCTTGAATGTGGTTTTCTTGTGCCAACATGGCGACGGTTTTGGCAAGGGTCTGGCTATCGGTGCTTTCGATATCATGCCCGTCAAAGCTGACAACGCCTTTTTGTAAAGGTGTCAGCCGTGACATTAAGTTAAACAGGGTCGATTTACCCGCACCATTGGGTCCAATAAGGGCGATGACTTGGCCTGTCGCTAGGGTTAAATCCACATCATCGAGGATGGTGTGTGAGCCAATACGATGGCTGACGTGAGAGAGGGTTATCATAATGACATTCGCACTTTATATGAGTAATTTATACGGGTGATTTATGTTGACGGAACTGACTGAAAATTAACGCGATAAAGACAATGCCTCCTAGCAGCTCAATAACGACTGAGAGCACACCTGCCATACCTAATATGCGCTCGAATATGGTCTGACCCAATACCAAGCAGAGCATGGCCATAAAACTCACCAATACCAAGCGTTCGCTGTGGTGCATGGTTTTGCAAATACGATTGGTCAGCGCGCATACCAGCAGTCCTAAAAATATCACGGGGCCGACAAACGCCGTTGCCGTCGCGACCAATACGGCGATGACTATTAATAAACGCATCGCTAACGATCGGTAGTTGATACCTAGATTGATGGCATGTGCTTGCCCCAACATCAGTACATCCACTTGATGCCGCCACCGCCAAATCAAAACCGCACTCACCAGACAAACGACCAAACTTGCCATCATCATCGCTGAATTAATCGTATTGAATTGCGCAAAGCTGGCTGATTGAATAACGACGTAATCTTCAGGGTTGATCAACCGTGCGACCAAAGACGATAAACTGCGGAACAGCACCCCAAATACGATGCCGACCAGAATCAACCTTGCCAAATCATGATTGGAGCGTGTAAAAAGTAAGCGAAATAATAGCAGTGATGCTCCTACCATTAACCCCACTTCCAAGGCAAATTTTAGCAAAGGCTGGCTGCTAAACAGATTGCTGGTGCCCAAAAAGAAAACCAGCAGGCTTTGGATGAGCACGTAGAGAGCGTCAAAGCCCAGTAGAGAAGGGGTCAAAATAGGATTGTGCGTTAAGCTTTGAAATAGCAGAGTTGAGACGCCAATCGCATAGCCAACAATTAATAGTGCTAACAGTTTTTTGCCACGGAATTCGAGTACAAAATCCCAATTACCATTGGCACCGATAGTCATAAATAAGACTGAACTGACGATGAGTAGGCCAAGGACGATCATTACAGGCTTGGTCCATATCTCGTTAGAAAGTAGCTTTGATAGCCGCTTTGATGACTGCTTTGATGACTGCTTTGATGACTGCTTTGATAGCTGTTTTTGTAATAGGGAATGCTTGCTCATGGCTTGCTTAGAAGCTTTTCGACTGTCTAAAAAGTCATGGTCAGTATTATCAGAATGGATGTTGTGGTCAGATGATGTCGTCATTGGCTTGATTCAACGTGGCTATGATAAGTTCAAAAAAAGAGGCGTACTTCTAAAGGGAAAGTCACTTCAATAGTGCACTGCTACTGTTATGGGTGTATGGGTTTTCTCGCTTACTGTGCGTTTTTTACTCCAAAGACTTCGAAAAACTAACTGGCTTTGGGTTGACGTAATAGCAACCATAAAAACACTCCCGCACCAATAACGCCAAAAATAGTCGCCACTGGCACCTCATAAGGATAGCGAATACTGCGCCCGATGATGTCGCATAGCAGTACAAAACTCGCTCCCATCAAAGCGACCGCAGGCAGACAATGGCGCAGCTTATCGCCCATGATTCGGCTAATGATATTGGGCACTATTAGCCCCACAAATGGAATGGCGCCGACGGTCACCACGACCACTGAGCTAATGATGGCGACGGTCATAATGACAAACCAAGTCATCAGGTTTTTATTGACACCAAGATTGATCGCAATGGCGTCGCCAAGACCAACGATGGTCAGCCGATCTGCTAAGATATAAGCGCCTATCGCTAATGCCCCTGTCAAATACAGCAGCTCATAACGACCTGCTAAGATAGTAGAGAAGTCCCCAAAACGCCATACTGAGAGCATTTGTACCGATTCAGTCTGATAAGCAATAAACAACGTCACCGCTTCGATGATGGCACCAAACACAATACCGACCAACGGCACCATCAAGTAATCAGTCGGCGGTAAGCGCTTAATAAGGCGCATAAATATCACCATACCAACCACCGCACATAGCGTAGCCACTAGCATCTTGTTCAGTAAGCTGCTAGCTGGCAGGTATAGACTGATGAGTAATAACCCTAAACCAGCACTTTGAGTCGCCCCCACCATAGAGGGCTCGACAAAGCGGTTTTTTAGTACGGTTTGCAAGATCATCCCTGCGACCGCCAACGACGCTCCAGTCAAGATAATGGCAATGGTGCGCGGTATACGGCTGACCATTAACAGCTGCATGTCAGTACTGGCTGCTTGGCTGATGGTTTGGCTCGCCGTGCCACTATTGAACATGGCGAATAAAGGCGAGGCACTATCGACAAGCCATTGCCAAAACCCTTGCCACGAAAAATCAGCGACGCCAATAGACAAGCTCAGTAAAATCAAAGCAAATAGCAATACCAAGCTGAGAGCATTTAACAGCCTTGGTGATAAAGACCATGATAATCGCGGAGACTGAGTGAGCGGTACGCTGCGTGCCATAGGGATATCTACACATTACATAACTGGCTAACGGTTAACTAAAGATTTACGTAAAGAGTTAAGTCAGCCAGCGACTTGTTTGCTTGTTAATAATTTTACTTATTAACAATTAATCTATTGGGTGCTGTCTGCCTGAGTAAACTTTTCGGTGACAAGATTGGCATCTTTTAGCCATTGGTAGTAACCACCAAACGCTAAGTAAGAGTCTGGGCTAAGATAAACGATGTTGTCGTTTTTCCAGGCGGTGGTTTGATGCACCAGTGGGTTATCTAGCACCACGTCTGCGCCATCACCTTCTTCACCAATGGCAGAGGTTCTGTCTAGTACAAACAGCCAGTCGGGATTGATTTTTTGTAGGTACTCAAAAGACACTGGCTGTCCGTGTCGGGCCTCTTCAATCTGAGCGTCTGCCACCGGAATATCAAACACGGTGTGTATAAACCCAAAGCGTGAGTCTGCACCATAAGTTGAGATTTTATTACCGTTGACCAGTACCACCAAGCCATTACCTTTGCCTGCGCTGGCAGTCTTGGCTTTTTCGATAGCATCATCGATGTCTTTTTGTAGCGCTTGTGCTTTATCCGCTTTACCAAACAAACGGCCCAAATCCGCTAGGCGCTGCTTGCTGGATTCGTAAATATTGGCGGTATCTAAGGTAAGATCTAGCGTCGGTGCCATTTGGCTTAAGGTGTCGTATTTTTCTGCCATACGTGAGCCGACCAAGATGGCTTTTGGCTGCATCTCGTTCAAAGCTTCCATATCTGGCTCAAATAATGTGCCTATTTTTTTGCTCTCTGGATTTTTACTCTCTGAAGTATCAACAGCCATTAAGTTGTCTAAGGGTAGATTGTCAGGCAAGCCATCGACGGGCACGCCCAGCGCTGCTAAATCCTGCATCAACGTCATGTCATAGACAGCGATAGGGTGAGGGTTAACAGGCAAATCCACATCACCACGAACGGTATCAATCGTGACCACTGTATCGTCACTAAGTGCAGAGTTTGCTTCTATATTGCCATCTGCGTTAGTCGATTGGGTTTGTTCGGTGTTAGTTATAGCTTTGGCTTGATCCGTGTTTTCTGTTGGTGTGCAGCCAACAAGGCTGGCGCTGACGGCAAGTCCAATTAGAGTCTGTTTTATTTTAAGGGTCATATGGCAGGCCTATTGTTTATAGATGTTGTATCGGTACAACGAATAAGGTGTGATTTATTAAAATAAAAGGCCTATCATACGCTAAAAATACTCATAATGAAATGAATGCCGTAAACCTTTTTCCCTCCACGATTTTTTTATAGTTATAAAAAACCATCTATATCAATACTTTAATCTTGCTGTTTTAAAGTATTGATATAGATGGTTTTTTATAACTATAAAAAAATCGTGGAGGGAAAAAGGTTTACGGCATTCATTTGATTAGGAGTAGTTACAAGATATTAAAATGATAATAATAATGATTCTTATTTACATTGCATGAGTTTTATATTATTATTCTTCGGACTAGGGTGAGATATGACCTTAGTACATGAACGTATAACGCTTATGAGTCATCATAACGTCAGGCATCATGCGACGCTACTAACCGTATGTGTTAAAAGTAGGTTTTGATTCTCACAAACTTGCCAGTGCTGTCACGATTAAAAAGTGCTTCTATGACCAAACAATATAGCCACAAAAAAAGTCTCACAACATTTAATGTCGCCACTGCGATCGTCGTCGTCACTTTGCATGGGGTTACTGCTGCTGCGTTAGTAAATATGAATAGCCCTAAGCCGCCTGATCAGCAACCTGATGACATCTTGCCTATGGAAGTTCAGCTGATTAGTCCTCCTGCTGAATCAAAGCCTGAGCCAGAAGCTGAGCTAAAACCAGCGCCTAAACCAGACACAGCACCGAAAGTAGTCACCAAAGCAAAAGTTGAGCAGGAGCCCAAACCGAAAGCTAAGCCAGTGTTTGAGCCTGAGCCTGTAAAACCACCTGCAGAAAAACCTCCGCCAGAGCCAAAACCCGAACCAAAGACAGAGCCAAAACTACAGCCAAAACCAGCCCCTAAACCAGAGGTGAATACTGTAACTGTTGATAACAGTAACAGTGAGATAAAACAGCAAGCTGCAAGAGAACAGGCTGCAAGGGAACAGGCTGCAAGAGAACAAGCTGCAAGAGAACAAGCTGCAAGAGAACAAGCTGCAGGAGAACAAGCTGCAAGAGAACAAGCTGCAAGAGAACAAGCTGCAAGAGAACAGGCTGCAAGAGAACAGGCTGCAAGAGAACAGGCTGCAAGGGAGCAAGCTGCAAGAGAACAAGCCGCTGCCAGTAATACACCAATATCGGTATCAGCCTCTGAAGCAAGTTGGCAACGCGCCCCTAATATTAGCTTGTCTAAAAGAACCAGAAGCAAGGTATTGCCAGGTGACTCTTATAGCGTATTGCTAAAAATGACGGTTGATAAGCAGGGCAACATCCAAAACGTGGCAGTAGTGTCTTCATCGGGCAATGCTTTGGTCGATAAAGATGCTTTAAAAGCAGTTAATCGCGCTAAGTTTAACCCTTTTAAACGCAATGGTATGGCTGTGGTTGGGATTGTTGAGTTACCCATAAATGTTAACGTCGATTGAACAGCACATGGCAAAATGTATCATTTTTATTTAGCATCGACTAGACCTAACAAAGAAGAGTAGCTAAGAACAGTATTTGAATAATTAAGGCATATATTTTATAAAACACGAGGATTGGTCATGGACTTCGCAGAATACTGGCAATATACCGATGGTGTCACTAAGTTTTTGTTTTTTACCTTACTGGCATTGTCAGTCGCTTCTTGGTTCACCGGTATCATTCGTCTTTACCAAAGCTATCAGTTAAAAAAAGCAGTGGCAGGGGACTTGGTAAGAGCGGTTGATTTGCAGTCTACAGAGCTTGAGAGTCTGAGTAGCGCAGAGCGTAAAACGGTCACTGAGCAGACGCTCATGCAACAAATCGGTCGTTACCGTGATAAAGGCGAGCAGGGTATGTCCATTCTTGGAACGACGGCAGCCATTGCGCCATTCATCGGTTTGTTTGGCACAGTCTGGGGAATATTTCACGCCCTACATAGTATCGGCCAGTCGGGGCAAGCAGGTCTGAGTCAGGTAGCAGGCCCTGTCGGTGAAGCGTTGATCATGACTGGCTTGGGTCTAGCTGTTGCCCTCCCTGCGGTGATTTTTTATAACATCGCCCTTCGTCTCAATCGCCGAACTTTATATGTGGCCAATGATACTGCTTATGGGCTGCTCAGAGAGACCGCCAAACAAGGTGGTGTTAGTACGCCTGATACCAAACAGACGATAGCACAAGTGAATAAAAACAAATCGTATGTTGGCAGTATGTCTGCATCAACGGCGGGCTAAATCAATCTTGATTATGCGCCTCATAGATTTGCTTTGAGCAAATAGCGGCAACATCCACAAAAGTATTAAATAATCAGACCTTAGACTCTAAAGAGACAGTAGGAAGTTAAGATGGCGTTTCAATTAGGCGAAGATGACATGCAAGGCATGAGTGAAATGAACCTCATTCCTTTGATTGATATCATGCTGGTATTGATGATTATATTTTTGGTCACGGCAACCGTATTAAATCCGTCGGTGCCCTTAGACTTGCCCAAGACCAGTGCGAGCGTACAAGAGCAGCCACCTGAAGTCATTCAAATCAGTGTGGACAAAGATGCGGGTGTGTACTGGGATGATGCTTCTATTTCATTAGAGGAGTTAGAAAAACGACTCATAGCGCAGTCAGGCCTTGAAACAGAGCCAACGATACATCTGCGGGCAGATAAAGATGCCAGATATGATACGGTCGCACAAATATTGGCGCTTGCCAGCAAGGCACAATTAAGCAAAATTGCTTTCGTTAATGAGTAGTGGTGGATTACTACTTGAGATTAAAAATTTGCATTGAATAATTTAGGAGTTTAAAGAATAAGCCATCGTTTGATGGGCAATAGATATAACAATAATAATAGTCAGTATGAATGCTATTCTCCACGCCCTGCTGGTGTCATCACTGGCAGGGTTTTTTTTATGATGAATATCTGATGGTTAAGTCATTCAGGTTTTGTCTTAATAGTAGATGAAAGCTGGTCGTAGATTTATAAAAAATCTAGACAAGCCAGATCGTATCGCAGAGCGGTATCTGAATGGGAGAGAATAGGCTAGAATAGAGTATTACAAAAAATATAGAAGCCGTCCACCGCTCGTCATAAGCAAATAAGCCATTCTATGTGGCTTATTTATTTTGAAAGTACTGATAAGTAAAAAGTGTATGTTTAAACGTGATGAAGGATGTTTTCATTGTTCAATAGACCCTAAGTTCAACAGAAACAGACCCTTATAACTCCCTCAAAATAATCTTAAGGAAGCAAGCAGATGTTAATCAATGAAGAACTGTTAGCTGATGTCAAACAATGGCGTCAACATATTCATAGCCAGCCTGAGCTTGGTTTTAAAGAGTTTAAAACCGCCGCATTCATCGTCGAAAAACTACAATCTTTCGGTATCGAGGTGCATCAAGGGCTGGGCGGTACTGGCGTGGTTGGCACATTGAAAAATGGCTCAGGCCCTACGATTGGGATACGCGCGGATATCGATGCGTTGCCGATAGAAGAGCAAAGTGATATTGATCACAAATCTACTCATACCAACTGTATGCATGCCTGTGGTCATGACGGTCACACCTCTATGTTGTTGGGTGCTGCCAGACATTTAAGCCAACACAAAAACTTTAGCGGTACGCTGCATTTTATATTTCAACCTGCTGAAGAAGTCTTGGGCGGTGCCAAAGCCATGATTGATGACGGGCTGTTTGATCAATTCCCCATGGATGCCGTATATGGCCTGCATAACTGGCCAGGCTTGCCGCTGGGTGAGGTGGCAGTCAATAATGGGCCTATGATGGCGTCCTTTGATACCTTTGAGATTACGTTGACGGGTAAAGGAACACATGCTGCCATGCCGCATCTAGGCGCTGATCCGATAGCAGCAGGCGCGGCCTTGATTACCAATATCCAATCTATTATTTCTCGCCGAGTATCGCCATTGCAGTCAGGGGTGATTAGCGTGACGCAGATGAATAGTGGCGATACCACCAACGTCATTCCTGACTATGCGATTCTAAAAGGGACGGTTCGTAGCTTTGATATGGATGTGCGCCAATCGATGCAGGATATGCTCACAGAGATGGTAACGACTTTGCCGCCTTTATATGGTGTCAAAGGAGAAATAGACTATCACATTCGCTATCCGGTCACTATCAATGACGCTCAGGCATATCTTGAGATTAAAGAGGCTGCGACCAAAGTGCTGGGCGCTGATAAAGTAAAAACGGATGTAGAGCCGTCAATGGCATCTGAAGACTTTTCATTCATGAGTCAACAGGTCAAAGGCGCTTATTTTTGGTTGGGGGTAGATGGTAGTACGCCTTCTAAACCTTTGCATAATGCACATTATGATTTTAATGATGATGCCATCGAGATTGGTATTAAGGTTTGGGTATCTTTGGTTGAGTCTGAGCTGCCAAAACAGGCTTAACTGACTGAGCTATAGTCAGTCTCAAATAAAAAAGAGACGGCCATTAAAGCGTGCAGTAGCACTAAAAATAAAGGGAATTGATATGAATGATAAAAGCGTGCTGTCATCTACCATGACCAAGCACCTACTTGATTGGAAGCTACATTTATTAGTGATAGCGGTGTCACTACTGGCAGAGTGGATAGGCATCATTAAGATTCCTATCGGAATTGGTACTTTGGTCCTACTGCCTTTGTTATATGCTTTCATTTTTGCCATATTACTCAACCCCAACGTCATCCCTTCGATGAAAGCGGTCATAACCAAAAAGCGGGCAAAGTTTGCCAGTTATGCGGTTCTGTTAAGTATCATGCCTTTTATTGCCAAATTCGGCGTCGGCGTCGGTCCTAATATCGATGAGATCATAGCGGCAGGGCCTGCACTGTTACTACAAGAGCTTGGTAACGTTGCTACTGTCTTGATAGCACTACCAGTTGCAGTATTGGTATTTGGTATGGGGCGAGAAGCTATCGGTGCCACTCACTCCGTTGCTCGTGAGCCGAACGTGGCTTTGATCGCTGATAAGTATGGCTTGCAGAGCGCCGAAGGTATCGGTGTCATGGGCGTTTATGTGATGGGCACCTTATTTGGTGCGATCTATTTTTCATTGCTGGCAGGTGTCATTGCTTCTATGAATATCATGGATGTGCGCGCACTGGCCATGGCTTGTGGTATCGGCAGTGGCAGTATGATGGGTGCGTGTTCGGCTGCGCTTGCAGAAGCTGTGCCTGCGCAAGAAGAAACGATCACCGCATTTGCAGCGACTTCTAACTTACTCACTTATGCGACAGGCTTGTTTGTGAGCTTATTTATCGCCCTGCCTTTTACCGAGTTTTTGTATAAGATGGTCAGCAAGTTTAAGAAAAAAACCGTGGATGTCGCTACCGAAACAGACTTCGGTGCGGTGATGCAAGAGCAGGCGCCTTTGTCGACAGTACAGTCTTTTGCATTACTGGCTGTAATATGTGTGGTGCTATTATTAAGCAACTGGGTGGGACAAGGCGTCGGTCCATTCGATGCTTTACCCGCGATGCTTATTCTATTCGCCTGCTGTGTGGTTGGGATTTTATTAAAACGAATTATCCCGTTCAATGTCCCAGCGATTGCTTGGATATCCATTGTGGCTATCTTGATATCGTTACCACAGTTCCCGTTCAATGCCTATGTCTTAGAAGAGACGGCTAAGCTTGGTGTATTGCAACTGCTGACGCCAGTGCTGGCTTATGCAGGCTTTGCTATCTCGCAGATGGAAGTGGATCTATTCAAAAAGTCTGGCTTTAAGATTGCTATTGTTGCCATCCTTACCTTTACAGGGACTTTTTTAGGGTCGGCACTCGTTGCTCAAATCATGCTATAAACCGCTGGTCTTTATAGTCAGTTTTTAGTCTTATTAGCCATATCACAGATATTAGTCAAAAGAGGAGGGGCTTAGCAGTTTATAAAACTGCTAAGCTCATTTTTTTTCAGCTCGTTTGGACTGGCTTACCGTTCTGGCTTACCGCTCTGACTGCCCAGCAGTATGTCAGCATCTTTGTGCTTTTTTATTTTGAACCTGCCTCTTTTAACGTCAATCAACTATGGCTAGTAGCGCTCATCGTTAGTAGACTGTTTGAGCAGGATTGATATGATCAGCCATTAAGATAATTTGTGAGTGCATCTATGCAGCAGGTCTCTAACAGTAAACAGTCGTGGCTGGTTCCGTTCACCTGTCTTTTAGCGGGCGGCGCATTAATAGGCATCTCTACCAATCTCGCCAAATATGTAGGCGAAGTAGGGCTGACACCATTGGCTTTTTTGTTTTGGTCTATTACTGGCGCTGCCATCATTCTGTTGCTGGTTTCCTTTTTACGCCAACAGCCACCGCCACTCAGTGCGCGTAGCTTTGAGTATTATTTTGTCGCGGCACTGGTTAGCGTGGCAGGTTCCAACTTGCTGCTTTTTTCAGCGATTCCTCATGTTGGCGCAGGTTTCGTCGCGCTTATCATTTCTCTACCACCACTACTGACGTATCTTGGTGCCTTGGTCATGCGGATAGAGCAGTTTACGGTTATGCGCGCTTGCGGGGTAGTGGCAGCACTGATGGGTGCAGGGGTACTGGCCATCCATAAGTTTTCTGCGCCAGATGCGAGTGTCTTTTGGATTGTGATGGCGCTCTGTGGCCCTGTACTACTCGCGATTGGCAATATCTATCGCACGTTACGCTGGCCAGATAATGCGTCGCCGAGCGCACTGGCACCAGGTATGTTGATTGCGGCTGCGCTATTGCTAGGCATGATGGGTGTTTTGCCAAGTTTCTCGGTAGCTGTGCCGCTAGGAGAGCTGCTGCCGCTAGGTTTGATCCTAGCGCAAGCTTGTATATTCGCTGGCCAGTTTTTACTGCTGTTTTTATTACAAAAAACTGGCGGTCCAGTATTGCTGAGCTTGCTTGGCTCGGTAGGGGCGGTCGTCGGGGTGCCTGTGGCTATATTCTTACAAGGTGAGGCCCCACCAGAAGGACTTATCTTGGGCGCTTCTCTGATCGCGCTTGGTATCGCTTTGGTCACATGGGGCGGGGTAAAAATGGCAACGGCGCCTTCAAAATAGCAAAATATCCAAAAGAACAAAAAAAGTAGAGGTAAAGTAGCTGTAAACGCATCACTTTTTGGTTATATAAGTGCCTATTAAAGCAACACTTAAAGGGCCAGTGCTATGCTAAGTTAGAAGTAGAGTCATTAGCGTATCTAAAAACTTAATCAAAATAAGGACAGAGTGATGTTAAAACAATTATCTGCTCCAAATCATGTCATTGCATTCACGATTGATGGGGCATTGAGCGCTGAAGGTGTCCAAGAATATCGCAGTATCTTTGACGAGAAACGACAACAGTATGAGCAAATTGGCCTCTATGTTGAATTCTTAGAACTTGCTGATATCAATGCAAGCACATTATTAGAAGGCGTCAAGGCTGATATTGAATTATGGCGTCATCTTGATCAGCTGAGTAGATGTGCGATTGTATCGGATAAAAAATGGCCACAAACATTAGTCTCTATTATAAAGCGCATAGTTCCTAAGCTTGAGATGCAGGTTTTTGCTACAAGCCAAAGTGCAGAGGCCTTGCAGTGGGCAGCGACCATACCAAAAAAACCAGCAGCCAAGCGCGCTGCTATTCACTTTTTGCCAACCAACAAAGCCAATGTACTGGCTTTCGAGATTGACGGTACAATGTCTGCAGACGAGATGCCCGAGGTGATAGACAGTCTAGAAAGCTTTTTTGCCGATCACGAAAAGGTGCGTTTGCTCAATCGCATGACGCATTTTGCAGGTTTTGATCCAGCCATTCTTATTCAGAGGCAGGGCTTATTTTCAATGAAGCTTGCGGCGATAAAAAAGGTCGAGCGTTATGCGATAGTCGGCGCACCTAATTGGATGAGTAAACTGATTCATGCCATGCAGCCAGTCTTTCCTAATATGCAGATGCAGACCTTTGCTGCAGATCGTGAAGATGAGGCATTACAATGGCTCGAGGCTGAGCTGATTAAGACGGATGAGCTGATGACGTAGCCAATAACTGCACATTAACTTGAAATTCGTAGTCATCTTTGATGGTAATACTGACCTTGCCGTTATGGGCATGTGCGATCGCTTGTACGATAGATAAACCCAATCCTGTACCCGAGTGCTGACTGTTGCTTTTGTCATGACGATAAAAACGCTCAAACAGTTTATTGGCTTCTGCTTGCGTAAGAGGTTCGTTTAAACGATTGGTAATGGTGATTATTGATGACGGTTGCTGCATGGTTTCTTTTAGCACGTGCGTATTGTTTGTAATGACGCTATCAGTGCTAGAGACTGCCGCAATAGTAATGACGCTGTCACTGGCGGCATAGTAAATCGCATTGGATATCAGGTTAGCAAACAGCCTTTGTAATAAGCTCTCATCACCCAACACCGCATCAAAGTGGCCTTTTTTTTCAAAAGATATACCTCGCTCTTCGGCTATCAGCTCAAAATAATCAATAAGCTTGGCCATCAATGACTCGGTATCGACAAGATTGAGCTGTGAGTCATAGAGTCGTTTTTGGGTTTTTGCGAGCAACAGCATGTTATTAATCAAAGCCGATAGCTGCTCGAGTGTATCGTGTTGATGATGGAGCTGTTCGACATATTCCTGACTGTCTCTGGGCTTACTGAGCATTACCTGAGTCTGAGTGCTCAAGGTCGCCAGTGGCGTGCGCAGCTCATGAGCGATATCGTCTGAAAACCGCGATAGCGAGTCAAAGTTGTGCTCAAGCTTATCCATCATGGCATTGTAAGCGTTAGCCAATGGGCGCAGTTCGCTAGGCATCTCGGCGACGATGATTCTATCGTCTAGCTGTTCGGCATTGATGCGAGTCATCTTGTGACTGATGGTAGATAAGGGCGCAAATCCCAGATACACACTAAGCGCCGCCACTGACACCAATATCAAGGTAATCGCACTGAGTATCAGAATGAGATGGCGATTGAATTGTACAAGATACTGATGATGCACATCAATCGGTAGCACGATTAATGCTAAGCGCGTGGAGTGCTCAATGACGATGGCGCGGAAATGACGGTTATCGAGTTGCAAGTCAAAGGGTTGGTCGTGGTGCTGCTGCCATAATTCTTGTACCAATCGGCTATCATTGAACGTATTAACAAAATTTGTCGGCAGACTGCTAATCACTTGTCCGTTAAGGTCGGTGATGACAGTCTTGACCTCATAGCCCAGCCCAGAAGTTTCTAACGCTGATGGCTGCCTATTAATTGGGTTATGCTGGTCGTTTAAGTTATGTAAGTTAGACGGGCTGGATGAATCTGTCAGGTTGGATAAGTCGCTAGAGGTCTGGTCATCGGGTGAGATGTCCATGATATGTTGGCGCAAATTAAACGCTGCATGAGTCAAAATCTCTGCGTCCATTTGTTCAAAGTGGTCGTTAACCGAGCGCTGTATCCAGGTGTATAAAAAGACTTGGGAAATCAGTACGCATACCGTCAGCAGTAGGATAGTGCGCCACAGTAATGATAAGCGTCGATTATGCGAGTGATATCCCATGCTACTTCACTTCAGGGTGATTGGTTTTAGAGGCTAGGTTGGTATCCATAGAATTAGTAGCGTTAGTAGTATTTATATTGCTTTGAGTATTTTTATTATTGTTGGCTTCATTAGTCGTTTTAGAGTCGACATCGATAGCTTCTAATTTATAACCCATGCCGCGTACGGTATGAATGAGCTTAGTTTCAAAGTCATCATCGATTTTGATTCGTAAGCGTCTTATGGCAACGTCAATCACATTAGTATCGCTATCAAAATTCATATCCCATACTTGCGAGGCGATCACAGAGCGCGGCAATACCTCGCCTTGACGCTCAAGCATAAACTGCAATAGAGCAAATTCTTTTGCGGTTAATTTAATGGGCATCTCACCTCTCTGTACGCTACGCTTAGCGATATCCATCTTTAAATCAGCACTATGCAGCACTGTGCTGGCGTAGTCTGCTTGATTGGCACGGCGCAGTAGGCTCTTGATTCTAACCAGCAGCTCAGCGAAGGCAAAAGGTTTGGTCAGATAGTCATCACCGCCAATCTCAATGCCTTTTATGCGGTCGCTGAGGTCATCTTTTGCGGTCAAAAACAATACAGGAGTGGTGTTACCCGCTGCTCGATAATTACTGACTAACTCGAATCCACTCACATCAGGCAGCATCACATCCATCACCACGACAGTGAAGTCTTCCGTCATAAGGGCATGATAACCATCTAAGCCGGTTGTTTTATGCTCAACGAGAAATCCCGCCTCGCTTAGACCTTTCTTAATATAGTCGCCAAGCGATAACTCATCTTCGACTAACAATACTTTCATAGCATACTCGCGCCGATTGTTTGGGGTGATATCAATATATGTGCCAATTGTTATAGTGAATTCTAAATAAAAAGAGTACAGCTTTTACAGCGTGCTACTGGTATAAGTTTTCTTTGCTTGCTGTGCGACTGCGTCACTCCAGAGGCTGCAAAAAACTCATCCCAGTAGCACTGTATTTATTTCATAGTGGATCGACTATATTTATGATAAAGCAATATTCAGCGCTGGAAGATGACAAAATTGTCATCTTGGCGTCATCTGCTTGTCAGAGTCATTCTGCTAATTTGACTTTATATTAAATAACTCATGAGAAGTGACCATGATGCCTTTCGCTACTAAGTCTACTTTGAAATCTGATAGTCATATGCCCAAGCTTATTCGAGGGTCAGCCATTTTATTAACCGCTGCCATATTATCAGCTTGCGGACAGTCTGACATCAATGCGGCTAGTGGCAGTACTTCTAATGCTAGCACTGCTGAGACAAACTCTCTACAAGTAACGCAAACCATGACAAATACTCAGGTCATCAATCCAGGCTTATTAAAGAACGTATCAGCCACTGTTTATAAAGATGCCAATTGTGGCTGCTGTAAAGAGTGGATAGGCCACGCAGAAGACAATGGTCTAAATGCAACGGCGAATGATGTTGCAGATTTGGCATTGTTTAAAGACCGCTACGGTGTGCCGACTGATATGCGCTCTTGCCATACCGCGGTTACCACCGATGGGTATGTATTTGAGGGCCATGTCCCTGCTAAGTATGTGGCTGAGTTTTTGGCCAATCCGCCAAGCGATGCCATTGGGCTGGCGGTACCTGGTATGCCAGTCGGTAGCCCTGGTATGGAGTATCAAAACCAATTTATGCCGTATCAAATTATGCAAATTAATAAAGACGGTACGACAAGCGTTTATGCTGATGTTGAGTCGCCGCAACAGCAATTGTAGTTTGATTGATGTTTACAGTAGCTCGTTTGGTACAAACTCAATTCCCATTTTATGGATTAAGTTAGGTCATCATTATGAATAATAAAAACATGCTTAACCGTCGACGTTTTTTGACAGGGTCATCTACGCTACTTGGCGCGTCTATGCTATCGACGTTACCAACCATTGCCAATAGTGCGTTGGGTGCAAATCAAAAAAATGCCGTCATTAACAGTGACAAACCCGATCATAAAGTACCCATACTGACAGGCAAAGAGTTTGATCTTTATGTCAGCAAAAAACCCATCATTGTTGATGGCAAGTCAAGCACGGCGACGCTCATTAATGACTCATTACCAGCGCCAACGCTAAAAATGCGCGAGGGCGATACGGTAGTGATACGCGTCCATAACCAAATGAATGAGTCGACCTCTATTCATTGGCATGGTCTACTAGTACCGTTTGAGATGGATGGCGTGCCCGGCATTAGTTTTGATGGTATACCAGCAAATAGCACCTTTACGTATAAATTTACGCTGAAACAATCTGGCACTTATTGGTATCACTCGCACACTGGATTCCAAGAACAAACCGGTATGCGCGGGGCCATCGTCATTGAGCCGAAAGGGCGCGAACGTCATCCTATCGAGGAAGACCATGTCATTTTGCTCAGTGATTGGACGCACCGTGACCCGCACAACTTGGTTAAACTATTAAAGCAACGCGCAGACTTTGATAATTATCATTTACCAGATTTTAAAAAGCTACTGTCCGATATTGCCGCAACAGATCTAAAAGCTGCTTTTGATAAGCGCAAAATGTGGAATCAGATGCGGATGATGCCGACAGACTTTACTGATCTGTCTGGTGAAAAAACCTTTACCTATCTGATGAATGGTAAAACCACAGCGGCTAACTGGACGCAACTTGTCAAGGCTGGACAGCCTGTCAAACTACGTTTTATTAATGGTTCAGCGCAGACGATATTTGATGTACGCATCCCCGGCCTAAAAATGAAAGTCGTCGCGACGGATGGGATTGATGTCAGTCCCGTCGATATCGATGATTTCCGTATTGGGGTGGCCGAGACTTATGATGTCATCGTGACGCCCACTAAAGACGCGCATACCATATTTGCTCAAAACATAGATCGGTCAGGCTATGTTGCGACAACGCTTGCTACCAAAAAAGGTGCTCGTCCTGCGATACCTGCTATGGACAAAATCGAATGGCTGACGATGGCCGACATGATGGGCGCCATGGGATCGAATGGCTATAACGCTAAACATGCCAAAACAGAATATGACTTTAAGTCTGATATGCGTGTGGACAGTCCGCGTATGAACCTTGATGACCCTGGTATTAATCTACGTAACATTGATAGAAAGGTTTTGAATTATAGTCAGTTGCGCTCTGTCGGCGATGAGATAATGGCAGAGCAGCGCAAACCCACCAGAGAGATTGAAATACATCTGACGGGAAACATGGAGCGCTATATTTGGGCTCTAGACGGGGTTATGTTCAAAGATGCCGCACCGGTCAATATTAAGCCCAACGAGCGCGTACGTATTACCTTAGTCAATGACACCATGATGAATCATCCCATGCATTTGCATGGTATGTGGAGCGATCTGCGGATGCCTTCAGGTGAGTTTCAAGTACGTAAGCATACGATAATGGTACAGCCTGCACAAAAGATAAGCTTTGATGTCACCGGAGAAGCTGGCAGATGGGCATGGCATTGCCACTTGCTCTATCACATGGAAGCAGGGATGTTTAGAGAAGTTGCCGTTGTTTAATAAACCTTCGAATATGAGCCTTATTATGAAAATATATAAAGTAGGTCTACCGTTTATTGGCATGTCATCTTTGATGCTACTAATGTCACCTTTAGCAAACGCTGCTGAGATGTCGAACATGGATCATGGCAGTATGGACATGTCTGGTATGGATATGTCAGATATGGATCACAGCAGCATGGATATGTCGGGCAATATGTCAGATATGGACCATAGTGGCATGGATATGTCAGGCGATATGTCGGATATGGATCATAGTGGTATGGATATGTCAGGCGATATGTCGGATATGGATCACAGTGGTATGGATATGTCAGGTGACATGTCAGATATGGATCATAGTGGCATGGATATGTCGGGCGATATGTCAGGTATGGATCATAGTGGCATGGATATGTCGGGCATGGATCATGGCAGTATGGACATGTCAGGAATGCAAGGTGGCGAAGCACCAGCCGATGCTCGAAGCCCTGACTACTCGAACGGTGTTCCCTATGGTCGCTTTGGTAAGCCTGTGATGATGGGTAGCTTACCGTTATGGGGCGTATCAGTAGACGATTTGGGCTATCAATTTGACGATGATCAAATCAATTATGAGTTTGATACGTGGTACGGTACAGACAGCAACCGCGTAACGCTACGTAGCGAAGGTAGTATCCAAACTAAAGATGATAAAGAAATTGATAGCTTAACCTCACTATCTTACTGGAAGCCACTTAGTATTTTTTGGAATGGGGAAGCCGGTGTTGCTTATGATACCGAAAATGATAAATCTGCCGTGATGGCTGGTATTGCAGGCACTGCACCTTACTTCATCGAAACCGATGCTAGAGCTTATTTATATACTGATGGGCAAGTTCGTCTAGATCTAGGTGCGGAGTATGAGTGGCGCTTAGATCAACATTGGGTAGTGATTCCAGAAGTAGAGCTGACGGCATTTAGCAAAGATGATACAGATAACCATATTACTAAAGGCTTTAATGAGTTTGGGGCTGACGTTAGGCTTACTTACGAGATGTTAAGTCGTCAGCTCGCGCCTTATGTGGGTATCAGCTATGAGACCGCTTTAGGCAACGCAAGAGATTTGCGACGTCAAGAAGACGAAGCTGTTGATTCTAGTAGCGTTACAGCTGGTGTGAAATTTTGGTTCTAGTGTTAACCATGTAAGTAACAACAGTTTATAACACTAGCTCTAAAAAAAGGCACCTCTTTATTTAGGTGCCTTTTTACTAAATTAAGGACAAGAATATGAATAACCATATGGATAATAAACAGAAGCAAATGAACCCTTATGTAAAGTTCACAATCATGATTTTAACATCGACAGTCGTGATGTTTATCATGATGTATTTTAATACTTATCAATGGGATCATGTTTATTTTAGCGAAACCAGAGCTTATATGGCGTTATATATGGGCGCTATGATGGCTATTATTATGCTCGCCTTTATGACCAATATGTATAAAAAGACTAAGGTCAATCTAATGGTTTATGGGATTAGTGTCGTGCTATTTGCCTTTGGTTTATGGGGCGTTAGATCACAACAAACGGTAGATCAAGTGGATTGGATGCAGGCGATGATACCGCATCACTCGATTGCTATTTTGACCAGTTCGCGTGCTGATATCGAAGATCCACGTGTACGTCAGCTTGCTGATGACATTATCGAAGCACAAAAGCGTGAAATCGGTGAGATGCAAGCACTTATTGATGAGTTGGAATAGGCAGTCACAAATTTTGAGCACTTTGTATTAGGCGTTATTAAGTAAGCAGACTATTGAGAGGTGTACGTTCACACACTAGCACATATCATTACTTATACTAAGGAAATAACAAATAAGGAGTCCTTGTAATGGTTATTATGATGCACGGTATGATGAACGCGCCTATGCACGGTATGACGAATGGATCAATGCATGGTATGGGTTGGGGAGGATCTATTGTCTCCCTATTGTTTACGGTACTGGTTTTTGCGGTACTGATATTAATTATTATGTCGCTGATCAAATATCTGCGTAAACCAGACTAAGTCTTATGCTTAACTAAGTTGTTAGGCATGTAAAGCAAGAGTAGAGACAACGGCTATCAGCGGTTGATATAACTGATTCAAAATCTCTACTCAGGGTCTTCAAGGAGTGGTTTTATGAAACATATTGACGATACAAAGTCTATAGAAGGTGGACAGTACGATAAAGTACCTGTTGGCTATAATGGCACAATCTATACCTGCCCGATGCATCCTGAGGTTAGGGATATTGAAGATAGTGGCTGTCCAATATGCAACATGGCACTCAAACCTGAAGACGAAGTTGTTAAAGAATACGAAGTTGTTAAAGAGGTCACTGACTCCAAAGGCAATGAAGACAGTCATGCGCATGGTCACAGAGCGGATGCTACTAATAATAGTGCTGAGGTAAAGTCTATCAAAGGAAGTAAATACGATAAAGTACCGGAAAATTATAACGGTACGGTCTATGTCTGTCCCATGCATCCTGAAGTCAGAGATGTTGAGGATAGCGGTTGTCCGATATGCGGTATGTTTTTACAACCTGAAGATAAGGTCGCTAATTCAGACCAGCATGACCATACCCACTGTCACGGAGATACCGAAGGCGGTGACATAAAACCCGTCAAAGGTGGCAAATACGACAGAGTGCCTGATGATTATGATGGCACGGTTTATACTTGCCCGATGCACCCTGAAGTTAGGGATGTCAGAAATAGTGGTTGCCCGCTATGCGGTATGGCGCTTGAGCCTGAAACCATCACAGCAGGTGAAGAAGATACCGAAGAGCTTGACGACATGACTCGTCGGTTTTGGATTTGTACCCTGCTGACCCTGCCGCTATTTATTTATGCCATGGGCGAGATGGTCGGTCTTAACTTTGATCAGATTGGATCACTGGATCTTTCGGGTCAGCTCGGTCAAATAATACAATTAGTGCTCGCTACTCCGGTTGTACTTTGGGGCGCCGCACCTTTCTTCGTTCGAGGCTGGCAGTCTATCAAAAGCCGCAATCTCAACATGTTTACCTTGATTGCGCTAGGCGTCGGTGCTGCTTATATTTTTAGTATTGTCGCGACCTTTTTTCCTAATATTTTTCCAGACAGCTTCAGAGACGCTAATGGTCAAGTCGGTGTGTATTACGAAGCGGCAGCTGTCATTGTAACCTTAGTACTGTTGGGTCAGGTATTAGAGCTCAAAGCTAGAAGTCAAACTTCAGGTGCGATTCGAGCGTTACTTGAGCTCGCACCACCAACCGCAAGACGTGTCGATGAAAATGGCAACGAAGTCGAAGTCTCACTTGATGAGGTCGTCAGTGGTGATCAGCTACGGGTCAGACCCGGTGAGAAGTTACCAGTAGATGGTACGGTCATCGATGGCAATAGTAATGTTGACGAATCAATGGTTACGGGTGAGCCTATTCCAGCCTCAAAAGTAGCAGGAGATACAGTCACTGGCGGTACGGTGAATGGTACTGGCACGCTATTGGTCGAAGCGGTCAATGTCGGAGCAGATTCGGTATTATCCAAAATTGTGCAAATGGTCGCCGAGGCCCAGCGTAGCCGAGCCCCTATCCAGCGGTTGGTGGATCAGGTGGCTGGCTGGTTTGTGCCCATTGTGATTGTCACCTCCATCATAACCTTTATTGTGTGGGCGACATTTGGACCTGAGCCGGCTATGGCCTATGCACTGGTCAACGCTATCGCGGTACTCATTATCGCTTGTCCTTGTGCGCTCGGACTTGCCACGCCAATGTCAATCATGGTTGGTACGGGTAAAGGCGCGCAAAATGGCGTCCTCATCAAAAACGCTGAAGCGCTTGAGACGATGGAAAAAGTCGATACTATTGTTGTCGATAAAACCGGCACACTAACCGCGGGTAAACCTGAACTGACTGCGATTGATGCGCTGGCAGGTCAAGATGAGGACGAGTTCCTCGCGCTAGTAGCTGCCGTAGAAAGCGCCAGCGAGCATCCTTTAGCAGAAGCTATCGTGAGAGCCGCGCAAGATAGATCACTCATTATTCCTAAAGCTCAAGACTTTAATTCGACTACCGGTGAAGGCGTACAGGCCGTGGTCAATGGTAAACAGGTCGCTATCGGTAACTCAAAGCTTATGGAGAGTTTAAACAGCTTCGATCAGGATTTATCTACTAAAGCCGACGTCCGTAGAAAGGACGGTGAAACGGTAATGTTCGTGGCTATAGATAGTAAAGCTGTTGGTATTATTTCAGTTGCTGATCCTATTAAACCAAGCACCAAAGAAGCTATTTCACTGCTTCATGACGCGGGACTAAAAGTCGTTATGCTAACGGGCGATAACGAAAAAACCGCGCAGGCAGTCGCCAATAAATTAGGTATCGATGAAGTCCATGCCGACGTCTCGCCAGAGGACAAAAACCGCATCGTTAAAGAGATGCAAGACAGCGGTAAATTGGTCGCTATGGCAGGTGACGGTATTAACGACGCGCCCGCACTAGCGCAAGCGAATGTTGGTATCGCTATGGGTACCGGCACTGATGTAGCAATGGAGAGTGCAGGGATTACCCTACTAAAAGGTGATTTGATGGGTATTGCCAAAGCCTATAAGCTTAGCCACGCAACTATGCGCAATATCAGACAGAACCTGTTCTTCGCCTTCATTTACAATGCGCTTGGTGTTCCAATTGCCGCAGGTGTGCTCTATCCCGTATTTGGGCTTCTTCTTAGTCCTATGATAGCAGCGGCAGCTATGAGCTTGTCGTCAGTATCGGTGATTGGTAACGCGCTGAGATTGAGTCGTTTGGAGCTCTAGATTCCAGAGTGGAAAATCGTAAATAAAGGAGATGCAATCGTTGATTGATGAGCTAGAGTAGTCACCTTAAAGCCTTGCTTTTAAGAGCTTTTAACTTTCAAGAACTTTTAATACATAACAAATTGAATGAATTTTTTCCTAAGCTGACCAATCTTAATCGATTTGTCGGTTTTTCTTTGAGCTATTACGGTTAAACATAATAACTGAATTTAGTAACTAACTCTATTAATTAAAAATTAAGGATGTACCATGAAAACCCTAAAAAATTCATGTCTCGTCGTTCTTACTGTCAGCATCAGTGCGGCACTCATGCTTAGCGCTTGTCAGTCTGCCAACGATGCAGTTGAGACCACCGATGCAAGTACAACAACAGCCACTACAACCGAAAACGTGGCAGCAGCGGATAATGCTGCTACAGATGCGCATGCCAGTCATGATATGACAAGTGGGTCGATGACAGCCATGCATAAAGAGTACAATGACTCCATGACGGTGATGCATGATGAGATGATGGTTGGCATGGGATACAATGATCCTGATGCTGCCTTTGCTCAAGGCATGCTCGGTCATCACATCGGTGCCGTCGACATGGCAGAGATTCAGCTAAAGTATGGCACTGATGCCGAGATGCGTCAGCTCGCACAAGAAATCATAGATGCGCAAAAAGCTGAGATTGAGCAGATGCAGACTTGGCTTGCCAGCAACCCTGATGCTGCTGAACCAACGGCTGATACTGCAGCCATGCAACAAGCTTATGCTGACGGCATGGATGCAATGCATGATGATATGATGGCTGGTATCGCTGATCCTAACCCTGATATGGCATTTGCTCGCGGTATGTTGCCACATCACGTTGGGGCGATCGATATGGCAGAAGTACAGCTTAAATACGGTAAAGATGCAGAAATGCGTAAATTGGCAGAAGAAGTTATCGCTGCACAGAAAGCTGAAATTGAGCAAATGCAAAACTGGATTGCCACTCATAGTAGTTAATTACTTAGTGGTTAATTACTGAATGATTATTTTTAATCTTTCTTCTTAGAAGGTTTGGCATTGTTAGAAAGTATAAAGCAGCACTCTAAATTTTAGAGGGCTGCTTTTTTATGGTCATCATAAAATGGCTATTTTATGAGAACACATCAGTCATTAGTAATAGCGACATACCAAAAACTTTAATGGCACAATAAGACTATATCAGTAGCCAATGCTTTTATCTGCCGAAACGCTTGTCAGCGCTTGCTTCACACAGTCGCTATTATTTTACTATGGTTTTTTAATATTTTTGACAGCTCTGGTAGATAGGCCATAAGACTGTTTTTATTGCCCTAAAAAGCCTCATCAAAAAGGATTTTCTATGCTCATAAATAACCCGACCAGTATTGCTAAATTAATGAACAATGACACTTTGCATCATGCAGGCTACTTAGCCGTTGCTAAGACTCGTGCAAAGGTACTCAAGGTGTTCTCACTTGTCATTCCTATGCCGCGACCTTTGTTATTCGTCGGCGAAAATGCTTGTGATGAGCTGTGTGACATGATCATCAATGAAGGCGCTAGCAATGTATTCATCGTCACTGATGCGGTACTAAACAAGCTGGGCGTCCCCTCAAAAGTGACCGACTACTTAGATAAAAATAATATTCGCTATCACGTTTATGATGGCATTACTCCAGACCCTACTTTTGAAGTGGTCAATGATGGGCTGAGTGAATCTGTCAATGCAGGCTGTGATGCAGTACTCGCGATTGGTGGCGGCTCGGTGATTGATGCCGCCAAAATGATTGCGATGGCTCAAGGCAATAAGTGTCAGCCGAAGCAGCTTATCGGACTGTTTAAAGCCAGAAAGCCGTCTGTGCCTTTATATTGTATTCCTACCACAGCAGGCACAGGATCAGAAGCAACGATTGGCGCTGTGGTATCAGATGATAAAACCCATCAAAAAGAAATCGCTATCGATCCCAAGATGGTGTCACTGGCAGCGGCCATTGATCCAAACATCATGAAAGGCATGCCTGCCCACATTACAGCCGATACGGGTATCGACGTGCTCACCCATGCGCTAGAGGCATGGATGAGCGTAAACGCTGGTGCTGAGACAGATTATTACGCTGCCTCTGCTGCCAAAGCGGTGATGCAATATCTACCGACTGCCTACAAGAATGGTGATGATCTTAAAGCAAGACAAGAGATGGGCGTGGCGGCGCACTATGGTGGCATTGCTTTTAACAAAGCGGGTCTTGGCTATGTCCACGCCATCGCGCACCAGTTAGGCGCACATTATAGTATTCCTCATGGTCGTGCCAATGCCATTGTGTTGCCTTATATCCTTGATCTAAACCGCAAATCAAGTGAAAAGAGACTGGCAACTTTGGCAAAAAAGATTGGTCTTGTGAAAACGGGGCAAGCGGGTAGTAGTGATGGTGAGTTAGCAGACCATCTGATCGCGCAAGTGCGAGAGCTGCTAGAGACAGTAGGCATTGATCCGACGGTTAAAGGCATGCAAGAAAGCGACTTTGACAGCATCGCAAAAGCCGCCGCCAAAGAAGTCAGCGATACCTACGCCGTTCCGACCTATATGCAAGCATCAAAAATCAAAGACATCTTGATGAAGATTAAGACCGCCAGTGATGAGCGTGCTGATAAAAGCTAAAGATGGCTTTTCGTGACTGGTTTTTAAATGAAGTGCATATGACCGCTAAGGTGGTATGCGCTTTTTTTTGTTTTATGCAGTCGATCTACTATAAAATAAACACAGTGCTACGGGGATGAATTTTTTGCAGCCTCTGGAGTGACGAAGTCGCACAGCAAGCAAGGAAAATTTATACCCGTAGCATGCCCTAATAGGCTAAGTGCTTTTTATGCCAACCAGTGCTTATTGTCTTGAGTAAAATAACCAATCATCACCACAGGGGCTAGGATGCTCAGCCAAACGCCATAGGTAATCGGCAAGCCCAGTACGACAGCGATATAACTAAAGCCAATGAGTGCGGCTGCGATGGTCATAGCAAGGATATTATGGCTGGACTTGCGGCAAATCAGCGAGCGCAGGGCGGTTAAGGTGAGCAAAAACGCGAGCAACATCGCCATCAGCAAGCCCATTGCGTAGGGCTGCAAGACCGCTTGCTTAGCAACGTCAGTATCAACGGCGTCGGCAACCAAGTTAAGCGCACTGCCGAGGCCTGCTAGCGATGCGAACACAAAAAAGTGTCCATAGCCAAATAAAAACAAATCATGGCGGCGGCGTTGATTGGCCAAGATAGTATCAAAAGGAATGGTGAAATATAGCCACCATAAGGCAAACAACAAAGCTACTAAGCTTGAGCCTAGCAAGATAATGGCGTTGGCTGGATAGATGGAGTTGACCATAAAGTGATGAATAGTATTACTCACACCCAGTACACCCTCACCCAGTACAATAATGGTCAACAGACCATAACGCTCAGCGATATGCTGAGGGTGCCAGTTATTAAATTGCTCTGTGCGTGCCCACAGCGGCATCAATAGCTCAGCGGAAATAAATAAAAATAAGGCAGGAGTCTGTAGGGAAGTTGGTAAAAATAACCAACTTATCCATATAGCCTGCAAGGTCAATAGCCCGAAAATACTGCGTTTAGCGATCTTTTGATGCCCTGGCACCTGCCGATATACTCGCCACCATTGACTGCAGCTGGCCAGACGCATAATAGCGTAACCCGTCACCCCAACCCATGTCAGCCCTTGTTCAAAAAACTGATTGATATTGGCCGCTATCATCAGGGAGCCAAACATCTGCATCATGACCGACAGACGATAATACCAGTCGTCAGGATCATAGCCTGAGGCAAACCAAGTAAAGCTGGTCCACGCATTCCACAAAATAAAAAATGCCACGATAAAGGTCAAAAAACCTGAAAAATCATGCTCACTTAAGCGCTGATGAAAGCCGCTTGCCGCTGCAGAGACCGCAATGACATAGACCAAATCAAACAATAGCTCAAGTGTGGTTGAGGTGCGGTTTGGCTCGTACGTATCTCGCGCTTGGATTTTTTTGACGGTAGGCAGAGCAATCATGTGGTGTTTTCCGGCAGGCTTTAATAAAGATCAGATGACTAGATAGTTTAAAGTACAGGGTATTTTAAAACATAGGGCAGCAAACAAAAAGGTCAAGAAAACAAAAAGCGCCACTTTTAAGTAGCGCTTTTTGCGTCAGTTAGATAGGGTACCTCTAACTTATAACTTAGTTTTTCAGGACCAACAGATACCGTTATTTACTGTCGTCTTTTACACTGGCTTCTACCTGAATGACCAGTTTGACGTCTTTCATGATACCGCCATCTGTAAAGGTATCGATACCCCACTTAGTTCTGTCGATAGTGGTTTCGAAGTCACCACCACAAGCCTCAGTACCGAGTACAGGGCTGTCGTAGCAGCCGAACTTGGTGGCTGTTAAAGTGACAGGATGAGTTTCATCAAGTAGGGTCAAGTCACCTTTGACAGATTTGACTTTATCGCCGTCAAACTGCCATTCAGTTGACTTGAAGTAAGCGGTTGGATACTTTTCGACATTAAAAAAGTCAGCAGATCTGAGGTGTTTATCAAAGGTTTTAATCCCTGTGCTCAAGCTGCCCATAGGAATGGTGATGCCTATAAAGCCTTTTTTATCTTCAGGAGCGTATTCAAGAGTCCCTGATAAATTATAAAAACCGCCTGCGTTGGTAGAGGTGCCAAAGTGATCTACCGTAAAGCGTGCGGCTGTATGATGAGGATCAATCTCATAGGTAGCAGCGTGACCTACAGCACTCAGCATACCCAATCCGCTAATAGCGGCAATAGCGATGGCGCGATTTGTTTTTTTAAGAAAAGCGTTTTTTGATAGAGCCATGGTAAATAATCCTTATACAGTAATTAAAAAGTGCAGTAAGTAAAAAGTACAGTGAATGAACAATCGAATCAAATTGTTAAGCATGTCTTATACAACAAGCCACTTAGTTTAGCAAATACTCACCCTATTTGATGCCAGATTATATCAAGAAATGTGTGTTTCCGTTATCTTTTGGTTACTGTAGCCAATCTTAAGCTTTAGTCAACATAGCTTGTTTTCTCGTGGCTTACTTTTATGCCTTACTTTCTCATGCTTTATTTTTTCATAGACAGGGCTACCGCAGTATTGCCTATCCAGTTCACCCATTTGACTGGGAAAAAGCGCAATTGTAGCCTGATTAAATTTGCCATTACTCCAGGTACGACCAAAAACTCGCGGTTTTCTACGCCTTTTAGCATGGATTTGACGGCTTCCTCAATCTTTAGCTCACCGGCCAGTTTTTTCATGCCGACCCCCGCTTTGGACATCACTCCGACTTCAGATTGGGTGAGTGGCGTGTCTATCGGTGGCGGCGCAAAGACGGTGATATCAATACCCAATGGTTTCCATTCAAAACTTATCGACTGCATCATGCCCCAGATGGCAAACTTCGACGCACTATAAGAGCTGTAGCCATAGCTACCAGTAAACGAAGACATGGAAGCGGTCACCATTACCTGTTTGCCACGTGACAAAAACGGTCGCACGGCCGCCAGTACATTGCGCGTCCCAAATAAGTTGATGTTCATCACCCGCTCAAACTGCTCTTGACTCATGTCATCAAATGTCCAAGGCACTGTAATTCCAACGAAGTGCATCAAGATATCTGGCGATAAGTCGCTTGCAGCCGCAGCGATTTGCTTGGTGGTCTTACCAGCATCGGTCACGTCCAAATCATAGCTGGCAATCGACGCATCGTGTTTATTCATGGCTTGTAGGGTCGATACGACCTCATCAAGCGCTTGTACATCAAACAGCACAAGGTTAGAGCCTTGTTTGATAAGCTGCTTGGCGGTCTCAAGCCCAATACCTGAGGCGGCACCCGTGATATAAACGGTCTTTTTAGAAAAATACCCCATTAGCCACCTACCTTTTGTGCTGAGCCTGTTTGTAATGAACCAAACTTGGCTTCTCCGATTAAGTGGCTGACTTTGTGACCAGGAATCAGCCAATAAGGCGTGGCTTCACTGCTCGACGCGCAATTGGGGAAATCAGGGTTGCTTGAGGGGCCAGCGATGGTTTTTTCAACGACCATAGAGATATATTGGTCATTACTGCCTTCGAGAGTATTGCCATTTAAGATGACCTCCATACCTGTCTCTTTAGCATAACGACGGATGGCGTTAACTTTTGAGTTCATCGGCGCATAAGCATCTGCGCCTACGCCATTCTCAGAAGTCACTCTGATGCCGTCTGGTACGCGCGCAACTAAGGAGTGATTGCCCTCGGTATGACCTGGGGTATGTACCAGCGCCAACCCTTCACCTAACTGGATGCTGCCAGTAAACTTAATCACTTTATCAGGATCAACACCTTCGATACCGTTGGGGCAGTACCAGTCTGCTTGTACTGGCAATAACGAAGTTGTACTGAGCCATTCTTGCTCGTGAATGAGCAGCTTGGCATTGGGGAAGTAGGCGGGCTTGTCTGTCGTAGCAGTGCTGGTACCGAGCCAGCGGCGTATGTCTTGGGTGTGCAAATGATCATAGCTAATATAGTCAATGTCTTCTGGCGTCAGTCCTGCTTTGGCAATGGCTTCAGTCACATCTTGCATGACGGGGGCGACCACGCTCTCAAGCGGCGACCAGTTTGGCATTTTGTCCGTCAAACGCTTAAAAAATGGCGTCTCACGGTCAGCATCAATGTCAGAGGGAGAGAATAGCAACGTCTTTAATTCGCCCAAAAAATCATGATACTGAATGATAAAGAGACGATTTAGAATGTGTAAGTAGGGAAATTTATAGGTGCTTTGGGTATAAACCCCGCTGTAAGCGTACCACGTTGGGTAGGGCACTCTGACCATATTGGCGCTTTGATAAAACGGCACACACGGCTCATTCATAAAGCGCTCTCTGAATGTCTCGGCTTGCGTGCGTGCTGCCTTTAGACGCTTTTGGGGTAACGGGCTTTGACGAATGTCATCAAACTCATGAATGGCTTTCATGCCTAGTGCTTGCAAATCCATAATGCATTTCCTTATGATTGATGGAGGTTTTTAGAGAGTTTTAGGGCGTGTCCTCATTTTGAAAATGATGATAAAAATGAGATAAATTGAAGTCAAACAAGGAAAATAACGCAGATAATATCGGGATACTAGCCAGTTATTTGACGCCGTTTGGCAAAATTTAGCCATTTTTAGTCCATTTAGATGCAATCGTTCAGATTGAGGACACGCCCTAGTTGTTGCCTTAATGGTTGCCTTGCTGATTGCCTTAATGCTCGATTGATAGGCTACTTGACAGATGAATGAGGTCATCTAACTATCAGCGTAAATAGGGCTTAAACGATAGTAGCAATATTGTTTTAAGCTTGGTAGTCGCTTTAGAGTACTCTTTAGTTTTTTAAAAACAGTATTCTAAAAAAGGCCTAATCAAGCTGATCCCAGTAGGGATTATCACCAAAACGCTCAGCAATAAAATCAATCAGATAGCGGCAGCGCTGCGATAAAAAACGATTTTTTGGATAGACGGCATAAGCGTTTAAGGTGGGCAGTTGATACTGCTCAAGTATGGGTACCAGCTCACCACGTGCTATCTCTTGATAAGCTATGAAAGTCGGTATAAAGATAATGCCATGGCCTTTGACCGCCATATCGACTAAGAACTCGCCATTGGTGGCTTTGATTTTGGCGTTTATCGTGTGGTTATGCTTTTTTCCTTGGTCATCTATCAATTCTAGATTGCTTGTCTTGCTAAGACCATACTGCAAAAACTCATGTTCCTCTAACTCTGCCAGTGTGCTCGGTGTGCCATTCTTACTTAGGTACTCAGGGCTGGCACAGAGCGCGTAACGAATCAGCGCTAAGCGTTTGGCTTGATAGCTCAAGTCTTGCAGCTCTCTGATACGAATGGCCAGCTCATAACCTTCTTCTACCAAGTCAACGTGCCGATCGGAGAAGTCCAGCTCAAAGTTCAAGTGCGGATGCAAAAGGGCATACTCATCAATCACTTCACCGAGGTGCATCAGACCGAACGACAGCGGTGCCGTCATCTTCAGCGTGCCTTCGATACGAGTGGGGGTGCCGCTGGTTTGTTCATTTAACTCATCTACGTCATTCAAGATGCTGTTTGCCCGCTGATAGTATTGCTCACCCGCTTCGGTTAAGTTGGATTGACGGGTGGTACGGTTGATTAATTGACTGCCCAAGCGTGTTTCCAAATCCTTTAGCCGCCTGCTCACGGCAGATTTGGCGATATTGAGTTGCTCAGCGGCTTTGGTAATGCTACCTGCATCGACAATACGTACAAACATTGCCATGTCTTCTAATTGCCCCATATTGGCTGCTCCTTTGCTGATTTTTACGATTGCTTTTTATACTGACCTGCCGATATCACTGCTGCGGTATAGCTGACTCATTGTTGCTTATAATAGAACTATTAATTGTAATTATTGCTGTTTATTGAAGCACAGTCAACGAATATAATAGCGCCATAATTTGATTGCCCGCTTATTCAAACCTTTTTTGGAGAATACTTATGAACAAGTTACAAGCGCTTAGTGCCCTAGTTGGTCGTGTGTTTCTATCACTGATTTTTATTGTGTCAGGGCTTAATAAGATTGGTGGCTACGCTGCGACCCAAGGTTATATGGAAGCCATGGGCGTACCAGGATTTATGCTACCTTTAGTCATTGTGCTTGAGTTGTTTGGTGGTATCGCTATTCTTATCGGCTTTAAGGCGCGGTTGGTTGCATTGCTATTTGTTGGCTTCAATATCGTATCTGCTATTTTATTCCATAACTTTTTGGCAGATGCTTCAGAGATGAATAACTTTATGAAAAACATTGCAATGGCAGGTGGGTTTTTACTGATATTTGCTCATGGCGCAGGGGCTTATGCCATAGATAATCGCAATACGTCAAAAATATCGTCATAATGACGCTTGATTAACGCCTGAATACATCCTCACTAACAAGGAGTGACTATGACCGCATCAACGAATATTGCCCTAATCATCGGTAGTTTGCGCAAAGCGTCGATCAATCGCAAATTTGCAGAGCACATCGTGTCACAAATACCGAATAGCATCAGGGTATCAGAGGTCAATATCGCAGATTTGCCGCTTTATAATCAAGACTACGATGATACGACGATCGACAGTTATGAGCGTGTACGTGCGCAACTAAAAGCGGCTGATGCGGTACTGATTGTCACACCAGAGCACAATCGTACCATGCCAGCCGCCCTAAAAAACGTGGTCGATATCGCTTCTAGGCCTTTTAAAGAGAGTGTGTGGACGGGCAAAAAAGTAGCGTTAGTGACGGCATCACCGGGCAGTTTCGGCGGCATTAATAGCGGGCTTGATGTGCGTAAAAGTATGCAAATGCTCTCTGCGCAAATGATAATTAACCCTGAGATAAATCTAAGCCGAGCGACTGAAAGCTTGGATGAACAGGGTGTCAGCAGTGAGAGAACGCAAAAATACTTGCAAAGATTTGTCGATGAATTGGTAGAGTTTGTGGGAAACACAGGTGCCTAATTCTAATAGCTCCGTACAACAGCACAACTCTGAACAGAGTAATAATCCAAATGACAGTCAGTCAACGCAGTTGAGCTTTTGGCAGCGTTATCAGACGCCTGTGTTGCTGACGGTCGTTGGCGGTGCCATTGATACCATTGGTTTTATCACTTTATTTGGTTTCTTTACCGCGCATGTCACGGGTAACTTGGTGATGGCGGGTAGTGGGCTGGTTAAAGGGGAGGACGGTCTGTGGATTAAGCTTGCTGCCTTACCGCTGTTTATCTTGACCGTCATGGTGACCAAGGTATTCATCGACAAAAGTAAAAAGCAGCACTTGATACTGAGCCATCTGTTCTTAGCTGAAGCGGTATTTTTGACGGCCTTTATGGTCGTGGGCTTATACTTTCAACCCTTTATTGATGCTGGAGATATCACCGTGGCCATCACTGGTGGCCTAGGTTTGATTGCGCTGGCGATTCGTAATACGGCCAGTAAAACGGTGATTAAACACATGAGCCCGACGGTGCTGATGACCGGTAATACCACGCAATTGGGGATTAATCTTACCGATTACTTGGTCAATCGCAGCGCCAAAAACGCCAATGATCTGGGACATAGCTCGGCCTTGGTATTGAGTTTTTTGATAGGCGCACTGGTGGGTGCTTTGCTATATATTAAGCTCAGCTTTTGGGCGGTCGGGGTGTTTGTGCTGCCCGTATTGTATTTATCTTTTAAAGCACGCGACAAAGCCTTTTTAGAACACATTGCTTAAGGCTTTGCGATACTAAAATATTTTGCTCATTATAAAAATAGAACCGCCACGCTTGTATTAAGCTTGGCGGTTTTTTAATGCTCTAAAAATATCAGTTAAGCCTTTGCGTTATGAGCCACAGAGATATCCTGATATTCAGGATGCTTATCGATATAAGATTTGACATAAGGGCACGTGGGTTTGACGACCAGACCCTTAGCGGCAGCGTCATCCAAGATATGCTTGACCAAGTAGCCGGCAATACCTTGTCCACCAAGCTCTTTTGGTACTTCGGTATGCTTATATTCGATACCTTTTTTGCCTTCTGAGCTGGTAAAAAACTCGTAATCTTCGAGCGCGATTTGCTCACCAATATGAATCTCAAAACGTTGTTTGTCGGTATTATTGATGACGTCATAGTTTAGTGGCTGTTTGTTTGTATCATTTGACATGGCTTGTCTTCCTTGTTGTTAAGTGTCTTATTATTCATTGACTTGTTGATTGGCTCATTGATTGTACGAGTGATCACACTTTATAAGCGCTGTTTTAATGAGCACCAGTCATGTTAGCAGCTAATGCTAATCGCCGTGTTATAACAATATTACGCTATCTTTATTCCTTCATTGTTCTTATTATAAGAATGGTTAATTGCTATTTACCGTATTTATCTGCTTTTGAACAACAATTATAATGGTTCCATTGTTTTAGACAACCCGATTAAAAATTAAGGACACATTATGCAAACGATTTATCATGCAGCAGACTCTCGTGGCAACGCCGATCACGGCTGGTTAAAAAGCCGTCATACCTTTAGCTTTGCCAACTACCACAACCCACAGCGCATGGGCTTTGGCGCATTACGAGTGATTAATGATGACTTTGTCACGGCAGGCCAAGGCTTTGGTAAGCACTCACATCGTGACATGGAAATTATCAGCATTCCTTTATTAGGTAAGCTGGCGCACGGTGATAGCATCGGTAATGAAGGGGTTATCGAGACTGGCGAGATTCAAGTCATGTCTGCGGGTACAGGTATTATCCATAGTGAGATGAATGGTGATAACGAAGAAGCGGTTAAGTTTTTACAAATTTGGGTCATGCCAAACAAAATGAACGTAGAGCCACGCTATCAGCAGATACGCATGGATGACCTCATGCAGCCAAATACGTTCAATCAAGTATTGTCACCAAACGCTGATGATGCGGGTGTGTGGATTCATCAAAACGCTTGGTTTAGCATGGGTGATTTTGATAAAGGTTTGACCGAGACTTATCAGCTAAAAGATCCTAACAACGGTGTCTATATATTTGTCATCAGCGGTAAAGTCGTTGTAAACGGTAACACTTTAGATACTCGTGATGGGCTTGGTGTTTGGGATACTAAGAACTTTACCATGGATGTAGAAGAAGATGCTAAAGTGCTACTAATGGAAGTACCTATGTAGGTTTATGTGGTAGGTTTATGTGAATTTTAGTAGCAAACTCTAGCATTAAGTCTTAGGGCTAGCTTAGGTTGGGTCAAACGCCCAGCCTTGTATCTTGACTAGATGCTAAAACATATCATTAAAAAATACAGTAATAAAAAACAAGTAAGGAGAGCTGAATAATGAGTATCGAAATCCTAGAACCACGGTTAGCAGATGTTGGTGGTATTCCTATCGCGCGTCTTTTACCGAATAAAGGCAAAAAGCCAATTGGTGCTTGGTGCTTTTTGGATCATGCAGGCCCTGCTGAGTTTGGTGAAGATGAGTCAGGCATGCAAGTTGGCCGTCATCCGCATACTAACTTGCAAACCTTTAGTTGGATGTTGAATGGCGAAGTGCTGCACAAAGACAGCTTTGGTAATGAGCAAGTCATTACCAAAAACCAAGTCAACGTCATGACCGCTGGTACAGGACTCAATCAAGGCATCAGTCATACTGAACAAAGCGTCTTTCCAGATACTGGTGGCTCACCAGATTCCGCACGGGCACTGAGCATGGTGCAGTTGTGGATTGCGCTACCGACGGATCAGCAGATCGAACGCGGTTTCCATCATTATCCAGAGTTGCCAACTTGGACGGAAGATAGCGTCGAAATGATATTGACGACGGGAAGCTATACCAGCGTCTCAGGCGAGCGTTATGAAGCACCGACGATACAGTACTCGAAGATGGTCGGAATCGATGTGTATTTCCTGCAAGACGGTGAGGTCACGCTCAACCTAGAGCCAGGGTTTGAATACGGTATCTTGGTCACAGAAGGCGAGATCGAGTCTGAAGGCAAAGTCTGTCCGCAAGATCAGCTACTACGCTTCCATGATAGCGATGTTGCTAATAATGAAAGCATCAAGCTGGTCGCCAAGAAGGGCACCCGTGTGATGTTTATCGGCGGCGAGCCATTGAATAACCAAGTGCTGCTGTGGTGGAACTTTGTTGCTGATAACAAAGAAGAGATTGAGCAATCTATCATCGACTGGAACAATGGTCATGAGCGCTTTGGTGAAGTTGATTCTGATATGAAACGTCTAGAAGCACCAGCATTGCCTGAAGGTTTTAAAGGCTAGGTGTTTAATATGGCTTTTATAATTGTTTTAATTATTAAGTTTCATTACAAAAAAAGAATACGGGTTCTATCCATTTATTCTTATACTAAAGCAGATTAAAGGGTATGGTTACTTGAGGCAACTCATTCAACCTACCTCCTTATTTTTACTTATTTACATTCATTCATATTTTGGAGAAAGTCTATGTCAGATTTACAAACACTACAACAACTTGCTGAGAAGCGTCGTTCTATTTATGCTTTGAGCGATCAATTACCCGTATCAAATGACGAGATTGTAAAGTTGATTGAGCATGCAGTATTGCATACCCCATCAGCGTTTAATTCACAATCATCGCGTTTGGTGGTCCTGTTTGGTGAAGAACATAATAAACTGTGGGACATCACTGAAGAAACATTAAAGGTTATCGTTGGCGATGACGAGAAGTTTCAAGGTACTAAAGATAAAATCGCAGGCTTTAGAGCGGGAGCGGGTACGGTATTATTCTTTGAGGACAAAGGTGTCGTTAGAAACATGCAAGAAGCCGCGCCTTTATATGCTGACAAATTCCCAATTTGGGCGCATCAAACCAGCGCTATGCATCAGTATGTGATTTGGACAGCATTGGCGAGCATTAATGTCGGCGCAAACTTGCAGCATTATAACCCTGTGATCGATCAGAGAGTCGCTGAAGCATGGAATATCGATAGCGATTGGGAGCTGAACGCACAGATGGTATTCGGTGCTATTGAGCAGCCAGCAGGCGACAAAGAGTTTAAGCCTATCGAAGAACGCATGGAAGTGTTTGGTTAGTCCTTTAGCTTGTGTCAATACCGTATAAAGTACGGTATTGATGACAATCAATGTGCCGCAGTAATATGAGCGATACCCCGTAAGTTGGATACAGCTTATGGGTTTTTTTATAGGTAATTGTCGTTCTATTTACGATCTATAAGATTGTTTTGATAGGTTTTTGGTGTTATTCCAAACCAAGTTTTAAAAACTCTGAAAAACTGACTATGGGATTTGTAGCCTAGTAAGTATGCGACATCGGTGGTTGATAAGTTTTTTTCAGTCAAATACAGTTTGGCCAGTCGCTTCCTAGTTTCTTCTAGAACCTCTTGAAACGAGGTACCTTCTTCATCGAGCCTTCTTTGCAAAGTACTGACGCTGATGTTCATCGACTCTGCGACATGAATACGAGTTGGAGGGATCATACCTATCACTGTCTCAATGACTATCTGACAGCGCTGTTTGTAACTAAACCCAGAAAACTGAGTGGATAGCATGTTAAATAAGGGATTAATAAAAAACTTTCTACCAAGTTCCTCTTCAGATTTTATCAATAAACCAGTCGCGTTTTTATAATGATTGTTACACTTTAAATCATAGATCAAGCTTGTTCTATCAGCAGGTTCGGCAGGTACACCAAAGATGGATTGGTAATACTCCAACTCGTATGTGCTATTACGCTGCGCCACAGTTATTTTTTTCAAAACATTAGGGCAAAAAGTTTCTACGATTCTATAAACCAACACCATAACGCCATCAATTTGATGTTTATTCATCAAGCTTGGATCATTAGGAACAAAATCAAATCGAAGCAAGCCTTTCTCTGGAATAATTTTGAGATTAATAGACTCCGTTATTAGAAAGAAAAAACGCAGTACGAGTCGACTGACTAATAAAAAGGGCAGTTCATTATTTGTATGGGTGAAAGGTCTGACACAGTCGCTAATAGCTTTATAAAAAGGCAATGATTCAATATTAACCAATGAATGTAGTTTTAAGCCCAAGTAATTATCTTGTAATACACTACATAGATAGTCGACTTCCTCAATAATAATAGGAATAGGGATTCTGTCGCCCCTATAGTTGTCAACTGTTGAAAAACACTCTGAGATTTTGGGGATATCTTCTTCACGGTTTTGATCTAATAAGTATAACGCCACTGCCTCTCTGACAGCCAGAACCATACTTCTATGAGCACTATATCCAGCTTTTATCATTCCATTTTCAACTCAATTACGATCAGCCATTACTTGTCTTGGTTTAAGTCCAAACCACAGACCTTAACCTCTCAAACGGTTAGTTTAAATAACTTTAGCTGTCTATGATAGCCCCAATCTTATTCTAAAAAGTACTGTTCTAAGCGCCATTCTTTATCTTAACGCTCCTCATCCATGCGCTTAATACTGTCTGGACTGGCAGCATAAATAGCATCTAACTCCTCTTCTGTTAAATAGCGCTCAACGATAGGAAAAAGCTCGCGTTCTTCGAATCGTATGTGATCGTATAGCAAAGTGCCAAGCTCTTTGACTTCAACGACCGTCACCTCACTATTTTTACTATCTTTGGCTGCTGTTGATGTTTTGATTTTCGCCATGAACTCATATAGTGACTTATGCTGCTTCTCAAGCGTTTCAAGGACTGAGGCTATCTCTGACTGAGTCTCTTTATAAGGGAGTAGCGCATTGGCAATCAGAGTATCTTCAATATGGAAGTGTTCATGCATGTCGCTGAGATAAGCGGTTAGGGAGCTCCAGTGCTTCGTAATGGCTGTATGATCATCAGGACACTCTTTGGCGTGACGAGCGATGTTTAGGCCAAGGTGATGTTGGCGTGATAAGGGCTGTAATTGATTGGCACGTTTCATGGGTAGATACCTCGCTGTGTGGATAAAAATGACGATAGCTGTTCACAAACTATAGCAGTATTTTTATAGCAAATAGTGATCCTGAACATAGGCAATACATAACTCATAAAAGGCTTGCGCTGGCGGTGAGATAGTTTTATTCGCCAACTTAAAGATACCAATTTGCCTGTCCAAAGCTGGCTCAAGTAGGTCAATCCAAACCAGCTCTGGCTCATTAGCAGGGAAGGCCAGCTTGGGCAAAGTCGTGATACCAAGGTCATTGCGCAGTAGTGAAAATAAGGATGTGATGTTTTCGACCGTGTAGCGCGCATTGCGATTGAGCACTTCTGCAGGCGTGTTTTCAAGCAAGCGGCAAGTACCATTATAAATAAAAGGCTGCGCGACCAGCTGTGGCCATTTAAGCCCTTTTTTTCGTTGGCTGTTTGTCTGACTGTTTGTCCGACTGTTTGGCTGGTTTTTTAATTGGTTTAAAGAATTACTTTTTAAGTAAACCACACCGATTGGGTCTGATAGTAGCAGGGTGAAATCTATATCTGCCTGATCCATACTGGTACAGTTGCCCAGTGCTAAATCCACCTCTCCTGTCAGCAGCCGATTGGCTACTCCGACAGCGTTATCATCTATCAATACAATCTCAATATCTGGGTATTTCTTGGAGTATTCGACCAGTACACTGGGCAACAGCTTGGTCACCAATGAGGGCACACTGGCAATCCTTATTTTACCCTTGCCACCTGCTGCCGCTGCCTTTAGGTCCTCTTCTAATGCTCGATAGCTATTGAGGAACTGTTCAATCTTTGGTAAACAGGTTTCGCCAAAAGGGGTCAGTGTGGCTTTATTACCACTTTCAAACAAACGCTGACCGAGTGTTTTTTCCAGCTCTTTGATAGACGCTGACAACGCTGCTTGCGTGCGATGGGCATGGTGAGCGGCGGCACGAAAACCGCCTTCTTCTACCACCAATAAAAAATGCCGTAATTGCTGTAGTTTCATGATTGTCTCACCTGTCTGTGATTGCTTGTCTATGCTGTCTCATTTTTAATTTTGAAAACTTCTCTGGTATTTATTATTTGTTACTTATCAAGTGCTTAAGAATTGACCTAAGCATTCGGCACTCAAAAATAATGATAGATTTAATCTATCATATCTAAAGTTTAATTAGTTAGATTTATCACTGGTAATTGCGTAGGATAAAGCACATACCAAATGAACAGGCTAAAACAAAGATTTGGTGCCACCAGTTATTGAAAGGATAAGACAGTATGGCGACTCCCTCAACCAAGCAAGCGGTTAACACCTCACTTTATGCCTCTAAGTCACCGTTAGAGTGGGCGATTACTCATAACGGTACGTTGTATACCGCACAGATTCCTATCGATGAAAATGGTGAAGTGGTCGCAGGTGGTATCGAAGCGCAAACTCGGCAAACGCTAGACAACCTTAAGCACACACTAGAATGTGCGGGTATTGGAATGGATGCGGTATTGCAGGTCCTTATTTATGTGACCGATCGCGAGTATCTAAAAACCGTTAACCAAGTGTATGCTGAATATTTCACCGCACCTTATCCAAACAGAGCGGCTCTAGTGATATCAGGACTTGCTCGTGAAGAGATGCTGGTAGAGCTGGTCGTTTATGCCGCTGTGCCTTAAGCTTTGAAAGTCGGTGAACACTAAGTTTTTAATTCAATATGAGCTGTTGTAGGCTGTGGCTTTAGCCCAGCTTAAGACTTTGTACAATAACAATGCTGGGCTAAAGCCACAGCCTACGCCTCAAACTTTTAACCACTTCATTAAGGATTCTATTATGTCAACTCAAGCCCTCAAACAAGACCCAACTAAATCAATCTATATCAATGGTGAATGGCAAGCGGGCGTCGATACGATTGCCAATATCAACCCATCAGATACCAGTGAAGTCGTTGGTGAGTTCGCACAAGCCAGTCAGGAGCAAGTCAAAGATGCTATCGCTGCTGCGCGTCAGGCCCAGCCAAAGTGGGAAGCGACGCCACTCGAGAAGAGACAGTCTATTCTGCAAGCGATCGGCGATGAAATGATTGCCCGCTGTGATGAGTTGGGTACATTGCTCTCACGTGAAGAAGGCAAACCATTTGCGGAAGGTCGCGGTGAGATTTATCGCGCGGGTCAATTTTTTCATTACTACGCTGCCGAAGTGTTACGCCAAATCGGTGATACGGCAGATTCAGTTCGTCCTGGGGTCAAAGTGGAAGTCACTCGTGAAGCCGTCGGTGTGGTCGCAATTATCTCGCCTTGGAACTTCCCAACCGCGACAGCCGTATGGAAAATCGCGCCCGCTTTAGCCTTTGGTAACAGTGTTATCTGGAAGCCTGCGAACTTAACGCCTGCCAGTGCGGTGGCGTTAGCTGAGATCATTCATCGTCAAGGCATGCCAGAGGGTACGTTTAACCTCCTATTAGGCGGCGGCTCTAGCGTAGGTGATGCGCTTATCAATTCAAAAGATATCGATGCAGTCAGTTTTACAGGTTCTGTCGCCACAGGTCGCAAAGTCGCTGCTGCTACCGCTCCGAACTTCATCCGTTGCCAGCTTGAGATGGGCAGTAAAAACGCTTTGGTCATCGCTGATGATGCTGATTTGCAACTTGCCATTGATATGGCGGTTTCTGGTGTTTTTGGTGGTTCAGGCCAGAAGTGTACCGCTTCTTCTCGTCTCATCGTCATGGACAGTATCCATGATGCCTTCGTCGAAGGTGTGGTCGCAAAAATGAAGACGCTAAAGGTCGGTCATGCGCTTGAAGACGGCATCTTTATGGGGCCTGTGGTTGATGACAAGCAGCTGGCGTCAAATATGGACTGGGTCGAAAAAGCCAAGCAATCTGGAGCCAATTTAGCTTTTGGTGGTGAGCGTTTGGAGATGGCGCATGATGGCTATTATATGGCGCCGACCTTGTTTACTGAGACCGATAATAGCTGGGATGTCAACCAAGAAGAAGTGTTTGCCCCGCTTGCTTGTGTCTTGCGTGTCAATAGCTTGGAAGAGGCGATCGCGATGACCAATGATACACGCTTTGGTCTGACTGGCGGCATTATTACTCAGAGTTTGCGTAGCAGTGCGATGTTTAAAGAGCAAGTACAAGCGGGCTGTGTCATGGTGAACTTAGCAACTGCTGGTACCGATTATCATGTGCCGTTTGGTGGCCGTAAAGAATCGAGCTTTGGCCCGCGTGAGCAAGGTCAGTATGCCAAAGAGTTTTATACCATCGTCAAAACCGCTTATCAAAAAGCGTATTAGTCTATAACGGATAGTAAAGGTGATTTTGCGTAGGGTGGGTTAGTTTTTCAAACTCTTGCAAAGAGTGCCGACAAAACGTAACCCGCCACTTTAAATATAAATTGTCAAATATCGGCGGGTTACGCTACCGCTAATCCACCCTACGACAGAGTTCAGTCGAAAAACGAGTCATAAGAAGGATAACAAGATGTACCAAGATCATATCGTCATTGACGGATTACAGTATAGCCATTGGGATCGCGACTACTTCAAAATGCTAAGAGATAGTGGTATCAATGCGGTACATGCCACCTTGGTCTATCACGAAGATGCGCGTCAGACCATGACCCGCTTCGCTGAATGGCACGCGCGCTTTGAGCAAAATAGCGATTTGATTTTGCCTGTGTATTCGACCAGTGATATCAAAACGGCAAAAGAGCAGGGCAAAGTCGGTATCTTTTTTGGCGCGCAAAACTGCTCACCAATTGATGACGAAATCGGCCTGATTAGTGTCATGCGCCGCTTGGGTCTACTGATTATGCAGCTGACGTATAACAACCAAAGCTTACTAGCGACCGGCTGTTATGAGCAGAACGATAGCGGCGTTACGCGCTTTGGTCAGCAAGCCATCGCTGAGATGAATCGCGTTGGGATGATTATCGATATGTCGCACAGTGCTGAGCAGTCTACGCTTGAAGCGATAGAAGTCTCCTCACGTCCGATATGTATCAGCCATGCCAACCCGACCACGGCGCATGATGCCTTGCGTAATAAATCGGATACGGTCATCAGCGCCTTAACCAAAGCGGGCGGGCTATTAGGCTTTAGTTTATATCCGTTCCATTTGCCCAATGGTAGTGACTGCACGCTTGATGATTTTTGCAGCATGATTGCTAATTGCGCTGATAAATACGGCGTCGAGCATTTAGCCATTGGCAGTGATTTGTGTCTCAACCAGCCGCAAGCGGTACTTGAGTGGATGCGCAATGGACGTTGGTCAAAAGCGATGGATTATGGTGAAGGTAATGCCAGTAATTCAGGTTGGCCGGATACTTTGCCGTGGTTCGCTGGCAAGGACGGTATGGAAAACATCTATAACGGTCTGCTCAAGCATGGCTTTAATGAAAGTGATGCTGGAAAGATCATCGGTCAGAACTGGTTTGATTTTTTGGAGCAAGGCTTGAAGCCTTTGGCTTAAATATTAAGACTCTAAAGCTCATTTTTGAAGGCTCGTTTTTCAGAGGTTCGTTGTTCAAATATGAGCTTTGCAAGCTATCACTCGAAAGCGCTATAAGACGAACGACGTTTTATAGCGTTAAACCTCCTTTCAGATAGAAAGGTAATGAGATTACTTAGATATATCCAAATAATATAACGCCTGATTTAAAACGTAACGTTAGCATATGGAGCCGCATCATGGCCGATTTAAAGGGATTTAACAACGATGAGCAAGGACGCTCAGCTGCCGCCAATATAGCAGCAGATAGCGCGCATCATGTATCGCCCCCTATACAGACAGAGACCGAAACCGATACTTTAGGGCTCAAAAACCCAGCGTTTTGGTACAGTGGTGGTTTTATTGTTGCTTTTGTTCTGATGGCTATCTTTGCAGAAGAGCGCTTGGCAAAAATAGTGGAAGTGGGTTTTGCTTGGTCGGTCAATATCTTTGGTCCTTTTTGGCAAATACTGCTCCTAGCGACCTTTGTGATTGCGTTAGCCGTTGGCGCTGGTCGTACTGGACGTGTCATTTTAGGCAACTTACCTGTGCCTGAGATGGATAGCTTTAAATGGATGGCTATCTTGTTTTGTACGCTACTTGCTGGCGGCGGGGTATTTTGGGCAGCTTGACCGCTATTGTGGTGATGCATTTGCACTACGACAAAGGCTTGCCGCTGAAACCGCGTACCCTGCTTTATCCTATGTTTGGCGAGCGCGTGCTCACAGGTCAGACGGGCGCGATCATCGATGCTTGTTGTATCGTCGCGGTTGCTGCTGGCACGATCGGCCCTATCGGCTTTTTGGGTTTACAAACCAGCTATGCACTCAATGCTTTGTTTGGTATTCCTGATACCTTCACTACCCAGCTGATTATTATCATCTTCGCTATTGTACTTTATACCATTTCAGCGATTAGTGGGCTGGCTCGTGGTATGCAGCTCCTTAGCCGCTTTAACGTCATATTGGCCTTTGCGCTGATGGTCTTTATTTTAATCTTTGGACCAACCAATTTTATTGTCAACGGCTATATTCAAGGTATCGGCACCATGGTTGATAGCTTTATCCCGATGGCAACTTTTCGCGGTGATGAAGGCTGGCTCAGTTGGTGGACGGTGTTCTTTTGGGGTTGGTTCTTGGGTTATGGCCCGATGATGGCTATCTTTATTGCCCGTATTTCACGTGGTCGTACCATTCGAGAGCTTATTACCACCGTTTGTATCATTGCGCCACTGGTCACCTGCTTTTGGTTCACCATCGTTGGTGGTTCGGGGCTTGCGTTTGAGATTGCCAATCCCGGTAGTGTCAGTAGCGCTTTTGAAGGCTTTAACTTGCCAGGCGCGCTATTAGCGGTCACGCAGCAATTGCCGTTTCCATTGATTACCTCGATACTGTTCTTGATTTTGACCACCGTCTTTATCGTAACTACTGGTGACTCGATGACTTATACCATCAGTGTCGTCATTAGTGGCGAGCGTGAGCCGAACGCTATGATTCGTACTTTCTGGGGCATCATGATGGGGGTTACCGCTATCGTGTTAATCTCGCTTGGTTCGGGCGGTGTGACGGCGTTGCAATCGTTTATCGTGATTACCGCTGTTCCCGTTTCTTTTGTATTGCTGCCGTCGCTATGGAATGGGCCGCAGATCGCCCAGCAAATGGCACGTGATCAAGACTTATATCGTCCGAATCGAGTTGAGACAAATTATAAAATCACTCAAGAAAAAATCTTGAAAGGGGAAGAGTGAGATGATGACGCACTGCCTGTCAAAAGAGAGGACAAGTAGTGCGTCACAAAAAGCCAGTAACTAAATTATTGATTGAAGTCGTAAAATGGCCATCACGGGTTAAAAGTAATCACCAAGTTGCTGGCTTAATATATTATCTAAGGTGGTGAGATTATGAACATGTTTTATGCAGCAGATGAAAGCATTGACGTAGCGAAGCAGACTCTACTCAGCGCTAATTTAAGATCGCCAGATATAGTCATGAATGCTGAAAGACTGGGCGCCATGCACCAGACGCGCATCAGCTTTGTGCGTACTTTATTACGTAAAATTGATAGAGAAAAATGGACGCTGAGCACGCATCTTTGGGATTTGGATGACAATGGTTATGGACAAGTCATTTATCGCCTGCAAACACCAGAGCACAAGTATCATCTGGTGGTATTCTGTAATGAGCTGGCGGATGACGAGCGTAATGATCGGGTGATAGCACAAAAGTGGGATGTCACCTTTGGTCTCGTTTTTGGGGAGATTGGTCAGGAGCTGCTCGATAATCTCAAAGCCAATGTGCCGCTACAAGAAGCAAGTCGCAACTCCAATATGGTGATGGTGTTGGCACGTGCGAACAAAAGCGTGCGCGTCTTTGATCATATTGTCAGTGCGCTCGCTGAAGGCAAGCAGCCAGACCTTGAGGTACTCGCGCAAGTCGGATATATCCTGCGTACCACAGCAGTCTATGGCAATGGCAAATTTGGTATTTATGACTTTAAGCCCTTAGATCATAGCGAAGACTTTAATCAGTCGTTTCGAGCGCAGATGTGTGCAGTTTATTTACTGCGCGAGTTTAGTCTTGATTGGGTTGATTTTTTGGCCAAGAAAAAGGGCGGTAGCAAAGCGGTCGCGCTGCATCCAGAGATTAAGCGTTATCTCGGTATCGGTAATGCCACGGGTCTGGGTATGGCGCCGTATCTTATCAATCATCCTTGTGTCGTCGATCAGTGGCTCACCACTCGTGAAGAAGCCGTGCAAGCGACTTTGGTCTGTGATATTGAAGCGGAAAAAGCGGCGTACTTTTCCAGCTTACTTGCGCGCGCCATTCAGCACTTTACCGAAATCGTTACCATCAATGAGCAGCAAGCAACATTAAACGCGACCGTCGTTACAGAGTTGACCTCATTACAAAGTACCTTGATGACGACGATTGAAGATTACACGACATGGGCAGAGTTCCTGCAAGCTCATGATCATTTAAGTTTGGAGAGCCAAGAAGTCATCATCTCTTGCTTGATGGAGCTGTATCCTGAACGTGTGGATGCGTTTCAAGAAAAAGTCAACGCCGATGAAAACTTAACCCTACCGAAAGGCAAGGTGATTCAAGATTTGCTTGACGTCTTAGAGGCGCGCTATCAATGGGCAATTACTATTGATTTTAATGAACCTGAAAATAGCTATTGGTTTTGGTATCGATCGGTGGATAAAGAAGAGCCACGTATGGGTGTGCGCGGACAAGAGCCTGGCGACGATCGAGAGCTGGCATTGGACATCGCACGGCAAGCAAAAAATCTGTACTTGGCATTACAGCAAGCTGATCCACAGCAGCTGATATCTGAGTTTATGTTAAGCAAACCTAAGTACCGCTCTATCGCTCGGCGTGTATGGACCATGGGTCACAAAAAAATGGGTGATATCCAGATGAACGTCTTGCATAAGACCGCATTACCCATGCATCTGCTACGGTGTAAGCTATCGATGTTTGGCGCGACCAAGTTCGATCCCAGATCTGATCGCTGGGTGCGAATCACTTTGTTCCAAGGGGCGCCTTTATTTAGCGAGGTGCATAGTGATGAATGGCTGTTTCCTTTACTGCCCAATTTGTCAAAAAAAGCTTCGTCAAAAGAAGTTTCGTCAATAAAAGAGTCATCTACACAATAGGGAGGTTTGGACATGATTGTATCGCATAATGAAATCGTAGCAATGGTGTATAAAGCCTTTACTGGCATGCACCGTGAAGTAGGCGAAGCTGATGTGATCGCTTCAATGGTGGCTGAGCTGGAGATGGCAGGACTCGACGGTGTACGCCACTTTAACAATGCCAGTCCATATATCTTAACTGAACAAGATACGCCCATTGATATCGTCCATCAAGAAACAGGCACGATTCGCTTTGATTTGCATGGCAGCAGTTTGATTTGTCACTTGCCTGCCATCATGGACTACGCACTAGAAAAAATGGGCGATCTGGATCATTTTCAAATTTATATAATGAACTGTCATAATCGCTGGTTGGCTTATAGTGAGCTGGTGAAGCTCGCTGATAATGGTATTGCCTGTCTGGCGAAATGGGATAATGGTACAGCACCCAAGCATACTTTATTTACGCTTAATCAAGGCTTTGTCTATCCTGATTTGTACTTTTTTAATGAACCACAAGACAATTATAATACCAACGATATGATCATTGAGCTGGCGACTGCTAACTTCGATATTGAGCAAGACATCGAACATTTCGATCATAAGATATCGACGGATGAGCTGTTTGAGACCCATCAGCGCTCATGGAAAGAGGGCATTCATGTCGATGATGAACAGTGGGCGATACTCAAAAAAACAGCTGCGGCTATATTGGTAGAAAACAGCGAGGCGTCTAGTAAAGGCGCAGGCGGAGTGTAAAAACTCATGCTTATTAACCGCTGTAAAAGCCATTAATAAGCATGAGCCGTAACAACTAGTAGACGTCTATCTTTTTAGAGTACAGTTGACCTTGTATACACGGTCATTTACTGAGCGGATACTTAGGATGCCAACTTTGGCTTTAGTCTGCCACTCGTAGCTGGCTGTAGAGCTTGACTCTTTAACATAACGAGCACCAGAGCCTGATACTGCTTGTTTAAGACTGACTTTTTGATTTTTTATACCGAGTCTGGGTAGAGTCAGGCTTAAGTTAGCGACTTTGCCATTGGCTACATAAGCGGCGGTCACTTTAGCGTTATCATCACAGGTAAAGGTTTGAGCTTGCGTGCTACTACTATTCATGGGTGCGTTCGTCGCGCAGGCTGCTAGTAATAAAGCAACAGGGGTGACAGCCAGTAACTTTTTCATAATATTCCTCAACGGTACTAATAATTCATCAGAGTAACGAAACGAGGCATATATTACATCAAACTGGGTTTTTTCTTGTTGTGATTTGGCTGAGTGATTGTCACAATCAAAGCGCTGAAGACGAAACAAAAGAGTAGTAACTGTTTGAACAATCCTGATTGGCCTGATTGTCTTGTCAGCCTTCGCCAGTATTTGACGAATCAAAGTCAACTATCGCCATGCTAGCTGATGTAGTACTGACTTGGCGTGCCGCCATTCTTTCATTGGCTTCTTGCACGGCTTTTTCGACCAAAGCATAGTCCGAATGGCGTACATCTTGCCCGCTAATATAGTTAATCACCAGCTCGGCGACGTTCTGTGCATGATCGCCAACACGCTCAAGCGCGCGCAATACCCACATGATATTAATGACCTTTGAGACGTGCCGTGCATCCTCCATGATATAAGTCATCAAAGCACGAATCGCCGATTGGTATTCTTCATTGACCATACCATCATTACGCATGACTTCAAATGCCTGCTCCGCATTCGACTGGCTAAAGGCTTCTAGCGCATTGTGTAGCATAATACGAACCTGATTGCTGAGATGCTGAACCTCAGCGTAACCGTATGATGATTTGCTTTGTGCTGCAATTTTACTTGCCATTTGGGCAATTTTGACCGCTTCATCGCCGATACGCTCTAAGTCAACCACGCCTTTACTAATGGACATGACCAAGCGCAAATCACTGGCAGCTGGCTGGCGTTTGGCGACCAACAATAAGATATGCTCATCGAGCTCAACTTCCATGCGATTGATATCGAAATCCATGTCGATGACCTCTTGTGCCAGTGTTTCATCTTTATCAATGAGGGCGTGGATGGCCTTGGCGACTTGGTTGGCAGCGCTATCACCCATGTATAAAAATAAGCGAATGGCTTCATCAAGATCTTGATCAAAACTTTTAGAGATATGCTTGTCACTTTGCATGAGAGGTATTCCCTGAATATCCGTATTTTATGGCGTGATTTTCTTAATATGCGTAAATAATTTTAATCAGCTCAACGTTAACCATAACGGCCGGTAATGTAGTCTTCTGTCGCTTTTTGCGCAGGCGTGGTAAACATCTGATCCGTCTCGCCCATCTCAATCATATCGCCCAAATACATATAGACCGTATAGTCTGACACGCGCGCCGCCTGCTGCATGTTATGGGTGACGATGGCAATGGTGTAGTCGTTTTTTAAATCTTCTATCAAATCTTCGATTGCGCCCGTTGAGATAGGATCCAATGCAGAGGTTGGTTCATCGAGCAACAGTACTTCAGGCTTGGTAGCGACACTACGGGCGATACAGAGTCGTTGCTGCTGTCCGCCTGATAAAGACAAACCTGATGCTTTTAGCTTGTCTTTTACTTCTGGCCATAATGCAGATTTTTTTAGCGCCCATTCCACGCGATTATCCAGCTCAGCTTTGCTTAGCTTTTCGTAGAGACGCACACCAAAGGCGACATTGTCGTATATCGACATCGGGAACGGAGTAGGTTTCTGAAAGACCATACCGACTTGCGCGCGTAGCAGGTTGACATCGACGTCTTTACCTAAGATGTTTTTGCCATCAAGATTGATATTGCCTTCTGCACGCATGCCTGGGTATAAGTCATACATACGATTGAAAGTACGTAGTAAGGTCGATTTTCCGCAACCTGATGGGCCGATGAAGGCAGTGACTTTTTTATCAGGAATGTCGATATTGATGTTTTTTAGTGCCTGAAAATCACCATAATAAAAACTCAAATCACGAATCTGCATTTTTGCCGCAGGCATGTTTTTGGGAATATCATGCAGTGTTTGCTTGGTTAAGTTTGCCGCATCTGGCTGCTGCATTTGCGCTGACGTCGACATAGGTCTGTTTAGTAGATTACCTGTTGGGGTCTTGAAGTTATTCGTATCAGTTTTTGTACGGATTTTGCTTATGACGTCATTCATAATGTTATCCAACCTAGCTTAATGAATATAAATTTAAGTAAATGGTGTAGTTGATCTAATTTAAAAACGACCCAGTGTTGTTGGAATATATTTTGCGCAGCCTCTGTCGGCGTAGGCACAGCAAGTCAGTGAAATTTATTCCAGCAACACATGTCAAAAACGCATCATTTTTATTTAGTACAGCTTTTATTTGGTTTGTCTACTACTTGGTTTGACCGCGACTGCCAATGAACCTTGCTAAGACATTTAATACCAATACCGAAGCAGTAATCAGCAGTGCCGCTGCCCATGCGAGTGCATGCCAATTGTCATAAGGGCTCATAGCAAACTGATAAATGGTATTAGGCAAGTTAGCAATCGGCTGGCTCATATCGGTACTAAAGTATTGGTTATTCAAGGCCGTAAATAGTAACGGCGCCGTCTCACCAGTGATTCTGGCAAAGGCCAACAATACGCCTGTGGTCAGCCCCGCTCGAGCCGCTTTAATAGTCACTTGCGTGACCATCTTCCACTTCGGTGTACCCAGTGCATAAACCGCTTCACGAATGCTATTGGGCACCAAATTAAGCATGTTTTCAGTCGTGCGCACAACCACAGGAATGACAATGAGTGCCAATGCCAGTGCGCCGGCCCAACCAGAAAAGCTTTGGCCTTTTACCATCAAGGCATAAATAAAGAGACCAATCACAATCGATGGGGCAGAGAGCAAAATATCGTTTAAGAATCGCGTTACTTTGCCAAGCATGCTGCCCTGAGAGAACTCAGATAAATAAATCCCTGTCATCAGGCCAATGGGCGCACCGATGAACAATCCCGAAAACGCCAACATCACTGAACCAACAATGGCGTTGCGTAAACCGCCTGCGCTCATCGGCGGCGGAGTGTCGGCAGTAAAGATAGGCATTTGCACCATGCCTTGGAAACCTTCAACGAAGAGCGTAAATAAAATCCAAAACAACCAAATTAAGCCGAACACCATCGCTGACATGGCAAAGCCTAAACCAAGCTTGTTGGCCCAGCGCCGTTTGTTATAAAGACGCTTGTTATAACGATCTTTAAAGTTGCTCTTAGCAGGTAACGCTGAATTCATAGCATCAGTAGGCATAACACTCATTTCCCATATTTTTATCAATACCAATAACCATCAAAATCTGTCAAAAAAATCGAGCTACTATCGATTACCTGCTTTATGATCCATGCGCATTAGCATCAGCTTAGCCAGTGACAGCACGATGAAAGTGATGACAAATAGAATTAAGCCTAAATGTAATAACGACGCCAGATGTAGCTCACTAGAGGTTTCTGCAAATTCATTGGCAAGGGCTGAGGTAATGGTGACCCCAGAAGTAAATAGACTGGGACTGATATTAAAGGCGTTGCCGATAAGGAAGGTCACTGCCATGGTCTCGCCAAGGGCACGACCCAGTCCCAAGATGACACCACCAACGACACCAGCTTTGGTATACGGCAAGATAATCTTGAACATGACTTCCCAAGTCGTCGCACCCATACCGTAAGCCGATTCTTTTAATAAATCCGGCACCACGGAAAAGACGTCGCGCATGGTGGCCGCAATAAAAGGAATAATCATGATGGCAAGCACCAGTGAGGCGGTAAACATACCGAGTCCCATTGGCGCACCCGTAAACAGCTTACCGATGATGGGCAGTGGGCCAACATGTTCGATAAACCACGGCTGAATGTGATCGCCAAAAAAGGGCGCAAATACAAACAACCCCCACATACCGTAGATGATAGAGGGAATACCTGCCAGCAGCTCAATGGCGATACCGAGGGGCTTTTTTAAGAAATTCGGGCACATCTCGGTCAAAAATATGGCAATGCCAAAGCTGACTGGCACAGCGATTAAAATAGCGATAAACGAAGTGACCAGCGTGCCGTAAATAGGCGCTAGCGCACCGTACTCATTGGCGACCGTATCCCAGTTATTACTGGTATAAAAGCCGAGACCAAATGCTTGAATGCTTGGCCAAGCGCCAATGATTAGAGAGACTAAAATGCCGCCCAATGATAAGAGAACGAGGATGGCAAAAGCCTTAGTTGCATTGACGAATAGCGCGTCGTAACGTTTTTGTTTAGCCAGTTGGGACCTTAGGTCATTCATAAGTGTCTCAGCATTAAATAGGGTTAGATCAAAAGTTTTAGAGAGTTTAATCAAGTCTTATCACAGCAAACTAAATCTTAATCAGTAGTGCTATTAACGGTAATTAATCACTCTACTTTTAAATTTGTTGTGATAAAACCTCTTAAACAACGACTGGAGAATAATTGTTTAAGAGGGTAACTCTAGAATCATTACAGGGTTTTTAAAAACTACTGAGCTGGGGTGTAGACTGGCTGACCATCGCTGCCTTTGACTTCATTCCACTGCGCTTTAAAGAGCGCAACAGCGGTATCAGAGAAAGGAACATAATCAAGGGCTAAGGCATCATCATCGCCTTGAGCGTAAGCCCAGTCGAAGAAGTTCAACACGCCAGCCACTTGCTGTGGGTTTTCTGGCTGCTTATGTACCAAGATAAAAGTAGCAGCTGCGATTGGCCATGCTTGCTCCGTCTCAGAGTTGGTGATGACTTTATAAAAGCCTGCTTGCTGTGACCAATCGATATCACCTGCCGCTGCAAAGGTCTCAGCAGATGGCTGCACGAAGTTGCCAGCCGCGTTTTTTAGTGCCGCATGTGCCATGTTATTTTGCTTGGCGTAAGCATACTCAACGTAGCCAATAGAGTTTTTCATACGATTGACGTAACTTGATACGCCCTCGTTACCTTTACCGCCTGCGCCAGTCGCAGAGGTTGGCCACTTGACGGTTTTATCAACACCGACGCTGTCTTTCCAGTCAGTTGAAACTTTGGCCAGATAATCGGTAAAGTTAAACGTCGTCCCTGAACCATCTGAGCGAAATACGGTGGTAATGGCAGCATCAGGCAGGGTTAAGTCTGGGTTTAGGTTAGCAATAGCAGGGTCATTCCAGTTGCTAATTTTACCCAAATAGATGTCAGCTAAAGCCGCACCGTCCAATTTCAGCTGGCCTGGCTCTACACCATCGATGTTTACAATCGGTACGACGCCACCGATAACGGTCGGAAACTGAATAAGCCCTGCTGCATCCAGCTCTTCAGGGGTCATCGGTGCATCAGACGCACCGAAATCTACCGTTTTTGCTTCGATTTGTTTGATACCACCAGAAGAGCCGATTGATTGGTAGTTCACCTGACCGCCAGTCGCGGCATTGTAGTCATAAGACCATTTGGCATAGATAGGTTGCGGGAATGAAGCACCTGCACCGGTGATATTCATGGCGATGTTTTCAGCAGATTTAAAATCAGTCGCTGTAGTAGACGCTGTACTAGTGGTGGTTTCAGCCGCTGTTACGGCGCTACTGCTATCAGCAGCTGAGCTTGAGGGGTCGGTCGATTTATTACAAGCTGTGAGTACTAAGGTACAACTAACGGCGACTGCTAATAACGAATAACGCATGTAGGACTCCTAAAGTTTGACAAGGGTGCAAGACGTATTACCTGTGAGATGTGTCGCAGTTTGCCAAGCTTTGATGACAGTTTGATGACAATAGGAAAATCTTATGATTAATAAAAGGTCTTTTGTCCAAACGATTGAAAATATTGGTGTTTTTTATTAGGTATAAATAGAAGTGTGATAAGGCGTTAAGAAGTAAGCGTCATCTTCCAGTGTTATTTTACAAACTCAGGACAGAGTCAGAATTAGTGCTAAAATAGCAGCCACGAGCTAAGCCATCCACCAATCGATTGAACAAACACGCGATGAAGAGAAGTTTTTATAAGTGCGTTTTCTAATTTTGGCTTATTTATTACTTTAAGCCTGCTAATCTCAATAGTGTTGGCTTTGATAGTCATTGCACCTTGGCTGCGTCTAAAAAAACATCCAGATGCTGTGGTAGACAATCAACTCATCGATATCAATATTGATGTCTATAAATCAAGACTGCGTGAGCTAAGTACTGATAAACAAGAGGGAGTCATCAGTGAGTCCCATTATCAAGCGCAAAAAACAGAGCTTGAGCGTCAATTATTGGATGCTGAGCAAGTGACGACAGCCATGCAGCCCCCGAGTTTGGTCAGTCGTTTGATGCTCATACTCTGGATACCTGTGCTGGCTGGATCGGCTTATATGATTATCAGTGACCGCAGCAATGTGTTCACTTTATGGCAAGAGCAACAAGTCGTCGGTCAAGTAGCAGATGATTTGCTCATGGGCAAGATTGACGAACCGCCAGAGTGGGCGATGAAAGAAGGGTTGGCGCTTTTTTCTGCGATGCAGACCAACGTCCACCACAATGCGCATGACCCACAGCGCTGGTTAAAGCTCGCTGAGATGTTTTTGTCATTTGGGGCGACCGAGTCAGGTCTAGAAGCGCTATCGAGGGCTTATAGATTGTCTCCTGATAATGAGGATGTTGCGATGATGTATGCTCAGACCAGCTTCTTTGCTCTAGGTGGTAGCTTGGATGATAATATCCGCCGTACTTTGCAAGGCGTGCTTGATAGTAGCCCAAACAAAGAAGAGGCGCAGATGATGATGGCAATGGGTGAGGCGCGCGCAGGTAATTATGAGCAGGCACAGGAGTGGATAGCTAAGATGCGCAGCAGCTTTGAGCAAAGGGCAGGAGACTATAGTCATGAAATAAGTGGTTTAGACAATCTGGCCGCTGATATCACTAATCAACAAGCGCAGGCAGCTGACGGCTTTGATGTGACCGTCACCGTGATACCAAGCTTATTGCCTTTGATAGTCGCCGAGGATGTATTGTTTGTTGCTATTCGGGCAGCGGAAGGCGGAGCGCCTTATGCGGCAAAACGTGTACCGATTAGTAATTTAAAGCAAGGCCGCATTGCGGTAAGTCTAAGCAATGCAGATGTGATGATGCCAGATCGAACGTTGCAATCGGCGCAAGCGTCAGGTGAGCAGTTGGTCGTGACCGCCAGAATCAGTCGTTCTGGTAGCGCAAACTCTCAGTCTGGTGATTTATCAACCAATCCAATCATGCTAGCAAACGAGCAGCAGCAAGTGAATATCGAAATCAATCAGCAAGTGCCTTAAATATTAGAAGCTCCTAAGTAATTGTCACTTGGTACTTAATATTTCAACATAAGCACTAACCATCAAATCAGACATCGGTTAAGAGGTTTTGTAATCAAACACCTTTAATCGATGCCACGCCTTTTTATCTACGAAATTCCTACTTATTTACGGTACTTTTTTTATCCTTAACAATCTAAACACCTATCGCAATAGCGTTTTTTCCAAACTATATTAGCCATTTTCTAGCCAATATGGTTTTTGGCTTCTTATGACTTTTGATTTATGAACAGTCTTTTTTAAGTGTACTATTGTGTACTTATATTCAAAGTTTTTAGCATTAATGGGTCTTCAATTATTTTAAAGTGATACATATAAAAAAGGTTTGATGTTTTCTGAGTGGAGTAATGCTAAAGAGAATAAGTTTCCCTCCTTTTTTAGACTAAATGTATCTAGTTTGTCACAAAATAATAAGATTTTATATTATCCTCAATATGTATAGGGAATTAGTTTTTCATCTAGAATCTGACAATGATTCTCAATGACTTAAACGGTTTGAAACATCCTATATTGGATAATGGTTATTTAAAAATAAAGCATACAACCAGTCATAATCGTACTTAAAAATAAACAAAAGTTTGCGTGTTTTTATATCGTTTATAGATATCTTGCATGAATTTATTTAGGCTCATTAGCTATCGTGAACATATTGAGAGGTGTGCTATGCCACATGAAAAGCAACTGAAGCAAAAAGACCAGCAACCAGTCAAGCGTCAATGGCTCAGCGCTTTGGTGATGTCTTTTATTGCCTTGCCAATTATAGCTGCGTTATTTTTAGCGGCTTATGGCTTTATCGTTTGGTTTGGGCAAATGTGGTTCTGGGGACCACCGTCCTAATCTATTATTAGACCGTCTATTTGGGGCGGTCTTTCCGTATATTTAGTCTCTTCATCCAGAGTGCTAAACACATTACCGCATACATTATTATGAAAAATGGTAAGGATATATCATGAACGCTATTAAACGCCTACTTATACCAAACCCAAAAAGTGCGATTAACTTTGTCAAACTTGCTAAGCCTACTAGGTGTAGTGCTTGCGCAGGTTTTCCGCGTTACTCTAATTTTTGGAAATGGTATTAGCTGGCTGCGTCGTCTTCTGTTTAAACCTTCAACACAAATCGGACTAGGCATTTTGGTCATCATCGGGTTTGCTGGTGGTGTTTGGTTCTGGGCAGGTTTTACAACAGCACTTGAGGCGACCAACTCCGAAGAGTTTTGTTTATCTTGTCACACGATGGAAGATAACATGCTGCCTGAGCTACAAAAAACAGTGCATTGGCAAAACCGTACTGGTGTCCGAGCTGAGTGTCAGGACTGTCACGTACCACATGAATTCACCGATAAAATGGCGCGTAAGATGCAAGCCTCACGTGAAGTATTGTCACATGTGATGGGCGACATCGGCACTCGCGAAAAATTCTTGGATCATCGTATCGTACTGGCGCAGCGCGAGTAGGATCGTTTTAAGGCCAACGACTCAAAAGAATGCCGTGCGTGTCATGACTATGACAGCATGGACTTTAGCAAGATGCGAGTCACCTCACAGATGATCATGCGTAGCGCCGCTGAGCGTGATGCTAGCTGTGTCGATTGTCATAAAGGTATTGCGCATGAGCTGCCTAATACTGAGGGTATGCACAACCCAGCGTTTGATTCTCTGCTCTCTGAAGCAGGAAGTGTCAAAGCCAAAGAAGGCGGAACATACTTCAACGTCATTCCGCAAGCTCTGTACACCACCAAGGATAAAGACACTCAAGCAGGTACTATTGAGATTGCGACCCCGGTAAAAGTCATTGCTCATGAAGGCGATATGACTCAGATTGAGCTTGATATGTGGCGCAAAAACAAAGGCTTTGGCCGTGTTTGGTACACATACTTTGGTCTAAATATCCCTGATGTCACCATCAATAAAGACTTAGCTCGTGATAAAGACTTAGTGACTGTCACAAGCTCTAAAGAAGATCCGTTGACGGGTCTTGAATGGCAAAAAGTCAGTGGTACATTCTGGGTCGCTGACGGTGGTCTGATGGAAAGTATCGAGCCTGCATGGGACATAGCGAGTCAGACTTACGAGGACAACTGTAGTACTTGTCACCGTCAACCTGCACCAAGCTCACACGACGCCAACCAGTGGCCTGGTCTGTGGAGTGGGATGGTAGGGTTTACCAACCTAGATGACGAGACTGGCGCATTGGTTCTAAAATACCTGCAGCTGAACTCATCAGACTTCGGTGAAGCCTCTGAAGGTGGTTTGATTGAACACACCATTCAAGATGCCAGACCAGGGATATCTAAGTAGTCTAAGAAGTAATGCGCTAACCGGCTAAGCAGTCGGTTAGCGACATCAAATACTAGCTAAATACTTGCTAAACAAACATAGTCAAATGGCAACTGGATTGAAGGAAAAATCAGCCTGACGACACAAAAGCATATTGCAAAGCGTCATCTTGTAATTGGAGAAAGTATGATGAAGAACATGAATCGAAGAGGGTTTCTAAAGTCGTTAGCAGCCTTGTCAGGGACTGCGTTACTGCCGATGCCTCTACTGGCCAAAGACAGTATTGTGACCAGTGTCGTCACCAGACCAAATGGCGAAAAAGTCGATATCAGTAGCTGGAAAATGTCAGGTGCTCATTGGGGTGCTTTCCGTGCAAAGGTTGAGGCAAACAGAGTTGTTGAGATTTTACCCTTTGAGTTTGATCAGTATCCTACTGATATATTGGATGGCACACTAGGCGTTATCTATAGCCCATCGCGGGTACGCTATCCCATGATACGTCTTGATTGGTATAAAAACCGTCATAAGAGTGATACCAGTCAACGTGGTGACAACCGCTTTGTGCGTGTGGGCTGGGATGAAGCGTTAGATCTGCTTTATGAAGAGCTTGAGCGTGTGCAAAGAAACCACGGTCCTTGGGCGCTACATACAGCAAACGTCGGTTGGCGCTCAGTGGGCAACGTCCACAGCTGCGGTAACCATATGTTACGTGCCATTGCGATGCACGGTAATAGCGTTGGTACGGCAGGGGATTACTCTACTGGTGCTGGTCAGGTTATTTTGCCATATATCTTAGGATCAACAGAGGTATACTCGCAAGGAACCTCTTGGCCATTGATTCTTGATAATTCAAAAGTCATCATCTTTTGGGCCAATGACCCTGTCAAAAACTTGCAAGTAGGTTGGAATACAGAAACGCATGAAGCTTATGAGTACTTAGAAAAACTGCGTGATAAGGTCAGAGACAAAGACATTCAAGTGATTTGTATTGACCCAGTTAAGAGCAAAACTCAAAACTACCTAGATTGCGATCATCAATACATCAACCCATTGACCGATGTCGCATTTATGCTCGCGATTGCCCATACTTTATATACTGAAAAGCTCTACGATAAAGAGTTTTTGGACATGTATGCGCTTGGCTTTGACGATTTTACCCCTTATCTAATGGGTAAGACCGAAGACATGGTAGAAAAGACGCCAGAATGGGCGGCGCCGATTTGCGGGGTTGATGCAGATCGTATTCGTGAGCTTGCCCGTTTGATGGCCAGTAACCGTACGCAGCTTGTCTTTGGTTGGGCAATTCAACGTCAGCAGCATGGCGAGCAGCCTTATTGGATGGGAGCGATTATCGCCTCTATGCTCGGTCAGATAGGCTTGCCTGGTGGCGGCATCAGCTATTCGCATCACTATAGCTCTGTTGGCGTACCTGCCTCTGGTGCCTCTATGCCAGGAGCTTTCCCACTGAACCTAGATACAGGACGTAAGCCAAAGTATGATAATAGCGATTATCAAGGCTATAGCTCTGTTATTCCGGTGGCGCGATTTGTAGACTGTCTCTTAGAACCTGGCAAAAAAATCAACTTTAATGGTCAAGAAGTTACCTTGCCACCATTTAAGATGGCGGTTTTTTCAGGAAGTAACCAATGGCATCGCCACCAAGACCGCAACCGTATGAAAGAGGGTTATCGCAATATCGAGACAGTCGTTTCAGTAGATTATAACTGGACAGCGACTTGTCGTTTTGCGGATATTGTACTACCAGCTTGTACGCCATACGAGCGTAACGACCTTGATGCCTAGGGCTCATACAGTAACCGTGGCGTGATTGCCATGCACAAACTGGTAGATCCTCTTTTCCAGTCAAAATCAGACTATGATATTTGGCGTGAATTCAGTAGACGTATGAACCGTCACTTAGAATACAGCCGCCAAATGGATGAGATGCAGTGGGTCGAGCAGATCTATGAAGACTGCCGTGGAGAGAACCTCAAAAAAGACTTCTATATGCCGCCATTTGCTGAGTTTTGGGAAAAAGGGTATGTGCTGTTCCCAGAAGGTGAAAACTGGGTGCGCCACGCTGACTTCCGTGAAGACCCTGAAGTGAATGCACTGGGTACGCCTTCAGGCTTTATCGAGATCAGTAGCCGTAAGATTGCAAGCTATGGCTACGAAGACTGTAAAGGCCATCCGATTCGGATGGAGAAAATTGAGCGCTCACATGGCGGCCCTGGCTCTGATGAATATCCTCTCTGGCTACAATCTGTGCATCCAGACAAGCGTCTGCACTCACAGACGTGTGAGTCTGAAGCACGGCGTGAGGTTTATACAGTGCAAGGCCGTGAGCCTTGTTATATAGGTCCTGAGGATGCTAAGGCTCGCGGTATCAAAGATGGCGACCTTGTACGAGTCTACAATGACCGCGGTCAATTGCTTGCGGGTGCGGTGATTTCAGATAACTTCCCGCCAGGGATTATTCGTATTCAAGAAGGTGCGTGGTATGGTCCTACAGGTCCTGAGATTGGGGCAATAGATACTTATGGTGACCCCAACACAGTATCATTGGACGTCGGTACTTCAAGCCTTGCCCAAGGCCCAAGTGCCAATACTTGTATCGTAGAGATAGAGAAGTTCACTGGTAAAGCACCAGCGGTCACCGCCTTTGGTGGTCCTAAATATGTCAATCCAGATGGCAGCCCAGAGACGGCAGATAGCTATTCGTCATAGATGAATGGTCAAAAGCTGTTTTATTAAATATGCCTTTGTATGTCATATTCATTATATCGAGCGATTGATAATGAGTGTGACTTATGAAGGCATTATTTTGTATTCTAGGTTGCAAATTTTATGACTTTATTTTGTCAGAAACCCTGTATAAATTGGATATAACATGACCCTCTCAACAGACTCAACTTCAACAGACTCAACTTCAACAGATAAAACGACAGATACAGCGACACAGTGGCAAGCTGCTAATGCTGCCCGCTCTGCACTCTATCGCTGGTTTGCCGATGTTTTCGCTCGTGAGCTTACCAGTGATACTCTCAATGACTGGCAGAACAACCAAACCTTTGATGGCATCCATGAGGCTTTTGTCAGCTTGGATCTGGAGCCTTATAGTGCTCGTGTCAAAAAAGCCATTGACGATCTTGAGCAGCTGCCCAAAGAGCATAGAGCGCTTGAGCTTGCTGCTGATTTTGCCCAGATCTTCTTGCTAAGTGGTGATGACAGTGCGCCACCTTATGCTTCTTATTACTTGAGTGAAGATAAGCAGCTTTATAATGAGCCTACCAAGCAGATGCATCAGTTTTTAGCCAGTCAACACCTAAAACTGCATGCTGAGTTTCATGAGCCTGATGATCATGTGAGTGTTTACTTTATGGTCATGAGCTTGTGGATTGATAGTAGCATGGAGCAAAATATTGACATGAGCGATGTCGCGCAAGAGCAAGTCGAGTTTTTGGACACTGCACTGCTAAGCTGGCTATCTAAATTTAATGAACGTTGTCAAAAAATCCGCGTAAAAACCGATGTGTATCCAGCTTTGGTCGCACTGGCCGAGCAGTTTGTTTTGGCAGATCGGGAAGCGTTAGACTTTTAAGCTTGGCTACTACGCCATTGAGTTTTGTGCTGTGAAATTTTTACAGTTAGCTGATAGCTGCTCAGACATGCCACTATTTGCCTGAGCTTCTATCAGTGTAATAAAGACACGTAGCGTAAAACTAATAAGCCGACTCTTCTGCATCTATAGCACCATCTACTGACTCAGCATCATCGGTATTAGCACTGCCTACAGTGGTGTTCGCTGCATCATGGCTTACGGTGTCTGCTGTTTCAGCGACAGCGCCTGTATTCGCCGGCTCGTCTTGACTAGGCGCTATGGGATTGTCTTCACGATCAACAATCATAGGTGCATTAGAAGCGGCAACTTCAGCGGCAGCTTCTTCTTCGGATGTTTGAAAGTCAAACTCATGAACCGAGCTTTCTTGAGCCTCTTGGGTACAGGCACCAAGCGCCAATGCTACTGTGACCAAAGAGAGACTAAATAGCTTTTTATACTTAAGCTGGTGAGCAAGTGACGGTTTGCACGTAGTGGATTCTATTGTAGTAGTGTCGGTGCTTTTGACAGTAGCTCTAGTCATTTTATGCTCCATTATTCAATGTATTTGATAGTTAAGGTTAACTATGATTGACGCTATATGTATATCGTAGTTCTGTTAAGTGGCTATACAGCACCGCCTTAAGCAAATCTTATTGAGCTTAGATATAGTCAGTTGAAAATAAAACCGTTATATAAATTTAAACGCGCTACTAGTATAAATTTTACTTGCGTGTTGTGTTCCCAGAGGCTGCGTAAAATTCATCCCAGTAGCGCTGTGTTCTTTTTAGAGTGCATCGACTATAACAGCCAGATAACAGGGCCTACTAGATAGCTGATATAATGAGGTAATAGGTATAAACCTAAACTAAGATGACGGGTTTTGCCACAAATAGTATTGTCACAAATAAAAAAAGAGTATGTCACTATGATTACCGTTGAACAGCTCCAAGACGCTATCATGCAGCGTATCGATAGCTTTAATCAAACAGACTTGCCGATAGAGAAAAGAAATCATAAAACTTGTGCGTTGTTAGACAGCAAAAACCACATATTGGCAAAGAATATCTTGTCACCATTCAGTGTGCCTAGGAATGACTTGTCTGCTATGGATGGCTATGCCATTGCTCAAGGTAGTGACCTCTCACAAGGCAGTAAGATCGATATCGTTGGCGAGTCGCAAGCGGGTAGCCCTTATATCGGTGAGATAAATGTAGGGCAAGGAGTGCGTATCTTTACTGGTGCGGTAGTACCTAATGCCTGTGATACAGTTGTCATGCAAGAAAACACAGACTTCGATGACATAAAAAACATGATTGATAAGTCGCAATCTTATCGCATAACCCTGACTCAAGATGCCAACATCGATAGCAATATTCGCAAGCAAGGTGAGGAGATTGAGTCTGGTGAAATCGTACTTCAAGCTGGCAAGCGCATAAACCCTGCAGATATTAGTTTAATCGCCAATCTAGGTGTTGATAGCGTTGAGGTCTATCAGCCACTGACTGTCGGGGTGCTGGCGACTGGTGATGAGTTGGTAGCATTGGGGTCGCCACTTAATAGCTCGGCACAAATTTATAACTCTAATACGCCAACGCTCAAGACATTATTGGCAGACTTGCCAGTAGTCATCAAAGATTATGGCATCATTGCTGATGACTTGAATGAGACCAGCAGCACGGTTGCCAAGGCGATGCAAGAGTGTGATGTGCTTATCTCTACCGCTGGCGTGTCCGTAGGTGATTACGACTTTTTGACTACCGTGATTGAGCAGTTGGGTCAAATAAATCATTATAAAGTAGCGATGAAACCTGGCAAACCTTTCGTCTTTGGTGAATTAAATAAGTCGTTGGATAAACCAGTCTTGTACTTTGGGCTTCCAGGCAATCCTTTGTCCACCATAGTCGGTACATTGCAATTTGTAATCCCTGCTTTATGGCAGCTATCGGCTGCGCGCACTACTGAAGTACCACTGACGCTAAGCATGCAAGCCACCCTAACAAACGATGTCAAAAAATCAGTAGGGCGGATGGATTTTCAGCGTGGCATCTTGTCACAAGATAGTAAAGGACAGCTACAAGTCGAGAGCTTTGCCGTACAGGAATCGCACCGTATCAAGCAATTTAGCCAAGCCAACTGTCTGATTGTGTTGGCAAAAGATGAAGGCAACCTAAGCGCAGGTGCGCACGTACAGGTAAAACCCTATCCTTGGTCATAATAAAGCTATGGCGTGTCAGTGTCGGGGTTTGAGTCGATGCATCAGCTACTACTAAGGTGGTAGTTGATTACCTAAGGGTTGCATAGGCTGCAATCATAAAGATGCTATACTAACAACAGAGTAGAAATCGATAGTAATCTTCTCTCATTTTTCATTCACAACCTGAGGCAACGCTTAGAGCACACATCATATTCAATATTAACGGTAATTATTATGAATCATCTCGCCCCAACTATAGGGAATGCCACTGTGTATTCACCCCTTGTTCCTGACGGGTATCAACCTATCACGCCTTCTATTTCGCACGCCTCACTCATAAATCCTAATACGCCGCTTACGCAGCCATTAACAGATGGTTTCGCTCGGCGTCTGACGTATCTGCGTTTGTCTATCACAGACTTCTGTAATTTCCGCTGTGAATACTGTCTGCCTAATGGCTATCAAGGCAAGCGTCCTGATGACGAGCTAAGCGTGCCTGAGATTGCTACCTTGATACGCGGCTTTGCCCAAGTGGGTACTAAAAAGGTTAGAATCACGGGCGGTGAGCCATCCATTCGCCGTGATGTGGTAGAGATTATTCAAACCATCAAACAGACACCAGGTATTGAAACCGTCGCCATGACCAGTAATGGTTATAAGCTTGGCAAGCACTTAGCGAACTGGCAGGCAGCTGGGCTGAACCAGCTCAATATCAGTATGGACAGCTTTGATGCCAGCACCTTTCATAAGATGACAGGATTTGATACCTTGCCACAGCTAATGACGGATATGGATAAGCTGTTAGAAACCACCGATATTAAGCTCAAGATAAACAGTATCTTGATGGCAGAAACCGCCTTTGAAAACTTGATGAATGCCATCGACTACGTCAAAGATAGGCGAGTGACTTATCGCTTTATTGAGTTCATGCAGACCAGTGACAACAGCGATTTATTCTTTGCACAGCATGCTCAGTCGGACATCATCACGGATTACTTATTGGTGCACGGTTGGCAGACCCATGAGCGTGGCAGTACAGATGGGCCAGCGATAGAATACAGTCACCCAGACTATCTTGGCCGTATTGGTATGATTGCACCTTATGCTGCCCATTTCTGTGACAGCTGTAACCGTCTGCGGGTGAGCAGTAAAGGCAAAGTGCATTTGTGCTTATTCGACCAAGGCAACTATGATATCCGTGAGCATCTACAGCAAGACGATATTGCAGGTCTAGTCGATACTTTGCATAGCTTTATGCCGATTAAACCTGAGCATCATCATTTGCACGACTCCAACAGTGGCATCATGCACAACTTATCTTTAATCGGTGGTTAGAGATTGGTGGCTAGGCTTTATCCTCTTTATTTTATCGTTTTTAATTTTTACACATGACATATATTAAGGACTATCCATGAGCAAACCTGCAGCTGAATTTATTCCGCTTAATATCGCCATCCTAACTGTTTCTGATAGTCGTACGCTTGCAGAAGACACTTCAGGGCAGTACTTAGTTGATCAGCTGACGGCAGCAGGTCATAAGCTGGCGGATCGCGAGTTAATTATCGATGATATCTATAAAATTAGAGCAGTATTGAGTCGTTGGATTGCAGATCCAAGTATCCATGCGGTCATTACCACCGGCGGCACAGGTTTTTATATCAGAGACAGCATGCCAGAAGCGGCGAGCGTATTGTTTGATAAGTCGGTTGATGGCTTTGGTGAGATGTTCCGTTTAATCTCAAAAGACGATATTGGTATGTCTACTATCCAATCTCGAGCGATTGCAGGTATGGCAAATGGTACGGGGATATTCTGCTTGCCGGGCTCATCAGGTGCATGTCGCACAGGTTGGGAAGGCATATTAAAAGAGCAGCTAGATAGTCGTACGCGTCCGTGTAACTTTGTGCCACACTTTATGCGTACCAATCCTAGCCATGATTGAGTTATGAATACTGGTAATGTAGATGACTCAGATGTATTGAGTGCATCAAAGGATTTGGCAGCGGTTGTGATCTTGGCGGGCGGTGCCTCTAGTCGTATGGGCACGCCTAAAGCCACGCTCACTCTACCGACAGGTGAGCGCTTGCTAGACTATCATGTTAGGCATGCGCTTGCTTTGAGTATGACTAACAACAATGCTCCAATTATGATTGCGGACAACGAGCGTGGCTTTACAGTCAGTTCAGATCTGAGTGCCAATCACCCACAATCACCTATCATTCATATTGCTGATTATGGTGATAGCAGTCGTTATAGCCAGGCCAGTGAAGAGCAGAAAAGTACAGAACAAAAAGCCGACGGTCAGATTGATACAGGCGGAGCTTTAGTTGCTATTGAGTCAGCTTTGCAAGCAGTACTGGATTTAAATCAATCAGCCAACTTGCAATGTAAGCAATCATCGTGGCTGTTGGTCATTAGCTGTGACAGCTTGATACCTGCCACCGCTTTATGGCAAAAACTACAGCTTTCAGAAATTCAAGCAACTGATAGCCAAGCTACCGAAAGCGAAACAACAGATATCCAAAAAATAGAAAGCCAAACAGTTGATAAAAAGGTGATTTGCTTGACCGATGATAGCCATTTATATCCATTGTTAGGACTTTATCAATTAAACGTTGAGCCTGACTTAAAAGCATATATTGATAGTGGCGGGCGCCGAGGAATGCAATTCATCAAACCTATTGTACAAGCCGTACCCTTTGAAAAAAACTGGCAGCATTTGACCAATTTTAATACGCCTGAAGAGTTTAAGCGGGCCTGTGCATCGTTAAGCGACTTATAAAAATGTAAGAGAAACTATAAATGAATAGCAAGAGTCAGAAAAATAACCAAGCTGCTGTAACTCAACCTAACTTATCGCATTTAGATAGTGACGGTGATATCACCATGGTCGATGTCAGTGGCAAGACCGCCAGTACCAGAGAGGCAAGTGCACAAGGACAAGTACGTTTCCCAAGCGCGGTTTATAAACAAATCAAAGCCGCTGATGGTATGACTAAAAAAGGCAGCATTACCCAGACGGCTCATATCGCAGGCATCATGGCAGCCAAGCGCACCCACGATCTTATTCCACTGTGCCATCCATTACCATTAGATAAGATTGGTTTAACCTTTGAGTATGATGATGCGCTGAATAGTATTGTCGTCAGCGGCACTGTAAAAGTCACCCATAAGACAGGGGTTGAGATGGAAGCGCTAACGGCTGTGAGCATTGCCTGCTTGACCATCTATGACATGACTAAGGCGATATCGCACGACATTGTCATTGATAATGTTCATCTCGTTAATAAAACTGGCGGTAAGTCAGATTATAGTCATGCTTAAAAGAGTAAATACGTTTTGGCAACCAACGATATTATGCACGATGTTATGCAATAGAGCTAAAACTGGATAGTTTGACAAGAATAGAGAATATAATGAGTACTTTAGAAGTAGCAACCAATACCGAAGCAACGATGAATATCAATGTCTTATACTTTGCCAGCTTGGCTGATGAAGCCAACTGCCAAGAAGAGAGCGTCAGCGTGCAGCAGTCGACGTCATTGACTGAGCTGTATCAGCAGCTTAGTCAAAAGCATCGTTTTAGCCGTCCGCAGTCAGAGCTGCGCGTGGCGGTGAATGATTATTTTGCTAACTGGACAGACCAGATTAATGATGGTGACAGTGTGGTGTTTATCACCCCAGTCGCTGGTGGTTAAGTCAGGGTTTAAAAAAAATAGATAGAGACAACACATGACAGACAATGTACATAGTCATTCGATGACCATCAAACGTAGCGTCGATGACGTCTATGCAATCGCAGAGCGTGATGGCTTTGCTTTGTTAGACGTTGCTATCGATGAAAAGAGGCTCAAAGGCACCCTTGATGATGACAGCTGCGGTGCCTTTGTTTGCTTTGAAGGCCGCGTGCGTAATCATAATAATGCCACCAGCGTTGATCGCTTGACTTATTATGGCTATGAAGACTTAGCATTGAATCAAGGCCGCGCCATTATTGAGGAAGCCAAAAAGCGTTTTGAGATCACGCATGCCATTGCTATCCATCGTATTGGTGCGCTAGAGATTGGCGATGTGGCGGTATGGGTTGGTGTCGTCTCTGCCCATCGTTACCCAGCTTTTGACGCTTGTCGCTGGATACTCGATACGATTAAGGCGGACATTCCTGTGTGGAAGCAAGAGTATTATGAGGACGATTCCTCTAAATGGCTGAGCAATAATGGCTAGAGTGAAGGGCGAAAATAATGATTAAGATAACAGGAGCAGTTTCTATATCTGCTTGCTTATTACTGGCTTTAAGTGCTTGTACGCAGGAGAGCACTACAAATACCACTACTGCTGCTGAGAATACTGAACAAGCCCATACGCTACGTATTGCTGCCGCTGCTAATTTGTCAGATGTCTTGCCTGCCATTGTCGAAGGCTATAAAGCAGATAAAGGCTTACCTAACCAAGATATTGACATTACCTTTGCCTCTTCTGGTAAATTGTACGCGCAAATAACGGCAGGTGCGCCCTACGATATATTTTTATCTGCCAATCAAGAATTCCCTGCTAAGCTGGCTGTTGACAGCTCTCAAGCCGAAATGTCTCATCAACCTTTTACCTATGCGCAAGGCCAACTGGCGCTCTATAGTGTCACTAGGTCTTTGGCTGCGCTGAAACCAGCGGCACTGACTGAACTACTCATGAGTGACGCGAGTAGCAAAATAACCATTGCCAGTCCTGAGCTTGCGCCTTATGGCGCATCGGCAAAATCTTATCTGCAATCGCAAGGTGTTTATGAGGCTCTAGAGCAACAAAAGCGCTTGATACAAGCGGAAAATATCGGTCAAGCCTTTCAATATGCACATACTGGCAGTGTCGACTATGGCTTTGTCGCGCAATCACAAATTACGGCAATTAAAGCCACCCCTGAGCAGTTTATTACCTTAGCGCCCGAGTCTTATCCAGCTATCCTGCAAGATGGCATAGTCATCAGTGACGTGTCTACTGCTACAGACTTCACCGATTATTTACGTTCTCCTGCAGGACAACAATACTTCTCACAAGCAGGCTATCTCACGCTTCAATAGTGATTCTTAAATAGAATCAACCCTTATTAATGCAAAATAAGCAACGAGCAATGACATCATGATATCTCCATCCCTTATGTCAGACATGCTCAGCCCGTTCTTAGTCAGCATCAAGCTTGCTGCTGTCACCACCTTATGCTTATTGCTCTTTGCCACTCCTGTCGCCTATTGGCTCGCCAAACCGAGCCGTGGGCACGTTATTGGACGTCTTAAAGTTGTGCTCATGGGCGTTATCGCCATGCCACTGGTATTGCCTCCTACCGTCATTGGGTTTTATTTGTTGCTATTGCTAAGCCCTAGCGTGGGTATTGGCAAGTGGCTTAGTGAGCACAATATTAGCCCCGTGATCTTTACTTTTGAAGGTCTGGTCATCGGCTCCATCATTTATTCCTTACCTTTTTATATCCAGCCTGTCTATGCCCAGTTTTTACGTATACCGCAAAGCGTCATGGAAGTGGCGCATTTATTAGAGCCTAGCCGTCTAAGACGTTTTATGCGAGTAGCACTGCCACAAGCGCGCGTTGGCATTATCCTTGGTAGCTTAGTCAGCTTTGCCCATACTATTGGCGAATTTGGGGTGGTACTGATGATAGGCGGCAGTATCTCCGGTGAGACCAAAGTGGTGTCGATTGCGATATATGAGCAAGTTGAGGCGCTTAACTATGAGGCTGCGCATATGATGTCTGGTATCCTCATTATCATGGGTATGATCATGGTGGCATTGATTGCCAGTGTGAATAAGCTGAATCAGCGCTGATCTTAGCAGCTCATAGAAATACATCTTGAAATGGTTAACAAATGTCAGAAGTGCTATGCTAAATAGTATGTACTAGGTGCAATAGCGTTATTGACGCGCATCGATAACTCTATCCATTTAATAATTAAAAAATCAAGGAAAGGTTATGACTACAGAACAGCACATTTTAGCCTGTATCGATGGTTCAACAGTGACTGAGCCAGTCTGTGACTATGCAGCATGGTATGCCAGTAGATTGGGTTTGCCAGTGGCACTGCTACATGTCAGTGACGTACCCGTGTCGACCAGACGTGATCTATCAGGAGCGATAGGAATCGATAGCCGCCAGTTTTTGTTAGAAGAGTTGACGCAGTTGGATGAGCAACGCGCCAAAGTTGTCAACAGTTATAGCAATGCCTTGATACAAGATGCCAAAAGCTATCTACAAAGTAGCTTTGAGGGGATGGAGGTCAGTACGTATCAGCGCCGCGGCAAGCTGCTACCTGCTATTGAGCACTTCAAAGAAAAAAACCGTGCCATCATTATGGGACGTCGCGGCGAAGATCACAAAAACAGACGAATTAATATCGGTAGCCAAATAGAAACCGTGGCACGAGCATCAAGTATACCTGTCTTGATTTGCTCAGAGCCGTATAGAGAGCCGAAGTCGTATATGGTGGCATTTGATGGCAGTAAAACAGCGATAAAAGCCACCCAAATGGTTGCAAAGAGTGAGCTGTTAAAAGGGTTGCAAGGCCATATCGTGATGGTAGGGAACAAGAGCGATGCCTTCAAAAAAAGCCTCGCTGATGCTGTTGAGCACATAACCTCAGCAGGGTTTACGGTAGAAGCTCATCAACTATCTGAGCTAGATGCCGTTGATGGGTTATTGAGATTTCAGTTAGAAAACGACATCGATATCATGGTGGTTGGTGCCTATGGCAACTCCAAGCTGCAACGGTTCTTTTTGGGTAGTACAACGACAGAAATCATTGCCAGCACACTGTCACCAGTTATATTAGTGCGTTAATAACGCGCCTGATAAAGCAATAAAAAGGAAAAATAAAATGAAATTAAAAGAGAGAGTGGCCATCGTATTTGGTGGGACATCTGGCCTTGGAGAGGCGACTGCTAAAGCTTATGCCAATGAAGGCGCAAAAGTAGTCGTCACCGGCCGAGATGAAGCAGATGGCAATCGCATCATTAATGAAATAAAAGATAAAGGCCAGCAAGCTATTTTCATTGAAGCAGACGTCACGCAAGCTTTGGAGATTCAAGCCGTCGTAGACAAAGCGTTAGAAGCGTTTGGGCAAATCGATATTCTATATAACGGTGCAGGCATTCATGATGCTTACAAGACAGCGCTGGAGTTAGAAGCAGACGAGTACGATAAATTAATGGCTATTAATGTCAAAGCTCCGTATCTGGCTGCAAAAGCAGTGATTCCGCACTTTTTGGAGAGAGGGAAGGGCGCTATCATTAATGTTGGCTCACAAGCGACACAGATGGCGGGGCCAGGCGGCTCAGCCTATATCACCTCAAAGCATGCCGTCTTAGGTTTTACCAAGCAATTGGCCTTTGATTTCGGTAGCAAGGGCATCAAAGTAAACATTCTCTCTCCTGGATTTATAGAGTCGCCAATGACCGAAGGGATTGAAGATGAGCGTTTGAATAACATCCCAGCACAGCGCGCAGGCAAGCCGGAGGAGATTGCAGCACTTGCTGTATTCCTCGCCTCTGATGACTCTAATTATATGCACGGTGCCAACGTATTTATGGATGGTGGTTGGGTGCTCGGTCGATAAACAGCGCGTTAAAAAATTAAAAACAGCTTTAGATAAAAAGGATATTCAAAAGAGATATAGAGGTAGACTGGCCTTTATATCTCTTTTAGCAATCAGCAGTGCCTATTTGTGTATGTTTAACACGCTCTAATAATGGAAGAGGGAATACTAATGGATATCAAAGCAGCAGTCACTCATAGCCAAGGCGAAGCGTTTAAATTAGAAAAGGTCAAGCTTGCAGCGCCTGAAAGTGACGAGATTCGAGTTCGAATTGTGGCGGCTGGTGTCTGTCATACCGATGTGGTTGCACGAGATTTGGGCATAGCGCCATTTCCGATTGTACTCGGTCATGAAGGCTCTGGTGTGGTTGATGCGGTCGGTGCAAGCGTGTCTGATCTGCAAGTCGGTGACCATGTGGTGATGTCGTTTGCACACTGCGGCAATTGTGGCCATTGCTTGACAGGTCATCCAACCGTTTGCGACACTTTCAACGAGCTGAACTTCGGTGGTGCGATGGATGATGGCAGCCACAGGCTCGCACAAGATGGAGAGGCACTCGCTACTTTTTTTGGTCAATCCTCATTTGCCACCTACGCGATTGCCAAGTCTAGAAATGCGGTAAAGGTTGATCCAGAGGTGGATCTAGCACTACTTGGGCCACTTGGCTGCGGTATTCAGACTGGTGCTGGCACCGTCTTAAATCGTCTGAAACCAGAGTTTGGTTCTAGCATCGTGATTTATGGTGCGGGCGCCGTCGGTCTAAGTGCAGTCATGGCCGCCAAAATTATTGGATGTCAGCACATCATTGCCGTTGATGTGCATTACAGTCGTCTTGAGCTGGCAAAAGCGCTTGGTGCGACTCATGTATTGAGCGGCAAAGACGTTGATGTAGTCACAGAAATCAAAAAAATAACAGACGGTGGCAGTCATTATGCTATTGAAACCACAGGTGTACCTTTGGTCGTAAAGCAGTCACTGAATGCCTTACGACCCTTGGGCACCGTGGCGATAGTTGGTATCACACCTGAGATGAGCATTGATGTTCACAATGACTTGATGGCCGAAGGCAAAAGCATGATCGGCGTCATTGAGGGCCACTCCATTCCTCGAGTATTTATTCCGCAGCTGATTGCTTACTATAAAGCGGGGCAGTTCCCGTTTGATAAGCTGGTTAAGTTCTATGACTTTGAGGACATTAACCAAGCGTTTGCAGATTCGGCAAGTGGCGTCACCATTAAGCCAGTTTTGAAAATAGACGGATAAGGATTTAGCCAATATGATGAGTTGTGCTCCCATCACAGGTGTCTGTTTGCTGCCTAATGCAGAGCAGTCTCCGAGCCCTGTCGGCAGTGGGGCGTACGCTCCTTTCCGACACTGCTGCTAGAGCACGCCGTAAAAGCTGTACTCTTTTTATCTAGGATTCACTATAGATAATTAGAGTGAGGGCATTGAAGTTATAAACTATAAAAAAGTATAAAAGGATGCATTAATGGTTAAGCAGATATTGGATTTTTGTTTTCATGAAGCGGGCAGTCAAAAATTCTTTGAGAAGGATGCAGATTTTGATCAGCTCCTTATAGAGCGTTTTAGTGAGGTACTGCAACAAGCTGCTGCGGCAGAGCTCTATACTTGGCGTACCAGTGCTGAGGGGCGCTTAGCGGAGATTATTGTATTAGACCAGTTTTCACGCAATATTTATCGTGATACTGCAGCGGCTTTTGCCCAAGATGCGATGGTGTTGGCACTCGCTCAAGAGGCCGTTGCAAGCGGCATATTAGAGGGGTTTGAGGCTTTAGAAAAACGTAAATTTATTCTGATGCCTTATATGCATAGCGAATCAAAGATCATCCATCAGCAAGCTGAGCAGCTCTTTAAACAGTACACTGACGAAGAAACTTATGGCTTTGAGATGAGACATAAGGTAATCATTGACCGCTTTGGGCGCTACCCTCATCGTAATGAAGTCTTAGGCCGTACTTCTACAGATGCAGAAATAGCGTTCTTAAAACAGCCAGGTTCATCGTTTTAACTATAAAGCGAATAAAAAATACGGGCATAAAGTACTAAGCCTACTCAGGTTTGATACTTTATACGGCTTAATAGGAATGATTCATGAAGTATCTGACTTGGTTAAGTAAAAACTTAAGTTTGAGTATTCCCTTATTTCTCATACTTGGGCTGATCGCAGGGCAAGTGTTTCAGACAGATAGCATGAAAATGCTGATCACACCGCTGACCCTGCTGATGGTCTACCCAATGATGGTTGGCATGAAGCTAAGGCAGCTATTGCAACCAGGAAACAACGCGGTACAGTTGTGGGCAGTTGCTATTAACTTTCTGCTCATTCCATTCATTGCTTTTGGCCTAGGTCGCTTGTTTTTTGCTGATCAGCCAGCGCTGGCATTGGGTTTGTTACTCGCCGCTTTATTACCGACCAGTGGCATGACTATTTCGTGGACTGGATTTGCCAAGGGTAACGTACCTGCTGCTATCAAAATCACTATTATTGGTTTGTTTTTGGGCTCGTTATTGACACCGTTTTATGTACAGTTTTTGATGGGTACCGAGATACCAGTAGAGCTATTAAAAGTATTCCAGCAAATTATCTTGTTTGTCATTGTTCCGCTCATTGCAGGGCAAATCACACGTACAATGCTGGTACGAAAACACGGGCAACAAAAATTCCAGAGTCATTATGCGCCGCGCTTTCCGCCCTTTTCGAGCTTGGGTGTACTCGGTATCGTCTTTGTCGCTATGGCGCTAAAGAGTGATGACCTACTGCGCTCCCCAGAGCTGATTTTGAGCATATTGATACCCTTGCTGATCTTGTATGTACTGAACTATGTGATTAGCACGGTCATTGCACGTAAGGCGCTCAATCGCGGCGATGGTATTGCGCTGGTGTATGGTACGGTGATGCGTAACTTATCGATAGCGCTGGCACTTTCTATGACTGCATTTGGTGAAGCAGGCGCCCAAGCGGCTATCCTTATTGCTCTGGCTTATATCATTCAGGTGCAATCAGCGGCGTGGTACGTGAAATATTCTGATAAGCTATTTGGGTAACAGGGTTTTTTATTAACAGAGAATAGACACTGTGTAGCTGTGCTAATTTATGCTGAGATTTGGTATTATAGTCGCTCTTAGGTGGCTGTTATTTATAAAAGGTGATGTATGGACAAGGTTCAACCAAGTGTGACTCAGGTCAATAAGTGGTCTGTGATGAGTCGAGTGTTTCATTGGATCAGCGCCCTGTTATTGCTCGTAACCTGGGCTATGATTTTTTTGTATGGCAATACCGATAACTCCTTGTATATCAATCTGCACAAGGCTTTTGGTGTCAGCCTGTTGTTTTGGATGCTTGCGCGAGTGATCAATCGAGTATTTACCAAAGCGCCACCAGCGGTAGCGATGCCTAAATGGCAAGTAGTCATATCGCAATTGACGCACTTTGCTCTCTATGCATTATTGATAGCCATGCCAGTAGCAGGTCTGTTAATGTCTATCTATGGTGGTCGTCCTGTTGATGTGTTTGGTTTGTTTCAAATCCCAGTTTTTGTTGAGATAGATCGTAGTGCCGCACGCTTTTATAATGACTTGCACACGGATATTATTTGGCCGATGATTCTCGTCTTTACCGTCGCGCATATCGGTGCTGCGTTGTTTCATCAATTTATTCAAAAAGATAAATTAATCAACCGTATATTGTAGATGTTAATGGCTTTATATCAGGTTTTTTAATTTAGAGTGATTCAAAGGTTTGATGATATGGCGGTATATGTGGACTTTGCGCGTATAGAATTCAAAGGGTACAGATGGTGCCATATGTTGGCAGATACTCTGCAGGAGCTGCATGAGTTTGCTGAACTTATAAATGTGAATAAACGTCTGTTTCATCGCAATGCCAGTTATCCTCACTATGACATTACTGTAGAGATGCGTGTCATCGCCATTGAATACGGTGCGATTCCAGCGGATAGAAAAAAGATCATTGAGTGCGCAAAGAAGTTAAAAGTAGAGCTAAATAGTCAGATGGTTATATCTGATCATTGTGAGTGACTTTTATTTTGCTATAGGCTCATGTTTGTGACGTTATCTGAAGGGCGTATTAATTAAAGGTTACGTTATTCAAAAGCTATTTGGTGAAATCTAGTGAAGGTAAGGTGGATTGTGTTTTTACCAATCCACCTTATTTATGTGTTTCATTCTTCTGTTCTATGTCTATTTGGCAATGGCTGCCTGACTGATACCACTTAGCGCTTTCGAGATGTTGTCGATGGCTGTGTCACAACCTTGAATATCATGACGTGTTTTTAGGTAGTCAGGGTTGTTGTAAGACAACCAAACCTTGTTATCTGCATCTTCGCTGATTAGAATCTTTTGTGGTAGATCGATGGCGACACTTTGCTCGCATTGCATCAATGGCGTGCCAGCTTTAGGGTTGCCAAACATAATGACCTGTGTTGGTCGCAACTCCAGATTCACACCTGCCGCATTTTTTTGATGATCCACTCTAGCAAAGACTGTCATGCCTTTGCTTTCTAAGATAGACGCCAGTTTATCGGCCGTATCTTTCACGGAATGATTGCTCTGTAGAGTCACCAAGCCTTTTTCGGCATTGATAGTAGTGGTGGTCTCTTTTGAGGAGTTGCTGTCAGGCGAGTTCAAGATGTTTTCGACACTGGCGCAAGAAGCAACAGCCAACGCCAAAGCGGCGATTGAGAGTACTTTAATCATAATCTTCCTTGTTTATTGTTGTTAAAAGTAATGGTGCTAGACCATCATTGTGCGTAATAGAGAGGGCTATTGCAATATAACCCCTGTTTTTTATGTACAGAGCACAATATTGATATAAATGAGCATTTATTAGTGACCAATTTATGATATAAAATACAGTCTGCTTTCCGTGTTTTTATGCTTACCTCAGGTTATTTAACTTAGGCAGCTTTGATATATCATAGTCGGAGGACTTTTAAACCGCTACGGTGTTACCCGCCCTAGATGTACTCAATGTACTATCTGCGGTCGGTCGCCTTGTAACGATTTTAAAATTACTTGACTATAGTTTATTGGCACAAAAGGGCTAGAACCTGCAGGAGGGTAAAGCCAACATTCTCGTAATAATTATTAAAAATAGGGTTTAAAATAGATGGATACCTTAAATATCCTATATCTGGTAGGGGCATTGTTAATATTTGCCAGTATTATGGCAAGTACGCTGTCGGCTCGTTTGGGTATCCCCTTGCTATTGCTGTTTTTGGCAGTAGGGGTGCTGGCGGGCGAGCAAGGTATCTTAGGCATTGAGTTTTCCCAATATAACATCGCCAACTTCGTCGGGCAGGCAGCCTTAGCTTGTATCTTGCTAGACGGTGGATTGCGCACTTCTTTTAAGTCTTTTCGAGTAGGTCTGAAACCCGCGATTACCTTAGCCACTTGGGGAGTACTGGCGACTGTCATGGTGTTAGGAGTATTCGTGACGTGGCTGCTGGGCGTGGATTGGCGCGTTGGTATGCTCATGGCTGCGATCGTAGGCTCCACCGATGCAGCAGCGGTTTTCTCTTTACTACGTAATGGCGGCGTCAAGCTTAACGATCGCGTACAGGCCACGCTTGAGCTAGAGTCCGGTGCCAACGACCCTTTAGCTATCCTATTGGTGACTGGGTTAATTGCGCTCAATGTTGACCCTGCAGGGCAAACAGCACTTGCGTTTTTAGGACTACTGTTTCAGCAACTGAGCGTTGGCTTGGGGATGGGTTTACTCTTTGGTTATTTGCTCTCTAGGCTATTGCCTAAGGTGCATTTGGCAGAGGGTATGTATGCTATTTTGATATTATCGGCTGGTCTGTCAGTGTTTGCTGCCACCAACCTGCTTGGAGGTAGTGGGTTTTTGGCGGTTTATCTGGCGGGTGCGCTGATTGGCAACTACAAAGTACGCTCTACTGAGCATGTGATGCGGGTGATGGATAGCTTTGCGTGGCTATCACAAGCGGTGCTTTTTGTGGTGCTAGGGCTGCTTGTGACGCCATCTAACGTTATCAATGTTTGGCACTACTCAGTTGCGATTGCTGCCTTTATGATCTTAATCGCTAGGCCTATTGCCGTCTATACCAGTGTCAAACCCTTTAAGTTTAAGGACAGAGAGATTGGCTTTATCTCTTGGGTCGGCCTTCGCGGGGCTGTTCCTATTACCCTTGCTATTTTGCCCATCATGGCAGGAATAGATGAGGCCTTTTTGCTGTTTGATATTGCCTTTGGGGTCGTTGTCTTGTCTTTGATATTGCAAGGGATGACCATTCCTATTATGGCGAATTTGTTTAAAGTGCGTATTCCGAATAATAAAGATCCAAAAGAAGAGCATGAAGTTTGGGTATCGGATAAAGCGAGCATTACCTTGTATGAGTTTGAAGTAAAGTCAGGAGCGTTTGCCATTGGTCGCCATCCTATGGGTATCTCTAAGCGCATCAGCCCTGATGAGATCAGTGTTTTTGCTCTGGTGCGTGGACAGCAAGTAATGGTGGTTGAAGAAGATACGAAGCTAAAGTTTGGTGATAGTGTGTGGTATGCGATGCGGGGTAACTACGCCAGTAAAATTGCCAAGATATTTAATGACACCACTTTAGATCGCAAAGCCATCGATGACTTTTATGGTGATTGGTTGCTATCCCCGAGTGTGAAGCTTGGAGACTTGCCATTTTTTACTGGCGTGATGACTTCTGACTCTCTGGTAGAAAAGCTGAAATCCAAACCAGAAGATCCTTCAAAAAGCATGTGGCAACAAACGGTCGCTGAGTATGTAAAAGGCAGTCTAGGAACTGCGCCAGTCTCTGGTGATACCGTCGCAATCAATGATGAATGGTCACTGGTGGTCAAAGAAGTCGATGATAAAGGCAAGCTTAGAACCATTGGTCTAAAGCAGCAAGAGGTGGCAGAGCCTGCTTGATTGGACTGTTATTTACTCACTTACTGCTATCAATGATTTGCTCAGCAAGGGTGACAAGATCTGCGGCCATAAAGCCAGGTGTTGGTACCTTGGCTGCAGGCAATAAGGCGTTATAAGGACGTTTGACAAACGCCCCTTGGCAGCCAGCGGCTTGCGCACCAATCGTATCCCAAAGATGACAAGCCACTAGACAGAGGTCTGACATCGCGACAGACATCTCTTCAGCGACCATCTGATAAGTCTCAGGCGCAGGCTTGAACTTTTCTACTGTCTCAACGCTAAAAGACTGCTCAAAGAAACCATTCAATCCAGCCTTCTCAAGTGGCGTATTCGATGCGTTACTCGCTGAGTTGGTCAGCGTAACCAACCGAAACCCTGCCGTACGTAACTTCGTTAACGCTGGTATGGCATCGGGGTGGGCGGGCATGTCAGCCATGCGCTGCTTAAACTCATTGATATCGTCATCTGTGAGTGTGACTTGATGGATATCAGCTGTCATCTGCAATGCACCGACACCCAGCTCGCCAAAGGATGTATAGAGACCCGATAAGGTCATGGTTTGTGAATAAAGTACCAACTGGGCGAACCATTCTCTTAATATTTTATCGTCACCGAACAGCCGAGCAAATAAAGGTGCGAGGGTGTCGATATCGAGTAGCGTCTCATTGACATCGAACACGATGATGGAGGGCGATGGTTTAGAAGACATGAAAATTCCTTTTTATCGTGATAGGTTATGTCAGCGAGACCTATCATTTTAATGATAGCAGTGACAGTGATTAACCTTACTTTAACTAGACTTGAGTAATCATTCAAGATAAAATTGAGTAGTCACTCAAACTGTATGGTGTGCTCATCTCATCAGTTGAGGTCACAGTTTTAAAAATTGGAATATATTATGTCACGTACCGCACTTTATAACCGTTCAGAGGCTTTGGAGCGTGCTCTACAGCTGTTCTGGCAAAAGGGCTTTCATGCCACCTCAATGAAAGATATCGAACAAGCACTGGATATGCGCCCAGGAAGTATCTATGCCGCTTTTGGTAATAAGGATGGACTGTTTCAAGAAGCACTTGATCATTATGCTCAAGCTGGACTGACAGCGCTTGAACGCATACTGGCCAGCCATGAATCGCCTTTACTGGGTTTGGCTGCTTATCTGCGAGAGCTTGGCGGTATCCGTGATCGAAACATACCGAGCCAAGCTTGTATGTTGGTCAAAAGCTTGCTTGAGCTTGGGGCTCGTGAGCAGTCAGCACTGGAAAAGGTTGAAAAGCTGTTGGCTGGCATGGAGGCGCGCTTTATAGAGTGTTTTGTGGAAGCGCAGAGGCTAGGGGAGCTTGATGATGAGCTTGATCCTACTAGGCTTGGACGTCGGCTGCAGGCTGAGATTATGGGGATACGCGCCTTCGCTCAGCGTGATGTCGATAGTGCTGCGGTACATGCGCTGGCAGATGATATGGCGTCCTCTATAGAAGCAATGCGCAATGACGCGCTTGCTGACTAATGGATTTGTATTAGGGTCTGTTAAACATTCAACTTTGAATGGACGAAAAATCGTTAAAGTTTTGTCAAACATAAAAAAGGGCTACTCGAATTTTCAAGTAGCCCTTTTTATATCTAGATTTTAACAGTTTGTTTTTGGGCTTGGTATTACTCTGGTAGCTCTGACAACTGCTGCAAGATACTTTTAAAATTCTCGACCCCTTGTGCGCCGCTAACCAAGTGTTTTTGGTTAAAAATAACAGAAGGCACACTTTGAATGCCTTGCTGACGCCACTGCTGCTGCGCTGTACGTACTTCATTAGCAAAACGTTGATCTGCTAGCACTGCGAGTGCCTCGCTACGATCCAGTTCGATCTCTGCAGCGATATCGGCGAGCACTGTATTATCGGAGATATTTCTGTTATTGGTAAAGTGCGCGGCAAACAATGCTTGCTTTAACTCATGCATGCGCCCTTGCTGATCTGCCCAATGCAAAAGCTGATGCAAATTAAAAGTATTGTGCATACGTGTGTCATCAGTGAAGTTGAACTCAAAACCAACCTCGCTACCCGCTTCATTCATTCTAGCTCGGCTTGCATCGGACTCTTGCTTGCTCGAGCCGTATTTCTCCATAATATGCTCACGCAGGTTTTGACCCTCGGCTGGCATGTCAGGGTTTAGCTCAAACGGGTGCCAGTGTATCTCATAGGCAGTATTGGTTTGCTCAAGTGCTTGTGCCAACTGTCGATAACCGATGACACACCAAGGGCAGACAACGTCTGATACGATGTCTATTCTGAGTGGGGTTTGTGGATTGGTCATAATCTCTTCCTTTGTTTTTTGTATCAATAGCTTTTAGTCTGCTTTTTGCCATTCAAACTTTTGGAATGGCTTATCAATTGGTGTGTTGGCCAAATGGTTAGTGTAGTTACTCATAACCTTTTGCGCGGCAGCAAGCACGACTTCTAAAATCTGGCGCTTGCTAAAGCCTACATCCAAAAATGCTTGTACAGCGTCATCATCAACATTACCACGACCACGGATGACAGAGAGCGTGAAGTTACGTAAGGCTTCTAACTTTTTAGTCGGTAATGGCGTCTCGTTACGCAGGGCATCAGTGATGGTATCATCGACTTTCATACTCTTGGCAATACCTGTGTGAGCGGGCACGCAGTAATGGCACTCATGCTCGACGTTAATGGTTTGCCACACGACGGTGGTCTCTTCATCGTCAAAGCTGCTGTCCAAAAACAGCTGATGCAGACGCTGATAACCTTCTAATAGCCCAGGTGCTTCTGCCATCACAGCATGCAAGTTTGGAACCATACCAAAGGCACTGATAGAAACATCAAGCAGCTCTTTGCTATCTGCTGGTGCGCTTTGCTTGTCGTGTAAAGTAAATTCGGTCATGTAAAATCCTTATTGTGAGTATAAAAGTTACGTGGTTTATATGCATTTAAGCATGATTACCAAAATTGAGTGATTGCTCAAATTAGATGACAATATTTGCTTAAATCCGTCAACAAACACCACTATAAATCATTTTGAGCGTTCGTTCAAATATAAGTTGAACGAACGCTCAGGTTTTTTGTAAACATTGTGAATGGATAGGGGTTTGCTACCAGTCAAACTTCAGCTTTAAATGTGTAGATAGACTTATTTATTCTGAAGGCTATTTATCATTACCTATTGTTGTTTCGATGCCAGTGCTGAATTATCGTAATGAGCAGCTAAGTTACTTGCTTATTTGGTTACGACTTCTTCATATCAGGATGTATCCTCAATTTGAAAATTAGCTTTTAAATGGGCCAAAAATGGCCAAACTTCTGCCAAACTGCTAGCTCCCTTCATATCGACAGCTCAATGCTTGTAAAGCAGATCTTATACGATTTACATTGATCTTGTGGTACTCGCCATCTATTGCTATGGAAGTAATTGTCTCTAATTAATACGATATACAAATAAATATATTAATATATGTGAAATATTGTGGACATATTATACTAAATGACATATTATTTTTAATATATGCACTTTTATTTTATTTAGATACTGACAGCGTTGTGTCCTATAGATTGAATATTGATTGTACTTATTAGATATTTTGTTGTATTTATAAATAATAGCTTATCAATATACCGCTTTTTAACTGTAGTGATTCAACCACCATATTTTGAGGATTTATGATGAAAACCGCACATGACTTAGTAAGCGCTGCTAAAGAGAAAATTACTGAAGTATCATTGGCACAAGCAGAAGATGCTTGTCGCAAAGCCGATATAGTGATTGATGTACGAGAGCCAGCTGAGTATGCAGCAGGTCATATTGCAGGAGCGCTATCAGTACCACGTGGCGTATTAGAGTTCAAAGTAAATGACCTACCTGCTATTAAAGGGGCTGATACAAACATCTTAGTTTATTGTAAAACCAGTGGCCGTGCAGCGTTGGCCGCACAGTCACTAGAAGTGCTGGGTTATAAGCAAGTGGTTTCGATTGCAGGCGGTTTTGAGGCATGGATTGAAGCTGGCAAGCCAACTGTCAGACCACATGATGGCGTTGATTTTGGTTAGTGCTTAGTACCTTGAATCAAGTATCTTGAGTTAGGTGCTTTGAATTAGGTGCTTTGAATGGCAATATGTTTTTTGGGTGAAGGTAAGCTTAAGCAGCTAGGGACAGTACTATGAAAAGACTTTTTAATGATTTATCAAATATATCAAGCCAAGTGACCAGTCATGATCCAAAGACTGAGTCAAAAAATGGTCTTAACCGTCGTCAGTTCATTGGTGCTGGGGTAGCAGGTGGGGCAGTCGTAGGTAGTATGGCGATGACAGGGTGCTCAAGCTTACCCACTCATCAAGACAGCCCCAGTATCGTAGTCGTAGGTGCTGGCGTCGCAGGGTTGGCAGTTGCCAATCGCTTGAGCCGCCAATTACCCAATGCCAAGCTAACGCTGTTAGATGGCCGTAAAAATCACTATTATCAGCCTGGTTACACGCTGTTGGCGACTGGTGTGTGGAAGAGCGCTGATAAAGTTATCAACAGTAACGCTGACTTGCTACCTGCTGGCATTGACTGGGTACAAGAAAACGCCCGTGAGTTTTTACCCGATAGTAATCAAGTCGTGACCGACAGTGGCAAAAACATTGGCTATGATTATTTGGTGATAGCCACTGGTTTAAGATTGGGTTTTGAGGCCATTGAGGGTCTGGACATCGCAGAAGATATAGGCTCTGACGGTATCGGGAGTGTGTATCCCAGTCCAGAGGTTGCCCTAAAGACATGGCAGCAGATGGATGAGTTCCGCCAAAAAGGTGGACGTGCGGTGATGACTCTTGCACATACCGATATGAAGTGTGCTGGAGCACCACTAAAAATGACCTTTATGCTGCATGATAGGCTTACTCAAGCGGGCACACGTCAAGACAGTGATGTGCAGTTTTTTAGTCCTCATGGCACAGTTTTTAGTGTGCCTTTGGTCAATGAAAACGTACTGTCGCGCTGGGCATCATATGATCCACCAATCGGTACCAATTTTCATCAGCGTTTAACCGCCATCGATAAAGGTGCTAAAGCTGCTTACTTCACTGATGAAGCTGGCAAGCAGACTCGTCAGGATTATGACTTTATTCATGTCGTGCCGCCCATGTTTGCAGTAGATAGCGTATTGAATAGTCCGCTGGCTAATGACAAAGGCTGGCTGGATGTCGATAAATATACACTACAACACAAGATTTATGACAATGTCTTTGGTGCTGGCGATATCAATGGCACGCCAAAAGGAAAAACAGCCGCAACGGTCAAACTCTCCGCACCGATAGTGGTGAACAACCTCATCGATGTAATACAGGGTAAGGCGCCCAGTCAACAATTTAATGGTTATACCTCTTGCCCGATGCTAGTAGAAGAAGGTAAAGCGATGTTGGTTGAGTTTGATTATGAAAACAACCTGACTCCTAGCGTCCCTTTGATTGACCCTTTAAAAGAGAGTTACTTTGCTTGGTTCTTGGAAGAGATGATGCTAAAACCTGCCTATATGGCGGTTGCCAAAGGCCGCGTCTGACCTTTTATAAGAGTCAGTAGTGCATAGCAGTATGATTAATGTCATTGCGTTATGATTATATGAACTATTACATAAACCAGAGTTAAATAAACTACCCGACTCTCAACTACTTAAATATGTTGTTGTAGGCTGTGGCTTTAGCCCAGCTTAAACCTTTGCGAAAGCAAAATGCTGGGCTAAAGCCACAGCCTACGATAATCCATACTATGTTGAGAGTCGTGTACAAACTAGAAATTTCAAAGGATTGACCATGTTACTTTTAAATCAAGCGTTCATGATGTTATGGGAAGCCATACTAGAAAACGCTACCTTGGTAATAGCATTAGTGCTGATATTACTGGTGGCGTGGGGGTATTGGGTTGCAGTCGGTAGAAGCAAGCGACTCGCTTATCGTCTGGCCGCTATGTCGGCTATCGTGGTTGCGATTATTGGGTTTTTTGCATTACCGATATTTTTTAAAGCTGGCTTATCAGACATGAGCTACTGGGTAGACTGGGCGTTTCATCTGGCGACGGTGCTCGCATTGTTGGTATATGCTTACTTGGTATTGCTGCCATTGATGACAGGATTGGCGGGTTCGACTAAGTATAGAGCTTAGCGTAGAGACTAAATTATCAGTGCTATCTATCATAATTAGGCTAGCAGAATAATGCCTATGCTTATCATGTTTTATTTATTAATCAAATCATTAGGAGAGTAGGATGCAAGGTGTCAATAGATTGAAGTCGTTGAAAGCCCCAGTATTGTTAGTGGCAAGTAGCTTATTGCTAGGCGCATCATTAAGTGCGTGTCAGAGTACCATACCGACTTACAACACGGCACATATGCCAGCTTCGCCGCAATCTTCAGTAGACCTGTTGGCAGCTCCGGTTGCAGATACTGGGCTGAGTGTCGATGCCGATAGCAGCTTTCCTATCGTAGAGTTAATGCCATTCATCGTTGGTCAAGCAGATGCACTGGCGTTAACGCCTGCACAAGTAAAAGTGTTTGCTGATTATCGCAAGATGGCTATGAAAAACCGTATGGCACTGCAGGCTAATGAAAAAGCCTTGCGTGGGCAGTTGCGCACAGCGATGATGACAGGCGCTGATGATGCAACGACGACGGCACTGATGCACCGTATCAGCGAAACTGAGATGGCGCATATGAATCTACGCCATGAATGTCTTAAGAACGTCCGCAACACCTTAACGCCTGAACAGTTTGCAACGCTCATGCAAATGTATAAGCGGTCACTGCAGCGTTCTTAGCCGTTAATATTGTTAATGGCAGGATGGTTAATGAGCTAATGACCGAAGCTTGTCATGGGTTTGCTTGGCGTGGGTTTGGCTACCAAAGCCGCCACGCTAAACCAAACGCTCTGTTAGATAATCTACCAGCAAACGAATCCTTGGGGATAAGTGGCGGTTGTGCGGGTAGACGGCCCAAATGCTTTCCTCAGGCTCTCTATAGTTATCCAATAAGCTAACTAGTGCACCTGATGCCAAGTGTCTCTGCACATAGTAATCAGGCAGCTGCACGATACCCAAACCTTTTAATGCCGCATCGACTAGGCTGTGACCGCTGTTATATTGCACAGTACCAGACACTCGCATGTTTCGTTCTTTACCCGCTTTTTTATTGTTCTCTATAAAGTGCCAGTAATCACGGGTGCCAAGCAGACAGTTATGTTCACTCAACTCGCTTAGCGTATATGGTGTGCCGTATTTTTTGAGATAAGCAGGCGCAGCGCAGACGAAGTTGGTACGACGGCTGAGTTTTTTGCCATCATCGTTGAGTCGCTTAATTTGCCAATGCGAATGGCCAAATCATAGCCACCATCAACCAAGTCAATTTTCTGATTACTCAAAAATGCCGTTACTTCGATATCAGGATATTGCACCATGAAGTCATTGACCAGAGGCAATAGTTGCTGTTCGCCATAAGTGACAGGGGCGGTCAGTTTAATCCTGCCTTGCGGTTTGGATTGCAGATTACTCACGGCTTGCTCAGCGGCGTCTAAGCCATCAAGGACACTGCGGCAATGCTGATAAAACACGCGGCCTTCTTCAGTCAGTGTTACCTTACGAGTTGTACGATATAGCAATTTAATATTGAGACGTTTCTCTAAAGCGCTTACTTGGCGGCTCACTTGCGCAGTGGATATCCCTAATTCTTTTGCAGCACGCGTAAAGCTCTCGTATTCTGCGACGTAAACAAACTCACTAATGCCATCCCAGCGCATGATTATTACCACTGTGTAAAAGAGATTTGCAAATATAGCACATTGTTATCACAGCAGAAACAACTATAATGGTCAGTATAAAATTAAACGTCTTACAAGCTGCTACAACTGCCGCTTGCCTATACTAAATAAGCCATATAAGCTGAATAGGTCTGTCTTCAATACGCGATAAATCCATTAAAAAGAGAGAATATTATGTCAGATAAATTTATTAAATCGAAAGCCGCCATTGCTTGGGGCCCAAACCAGCCACTATCTATCGAAGAAGTGGATGTCATGCTGCCACGCAAAGGCGAAGTATTAGTAAAAATTATCGCCAGCGGCGTTTGCCATACCGATGCTTTCACGCTATCTGGTGAAGATCCAGAAGGCGTATTCCCAGCAATTTTGGGTCATGAAGGCGGTGGTATCGTTGAGCAAATCGGTGAAGGCGTGACCAGCGTCCAAGTCGGCGATCACGTTATTCCTTTATACACCGCAGAGTGTGGCGTCTGTAAATTCTGTACTTCAGGTAAAACCAATCTGTGCTCAGCCGTACGCGAGACGCAAGGTAAAGGCCTGATGCCAGATGGCACCACGCGTTTTTATAAAGACGGTGAGCCAATTTATCATTATATGGGCTGCTCAACCTTCTCTGAATATACGGTATTACCAGAGATTTCTTTAGCTAAAGTGGATAAAGAAGCACCGTTAGAAAAAGTTTGTTTGCTAGGTTGTGGCGTGACCACCGGCATGGGCGCGGTTATGAATACCGCTAAGGTTGAAGAAGGAGCTACCGTTGCTGTTTTCGGCCTTGGTGGTATTGGCCTCGCCGCTATCATCGGTGCAAAAATGGCAAAAGCCAGTCGTATTATCGGTATTGATATCAACGAAGATAAATTTGAGTTGGCTAAAAAGCTTGGCGCGACTGATTGCATCAATTCTAAAGACTATGACAAGCCTATCCAAGAGGTCATCGTTGAGATGACTGATGGCGGCGTAGACTATTCGTTTGAATGTATTGGTAATGTCGATGTCATGCGTTCAGCGCTTGAGTGCTGTCATAAAGGCTGGGGCGAGTCGGTCATCATCGGTGTCGCTGGTGCAGGACAAGAGATCTCAACCCGTCCATTCCAGCTAGTGACTGGTCGAGTCTGGAAAGGTTCAGCATTTGGCGGCGTCAAAGGCCGTAGCGAATTACCAGGCTACGTCGATCGTTATATGCAAGGTGATATCCCATTAAATGACTTTATCACTCATACTATGCCATTAGAGGACATCAACGAAGCCTTTGATCTGATGCATAAAGGTGAGAGTATTCGTACGGTTATTCATTTTTAAGAGATACTTTTTAAAAGTAGTAACTAACGATATTGGTTTTGAATTTAGCGTTATAAAATAAAGATGCCGCTCCTAATAGGAGCGGCATCTTTTTAGCCTATGTCATTGATAAGGTTCTGAGGATAAAGTCGCGTCCTAATGAGTTTAATCTGTAAACACCAAAGTTACACATAAGCCAGTACTGTCTTGAACGTTCACGCTCTCTAGAGTTGATGCACTCAAAAACACGTCAATGCCTACCTGTTCGCAAATGGATTTTACGATAGACAATCCTAAGCCAGTACCGTCAATAGTCTCCGTCTTGCCACCAGCACTGTCTGAGCGCATCAAGCGAGAGTCTTTATTTATTAAATTAGAATTGTCATTAATAAAGGCAGAGGTGTCTGAAGGTTTGTTAGAGTGACTGAGACGCACAAAAGGCTCAAATATAGCCTCATAATCTTTAGGACTGATCCCTCGGCCAGTATCCATAACTTGCAGGGCAAGTCGATTATCAAGCCAGCGACTGGCTTTGCTATGTTTGTCTAATTTGCTTGTTTTATCTGATTTTTTGGCGATAGGTGCTGCACCAGAGTGAATCACATGGCGGCCTAAACCAAATTTATTATCATCCTTATTATTAATATAATCGTTATCCGTCTGTATGAATTCAGATGTGAGATGAAACAGCTTAATCGCTACTTGACCATGATCAGGCGTATAGACAATGGCGTTTTGAATGATGTTTTTAATCACTAATAATAATGAGGTTTCATCTATATTTACTTGCTCATCAGCCAATAGATGAACAGTCAGCTCAATATTTTTATTATCAATGATGGGAATCAATAGACTGATGACTTCTTCGATCACCGCTTTGACAGAGATGAGTGGGCGGTTTTCAATGTTACTGCTATCAATATGATCATTGAGACTGCCAACACGTGCGAGCGTTAACAGCTGCTCGACCAGTTGCTGATTGCGCTTTAGGCGCATGGCAAGCTTATCCAAACCCTCTGTCATCACTGTATCATTGCTAATGCGCTGCAATCTTTGTAATTGTAATGAGATGGCGGTCAGTGGGGAACGTAACTCATGGGCAGCATCGGCGATAAAGCGCTGTTGACGTTCGATACTGGTTTGTACTAATAGAAGTAGCCTATTTAAAGATGCCACAAACGGTGATAGCTCAGTAGGCAAATTATCGATGGGCAGGGGTGTCAAATCATTCTCACGGCGTTGATCAATGTCATGGCGTAATTGGCGTACCGGCCTTAGCATGTGCCACGTAATAAATGGCAATAATAATGTCAAAAAGGCCATGCCAATAATGAGAGGGAAAAATGATTGTAGGGCGCTGGACTTGGCAAGCTCATCCTGAAACTCTGTGCGCTGACGGACAATAATCACATTGTCAGCGCTATCGTTACGATAGATGCGCCAAGTGTCATCGTCAATAACTTTGGTGCTGATACCTACGGGGATGGCTGGTAGATCTTCAACAGTAATGTAATCATAGTCTTCGTCGCTGTGAGACCTAATATTGTCCTTGTTCTTAACATCACCATCATCGTTATTGTCACTATTATGAGAGGAGTAATTGATTACTGGCATTGTCAGTTTGGTATTGATAATATCAACCGTTATGCTGCCATCCTCATCATCGGTATCAAAGTGAATATTGGATTCGAGCAGAGTATTGTTATCTACTGCACCGAGATGAATGGTTTGTTCGATGAGTGCCGACATACTCTCAAGGCTGTCATCTTGAAACTCGTTTAGCTCTTTATAGTTATACCAAAACCCATAGCCGCCTGCGACTATTGCCAAGAGCAGTAGCGCTAACACTGACCAAAAAATCAGCTGAAACTGCATAGACTTAAAGAGTTGGCGCATAGCTGACATAGATTAAGCCCTAGGATGATTGGCGTCACTGTTACTAGTAGCATTGCTATTAGCAGTATTGTTGCTGATATACCAGCCCAGACCTCGGACATTTTTAATCCTAGCTTGTCCAAGTTTTTTTCTTAAACTATGAATTAAAAATTCCACCGCATTACTCTCGACCTCACCGCCCCAACCGTATAACGAGTCCTCTAGCTCAGTCTTTGACATCACCTTTTCGGGCGATAACATAAACTTGGTCAGCAGCATGTACTCTTTTGCGGTCAAATCGATAGGCGCTGCGTTCATCATCACGCGTTTATTGGTGGTATCTAAGCTCAGATTACCCACGGTTAAATGATTGTCGGCTTTACCCTGTGCACGGCGGATGAGTACGCGCATTCTGGCAAATACTTCCCCAAGCTCAAAGGGTTTGACCACGTAGTCGTCTGCTCCTGAATCGAGCCCTGCGATACGATCTTTGATATCATCACGCGCTGTTATAATCAATACGGGTGTATCGATTTTGGCATCTCGAATGGCAGTTAATACTCCCATACCGTCAATCTCAGGTAAGCCTAAATCTAATAAAATAATCTCATAAGGCTGCACCTTTAAGGTCAGAATAGCTTGGCGGCCATTTTTGACCCAATCGACGATATAAGTCTCATCTTGTAATGCTTCACTCAAGCTCTCACCAATCATCAAATCGTCTTCAACCAGTAATACTCGCATAAAGTATCCTTACGTTTTTATATTTTTTTAACCATAAAAAAGGCTCTAACCGATACCATAGTAACGCTTAGAGCCTTTGTTGAGTAGGGTTATAACAGAAGTAAGCTATGAAAGTCTCGCTGACTGTAGTGCTAGTCGTCGTTGTCTAAGCGTGTGCTAATCACTTTGCCAGTCATGGCATCAATCATGACCTTGTGGGTTTGATTGCCTTTGGCGACTTTGATCTCATACACGGATTGACCATCATCATTATCGAACTCGGCTTCAAAGACTGTGCCACCGACGCTGCGAGCCGCGGTTTGCATCGCTTGATTTAGATTAACCTTAGCCTGTTTCATGGCTTTGTATTCTGCTATGTCTTTATTATCAAGCTTTTCTTGCTTGGTCTTTAATACCTTGCCGCTATCAGCATCGATATCTATTTCATATTCGGTGTTATTGGCAATGACTTTAACTTCATATTTACCGCCTGCTGAGTAATCGTTTTGATCAAATTCAGCACTGACAATGTCACCTTTGACGGTTTTTTGCGCGATATTAAGGGCTTGCTCAAAGCTGACTTTACTTTGCACGGCAGCCATTGCCTCGCTGCCTTGGCTCTTGGTAGAAGCCTGTACAGTCATCATGCTAGCTGTGCCGAGTCCTGCGATACCTAGCGCCATAACCATAGATTTGCCAAACGTTGATAAGTTTTTCATAGTGTTTATCCTTTTAACGTTAATCAATATGACTGTTTATTAATAACAGCATTTGTGTTGATGGTTTTAGTATATAAAAGAAAACATAGGAGAAACTTAGCGCAAACCAAGGGTTGAATTAGATTTATTTACTTTATATGAGTTATTTATCAGACCTAGAAAACGTCAAAATATGTCCTTTAAAAGGCTGATCTAGATAAGTAGTATCCTCAGGCTTGACGTGTTTACTGCTAAAGCCATACTCAACCATCTTTGCCGTTATCTTGTTTTTGCGTCCGCGACCGGGGTCAACGATGATCACTTCACATTTTGGCAACGCATGACGCTCAATAAATGCCGCCAATATATCGATATGCTGATCTTCATAGAGTAAGTCGCTACCGATAATCATATCAAAGCGCCCAAGGCTACTGTTGTCCTCGCTCCAGTCTAAGCGCTCAAAGTTAATTTCTTTATTATTATTGAGCGTGGTATTACGATCCAAAAAGTACTCGACCGTTGGGTGATAGTCCGTCGCTGTGATATCCGCGTGGCGATGATTGAGCAATAAACTAGATAATGCCATGCCGCAGCCAACCTCCAAGATACGTTTGCCTGCAATATCGTAGTCGAGCATATGATTGGCAAGCACCAAACTTGAGGGCCAAATGACGCCAAACAATGGCCAAGAAGCCGAGCAAATGCCCAAATTTAGCGCCTCATCATCTGGGTCACTGAATTGTTGATTGTCACGCAGGGTACAAATATGAATGTCTGTATTGCCAATTTCAATCGTTTGATAACGCACGCGCACAGTAGTTAGCGAAGTCATAAACCATCCTAAAAAATAAGCAAAAGTGCAAGGTTTGGCAAAGGTTGCCACGATCAGGAGTTAGAGGAAAGATGAGTTAATAGTTTATATAAAAAAGTGAGATTGGTTTAATACCAGTATGCCTGATAGCTTGGTGAGTTATTGTTACTTAGTAGGATATTATCATTAAGAGTATTACTGAGGGGGAATCTCATAGAATGGCTAGGTTTTAGAGAAAATAACTGTAGAGAGGATTGTAGAGCGGAGAGTATGCAAAAGTGATTGAAGTGAAAGCTGAGGTGATAAAAATACAAGTGCATCTGGTCTTGTGACAGATGCACGATAGGTTCAGTTGGTTATAGAAAGCTGGTTATGAGCAGAAAGTAAGCTCTAGCTATCAAACTTAAGCCCAGAGGTTTTCAGAGCCCAAATCAATTCGATAAAGGCACGATTATTGGTCAAGGGTTCGCCATCGATGATGAGAGCATAGCCGCTCCCGTCAATCCATAAGAACACAAAGCTGGTCTCAGGAATGAGCAGATCTACTTGCTGAAAGAATGATATCGCTTGGCTTTCAATTGCCCAGCCGCGCTGCTTTTGACGTATCATAAAACCAGAAAAATCTGCCGCTGCCACACTGAGCATGTCGGCTTCTTCTTGAGTATAACCAATACGTGCTAAGCAAAACCCTTCATCTGAGGCAATAGCCGCACGGCGCTTACCTGATAAGCTTGCCACGACGTAGGGCAAAAACTGATCAAGTGGCAGATTGGGCGCTGGCAAGAAGGTCGATAGCTTTTCAATAAATCCTTGCTCAACGAAGCTTTCTAACCAAAGCTCTGAGTACCTTTCCAGCCAATCTGCTACGAGCAAGGTCTCCCGACCTGACAATAGAGCTTGTAGTGCCAGCTGCATGTCAGTTGGCTCACTTTGAGAAAATGCTTCAAACACGCCAGCAGGAGTTAGAGTAATATACGTTTTGTGAGACGTGGACATGAGAGCTACCTTGTAAGTCGTTAAAAGAAAAATAATCTATGATCTATGAACATGCAAAAACCAGGCCATAAGGGCGATGTGTTATTTTCTTAGTTTATACTTAAGGGTTCACTTTCTGCTTGATGCTCAGTATCAATCTGCTCTAGCTGTCGTTGACAATGACTCCAGCGCTCATCAAACTGCCAATCGCTTTTACCTAAGCGAAACCAAACAATAGAAAAGGCCAGACGATCATTACAAGCCAGACAATGAGCAAAAAACTCACGTTCAACTTGTTCGATGATGTTCCAATCACCTGCATCACGCGCGCTCATCAGCTCGTTGGTAATATTTTTGGCGATCTCTTTAGCATCATCGCTACTGATACGTAGTCGATGAGTTTGTACGTTAAGGGATGGCGTGACCAGTACGCTCCAGCGTGTCGCAAACTCACTGCTGTGTCTTATGTAATCAAGTTTATTAATACAATTATGAAAAGCTTGCTCTATCTGTGGATGCAGACGACCTTGGATACGAGCAAACACACTCTTAATATCATAAGGTATATCATACCAACAGCCAAAGAAAAAGTCAGCGACAGCGCCTTGCAAAGGCTCTTTTTCATTCAGTAACAAAGCCGCATTGATACGCTGTTCGTGGTAGTAGCGGTTATTGGGTGCTGAAAAAATCTTGCGCGAATAGTAGCGAAACACGCGGCGTGCTTCCCTCTCATTTTCTTTGATAAGATCTATGTCAGGCATAATAGAGTCCTTTAGGTCATGTCACTGTTGCTACTGCGCTGCGACAGGTCATGACCTAACTAAGCAAGTTGCAGAAAGATGCAAATAAGCGTCTAGTCGAGTAAGGTTTGCATCAAATCAATCATAAACTCGGCGTCTTCTTCATTCATTGCCTCAAACCCTTGAGGCATACCAAGCTCGGCCAACGCCTCTTTACCATCCTCATCGTTATGCAAATTAAGAATGGCATCCATGAATACTTCGGTATCAGGAAAACCCTCTTTGATGAGTAGGACATGGCTAATATCAGCGAGGTCACTTTCGATAAGCACGGATAGCTGGGCTTTGGTTAAGCGTGAAAAGCTGTGAAATACCTCTGCCAAAAAGAAAGCGGCTTGCGCATCACCTTTGATAACTTTTCGAGCGGCAGCTTGATAGTTCTCTGTGACATCCCAGTTAAGATCAGTCTCTTCTATATCAACGGCCTCTAGTAAGCGTAAACCAATCAGCTTAACATCACGGTTATCTGCCATAGCAACGGTTGCACCAGCTTTGATGTCTTCTAAGCTATTGATGTCGCTATTTGCGGCAGCAGCAATCACCATCTCATCGGACTTACCGATAGGGCGGGCAACCGCTTGGTAGCCTTGTTCACGAATAAGTGTCGCTGCATCAAAAGGGTTGGCATAAATGACCTGAATGTCCTCAGTGCCAATCACTTGCTCTTGCTCGGCATGTGAGGCAGGGATATTTAGGTGCATATTTAGATTGGCGCGCTTTTGAATCAAAGTGTTGAACATGTGCCAGCCTGCAAAACGCTCGGGCGAAAAATCAGGAGCGATTAACATATTGTGTGTCGTCATGATTTAATCTTCCTCATTTTGTTTCATGTCAGCATATTGGACAATAGCGGCTTCGATTTTGCTGCGAGAGGGCTTACGACGTACAGACGTATAGCCTACGGTTTCACCGCGACGAACATTAGGCACTACAGTGGCATAAACCCAATAGTGGCTGCCATCTTTGCATAGGTTTTTGACATAGCCATGCCATTTTTGACCCGCTTCTACGGTATCCCACAGGTCTTTGTAAGCTGCTTTTGGCATATCAGGATGGCGCAAAATAGATTGTGGTTGACCGATGAGCTCGTCCACACTATAGCCACTAATCTCGACAAAGGCATCGTTGACATGGGTCAGAACACCATCTAAATCTGTACGCGAAACAATGAGCTTGCCATCAGGGTAGGGACGTTCGATATCAGTATCATAGACAGTGCGTGAAGTACCATCATAATAGGTCAGAGTGATTTGCTCAGCTGGCATATCAGGACTAAGTGCATCAGGAATTGGAGAGCACATAATAATCTCCTATAATTGTTATTATATTTAAGTCAAATCATCAGTTTTTGGTCGCTATTTATTTGTTACTACTTAATAGCTTTACTGAATAATCCTGACGTTTGTCTGTTAGATAAGTTTTGAAAGCGCCTCTGAAGCACGCTTAATATCTAGAAAGATAAGGCCAAGTTTGGCATTAGGTTTTGCCAAGATCGTTAGTACAGCTTCTTTACCTGCTGAAGTCATGATGACGTAGCCTTTTTCACCTTGAATCATAATGCGATCAATACTGCCACGAACCAGCTCACGACCTGCTCTTTCACCCAAAGACAGTAAGGCTGCCGACATAGCACCAACACGATCCTCATCAATTCCTGTTGGCAATGCTGAAGCAATCATTAAACCATCGTTTGAGATTAGAGATGATGCTTCAACATCTGCTGATGAGCTGTTTAGGTCTTCTAAAATTTGTTGGAAAGAATCTGTACGCATGTGATGTCTCTATAATTTATTATTGAATGGATACAAACCATATATTGATAAAACTATAAAAAAGCTATAGTGCTAAGATTCGCATTATAATACCTTACTGATTATATTGATATGGCTAAACCAAAGTATTTTTTAAAAATAAAACGATTTTATGCCTTTTAAGCTATGTTTAATACCGTTCATATTAGTTTATGGACTATATAAGCGACTAAATGCTGAGGATAGAGACTTTTTGCATTTCGTCTATACCTATAGCCATTCATAATTAGTAGCATTTATATTGCAATATGGGATTGACTTTTTTGAGCAGCAAGGTAAATTAAATGGGATGGGTTAAGTAACGAGTTGTATCTAATCCTATGATAAAGCTGCTCACTGTCTGCACGATCTATGTAATACTGTCTCAATCCATGCAAAATCGGCAGTTTTAAATTGATATGTAAGAAGCTTAAGAGTGATATGGTTATTCACCATGCGCCATCGCGGCTGCTCAGCCCCTTAGCCTGTCAAGATCCAATCCCGCCTGTTTTTATGTACTAAACGCATAAAAGCATCCGTAATCATGCATCGACAATATTATTTAGAGTAATACGATATTGTGCGGATGTGATCCAGCAACACCACCTGTATTATCGTTAAGGAAGCTATATGAGTATCAGCCAGGCCATCGAAAATATTGAAGCACGCTATGCGCATCAATCTGAGTTTGTTCAAGCCGTGAAAGAAGTCGCGCTTACCATTGCACCTTTATATGAAGCCCATCCTGAGTATGAAGAATTCAAAATATTTGAGCGTTTAGTAGAGCCTGACCGTGTCATTGGTTTTCGTATCAACTGGGAAAATGATAAAGGTGAAGTTCAGGTAAACCGTGGGTGGAGGGTGCAATTTTGCAACGCTTTAGGTCCTTATAAGGGCGGTGTTCGTTTCCACCCCACTGTCAACCAATCAGTCTTAAAGTTTTTGGGTTTTGAGCAAATCTTCAAAAATGCCTTGACGGGCTTGCCAATGGGCGGCGGTAAAGGTGGCTCAGACTTTGATCCTAAAGGGAAGTCTGACAGTGAAATTCGCCGTTTTTGCTATGCCTTCATGCGCGAGTTGCACCATTATGTAAACAAAGACATTGACGTGCCAGCTGGTGATATCGGTGTTGGTGGCCGTGAAATCAGCTACATGTTTGCGATGTACAAGAACCTAACCCATGAATATGGCGGTGTATTGACAGGTAAAGGCGTAGGCTTTGGTGGTAGTTTGATGCGTACTGAGGCAACAGGTTATGGTGCGGTTTATTTTTTAGAAAACATGCTAAAAGCCCAAAACGAAAATATCGAAGGAAAACAGTACTCATCTCAGGTGCTGGTAACGTCTCACTGCATGCTGCTGAAAAAGTCTGTATGTTGGGTGGTCATGTGGTGACTGTTTCTGATTCGCAAGGTACCTTGTATGATGAAAAGGGTCTCAATCAAGAAAAAATCGATTGGCTAAAGAAGCAAAAAGAAGACAGTAAGCCATTGGCTGATTATGTCGGCGTATATGGTGGTGAGTGGTTCCCTAAGCAAAAGCCATGGCATATTAAAGGCGACATCGCTATCCCATCAGCGACGCAAAACGAAGTCAATGAAGATGATGCCAAGCTTATGGTCGAAAACGGTATCAAATATGTTGTCGAAGGCGCTAATATGCCGTTGACTGCTGATGCCGTTGATCATATCCGTCTGCACCGCGTGCATTATGCACCAGGTAAAGCGGCCAATGCTGGCGGTGTGGCAGTATCTGCACTTGAGATGTCACAAAACTCAGTACGTCAGTATAAAACCTTTGAGCAAATAGATTTGCGTCTTAAAAATATCATGAGAAATATTCATGACTGTGCAGCTGATGCTTCAGAGGAATATAACCAAACAGATAATGGTTATATTGACTATATGGCAGGTGCAAATATCGTAGGCTTCAAACGTGTGGCCGATGCATTGTGCGCGTATGGTATTTTGAACTAAAATACTTAATACCTTTGATCGGCACTCAGATTGCTATCAAGATACAGTTAATTATCAAGGCATAAGTAAGTTGAGCAATTAATATTCATACCTGCTTTATAATAGCTTTATCAAAAAAACCGCTTCTATCATGTTTATGGAAGCGGCTTTTTTGTGTTGTAAATATAAATTATGCCAAACCCAAAAAGTGCGATTAACTTTGTCAAACTTGCTAAGTCTACTAGGTGTAGTACTTGCACAAGTTTTCCGCGTTACTCTAATTTTTGGAAATGGTATTAATACGCTAAAATCGCTCTATTCGTTATAAAAATCTAACCAATGCAATGAGCATTACCTACAGTTTTTACTTAGACTAGATCGGTTTTAGCTATCAGCAGTGCTCATTTGTGAATGTTCAACAGACCCTAAGTAAAATCGTACAAATTAAAATTCTAACATTCAATAAACCCTATTAATCATAGAATGTTTTTAGTACATATTGCTACATTTAGATACTTTTATATCCCAAAGCTGTGTTTATTTAATCGTAAAATAAATATAAATCCATACTGTTTGTAAGGTATAAGGATAATAGTCTCATCAAGGAGAAAACGATGAATAAGACATTGAAGCGCCTTCAAGTCACTACACTAGGAACTTGTCTGGCTCTAGCTTTAGGCACAGGTGTGATTAGTACCACTGCTCATGCCGTTTCAGCAGCAAAAGTACGTGCCGCTCAATCTGTCAAGATTAGCTTAAGACAGGCGGTTAGTGTGGCTCTAAGAGATGTTCTTGATGATGTTTCTGTCATCCTAATCAATGCAGACTTCGACTATGAAGACAACGACTCTACCAGTGGCGGTGGGGTGTATGATCTTGAGTTTACTGATGGTAAGGCTGAATATAAAGTAAAAGTCGACGCGCGCACGGCTCGAGTGGTTGATACGGATACCGATAGTCTAGATGACAGTGAGGCAGATGACTACGAAAGACAAAAAAGAGCAAAGATAAATATTAAAGATGTTATTAATACCGTAGAAGATCGAGCCGATAGCCTTGTTTTGGGCATTGAATTCATACACAGTCAAGATTATCCTCGACATCCTACCTACTATCAGGTAGACAGGTTAAGAGGCGACCAAATTATGGAACTTAAAATCAATGCCGAAACAGGCCGAGAATTTGAGCGTAAAATCAAGAGATAAATCAGCGCCTATCAATCATAAAAACCTGCTAATCCTGTTAGCAGGTTTTTTTGGGTAAGCAAATGACATCAATAGCCCGAAAATAATACCAAACCCAACAATTAAAGTTGCGCCCAGGTACGAGCAGTTAACGACCGAATTCTTTGTGGCTGTTTAAGCAAATTATTCCAAGCCAAGCAAGTGGCATCGACAATAGCCTCATAACTGTCATAACAACGATTAGATAGCTCATTTTGCTTAAGGTACTGCCATACTCTCTCAGAGGGATTGAGCTCAGGTGAATAAGGCGGTAGTTTAAGCATAGTGACATTAGCCTGATTCAAGCTTGGTTGATGCCATAATGCGCCGTCCATCACCACCACCGCATGACGTCCTTTTGGAACGGCTTTACTAATCTCTTGCATATGCAATAACATGGTGTGTTTATTAACGAAAGGCAGTACTAAGCCGACAGCCTTCTTTGTCGCTGGACAAAAGGCACCAAACAGATAAGCGGAATGAAACTGTTGCTGCTTGATCAGTCGAGGTCGCCCACCGCGGTAATGCCAAACTCTGGTCAATGAGCCTTGTTGTCCTATTCGAGTTTCATCTTGAAACCAGATGTCCACTTGATCTAGGCTCACATCAGTAGGCAGTGACGCCTTAACCTGTGCTATAAAGTTTTTTTAAAAGCGTCTTGAGCTTGTGGGTCGGCTTTTGGATGCTGACTACGAGCACTTATCCAACTCATATCAATACGCTTGAGTAGCTCGTAGATACCGTTAACGGTGTAGTGAGCGTTGTAGTGTTCTTTAGCCAATTGCTGAATGTCTTTGCCGGTTAGACGACCGCCAGCGCGCTTTTCTTGTTCAGAGACTATCATGGCTTTAAAAGCGGCTGTGTCTGCTTCTGCCAATTTGCTGCGACGACCTCGACGATGACGATCGTAGAGACTCTCAAGTCCTCGTTCATAATATCGCTTCAATGTCCGTCTGGCAGTTTCAGGATGTATGCAGAGGTCTTTGGCAATATCGTTGGTGGCTTTGCCTATACTATATTGGTATAAGATGAGCAGGCGTAGTCGGGCTCTGGGATTGCGCTCAGTCTTTGAGTGTTTGCCAAAGTCATGGTCTTCTAGGTTATGTATTGGTATAGTCATAAGTGGATTATACTATATATTTTGGGTTTGGTATAACATTAATTTATTTTCGGCACAAGCTTTAATAGAAACTCTACTAACGCCATTGCCCCTGATACATTACTCCTTTAATAGGATTTAGCCCTATTTGATAAGCAAGGTCAGCAGGGCGCGCGATATCCCATAATGCTAAATCAGCATCGTAACCCACTTCTATTTTGCCTTTTTTGGCGAGACCTAACGCTTGTGCCGCATGAACAGTTGCCCCTGCCAATACTTCTTCAGTAGTGAGATAAAATAATGTACAGCCCATATTCATCGCTAATAACAGCGACGTCAATGGCGAAGTGCCGGGGTTGCAATCTGTTGAAACGGCAATCGGAATTTGATGTTTGCGCAATGCTTCTATCGGTGGCAGCTTAGTATCACGCAAAGTATAAAAAGCACCTGGCAATAGCACGGCTACCGTGTTGCTTGCGGCCATTTTTTTAATATCGTCTTCTGCTAAATGCTCAAGATGGTCGCTTGATAGTCCTTGGTATTCTGCTACCAAAGCACTAGCGCCTATGTTTGATAACTGCTCGGAATGCAACTTAACTGGTAAGTCTAATGAACGAGCGACTTCAAAGACGCGCTTAATCTGCTCAGCAGTAAAGGCGATGTTTTCACAAAAGCCATCGACTGCATCGACCAAGCCCTCGCTATGCAAGATTGGTAACCACTGGCAAACTTGCTCGATATACGCATCGGCATTGTCTTTATACTCTGGCGGTAACGCATGGGCGGCCAAATAAGTGGTGCTAACATGAATGTTGTGTTTGTCGCCGAGCGCGCGGGCGACTTTCAGCATTTTACGTTCAGTTTCTAAATCCAGTCCATAGCCAGATTTGATTTCGATACTGGTCACGCCTTCTTTGATGAGCGCGAGCAGGCGTTTTTCACTTTGCGCAAACAATTCTTCCTCATTCGCTGCGCGGGTGGCGCTAACGGTTGAGACAATGCCGCCACCTTGTGCCGCGATATCTTGATAACTGGCACCTTGCAATCGCGCTTCGAACTCGTTGCTGCGGTTACCGCCATAAACGATATGGGTATGACAATCGATGAGTCCGGGCGTGACCCAGTTGCCGTAAACATCTTTGATTTGATCGCTTTTATAATGAGTAAGATGCGGCTTTATTTGCTCATGCGTACCAACCCATGCAATTTTGCCGTCTTTGATACCGATAGCGGCGTTTTCTAACTGACCATAAGGGGTGCTTTTATTTTGATCATTGCTTTGATTGGCGCTTTGGTTGTCGCGATAAATATCAAACCCGTATTGTGCTGAAAAGGTGGCAAGATTGGCATTGATAATGAGGTGGTCAAATGATATCAAAGTGGAATCATTTGTAGGCATTTGGTCTGTAGGATTTATTGTATTAGTCATAATGTGCTCCTGCTTATTAGTATAGATTTAGTGCAGCCATCCATAGTCCGTTTACTTTAAAACAGACATTGTGTCGTTGGTAAAAACGCTTCTTGCTGTGGTGCTGCTGACAGAGGATGTGCAAAATTTACTTCAGTAGCCTTGTACGGTTGGTTTATTTTAAAAATGCTATAGCGTGACTGGTACAAATTTTACTCGCTTGTTGTGCGCAAGCGAGACAAAGGCTTCGCAAAATTCATTCCAGTCACTTGTATAAATATTCATAACACTTTTATTCTGTATCGATTTATTTATACTAAAAGTAAATGCTGCTCGATAATAGTCGCCAAGAGGCGAGCGGCAACTTTGCAGCTGCGCGCATCAACATCAAAGGTTGGATTAATCTCGGCAATGTCAGCCATTTTTACTTTGCCTGATGCCATGATACGTTTGACCGCGCGCTCAACGAAGCTCAGCTCAATACCATAGGCGGCTGGCGCACTGACACCAGGTACGATGCTCGATGGCAAGCAATCCATATCAATGGTTAAGTAGATCACATCAACGTCATTGATAAAATTTTCTATTTGAGCAGCAATTTTTTTCCACTTTTTGTTGGTGCAATCTTCGTCACTGATAATGTGTACGCCTAACTGCTCAGCACGGTCGAAGAGCGCGGCAGTATTGGAAAACCGACTGACGCCAATACAGCAATAGTTAAATGGCTGATCCTGTTCATTAAGGTGCTCGGCTATTTGGCGAAATGGCGTACCAGACGTGGCGACATCAGATTGGCGAATATCTAGATGAGCGTCAAAGTTAATCACCCCGATGGTAGGCATTGTGCTTGCATGGCTTTTAACATGGCTTTCAACATTATTTTCAAAATAGTTTTCGACATTGCTAACGTTATTAGTAGGCTGATCGGTTTCTGATGACAGCGCCTGCCATAATCCTACAAAACTGCCATAAGCGATGGCATGACCACCACCAAGCCCAATAGGTAGGCCGCCTTGCTGGATAATATGACTTATCTTATCGGCATATTTTACTTGAGCTTGCTCAAGAGTACGCTCGGCAAAATCATCATTATCATGACAATGGATATCGCCAGCATCACCTAGTAGAGTCGGCAATTGACCATCAAAGCGTTGTTGTAACTCAGCGATGACTGGCAGCGCTGCAAAAGCCTGACGAATCAAGGGCGGAGCCGCTCTGGCACCTACGCGTCCTTGATTGCGTCTGACACCTTGGTCACAAGCGAATCCGACCAGTCCAATGCGCTGACCGTTTTGCTGACTGGTGCTATCAAAGTCATAAGGCTGAGCTATTTGATACCAGTAGCGGGCGCGCGCAGTTTCAAACGGCTCAGCACGGCCTGTCCACCGACTCATATCAGCTGCAGTGTGGCTAACGGCTATTGTCATTGTTGACCTCCTTTCATAATATAAAACCTGACTCTCAATTTAGTATGGCTTATGCCAATAAAGCTAGATGGTTGAGAGTGGGTTTTATATATAAAATTTGGTGGTGTGTCAAAAAGTATGCTGATTAAAATTTGAACAATTTTTGAAGCCTTGAAAGCCCTATAGAATCAGAGAACTTAGCATAGATTTCGTATTGACTTTTATCGCCAGCATACTTTTTAGAACACCACCTAAAATTTTTCTATTTAGACTCATACCAATCACTACGCAGTGACTGCCAATATTCGGTGAGCGTACCATCTAATACCAGCTGCTTTGCGGCTTCGATATCAGGCGCTAGGTAGCGATCTTTATCATAAAAAGTGACTTGCTCGCGTAGTTTCTGATGCGCTGTCTGTAATGGCTCTGAAGTATCTAGTCCACGATGGAAGTCGATACCTTGACCAGCAGCCAATAGCTCAATACCAACGATGGTAGCGGTATTTTGCGCCATCTCATATAGGCGGCGCGCACAATAGGTTGCCATCGATACATGGTCTTCTTGGTTGGCAGAAGTTGGAATGCTATCAACGCTGCCAGGATGGGCGATAGACTTGTTCTCTGAAGCTAGCGCCGCTGCGGTCACATGGGCAATCATAAAGCCTGAGTTTACCCCCGCATTATCCACCAAGAATGGCGGTAGGCCACCTGACAAGGTTGCATCAATTAATAAAGCCACACGGCGCTCAGACATAGAGCCAATCTCGGCTATTGCCAATGCTAAAATATCTGCAGCAAAAGCAACTGGCTCAGCATGAAAGTTACCACCTGAGATAGCCACTGGGCCATCATCGTTAGTGAAAATCAGCGGATTATCGGTCACCGCATTAGATTCAATTAATAAAGTCTTGCCTGCTTGGTTGATGATATCAAGGCAAGCACCCATGACTTGTGGCTGGCAGCGTAAGCAATAAGGGTCTTGTACTCTATCGTCTTGCTCACCATCATGGGAGGCGCGAATAGCACTGCCTTTAATCAGCTGACGATGCGCTTTAGCGATTTCAATTTGCCCATGATGACCACGCACTTCATGAATACGTGCGTCAAATGGGGCATCCGAGCCTTTGGCGGCATCAATAGACATGGAGCCGACGATGGTGGCTGTCTCAAGTAAATCTCGCGCTAAGAAATAACCGCGCAATGCCAGTGCGGTGGATACTTGGGTGCCGTTAATCAAGGCAAGACCTTCCTTTGCCGCAAGAGTAATGGGCTCAAGACCATGCTGCGCTAATGCCTCAGCAGCGGGTACTTTTTTGCCGCCAACATAGACGTCGCCTTCGCCCATCATGGCCAGCGTCATATGCGATAAAGGTGCTAAGTCACCAGAGGCGCCAACGGAGCCTTTGGCAGGAATGTTTGGCGTAATTTGATTATTAATTAAGCCAAGTAAGCTATCGACCACAGCGCGTCGGACGCCAGAGACGCCCTGCGCGAGGCTAGCAACTTTCATCACCATAATTAGCCTGACCACGTTGTCTGGTAGCGCCTCGCCAGTACCCACTGAGTGAGAAACAATAAGGTTACGCTGCAGTAGCTCAAGCTGATCATCACTGATACGGGTTTTTGCTAATAGGCCAAAACCGGTATTGATACCATAAGCGCTTTTATCACGCGCAATAATGGTACGTACATCTTCATGCGAGGCATCTATCGCCTCATAAGCACTGTCGGGTAGCGTCAATATGACAGGTTGCTCATAAATATCGCGCAACATCTCAAAGCTTAATTGGCGTGGGTGTAGGGTTAGTTTTTTGATATCAGTCATGCGAGTTATCCTAGTTATATAACTATTTATTTTTATAGTGTAAAAGTGGTTTGTTCTATTTAATCATCGGTAGATTTAAGCCGTAGTCTTTCGCTGTTTTGATAGCCAGCTCATAGCCTGCATCCGCATGACGCATCACACCTGAGCCGCAATCATTGACCAGTACTCGCGCCAAGCGCTTGGCAGCCGCATCTGTGCCGTCAGCGACGATGACCATGCCAGAGTGCTGCGAGTAACCCATACCTACGCCGCCGCCATGATGCAATGACACCCAAGTGGCGCCGCCTGCGACATTGAGCATGCCATTTAATAATGCCCAGTCAGACACAGCGTCCGAGCCATCTTTCATACTTTCTGTTTCGCGGTTTGGGCTGGCAACAGAGCCAGTATCCAAATGGTCACGGCCGATAACGATAGGACCTTTTAGCTCACCATTTTTAACCATCTCATTAAATGCCAAGCCTGCTTTGTCTCGTTCACCAAGACCTAACCAGCAGATACGCGCTGGCAAGCCTTGAAATTGAATACGTTCTTTCGCCATGTCTAGCCAGCGATGAATATGCTGATTTTCAGGGAACAGCTCTTTAATTTTTTGATCGGTTTTGTAGATATCTTCTGGATCACCTGATAATGCGACCCAGCGGAATGGGCCTTTGCCTTGGCAAAACAGCGGACGAATATAAGCAGGAACAAAACCTGGGAAATTAAAGGCGTTTTTTACCCCTTCATCAAAGGCAACTTGACGAATGTTATTACCATAATCAGTCGTTGGGATACCCATTTCTTGTAGATCTAGCATGGCCTGCACGTGTACGGCACAAGATGCGGCGGCATCTTTGGTTAAGGCGGCATGTTGGTCTGGATTTTCTTGTGCTGCTTTCCATTCTTCAACTGTCCAGCCACTTGGTAGATAGCCATTGATCAAATCATGAGCAGAAGTTTGATCAGTGACTAAGTCAGGTTTTATCTCGCCTGCATTGGCACGCTTGACCATCTCAGGCAAGATGTCTGCAGCGTTACCAAGTAGCGCGATTGAGACCGCTTCACCTGCATCCGTATGCTGCTTAATCAGCTCATAAGCATGGTCAAGATCGTCTGCTTGCTTATCGACGTAACCAGTACGCAAACGGAAATCAATACTAGACTGCTGGCACTCGATGTTTAGAGAAGTCGCGCCAGCAAAGGTCGCCGCTAATGGCTGTGCGCCGCCCATACCACCAAGACCTGCGGTCAAAATCCAGCGTCCGCTCCAGTCGCCATCATAATGCTGGCGACCTGCTTCGACAAAGGTCTCGTAAGTGCCTTGCACGATGCCTTGGGTGCCGATATATATCCAGCTACCGGCAGTCATCTGACCATACATAAATAGGTCTTTGCGATCCAGCTCATTGAAATGCTCCCACGTTGCCCAGCGCGGAACAAGGTTGGAGTTGGCAATCAATACGCGCGGTGCATTTTCATGAGTTTGAAAGACGCCAACCGGTTTGCCTGATTGCACGAGTAATGTCTCATCGTCTTCTAGTTCTTTGAGTGACGCGAGTATTTGATCATAGCTTTCCCAGTTACGGGCTGCACGTCCGATACCGCCATACACAACCAAGCTTTTTGGGTTTTCAGCGACGTCAGGGTGTAGGTTATTTTGCAGCATGCGATAAGGGGCTTCGGTCAGCCAGCTTTTGCAATTCAGCGTACTGCCAGTAGGCGCAGCAATATTACGACTCTCATCACGACGCGTAAATTCATTATTGTTGCTGGTGCCGTTGTTGCTCATTTCATTGTCAGTAATCATGATCATATCCTTGTGATTGTCTATACAGTTCGCTGGTGACATTTTAGTAGTAGCATTATTTGGTATAACGTAAGTTGTATATACAAATTATCAAAGATTATTTTCTCATGCAAGCATTTTTTTATAAATAGTTAAATTATTTATGAAGTTGCTTTGTTAGATAGGCTGTACTCATGGTGATTATGATAATGGTCATGATATTATGTCAGCACTTTTATAGCGGTATAGTGACACAATCGAAGACGACGGTTGAAGACGAGCATGACAAAGGTGAAGCGTGACATGACAAAAACAGTCCCAGCATATCAGCGGATTAAAAACGCAATATTGGATAATATCCATTCTGGAAAATGGCAGGCGGGCGAAGCTATCTCTACCGAAATGGCGTTGGCAGAAGAGTTTGGCGTATCGCGAATGACAGTAAACCGCGCCTTAAAAGAGTTAAGTGAAGAGCGGGTATTAGAGCGTCGGCAAGGGTCGGGGACATTTGTCGCACAGCAGCAGTTCAATCATACCTTTGTAGAAGTGCGTAATATTGCTCAAGATTTAAAGTCGGCCAATCGCGATTATCAAGCACAAGTGCTGAGCAAACGCGCTATTACCGCGAGCATGTTAGATGATGAAATGCGCCGTAAATTTGATATTGATGCACATGAAGTTGATAGTACTGAAGCGGCTATTTTATATGAAGTAAAAATCATTCATTTTGCCGATGGTCAGCCGATACAGTTTGAAGAGCGTTGGGTAGATGCGACAAAAGTACCAGCGTTCATTGAGCAAGATTTTAGCGTGGTGAATACCAGCGACTATCTCATTGCCGAAAGCCCACTTGAGCGTGGTAACTATACCATTCGAGCCTTAGCAGCACCTGATGAGATCGCTGATGCGCTACAGATTGCACCGCAGTCACCGACGTTAGTGCTACGTCGTCAGACTTATTCAGCAGGGAAGGTATTGACCTTTGTGAAGATGTGGCATGCAGGGGATCGCTATCAGTTTTCGGGAGAGTTATAACGATTTTACGCATGCTCACTTTTTTTGTACGGTTATTCTTGTCGCAGTAGGATAGTATATGAGCTATAGCTAGTTGAAAACGAAACTGTCATAAGTTCAATAGCACATCCTCATATTTTTGCTTCTTCTATTTAGGACTAACCATACATCTAATTTTACTGTGAAGAATAATATAAAATGGTATTGAAAAAATGCTCAATATCCTCAAATCGGGCAATCAAAGCCAGGTATTATAATGAATATTTTATTGTAGTATTTTGACTATAGGGTCTTATCCCATTTTTTATGCCTGATATACTTTTGCATCACTCACTTATCATATAAGGACGCCTTATGAAACGTCGTACTCTTTTAGCCCTTGCTGCCAGTACTGTATTACTTGCCGCTTGTGGTCAGTCTGGTAATGAAGCCAATGACAGTGCCGCGGCTGGTTCTGATTTACTGCAACGTATCAATAATGGCGGTGTTATCAACGTTGGTACTGAAGGTACGTATCCGCCGTATACTTATCATGACGAGAGCGGACAGCTGACTGGTTATGATGTCGAAGTGACCCGTGCGGTTGCAGAAAAACTAGGCGTTGATGTCGAATTTAAAGAAACGCAGTGGGATGCCATGCTGGCAGGTCTAGATGCAAAGCGTTTTGATATGGTTGCTAACCAAGTCAGTCTAACCACCCCAGAGCGTCAAGCTAAGTACGACATCGCTCAAGCATACAGTTGGTCAGGTGCGGTGGTTTTGGCGCCCAAATACGATGAGCGCTATAGTTCGTGGGATAACTTAAAAGGCTTACGTACTGCTCAATCGTTGTCGAGCAACTATGGTGAACTAGCAGAGCGCTATGAAGCCGAGATTATCCCTGTTGATGGGATGTCACAGGCGATACAGTTAGTGAAACAAGGCCGTGCTGACTTTACGATGAACGATCAGCTTGCGATACTCGATTATCTAAAGAAATTCCCAGACAGTGGGCTTGAGATTAAGCTGGTTGCGCCTGCCGATGAACAGCGTGGTTCAGGCTTAGTACTGCTCAAAGGTGATGACGCTGTCGTGGCAAAGCTAAACGAAGCGATGGGTGAATTACAAGCAGACGGCACACTGACGACGCTGAGTGAAGAGTTCTTTGGTGCTGATATAAGTCAACAAAAATAATGCTGGCTTCTATAACGTCGGTGCTGGCTGAGCTGCTGGCACTGTTGCCATTCATGAGTCCAGATCGGGCACAGATTGTTATCAGTTCATTTTGGCCAATGCTAAAGGGTGGTATCTATTATTCGATACCGCTCGCATTGATCTCGTTTGCGATTGGTATGATGATTGCGCTGACGGTGGCACTGATTCGTATTGTGCCCCGTGCTGGCTGGTTTCATGAGATTGTTTACCGGCTCGCTCGTATTTATGTGTCTGCGATTCGCGGTACACCGATGCTCGTGCAGCTGTTTATTATCTTTTACGGTCTGCCCAGTGTTGGCGTTAAGCTTGATCCATTCCCTTCCGCCATTATTGCCTTTTCACTGAATATCGGTGCTTATGCGTCTGAGACGGTACGCGCCTCGATTTTGTCCATTCCCAAAGGCCAATGGGAAGCCGGTTCAACGGTCGGGCTAACGTATTTACAAACCTTTCGCCATGTGATTTTGCCGCAAGCGCTACGGGTCTCAGTACCACCATTATCCAATACTTTTATAAGTCTGGTAAAAGACACTTCTTTGGCATCATTGGTACTCGTCACTGAGCTATTTAAACAAGCTCAGATCATCACAGCGCGTAATTATGAGTTCATGCTGGTCTATACCGAAGCAGCATTTATCTATTGGGGTATTTGTCTGATCTTGACCTTTATTCAAGGCAAGCTTGAGACCAGACTTGATCGTTATGTGGCCAAGTAGCTCATCGACTCATTCACGGGCAGTTTTAGCACTATCTGGACAACAGGAACGGTTATGATTCAAGTCAGCAATATCCACAAAGCCTTTGGTAGCAATCAAGTGCTCAAAGGCATCGATTTGACCATTCACAAAGGCCAAGTCGTGGTGATATTAGGGCCGTCAGGGTCAGGTAAAACCACCTTTTTGCGTTGTCTGAATGCGCTTGAGATTCCTGACCAAGGTGTTATTACGTTTGACGATGGTAGCTTGACGGTAGACTTTGCTACTAAGCCTAAGAAAAAAACCTTGCTAGCATTACAACGTAAGGCAGGCATGGTGTTTCAGTCTTATAATTTGTTTCCGCACAAGACGGCGATTGAAAACTTAATGCTAGGGCCAACAGTCGTGCAAGGACAAAGCAAAGCGCAGGCTCGAGAGCAGGCTTTAGCATTACTCAAAAAAGTAGGTCTCTCGGACAAAGCAGATTTGTATCCGTTTCAACTATCTGGTGGTCAGCAGCAGCGCGTGGGTATTGCGCGTGCGCTCGCCATTGAGCCGTCGTTACTGTTGTTTGATGAGCCGACCTCGGCGCTCGATCCAGAGCTGGTACAAGATGTGCTTGGAACCATGAAGCAGCTGGCCTCTGAAGGCTGGACGATGGTTGTCGTGACTCATGAGATTAACTTTGCGCGTGATGTCGCAGATCACGTGGTGTTGATTGAAGATGGTCACGTGGTCGAAGAGGGCAGCGCGCAGCAGTTGTTTGAGGACTCAAAACATCCGCGTACGCAGGCGTTTTTGCAGCGTATTGAGCAGTAGTAGATTTATAGTCATTCAAGTCATCTATCAAATCTCTACAGCACAAGCCTTTCATTTTTAGCAAAATAAAGCCCCAACTGTGATGTCATGGTTGGGGCTTTCTTAGGGTCTATTGAATGTTCAATAGACCCTAATAGCGAGTAATAAAAACTACACTTTTTGTCGTCTTCTTAACCAACGCGGTACACGCGTGGTCGTACCGTTTAATACAGCGTTTAACAAAGCGGCTAGTAGGATAAGTACCACGCCCATATACTGAATCCACGAAAGTGCTTGATGCAGCAGCAGTATAGAAAGGGCAATGGCGGTTAACGGCTCAAATATCGTAAACACTGAAGCGCGGGTAGCTGGTAATTTCTCCAGCGCTTTCATATAAAGAGCAAAAGGCACGACCGTTCCCAATAAGGACAGTCCTAAGACGTAGCCCCATGTAAGCAAAGGCAAGGTCAATAACTTCTCATAAGTTTGGTAGCTCTCAGGCAGTAATAGCAGCACACCAGCACTAATAACAATAGAGGTGAAAAACACCAAAGGGGCAGGATGCGCATAGTGCATCGCGCGCTTGCCGAGGACTCCGTATAGGGAATAGCAGACACCTGACAATAGCCCTAAAATAATACCCCAGTTGGCTTGCGCCTGCTCACCTAACATCGTCAGGCCAACGCCAAATACTGCCATTAATGCCAGCAATGCTGACTGCCGTGTAATGGACTCATTCAGAAAAAATGCTGAAAATAATAAGCTAAAAACGGGTGCCGTATAAAGTAGGGCGACAGCGGGGCCAGCACCAACATAAATAACAGCGAAGAAATAGCATACCGACATACTGAGTACACCAATCAGAGATTGGAGTACCAGTCCAAGCCATTGTTTTGGACGCAGCTTAATCAGATGTGGCCATAACTTTGGCAGCATGACGAGGATAAGAAAAGCGGCGGTCACGATGCGCAAAATGGTAATTTGCCAACCACTAAAGCCAATTTGGTTAAGGTAGGTCGAAAATATCCCTAAAGTACCCCAACAGATAGCGGCGGTGATAATTTGTATGGTGCCTATCCATGATTGCCGTGCTGACATTGCGCTATCTGTGTTTGCCATATCGTTCTCTTTTTTAGTATCTTATTGAAGCAGTTTTTTACGAAGTTTTTAATTAATCAAGATGTCTGAGCAAGAGTGAATTATCATTTCCAAAAGTAATACTGAAATAAGAAAAGACAACCCGATTGAGGGCTGTCTTTTTGTGTTATGTCAGTCTAGCACTAAAATATATATTTATTAAGGGTCAAAGGGATAACAGCTGTACAACAGCAAAAACAAAGGTATAAGGATTATAATATAGCGCAGATAAAACGATAAAGGCGCTCTTAATAAAATTTTCTTAACATGTATTGGGATATTATGAGATCAACGGATTTCAACACGCCGTCGCTTAAATTGATATTAATGGCTCTTCTTGTCGCTGTGGGGCTGCACGTGGTCACAGCAGTGGCGTTAATGAATGTCAAAACATCCACGCCAACTGTTGAACCAATCCAAACTTCATCGCCGATTGAAATCCAGTTGCTGACACTGCCGCCTGTGCAGGTGGAAAACTCAAAACCAGAAAGCCCTCGTTCATCAGAGACCATAAAAGAGGACTCACAAGCAAAGTCTGAGCCCGCACCAGTAGAAGATTCTAAGCAGAAAGAAGACTTGCAAGCAATAGACGAGCCTAATCAAGAAGTGCCTAATCAAGAAGAGCCTGAGCAGGTAGCAGCGTCTGAAGAAGTAGAGAATTTTGAGCCGATAGAGGAATTCACTCAAGTACAAGACTCTGAACAGGCAGAAGATATCAATCAAGTACAGGATTCTAAACCAGACGAAAATCTTGATTCAGCATCCAAAACCAATACCAGCACAGTAGAGCGCGCAGCCACAACAGTTACGACAGTCACCACGGTAATAAAAAAGTCAGACAGTGAGGCAGGGTCTGGCTCAAAAGTCACAGAGTCATCGCCTGTGTATGATAATACTTACACAAGCCATTCAACCAATCCCTCTACCCCAAACACTATGGTAACAGGGGTTTTGGGAAACAATAGTGAGGGTGGGAATAGAAGAGGAGGAGCTAAGCCTCCTACTATAGAGTCGACAGCACAAACTCCTAAAGACATAAGTGCAGTAAAAAATGCAGCAGGGTTAGCGGCACAGAAGGATTTTAGCCAAGAAGGGCGAGAAACAGACACTACCAAAGAGGAAAAAGCTGCCCAGCAGAAAGTGACAGCGCAATCCAAAGAGTCAGTAATGAATGATTCAGCAGTGAATGACCCAGTAGCTACTTTTGACACTCGCGATGCCGAATGGGTGTCCACCCCTAAGTTTCATTTTTCGGACAAAGCGAAATTTGGTCTAGAGTCTAAGCAGACACGTACCGTACTATTGTCTTTAATGGTGAAAAGGGACGGCAGGATAGAAAGTGTAAATAGAGAACAGCCATCAGGCAATACTGTCTTTGACAGAGAAGCAATGCAGCAAATAAAAAAGTACCAACTACAGCCGTTTATGAAAAACGATGTTGCAGTCAGAGGAAAAGTCATCATTCCAGTGGAGTATGAAGCACCTTAACAAACAGCAGTTTTATATCATTTACTTCATAAAACTGAGTTCATAAGAAGCTACTTTTGAGAAGGTACTTTATAGTATTACCCAATCAGTCAATGCTGCTAAATTAAGCAATAAAAACTAAGGAATCTGAGATGGACTTGGCAAGCTACTGGCAATATAGTGATGTGGTTACCAAAAGCCTATTTTTTCTGCTCCTAATACTATCCATTATTTCTTGGGTAACAGGCATTGTGCGCATTATTCAGAGTCGTAAACTGGCAGTCACTGTCGGCGATGATTTGAGTCAGCAGATTCAGGCGAAACGTCCTGAATTGATGGGCTCTGATGCTGCTACTCGTCGTTTGGTCACAGAGCAGGCATTATTAAAACATATCGGGCGCTACCGTTTTGCCAGTGAGCGTGGACTACCTATCTTGGGGACAACGGCGGCGATTGCTCCGTTTATTGGGCTGTTTGGTACTGTATGGGGTATCTTTCATGCGTTACATAATATCGGTGCAAGCGGCCAAGCAGGACTTGAGCAAGTCGCAGGGCCAGTAGGTGAGGCGCTGATTATGACTGGGCTTGGTATTGCAGTGGCTATTCCAGCCGTGGTGTTTTATAACCTTGCTGTGCGTATTAATCGCCGAGTAATGTACCATGCCAATGATAGAGCACATGACTTGTTGGCACAGTCTGCCGAGCTATCAGCTAAGCAAAGCGTAATAAATAAAGCAGCCGACTAAGACACTGGGAATAATGATGGCATTTCAGTTGGGCGAAGATGACGCAGCAAGCATGAATGAGATGAATCTCATTCCGCTGATCGATGTGATGTTGGTACTGATGATCATATTTTTATTGACCGCAACAGTGCTCAATCCCACGGTGGCACTCAATCTGCCGCAGACCAGTGCTGAGGTCAGCGAGCAGCCTGTAGAAATCATTCAAGTCAGTATTGATAAAGACGCAGGCATATTTTGGGACAGTGAGGCGATTAGCCTCGAGGAGCTAGATGAACGTCTGCAGGAGCAAGCGCTGGTGGGCAACGATCCTTCTATCCATCTACGCGCAGACAAAGACGGCAAATACGATACAGTCGCCCAAGTATTGGCTTCTGCCAGTCAGGCGGGACTCAGCAAAATAGCATTCGTCAATGAGTAGCGTTCGTCAAAGAATAGAGTCAGCAGTAAATCAGTCAGTATTGATACGCTGTTATTCACATGAACAAGCTTACCAAAAAGACTAATAAGCCCACCAATAAAAAAATAACGACGACAATGAGAAGAATGATTAAAAGAATAAAAGTTTTCTCCCATCATGTTTAAGTAAGCCTGCAAGGTTTTTACCTCTACCCTATATAGCTTCTAATACTTACCAGCCATAGCCGAATGGGCGGTAACCAAAGCGTCCATATCCATAGCCGAAAGGATAGGGAGAGCGCAGGTAATCAAGGTCACGTTGACGGATATAATAGTAGCGCCCTTGAGAGTAGGCCTCTTCTAATTTTTCGATACCTTCAAGTGGACAGACAGGCTGCCAGTCATAACCTTCACGCCCAAGCTTATAGGCGTTTAGCTCTGTACAATAGCGCTTGAGGCCTTCTTGGCGTCCTTGCTCCCACAGGATACGATTGGGAGCTGCACCCGCCACGTTGGCACAGCTATTGGTATAGTAACCAAAGTAAGCGCCTGAACGGCCTTGAATGCCGTCTGCATAACCGAGCTCTTGCCAGTTACTGGTCTGGCACTGCTGCGGTGTCAAGCTTTGAGTGGTGGCGCAGCCTGACAGTGCGAGTAGGCCAGCTGCCATAAGCGATAAGGTGCTGGTCGATTTTATGGTAGGTTTGAGAATAGGCTTAACGAGCCTTTTAATCACGAGAAGGCGCGATAAGGGATTTAGTTTAGAAAAATAAGTCATAATAAACCTGCTCGTGTCCGAAGTTATGGTTTATCATAGCATTTTTTTATGCTAACGACTTTTTCATCCTATTATTGAGTTTATTTATTTTTGCTTACTAAGCTGCTGATATTGCAGTGCTTATGCTAGAGAAAAACATATAGGACATGAGCCGTCGCTTGATTTTTTGCATAAGGTCACGATACTAGGGTCTGTATAGACTTGACCGCGACGCCTTGAAATAGTGGTGTGGTTGGACAATATAGTGACGTATAGTCGGAGCACTTTTAAACCGCTACGGTGTTATCCGCCCTAGATGTACTTAGTGTACTATCTGCGGTCGGTCGCCTTGTAGCGATTTTAAAGTTCCTTGACTATAGCAGAATGGCGATACATATATTGTTGTTAGACGTTCTTTATTCATTTATAAGGTCGGGTTGTCATGGGTGTATGGATTGCAATTGCCATTGTACTGTTTGTATTAGGTAATATGATGGCACTCAAACCTAACGGTAGTGACCAGCGCATAGATAACCTGCGTATGACGGCTCGTGGTCTGCAACTGAACCCCAAGCTTGTGACTTGTCCAGACTGGGTCAAAGGTAAAGACAACGAGTATGGCAAAGGCATGATTGGACAATACGCTTTAGTATTAGAAGGGGTAAGGTTCCCGCATGCACGCTATCAGCCAATTAATGGTGAGTGGCGGCCGGATAGCAGTGTCATTAGTAGTACAGAGAGCGACGGCTCAGCACACCCGCTCAATTTTGTTTTGGATAAAGTGCCGCTAGATCTGCCGTCGACGATTGAGCCTTTTGTAAAAGCGTTATTGATAAAGGCCAATTGTATTGTTATCTATTGGGAGGATGCCGCTTATGTCCGTCCCTCAAGCAATCCAAGCTTTCATACCCGATCTATAGAGCCTGATTTGACCGTACTAAAGTCGCAGCTTGAGACTTGGGCACTAGCAATGCAGGCAAGCTTACAGCGCAAGGAAAAATCAAGTCATTATTGAATACAGTAAGTTTTTGATAAAAAATGAACGATGAATCAAATAGCCATAAAGTGGCTAAAAGCGTTATAAATCAGACGTTATTCGAGCTGTTTTGTGCCATACCTTATTTTTACAGTTGACAGTTTGACGCTTAGCAGTGTAACGTCAAGACAAGTTTTAGCTCGTTTTGTGCATACGTAACGGGTTTACGGTTGTCGTTTTAAACGATCTTTATTATAAATAAGTCATTAATAATTTATTAAAAGTCACTAAAAACTATCACAATAAGTGATAACACTGCAGAATTTTATTCACATTTAATCAGTTTATTATGGTGTCGTCACACATGGCAAAAACCACAAGTAAAAAAAGCACTCCTACTACCGATACTACCAAAGGTAAATCTTTGGTGATTGTCGAATCACCTGCCAAGGCAAAAACGATCAATAAATACCTTGGCAATGATTTCATCGTACGCTCAAGTATTGGGCATGTACGCGACCTTCCTGTAAGCGCCAGTAAAAGTGCTAAAAAGACGGCTAGTGCTAAAAAAGATGATAGCCTTAGCAAAGAAGAAAAGGCGCAGCAAGCACTCGTACGCCGTATGGGCGTAGATCCCGAGCATGGTTGGGCGGCAGTTTATGAAGTACTGCCGAACAAAACCAAGGTTATTAAAGAGCTCAAGGCATTAGCCAAAGACGCGGATAAGATCTATCTCGCAACGGATATGGATAGAGAAGGGGAAGCCATCGCTTGGCACCTAAAAGAAGTCATCGGCGGGCCTGACAGTAAATATCAGCGTGTGGTGTTTAACGAGATTACCAAAACCGCCATTCAAAATGCCTTTAAAGAGCCGTCCAAACTGGATATCGACCGCGTCAATGCACAGCAAGCTAGGCGGTTCTTAGATAGAGTCGTCGGTTTTATGGTGTCGCCATTGCTGTGGCAAAAGGTCGCCCGTGGCTTATCAGCAGGGCGTGTCCAATCTGTTGCCATGCGTCTGGTCGTTGAGCGTGAGCACGAGATTCGTGCCTTTATCCCAGAAGAATACTGGCAGATCCATGCCGATACCCATATTGCCAATAGCAATAAAGATGCTGAGCAAATTGGCATTCGTTTAGAAGCCACCAAACAAGCGGGCAAGACCTTAAAGCTAGGTAATAAAGAGCAGACCGATAAAGTATTAGATGTTTTAAAGTCTAATGATTACATCGTCAAAGAACGCGAAGAGAAGCCCACGCAGTCACGTCCAAGTGCGCCGTTCATTACCTCAACCCTGCAACAGGCTGCCAGCACGCGCTTAGGGTTCTCGGTCAAAAAGACCATGATTTTGGCGCAGCGTCTCTATGAAGCCGGTCATATTACCTATATGCGTACTGACTCGACGTTTTTGTCTGGGGACGCGCTTGCTGCTGCTCGAGGTTATATAGAAGACAGCTATGGCGCAAAATATGTGCCCGAAAAGCCTAACTTCTATGGCAATAAGCAAAGTGCACAAGAGGCGCATGAAGCGATTCGTCCGTCAAATGTCCATATGAAGTCGACGCAGCTCAAAGCCGTGGAGCGTGATGCTATTCGTCTGTACGAGCTAATCTGGCGACAGTTTGTGGCCTGTCAGATGCTGCCAGCCAAATATCTGTCGGTGAATTTATTTGTCGCTGCAGGTGATGTTGAGCTAAAAGCGCGTGGCCGTACCATGACCTTTGATGGTTATACCAAAGTGATGCCACCTGCAAAAACCGACGATACTTTGTTGCCTGATGTCAAAAAAGGCGATGAGCTGACCCTAGATAAGCTTGACCCAAGTCAACACTTTACCAAGCCGCCACCGCGTTATACTGAAGCCAGCTTGGTCAAGGAGCTTGAGAAAAAAGGTATCGGTCGTCCTTCAACCTATGCGTCTATTATTTCTACCATTCAAGACCGCGGTTATGTGAAACTTGAAAATAAGCGCCTATTCGCTGAAAAAATGGGCGATATCGTCACTGATAGGCTGACCGAAAGCTTCCCAGACTTGATGGATTATACCTTTACTGCGGCGCTTGAGGACAAGCTGGACTACGTTGCCACTGGCGAGCGTGACTGGAAAGATGTCTTAGATAATTTTTATGGCGACTTTAAAATCAAGCTCGACAAAGCCAAAGATAAAGATGGCATGCGTCCAAACGATCCTACCGACGTGCCAGATGTGCACTGTGATCTGTGTGATCGTCCGATGCAGCTACGTACGGGCTCTACCGGTGTATTCTTAGGCTGTACGGGTTATAACTTGCCGCCAAAAGAGCGCTGTAAAGGCACCAAAAATCTGATGCCAGTGGAAGCTTTTGCCAATCTTGATGACTCAGAAAGTGACGATGAAGCAGCTGAAGTCAGAGACCTAATGGAGAAAAAACGCTGCCCGAAATGCGGTACGGCGATGAATGGTTATATCGTCGATGGTGGTCTCAAGCTGCACGTTTGTGGTAATAACCCCGACTGTGATGGTTACATTTTGGAAGAAGGTAAGTTCGAAGTCCCAGGCTCGGACGCTCCGACCATCGACTGTAACAAGTGTGATGGGCAGATGGAATTAAAGACAGGACGCTTTGGCCCTTACTTTGCTTGTCAAAAATGTGATAACACTCGTAAAGTGTTAAAGACTGGTGAAGCAGCACCGCCGCGTATGGATCCAATTCATATGCCAGAGCTCAAGTCGACTAAGCATGATGATTATTTCATCTTACGTGAAGGGGCGGCTGGTATGTTCTTAGCAGCGTCTAAATTCCCAAAAGTGCGAGAGACGCGGGCGCCAAAACTGGCAGAGATACGAGAAATCAAAGATAAGATGGAAGAGAAATTCCAATATCTGTTTGAAGGGCCAGACGAAGATCCTGACGGCAACCCAACCATTCTACGTTGGTCTCGGAAGAAAAAAGAGCAATACATTGGCTCTGAGAAAAACGGTAAAGCCACCCGCTGGGGGGTTTACTGGCGTAAAGGTGAGTGGGTAGAAGAATAACTGTTTGTTGTTATGGGGTTATATCTTTAATTCTTTAGATCATACTATTTTAAGCCACAAAAAAACCTCTTAGATACTCTAAGAGGTTTTTTATTGCTTACGATACTATTAGTTCTTTTCGATAATACCACAAGCGATACGGTCACCTGCGTTACCTGCGGGCTGGCTAGTGTAGTCATCAGCACCAGCATGAACGATAAAGGCACGGCGATAAACGCTGTATTTACCTGCTTCGGCAGCAGAGATTTTCTTATTTACATAGTTTATGGTAGCAACACCATTTTCATTTGCTGTTAGATTTGGCAAGTCGCCAGCATGGCCATCCATATCATCTGGGTTTGAGTGTGGCTTGTTGTCAGGATTGAAATGACCACCTGCAGCCTTACCCATATTGGCACAGCTACCCGTCTCATGGATATGTAGCGCAACCGTCGCCCCTGGTGTCATATTCATCAGCTTACCATAAACCTGTACACCACCGTCAACAGGGCGCAAAAACAGCTGTCCTACTTCACTATTAGAGCCATCTGTTGTGGTAAGGGTAGATTTTAGCGCAGGCTGAGCCAGTGGATTACCCGTCTGCATCTGTCCTTCTACAGTCTGACAAGCACTCAACGCTAGGGCTGAACCACATAATAAAGTAGTTGCGAGCATCATCTTTTTCATTATTCTCTCCATTTGTTTTTAGTAGTCTTAATTGCGAAATAACTGCGAATGTTTATCGTTATAATTTCATTGAACCGTACATCAACAATCGTTAATGTCGCAGTTAGTATAGCCAAGCACGGAACATGGTTGTTCATCAAATGCGCAACAATCGGTTAATAATTGTAAGTAACGTATGGGTTTGAAAGTCGATTACGGTATTTTCTTTGCTTCGTTTTGCCAGACCAAGGTTTCGCCTGTTTTCATCGTTTGCAGTAAGTTATAACGAGGCGTATTTGTCTGATTGTTTGCCGTTGACGATATTGGCTGTGAGGGTTTTAAGCTTAATGTTAGCTGACTGCTGCTATCACGCATCAAATCAAATAAAGCGCTTTCAATGCGATTGCCTGTCTCACCGCAGCCCATGACAGTGCTGATGATGGTGCCAACCTTGAAGATATGATTATTTAGCAAAAAATAAGGTGCCCTAGAGCCATTACAGTCTGAGCTAAAAGCGGCGTATTGATTGTCAGGCCAACTCTCAAAGCTCGCTGAAATAGGGTGATCAGGATGATAAAAATTGCCCATAGGTTTTCTAACTAACTGACCATTATCATTGTAAGTATTACTGACAGCGCTTACCAGCTGCCAATGATATTGCTCCAAAAGCTCATTGGTGATGGGTAATCCAGTGGCAGCAGGTAAGTCTTTGGCTACGCCTGTGAAGACTAGGCGCTTGCCATTTTCGATATTAAGTACCAAGCGTTTAGGGGCAGCTTTTGTATCGACTGGTGCTGATCCTGATATTGAATCTGAGTATGGCAATAATTCAAAATTAAGTCTGACAGGCGCGTACTTAGCAAATAACGATTGAATACTATTATCCTCTTTAATCGCCGTTTTGTTATCAGAGTTAGTGTCGTCATGACAATTTATGGGTGCTTTAGCAAGATGAGAATAATAGGGGTAAGGCGGCGCGGACAGCGCATGAAAATCCATTCTATACTGCTCATAGCCTTGATGCAGACTGATTGAGCTAGGATCTACTTGTAAGGTAATCGGCGCAAAATCATTTATATCGACAGCTTTACCGTTTTGATTCATCACTTGTGCCAACTGCCAATCATAATGAGCTGACCATTGCATCAGTTGCGCTTCTTTGATAACAGCCTTTTCAGTAGGATTGACTGTGTCAATGCTAGGGCTATGCACTGTATCGGTTTGCTGTGAGCTTTTAATAGATGCGGACTGACAGCTTGCTAGCCCCATTGTTACAAACAAGCTGATAATAGTTAATGAGCGTTTTATAGTTGGCAGGAGCATTGTAAAATCCTTTTTAAAAAACATGAAAATGAATAGGGGCTAAGGTGTTTTCTTTACTTCATTCTTCCAGATAAGCGTTTCTCCAGAATCTAGCTCTTGAGTGAGTAAGTAGCCAGGTATAGGTACGCTAGAAATATTAGATATCGATGTAATATCTGAGTGAGTCAGGGTTAATTGACTAGAACTGTTGTGCATAATGCGATCAAGATAATCTTCAATCCCATTAATTAAATCACCGCATCCCATCAAGGTTGAAGGAGAAGCGCCAATCAATAAGGTTTGATTAGTGGAGAGCGCGTAAGACCCACCAACGCCGTTACATCCCGTAAAAAACCCAACGCTTTGACTAAAAGCCCCTTGTTGATAATCGCTATGATTATATGAGTCAATATCAAAGCTTGCAGTAATAGGTACGTTTGGATGGTTTAATTGGCTAATAGGTCTATTGGTATGGTCAGTAGCACTAATAAGATGCCATTGATAGCGCTCTAATATTTCATTAGTAATGGTTAGTCTAGAGACGGCTCGTTTAGGCATAGCAGTGCCAGAAAAAATGAACATTTTGCCTTTATCGGTCGTTAAAGCCAGTTGTTTCGATGCTTTTTTAGAAAAGAGTGGCGATGAAGGCAGTACAGGATCAAACCTAAAATATGAATCTGAGTAAGGCGCAAATACAATTTCTAAAGCTCGTTGAATGTCGCCCTTATTTAAGTCACTGCCCGAATGAGAAATAGCTATACAATTATCAGGTAAGTCTCTTATGTCAGGCAATGAGTAGGGATAAGGCAAGGGACGCATAGCCTTAAAAGAACCCTGATAACGATGACAGCCTTCTTCAAATAATAAAATATCGGGGCGGACTTGCATTATCAAAGGTGGTTTATGATTAAAGGACTGAGTTTGACCGTTTTCATCAGTTACGTGTGTCAGTTGCCACTGGTATTTGGTAATCGTTTGCAAAAGTCTAGGTTTGGGCGTAGAGTCTGACCAATTGTCGTTGTCTACAGCAGGATTAGTAAATTCCGTGCTATTCAAACTAGTAGATTGGCAACCAAATAAAACTACTGAAGATAATAGACCAATCGTTAAAAGTGGACTAATTAAACGAATTAAAGTCATGATTGTCTGCTCGATAAACATTTGTCTAAAATATAGCACAAACGTCTAATCAGAACGGGTTTTTAAATAATCACAGAATAAAAAAGCCGCCCATCATGACGATGAGCGGCTCTTTAATTTGTAAGGCTGGATTAGTAACTAATCAGATTAGTTATGCAGTGCTTTACCTGAGGTTTTATCAACCGTTACTTTAGCAGGCTTAAGCGGCACTGGCATACTGACCAAGGCAACTTTTAACACTTCGTCAATCGTCGCTACGGGCTGAATGGTTAGACCTTCTTTGACATTATCAGGGATGTCAGCCAAATCACGCTCGTTAGACTCTGGAATCAACACATGCTTGATACCACCGCGATGTGCTGCGAGAAGTTTCTCTTTCAGGCCGCCGATGCGTAGGATCTTGCCGCGCAGTGTAATCTCACCTGTCATGGCAATGTCTGGACGAATGGCAATACCAGTCAAAGCAGATACCAACGCTGTCGTCAGTGCGCCACCAGCCGATGGGCCGTCTTTTGGCGTGGCACCTTCTGGCATGTGCACGTGGATATCCGTCGTCTTGACTGTTTCGTAGTCAATACCCAAGCTATCACCGCGAGCACGTACCACACTCATGGCAGCGCGAATCGATTCTTTCATCACGTCGCCTAGTGACCCTGTAAAGCTCAGCTCGCCTTTACCTTTCATCGCCACCGCTTCGATGGTTAATAGCTCGCCACCGACTTGTGTCCAAGCAAGACCAGTCACACGACCAATCTCAGGCTCTTTTTCAGCCAGACCGTAGTCATACTGATGCACTCCTAGATAGTCATCGATGTTTTTATCGTCGACTGTGACCAATTCACGTTCTGCCTTTTTCGGAGCACGTGCGCCATGTGTCTCGACCGAGCCGCGAACGACTTTACGGCAGATTTTATTGACTTCACGCTCAAGGTTACGCACGCCCGCTTCACGGGTATAATTGCGTACGATGCTGTGCAGCGCCGCTTCGACAATCTCAATCTCGCCTTCTTTGAGGCCGTTTTGCTTGATCGCTTTTGGTACTAGGTATTTCTGCGCAATATTGACCTTTTCTTCTTCGGTATAGCCCGGCAGACGAATGACTTCCATACGGTCAAGCAGGGCAGGCGGAATATCCATGCTGTTGGCGGTACAGATAAACATCACTTGCGACAAGTCTAAGTCCATATCCAAATAATGGTCATTAAACGTATCGTTCTGTGAAGGGTCTAATACTTCAAGCAACGCTGATGCTGGATCACCACGGAAGTCTTGCGCCATCTTATCGATTTCATCCAATAAGAACAGCGGGTTTTTGACTTCGACTTTCGCTAATGACTGCACGATCTTACCTGGCATTGCACCGATATAAGTACGGCGGTGACCACGAATCTCAGCTTCATCACGCACGCCGCCTAGCGCCATACGCACATATTTACGACCCGTTGCACGTGCAATCGACTCACCCAATGAGGTTTTACCGACACCAGGAGGACCGACCAGACATAGAATCGGACCACGAAGCTTTTTTACCCGTGACTGTACCGCTAAATATTCTAAGATGCGATCTTTCACGTCTTTTAGGCCGTAGTGATCTTCATCTAGGACAGCTTTGGCTTTATCCAAATTGATAGAAACCTTGGTCGTCGCATTCCACGGCGTATCCAAAATCCACTCAATATAGTTGCGTACGACTGACGACTCACTCGATGCAGGCGGCATCATTTTGAGCTTTTTCAGCTCTTGCTCCGCCTTTTTGCGTACATCGTCAGGCAGGTCAGCATCTTCTAGGCGTTGTTCAAGCTCGCCCACATCATCTTCACCATCAAATGCACCGTCACTCATATCAGACAGCTCATTCTTAATGGCTTTTAGCTTCTCGTTTAAGAAGTATTCGCGCTGGTTGTCTTCCATTTGCTGACGCACAGCATCTTGGATGTCTTGCTCGATGTTTTGTTCAGCACTTTGTTTGACCAGATACTCAGTCAAAGTATTAATATGCGTTTTGATATCGTCTTCTTCTAAAAACGACTGTTTGACATCAAGGTCCATCGATACGCGGGTAGAGATGAAATACACTAGCTCCAGTAAGTCATCGATACGCTTCGCCACGCGCGTCAGCTCACGAGCATTACGCAGACGCGAATCCGCATAGCTTTCAAACAAAGTGGTCAATGCTTGAATGGTATTTTTTTGCTGGCTCTCATCCATACTGACATCAAGATCAGCACGTTCGAAGCTCGCCATCAGTACTTCTTCGTGATCTTCTAAGCTATCGACACGCGCACGGTACTGACCTTCGATCAGCACTTTGATGCAATTCTCATCACTGTCATGCGGCATGGTGCTGACGATGCGGCACACGGTGCCATACTGATACAAGTTATCTTGATCAATGTCTTCGGTCAGCGAGTCTTTTTGCGCCACGACCAGTACCTTGTTGCCATACTCAGCCTGTGCCAGCTCAACGGCTTTTACCGAAGGAACACGACCGACAAATAGTGCTATCTGCATATGCGGATAGACTACCACGTCGCGTAGTGCTAGTAATGGCAGATAGTTTTCTGACGCAGTGCTTTGTATATTATCTGGCTCATTTTCTGACGATGTATTTGGCGCACTGTCATCAGTCATGGCAGTTGACACATCGATGTCGATGTTGTCTTTATCTATTTTATGTTCACTCATATATTTCTTCCTCGTTCACCAGACTTGTAAAGTCAAGTTAGTGGTTCATGTTAGGTAAATGGTGTCCTTAGAAAAAATTGCAAGGCCTTATGGCTCAACAAGGTAGAGAATAATGCGAGTTTGTTGGTGCACTGGCTAATGGCTGCTCCGTTCTGAGCATAGGCTTTATAGCGAAAATCAGGTAAACTGACGCGCGTCTGAATGGCTACGGCAGCGTTCAGTGGGCATGTCAGGCTACAAAGATGTCAGTGATAAAGTGATTTTCAGGCACTTTTAAAGCATTTTTAAGACATTGGAACGATATCAATAGACCAAACATAGGCGAGACAATACAGGGTAAGGGGCAAAAGTATGACAATCAATGCGGTGCTACTGGCGGTAGTCATCATGTTGGGGCTGTCGTTGGCACGAGTGCATGTGGTGCTCAGCTTATTAATCGGTGCGTTGGCGGGCGGCTTAATCGCTGGTTTAGGCATTACGGCGACTTTAGAAGCCTTTCAAGAAGGCATCCAAAACGGCGCGGGCATTGCGCTCTCTTATGCGCTGCTGGGTGCGTTTGCCGTTGCGATTGCGCATTCAGGTCTGCCGCAATCCTTGGCAGGAGCAGTGATCAAGCGTATCGATGCGGGTGGCACGAGTGGCATGATTAAGTACATGCTATTTGCAGGCTTGGTAGTGATGAGCTGCTTTAGCCAAAACCTAATTCCGATTCACATCGCTTTTATTCCGCTACTCGTACCGCCATTATTATTAGCGTTTAACCGTATGCAGATTGATAGACGCCTCATCGCTTGTTTGATTACTTTTGGTCTCGTCACCACTTATATGTTTATACCATATGGCTTTGGTGATATTTATCTCAATCAAATCATGCTCAAAAACGTCGGTGAAGCAGGCATTGATGTCAGTGATATTTCTGTCGTCAAGGCAATGGCTATTCCAGCTTTGGGGATGTTTATAGGCTTGTTAACAGCAATATTTATCAGCTATCGTAAGCCGCGTCAGTATCAACAGTTGACCATCAATAAAGAAGAGCGTGATGCTGTCGTAGAAGGCAACGACTTGAGCAAAAAGGCCGCTGGTGCGCAAACGCAAAGTAAGATGAAAACGCTAGTCGCTGTCGCTGCGATTGTCACCGCCTTTGTGGTACAGCTTTATACGGATTCGTTGTTGCTCGGGTCGATGTTTGGCTTTGCCGTCTTTATGGCAACAGGTGTGGTCAAGTGGCGCGAGGCCGATACGGTGTTTAATGACGGTATCAAGTTAATGGCGATGATTGGATTTATCATGATTACCGCGCAAGGTTTCGCCGAGGTCATGAAGACGACGGGTGAGATTGCGCCACTTATTGACGGCGCGACCAATTTATTTGCTGGCAATAAAGCCATTGCGGCCTTAGTCATGCTGGGTATTGGTTTGGTGGTGACCATGGGCATTGGCTCGTCATTCTCTACCATTCCCATTATTGCTGCTATTTATGTGCCTTTGTGTATGTCTTTAGGGTTTTCGCCACTCGCTACGGTGGCTATTATTGGTACCGCTGGCGCGCTTGGTGATGCAGGTTCTCCTGCTTCTGACTCAACCCTTGGGCCTACTTCTGGTCTCAACGTGGATGGGCAGCATGACCATATCAAGGACAGTGTGGTGCCGACCTTTATTCATTACAATATTCCATTGTTGGCGTTTGGTTGGATTGCCGCGATGGTGCTTTAATGGGTCTTATAGACTCTTAGAGATGTAAAAAAGGCGAGTGATTTTATAATCATTCGCCTTTTTAGTTTGGCTGTTAGATGTTTTTGGCTCAAAGCTACTATTAGTCAAAGTTATCTATTTCACCTGATAAATGACTCAAAAACTCGTCACTTTGTGCCAGCAACTCATTTAAACGCGCTTCATTGATTACGCTCGATAGCTCATTAGAACTAAAGGCTTGTTCTTGACTATAGTAGAGCATCTCCCTAGCGTCATCGTTTCCTAATGTTTGTAAGTAGGTATCAACCGTATCGGCGCTAGAGGCTTTTCCCTCAGCGCTATCATGAGCGGTTACATTATTATCAAACCATATTATACCGCTTGGGGTTATTACACCATCTAAGGGCACATCCCACGGTTGCCGAGTTAATTCTTCAACCACTTGAAAATCATAGCACCAGCCGATTTTGAGCGGCTTGGCAGCACCTGATCGATGGCTTTTACCCAGAGTTGTATCATAAAAGCCGCCACCCATGCCCATACGGTTGCCGTTCAAATCTACTGCCACGAGCGGACAGATAATGACGTCTAACTCTTGCGCCCATAGCAATCTACGACTGTGATTCTGCTTCATACCTAAGCGATGGATGCGAGACGGTATGTTTAATAGTTTAGAGTGATAAACCGGCACAAAGCGCAGACGCTTATCGTCATTTCCCTTATCATCACGACCGAGCGAGCCAACGACTGGCAAATAAGCCTGATAGCCTAAACGCAGACACCAATCGAGCAAGGGCTGCGTGGGCAGCTCACCAAACCCATCATAATACAGACCAATACGAGCGTTCGGTGGTAGGCGCTGTTGCAACTTAATTAACTGTAGACTTGCCGCCCGACTACGCTGTCTGCGCTCGCTCGCCGTCAGCTGACGACGCTGGCGAGTGAACTGGCGTCTGGGTGGATTAGTAGTGGGCATTATTTGGTTTTTTGACATCGGTTTCTCTCGCAGTCGTTGAGAAATTTTTGATAAGTCATGCTATCATAATGACGCTTTACATCCTATTCTCCTTTATGTGCAGCATGCGTTGCACTTTCTATGGATAAATAAAACCAAAGAGGACCGTTATGTCACAGAATCAGGCAACTCGTACCGAAAAAGACACCATGGGCAACGTGGAAGTCCCAGCTGATGCTTATTGGGGCGCGCAAACTCAGCGTAGCCGTGAGAACTTTAAAATTGGTGGCGAGACCTTGCCACGTCCGATGATTGAAGCGATGGCGCTGGTCAAAAAAGCCGCTGCCATCACCAATGCGAGCCTTGAGCGCATCGAAGCTGACAAGCGCGACTTGATCGTACAAGCCGCTGATGAAGTGATTAACGGTGGTCTCACCGATCAGTTCCCACTCGTCGTCTGGCAGACCGGTTCTGGTACCCAGTCAAACATGAACATGAACGAAGTGCTGGCCAACCGTGCCAACGAAATCGCTGGTTCTGAGCGTGGTAGTTATACACCAGTCCACCCGAACGATCACGTCAACCATGCACAGTCGACCAACGACAGCTTCCCAACCGCCATTCGTGTGGCGGCTGCTCGTCAGATTAACAGCTTGCTTATCCCAGCAGTAAAAGCGCTACGTGATACGCTAGACGCCAAGGCCAAAGAATTCGATAGCATCGTAAAAATCGGCCGTACGCATCTACAAGACGCCACGCCATTGACCTTAGGCCAAGAGTTTAGCGGCTATGTCAGCCAGCTTGATCATTCGCTCATTCGTATTGATAATGCGCTACAAGGGCTATATGAATTGCCACTGGGCGGTACTGCGGTCGGTACAGGTCTTAACTCACACCCAGATTATGCGGTAAAAGCCGCTGAGCAGTTGGCTGAGTTAACTGGCTTGCCGTTTGTGACCTCTCCAAACAAATTCGAAGCCCTAGCGGCGCGTGATGCGGAAGTATTTGCTTCTGGCGCCCTAAAAACGCTGGCAGCAAGCTTAAACAAAATCGCTAATGACGTACGTTGGCTCGCGTCAGGTCCTCGTTGTGGTTTGGGCGAGCTGACGATTCCTGAAAATGAGCCAGGCTCATCTATCATGCCAGGTAAAGTTAACCCAACTCAGTCAGAAGCCATGACCATGGCTGTGGCGCAAGTGATGGGTAACGACGCTGCCATTAGCTTTGCTGGTGCCGCAGGTAACTTTGAGCTCAACGTTTATAAGCCGGTCATCGCTTATAACTTATTGCAGTCAATCAAGCTACTTGGCGATTCTTGCAACAGCTTTAATGACAACTGTGCGGTAGGTATTGAACCAGTCAAAGAAAAAATCGACGGCTTCTTACACAACTCACTGATGCTAGTGACTGCGCTTAATCGTCATGTTGGTTATGAAAACGCTGCGAAAATCGCCAAGACCGCTTATAAAGAAGACAAAACGCTTAAGCAAGTGGCGGTTGAGATGGAGCTGATGACTGAAGCTCAGTTCGATGAGTGGGTCATTCCTGCTGATATGGTACATCCTAAGTAAGTCGTAGACCAAATAGTGACCTGCTACGGTGTCAGACTTGCTTAAGGTACGATAGGTACAATTTGCGTGCGTCTTGTAGCAGTGTCATATTTGTTGCACTAAGAAGTAAGTTATTTGAAAAACCTTGTCATGTCATGTGGCAAGGTTTTTTTTATCTATTGAATGAACCACATACATAGCGCGAAACAATGTCTTACGCTCAGACGACAAGCCAACTAATATTTATAACAGCACCAACAAAAATTTTGGTTAAAATGGTCGCATAGGTAAGAGCTGATGAATAACAATTCTCAAATAACAGCCATAAATAACAACAAGGACAATAAGAGCGAGCAATTAGCACAACTATAAATAGTTCGCCGATACAGTCCGTGTTTATATTTTTCTTATCTATAACCCTTCTAATAATTTAATTGAGGTCATATTATGAGTAAATTAACTGCTGCACTTTCATCTGCTGGTATTATGCTGGCTGCGCTTAGTTCTGGTTCAGCGCTCGCTTATTCAGATCAAGTAATGGAACCGAGTGAGAGCTATGACACTGCTGTCAAGCACAGACAGGTGAACTATACCTGCCAAAACAACAAGAAAATCAGCGTGACTTATGGCTTTAATAAGCAGTATTTACCGACGTTTGCAGAAGCCAATCTTAATGGCAAAAAGAGATTTTTACCCATTAACCTCGCTCGTAGTGACAATACGATGACGGTATTTGGTGAAGAAGATAATTTCAGTATTATGACTGGTGAGCTGCGTTTAAATAACTATCATAAATCATCGGCTAATATTCAAAATGCTAGCAGTGAGATTCTTTATAAAGGCTGCAATGTCGCCTCTATTGTGAAAACTAAAGGCTAGTTTGTAGTAGTCTGATAAATTTAGAGAATTAAAAAGACCTTGTCGTCCTTTATTTTAGGGGTGGCAAGATCTTTTTTTAACTGCGTTCTTTATATAAGTTTTTGATTATAAAGCTCATAACATTTTTTGCCATAATCTTCCATGATAGCACCTGTTAAACCCTGCTGAGCAAAGGAGTGAGCAATACCTGCCTGAATCTGATGTCCTTTATGATTCAAAACCAAACGCGAAAACCTTGCTTTGTTTTTTGATAAAGAGCCATCAGTTTTTACCAAATTAAATTCATAATCCTTTTTTTCTTGTGTATAGTTTTCTAATAGCTTCTCAAAAACTTTACCGCAAAAAATCACATAATCACGATCAGCTTTAGTAATGGTATCTAATAAGAGTTCTACGTAAGGTTGCAACGCCTTATGAGTCATCAAGTCAGTCTTAAATGAGCTTGAACCAAACGGAACCAGCTCAAGCTGTAGTTTGTCATCTATGACGCGCTGTAAGTTTATAAACTCATCTTCATGGTCTAAATCAAGTACATTAAAAGGCTTGATAAAGTGAACCTGCTTAGTATCAAACTTTGATTTGCGTCTGTTTTTTAGAGGTTTGCCGTAGTGGTTTTCGCCAAACTGCTGATGATAATCAACGTAATTTTTAAAATCTTGAAATTTAAACTTACCTTGATAGGTTGTATCTAAGTTATTGTCTTGTTTGGGATTTAAGTGAATCAAAACAAACTTAGCATCAAGGTCACCGAAAAAATACTCAGGGTATTCGTTATGATTTACATGCATGCCAGTCTTTCGTGTTAACGCTTTAGCGCGCTCAACTTTTCCAGTACTATGAAACTCATCAAAGTCGCGTTTCATTACACTTAATAAATCAGTCATATTCACTCCGTATTATTTACAACAAAAAGTAAGTAGGGAGGGTTAGCAATACATAGGCCGCCAATCCAAAAAAACAAATCGGTGGGTTACGTCTAGTCTTTACTCTCTACGAGGACTTGAAGAAACTAACCTACCATACAAATCCAGTTAGTGCAGAGGGCGCTATTATATATTTTTTACATATCATTATTGATATTTATCGGTTATCGATATACAATAAGTACCATAATAATGTATTTTAAAAATAAATAAAGGGTATCGAGACTTGTATGATCATCAACTTTAAATGCAGCGATACTCAAACTCTTTTTTCTACTGGAAAAACAAAGCGCTGGTCAGCCATTAAAAATGTTGCAGAACGTAAATTACTACTGCTGGATAATGCAACTATGCTAGAAGACTTGAAAGCTCCACCTGGCAACCGATTAGAAGCTTTACGCGGTGATAGGGGAGGTCAACACAGTATTCGCATCAATGCGCAATGGCGACTTTGTTTTACTTGGACAGATCAAGGCGCTATACATGTAGAAATTGTCGACTATCATTAATTTCATAAGAAATGGTATCTGAAATATAGAATATAGAATATAGAAGAGAGAAAGCACTATGACTAAAAACGGTATGCGCCCCATTCACCCGGGCGAGGTGTTGCGAGAAGATTTTTTAGAGCCGCTCGATATGAGCGCCAATGCATTGGCGATAAAGCTTGCTGTCACTCCTGCACGTATCAATGAAATCATACGTGAGAAGCGTGGCATTACAGCAGATACTGCCCTGCGTTTAGCCAAGTATTTTGGTGGTAGCGCTCAGTTTTGGCTAAATCTGCAATCCACTTATGAGTTGCGTCTGGCTGAAACCGATGATTTGCAGTTCTTAGACGACATCGAGCCTATTGAATACGCTTAACTTCCCAATCGAGCAATACCATTTTTATCTACTTTTCTAGAGTAGATATTTACCGAATTACCAGCGACTATCAGCAGCATGCCAAGTACCAAAGCCACGCTAAAATGCTCAGCATATAAGAGTACGCCAATGAGTGAGATAAGCGGTAATCTAAACATATCCATAGTCACCACGAATGTCACTTCTGCGTATTGCATGGCTTTGGTCATACAGTAATGTGCTGACAATGCTGTCAATCCTATAATGGTAAGCCATAGCCACTCTACGCCTACTGGCGTTGTCCATCCTTCTATAAATAAAAGCAGTCCCAAAGGCGCTTGTATCAGACACATCATAAAAATAATGGTTAAGGGATGTTCCGTATTAGAGAGTGACTTTGTCGCCACATGGGAGAAAGCATAACAAATGGCGGCACCCAAAACGATTAGTGACCCATAATGGGCTACCTCTAAGCTTGGCTGTACGATGACTATTACGCCCAGAATACCTAACAATACCGCGATAATCTTTTTCACGGTTATCGATTCTTTTAAAAACAGGTATGAGATGATGATGGTCCAAAAGGGGACGGTAAACTCAATAGCAAAAACGGTTGCCAAAGGCAGCAGCCCTATGCCCAAGAACCAGCCGTATTGTCCTGCGAAATGAAATAAATTTCTGACTATGTGTAAGTTAAGACGCTTGGGAAATAAAAAACCACGTTTCTTGGATAAAAGTATGATTGGGAGTAATACTAGCAAGCCTACGATACTGCGGAAGAATAAAATCTGAAACACACTGATTTGGCCATTCAGCTCACGTGCACCCACTGCCATCAAACAAAATGAAGTCAGCGCTCCAATCATCCAAAGGGTAGAACGAATCATAATGAGAGTAGTCCTTTTTATAAAGCCCTAGACCTTGTGTCCATGTTATTAGACCTTGTGTCCATGTTATTAGACCTTGTGTCCATGTTATTAGACCTTGTGTCCATGTTATAGAGTAGGGTCTGTCAAAAAACGGATAAACAAAAATAAAAAGCTGGACAAAATGCCCAGCCTTTCTATATTTCAGATTAAAAATCACAATTTAAAAACTCTAAAACTTATACAATAAACCTAGCGTCGTTGTCGCATCAGTACGCGAGTCAACCATAGGGCTATCGTATTGCTCATTCGGCAAGTAGCTCAAGCTTTGATTGAAGAATCCTGCCCAGTTTTCACTGAAGTCGTAGTTAGCGCTGATATTTATATAAGGGTTCAAGCTTGCATTAGAGGAATAAGCGTCAATGCCCGTGTTCGCAGATTCTTGATCACTGACCCCGTAATAATATTGGTTGTAGTCCTCATCATGATACTCAAAGCCAAAGCTAGGATAGACTGTTAGCTTGCCTTTAGTAACTTTTGCCAGATACGTCAAGCGAGCAGTATTCCCACCACTATGATCTAAGATATCAGTAGCCGCTTGAAGACGGAAACCACCAATAGGGGTACGACGTAGATAAGTCAAACCAGCAGCGGCTGATGATTTGCGTTTATCAAGACCTTGAAGCGCACCATTCGCATCTTCAGGATCAAACTCTGAACCTGACAATTGAGCATAAGCAGACAGCTGATTGGTGCCATCATTATGAAGGTACACGCCGGCTTGAGCACCACGCGCATAGACTCTATTATTATCATAAAAAACGCCCGGTAATACCCGAATCTCAGTGTTGTCTTCTAAATCATAGGCTGACTTAACTGCCATGACATTGACACCAACGCTTAGTTCAGCATCTTGGTCAGTAGGTAGGTTGTTAAAAAGTGCTGCACTGGATACGCTGGCTACGCTGAATAGTGCAGTAGCCGTTAAAGTACTAAGCAAGGCGCGCTTAGAGTTAATAGAGAGCGCTGCAAGTTTGAACATAATTGAATCTCATAAGTGAGTGGGAATGATTGGGTAGAAAATCGAGTAGGGAAGAATAAACGACTATGCTGTTTACATAATCTATTTATCAATAATAAATAAGTATGACGGTTTACTCAATGATTTTTAGTACTTCTAATATTTGCAGGTGAATATCTTGCCACCACCAGCCAAAGCCAAAGGTGATGAGTAACATCATCATCCATGGTAGCAGTCGCCAGATCATTGCAGGCTTGGCAGGTATGTTTGACTGGGCAGAGATAGTACGAACATCGTAGGGGTTTATAGTTGAGTCAACGGGAATGTCGCTGCCAATATTGCTGCTAGTTGGCGAATCAATATAGTCGGTTTGCTCGGTCGGGTAATGGTTTTGATAGACAGGCATGCTAGGGATATTCTGCTGCATGGCTGCCATGCGTTGACGATAGGCGACTGCGAAAGCCAGTGCAATCAGCAGTCCTGTGATAGCCCCGCCTATATGACCCGCATTATCAATACCCGGTACGGCAAAGCCATAAACCAAGTTGATGCCCATGATAAATACCAAGCTTCTAAGATTGAGCACCAAGCCATTCACTGATATCTTGAACAATGCTGCTATCAATAATGCCGCGCCGATACCCATGATGCCACCAGACGCACCCGCTGAAAGCCCAGGTTGTCCAGTACCATCCAAAATGCCTAGCCACGTGATATGATTATTTAGTAAGTTACCACCGATCGCTGCTAGTAAAAACAATGCCAAAAACTTATCTGAGCCAAACATGGGCTCAGCGACTTGCCCAAAGAAGTACATGGCAAAGCCGTTAAACAATAAGTGCATCAAGCCAATGTGCAAAAACGCACTACTCACCAGTCGCCATGGCTGATCGCCCATGGTAAAGGGCAATGCATTAGCGCCCCAGTGGATGAGCGCTTCAGTCGAGGGGTTGTTAACATCGACGCCTGTCAGCACTTGCATGACAAACAGCCCAATGAAGCTGACTAAGAGCAGCGCAGTGACAGGCGCAGTTTTTAACAGTTGTTGGAGGGTCATAAATCCGCATATCAATTAAAGGTTATAAGGAGAGTATAAAGGTGTCGCCAGTATAAAGAAAACTTCAGCGTCTAAATCTTGTATGATAAGTATCAGCCTATATATCAAAAATATGGGAGGTTAAAAAGGTGAAGCGAGCTTGAGCTGCTGATAGGTACCGTTGACCAAGATATCTTCTGTTACCTTTTGAATATCGGTATGGCCACAGAACGCCATCGATAGATCACATTCTCTATAGATGATTTCAAGCGCACGGCGTACACCGTCTTCGCCATAAGCACCAAGTCCGTACAAGAATGAGCGACCAATCATCGTACCTTTTGCTCCAAGCGCCATAGCTTTGAGGACATCTTGACCAGAGCGAATACCACTGTCTAACCAGATCTCAATATCGCTATTTTCTGCCTGTACCGCTTGTACGATGTCGCTCAAAGCAGCAATGGAAGAGGGCGCACCGTCTAATTGACGGCCGCCATGGTTTGATACCACCATGGCATCTGCACCGCTGCGGGCAGCCATTATCGCATCTTCTGGCTCCATGATACCTTTGATGATTAGCTTGCCGCCCCACATATCTTTGATACGTGCCACATCGTCCCAACTCAGACGTGGATCAAACTGCTCCTCTGTCCAAGCGGTTAGCGATGAGAGATCATCAACTCCTTTAGCATGACCGACGATGTTACCAAAGCTATGACGTTTGGTGCCGAGCATATTCATACACCATTGTGGCTTTGTCATCAGGTTCACGATATTGGCAAAGGTAGGTCGTGGTGGCGCAGAGAGACCGTTTTTGATGTCTTTATGACGTTGTCCCAATACTTGTAAATCAGCCGTTAAGATGAGCGCCGAGCACTTTGCATCTTTGGCACGCTGAATCAGATTGGCCACATAGTCCTGATCGCGCATGACATATAGCTGAAACCAAAAAGGCGCACTGGTGTGTGTCGCCACATCTTCAATAGAGCAAATACTCATGGTTGAGAGTGAAAACGGCACACCGAACTTCTCTGCTGCCCGTGCAGCATGAATCTCGCCGTCTGCCCACATCATCCCAGTAAAACCAGTCGGAGCGATGGCAACTGGCATTTTGACTTGTTCGCCAATCATCTGTGTTGCAAGGCTGCGATTGTCCATATTTACCAATACCCGCTGACGTAGCTTGATACGGTCAAAGTCGGTCTCGTTACTGCGATAGGTAGTCTCGGTCCATGAGCCTGAATCGACATAATCATAGAACATACGTGGGACTTTGCGCTCAGCGACACGGCGCAAGTCTTCTATTTCTGTTATTTTTTTCAAATCTTTCATAAGTTTCTCATTATTACTATTTTATGATGAGGTCAATGCTACTGAGTTTACTATTATTATGACTACTATTATTATGATTACTATGGAGCTAATAGCCGCTGCAAATCCATGACTGAAAACGGATAGTTCACTCTTTTTGAGGGTGTCAAAATGACGGGGATAGTGGTGGCAAACTCCATCATCAGCGCCTCATCAAAGTCTGCAATATCGACATGCAGATACTCAATAGGTTGTACGGCTTGGAAACGTGATAACAGCTGCTCCGCAACCTCACACAAATGGCAGTTTGAGGTGCCAAGTAACCACCATTTTTGAGTGTTATCAGGCGTATCAAGGCTTGGGTTTGCCTTAATAATCTCTGCCCGCAATGCTTCTATATTATTATCATGAGACATGCTGACTCTCTTTTCTTTATACTTGTCAAAAATTACTTCTTATTAGGGCGTATCCTCTTTAAAAATGGTGATAAAAATGAGGACACGCCCTAGAAGTTTAATTGAAAATATCAATATAAACGTGACTTTAATACATAATAAAGAAGTGGAGTAAATAATGACAGCGATTGTGAGATTAGGTAAGATGACCTGCTATTTATAAATACCCACTTAACTTATTTATACTCACCTAGTTTTATAGTTATCCTATCTACTTTATCTTATTATCTTTTTAACCACTTGGATATCGCACGCATGACAAGCTTTGGCAAATTTATCAAACGGTTTTTATTGGCGTTCATGCTATTGGTGGTCGCTTTTCATGTGTTGGTTGCAGGCTTGCTGCTGATTTGGAAGACGCAACCGATTAATAATAGCATGTTTATGCTGACGCATCGTTTAACGGGCGGTACTGTCACCCAGACATGGGCAGAATATGATGCCATTGCAAAATCTGCCAAACAAGCCGCGATTGTAAGTGAAGACTCAACGTTTAGTCAGCACAATGGCTTTGATCTCAAGGGTATTGAAGCGGCGCGTAAGAAAAACGAAGAGACAGGCAAGATGTCTGCTGGCGGCTCCACGATTACTCAGCAGCTGGCCAAAAACCTGTTTTTGACCTCGCATCGCTCGTATATCCGTAAAGGCGAGGAAGCCATCATCACCGTAATGATCGAAGCCTTATGGGATAAGCAGCGCATCTTGACTGCCTATCTTAATGTGGCAGAGTTTGGCAATGGTATTTATGGGGTTGAGGCGGCAGCTCAGCATTATTTTAATAAATCGGCTGCCAAGCTAAATCGCGATGAATCGGCGTTATTAATCAGTATGCTGACCAATCCAAAATATTATCAAGACAACCAAGGTGATAGACGCTTGCGTAATAAGCAGCGTATTGTCAAAAAACGCATGAATAACGCAGTACTGCCATAAGCGCATGAGTTATTTTGTCAATGAGGTTAGTGGTAGTAGAGTAGATATAGGGTTGCAGCGCTGCGTAGTTACGGTAATATGGATATGAACCATTGCTAGCGACCAATAGCGATTGGCAGTGATGCATTATAATAAGGAGCAGTGGCATGGCACGGGCAAAAACCAACCAAAACAATGACACTCAAATGAATGAGAAGCGCATGCAAAATAGCAACGTTCAGTCAACCCAGACAGAGATCAACGCCAGTCGTACAGCAGACAGCATAGCAAGTAGCAGCCAGACCCAGATTGCTTGGCAACGTTCAGAGGATGGCAGTTATTCGCCCAGCAGCTATATCCATCGTGAGTTGTCTTTATTAGACTTTAATAAGAGGGTTTTAGCGCAAGCTGCCAGTCCCTTGCATCCACTACTTGAGCGCTTGTTCTTTTTGATTATATTTTCATCCAATATGGATGAGTTCTTTGAGATTCGAGTGGCAGGTCTCATGCAAAAGCTCAGTTTGGGCGACGTCGCCAGCAGTCCGCATGGGATGCGCCCGAGTGAGATTTTAAAGGAGATATCAAAGGTTGCTCGCGAAGCCATTGATGAGCAGTATCGCATTTTGAATGAAGAGGTGTTGCCTGCGCTCGCTGAGGTAGATATCCGCTATCTCAAGCGTGACGAGCTAAACGCTGAGCAGTCAGAATGGATGCATCGCTACTTTACCGAGCAGGTTTCACCAGTACTGACGCCGATCAGTATTGACCCCTCACACCCGTTCCCGCGTCTGGTCAATAAAAGCCTGAACTTTATCGCAAGTTTAGAGGGCAAAGACGCCTTCGGTCGCGATATCAATCTCGCCATTGTGCCGGCGCCGCGCAGTTTGCCACGAGTGATACGCCTGCCTGATGAGCTGACAGGTGGTAAAGAGCATCACGTCATGCTATCGGCGGTGATTCATGAGCATATCGGTGAGCTGTTTCCCGGGATGAATGTCACTGGCTGTCATCAGTTTCGGCTCACGCGTAATGCAGATTTAGATCTGTCCGATGACGTCGATGATCTTGCCAAGGCGCTGGAGGGTGAGCTTGAAAACCGCCGCTTTGGTGACAAAGTGCGTCTTGAGGTCACAACCGACTGTCCTACTGAAATCAGCGATTATTTGCTCAATGAGTTTGAGCTGCATGACAATCAGCTGTACCGCGTCAATGGGCCTGTCAATTTAACCCGCTTGTTGTTTGATTTTAATATTCCAGCTTTACGTTATCAGCCGTTTAGCCATGTAATACCCAAAGCCTTTCGCCGCGATGTCGACAAGATTGATACCGCTACCAGTATGTTTGCCGCTATGCGTGAGGGTGACGTCCTTGTGCATCATCCTTTCCACTCTTTTTTACCCGTTATCAATCTGTTGTGGCAAGCTGCCAATGACCCCAAAGTATTGGCCATTAAGCAGACGCTATATCGCTCTGGCACCAATTCAGAAGTGGTCAAAGCCCTTGCTGCTGCCGCACGCAATGGCAAAGAGGTCACAGCCATTATCGAGCTGCGCGCGCGTTTTGATGAGGCGTCCAATATTGCCGTTGCCAACTTTCTACAAGAGGCGGGCGCAGTTGTCGTGTATGGTATCGTAGGCTATAAAACCCACGCCAAGCTGATGCTCATTGTGCGCCGCGAGAACGACCGCATCCGTCGCTATGTGCATATGGGTACGGGCAACTATCATGCTGGTAATGCCAAGTCATACACCGATTACGGGCTATTTACGGCAGACCCTGATATTTCGGAAGATGTACACAAAATCTTCCAACAGCTTACTGGTATGGGCAAGCCTGCTCAACTCAAAAAACTACTGAATGCGCCATTTACCTTGCATGAAAAGCTCATGAGCTTTATTGATGATGAAATCGCTCATGCCAAGGCTGGCAAGCGTGCCCATATCATTGTCAAAGTGAATGCCCTAACGGAACGTCGATTGATTGATAAGCTTTATGACGCCTCACAGGCTGGGGTTAAGATTGAGCTGATACTGCGCTCTATCTGCTGCTTGCGTCCACAGGTAAAAGGACTGTCTGAGAACATCACTGTCCGCTCTGTGGTTGGCCGCTTTTTAGAGCATACGCGTGTTTATTATTTCTATAACGATGGTGATGAGCGCATGTATTGTGGCAGTGCTGATTGGATGGATCGCAACTTATTTCACCGAGTGGAGGCTGCGTTTCCTATTGAAGACAAAAAGCTGTTTAAGCAGATTTATGAAGATGGTCTACAAAACTATCTACGAGATAATGTGCAAGCATGGACACTCGATGGTGCTGGAGTTTGGACGCCAGTTCAGCCCGCAGCAGATGAACCAGTGCATATCGCACAAGAACACTTATTAAAAACCATTAACCGTGTGGGTGAAACCTCGTAATGGGCAACAGACCCTAATTAACTCACGCTTTCACATCATTTGATTACGAATTGCCAAGCATAGAATCTATCTGTGCTTGGTTTTTTGTTTATTGAGTTTCGAAATTGAGTGTCGAATAAGTTACAAACTTTGTTTTATCCTCACATTTATTCACATATTGATACGGCCGTACACTGGTCTAGGCATAAAAAAGCTCCCTATAATAGAAGGCATCTTACGCAAGTATAAGCATTTAATAAAATATGGCTGATTGATAGAAAATAAATATAAGCGATTGATTAGCAAACATAATACATAGGAGTAATCTGATGAGCGATACCCAAAAAGACACCTCAGACATCAAAGCCGCAGCAGAGCAGGCGGATAGTCAGCAAATTGAAAAAAACCTAGAGAATAATAAAGCAGAGGACAGTAAAAAGGTTCATACACCCAAAAAGCTGACAGAAGAAGAGCAGACCTCTTTTATTAACGATGACTTGCGCACTGATAAGTAGATATTGCTCTGAGACTAACACTAATATAGACATCAAAAAAACGTAAAAATTTACCAAAGCACTTTTATATACTTTTATATAAACTTGACTTAACACCAATGCGAGGGACACGCCATGACAGACAACAAGCAACCAGATAATGAAGAAAAAGTAGTTGTTAATGATCCAGCAGCATCTCATCCACCAAATCCAGAAGGCAGCTACGAGGGACGCAAGCATCAGCCAAACATTGATGGTCCTCAGCAAGCTTCTCAAGAGACAGATGAGATATATGCTGACCCACGCAAAGAAGAAGATCTGCCTGCAGGTGGTAAGAATGTTGGTGATCTGAATGCGCATGATCTCAGCAAAGAAGGCAATAAGTAGCTGTTATTACCACTGCTAGGATTAGGGCTAACACCTTCTATACTCTGAAAAATATAAGAAATGCATAATATTAAAAGGACAAGATAATGCAAAACAAAGACCCAGCGCTTACCAAAACATTGATTACTGATCATGACAAGACTGATCACGACAAGATAGAAGACAGTACCACCGTCAATAAGGGTACCGATACTTTTGAAGAGGGTGTGGTTGATACTGAGCATGTCAATGAAAAGGACAACCCAGCACGTCAGCCAGACCGCCGCGATCAAGAAGGTGGTGCGTTTGATGGAGGCATCAATGAAACTACTGTCGTCAGTGAAACGCCCAATAGTGAAGATTTAACAGATGAAAACCGTTATGCCAATGTCGATAATGCGCAGAAGCGTGTGTTAAATCCTGATGAAAAAGATTAACTTTTCATCATAGTTAGATAATATACAGCAGATAAGGAATGCCAATGAGTACATCAAAGGACAATGATGCGAACAAGGATTATGAGCTAAAGGATGCAGACGATAACAACGGCATTGTGCCTGATGATGCATTACAAAAGGTCAATCCTGCGGCTGCTGAGCAAAAAACCAATGATCATGATCCACATAACGTCGCAAAAGGCAGTAAAGAGTATGACAGCACTTTGACGCAAGACAAAAGCTAATGCTGTTATAATTCCAATCTATGGATTAGTAGGCACAAATTAATAAGCAAAAAAGCGATCATCGGCTATATTATGGCTGATGCTCGCTTTTTTTAGTTTTGTAATTATGTTTTTAAATAGGTTTTTAGATAAGTTTTTAGATAAGTTTTATTGAGCTCACGCTTAAATTGAATTCAAGCTCAGGCAGGCACACCGCTATGAAAGCGCAGCTCAGTATCTGGACTAGAGATAAGCTCAGCTTCCACTGCTTTAAAGAACGCCACGCGCTCATCGATGTTATCTTCAGAGAGCGACTGCGCGAGTGCCAGATAATCTTCAAAATGTCGGCTCTCTGACTTGAGCAGGTAGCGATAATATTTTGCCAAACGTTCATCATCGATGACCGCTGCCAGCGCCGCAAAGCGCTCACAAGAACGTGCCTCAATGAATGCGCCAATGATCAGCACATCTACCATCGCAGCCGGCTCATAAGTGCGTTTGTGCTTCAGCATGCCTTTGGCATAACGCCCCGCGCTGAGGTATTCCCACTCCTGACCACGCTCGTGCATGATGCCCAGTACTTGCTCATAATGCAGCATTTCTTCACGTATCAGCTGGGCTAATTTACACTGTAAGTCGTAAGAAAATTCATAGCGAAAGATAAGGTTCATCGCCGTGCCTGCTGCTTTTTTTTCGCAGTTGGCATGGTCTTGAATGATAAGAGGCAAGTTCGCAAGAGCAGCATCGACCCAAGCTTGAGTGGTGCGACTGCCCAAAAACTCATAAACAGCAGACAGGTCTACTTTGAGCGGTGTGCGTAATTGGTTGATATCGACGCTGTCTTCTGTCGTATCTTTTGCCTTGAACTCTGAGGGCGCTTGTTGATCTGAGAGGTGTTGATTGTTAGTCATAGTGTTATTTGGCTTTCTATTGTGAGTGTTTATAAGAGTGGCATTATGGTAGTTGTCGTTTGATGTTTTTTTTCTGACGTCATGGTCATATGGGCATATTATATAATGGTTAAGACTTTTAAATCACCAAGCTTGCAAACCCGCAAGCTTTTAGCCTAGTACGGTATTGATAAGCCATAGATAACCATTATGCATTCATTTGTCTTGTAATGATTACTTACAGTTTTCAGATGGTTGAGAGTTTCATCAGTTACTCATTGCCAATACAACCTCTAAGGCAGATGCTACATAGAGTATCATTAATATACAGCCCCAACATTTAGTATCTAAATGGTATTTTCTTGTTTATTTTATTATTTGATAGTAGGATGATATTTTGCTTTTGAGACATTTTGTCTTATATTGATTGTCAGTTGAGCAATCTATGGTTGGTCATTAGCGGATATGGCTTCTTAATTGCTTATAGTTAGTTAGCTATTAGCTACTATTAATGAGTATTAATATATTAACCGCAAACGCTGTCTCAAAATATAAGAATATAGAATTAAGAATATAGATAATGACTTTGCACAGTGGATCAGTCACAACAACTAGCCAGATAGGTAGCATGTAGTCAGTCCTAGCAGTATGAAGCGCTACGTTATGACCATTCAAATAGTTGTCTAATGACAATTTATACTGTGCATTATCTTATATTGTGCATTGTCACATTTGCTTGGCGCTGTATTCAAATTTGGAATGAATAGTCAGCACTAAGCAATTAATCGTTGAACATCTACTCGTTCAAACAGTTACCGTAGTAAACCAGTATCAACCCTCTCACGAACAGATAAGGACACCACTATGAGTCAGGCTTCTCACGCCAATCGTATCCAAAAAGGCATTCTTGCAATTGACCAACAGCTGTATGACTTTATTGAAAATGAAGTGCTAGCCAAAGTTGGCGTTGATTCGGATAGTTATTGGTCAGGTTTTGAAAAGGTCGTCAAAGATTTTACGCCACGTAATAAAGAGCTGCTGGCCACCCGTGCCAAGATCCAAGAGCAGATCGATCAGTGGCATCTAGACAACCCTGCCAAAGACGGCGAGATTGATTATCCTGCCTATAAGGAGTTTTTGAAAGAGATCGGCTATCTGTTACCAGAAGGCGATGACTTCAAAGTAAGCACCCAAAACGTCGATGACGAGATTGCTCACATTGCAGGCCCGCAGTTGGTCGTACCAGTACGTAACGCCCGCTATGCATTGAACGCTACCAATGCACGTTGGGGCAGCCTATATGATGCACTATATGGTACGGACGTCATCAGCGAAGAAAACGGTCAAGAAGTCACCCGCGAATACAATCCTACTCGCGGTGCAGCGGTCGTCGCTTATGCCAAACAGTTCCTAGATGATAACTTTGCCTTGGCTTCAGGTTCGTACAATGATGCGACTGGCTTTAAAATAGTCGATGGTACTCTTGAGATTGTGCAAGGTGATAGCAGCACTCAGCTGCAAGACCCAGCCAAGTTCGCGGGTTTTGTTGGCTCAGCAGACAGCCCAACAGGCATCCTACTAAAAAATAATGGCTTACATGCTGAGATTCAAATCGACGGCAGCCATCCAGTAGGTAAGGATGATCCAGCAGGCATCAAAGACGTGCTACTTGAGTCAGCAGTTACTGCTATTCGAGACTGTGAAGACTCTATCGCTGCTGTAGATGCAGAAGAAAAAGTCGAAGTATACCGCAACTGGTTTGGCCTAATGAATGGCGACCTAGAAGAAACCTTCGAAAAAGGCGGCAAAACCCGTACCCGTAAACAAAACCCAGACCGTGAATACACTACTCCTGATGGCGGTAAGCTGGTATTACCAGGCCGTTCACTTTTGTTGATTCGTAACGTCGGTCACTTGATGCAAAACCCTGCCATCCTAGTCGATTTGGGTAATGGTCAGGAAGAAATCTTTGAAGGGTTGATGGATGGTTTGATTACGCCGCTATTGTCGCTCAATGATCTAAAAGGCAAAACCGAGCTATCAAACTCACGCAAAGGCTCTATGTATATCGTTAAGCCAAAAATGCACGGCCCTGACGAAGTCAAAATGGCCAATGACTTATTTAACGCCTCAGAAGACCTATTGGGTCTAGAGCGTAATACGCTAAAGATCGGCATCATGGACGAAGAGCGCCGCATGACGGTCAACCTAAAAGAAGCCATTCGCCAAGCACAAGAGCGCGTTATCTTCATTAATACTGGTTTCTTAGACCGTACTGGTGATGAGATGCATACCAGTATGAATGCAGGTGCATTCGTACCAAAAGGCGAGATGAAGTCGCAAGCATGGCAGCCAGCCTACGAGCAGTGGAACGTAGACATCGGTCTAGAGACTGGTCTGCAAGGCCACGCGCAGATTGGTAAAGGCATGTGGGCGAAGCCTGATGAGATGAAAGAGATGATGGATACTAAGGCAGCACATCCAAAAGCGGGCGCTAATACCGCATGGGTACCCTCACCGACAGGCGCAACCTTGCACAGCATGCACTATCATGAAGTGAGCGTTGCTGATGTCCAAGACAGCCTAAAGTCACGTGAGCGTGCCAGTCTCGATGATATCTTGACCATTCCACTTGCCAAAAACACCAACTGGAGCGAAGAAGAGAAGCAGCAAGAGCTAGAAAACAACGCTCAGGGCATCTTAGGATATGTCGTACGCTGGGTGAACCAAGGCGTCGGTTGCTCTAAAGTACCTGATATCAATGATGTCGGCCTGATGGAAGACCGTGCGACTTTGCGTATCTCAAGTCAGCATATCACCAACTGGCTACATCACAATGTGGTCAGCGAGCAAGAAGTGATGGATGCTATGAAGCGTATGGCAAAAGTCGTTGATGAGCAAAACGCTGGCGATGCTGACTATCAGCCGATGTCTACTGACTTTGAGAACTCTCATGCGTTCAAAGCAGCCTGTGATTTGGTATTCAAAGGCCGCGAGCAGCCAAGTGGCTACACTGAGCCTTTATTGCATCAGGCCCGCTTAGATCTAAAAGCACAGCTACCTTGCAGAGCTTAATAGGCTAAACAGAGTAGGGTGGAATCAGGCCTTGTTAGGCTAATAATTGAGCGCAAATCAGGGAATGACTCATGAGTAGCGCTCAATATAAAGCGATTAAAATATATTTATTCATATATTTATGGCCAGTTATGAGTAATAATTGGTTTAAATAAGTTGGCTTGAATAAATAGTTTTGAAACGTATCTTTATTAGTAGCACCTCTATCTGCAATGGCGGGTAGCGGTGTTTTTTATGGCAGTTCGCCGAATGTTGCTAGATTCTCACTGAATATTAACGTTGAGTTCACTAAGTATTAAGCGGGCTGCAAAGAAATAAAAAAATATGTTGCAAATTATGTCAAAGTTGTTATGATTATAGCCGAAGTATGAGTTTGGTAACGGATGTTACATACTAGAGCGTTAAAGACCTACGTTTACATGATGGTTACATCGGTAGTCCCAGTTATGTAAGTCATGGTTTTTTTCATCTTACGGTAATAGAACTTCGCCACACTTGTTTCTGACTAATCTCGGTAGCCAGTTACACATTATATCTTTGAGGATTTGTGACGATACCATTTTGGGCACTAGCTAATAATAGCGCGCTCATTATTAAAATTGTAAAGTGGAGATACCCCCATGAAAAAACTACTTTTAGCTACAGCAGTTGCTGCTCTATCTGTATCTGCAGCCCAAGCCGCTCCTACTGTTTATGGTAAAGCATTTGTGGCTGTCGACTATGAAGATATCGATAAAAACATTGGTGAGGATGAAGATTCACTTCAGATTAACTCTCATGCTTCACGTATCGGTTTTAAAGGCTCTGAAGCCATGACTGCTAACACTGATGTAATCTATCAGTTAGAGTATGGCATTGATATCGATGGTGGCGGGGACAAAACCTTTAAAAGCCGTGATACCTATCTTGGTTTGAATAACAATACCTTTGGTGAGTTCCGTTTTGGTCGTAACCAGTCATCACTTGATCGCATTAATAATGCTATCACTGCTGATGGCGGTTATTGGGACAACCTAGGTGATGATAACAATATGGTCGATAGTGGCCGTATTGATAACTCAATGATCTGGACTGCACCTAAATATCAAGATCTTCCATTAGAGTTCTCAGCCATGTATGCGGCTTCTGAAGATAATGATAGTGACGGTTGGGGTGCGGCATTGATGTTTGACCAAGGCACTGGCTTCACTGCGGGTGTTGCATATGACAAAGACTTAAATATCGGTAATGGTGCTTATAATAACACTACAGGTGACATTATTCGTGGTACGGCTACTGTAGATCTTTCTAAGTTTACTACTGTACCTGTAACGCTTGGTGCTTTGTATCAACAAGCTGACTTTGACGTTGCTGGTAGTAAGAAAGAGAAAGGTTATATTTTAAGTGCTGCGATGGGTCTGCAGAACTTCGCTAAGCCAGCCACTGTTTATGCTCAATATAACAACACTTCTAACCTACGTGGTTCCGATGGTTTAGACTCTGATCAGATCGTTGTTGGTGGTAAATACTTCTACCAGCCAAATATGATCATGCATGCGTATGCTGGTTGGAATGATAGTGATGCTGAAGTAACTAAACTGGATGATGCTAAAGTTTACACAGCCGGATCTACTGAGACTTTTGCTATCGGTACTGCTCTAGAATACAAATTCTAATCTAACCATTAGAATTCGATTATAAAAACTCATCCTTCGGGGTGAGTTTTTTTATGCCTGTTGCAGTATTTTGCCAAGCGTATTTCAACCGTTATAAGAGAAACGCTAAGCAAGCTTATAGTGTTAATGATATAATGATGGGCAGCAGCTGATCATATTTTGCTCCTTCGTATAACTGTAAAAACCATAAAGTAAAGGTAGATATATCTATGAAAAAAATACTTTTAGTGACTGCAATGGCGGCTTTTTCACTACCTAGCGCACAGGCAGCCCCGAAGTTTTACGGAAAAGTGTTTTTGACCGCGGATTATATCAATGCCAAAGCAGATATGAACACGCGGCTTGGCGTCAATGAAACCACCAAAGTCTTAAGTGCTTATGATGAGGATGTCGTAGAGCTAACCTCGCACTCTTCACGTTTGGGAGTCAAAGGCTCTGAGGCCATGACGGATAATACGGATGTGGTCTATCAGCTAGAGTATCGCATCAGTGTGGACGGTGATGATAAAAGCTTTAAAAGCCGTGATACGTATTTAGGACTGGCTAACAAACACTTTGGCGAGTTTCGCTTTGGGCGTAACTCATCAGTACTAGGAGAGGTGGACAAGGCCATCGTCACCGAAGGCTACTGGGATAACTTGGGCGACAGTAAGCTCAAAAGCAATAATAAGCCCAGAGCACTGAACATGCTTGATGATTCACGGCAGGATAACTCCATGGTATGGATTGCGCCTAAGTACAAGGACTTACCTTTAGAGTTGCGAGTGCAATACGCCCTTGATGAGAGCAGCGCAGCTGACAGCAATGACAGCCAAGACGGCTTTGGGGCTTCTTTAATGTATAAGGCAAAAGCTGGTTATACGTTAGGTCTTGCCTATAGTAAGGATATGGATATAAGCGATGACATCAATATCTTAGACCTGACAGATCCAGATGAGCCACGTAGGAGTAAAGTTGATTACGGTGGTGACGTTATCCGCGCTGAGGTGACGGCTGATTTAGACAAGTATATGGCAGTGCCAGTCACTTTAGGGCTGCTGTACCAGCAAGCTGACTATGATTTTACAGGCTCCAAAAAAGAAAAAGGTCTGGTGGTTAGCGGTGAGATGGACTTAAAAAACTTTACCAAGCCAGCTTCTGTCTATCTGCAGTACAATAAGACAGACAATCTAAATGGTTATAATAATTCCAATTCAGAGCAAATGGTGCTTGGCGGTAAGTACAAATTTAAGAAAAACATTACCGCTCATGCCTATATCGGTAAAAACTCAGCTGACTATGTAGCCGTTGGCAAAATTAAAGGCGTGGATGTGAATGATAAAAAATACGAGCGCTATGACAATATTGAATCAGATATAGAGGTGTTTGCTTTTGGTGGCGGCTTAGAATACAAATTCTAAATTAGGGGCTATATAAATGCTATAATAGTAGAAGTACGATAAAGGCTTATCTTTCGCTGATAAGTCTTTTTTTGTTGCTTAATGTTCAACAGATCCCAAAGTAAGACGAAATTCAAAAGCCAATGTTTTGAGCGGCTTTTCAGTAAGTTTAGCCAAGTTTTATCTTTTGCCCTATATTTTGTGGCGTATTTTTAGTAAAATCCTTCTTTACCAATTACCGAAAGAGTACTATGACCAAGTTTATATTTGTGACCGGTGGGGTAGTGTCCTCACTAGGAAAAGGTATTACCGCAGCCTCTCTTGCTGCGATACTTGAAGCCCGCGGCGTCAGCGTAACGATGACCAAGATGGATCCATACATCAACGTCGATCCAGGTACCATGAGTCCATTCCAGCATGGTGAGGTATTCGTGACCGAAGATGGCGCCGAGACAGATTTGGATTTGGGCTATTATGAGCGTTTTTTACGCCATTCAAAAATGAGTAAGGGCAACAACTTTACCAGTGGTCGTATCTACCAAAACGTCCTGAATAAAGAGCGTCGTGGTGAGTATCTAGGTGGCACGGTACAGGTAATTCCGCACATCACTGATGAGATTAAGAGCAAAATCTTGGCCAGCGGTGAAGGCTATGATATCGCCATTATCGAGATTGGCGGTACGGTCGGTGACATCGAGTCGCTGCCGTTTATGGAAGCCGTGCGCCAGATGCAAGTAGAGCTTGGCCGTAATAGAGCCATGCTGATGCACTTGACGCTAGTGCCTTATATTGCCAGTGCTGGTGAAACCAAAACCAAGCCCACTCAGCATTCGGTGAAAGAGCTGCGCTCTATCGGTCTGCAGCCTGATATCTTAATCTGCCGCTCTGATCATCACATCTCACAAGACAACCGCCGTAAGATTGCGCTATTTACCAACGTCGAAGAGCGTGCGGTCATCATGTGTGAAGATGCCGAAAGCATCTATCAAATACCGCGCACGCTGCATGAGCAAGATCTCGATGATCTGATCTGTGAGCGCTTTGGTCTGGATGTGCCAGAAGCAGATTTGAGCGATTGGGATAAGGTGGTTGAAGCTCAGCTCAATCCTGAAGCGACTGTCACAGTTGCGATGGTCGGCAAATACGTCGAGCTGCCTGATGCTTATAAGTCTATCAACGAAGCCTTGCTACACGCGGGTATCACTCACAAGCTCGCTGTCAAGATTGACTATATTGATGCTGAGTTTTTGGAAACTGATGACAAACTAATGGCGCAGCTAAAAGAAGCTGATGCTATCTTAGTGCCAGGTGGTTTCGGTGAGCGTGGTACGTTCGGTAAGATTAAAGCCATCACTTATGCTCGCGAAAACAAAGTTCCATATTTGGGTATCTGTCTTGGTATGCAGCTGGCAGTGATTGAATATGCGCGTAATGTACTGCATATCGACGCCAATTCTTCTGAATTTGATCGTAAGGCGGCTGAGCCTATCATAGGCCTCATCACTGAGTGGTTGGATGAGCGCGGCGAGTTACAAATCCGCACGGATGATTCAGACCTTGGTGGTACCATGCGTCTGGGTGCACAGCAAGCCGAGCTGGTTGCTGGTAGCAAGCTCAGCCAAATCTATGGCGCGAGCAATATCACTGAGCGTCATCGCCATCGTTATGAGATGAACAACCGCTATATTGAGCCACTGGAGCAAGCGGGTATGAGCATCTCTGGCTACTCTGCCAAGCAGCATTTGGTTGAAGCGGTCGAGATTGCCGATCATCCTTGGTTTATCGCGGTACAGTTCCATCCAGAGTTCACTAGCTCGCCACGTGGTGGTCACCCGTTATTTAATAGCTTTGTCAAAGCGGCAAAGACTTATAGCGATAAAGGATAGGGTTTTTTAGCGTGCTATTTAGCATAATATTAAGCTGATTATTTTTTAACGCGCCATGATAAAAAAGACTGATCTTCGGATTGGTCTTTTTTGCTTTTAGTGGGTGGGTTCAACTTTCTGACGACCGCAAGTTTTGTGGTCTGTTACTTATGATGACAGCTAATTACGCTTGTACACTTTTTTTTCTTAGCCTATCGGTTACAATGTCAGCTATCAGTATCAATGACGATAATATGAATAACAATAAAGAGGACAGCCTTGCATGGATAAACAGATGGATAACCTATTAACCGCACAATCACATATTCAGCTCAGCACTCCTGATAACCACAGCATCAATATCGGCAATGATCAGCCGTTTGTATTATTTGGTGGTATGAACGTTTTGGAGTCAAAAGAGCTGGCCTTTGAGATTGCTGAGCAATATATCGATATTTGTCAGCGTTTGGGTATCGGTTATGTGTTTAAGGCCAGCTTTGATAAGGCCAACCGTTCAAGCTTGCACTCGTTTCGTGGGCCTGGGCTTGAAAAAGGTGTAGATTGGCTCGGACAGATCAAAGAAAAGTATAATGTGCCTATCATTACGGATGTCCATGAGCCGTACCAAGCTGAGCCAGTGGCTGAAGTGGCTGATATTATTCAGTTACCTGCTTTTTTGTCGCGTCAGACAGATCTGGTGCATGCGATGGCCAAGACAGGCGCAATCATCAATATCAAAAAAGCCCAGTTTTTAGCGCCGCACGAGATGCGCCATATCGTCAATAAATGCTTAGAAGCCGGTAACGATAAGCTGATTCTTTGTGAGCGTGGTAGCGCCTTTGGGTATAATAATCTGGTCGTGGATATGCTCGGCTTTGATACCATGAAGCAGATGGATGTGCCGGTATTCTTTGATGTGACTCACAGTCTACAGCAGCCAGGCGCACGCAGTGACAGCGCAGGTGGCCGCCGTGAGCAGATTACCACCCTCGCACGTGCAGGTATGGCGACAGGTCTGGCAGGACTGTTTTTGGAAGCGCATCCGAACCCTGAAGCTGCCAAGTGTGATGGTCCCTGTGCGCTGCGTATGAGTCAGCTAGAGCCATTCTTGCGTCAGCTGAAGCAAATTGATGAGCTGGTAAAAGGTTTTGAAGTATTGGATACTCAGTAATCAAAGCAGTCATGGTAAAAGCTTATGCAGCCACTTAGCTAGATAAAGACAAATATAGGCGATAGACAAATAAGTGATTAGATAATAAGAGGGCAAGATAATGGCGATTCAAGTAGCACAAGTGAGTATCGAAAATATCGATGATGCTGAGGGTCTAGAAAGCGTAATGGTCGCCCTACAGAACATCACAGGCGTGATCGCTATTGAGCTTGATCCTGCTAGTAACGTCGCCACAGTACGTTACGAGGATACTGATACCAGTATCCATGCTCTGACTGCTGCGATTAGTATGGTGGATTATGTCACTCAGCCGTTTCCTGTTGATGCACCGCAAAACCCAGATTAACTTTGGTTAGATTAACGTTAGTCAGTTACGAACCTGTATAATAGTAAAACGCTAACGACTTTTATAAATAACAAAATACACAATAATAAGGAGCCTAACATGGCAAACCAAACTCGTATTATAAAAATTGATGGCATGACTTGCGGCGGCTGTGTCCAAAGTGTTCACAATGCCACTGCTGATATCGACGGCTTAGAGACCATGACGGTAGAGCTGGCTGATAATCAAGCCACGGTTACTTTTGATGATAGCCTGACAAGCGCGGAAAAAATCGCTGAAGCTATCGAAGACGCAGGCTTTGATGCGACAGTTGCAAACGCTTAAATTTATATCCTAGTTGCAGGGCGTGTCCTCAGTCTGAATGATGTACTCTAAATGGGCTAAAAACGGCTAAATCTTTGCCAAACCGCGTCAAATATCTTGCTAATATCCTGATACTACCTACGCTATTTTCCTAGTTTGGCTGCAATTTATCTCGTTTTTATCACTATTTCCAAAATAAGGACACGCCCTAGTAAAAACCAGCTGCTATGGCTGGTTTTTTATATAGATCGTATCGATATGTAGGTAGGTATGACAGACAGTCAGTAAGCCTATGCTGTCATCGCCACAATCTTTACATTCAATTTTCTCTTTTATCATCGCCATCATGAGCTTTATATATGAATGATTTCACCAAAAAATCGACACATCAGGCCAATGAAGTGGAAACTGAAATCACAGCTGCTAATCAGTCGCAGCCACAGCAGGCGCATTTGCAGCTAGCGATTGATGGGATGACGTGTCAGGCGTGTGCCTCACGAATCGAAAAAGTGCTGAATAAAAAATCTGCCATCCATCAGGTCAACGTCAACTTCGCAGGCGAAACAGCCAACGTTGACTACGACTCTACGCAGACCACTCCCGAAGAGATTACCGAGTGGGTCAATAAAACGGGCTTTGTCGCCAACTTGCAGGCAGGTGATAGCTTGTTTGCGCAGACTGACAAGGATACAGCCACTGAGTACCCGTGGCGATTGATAGGCTTATGGATTTGCTTGGTGCCGTTCTTAGTCGGCATGGCAGGTATGCTTATCGGTCAAGGTATGGCATGGATGCCACCCGTGTGGATCCAGTTTATTTTGGCGACGATTGTACAGTTTGGCTTGGCATTGCCGTTTTATAAAAGCGCGTGGGCGTCGATCAAAGGCGGTCTTGCCAATATGGATGTCTTGGTGGTCATCGGTACGGTCACTATTTGGGCATACTCGACCTATCTATGGTTTGCGCATGGTGATGGCAGCTTCGGCAGTCTGTTCCAAAGCTCAGGCAGTCATGATGGCCCTCCTGTTTATTTCGAAGCAGGGGTAATGGTGATTGCCTTTGTGCGTACTGGCAAGTACTTGGAAGAGCGCACCAAAAAGCACAGTTTAAACAGTATAGATCTTTTATTGTCATTAACGCCAGACGAAGTCGAGCAGCAGCAGCCAAACGGTGACTTCCATAATGTCGCACTCAAGGACGTACAGGTCGGTGATATCTTACGTGCCAAGCAAGGCAGTCGCGTGGCGACAGATGGTACTGTCACTGAGGGCAGTGGTTGGTGTGTAGAGAGCCACTTAACAGGCGAGTCCGTACCACTCAAAAAAGAACAAGGCGATGAGCTGTTAGCGGGGGCGTTAGTCGAGAATGGCAGCCTGTTATACCGTGTACGAGCCAAGGGCAGCGATACCAAGCTTGGAGATATGGTACAAGCGCTGAGCGATGCGCAAGGTTCAAAGTCTAACTTGGCACGTCTAGCAGACAGGGTGACGGCAGTATTCGTCCCTGTCGTCGTTGCTATCGCTATTGTCACCTTTATAGTGACATGGTGGATCACGGGTACAGTCAGTACTGCATTGATGCACTCTGTCTCTGTGCTAGTGATTGCCTGTCCCTGTGCGCTTGGCTTGGCCACGCCTGCGGCAATTATGGCCGGTATGGGCGTAGCGGCGCGTCATGGCGTCTGGTTTAAAGACGCTCAAAGCCTTGAGGCAGCAGGTGATATTGATACCGTGGTACTCGATAAAACCGGCACATTAACCATCGGTAGACCCACTATCGTGGACGAGGTGATGGTTGATAAGTCGCTTGCGGCCGATGATGTACTGCAGATCGCTGCCAGTGTCGAAGTACATGCCAGTCATCCGCTTGCCACTGCTCTGATTAATGCGGCAAAAGATCGCGGCTTACCGCTACTGCCTGTTACTGATGTTAGCGTGGTCAAAGGTGCTGGTATTCAAGCGAATATCGAGGGACTTGGTACGGTAAAAGTCGGCACCGCAGAGTTTGCCAGCTTGACCCTACCAAAGCTAATGCCAAAAGTATGGCAGATCGCCAGTACTGTTGCGATTAGTATCAATGATGAGCCGTTGGGTGCTTTTGCTTTAGCGGATGACTTAAAGGCGGACACCCCGCAAGCTGTTACCGCACTACAAGATGCTGGTATCAAAGTCATCTTGATGAGTGGTGACAAACAATCAGTCGTCGACCATGTGGCAGGGCAACTGGGTATCGAAGCTGCTTATGGGGGAATGAGTCCACGTGACAAGGCCAGCCAAATCGCTGTATTGCAAACAGCTGGTCACAAAGTGGCAATGGCAGGTGACGGTGTCAATGATGCGCCAGCGATGGCCACAGCTGATGCTAGTTTTGCGATGTTTGAGGGAACGGATGTAGCACAGCATAGTGCCTCTGCACGCTTGATGGGTGAGTCGCTTATGCATATCGATGCCGCACAAAAAATCGCTCAAGCAACGCTACGCAACATCAAGCAAAACTTATTCTTTGCCTTCCTTTATAACACGCTGGGTATACCGCTTGCTGCATTTGGCTTTTTAAGCCCGATGATTGCAGCAGCAGCCATGGCGCTTAGCTCTATTTCGGTATTGATGAACGCCCTGCGCTTAACGCGATTCAAGACAGCGGTTGAGTTGGAAAATACAGTATCTAAACCTACCGCTGAGACTCAAAAATTAGCCGATGGTCAGTGACCCTATTGAAAGGTTAATTTGAGTCATAAAAGCTGCTGCCTAATGCGCGGTTTAAATGAATTTATGCTATGATGCAAAATACAATAGCCAGAATATTATTTGCTCAATAAAGCGTTCAGCCTAACGTTAGGTTATGGCTTTTGTAAGCAGTCAATGGCTGCAAAAAAGTCTAACTAAAAAAAGCGTGGCTGATGAGTTTTTTAAAAACTGGTTATAAGAATCTTGAATTTCTATTTCAATTTATACAGATCTGACTATATCGTTTCATTTTTATATTTTTAAGTCCCTTTTTTATCCCACACACTTGGCATGACCAAAGGAATTAACAGACATTATGTACGCTGAAGAAATCAAAAACGCCACCGAAATTAAAGACATCCGCGCACGTGAAATTCTGGACTCGCGTGGCAACCCAACGATTGAAGTTGATGTGACTCTAGCTGACGGTATTATTGGCCGTGCAGCCGCACCAAGTGGTGCCTCGACGGGCTCACGTGAAGCTCTAGAGCTACGTGATGGCGATAAAGATCGCTATATGGGTAAAGGGGTCAAAAAAGCCGTTGCCAACGTAAACAGCCAAATTCGTAGTGCCCTGATAAATACAGATGTGACTGAGCAGCAGCGTATCGATGATGCGATGATTACGCTTGATGGCACGGACAACAAAGAAAGCTTGGGTGCCAATGCTATGTTGGCCGTATCGCTAGCAGTTGCAAAGGCGGCTGCTAAAGCACAGAGCCTACCATTACATCAGTATATTGCCAACTTACGCAATCAAACGTCTCTTACCATGCCAGTACCAATGATGAACATCTTAAATGGTGGCGAGCATGCGGACAATACAGTAGATATCCAAGAGTTTATGATTGAGCCAGTAGGGTTCACGAGCTTCTCAGAAGCATTGCGTGCTGGTACTGAAATTTTTCATAGCTTAAAGTCTGTACTTAAGTCTCAGGGACTAAGCACTTCAGTAGGTGACGAAGGTGGTTTTGCCCCCAATCTACGCAGTAACGAAGAAGCCATTACCGTTATCATGCAAGCGATTGAGCAAGTGGGCTATAAGCCAGGTGATGACATTCACTTAGCGCTTGACTGTGCGGCCAGCGAGTTTTATAAAAACGGCCAGTATATCTTGGCAGGCGAAGGCAATAAGTCATTCGATAGCCAAGGCTTCTCAGACTACTTAGTTGGGCTGGCGCGTCAATATCCTATTATTTCTATCGAAGATGGTCTTGATGAGTCGGATTGGGATGGCTGGAAGTACTTGACTGAGCAAATCGGTGATAGCGTTCAGCTGGTCGGTGATGATTTGTTTGTGACCAACCCTGCTATCTTGCAAGAAGGTATCGATAAAAAAGTTGCGAATGCGATTTTGATCAAATTTAACCAGATTGGTACGTTATCAGAAACATTAGACGCCATTTATCTGGCGAAGAAAAATGGCTATGCAACGGTTATCTCGCATCGTTCAGGTGAAACCGAAGACAGCACCATTGCAGATTTAGCGGTCGGTACGGCTGCTGGTCAGATCAAAACAGGTTCGCTATGCCGCTCAGATCGCGTAGCAAAATACAACCAGTTGTTACGTATTGAACAACAAGTACGCGCCAGTTACCGTGGCCGTGAAGAGTTCATCGGTCTACGTGGTTAACCAGCTGAGCTGATAGCTAAAGCTAGGCAATATATCAACGATTGTATTATATAAATCATTGTATATTGTCTAGCAAGCTTTATCAGTATCTAACCCAATACCTCTATCTCATTTGGCATTTCTATCTTATGTATGTTGCGATCTTATGAAATATCTTAGCCAGTTTATGCTACTTGCTCTAGCCGTTGCGGTGCTGTTGGGACTGCAATATCAGTATTGGCTGGGTGAAAATGGACGTTTTGAGCATTATAACTTGCTAACCGAAATTGAAGAGCAGCAGCGCTTGAATGACAACCAAGTCGCCGCAAACAATCTGCTACGTGCTGATGTGCAAGATCTAAAAAATGGCCTTGAAGCAGTAGAAGAGCATGCTCGTCTAGACTTAGGTCTGATTAAACCCAATGAGACTTTTATACAGGTATCAACCGCACCCACGACTCACAGTCGTAATTAATGCTTTTACTATACGCTTTTCTTTTATATGTCATTTCTAGTAATGATATAGCCCATTTTAAGTTTTACAAACCTCCCTTTTTACTCTTATTGCCATGGACATCCAACCATGAGCACCAAGCTGTGAACCCTAATTTATGAACAACAAGTTATGAACAACAAGTTATGAACACTAAACCTTGTGTACATGCCATGATCGTCGCTGCTGGGCGTGGTAGTCGTTTTGGTGCGTCTATAGCCAAGCAATATACAATGCTACAAGGGCAGACACTATTACAGCATAGTGTCGCAAGGTTAGCATCTAGTGGATATATCAACGAGTGTCTATTGGTCATTGCTGCAGATGATAGTATCGCGCAAGGGTTGGATTTTGCCTTACCGATTCATTATGCTGTTGGTGGCGCTGAGCGTTGGCAGTCAGTACAAGCAGGCGTAGAAGCGATCATGAAGGCAGGCGCTGATGACTCAGATTTGGTTTTGATACATGATGCAGCGCGCTCTGCTGTGTTGAGCCATGATATTGATCAAGTCATCGAAGCCGCCATGCTAGAGCCCTATGGCGCTATTTTAGCAGCCCCTGTCGCTGATACACTCAAGCAGTCTCAGCCTATCACTCCTGATACCCAATCAAAATCTGCAACCACCAGTAGTTCAAACGATTATATCGCGCACACGGTTGACCGTAATGGGATGTGGCAGGCACAGACCCCACAAGTCTATCGGCTCGATCAACTGTATCAAGTACTGACCCATGTCGGTGAGCAGCAGCTTGCTATTACCGATGAAGCCAGTGCGTTCGAGCATATGAATCTGCCCATTCGTTTGGTGACAGGCAGTCGCCAAAATATCAAACTGACTTATCCTGATGATGCACTCTTGCTAGAGGCAATCTTAACTGCTCAGAATAAATGAATTATGCTGAGGCATGCATAAACTGAGTTTCTATTTGACTCATTGCGTCTCTCCCTTATTCATTGTTTCAATAACCAGCACTTAGCTCAATTCTTGTGTCATTGCACCCTCATTAACATCTTTATTGAGACTGTTATTGTTGCTACAAATATAGCGGCAGATTTTCTGCCGTCCTGCACTTACAAAATTCCGTTTTTTAGATATATGATTAGCGGCTACAGGCAGCTGATATAAAATAAAAGTCACCGTCATATTCTAAAAAGTTGCTTTGTTGACGTAACTAACCTATGATGTAACCAAGTTTATACAATAAAAAATAAGTCTTATAATATCAGTCATATGCTGAGCCGATTTTACATCGATAACTGTCTTGCTTTTATATTATTAGTAAAAATAAGTGTTTTTATTTCATCGTAAGGAGAAGTCGATTGCCAGAGGTTACTGATACAAGAGATGCAAAAGTAATGAATCTCTTCCAGTTCGTATATATTAGCCGTATCACTTCTACTGGAATGTCAGGCTCTAGTACGCTTAATGATATTGCTGAAGTCTCTATTAAAAATAATAAAGCCAATAATATCACTGGTATTCTTTGCTATGGCAATGGGTACTTTTTTCAGTGTGTGGAAGGGTCAGAACAAGCATTAACGAATTTAAAAAATGGCTTGTTGATGGATGATAGGCACAAAGACTTACAAATCCTAAATTTTTCTCAAATTGTTTCACGCCGTTTTAGCATCTGGTCAATGCGTTCTATTGTGCTTGAGCGTTGGATGGTCAAGGATCCTAAGGCAAAAGCACTCATGCCATTCAAACCTTTTGATTGGACGGCTGATAAATGGCAAGGATTTCTAGAGATTTTACATGGCTACTATGAAGAGCAGAAGGACAGCGATGAGATCGATGCACAGCCTATCAAATACAATGCTCTGGGTGTAACGCTAGGTAAAGTGGTAGGAGAGCACCAAGCGTTCTTTTTGATTCAAACTGTCCTTGGTGCACTTATTTTATTGGCATTGCTATGGTTTATGCTATCCGATAAGTTTTAACGACAGAACCAAAAAGTCTCGTTAGCAAAATATCGTTAGCTGTGTCAAAACTGCGGTGTCCACTAAATGTATTACTGCCACTCGTTACTCTTGCTACTCTCATTTTTGTGCATAATATAAATACTCTAAGAGTAAAAAGAGAGCTTGAATATAAAAGCCAGCAAATTGCTGGTTTTTTTAGTCTTATAACTTCTGATAATAAAGATAAACGAATACCGCTGCTCTACAGTCATTTGTAGGTTTAACAGATCTTTGAGAGTTAAACAGACCCTAGGAAGAAAAGCGTAGAGTATTATAGGCATAAAAAAGACCCGTAAAACCTTATAGATTTTACGGGTCTCATAAATGCTAAAAATAACAACTGATTAGCACTTTAATATGTGGCGTCCCCAGGGGGATTCGAACCCCCGTTACCGCCGTGAAAGGGCGGTGTCCTAGGCCTCTAGACGATGGGGACTAGGTACTACGCCTTCAGCTGCTTTCACCATTTGTGCTGAAGTGGGCATATTCTAATGGCGTCTGCGTTTTCTGTCAAGTCTTTTTCTTCGTCTTTTCAAAATTAAGTATCTTTTTTTGATAGCACGTTTTGGATGTAGGTCTTTACGCTTTAAATGATGGCGAATCCATAAAGAGGTACAGGCACTAATGGTCATCGCAAGCAGCATATAACCGATGATAGTACCCCATAATTTGAATTGTGGATCCATAGCAAAATCCCTCTGTAGTTCCCTAAATAGCGTATTGTATATGCTATTTGGGGTATGAGTAACTTAAGTCATCTCAGACAGACGGGAGCTATAAAAAGTAAGGGAACCATCTATTTTATTAAGATAATAAAATATACCAACTTTGGGTGACAGTTATCTTGCTTGTCATTTATCAGCCATATCCTTATTGATTATAAAGTCAAGATGGCGAAGTCATTTTAAATGCTAACGGCCTAGGTGGCATCGTTCTCATTTAACTCTACATTGGTTGGCTCGTTATGTAAAGCATTGGGCAACATAGGATAATGATTGAGGATATGACAAAACAATTCGGCTGTTTTTTGAGTGTCGTATAGGGCAGAGTGCGCATTATTACCATCAAAATCAAGTCCCGCTGCCTTACAAGCGCGTGCCAGTACAGTCTGACCAAATGCTAACGCTGATAAGGTCACCGTATCAAATACAGAAAACTGATGGAATGGGTTATGGTTTTTGCTATTGGTACGCAGTATGGCCGCATTTAAAAAACCTAGGTCAAAGTGAGCGTTATGACCGACCAGCACACATTGGCGACAGCCTTCGCTACGGCGTACTTCTTTGAGACCTTTAAAGATACGTCTGAGCGCAGTTTTTTCATCTTCTGCAATCGCCTTGCGCATGGGGTTGTTTGGATCGATACCTGTAAAGGCAAGGGCGCTTGCTTCTAAGTTAGCGCTTTCAAAGGGCTCGATATGAGCGTTTAGCGCCTCACCTGGATAGAACACCCCGTGTTCGTCTAGCAAGATAGGAATACAGGCAATCTCTAGTAAGGCGTCGGTATGCGAGTTAAAGCCAGCTGTCTCCACATCGACAATGACAGGCATAAACTTTCGAAAACGTTCTTTTAGCGTCATAGGTGCTGACGCTTCTTGTGCTGATTCCGTCTCATCGTTATTCACATTACTACTCACGTTTTCACTCATATTTTTAATGACGCTGTCACTCTTATTAATACTATTGGTGTTGGTGTTGATATTAAGGTTAGTACAGATGTCACTGTGCTGTTTAGCGCTGATGTCTGTCGTATTGTATTCGGTGGTCATAGCAGGTCAAATCACTTCTATCGATCGTACAAGGATGTTGAGATTATGCAAATATCCCGTGCTATCTACAATCTATAGATAGCACGGGGTAATGTGGAATGTTGTCTATGCTTTGAGAGACCAAGGCAAGCTGTCACCAGCCAGCAGTGGGGTCAGGGTCTGTCCATCAAAGTATGGATAGCCAGTAGGTACTTGCAGAGGGGTTTTGATCAAGGTAATGGTGCTTTCATTAACCGGTAGTCCATAGAACTGGGCACCAAAGCGGCTAGCAAAGCCTTCTAACTTATCAATTTTGCCAACACTATCAAAGGCGGTGGCATATAAAGGCATGGCATGGGCGGCACTATAGCAGCCGGCACAGCCACAAGCGGCTTCCTTCTGATCTGTCGCATGCGGTGCTGAGTCAGTGCCCAAAAAGAATTTTGGGTTACCACTGGTCGCCACATCTAGCAGCACTTTTTGATGCTTTTCACGTTTTAGGATGGGTAAGCAGTAAAAATGCGGCTTGATACCACCAAGAAGTAGGTGGTTGCGGTTGAACATCAAGTGCTGCGGGGTAATAGTAGCAGCAATCTGATTGCCCTGCGCCAACACAAAGTCCGCGGCATCACTGGTAGTAATGTGTTCCATGACGATCTTTAGCGTTGGGAATTTAGCAATTATCTGAGCGAGCACTTCTTCCAAAAAGCGCTTTTCACGATCAAAAATGTCGACATGATCATGAGTCACTTCACCATGGAGTAATAGTGGTAGATCATATTTTTCCATCGCTTCAAACACATCGACACAGGCATTGATATTGGTCACGCCGTCAGCAGAGTTGGTGGTTGCACCAGCAGGATAAAGCTTCACTGCTTGAACGACACCTGATTTGGCCGCTATTTCAATGTCTTTTGCGGTTGTGTTATCCGTCAGATACAGTGTCATGCGCGGATCAAAAGCAGCTTTGCGCTCGTCGCTTAAGTCACTGTCTTGTAAGTGTTGGAGGATGCGCTGACGATAAGCCAGTGCTTCATCGGCATTTTTGACAGGCGGTACTAGGTTGGGCATACAAATAACCCGATTAAAACTGTTGGCGGCATGTGGTACAGTCGTTGCCAGTGCTTTATCGTCACGAAGATGAATGTGCCAATCATCTGGCTGCAAGATGGTTAACTCTGGAATTGAATCAGTCATAGTTTTCATATCTTCTAATAAGGAAGTCAAAGAAAGGGATAGTGCTTGTTTAAGTATTATCTGGAACTGTTTGAATGTTCAACAGACTCTAATCAGTAGCAGCTATATATAAATGTATAAAGCTTGTGAATGCAAAATACGCCTGAATGATTGTTTAACATATAATTTATTTGAGTTTAATTTGTTATTGTTATGGCCTTGAAAGCGTTTTTATTATCGATGGATAAGCGACTGTTAATGACAGTATTTACTCAAGCTATCATAACAGGTTTGTTGGCATGACTAAATATCTGGCGGGTGATAAGTGTGCAAATAGTCGCACGTGACAGTATATCTGACGCTAACGACTCTAAAGTTTTGGCTAAAACTTAGCTTTGCACGGGCGTTGCACTTTTGCCGATAGTGAATATGATGTACACTGAGCAGGCAATCTATCTTTTGACTCATTATCTGTGTTTTACTTAACAATAAAATATCATACTATTTTCATACTAGGAGTTATCTATGGCTCAGCTTGATCCAAAAAATATCAATAAAATTGTGTTAGCGTATTCTGGTGGTCTTGATACGTCAATCATCGCTAGATGGCTACAAGAAACTTATGATGCAGAAGTGATTACTTTCACCGCCGACATCGGTCAAGGCGAAGAAGTCGAGCCGGCACGCGCTAAAGCTGAAGCAATGGGTATCAAACATATCCACATTGAAGACTTGCGTGAAGAGTTTGCTCGCGATTATGTGTTCCCAATGTTCCGTGCCAATGCTATCTATGAAGGCGAGTACTTACTTGGTACTTCTATTGCGCGTCCACTGATTGCCAAGCGTTTGGTTGAAATTGCAAAAGAGCATGGTGCTGATGCCATCAGTCATGGTGCCACTGGTAAAGGTAATGATCAAGTACGTTTTGAGCTGGGCGCTGTGGCATTGTCGCCAGATGTGGTCACTATTGCTCCTTGGCGTGAATGGGACTTATCAAGCCGTGAAAGCTTGATGCAATATGCCGAAGAGCATGACATTGCTATCGATTATGCCAACAAAAAGACCAAGTCACCTTATTCGATGGACGCCAACTTACTGCACATCTCGTATGAAGGTGGCATTCTAGAAGATCCGTATGCTGAAGCAGAAGACGATATGTGGCGCTGGTCAGTCAGTCCAGAAGAAGCGCCTGATGAGGCTCAGTATTTGGAATTAGAGTATGAAAAAGGTGATATCGTCGCCATTGACGGTGAGCGTTTGAAGCCTTATGAGATAATGATCAAGCTCAATGAGATTGGTGGTCAGCATGGTATCGGACGTTTAGACATCGTAGAAAACCGTTATGTCGGTATGAAGTCACGTGGCTGTTATGAGACACCAGCTGGCACGATTATGCTAAAAGCCCATCGTGGTATCGAGTCGCTCACGCTTGATCGTGAAGCCGCGCATCTAAAAGATGAGCTCATGCCGCGCTATGCAAAGATTATCTACAACGGCTACTGGTTCAGCCCTGAGCGTATGATGCTACAGGCTTTGATTGACAAGTCGCAAGAGTATGTCAATGGTACGGTCCGTGTAAAGCTGTACAAAGGTAGCGTCAGTGTGGTCGGACGTAAGTCAGATGACTCATTGTTTGATGAAAAAATCGCCACCTTTGAAGATGATGCTGGTGCCTATGATCAAAAAGACGCAGAAGGCTTTATCCGTCTAAATGGTCTACGTCTGGCTATCGAAGCCAGTCGCGGTCGTGATTTATCAAAATAAGATTTTTGATCGTTTTTAATTAAGTAGTTATTTGAATGCAAGACAAAAACAGAGACCTATCTATAGTGTCTCTGTTTTTTTATGGCTAGTTTTTATGAGTGCTAAAGACTGTCTTTCGTCAGTCACTCTGTTATTCAGCTGCGGTTGACTCTAGGCTATCATCCTCATCGACTTTGACGATGGCCACATCTTGCTGCTGGCGTTCTTCGGCCGAAACCTGTTTCACTATTGGTTCTGCTTGAGAAGCGTTGTCAGACTTTTGCATTTGATATTTCAAAGTGGCAAGTGCGCCAAGTCCACCGATGACTAAGATGATCAATAGAATGACAGGATTCCTCCAGAGAGGCTTTGGTGCGTCGTATTCAATCGGTGTCTCACTAGTAGTCACTGGCGTATTGTCACTATTACCCCCGAGTAACCCTAAGCTCACAAAAGGTGGCGTGGGCGGAGTCGCAGGTTCAGAGGTAATGCGTAAACGGTTGCGACTGAGATAGATATCAGAGATTTTTGCGAGCTGTAATAACCAACGTTGATGTGGCAGGGCGATAGCATGCATTTGTGCAAATACCAGCATGTCATTATGACGGCCTTGCTGCAAGTTATCAGATGAGCGCCCGATTGCTTTGAGATAGTTGGAAGTGGCTTGCTGCATATCTTGTACCGCAAGATCATGCTTTGGTTCAAAGCCAGTGAGCTCAAACCAGTAAGTATCAAAGGAAGGCGGAGTTAGAGTCAGCGCTGCAGCTTCTGTGGCAGTTTCTGAAGTTATATCTTCTAAGTGCTCATTCTCTGATGCGATTTCTTGATGTTGATGCTGCTGTTTATTGATATCGTCTGCATGAGCCGTATTTTTATTGTTGGCACTATTTTGGCTCGCTTCATTGGTATCATTGGTATCATTGGTATTTTCGATTAATGCAGGCGTGGTTGTTGGCACTTTTTCATCAAAGCGCTGAGCGGACAAAAACTGCGGCTGTAAGGTAAACCATTTATCCAGCTCCTCATTGTCGAGCTTGCTATAGTCGGCTAAGATGGCAAGCTCTCGGAGCACGATGACGCACAGACAGGTAAGTAAGGTTTGTACTTGTGCCGTAGTTGCATCAACCTGCGTGGCAATATACTCACTGGCCTTGACAACGCGTGCGTTATCACCAAATATGGCGTCGGCCACATCATGACGATGGTACAAGGTTGCATTGATAGTCGCAAAGTTCATGGAGTTGTGTTGACGTAGTTCTTTGACTGCTCCACGATTGAACAGCTTTTTATTGACTGTTTGACCTTGATGGCGCTGTTGATAAGCAAGTAAAGCGCTTACGATAGCCTGTAAGCTGGCACTAAGGGCAAGACGGGTCTGTGGTAGTGACAGCTGAGCTGCATCAGCCAATAACGACACCATGGGCTGGGTATCTTGGTACAAAAAGTCATACATCGACACACGTGTCGGTGAAATAGTCGTCATAATCTGCTAGCATCAAAAAAGTGTGCCTATATATTACGGTGCCAACTGCCTTGATACAATCCCCTAACATTAGAATTTTTATTATTTCTTAAATTGCGCCACAGATACTCAATAAGTAACAGCTGGGAAAATAAAATGACCAAAAATGAAGCCGCTGCCACGCAGATAGTGATCAATATCGCTCAGCAAACACTAGCGGTATATCAGCAAAATAAAAAAACAGTTCACTATACAGTGTCTACTGCCAAAAACGGCAGCGGCAGTCAGCAAGATAGTGGCTGTACGCCGCTTGGTAAGCATGTCATTGCCAAAAAGATAGGTGGCAACGCGCCCATCAATGCCGTGTTTGTCGGGCGCGTGCCCACAGGAGAGGTATATGATGCTGAGCTTGGAGCGTTACACCCTGAGCGCGATTGGATATTGAGCCGTATTTTATGGCTAAGTGGTCTTGAGGAAGGAAATAATAAAGGTAGCAATAGCCAAGGCGGCTGTGATACTTATCAGCGTTATATTTATATTCATGGCACGCCAGATACCGAACCAATGGGCATACCACTCTCACATGGCTGCGTGCGTATGCGTAATGACGATATAGCTGAGCTATTTGAGCAAGTTGTAGAGGGTACAAGGGTAACTATAGTTGCTGATTAAATAATAGGTCACTAAAAAACCTGAGTAAAACAGAATAACTTTATAGAGTTATTGATAAAATCAACTTAATATGGACTGGTTATTTTTAAGTATATTGCTATAATGACGTCCTTATAAGCGGATGAAAATTTAACGCTAAAATTGCTCACTTAATATTTAATGGTATTAACAAGGATAATTATAATGTCTAAAACGACTCTTGCAACTGTGCAACAAGCCTTTAATGATCGTCGCTCTATCTATGCTTTGGGCAGCGATTTGCCAGTAAAGCCACAGGAAATTCTTGATGTTATTGAAAGTGTGATATTGCATACGCCTTCAGCTTTTAACTCACAGTCATCACGTATGGTGGTGGTGTTTGGTGAGAAGCATCAGCAGCTGTGGGATATCACAGAGGCCAAAGTACGTGAAGCAGTTGGTGATGGCGACTTTACTGCCAGCAAGCAAAAGATTGATGGCTTTCGTGCTGCCGCTGGTACGGTTTTGTTTTATGAAGACCACAAAGTTGTCCAATCGCTGCAAGAGCAGTTTGCGCTATATGCAGACAGATTTCCTATCTGGGCGCAGCAAACGTCAGGCATGCATCAACACGCCGCATGGACAGAGCTAAGCGCGCTAGGTGTTGGGGCAAACCTGCAGCATTATAATCCATTGATTGATGAAGAGGTGGCTGCGGCTTTTTCAGTGGAAGACAGTTGGGAGCTGGTTGCGCAAATGCCGTTTGGTAATATTGTCCAACCTGCGGGCGAGAAGAGCTATCAGTCTGTCGATGAGCGTGTGAAGGTAATCGGACTAGACAGCTAGTACCAAACCCAAAAAGTGCGATTAACTTTGTCAAACTTGCTAAGCCTACTAGGAGTAGTACTTGCGCAAATTTTCCGCGCTACTCTAATTTTTGGAAATGGTATAAGATCCATAGTCTAAAACAGTTTAAATGCTAATAGTTTAAACAATAAAAAAGACAGCCGTTATTATGAACTGACCCCCTAAACTTGGACTGTTTAAGTTTGTATCAAGGACTGAGTTCTGTATTTCACAGGGCTCAGTCCTTTTAGTTTCATCTGAATTCTCTCATGATTATAGTAGTGAATATACTCATGAATCTGTTGCTCTAAGTCCTCAATAGTTTCTGGTTTCTCAATATAAATCGTCTCACACTTCAGCGTACCGAAGAACCCTTCCATCAATGCATTGTCTAAGCAATTCCCCTTACGGCTCATACTTTGCTTAATATGATTCGCTTTAAGCGACTTTGCAAACGGCTTCATCTGATAATGCCAGCCTTGATCTGAATGTAGTGTTAGCTGCTCCTTGCGCTTTTTAGGTATGCCTTTAAGTGCACTATCTAGCATCTGTTTCACTAAGTCATATACCGGTCGTCTTGAGAGCGTATAGCTGATGATCTCATTGTTATAGCAATCTAGTATAGGAGACAGATACAACTTATCCTCGCCCACTTTAAACTCAGTAATGTCAGTAAACCACCTGCGATTAGGCGCACCCGCCCTGAACTTGCGCTTGACTCTATTCTTAGCTATGACGCCGCACTGTCCTTTGTAGGATCGATACTTCTGTTGTCTGATTCTAGCAGTCAGCTTAAGCTCACTCATAAGCCGTGCGATGAGCTTATGGTTATACCTTAACCCTTCACTCTTAAGTGTTTGAGTGATTCTACGATAGCCATACCGACCTTTGTGCTGATGATAGATATCCCTGATGCGCTGTTTGAGATCGGCGTATTTATCTTCACTCCAAAGCTGTGCTCTATGATAGTAGAAACTACTCCTTGCAAGCTTTGCTATGGTGAGTAAGTCAGATAACGCGTGCTTTAGTCTTAATCCTTCGATGAGCCTTGCTTTGTCGCGGCTTGTTCCTTTTCCCGAAGCAAGGCATCGAGCTTTTTTAGATAGGCGTTCTCCGCACGCAGATATTGCAGTTCACGCTTGAGCTCTGCTAGGGTCTTTTCATTATCAGGTTTGTCTGTGATAGGAGATGCCATAGAGTGACTACCTTTATATTTGGATGTGAGTCCAGACATACCGTAGAAGCGATAAGCTTTGTGCCAGTGGCTAATAAGCGCAGGTGAGCTGATGTGGAATTTAAGGGCGGTTTCAGATTGGGTTAATCCTTCTATCAACATCGCTTCAATCACTTTGTACTTAAACTCGCTACTGTATTTAGCTTTACTGGTCTTAGGTTTAATGGCGCCTATACCACCGCTTTGATATTGTTCAATCCATTTGCGTACAAACCTTGGATTTACACCAAACTTTTCACCTGTCGCACTGCTACTATGTCCTTCTTTGTAGTATGCAATGACTTTGATCTTAAAGTCTAGATCGTAACGCATAAAAACACCCCCAAAAGTTGTGTCCAACTTATGGGGGTCAGTTCATTAAAGCGGCTGTCTTTTTTTATCTTTACTCATCTGTTCGCTCATTCAGAACTTATCGTTCAGATTGAGGATACGCTCTAGCCATTATTACCAAAAGGTAGTGCTGCTGCGGGCTTTTTCTAAGCGTTTTTGATAGCGTTTTTCACGCTTGACCAAAGTTGCAGAAAACCAACCAGCACCATACAAGGCATTGGGTTCAGTAGCTGATTTTTGCAAATAATAATCTTTATGATTTAGGTTGTCGAGATATTGCCCCAGTGCTTTTTGGGCTTTGGCTAAGCGCTTTATCCAGCGCTTGCTTTGTTTTTTAGAGTATAGAGGCGCAGCAAACTCACTGATATAGCGTAAGCTCTTTAGATGACTATTTAGATGATTGTGCAGCTTATGCTGAGCCTTTTGCTCATCATTACTATTTGAGCTGACATCGCCTGCGTTATCGATGTCTAAATCATCGAGATTGTGCTCGGCTTCGAGCAGCTTGGTATGATGTTTGGATAATATTTTTGCCAATTTATCTATGGCAAGCTTGTCCGCTTGCGCTTCAGTACTAGGATCACTCATACTAAAGGCGATCAGCTCAAGTAAGGTCAGTTGGAAGTCGTTGGCCTGCACCGCATCAATAGGGGATACCTTAATGTTTTTTAGCTCTGCACTCCAATCTACAGTGGGAGCACCTTGCTGCTTAAGCTTGGGCTGTACGGTATGCGCTAAATAAGCCACTTCACGGTATTCATCCAATAAAGTAGCAGTTTGCTTAAGAATAACTGACCATTCAGGATTGAGCTGATCTGAGAAATTATTGAAAGCCTTTAAGGCAGATTGAAGCCGCTGAATACCGATACGCAGTTGCAAGATATGACCATCATCTTCGCTGCCTTCGGCGATAGCGCTACTATTTGGTAGTATTTGCAATAAGCAGTTATTTACTACTGCGCGGACAAAAGCAGGTCTACTACTGTCTTTATGAACCTCAAGTTGGCTAAGATTGGCACTGACCGCTGGACTATACGCTTGCTCTGTAATCAGCAAACCACCACGCTCTGCCTTAGTGACTGTAGACAGGCAGAGCTTATAGCGCTTGCACCAAGTCTTGGCAGTGGCGAATAAAAAGTCCAAATCTCCCGATACCAACTCGAACTCAATTTCTTCAATGGCTTGGCGCTGAGCATCGTCCTTACCATGGATGATCTTACCATGGTCATATGCCACTTCTATACTGCTTTCATTTTTATAGTTTTTATCATCTACTAGCAGGCGAGTAGTGCGCTCTACATCAGTAACATATTGACGAGTTAAATTTTTGGCAAGTTTCTTTAGTTTAAATTTAGCCAAAGCTGGGGCGATAGCTGTGTCTTTATAAATGGTTAAATCTGGCATTAAGGCATTATCGTTTAGCATGGCTTGGACATGCTCATGATCCAAGGTGGTATTGTGCTCTAGATGTGCAGCAATGCCGTCACCACGGGCTTTGATGGTCTGTACCCAGTTATTGCCTTCTTTACGAATACGTAAGCCAATACCTGCCTGAGCCAGCTGCTGATCTGGTGTATCGTAATAGTGGGCTGCTAATTGAGTCACTTGTGAGGATTTTACTTTTGCTTGACGCATCAGACCTTTTAGACGTGCTGGTGGTATCAAAAACCTCAGTTCTATCTCTTGCACGGTCGAATCCTCCTTTGCAATTCTATTAATTTGTTACTGGTTATAGACCTACTATGTCTTAAATCAATGCATGTGACAAGGGTATCTTTTATAAAATCGCATGCAGTTAGATTGTTTGCAGCGATGGTTAAAGGGTTTTTTTAATGTTTTTTCACAAGCATGCGCCCTTTTATATAAACGTAAAAAAGCCGCCCTATATTATAGGACGGCTTTTCTTGTAACGTGCAGTTATAGATTGTCGGTGATTAGAACTGGTTCATCGTGTTCTTGCCGCCGCCAGCTTTAAGTGCGTTGTCACCAGAGAAGATTTCTTTGTGGTCATCGCCAAGGTCAGAGCCAGCCATTGCTTGGTGCTTAACACAGTCGATGCCTTCACGGATTTCTTTACGTTGTACGCCAGCAGCATAAGCAAGCATACCGTCTTCACCGAAATAGCCTTTAGCAAGCTCATGCACGCTAAGCGCTGTAGTGTGGTAAGTAGGTAGCGTGATCAAGTGATGGAATACACCCGCTTCACGTGACGCATCACGCTGGAAGTTCTTAGCAGCGATATCAGCAGCTTCATCAAGCTCAGTACCGTCGTAATCAGCACTCATCAAGTCATCCTTATTGTACGCTGAGATGTCTTTGCCTTCTTCTTCCCACTGAGCGATGATTTGCTTACGGAAGTTAAGCGTCCAGTTGAACGATGGGCTGTTGTTATAAACAAGCTTCGCTTTTGGCTCTTGCTCTTTAATACGATCAACCATCATTTTGATGTGTTCAACGTCTGGAGTCGGTGTTTCGATCCATAGTAGGTCAGCGCCGTTTTGCAAGGCAGTTACACAGTCAAGTACAACACGGTCGATGTTCGTTTCTTCACGGAACTGATATAGACCGTTTGGCAGACGAACTGGGCGTACTAGTTTGCCGTTGTGCTTAAGCAAGCTGTCGTTTTCTTTTGCATCTTCAAGAGTCACTTCTTCCATTTCGATGAAGTCAATGTACTGAGAAGCAAGGTCGCCTGGCTCTTCTGATACTGGAATTTTTTGCGTGAGTGATGCGCCTTCAGAGTCAGTACGTGCAACGATAATACCGTCTTCAACGCCAAGCTCTAGGAATGCATAACGAATCGCGTTGATTTTTGCGATGTAATCTTCATGTGGAACCGTTACTTTACCAGCTTGGTGACCACACTGCTTAGCGTCAGATACTTGGTTTTCAACCTGGATAGCACAAGCACCTGCTTCGATCATTTGCTTGGTTAACAAGTAAGTCGCTTCTTCGTTACCGAAACCAGCGTCGATGTCAGCAATGATTGGCACAACGTGTGTTTCAAAGTTTTCGATTTTTTCTAGGATAGCTGAAGTATCTTGACCAGCTTCTTCTGCAGCGTTTAGCTCACGGAAGTAGTCGTTTAGTACTTTAGCATCGGCTTGACGTAAGAAAGTGTAGATCTCTTCGATTAGCTTAGGTACTGAGGTTTTTTCGTGCATAGATTGGTCAGGTAGAGGACCGAACTCAGAACGAAGGGCCGCAACCATCCAACCTGATAGGTAGATGTAAGTTTTAGACGTCGTACCGAAGTATTTTTTCTTAGCGTACATGGTTTGCTGGGCAACAAAACCATGCCATGCACCTAAAGACTGCGTGTACTGAGACGTATCATTGTCATAGTCTTCCATATCTTGACGCATGACTTTTGCAGTATATTTTGCGATATCCAAACCAGTTTTAAAACGGTTTTGTGACATCATACGTGCCGCATCAGTCTCGCTGATATTCTGCCAGTTACCGTGCTTTTGCTTAAGTTCACGTACTAAATCGATCGCTGATTTATATGCAGTTGACATCTATAGTCTCCTTGGTGGGGTGTGAAAAATTAACGAACAAAATCAATTGGTAAAATGATCATAACTATATTTGCGTGGGATTCGCAGGGATTACAATATGGTGGCATTGATTATATCGAAGCGTCATTGCTGGTAGCATGACTAAAAATGTAGTGAGATTAGAGTAATAAACAATAATCCGTCATAAGCCTCAGCTTCATTACACTAAACAAACTTACGGATAAACACAAGGATATACTCAATAGTGCTATCATTACTTCTCGATAAGAAGTGATACAATAACCTAGTATGAGCTCAAAAACGTGTCACCAAAGTTAGGTGTGGTAGTCAGTTGATATGAGCTTTATAATCTGACCTTCGATTTGCCTACACAGGTCACTATAGCGGTCTTACTAGGATTTATCTAATTTATGATAGTTATCTTTAGTATTTTTTAAATGTATAGTGTAATAAAAACAAGTACTTAACCAAGTTGTTTTGTAGCGTGGCAGGGATGGGTTTGGTAGATCGTCAGTAAAAATCAGGGTTTGATTATACAGTTTTAACGTATATAGATCACAATAGCGGGTAAAGTCGCCAATTTTGATAGGGCGTTTATTTTAAAGCAAAGAGAAATATGTATGAATTTGCAGCGGGTTGATTTGAATTTATTGGTACATTTAGATGTATTGTTACGAGAAAAAAACGTCACACGAGCTGCTGAGCAATTAGGCATCACCCAGCCTGCGATGAGTAATATTTTGCGGCGTCTGCGTAAGCTATTCAACGATCCGCTATTGGTACGATCTTCTGAAGGTATGACGCCGACTGAGCGTGCCTTAGAGCTGCAGCCGCGGATTCGCGAGATACTCGCGGACTTAACCCAAGTACTCGAACCACGTACTGAGTTTCGCCCTTATACCACCTCGCGTGTCTTTCGTATCATGACCTCAGACTATGCTGAGGCAACCTTGGTGCCAAAGTTAGTTAAAGCATTACGCTCTGAAGCGCCCAATGTTATCTTAGACTTTTTGACCCCATCTGATGTCTCTTATCGTGACATGGAGCAAGGCCGAGTTGATTTGGCGATCAACCGTTTTAATGAGATACCGCAAAGCTTTCATCAAGTATTGGTCTGGCGAGATACTTTTAGTTGTTTATTGTCAGCTGATAGCCCTATTGCCAATCGCTTTAACTTAAAAAACTATCTCAAAGCGCAACACGTTTGGGTGTCAAAGACGGGTATGGGTGTGGGTTTTGGTGTCAACCCAGAGAAATCTGGCGGTCTTGGCTCTATCGATCAAGCGCTGCAACGTCTGGGACAAAAGCGCCAAATCAGTGTCTTTACCCGTCATTACCAAATGCCGGCCATGCTCGCTGCTAATAAAGATTTGATAGCGACGCTGCCCACACGTGTGGCGAGAATGCAGGCAAATAACGATAGTATAGTTATGAAAGAGCCACCATTTTTTATCCCTGAGTTTGAGCTAACGATGGCGTGGTCACCATTACTGCAACATCATCCAGCCCATCGCTGGTTAAGACAGCTGATCATGCATGTCGCAAGGCAAGTGGTTGCGGATGAAGAGCATCAACCGCAGGAAATTCCAGTGATCAACCATTTGTTTTGATGCGTTGTTATTTGCTTAAGCGATATGCTTAACTGTCAGATATATAAATGAGATAAATAAAAAGGACCAGCCGATGCGTTGGTCTTTTTATTGTCTTGATTCTGAGTTCAAGGGCACAGTCACATTCTTAACATCTTACGCACACTTCTTTATAACTTGTAAACCTACTCAGTGCGCATTTTGTTATGCTTAAAGGACATAGAGAAACAATGAACATCAAGAAGAAGACACGTCCTAATCAAACCAATTCAAAAATACTCTAATAAATAAGGATAATAATCATGGCAGATATTACTACTGTGAACCCAGCGACGGGTAAAGACATTAAAGATTATAGCTATATGAGTGATGATGAGGTCAACAAAATCATTGACGCATCGCATAAAGCGTTTTCGGAGTGGCGTTTGGTCAGTTCAGAAGAACGCGCTAAAGTCATCAATTCTATCGGCGATACGCTGATGAAATACAAAGATGAGCTCGCAAAGCTAATGACTGAGGAGCGTGGTAAAACGCTAGAGGCAAGTTTAGAAGAAGTTGACTTGTGTAAAGCCATTTGTGATTTCACCGCTGGTGAAGGCGTTGCAGCACTGGCGCAAGATGAGCGCGATATTGAAGGCATCAAAAAAGGGTTAGTACGCTATGACCCCATTGGTATCATCTATGGTATCCAGCCATGGAACTTCCCAGCTTATCAAGTGTTCCGCTATACCATTGCAAACTTGATGGCAGGTAACAGTATTTTACTTAAGCACGCCTCGAACGTCACAGGCTCAGGCTTGCTGATTGAAAAAATCATGCATGAGTCTGACTTACCGAACGATTTATTCCGTGCTCTAATCATCAGTCATGCTCAGTCTGAGCAGGTGATTGAACATGAAAAAGTACGCGGTGTAACGCTGACAGGTAGTGATGTGGCCGGTAGAGTAGTGGCACAGCAAGCAGCCAAAGTGCTGAAAAAGACGGTCATGGAGCTTGGCTCTAACGATGCTTTTATCGTATTAGAAGACGCAGACCTAGACTTAGCAGCCACAACTTGTGCGCATGCTCGCCTATACAATAACGGTGAGACTTGTATCGCTGCCAAACGCTTCGTGGTAGTAGATAGTGTCTATGATAAGTTCCGTGATTTAGTAATTGAGAAGTTCAAAGAATATAAAGTAGGCGATCCGATGGATGACTCTACTGATGTAGGCCCTATGTCGAGTAGTAAGCAGCGTGATAACTTGCATGAGCAAGTTCAAGAGAGTGTGAGCAAAGGCGCAACGATTACGCTCGGTGGTGAAATCCCTGATAAGGCTGGTGCTTTTTATCCACCAACCATCTTGGAGAATATCAAGCCAGATCAGCCAGCGTATAAAGATGAGTTATTTGGTCCAGTTGCTTCTTTAATTCGTGCCAAAGATCAAGAAGATGCATTCCGTATCGCCAATGACAGCCGTTATGGACTGGGCGGTGCTATCTTCTCCAAAGACGAAGACAAAGCCATCAGTTTGGCTCAAGAGCACTTCGATACAGGGATGGTCTACATTAATGGTTATAACTTAGTTCATCCAGCATTGCCATTTGGTGGTGTCAAAGATTCGGGTTATGGCCGTGAACATGGCGGCTTTGGTATCAAGGAGTTTGTTAATATCAAAGCAGTACACGTCGTAGGTAAAAAACCTGCTTAACTTCTACAACTATCTGTAACGTTTATAGTCATCTATAAATGCAAAAACACCCCGTTGCTAAGCAGCGGGGTGTTTTTATTGGTAGGTCATTATAAAAAACATACCCTTTAACAAAAACATACCCTTTAACTTAGTATAAACCGTCGTAGGTTGGTGCTTTTAGCCCAACATTTTGCTGTCGCAAATATTTAAGCTGGACTAAAAGTATCAGCCTACAATAAGCTTTCACTCAATCACATCAGTCATTTAACCAAAGCTTTAAAGGAAGGGCGGGTAAGTTGGCAGACTTGGTGTCATCATTTTGAGTGGTTAGCTGATTGATATTCAATATACCCTTTGCGATAAGCATAATAGTCCATGGTAGCAGTTGATGCTCACCCTTTTGTACACGTACTTGCAGGCTGTCCGCTGTATCTTTATGGTTGATTTCTAATAAAGCTTGGGTCAAAACAGCACCCGCATCGAGCTCAGCTGTGACCACATGAATGCTACAGCCATGGTGACGCTCACCTGCTTGGATGGCACGCTGATGAGTATCCAGACCTTTATAGACAGGTAGTAATGAAGGGTGCAGGTTAATCATCGGTGCTGGCGCATTGTCGATGAATCCAGCGCTGAGTACACGCATAAAACCAGCGAGCACAATTAGATCAGGCTGCCATACCGTCAATTGGTCATTAGCGTGGCTTTCGAAGGTTTTGATACCCATGCGTTTGCCATTAGCAACGTGTGACAACACCGCTATTGGAATATTGGCATCTTGCGCACGTGTGATGGCATAAGCATCCTCACGATTACTAATGACGCCGACTATCTCAATCGGTAGCGAACCTGCTTGCATCGCATCTATCAGTACTTGTAGATTACTACCACTACCTGACACCAATACCGCAATGCGTAAAGGTTTATTGGCTTGGCGCATAGTATCATCTGATAGTGTTGATACGGACATTAACGGTACACCACAGCATCCGCCTGGTCATCAGTGCTGCGCTTGACCATCTCACCCAGTTGCCATGCTGTCTCGCCAGCATCGTTCAAAGTGTTGATGGCTGCTTCAGCTTTGTCTTTTGGCACAACGATGACAAAACCAACGCCACAGTTAAAGGTACGGTACATCTCGCTTTGGCTGATATTACCTTGGGTTTGTAGCCAAGTGAATAGCTCTGAGAACTGCCAGCTGTTGGTATCGATGCTAGCAGCTAGATTATCTGGTAATACACGTGGTAAGTTATCCGTTAAGCCACCACCAGTGATATGTGACATAGCATGCAGGGCGGAATTACCAAGGGTGTCTTGCAGGGCTTTGATAGCTTTTACATAGATACGAGTAGGCGCCATCAGCGCGTCTTGGATAGATTGCCCGTCTAGTTGCTCATCGCTATTAGTAACGTCAATACCGCTGACTTCGATGACTTTACGTACTAGTGAATAGCCGTTTGAATGTGCACCACTTGAAGCAAGCGCAATGAGCACATCACCTTCTGCGACATTTTCACCAGTGATAACTTCCGCTTCTTCGACCACGCCCACACAAAATCCAGCTAGATCATAATCATCGTCTTGATACATGCCTGGCATTTCAGCAGTTTCACCGCCGATAAGTGCACAATTGGCTTGTTTACAGCCTTCGCCAATACCAGTCACGACAGTCGCCGCCACATCAACATCAAGCTTGCCCGTTGCATAATAATCTAAAAAGAATAATGGCTCGGCACCGCAAACCAATAAATCGTTGACACACATGGCGACCAAATCAATACCGATAGTATCATGACGATTCAGCTGCAAGGCCAGTTTGAGCTTGGTGCCCACGCCGTCAGTGCCAGAGACAAGTAGAGGAGAGGTGTAACCTGTTGGAATGCGGCATAATGCGCCAAACCCACCAAGCCCACCCACAACTTCAGGACGAGTAGTGGCTTTTGCTACGGATTTTATCCGCTGAACCAGCGCGTCGCCTGCATCAATATCAACACCGGCATCTTTGTAGCTTAAAGAAGGCTTATCACTCATGGTTATCTCACAATTGGGGTTAAATAATTCGAACGAACAGTCGAAATCGATAAATAGAATCAGAGAAGTAAGGTTTGAAGACAGTGGGCGCATTATACCCAAAAATAGCCCTTACTCGCAAAGCAACTTGCCAATAATCAGTGAATATTAATCATAAGCGCCAAATAAAGAGCTAAGAAACAAAAAATGACGGATTTTTCATCTTACTCTGCGATAATAAAGAGCTTAAATCACAGCTTCTAAAGTTACAGTTATTTAAGCTATGGTCTATAGGCAGTTGTTATGTCATAGTTTACGATAAGGCTATCGTATAAATAGCTATGGTAAATTGCTTATTATATAAAAATAAAACCAATCATCATCTAAATCAGTTTACTAGTAGGAATCCACTTAATGATTAACCAACCGATAGATCCTTTTTTTCGGCGTTTGTTTTTCGTCACTGTTCTTATAGTGTCTCTAGTTTTGCTGCATTTGATGATGCCAGTTATCATTCCGTTTGTTATTGCTTTCGTATTGGCTTACCTGTTTAATCCATTGGTGAAGCGTTTATCAAAATATATCAAACGTTGGATGGCGATTATCGTTGTTTATGCAACGCTAACGCTCGGTATGGTATTGCTGCTATGGTGGTTGGTACCTACGTTGTGGCATCAGTTGCAAGCAGCTTGGGAATATCTACCGAAGATTTTGAACTGGTATAATCAGGTGGTACGTGAGTGGTTTGTAAACAATAGCCGTATTCGTTTGCCAGAATTGGAGGCTAAAGGGTTTTCAGAAACGCTGGTAGAATATATGCAGACGCATTACAAATTTGCTGATGCGAGCAGTCTAATGAGTCAAATACTTGCCTCAAGTATGAAGTTCATCAACAATGCGGGATTAATCGTGTTGGTACCGATTTTGACTTTTTATTTTTTATTCAACTGGGACAGTCGCTTGCAAACATGGGAGAAGGCACTTCCAGCTGCTTATTCTAAAAAAATTATACGCATTGCTAAAGACAGCGATCAAGCACTGATGGCCTTTATCAAAGGTCAATTATTGGTGATGGTGTTATTAGGAGCGATTTATGCAGTACAGCTGCAGCTCATCGGTCTCGAGCTTGGGCTTATCATTGGTATGGTGGCAGGGATTGCCAGCTTCGTGCCTTATCTGGGCTTTGGTATCGGCTTTGTCGCAGCGATTATTGCATGTCTCTTCCAGTTTGGTTTGAACTGGACATATTTATCATTAATCGTTGGGGCATTTTTGGTTGGACAAGCCGCAGAGGGTTATATCCTGCAGCCACTGTTATTAGGTGATAAGATTGGGTTGTCACCGCTGTGGGTAATCTTTGCAGTATTGGCAGGTGCCAGCTTATTAGGTTTCGTTGGCATGCTCATTGCGCTGCCTGTGGCTGCAGTACTGAATGTATTATTCCATCATTTGTATGACTACTATATTAGTACCGACTTTTATCAAGGCCGCAAACAGTTTGATTTATTTGAAAAAAAATAAATATTTAGTGAATAGTGCAGCGAGTAAAGGAAGAATACAGCAAGTAAAGATAAGCTAAATGGTGTCAATATTTGCCCTGTACGATAGTGAGCAGTCACTTATGATAAGATATTAACGGTAAAAGACTTGTCAGTCATTTTGCAAGTATGGTATATATAGGCGCAGTGTTTGTTATGCTAGCAACCATAGTTAAAGAAGTTTTAATTTACAGGATGCAAGCTTTAAGCGTACCAAAAAACAGTTTGGCTTTTTTATTTCATTGTATTACTTATCTATTGTATTACGCGAACCGAGTTGATGATTCATGGCAGAAGCGCAGCTAAGTCTCAATCTGGACATCAAGCATGATGCGAGTCTCAGTGACTTTTCTGGTCCAGGTTGGATGTCGATTATTGATGCAGTGCGGCAATTACATGTCGGCCTGATTCGTCAACTGTACCTATTTGGTAGCCCTGCTACTGGCAAATCTCACCTTTTATCTGCTATTTGCGAATCGTTTCTGGATATGGATAAGTCGGCGATTTGTCTGTCACTCAACGAGCTTATACATACTGATGTCAATGTATTGTCTTCTTTAGAGAACTTCGATGTCATTGCTATTGATGATATAGAAGTTCTCGAGCATAGTACCGAGTGGCAAGTAGCTTTGTTTCACCTGATTAATCGTAGCCGTGAAGGTCAGCGTCAATTGATATTTGCAGCCAATAAGCCTGCTGGTGAGCTGCCGTTTCAGCTAACAGATTTACTGAGCCGTTTGTCACAAGCACCTGCTTTTAAAGTGCCCAATGGTCATGATTTGGCTGACCGCCAAGCATTACTGCAGTCTATATTACGTCGGCGTGGTTGGCAGTTTGATGAACGTATTATCGATCATTTACTCAATGATGGTCCGCATCGTATAGGGGCAATGATGGAAGTGCTGAATTATATCCAGCCAATGTTTTCTAACCTTGGACGTAGTAATATATCTAAGGCTGTTATCAGTGATGCACTGCGTACTATCGATGAGCAGACACTTGTCGCTGAACTTGCTGATATCAATCAGGAAACACAAAATGATAATAAAATAGACAGTCAGGATAATCACACGATGTCGTTAGATTTTTAAGCGCTTTGTGCGTCAGCACAAAAGCTTTAGAGGCAGCATCTAAAATTTTTCTCGCCAAACTTTCTTAATATAGAGCCATCAATACAAAGACATAGACTCTTAACATATACATAGATAGGATATCTTATGAAAACATCTGCCTCTTTGCTCAAAAAGCTAACCATTAGTACGCTATTAATTGGCGCAAGCTCAGTATCCATGCTCTCTCATGCAGCAGTCACGCTGCTAGTGGATGACAATATTAAAGTGACCGCGATTAATGGTCAGGAGCTCAAGCAAAGCGTCTTTCAGCCATTGACCAAAGAGTTTACTTTGCAGCCAGGTAAGCATGTCATTACTGCTAAATACGACCGTCTATATAACTTGCGCCGTGATGAACATGATTATCTGCGCTCAGGAAATGTTAGTGTCGCGGCAGAAATGATGGACAATCAAACATATCGCTTAACGATGCCTAACCAACCAGAAGACTATGCGGCAGCGAAAGAGTATGCAGAAAAGCCAACTCTAGCTGTACAGCAAGGTAATACAGTTATTGCAAGCCAGCAAAGTGTCTCTAGCGGTGGCGGACTGTTTTCAGGATTAGGTAATGCGCTCGGCGGTGTGTTCAGTGGCGGCGGTGATGCTCAGCTCCAAAACCAACGTGCTATCGCTGCCTTAGATCAGCCATCTACCACCAATCAGACAGTGGTGACACAGACTTCTAGTACAGTAACTTCTGCGAGCACATTGGATCAGTTTATGCAGCTATGGCTCAAAGCGACTCCTACCGAACGCGAAAAAATTCGTCAGTGGATTCAACAGTAAGCGATAAAACGATTAAGCAATAAAAAAGCACCTTAAAGGTGCTTTTTTATTTGATAGAGATAAATTTGTTAGTCTAGAGACTATTAACCCAAAAAGGCATTGTACATCCAAACCAGCTTTTCTTGCTGCTGTACATAATCGTCAACTAGGTCAGCAGTACCTTGGTCTTCTGCTTTTTCTGCCAACGCTGACACTTCACGCTGCTCTTCAATCAGAGCTTGCAGGCCGCTAACCGCACCTTTCATACAAGCGTTGCCATCTTTGACATTTTTATCTTCTTTAATACTGGCATGTTGTGCAAAGTCACTGTAAGCATGTAAAGGAGTGCCACCTAACGTCAAGATACGCTCAGCGATTTCATCAATCTCTACTTGTAGATTGGTATATAGCTCTTCAAACTGTTGATGTAGTGAGAAGAAGTGCTCACCTTTTACGTTCCAGTGATAACCACGTACGTTGATATAGAATATGTGATAGCTTGATAATAGGCTATTCAATTTAGTGATTACTTCACCCATATCTGCTTTTTCTAGTCCGATTTGATTAGTAGCATTATCAGTATTACTCATAAAATTATCCTTATAGTTTGAGTGTTGTTATAAAGTATTAAATAATTGAGGCTAGAAGTGTAGCAAGTGAAAAACCTCATTGCTATGCTCGTTAATATATTGCAGCTTTTGAACATTATAAAGTAACAATGTAAATAAATAACAAGGTAGACAAGAGCTGGTTTCTGAGTTAACAAAAACAATTATTAAGTCGAGCTTTATTCGATCAGGATTTACTTACCTGAGTTGAATCTTCTTAAGCCTCTTTTCCAATACTTAGTAGTATAGTAAAGCACCATGTATAAGTTAATTTTGATAAATATAAGAGTATGATTTGTTTTTTTAACTAACACTCATCGGGCTACTTCTTTTGTGCTCACTGGACTATAAAAAGCACTCACCACGTTTTATGCAGGTGGCTGCAACTTCTCAGGGTTTAGACCTTTAACAGGAATGACTTCCAGTAAGTGCTGACGAACGGTATCAAGCGGAAATTTTTGTGCTTTTAAGCGCTTAGGTATGATCTGGCTGCCTTGTTGACCCTTCATTTCAAACATCATAAAGATATAATCGTCAGTTTCATCCCAGCTCTTGATGGCACTCCATGGAACGACCGCTTGTTGTGTCGAGCCTGCGCGCATCTGCATACCGCGCATTTGCGGGTTTTGCATAAGATCTGGTTGGTTGACGGGCATTGCCATGACCAAGCCGTGCTTTTGTACACCAAGTTTCATCTGACGCATCTCGTCTGGCATTTGTTGCTCAGCGACTTGCTTATCAAACTCTCTTTTGACATACCATTTAAAGCCAAGAGTACGAACTAAAAGGTAAATCACGACTGCTGCTAGCATCACCCAAAAAATAATTGTTGAGTAGCCTGAGACAAAGACCAGTCCTGCAATCGCGAGCGCCACGACTACAGCCATAATGATCCACTCTTTCATCTTGATGCCAGATAGACCAAAAGAGGGGCTAGCACTGGCAAATAGCTCATATTGTGCTTGGTGAAATTCGGCCTCGGTTAGATTTAAGGCAATCGGTTGTAAGGTATAAGGGTACAAGGCCATAAAGGTTTCTCAGATACTCAGTTAAAAAGCGCCAGACGTGATGAGTGATGTCACGTCTAACTAGAAGTGGATTAAAAGATATGCGCTTATCTTACCGAAAAGTGCTCCTAAATGAAACACATAACCATCGTTGTTGGTTTATTCGTTTTTTATTTGCAGCAGTCGCAAATATAATGAAACTAAAGCGTATCAGCACGCGACCAACTATGTGAGCAATAAGGTATTAAAAGCCAGAGTCTCAAAAACTGTGCCATCAACGCGTGAAAACCCATTCAAAACATGGTCAAAACGGCTGGGTCTTGGTATCATAGCAGCTAAAATATCCTTGTATGATCAGCCTAAAATCAAGACCCAGCTGTACAATTGAACTGTGCACGATTGTCTTGTTACATTGCTATTGTCTTTTTAACCTTCTTATTCACTTTCAGCCCTACAGGCCAATACTATGATCGATCCAAAACTATTACGTGGTGACTTAAGCGAATTACAGCAGCAATTGGCCACTCGTGGCTACGAGCTTGATATGAGTTTTTGGCAAACCATCGAAAATGAGCGTAAATCGTTACAAGTGAAAACGGAAGAGCTGCAAGCGCGTCGTAATGCTGGCGCAAAACAAGTGGGCGCGCTAAAAAAATCGGGCGAAGATGCAAGTGCGCTGCTCAGCGAGATGCAAAGCGTCAGCGGTGAGATAAAAGCGGCTGAAGACGAGCTGCGCACCTTACAAGAGCGGATTACCCAAGCCGCCTTACAAATTCCGAATTTACCAGCAGCAGGTACACCAGTCGGTAATTCTGAGGACGATAACTTAGAAGTACGCAAATGGGGCACATTGCGTGAGTTTGATTTTGAGATCAAAGACCATACTCATATTGGTGAGACTTTGGGTATGCTTGATTTTGAAGCAGCCGCGAAGATTACGGGTAGTCGTTTCAATGTTTTAAAAGGCCAGCTTGCGCAGCTGCATCGTGCATTGATTCAATTTATGCTAAATACTCATACCATCAAGTACGGTTATACCGAAACTTATGTGCCTTATATTGTTAATAGTGAAAGCCTAAAAGGCACCGGTCAGTTACCTAAGTTTGAAGATGATTTGTTTAAACTCACCAACCACACTCATAATGATGGCACCGACTTTTATTTGATTCCAACGGCGGAAGTGCCAATGACCAACTTGGTACGCGGCGAGCGTTTGGATATCAAAGAGCTGCCACTAAAGTTCACCGCGCATACGCCATGCTTCCGTAGTGAGGCAGGCTCGCACGGTCGTGATACTCGTGGTCTGATCCGTCAGCATCAATTCGAAAAAGTTGAGATGGTCAATATTGCCAGTGCTGAGCAATCAGATGAGCTGCTTGAGGCGATGACTGGACAAGCAGAAGACATCTTGCAGCAGCTAAATCTGCCGTACCGTGTGGTACAGCTCTGCACGGGTGATATGGGCTTTAGCGCGCAAAAAACCTATGACATCGAAGTTTGGTTACCGAGCCAAGATACCTATCGTGAAATCTCAAGCTGCTCTAACTGTGGCGACTTCCAAGCACGCCGTATGGGTACGCGAGTCAAAGACGGCAAGCAAACCAGTCTGGCACATACGTTAAATGGTTCAGGTCTAGCGGTAGGGCGTACCTTACTTGCGGTGATGGAAAACCATCAAAACGCTGATGGTAGTATCACCATTCCAGAAGTATTGCGTCCGTTTATGGGCGGTGTTAAAACTATTTTAGCTTAATATAGTCGATGCATTCTAAAAAGAACATAGCGCTACTGGGATGCTTTCTTTTAAAATACAGTTGCGCAGCCTCTGGGAACGCAGCACGCAAGTAAAATTTATACCAGTAGCGCGTTTAAATATATATAACAGTTTTATTGTCAATTGAATGATAAGCAAGCTGTTAATTTTGTCGCATTGCTTGGCACATAGTTTGTCGATGGGTTGTCGTTTGACAAAACCGATATGAGTCATTATTAAATGCAAACAGTCATTACAATGCATTTTTGGCTTGATTCATGGCAAATATGTTAATATTGCACTTTAATTTTATAGCCTATCCATTAAGAGTGTTTATCGCGCTTTTAATGGATTATCCTCTGAGTAAACTCTCCTCTTATCAGCCAAACCTCTCATTTGAATATTAGGACACTCTATGTCAGCTCCAATTAGTGAACGTAAATTAGCCAATGCCATCCGTGTACTGTCGTTTGATGCGGTACAAAAAGCCAACTCTGGACATCCAGGTGCGCCGATGGGAATGGCCGATATTGCCGAAGTTTTGTGGCGTAAGTTTTTGAAGCACAATCCAGCTGACCCTAACTGGCACAACCGTGACCGCTTTGTGTTATCGAACGGTCATGGCTCGATGCTTATCTATTCATTACTCCATTTATCTGGCTATGATGTCAGCATCGATGATTTAAAAGGCTTCCGTCAACTGCATTCAAAGACCCCAGGCCATCCAGAGCTTGGCTATACGCCAGGTGTTGAGACGACCACCGGGCCACTAGGTCAAGGTATCGCCAATGCGGTTGGTTTTGCTATCGCTGAGAAGACCTTAGCCGCACAGTTCAACCGTGACGGACATAACATCGTCGACCACCATACTTATGCGTTTTTGGGTGACGGTTGTCTGATGGAAGGTATCAGCCATGAAGTTTGCTCACTGGCTGGCACGCTAGAGCTTGGTAAATTAGTATTCTTCTATGATGATAACGGTATCTCCATCGATGGTGATGTCGAAGGTTGGTTCACTGATGACACTGGGGCACGCTTTGAAGCTTATGGCTGGCAAGTCATCAAAGTCGATGGCCATGACGCTGATGCTATCACGCAAGCCACTGAGCAAGCGCTCAAAGAGACCACTAAGCCAAGCTTAATCATCTGCAAAACTATCATCGGTGTCGGTAGCCCAAATAAGCAAGGCTTAGCGGCTAGCCATGGTGCCCCGTTAGGTGATGATGAAATCGCTCTGACTCGTGATGCCTTATCTTGGAAGCATGCACCGTTTGAATTAGATGATGAAATCTATGAAGCGTGGGATGCTAAAGCCAAAGGCGATGTACAACAAAAGAACTGGGATGCCGACTTTGAAGCTTATAAAAATGCCTATCCAGAATTGGCAAGTGAGCTACTACGCCGCTTAAATGGCGAATTGCCAGCGGATTTTGACAAGCAAGCAAAGGACTATATCCAACAAACTCAAGAGCAGGGTGGTGATGTTGCCAGCCGTAAAGCCAGTCAAAACGCGATTAACACGCTACAGCCATTATTGCCTGAATTATTGGGCGGTTCAGCAGATCTCGCTGGCTCCAACCTCACACTATTTAAAGATGCGAAAGGCATTGAGACTGATAGCGATGGCAACTATATCTATTACGGAGTGCGCGAGTTCGGCATGACGGCGATTGCCAATGGTATCGCGCTACATGGCGGCTTTATCCCTTACGTGGCGACGTTCCTGATGTTTATGGAATACGCGCGTAACGCCGTGCGTATGGGCGCCTTGATGAAGCAGCGCATCATCCACGTCTACACCCATGACTCTATCGGTCTGGGTGAAGATGGCCCAACGCATCAGCCAGTTGAGCAATTGACTAGCCTGCGTACCACGCCAAATCTACGTACATGGCGTCCTTGTGACGCGACCGAATCTGCTACTGCTTGGGTAGAAGCGATTAAGTCAGAAAATAATCCATCCGCGCTCATCTTTAGCCGTCAAAGCTTGCCACACCAGCAGCGTGACAGCGAGCAAGTCGCTAATATCACCAAAGGTGGTTATGTACTAGCCAATGAGCAAGGCGAGCTAAAAGCCATCATCATTGCGACCGGTTCAGAAGTTGGCTTAGCTATGGAAGCGTATGCAACGTTGAGCGAAAATGGCGTTGGCGTCCGTGTGGTATCTATGCCCTGTGCCGAGATTTTCATGGAGCAAGACGCCAGCTATCGTGAAACGGTATTGCCGGCCAATACCCGTGCTCGCGTCGCTGTCGAAGCCGCGCATGTGGACTACTGGTATAAGTTCGTTGGTCTCGATGGCAAAGTCATCGGCATGACCACTTATGGCGAGTCCGCGCCTGCAAGCGACTTGTATAAAGAGTTTGGTATTACTACTGAGGCTGTGGTTGATGCGGTAAATAGCTTGGTTTAAAAAGTGTTGTAGGCTGCGGCTTTAGCCCAGCGCTTAGCTATAATTTATAGTTGAGTTAATCATATTGTACTAAGAAGAGCTGCTGGAGTAATCTGGCAGCTCTTTTTTTGATCTGCAAAAGGACTAAACCAAGCAACCTGTAGATTGGCAAAGTAGTCTTATTGGTGCAATGGGCGCACCTTACAACTCTTTCATATTATGTACATATACGCCCAATTAGGTGTAATGGACAAAATTCATGCTGGTGTAGGGTCTAACGCTATATACTGTCTATATTTGCAAGGAATCAACGCTATGAATCAAAAAACTGCCCTTTTTGTAGTAATAAACACACTAAAAAGAATGGACGCAAACTAGGCAAACAACAGTACCAATGCCTATCTTGCAAACGGCAGTTTTTAGGGGGCACAAGACTCAATAACCAAATGCTTTGGACTGAATATACGCAAGGGAAACAGACGTATAAACAACTGGCTGACAAGTACCACTGTAGTCTTAAAACCATTCAAAGACGCTTAGACAAAGTGAGTATTGAGTACCAAATCAAACGACCTAAGCGTGCTAATATCATCATGGACACGACCTATTTTGGCCGTGGGTTTGGTCTCATGGTATTTATGGACAACGCCACTAGAATGGTTCTCCATTACGCTATAGTCAGTCATGAAACCAATAGTGCCTATAAGCAAGGGGTTGATTACTTAAAGGTGCTAGGCATTGATATACAAAGCATCACCTGTGATGCTAGACGAGGACTTAGAACGCTATTTACCAGTACTCCTTGTCAGATGTGCCAGTTTCATCAGATACAAATAGTGACTCGCTACCTGACTCGTCGCCCTAAGAATATCGCTAGCATTGAGCTTAGGCAGCTTACTTTGACCCTAACACAGCTTGATAAAGCCGCGTTCATAAAGTGCTTAGATCACTGGTACCTGACTTACGAAGCCTATCTCAACCCCAGTTCGGGATAAGCCACATTGTAACTCATTGATACTATTTACAATGTTGCTACCTGTCCCTGCTGAGGCATATTTTTGATGGTGGGTTTATAGGGAAACCAGCAATAAGCAATTAAACCTGACAGCAAGTTTGTGATAAACCCCGTGACACTACGATGGCGTGAGTGTTCGATTTGGCACAAGTTTTTAAGCTCTCCAAACACCGTTTCAACCAAAGAGCGATGATTGAGTAGTGCCTCATCCATAGGCTCAAGTAATTGGGGTTTCATATTACGCCGAAGTTTGGTTATCAACGTGGTATCACTGTGTTTTGTGAGCCACTCGTTTAGGGCTTTACTGATATAGCCTCTATCCCCAAACACCTTGCCAAACACAGGCGTTGCCATATCCTTAACAGGCACTCTGTCATCCGTATTACCCGCAGTGACTTTAACAGATACAAGCTCGCCCTTATGATTGATAATGGCGTGCAGCTTAAAGCCATAGAACCAGCCCATGCTGCTTTTGCCTCGGGTTGCAAGTCCCTTAAAGACTTTATGACGGTAGATACGCTTGTTATGACAAACTGCTATCTTGGTTGAATCAATATAGCTGATACCCGTACAGTCGCCCATCATGCTTTGCAAGTAGCTGCACAGTGGCATGATACTGCGCGGCACAAGCTCTATAAATCGCGAGTAGCTCGGCAGATTTGGAAACTCCCGTTTCATCATGCCAAGCATATGGTGGTAGTAAAACGCCTTAAACTGTCGATACCGCAGTTGATGAAACAGTACCAAGATGGTCATAATCTCTGCTACACTTATCTGGCATGCTCTTAACCTTTGGTGTCCCGTTGCGATTAAATGAGCGTCAAACTCAGGTTTGAATTGCTGATAAAAGTCGTCAATATGGCAGTATAGTTCGGTTAGGTTGTCCATGTAAGAAGTCCTTTTTGCTTAAGTGGTCTTGGTAAACTTACTTTAGCAACTTCGGACTTCTTTTTTTATCTTTTTTTTGAGCCCTTATCCCGAACTGGGGTTATCTCAGTGAACGTAGTACCAATGAGGATACGGGTAGAACTTGGTACACGCATAAGCGTCTTAGAAGTGCTTATCGTAGCCTGCGAACCAACAGTGATTGGTTGTTTACTTATCAAGAATATGAGCACTTAGATATACCAAATACAACCAATACGCTTGAAGGTTTATTTAGTAAGCTCAAGCGGCAATTACACAGTCATCATGGCTTAAATGAGCACCGTAAGTTACGGTTTATTAAAGACTTTTTACTCTCAAAGTCACGCAAATAGCATGAATTATGTCCATTAGCGACTACCTTCTACTTTTTAGCATGAATTTTGTCCATTACACCCCCAATTAGGTGTTTAAAGTATCAGTTAGCGTTGCATTTTGTGTACTAATCTAAAGAAAGCGTTCTTTGAGGTGTATATTTGTATTGACACATTGACTAAGTAAATTTGGATTGATATGTTATCTGTACAAGGATACTAATTTAGTATCACGACATTCCACACAATAATAGGATATAGGGTCATATAATATGTCAAATAAGCCTTTGAATAACGATGAGATAGATAACATTCCATTGAGCAAGAAGGAACAAAAAAAGCAAGACAAGATAGATGCTGAGCGTAAAAAAGAACAAGATAAGATAGAGAAAGAGCGTCAAAAAGAGCAAGATAAAATAGATAAGAAGATTCAGAAAGAGCAAGACAAGATAGATAAGAAGCATCAAAAAGAGCTAGACAAGGTAGAGAAAAAACGTCAGAAAGAGCTGGATAAAATAGACAAAAAGATGCAAAAAATGCTGGATCAGATAAATCAAAAAGCTCAGAACAAGCAAGATAAAATAGATACTATGGTTCAGAAAAGAAGATATAAGAAAAAAGGTAAGGTTGATAAACAACAAGATAAGAAATGGCAGTTCTAAAACCTCTAACAAATAACAAACTGTGAGCCAAAAAAGGAGCCCATCCCAGATTCTGTGTAACTGCCCTTTAGATTAAATGCTTACTAATACGGTCATCAAACATAATCATAAAGCGATTCAAAGCAGACGTCCAGTTACGGATTGGCATCGACCACTTTTTGGATGCCTGCTGAGTTGCTAAGTACACCACCTTGAATGCTGCCTGATCGGAGGGAAACACCTTACGCTTATTCATCGCTGTCCGAATTACGCTGTTTAGCGACTCTATCGCATTGGTGGTGTAAATGACTTTTCTGATGTCTTTAGGGTACTCAAAGAACGCCGTTAAGCCCTCCCAGTTATTGCGCCACGACTTAACTACGTGCGGGTACTGTGTACCCCAAGTCTCATCGAACCTCTCAAGGTTAGCTTGTGCAAGCTCTATAGTATTAGCATCGTAGATGGCTTTTAAATCAGCGGCTACCGCCCTTTTATCCGTCCACGGTACGAACTTCATTGAATAGCGCACCATATGCACGATACACAGCTGAACCTTGGCTTTGGGGTAAACGGTGTTGATGGCATCAGGAAAGCCCTTTAGACCGTCAACACAAGCGATTAAGATGTCTTGTACCCCACGGTTTTGTAGCTCAGTGAGAACGCCTAGCCAGAACTTAGCGCCTTCATTCTCTGAGAGCCACATGCCAAGCAGCTCTTTTTTACCATCAAGTCCCACACCCAGCGCCAAATAGATCGCCTTGTTGATGATCTGCTTGTCTTGACGTATCTTCACAACGATGCAGTCCAAATAGACGATAGGATAGACACTGCTCAGCGGACGGTTCTGCCAAGCGGTGATGTCCTCTAATATGTTGTCCGTGACTCTTGAAACCAAGCTGCTTGAAATGTCAACATCGTAGAGCTTTTTGATACTCTCTACAATCTCGGTGGTGGTTTGACCTTTGGCGTAAAGGAATATGATCTTGTCATCAAGGCCACTAATACGGGTTTGATGCTTACGCACTAAGGCAGGTTCAAAAGCGCCATCACGGTCTCTTGGGGTGGATATCTCAAGATCGCCTGTGTCACTGCGGACGGTCTTTTTAGTGTGCCCGTTGCGCTTATTAGGTTTATCCGCCTTCTCATGTTTGGGATAGCCAAGATGGTCTTCCATCTCGGCTTCAAGAGCGGTGTCGATAAACGACTGCATGAGCTGCTTCTGAAAGTCTTTGATGTCATCGAAGCTTTTCATGCTACCAGCCATTTGCTCGGCCAGTTTCTTGATATCAGATTGGGTAGTCATTGCTTATTCTCCTGTTAGTGGATTATAAGCAGTTACACAGTTTTTAGGAAACTCCCAAAAAAAGAGCTGCTAGATTATTCTAGCAGCTCTTTTTTATCGTTTAGATTTGAGGGTTATTAAGTCAATTCAACTCTATAACATCGATTAACCATTGTAGGTGTCAAATTTTTCATTCTCACCCACGATATCGATATAGCTTGCATTTAAATCAGACAGCTTGGCCGCACCCGCTAACAACATGGTTGATTTCAGATCATTACTCAAGTGCTCAATAACCGACTGCACGCCTTGTGCGCCACCCAAACCCAAACCATACATCATCGGACGACCGACTGCTACGGCATCTGCGCCCATGGCAATCGCACGCACGATATCAATACCTCGGCGAATACCACCATCTAAGATAATGGGCACGCGATTATTGACTACTTTGACGATAGGTGGCAGTGCAGTGATACTGGCAGGTACGCCATCGATTTGACGACCGCCGTGGTTAGAAACCTGTATGGCATCAGCACCTGCACGGATAAATCTGTCGGCATCGTCTGGGCGAAGGATGCCTTTGACGATAACAGGCAAGCCCGTGAAGCGTTTGATAAATTGAATGTTTTCAGGGGTCAAAGAAGTCTTTTGATCAAAAAAGTTACCAAAGCCCCCTTTCTTAGGATCATGATTGGCGAAGTTTGCATCTGGGCGGAATGGACTGCCCATCGCTTTAAAATCTTCAGGCATACCAGGTCCTAAAGCATCAGCGGTTAGGATAATCGCTGTATAGCCCGCTTCTTTTGCACGAGTCAGTAGTGAGCGTGTTACCGCATCATCATTATTCCAATACAACTGAAACCACTTCGGGCCGCTAGTCGCTTTGGCAATTTCCTCAAGCGTGGTGTTTGATGCGCCTGATGAGCAATATAAAGTCTTGGCAAGACCAGCACCACGTGCAGTGTCTTTTTCGCCTTGCTCGTGCACCATCATGTGTGCTCCCATTGGCGCAACCATGATAGGTGAGGGCATATCTAGGCCTAACAAGCGCGTTTTGATATCGATATCATCATTAGACAAACCAACTAAGCGTTTGGCTGCGATACGATAATCATTAAATGCACGACGGTTTTCGCGCAATGTCCACTCATCACCTGCACCGCCTGATACAAACTCATAGCCTGCTTTTGGAATAGCGCCGCGCGCTTCGACTTCTAAGCGCTCGAGACTGATAATGTTAATTTTCTTTTCTGCGGTACTGGCGAGGTAGGGCGTTGGTGGTCTGGTGGCGTCGTTTGCCGCTGCAAACACTTGCGTGCTCATCAAGGGTAATGCACTAAGACCGATGCCAGCTGCGCCTAGTAATACCAAACCCAACAATTAAAGTTGCGCCCAGGTACGAGTAGTTAAAGACCGAATCCTTTGTGGCTGTTTAAGTAGATTATTCCAAGCCAAGCATGCGGCATCGACAATAGCCTCATAACTGTCATAACAACGGTTAGATAGCTCATTTTGCTTAAGGTACTGCCATACTCTCTCAGAGGGATTGAGCTCAGGTGAATAAGGCGCTAGTTTAAGCATAGTGACATTAGCCTGATTCAAGCTTGGTGGATGCCATAATGCGCCATCCATCACCACCACCGCATGACGTCCTTTTGGAACGGCTTTACTAATCTCTTGCATATGCAATAACATGGTGTGTTTATTAACGAAAGGCAGTACTAAGCCGACAGCCTTCTTTGTCGCTGGACAAAAGGCACCAAACAGATAAGCGGAATGAAACTGTTGCTGCTTGATCAGTCGAGGTCGGCCACCGCGGTAATGCCAAACTCTGGTCAATGAGCCTTGTTGTCCTATTCGAGTTTCATCTTGAAACCAGATGTCCACTTGATCTAGGCTCACATCAGTAGGCAGTGACGCCTTAACCTGTGCTATAAAGTTTTTTTAAAAGCGTCTTGAGCTTGTGGGTCGGCTTTTGGATGCTGACTACGAGCACTTATCCAACTCATATCAATACGCTTGAGTAGCTCGTAGATACCGTTAACGGTGTAGTGAGCGTTGTAGTGTTCTTTAGCCAATTGCTGAATGTCTTTGCCGGTTAGACGACCGCCAGCGCGCTTTTCTTGTTCAGAGACTATCATGGCTTTAAAAGCGGCTGTGTCTGCTTCTGCCAATTTGCTGCGACGACCTCGACGATGACGATCGTAGAGACTCTCAAGTCCTCGTTCATAATATCGCTTCAATGTCCGTCTGGCAGTTTCAGGATGTATGCAGAGGTCTTTGGCAATATCGTTGGTGGCTTTGCCTATACTATATTGGTATAAGATGAGCAGGCGTAGTCGGGCTCTGGGATTGCGCTCAGTCTTTGAGTGTTTGCCAAAGTCATGGTCTTCTAGGTTATGTATTGGTATAGTCATAAGTGGATTATACTATATATTTTGGGTTTGGTATAACTTACGTCTTGAGATAGTTTTTTTGGTTAACGTATCAGATGATGTCATTTTAATTCCTTAAATAGTTAATAATTAACGATAAGATAAATTAATAAAATGATATAAGCTTAGCCATGCTAGCGATCACTTAGACCATCATTAGTGAATTATAATAAATAATAGACGTAAATTATATATAAAATTTAAACAATAATAACAAGTTTATATTAAAGCTATCTATTCGCCTATAATATATTGTGCCGCAATAGTAATTTTTACTTCTGTTTTTCTAATGTTACTGTTTGTGGTCTGTTGATTAATGACACTGCTTATAGGCAGATACCAGCTGTATGGCAATATTACATTTAGATCAGAAATAAAGAGAAGACAAGTTTTAGTATTATGAAAACCATTCATCATCCAGCAAATGAACGCGGTGGCTCGCATCACGGTTGGCTCAGGAGCAAGCACACCTTTAGCTTTGCCGACTACTACGATCGCGCGCGGGTAGGGTTTGGAGTCCTCAAGGTGATTAATGATGATCATATAGAGGGTGGTCAAGGCTTAAGCTCACACTCACACCGTAATATGGAGATTATCAGTATCCCATTGTCAGGTACGTTGTTGCACAAAGACGATATGGGCAATGAAAGTCTCATCACTAGCGGTGAGATTCAGATTATGTCCGCAGGCACAGGAATCGTGCATTCTGAGATGAATGCCAGTTTGGATACACCTGTTAAGTTTCTACAAATATGGATTGAGCCCAATAAAAAGAATGTCACACCGCGCTATCAGCAGGTCAGCATCATTGACTTGCTAAACCAAAATGCGTTTAATCAAGTGCTATCCCCAAATGCAGATGACGCTGGCATGTGGATTCATCAAAACGCGTGGTTTAGTGTCGGCGAATTTGATCAAGGTGCGACCCAAACTTATACGCTCAACGATACTGATAATGGCGTTTACGTATTTGTCATTTCAGGCAGTGTGGTCATTGATGGTAAAGTCTTACAGTCGCGCGATGGATTGGGTATTACCGAGACTGATAAGTTTACAATGGACGTGATTGCCAATGCGCAAGTATTGGTGATGGAAGTACCAGTTGGGTGATGGTTGTCAGCAATTTCCAAAGTGTCGCGGTGTGGTGAATATCAATCAAAAATAGAACCCAATAAAGCATTGTCCTAAGTAATCAATCACTACGTTTGGTGATTGATTACTTAGGACAATGCTTTTTTGAAATTCAAAAACAGTATATAATTATATATAATGTTATTTATCGAATTTAGGGGGCTAGCAACATCAGCCTATTTTTATAATATTATATTTGATCTATAGGAAAGTCATGAATTTTAAATTTAGAGTCGTTAACACCGCCATAATGTCTACATTATTATCATTTCTGATGACGATGTTTATTACATTTATCAATTTAGGGTCGTCAGAGGACTTTTTTATAAACTTTCTCAATGCATGGAAAGTTGCTTTGCCAACAGCATTCGTCGCTGTCTTAATCATCGGTCAACCCGTGCAAAAGTTAACCAAGCGCATTTTAGAGCCACAATAAAAGGCTATTATAATAAACGCACTTAATGAATAGTCCATAGCAGATCTGTCATCCCAACTATTATTTTTGTGCTAACTTTGACCATGCTCAGCTTTAATCCTGTCAGCCATTTTTTCAGCGATCATAATAGTAGGTGCATTGGTATTGCCGCTGATTAAGGTTGGCATGACTGAGGCATCGATGACACGCAGTCCGCTTACACCGCGCACTTTTAACTCCAGATCTACGACCGAGCGATCATCTGAGCCCATGCGGCAAGTACCAACAGGGTGATAGATGGTATCTGATCTATTACGAATATAACCAAGCATGCCGTCTTTTTCAATATACGGAGCAGGGTAGTCTTCGGTGATGTATTTTGCGATTGGGGCTTCTTGCATGATCGCTCGGGTACGCTCTGCACCAGCCACCATGTATTCTACGTCTTTAGGGTGAGATAGGTAGTTTGGGTCAATCAGCACTGCGTCAGAAGGGTCAGCGGAGTTGAGTCTGACAGTGCCGCGACTTTCGGGCGCAGATAGCAGCTGTGACAAGAGATGGCGTAGCCGCGTTTGAGCTCACGACCATGATTCACCACTCGTGAGATGACAAAGTGTAGTTGGGTATTTGGCCACTCTTTTGGGGCGTCACCAACGCTAAAGAACGCACCAGCTTCGGCGTAGTTGGTAGATAGTAGCCCTGTGCCATCTTTTCTCCATTGGCGAATGCTTTTAGACAAGGTTGAGAGCGTTGCCATACCAATACCGATCACATCGGTAGTATTGACCTCGTAATCAAATACCACGTCTAAATGGTCTTGTAGATTACCGCCAACCTCGGGCGCATCGACCAATACATCGATACCGTGCGCCTGCAAGTGCTCGGCAGGACCAATACCAGATAGCATCAAAACTTTCGGCGAACCAAAAGCGCCACCTGACAAAATAATTTCCTGACGTGCCATTACTGTATGCTCGACGCCGTCTTTTTCATAAGCGACGCCAACGGCTTGTTTGTCTTCAAAGATGACACGGTTGGCTTGGGCGTGGGTGATAACGGTTAAATTTGGCCGACTTTTTTGTACGGGGTGTAAATAGGCGGCGGCCGCAGAGCAGCGTTGACCTTGTTTTTCACCATAAAAATGGGTGACTTGATATAGTCCTGCGCCGTCTTGTTTTTTACCATTAAAGTCTTGATTGTGCTCCAAGCCATTAGCGACAGCCGCTTCTACAAATGCTTTTGAGATTTCACGCGGGCTTAATAAATTACTGACGTGCAAAGGGCCGCTATCGCCATGCAGTTCATCCGCGCCGTGGACATTGTTTTCTGACTTGATGAAGTAGGGCAGGACATCATCAAATCCCCAACCTTCGCAGCCTTGCTCAACCCAGCGCTGATAATCAAGCGCGCTGCCGCGAGTATAAATCATCGCATTAATGGCTGATGAGCCACCCAAACACTGCCCACGAGGTTGGAAGCCGCGCCGGTTATTCAGATGCGCTTGCGGGGTAGTATGAAAGCACCAATTGTTCAATTTTAGCGGCTTGCCTGGGACTAGGAGAATCAAACCTGCAGGGACACGAACCGCAAGGTCTTTGCCTTCACCGCCGTATTCTAATAGGCAGACACTGATATCTGGATTTTCTGTCAGCCGGCTAGCGAGCACACAACCTGCAGAACCGCCACCAACGATGACGTAATCAAATTTTGCGTCAAATTCCATTTTTATATTCCTTATAGCTTCCATGCCAATCAAACTGGAGAGCTAGCTTTCCAGTATATAGGTGATTGATTAGTATAGACCTAACAGAATACTGACGCTAGGCATTCATTCAATCTTCAATGGCGCATATTTCAGAGCGCACAATAAAGCGTTTGCCTTCAGGTATTTCCAGTGAAAAGCTCGCACCGCGACCATCGACTACATCGATAGTTAAGTCAGTATGTTGCCAGAGTTTATACTGAGCTTTACCCATATAAAATGGACAGCCAGCAAGTTCACCGACGAGTACGTCTTGACCGCCAACTTTGAACTCACCCAGCGGATAACACATCGGTGAGCTGCCATCGCAGCAGCCGCCAGATTGATGGAACATCAGATCACCGTGTTTGGACTTTAATAACTCAATTAACGCAACGCAGGCTTCTGTCGCTTCAAGTTTCATATCGTGCTCCTTGTTTTTAAACTTTTACCCAAACTAATTGGTAAAAAATATAAAAGGTCGTATCATCTTCACTCACATCATTCATAGCATGTGGCTGAAAACGATACGACCTAGCGTTAGTGATTAAGTGATGTTTTGTGACTAAACGTACCAATCACTAAGATGATTGCAATGTCTACATAGAGTAGTCAATCACGATACGTCCCTCAATCTTGCCATCACGCATACGATCAAGAATATCATTGATATTCTCAAGCGGCTCAGCGGCAACGGTCGCTTTTACTTTACCTTCCGCCGCCATATCTAGCGACTCTTGTAGGTCCAGGCGTGTACCAACGATTGAGCCACGAATGGTAATACCATTTAGTACCGTATCAAAGATAGAGACAGGGAAGTCGCCTGTTGGCAGACCATTACAGACTAAAGTACCACCGCGGCGTAGCATGGTTAGTGCTTGATCAAAGGCCTTAGAGGAGACGGCTGTCACTAGCACACCATGAGCACCGCCGATCTCTTCTTGCAGATACTCACCAGGATCGGTGTTTTTGGCATTGACGGTGACTTTTGCCCCCAGTTTTTTGGCAAAATCGAGCTTTTCATCGTCAATATCGACGGCAGCAACGTTCAGTCCCATGGCAATGGCGTACTGTACCGCCATGTGACCAAGTCCACCGATACCTGAAATGACGACCCAATCACCTGGTTTGGTGTCTGTCATTTTCAGACCTTTATATACCGTCACACCCGCACATAGAACTGGTGCAATCTCAACAGAGTCAACGCTCTCAGGAATAATGCCAACATAGTCAGCATCTGCCAATACGTATTCTGCAAAGCTACCATTCACTGAATAACCAGAGTTCTCTTGACTTAGGCACAGGGTTTCCCAGCCACCTAGACAGTGCGTACAGTGACCACAGGCAGAGTAGAGCCAAGGCACACCGACACGGTCGCCTTCTTTGACATGCTTAACACCTTCACCCACAGCAGTGATCAGGCCGACACCTTCATGACCAGGGATAAACGGGGGGCTTGGTTTGACTGGCCAATCGCCTTCGACAGCATGCAGGTCGGTATGACAGACACCTGATGCCTGCATTTTTACTACAATTTGACCAGGACCTGGGGTAGGGATATCAACTTCTTCAATCTGCAGAGGTTGGTTGAACTCGTGCAGAACCGCAGCTTTCATTTTATTACTCATGGTATAACTCCTTATTACTAGCAGTCACTAATGCTCGACTTAGTCTTTTAAACTGCCAATTATTTTACATGTAGATGCTTAGTAAGCATCGAGTTTGCACCTTACGCTTCCTTGTAAGGTGCTTTAGCAAATAGTGTTTAAAAGAACCCCATCGCTTTTGGACTATACGATAACAGCATGTTTTTGGTTTGCTGATAATGATCAAGCATCATTAGATGGTTTTCGCGGCCGATACCCGATTGCTTGTAGCCGCCAAGTGCGGAATGCGAAGGATAGATGTGGTAGCAGTTGGTCCACACGCGACCTGCTTGGATGCCACGTCCGAAGCGATAGGCTTTGTGTACACTGCGTGTCCAGACTCCAGCACCAAGACCATATAAGGTATCATTGGCAATGCTCATGGCCTCTTCGTCGTCTTTAAATTTCGTGACGGCAAGTACTGGTCCAAAGATTTCCTCTTGGAACACGCGCATGTCGTTAGTGCCTTCAAAGATAGTGGGCTGCACATAGTAGCCATCTGCAAGGTCGCCGTCATGCTTGGCTTGTTCTCCACCGACCAATACTTTGGCCCCTTCTTTTTTGCCAATATCCAGATAAGAGAGGATTTTTTCTAACTGGTCTGTGCTGGCTTGGGCGCCAATCATGGTATCAGTATCTAATGGGTTACCCATTTTGATGGCTTTGACGCGCTCGATACAGCGCTTCATAAACTCATCATAAATGCTCTCGTGTACTAATGCGCGCGACGGACAAGTACAGACTTCACCTTGGTTAAGCGCAAACATCACTAGACCTTCGACCGCTTTGTCCAAGAAATCATCGTCTTCGTCCATGACATCAGCAAAGAAGATATTTGGACTCTTACCACCCAGCTCTAGGGTCACTGGAATGATGTTTTCACTGGCGTACTGCATGATTAGGCGACCAGTAGTCGTCTCACCAGTAAAGGCAACTTTATTGATACGTGGATTGGAGGCAAGCGGCTTACCAGCTTCAACTCCGAAACCGTTGACCACGTTGAGGACACCTTTTGGTAAGATATCAGCAATCCCGATCGTCTCTAGCATAAATAGGATAGAGGCAGGCGTTTGCTCTGCAGGCTTGAGTACTATACAGTTACCAGCAGCAAGCGCAGGGGCTAGCTTCCATACTGCCATGAGGATCGGAAAGTTCCATGGGATAATTTGGCCGACGACACCAAGTGGCTCATGGAAGTGATAAGCAACCGTGTCATCATCAATTTGACTGATGCCGCCTTCTTGTGCACGAATGGCACTGGCAAAATAGCGAAAGTGATCGACAGCTAATGGAATGTCTGCTGCTAGGGTTTCACGTACAGGCTTGCCGTTTTCATACGTTTCGGCAATGGCGATGGCTTCTAAATTGGCTTCCATCTTATCTGCAATTTTGAGCAGTAGATTGGCACGTTCAGCGACACTGGTTTTGCCCCAAGCGTCTTTGGCAGCATGAGCAGCGTCTAAGGCTTTTTCAATATCGGCTTCTTTTGAACGGGCGACTTGGCAGATGACTTTACCGTCAATGGGGCTGGTGTTGTCAAAGTATTCTCCATCGGCTGGTGCGACCCACTCACCATTGATAAAGTTGTCATATTTTTCGCGGAATTGGACGGGGCTGTTTTCTGTATTGGGATAGGCGTGTAGCATTAACGACTCCTTGTTGTATTAATTTATAAAGCAAATAAACGTTCAAGCCTTTGATATATGATCTTTTGAGGTCATATCTATAAAGTCACTTGCACGGCTTTTCTGGATCCTCCTGATCAGGTTGTCAGTCTATCCTACTGAACTTTTATACATATAGATAGGTACTTTTAGTAAAGCAAATCAGGTTGTTTCATAAATTTAGGTTATGCATAAGTATCTGCTTAAATTGGTTCGAAAACTTGGTACAGCTGTTATAATTGCTACCATTATGATGCTACGACGGTAGTTTCCTTTTTCTTATGTTATTGGTTGGTTTGGATATATGCGTCAATCTTCTGCTCTTGATATCTTAAAAACAGGTCAAAATGTGTTTTTGACTGGCTCAGCAGGCTCAGGTAAAACTTATACTCTCAACCAGTACATCAATTACTTACGCGCGCGCCGTGTGCCAGTTGCTGTGACTGCTAGTACGGGTATCGCGGCGACACACATGAACGGCACGACTATCCATAGTTGGTCAGGTATAGGCATCAAAGACGAGTTGTCTGATCGTGATTTGACCAATTTATCGCGTAAGCAGTTTTTAGCAGACAGATTAAAAGACACGGCGGTATTGATCATCGATGAGATTTCCATGCTGCATGCCAAGCAGCTTAACCTAGTCAACCAAGTGCTCAAGCATGTGCGAAAAAACGATGCGGCATTTGGTGGTATACAAGTGGTGGTTGCAGGGGACTTTTTTCAGTTACCACCGATTGGAAGTAAGGGTGAGAGTAACCGAGAAAAGTTTGCTTTTATGTCTGAGGCCTGGCTCGATGCTAAGTTCCATATTTGTTATTTATCCGAGCAGCATCGGCAAGTCAGTGAGGCCGCTAATGGTGGTCTCGATTTGGATGATATTCTCAATCAGATTCGCAGACAAGAAGTCACTTTTGAGGCGATTGCGGCATTGGAAGCTACCTTTGATCAAAACGTCGATATCAATCGCACCCGTCTTTATACCCATAATCTCAACGTTAATAAAATCAATGATAAAGAGCTGGCCGCCTTAGATGGGGATATGATGCGTTTTGAGGCCACCTCGACTGGCGATAGTAAATTGGTTGAGACCCTCAAAAAAACGGTACGCACTCAAGATGAGCTGATTCTAAAAGTTGGTGCTAAGGTAATGTTTATCAAAAACAACACTGAGCTTGGTGTGTCCAACGGTACCATGGGTGAATTGATAGGCTTTGCTGCTGTCAAAGTTGATGACAGTCAGAATGATAGTAATGCCTTAATCGACAATGAGGATGGTGTCGATACAGACAACACTACCGACAGTGAGACAGATACTGCTAAGAGTGACAAAGACAACGCTAAAAAAGATCAAAAAAACCCAAAGAGTAAGAAAGCCGTCACACAAAAAATGCCAGTGGTCAGGCTCAATTCAGGCCGCGAGGTCATCGCTGAGCCTGAAGAGTGGATCATCGAAGATGAGACTGGAGATGTGCTAGCAAGTTACCTGCAAGTGCCGCTCTGTCTGGCATGGGCGATTACCATTCATAAATCGCAAGGCATGACGCTTGATGCGGCTGAGATTGATTTATCGCGTACTTTTGAGCTTGGGCAAGGCTACGTGGCACTATCACGGCTCAAATCGCTGGCAGGTTTGCAGCTGCTTGGTATGAATAAAATGAGCTTGCAACTTGATCCATTGGCGCGGGGCGCTGATAAGCGCTTTTTGGAGTTGTCGGAAGACGCTGATGCCAACTATGCGATGCTCGATGAAAAAAGCATGACGCAGGCTCATGATAAGTTTATTTTAAAATCAGGTGGCACGCTCAGTAAGTCAGTCATTGAGGCCTATGCCAGTCTACAGAAAAGACGCCATGAGCGCCTGCAAGCGCAGCAAGAAAAGAAGCAAAAGCGTGGTAATCAGGTTGCTGATAAATCTGAGAGTACATTGGTTGCGACGCGTTTACTATTAGAAGAGAGTCTGTCTATCGCTGATATTGCACAGACGCGTGAGCTTGCGCAGTCGACGATTATGCGCCATATTAGTGAGCTTAAACGCCAAGACCCAAGCCTTGCATGCGATCATCTGCGCCCTGAAGATGAGGTAATGACAGCTGTTGGTAATGCTTATGTGGCGATTAAAGTGGCCAATAACCCCAATGACTTCAATGATGATGGCAGCGTAAAAATTAAGCCTATTTACGAGAGTCTCAAACAAAGCGTTGATTATAATACTATTCGTTTGGCGCTGATCTTTATTACCCCTTAATGCTTTTTTATCAGTACTAATTATCAGTACTAACCTTCTATGTTCACTTACATCACTTCCTACCTTTATAGCGATACCTTGTCATGCCTGATTTTTCTAGCGCCACCTACCGACTTACGTCAGATCCTGCTGTAGCGGCGGCAGGGCTTCATGCAACCAGCGAGCACACGCAGCCGCTGAGAGTCGCCATTAATGGTTTCGGGCGTATAGGGCGAAATGTCCTGCGCGCGCTGCTAGAGCGTTTTGAGGTGTTAGGCCGCGCCATTCATGTAGTCGCCATCAATGACTTGGCACCAGCCGATATTTTATTGCATTTACTAAAGTTTGACAGTACTCATGGCCGATTGAGTCGTCTTGGCGTCAGTGCAGACATAGTAGACAGTATGGCTGATGAATATAGCCAAACCCAACTGTGCTTGACCAAAAATAACCACACCTACTGTATCCGTATGCTTTCAGAGCCAGATCCCAAGCAGTTGCCTTGGCAGACGCTAGGAATCGATGTGGTATTGGAGTGTACAGGATATTTTCGTTCTTACGACCAAGCGCATCAGCATATCGAAGCGGGTGCTCAGCAAGTTATCATTGGCGCCGCGCCTTTTGACGATGTAGACGCTTGCATTGTGATGGGCGTTAATACCGAGCTACTGACATGTGATCTACCGATAATTTCAAGCGTATCTTGTACTACGCAGGCATTGGTACCGCTGATAGATACGCTTGATAAGGCTTTCGGTGTGCAGTCGGCCATGATGACCGAAATTCATGCGGTGACCGCTGATCAAACGGTACTGGATCAGGCGCATCGTGATCCAAGAAGAGCGCGGGCGTCAGGGCATAATATCATTCCTACTACTTCTAGCAGTATTGCAGCGACAGAGCGTGTATTGCCAAGCATGGTAGGTAAGATTAACGGTCATTCTATTCGTGTGCCAACCATCAACGTCGCCGCTATTGATGTGACCTTTGTATTCAACGCGCCAGATGTCAGTGTCGATGCGATGCGAGAAGTGCTTATATCTGCGAGCCAAGCGCATTTGCTCGATATCATGACCTATACTGAGGAACCATTGGTCTCAAGTGATTTCATTCATCAGTCTGAGTCGCTTATCATCGATGGTCAGCAGCTTATGCAGGTGGGCAATCAATATAAGGTTTTTGCGTGGTATGATAATGAGTGGGGCTATGCCAATAGGCTGCTTGATATGTGTTTGCATCTGGCCTCTAGCAAGCAAGTATGACCCAAAAAACGCTTAGTGATAAAATAATTAAAGTTTTTTTAGATATGCGCTTGCATTCTTATTTCATATCGCTATAATGATGCACAAATGGAGACGTGGCAGAGCGGTTGAATGCACCGGTCTTGAAAACCGACAAGGGTTCATAGCCCTTCGAGAGTTCGAATCTCTCCGTCTCCGCCAAATTCAAAAAGCCCCAATCAGTCAATGATTGGGGCTTTTTTATGTCTTTAATAACTGTCCAAACCAACGCACATTAACTAAAAGTAAAAGGGATGATTGGCTGTAATTTGCGAATTTATTCTGCACTAATTTGAATCTCATTCTGCACTAGGTTTTTGTAACTCGTTCTGCACTAATGACCATCAAGCCGCAGTTGTTTAGACACTCATCATTACGCCGTGCGTTTCCAGCAATCTAACGTGGTCGACGGTTGCATATTATTATGCGATTTCGAACCTCCCGCTTCACCAGTGCTATGCGGACCTTGATTAACTCCTTTACCAGCTTCACCATAGTGCATTGTTGGACCTGTACGATCTCCATTGATATCTGGGGTGTCATAATCAGTCTTTGTATGTACGTGCTTAGGCATCTCATCAATAGTCAGTGTATGCTCACGTTCACCATATTCTTTACCGTGCGTGCGAAAGTCGATATGATCTTCTGGGTTATCAGAGAAACCAACCGCCACACGACCTTGTAGCGCGCGCTCCCACGTGCCGTAACCCTTGTAGGTCGTTACTGCTTCAGGTGTGAGGAAGTGCTCTGTCGTCCAGAACAACTCACCTATCTGTGTATCCTCGTAGGTTCGTAGTTCAAGCTCATCTATTCGTTGGCGCTCAGTCTTAATGAGGTCTTTATATTCCTTAATAGCATCCGTCAGCATTTTCTTTTCGCCAAACTGCTGTACTAGCGCCTTAAGTAACTGGCCGTTGTCAGATTTATCAAGCGTCAATCCCAAACCCTCAATGACGCCTGCCACCTCCTCTTGTAGCGCATTGGCCCAGTCAGGGGTGAAGTAAGTAGCGTCTTGATTCGGTAAGTCGCCATTGTCATGAAAGCCTGTCTTGCCTTCGCCATTGACGTTGGCACGTGCTGTGGCTGAGTCTATACGATGCATGGTGTGTCCTTATTTAATATCTAGTCTTAAAGAGGCGGGTAGGTAGTGGCGTGATAAGCACGCAAAGTCGGCAGTGATTGGCTTGGCTAACGTCAGTGTGACGCGGAAGCGCAAGCGGTCAGTATTGAGTGGGTCAACGCACGTGCCAAGGCACTGCATGGGCACGTAAGTTTGGATAGCTAGTACTGACTGGTTGTAGCGTGCAAATAGATTATTCAAACCGTCAAGGTTAAGCACGACATGGCCTTCACGCTTGACGCGCTCTATCTCTTGCTTACGTTCAGAGACACTGTCACCGACGCTGTTTTGACCGCAGAGCAGTGGTAAGCCATACTCACGCTCAAACTCATCTATCAGCTCATCAGGTATGCCATTTATAACGGCAAAAATCCGTGCAGCAGATGTTTTTACTAGATTTAGCGCCTTTGTATGTGCTATAATGTCCTTATATATAACTGTTTTATGGCTATGGTCATAAGCACCGTATGACAGATGATGCATGAGCACGTCTGCCATTTTGCTGTCTACTGCATCACTCATAGCGTCACCGTGATATTAGCAGGTCTTATCCAGCCGACTTGTTCCATGTTGACCGTGGGATTTAGGTTTTGGTTAGGCGTAAGTTGCACGTCGATCATGCCCGGTACCGCCATTATCAGGCTAGACAATACCGACTCTTTGTAGCTTTCCGCTGGTATTAATGCCGTCAGATAATCTTTAATAATGGCGCTGATCTCACCTGAGTTAATATTGATCCCCGTTACTTTTGCATCGACATTCAGCGCAACGACAGTCGGCTTAAAGGTACGCACGTCTTCCCAAAATGCCGCCGCATCTTTTAGCGCTTGTTCTGCTTGCGCGAGTAAGCTGTCACTGGGTAACGTTGCACCATTAGCGCCTTGTGCGGTAATAGCGACATCGACACTACCAGCGCCGCGGCGTATCGGATAAACATAAGCGTCAGCCACACCCGCCACGCCCAATACTGCTTGGCGCAAGTCATCGACGCGTGACAAGCTTTTCCCTAACTTCTTTTTATTCCACAAGCGTCCACGCCACCGCTCAAGGCTTTCGCCATCTGAGCCGCCACTAATCACATCCACTTGTGCGATACTCTGCATACCTGCTACTGGCGATACCCAGCGCAGTGTGCCAGTCGCATTAAACGCAGCGCCATCATCGCTTGCTTGTACAGGCACCAAAACCGCTTTTGTAGTAGATAAAGTTGCCGTGGATGTCGTCTGCCAGTAATGACCAAACCCATCGGTCAGCTTGCTACCAATCGGCAGTATGACGCCGTCAGTAGTACCGCTTGCCCATACTTGGCCTGTCGCTGTTGAGCCATCCAGACGAGGCAAACCCAGCTCCTCGCTATGTATATATAGGTATGGTTCGTCAGCTGTCTGTACAAATAACTGCTTGAGTATGTGCTCTTGATGGCTATACAAGCCCTCAGCCACAGCAGCGGTACCGCTTGCGCGCACTGACGCATCAGAATCACGCTTGGGCAGTATGCCTGTTTGATTGACATACTCTTGCATGATAATAGATTTGATATCACTATAACTGGGTGTCTGATACATTAGCCTGCTACCTGTACGTTAATAGATGTAGTGGTTTGACTGCCATCGGCTTGGGTTAGTACTGCCTGCATAGGTAAATATCCTGACTTAGACATAAGGCCGATATTTACGCTAATATCCGTTAGATAGTATGGTGCTCGTAATGGCTCTAACGCTTCACGCACCCACGCCAGTGCCTGACGGCGCATACGTGGCACATCTTTGCTACGCTTAAGCTTATATAGCTCACTACCCAGCTCGCTGTCTGCAAAGTAGGAGCCTTTTGGGGTCAGCAGTCGTAAGTAAGCCGCTTCAGCAAGGGCTTGACTGCCTGTATAAGGCGGGGTGTTAATACCCTCTAGCGTGTAGTCGTTAATCGTTTGATCAAAGCGCATTTTATACTCCCATCTTATTAGCAGGTGGCGCTGTACCTTCAGCGGCGTGTCCATGACCGTTATATGTTTGGCGCATTGCTTGCATCGTGCCAGTTTTGTCGGCTACATCACCAGTGGCTTTAATATCACCATCGACCTCTAAGCTTGTATTGATTTTGACCTTATCTTTTAAGAGTCGCAGCTCCACGCCATGTTGGTTATAGACCACGGTTTCACCCTCTGCCAGCTCAATCGCCACTGCATCACGACCAGCAACGATGACGAAGTTACGCGCCTTACCTGACATCGGTAGCATCACCACCTCAGCATCCTTGGGCAACCAACTGGCAAACCCTACTTGCTGATACAGTGGCACATCATCGACCAGCTCACCGCTGAGGCCCAGTACTTGCAAGGCTTTATTACCAGTACGCTTAATCGTACCGATAAGCGCCTGGCGCATCATAGGGGCTTTATTAAAAGGGTTCATTGCACACTCACTTTTTCATCATTTTTTTTATCAGGTCGGCATATTTGACAGGCTGCATCCAGTCTTCAAGACGCTTGAGTCTCAGCTCAGTAGTCTTGGCATTATTACGTGATAACAGAAGCGTACGGCCGTATATCACCCAGTCGCCAGACGCTCTAGGCATGACATTGCTGTCAAAGCTGACCTGCCACCCTGTACGCCACGGCTGACCGTTATGCGTCCAGCCTGATACTGGTAGCGTTAAGTCGCTGGCTGCAAGCCAAGCATCAGCCATTGCTTTGGCGGCAAACTTCTCCGCTTCCGCCTGAGTATCTGAGCGGCTATCACTGATTATCTTCTGCCGTTTAAGCGTCATGCGGTCGCTTTTGACAGTTGCCTTAAAGTTTTTGCCTTTATCATTTTGACCGACAATCTCCATGCTGCTAAAAGCGTTAGAGATGTCGTATTGATAGTCCGCATCTAACACATTGTTTTGCTCGTATCTATCATCGTTATACAGATAAAACTCAGGCTTAATAGCAGGCTGAGGCACATCAAACGGATTGCCAATCATCAGTGCACCGTCAGCCGATAGCCAGACATACTGCCCAGACGCTTGCGCTGCTGCGGTCAGCACATCCCAGATGGACTCGCCGATATCCACGCCTGTCTTGCCTTTGAGCCAGTCCTCTTGCACCTTACCAATAGTAATGGGCAAGTTTGCCAAGTCGCCACCAGTCACATAACGCTTAATCAGCTCGGACAAGCTTAGATTAGTCGCTGCATCGATCGGTGCTGAGCAGTCTATGAGTTGCCCAGCCAGATCACGGCCTGACAGATTGGTCATCAGTCCGCTACGACCCACCCGCTGGGTAATATTATCCAAAATACCCGTCAATACCGTCTCACCGTTACAGGTCACCTGACAAGTGGAGCCGCCACTGACATAGTCGGGCAGCACATCATGCTCAGCATCAAACCAGCTAAAGCTAAACGCATCGGCAGGCACACCGATATCACTATCGACACTCAGGTCATCCCACGTCGAGCACACCACGCCATCGATATGCAGCGCCATCTTGTCGTCAGTATCACCTTGCATAAGCGGCTACCTGCGTACCTGGCATGATGTTAGACGCATCGACCAGACCACGATTGAGACGAGCAAGCTCATCAGCACGGTCTTCATCACCATAGAGCAGGTGCGCCAATAGTCGCCAGGTGCAAGGCACGGTGACGCTATGAGTAATAAGGGGTGGACGGCTATTGATAGTCGCGTCAGTCAGCATTTGCAGCTGTGCAGCCGCTTGCTTTAGATCACGGATGATAGGCGTGACATCCGTATTGATAATAGGCAAGCTCTGATCTGTTTGTTCGGCCTGATCGCCGCGTACAGCATCGATGGCGTCCTGAATCTGTAGCCTAGCCTCATCATTAATGGCGATGAGATCATTAGGGGTTAAATTGGGGTTACGCTGCTCACCCTCTAATATGCTAATCACACCGCGGCTGATCATGGCAGCTGGCAGTACTTGCCCGACACGGCGTAGCGGGGTGATATCGCTGTCATTAAACACATCACCAATGGCCTTAATACGATTAAACAGCCTGCGCCAGTTGGACATAGGGTCATAATCTAGCGGTAACATCTTAACGATGCTATCTACATCGCCGACGATACTACCGAGCCAGATGGGCGGACTCAGTAGATTATCCATGCGCACTAGGTTGGTACCGAGGACGGTACGCACGGTGCGCAGCTTGCTACGTATGGTCTCAGGGATACTACGTGCTTGGGTAGCAGCGACTTCAGAACCGATCGCTATTAGCTGCTCTTGGTAGATGGTCAGCTCATCGCTTGGCGTTGACAATATAATACTGTCTGCCTGTGCCGCGCCTTCAGGCATAGGCTCTGGCGTGAAGTACTGGATATCACGTTTTGGGCTTTGAGTGACAAACTGCATCTCAACGGTACAGCCATCGACGATCTCGCTGTCATGTTTGACTCTATAGCTGGCACAGATGGCGTCTTGTTCGCCAAAGACGGGATGCACCAGTTCACCGACACCTTTGGCATCGAGTGCAGAGAGTAGCGACTCAAGCGCTTGCTCGTAGTCCACACCATCTACGATGGCGGTCATGCTTATGTTTTTGGGGTTGTTCCCCATGTCGTGAATCGTAGCATCATTGGCATACGGCGCTTGATGGGTCGCAAGCGCTTTGTCTTGGCTGTCATCGACGCCAAAGTACTCAAACTCGACGCCACGGAACGACGCATCATACAACGTATCTTGCCATGCCATAATTGACTCAAAGGTATATTGATAATGAGTGATTGTGGCATACTAAGGGCTTAATACACTGGGGATAAGGTTCCGAATTATGAGCAAAAGCTTTAAAATAACAATGACGTTAATAGCTTTAATCGTAGGCGTGTTTGCTATATTTGTGGCAAAGGCTGTGAATGATGCGCCGCCCAAACCAGACAGTATAGTAGTCGTAGAGCCTGTAGCGGAAGAGCCAGTTGTAGAGGAAACTGTAATACAACCCTACACTCAACCGCCAAAAACAAAAGAGATGGCGCATAAGTTTGCTAATAAGATATATGCAGAGATATATGAAAACGATATTTATATGTTTGATGCCTATAGTCATGGTGAAGTTGAGACCTTACAAAAACTAACGTACAACTTTAATAGAGTAGTTAGCTCATTTAAAAGTTATGGCGATGACCCTAATTGGACTCTAGCGCCTTACTACGATTGCGAAAGCGCACAGTTTGAACAGCGTAACTTATTATTTGCTCTAGAGCGCGACTTACGAGCAAATGATGCGGACAGCCGTAAGCAAATTCGTTATCGCCAAGGTCGGTTTGATAAAGCATTTGAAAAGTGTCAGTCAAGAGTAGAAATGACTCCTGAGCAAGCGCAAGAGTCATACGATATTGAACAATCTTAATTTCTATAAGGCCCATACTTCCCGCGCTTTGACTGCTTATCTATCTCGCTCATCATATTCATCGCCGTTGAGTGCCCACCAATAGTGATAGTAGGATTAAACGTCGGCACGGGTTTGGCTGCGATAGCAGACAGATGCGATATCATAATGCTTTGCTGTGACGCCATTTGTGACTGTATCTGCTTAGTCTGACTCTGCTCTCTGACCATCTCATCTTGTTTAGCTTTGGTCTGCTGTTGCTCGGCAATTAGCTGATCAGTTTTAGCGTTAGCATCGAGGGCGGCTTGTGCAGTGTCGTTACCAAACAGTGCAAGCGCTTGAGCGACTTTTTCACCGATACCATCACCAAGGGCGGTACCAGCGATGAGTTTGTCATTGATGACAGTACCAACTCCATAACCTGCTACACCCGCTGCACCTACCAATCCCGCTTTACCTGCAAACTTTGCAGCCCCCTTTGCTGCACCAGCTGCGCCGCCTGTGCCACCTAACAAACCACCAATTGCACCAGCTGCGCCAATAGCAGCAAGTGCTGTACCAGCAGCATAGGCCGCCGTTGCCAGCCCTTCATGCCTTTCCATAAAACCACCAAGCGACTGATTAAACCCACTCAGCTGCTCATTGACCTGTTTATATAATCCATAGTTGATATTGAGCTGCTCTTGCTGACGGCTCATTGCCGTTGCCCACTCATCACCCTTAAACACTTCATACAGATCATCAATCGTACCATCAGCTTTATCTAAGCCACTTTTAATACGCTCATTCTCAGCGCCATTGGTACTGATAGCCAATGCCGCCATAAGCGCCTGACGGTCAGCGATTACCTCACCAAGATTTGAGCCTTCGAGCATCTCACTCATCTGCTCGTAGAGTGCCTGCGCTTCTTTACCTTTGGCGCTACCAGCTTGTTGCTTCAGTGCTTGATACTGACTATCGCCTGAAAGTTGGCGCTCAAGCAAGCTAACAAACGCATCGACTTGATCGACGCCTTGCGCCTTTTGCTGACGTGCATATGCAGGCCAATCCAGACCGCCTCCTTGTGCCTTGGGTATTGTTGGATCCCCTGCTTGCGGTTCGATTTTTTTATTAATCGACATACGGAACTCACGCGAGTTCAGCTTTTGCAGTAGATTGACTACGTTGTTACCCGCTTCATCCTGATTACCTGCGGTGTTGATAGCGACTTGGTTCATGGCGACGATTTTTCTTAGGCCATCAAGCCCACCATAACCTGCACTTTTGGCAAGCGGTAGCTGACGACTCAGATACTGTGCCATCGTGTCGTATTCAAACCCACCCATCTGTCCACCAGCCACTGCAATATCTTGACCTCGGGCGATATCTTGGGGATTTAGCCCAAAGTTACGCAGTTGCAATGTTACCGCTGCCGCATCAGTCGATTGCGCATCCGTGACAAATGACGCGCGCTGTGTCGCGCCCAGCACCTCTTTAACTGATGACAGGTCGTACTGACCGCTGGCAATGAGCGTATCCGCCGCGGCGATAGCACCCTCACGAGTTCCGCCACCTGATCGCACCGCATCCATGACTGTTTTATCCAGCTCTACCTTAATCAGCTTACGCTCAGCGACACTCATGCCCTGACCATAAGTTGCAGTAGCAGCAGCACGTGCCACTTGTTCATCATAGGTTCGTGCAGGCTTAATCTGACTATTCACCACAGCAGCGCCAGCTACCACACCACCAACGACAGCGCCAGCCGTTTGCATCTTACCCATCAGACTGCCTGACGTGCGCAGCTCACCATTCAGCCGTCGCACCTCCTCCCGCATCGCCCGATGAGCGCGGCGGATATCATTGGCCGATGCCACACCCGAGTCACGCAGGCGGCGATACGAGCGCTGCTGATTGCGGATTTCCCGATCGATCTGCCGCTGAGTCCGCAGCCCTAGCCGATTCATATCATTAATAGATCGCGTGTCACGGATGTTTTGTTGCGCGATACGGCGCAGCTCAGGGCCAGCATTGCCAGTCAGTTGTAGGCGCAGACTAACGGTTTGAGTAGACATAGAGCCGCCTTATATTATGCAGTGGTTTTTGACTTACGCCGTGCAGCGACGAGCTTGCGCGGCGCATTGGCAGTAACAGAGGGGTTGGGTTTATTCGCAGTCGCTGCTGGAGTATCTTTTTTGTGTTTAGACTTAGCGTTATGTGGAGAGATACCCAGCATATCTAACGCCATATCGACGGGCATGTCCCATGCATCAGAGTAGGGCACACCCATCTTGACCAGTAGCCCGACTAAGCGGACTTGGTCGCCACATCGCGCTCTTTTTTTTCCAGCAGCATGCGGGCGATTTCTAGCTCACGGCCGTCTTGACGACTGGCAGTGTCTAGCTCATCATATGTCAAGCTACGACCAAGCGCGGGCACATGTGTCATGGCCGCCAGGTCCACCAGTACTTGCAAGTCGGTCTCACGGGCATTCATCGATGCCGCATAGCTTTGACCCACCGTGATAGGCGTCAGCTCGACGTCTTTATAGCGCGTGCCATCGACCACGATACCGACAGGCAGTGTGACAAACTCACACAGAGTCGCGGATTGCTTTTCTTTTGCTTTGGTCATGATTACCTCTACTCTTTACAATGGTTTATGATTTACGATCGACTACGCCTCAGGTTGGCCTTCCTCGATCTTATCGAGAGCAAACATCTCGATAGAGCGCACCGCCTCACCGTCGAGCTTGTAGCTCTCTGACACATCGGTGGCTTCACAGCCTGTATACGTTGTCCGATGGCCGCCATCGAGCGACTCAATAGTGACACGACCATCTTCGATTGCTCCCCAGTTGATATCACCTGTTTCTGGGATGATGACCTCGACCGACAGCGTGATAGAGCTTGTCGTCTTGGTCTTCTTCCGCGTGCGCCCTTGACGGTTCATCGTTGCCACAGGCTTTTTACCTGTCATAAACTTGGGGCTAGCGCTGGTACAGTCATACTCTACGCCATCCACCGTTAGCACGATAGTACCTACTACATCTGCATCACTCATGATTTTATCCTTTTGTTTTTAGTTTTGATTTGCCGTAGGCTGGGCTTTTAGCCCTGAGAGCCGTATAAAAATTGCATGTCAATTTTAGGCTCGCAAGGGAAATCCTTTAAATAGGATTTCTAATAGCTCTGCCCTAGTACACATCCAAAGTCGTATTAATCACATGCATACCACGTACCTGAGGAGCGTTTAAAAAAAGCACTGCTTTTTTAGCTCCGCAAGAGAAAATTCCTTAAAGGGAATTTTCTAATAGCTCTGCCCTAATACACATCCAGCGTCGTATTAATCACGTGCATACCACGCACCCAGTGTGAAGGAATACGCGCATCCACCGCTGTCTTATCAAGCTTGGACTGACTGACGGTCAGCTGCTCTTTGGTCGCTTGTACGTGCTCCAGTATCTCCGCATCGTCCATTTTGAGACAGCGATCGAGCATCAGACTACGCAGATCACGACGACTCGCAGCAGTATTCTTACGGCGCGGATTGGCACCGACGGCACTACGCAGGTCACGGCGCACATAGCGCAGTACCAGCGCCCCATTGATGTCGAGTAGTAGATCATCATCAGCGCCCGTTACCGCATTGGTACGGTACGTGCTGATAAGACGCACAATCTCAGGCTTGCTGTCATGACCGACAGTGACCATCGCCACGCCATCGTTGAGCGCTTGCTCGATGCGCGTCTTAGTCAAGCGCAGACTACCTTCGACGACTGGCAGCGCAGGCAGTTTGCAGCCGTTAAATGGCAGCGCGGGGTCGGCCTCAGATGCGATGGTCGCAGCGATAGACGCTGATAGCTCTGGCTCATAGCCGATAGCACCGTGATAGCAGACCGCCACGATGCGGTAGCACGACTTGACCGCAGGATAGGCCGCAAAGGCAGTGGCGGCGTCCACATCGTCAAACGGCACGATGAGGATCGCGTCATTTTGCTCGGTTTTGCTCGATACAAACTCTAAGTGCTCGACCCAGCTGTTTGCTGTGGCCTCGTCGGCGATAGGGGCGTCTAGGACGATGAGTGAGTGCCCGTGCGGGGCTAGGGTTTGGTTTGGCATTGGGGTTTCCTTGTGCTTAGTGGGCGCGTAGAGCGGCGATCACGGCGATGATTGGAGTTGATTGGGTCATTTTGGTTCCTTTTGTTGACTTATACAGATAATGCTTGCCACGCGGCGAATGCACATGAATACACTGTCTCGTCTTTACCAAACATCGCATAAACGAGGTCATTACTACTATTCTCAGTCACGACAAATTCAACTTTGGTGGGCTGATTACTTATAATTTTGTCAATATTTGGATGTTGGTCGACAGATGCGTTATTATCGATTAACGACCTAGAGACACCTCGTATGCTTGTATCTCCAAACCGTGCGTTAAAGGCAGTCACTGGATTATGAGCTATAGTATTAAACAAGCGAATACCCCCAAGTGCTCCTAGGTCTCCAAGATTATCGACATCCAGTAAGTCTGATTCCTGAATCCTAATTGATGATAAAAAATCCAGTATTTCGTCAGATAAAGGCGCGGGAGTGTGGATTAAATCATTAATATAATCGACCCACTCACCATTGTTAACGCGGTATCTGGCATGAACACTACTGCTATCAAGCTCTTCAGGCGTTTCTAATGTAGCGAGAGTCGTAGTCGGCGTACATTCTGGCAACACCACGATGCCGTCACCACCGCCCGAACCATCGGACGGCTCACCCTTTCCCACAGTATCAACGCGCACCCCCTGCGACACACTTAGCGCAGCCGCCATCATACGGCCAGCGTTAGAGTTAGCACCGCTAACAGTATCAGCCGTGGCCGTATCATAGATAGGTGTCGGGGTTGCAGGTGCTTGCGCGTCACTAGTAATCAGTACGATACTATGGCTTTGATTGGGCAGGCCTGTGCGCTGCGTCTGTGTATTGATTTCGGTATACATACCTGGCGTACGTTGCATGGTGTGTCCTTTTTAAAAATTAAGGTTTTAAATTGATTTGATCAGATACCAGCACACGCGGATCATCGACAGCGTTGCCGGCATCATCAAAATAGATATAATCCACCTCGACCGTCTCGATATACGGCACATCTGCATCACGGTCAGGGTCGGCTATGGTGGCGCTCGTATGGAAATCATACGCCAGTACCGAGACCACTTGATCACGGGTCTTGGAGTTGAACAGCATGGCAACCTCGCCATCTTCCAGCGGGGTGATTGCCAGTCCCATCCGATTACCTTGCAAGGCATTCTCGACCAGCTCAAGCAGCTGATAACTACCGATGTTAAGCATCGTACCATCCGCTTTAAATGCGCCTTGACGACTCGTTTCCTCACGGCGGCCAGAGTTTGCAGCCACCAGTACCGTAAACACATACGGCCGTTCCCTTTTTTTAGCGCCCACCTTTTTCGGCTTGGACGATGATTTAAACGTCACCCAGATAGCAGGGAATGACGCCACGACCTGCGCAAACTCGTCAGGAGACTCAGCATCAAAGTCGCCCGCGTAGCTTTTGATAGCGCGGACAAACCCGCCACCATGAGCTTGGTTATACGCGTGTAGCGTGTCCTTGATACCTTGTTCGATGGCTGCGAGCATGTTGTCACCTTTTACTTAATTCCGTAGCTATTCGTAGGCTGTGGCTTTAGCCCAGCACAAAGGCTAATACTGACTATTGCCAAACACACTAGGGCGACCATTAGTCATCTGCGCCAGATTGATACTGGGCTGCACATTGGTTTCAGCCGTACCTGCACCGATACCGATCTTACCTTCGTTGACCATCTTTAGATTTTTGACCGCCAACTCATAGCGCTTTTCATCACGCTCAGAGACCCGCGCATTGCCCAGCGCCACATGATAGCGAGCGACATCACAGGCCATCATCTGTACAAAGGGCGATGACAGCACAGTCGGCACGTGCAGCTGCTTAGACAGATACGCATCGACCTCAGCATTAGCAGAGCTAATAGCCGCTTGCAGCTTGCTGATATTAATCTCGCCCGTGTACGGCACTTCAGTATCGGTAATCTCTACCAAATCCTCATTGCCAAAGCGCGTAATCATCGCTTCTATCGTTGCATAACTGCCCATGTGTCACCTATGTTTAGAATTGTGCTGCTAAATTGATTATCTAACGCCAGCGTTTATGCATAGCGTTAGCGTGCTAGCTTATGCGTAGCCTTTTAGCATCAACTGCCAAAATCCATAACCTGCACCATAGCGAGCTTCCGCGCCAAACTTATAGGTCGCACGCATAAACACATCAGGCGCATTCAGGTCAGTTTGCGAGACAAACACAGGCTTTTTGCGCTCTTGCAAGATAAGCGCTTTGACGGGCATAGACGTATCTTGCAAGTACCAAGTACCCGCTGTTAGGTCATCAATGACCAATAACTCTGCGGTGTTCTTATAGATATTCTGATCGCCGTCTTCTAACTTATCAGCGGTCAATAGCGTACGTGCGGTATCTTCGAGGTCTGGGCCGACAATCAGCATATTAGGCTTAACTTTGAGGTTACGGCCCTCGTAGTCGGTCAATGCCCGCATTTTAGTACGACCGACACCATAGCTTGCTTTGGCATCGGCAAGCGTGGCAGCAGACAGCGCTTTGTTGTGTACGTTACTCATGGTTTTCTCTTCACCATTCACTGTGACAGGATGAGTACTTGAAAAAAACGGCTTGCCGTCATAGCACAGCTCGGTTTGACCGTTATTGATCAGCTCAGCGACTAGCTCATCAGGCAGCTGCTTAGCTGACCAGCCTGCTTGCTGACTCATGTTGTTGTACTGACCGATATTGTCATCTTCAATATCATTGCGCTTCACTTCGACAGTGACTTCAAAATCATCATTGACGATACTATAGCCTTGCTTAGAGAGCTTGTTGATGACTTTATCGCCGATCCACTTGCGCATTCGCGGCATGTTTTGTAGCCAGGCATACGTCTCTTGCGAGTTTGAGCTTGGCACCACCATAGCGACTTTGGTATAGAAACTTTCTGTTTTATCAAACGTATCGTTATAGACCTTTTTTAGACCAGCAGCGATAGCGTTAAGAGTTGCGGCAGTTACTTTCATGTTATGTCCTTGATTTTTAATTTAGAGTTAAGCCGTAGGCTGGGCTTTTAGTTTGTAGGGTGGGTTAGCGTAACCCGCCTTTTAGTTTTGTAGGCTTTTAGCCCAGCATGCCATGTGTTTACAGCTCATTACCCAGCATACCGAGTGGCGCACCGCCAACCTCAACCCAGACCTGACCGTTATAGTCGACACCCATCAGCACCCCGACACCCAGAGCAGCAGCATCACCAGTGGTAAACTTGCCGACCGTGTTTTGTGCTCTCAGCACCACAGGCGAGCCGATATCAGCGGCCGTCACTGGCGTACTGGCATCATTGGCGAGCAAAAACTGACGATTACGAGTGACTATCACAGCATTATTAGGCGCAGGCAGCTCAGGGCTGACGCTCAGCTCAGCACGTCCCATCAGATTTTTGGCGCCAGCATCGGTAGCAGGTACAGCATTGCCGTCAGCATCGACAGCGACCAGCTCGCCTTCAGCGATAGTGACGCCAGCAGCGATAGTTAAGGGGATGGCGATACCATCGCGGTAAGGAGTATTTATTAGCATGGGTTTATCCTTTTGTTTATAAGCAGTAAGTTATGACTGTAGGCTATGGCTTTAGTTGTCGTAGGCTGGGCATTTTGCCCAGCATTAATATAGGTAAACAGTTAAGCGTTAAGCTGTGCGATCATATCCGCCTCAGATAACCCCATTGCCGTCGCTACCTCTTGTTGCTCAGCGGATAGGGCAGTGATTTTGTCGCCAGCCACAGGGTCAGGCTTACCAGCGGTTTGCTTAGCGTTTAATGCCGCGATGACGGGTGCATTATCCAGATACGTCTTAAATCCAGCAGGATCTTGTTTAGCATAGGACTTTGCCCACGCTTCTTGTGCAGGCAACAGGCGACCGTCGGACAGGGCAGCGGTTAGCAGCTCAGCAGTAGGGTCGATTTGATTCCCTTGCAATGTGGTGATTTGTGCATTGAGCGCCGCGACCGTTTGCGTCATCGTCTCGACTGGCACGTACTTAGCAGGGTCAGGCGTAGCATTATTAGCATCAACAGTGGTAAAGACGCTAGACAATGCCGCTAGTGGCTTATCAGCATCAATAGGGGCATTGGCGTCAGTAGCTTTAGTCTTAAACTCATCAACTTGCGCTGTGAGTGCAACTAATGCCTCGTCTTCGGTGGTGGTCTCTTTAAGACCAAGTGCGGCGATGACATAAGCAAGTAAAGGCTTCATAGAGTTGTCCTGTGCGATTTGATTGGTTGTAGATTCGGTTGCATAACGAGCTGACAGTGCCGTCAGCTCATCGAGCGTCAATAGGGCGGGCTGATTAGTGATAGCGACATTCATCACATCTGTGACATTGCCATCCGTGTCATACGCGATGACAGGCGACTTATAGCGGTATTCACGCTCCGCGATAGACTTCGTGCCCTTGGGCGTCCAGCTTGGCGCTTTATTACAGAGACCCAAGCCAGCCACATACTCCCACTGACCAGCCGCCAGCCAACCAGCCGCAGGTGCTGGTTGACCGTTACGCTCTTTTGATAGAGTTTGGTGCTCATAGTCGATGACCATATCTAGCGGACGGGCGTTCAAACGACTAGCAAGCGAGTAGCCAGTACTGGCGTCCAGCTTCCAGCTATCACACTCCGTCGGACGCCCAGAGCCATCACCTGAGCGCGTTTCACCTTCAGGAAACACCAAAAAGTAGCCATCAGGCGTTTTGGGGTTACTGACAATCTCAAGCGACAGCGCCGCGATATGCGACTGCGCGGTAGCGACAGCACTTAATGCAGCGGTATAGATACGCGCGTCGCCTTTGTGTGGTTTGTTTTTGACTGTGCTCATAGCAACTCTTATCGGTTTTGATTTGTCTTAGATGACATCTGGGTTTATGATAGGGATTCACGTCATCATCAAAGCCTCATAATCGCAAATCTCGCAAGCCTGACGCACGGGACACAATTCCGAGTTACTCCCCTTAATTTCAGACAGGCACAAAAAACGCCCATTTAAGGGCGTTTAATAATTAAGTGGTGCAATGACCACGTTTTAAGATTTGCGTTCAATCTGGCTCACTCTAAATGGGGTCTAACGCTATGCAACAGGTATAGATGCAGTGCATTATCTAAAGCTACGCTGTAGATAAGTCATTGTTACCTGATGTAGTCCCTCTACTGCCTCATTTTGTAGATTGCCGTCTTTATCGATTGGTAAATAGGGACGCGCGGGTATTTTGACTTTACGGTTTTTACCTGCCATGCCGCCAAAGTGTTGTATCCTAGCGTACGCGCCAGACTGATTACCACCGCCTGCACTGATGGTGGCGCTATTCATATCACTAAAAGTCTGAATGCTGTCATATAGCGAGTTTGAGCGTCTGAGCAGCCCAGCCGTGCTGATACCAAGCCGCTCATAGCTTTTGATCGTAGACGCTGCTAGAGGCTTCCACTTAGGACGGCCTTGCGCACGGAAGTTCTGCTGGGTCTGACTGAGCATCTGCGCACGGATGAGTCGCATTAGCGGCGCGGTATTACTCGTTTGCCTTGCTGCTAGATTTAAGACACGCTGCAAGTCATCAGTGATTAAAATAGTAGACACGGTCATACAAGAGACTCACTTCTAATAAAAAAGGGAAATTGCAATATCAGCGCAGCGCTTGTACAATCGGATCAAGCATTGGTACTCATAATGGTACGAGGACGGTTGCATTGATGTCTATTAAGTACAAACATCAAGCCGTGTGTAGTGGGTTCGATTCCCACCCAATGCCCTATTTTTTGCTACTATTGACAGTAGCTATCCAAGTGTAATTACTGCCTTTCTCCAGATTACTAGCTGTATCTAGCGTTATCGTGCGTATCACATTACCGATATAATTTTGCTTAGCGTCAACCACGTCACGGCCTTTGATGCGCTCATTCAATTTTATGATGAGCTTGTAACTGATATCTGCTGTATCAAACACCAGCACAGGGGCGTGGGTTATATTATCCCAATACAAGTCATGCTTAGCCGTCAGGTTGCGCGCGATATTCTCCACCCACTCAGGGTCATGCCGCTTATGAGCACGATCAAGGTGCTGCAAGCTCACACGATCATGCAAGGTGACTACCGCGCTCTCAAGCTCAAGCCCCTTTTGCTCTGCCAGCGTTTGCACAAACTCAGGACGTATCGCACCCACATGACGAAACTCACCACGTGGGCGTGTTGGATCGACACTTGCGACCCACTTTTTAACATCCTCATTGAACCTACCCAGCACCGACTCCCGTGCCAGTACCGCTTGCATACTGTTAGCGCCCAGCATCGGCGGCACTTGCGCGGCTTTGTCTAGCATCGGCTGCATCGGCAGCGTATCGCCTGCATGTATCCAGCCAGGGTCGGTACGATAGACGGGCATATTAGGCAAGCGCATGACATTGACGGGTGCCGTATATGAGCCATTGCTGCCTTGGATAATCATCTGCTCAGTTGACACATACTCACTGATATCCTCATGTGTCGTATAGCCGTCCTGTGCGCCATACTCTCCCGCTTGCTCAGATGTCAGTAGTATCTCATCACAGCGGCAGCCCCATGACTTGCGAGGTTTTATCGACTGATAGTAAGGGTCAGAACGCTTAAAGATCTGACCATCTAGCGCTTGATGACTGGGTCGTACTCGATTGTCACCACGTGACATCCACATGGCATACGGGTAGATATCATAGTCACCATGATGCTCACGTGCCTTGTGATACGCTTGATTGACGTTAGTATCATAGATAGTCTTAAGCCTGTGGTCACTGCCCAGTTGTACCGACTTAACGCTACCATCAGGCATGATTTGCTCTTGACGTCCCCACCAGCCTTTTTCCTTCAGGTACGGCTCGATAGACGCTTGCCACTCCTCAAACGACAAGCTTTTATCCATCGCATCGATGAGCGACTGCTGTACCTTGGCATTCATATCCATATCCGTCATCTTAGCAATGACAAACGCATGATCATGTGCACGGCCTTGTACTTGTAAGTAATCGATTTGTGCAGTCGGCTTTTTGTCTTGCAGATACTTGATAGCCTCATCAGGACGACGACCAAACAACCCTTCTAGCGTGACAGCGTTAGACTTAGCCATTTAAACGTCTCCAGACTGATTATCTAACGTTTGGTCTAACGGTTGCGGCTCTGATTGACGGTGCAGTGCACCCCACAGCCCAGCGGCAGTGAGATACTGCTCAAGATTGGCGGCCAGCTCATCGACTGCCACATTAGGCTCAGCGCTCATGAGCAATCCTAGTGCCTCATCATAGCTACTAGCAGCAGTCAGCTTATCGACCAGCGCTTGCCCCAGCGTCGCGCTCATACCAGTGATATTTTGCGTGTAACCATCATTAGCAGTCGCCTCATCGATACCGCGCTCAGCAGCATGGATATTTGCCCGCTCAGTAGCCACAGGGCTATCCTTGGCAGCTAGGGCAGCTCTATGCGCGCTTAGAGCCGCTGTCAGCGCTGTGGGCATGATAGAGTTACGTGTGGTGACGATAGCCTCATCTTCACCTGCCATCGGGATGTTCAGCTTGCCGTGTAGCCAATCCGCGCCAATGCGCATGCCGTCCACAGCGGCCAGCTTCGGTATCGCCTCGCTAAAGGTGGTGATATCTTCAGGCTCAGACAAATCAAACACAAACTTCGGATAGCGCCTTGGATGCACGCTTGGATAGTTGATACGCATGAGCGATGCCACAAGGTCACGGCTAAAGCTGGACGCCAATTGTTTAGCATCGCTATTACGTATCTCAAGTCGCGCCACTTCGTGTATGGAGCCAAGCGCATTGGTACTACTCGCACCATCGGCTTGCGTCGTCAGCGTACCGCCTAGTATCGCTTTCGACTGCGTCAACTCACACCACTTGATCATCGACTCAAACGGATCACTATTGCCCTTGGCAGCTTCTTTAAAGTCAATCTGCATGCCTTGCGGTACGATGCCTGCCGCTCTATGCCCGATCTCCATTACCGCACGCAATAGTGTGTACTTCTCATCGTCTGTAGCGCCAGCAGGATAAGTACCAAGACGCATCGGCAAGCCGTAAATCTCTAGGAACTCTGCCAAATCACGCACTGAGTAGTTTTTAAACACGTACGGCCATGCCAATATACGATGCAGACCGCCGCGTACGAGGTAACCTGACTTTGCCTTGTGGGTATGCATCAGAAACATATGCTCCCACAGCGGCTCAGGCGCATCCATACCATTACCCAGCATCAGCGTCTTGTTATCTGATGCAATCACAAACTTTTGCGGTATCACAAAATCAAGCGACTCCGCGTACCAAGTAGCCCCATCACGTACCCAGTTGATTTCTTGGCCGCTAAATCCTTTGCCGATCGCGTCCAGCGCGTCCTTGATGACCATATCAAAGTCATTGATTGCACGCATCAGCTCACTGATCATAGCCGCTTGCTGCTTTTCAGCGGCACTCGCCCCTTCAGGTGGGGTGATATGCCAGTCAAGAGACAGCAGGCTACGTTTACGCTTATCCAGCTCTGCAAAGATATGGCCGTCACGCTCTTCCATGTCCTCAAACAGCGCCAGCATATCGTTGATATTGCCAGATTCCGCGCCAGTCAGCAGCTGATGCAGCTTGGCAGGCGTCAGCCCTACAGCTGGATGGGACAGCTCTGGACGCTCCCAGATATGCGCACGCTCATCGACTTCTCTGACTTGGGAGCCGAGCAGGCGCTTGAGTTGTTTTTGTGCGATTGGCGTACTCATCAGCGCACTTGGCATCTGTTTGAGCGCAGCATAAAATGACATCGTTAATCCTTATAAGTAATATTGTTCATCAAACCTACCAACCACCACCACCCAAAAACCCACCGAGCGCTGCCATTTTGTTAAACACATCACGCATACCGCGTGGCACCTCATTGCTGTCAATAGGCACAGGCGTCCACTCCAGCTCAGGCGTGGGGTATTTACTGGCATAGTCACAGAGCAGATGCGCGATACCACTGTCGCCATGGCGTTTGCTGCCTGACTTACTGGTGGTACGCTCCGCTGGTATCCTTGCCACGCCTTTGATTTTTTTAAACAATAAATGATCATCACGGATGTCACGATCAGCGGGCATATCCTCAATCGTGCCGTCCGTCAAGCACTTACCAAAATGCGGCGTATGCTCAGCGTACCAACCCTCAGACAGATTGACAGCATCGATACGATGCGCGCCAAACTTGATTTGCAGCTGCTCAGCCAAAAACCCACCGTTACCCGTCGCATCATTAGCACCTTTACTAAAGCGCGGTGTGCGCTCAATCACATAGATACAGATGCGTTTTTGCTGATTGTAGGGCGTCTTTTCCATCTCCAGCACATAGGGGCAGTAGCGCGTCGTATTTAGCTTCTCAGCCTGCCACCACATAGAGCTGGCATCACGCTTGCGCGCAAAATCCATACCGTAATAATGTGGATGGGTTTTATCCAGTGTCAGCAGCACAGGATCAACCGTCTCTTTTAGCCATAGATCGACATGCTCATTACGCGCGCTCTCAGTCCACAGCTCAAAGTCTTTAGGTGCAACAAAGCGTATAACAGGGCGCTCTTTGTTTTGCAGCTTTTCTAGCTGTCCCATTGTCAGCCAGCGCCCAGAGCCTTGCGCGGGTATTACATCTAACTCTTCTTCAGCATCGTCGCCGTAGAATTTATAGACCTCTTTGACCCATGCCACCTCTTCGGCAGCGTCATACTCACGACCCAATCGCAGACACACACGCTTATACAGTCCTTGCTCGACGGCCTCGCTAAACGTCGTCTTATGCACCGTGCCGCTACGCTTCAGCGCGCGCACTTCCTGAATAAGATCATTAAAGGCATTTTCATCGCCGTTATGCGTTGAGATAATACGTACTTTACCGCCCCAGATGAGCAGTGCCAACGCCGCCTTAATCAGTCCGGCAAGGTCTTCATGGAACGCTGCCTCATCGATGACGACGATACCCTGCTTACCACGCAAGTTAGAGGGGCGACTGGATAGGGCAGTAATGCGATGCTTAGAATGTGGAAAGCGAATAGTAAAAGTCTTGATATGCTTATCGTCTTCCTCCCACAGCCCTTCCTCAATCTCAGAGGCGGCATGGTCAAACGAGCGCGCCCACATCGCACACGCCTCAATAAACTCCAGCGTCATGTCTTGGTTATAGCCGACATAGTAGACGTTTTGACCGCCAGACTTTTTATCAGAGGCTGCAATCAGCACATCATCCGCAGCCTCTGCCCAAGTCAGGCCGATACGCCGTGACTTCTCCGCTATCTTGAGCTGACTGTCATCGTCTATCCACGCCGCTTGATACGGCAAAAACACCGCAGGGGCGTCAAGCTCAGTATTAGCATCAAGTAGCGGCGGCGCTTTTGGCTTTTTGATATCAGTCATCAGTCTGCAATCCCTAGTATCGCTTTACGTATCTCTTGTACCGTCTTACCAGTCAGACCGCCTTTATTAGCGAGCTGCTCGACCTTATCAGCGGCAGCAGTGGCTTTATCACGTACCTCTATCTGATGCTTTTTTTGATTGACTGCGGCTTTGGACAGCTCAGAGATACCCTTACCGATTTTGGACAGCGCTTGCATACGCTCCATGGGATCGACATCTTTACCATCATCGATGCTCTGTAGCTGTACCAAGGCGTTAAAAAACTCTGACTGCATCATCGTAATGACACTAGACGACAGCGCCCCTGCATCATCGGGATTGCGCTCCGCCATGTAGATAGCAGCCTGCGTACTTAGGCTCACCGCCTGCATCTTTTGCTCATGCTTTTTACCAAACCGATGCACGCTAGATTTGCTAATCTCATAGCCCAGATCCGTCAGCCAATCAGTCAGCTGTTGGTAGTCTTGAAATCCAGAGTCCTCAAGTCGCACTTTAAGCAGCTCAAGGTGCTCAGGACTGAGTTGATCTATTGCACTCATCCGCGCCATAACGACCTCCTAACCCCAATACTTAGCAGGGCGAGCAATACCAGCAGGGCAGTCCACGGTATACTCAACCATATCCACGCCATTGCTATTCAAACAACCATGCCAATGCCCATCAGGCCGCTTATCGAGCACCACCAATGCTTTGTTATCGAGATAATCTAGCTGACTGTGTAGCTCTTTTACCGTCGTATCAGGATAGATACAGCGCACCACGTCTAGCAGTAGCGTATCGATAGCGCCAAGCGGACGCGCCTTATCCATCGCATTGAGCAGATGCCAGCGCATACCCTCGCGGCGAGACTTGACCATATCAACAGGCATAGTTATTCCTTATTTTTTTGCTTAATAATTAAATTATAGACGGCATCTAACTTGCCCTCGACTACCGTAAACGAGCGGATAAAATCAGCCTTAGCGACATACTCACGCGGTAGCTCTGCTTTTAGCTCTAGCATCTCTCGGTCGAGCTTGCGGATGGCTTCGGATTCTGACGCCATCTGATTTGACAGCTTGCCCAGCTCATCTTTTAGACTATCATCACGCTCACGCAATGACGCATCAAACCGAGCAAACAGCGCCTTACCCGCACCGAATATCGACCCTGCCACTGTCAGTAACACCCCGATCACTTGATAAGCCTCTAGCTCGAGTATCATCTTGTTTCCTTGTCGTAGTAGTCCGCACACTCCACACAGCGCACCGCATAGGGGGCAGCTTGCTTGCGCTTGGCTCCGATGGCATCACCACAGTCAATACAGACTGTGACATTGTTGGCGGGGCGTGTCTTGATATGCGACAGCGCCGCGTTTAGATGCACGGCTGCCGTTTTATTGGCATCGTCTATGATGTCACCCACTTATGCACCGCCTGACTTTATAGGCCGACCCGTGACCAAGCGCAGCACCGCATTAACAAATGCCACAAAGCTCGCAATCACCGCATACACCTCAGCACTCATAAACGACTCAAGCGCAGGGGTTGCCGACGTTGCCAAAGACACAGCGACAACAATCGCGTTAAACCAAATGGTCTTGGACTCATACCACTGCTTGGGCGGCGGTGTGACCTTGCCTGTTTGCGCAATAAAAAACCCTGCGTCATCTACATATTGCACGCCGCGCGGCTCATAGCTATTATCGTGCTTTGGCAACTCATCAACACTCAGCACATGCTCGTAGCGTGTAGGCTGGGCTTTTAGCCCAGCACCGACATCATCACTATAGTCATCACTCATAACTTACCTCTATTTATTTTGGCCAAACGCACCAGCAGCCTTATCAACCACCTAATCACCACCAGCGCATTTTTTAGTTTTTTGTATAGACTCATAGTATTACGCCAAAAACAGCACCCGCTCTTTATGACGTCGCGTGACCAATCCATCGATGACCTCTAATCGACCATTGATACGGCCTTTGTTGTATAACAAAAAGCTATCAGCAGCAGCATCGTAGCGACCCGCCTTGATATTGCGATAGATACTAGAGGCCTTTAGCCCCATAACACCGATGTTGTAGACCAGCGATATCAGCGCATCGAACATATTTTGTGTGATTGCGCCAGATTCAATCTCATCGGCAAACATCATATTCACCGCAGGGGAGAAGTCTTGATTAAGCACCGCTTGCTTGATACTGGCAGCTTCGCTACGAGTCACAGGCTTATCACTCATACGCACAGGCGTACCATCTGGGTAGTAAGTCGTACCCCAACCGATAGTAGGCTTGCCGACAGAATCACGGTACGGCTTAGCACGGAAACCCTCAAACTCATTGAGCAGCGCCATACCAGCCTCAGACAGCTGCATCTCCTCGCCATCAGACCAGCCATTTACTCTGATTAAGATATCTTGCAGCTCATGAGTATCAATCAGCGCCAGCAGCTCAAGCGCACCGTTCACTTGCGCTTGCGTCAGACGTTTATTGTCTTGCATGGATCGCATCCAGTTAAAAAAATCTTCTTCGGTCAATACCGCTTTGCTTTGCGTCATAATCAGCTCATCAATCAGATAATAGATAGGTAAAGTCGTGCAATGTCTTCATCATCGCAAAAACACTCAAACATCCGCACGGGTCTCATTTCCGATTGTCCACCCTCAAACCCCAGGCACAAAAAAGCCGCTAGATATTGGCGTATCTAGCGGCTCTCTCTGGTCGTAGCGTGACTTAATCGGTCGGCTCACATAGTGGAGGTTAGCTTGGTAGCTTACTACGCACCGACTGCCAGTGTTTTTCATATGCAGCGCACCGCTGGTCTGACGCTGTTCACTTATCCGCAAGCGGCCCCAGTGAAAGGGGTTTAGTTTTTATATAAATTAGTGATCAAACAACTGATACTGCATCCGTGCATAAGCCTGTTTTGCCTGCTCATTATTATATTTCTCTACAATTTTACGCACCGTGCGCACATGCAGCCCGTACTCAGTCGCCAGTAGCGACTTATCGATACCCGCCTTATGCTTACGCACGATGCTGGCATTACGCTTAGCGATTTTTTTGGCTTGCTGCATGGGCAGTGTTAGTATGCCGCCTTGCCAGTAGTGACACAGACGCTTTGCGACATCCATGCCCAGTAGTCGCACCAGCTTGTGATTGTCGGACATTTTTGCAGGCTCAGGGATATACAGCTCCTGCCCACGATATGCCGCCACGACCTTATCAGCAGCGTCATGACCGAGTAGCATCTCAAGCTCTTGATAGGTCTTGGTATTATGATGATTAGGCATCAGCGCTAGCCTTTGCCGCCAGTGCCGCCATTTTTTGATTGTGCTTAGTCAGTGCTGTCACGATACCGCGCAGCTGACGACCATCACAGAACGTCAGCGCATCCACTTTATACATATGCTTTGCCATGCTTGAAGCGTACTCCCACGGCTTAGCACCATCGGTCAATAGCGCTTCGATTTTATCCATTAGCGCTTGCTTGGACTTGGCCGCGTCTGGCTTTTTAGACTGATGCTTTTTGGCAGGTGTCACTTTGAACCCGAGCGTCTCCATATGGTCAATGACTTTGCGCAAGCTAGCGGCGGTACAATCCTTGCTGGACGTTTTACCCGTCACATGCCAAAGCATCTCGCGGTAGGTGCTATCATCAAGCTTTAGCTGGTTTTTACCGATATGCACCAGCTGCATCATCTTCTTTTTTTGGGGAGAGTGTTTACTGCTAGTCGCCATATCAGACCTCACATAAGCATATGATAAATAGATGTTTAGTATTATAGCGACAAAGCCGTGTTTAGAGTTATGAGCACAAAATAACTTTAGACCTTTTTCTAAACACAAAAAACCCGCTAACGGGTAGCGGGTTTTTTTAAAAGATTCTAGATAGGGTTTTGTACTTTAGGTTTTATTTTCCTATATATAGCAACGCCCAATATAGCAACCAAAATAAACAGCATCGCAGACCAAAACACTGTCATAGCACTAGAAATGTTATAAAGACTATATACAACGGCTAAATATACAACAGCTATCATAACCCAGTATAAATGTGTTTGTTTTTCAATAAGATCATAGATTTTACCTCTTTCAATAACCCACCGATCTTTTAGACTTTGTGGTAGTTTGCCTTCGCTTTCAAAGCCTTCCACCTCTGAGCTTAGGTTGTCAAGTACAGCTTTCTGAGTAGATAGAGCAAAACTACAGATAATTGCGTACACCAATAATGCAACATAAACAATTAATTGATTATCGGAGTTGCTACCCTTTAGTATTACTGGCGCTGCGGCTGCAATAGGTAGTGCTAGTATCTGAGAGAGAACCTTAGAGATACTATCATTTACCCTACTAATGAACCTTTCACTGTTCTCCTCTAGCTTCTTAACAAATTTTTCGTACTTGAAGTCTTCAAGGTAATTATCAAACTGTCCTTGTGCAGCTCTATATACACGGTCAATATTTTCAATAATTGCGTGTATCTCAAGAGGCTGCGAACCAGTTTGTATATCGGACAATACTGAAGCTAAAATTGACTTTTTCTCATTAGCGTGTGTACCAGCATCATCAATACTTAACCAAATACAGAACTCTCCTATAACCTTTAGGTTATGTTCTAAATTCTTGGTAAGGTTTTCTAAGGCTACCTTAAAAGCATCTAAATTTTTGCTGACGTCGTAATGAAGTTCAAATGTACGCTTAGTTACAAAAATGATTTTTCTTTTAGAGTGATCAAGATACGATGACATGCTTTCAAGATGAATTAATAATCCCCTTACTGCATTATAAGCGGCAATTATTTCAGGGGTATCAACATCTTGAGAGTAATACCCTATATCCTTAATGTAATAAGGCTTACTGTCTGCTTTATCATTAGGTAGGCTACGAACAAAGTCACCTTTCATGAACCGATCAACATCATCGTAAAGCCATCCTAAAGTCAATTCAGGTTGACGTATTTGTAATTTTACAGTTTCTCCAACCTTTAGTTCACCTTCTAATACTTCTACACGAGTTGCTACAGAGTTGTCACCTAACGCTAAATTGTTGATTAATGACAACGTTGCATCATTTTCGATGCAACATTCAGCCTGAGCAGATTCTATGAAATCCACTTTGCGATATAGTGTCACTAAGTCTGAAAACGTTATAGTCATATTTACTCTGAACCACCTTTGTCATAAGCATCCAAAATGTCTTTTGGAGGGTGATGAAAAATAACTTTTCCACCTTCAACTGTAACCTCATCATTGCTGATCGCTTCATCATCAAATGAAAAAGCCCAATGTTTCTCTCTATGAAATTGGACTGCCAATCCTCTTAAAGAGCCCTTATGAGGCACAAATCCATCTGAAATCGGACAATCATTCTCTTCTCCATATTGTTCAAAAAAATCTACCAAATCTTGCGGTTCATCTGGCCAAACTCTGTTAGTGAAAGAACTCATAGAAAACTGGAGCGGATGAGGTTTATTATTGGCTAACTCTTTTAGATATCCATTAGCATTTGAGAGTAGGTGAGCACGTTCCTCTAGTTTAAGGTTTTTGCTAGTAGCAAAAGCCTTAATTTGAGTTACTAAATCTTTAGTTTCTTGGCTAGCCATTGGTACATTACTGCAACCCATAAATCTTTTGAAATAATTTGAAACCTCACCTTGTCCTTTCAAAAAGCTAATATACCGTCGACTTTTTTCATTTTTCGATCTCCAACTGCTAATATTAATACGACCAGCAAAACGTACATTTTCAAAATTTAAAACATCATTTTGAGTTAAAGTCCAATTTTTAGCTGTTAACCCTACTTTTTCTGTCAGAATGGCAACTAAGAAATACTCTTGTCCACCTTCTGAATAGTGAATAAAAGCAACCTTACCACCTTTTGCTCCTGCTTCGTGTTTACTTTCTGCCATGAGGTGATTCATAAGACGTTCAGTACAGGAGTGAAAGTCATCTAAAATATCTTCATCAAGATAGTCATTAATAATAGTTGAAGTAGGGTAACTATCTGTATTTTCTTCGAAAACCCCGTAGCCTTTACCAGCTCTACCACGATAACGCTCTGTTAAATTGGTTAGTAATTTATCCGCAGAGTCATCTACAGGTAGCAAGTCAGGATTGATAATAACTCTTACATTTTCTGTACTCTTGTGTTCCTTCACTAATATGTGGTACGTACTGTTATGAATCATATTTTACCTTTTATAGCCGAAAATTATTTGTATACAAGACAAATATACGACAATATATGTCGCATACACACTGTTACATTAGGTTATCTTTGCTTCATCATAACTGTACTCATCATAACTTTAAAGCATTTTATGAACTTAGTTTTATATATAAAAAAGACCCGCCGCGGCGAGTCTCTATATTTAATTATGATTTACAGCTGTATTAGTTTATTGCCTCTTTTAGCCCAGCGCACGGGTATTACTCTTCACACATTACTAAAATCAAGCGAGATTTGATAATAAGCGCCTTCGCTATCACGCTCATAAAAGCGGATATACTGTTTAGTATCAGTCACTTGTATCGCATCACTGATAGCATCCATTGCTTTATCCCACTTACTATCGCTAATATCCAAGCCGCGCAAGGCGAGTACGCGACCAGTCGAGATGTTACCCTCCTTGTCAACTTGGAAGGCTTGATTAATCAGCGCTTTGATATTGTCATTGCTGTCTTGCGTCCAGTCCGTCAAACACTCATCAATCAACGACTTAGCGACTTGCAGACGCTCATCAAAAACGATGTTTTCAGAGACTGCCAGCTGTATCTTAAGCTTGCCGTCGTAACTCAGCAGCGTCGTATTGCCTTTTTTACCACCCATTTGTACGTCATACTCTTGCGCAGACAACGCGACAAAATCATTAAACGTGTCAAACAGCTGAGACTTAGCAGTACGCATCTGAGCACGTAGCTCGACAGCAATAGCGACCATGTCCTTGACAACTTCGTCACGCAGCTTATCGACTGGTTTTACTTTGTCGACAGGGATTAGATGGCCTTTAGCGTTGGTCATATAGCCGTCTGGTGTGACAGGGGCGCTTTCAGTGGTTGGGTTTGACATGGCTTTTAATTCCTCTTCTGAGTAGTTCATCATTACTTTCCTTTTGGGTTGATTTTGTTAATTTCAGCGGTTACGTGATTAAAATCTTTTTCAAGCTGAATTTTATTTACTGCACTCAATGGCGCATATTCTGTAGCGATTTGCTCACGTGCGCGTGTTATACGGGCTTTAGCGTCGGGTATATCTGCAAAAGCGCGACAAAGCATGTTAGTAGCAACTTCTGACATCAATACTTCTCCTTTATTCTCTCGTAAGCCTCATCAGCCGTTTCACCAGGGTTTTGCTCCTGCATCACGATATCCCACGTCTCGCGCTGGGTCTTACCTGCTAGCACAGGCTTGCGCAGACCATTCAGCATCACAGTAGCGCCGCTGGTTGTCGTTCCAGACCAAGCCTTCGCGGCTTCGTCACCCTCTACAGAGTGCTTGCGATGGTCATAGCCTTGCACGATGCGATACAGATAGTTATGCGTCGTCAGCGGCAGCTTAAGCGTACCCGCATCACGCGCAGCCAGTACTTGATTAATACCCCAGCTCCATGCGCCCACAGGCGCATCCGTGGTTTGACGATCAAACGTCAGCTTCCCTGCATTCACAAACGGATTGACCTCGCTTAGCAGAGTCGTAGCCCGCCCAAAGGCCAGCTCACGATTAGCAGGACGAAACAGCCCCAGATACTTAAGCATCAGCGGGGCAAGAGGTGCAGGGACGTTAAACGCCTCTGCAAAGGCTCTTCCTGCTGCGTTGGTACTGACCAGCAAGTCGAGACTGGCCGTAGTACCGCAGTTATGACAGCGTGTTTTCATACTTCCCCCTGATACTTATACAAATCGCAAAAAAGTCAGCAAAATAACGACAGACGCAATCATCCAAAACTGCATCACGACCTTAAAGTTCAGCTGACGCACTTCATCAAACAGCTCATCATTCTGACAGTTGATCACCTGCTCTTGACCCTTGATGATATCGCCTTGCACCTCGACCAGACGCTCAAGGATAGCCTTATGCTTACGCATTTGACGCAGCTCACGCTCATTCTTGGTGGGCGCGGGCGTGGGCAGACCGCTCCAATCAAACTCGCGCAGCTCTTGTTGTAGCGCAGCATCGACAGCGACAGGACTGGCAGCGTTTACTTTGGTATTACTCATAACTTTCACCTTTTATTTATCTTATTAGTCAATTACTTATGTTTAGATTGATATTCAATCGCCAGGCCGATGCTCGCAGCCCTGACACGCACGCCAGTGGCGTAGAGCCGCAGGATTATGAGTAGGCGCAGCGCCCAGCGCATGCCGAGTGCAGGTCTGACGGCTGACCGTCGTTTGCGTATAAGGGCACAGCACTTGCTTACGGTAGTTGACGTATGCCGTGCCGATGGTGTCCGTATTACCTGTATAACCACCAGACAGTGCTAGAGATAGGCTAGGGCGGGCATAGCCGATACGGCGGGCGATTTCAGCATAAGAGATACCGCGTTTTTGTTTTTCCTCATGACAGGCAGCGACCCAGTTGTCTAGCGTCACAGGGTAGTGCACCCAGTGCGGCTGCCAGTTGCAATCAGCATCATCAGCCGAGGCATCAATAGTTAGAGTGTCGATAATTAGAGTGTCGATAGCAGACATAGCGCACCTCCCATAGCAGCGATAGCCAGCAGCAGCACCATGATCAGCGTCAGCAGGCGATACAGCTTGCCGACGTCTTGGCGCAGTAGCGCAATATCAGCCTCAGTCGCTTGCTCAAAGCTCGGCAGACGAGTCAGAGCCGCACGTTGACGCTCTTGACTCAGGTAATGACTGACGCTCTTATCACGAGCGAGAGCGTCCGCCTTGACCGTGTCAAACACCGTATTATTATTTTTATTAAGCATGACGCGCTCCCTTATTGGTTTGTTTAGCAGTGTCTTTTTCGGCTTGATGCGACGGTGGCAAAGGCGTTTCGGGGTCATACACGATCATATCCAGATTGCCGTCATAGACCTTCTTACCGCGCTTGACTTGTGGCGCTTTGGGGCCAGTGTCTTGCAGTAGTTGATAGACTGCCAGTTGCTTGGCTTGACCTGCGACGCGCAGTTGTAGGTATCCTGCCAGATAGAGCTGACGCAGATACTGACGCACACCGCTAGGCTTAAGCACCATGTCAGGCGTGTTGCCAGAGGCGATGATTTGATTGGCATTGAATGTTTTTAGGATGCGAGCCGTACGCCACACCACCTCATTCATCGATTGTCCGCGGGCAGCGCCCTTGCTGTCGATACGGGGTGGCTCTTGTCCGATATCACGGATGAGCGTATAGCGATAGGTTGGCAGTTTACGAGTCAGCTTTATTTGCTTGCGAGACACATAGCCTGCGCTGTCGAGCGCCGCAAGCCATGCTTTTGCCTTATCGTAGCTGATACTAGGGATAGTGCGTGGCACATCACGAACGATGATGCCATCTTCAGCATGACGCAGCATATCCCAGAGTTTTTCGTAGTCGCTGCGCTTGATAGCAGTGCCTTTGCTAGGCTTTAGCAGCGGGTTTTCAAAGTGATTATTACTCATACAGTCACTTTCGATAGAGTTTTGATAAGCAGTTTTTTGACAACAACACATAATGATTATCCTAAATAGCAAATGAGCGCGGTTTTGGTGATTGACCAGTGATAAAGCCTTGCGGTAGCAGGGTCGCAAGATCATTCATAGTGACCGAGCGCATACCGCACTCCAGCGCGCGCTGTCCGAGCATCTCAAGGTTAGTACAAGTTCGACGAGTGGAGCCGCGTACTGCACCGACCAGCTGCTCTAGCACCTGCGACTCGATAGTGATTTTTGGCGCATATACTTTTGCCAGTAGCGCTGCATCATTAGCCGTCGCTGGCTGTGCAGGCACCCAGCTGTGCACGCGGCCATGAAACCGCTCCCAGCGCTCAAGCTTCTTCGGCAGCATCTCCTCACCGATGATCAATATCGTCCCCTGACTGCTCTCGTAGATATCACGCACCAGCTCGATTTTATTCCCCTTCACCAGATGGTCGGCCTCATCGATGATGAGTGGACGGCCCGACTTGGCCAGCTCCTCCGCGATTTGTCCCAGCATCTCACTTGCCGTTTTGGCAGGCGGTATCGTCATCTCCCGCAGCACCGACTCAAGGAAGCTTTTCTTCGTCCCGATACTCGTCGCTTGCACATAATAAGCGCGGGTACGGTTGGCGATATAGCCCGCGGCTACTGACTTACCATCACCGCTACGACCATAAAACACCCCAATACCTGGCAAGCTTGGATGACGGCTTTGGATACGCTCGATCGCCTCAAAGCACACCGCCACATTCGTGACTTGCGCCACACCGACCGCGCCTATAGCGCCACTATTGACATTATTACTATCGTGATTCATGATTGAATCTCCTTTGATTGAGTCTGATGACTCGATTAAGACGGCGGTCACTCCACATGACCGTCGTCACCTTTTGAGCTAATTAAAGCTAGCCCAACTTAAAAAACACTCTGGTACCATGCTCATCTTCATGAGCCGCCTGATACGCCTTCATTTTTATCTTAAAAATATTAGAGTCTGGATACAGCTCATAAAAATCCTGATCCGCTGTATCCAGTACAATCCCAGTCTTTACCTGCTCAGCCAGACCAAGCCAACGCTCAAACCGCTCATCCTGCGTCGGCTGTGCACTTTGCTCAGATTTCACCTTTGGCGTAGGCTGAGGCTGTGTTGTAGGCTGTGGCTTTAGCCCAGCATCTAACTTATTCAACTTATCAAACGTCGCCTGATTTGCCGTTGCTGCACTTGGCACACTCTCAACGACCTGTGCATCTTCCATCGCCAGCCGCTCAGACAGCAGACTTTGCGCACGCTCAATATCAGCCATCGGCATCATCTGGTCTTGCACATGTTCCAGCACTCGGTGCGGACGCATATTTTCCAGCGCGGCATCCACATGCACTTGCGCCCGTTTCACCTGATTCTTAGCACGGTTTTCACGCGCATCACCCAGTGCCGACTGTGCAAAATAACCCTTCTTATTCGCTTCAAACTCAGCGATACAGATCAGTCGATGCGTCGTATCACGCACCCAAATCTTAGAGCCGTCATGGATGTCATAGCCGACCAGCATCGTCTCACCGTGGTATTGTTCCAGCGCGCGGCTGAAGTACTTATTACTAAACAAATTGATCTCACCGCGCAGACATTTACGCTCAAGATAAGGACGATACAAATCATCACGCTCATGCTCTGACACCGTCACCAGACCAGTGCCAGCGTTAGACATAGCCGTCACTTGCTCATTCCACATCATTTGTGGCGTCAGATGCTCGCGGCGACCAGTGGTAGCGTTATAGCGTCTAGGCAGACCACTGTGTGGCTCATTGTTGTAGGCTTCTACGGCATCATGAGCGACTTGCAAAAACTCATTCCAGCCGATCAATGCCTTCGACTCACCGAATTCTCTAATCTCTTTCCGCGTTTTCTTAAACACCGCTTGTTTCGCTTGGCTATCCATATCTGCCCCTATATAAGTAGGCAGCTTTTTAGCCAGGCGTATCCATACCGTTTGATGCACCCGCTCAATCATCCCGCGTGCCTGTGAGTTATAGGCAATAGAGTGCTTTACCTCAGTGCCCATCCGCGTCATCACCCCCACAGATTCATCCTTCATCATCGCGTTTTTATAACCCGAGCCGTTATCCACATAAAATATCGCAGGGATACCATAGTCAGAGGCCGCGCTCGATATCGCGTCTAACACCGCAAGGCCACTCTCTGCCAGATCTACGCTATACCCCACGATCATACGAGTATGCACATCCATCACCGTCGTGATCTCAGGACGGAACGGCTTGCCTGTATCAGGGTGTGCCACCTCCGCATCAAACGTATGCCCATCTGCCGTATACACATCAGACGGCAGCAGTACTGACGCATCACGGCGCACAAACGGCTTAATATTCTTAATCTCACGGCTACCCATACGGCCGCGCGCGCGTTCAACATTACCGATATGATTTTCTAGGAAATATCTAGCCTGATGGTAGCTTGGCACCTCCACATCACTATCAGCATAGGCCGCTTCGATACGGCGCATCACCTCAGCCAGCTCAGGCTTAGCAGGATCACTCCATAGCTTGAGCAATATGCCAGCCCATGGCGGTATCTCAGTCGTACGTGACTTAGGTGCCAGTAGCGCCACCGCGCTAGCATTGCCATCAGCCTCCGCAGTCTCAAACGCCTTTACCCAATCAAACAGCGTGCGACGGCTCACATTACCGCGCCCATCCTTACCACCTGATTTTGCATTGGCACGTTTGATAGTGGTGATCAGCGTATCGTCTAAGCGTTTTTCCTTACTCGCTTTCGCAAACGCTTCAATAGCTTTGGTTTTACCCGTCAGCTCAGCTGCCTTTAGCACATAACGCACCACAGCCAATCTTGCGATAGCACAGTCACGCTGCCAGTCAGCCAGTAGTGCGGCATTGGCAACGGCGTGAGTAGTCGTGGTCACCAGTTCAGTTGATGCAGGTTTTACAGCATCTGGTACCACCGCCGCGTCCGCTAACTTTTGCAGCGCTTGCAGCTTGACAGTCTCAAACAGCTCAGCAGGTAATACATACTCACGGCGCACACCGCCACGACCTGAGCTAGGCACTTCTACAAATTGCCAGCCATTCTTATCAGCATACTTATCCATACCACGGCGTGATTTTGGCAGCCCTGATAGTTCGAAGTTCATAATTTCAGACATAGTGAACTGATTTTTCATGACAACATCTCCGCAACCGTGGTATATTTGTCGGCATACCTTGGTCTAACGCGCTTTTTGTCCACCGTCCAGCGCGTGGGGAACAGCAATTGCACTGGTACCTCAAGGTATTGCGCAATAGCGATTTCGCCTTGAGTAAAGGGTTCAGCCAGCGCCTTACTAGCCGAGCTTTTAGGTACACCCACTGCTTGACACAGCTCAGCCATCGTCACCCCAGTTTTACGGATAGCAGTTTTGATATCCTCTGGGTGCCAGCTACCATCAGGCAGGCGTTCAAACTGTTTAAATAATGGATACTGCTCAAAGCTCAACATAGTAATAACTCCAATCAGTCCTGCTGATTTATTTTTATAGGGTTCGATTTAGAGTTCGCCCTTTCAACTTGTAAACATCTTAGTTCATAATTGGTTCAATGTAAACAGTTCATAATAGAAATATTGAACTTTTTTATAACTATTTTAATTTAACTATATATATCAACGGCTTATGAATATGGAACTAAATAGGAGTATTTGGCATGAGTTCCGAATTAAACGAAAATAATATGGAACTGGATACGCCACTTAAAAAACGGCTATACCAGCTTATGACCGACGAAGAGAAACGACAGCCATTTTCTTTTGCTACTCGCATTGATATAGGCAAGTCCACTTTTCATAACATCTGGACAAAGGGCAGCACCAGCATTCATAGAGGCACAGCCAAAAAAATAGCCGACGCTACAGGAGTAGACGTCGACTGGTTACACAAGGGTATTGGTGAGCCATATAAGAGTAGCGATACAGCAGAGAAGGGTATTGACCATAACGTTGAGAGTCAGCCGCAGCCAGTCACGCCCTCGCTTGCGACAGTAGACACAGACGGTATCGACATGCAGATGATGATAGAAGCCCTGACTATAGTGGACAACTATCTGAGTGAGCACCAGAAGCGCATGGCACCTGAGCGCAAAGCCGAGCTGGTAGTCGCCATCTATGACCTGCTTTGTAAAAGCCCCGAGGCAGGCAGCACCATTGCCACCATGCTCAAATTTGCAGTTTAAGGGCACCACGACAAGCACTGTCGCATGTTTTGCCAATCCCTATTGTTGATAGTGATTTAAGCAGTTACCATAGCAGCCTCATCACTCAACCCAATAGAGGAGGACAACACAGCATGACCCTATCATTCCCAAAGCCCATTGATCAGCCCTGTAGCAGCACCAATGCCACCAGCGCTGATTTTCAGGCACAAAAAAAGGGCATAGCCGCCTTATTAAGCAACCATACCCAACCCAATCACAATACGACTGTCACCCTGTCTGACCGCTCAGGCAAGACCGTCAGCATCAACTGCAACACTGACGACCCAGCCCAGCTGCTGACCTTAGCCATAGACTACCTAAGGATATAGCACCTCTCAGAGCCGACGCATAGTATAGATACCGATAATAATAGCCAAAAAACCACTATATCAGCGAAACAATAATTCTAGCCAAATACCATCTATACTATTTGCACTATATATAGGTATCGATATCGCGATTCTATATCACCCAGCGCCCGAGCTTTGCACATTCAACCAAACCCACTCGTTCCGATTTAGTGCAGAATAACTTACAACTATCTTTAAATCCTACTTGCACCACCATTTTAGTGCAGAATAACTTACAAACAGCCCTTTTTAATCCCAACCAACTTCAAACCGTCTTATCCCTTGTCATTACTGACCTTCATCCCACTCCAGCCCGTTTTATCTCATCTAGTCTCACTTCCTTCTAGTGCAATATAAAGTACTAACTCACATTGGCTTCTGTAGAGACTGCTTATTCATAGAAGCGACTGATATAAATATTGCCTGCAAATGCTACTTCGAAAGGTTGTTGGTGAATTTAATCTTTTGACCATCAGCTAAGGTGATGACACCGTCGCTGATTTCTATTTTCACGTCTTGTGCATTTCTAATGGCACGCATGACGTTAATATCTTCAATACTGCTTTCAATCACAATCTTACCTGATTGTTCAGGCGCTATGGGCGGTTCGAACCTTGTGAGCGGTATATTGAAACGTTTGCCTTTGGTCAGCTTGGCATCCTTCATCAGCAGTGAACCTCTAAAGCTGTTAATGGCAACCGTGCCATCATTAGACAGCATAAATTGTAACTTCACTTGATTCAAACTATCACTACTGCTGGTCTTCACGGGAAGTAGAGCGACAGAATAGGTTTGTGCCTGATTAGTACCAGTTTGTTGATTGATGATGACGGGGCTTTTTTTACCGGTTGGATTGTTAGGGTGCCGGCGTTCATATTCACGCTGTTGTATCAACGCTTGCTTGATAGTGATGCGCGGCATCGCTCCTGACTCGTATGCACCGCTAAGCTTCATACGCAGCATATAGCGGCTAAGAAGCTGTCTGTCGCTCTCAGGTAGCTGCTCAAAAGTATCCCCTAGCTTTTTTTGCCAGTGATCAGAGTCAGTGGGTATGGTTCTTTTGCTAGGATCAACTTGAGGCTGTGAGCAGCCATGCACGATCGGCAGAGCTGCTAACATGATCGTTAATAATAAAGCCTTATGAAAACGCTGATACAAACCCGCCATCGTATACCTCCTTGTATACTCATTAACAACAACGACTGCTTTGTTAATATACCTCGTTTGATAGCATGTTGGGTTTAATTATAGCTAAATATAGTCTTAAACTTAATGTAGGGTGAGAGACAGTTATATTTGAGCATAAAAAAAAGGGCTAATAAGTAGAGAAATGATAAATAAGAGAATATAAAAATAACAAAAAAGACCAAGCGCAATTAAGCAAACTTGGTCTTTCAATATTGGAGCGTGTTCTAAAAATAAAAAGTTTTAATCGTTGTTTTGAAGTTCAGACAATGGGTGAGTAATGCTATTGTCGTGTGTCACTACGATAGCTTTATCGATGATATGCTGGCTAACACCGCTTTTGCGCAGGGTCTCAATGAATAGCTCATCATGCGCTAAGGTATAGTCTTGATGGTCACGGTCGAGACCTTGACGAATGTAGAGGCGGATTAGGCCTTGAATGCGTTTGAAACCAAGCTCTGATGAGGTTGATTCTAGTAACTCAATCATCTCTTCAGAAAGACGAATACTAACTGGGCGCGTGACTTTTTGCGGATGATCAGAAAATTTATTTTTTATGCGTACAGGTATCATAGTAAACCATTACTTATAGTGAGTAGGAATAAAGGGTTTTGATAAAAATGATGGGCAACCTGTCATATGTCTTTATGATACGAATGATTGCTCAAGAGTATTCTAGATAAGTACTATAAACTGGAATTTATCAACACCTCTTACCATACAACAAAATCGTCTAAAAGAATACCAGCGCCCGCAAAAACAGTTAGCCATAAAAAAACCTTCATCAATATAGATGAAGGCTTTTTATAATATGGCTCCCCAACCTGGGCTCGAACCAGGGACACACGGATTAACAGTCCGACGCTCTACCAACTGAGCTATTGGGGAATAAATTGTTATAACGGTAAACTTGCTAAGCTTGTTTGCGTTATGTGGAGCGTATTTTAGCCAAGTAGTTAGGGTCTGTCAACCTTAATAAGCGATTAAAGGCAGTTTTTTCTTTTAATGCCTTATTATCAGGTGTTTGGTGCTATTTATTAGCTCGTTAGTTGCCAGAGACAGAGGGTTGGCTGATAAAAGACAGCGTCATGAAAGTGACAGACATAAAAAAACCCTCAACAAACTGATGAGGGTTTTGGCAAATGCCATAATTGAATCTAAGATGATTCAAAGTACTTATGTTCGCAGAGATAGCTGAGCATATATAAGGCAGCTACTTGCTAAAATATGGCTCCCCAACCTGGGCTCGAACCAGGGACACACGGATTAACAGTCCGACGCTCTACCAACTGAGCTATTGGGGAATAAGGCGTGAGGGTTAATAATCTCACAGTTACTTAACGTAGACGCTTGAGAATAGACTCTTCGAGTTGTTGCTAAGTGGGGCGTATTCTAGCAAAGATAAAAAATACGTCAAGCCTTTTTTGTACAATCTCTTAAAATTAGAAGTTTTTGCTTAAATAAGCGCCATTAATAGCATATTTACTATTAGTAGACCTAAAAGAGCAGACCTAAAAGTTGTGTAAAAAGACGACTATGATAAAAGTGGTGAATTAGAAGTGGGAAGGCAGTTTTTGGCTTTAAGTGCTTTTTAGCTTTAAATACTAAGCGTCAATCATGAAGGCTGTATGAAAATGGCACACTTACTTGCGAAGTCACAACATTAATTATAGAGCGTTATATTATAATTATTTTGATTTTATCAATATAGATAACGTCAAGATAGCTAACGGAAAGGCGTATTAAATATGCACAAGATAGCCCTCTGATTGCGAAAATTGATATCCGATAATTCTATGTCAAAACTATTCCTAATAGAACATTAATAAAAAGGACATTTCTAATGACTGACTCTCCTGAAAAATCACACATCCTCATCACTGGCGCGACTTCTGGCATTGGTTATCAACTGGCTAAAGATTACTTAGCAGCAGGCCACGAGGTGTACGCGGTTGGCCGTGATGACGACGCCTTATCTGAGCTAAAAAAACTAGGCGCCATACCAATCGACTTGGATCTCATGGATCGTGACAAAGTCATTGAGGCCTTTGATAAAATCGACCAGATTGATTTAGCGATTTGTGGTGCGGGGATGTGCGAGTATTTAGACATGCCAAATTTTGATAGCAGTGTCTTTATGAAAGTGATGTCTGTCAATATGGGCACGTTATCGCATGCCATTGAAGGGGTATTACCCAAGCTGATTGCGTCACAGGGGCGTTTGGTTGGCCTTGGCTCTGCATCGGCCTATGTCCCATTTGCTCGTGCCGAGGCCTATGGTAGCTCAAAGGCAGCGATTCATTATTTGATGAAAACCTTACAAATTAGCTTAGCGCCACATAACGTCGACGTCAGCCTGGTAGTGCCAGGGTTTGTAAAAACGCCAATGACCAAGCAAAACGACTTCCCAATGCCATTTATTCAAACCACCGAGCAGGCAAGCCAAGCCATTCGTGACGGCATCGAAAATGGTGATGAGGTGATTGAGTTTCCCAAAAAGCTTACCTTACCTCTTAAAACGCTGGGGCTGCTACCAGACCTGCTATGGCAGCAAGTCAGTGAAAAGCTTTATAAAGATAATTAATAGATTTTTTGGCGTAGGCTGGGTTTTTAACCCAGCATTATTACTTGTAAACAACCAAATAGAAGAAGCTGCAAATATGTCATTCATCCGTCGTAAACATTCAGCAGATAAAAATAATAATCAAAATAGTAAGATTGCAAATGCTACTACCAATGCTGATGAAGTACCTGCCAAAAAACGCATCGCTATCATAGGCTCTGGTGTATCTGGATTGACTTGTGCCCATTATTTATCTAAGCCGCCTTTGGCCAGTCAATATGCAGTGACGATATTTGAGGCCAATGATTATATCGGTGGCCATGTAAATACCATCGATGTGACGCTGCAGTATGGTAAGAAGGCAAAAGCCAAACACGTAGAAAAGAGTGCGATAGATACGGGGTTTATCGTTTTTAATGAGCGTACTTATCCTAACTTTTTTCGTCTGCTTGATGATTTGCAAATACCCTTTCAGGCAACGGACATGAGTTTTTCAGTTAAAAACAGCGCCCAAAAATTTGAATACAACGGACATACAATCAATACGCTGTTATCGCAGCGCAAAAATGTATTGAGTCCTAAGTTTTGGCGGTTTATTAATGACATTTTGCAGTTTAATAAGCATATCAAACAGCTACGTCAAGAGTTTGAGACCGCGCGTATAGAAGGGCAAGACACCAGTGTTTTCACCGAGCAAACCCTTGGTCATTATTTGGCAAGTAAGCGTTATGGGCGGTTGTTTACCGATAACTATCTGCTACCCATGGTTTCCGCGATTTGGTCGACCAGCCTGGAAGAAGTACAAGACTTACCCTTGATATTCTTTGCACGATTCTTTGACAATCACGGTCTACTAGACATTGTCAATCGTCCGCAGTGGTTTACGATTAAAGGCGGCTCCAAGCAGTATGTCAATAAGCTCATTCCACGCTTTGTTAAGGCAGGGGGCACGGTTCGAGTCAATACTCCTGTGCAGTCGGTGGTGCGTCATGAGAGTCATGTCACACTAACCGTCACAGATAATAATATGACGACTGCTAAAGATAAGGTAGATGCGCAAGAGTTGATTTTTGATGAGGTTATCTTTGCTTGCCATGCCGATATGGCGCTGAAGCTATTAAAAGATGCAAGTGTAGATGAGGCTGAAGTATTGGAGAAGTTTCGTTTTACTAAAAATACGGCGGTGCTACATACGGATAGTAAGGTGTTACCGAAAAAGCCGTTGGCATGGGCAAGTTGGAACTACTTGCTTGATGATGAGCTGCTTGATGGCGAGCTGCTTAATAGTAAGTTGGACAAAGAGCAGACGCTAAAAGATCAGCAACTAGCTTCAAAGCCAACAGCATCAAAACAAGCAGCTGCAAAGCAGACAGCGTCAAAGCCAGTACTGACGTATCATATGAATATCTTGCAGCGTCTGACCAAGCAGCATAACTATCTGGTTACTCTCAATCCGTCTACACTCAACAGCAGTATTGACGAAGTACAAGCCATTAAAAGCATTCATTATAGTCATCCGATTTTTGATAAAGAGATGATTGCTGCGCAAAATGAGTGGTCACGCATCTCTGGCAATGGTTTACAGACGCATTTTTGTGGTGCATATTGGTTCAATGGCTTTCATGAAGATGGAGTGCGTAGCGGATTGCGAGTTTGTCAGGCGCTCGGTAGCGCAATTGACATCAAAGAGACAGTAGATCCAAGCCATTTGCCTGATGGCGATAGCGCACATACGCCATTTCGTTATAAAGATATGCCTGTCAAAGCAGACAGAAATACTCGTAAGCTGCAAAAGCGCCAAGTGATGAGTGCGACTACCAACCAAGGGCTCAATGACTATGTAGCTAGCTTGCAGCAGGAGCCACAGGCGCCGATCAAGCAAAAGCGTGGTCTCTTTGGTCGCCGTAAAGTGAAGAGTTAATGAGGTCAAATTGTTGGGTGTCGAAGGATGAGACCCAACAAATTATCCATAAAAGAGAACGTTATGCCCACCAAAGAGCAGTCGTCTGACCCTACAAAAACTAAAACAGCAACCTTGATGCCGCATCAAATATTTCATGGCACGACATGGCATAGTCGTTTATTGCCAAGTGTGCATAAGTTTGCGTATCCGTATCGCTACTGGGGCATCAATATCAGTGCTTTGGCAGCAGGGCAGGCATTACCTGAAGTGAATGCAGCAGTCGATAAAAGCAAGTTTCTAAAAAAACTGCCCTTTAATAAAATGCTAGCAAAAGCGTTGCCGCTGTTTTCTGCTCAGCATAAAGCTTTGCAGCAATTTTATCCTGATGACTATTTGCAACAATTAGAGCAAAAGGATGTAGGTAGTACTGATGATACGACTAATGAAAGTAGGGTTAATCCAATCAATGACGACGTTAATCCTATGCAAGCTTTGCAGCAGCGGCTAATTCAGGCATTTATTGAGCAGACGGGTAGTGCGCCTACAGGTGATATGATCGGTATGATGGTTTGTCGCAATGCGGGCGTGTACTTTAGCCCAGTCAATTTTTATTTGGGCTTTGATAAGCAGCGAGTGCCGACTCATCTTTTGGCTGAGGTATCTAATACCCCTTGGGATAAGCGTCATTATTATGGGTTTTTACTTGATGGCACGGACACAGAGTTTTGTCATGATAAAGACTTTCATGTATCACCCTTTAATCCTATAGACCAGCTATATCGCTGGCAGGTAAAAGTGACAAAACAAGCAGATGACTGCCTACAAGTCCGTATCGCCATCAATATCAGTGATGTGCGTGGTGAGGTGCTTAAAACAGGTATTAAGATGACAGGCGTACCCATGAGCGCGGATACGGTTCGTGACAGTCTACGGAAAAACCCGCTAATGAATATCACCTCACTGACACGAATCTATTGGCATGCGCTTAAGCTCTATGCGATTAAAAAAGTACCTTATATTAACTATGATGAAAAGCTGGTAGACAGTCAGCAGGATGACTCAAAAAGTCCCAGTTAGCTATTTGGTTTTAGCATAGCAAGCGCAGTTAAGAGAGTTTTAAACAGCAGGTGAAGAAATAAAAACGTATGAATAAGGATGTTAATACCATGCCAACTAGGCCAACCGACCGCACACCTAACTCAAAGCTAGAGAAGCTTAGTGCTCATGTGAGCAAAACAGTGAATGACAGCGCTTTTGCCAAGCCTGTAAGTAACAGTGTGAACTATTTGGCGAGACAGGCGATATGTCGCGCATTAAAAAACTTACAGTTTGGGAGTTTGACTCTCATTGAGGCCTATGGCAAAGGTACTGCCAATCGTCAAACCTTTGGTGAGGACGTCAAAAAATCTAATGGAAAAACCCCCGCTCACCTTAGTAGCTCAGCGGTAGGCCGACATCCACTACATGTCACTATGAAAATTCATGATGCCAATGTTTATCGCCGACTGTTATTTGGCGGCTCGATTGCGCTTGCCGATAGCTATATTGAGGGTGAGTGGGATACGGAAGATTTAACAGGTTTGATACGACTGGCTGCACGTAATCTAGCCGTGTTTAATGGTCTGGAGAATCGCTTCGCTGGGTTGAGTAAAGCTCTAGAAAAAGCCAAGCATCGACTGCGCGGCAATGACAAGGCAGGGTCAAAGTCCAATATATTAGCGCATTATGATTTGGGTAATGCCATGTACGAGCGTTTTTTGGATCCGACCATGATGTACTCATCAGCGGTCTATGTAACGCCTGATACGTCTCTAGCGCAGGCACAGCAACATAAATTGGCGCTCATCTGTCAGCGCTTGCAGTTGAGGGAAAATGACCATGTCATAGAGATTGGTACTGGCTGGGGAGGCTTTGCTATTTATGCCGCCACCCATTATGGCTGTCAAGTAACCACGACGACCATCTCTGATGCACAGTATACTGAGGCGCAGCGCCGTATCGAAAAAGCAGGACTGTCGAGCAAAATCAGACTGCTCAAGCAAGACTATCGTGAACTAACAGGGCACTATGACAAACTGGTCAGTATTGAGATGATTGAGGCCGTCGGTTATGAATATCTACCGACGTTCTTTGCAAAATGTAATAGTTTACTTAAACCAACAGGGCTGATGGTGCTGCAAGCCATCACCTTTAACGATCAAAACTATGAAGACTATTTAAAGTCAGTGGACTTTATTCAGACGCATATTTTCCCTGGTGGCTGCTTACTGTCCAATCAAGAGCTAACTAAGCAGTTTACTGAGCAGACTGATATGGTTATCAAGCAACTACATGATTACGGCTTTGATTATGCTCATACCTTGCGTGATTGGCGTGCTGACTTTTTGGCACAGCGCGACGCTATCCGCGCCCTCGGTTATGATGAAGCCTTTATTCGTTTGTGGGCGTTTTATTTTGGCTACTGTGAAGGTGGGTTTTTGGAACGGACGATTGGCGTTGTACAAGTCACTGCGGTGAAGCCAGATAACACCGACACGCTGCATTTTTCTGATTTACCAGCTGCAGATACGTTGACCGCTTGATCAATGAATAAGTTAACTTAATGATAAGCATAAGTAGACAATAGATAGATAGGCAATAAGTAGGTGATAAACAGGTGCAACCGTCATCGATACTTAGCTGCCATTATAAAACAATGTTGTAAAAGGAGACTGTCATGGGTTATGTATTTGTCTATCTAGCAGCTGTCGTTATATTTTTGGGTATTGATGCGGTCTGGCTCAAAACTATGACAGGGTTATTTTACGAAAAGCGCATCGGCCACTTGTTGGCTGATGAGCCAAACATGATAGCTGCAGGCGTGTTTTATATGTTTTATTTATTCGCTCTCTGCATATTGATCTTGTATCCGCAAATAAAAGCAGGCAGTTCGATCGGTTATATATTTTTATTAGGCGGTTTGATAGGTTTGATGGCTTATGGCACTTATGACTTTACCAGCTTAGCATTATACAAAGGCTTTACTCTAGACACGGCACTAGTGGACTTTGTGTGGGGCGGACTGCTCACAGGGACGGTCAGTGCGGTTGTGGCATGGTTGGCATATCAGTTTAACTGGCTCAACTAAACCTTGTAAGCCTCTTTAGTATACTAATTACAGTCGGCTCACTAGTGCTGACTGGCGAATAATGACCAACAAGACACTGTGATAAAATGCGTGATTCGCGCTACACTAGGGCGTGTCCTCATTTTGAAAATGATGATAAAAATGAGATAAATTGAAGTCAAAAAAGGAAAATAACGCAGATAATATCGGGATATTAGCCAGTTATTTGACGCCGTTTGGCAAAATTTAGCCATTTTTAGCCCATTTAGATGCAATAGCTCAGATTGAGGACAGGCCCTAATGATCTATCGTTTATACAGCCCTAACAGAGCACTGCTAAATAAGGAATACTATGGCACAGTCCAACACTTCTTCAACCGCTAAAAAAGCCCCTCTAAACCACGAATTATATATGTCAATACTGATGACGCCTGACATGGCAAACTTCATTGGTAATGTCCATGGTGGCGATCTACTGAAAATGCTCGACCAAGTCGCTTATGCCTGTGCCAGTCGTTATAGTGGTAACTATGTAGTGACGCTATCGGTTGACCAAGTCATGTTTCGTGAGCCTATTTATGTCGGTGAATTGGTGACTTTTGCTGCCAGCGTCAACTATGTCGGTACGACATCGATGGAAGTAGGGATACGTGTTGAGGCCGAAGATGTGCGCGCGCGTACCATTCGCCACACCAATAGCTGCTATTTCACCATGGTCGCCATCGATGACAATGGTAAACCAACGCCTATTCCACCGCTAGATATCAAGACACCACTACAGCAATGCCGTGCTGATGCGGCACTTGAGCGTAAAAATATGCGTATGGGAAGCTCAAAGCGCCCCAGCTGTGATCTCGATAATGCAGATAATGAGCACGAGTGATGTTCTGAATAAGAGTCGATGCCAAAGATGCAAGCAGAGATTGAGGCGTTAGCGCTTGAGAACTGAGCATATCGTCTGGTTATTATTTATCCGATAGTGCACAAACAAAAGCCACCTTCATGGTGGCTTTTTGGTGGCATCTGCTGTTTTTATATTGGTTGTTAATAGGCTGAGATGAAGGATGAAACCTGCAATTATCCTTTAAAAAGAGCAGCTTGACCCCCATACTGTTGTAAACCTTACTTCATTATAACCTTTTATAAATACCAGGAAGAAAGCCATTATGCGAATGCCTGAACCGCGCTCGTCGCGTCAGTTAAACCAATTGGCCACTCAGCTGCAAGACGAAGCTGAAATCAGTGGTGTCAATGCCTCAGGGACACAAATATCAAGTCGTGCTTTTGAGATGGTCACCGACTTTGAGCCAGCTGGTGATCAGCCGCAGGCGATAGAAAAGCTGGTAAAAGGTATCAATGCTGGCATGGATGAGCAGTTGCTGCTTGGGGTTACTGGCTCTGGTAAGACGTACACCATGGCAAAAGTCATCTCTGAAAGCCAACGTCCTACCATTATCATGGCGCACAACAAAACGCTTGCCGCGCAGTTATATGGTGAGTTCAAAGCCTTCTTTCCGAACAATGCGGTTGAGTACTTTGTCAGCTATTATGACTATTATCAGCCTGAAGCTTATGTCGCAGCCAGTGATACCTTTATCGAAAAAGACAGTGCCATCAATGATCATATTGATCAAATGCGCCTATCAGCCACGCGGGCACTGTTAGAGCGCCGTGATGCCATTATCGTCGCATCGGTATCTTGTATTTACGGTCTGGGTGATCCAGAAAGCTATTTGAAAATGCTATTACATATCGTCGTCGGTGATCGCGTAGATCGCACGGCAATGATTAAGCGCTTAGTTGAGATGCAGTATACGCGTAACGAGCTTGACTTTGGCCGTGGTACTTATCGTCTGCGTGGTGAGATTTTGGATATCTATCCAGCAGAGTCTGAGCAGCTGGCTGTCCGAGTGCATTTGTTTGATGATGAAGTCGAGAAGATCACTTGGTTTGATCCCTTAACTGGCAAAACAGTGCGTAGTGTGCCACGTATCACCCTGTATCCGAAGTCGCACTATGTGACTCCGCGTAATAAGCTCGAGGCGGCAAGCCATACGATTCGTGATGAGCTTGAGCATCGTTTAGAGTATTTCCGTGACAATAATAAGCTGATTGAGGCGCAGCGTATCAAAGAGCGTACTCAATATGATCTCGAGATGATTCAACAGCTCGGCTACTGTAACGGCATCGAAAACTATTCACAGCACCTGTCTGGCCGTCCGTCAGGAGAGGCGCCGCCGACCTTGTTTGACTATATTCCAGAGGATGCGCTGCTATTTATCGATGAGTCGCATGTCACTGTGTCACAAGTTGGGGCAATGTATAAAGGGGACAGATCGCGTAAAGAAAACCTCGTCAATTATGGCTTTCGTTTGCCAAGTGCCATGAATAATCGCCCAATGAAGTTTGAAGAATGGGAGCGTATCAGACCTGCCACGATTTATGTGAGCGCCACGCCAGCGTTATACGAGCTTGAACGTAGCGAGCAAGTCGTCGAGCAGGTCGTACGTCCGACGGGTTTGATTGATCCTGAGATTGAGATACGCCCTGTACTGACGCAGGTAGATGATGTGTTGTCTGAAATTACCAAACGTCGTGAGCTCGATGAGCGCGTACTCATTACCACCTTGACCAAGCGCATGGCAGAGGATTTGACCAGCTATCTCAAAGAATATGATGTCAAAGTCGCTTATTTGCATTCAGACATCGATACCGTTGAGCGTATGCAGATTATTCATGAGCTGAGGACTGGCGTTCATGATGTATTGGTTGGCATTAACCTACTGCGTGAAGGTCTTGATATGCCTGAAGTGTCACTGGTTGCTATCTTTGATGCGGATAAGGAAGGCTTCTTGCGTTCTGAGCGTTCTTTGATTCAGACCATTGGCCGTGCAGCGCGGCATTTGAATGGTAAAGCCATTCTTTATGCTGATCGTATTACACCTAGCATGCAAAAAGCCATCGAGGAGACTGATCGTCGCCGTGAAAAGCAAGTCGCCTTTAACCTTGAACATGGCATTACGCCAAAAGGGGCGCGCCGAAATGTCACAGACAAAATCGATACTGGCGAAGACTTGGACGCCAACGACAATCAAGCCATTCCAGTCAAAAGTCATCTGCCTGATGTCGATATTAGCATATTACGTAGCCCTGATTTGCTTGCCAAAGAGATTAATCGTCTTGAGAAGCTCATGAAACAGTTCTCACGCGATTTGAAGTTTGAGGATGCTGCTAAGACAAGGGATAAGGTGCTAGAGCTAAAGGCACATTTGCTTTAGTCATAAATAACTTAGACTCTCATGCATATTAAAAAGGTGGGTTGCATATTTTTTTGCAGCTCACCTTTTTTATTTGATTAGCGCTTGAAAAAAATAGCTTTTTATCTATTCATATTAATAACTAATATTTGGCGTTTAGATAACTTGTAATTATAGTAAATGCCACTTAATATGATATCAATCAGCTGCATGGGCTTTATTACTCACGGACGACTTAGGCGGATTATATATCATGCTTACTAATACCAATAATAATACCAATAATAATACTGATAAATTACTCAAATTAGACTTCAATGAAAACTCCTTAGGCATGTCAGACTCTGCCAAAGCAGCCATCATCAACGCCTTAGGCAGCGCTGCTCGTTATCCAGATAAACAGCGTAGAAAACTATTGACCAAAGTAGCCGCTATAAATGGCGTGCCTGAAGAACAAGTTCTATTGGGTAATGGGTCCATTGAGAGTATCAGGGCTGTCGTACAAATGCTGCATGACAAAGCATTAAAGACAAACGTAGCGTTCCAACTGGTCATTCCAGACCCAACCTTTGGGTGTGCAGCGCTGTATGCAGTTTCCCTTGGCGTACCAGTGGTAAAGGTACCGTTGACTACCGATAACTATGATTTTGACTTTGAAAGATTGCAGGAAGCTGCCGATGAATTTGCCGGTATCAGCCTGTTTTATCTTTGTAATCCCAATAACCCAACAGCAATCATTACCGCAACGGATAAGCTGAAAAATTGGATAAAAAACGCCCCAGAAAACCATTACTTCTTACTGGATGAAGCCTACTTTGGATATGTCACAGACCCAAGTTTTGAGAGTGGGGTTGAGTGGATAAAGCAGGAGTTGTCAGATAACCTGGTTGTCGTTCGTACCTTTTCAAAATTATTTGGGCTTGCAGGTTTGCGAGTAGGCTATGCGATTGCAAATCCGCAAACTATTTTAGAAATTGAATCCTTAATGTCTACGGATAATATTAATTTATCAGGTGCCGTTGCCGCGATAGCCACACTAGAAGATGAAGCGTTTTTGGCGCACAGTTTGCAAACCACCAATCAAGCAAGGCAGATGATGGAGGCGACACTCGATGAGTTGGGACTGCGTTATTTGCCATCGCAAACTAACTTTATTTTTCATGAAATTAAAGGCGATGTACAGACATATATAGATAGAATGAGGGAGCATGGCATTGCGGTTGGTCGAGAGTTTCCTTCTATCCCAAGTTTCAATCGTATCACGCTTGGTACGCCTGAAGAGATGACGGTTGTTATTGAAGCATTGAAGTTATTTCGGGAGAAAGGTTGGGTCTGACTGGTGGATTAAAGGATTAGTGGGTTAAAAAAGCTATTTTTACCTATTGAGAAAACTGCTGAGACAATGGCCTAAATAGTATCTGATGTTTGTTTGTGAGAACCCTTGTAATCAAATCCAATGCCACTTAATATGGCACCCATTAATCCCATAAATTACTTACCAATTAGGCTTATTACCCATTGTGCATACTCATAACTTACTAGAGTTAAACTCTAACGAAAACTCACTTGGCATGTCAGACTCTGCCAAACAAGCCATTCTAGACTCTTTAGATATCGGCTTTCGCTATCCAGATGATCAACGCGCTGCCCTCATTAGCAAAATAGCCGAGATAAATGGCGTGACAGAAAGCCAAGTCTCGCTAGGTAACGGCTCAAGCGAAAACATCCGAGCCGTCGTGCAAATGCTACAAACCAAAGCATTAAAAGACGGCAATCAATTCCAAGTGGTGGTACCTGATCCTACCTTCGCTTACGCAGAATTGTATGCACTCTCTCTCGGCGAGTCTGTTGTAAAAGTACCTCTGACAGCTGAAAACTATGATTTGGATTTTGACAACTTGCAAAAAGCCGCCGATGAGTTTGACGGTATCAGTCTATTTTATCTTTGTAATCCTAACAATCCAACGGCAACCATTACCGCGACGCATAAGCTGAAGGCTTGGATAAACAACGCCCCTGCGAACCACTATTTCTTATTGGATCAAGCTTATTCAGAATACATTACGGATCCAAGTTTTGAGAGTGGGGTTGAGTGGATAAAGCAGGAGTTGTCAGCGAACCTAGTCGTCATTCGTACCTTCTCAAAGCTATGTGCGCTAGCGGCTATGCGCATTGGCTACGCTATTGCTAGTCCACAAACCACCGCATCTATCGAAGCCTTTATGTCGATAGACAACACCAATTTGTCAGGTGCAGTTGCTGTGCTAGCGACCTTGGACGATGAAGAGTTCTTGGCACACAGTTTGCGCACCACCAACCAATCACGGCAAATGATAGAAGAGACGTTAGGTGAGCTGGGGCTGCGTTATTTGCCTTCACAAGCCAACTTTATTTTCCATGAGGTCACAGGTGATGTAAAAACTTACATCGATAGAATGCGAGAGCATGGCATTGTGGTTGGTCGCGAGTTTCCACCTATTGAAGGTTTCAGTCGCCTCACGCTTGGCACACCCGATGAGATGGCAGTGTTCATTAAAGTGTTAAAATTATTTCGCGAGAAAGGCTGGGTTTAGTTGATAGGCTAAAAGAGGCTAGCGAATACTAAACCAGCAGTATATGTCTCAACACTAATTCTAATCTTACCAACCATAAACGCAGTTTTACACATCTAATCTTCAATGACAGTCGTTTTTCTTATAGGATAAATCAGTGGCACAGCAAGTGATCTGAGATCAAAAAACCTATAAACCTGAATCACAAGGATATAAGAATGGATGTCAAAGCGTTATTCAAAAAAGGCATAGAAAAGCAACTACTGGACGTTGAAGACTATATTTTTACCCCCAAGCGTATGGATATGAGTGTCGATGAAGGCGAGCTGGCTTGCATCTTGAACAGTGATGGCAGTGTCAATATCTTCTATAGTAAGCACGGCATAACTGACGTTAGAGCCGCGGCTCGTAAGCATCCGTTTACTGACTTTGAGACAGAGTTACATCATGGGATATATGATGATGTTATCGAAGACTTGATTGATAGCGTAAATGAGATCATAAACAGTCATTCTAAATACTTTCGCAGCACCAAAGTCTTGCCGACAACTGCTCCATTACCAGATAGCTCAGTGATTACAGAAGCAGACAAGTAATAAGACGTCACTCTAAAAAACCTATCAATATTCACTCTTCATAAAGTTGTTATTTATATAAAAAAGACACCAAGCGCAGCGTTGAATAATGTGCTCTGTGTCTTTTTTAGTGAATTTACGCCTATGACTGCACAATGCTACCGTAGCAGCTCTGTAGCGATTTGGCGACAACTCTCGTGACCAGTTGTGCACGATACGCTGGGTCTATTGCTGCATTGCCCATATCAACGAGAGTTACTTGTTGCGGTGCTTGCTCACTGACGCAGCCACACACCTTACTTTGTATCGCTTCTTGTTGTGCATCTGTCATGGCAGCACTGGCAATGCGCCACGCACTTTGCTTTTCAATCTCGATGCGACACTGATTATCGACTGCCGCTTTGAATACGTTCATACCGATCTCGTTTGCAGTGCCGATAGCATTGCCAGTATTGTTGTTGACGCCGCCTGTGGTGGTACATCCAGCTAGGGCAAAAGTAGCAAGCATAGCGCTAGAAAGTAAGATTTTCTTCATGATTTAGTCCTTTAGTAAATGTCATAGTTTGGGTGTCAAGATATTCACAAGAATCTGTGATTATACATTTTTATAGCATTGACTCACATAACAAATAGCTAAGGCGAGGCCTATTTATGAGTTACCTTATCGGCGAGTAAATGAGTAAATGATTGATGCTAGAATTAAGTAAGCAAGTCTATCGATTATTCTAAGTTCTTAACAGATTGGCTAACCATGCGACCAACTCACGAGCAGGGGCGTCAATCAAGCACTGTGGACAATTAAGATAGGTCATGACGCAATCATTTAAATCGGTCAGCATATGTAATATGAGCCCTAATCCAATGATCCGATAGGGTTTCTTTAAAAACAACATGCCTACATAAACCAGCATCGCATAATAAGTATGCAATGGATGAAAGTTAATACTACAGCGATTGGGTGAGAAGATGGGGGTGGCGAATAGATGGTCTAAATCGACCAACATGGTGGCTAGCAATATCAAATAAACGCGTTTATAGTCGCTACGGAAAAACACATAGGCAATGATCAAAGGCATACCAAAGTGTAGGAAATAATGCACAAGCGTCTGAGTCATTGGTTTTCCGATTCAAAATAGGGCTCTGAGTGAATGCTATTTAACGATAATAAAACAAAAAATCCAGTTAAGAAAATCATCTTAACTGGATTTATTTGTATAGCACGAATATTTGGATTTAGATATTCTTACCATGCTGTTTTTGCTGAATGTCTTTTGCCAGATTGTAGCATTCGTTGATGTGGTCAGTCGCAATCTTTTTAAAGATCATATAACCCATGGTTGCTGCAACCATTTGCCCACCAAGCGGGATGAACTTGGTCACTTGTTTGGCAGCGATACGGCCACCGAAACCTTGCATGGTTTTTTTGATGATGCCACGTGTCGCCATTAAGCCAGCAAAGTCTACCGTACGGTCTTTTAGCGCTTGCCAGTGAATCGCGCGTGACTCTAGATCGACTGCTGACTCACGACCTTCAATTAGGCCAAAGCGTTCGCTAATATCAGGTAGCAGTTGGGTTAACATGCCCGCATCGACAGCCACATCAAAAAAAGGCACTGGTACGATAGCCACACCGGCAGAGTACTTGGCGCGTTTTTTGACCAGTTTTTGACATTCTTTTTTTACTTGATCTAAATCCAAGTTTGGATCGATGGTGTTTGGGAGTTTTTCAGCTGCTGGAGTGGTTTTCATAAAGCTTCCTTATCTAAGGTTAAATACAAAAATATTAATTTTATTAAAATAACAAGTCTTTCAGATGGTTACTATTTTATGGATTTATAGATGACATACAATCATTGCTTTGTAGCAAAATGCAGAAAAATACTATGGCTATGCAGAGTTTTTGTAAATTTAGAGCGGTTTGGTTAAATATAGCATTGTTTGATATTTTTTGGCGTAGCCATCTAATAGGTATAGTACGCTTCAAGCTTCAGCCCACTCATAAGCATACTCTCCAAAGCAATGTGATGCAATGATGAAGGCTATACCGAGACGCTATAAATTGCCATTGTGACCCTGCGACAAAGCCAGTAGAATACGCTCATGCTAAATTTGATTCCCCGTTATACTGGCACTCGCATTGACGAGTTGCCCGCCGCATTGCAACCCCTTGCCGCTCAATCAGTGACGCTTGCCAGGCTTTATGCTGGTCGCGGTATCACGACGCCTGATGAGCTTGAAACTGGACTGTCAGGTTTATTGCCCGCTGAGATGCTGCACGGTGTCACGACCGCAGTGCGTCTACTAGATGCGGCGATTGATGAGGCTCAGCGAATTTTGATCGTCGGTGACTTCGACTGTGATGGTGCGACCAGTACCGCGCTGATGATGCGTGCTTTGACTGCCATGGGCGCGGTCGTTGATTTCCTAGTCCCTGATCGCTTCAAATACGGCTATGGTCTGACGCCTGAGATTGTCGAGTTGGGCATTGAAACCTATCAGCCCGACATGATAGTGACGGTGGATAATGGTATCTCAAGTCGTGAAGGCGTCGCCCGTGCACAGGCTGATGGTATTATCGTCATCATTACCGATCATCACCTCACCACCAAAGAGACACCGCCTGCTGAGGCCGTGGTCAACCCAAACCAGCTTGATTGCAACTTTACCAGTAAGGCATTGGTTGGAGTGGGCGTGGCGTTTTATGTGCTGGGGCGACAGGCAAAGCTGCGCCGTGAGGCGGGCAAGTCCACTGTACAGGTCAGTCAATATCTCGACTTGGTCGCGCTTGGGACGATTGCAGACGTTGGCGTACTCGATAAAAACAACCGCATTCTAGTACATCATGGGCTGAACGCTATCCGACAGGGACGCTGCGGCCTAGGTATATTAGCACTGCTTGAGCAAGCAGGCCGTGACCCCAAGCAACTGCATGCGCAGGATTTTGGTTTTGTCTTAGGGCCGCGTATTAATGCCGCGGGACGCATGGATAATATGCGCATCGGTATTGAATGCTTATTGACGGAAGACTGGAGCACAGCTCAGCGTCTGGCGCAGGAGCTTGAGCAGCTCAACCGCACGCGCCGTCAGGTAGAAGGCGAGATGCGTGCGCAAGCGGATAGTATCGTGCAGGCGTTGGCTGCTGATGACTCTAACAGCAACTGTTCTGACGACAGCCATTCTGACGCCAATAATGATGAAATAATTAGCCATGCTCGCTCTGTTAACCATAAACCTAACAGCCAACCTAATAATAATAGCAATCGCAGTATTATTTTATATCAAGACGATTGGCATCAAGGCGTCATCGGTATCGTCGCTGGACGTCTAAAAGAAAGTCATTATTTGCCAAGTATCGTCTTTGCGCCAGCAGACACACAGCGAACGGGTGACGACGATGCGATTAAAGGCTCAGCACGCTCTATCGCTGGCGTGCATATCCGTGATGCGATTGAGCAAGTTGCTGAGCGCCATCCTGACTTAATCAGTCACTTTGGTGGTCATGCGATGGCAGCTGGCTTGACTCTTAAGCGTGGGAACTTCGATGGCTTTGTGCGTGCTTTTGATGAAGTCATGGCAGAGATAGATGATGAAGTGTTTGCCGAGCAAAAATTCACCGATGGGGCGCTACAAGCCAGTGACTTTAGCTTATGGTTCGCTGAGCATTTAGCCAATGCCAGCATTTGGGGGCATGGCTTTGCGCCGCCGATATTTGATGGAGTGTTTGAGGTGCTTAGCTTTAAAGTTTTAAAAGATAAGCATCTCAAACTTTCACTGCGCTATCCTGATGTGCAGTATCCGATAGAGGCGATTTATTTTAATTTTGATAGTGAAGTTTGGGACTATCGCGCTGAGCAAGTGCATGTATTATTTGAGCTTGACATCAACGAGTGGAATGGCAAACAAAGCTTGCAGCTGATGGTGAAGGATTTAGCAGTCGTTAAACCTTAATCCACTAAGCGGATAGACGGCAGATGCCAGTCGAAACGCAATGCCAACATACGTACCCAAAAAATAATACCGAGCATGATAAATTCATTGACGCCTGCATGCACACCCAAGTAATCCAGCAATAAGTACGCCACTGAGCCAACAATGCTGGCGGTGATATATATTTCACGCTGCAGTACCAGTGGTATCTGATTACAGATAATATCACGTAATAAGCCACCGATAATCGCCGTCCAGACGCCCATCATAATGGCAATCAGTGATGACATGTCTTGGTTCAAAGCTACTTTAAAACCGATAACGCTAAAGGCAGCAAGACCAATAGCATCAAACAATTTAACCGCTCTATCAATTTTATGATAAAGATGGAAAAAGGTCTGCAGGATAAGAGAGGTTGCCGTGATGACAAACATGTAGTTAAGATCTGTCATCCAAAATAGTGGATGGCGCTCCAGTGCCAAATCGCGCAAAGTACCGCCGCCAACAGCATTGGCCATGGATACTAAGATACAACCTGTGACATCAAAGCCTTTATGCTGCGCCAGTAAAGTACCGGCAATAGCGCAAGCAATCACGCCCACCATATCCAGTAGATACAATAAGATGTCAGGGAATATTAAATCATTAACCATGGTTATATTACCAAGTAGTGACCGTTAAAATGGATGGGTGCTTGAAAATTCTATAATGATTTGGAAGGCGTCGACTTAACATGAGAATGCTGTTTAGCCATCTTTTGCAAACAATATCAGTCCCAGCATAATCAGAGCGATACCAACCAGTCCCATCGCTGAAGGTAAAGCATTACCTAAGAGCAATATACCACCAATCAACGCAAATACCACTTCGCTGGCTTGGGTTGAGTCAACACCCGCAACTTCACTTGAAGTCTGTGCTTGCTCACGCGCGTACAAAAAGATGGTCGTCGCTGCAACCCCTGCCAGTAACGCGATAAGCAAGGTGTTAAATAGCTGTGAAGTATCGGGCGCTTCAGGTCGCACTATCATGCCCAAAAGCAACCAGAAAGGCAAACTACCAACAGTCATTAGCCATACTTTATTAAAGGCATTTTGCAATAGTGGCGTTTCGATGGTAGGAACGCGTGCGATGAGTGTTTGCAGTAAAGACTGAGGTTGGACAGCAAGGGAGTTGCTAGACTGCATGGTGTCAGTTTCGCTTGCTTGCTGCTGCATAGCATTGATTTTCTTGGCATTAAAAGAGACTTGCCAGACCAATTGGTTACCGATGGGATAGCTAAAAGCCGCTACTAACGCAGGCAATGCACCATAAAGCAGTACTTCTGCCATTGGCGCAGCATTGATATCGGCCAGAGCAGAGGCACGGAGGCCTTCGCTGACATTGACCAGTACCACACCAATGAAGACCAGTAGCGCGTAACCAATAAACTTTTTATCGAAGCGCTGGCCAAACGCCAGTAGCACGAGCAAGCTGGCGACGACAGTGAACATAAAAGTCGCGGCGACCACCCAACCTGCGACATGGTCAGCTGCATAGCAAATGCCAGTATAAAAAACCCCAAAGCCAATACTTCCGGTCACGCACCAAAATCGCCAATGCTGCCAAAAAATAGTCGCTAACTGTTTAATGCGCGCAAAGCCGTGTTGCTTAACGATAATGGCAGTGAGGATGAGCCACATAAATACATAACGTAGACTTGCAGACCAGAACCAATGGCCACCTGCTGCGCTCATGAGCTCGTTTAAAATAAAGGTTGAGCTAAAAAACGCGCCAGCCAATAAGCCCAGTAAAATCAGTCTGACCATTTTGCATCCTTGTAACGATTTTGAGGTGAGCAGCGATATTTATTTGTATTTTCTGCGCTCGTTATTTGCCTTTGGCATCTGCCCAAATGATTTTGTGCAGTTGCAATTGGAAACGCACAGGCAAAGCATCAGCCAACATCCACTCTGCAAGCTCTCGTGCCAGTACGGGCACGTCAGGGCTGGTTATTTCTTTACTAGTAGTGACATCCTCTGTAACATTGAACATCGGCGAAAACCAAACGGTACCGACGAGTTCATTTAGCTTATGCTCAAACAGCTTTTCTTTCGCCCAGTCATAATCGGTGCGATTCATAATGACAAACTTGATTTGGTCATGTTGAGTCAGGTAGTCGAGATTTGACCATAGGTTTTTATCTGCTTCGCCAGAGCTTGGGGTTTTGAGATCCATCACTTTACTGACGGCTGGCGGGACGTTTTCGACAGTGAGTGCGCCTGCGGTCTCAAGCGATATCTCATAACCGTCGGCCAGTAAGCGTTTCATAAGTTCAATAGCGTTTGGCTGGGCAAGGGGCTCGCCGCCAGTCAGACAGATGCGCTTACACGGGTAGCTTTTGATGATGTCGATAATGGCTTCTAACGACTGGCGCTCACCGCCACTAAAGGCGTATTCGGTGTCACAATATACGCAGCGTAGCGGGCAGCCTGTTAGGCGTACAAATATCGTTGGCAGACCTGAGGTCAAGGCTTCACCTTGCAATGAATAAAAAATCTCAGTCAGGCGAAGACCAGCTTCAGGATCAGTGACGGGGATGGTAGCGTTGCGTAAAGATAGCTCAGTCATAATATTTTCAAATACGGTTAAGGGTTGATAAAGCGTTTAAACATTTATCAACGAAGATAAGAGGGGAGCTCATTTTGATAGCAGGTATAAACACTTAGTGCTTATCTATAGTCATACCATTTCCAAAAATTAGAGTAACGCGGAAAACCTGCGCAAGCACTACACCTAGTAGGCTTAGCAAGTTTGACAAAGTTAATCGCACTTTTTGGGTTTGGTGTCAATTCGAAATAAAATCGATACATTGATATTGTCGTGCTACTGGTACAAATTTTCCTTGCTTGCTGTGCACTTCGCGCTGTTCGATGCTGCGCAAAATTTATCCCAGTAGCACTGTATCGGTTTTAAAGTGTATCAACTATATGCTTAAATACTGTCATGTTTAAATAAAAGAGAGATTATAACGTAAGCGCTCATATTAAACCCAAAAAGTCTCTGTCAGTACCATGGTCGCATATACAAACGTCTTAAGATTAGATGATACTGGCTCTGATGCTTATCAATGCGTCATGACTTCTCTGACAATATATTCGGCAATCGCTAAGGATGAGGTTGCACCTGGCGATGGTGCGTTACGAATATGGGTAATATTGCCCTGTTTTCTAATAACAAAGTCGTCCACTAAAGAACCGTCAGCCTCCATTGCTTGGGCACGGATTCCTCTGGTAGCAGGTGTTACGGAAACTTTCGCTAGAGAAGGTACATATTTAGCAGCTTGTTCGACGAAGTTCGTTTGACTCAACACCGTACGTAGCTCACGCATGGCCGCAGGCATATTTTTCGACGAAAATTTCCAAAAGCCTTTATAAGTAAGAAAATCATAAATATCTGCAGCATTATAATCTTTACCACTGTAGTTTTCACGACCCAAAGAGATAAATGCGTTTGGCCCTATAGTCATTTGGCCATCAATGCGCTTGGTAAAGTGGACGCCTAAAAACGGATAATTAGGATCGGGCACAGGATAAATCAAACCTTTGACATGGGCTTTGTAAGTTTCATCAATCACGTAATATTGACCAAAAAAAGGCACTATTTTGGGTGTTTCTGTATCACCTGAGCCAGCTGCTAACCGATCAGACTGTAAGCCGGCACAACTAATCACCTGATCGAAATCATTATCGTACCGTTCATTGTTTGAAGGACTACCTGATAAATGCACAGTAACCTTATTATTTTTCTCCGTTAAACGAACGACTTTTTTTCCGAGAATAATATGCCCGCCTTTTTGCTGAATCTCTTCAGCAATTTTTTTGGCAATATCCCCATAACTTACGATAGCGGTACGCGGAGAGTAGAGGGCTTTAGTACCAATACAATTGGGCTCAATCTCTTTAATCTCTTCGGCATTTAGCATGCGAACATCTGGCACCTGATTGGCGATCGCTTTTTGATAAATGCTCTCTAACCTAGCTTCTTCGACTACGTTTAATGCTACGACTACTTTTCCGCATTCATCATAGGCAATATTATTTTCTAAGCAATATTGTTTGACTAGTTCAGCACCTCGGCGACATAAGCGCGCTTTAAGACCACCAGGTTCATAATAAAGGCCAGCATGTACGACGCCAGAGTTATGGCTTGATTGATGCTGAGCTACGCCATCTTCTTTTTCAAACACTGTGACTTTAGATTCTGGAAAATCCAAAAGTAGTTGCCGTGCTACAGCAAGTCCATTGATGCCTCCCCCAATGATGGCATAGTGCTTGTTTATCATATCAATTCCCCTGATGAGCCGTTTGAAAGTAAATGATCAGCCGTTTAAAAGTAGACAGTAGGTAACGTATATAACCACCAATAACTTAGAAAAAAGCCGACTTGGCGTAAGTCGGCTTTTTTAAACTATATTTAACAGATTCTATATTTATGCCAGGCGTAATAGCTCATTCACTGAAGTTTTTGCACGGGTTTGTGCATCGACCTTCTTTACAATAATAGCAGCATACAGGCTGTGCGTACCATCTTCTGATGGCAAGCTACCTGGTACCACAACTGAGCCAGCTGGTACACGGCCGCGATGGATCTCGCCAGTTTCACGATCATAGATACGCGTAGATTGGCCGATGTAGACACCCATAGAGATGACTGCACCTTCTTCTACGATTACGCCTTCAACGATCTCAGAGCGCGCACCGATGAAGCAGTTGTCTTCAATAATAGTTGGGTTGGCCTGCAGTGGCTCAAGTACGCCGCCAATACCGACGCCGCCTGATAGATGGACGTTTTTACCGATTTGAGCACATGAGCCAACGGTTGCCCACGTATCAACCATCGCGCCTTGATCGACATAAGCACCAATGTTGATATATGAAGGCATAAGTACTGCACCCGCTGCGATATAAGAGCCTTTACGTGCAACAGCTGGTGGCACAACACGTACGCCAGCTTCTTTGAACTGTGCTTCAGTCCAGTCCGCAAACTTAGTGGGTACTTTGTCATAGAACTGCACATGTTCGCCAGCTGGTTGGACGTAGTTATCATTTAGGCGGAATGATAATAATACTGCCTTTTTTGCCCACTGATTGACGACCCATTCACCCTCTTTCTTTTCAGCGACACGCAAGCTACCATTGCCTAGTTGTTCAAGCACTTCATTAATGGCGTCGCGTACGTCTTGTGGCATAGTAGCCGGGCTGTAATCGTTACGGTTTTCAAAGGCTTGTTCGATGGTTTGTTGCAATGACATAAATATTCCTAATAGGCAGTGGGTAGGGGTAAATGAACGTGAACTTTATATTTAAATGAATCGTACGGCTTAGACTAAAAAATGGCTTGCTGTATTGTCATTAATTTAGCAAGTTTAGCAAACCATCACAGTAACCGCTACTTACTTAGATGATGTAGCCAGCTTAAGATATCTTGGTAGACCATGGTATGGTGCTGCTCGTGTAGAGGTTCGTGACGCATGTTAGGGTATAAGCGCGCGTCTGTTTTGTTAAATCCTTGCTTGTGCAAGTGGTTGATTATATTACGAATACCGCGCCCCATATTACCGATAGGATCGTTTTCACCGCTGACAAACAGCATCGGGAAGTCCTTGTTAATGGTACTTGCCCAACCTTTATGAACGCCTGCTTGCATTAGAGTGAATAAAGTTAAAAAGCCATTATTGGTAAAGTCAAAGCCTGTTAAAGGATCGGCTTCATAAGCTTCAATAGCAGCAGGATCTTCATTGAGCCACGCAAACTTCGAGGCAGAGATGCGATTATCAAGCTTGCTATTGAGTATCTTATTCATGAGATCGGCAAACACGCTATTGGGCTTTTTCGGTGAGGTTTTTGCTAGGATACCATTGATAGGTAATATCGCCTTTATCAAGGGATTGGCATCGGACGTACCCATCAAGATAGCACCAGCAAAATCTTGGGCATGATGCTTGAGCACCGTACGCACGATAAATGAGCCCATGGAGTGGCCCATGATAAAGTGTGGCACCTTTGGATGACGACGTTTTAAGGTGTCTGCCATGACGATGACATCCTTTAATAAGGTCTGTACTGGATGTTCGCTTGCAATAAAGCCAAGCCCTTCAGGTGTTTTTACCGTTTTTCCATGACCGAGCTGATCATAAGTGGCCACTGCTATTCCATTATCCGCTAAGAACTGTGCAAAGTCTGCATAACGACCGCTGTGCTCTGCCATACCATGGACTATCAGCAAGGTGGCTTTGACGTTGTCATCTTTTGGCTCAAAAAAACGATGATGTAGATAATGGATTTTGTCAGAGGAGATGATTTGCTCGGAGGTAAACATAGGCAATTCCTTAAATGGGTAATGATCTAAAAACTGGACTAACAATAGATAAGATAACGATAGATAAAATAAAGAGGTATCCGCTAAAAACGCTTATTATAAAGGGCTCTGATAAATGGTCTTACCCTCTTTGATTGTTTTTATCACTTTGATATCACGAATTTTATCGCTATCTACCGTCAATGGGTTGGCGTCTAAAATGACCAAATCAGCAAGCTTACCTTCGACCAAGCTGCCTTTGCTGTCTTCTTCAAAAAACTCATAAGCGGCATGGCTGGTAATGGCTTTTAATGCTTGATAGGGCGTGGCTCGCTCTTCTTGACCGATGATGTTGCCTGAGCGTGACGTGCGATTGACTGCTGACCACACTGAAAACAAAGGGTCTAATGGCGTTACGGTATCATCAGAATGGTTAGTATATATGATTCCCATTTTATCCGCTGTCGCAATTGGGCTTGAAAAGTAGGCGCGTTTTTCGCCTAAGTTTTGGACGTGCACATCGCCCCAAAAATAGGCATGATTGGTAAAGAATGACGGCAGCATATTGTACTTTTTAAAGGCTTGTAGCTGGTCGGGGCGCACAAACTGCGTATGAATGGGTACAATGCGGCGGTCTTTATCAGCGGCTTGTCCCGTCTCTTTAACCGCATGTTCGTGCGCTTTGAGAATCATATCGGTTGCGGCATCGCCATTATTATGGATAAATAATTGATTGTCACGCTGATAAGCATTTACAAACATCTCGTTCATCTCATCTTGACTGATGCTCGGCAGCCCTCGGCAATCACTCTTACAATCTGCAACTGGCGTCAGATAAGGCTCGGTAAAGTAGGCAGTTTTGCCTTGCGGTGAGCCGTCAGCGATGATTTTGGTGCCTTGCACTTTAAAGCCATTCTGATAGGTTTTCCATCTAAAGTTTTTATCCGCTAAGTTTTCATCCAAGTCGCTAACGCCTGCCAATGCTATCAAGTCAATTTTGAGCTTGCCTGCATCCGCTTGTGACTGGAAAAACTCAATAGCATCGCGCGTGGTTGAGCCATCATTGGCGGTGGTCACGCCGTTTTTGGCATAATAATCTTGAGTTTGCTCAAAGAACTGAGCTTGTTTGGGCGTCATTATCTGCAGCAGGTTGTACATAAACGGATACATTGCCGTTTCTTGTACCAAACCATTTGGCTCATTGGAGCCTGCCACTCGGGCGATATTACCACCAGCGGGCGCTTGGCTGTCAGCGGTGATATTCATAGCCGCTAAGCCTTTAGAATTGGCGACGCCCATATGACCACTGGTATGCTGAAGATAAACGGGATTATTTGGCAACACACTGTCGATCTCATCTTTGGTCGGATGACGCTCCTCGCTCAGTTGCGTCTCATCATAGCCCCATGCAAATATCCATTCGCCATCGGCAATGCTATTGTCCTCTTTGTAAGCTTTTAGCGTTTGCAGCATTTTATCTATACTATCGACATCACCGATGGGTGGTGGATTGAGGTTCGCTTGCCCCATGGTATTGGACACCAGTCCAAAATGGCTGTGCGGATCGATAAAGCTTGGTAGCAAAGTTTGGTTTTTTAAGTTGACTTGCGCAGCGCTTTTATACTTGTTTTGTGCCTCGGTTAGGCTACCGACATAGGCGATCTTGCCTGCTTTGGTCACTAAGGCTTCTACCATTTCTGGTTCATCGCTTGCCATCGTAATAATATCGCCATTGTAATAAACGGTCGCTTGGCTCGCTGCCGTTTGCGTCATTGGTTGATTTGCTGTTTGATTAACGGCTTGATTGGTCGTACAACCAATTATGCTCATCAACCCAAGGCTTAATAAAGTTGGTTTAGCCAACATGCTTATCGTCATTATTATTTCCTTAGTTATTTTTTTAGAAGTCGTTCCGTGAGTAGGGTCTTATTATAACAGAAGGGCATAAAGACAATATTTGCCTATTTCTGATGGAGATAAAAATTATTGAGCAAATTGTGGCTGCAATTTATGGGAATTTATGTCTAACGTTCAGCGTAAATAAATTAAAATGCCCCCAACATATGTTCTGATAAAGGTTTACAAAACGTGTGAATTTTGTTTAAATAATGTTTAATAATGTGAAAGTAGGTTTTGCATGGTGAAACAATCCTTGGTTTTTAGAGATAATTTTTATTATATTTACAATTACAGTAGATTTATGTTGAATAACAGATTCTGATTTAGGATGTTATTCAATGCAGATTTATCACTTATTATAATGTTATGATGAATGAGTGTTTTGTGTAACACTACTTTGTTCTATTTTATCAAGGAAGGAAAATATGAAATCTATCACCAAACTATCTCTAATCACGGCAATGATCGCGTCTAGTATGGCGTTCACTGCGTGCTCAAATTCAGAAAATGAAACGGCGAGCGTTGATGATTCAGCAGTCGCTGGTGAGCCAGAATCTACCGCGGCCACCGCTAATGATAAGCTTGATACTAAGTTTCTGACCATAGCGACAGGGGGCGCGTCTGGCCCTTACAATATTATTGGTACTTCCTTATCAGAAGTCTATGTCAAAACCTTTGGCGTCAACTCAAAAACCCAAACGACTGGTGCCTCAGTAGAAAACGTCAACCTACTAACCCAAGGCAAAGTTGATATGGTGTTGGCGCTGAGTGATGTGGTCACAGATGCGGTGGCTGGTGAAAACAACTTTGAGCAGCCGATAGATAATATCCAGCAAATTGCTGTCCTGTACCCGAACGTGGTACAAATCGTCACTACTCAAGGCTCTGGTATCATGAATATCGAGGACTTGCGCGGCAAGCGTATCGCTGTTGGCGATCAAGGCTCTGGAACTGAAGTGAATGCGCGTACGTTATTAGAAGGATTTGGCATTACTTATGACGACGTTACGGTTGATTACTTAGGTTTCGCTGAAGCAGCTGATGGTATGAAAGCGGGTAAAATTGAAGCGGCGTTCTTTAGCAGTGGTCTACCAAACTCGTCACTGATGGAGCTTGAGCAAGGTTTAGACTTGCAGTTGGTAACGATTAATCAAGATAAGCTCAATGAAATCATTGCGACCAAACCTTATTTCAAAACCTTTGAGATCCCTGTGGGCACTTATGGCAATGAAGCAGCGATTCCGACTGCAGCCATTATGAACGCCTTATTAGTAAGCTCTGATTTGTCTGAAGATGATGGCTATAAGCTGACGAAAACGTTATTTGAGAACTTAGAAGGCCTAAAAACTGCCCACCAAGCGGCCAATGACATTACTTTAGAAACTGCTAACGTAGGTATGGTAGCGCCCATTCATCCTGGGGCTAAAAAATACTATGACGAGCAAGCAGCCAAGTAGGTATCTATGGGTATTAACTGGCGCAGCACTGAGTGTGGCGTTGGTTTTTTTAATACTATGGATAACCTCATCACCTCAGTCTGTCATTGAAGTCAGGGTAGAGGAAGGTGTGGTATTTGGTGAGACTGATAAAAGTGTCTGTTATTTTGTCGAACCCAATTTTGAGCTACGCTGGATGCACTCAGTAGAAAAACAGTGGTGGGAGGAGCAGTATCAACGTGAGAGCGCTGGACTGCTATTGACCACCACTTATTTTGAGGCGTTCGGCGCCGGTACCCCCTCAACCGAAACATTGGCTGCAATACAAAAACCTGGATATCTGGGTTATCAAATCAATGAAAGGCTACCCAATTTGGATTGGGTAGTCTCAAGGCTCACCAAAGGTGAGATTAATTATGGCAACCGTCAGTTTTTGATTCATCAATGGCTGCCAGATTATTCCGCAGTCACTATTACGCCCAAGGCGTATGGTCTAATTGATAGATTAAAAAAGGACTTTTGTCATGAATTCTCAAGTGATGGATCAGGGCAGCGCGACGGCTCGACCAGATGATGATACTAGGCTGAACAGCACTGCTAGCTTGTCTGAGCAACCTGATATGGATAAGGCGACTGATGCTGAGACAGAAGCTCATAACCGAGCCATACTAGAAAAGTATGATCGAGAGTCAATTACCCGCAACATTACCCAAGGACCCGTAAAATACTTTATCGCAATCATTTGTATTTTATATTCTATCTTTCATTTGTATATCACCTTTAATCCCATGCCAGCACTGCTACAGCGTTCTGTGCACGTAGGCGTTGGGTTTGCATTAATATTTTTGATTTTTCCCGCCAGCAAGAAAAGCAGCCGCAAGCAGGTGGCTTGGTATGACTGGATTTGGTTTGCGTTGTCCTTATCTGGTATGGGTTATCTGATATATGAGTATCAAGACATCGTTACCTCGCGTGGCGGCATGGCCAATCAGGTCGATGTCATATTTTCTATCATCACCGTGATTTGTGTGCTTGAAGGCAGTCGTCGGATTACGGGCTGGATTTTGCCTATACTGGCATCGATATTTTTGGCTTATCCGTTTGTCAGTCATTTAGATTTTATGCCTGATCGGCTTCTCACACGTCCTTATGATATGGGTGATATTTTCGGTCAGTTATTTTTAAAGACGGAAGGTTTGTATTCTGTGGCGATTGGTGCCTCGGTTACTTTCATCTTTTTGTTTATTCTATTTGGCGCCTTTTTATCGCGTTCTGGAATGGGGCAGTTGTTTAATGATTTGGCACTCGCGCTAGCGGGTGACAAAAAAGGCGGCCCTGCCAAGGTAGCGGTCATCTCAAGTGGGTTTATGGGTAGTATCAATGGCTCAGCCTTGTCAAACGTCGTCAGTACGGGCGCATTTACCATCCCGCTGATGAAAAAGGTTGGCTACGAAAAAGACTTTGCAGGGGCAGTAGAGGCGAGTGCCTCAGTGGGCGGGCAGATATTGCCACCCATCATGGGCGCCAGTGCTTTTATCATGGCAGAGACTACAGGTCTGCCCTATAGTACGATTGCGCTGGCAGCATTATTACCAGCGGTGCTGTACTATTTAGGGGTCATTGCACAGGTGCACTTTCGTGCAGGGCGCCGCGACCTAAAAGGTATCGCCAAAGAGAATTTACCACAAGTAAAAGCGGTGCTAAAAGCGCGCGGTCATATGCTGCTGCCGATTGTGTTTTTGATTTATTTATTGATTGAGAACGTACCAGTAGGCTACGCTGCTGCTTATACCATTGGCTTCACAGTCGCCATCAGTATGATACGCAAAGAGACCAGAATGGGAGTTGCTGATATTTTGGGCGCTCTTGAAGATGGCGCTCGACAGTCGCTCGCCGTGATGGCAGCTTGTGCGGTGGTTGGCGTTATTATTGGTGTTGTCAGCTTGACCAGTTTTGGTACGGTGATGACTTCCTCTATCGTGACGCTTGGTGCAGGATCATTATTCCTTACGCTTATTTTGACGATGCTTGCATCGATGGTATTGGGCATGGGGCTACCGTCTATTCCTGCCTACATTATTACGGCAACCATGGCTGCACCAGCTCTAGCAGGGTTTGATATTCCGATTTTATCAGCGCATATGTTTGTGTTTTATTTTGGTATTTTTGCCAATATTACACCGCCTGTGTGTTTGGCAGCCTTTGCGGGCGCGGGTATCTCAGGTGGCGATCCGATGAAGACAGGATTTTTATCATTAAAACTGGCACTGGCTGGATTCATCGTGCCCTTTATGTTCATCTATAGTCCCACTATGCTGATGATAGACCCAACTGGTTTGGCCGTCACTGCCAAGGACTTCCCGCTACCGCCTGTGATGGATATCATAACGGTAGTATTGACTTCGGTCACTGGTGTCATTGCGCTAAGTGCCGCGTTAGAAGGGTATTTTAAAGGTGCAATGAACCCACTGACTCGTGTAATACTGGCAGCTGGGGCTTTATTACTGATTTATCCTGAGATTACGACTGGTATAGTAGGCGCGGTGGTAGTCGTCATTATTGCGTTATTTAATATAAAAACAGCCGAGAAGCCAACGCCTACTTTAACGGTTTAAAGCGTTAGATATCTATATTAAGAGGTTGGTTAATGTCAAAAGGGTGAGTAACAAAATCTGTTACTCACCCTTTTGACATTCTAAGCTTGAAAACTGGACTCTAAAAACAGCCACTAGCGTTTAGCCACTCTTTTATATAGGCCCTGCGCAAGCGCTTTCACGATTATTGCCTGACTTTGTACAAAGCCATTGTACTTGGGCAAGTCATCGTCCATATCGCTGGCACGGCGATTATAAAACAGATGCATGGTCGGCTCAGGCAATGCAGCTATATCAGGGTAGTTGGTGGTCGGTACCAAGATGAGGCTGCCACCCAATGCCATCTCTATGCTGGGTTTATTACAGCGCGTACAAAGCCCGCGGCTAATATTTGGCGGGAGTTTCCAGCGGCGAAATTTGGTTCTGATGAGGTTTAACTGACTCACATCTGACTTAAGTAAAATCGTCACATCATTATAAGCTTGGCCTGTGAATTCTTGGCAAATACTGCAGTGACAGATAAAGCGGCCAATGGGGGTATTGTTAATCATATAAGTATTGCTAAAACAGTAGCAAGAGCCTTCTTGTGGGATAAATTTGCTGCTCATTGGTCAGTCCTTTTTTAATAGGAAGTAAGAGTGGTATTAATTTACTATATTTACCTGACTCTCAATTTAATATGCACCATTGTAGGCTGTGGCTTTAGCCCAGCAACTTACTTCTGCAAAGTTATAATGCTGGGCTAAAGCCACAGCCTACGCAAATAATCTTAAATAGTTGAAAGCGGAGTTATATTTAAAATATAGCACTATTCTCATTTGCGAGTGTAGGTGCTTTGAATAGAGCGCAATAAAAAAGGAGACCTTTGTGAGTCTCCTTTTTATATCAATAGCTTTTAATAAATGGCTTAATCAGTCGAATATTAACAACCAAGTTTGCCTTCAGCTTCTAATGCTTTTTTGCTACGAATGGGCGCTGGGCAATCTTCGCCATAGTACTGACGGTCAGCAAAATAGCTTGAGCGTACCATCGGGCCTGCCCAAATACTAAAGAAGCCAATCTTTTTGCCATAATCCATATAACGCTGAAACTCGTCTGGATGCACGTAGCGGTCAACTGGGGCATGGTTCTTACTAGGTTGTAGATACTGACCAATAGTAATCATGTCTACGTCATGCGCCTTTAGGTCATCAAGCAGCGCATAAATCTCTTCTTCGGTCTCGCCAAGACCAACCATAAACCCGCACTTGGTCGCAATATCAGGGCGACGCTCTTTATAAAGCTTGAGCAAATCTAGCGAGTGCTGATAGTCAGAACCTGGACGGAAGGCTTTATACAGACGTGGCACTGTTTCGATGTTGTGATTAAAGACATCTGGCGGCGTCTCACACAATAAGTCTAGCGCGACGTCCATACGCCCACGAAAGTCTGGTACGAGTATCTCAATCAAGCAGTTTGGGCTAAGCGCTCTTGATTCATTGAGGACATCAACGAAATGCTGCGCGCCGCCATCTTTGAGATCATCACGATCGACAGAGGTAATAACGGCATATTTGAGCCCCAGACCTTGGATCGTCTCAGCAGTATGACGCGGCTCATCAGGATCAAGATTATTCGGACGACCATGTGCCACATCGCAGAACGGACAACGACGGGTACAGATATCACCCATAATCATAAAGGTGGCCGTACCATCAGCAAAGCACTGCGGCAAGTTTGGACAGGCGGCTTCTTCACAGACGGTATAGAGCTTTTGCTCGCGCAAGGTGGCTTTGATACGCGCCACCTCAGCAGGTGAAGACATCTTTACCCGAATCCAGTCTGGCTTTTTCTTCGCTTCGACAGTCGGAATAACCTTAATAGGGATACGTGCTACTTTGTCGTAGCCACGTAGCTTTTCGCCTTGAACGGCTTTTTTGGGCTTTGCTCTGGCAGCAGGGACATGGGTTTGGACGGCAGTTGTCATAATTAAATCATCTCTTAACCCTCTGTATAGTAAGGGTTTATGGAATTATCAGTATGTTTTATGAGTTGAGATATTATAGCAGATAATAAGCGCTAGGCGCTTAATCAATCTTGTTAAGAATGCTTGCTCTTACTATAGCTCATCTCTTTACCCTAGCTTTATTAATCGATATCTATGTCTAGCTCATTCAGTATTTCTATGGCGGCACGAAACGCCTCTTGGGTAGCAGGCGCACCGCAGTAAGGTAGACTGTGCATTAATACTTCTCGAATCTCAGCGACACTTGCACCGTTATTGATCGCGCCGCGGATATGTCCTTTTAGCTCATTTGGGCTTTTTTGAGCGATTAAAAAAGCGATGGTGATTAGAGAGCGATACTTACGCGGCAGGACTGAATCATCTTGCCAAGTACTGCCCCAAGCATGCTCAATGATCCAGTCTTGTAGAGGCTGGGTAAACGGTGTTGCAGAGTCAAGAGAGCGTTTTACATGTGCCTTGCCCATCACTTCGGTGCGCACTTTTAGTCCATTTTCATAATTAGAGGGCTTGTCCATACTGTCATCCTTTTTTAAATTCAATAAACCATAAAAGCTATCGCTGTTGGTCTCGTTTTTTGTGCGCTGTTATTTGCCAAATATCATTTGCTAGAAGTATAACAGCCACCTTGATTTTGGTTAACCTCATCTTGAAGATATTAAAAGTAGGTAGGGCTGGGCTGGAATATAAAAGAGCGGGATGAGCTAAAAAGGCTCTACAATCACCTGATTGATACCACCCATTTTTATAATAAATGTTGGCTATGTGAGTGATTTTGCCCTCGCCCCATTAACTTTTTAGCCATTATAGGCTATATTAGCGGGGATAATTATTCAATATAGTGCATCAACGCAGGCAGTCATACTGACTACTCACGTAATGTGCTGATCACCAACCGACGAGGACGACTATTGTGTTAGAAGCTTATCGTAAACATGTCGCAGAACGTGCTGAGCTAGGAACTGTACCCCTTCCACTGAATGAGAAGCAGGTAGCAGAATTGGTTGAGCTACTCAAAAACCCACCAGCGGGCGAAAATGAGTTCTTAATGAATTTGTTAGAAAACCGTATCCCAGCCGGTGTTGACCAAGCTGCTTATGTTAAAGCTGCATTTTTAGCCGCTATCCTCAAGGGTGAAGCTTCATCACCACTTATTAGCAAGAAAAAAGCTGTTGAAATCTTAGGTACTATGCAAGGTGGCTACAACGTTCAGCCATTAGTCTCTGCATTAGATGATGCCGATGTTGCACAAGACGCAGCCGAAGCGTTAAAAAAGACCTTGTTGGTATTTGACGCATTCAATGACGTCACTGAAAAAGCCGAAGCTGGTAATGACATCGCAAAAGAAGTCGTTCAGTCTTGGGCCGATGCTGAATGGTTCCTAAACCGTCCAGAAGTACCACAGAAATCGACTTACACGACGTTTAAAGTGACTGGCGAAACCAACACGGATGACTTGTCACCTGCGCAAGATGCGTGGAGCCGTCCTGACATCCCATTGCATTCATTAGCCATGCACAAAAACTCTCGCGACGGCATCACTGCTGACGAAGAGGGCGTTGTTGGTCCAATGAAGCAGATCGAAGCGCTAAAAGAAAAAGGCCATCCACTTGCCTATGTTGGTGACGTTGTTGGTACGGGTTCTAGCCGTAAGTCTGCGACCAACTCAGTACTGTGGCTCATGGGTGAAGACATTCCTAACGTGCCAAATAAGCGCGGCGGCGGTTTAGTATTGGGTAACAACATCGCTCCTATCTTCTTTAACACTATGGAAGATTCTGGTGCATTGCCAATCGAAAAAGTAGCGGTTGATAAGCTAAACATGGGTGATGTATTTGACATCTATCCGTACGAAGGCAAAATCACAAAGCATGACTCTGATGAAGTGTTGTCAACGTTCAAGCTAAACTCACCAACACTGCTTGATGAAGTTCGTGCTGGTGGCCGTATTCCATTAATCGTTGGTCGTGGCCTGACTAACCGTGCTCGTGAGTACATGGGTCTTGGTCATTCAGACGTATTTGCTAAGCCAGAAGAGCCAGCTGATACTGGCAAAGGCTTCACGCTTGCACAGAAAATGGTTGGTAAAGCTTGTGGCCTAGAAGGCGTACGTCCGGGTATGTACTGTGAACCAAAAATGACTACGGTCGGGTCGCAAGATACCACAGGTCCGATGACCCGTGATGAGTTAAAAGATTTGGCATGTTTGGGCTTCCAAGCAGATCTAGTGATGCAGTCATTCTGTCATACGGCGGCTTATCCAAAGCCAGTTGACGTTGAGACTCAGCACACCCTACCTGACTTCATCATGAACCGTGGCGGCGTCAGCTTACGTCCGGGCGATGGCATCATTCACTCGTGGTTGAACCGTATGCTACTTCCAGATACCGTTGGTACTGGTGGTGACTCGCATACTCGTTTCCCAATGGGTATCTCGTTCCCAGCTGGTTCTGGTCTGGTTGCATTCGCAGCAGCGACTGGTGTTATGCCACTTGATATGCCTGAGTCTGTGCGTGTCCGCTTCGTTGGCGAGCGTCAGCCTGGTATCACGCTACGTGACTTAGTCCATGCGATTCCTTATCAAGCAATCAAAGAAGGTCTATTGACTGTTGATAAGAAAGGTAAAATCAACGAGTTCAACGGTCGTATTCTTGAAATTGAAGGCTTAGAAGACCTAACCGCTGAGCAAGCGTTTGAGCTATCTGATGCCTCAGCTGAGCGTAGTGCTGCTGGTTGTACTATCACGCTATCTGAAGAGTCAGTGACTGAGTATCTAAACTCAAACATCACTCTACTTAAGTGGATGATCTCAGAAGGCTATGGCGATGCGCGTACTATTAGCCGTCGTATCGAGCAAATGCAAGAGTGGCTCGCAAACCCAAGCCTCATGCGTGCTGACGAAGATGCAGAATACGCCATCGACATGATTATCGACATGTCTGAGATCAAAGAGCCTATCCTTTGCTGCCCGAACGATCCAGACGATGCAAAAACCTTAGGCGATGTGGCTGGTGATACCATTGATGAAGTATTCATCGGTTCATGTATGACCAACATCGGTCACTTCCGCGCTGCCGGTAAACTCTTGCAAGACGTACCAGCAGGTAGCCTCAAAACTCGTCTATGGATTGCGCCACCAACCAAAATGGATGCGCGTCAATTGATGGAAGAAGGTTACTACAACATTTACGCTCAAGCCGGCGCTCGTACTGAAATGCCTGGTTGTTCACTATGTATGGGTAACCAAGCACGTATCGCACCGAACTCTACTGCGGTATCGACCTCAACGCGTAACTTCCCGAACCGTCTAGGTCAAGGCGCTGACGTTTATCTAGCGTCTGCAGAACTTGCAGCAGTCGCAGCGGTACTTGGTAAACTGCCTACCAATGAAGAGTATCAGCAGTACGCTGGCATGCTCAACAGCATGGGCGAAGAAGTGTATCAGTACATGAACTTCGACCGTATGGAAGAGTACACTGAAGAAGCGGATAAAATTAACGTTGCTCAGTTGACTTAATATTTGCCTTAAAGCTAATTAGTAAGATAAAAATAAACCCCGTATCGGAATGATGCGGGGTTTTTTTATAAATTTAAAATACAACGATAACGGTTTGCAAACCTTTATTGAGTGCTTATAATCAAAGTCGCTCATTTACCTTTGATTACCAACTCTCATTTTAGAGACTGCGAATCACTTAACCTATGGAAAATAGAAATATGCTTGATAAAGCGACGCCGCCACCCTTACCACAGAATACTGTCAATAATAATCATGCTGCGGAAGCAAACTACGGGATTATTGATTGGTTTAAAAAAGGCTTGAGAAATTACGTTAACTTCTCTGGTCGTGCTAGACGTAAAGAATATTGGTATTTCGTATTGGTACAAATGGGTCTGTTTTTTGTAGCGATGATGTTAGATAGCATGATATTTGACTCAGAAACAGGGCTGTTTTATGTGGTTGTAGCACTTGGTTTATTTTTGCCAGGTTTGGCAGTGACTGTTCGCAGGTTGCACGATACCAGTCGTTCAGGATGGTGGTTTTTGATATCCATTTTACCTTTGATAGGCTCTATCATATTATTGGTATTTTTGGTGAGCGATACCAAGCGTGAAACCAATCAATGGGGTCCGCCAGCAAAATAAGCGCTTCCTTGCCAATTAGACGATAAGTGCAGCAGCTGATTTCTTTCATGATCTTAGGTATAATATAAGCGCAGGCGGAAACCGTGGCTCTGCACTTAATCTATCTTTTCTATCTCGGGACGGACCGATACTTTGATCATGCACTTATAAACTTATGTGCTTTGGAGTTTTGGTTGATTACTTTATCCCCGCTCAAACGTCGCATCGTCTATGTGATTATCTTTGAAATTATCGCCATCATTGCATCTACCTTTGTCCTGATGCTGCTTAGTGGTGGTGATGCGGCAGAATCCTTACCAGTCGCTGTAATGGTTTCATTGGCAGCGGTCATCTGGAACTTTATTTATAACACCGCTTTTGAAGCTTGGGAGCGTCGCAAGCATGTGACCAAGCGCACATTTTGGATACGTAGTATTCATGCTTTGGGTTTTGAAGGCGGATTGGTTTTAATTTGCCTACCACTTTATATGATTTGGTACGATGTGAGTGTGATAAAAGCCTTTACGATGGAGGCGGCATTACTGCTCTTCTTCTTGGTTTATACTTTTATCTTTACCTTAATCTTTGACAAGATATTTACCTTACCGCATCAATATAAGACAGCTTCTGCCACTTAATGTGTCATTAGACTCATGATAATGGTACTGAGCATTTTCTATAGGGTTTTACCCAAATAAAAGGCTGCCAATTGGCAGCCTTTTTAATGATATTGCAAACCTGAGTTTTATTAGGAGACACCCTAATCTATTATTTACCTTGATAAACGGGCTTGCGCTTTTCAATAAATGCGGTAACACCCTCAATGAAATCATCAGTTTTAGCCAATCTTGCTTGTTGGTGCACTTCCATATCGAGTGCTTCATTCAAGCCTGAGTAAGCGTGAGTATTGAGCATGTCTTTCATGCTAGAGAGCGCCTTACCTGGCAGTGCACTCAGACGAGAGGCAAGCTTTAATACTGCGGCATCAAGCTCTTCCGCCGCTACCACTTGGTTGACCAAATTTAAGTCAGCCATGTCTTTCGCGCTGATTTTGTCGCCAAGCATCACAAGCTCAGTGGTCTTAGCCGGACCAACTAATTGATTTAATAAGTATACACCGCCAGCATCAGGTACGAGGCCGATGTGTACAAACGCTTGCACAAACTTCGCATTATCTGCGGTGATACGAAAATCGCAAGTTAGGGCCAAGTTCATACCTGCGCCTGCAACCGCGCCTTCTAGTTTGGCAATAATTGGCTTATGGATTTTACGCAGCTTTAAGCTGACTTCTCCAGCGCCTTCTACCATGCCTTTTAGTTTATTTGAGATCACTTCCTTATCGATACCCTCAGACAGCATCTCTTTGATATCGCCACCGCTTGAAAAGTTACCGCCTGCACCCTGCAAGACAATCACACGCACGTTCTCATCAGCTTCAGCTGCATCTAGCGCTTTTAAGACGTCTGCTTTTAGAGGTGTGCTAAACGCATTCAGGCTTTTTGGGTCATTTAGCGTGATGGTAGCAATATGGTTTTCGCTTTGGTACTCGATAAGAGATGCTGACATCTTGGATTTCCTTATTCTGTATGGCTATATGAAAGTTGATGGTAAATAAAAACTAATGTAACAAATGGGTCAGTGCTAATTACTAATGTTAATGACTAGTGTTGAATACTATAGCAGCTTGCCCTGATTATAAAAGCAGGTTTTGTAGGCGCTAAAGACACACTTGTACGTCTTGCAATATGTCCTAATAAAATGTGAATAGGCACAAGAAACATCGAAGATTTCATCGCCCAATAGTTCTTCAAAACACAGCCATTGAATATAAACAGTAAAAAACGTTACTATATTTCAGCAACTATAAAATAAATACAGTGCTACTGGGATGAATTTTGTGCAGCCTCTGGAGTGACAAAGTCGCACAGCAAGCAAGGAAAATTTATACCAGTAGCACGCCGTAATGGCTGTACTCTCGTTGTTTAAAATTTACTATATCAATGATGGTTTTCATTAAATAAACAGTGTGTTTATGCTAAAGTAAATTAGCGTTGCGCTAATCACTTTTCAATATAAATGATGGCAATATAAGGAAGTAACTATGCCCCATATTCAGGTAAATGATGTCAATATTTATTACGAAGACAGTGCACCAGATGATACGCAAAAGCCCGTTATGGTGTTTGCGCATGGACTGCTGTGGAGTACACGAATGTATGACAGACAGGTGGCGTATTTTCAAGATAAGTATCGCTGCATTGCTTTTGACTTTCGCGGGCAAGGGCAGTCGCAAATTACCAAGTCTGGCTATGATATGGAAACTTTGACTGAAGATACCCTTGAGCTGCTCTCAGCACTCAATATTGATAAGTGTCATTTTGTTGGGCTATCGATGGGTGGTTTTATTGGACAGCGCATCGCTATCAAGCGGCCAGAGCTTTTATTGTCACTAATGTTAATAGCAACTTCAGCCGATCCTGAAGATCCAACAAACATACCAAAGTATCGAAAGCTGATGACTGCGATTCGCTGGCTGGGCATGAGGCGTGTGAGCAAAAAGGTGCTGCCTATCATGTTTGGCAGTAGTTTTTTGGCAGATAAGGCGCGCAGACCTGAATGTAAAGAATGGTTGGCGCTGATGCAAGACAATCATAAGACTGGTGTGATAAAGGCCACACTGGGTGTCATAGAACGCTCAGGGACTTATGAGCAGCTTGGCGATATTAACACGCCGACACTGATTGTGGTCGGTGATGAAGATGCAGCGACGCCTTATGCCAAATCAGAACGTATGCATTTTGCAGTTGCAGGCTCTAAACTGGCAGTCATCAAAGGCGCTGGCCATACTGCAACGGTAGAAGAGCCCGAGCAGATCAATCGAGTAATGAGTCAGTTTTTAGAATGCTGTGTATAGCGTTTGAAAATGAGCACACGTCCAAATAAAAAGCCGCTATCAAAAATAATAGCGGCTTTTTAAATTGACATCGAAGTTAGATTCTTAACTGCTACATGCGTGAGCTATACTCACTATTACCGTCATCAATCGTTCCAAACACCTCAGCACGATTGACAATTTCAGCTGCCCAAGCGCGATGGGTGGCAGGCTCTAGCATGGTGTTATTATATTTAAACACCGCTTTGGCTTCACTATGGAGTATCGCTTGTGCTTCATCTAGCATGCTTTTTGGCACGCAATAAGCTTGTTGTACCAAGGCGATTTGGCTTGGGTGTATGACCGTTTTTCCTACCAGTCCCAAGCTCACATCGCGGGTCAGCTCTTGCATAAATAGCGTTGGCTGATCTAAGTACTCAAAGACAGGCGCGCTTAAATAAAAGCCGTGCGGTACGAAGCAGCCAAGCAGCTGATAGACCAGTGTGCCAATCGGTGAAGCGTAGATGATACTATTTTTAGGACGACGCAGGCGCAATGCGGCAAATAAATCATTGCCACCGATACGCAAGGCAAAGACTGGTTGATTAAAGGCTTCTTTAAAACCGATCGCCAGCTCTTGGTTATGATGCGGGTCAAATAAAGCCGCGGTCTCTAAGGTTGGCATCAATAGCTGGTCTGTGCTTAAGTTCTGACAGGCCATTCGCCAATTGGATAAACTATACATATCGACTTTAGGCAATACAAAACCATCAATCAGATCGATATGAGAAAACCCTGCTAGGTGTTCTAGCATCGCTGGATTACGTGGCCGTACAAAGACTAAGGGCCGTGTTGGTTGCTGATTTTTCTGACCTGTTTGCTGCTCTGAATGAAGACCAGCTTGCTTTGAAGGGTCATTGATACTGTCAACATGCTCAGCCCACGTATGAAGTAAAGCTTGCAAACGTTCAAGTGCCAACTCAACATGGCTATGGCTAACAGCATCTTCTAAACAAATAATAATGCTGTTAATGGTCGATAGCTTGTCACGCTTGATGACTTGCCAGATATCTTGGCGAGTAGCAGGCATATAGAGACTGGCGCCTAACTGATAAGGGTGATGAGCACGTGGCTTAAGCATCGCATGACGTTCAGTAATCAGATGCTCGTAAGACTGAGTATGACTATAGATATTGGATTCGTTGTTTGGCATGTCGGACATAATTGGCATCGTAAATAGTAATAAATAAGGGGTTATCTGGTTATCGGCGGTTATAAAAGGCAGGACATATCAATGAGTCGATGGCAATGGCTTAACTGTCTTTGCTACGCTGCTTGATAAGGGTGATGGCTTGATAGGGCAGTATTTTATCATCTAATACACTGATATTGATGTTTCTTTCGTCGCATAAATGTCGCAATAATACCGTATCAGGATGATCAGCGGTAGCGAGTAAAATGCGCTCTGGATCGCGGCGTAATATGGCGCGTGTTGCCTCTGCAATTGTCGGCTTAATACGATTGCGATTACTGATTTGATAGGTAATTGCCAACTCATCAATTAAATCAGCAGTCTGATAGCGTGGCTGCGTAAATGTTGGCAAACGTTTTAAAGGTATCGTCAATGCACGCCGTGCTGTATCAATATGATCGATAAACGCTAAGCTATGATCTGCTTCTACTAAATTATCATAAAAGACACTGCGATGCAGACCCGATTGCGGCTCAGTATATAGACTACGAGAAATCAGTCCAGATACCGTGCTATTTAATAAACCTGATGGAATCAACCAGTCTTCCTCACTAGCAGCCAACCAAGCGACGCCCGCTGGATCAGCGAGTGTAAGTAGCGGGATGGCGTCTTTTCCTTGATGGAATATATTGGCAAAATTGGGATGGCTAGGGTCACTAAAGACTTCTAAGCTACGAGCAAGCTCTTGATAAATGGCGCCTTTCCCTGTCCAGCCATCAACGAATACGATGGGGCTGTCTGGATAAGCGTCCAATATCATTTGCAAGGCTATGGGATCAAGCCCACGATCACGGATGATGCTAATACCGTAATGCACACTGGGCAGAGAGTAGTCGCTATCGGCATCGGCATCTGACCTTTCATTATCTGACCCTTTCCTATCTGATAAGGCACGCTGTAATAACACGCCAATGGGCAAACCTGCTCGTACTAAGCTGACCAATACTAATGGGCGCTCAGTACTGACCGTTTGCTCGAAAGTATGGTGTAGCGTATGCGCTAAATTAGCGATATCAGTCGCGGTTCTATTTGTGCCTTGCTCTAATGCCTGCGCGTATAATTGCTCATGCATAGCTGACGGCGCTTGCTCTAAAGTCAGCATATCTGAATAATGACGCTGCCCACTTTGGATAAGCGCTTCTTTTTGGCTGACTGGCACGTCTGCAACCGCGTCTTTATCGACAATATCGAGTAGCACTGTTACATCGCTGGCAAGGTAACTGCCTGAGCCGTATTTATCGAGTTTTTGAATATTGGGAGTGGTCATAGAAGGTTTTTTACTCATATAAGCTGCTGTCGTTATTATAATTATTAATATTTGAGAATTATTAAGAGCTGAGAATTACTAAGAACTAAGATTGTCGTGCAGTTGACCATGATTGGGCATACCGTACCAGTCTAGCAGTTGCAGAAACGGCAAATCTGCCAGACTGTCACCAAAGCCAAAACTCGGACGTTGACTATCTAAATGATGGTCTAATAGAAACTGTACCGCATGGTGCTTATGTACTGCATGTGGCAGTATCGCGAGATTGTTGGCGTTAACATGGACATAAAAATCCTGATCAAAATCACGTATTAATGTAGGTAGCTTTTTGGCTAATTCTGCCAATGCTTGATGGTCTTTTTGCGCATGTTTAATAGCCAGATAAATGGTCAATTCTTCATTAACAGAACCATTATTAAAACTATCAATATGCGGTGTAAATACTAATTGACTGTCATCTTTTCTACTGTAATCCGCGAATAATAGGCTTAGCTGGTTAAGTTTGTCTTGCAAGGGGCTAAGCTGCTCATACATATGCTGTTGCCATGCGCTTAATAGTTCGCCATCAGCTGTTAAAATAATCGCCCCATGAGTCAAAACTTGCCAACTGTCAAAAGGTAGCTTTACACGTTTGATTTCACTACGGTCGCGCGCGGTGACCACTATCAATTCGGTACTAGCAAGCAACCAATTAAAGAACGCAGCTTGCCGTTGGCTCATAAAGCTTAATGGTTCGGCTTGTTTGTTTACCGTGGCGCAGACTAAGCTTTCAGATTCAGCGGTAGGTAAATCCCAAGCGTCGATCTTACGCTGCGTCTGAAATAGGGTATCGTCTAAATCCATTAAGGCGTAAGGTTTGATAATGTTGGGGCTAGTCTTAAAGAAAGGGGTGGTCATAAAAGTGTCCGTACATAATGGATTTGAAAATCAGATAGTGGCTTAGTGGCTAAGTTAAATCGATGGACTCACCACCAACACATTATCCAAACCTTGCCACATCTCATCTACGCTATCAGAAGCCGTTTCTACACATAGCACAATCAAATCCCAATCGCTAGGTTCAACGTTATAAGCAAAATTGGTCATACCTAGACCATAATTGTCGCTAAAGCTTAGCATGTTGGTAATCGCACCACCAAGGGCAATCGGTGAGCGTGTCAAAGCACTAAAGTTCACTGTAGCCACTGGTTTAGAGTGTTGAGTTTTCGCCTCAAGCCATTCCGTCAATAAAAATGGCAACCACACAAACTCATTACTACCCAATACTAAAATACGCTCAGGCAGTTGTTCTTTATCAAACGGTGCTTGCCCACTAAAACGGGTAAATGCGGATTGAAACTTCGCTAAATAATTATTAAATCCATCTGTGCTATCCAGCGTTGGGAAGCGCCCCCAGTTACCAGTATCACCTAGAGCCTGACTGCCAGCCTCAGTCGTATCAACCGACGGCATGGTAATCGGCTCAGGATTGGGTGCATCCGTCCATTGCCACGCGCCAGATAACAGATGATGACGATAAAAGTCAATATTAGGTAGGCGTGTAGATATTGTATCCTCCATATCGGCTGCATCCTGATTCTGATTTAGCGACCAATCAACCAAGGTGGTTAGGTGTACCTGCCCTAATTGCGAAAGCCCAGCACTACGTAGTGCAGTCACGACATTGACGCAAGTATTGCCTGTTGAGGCTTCGTCATCCACCATAATTAATGTCTTGCTAGCAAGTAATTGCTCTTGCGTAGCTTTGTTAGAACTTTGATAAATTAAATGTTGGCTGGCGTGACTGTGGTCTTCGCTAAAAGTCGTTAATAACGTTTCACTATTATCATCATTGTGTTGCGCATGACGCGTGGAGTTTAATAATAAAGCATTAGGATAGCGTGTTTGTAGCGCTTGATGCACACCAGCAGATAACCCAACAGCAGTCTCTGCCATACCAATGACTAAAATCGGCTCGGGTAAATCGCTAGGTACTAAATTTGCTAAGTCAGTAAAAGCCTTGCGCATGCTACTAGCCGTGACTGGGATATGGCGACCTAAGACTTTTGAGACGAATAAAAACGCGCGTTTGGGGTTAATGCGTTGGGCAAACCCAAGCAAGTCTTCTAGTTGATAAGTCGTATCATTGTCTAGTGTGCTATTGGTTTGATAGGTTAGGTCAAGCGTACCGCGAGGTAGGGTGATGCTAGTCTCATACACTTTATTGGATGGTAATTTGTTTGTAATATCAGTCATCGCTTAGTTCTACCCCATATTTTTCACAAAGATAACGTAGATCGCCATCTATATTTTGATGCTTTGGTGCAAATTGCCATTGTTTGCCTGTTCGGTTTAAGGTAAATAATATTAGGCTTTTACCTGATTTGTTTTGGACGGAAAATTCACCTGAAAATAATAATGTGTTTTGCTGTTTATCAGTGATGCTTAATTCAATAGGTGCTTGCTGAGGGTCGGTCGCTAAGCTTTCAAGCTCACTTGATAATACAAAGTTAAGTTGTTCGATATTAGTAGGTTGGAGGTTCAAATCACAACTGAACTCAGATACTGACTTATTACCTTCGAGACGTTGATCTAGCTCGACTGCGCCATCTTCACTATGCGTCTGTCCATAAAATATCATATCTTCATCGCCACGTACTTTTGCAGTAGCATTTACTCTAAATAAAGCAGCATCAGTAGTAGGCGCAGTCGCTATTTTGACAATAATAGGGGCAGCAGGGAAAAGGTTTGCATTAGGTTTAGTAGTCGCTAATTTGTCAGTAGAGACTTGGAGCGAGGTTTTTTTATTACTAGCTGTAGAAGCTGTCGATTTTTTTTGTATTTTTAGCTTTGCCCACATGCCATTAGATTGTCGTCTTATATCGTATAAACGTAGAGCGACAATTAAATCAGAAAATTTTGTATAGCCATATTTATCTAATTTAATATTTTCATGGTTTTGGTGAATTTGACTGGCGATATAAGATAAGTTTGACCAACCATTATCAGCATTAGGATTTTCATTAATAAGCTTGTTTATCACACTGATTAAGTGGTTTTGTGTGTGTAGCTGCTTAGTTGTCCAGCGTGTCGGCGAGTTGTTTGACAAGGATGCGGTTTTGCTAGAGCTACTTTGCGCAGCCAGCAAATCTTCTACATAAAAAAATTGATCGCAAGATTTGGCAAAAGCGTCAACAGTACTGCGTTTACCGAAGCCAAATACTTTGACACCATTTTTGCGAATGCGTAGCGCCAGCGAGGTAAAGTCGCTATCACTCGATATCAGGCAAAAGCCATCGTAGCGCTGACTATAAAGTAAATCCATCGCCTCAATCACCATGCCAATATCTGTGGCATTTTTACCTTTGACATAAGCAAAGTGCTGCATGGGATCTATAGCATATTTGAGTAGCGCCTCTTGCCAGCTTTGAATATGAGCATTGCCCCAATCACCGTAGATCTTTTTACAAGTGATGTGACCAAATTTTTCTATCTCTTGCAAAATGTGGCCAATATTTTTTGCAGAGGCGTTATCAGCATCGATAAGTACAGCGATATTGTTGAGTTTAGCTGGCATTTATATTCCTTAACACACTTTCTCAAAGTGACTATTTTATATGTTTTTATAATTTACTTTTTATTTCTTAACCCTGACAGCCAACCAGCCATAGCGCACCGTGCTTGTTCAATTACGGTGTTGGCGCCTAATGCTAATGTGGTCTGTGCTGTCATCGCTTACCCTCTGATCAAACTTACATTCGGGGCTTATCTGTTTTAAGGAGATATTTTATTCAGCAGTCGCTTCTTCAATTTTTACACTCATCATAATTGATCGTACCTGACAAGGCGTAATCTGCTGACTAATATCAGCCAGTTTGGGTTTATCCGTTAAACCAAGCCAATAGGCAAACCCCACTTGCGTTAAGTCCACACTGCTATGAGCGGTGTAGCCAATACCGCCTGAGGGGCGAGAGTTGATCTCAAGGACACGGTGTTGACCATCGTCGTCCGCCTTGGTTTGTACACTGACGATGCCATCACAGCCAAAGGCTTCAATCAGTGGGATGACGACCTCCATCACTGATTGCTCATAACCGATATGTTGGATTTTCCCCGTCTTATGGCGAGTGACTGCTGCCAATACTTCACCATGTTCGCAGACGACATCGATAGAGTACTCTTGCCCTGACAAATAAGGCATCAGCAGCATGGGAATAGGGCGCTCATGTACCATTTGGCTATTGGCGTAGGCGTTTATGAACTGTGTGGTATTTATTTTTTTCTCTTCAGTAAAGTATAAATGCTCAAAACTATCATACTGCTCACCTGAAGGTTTACCAGTATCAAGTCGCCAAAATCCTTGCGCAAAAATACCAGTGACTGGTTTGACACATAAGGGCTGATGACCGTGCTGCGCCAGTAACGCTTCAAGCTCAGCAGTATTATCAAAACGCCAAGCATCAGCCACTGGGATGTCATGGGCATGGCAATGCTGCATAAAGGCAAATTTATCATCAATCGACTCCAATGCAGCGACGCTCGTCGCACCTGTCAATAAGCGAATGCCTGCTGCCTTAAATGTCTCACGATGCGCCTCATAGTCAATACCGTTACGACCAGTCAGCAATACTTTCACGTTTTGACGCTGAGCCTCTTCAAGTACAAACTGCCAGCGCGGCAATATGGATTCAGCCTGCGTATGCTCATCATTATTTGCAGCCGTATTGACTGGCTCGCGATACACTAAGTCAGCAAATTCAAAAATCTCAGGTCTATGATGGCGATGTGATGCGATTATATTAAAAGGGGTAGTCGATTGTGTCTTCAGCGCTTGTAGACTGGCTAACATGTCGCGCTGGCTGGACTGACCTTCAGCCAACCAAGCTGCTATTGGCATCGTGCGGTGGTTAGGGTTTGCAGGGTTATCCATAGTCTTCTCAGCGTGATGATAAGTTTTATAAGTAGTTGGTATAAATAGTTGGGTCACTTGATGCAGCGATTCTAAAGCTATTATTGATAGCAGAGTCTATTATATACAAATGGCACAGGTTATAAATGTTCCTGATAAAATAGCGTCAGGGATTTGTAAGAGGGTTTTTAACACTCAATCAATGAGCTTGCTTATTAAAAGTCTCATGATATCCATGCTACTATATGGCAATGTCTAAAATGGCAAGTAAAGCTATAAATCAATAAGTGTTATCAATAATTATAAGGACAGATTATGAGCCAAAACCAACCGCAAAAGTTAATTGCAGGTGCCAATGCGCCCCTACCAAATGACAATATCAGTATCCGAATTCTGAGCCAAAACGCGATTGATTGCGCCGCTTACCGCTTGACTACCGATGGTAAAGTCCGCGGTGATGGCGATATGATATTTTATGGTCAGACGCGTAGCGATGATGGTAATGTGAGCTTTCGAGGTCACGATAGTGATGGGTTTTTTGATATTAACTTGCCTGCGCAGCCTGCAAGCATTGATAAGATTGCCTTGGCCTTTTCAAGTGCGCAGACTTTGGCTCAAGTCGGTGATGTGGATATTCAGGTATTGCAAGGCAGCCAAGTGCTAATGAGCTGCCAGTTAAGCAGTGCTGGTCGTAGCGAAAAAGCCATTATCTTAGCCGAATGCTATCGTCGGCAAGGCAGCTGGAAGTTTCGCTTCATTGCTCAAGGTTTTGACGGCGGTCTTAAGCCGTTATCAGAGCACTTCGGCGTTGAGATTGCTGATGAAGCACCCGCTCAAGCCCAGAACCAATCACAAAGTCAGTCTCAACCTATTAATACGCAGCGGCCAATCAATACGCAAAAAGCGGGTAGTGCCCCTCAAGCAAGCACTCCACCGCCGATTCCTTCTAGCCCTGCGGTTAATTTAAATAAAATTACGCTCACCAAAAACCAAACCAGTATCAATCTAAAAAAACGTGATGACTTTGGTAAGATCTCAGTCAACCTAAACTGGAACCAACGTCCAGATATGGACAAGCAAGCGCCCAAAAAAGGCTTGTTGGGCGATCTGTTTAAGCAGCATAAATCTGGCGGTATCGACTTGGATGTCGGTGCGATGATTCATCTAAAAAATGGTGAAAAAACACTCATTCAGGCCTTAGGTAATCGCTTTGGAAGTTTGCAATCCGCGCCTTACGTTTTATTACGTGCTGATGATAGAACGGGGCAAGTCAGTGGCGGTGAATGGCTCGATATCAATGGCCAACAGTGGTCACAGATTGAGGAAGTATTCATCTTTGCTTTCATCTACGAAGGTGCACCAAATTGGGCGCAAACGGATGGGGTAGTGACCATTCATGTGCCTGAGCAGCCGCCGATTGAAACCCGTTTAACGGAAGGCACTGGCAACTTGCCAATGTGCGCCATCGCGCGTTTGGTGAACCAACAAGGCAGTATCAATGTTGAGCGTATCAACCAGTATTTTAAAGGCCATCAGGAGATGGATAAAGCCTTTAATTGGGGTTTTAGCTGGAAAAAAGGGCGTAAGTAGCAAGCATAAAACATAAGAAGTTCTGGACAAAAAATACTAGCCTACATCAATAAAAAACCGCCGAACGACATGTCGCTCGGCGGTTTTTTGAAACTATTGATAGTATGAGCTATGCATGCGGAGAGATAGAAGGCATCAAGTCATGGAAGGTGCGACCAGAAGCGGTCTCGCCAATAGCATGCATTTTCCATTCATTGTCATGACGATAGACTTTTGCCATTATCATAGCTGTATGACCGCCCTGTGCAGATAAATTATAACGGGCGACCTCCTGATTGTTGTTGGCATTGACGATACGGCAAAAAGCGTTTTCTACCGTCTCAAACGTTTGACCAGTAAAGCTATTGACAGTAAACATCAGCGATACCACGTTTTCTGGTATTTTTGATAGGTCAACCTTGATGACTTCATCATCGCCATCGCCATCACCCGTACGGTTATCACCAGTGTGGAGGATACTGCCATCTTTTGATTGTAGCTGACCGAACCAAATCGCATCGATTGGCTGTTTGTTACTATCGAACATGATGCATGAAGCATCTAAGTCAATAGTGTCACCGCCACTACCACCACCAAATAACTTGCCTAAGAAGCCACCTTTTTTAGCTTGCGGGCCTTGTGCGACATCCCAACCCAGACCTAAATTAACTTGGGTAAGCGTGCCACCAGCTTCTTTGCTTAAGGATATTTTTTGTCCCTTTTGTAGACTGACTGTCATGTGAGAATCCTTATAAAATGAGTTAAAGAGAAATGAGCTAAAGAGTTTTATGTTTATAAAATATTATCTAAAAATCCGCCACCACCACCGCGTCCACCTGAGCTACTGCCTAGAATGCTTTGTAACCAGCCTTGGTAGCTATCGCGATTGCGTGAACAGATGACGACTTTGCCAGAGCCAGAGAAGTTGAGTACCATGCCTTCGCCACTGGTAACGGAGTTGATAATGTTACTCATGATGCCTTTTTTCTTGCTGGTAGAGACGGACAGCTTATATTCAAGCTGAGAATCCCAACACACCACATGCCCATTGTCGATGATGACATCTTTGCCCGGTGTGACTTCAATCTCAAATAGCGAGCCGAAACCTGATACCACGACTTGACCTTGACCTTGGGTTTGCATGACCATAAAACCACCAGTATCACCAAATACTGCCCCGCCAAGGTTGCGTTGGATATTGGCTCTGATATCGACACCCGTTTGCGCGGCGACAAATGCACCATCACTCAGTGTATACTGCTGCGCCCCGACGTCCAAGATTTGCATATCGCCATCTAGGGTAGGGGCAAGTAGACAATCACCTTCACCGTTGACCGCTTCAATCTGTTGTTGAAACAATGATTCATCATTCGCAAAACGGCGCATCAACGACTGCATGAGTCCGCCTTGTAGCTTACCTTTTAATTCAAGGTTTGACTCCATCATCACCATCGCATTGGCTTCGCAATATATCGAATCACCCTTTTTGAGGTTGCAATGCAAAAATGGTTCAATCGTACCGATTAAGCTAAAAGTTGCGGCCATGAGATGCAGATCCTTATTCTATATTCTTAAATATGGTTCTTTTATTTTTTTCTAATTACGGTTTTTAATGAATGCTTGTAAGTATGGTTCTTGAATAATACTACTTAAAGTAGCTACTTACGTTATCAGGTATTTTGGTATGCCATTAATGTTAAGGCCATCAAATGCGATGATAGGATACACTTGATAGCCTTATTGGGCGCAATTTACTTTATAAATCACGCCTTATTATTGCGTTGAACTTAGAGTCTACATTCTAAAGCGTAAACTCTCATGCGTAACTGTAGCTGTTAAAAGCTTACACATTGACGCCATAAGAAGCGGCTAATGGTCCAAGACCACCGCTGAAGCCTTGACCAACGGCGCGGAATTTCCAGTCACCGCTATGACGATACAACTCGCCAAATATCATTGCTGTTTCAGTACTGCCGTCTTCTGACAAGTCATAGCGCGCAATTTCAGAGTTGCCATTGTCATTCACGACACGAATATAAGCTTCACCAACTTGACCGAAGTTTTGATTACGGGCTTGACCTTCATAGATGATAGCGCAGACAGCTACTTTGCTCACGTCAGCAGGGATGCTAGCAAGATTGATTTTAATTTTTTCATCATCACCATCGCCTTCACCCGTACGGTTATCGCCAGTGTGCTCAACCGCGCCGTTGTCTGACTTTAAGTTGTTGAAGAAAATGAAATCTTGATCGTTACGTACTTTGCCTGCTTCATTGACCAAAAATCCGATGGCATCTAAGTCAAACTCTTGACCGTCAGTTGCACGTGGATCCCAACCCAGACCAACAGTGATGTTGGTTAAACCTGGTGCTTCTTTTGATAAGTTTACGTTGCCGCCTTTCGTTAAGCTAATAGCCATATAGATATCCTGTTTATTAATCGTTAATTATTAGTGAATGGTTGATAGTTAAATGATGCCCTACTCAAAGCACATTTACAGAGTCATAGCATGATAAATACTATAGCAACTCGTATTATGCATCTTAAATAGTGTTGTATTTCACTATACTAAGCACGCCGTTACTAAGCAAGGCGAATTTTGTGCGCTTAGTCATAAGTTTACTAAGGGACACAGTAATTTTATATAGCTGATAGTTTTTTAACAAGTTTTGTTGCCGTAAATAAGAGTATATAAAGTTTATAAATAGCCATTAATCATCGTGTTTTTGAATGAGTTGTAATCACTTATTATAAAAAAGGCCATATCACATGAGTGATATGGCCTATATATGCTACGTGCTACGATATGATTTTAAAACAGTTTACAGTTAATGTTCAGTAATGTTTTTGGCTTGTCGTTTACGGTACTGAAGTGAGGCCACAAATGCCCAACCGATAAAGGCAATACCAATGAGACCAGTAATCAGCTCTGGCACATGGAACTTCACGGATAGTAGCATGATGATAGCCAACGCACCGATGGCGTAATGCGCACCGTGTTCAAGATAAATGAACTCATCAAGCGTACCTTTGTCCACCAAAAAGATGGTCATAGAGCGGACAAACATGGCACCAATCGCTAGACCTAACATAATGACAATCACGTCGTTGGTAATGGCAAAAGCACCAATCACACCGTCAAAACTGAATGAGGCATCAAGTACTTCAAGGTATAAGAAACCGATAATACCACCTTTCATAATGGCACTGGTTGCTGCTGCACCCGATCCGTCTTCTTCTAGCCCTTCCTCAAGGTCGCCCTCAAGCATACCAGATACAACCTGTACACCAAGGTACACCAAAATACCCCAGACACCCGCAATCAGAACAGCCGCTGACTGATCAGCGTTGGCCCACGATACGGCAATCATTAAGATAATGAGTGCAACAAATACGCTCATGGCATCAACTTTGCCCAGCTTCGCAAGGCGGCTTTCAAGCCAGTTGAACCAGTGCACGTCTTTGTCATCGAACACGAAGTTTAAGAATACTAATAGTAAGAAGATACCACCAAAGGCTGAGATTTCTGCATGGTGTGCCATGAGTCTGGCAGAGTATTCTTCTGGGTTATACAACGCCAGATTGATCACTTCCATCATGCCAAGGTCTGCGGTAACCGCAACGATGACAATTGGGAATACCAAGCGCATACCAAATACCGCGATCAAAATACCAACGGTTAAGAAGATCTTTTTCCAAAACTCGTCCCAGCCCTTAAGTACTGAGGCGTTGACCACCGCGTTATCAAACGATAACGAAATCTCCATGACGGCCAAAATGGCAGTAATCGACAGCGTGGCTATCAGCCCGCCCATACCGCCATGTGAATATCCCCACCACGCCGCTACCGCTAAGGCAATGGCCGTGAAGATAAAGTCTAAATAAAAATGTCTCATGACACATCCTGTCTGGTTGCGTAAAGCTAAGGTCGGCCTATTATAGACACAAACCGCAAAAAAGTGGCTATTGCTAACCACTTTTTATGCATAATTTTAAATGGAACATAAAGCATTATTGAACGTTTTGCTATAGAAAATTGTGACTGTTTTGCAACTATTTGCGCTTTACATTGATCAGCACCCATTGGCAGTATATTGACGACCAATAAAGTGCTGAAACCAGCCTAGATTCAGTATTAGATATTGACGCCATACTGCTGACACATTGCTTGTAGACCACCTGAATAGCCTTGGCCTACCGCACGGAATTTCCACTCACCGTTATGACGATAAACCTCACCAAATACCATCGCGGTTTCGACAGAATAGTCTTCTGCCAAATCAAAACGTACGACTTCAGTACCAGTCTCTTCGTTAACGACACGGATAAAGGCGTTGGCGACTTGACCGAAGTTTTGACTGCGTGCAGCAGCATCATGAATAGTCACTGTGACGACAATTTTATCGACGTCAGCAGGCACTTGAGTTAAGTTTACTTTGACCACTTCATCATCACCGTCACCTTCGCCAGTACGGTTGTCACCAGTATGCTCAACAGCACCGTTGTCAGACTTTAGCTGATTGTAGAAGATGAAATCATGGTCGCCGCGCACTTTGCCCGCAGTACTCAGCAAGAACACGCTCGCATCAAGATCAAACTCAGCACCCGAAGTGGCGCGCTCATCCCAACCAAGACCGATAAGCAGTTTGGTTAGGTTTGGGTCGGTTTTCGTTAGCGATAAGTTACCGCCTTTATTCAGTGATAAAGCCATGAGTATTTCCTTATTGTAAGTGTAAAAGTTACTGCCGATTTATATATGCTAATGGCAACGCACTATCATAACAACAAAAAATGACCCAATCAAAGTGGGATGGGTCATTCTTAATGAGAATAAATTTTTAAGCTTAGGGTCTGTTGAATACAACTATTATGGGTATTCATTTGCTATTTTTTAGGTGAGAGCTACTATGTCTTATCAGTTTATGTTTCTTGACGATGGCGAATCTCAAAGCTTTGATGAATGGGCTTTTTGATATTAAAATCAAAACCAATCGTCTGATGGGTAATATTGGTAACGTCATAACGCTGAGAGAGTTGTTCATCCAGCTCAAAACGGGTGAAATTGTTAGAGAAATATAATACTCCATCAGAAGTCAAACGGTTCATGGCGCGGTTGATTAAGGCGGCATGATCGCGCTGCACATCAAAGGTTCCTTGGAACTTTTTTGAATTTGAGAAAGTCGGTGGATCAATAAAGATAATATCATATTGTTCGGTATTGTCTTTAATCCACTCAAAAATATCGGCAGCCACAAATTGATACTTGTTACGGCTTACATCCAAACCATTCAGGACAAAGTTTTGCTTGCCCCAGTCCAAGTAATTCTGTGATAAATCGACACTGGTGACTTTTTTGGCGCCGGCAAGCGCAGCATGCACACTGGCAGTACACGTGTAAGCAAATAGATTCAACACGGCTTTGCCGCGACTATTGGCTTTGATGCGCATACGCATATTACGGTGATCAATAAATAAGCCAGTGTCTAGATAATCAGTAAGGTTGACATAAAAATATGCACCATCTTCACGGGCGACATAGAACTTGCCACGTTTATCTGTTTGACCTTGCTTACTATATTGCTCATTACCTGATTGACGGGCGCGGGTTTTGATAAAGACCTGCTCGCGGTTGATATCAAACACCTCACGGATACCCATCAGGGCGAGGTTGAAGCGTTTTTTTGCGGTCTCAGGCGGGATGGTTTTGGGCGGTGCGTATTCTTGCACGTGCGCATAATCACCATACAGGTCAATGGCAACTTTAAAGTCGGGCAAATCAGCGTCATAGACACGAATATTGCTGACATTGTCTTTTTTGGCGAGTTTTTTAAGCTTGGCGAGGTTTTTTTGTAGACGGTTGATAAAGTCTTGCCCGCCCTCTACCGTGATGTCACGCTTCTCAAAACGACTGACCAGATGGCCTATTTGCCCAGCGATAAGGGAACCATAACGAAAATAAACCGTAATGGCACCGTTGTGACAGCGCAGAGTTTTTGGTTCTTTGATTGGTAAGATATCGACCTGTTCGACACGAGCGGCCAAGATGCCAAGCATTGGATTAATGCCACTACCTGCAAAGCTGTCTTGCAAAATAAGCCCGATTGACTGGTATAAAGGCTTGATAATGTCTTCATCGCCCAAGCGCTCGCCATAAGGTGGGTTGGTAATGACAAGCGGATTGCTCAAGCGGTCGTCATCGACCAGCGGCTTTAGCACACCGCCTAGTTGATTGAGCGCGCGCGTCTCGATATCAAGCAGCGGCAACAGCTCTTGCAACCCTGCGGCGATCAGGTTTTTTTCTGTGGCGAGTATCGCACCGCTATCAGCATCAAAACCCAAAATCAACGGCAAGGTATCTGGCTGCTCTTGAGCAATGGCGAGCGCCTCGCGAAAACGGTTTTGGGCATCCTCAATCATCTGCTGCCAGAGCGCATCATCATGATGTTGCCATTCATAAAATCCGAATTGATTGGCTGCTTTATCGATACCGACAGCATAATCACAATGCATCAAGAGCGCTTCGATAATAAACGTACCTGAGCCGCACATAGGATCGATAAGAGCGTTATAAAAAGGCGCGTTGCCTGCGTCGTTTTTCTTATGCCAACCTGCGCTATAGAGTAGCGCTGCGGCTAGGTTTTCTTTTAAAGGCGCATCGGTCATGGCCACACGATAGCCGCGGCGATGCAAGCTGGTACCAGATAGGTCTAGATACAGCTCGGCTTGCTTGTCATTGACAGTAGCAAACACAGAAAAATCTGGGTTTTTGCTGTCGACGTTGGGGCGGCTGTCATATACTTCATTGAAGGTATCGGCGATGGCGTCTTTGATACGCAGCATCGCAAACTGCTGACTGACCGCCACGCGCTTATCGACAGACAGACGGATGGCAAAGGTTTGCTCTAAGTCAAACTGCTCAGTCCAGTTGACAGACTTTGCCAAACCATAGAGCTGCTCAGCCACATCATATTCGGTGTTGATGTTTTTGCGTTTGATCAGCATCAATACCCGTGAGGCCACACGTGACCAGAGGCAGATCGTATAGAGATCACGCAATGTACCCGTAACAGTCAGACGACCTGTGCTTTTGATTTCGCTTGCAATGCCAAAGCTAGTCAGTTCAGTCTGTAGCGGTGCCTCAAGCCCATCAGCACAAGTAACGATAAGATTGAGCGACATGGTTTGTGAGGATGCTTGTACAGAGGGAGGCGTGCTTGATGCGGTCATACGGATACCTGTGGCTAAATGTGCTGAACGAATAATAAAATAGGAGATTCAACCGGCAATTTTACCATATTTCAAGAGTGGATGGTTCAAAGCGTATAGGTTTAATATAAAGCTCATCTCAACACAATAAGGGCGTACTCTAGTCATCTTTTGTAAGAGTGACTCCTTCTGTGAGCACTTGCGTCGTCGTGGCAAACGGTTTAGTTGCAATAGGGTAGTCGACGTCCTTTGGCATGAGCAGGCGCATATGCGGGTAAGGGGTTGAGATGTTGGCCGCATCAAATGCAAGTTTGATCTTTTCTTGCAGGTCTTCTTTTATCTTAGGCATGCGAGCAACTGACGCAGGCTTGACCCAAAAACGCACGATGAAAAACACCCCATACTCCCCAATCTCAGCTACTGTCGCTGAGGCCTCAGGGCGGCTGAGCACCACATCAGTATCGGACAGAACTTGCAAAATCTCCTTACGAGCAAGGTCAATATCATCCTCAAATGCAATACGCATACGAATATCAAAGCGTATGAAGTTTTTGGAGGTCAGGTTGGTCACCTCGGAGGAGGCCACGTTAGAGTTTGGAATGATGACCGTAATATTGTCTCGGGTCAAGATATGCGTGGTGCGCAAGGCGATAACCACGACACGACCTTCATTGTCATTAATGTTAATCCAGTCGCCCACTTGAAAGGATTGCTCAAGTAGGATCGTAATGCCAGCGATGAAGTTGGCAAGCGTCGACTGGGCAGCAAAGCCCACTGCCAAACCAACAATACCCAAACCTGCGACTAAAGAGACAATGTCAAAGCCAAATTGCGCCATGACACTGGCCGTTCCAAGTATCCAAATCAGTACTGAAAAAACATTCTTAAGCAGCTGTTCAATAGAAGCATTGAGTCCATAATGCTGCAATACTTTATGGATAATATGATCGGATGTCGTCCAGAGGACATAATAGATACCCGCCCAAATACTGGCTTTTGCTGTGGCTTTAACGGTATCTGGCTCAAAACTCATTTGACTCATGACGGCAATTACACTGGCAACCACCCACATATAACGCAGAGTAGAGCGTGCCATTTTAATGCGGCGCTCATTCAAGCGCAGACGCGTTTTGTTTTTCTTAATAATATAGGTCGCTAACCAATAAAAAAATCCCAATACCGCAAGCAGTATTAGGATTTTGATGCCAGTACTGACTAACTCAGCTGCATAAGAAGACCAGTTGAGTGAATCCTCTTCTATCGAGCCACCAATGGCGAGATATAGGCTGGTATGTAAATCACGAATGATTTCTTCAAAAAAATCAGTAATACCAGCGATTGCCATTATGTTATCCATGAGTATTGGGTAGTTGATACTTATCTAAAATTGTAACCGAGTCATTGTTTAAAAGCCATCTTCCTCTCTCTTTTCAGCTTGATGTGGGATAGACATTTGCTTTTGTACATCTCGTAGTGCGCTGCGTAGTCCCTCTAAAATAGTTGGATGATAAAAAGGCGTGTCCAGCAGCTCCTTAACGCTCAACTCATTGGTAACGGCAACGGCCAATATATGGGCGACATACTCAGCATCAGGACCCACCATACATGCGCCCAAAATCTTATCGGTTTCTTTGCAAGCATAGATGTGCAATAGACCACAGTTGACTCCCATAATACGGCTACGCCCTTGGTTATCGAAACTGACTTTACCAGTGACATGCGTGCGCTCTGAACGTTCAATCTCTGGTAGTGACATACCAACGTTAGCGATTTGGGGCTCACAAAATACAATGCCTAGTGGGATAGCAGGTGGGCGAATATAAGCACCGACATTATCACGGCAAACCTCGCTTCCTGCACTGAAACCTTCGTCACTGGCGACATGAAGAAGAGGTAAATGTGCATTAGCGTCGCCAACGATATATAGCTGCAAGTCGCCGATCTGGCCAGTATTGATGTTTAGGTTTTTTGGACGATTTTTGTCATCGAGCTCGACTCCTAGGTTTTCTATCCCTAGCTGATTGATATTGTTGCGACGTCCAGTCGCTACTAGAACGCACTCACCTTGCCACTGCTGCGATTGGCCAGCACTGTCTTTATAATCAATAAATGCTGATGGAGCTTCATTGTCTGCATTGGTTTGCGTGCCAACGTCTATGATTTTACTGTCGAGCTGCATAGTGAGCTCATGACCTAGGCACTCAATGGCTTTTTGATTGATGTCTTCATCTCTTAAACCACCGACACGATTGACACGATTGAATAAGGTGACATCGACGCCCAAGCGAGTAAACGCCTGTGCCAGCTCTAAGCCAATAGCACCCGTGCCAACGACAGCCATAGATGCTGGCAGGTCTGTTAGTTCAAACACAGTATCGGAGGTAATCAGAGTTTTACCGAGCTTATCTACCCAACCTTCTGGTACAAATGGTGAGCTACCTGTGGCGACAATGATTTTATCTGCGGCAATCAGCTCATCGTTTACCTCGATCAGTCCTTCTTTATTAATATAAGCACGCCCTGATATCTTTTTATCCTCAGGCCAGCTCTCAACTTGTCTTTTGACGAACCCAGCAAACCGATCACGCTCAGCTTGTACTCGGGACATGACTTGCTTGCCGTCTATCTGCACATCTGCATGAACGCCAAACTCCTTGGAGCTCTTTGCTTCATGGGCGCGAGCTGCTGCTGCAATCAGTAGTTTGCTTGGCATACATCCAATGGTGGCACAGATTGTGGTCCAAATCCCATCATTGATAATTACAATGTTTTCAGTGGTTTTCTGTGCTTGGCGAAAGGCGTTTTGCCCAGCTGTACCAGCACCAATGACTGCAACTGAGACTTTGCGGGTTGTTTTTTCAGAGGTATTCGTAGAGGCGTTGTTAGATTTTTGGTTCATATTACTCTCAAGTTAGTGATTTTAGTTATGATTTTGATAGCTAGATTTTCGGAGGTAAATTTCAATTATTAAGGCATCCTTTATTATCACTCAGCAGCATTAGGGTAGCAAGGAATAGAAAAAACACTGCCATCATCACTACTTTAATTAACAAATACTTACTATTTCTGTGGCATATAAATTGCAGTGAATTGCCGCATTTAATGAATAAACATGCATTATTTTAGTTTGTATGTAATGGAGGTTTGAAAGAAGAGCTGTGCATTATTTTTATACCACAGCTTTGATTGAATCATAAATTAAAAATATTAAATTATATAATTGAAGGCGACTTAATGGAATGTTTTAGCAAAAAGCCATTGCTATCTACTATTGATAGCACTGGTAGCGATGCTGTGTTACAGCAAATAAAGTTTGAACCTACTGATAAGAGACAAAATTTTTATTCATTTGACTTAAAGTTGCCTATCATAAGCTCTACCGCTTTAATGCTCGCTGCCTGTGGAGGCGGAGGTGGAGACGAATCGCCAAGCACAAGTTCTGGGAATACAAGTTCTGGGAATACAGGTTCTAGCAATACGGGCCCTGATAGTAGCAAACCCACTCAAAAACCTAACAACCCTTCCACCCTTCTGACTGATACTGACGCTGCTAGGTTCTTACAACAAGCCCAATTTTCATCGACGAAAGCTGAAATTGAATCGCTTAAAAGTATCGGTATCCATCAATGGTTAAATAATCAATTTGCTATGCCCATTGCGATCACAGGTTATGACTGGTTACTGCAACGCGGTGTGAACAATGAAAAGTATCGCTTTGATAGAAACCCTGTGGATTGGATGGCATGGCAACAACTGTTCTCTTCTAAAGATACTTTACGTAAACGTACCGCTTTAGCTCTTTCTGAAATTTTGGTCGTGTCTTCTCATGGCGTGTTTTTGCCCTTGCATTCTTTTTCTATCGCTGCCTACTGGGATGTTCTCAATGAGCATGCTTTTGGTAACTTTAGAGATCTTCTAAAGGCGATTACCTTAAACTTAGCGATGGGAGACTTCTTAGATTTAATCAGTAGCAAAAAAGCCAATGATAGAGGGCGTAGGCCAGATGAAAATTTTGCCCGTGAGCTTATGCAGCTGTTTACTATTGGGCTGATAGAGTTAAATCTTGATGGTACACCTAAGTTAAATGGTGGCCAGCCAATAGAGACTTATACTCAAGAGACGGTGACTAATGTTGCTCAGGCATTGACTGGATGGAGCGTAGATGAATCTTATGATACACACTACACTACTACAGATCCTAGCGCGCATCGTGCTCCCATGGTTAATTCACCAGACAATCATGATACTCGTAGCGTGAGTTTTTTTGGTATCACTGTACCAGCAGGAGCAAGTGGCGAGCAAGCGTTAGATATTGTAATGGACACCTTATTTAACCACGCTAATATTGCTCCTTTTATCTCAAAACAACTTATTCAGCGTCTGGTAACCAGCAACCCAAGTCCTGACTATGTCAGAAGAGTAGCCACTGTGTTTAATCGTGATGATAGTGGTACACGTGGTAATTTAAGGTCAGTTTTACAGGCTATTTTAACCGATATTGAGGCGCGAAAGTTGCCCGTTAAAGATATACCGGCTATTGGTAAAGTGCGTGAACCTATAGTGAGATATATCCAGTGGGTACATACTTTTACGAACCGTAAAAGCATATCAGGTGAGTGGGCTATTAGTAACACGTTAAGTAGTAGATGGCACTTCAATCAAAGCCCACTCAAAGGGCCTTCTGTATTTAATTTTTTCGATGTCGATTATGCGCCTAGTACTAGTGACTTCGTTAGTAATAACTTAGTAGCCCCAGAATTGCAGTTGCATAATGAGACTTCTACAGTGGGCTACATTAATTTTATGAAAATAATTATTCAGAATGGGGTGCATTATTTATTTGATGAGTCCCAGCCTGAGATATTGCCAGAATATAGTGAAGAAATGAAACTATATGATCAACCTGAAAAGCTCGTTGCTCATCTCAATCTGGTTCTGTGCGCGAACCAGATGTCAGACGATACTACATCCCTTATCGTTGAAGCGCTAGAAGATATAACGGACCGAGATCCTGATTGGGGTAAAAACCGTGTCTATTCAGCGGTATTACTGACAATGGCCAGTCCTGAGTACTTGGTGCAAAAATAAGAGCATTGTTATTGCTATATATCAAGCATAGTACTTCGATTAAAAGATTATGAGTAAATGATTATGAGTGAACTATCAAGAAGAGCATTTCTAAAGCGTTTAGGCTACTTAACGGCAGCAGGTGTAGCCAGTCCTCTTACGCTCAATATGATGGGTGTGGCAGAAGCAGCTACACACACAGCTACCGACTATAAAGCGTTAGTCTGTGTATTTTTGGACGGGGGTAATGATCAAGCAAATACTCTTATTCCAATCGATACTACCAACTACAATACTTATAAAAAGGTGCGACAAGACATTGCGTTAGATCGATCCGCCGTGTTGCCATTGAGGCCAACGACCAACTTAGCAGATGGGTTAAAATGGGGATTTCACCCTAAGCTTACAGGCTTAAACAGTTTGTTCCATCTTAAAAAGCTTGCGGTCTTACAGAATGTCGGCACCTTAATTGAACCAACCTCGCTTGCTCAATATAAAAGCAAATCTGTCGCGCTACCACAAAAGCTATTTGCGCATAATAGCCAAAAGGATTTATGGGAAACGACCGCTTCCAAAGCCTTTAGAGAGGGTTGGGGAGGAAAGATTGGTGATTTGATTCTGAATCAGAATACGCAATCTATGTTTACCTGTATTAGTACCACTGACAACTCTTTGTTCTTAACAGGAGACCGTGCCACTGCAATAAACGTCAGCTCTGACGGTATTATTCCTATTTGGTATGCTAGAGAAAACAGTTGGCTATATAATTCACAAAAAACCGCCGCAGCGTTGAGAAAAATTATTACCTCACCCCGTAACAATATTATGGAAAACCATATTAATTTAGTTACTAGGCGTTCTATGGAGGCTGAAAAGCTTATGTCGTCTGCCCTAAGAGAGTCTGGTGAGTTAAAGACGCAGTTTACTACTGGTAATTCACTGGCTGATCAGCTAAAGACCGTGGCAAGATTGATAAAATCTCGTGATACTCTTGGGGTCAAAAGGCAGGTGTTTTTTGTAAAAGTTGGTGACTTTGATACCCATAGTAATCTGCTCAGTAGACATGAAAAGCTGATGGCTGTGCTCGATGATGCTTTATCTAGCTTTTACCAAGCCACTGAAGAATTGGGTGTGACTCAAAATGTTACTACCTTTACGGCATCAGATTTTGGACGTACCTTTAGTAGTAATGGTAACGGCTCCGACCATGGTTGGGGCAGTCATCATCTGATCATGGGTGGCGCGGTTAACGGTAGGGAGTTTTATGGGAAAGCGCCAGAGATTGGTTTGGATACTCCTGAAGATGTAGGTCAAGGTAGATTGCTTCCAACGACATCTATTGACGAATATTCAGCGACGTTAGCAAAGTGGTTTGGGGTATCAGATAGTGATTTGGGGTTGATAGCACCAAATCTTTATAAGTTTGATAAGCCAGATCTAGGATTTATGAGTCGCTAATACCAATCCTACAATCAGTCCTGCGATAATATTCAAATAAAGTCTTGCCCAAGGTTCATTCTTAGGCAAGACTTATGATTTAAGAAGCCAGCACAGCCAATAAACGTTCTGCATAGTCTTTGGCACGTAGGTTACGCTGAGCATGAGTGAGCGTACCACTTTTATCAAACACAAAGGTAGAGCGTACGAGTCCAAGCGTGATTTTGCCATACATATTTTTTTCTTTAATCACATCAAAGTATTGACATAGCTTTTCATCGCCATCACTGATTAACGGGATATGCAAATCGTGCTTGGCAATGAACTTCTCATGTGACTCCACACTATCACGCGATACGCCGATAATATCGTAGCCAAGCGTATCAAAATCATTGATATGAGCAGTAAAGTCTGTGGCTTGCGTGGTACAACCAGGCGTGTTGTCTTTTGGATAGAAATAGAGAATAAGTCCCTTGCTAGAGTTTGTCACCAACTCTTTTAGACTGATATTATCATGGATAAAGTTACCATCGAGCTCACGTACGATAGTGACTGGAAAGTCGGGTAGGTCAATCACTTCAGTAGTAGGTTTAGCCATTATAAATTCCTTGTCATTTATATATTGTTTGTGAATGTTATTAGAGCTTTAGTACTGTTTGATGATTAGTTTCACACTTTGCTCTTACATTGGCAACTGCAAAACGAAAAAAAGACTGACGATTGCCAGTCTTTTATATGAGACATTTTACTTATGAGGTTAAGCAGGTTTTTGTGGCTGCTTTAGATCCAGCCCTTCGGTGCATTGCTGCAAGTCTTTTTGCATCTTTTTAACGTATGGCAGGCTTGAAGGATCTTTTTTATCCTTAGCATAGCTCTCGATTTCCCACATTTGACCGATGGTCATTTTACTACGGACACCAATGGTACAGTTACACAGTTTTGTCGCAGTACTTTTATCAGCGACTTTGTATTTGACGGCGCCAGCGACACACTGATTGATATTATCTTGCTTGATATCGGTAGCGTTCGCTTGTGGTATAGCCATAAGACCGATCAGCGCTAAAGGTAGTGCTTGCAACAGCTTCATAAACTTCCTCTTATTTACTATGAATACAGTGGTTCATACGATAGCAATTATATTGACTAAATAACACCGTACGCGTGCTGTCTTGATGCAAGTAAATGTTACGCTTTTGTTTATACTATCTCGAAGCCGCCAATGCTCATACATAGTTGCCACCTGAAAGCGCTTGAGCTAGCAACTAATTTTGAGACTGATATTGGGGCTGATAGTGAGTAGGATCAGAGACGCCAGCTTGAGCAAACCCTTGACGGCGTAGCGCGCAGCTATCGCATAATCCGCATGCACGGCCTTGATTGTCTGCTTGATAACAAGAGATGGTTTGCGCATAGTCAACCCCAAGCGATAATCCAAGCTCAATGGTTTTTGCTTTAGAGAGCTGTTGTAGTGGCGTTTGAATGGTTAGCCGATGACCAGTAACCCCAGCTTTGGTTGCTAGGTTGGCCATATGTTCAAAAGCGGCAATATATTCAGGACGGCAGTCAGGATAGCCAGAGTAATCCACTGAACTGACACCGATGACGATGTGATTGGCATCGGTCACTTCTGCAACAGCAAGCGCATAGGACAAAAATATCGTATTACGCGCGGGTACGTAGGTATTAGGAATGGCATCGTTATCAATCGTATCGTATTTTTTATTAGGAAACTTATCAGCATCACTGTCTGGCACGATCATACTGTGATCAGTTAGGGATGAGCCGCCAAGCTGGGCAATGTCGATATCAATAATGCGGTGATTGACTCCAGCCGTTTCGGCAATAGTCTTTGCCGCGACAAGCTCGCTATTGTGGCGCTGACCATAGTTAAAGCTTACCGCGGTGACAGCTGCATAGCGCGCCTTAGCCCAATAAAGACAAGTGACCGAGTCAAGCCCTCCTGACAATAGAACGACAGCGTTCTGATTATTCTCTAGAGTGGTCACAGTAGAGTCAGGTTCTTGATTCAGTGAGGTAGGTGGCAGCGAAACATTAGTCATAGTGTTGGGTCTATCAACAATTGGCGAAAAGCGGCTATTTTAGCAAATTTAGCCTCATTACTGAACCGTAAAGGCAAAACGACAGAGGCTATGCTAAAAATACTATGCTAAAAAGACCATACTAAAAAGACTGAGCTACAAAGCCTATGCTCAATAGCGATTATATTTAACGTCATCATTTAATGGCTATCTTTTCAAACTGTTAGCAAAATTTGTTATAATCGCTGGGATTTTTATGAGACGCTTCATTTCACCTCATTGACAGTCGCCTTCTTGCAAACCATCCCTGTAATGATATTGAGTAATTTATGACCACAGCCAATCTATATGTACCAGAGTTGGTGCCATCATCTAATGTTACATCTACTGACACCGAGCCGTTCAATAGCGACTCTGATCATGGAGATATTGGAAAGGATAATACTGAGCAAGTGGCGACTGAGTCAGCAAGCTTTCGTAAATTACAGAAAAAACTACGCAGACAAGTATCATGGGCGATTCGTGACTTTAATATGATCGAAGAGGGTGACGTGGTAATGGTTTGTGTGTCAGGAGGCAAAGACAGCTATACCTTGCTAGATATTCTGCTGTTATTAAAACGCATTGCACCGATTAGCTTTGATATTGTGGCGGTGAACTTGGACCAAAAGCAGCCTGGTTACCCAGAAGATATATTGCCTAACTACTTAAACGAACAAGGCATCGCCCATTATATTTTAGAAAAAGATACGTATAGCATTGTCAAAAGCGTGGTGCCAGAAGGTAAAACTTACTGCTCGGCATGTTCACGCTTGCGCCGCGGCTCCTTGTATGGCTTTGCCAAACAGATTGGTGCAACCAAAATAGCCCTTGGTCATCATCGCGATGATATTTTAGCAACTTTTTTTCTTAACCTTTTTCATGGTGGCGCGCTAAAAGCCATGCCACCTAAGCTGCTCAGTGATGACAAACAAAACATTTTAATTCGTCCATTGGCCTATGTTGAAGAAAAAGACATCATCGAATATGCTCGTATGAAAGAGTTTCCAATTATTCCTTGTAACCTATGCGGCAGTCAAACCAACCTACAACGTGCCATCATCAATGACATGCTACGGGAGTGGGATGACGCACATCCACAGCGTTTGGCGTCCATCTTTAAGGCAATGCAAAATGTCGCACCGTCGCAATTAGCAGATCGTGAGCTGTTTGATTTTGAGCGATTAAATTTAGAGCGTGATGATGATGAGCGCTTATTTGAAGGTGATAATATTCAGGCAGGGCAGACCGAGAGCCTCGCTGATATTGGATTGCCAGTTGCCCCAAAAACGCAGACCTATAATCCAAAATTTGCCAATAGTAAGCTATCAGCAAATGACAGTACGACTAGCGATAATTCCAGTGTAGCGCAGAAAATACCAACGATTAATCCCGTTATTTAATCAGCATCAACACAATAAAAAACCAGCTATTCAATGGCTGGTTTTTTTATTGGAAATAATTATGATGTGTTAAAGAGTCAGATCTGGCACTGTCCACTGTCGGTAGTACTTTTTATTGATTTAACCGTGGCATATAAGAGGTATCATTAAGATTCTTTTGCAAACACAGGCAATGGATTAAAGATCACTTCTGCACTGGGCAGTTTTGCGACATCCTGCATGCGCCAATCATCCTTTCCATCATTACTTACCTGCAAGTAGTATTTGGCCTTGAGTGGATCAAGATCTACCTGAGCGCTATATTTGTTACCACCTTGATGCTCGAGAATGACATCACGATCTTTTTTGATATCAGTAGCATGAGAGATAGATAACTCCAGCTTATCTGGATAAGTGAGAGGCTCACCATTTAAAAGCTTGCCAGTTTGTAGGCTTTGCTCTGGATAATTGAGCTCAAAGACAATCTCCCCTTCTGGTGAGAACTGCAAGTCACCACGTAAGTCTAAATCATAAGTGAGCTTGTCACGCGATACATCATGATACAGTGTTTTACCATCCATGTACCAGTCGTCACGTACCACGCTATCACGGATTTGATAGGAATAATAAACGAAAAAAATACAAGCCACCACGACGAAGGCTGGTAGCCCGATAACAAAGATAATCACCATGTAGTTTTTGTACCATGGCTGGCTATCTTGATGCTTAAAGTTTGGTGCTTGAGTTGGTGTAGACATAATATACCTATATGCTGTAGCAGAGGCTTACTGGATCAGAGGAAAAAACTGATAAATAACAATAAGTTCAGACAAAATTTTATACAGCCTCTAGTCCTTATTATAGCTTGATTATCCAAATCTTGCATCTGCTAAGTATGCGCTTAATGCATACCTAGCATTACAAGTTTGGCATTCTAGTCGGCTATCAGCTTATTGACCTTGAGTCGTAAAGACGTTTTGCTTACTTACTTTATATTTGCCATCTTCACTGGCGACTGTCAAAACAATGGGAGTTTGACCTGGCTCTACAATATCCGGATCACCATAAATACTAACAGACATATCGAAGCTTTCACCCGCTACAAGCGGCACATCATTAAAACGTAGCTGCAAACTTAGCCCGTCTTGCGGCTCAAGTGTAATCTTGTAGGTATGCTCATCTTGTGTTTTATTGGTCAGTTTGACGATATAGCTGTTTTCAATCATACCCTGATTATTAATCGAAGATAGCTGATTGCGGTCACGGCGAATATCAATCTCTAGCGGCACACGATCTATCAAGGTATATAAAAGTCCACCACATAATATAGTGAGCACCGCTAAGTAAGCAAAAAGACGCGGACGTAAGACACGACTTGGTTCTTTTTCGGCTAACTGTCTTTCGGTCGTATAGCGGATCAATCCACGTGGATAGCCAACTTTATCCATGATTTCATTACAGGCATCGACACAAGCAGCGCATTGAATACAAGCGACTTGCAGACCGTCGCGAATATCAATGCCAGTAGGGCAGACCTGCACACACATGGTACATTCAATACAGTCGCCTAAGTGATCTGGATTTGTGCCTTTTTTGCGGGCCCCGCGAGGCTCGCCGCGCTCATAGTCATAAGAGACAATCAAGGTATCTTTGTCAAACATTACGCTTTGAAAGCGACCATAAGGACAGATCTGAACACACATCTGCTCACGCATGTAGCCGGCGTTTGCATAAGTGGCAAAAGTAAAGATAAACATTGCTATCCATACCCACGTTGGCCAATCAGGGAATGGGATGAAGCCTATCATCTGCCAATTGCCGTACATAAAGTCAGTACCCGCAACGTAGCTGACAAAAGTCGCTGCGGTAATGACAGATAACACAAACCAAATAAAGTATATCAAGAAGCGTTTAAAGGCTTTAGTCGCGCTCATTGGCGACTTGTCGAATTTGATGCGCTTGTTACGCTCGCCAATAACCCACTTCTCTATATGTTGATACAGGTGTGTCCAAATGGTCTGTGGACATGCATAGCCGCACCATACGCGTCCAGCGTAAACCGTTACCATAAATAAAGTAAAGGCAGAAATAATCGCGAATGCCGCGACAAAATAGAAGTCTTGCGTCAAAAACGTCAAGCCAAAAATATAATAGTGCTGAGAAGGGACATCAAACCAAATGGCTTGTCTGCCATTATAACGCAGCCAAGGTAATAGCAAGAACGCTGCCAACAGCGCATACATGGTAATGACACGGATGTTTTGATAAAAGCCTGTCACAAATCGAGGATGGACACGTTTCTTTTCGGCGTTGAGATCTATTTGTTGTACGGGGATTTTATTGGGTTGTTGTGCTGACATAAACTTGCCTCTTTAAACAAAGAATCAGTCTGCTGGCATGAGTAACAAGCACCTACTAAGAAAACTGGGGTGCGTGGGCTTGAATTGTTATCAATGTCAGTAAGTAGAGAGTAGGTATGTCAAAAATAAAACCACCATACTGTCTACCAAATGAACGATTATATAATACTGATTATTATAATGACTATTTTATCATCTCCCTCATAATAATGGGGAATCAATATGAAAAAACAATCACTGAGCGCTCCAAAGCCTCAATATGTTTTGACGCTGTAGTGGGAGCATTGAAATAAAAAAGGAGAACTGTAGTGACAGTCCTCCTTTTTATAACATCTTTCAATTCCATATGAAGCAATTGCTTAAAAAACTAATATTCAGCGGCGTATATCACATAAACCATCGAATCAATATCAATTTGCAGCAGTAGCTTCAGCGGCATTAGTAGCTGTGGCTGTTGCAGGAGTTTTGTCTGATAGTGAGTAAACATAGGCAGCTAGTAGCATAATACGCTCATTACCCAGTTTAGTCTGCCACTCAGGCATCACACCAGCACGGCCATAACGTAAGGTTTCACGGAGTGATTCGCGAGTATCGCCCCATAGCCAGATATTGTCAGTTAGATTTGGAGCACCCGTAGATATCATGCCCTTACCATCTTCACCGTGACAAAGCACACAGTTAGTAGGTTCTTTAAATAAAGCCTCACCCTGTGTAACCATCGTCTGGTCTAGATCATAATCTCTTTGATTGCCAGAGATTGACAGTACATATTCTGCTACAGCACGTATGCCATCTTCGCCAAGATCGTCGCGCCAAGCAGGCATCGGCAACGCAGCAGGATTCTTGCTGTAGTCTATACCAGCATTTCGACCATTGTGTAAGGTCAGCAAGATATTTTCAGGCTTGCCTCCATGTATCCATTCATTATCCGTTAGATTTGGATAACCAATGGCACCCTTAGCGTTAGAGCCATGACAGACCGAGCAGTTCTGTAAGAAGAGACGGCTACCAACTTTCAATGCATTTGGATCTGAAGATAGCTTTTCAACATAAGGCGCTAATTCAGTGACTTTGTCATCGATCTGAGTTTGTAGGTCTGCTGGTGGTTCTTCATTGCGACGCAGAGTCGTTTGCATATCAGCAAGTGCTGCTAGCGTTTTTGTCGCGTCACTGGCACCAGCCTTTGCCAAAATGTTTTGCTCAAAGTTATCGGTGAATACTTTGTTATTGCTTTCAAGTTCACTATATAACTCATTTTTTGACGACCAAGGTACAGTCTCGCCATCGACTTCTACCGTTGCGATGCCGTCCCAGTTTGCTGGTTGAATAGCTGGGAAAAATACCCAGTATGCAGCACCCCAAATGATTGAGCCAAAAAATATTACCAACCACCATTTAGGAAGCGGTTTATCGTATTCTTGAATACCGTCATAAGTATGACCAGTAGTACCGTCTTCTTCGAGATCAGGTTTATATTTTAATACATATAACAAGACCCCAAGAATACCTGCCCAACACATGATACTGAGGATGGTAATCCAAGAACTCCAAAAAAATGTCATCGTTCATCCTTATTGCGCTGCTCTTCAGATAAAGGCTCTTTGACCTCGTCATCAAGCGCAAGTTGTGCATCTTCTTCGAAGCGTTTTTTGTTTTTTGGCGAATACGCCCACCATGCAACGCCTATAAAGGCAATGAAGGCAGAAACGGTTGCAATTGTTTGTAATTCACCAATACCCATTAGCGCTGTCCTTCCATTGCAGTACCTAGCTGTTGCAGATAGGCAACCAGAGCGTCAAGTTCAGTAGCGCCGAGCACTACATCAGGGGCCCCTTCGATATCTTCTTCAGTATAAGGAACGCCGAAACGATCGCGGAATAGACGCATTTTAGTATGGACTTTTACACCATTAACTTCGTTGGTGGCAAGCCATGGAAAGCCTGGCATGACTGACTCAGGAACTAATGATTGTGGATCAATCAAATGTTGTTTTTGCCATTCCTCTGAATAGCGCTGACCAACACGTGCCAAGTCAGGTCCAGTACGTTTTGATCCCCATAAGAATGGATGATCCCATGTTGACTCAGCAGCGCGTGTGTATGGCCCATAACGTTCAACTTCAGCACGTAGCGGGCGAATCATTTGAGTGTGACAAACGTGACAACCTTCACGAATATAAATGTCACGACCTTCAAACTCAAGCGCAGTCCAAGGCTCCATAGCGGGCAGGGGAGCATTCACCCCGCCATCTTCAGGACTTTTGTTATCATAAATCAGCGGTACGATCTCAACCAAAGTTGCAAAGCTGATTGCGATGACAATAAAGATGACCAATAAGCCTGTATTTTTTTCAATAATTTCATGCGGTGTACCAGCCATGATCGCTCCTTATACGTTAGCTGTCTGTGGTGCATCGACACTAGGTTTATGATCTGTTGGATCAGCCACATCAACTGGCTTACCTTCAGGCATTTGGAGTGTCTTGTAGACGTTGTACGCCATCACAAACATACCAGTCACATATAACAGACCACCAAAGGCACGCCCGATATATGGGTAATGCGAGAATTCAACCGTATCAACGAAGCTATATACCAAAGTACCATCAGGGTTCGTAGCTAACCACATCATGCCTTGACCAATACCTGAGATCCACATTGAAACAATATAGAAAATAGTACCTGCAGTTGCAAACCAAAAGTGAGTATTAATCAGACTGATAGAATACATTTTTGGTTTGTTATAGATACGTGGTAACAGTACATATAATGACCCTATGGTAATCATACCTACCCAACCAAGCGCACCTGAGTGTACGTGACCTACTGTCCAGTCAGTGTTATGCGATAACGCGTTGACCGTCTTGATAGACATCATTGGGCCTTCGAAAGTTGACATCGCATAGAACGACAATGCCACAATCATAAAGCGAATGATTGGATCAGTACGTAGCTTATCCCAGCTGCCAGACAAGGTTAAAACACCGTTGATCATACCACCCCAAGAGGGTGCGAATAGGATGATAGAGAATACCATCGCCAGTGACTGCGTCCAGTCTGGTAGTGCTGAGTAATGCAAATGGTGACCACCAGCCCACATATAAGACGCAATGAGCGCCCAAAAGTGAACGATAGACAAACGATAAGAATAGATAGGGCGACCAATCTGTACAGGAACGAAGTAATACATCATTCCCAAGAATGCCGCTGTTAGATAAAAACCTACTGCGTTATGCCCGTACCACCACTGCACCATGGCGTCAGTTGCACCGCCAAATAGTGAGTAAGATTTAAACGCACTAACAGGAATAGCCATACTGTTAACGATATGCAGTAATGCAATCGTAATAATAAAAGCTGCAAAGAACCAGTTAGCCACATAGATATGTGAGGTTTTACGTTTAATCAATGTTCCAAAGAAAACAATGGCATAAGAGACCCATACCAAAGCAATTAGAATATCGATTGGCCACTCAAGTTCAGCGTATTCTTTGGTAGACGTTAACCCTAAAGGAAGCGTAATGACAGCTGCTACAATAACGGCTTGCCAACCCCAAAAGGTAAACCACGCCAGATAAGGTGCGAATAACCTCGTTTTACACGTCCGTTGGACAATATAATAAGACGTCGCGAACAGGGCAGAGCCACCGAACGCAAAAATGACGGCATTAGTATGCAATGGTCTTAGACGACTAAAGGTCAACCATGGAATGTCAAAGTTAAGTGCTGGCCATGCCAACTGTGAAGCAATGAACACACCAAGACTCATGCCGACGATGCCCCAAACTACGGCCATGATCGTAAAAAATCGTACGATAGTGATTTCGTATTCACGGTCAACTGGGGCGACTGCTGTGTTTTGTAAACTCATTGGATGATTCCTTTACAGCCCGAATTATCAACAGTATTAACTGATTCTACGCATTGTATAGTCTATAGCAAGGTATTTAAAACTATAGCAACACAGTAGCACATGTCATTGTCTGACTTAATTATCACCGTAACAATTCATTAATTATCTGTTTAGGTTGTCGCAAGTTATCAGCGAAACTGATAAGAGATGAGCACTGAGAGGCGCTATGATCTCGGCCAAGCAAATCTGAGATGATTAATACACTGTTAAAGTTGATTGAAAAGTAAGCTGTCTTTCTAGCATCAAACATCTGACTGTATAAAAGTATCGATACTTGGCTAATAAAAGCCTAATAACTATAGAGGTATGCTAATAGCAGCTGACAAAACATGCTTAAGTAACGTTCAGTTAACACTCCCGACTCTGTTTGAAGGTATTGTAACGCAATCTTAATGAAATATCATCAGGACTATACGCCAAATACAAACTCTTTAATAAATAATTTAGCCGACTATCTTTACTAATGCCTAGTAGAGCAGCGATAAATCCCTATTTGTTAATTAAGATTAGAAGTAATGACAAGGCAAACGCCATCAAGCCAAATAATCCGCTCACTTTGTGTGCTAAATACTATTTATATTATTCATACATATTATCAATCTCTAAAAGCAGCGCTTTCTTGTCATCAATACTGACTCGTTATTGATAACCATATGATTTAACTTATGATACTCTGATAAAGGCAAGATGTTAAGAACAAATTTATCGGAGGGTGTTTGTGATTTTTAGTTAAGTTTGACTATACGGTTAGCTTGATAATATGCATGAATAACAATCTTAGCCATCATTACCGGCGCTTATCATAACAAAAAACCCTAATATATCAACATAAGATGTAAGGGATTACTCTAAACGCTTGTTAGAACTCTATGACTGCTAGCAGTTTGGTAGAAGGTAAACGATGCTAAAAGGTAATAGGCTGTTTTTTATAAAAGATAACCGTCCATAGACCCAAATCCATGATAATTTGTTACAATTTGGCAAATGGTGAGGTTTTTGGTTTTACTTATAACAAAACCACGCCATAATGGAGCGCAGTAGTATTAATAATCATTAATTCTTAGAGGATAATAAGATGGCAGTTTTTTTGACAGACGCATGGTTTGAGCAAGTTGAGCAGTTGGGGAATGAGGCTGGCGAGTTGAACTTACCACCGGCATTGGCCACTATGGTCATTAATCTAAAAGTTTCTGACGCTGAGCAAGACATTGAAGCCAATTACGCCAATGGTTTGTTACATAAAGGCTTGAATGACAACGCTACCACGACGCTATTGTTAGATCGTGATACTTTACAGTCTATTGTCACTGATTTTGATATGAATCAGATTATGGGCGCGTTTATGAATGGTAATATCCGCGTGGAAGGGGATATGTCACAGTTGATGGCGCTGCAAAGCGCACGCCCAAGCTCAGAACAAAAAGAGCTATTCAGAAACATCAAGTCAATGACGACATTGGCATAATCACGTAAGTTTGCAATATATAAAAGCCATAAAGAAAGCCCCTAACATGGTTAGGGGCTTTCTTTATGGCTGCTGTTGCATTAGAAAAGACAGTCATCACAAGATGAAGTCTGCCAAATGCGGTCGTTATCTAGCTCGCTTGTGACTGCTGATTTGATGATTCAGAGTTTTGATTCTCTTTGTAGATCGCAGCTTGGAGCCAGATATTTGCTTGAATATAATCATTGACTTGGATAGCTTGAGTCTCTGTTGTATTGACTACGCCGATACGAACCACAAATGGGGTAGCATTTTGCTCACGCAATATGACGACATCAAACAAAAGGATGGACTTGCCATTGAATGAGGTCTCCTGCTTGCCTAATACTTGACCTTGACACCAGGCTTCATCTTCTTGGCCCAAGGTATCGCCGAATAGATAGGCGCACATATGACCTAGGTTAATCTCTACTGGAGCCATTTGTTCTTCGGTTTTGGGCTGCCAATTTTGGATTTGCTCTTGGATATCGTCTGGAACTTGTCCATCGTTAGCAGCAACGATGTCGTTAAAGGCACGGTGATAACGAATGGCTTCTTTATCTTCTACCATGATGACTTCGTCTTGCTGACTAAGCGTAAACTCATGAGCCCAGGCGCTAAAATTGACAAAGTAAGGCGTGTTTTGTTGATATAAATGACGGTTGGCAGTATATAGTTGGTCAAAAGCATAAATGATGCTGCCATCATCACTCCGCAGGCGTAGTACTGCGTCATGTGAATTGTCATTAACGATCATACGTTCGATGGTGCAAGTCAGACCATAGGGGCCATTGATACAAGGATAAGCGTTGATAAAGCATTCAGGCTTGCCATCTTTCATGGCCAACACTTGGTTAATATGGCATGGCTGATCTTCTGAAAGCAGCAAGCAGTTGTCTTGAGTGCTAACGTTGGCGTTTAGGCCTTTTGGTAATGCCGCTTTTTCGATCATCTGCTGCAACCATTCTGGCACATCATGACTCATATCGTCGGTTAAAATACGCCAATGATCAGCATGACCAGCGGTCTGCTCGTCAGATAAGGTGATTTTTGTGGGAGATTGTACGTTTTTATATTGATAATTGATGGTCATGAAAATACTCAAAATTAAGTCAGCCATGTCATTTGGTCGCGAAGACTTTATTACTAGTCTTTGTTGCTAGTACAGTAAGTTAATGTCTAAGCAATCTATAAGGTCTTTGCTAGCTGATATGCTATGTTTATGCAGCTAATATGACTAGCAAAGGCGTACCAAACGACAATGATGGGTTAATGACAATTGTCCTTAGCATACAATATATAGGTATGGAAGCAACTAATAGCAAGCCCCTCACAAAAAAATAATAACAAAGCCAAGTTTTTTGTTAGAAAATACCCAGCAGTTTTTGCGAATGATTGGCATATGTTAGATAAATTGTGTCAAACTATCCACTTTTTGGCAGCGCCTGTTAGGGCATGTCCTCAATTCAATCGAAGGATACCTAAATGGGCTAAAAATGGCTGAATCTTGCCAAACAGCGTCAAGTAGCTAGGTAATATCCTGATATTATCTGCGCTATTTTGCTTGTTTGACGGCAATTTATCTCATTTTTAAAATGAGGACACGCCCTAGATAAAATTAAGTAAATAAAAATAGTTAAATAAAAGCCAGATAAATAGCTGGCCTGTCTTAAACCAGATTGATGTGCCTAAGATAGCCAAAATAGGTATGTGAATAAGATAAAGAGTTTGAATATGTTTCGTCCTTTAGCGTTATTTATCGGCTTACGGTACACCCGAGCAGAGCGTAGTAATGGCTTTATCTCTTTTATATCGTTGATATCAATGGTGGGTTTGACCCTTGGGGTTGCGGTACTGATCACAGTCTTATCGGTAATGAATGGCTTTGATCGTGAGTTAAAAACCCGTATTTTGGGGATGGTGCCGCAGGCGACAGTGACATCTCCTGAGGTTATTAGCGATTGGAAGTTGTTGGCTGATCGTATTGAAGAAGATCCCGAAGTCACCGCAGTTGCACCTTTTATTCAGCTGCAAGGGATGCTGACAGCAAACGGTCAAGTCGCTGGAATTATGGTGACTGGTATAGAGCCTGAATATGAAAAAAACGTCTCTATTATTGATAATCATATGACAGAAGGCAGTATTGATACGTTAAAAAACGGTGACTTTAGTATCGTGCTGGGTGAAGAGATGGTGCGGTCTTTAGGGTTGGGGTTAGGTGACAAAGTCACGCTGGTATTGCCAGAAGCCTCCCCATCACCTGCAGGGGTGATACCACGCTTTAAGCGTTTTACCTTGACGGGTATCTTCAGCATTAGTCCTGAAGTCGATAGCTTAATGGCCTTTATTCCGATGAATGATGCGGCCAAGCTCCTACGTCTGCCAGAAGGCGCACAAGGGGTACGTATGAAGCTTGACGATCTGTTTAACGCACCCATTGCCGCCCAGAATGCTGCTGCCATTGCGCCTCAGCAGTTGTATCCAAATGATTGGACACAAACCCATGGCAATCTATTTGGTGCAATCCAAATGGAAAAAGCGATGGTTGGTTTACTGCTGTTTTTGATCATTTTGGTTGCCGCTTTTAATATTGTCTCAAGCTTGGTCATGCTAGTGACGGACAAAAAAGCAGACATTGCGATCTTAAAAACTTTTGGCGCCTCACCGCGCTTGATTACGCAAGTTTTTATGGTGCAAGGTGTTGTGATTGGAGTGATTGGTACGGTCGCAGGTACGATACTTGGGATTGTGTTTGCCCTAAGTGTCAGTGATATCTTAGGCTGGATTAATCAAAGCTTTGGTCTGAACCTATTTGATGCTTATTTTATTAATTATCTGCCGTCACAGCTGCGTTTGTCTGACGTGGTGCTCATTACGGGTGCTTCATTTGTATTGAGCTTTTTGGCAACCATTTACCCTGCACGTCGCGCAGCCAAAATTCAGCCTGCACAGACGCTGCGTTATGAGTAGCTCACAATACGCCCTATAGAGTTATAAAAACTACAGGGCGGTTTTTAAATTGATAATAAGTATAAATGAAGGAAGCAGTATGGCGGCCATCTTAGAAGCAAGTAACATCAGTAAGATATACGATGAGGGTGCGGTGCGTACGCAAGTACTGACGGGTTTGGATCTGTCCGTTAATGCTGGCGAGCGTATTGCTATCGTTGGCACTAGTGGCTCAGGTAAAAGTACTTTGTTGCATTTACTAGGGGGGCTGGACACTCCGACCAGTGGTGAGGTATGGCTACATGGCAAATGTCTAAACAACATGAATGAAACCCAGCGCGGTGCAATGCGCAATCAGTATTTGGGATTTATTTATCAATTCCATCATCTATTAGCAGAGTTCACGGCGATAGAAAACGTTGCAATGCCTTTATTGATGCGTCCAAAAGTCTCCACCACGGATGCGCGGCAGCAAGCAGTTGAAATCTTGGAAAATGTAGGTTTGGGACACAGATTGAATCATAGACCAGGTGAGCTGTCAGGCGGTGAGCGTCAGCGTGTGGCCATCGCCCGTGCACTAGTGACCAAGCCGTCGGTTATCTTAGCAGATGAACCCACTGGTAACTTAGACTATGACAATGCCCAAAGTGTCTTCGGTCTGTTGTCAGAGCTACAGAGTACCATGCAAACCGCACTATTGATGGTCACGCATGATCGTAATTTAGCAGCACTGGCAGATAGACAGTTGTTGTTACGCAACGGGCATTGGGAAGAGTATTAAGCTTTATCACTAATATAGTCGACCCACTATAAAATAAACACAGTGCCACTAGGATGAATTTTGTGCAGCCTCTGTGAATACAGCACGCAAGGAAAATTTATACTAGTGGCACGCTATCATAATCGTACTTTTTTATTTAGGGTTTACTATAAAGTCGCAAGATAGCTTCGACTTTAACCTACGTCATTCAAACTATAAAAAGCAACATTATGAATCAAAATGATGCTCCGGTTTCTGCTTTTGATAGTATCGAAAAAGGGAATGACCCATTTAGATAAGATAAAAGCCGTTTTAATAACGGCTTTTTTGATTTTTAGTTCTGACTATGATGAGAGACTTGATTAAAATTTTGGTGGTTTGTTTGAACGCTGTCGTTGACGTTTTTGCCAACTAGTGACAGTTTTGTAACGCCAAGTACCTTTGAATGCCAATCCACAAATAATACTGGTGATAATTGCCAGTATCGTTAACCCCAAGCAGAACGCCGTCAAAGATACCGTGCCACTGTAGGTAACTAAGGGATTGGCGCCATCTGACAATACCCATAAGCTAAAGTCAGCAATCATCCTGCCGATCAGGCGTAAGCTAATCATCGGTTCACCCATAATCTTTGCGCCCACATAGTAGCCGGCATAAAAAATGGGTAGGGTCGTCAGAGGATTGGTAATCCATGTCAGGCCAAGTGCCATAGGTACATTGGCACGAAAAATAAGCGCTCCAATCAAGGCTAGCAGCATTTGTCCTGGTAGTGGAAAAAAAGCACTGAGCACACCAATATATACCGCTTTATTCAAACTGTGGCGGTTGAATTGCCACAAACGCGGGTCAGCCAGATGCGGCGCAAATAGTTTTAAGGTGCGACTTGCTAGTATTGTTTCGGGCGTGGGCAGTAGTTTTTTAAGACTTTTATTGGGCACAGGCTTGCCTTAAATCATTATCTACATTCCGCTGAGTATAATGCGAAAGACTGGTGTGCGATTACACGATCTTGAGTAGAAAAATAGGATGGTAAGGGTCAAAAATTAGCGAATAAATGTATCCGCGACATGCCTAATTAGTATAGGCTAATATAGTAATAAATGCTATTGTCGGTGCTTTACAATGAGATATTACAAAGTAGGTTGTCGATGAGCTGCTGCTATTTTTGATGCCACTTTTCGCTATCTAAAGCCAGAGTCTATGATGGTCTATAGTAGGTCGTGTCGGTAATTAAAGTATTTATACTTCTACCCTCGTAATTTAATTGATTATAAGCCCTAAATTGAGAGTCAAATATTCTTGGTAAATTTTTAAATCATCAAGCAAGGAGTGCTGGTGTATTGGCTAGTTGGTATTTTAGTGATTACTATCATGATAGCGGTATTGGACATCGCTGATGATATTGCTTTGCCAAAGGTTTCACTATTAGAAAGTATGCCGAGCTCCTTGGTTTGGCTTTTCTTAATCATAACGACCATCCTTTTATTATTTATCATTCAGCGCAACGCTTTGCCATTAAATACTAGCAATAGTTCACTTTCAAAAACCCAATCGCTTACTCGTGCTTTGTTCTTCAAGTTTTCTCGTCATCTATTGGCGATTTTAATAGCCAGTCTTGTAGTTATTGGCAGTGCGCTACAAGCGTTATCTGGCCATTGGCAGGCAGAATCGACAAAGCTTACTGAATCTATGCGAGTACAAGCATGGGTCACCGTTGAGGGCATTAGTGATAGTGTCTATGACCCTGAGACCAACAGCGGCTATCGCCAAGTGGCGACAATACAAGCACTTTCCCCCTTGGTTTCTGAATTAAGCTCTCAAGATTTGCAGACACAAACGCAAGACTATCTTAACGAAAATAGCCTAAGTAGCATAGAGGGCGATAATAATCTCCAATATCGAGTTTTACTTAATGCATATCCACAAAGTGCTAATAAAAATAATGATTTGATGGCTTTAAACCATCTGCAGCCTAACGATCAACTGCTAATGACATTGGCAATTGCACCGTTGGCAACCTCACAGCAGGCTCTTAATAACCCATCTGGCTTTGACAGTTATCGTTGGTTGCGCGCTCGTCATATTGATGGGGTGGCGACTGTTATAGCAGCTGGAACCCCCATTAAATCAGTCAATAGCTCAGAGACTTTGGCAGCTGCATCTGAGAGCTTTTCTAACTCTGCGTCTCACTCGTCCTTGAAACGCTTACGCATTCATATTGATCAATGGCGCTGGCAGCTACGGCAGCATTTCTATCAAGATTGGGCATTACACACCACCGCCGAGCAACAAGCCAAAGCGGTGACGCTAAGCCTGCTGACGGGAGATCGCAGCTTAATCAACCGCGATACCAAAGACCTATACCAACTGGCAGGTATCTCGCATTTGCTAGCCATCTCAGGCACGCACGTTTTATTTTTGGCGATTATGTTGGCCAGTACCGCAGTATTATTATTCGATCGTCTGTGGCCCGCGCTGTATCGCACTCTACCGCGTTGGCAAGTGCGTTGGTGGGTGATGATCAGTGCCGCTTTTATCTATGCTTTATTCACAGGGTTTGACGTACCAGCTGCGCGTACCGCGTGGATGTTATTAGCAATAGGGCTGATCAGATTGACTTTATTGCCCATCAGTACTATGCGCGTACTACTGGCATTAGCCGTATTGATGGCGTGGATTGATCCCTATGTGCTGTGGCAAGCGGGATATTGGTTGTCTTTTATCGCCGTGGCGCTGTTGCTAAAATATGATGATACCCTGCACACGCAAAGTCACTCACAGTTACCACAACCTCATCGGCGAGCCCCTAGCCATACTATCCATAAAAATAACACAGTGCTCACGCGGATATGGCTGACAGGGAAACGCATATTCAAACTGCAGTTTTGGCTGTTTATAGCGCTGCTACCTATTACCTTGCTATTGTTTGGTAAGGCATCGCTATGGGGTTTGGTTATCAATCTATTTGCCATCGGTCTATTTGGCTGGGTTATTGTGCCACTGAATCTGTTGGCAGGGCTTTGCTTTGTGTTATTACCTACTGTCGCTGATAGCATTTGGGCATTGGTCAGTATGATAGTAGCCAGTTTACATGAGCTGATAGTGTGGCTGACATCATTGCCAGCATTACCAGGTGCATGGCTATATACACCAGTGAATATGGCTATAATATTGATAGCGTTAATGGCTATGTTGCCTTGGATATTACCACGTGGCGTGATCAGTCGTTGGTTGGTCCTGCCGCCATTGACTCTTCTAATGATGACAGTCTATGCCAATCAGCAGTCATTCTCTACAACGCCAACATTATATGTCTTGCCAACGGGTGATCAATATATAAGTGCCGCACTGTTGCAGTATCCTATTGAGGATAATAAGGGTGCTAGTGGAGACTCACACTCAGCTGCAGGTAACGTCAGCTGGCTTTTTTTAGCAGATCATCGACTACAAAGTAAACATACGATGGCTAGTACGCTAACGGCGGATAATCTGTCTGCGACTTTAGAGCAACAGTTGCGTACATTGTCTGTCAAACGCATAGAAGGTATTGTGGTACAGACCAGCGTGCCACAATTAACCGATACGCTATCGAAGCAGTCATCAAATTCATTAACGCCTAATAACAGCGCTCGTCATAATACACAAGTGTCTGAGCTGCTGCCGATGACCGTTTTACAATTGAGCCAGAGCTTGCCGACTAATCAATATTGGCAGGCAGGAGGTCATGAACGATGGTCGACGTTTCAGCAGTTATATAGCGACAGTAATCCATCTACAGCGGTAACGACTATCAGCGCCCAAAATTGTGATCAGGGTAAAGCTTGGCAGCTTCCCACTGGAGATTTAATGCTGCAAGCAATGACAGGTTGGAGTGAAATAGCAGATAGTAGCGTTTGGGATTGTAGTATCGCGATTGATAGTGGGCAGCCAATTGAAGTGGTTCAATACAATGCTGCCAACCCGCAGCAGCCGTTACTACTCAATACTCAAAAGCTGACTACAGAGCTATCAACAGTGTCTAGGCCACTATTAAAGCAACTGCCAGAACCAAACTCAATATCACAGCAGGATACTTATCAACCAGAGCGTCTGCAATCACGTCTTGTGCTAGATACAGCGACTCATCAGCGTGTCTGGCAACTATGGTCACTAATATGCCCCGCTGAGCCATTGGCTACTGACAGGATGCCTAACCTTTCCGTTCAGCGGTCAATTGCTCTATCTACTCGGTGGGTAACTCATAGTATGTCGCAAGTTTCTCCTGATGTGCTAAGTCGTCAGCAAGTAACAGAGGTAGTAAGCTATGATGGTAAGGATTTAGCAGTGGCTTTACCTCTTGGTTCTGTACCTTAAAGCAGGTCGTAGTATTGCTATAGTCAAGGAGTTTTAAAATCGCTACAAGGCGACCGACCGCAGATAGTACACTAAGTACCTCTAGGGCGGGTAACACCGTAGCGGTTTAAAAGTGCTCCGACTATAATTGTATAATAAGGCGACATTTCACGCTTTCACTATTGAACCGCAACTAAAAAGCCACCATACTTAGTAGCTTATTGTTTTGTTGATATCGATCTGATATCAAAATCGAATAAATACTTTTTTATTTATCGTTTTAGATTGAATCTTACCTAGGAAGTTATATGCCTAACTGGCCGCCAGACCCTAATAAACGTCCTGATAACGGGACAAACCAGCCAGCGCCAATGCAACAAATGTCGCCAAATCAGCCGAGTGGACAAGAGTGGCGTCTCATTGAAAAAACTCTACTGGCTAGTGTGGAAGAGCAGCGTCGCTCGAGACGTTGGGGTATCTTTTTTAAACTACTGACTTTCGGTTACATCTTATTGGTATTTATTACCATTGGACGCGGTTGTAGTGCTGAAAAACCAGCGACCCTTGACGGTATCGATACCACTAAACCACATTTGGCTGTCGTCGAGGTGCAAGGTACGATAAGTGCTAATGATGTTGCCAACTCTTACGATGTGAGCAAGGCTTTGACTCGCGCTTTTGAAAATAAAAACTCAAAAGCGGTAGCATTAGAAATTAACTCGCCTGGTGGCTCACCAGTGCAGTCGGATGAAATCTGGCAAACCATGATGGACTTACGCCAAGAGTACCCTGATAAAAAGCTCTATGCTGTCATTGGTGATATCGGTGCCTCTGGCGCGTATTACATCGCTTCTGCTGCAGATGAGATCTATGTGAATCCTTCAAGCCTTGTTGGTTCTATTGGCGTCATTATGCCAAGCTACAATATCGAAAGCTTGATGGACAAGGTTGGCATTGAAGATCGAACCATCACTGCAGGTGAATATAAAGACATCTTGAGTCTGTCGCGTCCACTAAGTAATTATGAAGCGCAGCATGTCGAAAAAGTGCTGGACAACACCCACAAGCACTTCATTAATGCGGTTAAAGAAGGCCGCGGCGACCGTTTAAAAAACCCAGAAGATAACAAACTGTTTTCGGGATTATTTTGGACAGGCGAGCAATCAATTGAGCTTGGATTGGCAGATAAAAAGGGCAGTATTGCCAGCTTAGAAAGACAGTTGGAGCTCGATAATGTGGTGAACTATACGCCGCGAGATCCATTCCAGTTATTCATGGAGCGTTTTGCAGTTAAGTTAGGTGCAGGCGTTGGCTCAAGTATCAATCTTGATGTTTTACCAAAAGAAGATGGTAATGTTGAGATGCGCTAAGTATTTTCTATAGTCGATTAAATGTGTATGATTGTTAAGGCTGAGTATATGGTTATGCTCAGCCTTAATTATATATAAAACCTTACAATTATAAAAAACACCAAATAATCATATAAACCCACGGGAGCCTGTCATGAGGGAACTAAGCTTACAGAACTTTGCGTCATTACCTGTATCTCATAAAACAAAAAAGCCTGTCATACATTTTGCGCACGCCAACGGCATGCCTAGCGCTGTCTATGAGCCATTCTTTGCTGGACTGGCTGAGCTTTTTACCATCGAATATATTCCGATGATGGGAGTCGATCCAGATTATCCTGTTGATGATCACTGGCGCAGTTTAACGCAGCAAATTATTGATAGTGTGGAGCGTACCTGCGAGCAGCATGGTGTGAAACAGCTAGTAGCCGTCGGACATTCACTTGGTGCTATGTGTACGTTGCAGGCGCTGTATCGCGCGCCTGAGCGCTTTAACCAAGCAGTACTGATGGATCCGCCTTGGATTTATGGGACGACCAGTCTGCTGTGGCATCTGGCGAAGACAGCGGATAAGTTGCCCCTGATGAATAATCGCTTGATGGATAAGTTGTCGCCTTCTGGCATTTCCAAAAACCGCCGAGACGTGTGGGACAGCCGCGAAGAAGCCTATGAAAAAATGCGTCATAAAGGGTTTTTTAAGAATTTTGATGAGCGTAGCTTTGACGGATATATTGAGCATGGATTACATGACTGTGCGAATGGCAAAGTAACATTGGCGATACCCAAAGCGACTGAGGTGGCCGTGTTTCGGACCAACCCGTCTTGGTATTGGCTGGTACCGAATCGTAGACCTAAGCCACCTGTTACCTTGATCATCGGTGACGATAGTATATTTTTGAAACAGAAATTTCCCAAAAAAATTAAAACGCGCTTGGGTATCTCTTATGAAACCCATGCTGGTGGTCGCATGTTCCCCTTAGAATATCCAGAGTCTGTCTCGAAGCAAGTCTTAACGCTTATCAATCAGCAGCTATCGACTTAGAGTTTGCTATTACTGAGACTAGGCTCTCTATAAGAGCCGATATAGTCGGAGCGCTTTTAAACCGCTACGGTGTTACCCGGCCTAAATGTACTTAGTGTACTATCTGCGGTCGGTCGCCTTGTAGCGATTTTAAAATTCCTTGACTATAGGTTACCATCTTGAGTTCCTGTTCTATGACAAACCATAATAAGCTTAACCCTGTTTCCGTTTTAAACAACACTGCCTCTCAGCCTGATTTTGGCCGTACACCTTTGTTTTCACGTTTGGGTGCGTTTTTTCTGGTCATCGGCATGATAGTGGCTTTTTTTATCAGCCAATTGATAGGAATATATGTGGCAGGCAAGTGGTTATTGCCGGCAGTTAAGACTGCGACAGTGGGCGATGTTTTTCTTTTTGGCGGTAACGACGGCACGGTGGTCAGTGTCTCAATCATCATCAGCTGTGCATTAATAACAGCGCTTAGTGTTTTAATCCTACGATTAAAATCTGCTGATGTGCGTCAGTATTTGGCGCTCAAACCGTTTTCATTAGCGGTCGGTATGGGTTTGCTTGGGGTGCTCATTCTCTTTATGATTGGCAGTCAGGTGTTGACCTATGTATTAGATAAGTCACCCTTGGTGTTTGTCGATCCTTTATATCAATCTGTCAGTTCGGTATGGCTGTTGGTTTTTGCGATGGTGATTGTCGCACCGATATATGAGCAGTTGGTGTTTCGCGGTATCTTGTGGTCGGCGATCGCTGAGCAGTTCTCCGCGCCCTCATATTCGGAGCAGCGCTGTGCGTTGGTTGCTAGCATAATCACCAGTCTTATTTTTGCCGTTATTCATTTGCAATACGGTATTTATGAGATAAGCACCATCGTGGTATTGGCTTTGATATTTTGTTATGCGCGCCTCAAATCAGGCTCTTTAATACTGCCAATATTGTTACACATACTCAATAATGGCACAGCGATGTGGCAGTATCTATCGCAAGTTTCTTAGTTGCTAGAGGTTTTAAACATTTGGCGAAAATGCCAATAAAACTAACTATGCGTTAGGATTTAGCTGCAGCACCTCAGATGCTGCTTGTTTAATATCTGCAATCGTTAAATGCGGTTTGCCGCTCAAGGCTTGTCGCCATTTGCGTGCACCCATTAGCCCTTGAAACAATCCTAAGTAATGTCGCGTCATCGTCGGCAGCGCTTCACCTTTTGCGACTTGCTCTTCTAAGTATGGATACAGCTGCGCCAAAATATCTGAGCGTTTCGGTGCGGGCTGATCCCATAAGCTATTGGCCTCTGCTAATAGGTAAGGGTTGTGATAAAAGGCCCGACCAATCATCACTCCATCGATATGCTGCAAGTGTGCTGCAATGTCTGCGACAGTGTCGATACCGCCATTGATCTCGATATCAAGCGCTGGAAACTCTTGTTTCAGGCGGTAGACATCGTCATAACGCAGCGGCGGTATCTCACGGTTTTGTTTGGGACTAAGCCCTTGCAGCCATGCAGTACGCGCATGCACAATAAAGCGTGTACAGCCAGCCGCAGCTACTGTCTGCACAAACTGCGACATAAACTCATAACTGTCAAAATCATCAATACCAATACGATGCTTCACCGTCACTGGAATGTCGACGGCCGCTTGCATATGTTTTACCAAATCAGCAACCGTCTCAGGCTCAGCCATTAAACAGGCACCAATCTTATTATGCTGTACACGGTCGGATGGGCAGCCAACATTGATATTTACCTCATCATAACCATGCTGCTGAGCGAACTCGGCGCACTCGGTCATCTCACTAATATCTGCGCCACCAAGTTGCAGCACAAGTGGATGTTCGAGGGAATCAAAGCGTAGGTGTCGTTGTCGATTGCCATGGATCAGCGCACCCGTACTTATCATCTCAGTATATAGGTACACATGCGGATTAAAAAGCCGCGCAAAGTAACGATAATCTGTGGTAGTCCAGTCAATCATAGGAGCGACCGACAGTCGCTTATTGGTCATATCAACCATGGTATCACCCTTAATTTTTATGCGTTCAATATCTATCTGCTATCAGCTTAGAAAGCTAAACGAGCTGATTGATTTGTTTGAATTCGGGCAGATTATAAAAATAAAGCCCAATGATTATCCCGATAAAGCCAATAAAAGCGATATACAATGCTGGTGAAAAGCTCACAAAAACAGTGGCATAACTGAGCGCAAAAGGCACTAGGCCGCCTACGATACCATAGGTCACGTTATAAGAAAAAGCCATCCCCGTCAGACGTACATTGGTTGGGAATAACTGTACAAAAATCGCTGGTATCATACCGACGATGCCTGCACAAAAACCCAAAAGAGCATACATGATGAGGATATAATCACCACCTGCATCCAAATGATAGAAAAAAGCAAAAACTTGCGCGATGAGTAATGCAGACCCAATGACTAAGATTTTACCGAAGTTTTGATAATTAGATAAAATGCCATAAAAAAGACAGCCAAAAATCATGAAGATGATACCAAGGCTGTGCGAAAACCCAAACAAATCACTGTCTATGGTAAAACGTAGCGTGATTAACTTTGGTAGGAGCAGCACCACGACAGTGACGAGGCTAGAGATAATCAATGTCAATATCATGCCGATGAATATTGAATGCTTACAATGTTTGAATAGCAGAGTGAATGGCTTTGCAAAACATTTACCAGGTTTTTGCTCTTTCATTTCGATAAAGAATGGTGACTCACTGATATAGCGCCATGCCAAGATGGGCAAAAAGCTGAGAATGGTCGCAACGATAAACGGTAAGCGCCAACCATCAGTGATTAACTGCTCTGTGGTCATCGAAGCCGTGAGCCACATAAAAAAAGCATTGGAAAATAACACACCTAGCAAAAAACTTACCATGATGTAGCTACAGCCAGCCGAAAGGTATTGCCGAGGCACATGCTCAGCGACGAAAATCCATGTTAATGGCGCAAAGACACCAAAGGCCATGCCTTGTATGATGCGAAGTGCAATAAATAAAGCTGGAGCAGCCAGTCCCCACTGTGCATAAGTAGGTAACAATGCCATCGCTAGCATAGAAGCTGCAGTGACTAGTATGCTTATTAATAACACAGGCTTGCGGCCTTTGATGTCGCCATAACGACCAAAGATAATGCCACCAAGCGGGCGGGCTAAGTAACCAATGGTAAAGAGCCCAAGCCCTTGCAATCTAGTAATTGCAGAGTCAGCATTGGCAGGGAAAAAAGCTGCCGAGATGACATCTACCATGTACAAGTAGATCAAAAAATCAAAGAACATCACGGCACTGCTAAAGCAAACAAATAATACTATATTTCTGTCTTTAGGAGACATGAGTTCATATTGAGGACGAGAAGGCATAATGTATCACGCATCCACATATAAAAGCGGTTATAGAGTCGGTCATCAGGTAGACAACCAACATCATAAAAAAAGCTAAGCCATTAGTATTAACGAATGACTCACCAAAATAAATATAAAGATTTTTAGATAAGCGTTGTTGCAGAAGGTTCAAGACTTAAGAGAAGACAGATATAAATAGATGCTCTCAAAGCCCTAGAGCAGCCAATCAATTGGTAGCCACGACATGACGGTTAGCCAAACATGATCTTTAAAATCTACCTTTGGCTCTGAGGTATAAACTACTTTTTCGCCATTTTCGAGGGTATGCCACTGCAGCTGATCACTCTCTACTAACCTGACTTCATAAGCTTGACTCAGCAGATTGTCGCCAAGTGTTTCGTGCAATTGCCGTGCCAGCTCATTATCATTAATGAGTACACCCATTTCAGTATTGATATTGGCAGAACGGGGATCTACATTATAAGAACCGATAAAAACTTGATGATCATCAACCGCAAAAGTCTTGGCATGCAGACTGGTTGATGATTGACTGCGAGCTTTCCACAGTTTGTTTTCACGTTTCTCTTCACTGGCAGTAGACTTTAGCTCATAGATTTTGATACCTGAACGTAGCAGTCTGGGTCGCCATTGACTGTATCCAGAATGCACAGCAGTGACATCGGTTGCATCAAAGGAGTTGGTCAAAATCTTGATATCGATACCAGATTCTGCCAGCTGTACCAGCGTATTAACTCCGTCTCTAGTAGGAACGAAGTACGATGAAATGATGGTCAGGTTTTTAGAAGGACTGCCTAATAAGGTACGCAGCTGATGAACAAGATTGGTGTCAGCTGGCACAGATTTGGTCAATTTACCAACATCGTCACTCAAAAACTGCATGTCTGTCCAGCGAAACGGCACGCGCTTATTGACCAGATCGGTATCGATAGAGGAGTCCTCAATAGCGGCTTTATAGATGGCTAAGCTGCTACGCGAGTTGGTCTTTTCGTCTTCGTCTAACTTATCTAGCCCCGTCAAAAAATCATTGGTAGCGCCTTTATTGAGCGTCACCAGCGTTTCGATATCAAAAGATATTGGCGAAGACCAGTAGCTAGCAAAGCTATTATCAATGTCGGCCACTACTTTGCCAATCAGCAAGACATCTAAGTCTGCAAACTGGCTGTTTTGATCATTGCTCAGATATTCGTTGCCAATATTTCGGCCACCGATGATGGTAATCTGTCTGTCAAAAGTCATGCTTTTATTGTGCATACGTCTATTGATGCGGGGCAGTCCAGTCACATAGTTAAGTGATTGAAATTTACGATACATCAATGGATTTACGATACGCACGGCAATATTTGGATGACTAGAAAAGCGCAGTAGGTGTTGATCAAACTTAGCATCGTTATTAAAATCGTCAAGTAATAAGCGCACAATGACCCCGCGCTCAGCTGCTTCCCACAAGTCCTTTAACATCAGCTGACCAGCTTGGTCATCGTGCCAGATATAATATTGCACATCAATATTACGAGTGGCCATATCAGTCAAAATACTACGTGAGGCAAAAGCATTCGCACCAGTGACAATGGGGTGATAGCCTGACAGTTCGGGATGACTCTCGTTTTGCTCAGTAATGGCTGCTACCAGATTGGTGTTTTCTATATCAGCAGGCAGTGAGTTCTCGCCATTATTTTGGTTATTATTGCTTTGAACATGATTAATATTGCTACTGCTGTCAGTTTCTTTATTTTGAGCTTCTTCTAGGTTGTTTTCTTGTTGATATAGAGCATTGACACGTGCTGATAAGGCTTGGCTTTCAGGCAAGTGTGGCTGTCCGGGCAAAATTTGACACGCACTAAGCCCCAACGTCAGTCCAAGCGTTAGGCTGAGTGACAAGTTGCTTGGCTCTATACTGAACATCGACATAACTATTTACCTTGATGAGCTTGGTTTATTGTAAAGTGTACTGTAATTTAATAAGGCAAATCTAGCCATAATCTGGTCCAAAATACTCGATTAAGAATACTGGGTGAAGCAAAAGTCAAATTGCCGCTAAGCTTAGCAGGTGTAGTGATATCTTCCTATTAAAAATTCGTTATTTTTCTTAGCGTGGCCAACACAGTCTGATATTCATAAGCAAGATTTGTGGCTCGTCAAAATAAGATGTTTGGAATAAAGTGACATGATATGATAACGCTGCATTTAGAGCTACTCTACAATCAAGGTTCAGATAGTCATTAATGGCGTTTCGGGCATATTCAATATGTCCTTGTGCTAGTCTTTTTAGGATTAGCAAAGTCCAAAAGTATGACCAATGCCAGCATGAACGATAATATCAATAATAGTAATGGAAAAGTTATGAGTCAGTCGCAAGCGCATGATGATAGTGGTTTAGATTCGAACTGGCGTGATGACGCCCTCGATTTGGAATTGGGTTATGGTATGCAAACCATCGCTGTACGAGCAGGACACCACCGTACCGATGAGGGTGAGCACTCAGAAGCGATATTTACGACCAGCTCATACGTCTATACTTCAGCAAGCGATGCGGCCGCGCACTTTAATGGCACTAAGACGGGCAACGTTTACTCACGTCACACTAACCCAAGTGTGCGCACCTTTGAGCGCCGTTTAGCAGCCTTAGAAAATGGTGAGCGTGCGGTCGCTACGGCCTCGGGTATGGGCGCAATTTTGACCATGTGCTTGGCTTATCTAAAGGCGGGTGATCATCTGCTTGCCGCCAATCAGTTATTTGGCTCATCTATTGGCTTATTTAATAACTACATGGCTAAGTTTGGTGTCGAGGTCAGCTATGTTGATTGCTACGATAATGAAGCATGGGCAAACGCTGTTCAGCCGAATACCAAGGTTATTTACTGTGAAAGCCCAAGCAATCCCTTAGCGCAGATTTGTGATATTGGCTATTTAAGTAAGCTGTGTAAAGCCAATCATATTTTGTTGGTCGTTGATAACTGCTTTGCAACGCCTGCGCTGCAACGCCCATTAGATTTGGGTGCCGATGTGATTATTCATTCTGCGACCAAATATCTAGATGGTCAGGGTCGAGTGCTTGGCGGTGCGCTCGTGGGTAGTGATAAGCTGATGCAAGAGGCGTTCACTGTCGTACGCTCTGGTGGTATCAGTATGAGCCCGTTTAATGCTTGGGTATTTACCAAAGGTCTTGAAACGCTCAAGCTCCGTATGCAGGCTCACTGTGCCAACGCCAATCAAGTGGCACAGTTTTTGGTTAATCATCCTAACGTCAGTAAAGTGCATTTTTCGGGGTTGTCCGATCATCCTGCTCACGAGTTAGTGAAGCGTCAGCATCATATGCCAGAGGGTTATGGCGCAATTATGGGGTTTGAGGTAAAAGCTTCTGCTAACCGTGATGCGACCGCGGCTGCTTGGCATATCATTGACTCGACGCAAATGATATCTATCACCAATAATCTTGGTGATGCCAAAACGACTATTACTCATCCTGCAACGACCACTCACTTCCGCCTGACTGCAGAGGCACGTGCTGAAGCGGGCGTCAACGATAGCCTTATTCGCTTGTCGGTTGGACTGGAAGATGTAGAAGATATTATTAAGGACTTGGCGCGCGGTTTAGACAGTTTGTGAAGATGACTGTATAATCGCTGTCAACGCATGCCAATAATGCATGCTAATAACACATGAAAGCGACGTTAATTAGCTATGTTAGTTAGCTACATTAATTAAAAATGACGTTATTACTAATGACTCATTACTCCAAAATGCAAAGAGGCAACTATGAATATTCAAGCACTGATGCAGCAAGCACAAACGATGCAAAAGAAAGTCGAAGCAAACGTTGAAAACGCCAAAAAAGACCTAGCCAATAAAGAAGTTCAGGCAGAGTCGGGTAGTGGTTTGGTAAAAGTGACCATGACTGGACGTCATGTAGTGAAACGCTTGACCATCGATCCAAGCTTACTTGAAGATGAGCCTGATATGATCGAAGATTTGATCGCAGCTGCGATTAATGATGCGGTGCGTCAAGCGGATGAGCTGTACGAAGAAACGATGGCTGGCGCGACTTCAGGTATGGGTTTACCACCAGGTATGCAAGGCCTGTTCTAAGCATTTTTATGGTAAGTACTGTATATTGAAGACAATAATGGGGTTGTTATCTATAGGATGCGACCCCATTTTTATAGCTACGGTTTATAGATAAAGGAAGCAACTTTGCTCACAGCCAAATTTGATCATCTGGTGAAACAATTGCGTATCTTGCCTGGCGTTGGCCAAAAAAGCGCCCAACGTATGGCGCTGCATCTGCTTAGCAAAAAACGCCCACAAGGCATGGCGCTTGCACAAGCGCTTGATGAGGCGATGCGTGATATCGTAGAGTGTCAGCGCTGTCATAGCTTTAGTGATGACGCTATCTGCCCATTATGCCAAGATCCAAGGCGTGATGATGGGTTACTATGCGTGGTTGAGACCGCAGCGGATGTGATGGCTATTGAGCAAACGGCAGGCTACCGCGGACGTTATTTTGTCCTAGGGGGACATCTGTCACCTATTGACGGTGTCAGTGCTGATGATTTAAACATTGATCAATTGGTATGGCGTGTCAAACAGGAGCCTGTCGAGGAGCTGATACTGGCAACGGGTACTACTGTAGAAGGCCAGACCACCGCGCACTTTATCAGCGAAGCAGTGAGTCGCTATGTTAAAAAAGTCACCCGTTTGGCACAAGGTGTGCCCATGGGCGGCGAGCTTGAATACCTTGATAGCATGACCCTTGGGCAAGCCATGCAAAACCGCTCTTTCTTATGATCTGTCATGGTCTCTCCATTCAATGAAACTTTTGTAGACTAGAAATCACTGTAGACTGAAAGCTCAGTCTTTTATCTAAGCGCTATTGTTAGCGCTTTCTTTTCTTTTAATTATGCAGGTATTTGCCCGTGTCTGACCCTTTATCCAATATAAATACTCAATCTGACTCTTCCTCATACGCTCACCCTGCTGATTCTATGCAAGAACAGCAGGGAAAAACAGCGACAAACACAAACGAGGCAATGTTACCTGCTGAACCTGATATCGATGCATTATTAGACATTGCGGATGAAGTCGCCATCACGTGGGTGCGAGAGCAAAGCCAGTTGGATGAAGTGATTGATGCGTTAGAGACTTGCGGGCGGGTGGCACTTGATACTGAATTTATCAAGCGTGATACTTATTATCCGCGTCTCGCCTTAGTGCAGTTAAATATTGGTGACCATATTTATTTGTTAGATGCGCCGCAGCTGCGTTTAGAGGAGTTATGGCAGGCACTGACCGAAGTTGATATTGCTATTTGGCATGCTTGCGGAGAAGATCTGGGTATTTTTTACCTGTTATCTGGCTGTCCTCCATTGACCAATATTTTTGATACCCAGATTGCACTGTCTTATTTGACAGGTCAACTACAAATGGGCTATCAGCAAGCGCTCGATGAGCAGTTGGATATGCACATTGACAAAGAACACAGTCTGTCTGATTGGCTCCAGCGTCCACTGACTGATGAGCAGGAGCAATATGCGATTGATGATGTGCGCTATTTACCCGCACTGTATCTCAGTATTGAGTATGCACTGAAATCGCAAGGGCTGTATGACCATGTATGGGAAGACTGTCAGCTTTATGCTCATGAGCTGTATCAATCGCAGCATGTCGCAGATGATGCCATATATCTGACCATGGCAGATTATCGTTATACCTCGCAGCAAATGGCAGTACTAAAGTCAGTGGCGACTTGGCGTGAGGAATTGGCTCGTGCGACCAATCAGCCGCGTACTTTTGTCATCAAAAAACAAGCGGTGCGGGAGATTATCACTGAGCAGCCGACGAGTATGCGTGGGCTTGCGCACAAAACCACGATGCACCGTAGTATGCTCAGACTATATGGTGAGGAGCTGCTAAAAGTCATCAAAGACGCCAAAGCGCTTGCGCCTGTTGAATATCCAGAACCGCCGCTACCGCCTTATCGCTCAAAAAACAAAGTGCTGTCAAAGGCCGTGCAGGAAGCGATTGATGAGCAGGCTGAGAAGCTCGGTGTCCCAGCCAATGTGCTGATGCGCAAAAAGTGGCTTGGGCAACTTTATGAAGTCATTGCTTTTGATAAAGATCTAGCAGACATGCCACAAGGTTTGCAGGGTTGGCGCTATGAGTGGGTGACACAAACGCTTATTCCAGTGATTGAAGTGCATAAAACTGAGCTACAGCAGGGCATGGGCATCAGGAGTTAGCGGTGTCTGACTATCAGCTAGCGTTTAAACTGTCCATGCTGTAAGAAATGCGCTGTTTGCCAAGCGACACCTTTATTGATAAGCATACCCGTATGGGTGACGGGCATGATGAGATGGTCGCTAGCAGCGTCAAGCTTGGTCTCCGAGACATAGACAGTACCATCGTGGGCGAGCAGCTCATCAGACAGCGCCGTACCTGATTTGCGTAGTTTGCGGTTATGATAGTGCAAAAATGGCTGTCCCAACCCTTGGGGCTTATTGCCAGCAATCACTCCTAAATCAATATGCTCAGGCAGTGGCGCAGCAGTGCCATCTAAGGCGTTTTCATATGACTTGCCGACGATCGCTGGCGTGAGTTGCCAAATATAATCCGCGCAGACGCTGCCATTATGCGGCGTGCCGAGCGTCACGCAGCGACCAATCTGCCACTGTGGATAATTGTAAATAAAATCACGAACAATTAAGCCGCCCAAGCTATGCGCTACCAAGTCTAGCAACTGGTCAGGATGGTGATTGGCTTCAAGCCAGCTATTAAGGCGGGCGCTATTGGTCTTGATGCCATCACGCATACTGCGATAGCCATATTGATAAGTATCAAACCCTTGTGCTTGCATGCGTCTAGCCATTGGGCGCATGATAAAGGGCGCTTGATGCAGACCATGAATAAGAATCAGGCGGTTTTTTTGGCTCATGCGGTTGTCCAATGGCTATGTAATAGTAATTTATTGATCAGTAAAGCAAACAAAACGTGCCAAATCAAGTGCTGACATAGAGGGCGCCTTAGATATGATGAGCCTTAGCCGTTCAAAAAACTATCTCTCAAACTTACCATACTTTAAAAAGTAAGCGGTCTGATAGGCGACACTGTCATCTACCAACATCTCCATGTGCGAGACAGGCAGAGTAATATGGTCTGCAGCGTTGGGTAGCTGGGTCTCGTAAACAAAAACGGCCCCATCATGCTCGCGTTCATCGAGCGTCAAGTTGGCCTGATATTCATGATACATCAAAACAACTTGGCTAAAGTTATTGGGCACATTACCTGCAATGACGCCCATGCAAACCCCTTCTTTCAATGGTGCTATGTTGCCATCTAAGGATTTTTCATAGGATTTACCAATCAGAGGTGGTATCAAGTCCTTTATGTATTTTGCTTTGATACTGCCAATGTGAGGCGTACCTAGAGTGACGCAGCGGCCAATCTTCCATTGTGAATAGCGGGCAATAAAATCTCTGATCATCAGACCACCCAAACTATGCCCAACCATATTAATGGCTATATTTGGATCGTGGTTTTTTTCCAGCCAATTATTTAAGTTGTCACTATGCTGGTCAAGCGTTTCACCCAAGCTATCGTAATCAAACTTAAAAGGATGAAAGCCTTTGATTTGTAGTTTTTTGGCCAAAAACTCCATATACAATGCATTTTGGTGCAGTCCATGAGTTAAGACGACGAAGGGCTGTGAGGCATCATGCTCTGTTGTTGGCGGCGTATTACTAGAGAATAGGCTGGTAAGCATGATATTTCATTCCATGGGGTGTTGGTATGGCTTTGAGAATTAATGGCTGTATAGCGTTCTAATTATTAGTAATTATACTGACCATATCAAAAAACCTCCAAATCATCGCTGACTTGGAGGTTTTTCTTTAATTTATGACAGATCAGAGTTTGCGTCTGTCAGTATCGAGGATTACATATAATTTTCGATACTTGGGCAAGAGCACATTAGGTTCTTATCACCATAGACATCATCGACACGGCCAACCGAAGGCCAGAACTTATTCTGACGTATATACGGTAATGGGAATGCCGCAACATCACGGCTGTACGGATGTTTCCACTCATCAGCAGTGATGACTGCTGCAGTATGCGGCGCATTGACTAGAGGGTTGTCCTCTAACGTCCAACCCCCTTCACCCGCTTTGGCTTTCATGGCTTCAGCTTTGATAGATTTTAGAGCATTGATAAAGCGATCTATCTCTTCTTTTGATTCAGACTCAGTAGGCTCAATCATCAGAGTCCCTGCTACTGGGAAGCTCATGGTTGGCGAGTGGAAGCCATAATCCATCAAGCGCTTAGCGATATCACTTTCAGTGATGCCAGTCTCTTCTTTTAGCGGACGAATATCGATGATACATTCGTGCGCCACACGGCCATTTTTACCCGTGTACAAAACAGGGTAGTGGTCTTTTAAGCTGTCAGCCACATAGTTGGCATTCAACAATGCAAGCTTAGTCGCTTCAAGTAGACCGTCACGTCCCATCATCGCGATATACATCCACGAGATTGGTAAAATGCTTGCTGAGCCATAAGGCGCAGCTGATACAGCTGAGCAGTCGTTTTGCGCGTTATGCACAGGGCTAATAGTATGGTTGGCGATAAAGGGTGCTAGATGCGCTTGCATACCGATAGGACCCATACCTGGGCCACCGCCGCCATGGGGAATACAAAAGGTTTTGTGCAAGTTCATATGCAACACGTCGGCACCGACTTCAGCAGGCTGCATGATGCCAACCTGTGCGTTCATATTAGCGCCATCCATATAGACCTGACCACCATGTTTATGGATGAGGTCACAGATATGGCGGATGCCTTCTTCAAACACACCATGTGTTGATGGATAAGTGATCATCAAAGCGCCTAGATTCGTGCTATGCTCTTCACACTTAGCAGTTAGGTCATCGATGTCTACGTTACCATTTTCGTCAGTTTTGACCACCACAACTTGCATACCCATCATGATTGCGGTCGCAGGGTTGGTACCGTGTGCTGACTGGGGAATCAAGCAAATGTCACGGTCCGTCTCGCCAAGCGACTCATGATAGCGGCGAATAGCGAGCAGACCTGCATATTCACCTGATGCACCAGAGTTTGGCTGCATGGATATCTCATCGAAGCCAGTAATGGCTTTTAACTGCTCTTGTAAGCTATCAATCATTGAGATATAGCCAGTGACTTGGTCACGCGGCGCAAAGGGATGCACATTGGCAAATTCAGGCCATGTGATTGGTAGCATCTCACTGGTCGCATTCAGCTTCATGGTACAGCTACCCAAGGAGATCATGCTGCGGTTCATCGCCAAGTCTCTGTCTTCAAGGGTCTTTAGGTAGCGTAGCATTTCGTGTTCGGTATGATGTGAGTTGAACACTGGATGCGTTAAGATGTCGTCAGTGCGCAGATGCTCTGTATTGAGTGAAACAGTCGCTTTTGCAGGCAAGTCGTGCGCTTTATTGACAAACAACTGAGTTAGGACATTAAAGTCCTCTTGGTTACTCACTTCACTAAAGGAGACGCTGATTTTGGTGTGGTCGATCCGCCATAAGTTAAAGCCAACGTTATCTGCATTTTCGAAGATTTGAGTGGCCAGCTTCTCTGAACCGCAATCAACGACGACGGTATCGAAGAATTGATCATGTACCACACTCAATGAGTCGCTGTTGTTTCTAATCACCTCAGCAAACGCAGTAGCCATCGCATGGATACGGGTTGCGATACGCTTAACGCCCGTTGGGCCATGATAGACGGCATACATACCCGCTAGGTTGGCGAGCAATACTTGCGAGGTACAGATGTTTGAGTTGGCTTTTTCGCGGCGGATATGCTGCTCGCGCGTTTGTAGCGCCATACGTAGAGCAGTATTACCTTGCGCGTCTTTTGAGACACCAATGATACGACCAGGCGCTGAACGCTTGGCTTTATCAGAAAAAGCAAAATAGGCGGCATGTGGACCACCAAAGCCCATAGGAATACCAAAGCGCTGCGTGCTACCTAACGCCACATCTGCACCCATATCAGCAGGTGATTTTAATAATACCAAGCTCAAAATATCGCTGACAACTGAGGTATAGGTTTTGTTTTTCTTAACAGCGCTGATCACGTCGGTTAAGTCTTTGACATCGCCTTCTTTACCGACATACTGAAATAGGGCACCGAAGTAATCACCAGATTTGGCGGTTTCAAAGTCACCGACCACCACTTCCCAGCCAAAGTATTTAGCACGAGTACGAATCACGTCTAGGGTTTGTGGGTATATGCGCTCATCGACAAAAAACTGCGTGGATTTGCTTTTGCTCATGCGCTTTGACATGGCCATCGCTTCAGCGGCTGCAGTCGCTTCGTCTAGTAGTGAAGCACCAGCCAGCTCAAGGCCAGTTAGGTCGATACATACTTGCTGGAAGTTTAATAGTGCTTCAAGGCGACCTTGGGCAATCTCAGCTTGATAAGGGGTATAAGCGGTATACCAGCCTGGATTTTCTAGGACGTTGCGCTGAATGACGGCAGGCATACGTACCGGCGAGTAACCTTGACCGATATAGCTTTTATTGACAGTAATATTGTCCGCCATCGCTCGTAGTCTGGCGAGTGCGCCATGTTCGCTCATCGCTTTAGGTAGGTTTAAGGCTTTATGCATACGCACAGGCTCAGGGACAGTACTATCGATAAAGCTGTCCATATCTTTATAACCAATAGCATCCAGCAAATCAGCCTGCTTAGCATCATTAGAGCCTAAGTGACGGTAGACGAACTCCGCTTCATTAAATAAACCTGCAAAGGTGTCGAGCGTCGGGTTTTGAGAGGTAGTCATGACATTCCTTAATAGAGTCGATGAAAAAGACAGTAAGTGTGGCAAAAACAAGTTTGATAAATAATAACCTGCTAAAAGACGGTCTTAGCAAGGTAGAACGATATAAAACAGATCTATACGTAATGTACAAGCTGATCTGGATCAAAGCGAAACTGTGTATGGTAGATACCATTATCAGCACGTGCACCTGCACCGATCATCATAACAATATGATGATCGTCGCCAAGTCCAAGCAGCTTTTTCATAGCAGGTTCATCAAAGCCGCCCATCGGGCAGCTATCAAACCCATGCGCACGTAACGCTAGCATCAGGTTTTGTGCCGCAAGTGCTGCATTGTTGGTCGCCCAGTTTTTGACATCATCAAACGTATAATACGGCGATTTGATCGGGCCTTTTGCTCGTCTTATCACTTGAATAGTGCCCCATTTAGCAGCGGAGACGATGTTGACAGGCCCTCGTAAGAAGTCTAACGTGACGACTTTGTTATAGTAGTCCTTGACTTTTTTTGGTACGGGGTTGACTGGATATTCACGCAACACTTGTTTGGCGTGATCATGCCAGTTATCGGTGCGTGCCACCACAGCGATTAAACGTGCAGACGTTTTTGCGGCGTTTTGGTTCATGCAGTTTTTGATAGCACGTTTTCGGCTGTCTACGCTGTCTATGACGTAAAACTCCCACGGCTGCAAGTTGCTAGAGTTTGGGGCGAGCATAGCCAGTCGCAAACAATCATCAAGCACGGCATCAGGAATCGGCGTATCGGTAAAGCGGCGCACTGAGCGACGCGACTCAACGACTTCACGAAACGCTTGTAGATTTGGAGTGTGAATGGATGCTGCTGTGCTGTCTGCTTTGTCTATACTCATATTAATAGTATCCGCTTTATAATTAAGAGGCATTAACTTAAAGGCACTAGTTGCGAGCCACTACCAGTCGTACTGTAGTGTTGTCAAAGTATTTGGACCATAAAATCGTGTGACAGTTAGTCGAATGTTTGAACTTAAGTATGGGTGATACCTAAAGGCAGATATCAACAGACCGCTAATATCTGCAATCGCTATAGTTGGTTCGCTTTAAGACCGATACGGGGCTACTGGGGGCTTCGTTTGACATTGCTATCGCTGCCTTTGTGCAGCAGTATGTAAAGAAAACCTATACCAGTAGCATGTGTCATTAGGCTATCGGTTTTATTTTGAACAGATTATATAGCTACTGATTCGGCAGCAGCTTATTAGTATTGGCATTTATCGCTTACAGCTCGTTTTCGTACTCTTCAGCAGTCATTAAGGCTTCGTAGTCTGCTATATTGTCAGGCTTCATTCTAAAGAACCAGCCTTCACCATATGGGTCTGAGTTGATGATTTCTGGATCGTCTTCAAGGCTTTCGTTAACCGCAACGACTTCGCCTGAAAGAGGAGCGTAGATGTCAGAGGCCGCTTTTACCGACTCGACGACCGCTATCTCATCGTCGACAGCGATAGTATCTTCCACATCAGGTAGCTCGACGTAGACGACATCACCTAACGCATCTTGTGCATGGTCCGTGATACCAACGGTGATGGTGCCATCTTCTTCTAGGCGCAGCCATTCGTGACTGGCGATATATTTGAGTTCTGCTGGGATGTTGCTCATAAAGTACTCCTTTGAGGATAAAGATCAAAAATGAGAATGATAGACTAACCGAAGGCATCAGCGAAAATATCGGTTAACCCATAATCAAACAGTATTGCTTAAAATTAGTCAATACTAAAACCAAAACAAGGCATTATCAATTAAAGTTGTATTTAGTCAAACTGCTGCTTGCCATTACGGACGAAAGGCAGCTTTAGGACACGAGCATCAACAAACTTACCTTTACCGCGCAAGTCGATTTGTACCTTATCATCATCTGATAGGCTGGCAGGCACACGGGCGATAGCGATAGATTGCTTTAAGCTAGGAGAGAAAGTACCACTGGTAATGAGGCCTTTTTGCTCATTGTCTTCTCCCTGATTAATAGTCACTTCCATGCCTTCACGCAATACGCCACGAGTGGTCAGCAATAGGCCAACTTGCTTCATCGCTGTATTGTCTTCTTTGGCTTGTTTGCGCTTGCTCACCAATGCTTCACGCCCAACAAAGTCACGCTCGTCTTTTAATGCCAATGTCCAGCCCATGTTGCACTCATAAGGGCTGACGTTCTCATCCATATCATGGCCATACAGGTTCATACCTGCTTCCATACGCAGAGTATCACGAGCGCCAAGTCCAGCAGGCTTGATGCCCGCTGCTTTTAATTGTTCAAATAAATCGGCCGCATCATCAGCAGGCATGATCACCTCGACACCGTCTTCGCCAGTGTAGCCAGTACGTGCGACGAACCAATCTGGTCCTTCGAGATCAGTCAGATCAGCACCAACAAAAGGCTTGAGCTCAGCGATAATGTCAGCCCAACCAGGCTTGACTTGGGTGAGTTTGGTGACTGCATTTGGGCCTTGAACGGCGAGCATAGCAAGCTCGTCGCGCTCAGTAATGGTAACATCAAAACCTGCAGCAGTTTTATGGAAGTGGGCGATGTCTTTGTCACGAGTCCCTGCGTTCGAGACGATACGGTATTCGGTTTCATCTGCATTCGATAGATAGACGATAAGGTCGTCAATGATGCCGCCTTGTTCATTAAGCATAGGAGAGTATAAGGCCTTTCCGACTGTTTTGAGCTTGTCGACATCATTTGCCAGTAGCTTTTGTAACCATGCTTTGGCATCAGGACCTTTGACGTCAGCGATGACCATATGTGAGACGTCAAACATGCCTGCATCAGTGCGCACGGCTTCATGCTCTTCGATTTGTGAGCCATAATGAATGGGCAGCTCCCAGCCAGAAAAGTCCACAATTTTGCCACCGCTATCGACATGAGACTGATATAAAGGAGTACGCTGAGGGGCTTGAGTATTCGTGTTTTGAGAATTGGTATCGGTCATAACAAATCCTTATGTAGACGTTATCAGCACCAAGTAAAATAAGTACGGTGTTTGATAAGCGTCGTAACAGTAGCGAGAAGCAAGTATGCAGGGTGCAGACATTGCGCTAAAAGGTGCCACAAAAAAAACAAAGCCGTGTGCCAAACAGACGCCAAACGTCGGTTTAAGCAAAAGCCCCATCTGTCCTGTGACCTGAGATTTTCAACACGATAGCTGTATATCAAAGGCTATGTACTCAATATGAGCTCAAAACCTATAGCGTCGTGTTTTCTCCCCTTCGGTGGATAAGGCATCGTTTGTCCTTACCGCTCTCCAGATTTGTTATGCGGTGATATAGTTTATCGCGTCAGCAGATAAACATAGCAGGCATGTGTCTTTCAGTCCTTTTACCTGAGCGATTGGCAGGGTGGATGCGCCTTCGGTGGTTGTATGACAGTATGGATGGCGTTTAATAAACGCGCATTGCTGTCAAAAAACTCTCTCCTGAAAAACCCTTTTATTATGAAAGGTTCACAACCTTTTTACAAGTCATCTACAGGATTAATGTCAATAATTTTATAAAAAGCCACTAAACCACGGGTTTTAACCGTTAATGAGACTAAGTGTAGCGATAATCTCAATAACGATAGTAGCAAGAATCTTAGCCAGTATGACTGATTATTAACGGTAGCAGCCATAGAGCAAGAGAGTATGAAAGGGTAAGCTTGTATAGTAAGTTATAACCAAATGCTACTCTCAACTATTCTACAATTATTGGTGTAGGCTGGTGCTTTTAGCCCAGCATTTTGCTTATGTAAAGTTTCAAAGCTGGGCTGAAAGCACCAGCCTACGATAGTTCATACTAAGTTGAGAGTCAGGTATAACTAAATGTCACTATAGATAGTACAGTAAACCGTGCTAGGCTTAGTATCTCGTTATGTTCGAGTTGTTTTTAAGTGTTTTGAAAGACTGTTATAATCCACATTTTTTAATTCTTAGTATGAGATAGGGTGCCTTATGCATTGTGATATTTATAAATTTCCCAAACATGACGACATGTATGTGTACATCGCTCGTCCTGACTATCCTGATGATACCGAGGACATTAAAGATTGGTTAGGTGTGTTGCCAAAAGATTTTCGAGCAGGGCTTGGAGTTAGCAAGTTTGTCATGCATTTAGACCTTACAGAGACTACCAAGCTTGCGCGCGTTGACAAGGAAGAGGTGTTGGCAAAATTACAATCACAAGGTTATTTCGTCCAAATGCCACCGCAGGATGTCATGCGCCGACAGGCTGAGCTACGTGCTCGTGAAGCTCAAGATAATATTTACGACTGATTATGAGTAGAGTCATGCTTCACAACACTAAACCGCTACTAGTGAAGGGAGCGTGGCAGAGGTGATTGATAGTTGAGTCTGTATAAAACGGCTACCAAAAGCCCACGTAAAAAAGCCTCTCGATAAAAGGTGAATATGCCTTTTACTATAAAGTCGTGATAAACTAGCTACTTATCAAGCGTGCACGTTCAGCGTTATCTAGCAACCTTAACCCATCAAAGTTAAACCTTGTTGGATGCTCGGATGACTGACTTGCTAAGCCATATCAATGTCGCGCGCGACCTATAAACGCAGGTGTTTAAACACGCATGGACTGGTTAAAAAGTATTTTACAAAGCTTACCCCTAGATAAAATCAGTGACCTTCTCGGTGAGATCGTCATTTGGTGGAGTCAGATGGTAAAGGGTGTGCCGCCCGAAGATCTCCCAATGTATGCTTACCTTGGTGGCAGCGTTATAGTGCTGATTCTATGGATACTGGTTGCCCGCATGCTACCACGCCCATTGGGCGGTATGAGCTGGATGGTGATATTTGCCGTCTTACTTGCCCCAGGCACAGCGCTCGGTGATCCCAGTCAAATAGCACCAGCCAGTATCAGTGTTGTCTATGCGATTATGATGAAAGACATTGCTGGGGCGGTTGCCAACTCTTTACCCATTTTGGTGGTATTGGTCGTCGGGTTATTTGTTGGTTTTGTCTGGCAGCTTATCCGCGGGGCATTTGAATCAAGCCTGGACAAGGCGCGTCGCAGTACTGAGGAAGATGCGCAAGCAAATATGCAACTGGCGACAGGGAATTATTTAGGAAAAGAAACTGCTTTAGAAGAAAAAAGCTCAGAAAAAAAGAGTGGTAAGCACTTGGTAGAAGAAGTCTTGGCAGCTAAAAACTCAAAAATGAAAGCGCCACCAGAGAGTAGCCAGCTAACCAAGCAGGAGTCTGAAGTAAGTTTGCAGAAGCCAAGCTCCGTTGATAGCAAGGCTGATTTGGCGTCACCAATTGCCCTAGAAAAACCAACCGAGCCTGTTGGTAAAGCGCTTGATGAACCTATTGATACTACTAACACCACCACACCTGTTAAAGAAGTAACTGATAAAAAGCTGTAATCTATACGCTTACGCTATAGTTATACCAAACCCAAAATATATAGTATAATCCACTTATGACTATACCAATACATAACCTAGAAGACCATGACTTTGGCAAACACTCAAAGACTGAGCGCAATCCCAGAGCCCGACTACGCCTGCTCATCTTATACCAATATAGTATAGGCAAAGCCACCAACGATATTGCCAAAGACCTCTGCATACATCCTGAAACTGCCAGATGGACGTTGAAGCGATACTATGAACGAGGACTTGAAAGTCTCTACGATCGTCATCGTCGAGGTCGTCGCAGCAAATTGGCAGAAGCAGACACAGCCGCTTTTAAAGCCATGATAGTCTCTGAACAAGAAAAGCGCGCTGGCGGTCGTCTAACCGGCAAAGACATTCAGCAATTGGCTAAAGAACACTACAACGCTCACTACACCGTTAACGGTATCTACGAGCTACTCAAGCGTATTGATATGAGTTGGATAAGTGCTCGTAGTCAGCATCCAAAAGCCGACCCACAAGCTCAAGACGCTTTTAAAAAAACTTTATAGCACAGGTTAAGGCGTCACTGCCTACTGATGTGAGCCTAGATCAAGTGGACATCTGGTTTCAAGATGAAACTCGAATAGGACAACAAGGCTCATTGACCAGAGTTTGGCATTACCGCGGTGGGCGACCTCGACTGATCAAGCAGCAACAGTTTCATTCCGCTTATCTGTTTGGTGCCTTTTGTCCAGCGACAAAGAAGGCTGTCGGCTTAGTACTGCCTTTCGTTAATAAACACACCATGTTATTGCATATGCAAGAGATTAGTAAAGCCGTTCCAAAAGGACGTCATGCGGTGGTGGTGATGGATGGCGCATTATGGCATCCACCAAGCTTGAATCAGGCTAATGTCACTATGCTTAAACTACCGCCTTATTCACCTGAGCTTAATCCCTCTGAGAGAGTATGGCAGTACCTTAAGCAAAATGAGCTATCTAATCGTTGTTATGACAGTTATGAGGCTATTGTCGATGCCGCATGCTTGGCTTGGAATAATCTACTTAAACAGCCACAAAGGATTCGGTCTTTAACTACTCGTACCTGGGCGCAACTTTAATTGTTGGGTTTGGTATTATATAAAGATAAAAGACACCTATGAGTGTCTTTTTTTATGGCAATACGCTAACTTAAAGTCATTGAAAATATTTAAGATTTGTTAGAACGCGCTCTAGTTAACTGCGAACGCATAAGTATTTTGGCATTCAGTAGGGCTGTGCTAACCTAAACCATCATTTTTTGTATTGATCCTCTATACCTTCTAATAATACTGATTGAGACTTAACCATGAGTACTGAAAATAACATCGCAAAACCAAGCTTTACGGGTACAGATAGCTATATTGCCACTGATGATCTGCAACTGGCAGTCAACGCGGCGATGACGCTACAAAAGCCACTGCTGATCAAAGGTGAGCCAGGCACAGGCAAGACCTTATTGGCAGAGGAGGTGGCCGCAAGTTTAGGTATGCCGCTGATTACCTGGCATATCAAATCCACGACCAAAGCTGAACAAGGGCTGTACGAGTACGATGCAGTATCGCGCTTGCGGGATTCGCAGTTGGGCGATGATAAGGTCTATGAGATTGGCAACTACATCAAACCTGGTAAGCTTTGGGAAGCCTTTACCAGTGATCAGCGCAGTGTGCTCCTGATTGATGAAGTGGATAAAGCAGATATCGAGTTCCCTAATGACCTGCTGCATGAGCTCGATAAAATGTCTTTTTACGTTTACGAGACTGGTGAGACTATTACTGCCGAGCAGCGCCCAGTCGTGATTATTACTTCAAACAATGAAAAAGAGCTGCCAGATGCATTTTTGCGTCGCTGTTTTTTCCATTATATTGACTTCCCTGATGAGCATACCATGCGTCAAATCATTGACGTGCATTTCCCTAATATTCAAGAAAAACTGGTCAATGATGCGCTCGATATTTTCTATAAGTTACGCAATATTCAAGGGCTTAAAAAGCCACCATCAACCTCAGAGTTGGTTGATTGGTTAACCTTATTACTCGCTGATGATATGGCACAAGAAGAGTTGGAAGAGAACTTACGCGGTGAAAAGTCTATTCCGCCATTGTATGGTGCGCTGCTGAAAAACGAAGCCGATGTCAACTTATTACAGCGTTTTGCCAATATGATGCGTCGTTAAGGTTAAACACTATGTTTATCAAACTATTCTATACCTTACGTACTTACGGCGTGCCTGTTAGTACGCGCGAGCTGCTTGATTTAAATGCTGCGCTTGAGCAGGGTTTGATGATGCAGCCACATCCTGAATATCCAGATGACCCAGAGCTGCGCGATTTTGCCAGTCGGGAAGATATGTATCGGCTCATTCGTTTGTGCATGGTCAAGGACGAACGCCACTTTGATAAATTTGATCGGGCGATGGCCGATTACTTCGAGGGAATCGACAGTTTAGACATCGATGAGCTGATGGCAAAGCTCACTGATATTCCACAAGAGTGGCTCGACTTAAAGCTAGATCCGAGAAATCTAACAGAGGAGCAGCGGCGACTGCTAAAAAAGTACGGTTCGCTTGAAGAGTTGATGAAAGCTTTAGAAGAGCGTCTCAAAGAGCAAAAAGAGCGTCATCAAGGGGGCAGTAAGTGGGTTGGCACAGGTGGCACCTCGCCGTTTGGCGCTTATGGCGATCACCCAGAAGGTGTACGCGTGGGTGGAGAGTCACGTAAACGCAGCGCAGTCAAAGTCTGGGAGCAGCGTAAATACCGTAATCTTGACGATGATAATCTGCTTGGCACCCGACAAATTCAAATGGCACTGCGTAATCTGCGCCAATTTGCACGCACAGGTAGCGCTGATGAGCTAGATATACATGAGACCATCAAGCGTACTGCCAAAAAGGGTGTACTCGATATTCATATGCAGGCTGAGCGCCGTAACCGTGTCAAAGTCCTGATGCTATTTGATGTGGGCGGTAGTATGGATGTCCATATAGAATCGTTAGAAAAGCTGTTTTCTGCTGCTAAAAATGAGTTTAAAACACTTGAGTTTTTCTACTTTCATAACTGTCTTTACGATTATGTTTGGAAGGATAATAATCGTCGTCATAGTGCGCCTATGCCAACGTTTGAGCTGCTAAATAAATATGGCCGTGAGTATCGAGTAATCTTCGTAGGTGATGCATCGATGTCGCCTTACGAGCTATTTTCAGTCGGTGGTAGTGTTGAGTATATGAACAAAGAGGCTGGCGTAGTGTGGCTAAAGCGCGTCCTTGATCATTTTGACAAGGTCGCTTGGCTAAATCCTGAAAACCAAGCTTATTGGCATTATACTCAGACGATCGTCGAGATAAAAAAGTTGGTTGATAATCACATGTATCCGATGACATTACATGGGATAGAAGACATGACAGCCTATTTAGCACGCTAGTTGTTAGTCGATACTGAATAACCATGCGCTGGTATATTTGTGCGAGTGCTCTGAGTTTATTTAACATAAAAAAGCAGCCACTATTGATATAGTGGCTGTTTTTTTATTAGCTTATACCAAGCCCAAAAAGTACGATTAACTTTGTCAAACTTGCTAAGTCTACTAGGAGTAGTACTTGCAAAAGTTTTCCGCTTAATCTAACTTTTGGGAATGGTATTATTTGACCTAAAGACATATATAAATAAGAGTCAAAATAATTTGTACCAACCATTCTGGTCGCGCAGGTGTTACAAGAATGTCTATCAATAATCCTATCGTTAAGTCTTGATAGCAATCATGACTAGACTTGCAGGAGCTTAATTCAACACTGGTTTTTTATGAACTTAATTCGATTTATATTATTTGAATTTATAGATTGAAAGTTGAATGATATCTTAAGATATTCATACTTTCTAAAAGTCCATAACTATGGAAGATACGAGTTACTTAAGTTAAATCCTAATGATGGTTTTATAAGTTACTGTAATATATAGTGTTTTTAGTAATAACTGTGGTGAGGGGTTGCTATTTAAGCAGAGTTATTATCTATATTTATCTGTTATTCATATGATAAATGACTATTATTAACCAAAAATCATGCATAGAGCATAAAAAGAAAATAGTAAATTTAATCGAAAAAAATCGATAGATATATGACGAACGGTTGTTAATGGCTGCTGAACGGTGTTGTCTGTTTTCATAAATATCCTGTAATATGAATATATATAGAGAGGTAGGCGAATTTAAACAAGATGCTGCATTTTTTAAACCTTAATAAGAATTATATTGAAGCTTAGAGTTTCAAATCATCTAAGCTTACAGCTCGTTTCATATCGTAATTTTGACTCTCTATATCATAGGTTTTTGATTTGGATCTAATAGATCTATACTGGAGTATATGTTATGAATCGCAACTATAAAGTCATATGGAACAACGCTCTTAACTGCTTCACTGCTGTCGCAGAATATGCGAAGGCACGTGGTAAGTCGTCGAAGTCTAGCGTAAGTTCTAACGCTAGAATAAACACTACTTCTAAGCATTCTTCTACAGGTATTCTGCGCTCAAGTGCGATTGGAATAGGGATGATGGTCGCTGGTTTTGGTATTCAAGCAAACGCAGCTCCTCCTGTGCCTCTTTGTGTAGGTATGACTTCAGTAGAATGCGGTATAAATGCCAATGCCAATCCTTATTACGCTATTGCTATAGGCAAACATGCTCAAGCTGATGGTGTGCTCTCTACTGCTGTGGGGACACATGCTAGAAGTAAGGGTGTTGCATCCTCGGCCTTTGGTGCAGGAGCTTTCGCGACTGAACATGGATCAGTCGCGCTTGGTGCTGGTTCAAGAACAGATAGCGCTGCTACTTCTGAGAAAGTCATGACTGTCGGTGGGGAAACTTATAAAATCGCTGGCAACGTTTTATATCACAACAACACCCTAATGCCTGGTGCGCAAGTATCAGTTGGTTCTGCTGGGTTTGAAAGACAAATTAAAAATGTGGCAGGTGGTAAAGTCAGTAAAACCAGTACCGATGCTGTCAATGGTAGTCAGCTTCATGCAACTAACACCACCATCAATCGTGGCATCAAATTTAATGTGAATGACACGCACAAGAAAACCTTTGCCTTAGGTGAAGAGATTAAGCTTGATACGGACGCCAACCTAACCACCACGCCGTTATCTACCAATGATGGAATTAAGCTAGCCCTTAACGATGTAGTCAACATTGGAACTGCCCAACCAATCACTATCGACGGTACCGAAGGCACGATCTCAGGGTTAACCAACACTACATTTAATCAAGACATGGCCTACCAAGGTGGTCAAGCAGCTACCCAAGAGCAGCTGTCACAAGTCAATACCAATATCAGCACCACGATAGATAAAGGCTTGAGCTTTACGGGTGATGATACCAACATCGTCGTCAACCGTAAGCTGGGTAAAACGCTTTCTATCAAAGGCGGTGCCACTGAATTGACTGAAAATAATATTGGAGTGGTAGCTGATGAAGATGGCAACCTTAATATCAAGCTAGCCGAAAATATAGCTCTTGGCGCAGACGGTAGCTTTACCATAGGCAATACCTTAATAAATCAAAGTGGTTTTACTTTCATTAGTGAAGGGGGTTCAGAGAAGACGGTTATGCTTAGTAGTAGTGGCCTGAACAATGGTGGTAACAGAATCACTAATGTGGCCAGAGCTACAGAAGGTACAGATGCGGTCAACTTTGATCAATTAAATGAAGTTAGAGACAGTGCTACATCCGCTAACCAAGGTTTTAATATTAGTGCTCAAGGTGAGAATAAAAGTACAGTAAGACCAGGCGATAGCGTTGACTTCAATAATCAAGACGGTAATGTCGTGGTGTCTAAAGAAGCCGATAGTAACAATATCAGCTTTGATTTGAACCAAAACGTTAATTTAGATAGCGCGACCTTCGGTGATGTGGTTGTCTCAGCCAATGGTCTAAACAATGGCGGCAAAAAGATTACCAACGTAGGTAACGGCACTGTAGCTGCAGGCTCTAGCGATGCCATAACTGGCGATCAGCTTAACAGTAATGCAGATTCTATTACTAACGTAATTGGTGGTAATGCTGTGAACAATGGTGGCGTTATTACTACTACTGACATTGGCGGTACCGGTCAAAACACTATTGATGGCGCTATCGGATCTATACAGCAGGGCGTGACTAACACTAATGCTCAAGTAACGACTAATACCACTAATATTGCCAATAATACTAATAGATTGGATGGCGGTTTAAACTTTGGTGCTGATAATGGTAACAATATCAATAAGCCTATAGGTGATGATAGCGTACTTGGTTTTGTAGGTGGTAATAACATCACAACCACTACGGTGGGTAGCAGTATTAGGTTTGATTTAAATGGCAACATTAATGTCGACAGTGTGACAACTGGTAGCGTTGTCGCTGGCAATACGACAGTTAACAATAATGGTGTCACTATCGCAGGTGGCCCTAGTATGACAGTTGACGGCATTAATATGCGTGACAAAGTGATTACTGGAGTCGCTGACGGTGTTAAGGATACTGATGCTGTGAATAGAGGACAGCTCAACAATCAGTTCGATACGATTGATAGGTTGATCAATAGCGAGCTCGCTAATATGGACTCAAAACTTGATGATCGAGTCAACTCGTTAGGTTATAGAATTGACGATGTTGAAGACGATGCGAATGCAGGTATCTCAGCAGCAATGGCGATGTCTTCACTGCCACAGGCTTATATTCCTGGTAAATCCATGATAGGTGGCGGTATTGCCTCATACAATGGTGAAAGTGCCGTTGCTATTGGTGTCTCGAGAGTCTCAGACAATGGTCGGTGGGTGATGAAGATAAATGGTACAGCAGATACTCAAGGTAATGCTGGCGGAGCTATCGGAGCAGGCTTCCACTTTTAATTCAACCAAAAGTATTATGACACTGCCTGTGCTCAAACAGGCAGGCTCTGTCAAATCACTCATGACATATTAAGGAATAAAAATGAAAGTATCTATATATCGACATGGACTGCTAGCTACCGCTCTGTTATTCGCTGCAACGGGTTGTACTTGGCATTTGAGCCCTGGTGCTCAGCATGGGTCTGTCAGTCCCGAAGACGTAGTCTTTCCTGATCAAAACTCAGCATGGCAAAAAGCTGGAAAAGTCGTTGAGCAAAAGGATCTTGCTAAGATTAAAGTTGGTTCTACAAAAGAGGAGATTTATCAAGTCATTGGCGCACCGCATTTCCAAGAAGGGTTTAATGCTCGCGAATGGGATTATATCCTCAAGTTTTATGACGACAATAACAATATGGAAACTTGCCTTTATAAAATCATCTTTGATAACGGTTATGAAGGAAAACTTCGTGGTGATAGCTTCCAAGCTACTGAGTTTTATTGGCAACCGGCATCATGTGGTGAGTATGTCAAAAAATGAGCGCTGGTTTAGTAGCGATATTTAACTAAGAGTTATAATTTTAAAGCAAGAAAAAAAGATCGAGATATTAAATATCTCGATCTTTTTAATGAAAAATCCTAATATTAGAACACAAAACAAAATATCTATAAAGTGAATCAACTATAGCTAATCCTGAATAAAAATATTACGCACTATGTCACGTGCTGCTGGCATTCGTTTTCCTTGCGTGCTGTGCCTACGCCGACAGAGGCTGCGAAAAACTAATACCAGCAGCACTGTACCTATTTTAAAGTGTGTTAACTATATATATTCTTTCGAACTGAATATCTTAATTACCTGAGTAGTAAGTCACTCTGTCATTACGTAAGAATCCAGCCAAGCCCAAGTTATATCTCTCAGCCACACGCACCGCCGTACTGGTAGGGGCAGACATACCTACCAACCAGGGTATGCGACCACGAATGGATTTTTGTACCAGCTCGATAGAGAGGCGAGAAGTCATAAGGACACAGTCGATATCCACCTTGTTTCGCAGTTGCCAGCCGATAAGCTTATCAAGCGCATTATGGCGTCCTACGTCTTCAAACAGATACAGTTGTTGACTATGCATCGTTGCAGCAGCATGCACGGCACCTGTCAATTGATGCATATGTTGCATGCTATCCACTTGTTGCCGTATTGATAATAGATGATTAAGACTTGGAGTGTTTGTTCTGACTTTTTGTATATCTTGAGCATAAGTATTTAGGTCGGGTAGTGCTTGTGTCAGTCCAGTGATGCCGCACATACCGCATCCTGTGCGCCCAGCAAGCTGACGTCTTTGTGCTTGGATACGCTGATGACAGCGTTGGTTCAGTATCAGCTCCACCACATAAATATCATAATCTTGTAATTGCTCTAAGCTTTGTTCAAATGCTGCTGAATCAAGACTCTCATTCGTTGAATCTTGCGCAAAGGAGTCTTGCGTAAACTGTTGATAGCTTGTGCTGTCGGTCAGCTGGGTCACTTCCCAATCAAGTAGTTCATGACTGTGCTCGATCAAACCTTCACTAAACAAAAAGCCGACGGCTAAATACTCTAGTTGGTGAGGACTGGCCATCAATACCGCATAGTGAATACCATTGATAATAATAGCTACCGCTGCTTCCACGGCCAAACTGGCTTGCTTACATTCCATATTGATCTGAGTACCACTATGATGACCCTGCTTATCTGATGCGTAATAATGCTTTTGCGCTATATGTTTACGCGCAAGAGGTATCGTAGACGATTTTACAGTCTCTGACACCTTGTCTATCAGGTTATCTGCCAAGCATTGATCGCTATATCTTGCATCATACTCAGTATTATTTTCAGCTATCATCACGGCTCATCGTATCGTATTATCATGGGTATGGTTATGACCATTATCCTTTTAAGTCATCATTATACCAAACCCGAAAAGTGCGATTAACGGTGTCAAACTTGTTAAGCCTACTAGGTGTAGTACTTGCGCAAGTGTTCCGCGTTCCTCTCATTTTTGGAAGTGGTATTATTTAATCGCTCGTTTATGTCGCTTATGCAGGGTCAGTGACTCCTGTATTGCTATTTACTCTTTGCAAAACAACGGTCGTTGATTTGTATGCTGGTATATGGGAGTCTGGCGCATGAGTGTCTAGATCAAATAGGTCATTACATTCAGGATAGTACGCTGCTACGGCATTAGAGGCGATATCCATCTCAGTCAATATCAGTGGACCCAATGTACGAGACTGCTCTGTGCTGTCTGTATGATTTGCGCTATTTGAACTGGCTTGACGCGATACCATAACGCTATCGCCTTTTTGCCAACCTAAGCGGCTCATCTCATCTGGATGCATAAACAGGACATCACGGCGATTGGTTTGACGATAGCGATCTTGATAGCCAAAAATCATGGTATTAAATTGATCATGACTACGGACGCTGGTTAATTGCCAAACTTTTTGACTGTTCTTTTGGGCTATGCCCTGAGCATCAGTACTATTGGTTGCTCTCGTATTGTCTTTAAAGGCTGAGGTTGTCTCTGCCATCTGCGCTGCGACATAAGTAATTGGGTATTGCGGCACTTCAAACTGTGCTTTACCACTGTCGGTATTCCACACCCGATGGCGCGCTGGATGATATAAATGAAAGCCACGCTCAGTAGCACGTATACGCTCGTTGAAGTTCTCAAACCCATCGATCGCTTGGGCGATGTAATCACGAATAACATCGAAGTCCTCGCTCATCGCTTGCCAAGGAATAGATGAATCAGCCCCAAGCACATGGGTCGCAATGTCTGCCACAATCTGCGCTTCCGACTTTAATCTGTCGCTAATAGGCTTAAGACTGCCTTGAGTAGGTACTATCTGACACATAGAATCTTCAATAGTTGCAAACTGCTCGCCTTTAGCAGTGACTATGCGTTCGGTACGACCTAAGCAAGGTAAGATCAAGTTATTTGCACCTGGATACAGCATGGTCTCATTGAGCTTAGTGCCCACAAAGATATTGAGCTGAGTAGTGGTTAAGGCTTGTTGAATAGCACTGGTATCAGGTGCTGCAACCGCATAATTACCACCCATAGCCATAAAGACTTTAAGCTTACCAGCAATTAACGCTTTGGCGCCAGAGACGACATCAAACCCATTTTCTTGCGGCATTGGACGCTCAAAGACACGCTCCAAACTATCAAGCAGGCTTTGGGCAGGACGTTCGTGAATGCCCATAGTACGGTCGCCTTGCACATTAGAGTGCCCACGAACTGGGGAGGCGCCTGCACCATCAATCCCGATCATACCCATCAGTAGTAGTAAATTGGTAATCATCGCCACATTATCATCGCCTTGTACGTGCTGGGTGATGCCCATACCCCAAGTACAAATTGTGGCTGGGCTATCGGCAATTAACTTAGCAATAGTGATAATTTCTGTTTGAGCAATACCAGAGCCTTGCTCGATATCTGCCCATGCTTGCTCTGTCAGCCATTGCTTTAATGGCTCAAAACCTGACGTATGAGTGGCAATAAAGTCGTTATTAATTTTATCGTTTTCAATCAGCCACTTGGCAATACCCGTCAACAGCGCGGTATCACCGCCGATTTGGATTTGAATGACATCATCGACCACATTGTCGCTTTGACCTGCTGCCATATGGGTGGGTTTTTGCGGGTTTCTAAATTTACTCAAACCTTGTTCACGCATGGGGTTTATCGAAATAATGCGGCAGCCTTGCTCGTGAGCATGGGCGAGCATTTCAAGCATGCGCGGGTGATTGGTCGCAGGGTTTTGCCCAAACATTAATATCAGCTTGGCCCGCTCAAAGTCTTCTAATTTCACGGTCGCTTTGCCAATACCTAACTGTCTACCAAGCATTACTGAGGTGGGCTCGTGACACATGTTGGAGCAATCTGGTAAATTATTGGTGCCAAAACAGCGTACAAATAACTGATACATAAAGGCTGGCTCGTTGGTGACACGGCCTGAGGTATAAAATAACGCCTCATCTGGCGAATCAAGCTGCCTTAATTGCTCAGCGATACGCTTATATGCCGCTTCCCAAGAAATCGGTACATAGCGGTCTTGCGTCGCATCATAATAGACTGGCTCTGACAAGCGGCCACTGTGCTCAAGCTCGTAGCCTGACCATCCTTGTAACTCTGTGACGGTATGCCGCGCAAAGAACTGAGCATCTGCCTTTTTTGACATGGTCTCACTGGCGATGACTTTGATGCCGTTTTCGCAGACATCAATGGACTTATGTGACTTATGATCTGGCCAAGCGCAGCCTGGGCAATCGAATCCCCCTTTAGGCTGGTTGCTTTTGAGCACACTTAAACTGCCGCGCAAAAAAGTCTGATAATCCATCAGTTTACGAGTAGAGGATATCAGCGCAGGCCAACCGGCAGCAGGGTGAGAGTAGACAGGGATTTTGCGCATGACAGACCTCATGAATAAATGACGATAGACTAATATGCCAACTATATAAGACCCAGCGCGAAGTTTGTAGATAATTAACCATAGATAACAAAAAAACCTTCAAGAAAAGTGCATTTTCTTGAAGGTTGGTCATGTACTTGTTCATTGAGTGCTGGTTAACTGTGTACCTATTAACTAAGCGCTTATTGACCGATAAAAAGCATGGGCTACCATTGCTTAATCAAAATCAGTAGCGCGCATCTTTCGGTTTCTTACCACTTGGCCAGTCATTTACTTTGCCAGCGAAGTCAGGGCGAGGTTTGTGCGCAAAGAACTCAGCGACGTCTACAGCATCTTGATCGGATAAGATGCCACCATGACCCCATAAACCCTTAGTTTGAACACTCATGGGCATGTTGTACTTAACAAAAGCCGCTGCTTTGTAAGTACGTGCCATACCAGCCCCAATGTTGAAGGATTCATCACCCCAGAGTGGTGGGAAAACAATGTGACCAAGATTGTCTCTCTTGCCTTCACCGTTGTCGCCGTGACAGCTAGCACACTGAGCAAAATAAATCTTCTCACCGCGATCTGTATCTGCCACTAAAGAGGTGTCTACATCACCCGCGTTTTGGATATCGACGCGTTGGCTTTCAGGGATTTTTTGGCTGAGCCATTCCATATATGCAATCATAGCTTTCATTTCTGGCCCTTCACGATCAAGGGGCACACCATTCATAGAACGTCTAAAACAACCATTAATCCGCGCTTCTAAATCAACCATAGACTCTGAGCGCGGCATCACGCGAGGGTAAGTGTTAAAGCTGTTGATGTACGGGTCGCCAAGTGGAATTTTGCCTTGCGAGATGTGGCAGCTGTTACAGTTCATCTCAGCGCCAACGTGCTCTGGCAACAAGCGCTTGGTCTCGTTTAATAGACGCTTGCCATAAAAAATCTCATCCGCATTGGGCTCGTTCAATATTTCTGTATCTTGTGGCAGTACATACTTACCAATGTCTTCGTTTGCATCATCAGCAGTGGTCACTACGAACTCGGGAGCAGCACGCTCAGCTGGCTCTGGATTGCCACAGGCTGTCAGACCAGAGGCGAGGAGAGCTGCCATGCCGAGCGCCAAGGCTGAATGTGCTGGATTTTTAAGTTTATGAGTGAGGTTCGTAAAATTATTCATTACCCGCTCCTTGTGTCTCTGCAGGCACCGTCAGATCCATGGGCAAATCGGTAGCCGTCGTAGGTTTTGCATCTAAGAATGCACGCATCTTGACCACATCTGTGGTATTGATCATGGGTGCTTGGTTGGTCCAGCTGTTACGCACATAGTTCACGACTTCAGCGATATCAGAATCACTTAAATGGCTGAACTCAGGCATCGTAAATGCCATACGGTCATGCGGTGTTTTTGGCATCCGTCCACCACTCAGCGTGATTTGTAATACTGAATCTGCGTTTCTGGCATAGACAGCACTGTTGTCCTCTAATGCTGGGAAAATACGTGGTACACCCTTACCGTCTGCACGGTGACAAACTTGGCAGTACTCTGCATATAAAATAGCACCGCGACTGTCATAATCACCATCGAGGAGCTTTTGCGTGGTCACGTCTTCTTTTGCAGGTAGTGTCACTTCTTTATTCGGTGCAGGGCTAAGGGTCTTTAGATACGCTGACATCGCATACAGGTCATCGTCAGTCATGTATTGGGTGCTGTGCTCAACCACTTCAGCCATCGCGCCAAAGGCTGCAACTTTATCTGTACGTCCAGTTTTGAAGAAATCAACCAACTCTTCTACTTTCCAAGTGCCTAGACCACGATGTTCGCCGCGTAGGCTTTTGGCACGCCAGCCATCGATGACCGCGCCGCTTAAGTATTCATCTGAGCCTGCGTTGGTCAGCGTCACTTCTTGGTAGCCGATACCGCGCTCAGTATGACAGGAGCCGCAATGACCTGGGCCTTCAATCAAGTACTGACCACGAGCCAGTACAGCATCGTCTGTCTCTGCAACAAACTCACGTTCAGGTGCAAACAGGGCTTGCCAGTAGGCCAAAGGCCAGCGCCAGTTGGTCACTGGTGGCAGCTCGCTCTTCAAGTTTGCCTGATTGACGGGCTTCACATCAGTCATGAAGTAGGCGTACATGGCTGCCATGTCTTCATCTGGCATGATTTGGTAAGATGGATACGGCATAGCAGGGTATAGTGCTCTATTACCAGGGGCTACGCCATGTTTGACGGCGTTTTTGAAGTCATCAAAGCTATAGTTGCCGATACCGGTTTCTTTATCTGGGGTAATATTTGTTGAATAAATCGCACCAAGTGGTGTCAGCATCGGCAGACCGCCCGCATAAGCTTCACCGCCCAAAGTGGTATGACAAGCCACACAGTCAGAGGTTCGCGCGACATATTCGCCTTTTTTGATTAAGGCGGGGTCGGTGATGTTGACTTCAATATCGCTGGTAGTAGTACGCATATTGGGCAACAATAACCCAATGATAAAAGCTATTGCCAGCCCGATAGCGGCTGCCATTATAATAATCAGTGGCCACTTTTTCATAAGCCCGCCCTCCATAATAAAATATTTGCCAAACTTGGTATTAGATGATGCTTATCTACAGCTTGGCTAATCAAAGGATACATTCTTACTATATAGTATAGGGTAGAGAGTAACATTAAGGTATTGTGGAAAACCACATTAATTATAAGGTTTTGATGAGATGTGCCAACTTAGCGCTTTAAATAGTAGAAATATCAATAATGCTTAGACGTCTATTCTTACAGGCTTCTATTTTTGCGCTCGTGATTGTGATGCTTAGTGGTGCATCAGTCTCGCAGGCGCAAACCTACTATTTAGGTGTGCTGGCTCCTCAAGGGGAGCGTGCTGCTCAAGAGCGCTGGCAGCCTTGGTTGAGTGAGTTAAATACTAAACTGTCTAATGACACTTTGGTATTGGTGCCGTTGGGACTCGAAAACTGGCAACAGCAAATTGAAGCGCAGCAGTTTGCGCTAGTACTAGGGCCACAAGTACAGTTTATTAGGATGGATACCATCGGTTGGCGCTGGCTTGCGACCTTGCAGACGGATGCAGCCACATCTCCACTGAGCACCTCTATAGATCCTGGCTCCAAAGCTTTTAGAACTGAAAAAACGCAACAGCCGCTTTCTGCTACCGTTGTATTGGCAAATGAGTTGAACAAACTTAATGCGCTCAAGCAGTCGCATGAGCCAAGTGCGATTGAACAGGTCGCAAGTGCGCTATGGGTCAAGGCCGATAGCACTATTTATCATCTACAGGATTTAGAACAGCGTAAAGTCGTGGCTGTGGATGCTGATGCATTTGGTGGCTACTTACTCATCGCGCATTTATTGCAAAATAACGGCGTGCCGCCCAGTCGTTATCAAACGCAGTTTGTCGGTTATCCCATCGAGCGCACTTTGAGCACGCTGGCGAGCGGAGCAGTGGATGCCGCTATAGCGCCGCTTTGTTTGATGGAGGAGATGGCACAGCAAGGCAAAATTGATAAAAGTAAATATCGTCTTATCCATAAAGTAGAGACGACTTCAAACTGCCAGTCATCAACCAAGATTTATCCAAATTGGACGCTCGCAGCGACAGAGCAAGCACCTGCGGCACTGGTGCGTGAGATCAATCAGCATTTATTCGTCTCACAAATACAGCAAAATGAATCGGGACAATCAGTAGTTAGTCAGGTTAAAGAATCAAGTGAATCAAGCGACCCGACGGTTGGACTGCGCTGGTTACCGCCTGAATCGAGTAGTGATGCCGAGCGCATTTTGTACGAAATGAATCGTCATCCTGCACAAAAAACCTTAACCACTCATATGGTCGATTGGATATATGCGCATCGACTGTGGGTGGGTGTACTGGCTTTTATTATTGTCATATCGACCATCAACTATGGCTGGATGAGCTGGCTGGCATGGCGTCGGCGGCAGCAAATAATGATGCAAAACCGTCTGATTCGTGACTATGATAATAGACTGCGACAATCGGAGCACTTTGCGGTGATTGGTGAAATGAGTGGCTCAATAGCGCATGAAATTAATCAGCCGCTGTCGACGATACAGAACTATGCGCAAGGATTATTGATTCGCAGTCAAAAAGCACGAGCTGACATAGAAGATGTAAAGAAGAATGCGGTAGAACAACAAACCACGGAGACTGCGCTACAGCAAATAGTCAGTGAGACCGAACGCGTCGCAGCGGTGATCAGTAATATTCGGCGCTGGGCGGGCAGGTCGCAACCTGATGAAGTCAGTGTCGATATAGCAGCCACTTATCAGCAGTGCGTGCTACTACTCGGCGACAAGGCAAACGCGCTTAGCTTTTGGTATGCTAGTGACTATCAGCAGCTACGACTGCCAAACTTGGTGCTCGATCAGTTATTGATTAATACTATGTTAAATAGCCAACAGCAAGGCGCTGCCCATATTATGCTGCGCTGTCAGATGACAGAAAACAAGACAGGTCGTTGGCTGGTGTTGCATCTCACGGATGACGCGGGCGGCTTTGATGAAGAGCGGTTGGCAGTGAATCAAACGCAGAGTCAGTATGATATCCGCTCGACGAAAGAAGAGGGGCTTGGCTTGGGGCTGATGATCTGTCAGCGGCTCTGTAAATCACTCGGCGGTATCATGCAGCTTAGCAATGTCTATGTGCAGACCGAACTTAATGATATAAAAGCTTTAGATGCGTATTATCAGCAGCGTCACAAGCGTAGCATCAATGGTAAAGTTCAGCTTATGCGTACAGAGGCTTCTTATCCACTAGCAAACGCTATTGGTGCGCAAGTGTCTTTTTATCTGCCGGTACACGTAGCGGATACAGACCCTATTAAGACCTCACAAATATAGCCAACAAGATAGTGGGTAGTGTATGACTTCTAAGCAAATGCCAAGCGATCAGATAAGCACTCTAGTAGATACTGATAACTTATCGAATGGTCTGTCCGACGTTAGGCCTGAATCGTTAGTGATCCATATCATTGATGATGAGGAAAGCGTCCGCACCTCGTGTGATTTTTTGATCAGCAGTTTGGGATTACCAACTGAGGCGTGGGCAAGTGCAGTAGAGTTCTTGCAGCAAGTAGATATTCATAGGCCAGCGGTGGTGGTCAGCGATTTGATGATGCCAGCGATGAGCGGTCAGGAGCTGCAGGCTCATCTCAATGACAATGACAGCCCGATGGCACTGATTGCATTAACGGGCAATGGTGAAATCCCTGATGCGGTAAATATGCTCAAACAAGGCGCAGCAGACTATCTAGAAAAGCCCATTAACAGCCGCCGCTTACAAGAGGCGATTACAAACGCTCAAGCGCTCACCATCAAACGCGCAAAACTCTATGAGATTCGCAAACTTTATTCAGAGCTGACGGACAAAGAAAAGCAGGTAGCAGATGAGCTTATGCAAGGCAATATTAATAAAGTCATTGCCGACCACTTAGACGTATCAGTACGGACAGTGGAGGTGCATCGCTCGCAAGTGATGAAAAAAATGCAAGCGCAGCATGTCAGTGAGTTGATTCAGAAGCTGGTGTTGCTTGCGGAGTAGAGTTGATAAATAAGTAGTAATGTTTGTAGCATGTGCCAAGCCGCACCAATGTTATAAAATATACTTTTTATCGGTGCAGTTCAGCATACTCTACGTCACTTTATAAGTTTAGGTTACCACTTCTTAAAACCGCAGCCCGCCATTAATACTTAAGACTTGGCCTGTTATAAAGGAAGCGTCATCGCTTGCCAAAAATAATACACCGTTTGCTATCTCTTGCGGTTCCGCTAAGCGCCCAAGCATGGTTTTCTCACGAATCGGATTTAAAACCTTATCAGGTATGGTTTTCATTAAGTCCGTATTGGCAAAACCTGGAGCAACCACATTGACCCGTACCGCTGCGCCTTTTCTCGAAAACTCTTTTGCCCACGTCTTTGCCATGGCAATGACGCCCGCTTTTGTCGCCGCATAGTTGGTTTGACCAATATTGCCATCTTCGCCGACTATTGAGCTGATATTCACAATAGAGCCTGACCCTTGCGCCATCATCATAGGGCCTATCAGCTGAGTCACGTTGAAAGTGCCTTTTAAATTGACATCAATCACCCTATCCCACATTTCTTCAGTCATTTTATGCAGCAGTGCGTCTTTAGTGACTCCAGCGTTATTGACCAAGATATCGATACGCCCAAAGGTCTCTGCAATCTCATCGACCACTGTTTTTAGACGCTCTCTATCGGTCACATCGGCTGATTTGAAGTGCAGGTTTTCTTGCTGCCACTTTGCATCACCTATATCCAAATTTATAACCGTCGCCCCTTCTCTCAAAAAGGTTTGCGCGGTTTGCTTACCAATACCTTGGCTGGCACCTGTGATAACCGCAATTTTATTTTTTAGTCTCATTTATTACTCCTTTTTGAGTGTTTTTAGATTATAGACTGGTCTCAACCAGCCAAGTCCACAGCTTACGATAGTCTATACTAAGTTGCAGGCGAGGGGATAGATGAAAGTATATGCCCATCACTCAATGACAAAGGTTTATAAACAGCGGTTACTCTATCAGTATGCCAAAATCCATTGCTTCCTGACGCAGTGCCTCTCGAAACTTTGGATGCGCGATAGAAATGAGACGCTCTATGCGCTCTTTTATATTGGTGCCTTGCAAGCGGACGATGCCATATTCAGTCGCTATCATATCGATACTATTACGCGATAAGGTGACAATTGCGCCGCGTTTGAGAGTGGTGACGATTTTTGAGACTTCCACACGTTCGCCTTGCTCATTTTTGACCATAGCCGTTGAATACAGAGCGATGATACTTCTGCCGTTTTTTGCCATCTGCGCACCCAAAGCCGTATCGGTTTGACCACCTGAGCCGCTAAATTGCACATGACCAATAGACTCAGAGCAAACTTGCCCAGTCAAATCCACTTCTATGGCGGTATTGATCGAGACCATGTTGTCATTTTGGCTAATGACATAAGGATCGGTGACGTAAGAGCCTTTGAGCACCATCACTGAGGGGTTGTTGTCCAAGTATTCATAAAGCCTCTGATTGCCAAGCGCAAATGAAAACACCACCTTGCCAGGATGCAGCGACTTTTTCTTGCCGTTGATAACGCCTTGCTCGATTAAATCTAGCATGCCCGAGGTCATCATTTCTGTATGCACACCCAGATTCTTTTTATCTTGTAAGCAGGCGGCAACCGCATTTGGAATACCGCCAATACCAAGCTGAATGGTGTCACCATCTTGAATCTGCTCGGCGATAAGTGCGCCGATTTTTAGGTCTTTCTCATTGGGCTCAATATCAGGCAGCACAGGCGCATCGTAATCCGCTTCAATCAAATAATCAATGTCATCGATATGCACCTCGACATCACCAAAGGTTCTGGGATAATTGTGGTTAATCTCCAAAATGACCAGCTTGGCTTTTTCAATCATTTGCTTTTCGTAAGTATTAGACAAGGACAAGGATACAAAGCCGTGCTTGTCTGGCGGCGTTGCAGCACCGACATAAATATCAGGGTTGATATGTTTAAGTCTATCGCTGCCTGCTAAATGCAAATTGTTCGGTACAAATTCAGCATTGCCATGCCTATGCGCTTTGCGCATGGGCGGTGAGAAGAAGAGACTATCAATATTGAATGATTTTTTGTACTGCTTATCCAAGAAAGCATTTTGATAGAGCGATAAGCAATTGGTAACGGTCACATTTTCGACGTCATTGGCTATGGTATGTAGGTTTTCCATGAACAGCTTAGCTTCAGCTGCCGCTAAACCCGTGACGATATGTTGATCGTTTTTTACCAGCTTTAGCGCCTCAGTGACGCTGATGGTTTTATTATTAATGGCAGTTTCATTGCTGATGATTTGATCGATACTCATGTGTGTTCCTAATCGTAAATCGGGTTAATATAGTCGGAGTACTTTTAAACCGCTACGGTGTTACCCGCCCTAGATGTACTCAGTGTACTATCTGCGGTCGGTCGCCTTGTAGCGATTTTAAAATTCCTTGACTATAATAGCGGCGTAACCCAACACGTTTTTTGAAAAACTAAAAAGCCCATTCTTAAATGCAGGAATGGGCTTTAATTTAAAAAGTAAATAGCTAACCTAACTCAAAATTAAACTGTCATCTTCAACCTTCTCACCGCGTGTTTGCTCAAACATATCGAGCAGGTCGTGTACGGTCATGCCTTTACGATCATCACCTGCCACATCAAGCACCACCTGTCCTTGATGCAGCATCACGGTACGCGTGCCATGTGCCAGTGCTTGTTGCATGGAGTGAGTAACCATCATGGTCGTCAGCTGATTGTCAGTGACGATCTTATCGGTCAGCTCTAAAACGAAAGCAGCGGTTTTTGGATCCAGCGCGGCAGTATGCTCATCAAGCAGCAAAATCTTAGAGGGTTGCAATGACGCCATCAACAAACTCACTGCTTGGCGTTGCCCACCAGACAATAGACCCATGCGGTCGGATAAACGATGTTCCAAACCCAGCTTAAGGACTGACAGCCTCTCTCTAAACAGCTCACGGTTGTTTGAATTGAGTGCAAATTTCAAGCTGCGCTTGCCACCGCGCTTATACGCAAGCGCCATGTTTTCTTCAATGGTTAGTGCCTCGCAAGTACCAGCCATCGGATCTTGGAACACACGTGCGACCCAATGGGCACGTTGGTGAGCGGTTTTTTTGGTTACATCGATGCCATTGAGTAATATTGAGCCACTATCGACACGGGTCGTACCGCTTACCGCATTCAAAAACGTCGATTTACCCGCGCCATTAGTGCCAATGACGGTGACAAACTCACCGTCAGCAATGTTTAAATCAATACCACGCAGTGCAGGGTTTTCGATGGGCGTACCTGGGTTAAAGGTCAGGCGCAAATCATTGGCTTGCATCATAATCGTTATTCCTTATTGTCTCTTCAAGCGTCGCAAGTTTTTATCACTGTTTTTGTGGCTCGATATTATGCACGAACTTTACGAGTTGACTTCCTCCCCTCCTTAAACGGAGGGGATTCCTACCGCTAGACGCTCAAGCCCGAGCGCGAGAATGTTTTTTGCCGCATTGATATCGCGGTCATGAGTGACACCGCACTCACACCACCATTCTCTTATTCCAAGCTCTGTCCTACCTTTCGGACTGTTTTGGCGTGAGCCGCAACACGAACAGGTTTGGGTGGTGTAGCTTTCATTCACCTCAATATAATGGCAACCTGCATGCTTGCATTTGTAGGTCAGTTGTCGTTTTATTTCAAACCAACCTGCGTCATAGACAGACTTGGCAAGGTTGCCCCGAGTGAATGAGTGTGATTGAAGTTTGCCAACGACAATCACGTTGTTATCTTTGCTTAGTTTCGATGTGAGTTTATGGATCAGGTCTTGGCGGGTGTTTTTGATTTTGGCATGAACAGCCTTAACCCGCTTTTTATTATTTGCTCTTTGGGCAATAGCGAGCTTTTTAGCCCATTTTTGCGTTTGCTTGATGGTGAGTTTATCGCCTTGGCTGCTAATGGCTGATTCTTTACAGCCCAAATCAATGCCGACTTTACCACTACCACACTTGTTGTTTGGAAATTCCTTAACGGTGACACAGGCATACCAAAGACCACGACTGTCCTGTACCAGCTCACAGGTATTAATACTATAGAGGGCAAGGTTATAGCTGTCCCATACATCAATCGTCAGTTTTTGACCTTTAGCAAGACTAAATTGAATGGTGGATTTAAGACTTTTCTTACCCACTTTTTTAACACCGAGATATTTAATAGCGGTCTTTTTAAAGGGTATCCAGCCCAAACTCTTGCGCTTGGCTTTAGGGTTGTTGGTGCGCCAGTTGAGCTTGGCTTTGTTGAACTGTTTGCGACTTTTGGCATGGGTTTCGGTGATGGCTTGCAAAGTTTGACTGTGCAGGTTTAGAAGCTCGCCACTGCCTTTCACATAAGCTGCGATGTCGTAAGCTGAAAAGAAATGTCCTGTACGTTGAAGGTGTTTAAAGCTCAAGTCATTCACATAGTTCCACACAAAATTGACCGATCCCGCCAATGTATTTAATTGGGTAGCATGTTTGTCTTTGATGCGTAGCTTGAGTGTTTTCATGGTATGATTATGATCTCAGCGCGGTTGGTTGACAAGGGGTATTCAGGATTAAACAACAAAGGCTGACGCCTTACATCCACGCCCTAGAAGGACGTGGATTTACGGCGCTTTTTTGATAAAAACTTGGTCTTGGCCTTTGGCAATACCAATGCGACTACCACAAGTAGCGCTGTAATCAAGTTCAGATCCTGTGGACCAAAGCCAATACTACGCAGCGTATCACTTGATAGCGCAACCTGAATAAATAACTTATAAAGTACTGCGCCAAGTATAACGGCAAAAGTAATCAGCCAAATACGCTTGGCGGGAATGATGGTTTCACCAATGATGACTGCTGCCAAACCAATGACAATGGTACCGATACCGATAGAGATATCTGCCCCACCTTGAGTCTGTACAAACAGCGCCCCTGCTAAAGCAATCAGACCGTTAGAGATTGCCATACCAATGACCGTCATCCATGAGGTGTTGATGCCTTGTGCCTGAGCCATGCGCAGGTTAGAACCAGTGGCGCGCATAGATAGACCAGATTCAGTACTATAAAACCAATCTAAGAATAACTTCGCCAGTATCACCACCACACCAATGATGAGACAACGCATCCAAAAGCCGTTACCGTCATTAACCAAGGTACTAAACACAGTGGTCTCACCCAACAAAGGTAAGTTTGGCGCCCCCATGATGCGTAGGTTGACAGAGTAAAGCGCTACCATGACCAAAATACTGGCCAGTAGCTGTAAGATACCAAGCTTGACATGTAGCCATGCGGTGACGATACCTGCCACCGAACCTGCCAACATGCCAAAGAGACAAGCAAGCCAAGGATTGATACCCGCTATAATGGATATGCCAGCGACCGCGCCACCTAACGGAAAGCTACCGTCGGCTGTCAAGTCAGGAAAATCGAGCGTACGAAATGAGATGAGGACGCCTAGAGCCACAAGGCCATAAATCAGACCACTTTCAAGCGCACCAAAAAAAGCAATTAAAGACATAAGAGATCAGTAAGTCATAACCAAGCGTTTAATAAATATTAGGGCAGATGGGTGAGTGGCATAGACCAGTATCATCTACCTATTAAACGACTGAGCGGTGAATTTAACAGATTAAAAAATCTGCAGTTAGGGTAAACCAAAACATATCACAGTAATAAGTCATCATAAGCTTTTGTATTTTAAAGCTTTTAAAAACAAGCCCAGCCTATCTGATTAGTAGCTGGGTCTTGTCTATGCTGCGTCCGTGCTGCATAAACAGCAATATAAAGCTAGGTAAACGCCACTTTAAGGTTTATTACGGCAAAACATCTTCTACTTTGAAGGTTTCATTAATAGCATATCTATGACCGATACGCTATCAATACCCCCAGTATAACCAGTCGTTATTCTACCACTTCTTTTGCTCTATCGATAACTGCTTGTGGCAAGGTAATGCCTTCTGCCTCAGCATTTTTTGGACTGACATACAAATCAAGATTCTGCGGTGTATAAACAGGTATCTCACCTGCATTTTCACCATTCAGGATACGTACGACGATTTTCCCTGTTTCGCGACCAAGCACGTAATAGTCGACCCCTAATGCGGCAACAGCACCGCGGGCAACTGAGCTGGTGTCAGAGGCAATGAGGGGAATCTTACTTTCTTTAGCGATTTGGAACAGTGACTCATAGGCTGATACGACGTTGTTATCCGTTGAGGTATAGATCATATCGACCTTACCTTCTAGACTACGTGCTGCCATAGCGATGTCATTACTACGCTGAGCTGGTGCCTCATGTACATCGATACCGAGTGGCGCTAGGTTTTCTTTCAATGCTTTTAAGACGATGGTTGAGTTTACTTCACCTGGGCTATAAACATAACCAACGTTTTTTAGATCTGGAATAATCTGGCGCATAAGCTCGATTTGTGGCTCATACGGTAGGGCATCGGATGCACCTGTAACGTTAGTGCCAGAGCCATCAAGCTTAGGTACCAATTTGGCTGCTACCGGATCGGTAACTGCTGAAAACACCAATGGAATGCTACTGGTTGCGGCGGCAACAGACTGAGCTGAAGGTGTGGCGATAGCGACGATTACATCTGGAGAGTCCGCCACAAACTGCTTGGCAATCTGTCCTGCTGTAGCGGTGTTACCCTGTGCACTTTGGAAGTTAATCGTTAAGTTTTCACCGTCTGTAAAACCTGCTTCATTTAGCTCATCGATGACACCTTTGCGCACATCATCAAGTGCTGGATGTTCAACAATGGCAGTAATAGCAACGGTCTTCACATCAGTAGCTGTGTCACCAGATGCAGCATCAGTGGTCTCTTGTACTGATTGGTTGCAACCAGTCAAGATAGCGGTACAAACGCCGCCCCATAACAGAGCCTTGGCAAAACGATTTTGGTACAACATGAGTCTTACTCCTAAAGGTAGATAGTGTTTCCATACAAAAATTAAAAGTTTTTTAAATCACTGCTGATTATTTGCTGGCAGTTTGGGTATCAGTATCAACATTAATGGCATTATTAAGTAGCTCTGTGGTCAAGGTCGTGCCTTGTTCAGCCGCGTGCTTAGGGCTTGCATATAAAGTTAATGTATTCATGATTTGTGGTGAGATATCTGAGACGGCTTCACCATTTAGCACTCGATAGACCATTTTGCCAGTGGTGCGTCCAAAGTCATAATCGTTGACACCAAGGGCCGCAGTCGCGCCGCGTCGCACACTAAACTCGTCTGAAGCAATCACAGGGATGTCTAGCTCATTTGCAGCGCCTGCCATCGCTTCAAAGGCAGATACTACGTTATTATCTAGTGACGTGTAAATAACATCTACGCGACCAGCAAGGCTACGTGTTGCCATGGCAACGTCAGTGGGGCGGTTGGCTGTCACGTCTAATATCTGAAGACCACGCGCTGGTGCGGCTTTTTTAAGCTGATTGAGCACCACCACGGAGTTGACCTCACCTGGGCTATAGACATAGCCAATGGTTTTTGCATTGGGTACAATTTTGAGAATGTTGTCTAACTGCGGCTCGATAGGTAACTCGCTGGATAACCCAGTCACGTTAGATTGAATAGGAACGTCGTTTTCATCAATGAGTTTGGCCGCGACAGGGTCAGAGATGGCGGTATAAATAACGGGTACAGTCGTGGTCGACGCAACAACGGATTGTGCTGATGGGGTAGAGATGGCAACGATGGCATCAGGCATGTCGCCTGCAAACTGCTTGGCAATTTGACCGGCTGTACCGGTATTCCCTTGTGCACTCTGAAAGTTGACGGTCAGGTTTTGACCCTCTATGTAGCCATTGTCCGCTAGTTCATCGATGATACCACGGCGCATGGCATCCAATGAGGGGTGCTCAACGATTTGAGTAATGGCCAAAGTTTTGGCAGGTTTGTCAGTGGCTGTAGTCTCATCAGTCGTTGCAGCAGTGTCTGTAGAGTTTGAGCAGCCGATCAATCCAAGTGTGGCGCTGAGGGCAGCACCATATAGGCTAAGGCGTAGAGTAGAAGCAATATTCATTATTAGTTTAACTCATTAGTGATACCAATCTTAAAATCAGGTTGACGTTGCCAGACGAGCGCAGTCTACTTGATGCATTACTTATACTGGTCTAATTGACAAGGTTTGATTTTAAAAACGGTATTAGAAAGTGCAGGTTAGCCGAGTCAATGCTATGTTGATGCCAAGATAGCAGGCTAACAATAAAGTAATCGTTCCGTCGATCATTATGATCATATTATGACAGTAATGTAACTTATCGCAATAAAAAATTAAAGCGTATTCGTCACGGATGCTATTAATGCCGGTATTAGCTGTTTTATTGAGCTAAATTTGGTAGCTTAGGGCAATAAAAAAGATGCCACGAGAGCATCTTTTTTATTATTCATTCATTTAGATAGCAGTCAGTTAGAGATTAATCAAAAACACGCCAGAGACTACGGAATAGCCAGCCGATCAAATAAAAAGGAATTTCTAATATATCTATAAAATATAACCAGTCCCATATACTCGAAGGCTCTGAATGACGGTTACGCCGTGAGCGTTTTATTTCCGCAGTATACATAAATAGTAAAGCGCTAATAATACCACTGCCAAGCGCAATCCATATGGCGGTGGTATCATCAGTAAAGTACCAGTAGCCAACTAGACCGAGCGCTAAATATATCAGGATATCGGCCAGTAATCTCAGCAGTACCATAAGACGCTCTAATAGTGTTTTTGGATTTAAGGTACGAATTAAAGCACTTAAGCGAGCTTATCACCAACCACACAAGCATCAGGCAAAGTGACTACCGTCAGGCCAGTCTTTGGATCACCAGTCGACAATACCATGCCTTCTGAGACACCGAATTTCATCTTACGCGGGGCAAGATTGGTCACGCAAATCACTTTTTTATCAACCAATTGCTCAGGCTCATAAAACTTACGAATTCCGCTAAATACATTGCGCGGCTTGTCTTCGCCTACATCTAGAGTAAGTTGCAGTAGCTTGTCCGCGCCTTCGACATGGCTGCACTCTAAGACATGCGCCACTTTCATCTCAACTTTGGCAAAATCCTCGATACCGATATGGTCAGCTTGATCAGCATCTGTTGTCACTGGTGGCGTGCTTTTGGCTGCTGTTTTGCTGTCGTTGTTAGCGACTGAGTCATTAGCAACGGAAGCATCTGCTTGGGCTAATGACGCTTTTGAAGCCTCAATCATCGCTGTCACGTCTTTTTCTTCGATACGCTGCATCAAAGGTTTGAACTTATTGATTTTATGTCCAAGCAACCACTCGTTATGACTGGCAAAACTTAAATCGTCGATGTTTAAGAATCCTTTGGCATTGGCAGTCAGCTCAGGTAGTACTGGCGCAAGATAAACCATCAGTTGACGGAAGATATTAATCGCCACCGAGCACACGTCTTGCACTTCTTGCTCAGTGCCTTCTTGCTTGGCAAGCGACCAGGGTTTTTTCTCGTCAATATACTCGTTGGCCTTATCTGCACACTGCATGATTAAGCGCATCGCACGGGAGAATTCGCGATTCTCATAAGCAGCGGCGATCTCATCACCCGTTTTGGTAATGTCTTCTAATAACTCTGACTCTACGCAAACCTCTGACAGCATGCCGTCGTATTTTTTGACAATAAAGCCGGCACTGCGACTGGCAATGTTGACTACCTTACCAACCAAGTCAGAGTTGACCTTTTGCATGAAGTCTTCTAGATCTAGGTTGATATCTTCGACTTTATCAGTGAGCTTGCTGGCAAAGTAATAGCGTAAGTATTCAGGATGCAAATGCTCGGCGTAAGTTTCGGCCTTGATAAAAGTGCCGCGTGATTTACTCATCTTTTCGCCATTAACCATCAAAAAGCCATGAGCGAAGACACCAGTTGGCGTACGGAACTCACTCCCTGCAAGCATGGCTGGCCAAAACAACGCATGGAAGTAAACGATGTCTTTACCAATAAAGTGATAGACCTCGGTTTTATTTTCGTTTTCTTGCATCCAATAACGATCAAAGTCCAATTCGTTTTCGCTGCCCATGCGTTTGTCGCATAAGTTTTTGAAGCTCGCCATATAGCCGACAGGTGCATCTAGCCACACATAAAAATATTTGTCTGGCTCATCGCTTGGGGTATCTGGAATCTGAAAGCCAAAGTAGGGCGCATCACGCGAGATATCCCAGCTGGCAAGACCTGCATCAAACCACTCTTGTAGTTTATTGACCACCGATGTTTGCAGACGATTTTCACTACGCGTCCACTGTTTTAAAAACTGCTCAAATTCGGGCAGATTAAAGAAATAATGCTTAGAAGTTTTTAGAACAGGCGTGGCATTAGATAGTGTTGAATGCGGGTCTTTGAGATCTGTCGCATCATAAGTGGTACCGCATACTTCACAGTTATCACCGTATTGATCTGGCGAATTACATTCAGGACAGGTGCCTTTGACAAATCGATCTGCCAAAAACAGCTGTTTCTCAGGATCAAACAGTTGCTTCACATCATGAGTCGAGATATGCCCAGCACTATTAAGCCTACGATAGATCAGCTCGGAGAAGTGCTTGTTTTCTTCTGAATGGGTGGTGTGATAATTATCAAACTCAATCAAAAATTTGGCAAAATCGGCTTCATGTGCTGCTTTGACCGATGAAATTTGCTCTTCAGGGGTGATGCCATTTTCTTCGGCCTTGAGCATGATGGCTGTACCGTGTGCATCATCCGCGCAGACATAGGTGACTTGATGGCCTTGTGCTTTCATCGCACGCGCCCAAATATCGGTTTGAATATATTCTACAAGATGCCCCAAATGAATATCGCCATTGGCATATGGCAGCGCACTGGTTACTAGAATCTCACGCACAAAATCACCTTTATTTTGATAGATAGGGTCAGAGCTTTAAAACTATTAAGCCCAACTCTATAGAGTTTAAAAAATGTGTCTATGATACCGTAAATTGACTGAATTTGTGATATTGCTTAGCAATTATCTCAATATTGATTACCAAAAAACCCACCAAGCGCTGAACTCAGTGGGTTTTTGGAGTAAGTGTTAACGGTTTTAAGCTATTTAGAATGAACCGAATAATGTTCCTAAAGTGATGATGGCTACCACTGCGATTAGCGGAATCACCATCGTCACCATGGCAACGTTTAGATAAGACTGTTTATGAGTCAAACCACAAATCGCCAGTAAGGTGATGACCGCACCACTGTGGGGCAGGGTATCAAGACCACCTGCTGCCATAACGGCAACACGGTGCATCAGCTCAGGGTCGATACCAGCGGCGACCGCCATTCTCAGATAGTCGTCACCCAACGTCGATAAAGCGATACTCAAACCACCAGACGATGAGCCAGTAATACCAGCGAGCGTGGTCATCGCCACTGCTTCTGAGATGAGTGGATTGTTAGGATTTAGGTTCAAGATGCTATCACGAATGATAAGGAAACCTGCAAGTGAGGCAATCACCGCACCATAACCCACTTCCGATGCCGTGTTAAAGATCGGCAACATAGAATCATAAGTACCACGGTTGATGGTTTTTTGTAAATTGTTCCAGTGACCGATACGCAGCACAATTAAAACGATACAAGCCACAACCAACGAGATGATAATTGACCATAAACCGAGTGAGCCTGCGATATTGAGATCAGGGAACTGAGTTTGCAACGCGCTAAAGTCCATTGACGGAAAGATAAAATAAGTCAGGACAGCGTTTAGGCCAATGACAAGCACCAGTGGAATCATAGCAACGGTAAATGACGTATGATGCGTACTGAGCGTTTCAGATTCTTTTTTGGCTGCACCAACGCCGCCGACATCTTCTTCTTCATGCTGACCATAGCCTTCGCCCGCTGCGTTGGCTTTTTTGGCCCGTGACTGTAGCCATAACCAACCGCCGATAAACATAATCGTACCACCGATGATACCCAAGATAGGCGCGGCAAAAACGTTGGTATTATAGTAAGGAATAGGAATGGCATTTTGAATGGCTGGCGTGCCTGGTAATGCTGTCATGGTAAAGGTGAATGAGCCTAGAGCAATCGCTGCTGGAATCAAGCGCTTAGGAATATCTGCGGCTTTGAATAGATCTTTGGCGATTGGATAGATGGCAAATGCTACGACAAATAACGATACGCCGCCATAAGTTAGAATAGCACAAACCAAGATAACCGCTAGAATGGCTTTGCTAGCACCGAGTTTTTCGACCACAGTATTGGCAATCGCTGTTGCCGCACCAGAGTCTGCCATCAAACGCCCAAACAGTGCGCCTAATAAGAAAATAGGGAAAAATTTCAGTAAGAATCCACTCAAAGCGCCCATAAATACATCGGTATAGGCGGGGATACTGCTTAAAAAGTCACCTGAAAGGAACACAGCTAAGGTCGCCATAATCGGTGCTAAAATCAGCACTGAATAACCGCGATAGGCAAAGAACATCAATAGTAATAAAGTAATGACAATAGCAAATGTGCTAAACATAAGCGCCCTCCTTGGCAAAATTAAGTCAGCGAGTATGCAGTGTCAGTCAATAGTGATCAATAGATAAATGAATACAGAGTTGTTAAGTTTTTTATTAAATCTACCTCTGTATTATTATTTCTGACAGCTAATTGATAAATAGCCTGTTGCGCTACTGTACTGATTCTCGCTGTCCGTGTCTTAATGTTATCCTCTAGTCGCTACGAGAATAATGTGCTAAGTTAGCACAGGTTTCCCATTTATGGAATATCAATACAAAACTTATTGTTATTAAGATGATGATTACATATCATAGTTGATATGGACAAGCTCTCAAGAGAGCAGTAACTATCTACAACAGGCACCTACAAACCACCCGTTTGAATAACAAATATGAGACTTGCAAGGAGATAAGCATGAGTCAATCAAAAGTATATAGCAGTGCCGAAGAGGCGCTAAAAGGTATTGTTAGTGATGGGCAAACGCTCGCTATTGGCGGTTTTGGTCTGTGCGGCATACCTGAAGCATTAATCGAAGCATTACGCGATAGTGGGGTCAAGGGCTTGACCTGTATCAGTAATAACGCCGGCGTTGATGACTTTGGTTTGGGTCTTCTATTACAAACCCGTCAAATCAAAAAAATGATCTCGTCTTATGTGGGTGAAAACAAAGAGTTTGAGCGTCAATACTTGGCAGGTGAGTTAGAAGTTGAGCTAACCCCGCAGGGTACTTTAGCTGAGAAGCTACGTTCGGGCGGCGCGGGTATCCCTGCGTTTTATACCGCAACTGGCGTTGGTACACTGGTGGCTGAAGGCAAAGAGACACGTGACTTTGATGGTCGTACTTATGTGCTTGAGCATTCATTGCGCGCTGATGTGACGTTAATCAAAGCGCAAAAAGCGGACAAAGCAGGCAACCTGATGTTTAATAAGACCGCGCGTAACTTCAATCCAGATTGCGCCATGGCTGGGAAAGTAACCATCGTCGAAGTAGAAGAAATCGTAGAGACGGGTACATTTGATCCTGACGAAGTGCATCTGCCAGGTATATTTGTCCAGCGCATTGTCTTAAATAGTAGCCCTGAAAAGCGTATCGAAAAGACCACGACCAAAGCAGCTGAAGGCGCTTAAATAAAGGGTTTATCACGATAATTATCGAACGTTTAGATAAATGATAATAAAGTATTGTAAACATAAAATATCGTAAAAAATAAGGAAGTTACCATGGCATGGACAAGAGAGCAGATGGCACAGCGTGCCGCAAAAGAGTTGCAAGATGGCTATTATGTAAACTTAGGCATTGGACTGCCAACCCTAGTAGCCAACTATATTCCTGAAGATGTGGATGTTTGGTTACAGTCTGAAAATGGTCTGTTAGGTATTGGCGAGTTTCCTACCGCAGAAAACGTCGATGCTGATTTGATTAATGCGGGCAAGCAAACCGTAACAGCAGAGCTAGGCGCCAGTTATTTTAGTAGTTCAGAATCATTTGCGATGATTCGTGGCGGCCATGTCAATCTGGCTATATTGGGTGCGATGGAAGTCTCAGAGCATGGCGACTTGGCTAACTGGATGATTCCCAAGAAAATGGTCAAGGGCATGGGCGGCGCGATGGATCTGGTCGCAGGCGTACAGCGCGTGATTGTACTCATGGAGCAGGTCAATAAACATGGGGATCCAAAAATCCTTGCCATTGTGAGCTGCCACTCACGGGTAAAGGGGTCGTCGATCGTATTATTACTGAGCTGGGTGTATTAGATGTCACTGACAATGGCTTAAAGCTGGTTGAGTTGGCGGATGGTGTCAGTTTTGAAGAGCTACAAGAAAAAACGCCAGTCAGCATTGTTCAGTAAGCAGCTGTCACCCAATGTCATATAGTCATCTTATAAAGCTACCAAATTAAGGAATATAAAATATGGCGACCGAATTACAACAGGATTTAACAGGCAAAGTAGCATTGGTCACAGGCTCTGCCAGTGGCATCGGACTTGATATCGCTGAGACTTACGCAAAAGCAGGAGCAGCAGTTGGCATCGCTGATATCAATCTTGAAGCGGCACAAAAAGCCGTGGACACTATCAAAGCTGCTGGCGGTCAGGCGCTTGCTATCGAGATGGATGTCACCTCAGAGGATGCTGTAAACGACGGCGTACAACAGCTGGTCGATACCTTTGGCGGCATTGATATTTTGGTTTCAAATGCGGGTATTCAAATCATCAACCCGATTGACAAGATGGCGTTTGCTGACTGGAAAAAAATGCTTGCCATTCACTTAGACGGCGCGTTTTTGACTACCAAAGCGGCGGTCAAGCACATGTATAAAGATGGCAAAGGCGGTACAGTCATCTATATGGGCTCAGTGCATTCGCATGAAGCTTCATTATATAAATCGCCTTATGTCACTGCTAAGCATGGCTTACTTGGACTATGCCGAGTATTGGCAAAAGAGGGCGCTGAGCACAATGTACGCTCGCATGTCGTGTGTCCAGGGTTTGTAAAAACACCACTGGTCGAAAAACAAATCCCTGAGCAAGCCAAAGAAAAAGGCATCAGCGAGGAGGAAGTGGTTAACGATATTATGCTAGTCAATACTGTGGATAAAGAGTTCACCACCATCGACGATATTGCTCAATTGGCATTGTTTTTGGCAGCGTTCCCAACCAACGTATTTACAGGGCAGTCTATCGTTGCCAGTCATGGTTGGTTTATGAACTAATGGCCTTCGTAGCTATATGGTCGGGAAACTCTAAGATCAATACAAGGCGACCACGCGCAGATGGTGAAAACAGTACATCTGGTGAGGTTAGCACTGTAGCGATTTAGAGTTTCTTTGGCTACAGCGCTGATTTGACAGTCATTACTTGCTAATAAAAGCCCAATCCATTAGCATCTGCTTTTATATTGACTTGAGCCAATGATATTGGCTCTTTTTTATTAGCGCTTGTTGCACCGTTTTGGGTCGCACGGAGTAAAAAATGAACCATGAAGCCCTAGCATTGTCATTGAGCATGGCTGCTGAACAGCAGCAGTTTGAACAAGCCATCAATCAAGTTGAAGACCTGCGACCTATTGATGTTGCTGATGTGTTAGCGCTTATTGAATCTACGCTTGCTCGGCAGTTGTTGGAGCGGCTACCCAATCGCTCGACGATATTTTCTTATTTAGAGCCTGATATTCAGGTCGCGATGGCGCATGAGTTTCCGCGAGCAAGTCTGGCGAGGATAGTGGGTGAGATGCCTGCTGATGAACGCACTGACTTATATAAGCATCTCAATCAAGAACAACGTGATGCCCTTTTGCCAGCCCTGGCACAGGCCAAACGTGAGGATATTCGCAGGCTGTCTGCCTATGAGGAGCGCACCGCTGGCGCCTTGATGACATCTGACTATGCGACTTTGGATCCTCAGATGACGGTCGCCGAAGCATTAGATGCATTACGATTAGAAGCCCCCGATGCAGAAACCATTTATCATGCTTATGTCATCGATGATGAGCGTAAATTATTGGGCGTGGTATCGTTAAGGGTGCTTATTTTAGCATCACCAGAGCAGATAATATCTGACATCATGGTGAGCTCTATCGTCTCTTCTGATGTTAATGATGATCAAGAGGACGTCGCCAAAACCGTGGCACGCTACGACTTAATCGCCTTACCGATTACTGATGCGAATGGTGCGTTGGTCGGTATTGTCACTCACGATGATGCTATGGACGTGGCTAGTGATGAGGCGACCGATGACTTTCATAAGTCAGGTGGTGTCTCGACCATGGTAGGTCGTCTAAAAGACGTCAGTATCAGAGTGCTGTATCGTAAGCGTGTGTTTTGGCTGGTATTTTTAGTATTTGGCAACCTGCTCTCTGGGCTTAGCATTGCAAGCTTTGAGGACGTAATTGCTGCCAACTTAGTACTAGTGTTCTTCTTACCATTGTTGGTCGATAGTGGTGGTAACGCGGGCTCTCAGTCTGCCACCTTGATGGTACGCGCCTTGGCGACAGGGGATGTGGTGATGCGCGACTGGTTCTCGCTACTGGGTCGAGAAGCGTTGGTTGCACTCATGCTTGGTGCTACGATGGCGGTTGCTGTCTCCATTATTGGTTATGTGCGCGGTGATGCTATTGTATCACTGGTCTTAGCGCTTAGTATGATATCGATAGTGATGATCGGTAGTGTGATCGGTATGAGCCTGCCGTTTATATTAAGTAAAATGGGTCTTGACCCTGCTACTGCCAGTGCGCCTTTGATTACCTCGATAAGCGATGCCTCGGGCGTACTTATATATCTGTTCATTGCTTCAAAGTTATTGGGCATAGGCTGAGATAAACAAAGAAATAGTAGTCGTTGAGTATATGCTGTAATTCAGTGTAGAGACAGTGTCCAAAGCTTAAGCCTATTGGCGTTGTGGTTTTTTTATACTTGCAATTCAGCTACACTGCCACGATAAAAGGTTTGGCCAAACAGCTTACTGGCTATGTTAAAAAAATAGCTGCTACGATATCGATGGAGCTGTTTTTAGCATATCCACCCACTTGTATAGGTAGTAAAGGTAGCTATGTTTAATTTTATAAAAAAAATAACGTCCGAAAAACCCGAAAGTCCGCAGCAGCAAGCAGAGCGCGATAGTGCCGTGGATAAGGTGCTGCTCGGCTATGAAGTAGATGGGATCAGTATTGCTACCATGGTGATGGGTCTTGAGCGCGAAGGTGGTCAGCTTACCTTAGATCTGCGCTTGCCACAAGACAGTAGCCCTGAGACCATTCAGCAAGAGCTTGGGCAACTGCTGCAACCACATGGTATTAACACTATCCATATGAATGTGCGTCTGCCAGCTGCCGCTAAGGGCGCAGGATCAAGCTTACCGAAGCAAATGCCAAAGACGACGGATGCAATGGCTCAGCAAGCTAAGTCTAGCGCACAGCCCGATACAAATAGCGAACCACCGATTACCAAAGCTGCGCCAACCCAAGCATCACTGACGCCGCATCCCCGTATTCGTCATATTATCGTAGTCGCCTCTGGCAAAGGCGGTGTCGGCAAATCAACCACTACTGTCAATATCGCCTTGGCGTTACAAAAGCTGGGCAACCGTGTAGGGGTGCTTGATGCTGATATCTATGGTCCTAGTATGCCGACTATGCTTGGTGTCGCTGAGGTCAAGCCGCAGCTAGAAAATGATCAGTTTGTCCCAGTCGATGCGCATGGCATGGCGATGCTGTCTATTGGCAGCTTGCTAGATGGCGACAACACGCCTGTGGCATGGCGCGGACCAAAAGCCACTGGTGCGCTGATGCAGCTGTATAATCAAACCAACTGGCCGCAGCTAGATTATTTAGTGATTGATATGCCGCCAGGTACGGGTGATATACAGCTAACGCTAGCGCAGCGTATTCCAGTGACTGGTGCGGTGATTGTGACGACGCCGCAGCATATTGCACTACTTGATGCGCAAAAAGGCGTTGAGATGTTTAACAAAACCAATATCCCAGTACTTGGGGTGGTTGAAAACATGGCACTGCATACCTGTAGTAATTGTAACCATACCGAAGCCATCTTTGGCGCAGGGGGTGGCGAGTTTATCGCTGAGCAATATCAGGTACCACTATTAGGGCAGTTGCCCCTTGCTAGCGGTATCCGTGCACAAGTGGATAAAGGCGTACCAAGCGTACTCGCTGATGATGAGTTTGCGCCGTACTATCTCAGTATTGCGAAGAACATCGAAGCCAATATTAATAAATTCGCGAAGCCTGCCGATGGTAAACGGATTTTTTAAAAGGAATTACTATGGGTACGGTTGACAGTTTTAAGCAATGCAGCTTGCCCATCGTTGATCAACTTGTTCAAAACGGTCAACCTATCTTTGGTGTATTTGCTAAAGTTAAGCGCATCAACTATCTTGACTACCATAGCCATCTTATTTCGCAAAAGGTGTTGCCAAACTGGCGCAAAGATTTAAAAGCCAATCAATTCTGTTTTATCCAAATTATTCAGCCGCCTTATCGAGTCTGTTTGGCACTTGCGACGATCAAGCTTGCGACCAGTGCTTTCGTCTATCTTTATAATGATGAGACCGATCAGCTAGAAGTTTGTGAAGCGCTACAACCTTTGACTCGCCAAACGCATTTGCAGGGTGATTGCTATCAAGGTCAGATGGTATTTACCCATGCCAAACTGACCGTCAATTTAGATTTTACGCCTTCTCAGATTAACGTTGCAATAGATAGCCAAAACCTTGCACTCCAGGCAACGTTGGCGCGGCAATCGCAGCCACTCGCTATCTGTACACCGACTGGCAGACGAGGCTGGACGTTTACCCAAAAAGAGCCATTGACTGCCTTATCTGGGCATTTACTTATCAAAGGGGATTCAGTATTTACTACAGACTCACAAGGAGTTCAAACAGACTTTACTGAGACCACTATCGCCAATTTAGATTGGACGCTTGGTTATATGCGCCACAAGACCAATTGGTTTTGGACGTGTATTAATAGTTATCTGCCAGATGGTCGTCATTTTGCATTGAACTTATCAATGGGCGTCAATGAAACAGGTGCCAGTGAAAATGCGTGCTGGCTTGATGGGCAGATAGCTTATCTACCGCCTGTAATGTTTATACGTAAAGATTTGGACGCAGTAGCGCAGAATACTTGGCGTGTGTATCATCAAAACTTAGGCTGGAGCAATGTAGATATTGACTTAACCTTCACGCCTATCACCGTTTATAAAAAGACTGATAACTTCGGCATGGTTGCCAGTATCTTTGAGCAGTGGATTGGTATTTATAACGGTGAAATACGGCTAGGAGATGAGATCATTAAACTTGATACTGTGATGGGGTTGGCAGAAGATCATTTTGCCAAATGGTGATTTATTAGAGCCAATCAGTGATTCTCATAAGTATTGCTTTTAAAGTAGCCACTGCTCTATAAATTAAGCCTTCAATTACGTATAATCGTCGCTATTAAATATTTGCTAAGGAATAACAATGTCTATCAAATCCGATCGCTGGATCCGTAAAATGGCCGAAGAGCATGGCATGATTGAGCCCTATGAGCCAGGTCAAGTGCGCTTCAATGATGCTGGCGAGCGTTTGGTGAGCTACGGCACTTCAAGTTATGGTTATGATGTGCGCTGTGCCCCTGAGTTCAAAGTATTTACCAACGTACATTCAGTGGTCGTTGACCCAAAGAACTTCGATGAAAAAAGCTTTATCGATATCGTTGGTGACGAATGTATCATTCCACCAAATTCATTTGCATTGGCACGCACCATGGAGTATTTCCGTATTCCACGTGATGTATTGACCATTTGCCTTGGTAAATCTACGTATGCACGCTGCGGTATCATCGTCAACGTGACGCCACTTGAGCCTGAATGGGAAGGGCATGTCACTTTAGAGTTTAGTAATACCACCAATCTGCCAGCACGTATCTATGCTGGAGAAGGGGTTGCGCAAATGCTGTTTTTCCAAAGTGATGCCGATGACGTCTGCGAGATAAGCTATAAAGATCGCGGCGGTAAGTATCAAGGTCAGCGCGGAGTGACATTACCAAGAACCTAGATCTAAAACCTAAAGCTAGACAAGAACTACTTTTGAAGGTTTAGTAGAAAAATTACAAATAAAAAAGCTGGGCGTATCAAGTACGCCCAGCTTTTTTTTGCATCAGATTTGATTATTTTAAAACTTTTAAACCTGCTCTGTTTTCGCGTTTGGGCTTAGGAGCGGTTGCCTTAGGAGAGGCAGACGGTGAAGCTTGCGATTCCTCTTCAGGTTGATAGTTCTCATACTCTTTTGGATCAAAGAACATACCTTGCGAGTTCTCTTTGGCATAAATGCCCATTACCGCAGTCAATGGCACCCAAATATCTTGTGAGACGCCGCCAAAGCGCGCACTAAAATGAATATAATCGTTTTCCATGCTCATATTGCCTGTGGCGCGGCTGGCAATATAGAGCACGATACGGCCATCTTGTACATGTTCTGTAGGCACCTGCACATTCTCTGCTGTTGCATCAACCATTAGATAGGGGGTGAGCGCATTGTCTTCTATCCATTGATAAATGGCACGCACCATATAGGGACGGGTTGGGGTGATCGATGTGGTTTCGCTCATCTTATGGTTTCCTATACTAAGACAAATGTAGTAAGTTATTTTTGTGAGTTTATAGTTTATTGGTCATTAAATATATCAAGTTAGCGAATACTGGCCTGAAAGCTAGGACGCTCAAACAATCGGGTTTGATACTCAAACAGCGGGCGACTAATAGCACGCGGCAAAGTAATCTGCATTTCTTCTAGTCGCCATAATAGTGGTGCGAGCAACACATCACACCAACCAAAATCATCTGCCATAAAATAGGGCTTATGAGCAAATAGAGGTGACAGGGTAATCAATGAATCCGAGAGCTTTTTTTTGGCGATAGCTGCTTGGGCTTTATTAAAGCTGTCTGGATGCATGAGCAGGCGTTTGCCAAGTACCAACCAATCGTGTTGAATACGCCATGCCAACTGCCGAAACTGTGCGCGTTCTTGCGGTGTATCAGGCAGCAGCTTATTGGCATGATAGCGTTCTTCAAGATATTCAAAGATAACGTTTATCTCGTAGAGCGCAATCTCACGCTGTTGTAATACAGGCAAGGTATGATAAGGATTCAGTTCAGTCAAATCTTCAGGGCGCTCAGAGTGCAAACGAGATAGATAATAATCCAGCTTTTTTTCTTCAAGTAATAGGCGCACTACATGACTGTCGTAGCCGTCATCAGCGTATAGAATCAGCTGACTACTTGGAATGTCATTTGCATCAATCATGAAAGCCTAATATTAAGAGTTAAGGTTGTCATCGTAAACAATGTCGCTTAGTTTATCAAGGTGCTAAGCGTAATCTGTCTATAGTACAAGCCATAAAGCATAAAAAAGCCATACCTGTGATTAATGCCAGTCAGTTAAGGCTGACTGGTATTTTTTTTGGGATATTTTTGTGGTTTACCCTTAACCACCCTCGGGCAAGATCGCTTTCTGCGTTCAGGAATGACAAACAATTTTCCTTCCTCTAAAACTGCATCTAACAACTTAGGGAAGAGTCCTGCAGCCTGTAAAGGCGCAAACCGTAAAAGATCAGCAATCGTAATAGACACCATATGAAAGCTAATTCGTAGAGGGCTAACCTTAGCTCTAACTGCCATATATCGCATCAAACGTCTTATCAGATTATAAGCAATCATAAGCCCCCAGAACTCTTGTAACACAAGCTGTGGCAGCTTACTTCTTAACAACAGCCCCTGCTGTAGATCAGACTTAATTTCCCTAAAAGCCATCTCGATCTCCCAGCGCTGCAAGTACAGCTGTGCCACTTTATCCTTAGTAAAGCGTTTATCATCTATTAAAGAGGTGATGTATCGTCTTATCTTACCCTCATAACGACACTCAATTAATCGAGCTTGCCAAGTATCGGGTAGGTTTGGATTTTTCTTTTGAGCTTGGGGAGAAACCGGCATTTGTATCAAGTAGTCCCCTTCACTAAAGGTTTCAATCACAGTGTAACGCAGATTATCTTTAGCCCGCATGAGCCAGTGACTGTTTGGATGGGTTTGTTGCCAACTAATCAGTAGGTCTGCTGAGAAATAGGCTCTATCAAAGAGCGTAATGCTGTTGTCTTGAATATTTAGCTGACGGGCTAATGTGATCTCTCCTTGACCCATATCTCCAAGGGTTGTGTCAATGATCTCATGCGTGTCAGTATTGATCAGGCATACCGAACGCATTTGGGGATAGGGCGCCTCTTTAGTTCTGCCTTTGCTTGAACTAAAGTACTGAAGGTTCTCATCAGTATAGGGTAGTGAGTATACGACACCGTCTACAGCTTGGACGCTAAGTCCCATAAAGTCTTGCTGCTGGGCTCGTGATTCTGTTTGGTAGTGAGCACTTAGTTGATGAAATAGCTGCTTTAGAGGCTCATGCCCGAGGCGTTGTCTTGCTTGTACCACTGCACTGGGTACGCAGGCCTGTGAGTCTATATTAAGCCGCATCTGCTCTGTGATATACCAAATTGAACGGTTTCGATATAAAGCTGTGCCGATGACTATCCAAACAACGTGTTCGGCAGGTAGCTTACGCCTTCTAATGCTCGCCTTGCCGGTATACTCTAAAGCTTGCTGTATCCACTCAGGATCTATTAATTCACTAAATTGTTCTAGGGTGTCTGGAATCCTTTTATGCGTCTCATTAATAGCGTCTTGTAGTCTCATAGTAAAATAGCCCATCTACTTATTAGATGGGCTATTTTATTACTTTTATTGAGTTTTTGCCTTAACTGACTGGCATTACTACCGAAGCAGTGCCTTTTTATACAGTACAGTATCTAAAGTTTGTCTACTTAATGTCTTTCCAAAACTCTTTATTCAGTAGATAAACAGGGATAAGCAGTACTAGTAAAAACAGAATCACAAAAAAACCAATAACTTTACGATCATGGCGGACAGGCTCACCCATCCACGCCATATAGTTTACTAAGTCACCAACTTCGCTTTCGAACTCTTCTTGACTCAAGCTTTTTTGCATATTATGCAATACATGCGGCATGGCTGCGTTTTCGAGCACGAGGTTATTAGCGCCCCAAGGACGACTTGGATCTTCATAAAACGATAACAGATAGGTATAAACCCAATCATCACCGCGAAGTCTATTTACCATCGTTAGATCTGGAGGTGCAGCGCCAAACCACGACGCTTGAATCTCAGGGTCTATCTCAGGGTTAATAAAATCACCGATTTGATCCGTCGTCACCATCAAGTATTTTTCGACCAGCTCAGGTGGTATCTCTAAGTCTTTTGCGATACGAGAGTGACGAACAAACTCGGCTGAGTGACAGCCAGCACAGTAGTTCATAAACAGCTTCGCACCGTTTTGTAGTGAGCCCTTATTGGTAAAATCAATAGGGGCAGAGCTACAAGCCAAATGCTCTACGACGCCGTCAGCGTTGGTGAATGTCCCGCATCCACCGCCGCCTGCTGCCATTGCTGTACCGGCAGTTAAGGTCAATGCCGCGCCTAAGCCCAAACCTGTTAAGGATTTTGTTAGCGTGTTCATTAGTGACCTCCGGTAACGCGTTCTGGTGGCTGTTTACACTTCTCAATAGCAGTGTAAAACGGCATCAATAAGAAGAACAAGAAATATAGAATGGTGAATACACGTGACATAATTGTCGCGGTTGGCGTCGCAGGTGTCGCACCTAAGTAACCAAGTACTACAAAGCTGATGGCAAATATGGTCAACGCAATCTTAGATAAGATACCTTTATAACGTATAGAGCGTACTGGCGATCTATCAAGCCATGGTATCAAGAATAACACAGCAATCGCGCCACCCATGGCAATTACACCACCAAGCTTATCAGGAACCGCACGTAAGATGGCATAGAAAGGTGTGTAATACCATACTGGTGCAATATGTTCAGGTGTTTTCAGTGAGTTTGCTTTTTCAAAGTTTGGTGGCTCTAAGAAGAAACCGCCGCCTTCTGGGAAGAAGAATACCACTGCAAAGAAGCAGATAAAGAATACTACGATACCAACCATGTCATGCACAGTGTAGTACGGATGGAATTCGATACCGTCTAGTGGTACACCATTTTTGTCTTTTAGCTTTTTGATATCGATACCATCAGGGTTGTTTGAACCCACATGATGCAGCGCCACAATATGCATGAAGACTAAGCCCACAAGTACTAAGGGAATAGCAACGACGTGTAGAGCGAAGAAACGGTTTAACGTGATACCTGAGATGATATAGTCACCACGTACCCATTCAGCAAGACCGTCACCAATCACTGGCAGCGCTGCAGGTAGGTTCAAAATAACCTGTGCACCCCAGAATGACATGTTGCCCCAAGGGAGTAGGTATCCAAAGAAACCTTCTGCCATTAGCGCTAAGTAAATACCCATGCCGATAAGCCAGATAAGCTCACGTGGTTTTTGATATGAACCATAAAGCAGCGCTCTAAACATATGCAGATATACGACGACGAAGAACGCAGATGCGCCTGTCGAGTGCATATAACGGATGAGCCAACCACCTTTAACGTCACGCATGATGTATTCAACAGACGCAAATGCCCCTTCGGCACTTGGGTTGTACATCATCGTTAGCCAGATACCGGTCACCAACTGGTTTACCAATACGATCATTGATAGTACGCCAAAGAAGTACCAAAAGTTAAAGTTCTTTGGTGCATAGTACTTTGACATATGGTATTCATAGGTTTCAGTCGCTGGAAAGCGTGCATCTACCCAATGCATTAACTTTTTACCCATACTCATATTAAGCTTCTCCAACCGTCAAGATGGTACCATCCAAGCTGTAGTCTGGGATGGGTAAATTAAGTGGAGCTGGAACCCCCTTATAAACGCGTCCCGCCAAGTCATATTTAGATCCGTGGCACGCGCAGAAAAATCCACCATACCAATCATTACCACCTAAGTCAGCAGCGCCAACATCGGGACGAAATCCGGGTGCACAGCCTAAGTGTGTACACACGCCTTCAACAACCAACAGACCTGGTTCCAAAGAACGGGTTTGGTTTTTTGTATATTCTGGTTGTAGTGATTCGTTAGAGTCAGGATCTAATAAAAGTGACTGCACAGGATCTAATGTGGCCAACATATCTTCAGTGCGTTTGACTATATAAATAGGCTTACCGCGATACTTGATGACGATCATCTGACCTTCTTCGACAGAACCAATATCTTGGGTAACTGCAGCACCTGCAGCTTCTGCTTTTGCGCTTGGAGCCCAAGAGCGGACAAAAGGTGTCGCCACAGCAGCTACTCCAACTGCGCCAATCGCGGCAGTCGAAGCTATTAGAACTCTACGACGTTGTACATTAACGCCTTCGGCATGGCTCATTAATACTTCCTCCAGGTGAATGAAATGGGATTATCCCACACTGGGTTTGTGACTTAGAAATCTGCAATATCAATATACAAGCCACGTTAGCTGTGCCTAATCTTGCTAATTGTTGCTATTCTAAGCTATTTTGGTCATAAAATAAATTGATGTGTTAAAAATAAAACCGCTCTAATAACTCAGACTTGACTGTGAGACCTTATAAAATGGGTCAAAGTCGGTCAGATATCAGAGGCAGATTTTAATAATTACCTTAGAATTGATAAGGGTATTTAACAATAGGGGAATGATACTTGAAATTAAGGAAATGTTCACTAACTTTCCTTAAGATTGCGTCACTCTCTCTATTTATTACCATTGTAGCGTTAACTTAAGCAATGATAAATGTCTTAATCACTCTCTAGGGCTTCCCAGCGCTCAAGTTTGCTCATCATCTCATCTTCTAAAGCCAACAAGCGCTCACTAGCAGCAGTCGCCGCCTCAATATCTGTCGTGAACCATGAACCGTCTGCCAGTTTGTCTTGTAGCTGTTGTTGCTCAGTCTCAAGGGCAGCGATTTCTTTGGGCAGACTATCAAGTTCGCGTTGCTCATTGAAGTTGAGCTTTTTGACTGCCTTATTTGGTTTGGCTGTTGTTTGTGATGGTTTCGTAGTCGCCTTGCTGTTTACCGCTGAGCGGTTAGCAGACCTAGCGGCGTTTGCAGCTTGCTCACGGTTTTTTTGTACCAGATACTCTTGGTAGCCGCCGACATATTCTTTCACAATTCCGTTGCCATCCTCATCTTGGTCAAATACCCAAGTCGAGGTGACCACGTTGTCCATAAATGAGCGATCATGGCTAATCAATAGAATCGTACCGTTAAACTTACTGACCGATTCTTCTAGCAGCTCAAGGGTTGCCATATCTAAATCGTTGGTTGGCTCATCGAGCACCAAGATGTTGGCAGGCTTTAACAGCTGTTTTGCCAAAAGTACACGGTTACGTTCACCGCCAGATAATGCCTTGACGGGAGTACGCGCGCGCTCGGGGGCAAATAAGAAATCTTGCAAGTAGCTCATGATATGAGTCTTGCGACCACCTACTTCTACAAAATCTGAGCCTTCAGAGACGTTTTGAGCGACGGTGGCTTCAAGATCTAACTGATCTCGCAGCTGATCAAAGAAGGCGATTTCTAAGTTGGTGCCCAAGGTGACGCTACCTGACTTGGTTACTTCATCATCAGACAAATCAAGCAAGGCTTTGATAAGGGTGGTTTTACCAGCACCATTAGGGCCAATAATACCGATCTTATCACCGCGCATGATAGAGGTGCTAAAGTTATCGACCAACACATTACCATCGTATTCAAGATGTAGGTTTTTGACTTTACAGACCAGCTTGCCGCTTTTCTCGCCTTCACCCATGGTGATATTGACATTACCGACTTGCTCACGGCGGGCGCGGCGCTCTTCACGTAATGCTTTTAGATCACGTACGCGGCCTTCATTACGGGTACGACGGGCTTTAATACCTTGACGAATCCAGACTTCTTCTTGCGCCAGTTTTTTATCGAAGTTGGCGTTGTTTTTCTCTTCTGCCAAGAGCTGTTGTTCTTTTAGCTCTTGATAACGCGCGTACCCTTTTGCACCTTGGGTGACGTCGTAGCTTGAGAGTTTGCCACGGTCTAGCTCTACGATACGAGTCGAAAGCTTGTCAACGAACGCTCTATCATGGGTGACGAATAATAGCGTCAAACCCTGCCAATCCAATAAGAAACGCTCTAACCACTCAATACTATCGACGTCTAAATGGTTGGTTGGCTCATCAAGAAGGAGTACATCAGGCTTGGTCACCAAAGCGCGTGCAAGTAATACGCGGCGCTTACGACCACCAGAAAGTGAGGAGAGGTCGTCTTCAGGGTCCAGTCCCATGGTGGTGATAAGGCGGGTAGCTTCACGCTCCAAATCCCAACCATGTACAGCGTCGATATCGTGTTGCAAGCTTGCCATACGCTCGCAGGCATCCATATCACCATCTGCGCATAAATCAGTCTGTTGGTTATAGCTGATGAGTAAATCTGCGGTGCGGCGACTGCCACCCATGACGATGTCTAATATACGTCCACTGGTTTCGGGTACGTCCTGCTCGAGCATTGCCACGCTTGTGCTACCGTTGATAATGACCTCGCCACTATCAGGCTGTAGTGAGCCGTTAATCAGTTTGAATAAAGTAGATTTGCCTTCGCCATTGCGGCCAATTAAGCACACGTGCTCACCAGCATCGAGGGAAAAATCAATGCCATCGAGGATAGGGGCGACGCCAAAGGCGAGATGGATGTTCTTTAAATGTATCAGTGCCATAGAGTATCTTAAGCTTATATATAGTGATGAAAGTAGTGAGTTATATAATGGTTATATAAAGGGTGTTACTAAGTTGTCAGCAGTATAACATGCTGCCGTGCCAGTGTAGTGTGAGCAAGGCTTTTTTATCGCGCTTGTTATGCATAAAGAAGGGTTAAAAGCCATGAAGGAGAGGATGTCTCTTCATTCTAAGACTAGTGTCATAGTCGAATGATCAACACGCTCTGTCATTACTGTCTATAATACGCATAACCATACCTATACTATAGTGAATACTAAATAAAAAGAGTACAGATATGACAGCGTGCTACTGGTATAAGTTTTACTTGCGTGCTGCGTTCCCAGAGGCTGCGCAAAATTCATCCCAGTAGCACTGTGTTTGTTTTATAGTGGATCAACTATATAAATAGTTACGATATTGAGAAAAGTATGAATACATCAGCATCTGAAAGTAAAACGAATTCTACAACCCAAAATGATAGTGCAGCAAAGCAGTCTGAGCTGCAAGCGCAAATGATTGAGCTGCAAATGAGTATGGCGCATCTTGAGCTCACTGTAGAGCGCTTAGATCAAGTCGTCACTAGCCAAGACAGACATATCCAAACCCTACAACGTCAGCTACAGCTGGTCTATAAGCAAGTAGAAAGTCAAACTGTTGAAGAGGGGATTGCACCCTTCGATGTGATAGCAGACAGACCACCTCACTATTGAGCTGTTATGCACTCACTTTAGCTAATGCTATTATCACAATATGACCAAACAGTCATAAATGAGAGATAATGTGTTATTGATGTTGTTTTAGTGTTTGAAAGTCATTACCATGGCTCGCCAAGGTATCATCTGCAAAGTGGCTTTTACAGTACTGGTTATTGTAGTGATATGACAATAAGGACGTTTGGAGATATACAATGGGCACTAATTTTAATCTAAAAACACTGGCAGTTGCTGTTGCGGCTTTTTCTGTAGCCAGCATGAGTAACGCGGCTGGCCTTGATCGCTCTGGTCAAGACATCACTGCCTTCTTACAAGACGGTACCTATGCAGAAGTCAGTTATACCTATCTTGATGCCGACGTTACAGGTAAAGACATATCTGGTAATAACATTGATGACATCGCTGAGTCTTACGACTTCTTCCGTTATGGCGTAAAAGCAGATATCAACGATACCTTTAGCGTTGGCGTATTATACGATGAACCTTTTGGTGCCGCTGCTGATTATAGTGGTAAAAATGACTTTGTATCGCATGAACCAAACCCTATTTTTGAAGGGCTTATACCACCTAATGGCGAAGGTACCAATGTAGAAGTCCGTACGGAGAGCATCACTGCTATTATCGGTGCCAAACTTGGCGAAAATAAAAACTTCCAAGTTTACGGTGGTCCAGTCGCCCAACGTGTCCAAGCGGATGTAAAATTGCGTGGTACTGCTTACAGTGTTGCTGATGGTTATACCACCCATATCAGTGCTGATCAGGATTATGGTTGGATAGCTGGTATGGCTTATAGTAAGCCAGAAATTGCTTTACAAGCTGCATTGACCTATCGTTCTGAGATTGAGCACAATACTAATGCCGCTGAGCTATATCCTTTTGCGCAAAGTCCATTAATCGGTCTTTCAGCAAACAGAAGCGGTAATATTGAAATTACTACACCTGAATCGGTAAACTTTGACTTCCAAACGGGTATCAATCCAACCACATTGGCGACCGCAAAAGTCCGCTGGGTACCATGGAGCGATTTTGCGATTACACCATCATTGTACAATGAGGCTAGTCAAGTATTAGCGACAAGACCTCAGGGTGCTGGTATACCTCCTGAAGGTCTAGATTTAGTCAGCTATGATAAAGATCAATGGCAGGTAGAGCTAGGCCTCGCCAAGCGCTTAACACCTGCTTTGGCCGTTTCAGGTAATATCGGTTGGGATAGCGGTGCGGGTAATCCAGTGACGTCTTTAGGGCCTATCGAAGGTTACTACAGTGCGGGTCTGGGTGCGAAATATAACGTCACTGAAAACTGGGCAATCTCAGCAGGTGGTAAATATCTTTGGTTTGGTGATGCCAAAGGTCAAATACCAAGTAAAACGGTTGTTAGTGATTTCCAAGACAATGATGGTTACGTACTTGGTGCAAAAATATCTTATCAATCTAAGTAACTAACCTCCTTTTAGTCTCGATACAGAAGCGATCCATGATGGGTCGCTTTTTTTGTGCTTAAATGCGCTTAAAGAGTAATAAAAAAACTGCTCTATGATGTCGATTCCAATTATTAGCGAATTGAATGGCAGATAGGGTTTTAATCAAGAAAGTTAAGCTGATTAGGTTTTAATCAATACAAAACTCAGGTGGCATGATCTTGATCATAGACTAGGTTACGGACTGGTTATAAATGAGAACTGTACTGTCATAATGGCGAAATAAAGTGCTTTATATGTTGTCTTAGTGTCAAAAAGCTATTACTATTCAGTTTAGGACATCGTTTGAATAGTCAGCTTGGTATTTAAAATAATACTATGTGCTGAATATGAAAGCGTTTATACAACTAGGACGTTTGGAGATACACAATGCGCGCCACCTTTCATTTAAAAACTCTTTCGGTAGCTGTCGCTGCTCTTTCTGTTGCTAGCCTTGCTAGCGCCGCTGGTCTTGATCGCTCAGGTCAAGATATCACTGCATTCCTACAAGATGGCACGTATGCAGAAACAGTCTATACCTATATTAATGCTGATGTCACTGGCTAAGATAATCAGAATGTAGCTACTAATGATCAGGGCTATGTTCAAGGTAATAAAACTGGCGATGTTGCTGAAACTTATGACTTCTTCCGTTATGGGGTAAAAGCGGATATCAACGATACCTTTAGCGTTGGTGTGTTATACGACGAGCCTTTCGGTGCTGCCGCTGCTTACAGTGGTGAAAGTAATTTTGTCACAGATACTGATACTGATGCTCTGGTTTCAAGCCTAGCAGGAAGTCAAGGCATTAATAGTGTTGCAGCCCTTGAAGGTACAGTAGCACAGTTACAAGGAGCACTTTCTCCAGGAAACCCTGGAAACTTAACGCCACAAGAGCTAGCACAAGCACAAGGCCAGCTTATAGGGCTTCAAGGTGTACAAGGAGTGGTAGATACAGCAGGGCAAGGTACTAATGTTGAAGTACGCAGCCATAATCTCACAGCTATTCTTGGTATGAAACTAGGTGAGAATAAAAACTTCCAAATCTACGGTGGTCCAGTTGCCCAGCGCGTAGAGGCGGATGTAAAACTACGTGGTACAGCCTATGGCCCTGCGACTGGCTATACGGCAAATATTAGCCCTGACCAAGACTATGGTTGGTTGCTGGTCTTTCATATAGTAAACCTGAACTTGCTTTAAAAGCAGCCTTAACCTATCGCTCTGAGATTGATCATGATATGACAATCTTTGAAAGCTTTCCTTTAGCGACAGCTGCTGGCGCTCAAGCTGGTAAACTAATTCCATCAAGCAGAGGCGATAAGATGGAAATTACTACGCCAGAGTCAGTCAACTTTGATTTCCAAACGGGTATTAACCCAACTACATTAGCCACGGCCAAAGTGCGCTGGGTACCATGGGGTGACTTTGCGATTGTACCGCCACTATATAATGAAGTTAGTAAAATAGCGACTAATGATGATAAAGGTTTACCACTCGTTAGTTATGATAAGGATCAATGGCAGGTAGAGCTCGGTCTGGCTAAGCGCTTATCACAAGCACTGGCAGTGAGTGGTACGGTTGGCTGGGATAGCGGTGCTGGTGATCCAACTTCTTCACTTGGTCCAGTAGAAGGGTATTATAGTGCTGGTTTGGGTGCGAAATATAACGTTACTGAAAACTGGGCAGTATCTGCTGGTGGTAAATACCTATGGTTTGGTGATGCTAAAGGTGAACTACCCAACAAATCTATAGTTGGTAATTTCGAAGACAATGATGGCTATATCGTTGGTGTTAAACTATCTTATCAAGGTGACTAATAGTTATATATCCAACCAACTTATATGATTAGCAAATAAAAAAGCGATCCATAAATGGGTCGCTTTTTTTATGCGTCTAATTTGAGAGAAAGATAAAGGGTATAAGTAGTGAGGTAGCCTTAAGACAGTATAGATTGCATGGATTCAGTCTTTTTGTTGCGAGCAAAAGTAGCGACAGTAAGGTCTATGAGTATAACTGAGAAAGTATTCAGTGCTTACTGCACGTAAGCCAAATAGAGACTACAAAAGCCTGTCTTGAATAGAGTCAGAGTGTGTCTGTTATTAAAAGAGTGAACTATAGCTGCATCCAATTTCCTAATTACTTTGATCGATGACACGCTCTAGATAAGCGCTGATCAGATGTAAATACAACGAGTCGGACAGTCATAAAGAGACAATAAAAAAACCTCGCTACTATGACAGTAGCGAGGTTGTTCATAAGAATGCTATGAGAAGATTGTTTGACTTACTTATCTAAGTTAAGCTCCATCTCTTCAAATTTGGCAGATACTGAAGGTCTTGGACCACCAGTCATGGTACTGACAGCGAAGATGGCGATGGTACTTAAGATAAAGCCTGGAACGATGGCGTATAACCAACTATTCAATGCCACACCATTCATCTCAAATGGACCATAGACCCATAAGATGACAGTCAACGCACCAACGACCATACCAGCAACCGCGCCGTTACGGTTCATACCGCGCCATGTGAGACTGAAGATAACTAGGGGTCCGAATGCTGCGCCAAACCCTGCCCAAGCGTTAGAGACCAAGTTCAATACTGAGCTATCTGGATTAGAAGCCAATAATATAGCGACAATAGCGACGACTATTACTGAGATACGACCGACCAGTACTTGGCGCGCTTCTGGTGCTTCTCTATCAAAGAACAGCTTGTAAACGTCTTTGGTTAATGAGCTTGATACCACCAATAACTGAGAGGAGATGGTACTCATAATGGCCGCTAAGATCGCCGCTAACAAGAAGCCCGAAACCAATGGATGGAATAAGAACTGAGTAAATACTAAAAAGATGGTCTCAGGATCATCCAAGGTCATTGCTGTTTTGGCCACATAGGCGCGACCAGCGATACCCGTCACACACGCACCAATAAGACTGATAATCATCCAACTCATACCGATTCTACGTGCTGTAGGCACGTCTTTGACTGAACGAATCGCCATAAAACGTACGATGATATGTGGCTGACCAAAATAGCCTAAGCCCCATGCCAGTAAGGATATAATACCAAGCGCAGTCATACCACTGGTAATGTCGAGCATACTTGGATCGATAGCTCTGATAGCGTTCGTCGTAGCACCTACACCGCCAAGATCAGTCAAGGCCACAATAGGTACAATCACCATTGCAAAGAGCATGATTACGCCCTGTACAAAGTCAGTCATAGATACTGCTAAGAAACCACCGAACAAAGTATAGACAACAACGACACCAGCCGTGACCCAAAGACCAGTACCATAAGAGAGGTTGAGCGAGCTTTCGAAGAGCTTACCGCCGCCAACCAAGCTGGCAGCTGTATAGACCGTAAAGAATAAGATAATCACTATCGCTGAGATAACACGCAGCAAGTGCGACTTATCTTCAAAGCGGTTGGCGAAGTAATCAGGAAGAGTGATCGCGTTATCAGCGACTTCAGTATAGACACGCAATCTTGGGGCAACAATGAGATAGTTCAAAAACGCACCCATTGTCAGACCGATGGCAATCCAAGCACTAACCACACCATCAGCATACATAGCGCCAGGCAAACCCAATAGTAACCAACCTGACATGTCTGAGGCGCCAGCCGATAACGCTGTGACGGCAGGGCTTAGGTTACGACCACCGAGCATATAGCCTTCAGTGTCATTGGCTTGCTTGAAGTAAGCATAAATACCAATCCCAATCATCACCAAAAAATAGGCGCCCAGTGAAATCATTACGCCACTAGAAACTCCATTCATAAAACTATCCTTAACCAACTGTATTGGCTGTAATTATGTTTAACCTTCAAATTTATTATTAAGGTACGATTCGTAAAGACAAAAAAAGCCATTAAGTAAAACAAAATGGCTTTTTATTTATCTTAATTATTCGCTTTTAGTTTTATATGATTGATGGTATTTTTCGATGCTTTTCGCTTCGCCTGTGCCACATCAATAGTGCTGGCTGATGGGCAACAGATAAAATCAATCATTTAAAACCGTCTGTTTTGCTACATTGGCTGCATAACCTTTTGCCAAGTCATACGCCGATGTGCAAAGAACAAACATAAAGCTACCATTATTAGACATTGGACGTTATTCACTGATCGTTAATTTTTCTACTCTATTAAATCTACATCTATTGGAATAGGTATCTTCATAGAATCAGGGCATAAATACTATTAATCAGCGATTAAGTTAATTAGTAAATAATAACCATTCAGCGAAAGCAGCTGTGTTTTGCAGCCTTTTCGCCATAATACCTTACTCAATACATGCCGTTAAGTGACTATTTGTGCCGTTATGGTAACTATATGTTGTATAAGCAAACTTGCCGCATTATAACGTAAAGAGGTTATGATTGCGAATTGCGCCTTTAAACTCAGGGGTTAACTATTGATCACTGTCAGTCATTAATCGATAGGAGCGAGTAGTTCAAGTAAGGCTTCAACGCTGGTCGAGCGAGTCAGTTTGGGGTTGATGACCACGCCTAAATAACGCTGCAGTTCTATATTATTCGCCATATCAATGCGTTCTAAATCCTGGCTGATTAGGGTCTGCGGTAATACCGACCAGCCAAGTCCAACAGAGACCAACATACGAATGGACTCAAGCGGATTGGTACTCATGGTGGCATAAGGTTTTAGGTTATGTTTGGCAAACTCTGCTAGGGTTATCTGGCTGGTGAAGGTATTGGCAGAAGGCAGAATAGCAGGGTAGTGTGCCAGTTGCTCTAATGTGACATTGTTTTTAGTAGCCAGCGGTGATAGAGCGCCAGTCATAAAATATAGTGGATCTGACCATAAGGTGTGGTAAGTTAGGCGCTTGTCATAGACTGGCGGTAAGGTCAAAAATGCCAAAGACAAATTACCATCGATAACCGCTTTATGCGCTTCTTCTGAGTCTACAAAGTGTACTTCTAGCTGTACAGAAGGATAACGCTGAATGAAATGCTTTAACACTGGCGCTAGATGATGCAAGCCAATATGATGGCTGGTACCGATGACTAGCTTGCCAGAAACGGTTTGCTTGGAATGTTGTAGATTAATTTTGAAGTTTTCATAATCATCAAGCCAGCGCTTGGCATGAGGGAGCATCTCAGTTGCCGCTTGGGTTGGAACAATGCCGCGACCAACGGTATCAAACAAAGTGATTTTAAACTCTTCTTCTAAATTTTTGATGCGCTTACTGACTGCAGGTTGGGTGATAAAGAGCTTTTCTGCGGCACCTGAGATACTGCCTGTCTGCATGACAGTCACAAACGTCGTCAAATTAGTGGTGTTCAAAACGATGTCCTTAGCTATAAAGCGAGCCATAAGTAAAAGTTGGTATACCCAGTCACAATGAATTAGAAATAAAAGTTTGTGAATAGATAAAAATCATCAATTATTATTATAGAATTAGGCTGTTATAATCACAAGGTATAGAGACACTTTTGATGAATTTATTTTGTCACATTCTAATTTGAACAGCATACAAATACTTTTTGACGTAAGACAGCGTCAGTTATGTCAATTATATAATTTATGTCAGTTATATAATATGGCACAACCACTTGAATATTATCACTGACAACGCATAACGACATATAGTCAGCAAGCAATTAGCAATTAATAAGGATAGCAACATGGCCGGTCAAACTTTATATGACAAACTCTGGAATGCTCACGAAGTCACCAAGCGCGATGATGGCTCGAGCCTAATTTATATTGACCGTCATTTATTACATGAGGTGACCAGTCCACAAGCATTTGAGGGCTTGGAGCTTGCCAATAGAGAGCCTTGGCGTTTGTCTGCCAATATCGCCAGTCCCGATCACAACGTCCCAACGGTGACCAAAGAGCGCTCAGAAGGCGTGGAAGGTATCAAAGATAAAGTCTCACGTCTGCAAGTAGTTACTTTAGATGATAACTGCGCTAAGTTTGATATCGCTGAATTCACTATTAATGATGCCCGTCAAGGCATCTTGCACGTCGTCGGCCCTGAGCAAGGCTTAGTACTGCCAGGTATGACGGTAGTGTGCGGCGACTCACATACGGCGACTCATGGTGCGCTTGGTTGTCTTGCTCATGGTATCGGTACTTCTGAGGTTGAGCATGTACTTGCCACTCAGTGCCTGATTCAAAAGAAATCAAAAAATATGCAAATCCGCGTTACTGGTGAGCTTGGTGTTGGCGTGACCCCAAAAGATGTGGTGCTCGCAATCATTGCGCAGATCGGTACCGCTGGTGGTACAGGCCATGCCATTGAGTTTGCAGGACAAGTGTTTGAAGAAATGAGCATGGAAGGGCGCATGACCGTCTGTAACATGGCGATTGAAGCGGGTGCGCGCGTCGGCATGGTCGCTGTCGACGATACGACGATTGACTATGTCAAAGGCCGTCCGTATGCACCGACTGCTGAGCAGTGGGAGCAAGCAGAAGCCTACTGGCGTACATTGTATTCAGATGATGATGCGGTATTTGATACGGTTATCGAGATTGATGGTAGCCAGATTGCACCGCAAGTGTCTTGGGGTACTTCACCTGAGATGGTCGTGGATGTGACTCAGTCAGTGCCCACGCCAGACCAAGCAGCAGATGAATCACAACGTGAAGGCTGGTTACGTGCCTATACCTATATGGGCTTAGAAGCTGGACAGCCGATTACTGATATTGAGCTTGATCGAATCTTTATCGGCTCTTGCACCAACTCACGTATCGAAGATTTACGCGATGCAGCTGCGGTTATTAAAGGTCGTAAAGTTGCAGATAATATCAAAGAAGCCATTGTGGTTGCTGGCTCTGGACAGGTGAAGTTGCAAGCAGAAGCAGAAGGCTTAGACACGGTATTTACCGATGCAGGCTTTGAGTGGCGCGAGCCTGGTTGCTCTATGTGCTTGGCGATGAACGCCGATAAGCTTGAGCCAGAAGAGCACTGCGCATCGACTTCTAACCGTAACTTTGAAGGACGTCAAGGTACGGGTGGGCGCACGCATTTGGTGAGTCCAGCGATGGCAGCGGCCGCCGCATTGGCTGGTCACTTCGTCGATGTGCGTACTTTTTAATGGTTTATTGGCCCTTGACGCTTCTCACATTTTTATCACATAGGAATTTACCATGCAAGCTTATAACACTCAAACGGGTATCGTCTGTCCGCTAGATCGCGCCAACGTTGATACCGACCAAATTATCCCTAAGCAGTTTTTAAAGTCTATTAAGCGTACTGGCTTTGGCGTCAACTTATTCGATGACTGGCGTTATCTAGATGAAGGCTTCCCAGGTCAGGACAACAGTAAGCGTCCTATTAACCCAGACTTTGTATTGAACCAGCCGCGTTATCAAGGGGCTACGATCTTGCTGGCTCGTAAGAACTTTGGCTGCGGTTCTAGCCGTGAGCATGCGCCTTGGGCACTGTCTGAATATGGGTTCCGTACCGTAATTGCACCAAGTTTTGCTGATATTTTTTATAACAACTGCTTTAAAAACGGCATGTTGCCGATAGTTTTGGACGAAGCCATCGTCGATAAGCTGATGAAAGCCACGCTTGAGAATGAAGGTTACGAGCTGACTGCGGATCTTGAGCGTCAAGTAGTTACTACGCCGACTGGTGAAGAGTATGCCTTTGAAGTAGATGCCTTTCGTAAGCATTGTTTGCTAAATGGTCTTGATGACATTGGTCTAACCTTGCAGCAAAGCGACTCAATCAAGGCATATGAGCAAAAAATGATGCAAAAAACCCCTTGGATCTTTAATGAGGTGCGGGCATAAAGTGAAGCCTGAATAAATGTCAAATAGTCAAGCATACAGCGTTGAGTTATGGTGACGAACTGGCTAAAATGAATATTAAGCACACTTCTATTTATATGAACAGTAGCCACCATTATGAATAAAAAACGTTATGCTCTATTTACTAGTACGCTCATAGCTGCCAGTCTAGCGCTGTCAGGCTGTCAGCTATTAACCGGTTATCAGCAGATTGATAGAGCTGAAAATGCGGATAAGTGGATGGGTAAGCTCATTCCTGTGGCAGGTGAGGTAAATCTCGCTTGTTTTGGTACCTATCATTGTGAAGTTACCCATATAGATAGAACCCCTATTATTTCGCCAGAAACCCATGAGCCTGTTGACATGAGTATGTTGACGACGACACCTAGCGCTGACGAGGTCACTTCACTATTAGACACCAAATCGGTCAAAATAGTCCCTTTAGCACCTTCTGGTATAAAGGGGCTGACCAATTATTATGCACGAGTGAAGCCTATCAAGCGTGAAGTACATGTGAACTTTTATCCTGAAAATAATCTTGGCTATGTTGAGCGCTTTGCTATCATTCATGAGTTTGTTGATGCCACCTATCAGATACGAGCCTATCAAGATAAGTCTAATCAAGAGGCTGGTAGCTTACTTGATAAAGCATCGCCAAAACCCCTATGTGTTGAGTTGGTAGAAGATGGCACGGTTGTACGTCATTTTTGTAAACAAACGGATGCGCAGCAGCAAGGTGAATTTATCGAAGTTGCGGTCACCAAAAGCTAAACGTAAACAACTCAGCACTCATAACCTTTTACTTAATTACCGACAAGGATCAGTATGGCAACGATATTAACATTAGCAGGCGATGGCATTGGCCCTGAAATCATGACTCAAGCCATTGATGTGCTAAAAGCTGTCAATAAGAAGTTTGATTTGGGGTTGACGCTTGAGTCTGGACTGATTGGTGGCGTGGCAATCGATGCGACGGGCGAACCACTGCCTGAAGAGACGTTGAATCAAGCGCGTAACGCAGATGCGGTGTTATTAGGTGCTGTAGGTGGTCCAAAGTGGGATGCTATCGAGCGTAGCAAGCGTCCTGAACGTGGCCTACTAAAAATCCGTAGCGAGCTTGGCTTGTTTGCCAACTTGCGTGTAGCAAAACTCTATCCGCAACTGGCAAATGCTTCTAGTATCAAACCTGAAATTATCTCTGGCTTAGATTTACTCATCGTGCGTGAGTTGACTGGTGGTATATATTTCGGTGAGCCGCGCGGCATCCGCATGTTAGACAATGGTGAGCAGCAAGGCTACAACACCATGGTCTATAAAACCAGCGAGATTGAGCGTATCGGAAAAGTTGCTTTTGAGTTGGCACAAACGCGCGCAAAAGCAGCTGGCACACCTGCCAAAGTATGTTCGGTCGATAAGGCGAACGTCCTAGAAGTCACAGAGCTGTGGAAGCAGACGATGATTGAGATGCAGCAAGCCGACTATAGTGATGTAAGCTTGTCGCATATGTATGCAGACAATGCCTGTATGCAGCTGATTCGTGATCCAAAGCAGTTCGACGTAATGGTGACGGGCAACATGTTTGGCGATATCTTGTCTGATGAAGCGGCCATGCTAACAGGCTCTATCGGTATGTTACCTTCTGCCAGCCTTGATGAAGATGGCAAAGGTATGTATGAGCCTTGCCATGGTTCAGCACCTGATATTGCAGGCCAAGATAAAGCCAACCCATTGGCGACAATTCTTTCTGTTGCTATGATGCTGCGTTATACTTTTAAGCAAGAACAAGCAGCGCAAGCGATTGAGCAAGCGGTTAGTGAGGTACTCGATGATGGTCTACGGACGCTTGATATCTTAGACAGTGATGAGAGTGGCCTGATTCAAGTGGGCTGTAAACAAATGGGTGAAGCAGTATTGGCTAAATTGTCATAAGCGAATCGCTGTTGTAAAGTTAAGTACTTAAGCTTTTATGACCCATAAACTACTGAGTGGTTTATGGGTTTTTTTGTGGGAATATAAAGTTTATTAGCACATTACTTGGCAAGTTATGAGCCCTTTTAAATGGCTTCGCAGTCAGATTGTGACGTCTATTTGATCTTTTATTATTTAGTTTTTTATAACACAGCGACTATAAGAATAAGCACTTCTTAACATAAAGGTGTTATATGCTCACAGGGCAATGTGACATGATGGTTGAGCAATAAAATAAATGGTTAGACAATAAAAAGCCAGATAACAAAATGAATAATAAATAATAACTTTAGGAGTGTCCATGTACCCATTAACAAAAGTCAGTAGTGCAGTGGTAGCTATTGGTTTATCTACTGTACTATTTATGAGTCCAAGTAGTGCTGCTACAACAAATAATACCGATATTAAAAACAATAGCAGTGTTAAAAACAGGGAGGTTAGTCCAGTAACCAATGGCGTGAGTCAAAAGATTACCCGAGATACGGAGACTGCAAGTTTACTAAATAGTCTATTACCAACGATCAAATATAACACCGACAATCTCTCGACAGTAGCAAAGAAAGTGAATGATGCCAACTGGTCAGAAGGCGCTGATATCGATCGCAGCATAGGTACCAAGTTACAAGCCTTACTGAATTGGCAACATAACGGTGTTGGAGCGGTCGATGGTTATTGGGGTAAAAACACCCGAAAAGCCATGCAAGCCTTTCAAAAGACTAACGGACTAGCGGTGACAGAGCAGCTGAATACAGAGACGTGGCAAGCACTGACTAGTGATGACAAGCTTGCTACGCAGCCAGTATTGGTTAATTATACCCTCAAAGATAGCGATATTGATATTAAGACCACAACCATCCCCGCTGGTGCAGAGGCCAAGGCTAAGCTTGAGGGCATGTATTACGAAAGTGTCATCGAAGCACTGGCAGAAAAATTTCACATGAGTAAAAAGTACCTCAAAACGCTCAATCCGAACGCCAAGTTCAGGGCTGGCGAGACCATCATTATCTATAATCCTGGTAACCCAAATACCGAGCAAGTAAGCCGAGTAGTAGCCGACAAAACAACCGAAACCTTATATGCTTATGATGACAATGGTACCCTTGTTGCCAGTTATCCGACCACAGTGGGTAGCACGGCAACACCTTCACCATCCGGTACACATACGGTTGAAGTAAAAGTGCATGAGCCGAATTATACCTTTACACATGCTGATGACAGTCAGACGATTATCCCGCCAGGACCTAATAATCCCGTCGGTAGTGTCTGGATTGGTTTGAGTAAGCCTTCTTATGGTATCCATGGCTCACCAGACCCTGAGCGTATCAGTCGTCAGGCCTCGGAAGGCTGTATACGCCTGACTAATTGGGATGCATTGGCACTTTTAGGTACCATCAAAGATGGTGCCACAGTAGAGTTTAAGTAGAGCGGATGGGAATAAAATGAATAGGAATAAAACGAGTTGAAATAAAGAAACGTTAAAATAATCTTCTTCATTAGTCGCATCCATAAAAAAATACCGCTAAAAAATTAGCGGTATTTTTTGGGCAGTACAAAACTAACGTCAGTTATTAAACGAGTCACTATCTATGGGGAGTTAGTAGACAGGTCATTGGTTTTGTTATTATTGTCATGTAAAACAGCCAAGCTATTATATTAGCTGAATAACCAGCCCACTTAATAACCCGTTTAACAATCTATCGTTGAGCAACTGTTATTTAGTACACGCCATATAACAAAAAATTAGTTTTTGCCGCGATAAGTAATACGACCTTTGGTTAAGTCGTAAGGGGTCATTTCAACCTTAACTTTATCACCAGTTAGAATGCGGATATAGTGCTTGCGCATTTTGCCTGAGATATGAGCAATGATTTCGTGTCCGTTTTCTAAACGAACTTTAAACAAAGTGTTTGGAAGGGTGTCGATGACTTCGCCTTCAAATTCAATAATTTCGTCTTTAGCCATAATCTGTATCAATCAATGAAAAATAAGCGAGTATTATACGCAGGTTTTAAAATTAAAGCAATACGGTTTCAGGTTTTTACTTGACAGCATGTAATCGTTATGTATGTCAGTACCCTATTTGAATGTACAACAGACCCTAGCCTTACATTGGTTTAATCAGGTAGGTTGAGCCAAATGGGTGTTAGCGGTGCTTTGGGTAACAACTGCTGATAATGCTCGGGATAATAAGCGTTAATGAAGTATAGACCATCACCAGAGGCAGTGGGTGGTGCAATCGTACGATCTTTTTTTGCCAGAATGTCTAAGAAGTCTGTAGGCTGTAATTCATGCTTACCTATGGCATAGAGCGTACCCATAAGGTTACGCACCATGTGATGCAAAAAACCATCTGCTTGAATATCAAACACGATAAACTGCCCATGGGCAAAGAGATTGGCATGGCTCACATTGCGTATAGGCTGATTGGATTGGCAGGCTGCTGCTCGGTAGCTACTAAAGTCATGTGTTCCAGCTATGTCTGCAGCGGCGGTTTGCATGGCTGCCAGGTCTAGTGGCTCGTGAATATGAGTCACTTGGTGATTGAGAATAGCGGGGCGCTGTGCTTGATTCAAAGTAATATAACGATACCGGCGAGCAATGGCGCCAAAGCGGGCATGGAAGTCGGCAGGCATCGGCTGTACCCAGCGTAGGGCGATATCATCAGGCAGTAAGCTGTTGACGCCGCGTAGCCAATTGTGAGTTGGGCGATAAGCATGGGTGACGAAGTGGGCAATCATATTGCTCGCATGCACGCTAGCGTCTGTACGGCCAGCCGCGACTACTTCTACTGTTTCGTTCGCCACTGTGCCGATAGCTTTTTCTAAAGCTTCTTGTACGCCCAGTACTTCTTTTTGCCGTTGCCAGCCATGATAGTTGGTACCTAAAAACTCAATGGCAATGGCCAACGTATAAGTAGGGGTATCTTGATTTTCAGCGGCCTGTGTGAGGGTGGTTTTAGATTCGGACAATGTGGGTTGGTCAGGTGTTACCGGTGAAGTCATAAAGGGCTCAGAACAAAGGGTGATCATTTGGTTTTATGAGGGGCTATAGTATATAAAGCCCCTAAGGCGTATTGTATATTTAGCGATTTCTTTTAGCGGCAGTGTCGGACTGGTTTATGGTATGAGTCCAGCGTTGGCGTCTGCGCGTAGGAGTATCATAACGCAATAGCAACCACAGTAAACGTGCATAAATCGCGGGAATGGTTAAGCGACCACCGGCAAGTACGTGATAGTCGTATTGCCAACTGCCAGCGGCATAACTGTCACTCACGCCGCCAAATGGACACTGACTAGCACACACGACCATGTGGCCTGCTTCATAAGCACGACTCAAAGCGTCAGCCAAGCCTGCAGAGTAGGGAACGTTGCCCGCACCAAAGCCTAATAATATGATGCCAGATGGCGGCTGCTCTAATAAAGCGCTTAGCTGTGCACTTAAGACATCAGGGCTATTAGGCACGCAATATATGGGATAAATGCTAGCGTGCTCTACATGTGCCTGAATAGATGCGCTAAGCGTTAGCTGATCATCTATCCAGTGTTGCAGGCGGGCAGCTGGCAAGCGCTTTTGGTAGCTATTGGCGGGATAAGCGGCGCGCATGTGCCCAGTGAAAGCCATAAAGTCATGACTATGGATCTTTTGTACCGTTTGTGCCGGCCATGCTTCACCGCCAAAGCTTATCTTGACACCAGGCTCTCCGCCAGCAGCTAAGCGTAGAGAAGCACTGAGATTATCCCAAGCATCGCTATTTGCATCGATAGCATAAGTCTGCAGTATCTCACTGTCTAGTAGTGGACGCATACTACCAGTAACGACCACACAGATATCAGAACCTGCAAATGCCTCTGCCAAAAAAGCCCCTAGATAACTGAGAGTATCTGTACCAGTAATTAAGACAAACTGCCGCAAGCCCTGAGCATAAGCCTCTAATAATAAAGTATAAAAATGTACAAAGTCGTTTGGTGTCAGCTGGCTACTGTCTTTAATCAGCGTATTGTCCAACCAAGAGATAGCCGGTAGGTTGTCAGTTTTATTATGCTCGCTCAGAAGCTGTTGCAAAGCTGGCAAGAACACATCAGCATCAAGTGGCGCTAAAGGGCGTCCATAACTACCAAATGTACCTCCAGCATAAATAAGCTGAATAGGGGTTAATACAGAGGGTTTTTGCTTTAAAGAGGTAGAAGATGCTGGCATGAATCACCGCCCAGAATAGGATGAGTAATAACCTAGATTACCACAGGACGTGCAACGCTAAAATAGAAACAAGCATCCTATTTTCACAGAATGCTTGTAAATAACAAAATGCTTGTAAAAAGCACGTTGGCGCTTAGTCTAGGCGTGAATGAATTTCATAGCATTCTAAGCGGTACGGGCAAGAAGCACTTGCGCTTGGCTTTGTTGTTCGCTGTTGCCTTGCATGACAACTTCATTGAGCAAGCGTTTAGCGCTATCGTACTCACCTAACTGCAGGTATTGCGTTGCCAAATCTAAAGTGACTTGGTTATTGTCTAAAGTTTTGACAAAATCAAAGTCAGCATCAAACTGCGCGGCAAAGTCAGCTGATGCCTCTGGCGTCACTGGATCTTGGCTGTGTGTGTCTGCCTCTTCACTAAAACTGATAGCATCAGTATCATCGCCTTCAGTGGCTACTGGGGTATCAGCAGACGGTGAAGAGATCAATGCATCAAAATCAAAATCATCATCGATCAGCATGTTGTCATCAGCTGGTGCGCTATCCTGTACGGAGCTATCAGTTGTCGCTGCTGTTACGTCTTTAGTTGTCGGCTGTGTATCAGTATTAATGGCAGTATCAACATTAGTATCTATATTAGTATTAATAGATATTTCGTCATCAAAACTGAGCTCATCAAGTTGCGATATGGTGTCTGCAACTCCCATGCCTAAGACACTTTCAGCCTCTTCTGTTTGAGCGTTAAAATCGCTTAAAATATTAGCTTCATTTTTATGCTCTTCTTCATCTTCTAAGAAGAGCATAAAGTCTTCGCTACTATCTATCTCTGTATTTTGCTCAGCGTTCTCGTTCTCTTGAATATCAAAATCATCTGCTTCTTTGCTTAAGTCCTCTAAGTCCAAAACAAAGTCATTTTCTAAGCTGATGCTCTCTTCAGAATGGCTTTCTTGTGCATGAGTTTTAGGGGTTTCTTCTACAAAAAGATCAGTATCTGCAGGGGAATCGAAATCAAATGTAAAGTCATTATCAATGTTTTCAACAGTACTGGAGGGCTTTTCAAAAGTCTCGTCTGCACTGATGTCAAACTCAGTGTTATCAGGGCCAGCATGAGAAGTCTCTGAGTCACTGACTTCTAGCTCCGATGTTTCGAGGTCGTCTAAAGTAAGAGCAAATCCATCATCATTAGCGTTATTATCAGAGTCAATGTGCTGTGCATCTACAGTCTCACTTTGTACATTTAGATCGAGTGTATTGAAGTCATCTGAATTGTCGAAGCTATCTACATTTTGGATAGGTTGGGTCTGCGTAGCTTGCTGCGATGTAGAAAGGTCAAAGTCTATACTTTCAAAGTCTGCTTCCTTGTCAGCTTGCGGTTGTACTGGCGTATTCTGTACTTGTTCTTGGTCTAACAACGCTTTGAGCTGATTCGCTTCATCGATAGCGACTGTATCAGCGGATGAATGAATGGCATCATAGGTTTTATTAAAATCTTGATGCTGATTAGTAATAGCATAAATATTTAATAATTTGAGTGATAACTGCGTATCTTGCGGCTTGTCTTTTAAGCCACGTTCTAATGTCTCAATCGCTTTATCATAACGCTGCTGATCTATAAAGCGCTGGGCGATGGTCAAAGGATCAAACTTAGTCGCACCTTGATCAATGATGCTTTGATCAGGATGGCTACTCTCTGTAGGTTTTCTTGCTACAGGTATACTGGTAGCCGTACTTTTACTGGCTTTAGTAATAGGCCTAGTGGGTGGTTTTTGCGCTTTATTTCTACGTAGTAATAATACTGCCAACAGTATGATGACCATTAGGCCTGCAACGATATTTAGCATGTTATCCATAAATACTCCCACGCCTATGAGGGCTGTTTACAGCAATGAGGCTGAACAGCTAGGCAATTATTGATTGCGTAATTTTTTTAGACGAGCTTCAAGCTCAGCCAGTTTTTGATTTTGTAATTGTAACTTTTGGGCATAACTACCAAGGGTGTTTCTGGTAGTTGCTATCCGCTTAGCTTGATCTGCTGTGTTTTGTCGAGCCGATTTAAGGGTGGCTAGGATATCAGTGCTTAAGCCGCTTCCAGTTGCCGCTGCTGCTTTGGTTTGGGTGCCATCTGCGCTACCATCACGACCAGGAGCAAGCACTGAAAAGCGTGCCTGTGGTAGTTTTTTGGTGGTGGTCCGCACAGGCTTATCAGTGTCTTTAGCTGAGGGTTTTGTCGTAGCGGGTATGGGTTTCGAAGCCACTTTTGGTGTATTACTATCAGTTTTTGATAAAGGTTTTTTCTTATTACTGTCCTTTGCTTTGGCTGAATGACTCTGCAAGTAATACTGTCTTTGGGCAGCAATGGCAGTTTGTAAGCTCTGCTGTGAAGGCACAGTGTCATAATCAGGAAGTTTTAACTGAGCATCAGCTTTTAGCAAGTCGGCATCTCGTGCAATAAAGGCGTCAGGATTTTGCTCTTTGATTTGCGTCATGACGGTTTGTACGTCTAGGTTGTTTTGCTTAGCAATCTGCTGAGAGATAATCCACAGGTTATCATTACGCTGTACGGTATACGTGCTTGCTGCGGCAGCTGTATTATTTGCTACCGTGGATGAGGTAGGTGCAGCAGAGTTACTGCTAGCTGCAGGTTGCATCGCCGTTTCTGCTGCTAGTGCGGCACTGGTAGTAGCGAACTTCTCTTCGGAGGGCTTCTCATCAGCGTCACTCTTCCCAGCGCTAATCATCAAAGGTGTTGACTGACTAACAATGCTTTTATCCGTATTTTCTTTACGAGCATCTTTTTTGGCTTGAATTTGCCGTGTCACTTGGATATTTAAAATATCTAATTGTTTATTGTCAATGTTAACCGCTGGCACAGTATTGTTTTGAGTATTGGCATCTAGAGGTGTTTGTACAGGAATACTAGGCTCTTGTGCCGTAACGCTGCTATTAGTCGGCAAGCTTGTGTCACTATTTTTTTTAATACTATTAGTAGTAGCGTTCAACGTGTTTGCTGTTGCAGTACTGTTAGCCTTAGAAGTCGAACTAGTGTTGTTCAAAGCGCTGACATTATTTGAATCAGTGCTATTGATAGAGGTACTGTCAGCTTTACTGGTCAGGGTGTTATTGGAGTCAGCTGTTTGCGGAGCACGGGCAATCGTGCTTGGTATACTTGCCGCTTCAGATGCTTTGAAAGGCGGTAAAGCAGTCGCACTCATCGTTGGTAAGGTGCTTACAACAGAGGTTTCCAGAGTATTGTTTTGTGGTAATGTCTGAGTTTGTGTTTGTATCGGCGCGTTAATGTTTGGTTCTGTAAATAATGGCGGCGGCGCTCCGCGCTTTACCGCTAAAGGCTGGGCAGTGGGGTTTGAGACGACTGGTAGATTTGGTTTTTTTGCACCAGCAATCACACTATTTGAAGGTTTAACAGGGACACTATTACCAAGTGGCATGAGTAAGGTTTTGGGCATCACATTACGTTGGCCACTATCATTAATCGCCAGCACCACATCCGCAAACGGCATCGATACAGGCTGTGAAGTATTGATAAGCAGCTGACCGGTCGTCGCCGAGGTTGGTACGAATCGCACCGACATTGAGGCAGTGGGAGTCAATCCCATTTGTTGATAGACGACAGGGCTTGCAATACTGGCTGCAAAGTCTTGAGCGTTGATGTCGCTGACCGCAATGCTCGCGGCCAAGGGCTCGTGCTGGGCGGAGGTAATGATTGTTTTGCCCATAGTGGCAGCGTGTGCAGCAGGCAACAATACCGTAGAGCTTACTGAGTATAGTAGTGCGATTGACACCGTTCGATGGATACTGGTCAATCGGTGAGGTAAATGCCAAGACATGCGCAGCCCTTTTATAGTGACTTAGAAGAATGATTGATGATAACAATGATGATAATGTATCAATGTTGTTATAACAAAATAGTATCTAGTTTACCAGTTTAATTGATAGGCATTGCGGCCAATACAGGTAACTGCTGCTTAACTTCCCGATCAATAATCTACTCTATCGAGTAGCATGGCATCGCCGTAGCTAAAAAATCGATATTGATTGTCAATGGCGTGCTGATAAGCACATTCAATTGCACTTTTACCTGCAAATGCTGATACCAACATTAATAGAGTAGATTTAGGTAAATGAAAGTTGGTCAGCAGCCTGTCGATCACCCCAAACTTAAAACCAGGATAAATAAAAATATCTGTATCTCCTGACCAACTCGCCACAAACTGTCTGTCATCTGCCGTTTTTTGATAAGCTGTCTCTAAAACACGTGCAACAGTCGTGCCAACTGCAATGACCTTTTTGCCATTGGCATGGGTTTGATTGATTAGATCGGCTGTGGCTTGTGGTAAGTGCGCGTACTCACTGTGCATCGTATGATTGAGCAGATTGTCTGTTTTCACTGGCGCAAAGGTACCTGCACCTACATGTAAGGTCACAAAGGCAGTGTTAATGCCTTTATCAGCCAACGCAGTTAAAATAGTGTCATCAAAATGTAAGCTCGCCGTGGGCGCGGCGACGCTGGCAAGTTTTGCAGGATCATGAAAGACGGTTTGGTAGCGTGTATTGTCAGTAGCATCAGCATGGCGCTCAAAGTAAGGCGGTATTGGTAGTTCTCCATAACGCTCTAAATCAGGCAAGATAGGCGCATCAAAGCCCAAAACGAACAAGTTGTCTTGTCGACCGATCATCACACAGCCCATCTTTTCGTCAGCTAACCATAAGCGCTGCCCAAGCTTTGGTGCTTTACTGGCTTTTACATGACAAAGGGCAATATGTTGCTGTGCAGAACTCACCTCGCTGTCAATGTCGAGGTTTTCTGTATTTGCGTTTAGAATTGCGCCATCTACCAAGCGTTCAATCAGTACCTCAACACGGCCACCCGAGTCCTTTTTTCCGAACAGTCGCGCTTTCATTACTTTGGTATCATTAAACACAATCAGATCGCCCGTATTGAGTAGTGAGGGCAACTCAGTAAATATATAGTCTTGTGGCTGGTTTGTTTGCTCTTTTTGCTCGCTAGTAGGTAAATATAAGAGTTTGGACGCTGAGCGCTGTGCTAAAGGGTAGCGGGCAATGAGATTATCAGGTAGCTCATAATCATAATCAGCGACGCTAAGATAGGGTAGTATGCTATCAGTATTTTGGTGATTGGTCATAGTAGAGTCATTAAATAGGTGAAAATTTTGGCGTCAGTTTAGCAGAAACCCGCCAAGAACGTGACAAATTCCTAGTGATCATAAGTTATAAGATTGGTATGAAAATATTAAATAGCCTAAGCGTTATTAGATACACAAAGTCGTCCAAACGTTGTCATTTAATCACAGTCATCTAAGTTCTTATGGAACCTGCATTTTTTAGATATAAATTAAAAAGACAGTTAAAAATCTAGGGTCTGTTGAACACTCAAATATTAGGGCTGCTGATAGATAAAATCGCACCAAACTAGGCGCAAACCGACGATAATGTCTAGACCTTAGCTAGGTTTGTAACACTGTTTGGGGTGATTTTAGCATCAGCCCTTCGGGGCGGGACTATTTTTTGCCAATACATGGTGAAATTGTCTACCCTAGAATGACTAGGCGTCAAAAATTTCACTGCGTATTGCCTAAAAAAATAGTCACCGCCAGTACCACATTTGAATGTTCAACAGACCCTAATCAAATAAATCTAACTGCGGTAGGGTTTCGGTCGCAAGCGCTAAGGAAGAGTAGGTCACACCGACCAATCTGATCGGCAAGTCGCGCGGTATATCCAAAAACAGCTTATCTAACCAGTAATGCGCCGATTTGGCACTGCTAAAAGCCGTAGATAGAGTATGTGAGCGCGTAATTTGAGTGAAATCAGCGTATTTTATTTTGAGGGTAATGGTATAAGCAATCAGCTGCTTAGTATGCATTTGATGAAAGGCGTCGGCATTTTGTGCATATATTTGCGGCAGTAACTCGGTATCGTCAATTAAGTTGTCTCTGAATGTGGTCTCTGAGCCAACTGATTTGTGTTGGCGCTCAGATTTAACTGCTCGCTCGTCGCGCCCATGCGCAATATCATGGTAAAACTGTCCGCGCTTACCAAATTCATTGATGAGCAACTCAGGTGGCACTTGACGAAGGTCAGCGCCATTACTCACTCCCATTGCGTGTAAGCGTTTGGCCGTGGCTTTACCGATACCATGAAAGCGCTCTATGGGTAACGCACTGATAAAAGCCTCTGCATCCGCTGGGGTGATGACAGCCGTACCATTGGGTTTGTTAAGATCAGAGGCAATCTTTGCGAGCATTTTATTAAATGACACGCCTGCTGAGGCAGTCAGACCAGTCTGCTCTAATATCTGCGCCCGCAGCCAATTGGCCATCAATGTGGCTGAGCCTTGATGGGCTTGCAAGCCTGTGACATCCAGATAGGCTTCATCCAATGATAATGGCTCAACGTGAGGCGTTAAGCGGTGCATAATAGTGCGGATTTGGGCACTGACAGCGCGGTAGACATCAAATCGTGGTCGTACGAATATCACCTCTGGACAACGTTTGCGTGCTTCGTAGCAGGACATGGCAGAGCGTACTCCAAACGGCCGTACCTCGTAACTGGCAGCGGCTACCACACCGCGTCCGCTCGGATCCCCACCAACCACTAATGGCTTGCCGCGATACTGCGGAAAGTCACGCTGCTCGATACTGGCATAAAAAGCATCCATATCGAGATGAATAATCTTACGTGGGGCAGGGGTGATAGAGTCTGTCATGCGCTCTATTTTACCTGAATTTGTGTTTGGGTTTTAGTGTTGATGGTTAAAGTGAAAGTTAGTTCATGCCATATCTAAATCACTATATCTAAATCACTATATCTAAATCTAAGTCACTATATCTAAGTCACTTGAATAAGCAAATAAAGCGGGTGCACCGCCCGTATGCCAAAACAAGACACTATCCGTTTTCTTGATTTTGCCTGTACGAATCATATCTATGAGTCCGCCCATTGCACGACCTGTATAGACAGGATCTAATAGTATGCCTTCAGTTTGCGCAGTCAGAGCAATGGCTTCATTTTCGAGTGCGCCAACCACGCCATACCCTTCGCTAACATAATCGGAGTTCAGTATCAAGTCTGACTGCGAAAACTCATAATCTGCACCGATGAGTTTTGCCGTGCTATTAGCAAGAGAGAGGGTATATTGATCAAAAGGTACTTTATCGGTTTCGCCTTTATCAATATTGATGCCCACTATTTGATAGGGTGAGTTGAACATTCTATTACCAAGCATTAACCCTGCTTGCGTGCCGCCAGAGCTAGAGGCAGAGACGATATGAGTAAATGTTTCGTTTATGCTTTCACGTTGCGACTCTAATTCTTTAAAGGCCTCTACAAATGCCAAAGCGCCAAGCTCGCTTGAGCCGCCATAAGGGACGACATAGACGTTTTTGCCTGCTTGGGTCAATTGCTCCACGATTTGAGGGATGTCTTCACCTTTACGGTGACTTCCTGCCCAGTGAATATGGCAACCGAAAATTTTATCCAGTAACAAATTGCCGCTTACTTGCTCAGGTTCTTCTCCGCCCAAAACCAAATGGCACTCAAGCCCCAAGCTTGCAGCAGCGGCTGCCGTCTGGCGGCAATGGTTTGACTGCGCTGCCCCTGCGGTAATGATGGTATCAGCACCTTTGGCAAGCGCATCACCGATAATAAACTCAAGCTTACGGGTTTTATTGCCACCGAGTGCCAGTCCCGTATTGTCATCTCGTTTCATAAAGATTTTAGGACCAGCAAGTTCTTTACTTAATCTGGTCAGCTCAATTAAAGGGGTGGGGAAGTAGCCTAATGACTGTCTTGGTATGTGGTGATAGTCCATGTGTTATTCACTTTATAGTTAGAGATGTTATTAGGGCATGTCCTCAATTCAATCGAAGGATACCTAAATGGGCTAAAAATGGCTAAATCTTGCCAAACAGCGTTAAATAGCTAGGTAATATCCCGATATTATCTTCGCTATTTTCCTTGTTTGACGGCGATTTATCTCATTTTTATCTCCATTTTTAAAATGAGGACACGCCCTAGATTGAGTGTTATCTATTGGTGTTAATTATTCAAGTTATTCAATATTGATACTACACAATGCATAAGTATTAAAGAAACAGTTTTTTTATTAGACACAAAAAAACCCCAAACAATCTAATGTTTGAGGCGAAACTTGCTTAAACTCGAGAGTCTAAATTCGTTTTAAATATGGCGCAGCGGACGGGACTCGAACCCGCGACGTGACAGGCTAGAACCAACAAACTATATTAAATGACCTTAACCTATATTAACATGCAAAGGCTTACCAGTAAAGGCTCTAACACAAAATACTGTAGTGACCCTTTGCATGTTAATATAGGTTAAGGTCATTTACTGAGTATAAAATACTAATTTTGGTCACGCATTATGTATTATTTATAATACAATATTATTTATATGATGTATTATAAATAATGCATTAGTCAATGTGAGAGCTTGTAGCTGTCCTGTCAAATTTTAATCAAATCTATTGCTGGTCATAGTTATTGGTCTATCATATAAAGCGATAAATGCTACTTATCAATTAAGTAAGATACAGAGAAAGCCACTATGATAAAAACTAAAGTGTTACTAACAAGCTACTTCGTATCTAAGCTCATTGTTCCTATCATCACTAAAGTAGGCATCAAGCATTTTTTATCGCCTTGATTTTCGTATTCCATATCCATAGGGCTTTTGGGCACATAACCTGAATACTGACCATTTGTTAAAATAAAATCTCCCATTCTATAAACACGTCCATCCAAAGCCAAAGTTTTGCTCTCTTCATCCCACCCAACAATACCTTTTGGATAAAGTGGGAACATGGCAGTACTGTAAATACCATCTCTGCCTACTAAGTAGATACAACCATTTTCTATGCAAATTCTCCCTCTACAACAGCTGCTGATTGAGCGGGTCTTACTGGATTAACATAGTAATAGAAAAGACTGGTCTTTTGCACTGGCTTTATCGCTGTCACTGATTCATGTTGTCATGCCGATGTGCTTTGGCAAGTAGTAAGTAGCATTGCTAACGCTATAAACATCATTTTTATTTTCATGGTTCTTGCATCCTAAGGCTAAGCCCTAATGGAGTGATTTCTAACCTAAGGCTTATTCACCTGGCCTAAAAATAATATTGCATCAGTTTTATTGTCTTTAATCACAAACATAAACGGATGGTCGGCTTTAAATTTCACAGGATAAGACATACCAACATACATACCTACAGCACCGGCTGCTGCTGCCGCTTCCGTCCCTTTTTCATCGACGGTGACCACCGCTTGATGATAAACCTCATCCAGCTTTATCGGTGGGCCATCAGCATATAAGTTAAATTCAGCCCCATTATTAAACGCTTTTGGCATACCCATATCAGCGAGCAATGTTTTCATCTGATAACGCGCATCTAACTTAAACTTTGGCAGTTGAAGGTTCACCTCTTGTCTTACTAAGCCTGAACGCCATTGCTTAATCTTAGTTGCACTTAAACTCTTAGCTAATTGCTGCATAGCAAGTTTATGATTGAATTTGGGTAACACTACGAGCATAGATAGGTCATCGCCTTTATAAGGCAATTGCACGACCTGTATATATTTGTCCTCATAATAGTCAAAATAAGACTGTTGCTGCATCATTTGGACAGTAGAGGCTCTGCCTATGGCATTATAAAAAGGCTGGGCACTGGTTCTTTCAGCTGTAAAAGGCATGGTCCAATCGCCCTTAAAATAGATGGCATTGGTTAGCACCACGGCAGTATCAGATTTAATGCTACCCTTGGGTAATAATTCAAGAATCATTTGCTTGGTTTTATCAGCTATCTTTTTATTAATGGTCTGACGTGCGGGATCAGGACTGCCTTCAAAATCAAGAGTGGTGACTTTACCACCGTAATAACGCTGTACAGTATCCAAGTAGTTTTGGTTGGGACGCAACCCTTGTTGCATCCATAAATCATTGACCGTGGCAAGCTTGTAGTCGGGATTGGATTTATTGAATTGGTTATAGAGTGCTGCACTATTAGGGTTGAGGATAGCTGGTACTGGATAATGAAACGTCTTTTGGATTTGCGCTTTCGTTTCCCCTTCCGCTGCGGCATAGAGCATGGCCATTGCAGTAGATAAGCTATACGGTGAGAAAAATACATTTTTATCTGCTTGGTCAGGTTGCCCATTTATCTGCTGATACATATCAATGGCAAACTGGTTATTGGCAGTGACGACTTCAGCAATACCCTCGGGTGTCGAGGTCAAGGCCTTTGCCTCAATCGGAGGCGCTTGATGGTTAATAGTTGGCTGATTACGAGGAATGGTATCTGTTACAGCAACAGTGCTCTTATTTTTTATAGTACTGTCACAGCCAGTGACCATTAATAATAAGATAGCTGGTAATAGCTAAGACGCTGATAACACAATTATGGGCTGTATATTTAAAATAGCGAAGTGGGTCATTTTGCATATCAGGCTCAACAATAAATTATAATTAAAAGAATGGCTCTATTTCGGCTGCTATGTAGGGAGCTACGCAGCTGTATATTTGGTAGTGTTCAAAATAACTGATTTACTCTGTATTCATCATCCCAGTTCTTTTGTATTAACGTTTTTAGCTCCTTTTCACTTTGTAATTTGCTGAAATCTTACCCGTACCACTTTATCAGAGCTTCTCTTGCTATTTTGTATTCTTGATGATCAAAATTAAACGTTATCCACTCTGCATTTTGAATCAACGCAAATAAGTAAGTGGCGTTATATATCACTGTCTTTTTATCATTCTTTTCCGACTCTGACCCATCATAATTTAAGATGACCCCATAGGGTGCCTCTTTCGTTTTGAGCTCAAGCCCCCTGAATTTATCTGATTGCATAGAGTGATTTACAATATTGATGACTGCACTATTATCACCAACATAGGCATTCTTGTATTGAAACACATCTTCTTCAATGGTCTTCGTATTACATCCACTGGCGACGGAAATCACTAACAGTGAACACGATAATAACTTAAGCATTTTTTTCATAATGTCTCATCAACAGTCAGTTAAGTCTTATTGCCGTCATTCGCTCTTTTAAGGTTTGTTCACTTGCCCCAAAAACAATATCGCATCTGTTTTATTGTCTTTAATCATAAAGACAAACGGATGATCGGCTTTGAACATAGGTGGTGGAGCAGAAGCAGCAGTTGCATTGGCAACAATCCCCGTTGCTGCTGCCGCTTCGGTTCCTTTCTCATCCACGATAACCACTGCTTTATGATAAACGTCATCAACATATATCGGCGGGCTATTATCAAATAAGTTAAACCCAGCCCCTTTTTGAAAGGCTCTTGGCATTCCCATATCCGTGAGTAGGTCTTTCATCTGATAGCCTGCTTCAAGCCTGAACTTTGGCAAATGAACGTTTACTTCTTGTCCTACTAAGTCTTTACTCCATTGCTTAATTTTATCAGCGCTTAAATCACGCACCAGCTGCTGCATGGCTGCTTTGTCTTTTGATTTTGGTAATACCACCAGCATAGACAAGTTGTCGCCCTTATAAGGCAATTGCACGACCTGTACTTGCTTGTCCTCGTTATACCTAAAATACGATTGTAGCTGCATCATTTTGACATTAGAACTTGTACCCATAGGGTTATAAAAAGGCTGATCCGTAGTGGTGTCAACCTCAAAAGGCACTTTCCAATCGCCCTTAAAATAAACCGCGTTGGTTAATACGGCAACTGTGATGGGCTTGATACTGCCCTTGGGTAGCAGTTCAGAAATCAACTGATTGGTATGCTGAGCAATTTTTTTATTAATGATGAGGCGCGAAGGATCGGGACTGCCTTTAAAATCAAGGTTGGTTACTTGACCGCCGTAATAGCGTTGTACCGTATCTACGTAGGATTTAGTAGGCGTTAGCCCTTGCTGCATCCATAAGTCATTGACCGTGGCGAGCTTATAGTCAGGATTGGGTTTATTGAATTGATTGTAGAGCGCAGCGCTATTGGGGTTTAGAATATCCATTAAGGGATAATAAAAGGTCTTTTGAATTTGCGCTTTCGTTTCTCCTTCCGCTGCAGCATAGAGCATTGCCATAGCAGTGGACAGGCTATACGGTGAGAAAAACACGTTGTCATCTGCTTGCCCAGTCTGTCCATTGATGTGTCGGTACATAGCAATGGCAAACTGATTGTTGGCGGTAGTGACTTTTTCGATGCCGTCTGGTGTTGAAGCAGAATCATCAGCAGCAATAAAATCAACCGGACTATCTGCTCGAGCGTCAGCGTTGCTTTTAGCTTTATCTGGTAAGTATGATTTATCTGAATTTGATGTGGTATTGGCTACGCTGTCAGTAGGTTTAGACTCTTTCATAGTGCTGTCACAGCCACTGACCACGAATAATAGACTACTGATAGCCAATGCACTTATGATACGGTTACGATGTGCTCTTTTAAGATAACAATACTGGTTATTCTTCATATCTGCTTCACTAATAATGTAGAGTTAAGATGATGCCATTCTAGTATCATCTCTATACAATCGTTTAGTGTAGTTTGGTAAGCGTGCTTATCTATAATCGACCTAACTTATTCACTTTTTAATCAAAAAAAGTACCTATCTTTGCAAGAGATGGTGTTAAGCATTTTTTATCGCCTTGTTTTTCATATTCTGCACCACCCACTGTGTTAGGGGTATAGCGTTGGTATGAACCATTTGTGCTTATATAGTCCCCCGTTTTAAAAACCCGACCATTGAGATTTAGTGTCTTGGTAGCTTCATTCCATTTCACGATACCTTTTGGAAACTCAGGGAACATCGCGGTAGTAAATTTATACCAAACCCAACAATTAAAGTTGCGCCCAGGTACGAGCAGTTAACGACCGAATTCTTTGTGGCTGTTTAAGCAAATTATTCCAAGCCAAGCAAGTGGCATCGACAATAGCCTCATAACTGTCATAACAACGATTAGATAGCTCATTTTGCTTAAGGTACTGCCATACTCTCTCAGAGGGATTGAGCTCAGGTGAATAAGGCGGTAGTTTAAGCATAGTGACATTAGCCTGATTCAAGCTTGGTTGATGCCATAATGCGCCGTCCATCACCACCACCGCATGACGTCCTTTTGGAACGGCTTTACTAATCTCTTGCATATGCAATAACATGGTGTGTTTATTAACGAAAGGCAGTACTAAGCCGACAGCCTTCTTTGTCGCTGGACAAAAGGCACCAAACAGATAAGCGGAATGAAACTGTTGCTGCTTGATCAGTCGAGGTCGCCCACCGCGGTAATGCCAAACTCTGGTCAATGAGCCTTGTTGTCCTATTCGAGTTTCATCTTGAAACCAGATGTCCACTTGATCTAGGCTCACATCAGTAGGCAGTGACGCCTTAACCTGTGCTATAAAGTTTTTTTAAAAGCGTCTTGAGCTTGTGGGTCGGCTTTTGGATGCTGACTACGAGCACTTATCCAACTCATATCAATACGCTTGAGTAGCTCGTAGATACCGTTAACGGTGTAGTGAGCGTTGTAGTGTTCTTTAGCCAATTGCTGAATGTCTTTGCCGGTTAGACGACCGCCAGCGCGCTTTTCTTGTTCAGAGACTATCATGGCTTTAAAAGCGGCTGTGTCTGCTTCTGCCAATTTGCTGCGACGACCTCGACGATGACGATCGTAGAGACTCTCAAGTCCTCGTTCATAATATCGCTTCAATTTCCGTCTGGCAGTTTCAGGATGTATGCAGAGGTCTTTGGCAATATCGTTGGTGGCTTTGGCTATACTATATTGGTATAAGATGAGCAGGCGTAGTCGGGCTCTGGGATTGCGCTCAGTCTTTGAGTGTTTGCCAAAGTCATGGTCTTCTAGGTTATGTATTGGTATAGTCATAAGTGGATTATACTATATATTTTGGGTTTGGTATTACGATCACTGCCTATTAAATAAAGACAGTGATCTCTCCATACGAAATTACCCCTTACTATTGCGGCAGCTTGAGATTGATGAATGGGGTCAACATAATAAGTAAAAATGCTGGTTTTTGGCTCAGGCTCTACGACTTCTTGAACAGGCTTTATCACTACCACTGATTCAACTGAAGTAGCTACAGGAGCTGTCGTACAACCTACTAAAAACAGGCTTGCTAACGCTAATAAGCTCTTTTGCATTTTTTATTCTCCATAACATAATGGCTCAGTACTAAGTTATTTATTCCCCAAACTCATAGTCCCCACTTTTACCTGAGTGGGTGCTAAACATTTTGTGTTGCCTTGCTTCTCATATTCTGCATCACCAACTGAGTTAGGGACATAATCCTGATATCCACCGTTGGTATAGATAGGATCCCCCATGTTAAAAATATGTCCATCAAGATTTATTATTTTAGTAGATTCATCCCACTTTACTAGGGCATGTCTTCAATTGGATAAGCCCTAAATAATAGTTACAATACCGCATCTATTGAGTCGATGCGAGAAATACAAGTTATGGCGAGAAATACAAGTTATGGCAAGAAAAGCATTAACAGATACGCTTTGGGATCAATTGCAATCGACGATGATAAAGTACGGCTGCTATCAAACTCAAAACAGCCGAGAGATCATGGAAGCCATACTATGGAAGCTACGCACAGGCGCTCCTTGGCGTGACATACCTGAAGAATTATGCTCGTGGAAAACAGCCTATAGTCGTTTCAACCGCTGGTCGAAAACTGGCTTATGGGCGGATTTTTTTTTAGCTTACGAAAAGAAATTGATACGGAATGGGTATTCACAGACGGAAGCTATGTTCGCTGTCATCAGCATGCAAGTGGAGCTCGGCTTGGTGAAGAGCGAGCAATTGGACGAAGCCGTGGCGGCGCAACTACAAAGATACACCTATCCTGTGATGCCGATGGATATCCGCTCAATTTTAAAATCACTGGGGGTGAAGTCCACGACAGTCAAGTTGCAGGTGAATTGATTGAAATGATTGGACAAGCTGATTACTTTATCGCTGATAAAGGCTATGACTCAGAGTCTATCAGAGACAAAGCTCGAAGCCACAATATGATACCCGTCGTGCCTAAAAGGAAAAATGCCAAACAGCCTAATCCAGAGTTTGATAGCTATTTGTACAAATTGCGTCATCTTGTTGAAAATATGTTTGCAAGGCTTAAGCATTTTCGTAGTATCGCTACTCGCTATGAGAAGTTAGCTCGTAATTTCAAGTCTATGCTCTATCTAGCGTGTACTATCATTCATTGTAAAATGAATTGAAGACACGCCCTAAGCCTTTTGGATATTTAGGAAATAAGGGTGTCATATACTCTCCATTATTATCTACTAAATAAAGACAACCATCCTTCCACTCAAACTTACCACTTACTACTGCCGCTGGTTGAGCAGGACGGTTTTGATCAACATCATAATAATAAATATTAGTTTTTTGCTCAGGCTCTATGATCTCTTGGACAGGTTTTATCACTGTCAATGGTTCAGGTGGGTTTGCTACAGGGGCTGTCGTACAACCGACGACCACTAGGCCTGTTAAAATCAAAAATGCTTTTCTCATCTGTGCGCTCCAGTTTTGACAGAAAATCCGTATTTTAAATATAAGCAAAGATACTTAGCGTATCTCTTTTTATTAATATTCCTATTCAGCGATAGCGAGAAATTCCTCTAAAAGTATGGGTAGCTGCATTGGACTTGACATAAAATCTACTTTAACAGGATGTCCAACCAATTCATTTAGTTCACTTTCGACCTTCTGACGATACTCTTTAGAATAAGACGGCACATATATTGATACGGTAATAGTGTTATCGGCAGGGCTATAACCTACACCTTGAGTATTGGGATAACGCTCAAATATTTTAGGCGTTGCTTTGTCTTTCAGAGCAAGTATTTGTTTTAGTGTTTTTTCACTATTTGAGTGAATATCTACCACTATCATCTCGCCTTGCAACACGCCTTGCTTGAACTTATAAATAAAACGTTCAGACTGTAAATTCGTGAGAGTATTTATACCAATTCGAAATTCTTTTGGATCATCGTTAACAAAATAGACGCCTACAACGTTGTCTTTTAACTCTTGCTCAATCGCTTGCAACAGCTCCGAGCTATACCCTTGTATAAGTAACCTACGCTCTGCTTCTACCAAAGGGACGCCAAAATCGTTTGCATAAAACTGTGCAGCGCGTTTATCGACACTCAATTTATTAGAATAAGGATGATTTTGATAAAGCTTATCCGCAGTGGCTTCTACTTTTGACCAATTAACAGTAACCGCTGAGGCGTTTGCGACTGGGATACTTTGACTAGTCGACGTATGATCGGTCGAGGCGACGTTTGAGCAGCTTACTAACACTGTTGAAGCCATGCTCAAACCGAGAATCTGCTTTAAGGTTTTATTCATCTTTTTATCTCCAAACTTTACTAACGGGTTAAAGGGGTGATACAGAGTAACTCACAAACTCGATTGTCAGAGGCAATTTATCCTGTCCCCATTCAGACTGTACCTTTTTAACGAGAGCAAGGTTTTCAGGCGTGGGTTTGCCATGAACATCAGCAACAATGATGCCTTTTTCCTCATCATAGCCGGTCATTCTTGGCTTTGAAAAATAACGGCTAACCAATTTAGCCGCTTTAGTTTGTTGCAAGCGAGCTTCCTCTTTTGTGAATCTTGCACCGTATTTTATCTCGACTGGCAATACTTCATATTTGCTAGCATTATTACGGTCATATATTTTCACTAGGCGCGTGTTATCTTTACCCGTACCAACCATTCGCAAAACGTATTTATATCTAGGTTCATTCTCTATATAGCTACCAGCAATGCGTCCATTGAACTCTTCATTTAACGCTTCAAACGCAGCATCACGGTTTGCACTAATAAACAATCTTCTTTCGGCTTCTTTAATAGAGATATTATATTGCTCTAAGTAATACTTGATTTCAGGGTCAACCGGCTCATCTACCAGCCCCTGTGTGCCAATACCTGATAATGTAGGCTTTAAACACTTCTTATTGCCCATATTTTTAAGCTCATTACTAAATCCTTCAACGGGATCATACTTACCATAGCCGCCATTGGTACGAATATCGTCACCCATTTTGAATGCATGGCCATCGATAGTAATAATCTGCTTTTGCTCATCCCAAGTGGTCACGCTACTAGGAAATAGCGGGGTGGTATATTCGTCTCCCATTTTTAAAAATATACAGCCTTTCTCCCAAATGAAAGTGCCACTTACGACAGCTTGGGTTTGCGCAATATTAATTTCAGGATCGAAAGGATAGGTAAAAATACTGGTCTTAATTTTAATAGGTTTTGCGCTTAAATCATTCACCGCAGCAAGTGGCGTTGATTGCTTATCAATCGTGGGACTCGATGTTGTACAAGCTGATAAGCCAACCAATAGGGCTAGACAAGTTGGCATTACTATTAAACTGCTCTTTGATTTTAAGTTGTTCATCAATTTGTCTCGTTGTTTGGTCTTATCAGGGTGTTAGTTGGTTGTAGCGTTGAGGTAGAAGGCTGAATAATTATTTTAAAGGCTTCTAATATTGCGGGTTAGCATGATTTACTCCTAGCATCTATTGATAAGAATATCGTTTAAATACGATTGCAATTGAACGCCAAGTTCAGTGACATACTCTAAGAGTAAATAAGTACATCTGACATTCTAGCGCCATAAATACTGGACTACGATAAGCTTTTTCTAGCCGCCTGACCACGCGGTAAACCCGATAACATGGTCATCTCTTTGACATCACAGCGACTTGGCGCTTGACTAACGAAGCCTTCTTTGGCATATCTTTCTCGATGCCAAGGTGCAAGAATAAACCCACCGCTTTCTATGATGTCGCCCACCTCATAAACCACATTAAAATATTTGAGCGTTTTATTCTTGTCATCCCAACTTGCTTGACCATTCGGTAGAAAAGGAATGGTTTTATTCGGTCCATAATAGAGATAAACACAGCCCTCCTCATAGGCGAGTCGTACGTTCACCTCGTCCATAACATCAATCTTATCAAGGTCAGAAAACTCAAAAGGATAGGTATAAAACAAGCTCTCACTACTCCATGAGGGGTAATGTAATAGCGGCTCTAAGTGTTGCTCTACCTTAATGGTTTGACTCAAATCAGGCTGTGGTGCTGATAGGCTTTGGCAAGCAGCCAGTAGCATTGCTAAGGGTATCAGCATCATTTTTATGGTCATCATTTTTGCATCCTCAAGCTATAGCTTATTCACCTGACCTAAGAACAATATCGCATCGGTTTTATTGTCTTTAATCATAAACATAAAGGGACGATTGGCATTAAACTCAACGTCATAATTAGCTGAGACGACTACTGGCACTATACTTGTAGCAGCTGCCGCCACTGTACCTTTTTCATCAACCTCAACCACCGCTTTATGAATAATAGAATCTACCGCTAATGACTGCTCGTCATTGAATAAGCTAAAGTCAGCGCGACTATCAAAAGCGATTGGCATTCCCATTTCAGCCAGTAGCCCATCCATTTTATAATCTTGTTCCATTTTAAACTTAGGCAGCTGCAGGTCGACTGCTTTTATTTTCATATTGTGAGTCCACTGACCAATTTGATCGGCACTTAAATTCTTAACCAATGCCTGCATAGCAGCGGCTTCTTTTGATTTTGGCAAGATGATCAGCATCGACAGGTCATCGCTTTTATAAGGCAGCTCTACCACTTGTACTTGCTCATCTTCCGTGTAATTAGAGTTTTCTATGCTATACATAAAATTCGTATCGGTGATTGTGCCATTGAGGTTATAAAAGGGTTGAGTACTACCTCGTAGACCTAGAGGTTGTGCCCATTGGCTTTTAAAATAAACAGCATTGGTTAATACAGCAGCGGTAGATGACTTGATACTCCCTTCTGGCAGTAGTTCAGGAATCATCTGCTTGGTATGATTAGCGATGGTTTTATTGATGGTCTGACGTGATGGCTCGGGACGGCTCGCAAAATCAAGATTGGTGACTTGACCACCATAGTAGCGTTTTACGGTATCCAAATAGGTTTGATTGGGACTTAGGCCTTGACGCATCCATAAGTCATTAACTGTGCTTAAGTCATAGTTTGGATTAGGCTTATTGAATTGATTGTAGAGTGCTGCACTATTGGGATTGAGGATAGCTGGTGCTGGATAGTGAAAGGTCTTTTGGATTTGCTGCTTTGTTTCACCCTCTGCTGCAGCATAAAGCATGGCCATGGCAGTGGACAAGCTGTACGGTGAGAAAAACACGTTATTCTCTGCTTGTTTAGCTTGCTTATTTATTTGCTGATACAGATCTATAGCAAATTGATTGTTGGCATCGACGACTTTTCTGATACCTTCAGGCGTTGAAGCAGAGTCGTCAGCAGCGATATAGTTCTTATCAGTCTTTGGGTTTGAAGGGTTCTCAGTCTTGCTGACTATAGGTTTTTCAGCTGCTTGTTTTATTGGTTGATTATCAACCAAGCTATTATTACAACCAGCAATTGCCAGTAAACTGCCTAAAGCAAGCGTACCGACGCTGAATTTAATTGCAGGCTTTTTATAGATGTATTGGTTACGATTTTTCATGGCATTGTACCCTCTTGTAATTCGAATGATGTCCTGATTATATACAAGGGTTTAGGCTGATTTAGTAAACATATGCTAACAAAATTGGTGGTTCATATCTGATTAAACCCACACATAGCATCAGTTAAATAAACGTATTAAGCTATTTATAATAACTATTAAACATATGAAAACCCACTTAAAGGTTGCCTGAGTTTATTATGCCGTTACACTGCTACCTGTCCCAATCATATCGGGGCAATCCGAATAACAATCCCTCTAAAAAGAGCACTGTTTTATTATGGTAGAAATATTATTATTGGCATTAGCACTCGCTGCGGATGCGTTTGCTGCTTCAATCGGTCTTGGCTCCACTCATAGAGGGGATGTTAAGAAACAATTTATAAAAATGGCCTTACTCATTGGGTTGTATTTCGGGGTTGCTCAAGGAGTGATGCCACTGATTGGTTATGCGCTTGGCTCTACCATGCTGGGCTGGTTTGCTGAAGGGGCTTCTTGGGTAGCCTTTGTCATACTAGTCGCGCTTGGGATTAAGATGCTCTATGAGTCACGTTCTGTTAACGATGATGATACTCGGATCAATTTAAGTCATAAAACATTGCTGTCGTTGGCTATAGCCACCAGTCTCGATGCCATGGCAGCAGGATTTACGTTGAACCTATTGGCTGTTAATGCTTATGTTGCTTGTTTAATCATTGCACTGACGACGGCTATATTAAGTGTTTTAGGCGCTTATATAGGACGTCAATCAGGAACATGGCTTGGCAGTTGGCAGAAGCTTTGGGTGGTTTGGTATTAATTGCTATTGGTGTGAATATGGTGGTTTAAACAAAGTCTCATAATGAATAGTTTTCAGCGATCAATTAGAAAGATAGTAAAATGGCAATTTTGGGTTAAAGCTGTAAGTTAAACTTCTCTTAACATTTATGCTTATAGACATAATCTCGTTGACGTCCGAAATACTCAGCAAATTGTTCGGCACTAATACTATTACCCATAAGTTCTGAGTATGCATGCTTTAATTGTTCCGAACTTTTAATAATATTTCGAAGCTCGTGGAAGTTATTGCCAAGTGCTGACATATTTGCTTGGGATAAAGACTTTAAAAAATCTAATAGAATTAAAGTCCGCAACTCATCTTCAAATACTTTTTTGCTCTGTCCTTCCACTGGACTGAGTTCTATAGCTACTAGCTGCTTATTGGTTCTCAATACTTCATCATCGAACCAAGGGTTAAAGCAACCTGCAATTATTTGATAATCAATATTGACTTTTTCTTTGCTTTTTTTAGACTGATTTAACAACTTCACCTCTTCACGATTTGAGATCAAATAGATAGTTTGTTGGCTTAACTGTAGGTTATATTGGAACATTTTAATAATCGTTTTATAAAACTCATCGCTATAAGACTTCATAAAAGATTTATGTAACTTTTTTGTCATGGGATGCCAAGACAGATTTGAGTTTTTCGCGATTCTTTTAATAATGGATTTATTCATATTTTTCTCATACTGTAAATTATTGAGTATATTTAATACTACTAAGTACACTGTTATTCTAATGCGTTACTTTAAATATCACTTAGAAGTATGAAGTTATAGAAACAAAAGACTTGCAATATTCGGTTATAGTGTATTTTGCTACTACCTTTGTAATATTTTTCTTTGGAACTAGCAATGCCTATACTAGCTTTCACTTTCTTAGTGTATTTTATTTCTTTTTTATCCTTAGATAAGTCATAGTGTACGTTAGATTCTGGCAACTTATTAATTCGTTTTTTCCATTTATTCAACAATCTTTTATCAGTACAACTTTCTAAATTGCGAATATTTATATGGATTAATAATTTAGGCAAAAGATTAATTATGCAGTTTAAAAATTGATCAAAATCTTCAATATCTTTAAACCTAATTTGATTTTGAGTGTACTCACAATTTTGTAGTGTATAGCGAATAAACCAATCTAGACCTTCTTTATGTTTTTTTGATAAATATAGTCTTTTAAAGTTACTCTCCATCTCCTCCATTACTTTCTGATCTTCTGCGATTAAATTGTAGGATGGAACAAGCAGGTGTTTTTGTTCTGATGAAAACAGCCTTGAACCACCGAACTTAGTTTGATATTCCGAACTTTCTTTTAAGTGTTTTGCCCTATAATGCCATTTTTTAAATTCATCATTGGACACATCATATAGTTTTAGTAATTGTTGAAAATCATCATGTATGTAATAACTACGCAATATTTTAGCAACTTCATTAAAACCAAATTCGCGCTCAACCTCTTTGTAATTAGATGGGTATTTTTTTGATTTACCTTCAAATCTTGGTAATGGCTCAACTTTTAGCTTTTTAAGTAAATACTCATAAACTTCCTTGTCTGCAAATCCTTGCTTACGTCTAGGTAGTTGAAGTAAATAACTTTTCTGGTTTTCGCTTAACTGATAATCAATATTCCACAACTGGAGTCCAACTTGAACATCAGTGAAATGAATATAGTTATTAAAGCTAACACTAGGTTCACTATGACCAGCAACACCTGCGATTATGTAGTTGCTAATAGATTTCCTTGATCCAAATAGTTTGTAATAAATATTCCATGCATCTGCTTTTTCATAAGGTAGTAAGTCCTTCAAGCTTTCATGTGCTGCTGTATTATTTAAAGTTTCTGAATCATACAAAAAATGCAGTAACTGAATGTTAGATAGGCAGCTGTGCCTAAGGTTATGAGCTGTCAAATATGACAAGCCAGTTACTTTTTTTATTAATCCTGAGACCATCTGTGATAATTGATTCTTAAAGACTGTTTGCCCACTAGCGTCAGCAATCAATGTTTGTCCTTTTTCCTCAACACGTCTATGGTACAAGGCAGTTAAAAATCTTAGTTCTTCTGGTGATAGCAACAGATCTATAGGTAAACTACGCAAAGCAGAGGATGTTTTATTATCACCATAAATATTATTACGAACCTCAAGGTCTTCAACTGTTCCTGATATTTCTGTGAGCTTAAGCTTGGCTATCTCTCCTATTCTCATGCCAAATCGTTGGCCAAGAATTAAAGCAGTATAAATAGCATCTTTTTTCTCTTTATTAATATTTAGGTTTTTGCATGCATAGAGAATTGCTTGAAACATAGTTTCTGATATATATCCTGCTTTTACATGAGCTACGGTTCCAGCTGACAATGGTTCAACTGGCTCTGCCCCATAAACATTGACTAAATGCTCATGAAAATCGCCTAGCAATTTAGCAGTTTCATTTTTTGCTGATGTAGTACGACTCAATCCTATAATTTCGGCATAAAGAGATTCAAAATCAGCTTCATCAAAATCGTCTATGTTCTGTCCATAAGTTAACGCTAGCCATCTATTCGTAATGTTGTTGCTATAGGTTTGAATACTACTTGGTTGATTGGATATTCGCTTATGAACAAACCAGGTAAGCAGTGCGATTTCATTAATAGGAGCTTTTTCTTGCTTTAATAGTACTAAATTCGCTTTCAACCTTTTATCAAATACGCTTCCTAATATTTTTTTATCCTTCTTGTCATTCTCAGGTTTGAACAGTCTAGAAATCTGTAATGCCAACTGTTTATGTTCATTATGTAAAGAATTCGTTTTATGCTGTTGATGGGTATCGAACTCTTCTAAGATGTCTATATCAGATGGTTTTGGTCGTTCATATAATATACATTGCCAATTATCAACCGGTAAGGAATACGTCTTTTTATCGCCTAATAATAAGTACAAATGATATTCTGGCAAGTTGAAATTTTTGTGATTTTCACAGACATAAACGCTAGCTCTCAAAAAGTCTTCTAAGTTATTAGGTAATATTTGATACAGTTTTTGATGATCAATTAATTTTTGATAGAACACCTTGATGTCTATAGAACCGTCAGGTTTTAAGAAATTATTTATTAGTGAAATATCGTCTAGTCTATACGATCGCAATAAAGTGGCTGAAACGGGCGACAGAAATACATTTTGTGAAGTGTACTTTTCATCTCTTATCTTATTGCTCCTGAGATTAGTGCTATAGCCTCCTTTATTAAAATTAGCTCTAACAAAGGGTAGGCTATAAATGCTTTGAATCGTTAGATCTCCAGCAACTAATTTTTCAATAATGAATTCAAGCAAAGGAGCTTGTAATACGGCATTGTGAAACACTAGAGATAGAAAAATGTCGTAAAGATTAATTTTTTTATTATTCTCAAAACTACTCATCCACACCTGATAGAAAGCTCTCACCTTTTTTGCTTCTTGAAACCAGTTGCTATTTCTAAAAAGTTTTGGACGCTGTTCAAAGACAATATACTTAGGGAAACTGATATCTAAATCGTGACCTTCAAGTTTTTTTTGAATCTCTTGAAGAGCGTAATTATAGCTCTTACCATAGAACATATGATTGTGAAAGTTTTTTGTTGACTTGAGCGATTGATCAAATTTGTTCCACTTTTTGGTGAACTCTACTTGTGGATTAGGCTTATTAGCGATCTCATCAACTCTAATATGACTCAAAGCTATTTTAAGAGCTTTGTTTTTTGCTCTTACTAGTTTTTTTTCCCGCTCTTCTTTTCGTTTATCAATACCTGAAAGACTATTCTTTGACACTTCTCACCTCACTTAGTTCAATGATTTCAAATCCATAGTCTCCTAATTTCTTTTCGATCAGTTCAGCAAGCTCCACTTGTTGCGAACGTTTTAATCCACTGAATATATCGTAATAATCGAAACCAAGTTGATCTGTATGCCCCATCCAACTGCTAATTACTTCGTCATTTAGTTGAGCTAAATTGCTGCTAAACATACTATGATCAAAGTCTTTCAACGATCGAATATGATGACGATACCAGTTTAATGGTAGATGGGCATACAATCTGAATCTATCAGAAATAAAGGTATTATTTTGGTTTTTAATAAAACTAAATTCGTCATAATCATCGACTTCTAAATAACTAATAATGCCAACTCTACTTTCATAAACTGCCTGTAGTAATAACCCCATTTGATGATGTTTAGTGTTAAAGAGCTTCATATTTTCATAAAGATAATTTTGATAATGTTGTAGTTGAAGTCTTGCTATCTTAGGAAGAGTAATGAAACGTCCTTGTGCATCCGTTCTATTTTCTTTATCTGAAATGAAATACATACCTGTATCAAGATCAATATCTTTTAGACGTCCAAAGGTCTCAACAACAGGACGGTAACCAGATGATAGTCCGAGAATAAGGTAAAGATAATCCATAAGCTTGTTATGAAAACCAATAAAATTATTGACACTTAGACTTATATGAGGTTTTAAGGCTTTGAGTTCATTAATAATTGGAGTGACTAATTTCGATTTAATTTGAGAGCTTTGCAGAGCCAGCTTTGTTCCCATTTGCTGCTCTCCTTCGTAAACGTATCTATCATCTGGAAAATCTAGCAAATCAAACTTCAATAGCTTATTATTTTCTCTTAATTCGTTTTTTACCATACTGGCGGGTTCTGAAAAAATTATATCCTTAAGATGATCATAGTAGTGGTACTGCGCATAATGTATATCGGCTTTAGTAAGGCTAAAATAGGGTAATGCGGATAGATGGTGTATTGGAGAAAGAGTTATGACATCAACGACAGCTGTATCAGTACCTGAATGAAAGAGTACATGTTTTAAGTAGCTTCTTAACTTATTTAAAGTTAATCGCGTATCATTTTTATTATTGATTCTACTAATTCTGTTTTTTGCTAATTTTTCAAGGTTATTGAAGAAAGTCAACTTTTCCTGCTTTGTACCTACTAGAGAGTTTTGAATATTTTCTACTAAAACTCCTACTGCAAATGGTAACGTTAATTCTAGTTTATCTTTATTGGCTATTGAGAGATCACTACTGTACTCACTTCCTAATATTGCTCTTTTCGGTGAAAAGTTAAATTCAATATGATATCGATCGTAACGCTCAATTAAATTATCGTGTTGAATGAATTCTGAACTCCCTGTGAGTAAAGTTATCATTATATATACTGCTTCTATTTCGTCATTATTTAGCTCAATAGTTTTCTCGCTATCGACTGTGTAATCAACATTACTACTCTTTAAAATTGTAAACAACTCATTAAATAAGATCTTCATTTCGGAATGCTTAGCGACTTGAACATCTGTATTCAACAACATCGACCGCTTACGGCGCATATTTACTTGTTGTTGAGCGTTCACAATATCCAAATGATAAGATATTGGTCTATTAATTGAAACTTCAAATACAGCTTCATCAATATTGTCTTGCCGTTCATCAGTTTCAAAGGTTTCTAACGTCTGATTATCGTTTGTTATGTTATTCAAACTATAAACAGTTGAGGTGCTATCTCCTGTTATTTCATCAGTAAAACTATTATACGATATGACAGCAGGCTTTCCCGACCGAGAAACGTTCCGAGTAATGCCTGATTTTTCAAGTAGTATATTTTCGAGTGGTAAAACAAATTCATAAATATGCTTAGATAATCGATAATTAACGAGCTCATCATCAGCCCATTCTTGATCCTTTTCATCTTTGTGTAGTTTCCTACGAATTTTTTCTACAAATCCTTCTAGTTCCTTTTTTTCTGATTTTAACCATTCTTCATATAAATTTTCTGACTGAATCGACTCAAATACGCTTAATAAGTCCTGTATAGAGCTGTATTCATTTACATCCGGTAAAAACTGAATTAAAAATTCGCGTGTTTTGTTGGTTAAAAATCGACATTCATCAAGGGTAGTTTCAATTCGACTATCATAGTCGGTCAATTCGACCATTTTGAGACATAGAAAAAAGTAAAGAGCACGAATAGTGTTTACCTTAGATGAGTCTGCTCGATGGACTAAAAAGGTAATAAGATAAAGCTTTTTCAAATAAGGCTGATGCTCTTTAATATTTTTTAAAAACACTTTATTATTAGTGCCATTTTCATATATTTGTGAATTTTTTGATTCCATTAGAGAGTCATCAATCTCAGCTTTTTTTATCCATTCAGTTAATGCGTTATACTCACTGTTAAAAAGAGATTTAAATTGTACAGGCAAAGTGTTTTTCAAGAACCTTAGCTCAATTAGTAAGGATGAAGCTTCATCACTATTAGGATCAGAAAAATCAATAATGTTTTTTTGTAGCCATTCTTCGATATCTTTAGAGCGATTATCTTCATCAGCCATTATTCTGTAACCATTACAAACTATTTCCTTAACTGTAGCTCCATTTATATAAAGCATCCAGCGATAAAACAAAAAAAAGACATCTATTCGGATGTCTTTTTGTTAAATATAGGCTCTTTCATATGTTTTGTAATATTCCTCGTGCTACCAATAATTTATCTAAAGCACTTCCGTCTTGACGAGTTAGGTTTGGCACATATCGAGAATACACTGTGAATAGCATTTTTGTGTTGCTATGACCCATTTGCGCAGCAATCCATTCAGGCGACTCACCAGCAGCAAGCCAAAGAGTTGCAGCGGTATGTCTACTTTGGTAAGGATTTCGCTTATCAAGCTCTAAATATCGTAGTAACGGATACCAAACTCTCTTTGTCACATTACGATGATTTAAAGGGGTACCCGCTTTTGTACAGAACACAAACTCACTTTGATGTTTAGTTAGTTTCTGCTGACCAACTAATGCATCATAAACCAGTTGGTTCATCTGAATGATACGATTCGAACCTGAGGTTTTAGTTTCGCCTATTACACCATTAACGACTGCTTGATCAACGATGATTTGTCGGCGCTCAAAATCTATATTTTTCCAAGGCAAGCCATCAATCTCACCTGTACGCATACCTGTAAAAAATCGTACGATATAGTAAGGCTTATAATCTGCTCTCACGTTATTGATAATCAGCATGACCTCTTCTAGAGTAAAAGGACTGACATTACTTTTAGGCTCACTGAGTGGTTTTATATTCTTCCAAGGGCTGTCAAAATCAAAACGCTCAGAGGCTTCGGTCAGCACCATACGTAATGGCGTCATGATATGATTAATGCGAGACGCTGATAAAGTTCGTCCGTTATTACCATCTTTGACTAACTTGCCTCGAAAAGTCATGATTTTGGCTTTGCTAATGGTATTTAGCGGTAAATTGCTAAAATGAGGAATTAGGTAAATTCTAAATATATCTTCCACATTACTTATTTGAGAGTCCCGCCATTCCGGCTTTTTTTCCTCTAACCAAACTTTGCTAAAACTATCAAAGCCTGAGCTTGAGTCCTTATGACTATTCGTTGACCTCATAAGCTCTAAGCTTTGAAACTGCTCAAGCTTTTTACTTTGCGGAAAATAGTTTTCATATCGAAAACTACCTAATTGAATGTCTGCTTCCATTTTGCTAACGAAATTTTCTAGACGCTTTCGATTAGGCTTAGTGTCTGCCAGTAAGGTTTGCTCTCTACAACGTTGACCTATGTATCGAAAATCTACATACAGGTTGCCATTACGGCTATTGATACTCGCCATGATTACGCTCCCGCTGCAAATGGAATGGTATCGTCGTAGCCTGTTAGCATCAACTCTTCAATCTTTTGCCATATAAAAAGGATTTTTCTACCTCCAAATGGTTTGATGTAATGAACGCCTTCAATGAATACCGCATCTTTAAGCTGGTTGCGTATGGTCTTGCTGTCATATTTAATACGTTGTGACAGCTCTTCGGTTGTTAAATAGGTATAACTCATAGTAAAATCCTTACTAAAGATTAAAGTGTTATTATCTGATAGCTTTATGACCTGCTATAGAACATAATTTACACTAAAAATAATCTTTTGCAAGACATTTTTATCTACAGTAGGTTATTTTATTATGGAGGAGGTTATGGTGAAGTGTAATTTATCTAGAATTATGGGTGAGAAAAGGCTAAAGATTGCTGATGTATCTAGAGATACTGATGTGAACAGAGGCACAATCACACGTATGTATAACGAAGAAGCCACTAGAGTGGATCTAGAAGTTGTAGAAAAGCTATGTTTATATTTGGATATTGAAGTGGGCGATCTTTATGAGATAGTTAAGGAAGAAGAATAAACCTATCTTCTTTTAGAACCCAAGATAACGCTGCGCTTATCAGTTATTACACCAAATAATATGCAGCAAACTATAGTTTCTCAAATAGGCTGAATGTTCTATTAAGTAATAAAAAGTTCTATAGAAGATTATTTTAATTTGCAATAGCTCAAAATGTATGTATAATTTCAACTGTAGGAAGTCATTACGACCAGCAGAAAGAAATATTAATCTACAGGAGATTATACATGAACACATTTATTAAACCGCCGCATGCTTCAATCTGGTTAAGCGCCGAAGCAATATCGATATCTACCAAGCTTATGGTAAACCTGCAAATACAACAGGGTTCACAGTTAGCAAAGATGCTAGGCGTCAATCCGATATTTTATAATGATGAGGCAATTAGGATATGGGTGCAACGTGAGCTAAATGAAGGATTAGCGCTGAATCGTTATACCTTAACAAATCTTGAGACCAAATTTTTGGCCATTATGAATCATTACGAGATTTCTTATTCGTTGTGATTAACGTTAATTATTTGGTTTGGAGATAACCATGAGCTTAAAACTTATTTTTAGCGCTAATGCAGATCAGTCCGACATACAACTATGTGAAGACTATTGGGCATACGGGCATGATGGGCGGTATGTAGAGCATATAGAAATACTCTGCAAACAATACCATATCGATTATCATATTTTGTTTGGCGTATTAGCGGAGTGCCAGGCTTACTTAGATGATGTGCACTGTGAGTACTGTGGACGGCCGTATCAACTTGATGTGCCAGCGGATATACCTTACATCAGAAAACAATCATCTTGGTTCTGCGAATCATGCATTAGCTTTTCTGGCGGTCAGCTTACAGTTGGTAGGTTGTAATTTGAATAGTGCTTAATAACCAGATCGCACATGCTATCTGGTTTTTTTGTGTCTAAAAGATATATAAAGCTTCTACTTAAGAGCCCATCCCGAATTCTGTGTAACTGCCCTTTAGATTAAATGCCTGCTTATACGATCATCAAACATAATCATAAAGCGATTAAGAGCAGACGTCCAGTTACGAATCGGCATCGACCACTTCTTGGATGCCTGCTGTGTTGCTAGATATACCACTTTAAACGCTGCCTGATCAGAGGGAAATACCTTACGCTTATTCACCGCCGTACGAATCACGCTGTTTAGCGACTCAATAGCATTGGTGGTATATATGGCTTTTCTAATGTCTTTAGGGTAGCCAAAGAACACCGTTAAGCCCTCCCAGTTATTACGCCAAGACTTGATGACATGCGGATACTTATCGCCCCACACCTCATCAAAGTGTTCAAGATTGGCCTCTGCTATCTCAAGCGTATCAGCGCCGTAGATGGCCTTTAAATCAGTCGCTATTGCCTTCTTATCTGTCCAAGGTACAAACTTCATTGAATAGCGTACCATGTGCACGATACACAGCTGAACCTGAGCGTTGGGGTAAACCGTATTGATGGCATCAGGAAAGCCCTTTAGACCGTCGACACAAGCGATTAGGATATCTTGTACCCCGCGGTTTTGTAGTTCAGTGAGAACGCCAAGCCAGAACTTAGCGCCTTCATTCTCTGATAGCCACATGCCAAGCAGCTCTTTTCTACCATCAAGTCCCACGCCTAGCGCCAGATAGATTGCCTTGTTGATAATCTGCTTATCTTGACGTACTTTGACGACGATGCAGTCTAAGTAGACGATAGGATAAACACTGCTCAATGGCCGGTGCTGCCAAGCGGTGATATCGTCAATAATATTGTCAGTGACTCTTGAGACAAGAGAGCTTGAGATATCGACATCGTAGAGCTCTTTAATGCTCTCTACAATCTCGGTGGTGGTTTGACCTTTGGCGTATGAGCGAGGATCAGCAAGTGTCTGGGAGACACTTGCCCGAAGCGCAAGACGGAAGGCTATGCCTGTAGTGAAATATGATTTTATCATCAAGGCCACTAATACGGGTTTGATGCTTGCGCACTAGTGTAGGTTCAAAGCTGCCACCGCGGTCTCTTGGAGTGGAGATCTCAAGGTCGCCTGTGTCGCTACGGACGGTCTTTTAGTATGACCGTTGCGCTTATTAGGCTTGTCTGCTTTTTCATGCTTGGGGTATCCAAGATGGTCTTCCATCTCAGCTTCTAAGGCAGTGTCGATAAAAGATTGCATGAGCTGCTTTTGAAAGTCTTTGATGTCATCAAAGCTGTTCATGCTACCAGCCATTTGCTCGGCCAGTTTCTTGATATCAGATTGGTTAGTCATTGCTTATTCTCCTGTTAATGGATTATAAGCAGTTACACAGAGTTTGGGAAACTCCCAAGTTAAGCTATTTCGCCTCAAACATTAGCTTGTTTGGGGCTTTTTCTCTCAACTTGCTGTAATTGAAAGTCGAGAGTGAATGGCTATCACAACACCTCATAGAACACTCTCTCTCAATAAATAACCATGAACTGAACCTCGCTCAACCATAAAGTCTAAAATGTTGATTATTTTAGTTTTTAATCTGACATCCTGCTTAATTCTTTGACGATTCAAAAATAGGTATTGACGTAAATAATTCTCTAAATTAAACAAAGTATCAGATTCAACGTCTCCAAGTTTTAAATCATAATTATTTGAAGTGATACTACTAATCCAATCAATACCTTGATCTTGGAAGTTGCTAGCTACTGAATATGGTCCTCTTGCAATTGAATATAGTACCGAAGGGCGATAGCCTAAATCTTTAGATATACTACTATATAACCATAAGTTATTTTCTTTTAGGCTACGCCATTCTTTTGTATTCTGCTTCCAACTTCCCCAAGCAAGTAGATAGTTAATAATTAAATTGTCGTAATCACGATTGTAGCTAGTTTGAGGATAAAGTTTAATTATCTCAGGATAAAATACTCGCCAAATGTGCCAAAAACTTGCTGGCTGATAAAAAATATCTTCTGCTCGAACAAACCACTCAATTAGCTGTTCCGTTTCTTCGCTCTTTTTCAAATAACTTAAAAATGGCTGTAATAGACTATCTATAATATCTTTATTCTTTTGATGAACAATAATAGTACTTATTTTTTCAAGGATATTTAGTCTGATTTTATATAAATTATGGATATTATTAATATCTCGCCTGTTTTTAAGTAGTAACTCCACAATAGTAGGTAAGGTGGAAGCTAAAATATTTAAGTGATTTTGACTAGTCGTATCGTTTGGGAGTAATAAATAAACTGTCTCTAGATCAGCGATACCAAAAAGACTTAACTGACTTGCATCAATAACAATTTTATCTAGTGGCTCATCTAATACTTTTTTTGCTTCGCATAATTCTAAGAATTTTTTAAGTATCTCTTGCTTCTTATCCAATTCCAAACTGTATTGTTCATTATTACTTTCTAGAACCTTTAAGGCTTCGTCGTATATTGGTTTTAATCTAATGAAGCCATTAAATATATTTGAAGCAATTTCAGGATTTTTCTCCCAGACGTTTTTTTGATGAACCGCTTCAATTGCATGTTCACAGACTGTTTTGTATGTTCCTAACCAGTGTTTATCAAACATTATCATTATTAAAATTAAGATTAGATCATCACTATCTCCAGCATACTCATCAATCAAATAGGGTAAAACCTGTATACAAGCTTCCATACCATCGCCAACTTGATAGCCATAATTATCCAAGAACAGTCTCTTAATACCAGCTTCAATGACTTTTTTACATAAATCTTTGTCGGACTTTGGAAGGAGATGGCTATATTCAATAATTAGCTTTGAACAACTATGAAAAGCAATATTGCGATTGAGCTGTATAAAAGTTGCATCTGATGTGCTTTCAAGCTCTTTTAATAAACTTTTAGTATCATTTAAAGCCAGTAAAGCATTACCCTTGTACTTTTTACTACTCTCATACTCTTCATCGTTGCTAGAATTTGACCACAAGTCCAATGAAGTATATTTAAACCTTTCGTTATATTCTACTTGTGCTGTTTCACTAATCCTTTTTTGTTTTTCTGTCAATTTTGGTGTAAAAGCAACTTTGGTTTGTTCTTCCTCTTCGATTACCTCAGGTACTAAATTACGTCTATCCATTCTTGCTAACAATATACCTGTAGTTTCATCTCCATCACTCAACTCAGATTTATGTTGATCGATAATCTTAAGAATATTTTCAATAAAGTCTGAGTTTTGACCTTCTGAAAAGCTTTTTACGCCATAAAATTGATAGTGCAGACATAAGTGCTCTAAATTCGAATTTCTATGCTTGTCTTCACAAGTTTTGAGACGCTCATCTCTATAAAGAATATTCTTTAAATCTAAGTTAAAACCATATCCCGTACTAGAAATTGACTTCACTCGATACTCTGTTCTACATCGCATAGTGTCAGTGTGAAATAAGTCAATAGTTTTGAAAAGCATAAGTGCTATATCATTAAAAGTATTAAAATGTGCTAATACAATGCTAGCTACAATGGCCGTTATAGATGTCGACTCTGCTGTATTTAAAATACGCAGTAATAGTACTCTAACAATATAATCATCAATGTTTTCATCATTTGAAATTTGTATTAGGAATTTCTCTAATGCCATATGTATAGATTGAAGTAAATAAGGTGTTACAGGGCTACCGTGACCTCTATACATCGTCCATAATGCGAAACTATGATATTGTGAGATTTCTTTATCTTGAGTGTATATTTTAACTTTGGCAACATCTTCTCTACCTAATTCTGATTGAGCATAATTTGCTACGGCATAGTTCGTAAAACGAATGATAAAATCGATTGCATTTGAGTAGTCTTTTGTATTTAGTAACCAATAGATAGGTGTTTGGTGAGCACTTGCGGGGTAATATTTAAAATCATGACTATCTTTAATACCATATCTCGTTTCCATATCAGGGTTATATTTCAACGAACGGTAGAAATCATCATCTTTCTTTACGATCCAGAATATTTCACATAGTTCAATGACTGATTTTGGTAATAGCTGTATTAACGGAATAGCTAAATAGCATTTATTTAGAATCGTTACACAGAAGTCTTGATACGGATCATTATGCTCAACCCAAACATGCTCAATGACTTTATCAAAGATTTCCTTTATTTCGTCTTCTATTTCACGGCATGACGCAAAAACAACTTTATAAATATTATTATCTTCGTTTCGAGAGTATATATGTTCTCCTTGTTCTGTCTTCTTTAGAATACTAACTGCAAGTAAACCAGCAAGCCTTGTCGTTTCTCCTCTAGGGTTACTTTGACACCAATCTAATAAGATCGGTAGAACTCTATTTCTATTACTTTCAAAAAAATCAAGCTGATGCTTATAGATAAAATCAATAGTTGCTTGCCAACCTTTACCTTTGGGTCTAGTATTCTGTAGCAAAGATACAACGTCTTTATAGGCAACCTGTAATAAAAATATAATACGTTTTAAAATAAAAAAATTATTTGCTATCAACTCATTTTCGTATATTTTAAAAAACTCGAACGAGTACTCTGACAGTAACACTGAAACCAATAGCTCATCTTTCCAAAACTGGGTTATATCACTGACAAAGACATTATTAATGAACCTTTTGATATCAGTATCTTCTTCTATTAATTTCTGAGATAGCCAAAGTCGAAAAGCTCTTCTAATTGCTAGCGAATTACCTAGCTCACTAAAAAAATCCTCAATATTTACATGGTTTTGATAAGTCTTGTTTATAATATGGTTTAATGCCCACTCTTCGTATATATCATGAGTAATGAAATATCCGTCGTGTTGTTCATCATAGCCTAAAATGTCATCTGCTTTTAGTTGGTATAGTGCATCCTGAGGAAGGCTGTCACCAGTAATATAGAAACGATTAGTGTCAGCACGTTGCTTTGCAATTCCTTCTAAACATCGACCTCTCTTAATATGTATATTATCCCTTTTGACGAGACTATTTTGAATTCTCTTTTTCCAAAGTAAGTCTATAAAACTAGCAAAATCACTAATAGCTTCTGTACTCTGATAATGACTAATATACTCGTTAAGATAAAATAAATTTCTCAGCCTATCCTTAAAGATGTCATTATTAGGTAGAACGATTCCAAATTCATCAGATATTTCAATCAACCTTTCGCCTGACAATAACTCAACTTCTAAAATCTCACATTGTAGCTGGTAACTTTCATTTATATGAAAATTTAAGTCGTCTAAATATGAGATTCTCGTAGTGAAAACTATTGTCCAACCATATGTTGTAAGACTGTTGACTAAATCATGCAATATATTTTGATTGCTTAAGTCGGCTAGCTTTTCTGCGGAATCAATTATAAATAATTTAGTAGTTTCATTTTCGTAGGTACTGAAGAAGTCAGCAGATGAAAAGTTATGTTCAAAGCGAAATAAATCACTAAAATGATTAACGTTTAACTCTGTGGCTTTGAATATACATATAGGGATATTGAAGGAATGCTGCTGATAGAACTCTTTAAGAATAGCCGTTTTACCACTACCACCCTCGCCAGACAAGATAATATGCTTGTTCCCACTCGTAAGCTCTTCAATTTCTGAAATATAATTTTGACGCTCAATTTTTATCTGTTGCTGATTTACGCTGATTTTGGTACGAATAGCGTTTAAGATACTAGTGTTATGAGCAAAAACACTGTCGCGCAACTTATCTAAAGTTGGATCTAAGCTAAAAAACAGGTCTTGAATATACTTATGCTTTGGTAAAACTAGTTGAAGTTCAAAATGACTAGGTACACGCCATTCAAGTGAGACGCCAAGCTTTTTACAAGCTTCATTTATTTCGACTTCATAGCTAGCTTTCTTTCTGTCTTTTAGAGAGCTTTCAGATAGCTCCTGATTGATATAAAAATAAACAACGTCTATTTCAGGGTTCTTACTTTTGGCTTTTGTAATAGCCTCAATAATTTCTTTTTTTCTATCACTAATAGATACTTCGTAGTATTTAGCTGAGAAACCATAAACTACGCCATCTTTCTCAAGCGGCTCAGTTTCAATTCCTGTTTGGTTTTTATATCTGAATAATCCAACATTATTGTTAAACTCTGAGCAAAATAATAAATAAGCCATCTGCTCGAACGCCCATTGTTCCTTATTTTCATTTTTGATGGCAAACTTATTCCAGTTCATTGTAATCCTTGTAGTTTTGCTCTTTGGATGAATTATTTGTAACTTCAGTTTTTAAAATTAAATATTATTCACAGTCGACTTTCACACATTCAATGACTGTAGTATTCCCATCGTTGTATATTCTGAGCTTAGGCTCCATTACTTTGTCTCCATAATCGTAGGCTATAAACTCAGGTTGATGTCTATCTATAGCTTGACCAATATATACACAAGCAGCATTTGAGGCACAAACTAATAGATGTACTTTTTTGATACCATGCATCTGATTCAAGTTAGTAAAAATCTCCTTAAGTCTATTAGCTAGTTTCTCACCCTCAAGTGGATGCGCTATTGCGCCATTACCGTATCCGTAACTCTGAGGAGGATATATATTTATTACTGGAAGCTTGTCTTGGGCTTGCTGATTAAGATGGTCAATTGTTGAATCAATCATTTCAGCATCTGCAGTTAGTTTGACGCTAACAATAACCTCTGATTGCTCTGGGTCAATCTCTGGCTCATCAATAATAAACGCATCTTCCCTAGGATCTACTCCAGGCCACATCCAACTACTAGCATCTCTGTAACGCAGCATTGGCATTAATTTGGATTTATTACCAAACTTCGCGCCAAAACCTATTAAAGCAAAAGTTGGACCTAAAACGAATACTGCAGCACCAGACCCTTCAGTCCGATCATGAATTCTATTAACACATTTCTCGATATTCTTTGAAGCATTCTCTTCAAAACTATTATCAAGATCCATTGACTCACTTGCACCAGAGTTCACACTAATAATATGATCTGATGCTCTATGTTCAAATACACTTAGGGACTTTGATATTGCCACTGAATTAGGTTTTTCTACATGCTGACTGTTTACACCCCAAGGAATAAAGAAAATATCAACTGGCGTATAATTTAGAGCATCAAGTAACTTGTTGCACAAATAAACATGCTCTTCACGCATTTTAGTTAATAATGGCGCTGGATAATATGAGCTTGCAACCCTATCTACCAAGCGATGATGTACATCACATAACAATAAAACGTTACTGGGTTCATTAGACAATAGAGTTGATAGATATAGTGTTCCTCTTGGGCCTTTAGTAGAGGATGCAGTGATATGAGCTAAATAGCCGTAGTTACCTTCATAACCTGTCAGTTCGTCTACATCTAAACGTTGACCACATCCTCTGAACATACATCTACCATGGCTATCATCCATGACTTTACGTATTGTATTAACTGTAAAATCTTTACCTCTACCACCATCATTAGTTTTCAAAATTAGATCATTTACAAAATCTTTTAACGACTCATTCGTTACAGAATATGAGCTTTGAAGACAACCAGACCATAAAGACATAACTTCATTTTTCTGATTTATATTTTTATTTTCAAAAACTTCAACTTCAGAAAGTCTATAATCCACCGTTATTTCAAAATTTTTACTTAAGTATTGAATGAATAAGTGATTGTCATTATCTGTAAGAGAAAACGTAAAAACATCAAGTAGCTCACCATCATTGAACAGCAATGTCAGTAAGTTATGGAAGCTTGCGTCTGAAAGAAAGCCAACAGAATCCCATTGCAATCCTGTCTCTTTAAGATGATCAAGATATTGTTTGGCTGAGTCAAGATCAGTAAATATAGTCTTGTTTAGGGTTTGATCATGCGGGATCTGAGTTACTACAGATAGATTATTTGTAGTCATTATTTAATCGTCCAATTCAGTAGAAAAAGGTAAATAGCCTAAAAATATTTTAGAGTTTTGAGAGTATGCAATCCAAAAGCCAATATGACTAGTACCAACGATGACGTACAAAATACGTTCCGATAAATATTTAGAACTAGTGAATTGACTCGCTAAATCATTTAAGTCCGTACTAGATGGATTGGGTTTTGGCTCAGGGTGTGTATGCCATAAACCTAGCAGACCACCAAAACCTTTGGTATCTTTCCAATATTTTTTCAGAGCTTTATCGTGAGATTTGGAACGAAAGAAAGTGGTGCGAGTACGTCTATCTCTGAACATTGGCGTAGTTAAGTCGTCTACTACTATTGTATGACTGTCTGGATAATAGCTACCTAATAATATACCGCCAGCTTCCTTGGATTTGGCTTGTGACTGTCTAAAATCGAACCATGTGGATATGACAGACTCGGCTATTGCGCCATCGTATGCTTTATCATTTTCTTTTTCTTTCCATATAATGCGCTTATTTAGGTACTGCAACATGAGCAACCTGCCACTTTAATAGTATTTAAAGACTGTAAGTAGTAGCCACCATTTTGTAGAGCCAATGCGTGATGTTTGGTGGCCTTCAAGTTATAGTTGGTCGGTAACTTATTGGTAGCGCACCATGACTGTAATCCTACTTTATTCTCGATTACATATTCAGCCATTATTACTGCTGTTTTCATAGCATGAACTGAACCGTATGCAGTGAACGCTCCAGCACATCCAGTGATATTTCTTGATAAAACTATGCCTGAAGGATTACTAAACAAACTGGTATTTATATAATTTGAAGGATTGCCATCGTGATCATAGTAAAGACATTTTAAACAGCCATCCTCATTGCTTTTGAATCCTAGAATATGACCACCCAACCCGTAAGCCTCTAGCCAACCAGATATAACTTGGACATTCGCCTCGTAAGTATATAGCGGCGGCACACCTCTAGTTCTGTGGGAGGGTGACCAGTAGCTAACACTATGGAATGCATTTCAGATAGCTGTTCATCATTCTGGCTATTAAGCCAGTTTAAGATATTAGTTTTGTAGACTACTACTTCTAATTCAGGTATGTTTTGTTGGAGACGATTTTTAAGGGCACTAACCTTTGACTGGTTGACATCTTGTATTCCAAGGTAATGCCGCATAATATTGTCGGTTTTCATATCATCATAATCAACCAGTATTAATTTATCGACATCTGACTCAGCCAGTATCTCTGCAACTCTTGACCCAACTGAACCGCATCCGGCTATCACAACAGGTTTCTTACTTGAAAATTGAGACTCCATGCCAGTACGATTAAGTAAATACTCGCGCCAACCGCGCTGCAAGGTTTGAATCTTAAAATTGCGATATTTATTCGAAGCCATATCCTGATAATAGGAGATGACCAAGTAAGTACGCATTTTAGGCGTAGGTATCTCTAAGAGAACGATTTTAAACTTACTTTTCTTATTTAAGCTGTCTAACTGTTGGGTACTGAAGTTTAAGGTTTGTTGTTCCCACCAGTGTTCATCAAAGGATGTGAAAAGATTAGGAATAACAAAATTCTCGATACGAGGCAGGATTATTTTAGTTACTTTTATAGCAGTGTAAGGGTTGGAGCTAGGTGGATGTTGACTAGCTCCGTCAACTAAGTATTTGATATGATGACACTGAGGTGTATTACGTTGTTTCGTAAGATTAATACACCATGCATATAAGCTGTCAGACTGATTTGGATTATGCGTCGCAATAACAATAGGGTCATCCGATACGACTGTTTGATTGTAACCATCGATCTCTTCGTATAAAGCCTTTCTGTTTCCAGCACTGTAAGATTCAAGGGCATTCGTCAGAATGCTTATAGCCGTATCTACAGCATATTTGAAGAGGCCAAATAAGTCAGCGCTATCAAACATCTCACCTTGATGATCTGTGACACATATCAAGCCGTTATTACCCACATGATCTAACGCTGGCAAGTTGCACTGAGCAACTGACACTGTAGGCAATGATAGCCAACGCTTTTGATCAATATATTTGACTGATAAAGGTACTGTCTGACCATGAATATTTAAATCAAAGCCGATGGCTATAAAACCACCCTTTTTATCATAGCTCTCAATGCTTTTACCACCAAGAGATTGAATATAATTTTTGAAGCTTTGCTGTATGCCATCGCTGATTTTCATAACATTACCTATGCTGATGAGCCAGTACTGACATATGGCGCTTCATTACTCTTTTTAGCTTTATCGATTTTGTCCACTACTGGAAAGTCATCACCAAAAATTTTTCTTAATGTCTTACTGGCTTCATGCGCGTCTGGCTCATTGACGGCTGATTGTAAATTATCTCTTAGTGTCTCAAAACGCTCCTTAGTAATAGCCATATCCTCATCGTTGACAGATTTTAGCAAGTCACCACCTGGTGTTATAGGCAGATTAATGCTGAGACGACCAAAGTAATCAAAATTACTAAGGATAGTTTTAATTAAATCCAGTAGAACCTCTCCATCATTCTGGGTATCTACATCTGGTTCTAACCAATGATACGCTGCCATAGTCAGTCCAATGCTATGGATACCAACATATTTATGGTTGCGCCACCTTTTTAAGTAGCGTACACATCTACGAAACTGTCTACGTTGATCAGAACCGTTATCCTCATAGGTATCATTACCTTTATATAAGCCATTGATTATTGAGTTGATACCTTCAGGATCCGCTGCCTGCCAAATTCGCTTATCTTCAGTTAACCCTTTTCTACCTTTAGCTAGATAGTATGTATCATCGTATTCGTTGTTAGATTTGGCATATATTGGTAAATCAACATGATAATCAGCTATCCCATTTTTTTTATATGTTACTGTAATACAAGATCGACTTACCACTACATCACGATTTGTATGTTGGATACATTCTGCTATTAACTCTTTTAGATCTACAGTATCTTCATAATCTTCAATATAACAGTCAAGAAGTACACCAACATCGATATCATAATCACCAGCTCTGACAGGTTTAATACCCGTATTTAAAGCGTAGCTTCCTTGGTTGAAGCTTCTTTCATACTGAGGATAACCATCGTCTTTTCTTTCTGCCAATTTACTCTTAAGCTTATCGATGATTAGGTCGCGTTTTTTACGTAAAAAGTCGTTCTCTTCGTAAGTGCCTAATTTAATAGCATTATGAAATTCTAAGAACTGTTTTTGTAAATCTGCCATATACGTTACCTCTCAATAATTGTTAAGTTTTAATAGTTATAGAATATATCAAGTCTCTACCAACATTGATAGGTACAGAACATTTGCATACGACAAGTAATGTCGCATCCATCCAAGTCAACGCTGAAAAATATCCAACAATAGCTTAAAGTAGCTCTACCAAAGCAAAAGCTTAAGATATCGTATTACAGGTCGATATCTGGTGAGAGCAAGCGGGTTATATGATAAATTACCACTCAGAATATTAAGCACTAAACATGCCAGCCATTTATGGCTGAAAATAAAGAAGGAAGTGAGGCGATATGCCTATATTGAACTGGTTGAATAAAGAGCAAGCGTTGACCACAGCGCGTGACTGTCCGTATCGTCTATTAGAGTTGGTACCGGAATTATCGTATGGCGAGTCAGATACTGACAATATGCTTATTCAAGGCGATAACCTCGATGCATTGAAGGCGCTCATTCCTACGCATTCAGGGAAGGTAAAGTGCATCTTTATTGACCCGCCTTATAACACCAAAAGTGCTTTTGAACACTATGATGATAATCTAGAGCACAGCAAATGGCTGTCGATGATGTATCCACGCTTGGAGCTTTTGCAGCAACTATTATCTGAAGATGGTTCAATCTGGATTACGCTTGATGATAACGAAGCCCATTATTTCAAAGTTATTTGTGACGAGATTTTTGGAAGAGCAAACTTTATAGGAAATATAATATGGCAAAAAAGAACCTCGCCAGCTAATGACGCTATATATTTCAGTAAAGATCATGACAATATTATTGTATATGCAAAAAACAAAACTATATGGCGCCCTTATAGGTTGCCATTGAATGAAGCTCAAGCTAAAAATTATAAAAATCCAGATAATGATGAGCGTGGATTATGGAATTCAGCAGCTTACACTTGTGCGAAGAGTTCAACAGAGCGACCTAATCTTTACTATCCTATTATCCAGCCGAATACAGGCGAGGAGATTTGGCCAAAAAAAACTCGAGTTTAGGCTTATGGACAAGAAACTCACGAAAAACATTGCGAAAATAATATGATTTACTGGGGTAAAGACGGACTATCAAAGTCACCTCGAATTAAAAAGTTTATTGAAGACGCAAAACCAGTTGTACCTAGATCTATCTGGATGAATTCAGAGGTAGGTCATAATCAAGAAGCCAGAAAAGAAGCGCTTAATTTATTTTCAGATACACCATTTTCCACACCTAAACCTGAAAGTTTGATGCAGCGTATCCTTCAAGTAGCTACACAGCCAAAAGACCTTATCCTAGACTCGTTTCTTGGTTCTGGTACTACAGTTGCAGTAGCTCATAAAATGAACCGCCGTTATATCGGTATTGAACTTGATGAAAATGCAGTCACTCATTGCCAGCCAAGGCTAAAAAAAGTAGTCGATGGTGAGCAAGGTGGTATTTCAGAAGACGTCAACTGGACAGGAGGTAGTGGCTTCAAATTCTATCGCTTAGGTGAAGTCATTTTTAGCGAAAATGGCTCTTTAAGAGAAGGTATCAGCTTTGATTCGCTTGCTTCGCATATTTGGTATGGCGATACCCGACAAGCACTACAACAGTCAGCTAAATCACCACTACTTGGCGTGCACAATGGCGTCGCTTACTACCTACTTTATAACGGTATTTTAGGTGATAAACGTCCTAACGGTGGCAACGTACTCACATCAAAAGTGCTAACAATACTGCCACCTCATCCTGAAGACCCAAAGAATGGTAAAAAAGTCATCTATGGTGAGACGAGCCGAATGGGAGACGCCCGTCTCAAAAGTGAAAATATTATATTTAAGCAAATACCATACGATGTGAAAGGAGATAAGCGATGTTTGAACTAAAGAGCTATCAGCAAGGCGCACTTGACACACTTACGAGTTTTTTTCAGCGTTGCCGTATGGATGGCGATATTGACACAGCATTTCAGCAGACACTACAGGATAATAATTTTGTAGAAACCCCTTACCGTGCTTACTCTTTTGATGATACACCTTATGTCTGTATTCGTATTCCGACAGGAGGCGGCAAGACTGTGCTGGGCGCTTATGCGGTATCTACAGCTGCGACTCATTATCTATCGCAAGATTTCCCGATTGTATTATGGCTAGTACCTACTACTACCATTCAGCAGCAAACCGTCTCGGCTCTCAAGAGCAATCCAGACTATACTGATCATTTAAACCGCGCTTTTGCCAATCAAGTCAGTGTTTACGATATCGCTGATGTCAATCAAATCCGTGCCCAGGATATTGGCAATAAAACAATTATAGTAGTCTCTACTATTGCTAATTTACGAGTAGCTAAGACGTCTGATCGTAAGGTATATCAGTATCATGAAGACTTTGAACCGCATTTCGCCAAACTGAGTCGTCAGCATCCTTTTTATGACAAGCTTGAGACCGTCAGTGAAGATGATGTTTCTGAAAACGGTTTGACCGTCAATGATATAGGTAAGATAAAGTACTCTTTTGCCAACCTATTAGCACTTTATAACCCTCTAGTTATTGTCGATGAAGCCCACAACGCTAGGACGTCATTGACCTTTGATACCCTAAAACGTGTGCATCCTGCGGCTATTATTGAGTTTACTGCAACCCCTAACACCTCAACGACCAATGGTAGTAATATCTTATATCATGTCTCAGCGGCACAACTGAAAGCTGAAGAAATGATCAAACTACCTATCATTTTGACCGAGCATATTAATGGCTGGGAAGAAGCGGTACGTGATGCGGTATTAACCCGCGATAGATTAGCGCTTAAAGCACAACAAGATATCGACTATATACGTCCTATCGTCCTACTACAGGCGGAGAATAAGAACGGCAAGGTAACGGTTGAAATACTCAAAAAGTGTCTGATTGAAGATCATAATATTACTGAGGATAAAATCGCGGTAGCTACAGGGACGCAGCGAGAGCTAGATGGTATCGATCTTTTTGACCCTAACTGTCCTATCGAGTACATCATTACCATAGAAGCTTTGAAAGAAGGCTGGGATTGCTCATTTGCCTACGTATTCTGTTCAGTTAAACAGGTGTCTTCTAGTAAAGATGCTGAGCAGTTATTGGGGCGTGTATTGCGCATGCCTTATGCAAAACGCCGCGTGATAGAAGATCTAAATAGAGCTTATGCACATTTGGCAACCACAAGTTTGGCACAAGCGGCAAAGGAGTTAACAGATAAACTTATCTCAATGGGTTTTGAAGAGTTAGAAGTTGCCACGTTCCTTCGGCAACAAGATGCCAATCAAGGTGATTTATTTGGTCAGGTAGATAAAGATGACGTTATAAACTCGAAGCCTAAGCTGACGCCACCTTCTTTGATGGTTGAGGTGCAGGATACGATAGATACTACCGAGTTATCAGAAGAAGAACGCAGTAGCATTAAGATCTCTGAGGTAGGTGGTCGCCAAGTAGTTACGGTTACGGGTAAAGTCTCAGAGCCTCTGAAAAAAGCCATTACTAAAGTGGCCGTTGAAAATAAAAAAGAGATTGAGACTTCATTTGATAGGCATAACCTTAGCGTACATGCCGCTTTGTCACCGGCAGAGAACGGAGTGAAATTTGCCCCGCTACCAAGATTGTGTGTCATGGTTCAGGGTGAGCTTGAACTGGTTGAGAAAGAAGTATTCTTGGATGTATCAGGTTGGAATCTATTAGATTATCCAGCTAAGCTCGACTATCAGCCCACTGAAGAGACGACAAGCTTTCTAGTCGATGTAGAAGGCAAGAAAGTTAAATACAACCTTGCTCATGAGTCACAAACTTTAAATTTAAACCTGGCTAATACCGAGGTAACCCAAGATGAGCTTATAGGCTGGCTAGACCATGAATGCCGTCAAAGTGATGTAACCCAGCGAGAAATGACGAGTTTCTTAACTAAGGTTATCAATCAATTATTGCAAATACCCGCGCTGACACTCACTACTCTCATACGTAATAAGTATCCACTTGCTCGTTCTATACAGGAGCTGGTATCTGCATATAGACAGCAAGCAATGACTAAAGGATATCAGCAAACCTTATTCTCAAGCGATGCTGACGTGCTTACGACTTACGATTTTAGTTACGAGTTTAAAGCAGATAATTATCCAACGCGACCACCTTACTATTCAGGTAGTTATGCGTTTGACAAACATTATTATCCGCAAATTGAAGACATGAAATCTTCAGGTGAAGAGTTTGATTGTGCTCAGACTATTGATCTACTACCTCAAGTGAAACATTGGGTGAGAAATCTAGTCAGACGTGGGGAAGCGTCGTTTAGTTTGCCACTGGCACATACCAACTTTTATCCTGATTTTATCGTTGAATTGCAGGACGGTCGTATTTTGGTGGTGGAGTATAAAGGCAAACCCTACGAAACCAATGATGATTCAGCAGAGAAACGAATGGTAGGCGAACTTTGGGCAAGTCACAGCCAGGGTCAATGCTTATTCTTGATGGCGGTTAAAAAAGACGATAAAGGCCAAGATGTGCGACAGCAGATCCTTAATGTTATTGGATCAGGTATCTAACCTATTATAGTTTGCTAACGGACCTAGATAACCTACCTAATCCTGAAGATCTAGCTATTGATATTATCGATAATATTGAGGTGGGGCTGGCAAGCTTCCGTGCTGTGTTGGATGAGTTTGAGGGTTAGATTGTTGTTGATTTACAGTTTTTGAAATATTAGAACCTAATATAGGAAAAAGGTCATGGCATATACCCTTGAAGAAATTAGAACTCATGTTCAAGAAGTGGAAAAGCTTATAGATCTGCCTATTAAAGCTAAAGGGTTTCTAATTAAAATTCAGATTAACGATCAAGGTATTTATTTATTTAAATTCTCGAATATAAAAACCTTGGACGGTAATCAAGTAAGAATTGATGAGAACAGAGATATTAATAGTGTTTTTTTAGCACTTGGTCCTATTGAAGAGCTAGATCAAAAATATAGTCAATTCTATGATAGAGAACTGTATGGAGAAATAATATTAAATGATAGTAGGCGTGAACAACGTACAGCCCTTGAAAAAGATGAAGTTGAACGACTTTTTAAAGTTGATGATAAATCTTTAGATACTGTAATTCATATAGATAGTCTTGTAATTCAGACAGATGAAAATGGATACTTAATCAAAGAAAGCTTCTATGCAAAAGCGCTTAGTGATATTAAAAGCGATTTAGGAATCGCTGAGTATGTACGAAATCGTGATGACTTAGCCTCGGAATTAGCTAAGATAGAGTTTGCTACTCAAGAGATTGAAAATAAAAACAATAGGTTAGCAGATGCAGTTCTTAAAAAAGAACAAGAGGTCAACAAGATAACCGCAGAATTAGAGGTAGAGAAAGAAGCGCTTAGGGGTTCAAACGACCATCTAAACATTAAACTAACCGAACTTGAAAGTCAAAAATCAGCTTTATTGCAAGTTTTAGATCAAGTTGAAGAAGATGTATTGATATCTCAAAAAGCTTTAAATAAAGCTGAAACCGAATATGAAGAATTTTTAAGTGACTTGGATAAAAATATGGCAAAACTCAATGACATTCTCAAGACAAAAACAGAAATGCTGAAAAAAATGGACTTGCTAGAAGAAGATGATTTAGATAAGTTCCTACTTAACTTAGAAGAACGAGATAAGAGAGAAGGTCATAAGTTCTCTGAAGTTTTTGATTCTAATTACACGCAAGCAGTAGCTTACATACAAGCTTACTTATGGCAACGTAAGATTGTCTATAAACGTAGCGTTTTAGAAGACTTTCTAGCATTAATCTCAACAAATGATCTTATTATACTTGCTGGTGACTCAGGTTCTGGTAAAACAAACTTGGTTAAATCATTCGCTAAAGCCATTGGAGGTAAATCTATCATTGTACCTGTTAAGCCCAACTGGACAAGTGCAGAAGATTTATTAGGATATTACAACCCTTTAGAGAATAAATATCTGTCTACTAAGTTTTTAGATGCGCTGTTAGAAGCCCAGCAGAATCCACATGTTCCCTATTTAATATGCTTAGATGAAATGAATTTAGCACGCGTAGAGTACTATTTTGCTGATTTTTTAAGCTTATTGGAGGAACGCGATGAACAACCTGAAATCCAGCTTTTTTCATCTTCTGAAGGTGAGGTGTTAGCTAGTGAGTTAAAAAACTTTATTTCGCTTATTAATGACACTGCAGTAAAACTAGATAATCGTAATATTAATGGCTTTATAGATATTATGAAAGATGAAGAATTCAATGCCAAGCTTCATGAAGTGTGTGGGTTCAAAGAAGGCGATTCTCTCTTGAAGTATCATAGCTATCTTAAAAGAATGTTAAATAGCTTCTTAAACACGCCGTCATCTATAAAGTTACCTCAAAATGTACGTATTATTGGGGCGATAAACGTAGATGAACCTACCCATTATTTGTCACCTAAGATCTTAGATCGTGCACATATTATGAAGTTTGGTAGTCCTCTTCTTGCAGACTGGAGCTTAATCGAAGATGAGGTTGAAGATTTTGATTTGGATATGAATTTACCAATTAATTTTACCTCGTCTGAGCTTGGTGAGCGATTACCGTATCCTGAATTTGATAGAGAATCAGAGTTAACACAAGATTTAATCAGGTTGGTTAAGGATTATCTTGATCCACTAGGCATTGAATTCGGCTTACGTACTATACGCCAAGCCTTGGGATATTCTGAAGCACTGGGTAAATTTGAGACAGAATACAAAATAATTCTTAATAATATTATTCTACATAAGGTTTTACCTAAGTTGTTATTTGATGGAAGAAAGATTGATAATCAAGGTAAACTTCGCGAAGATACCTTAAGAGCAATGAGTATGCATCTACAAAATGAGCTTAATGGCTTGAGTTTTTATGATGATGCCGATAGCAGTATAGCTGAGTTACTGAAGGTTATTAGTAATGCTGAAGCAAATGATTGAGTTGTCAACTACTGGTCAAGATAATGTTTAAATTCCTCGAAATTAAGTATCTAGCGATACGATGGACTGATAAAGAAACGGTCTTCAAGCTAGAAGAAAGTAACGACACGCTTACTATACAACAAACTGATGATGATGGTACTTACGGAGGCGGAACTGTTCAAACAGTAACCTATCCAGAAGTGCATCATTACCTTGGTTTTAGTTTTGAAGGTGAGGTTTCACATACCCCATATTTTGAACTATCAAATGGAAATCGTGAGTATTTAGTTTCCTTCAAATCGCCTAAAAATAATAAGACTTGGTGGATTCAAAATAGTGGTTGGGACAAGAAGAGTAAACGTTATTACAGTGAGCTATACCGTACAGTAGGTAAACTCTCTTTAGTAATTCAAAACAGATCGTTAGAGATAGAAAATAACGATCTAGAATTCACAGTTAGAGAACTTGAACACTATCTAAGTGATTTTAAGAATGATTTGTGGTTAATGATTTTAGATACTAACAACCCTTCTAAAGCAAAAATAAGTAAAGAAGTTCCAAATATATTTCAAGAGGATGTATTAGAAATATTCAAAAATTTTATTAATGTATCAATAGATTTGATTAGAAATCCTAATATGTTTTTATCTGAGCGACAAAACTCATTGCCAATTAAGAAAGTTAAGCCTATACCCCTGACTTTTCGAGAATTAATTCAAAAACCCAATCGAAAATACGCTACTAGCAGAGACTTTTACGAAAGCTATGATACTTCAGAAAATAGATATATCCACTATTGTGTGTCTAAGACACTCTATTTATTACAAAACCTTAATCGGCTAGCAAATAATCAAGTTGATAGCTATCAACAGAAAATTGATGATGCAAATGAATGGAAGGATGAGTTATTAAATCAAAAAGTTAACGTCATCGATAAGGATGTATATCAAAGCGAAATTGATACTATTGAAGAGCAAGTTCAAGATATTCTTAATAAATTTGAAAAATTTGTAATAAATATTGATCCAAATGAATGTTTAGAATTTCATAAGCGGGAATATAGAAAATTCAATATACGATTTGGTAATAAAACTAGTGATAAGGAAGGATATTATATTAACCAAATAGACAGTGTAAATAGTGAGGATTTTAAAAAAATTTTTGGTATGGATAGTGTAATAATAAAAATTAAAGATCCTCGCTACAAAAATGAAGACTTTAGTAATTATTCTACTAATATGGATTTTGCTGGTTTTTGTACTCGTAATAGATATGCTAAACAAAGAGTCACTGACGTACTTGTATTCGATAAAATTACTTGGATAAATTTCGATATCAATAATATTTATGAATATACAAACTTAGTAAATAAACTTCAAGAAATGGAGACTCGTAAGGTAAAGCTTGAGGAAAAAGATTGGATGGAACCGCTTACATATAAAGAAGAACAAGAGTTAAAAAAAGAAGCTTCAATATTAGAGCGCAGAACTGAAATCTATCAACAAGCTGAACAGCAAATCAGTACAGTATCATCACAACTTCCTATACAAATTTCAAGTTTGAAGAAAGTTTTAAGTTTTTTTAAGGCCAATAACGTCAAAAAGCAAGCAAATAGTCCAAATAGTATGGTGTTCATTCAAAATCCATTGTATGCAGGCTGTAAGAGTTTATATAAAAAAATCATGGACGTGAATGGTTTGGATCAAAGTCTATTTGATGCGATGTTAGAAATAGATGAGATAGGTTTGGTCAATATATCTAATCTATACGAGAAATGGTGTTTAATTAAAGCTATTCAAGTACTCAAAAATATTTATGGTTTTGTTTTACAAGAGGACTGGCAAAGTAAACTAATTCAATCAGTACAAAGCGAGCAGTACAACATAAGTTTGATGATGAAATGTGAAAACACATCTCAGTCAATTAAAATAACCTATGAAAAAATACTCACTAGCGGCAGACGTCCAGATATCGTAATCGATTTAACTTATGATATTTACAGTGTTTCATATGACTCAAATTCTAAAAATTATATTATAAACGTCATTAAGACTGTTACCAAACGTCTAGTTTTAGATGCTAAATTTCAAAACCTCAATCAGAATTCACACAATAGTTTAATAGATCAATTATATAACCCTACAGATGAAAACGATAAAAATAAACCAAGTTATTTAAGAAACAAAGATTACTCTGAAGGTGGGAATAATCAAGTTTTTATTATCCATCCAAAGCCTAGAATAATAGATTCGCCTACTAGTCCATTAAAGTGGGGAAGGTTTTGTGACTATGGTCAGAGTAACAAAGCTAGACATAGATACGGGGGCATCTTTTTGAGTCCTAGCCTTAATCATCCACAATCAGTTGATAACTTACAAAGATTGATTGGAATGTTTTTACAGCAAAACGACCAGAAAGATTATGTTGGAGGTCAAATATTTCATAATATGAGTTGTATAGCATGTGGTAATTCAGAAAGTAATAGATTGAATTTAAGTTACTCACAAACTCAAGGCAAAAATGATATTTGGACATTGAAGTGTTATAAATGTTCACAACTAACCATCCAAAGTGTTTGTTTTAACTGTAAAAATATTATCTTTAAAAATGGTTTGAAATGGGCTTATCATAGAACTCGAGCTGAGCAGGTCTCAAATGTTGTTTGTCCAAATTGTGAAAGTTTTTTATAGCATTGTTTTGAGGAAGGCAGTTTTATGAATGGTTATTTCACTTTATATATCGATGAATCGGGTGATTTTGAAAGTCCTAATCAATCTTGGTTGATTGGTGGGCTAATCATTGCTGATTCATTCAAGAGTTCAGAAGATAAGTTACATGCCGCTATATTCCCTCTTATCAAAAAATATGAGCTGAATGGTCAAGATGACTTTCATCTTACTGAAATACGTAGAAACTCAGGTAATGATAAAGCTTTAAATATTGCCACAGATTTATTTAAAACTTTAAATTCTGCTAATACGCCGTCTTGCTTCGTTACCACTATTAATAAAGCTAAAGTCAGCGCACATAACCTTGAGCGTACCTACCGCTTGATGCTTTTAGATTTGATTATTCAGGCTGAAACTGCCGTCCACGAATTTTTCAATTCTGAAATAACTCATTTAGACTTAGTTATAGCGACAAGAACGATTAATGCAGTCCGCCAAACCACTCAATTCAATATTGATCAAGAAATATTGCAGGCATTACCTAAAGCAGTAGAGTCAGACTTAGTAGCTTCAGGACAAATCGCCCTATTGAACAATATAGAAGTACATATGAGAGACGCCAAATATCAATGGGGACTAATTTGTGCGGATTTTATATGTAATATAACTTATAACCAAAGATTTCCAGAAAACTATAAAGTTTTGAACGACTTGAAAGATGATCGGCAATTATTTTCTTTTGAAACCTTTTCCTCACCTGAACTAAGAAGAATCTTGAATCATGAGCGTAATCAGAATTATATTAACGCATTGTTCGATAGCTTAAAATTAGTAGATAGACATCCTAAAAATAAAGATTTTAAATCTGCTGTGTACCGACTCATCAAGGTAGTATTCACACAGACAGGCTCTTCTGGAGCAAAAATATACTTTGAAGGATTGCTAGAGAGAATATGGCGTGATAAGACAGTCTATAAAAGTTATTTTCAAAAATTAAATGTTTTAATAAAGCTACTACGTATACTTGAAGATGCTAATACAGAATTAAGTGTTCGCAACTTTAATTCTTTTAAATTTAAATTAAATAATTTAGCTTTATTATGCTTGAACCATATCGGTGACGTTGATAAGGCCAAAGAAGTGTTACAGAAACAAAAATCTATAATCAATGAACTTATATCAGATCCAAGCAATTTTCCAATGATATTAGATTTTCACTCTAGAGAAGTAGAGATATACGTTAACTCTTTAGATTTTGAAAAGTCTGAAGTTTTAGCTCGTGCTCATTGGGATATGATAGATGAGTATCGCAATATCTGGGAGTTAATTTCACCTGATATGGAGAAGTCAGACTTCTTACGTTCTAGTATGGCAATTCGTGCTAAAAGCACCCTAGTACGCTGCATGACACTAAATTATAGCTCTGATAAAACAGAAGTAATCCAAAGCTATATTGAAGATATATTACCCTATCTAAGCCATAAATCTGATAAGAGCCGTATTTTCTGCCTGAGACTACTAATACTAAGTAAAGAGCATCGACTAGATGAGGCTATCAATGTAGCTATTGACTATATAAGTGGAAATGAAGATGTTCAAGAGTTTGACTACTTCTTCTTTCTATTTGTACTAAATCAAAAACTGCTTATCTCTGAAAAGTCAGATATTAAGGAATTGATAACGAGAGTTTACGATATAGTAAACGGTATTTCATTAAATAGTTTCTCCATGCAATATATAGATATGTTGAGATGTCGAGAGCTAAGCTTGTTTTACCATTTTAAAGGTTTGAAAAGAGAGTCCCATGATTACCTCAAGAGAGCGCAAAGCCTTGAACTAGTGGAGTTAAGTCCTATTGCATAGTATTTATCTGCAATGAACCAAGTCCAGTTAGACTTCATGAATAATAATTTAAAAAATATTAGTCAGTATAATTCTAACCATCCTGAATTAAACATAGATAGTATTGACGCATTATGGGGTGGCGACTCACCTAACTTACTATTTAACTTGCGATATTATTTAGCTAGCTAAGATACAAACTATCAAGTATTAAATATATATAAAGAGAAATTTAAGGATAAATAATAGAAGTACAGGATTAGGGTAGCGGGCTTACACAGCATGAAGTTGATGCTATGCACTAAGTAATAAGTGGCGTAAGACAGATGATCGTAATGTCTATTACACAGCCAAAAGTAATTGAACATCTTATGAGCATAACGTACAAAGATAGTAATATCTATCAAGAGCTTATGACCATTATTACTGAATTAATGAAAGACACTCAAGGAACTAAAATCATCCTAAAAATAGAGGCGTAATTAAATGTACTATCATCCGGATATGAAAGTAGGCAATGAGGACGTAAAGGACGTGCTAAGAAACTATCCTCAAATCACAAAGGAGCAAAAGGTAGATCTAAAGAAACAGGTAGGAGTACTGCCAATATTAGAACTAAATCCTTATCTGGACAAGATGCTAGGAAAAGACAGGGACATAATGTTTTAGAAGGTGAAAAAAGTAATAGTGAATCTAAAAATGTCATATAAAGTAGGTTTAAGAAATCAGTAATAATGATTATAAAGGTATTGAAACAAAACAGTTAGATCTCGTTAAGTGGGAGTTTCCCAAACTCTGTGTAACTGCTTATAATCCATTAACAGGAGAATAAGCAATGACTAACCAATCTGATATCAAGAAACTGGCCGAGCAAATGGCTGGTAGCATGAACAGCTTTGATGACATCAAAGACTTTCAAAAGCAGCTCATGCAATCTTTTATCGACACTGCCTTAGAAGCTGAGATGGAAGACCATCTTGGATACCCCAAGCATGAAAAAGCAGACAAGCCTAATAAGCGCAACGGTCATACTAAAAAGACCGTCCGTAGCGACACAGGCGACCTTGAGATCTCCACTCCAAGAGACCGCGGTGGCAGCTTTGAACCTACACTAGTGCGCAAGCATCAAACCCGTATTAGTGGCCTTGATGATAAAATCATATTCCTTTACGCCAAAGGTCAAACCACCACCGAGATTGTAGAGAGCATTAAAGAGCTCTACGATGTCGATATCTCAAGCTCTCTTGTCTCAAGAGTCACTGACAATATTATTGACGATATCACCGCTTGGCAGCACCGGCCATTGAGCAGTGTTTATCCTATCGTCTACTTAGACTGCATCGTCGTCAAAGTACGTCAAGATAAGCAGATTATCAACAAGGCAATCTATCTGGCGCTAGGCGTGGGACTTGATGGTAGAAAAGAGCTGCTTGGCATGTGGCTATCAGAGAATGAAGGCGCTAAGTTCTGGCTTGGCGTTCTCACTGAACTACAAAACCGCGGGGTACAAGATATCCTAATCGCTTGTGTCGACGGTCTAAAGGGCTTTCCTGATGCCATCAATACGGTTTACCCCAACGCTCAGGTTCAGCTGTGTATCGTGCACATGGTACGCTATTCAATGAAGTTTGTACCTTGGACAGATAAGAAGGCAATAGCGACTGATTTAAAGGCCATCTACGGCGCTGATACGCTTGAGATAGCAGAGGCCAATCTTGAACACTTTGATGAGGTGTGGGGCGATAAGTATCCGCATGTCATCAAGTCTTGGCGTAATAACTGGGAGGGCTTAACGGTGTTCTTTGGCTACCCTAAAGACATTAGAAAAGTCATATATACCACCAATGCTATTGAGTCGCTAAACAGCGTGATTCGTACGGCGGTGAATAAGCGTAAGGTATTTCCCTCTGATCAGGCAGCGTTTAAAGTGGTATATCTAGCAACACAGCAGGCATCCAAGAAGTGGTCGATGCCGATTCGTAACTGGACGTCTGCTCTTAATCGCTTTATGATTATGTTTGATGATCGTATAAGCAGGCATTTAATCTAAAGGGCAGATACAGAAGGTAGTGTTCAAAATTCTGTGTCATTCCCCTAAACTATGTAAAAAACAAGGAATGACACCATGCAAAACTTTGACTTTAACGAAGCCTTAAAAGGCATTCAAGCAGGTAAACCTATCACAGGCAGTGACGGGGTACTTGCCCCACTCATCAAACAGCTCACCGAAGCTGCCTTAAATGCCGAAATACAAAGCCACCTTGAACAAAGTACGACAAGCAACCGTCGTAACGGTTACAGCAAAAAGACGGTCAAATCAGCAGCGGGTAGCTTCGAGCTTGAAACCCCACGAGATCGTAACGGTGAATATGAGCCTGTGTTGGTCAAGAAACATCAAACTAAACTCACCGCTGAGATCGATAGCCGCATCCTATCGCTATTTTCTCATGGCATGAGTTACCGTGACATACGCCACCACATTGCTGAGATATACCAACTTGAGGTCTCAGAGGCGACCATCAGTAGCATCACTGATGAGCTGATACCGCAGCTTAAAGCATGGCAATCTCGTCCACTCGACAGCGTTTATCCGTTTGTCTGGCTTGATGCGATTCACTACAAGGTCAAAGACGAAGGACGCTATGTCAGCAAAGCCATTTACACGCTATTGGCACTTAATACCGAAGGCAAAAAAGAACTCATTGGTCTGTATTGCTCTGAAAGCGAAGGGGCAAACTACTGGCTATCTGTGCTCACAGATTTACACAATCGTGGCGTACAAGATATTCTCATCGCTTGTGTGGATGGCCTAAAGGGTTTTCCTGAAGCCATCAATGCCATTTTCCCCAATACAGAAGTACAGCTGTGTGTGATTCACCAAATCCGTAATAGTATCCGTTATGTAGCTAGTCGTGAGCAAAAAGCCTTTATGCGCGATTTAAAGCCTGTTTATAAGGCAGTTAATAAGGAGTCAGCTGAACTGGCTCTTGATGATTTAGAGGCTGTTTGGGGCGATCAGTATCCGGCGGTGATTAAGTCTTGGCGGGACAAGTGGCATTTGCTATCTGCCTATTTTAAGTATCCTGAAGCAGTCAGAAAGCCTATTTATACCACCAATGCGGTGGAAGCGGTACATCGTCAGTTTCGTAAACTTACTAAAACCAAAGGCGCATTCCCGAATGAAACCAGCTTGCTCAAATTGTTGTATGTTGGTATGTTATACCAAACCCAAAATATATAGTATAATCCACTTATGACTATACCAATACATAACCTAGAAGACCATGACTTTGGCAAACACTCAAAGACTGAGCGCAATCCCAGAGCCCGACTACGCCTGCTCATCTTATACCAATATAGTATAGGCAAAGCCACCAACGATATTGCCAAAGACCTCTGCATACATCCTGAAACTGCCAGACGGACATTGAAGCGATATTATGAACGAGGACTTGAGAGTCTCTACGATCGTCATCGTCGAGGTCGTCGCAGCAAATTGGCAGAAGCAGACACAGCCGCTTTTAAAGCCATGATAGTCTCTGAACAAGAAAAGCGCGCTGGCGGTCGTCTAACCGGCAAAGACATTCAGCAATTGGCTAAAGAACACTACAACGCTCACTACACCGTTAACGGTATCTACGAGCTACTCAAGCGTATTGATATGAGTTGGATAAGTGCTCGTAGTCAGCATCCAAAAGCCGACCCACAAGCTCAAGACGCTTTTAAAAAAACTTTATAGCACAGGTTAAGGCGTCACTGCCTACTGATGTGAGCCTAGATCAAGTGGACATCTGGTTTCAAGATGAAACTCGAATAGGACAACAAGGCTCATTGACCAGAGTTTGGCATTACCGCGGTGGGCGACCTCGACTGATCAAGCAGCAACAGTTTCATTCCGCTTATCTGTTTGGTGCCTTTTGTCCAGCGACAAAGAAGGCTGTCGGCTTAGTACTGCCTTTCGTTAATAAACACACCATGTTATTGCATATGCAAGAGATTAGTAAAGCCGTTCCAAAAGGACGTCATGCGGTGGTGGTGATGGATGGCGCATTATGGCATCCACCAAGCTTGAATCAGGCTAATGTCACTATGCTTAAACTACCGCCTTATTCACCTGAGCTCAATCCCTCTGAGAGAGTATGGCAGTACCTTAAGCAAAATGAGCTATCTAATCGTTGTTATGACAGTTATGAGGCTATTGTCGATGCCGCATGCTTGGCTTGGAATAATCTACTTAAACAGCCACAAAGGATTCGGTCTTTAACTACTCGTACCTGGGCGCAACTTTAATTGTTGGGTTTGGTATTAAATGCCTCTGCCAAGTGGACGATGCCGATTCGTAATTGGGGACAGACGATGATGCAGCTGTCTATCTATTTCCCTGGTCGATTAGATTCGGTGATGCGTCTTTAATTTAGTTGACACAGAGTTTTGAACGGCCTCACACAGAATTCGGGATGGGCTCCTTAACTTACTTTATCACTACTCGCTAAAATTATACTCCTATCTACAACATCCATTACATCATCAGTTTTGAAATGCTGACAGATTTTTTCATAGCTCACAGCTTTACCATTTCTACGATCTCTGTATACCGTATTAATAATGTCATCTTTTGAGTCTTCAGTAGCATTATTTAGCATATGAGTGACCAGTTCATCCTCATTAAGCTCGCAGGCTAGTAAGAATGGAGTGTATCCGTCGATGCCACTCCAATCATATCTAGCGCTAGGATTTGCACCTCGATCAATTAGTAGCTTTGCTATTTTGCGCATTTCGCTCAAATCAAATAACTCGTAGTTTGCTTGAGTTTGTTCTTTAAAAACTTCAAATACCTCTTTAAGAATAGCCATTGCATTTGAACTTTTCTTACCTTGAGCAAGATGGTGACTCACTTGTTTTCTATTGAGGCCAAGGCTACCTTGAGTTTCTCTAATAAAAGCAGAAAACTCATAATCGCTCATCCTAGCTATCGCTTTTTCTGGATCTTTTGTCATCATAGAGAACTGGTTAAGTAGCTGTTTTGAGTTCTTAATCGTTCCAATTAAAGATATACACATAGTTAAGGCATCTACATGACCGCTGCCGCCTTTTTGGCTCACATCCGCTCCTAGGCTTAGGATATGTTCAACGACCTCGAGTCGTCCTGTTTGCACTGCACTTAATAGTGTAAACAGATGCTTTTTAGCGGTTACCGCGTTGATTGTCTTTGGTGCATACTCCAAATCTTTAAGCACTTTATAAAAGCTATCGTCTGGTTCATGAAGCTCAGTTAAATTCATATGCTGTAAAGCAACTAATAAAGCTGACTCGTTGTTATCAGAGAGGATGTTGATATCAGCACCAGCTTGTAAGAGTTGATTAACAGCATCTAGATCCTTTCGTAATGTATTCCAAATAAGTTGTGTCGTTACTTGCTTGCTCTTACCCTTGTTCCTATGAAGCTTGGCATTGTCATTTACTTTCACTTTTTTATTAGGTTTTTTTAGGTCAAGTGCTAGCTCTTTCGCGTTTAAATATATAGGTAGAACAGCTGAGCTCACTCTATATTTTTCTGGTAGTTCAACTTTAAAGTTATTGAACACCTTTTGAGCATTGCTTCGCCACATATTGATTTCCCAGTCTTCAACTAGGTTTTCCTTCTTACGTTTGGTATCCTCAGTCAATATCGTAGGTAGAGTGTAGCCATATAGGTTTTGGACACTTTTTAGCTTTGATATTAAGTTCATATCAGGTCTCTCTTGCCAGCTAGCAATCACGAAACCGACTTCGATAATCTGCTCGCATAAGTGTCCTGACCGATAAAGACTAAGCTCAAATGTATTAACAAAATACTCTTTTGCTTTCTCTATTTCATCCTTCGAAAAACTGCTTAGACTATAAGTCAGAAGCTCTAAAATAATAGTAGAAGGTCGATGAAGAAATTGCTCATCTTTATTCTGATATAGAGTGGCTACATATTGCATATCTCTTTCATGTAGTGCTAATAGTAAGTCCTCGAATTGAACCATCAGAGCTTTAAAAGATGTAGGCGGCTTTAAATATTGGGTCAATAATTCAAAATCATTGTGTTTTTTAAAGTACCCAATAGCACGAGCCGTTATTAAGAAAACCAGAATATTCTTTGATATATCATGGTGCTTAGGATTGAGAATCGCCAGCAAACTGCCATAACTGGGTAGGTCATCACCGCGACGCCATGCCGTAATCTTATCTTATCGCCCTTAGATAAACTGGTATAAAAAGCATTCCAACCTTTAACACGTTTTTCAATAATTTTGAAAGTAATCTCCAAGCCTGTAGAGTTATCAGTCATTAGCTCAATGTAGTCTGATTTTTCAAAGGGTCTTGTTCTTGTTCCTAAAAAAGAGACAATATTAATTAAATAAGGGCAAAAAAATGCTTCAATTATCCAAGGTCCAATATCATCTCTATGCTGCTCTGATAGATTATAGGTTGCTACTATCTTTAGGTAATCATCAAACATCTGAGCAACCAAAGCCTTAAGCTCGTTCTCAACTGATTTTTTTAGCTCAACTCGTTCGATAACTTTATGTATATGTATATTGATAAGCTGGTCAAGCTCATTCTTACTTAGATATAGATCATGACATTTGTTATCTAACGATTCACTATCATTCTTGCTGTCAATTGCTGTAGCAATAGCTCTTACTACTTCAGCAGGGAAAAAATAAGGGCTCTTCTTAATGCTTGTAGTTCTCATTGTGCATATCCTTCTTTTGTATGTCTAATATCATTGATAAAATTTTTAAGAGCTCTATGATCGCTCGGTGTTTTAGAAAAAGTAACAGATTGTCCACTTGGCGCAACGATCTGATTGTGTTTTCTTCTCTTTCTAAATAACCAGCCTTGCTTTATTAAGTGCTTTATATGATGATTAAAATCTTTATTGGTCGAATATCTCATATTTTTGAAAGCAGATGTGGCTTGCCGCCACATCTGCCTCTCCAAATTAATTGTATTTGAATTTATTTAGGCTTTGCATTTCCACGATTTGATCCTGACGAGTTGCTTGAGCCATTCTTAGTTGGCCAGTTTCCGCCGTTGCCTTGGTTCGAAGTTGGTTTTGATTGTGTAGACTTACTCATGGTGTAGCTCCTATTTTTGTATGCCTTTAGTGGCATGAGTATAGTCTCAAATACTTGAGCGATCTCCCACTGGGTTAATGCCGTAAAAATTTTATTTTTGAATAGTTAGAAAAAATTATATGGAAGATTATTTAATGGATGTCAGACAGCGCAATGAACAGTACACATGGATTCCGGCTTTTAAAGCTATTGCGGATTGGATAGCTGACTACGAGGATAGGCAGCCTGATCTAGTTAATACACTCGTTAAAATTGGTATTATTAAAGGTTTAGAAGATAAACATATTGAGAATCAAAAAGAAGAATTGAAAGAGATAGATCCTTTTACTTTTTTTGCTGCTTTTATGAAATTTGGAGTTAAGAATAGAGGGAAATTTGTTGAAGAACTAATAAAGTTGATAGGACTAGATATTACTGTTCCTAAAGATTTTGATGGAGTCCCTACATCTCAAGCACAGAAATTTTGGTTATTTCCATATGAGTATTTACGTTCTGATGACTCAATTCCCTTGCTTTGGGAGTTATTTCGGCAAGCTCGTAATGGTGATATTAAAGAGCAAGACTTTAATTCGGCATTAAAAATACTTGGTACAGGATTTACAAAACTTACTCAATATTTGTTCTATATTAGTCCATCACAGTACCTACCCATAGATGCACAAACTGAACCATGGCTCGAAAATAAAGGCTTTATTTTGCCTAAAGAAAACTGGTCTGATTATCAAAAAATTCTTACAAGTTTAAGGGCCTATACTGATAAGCCATTTTGGCAAATATCGTATGAAGCATGGTTCGAAAACTCTAATAGGAAAGTTGCATCACAACAGAGTGGGTATAACATTAAATCGAAAAGTAAAGAACCAAATATGGCTAACCTTAATCGAATTTTATATGGACCACCTGGAACAGGTAAGACCTACTGTACTACAGAACTCGCTGTCCAGTGCGTTGCTCCTGATTGGTATGAGTCTCTGAATAATGACAAGTTCAAGCGTCGAAAGATCAAAGATAAGTATGATGAGTTAACAGCAAAAGGGCGCATTGCATTTACGACGTTCCACCAAAGCTTTGCTTATGAAGACTTTGTTGAAGGGATTAGAGCAAAAACTAATGAGGAAACAAGACATATTTATTATGAGGTTGAGTCTGGAGTTTTTAAGCAAATAGCTAAAAAAGCAGGAAACACTATCAAAAGTGAGAAGTTTGAGGGGTTATCTAATTCTCCAAAAATATGGAAATTATCAATTGGCGAAGTTAAAGAAAGAGAGTTTAGAAAAAGCTGTCTTGATAACAATGAAGCAAGAATTGGATGGCACAAAACTGGAGATTTGAGTGTTGATTACGATAATAGAACGTTAGTTGAAAAAAGTTACTGGGATAGTCTGAAAAAGGCTCAGTCCTCCCTAAATTGTTTTGCTAACGATATTTCAGTTGGTGACGTAATACTTTGCCTAAAAAGTGAATTATCTATACAAGCTATCGGAATTGTTACTTCAGATTATAAATATGACGAGAATGCTGAAGGTTTAAACAATCACTACCCGCATGTTAGAAGTGTCAAATGGATTGCGAGAGGTGTGAATTTAAATATACTTCCATTAAACAATAATTACAAGATGGTGCCTCAAGCTTGCTATGAGCTATCTAGGTTTAACTGGGACGATTTATTGAATGAAGCAAAAAAACAGAATCAATATCAGTTCCTTAGATTACTCATTCAAGAAACAGTTGATAAAGAAAATTATGTATTGATCGTTGACGAAATCAACCGCGGCAACATATCTCGTATTTTTGGTGAGCTTATTACATTACTTGAGCCTGATAAGCGTAAAGGTGGTACAGATGCGCGCGAAGTCATACTACCTTATTCTAAAGAGAAATTCTCAGTCCCCTCAAATCTTTACGTGCTAGGAACGATGAATACCGCTGATAAATCTCTTGCACAGCTAGATTTAGCATTACGCCGACGATTTGATTTTATTGAGCTATTACCTAAGCCTGAACTTTTAGATGGCATAACAGTTCATGGCATTGCTGTATCTGAAATATTAACAGTAATAAATCAGCGTATTGAAGTGCTGTTAGATCGTGAACACACCATAGGTCATTCGTACTTCTGGTCTTTGAAAGACTTGGATTCAGATGCCGAAAAAGAAATTGAATTAGGTAATATTTTTAAGAGACGGATTATCCCGTTACTGCAAGAATACTTCTTTTTAGACTGGGAGCGTATTGGTTGGGTGTTGAATGACCCTGCTAAAGATTTTGAAGATCGGTTTATACAGACTGAAAAAATAAATCCTACTATGAATCAACTTTTTCCTAGTAAAGTTCTAAGCCAGATTACAGCAGATAGACGCTATTATATTAATGCTGATGCACTTTCTAAACCTCAAGCATATAAAGGTATATTTCACTTTGATACTGCTACAGGTGAAGAATGATTCAAGTCAGAGAATATGCTCAGCTGACTACCGATCAGACAGTATTTCCTAGCTTAGACTTGGCTATCATTGAGCAAGAAACTTTTGATTGGTTAGTGGAATTAAGTGAAAAAGAGAGCTATGGACGGTTTATTACTTATAAGCGTCCAAATTACTTACAGTTGCATTCTTATGTAGGTTATTTGGAAAGCCCTTGCCGCGAAGGTATTGAGATACTACCAAAGACAGGATTAGGTACTCAAGAGTCAGATAAGAGCAGAGAGGTCTTATGCAAAATGCTAAGCTCCGTATTAAACCTATCCTATAAAGAGGCTCAATCTGCCAGTCTCAATCGAATGAACTTACCTATTCATGAGTGGATATACTACCAGTTTTTATATTTGCTAAAGGAGCTGGTAGCGTCTGGGCTCAGATTTGACTATCAAAGAATTGAAGAAGAAAGTAGATTTATTCGTGGCCAGCTTGATATTACAGTTCAACAAAGGCAAACGGTTGGCCGAGCTCATCTTTTTCATATTCGTCATGATGTCTATCATCCAAATCGACTTGAGAACCAACTAATCAAAACAGCATTGGATTACGTACAGCAGCACTGTAGGAGTTCTGAGAACTGGCGACTGGCTAATGAGCTCTCACACATCTTAGACCCTATAACGAGTCTTAGAGAGCCTCTAAACTCAATGCATAAGTGGTCAGACATCAAAATATTGCAATCCTACCGAGCGATAAAGCCATGGTGCCAACTAATACTTGAAAAGCTTAATCCAAACTTTCAAAAGGGAGAGCATCGGGGTATTGCATTGTTATTCCCAATGGAAATTTTGTTCGAGAAGTATGTGGCAAAATGCTTACGACGAGATATCAAGTCGCCCTGGCAACTAACAACACAGGCTTCTAATAAGCACATGGTGAATGACCAAAAAGGTTTAAAATCGCGCTTTCAATTAAAGCCTGATCTATTAATCAGTAGAGAAAGAAAAAATTACCATGTACTTGATACCAAATGGAAGTTAATAAACTCAAATAAAAAGAATTTTGATATAGAACAGGATGATATTTATCAGCTATTTGCTTATGGTCACAAATATTTGAATGGGTGTGGAGACATGATGCTTATTTATCCTAAACACCATCAGTTCGAAACACCTTTGGAATGTTTTCATTTAGCAGAAAAATTGAGGTTGTGGGCAATACCATTTTGTATTGAAACTGACAAAGTGGTTATCGGTGAATGGGTAGAAAGGTTTCCGTCTTTACCTCAAACTTAGTTTGAGGCTGATCCTTTAAGCTCCTGAACTTATCGATAAGCATAAAATTTGGGGGTCAGTTACCATCAGCAACTTTTAATAATCTTGGTCACAAAATGGTCACCGTTTGGTCACCGAGCACTTGGTCACCGATTTTCAAGAAGCAGAGTGCATGTATGCAGACTTATAGAAAATACATTATTAAAGAGTGGACTACTTCTTAAGGGTTGATAAAGAAAGAATAACCAACCCTTATGGATAAAGGCTTTAAGCGGAAATTCAGACAAAAAAAACCTCAAGTAAACTAATACTTGAGGCGAAACTTGCTTAAACTCGAGAGTTTAAATTCGTTTTAAATATGGCGCAGCGGACGGGACTCGAACCCGCGACCCCCGGCGTGACAGGCCGGTATTCTAACCAACTGAACTACCGCTGCTTAGGTCGTCTTTAGCGTTTTGCTCTTTATAACCAGAGCCCACTTCGCTAAATGAGTGGTGGGTGATGACGGATTCGAACCGCCGACATTCTGCGTGTAAGGCAGACGCTCTACCAACTGAGCTAATCACCCTGAGCGCCGTAAAAAAATTGCAGTGCAATTTTAAGCGCGCAAGAGAATTTTCCTTAAAGGGAAATTCTAAAAGCTTTGATATTCAAAGTTGTCACCCTTTGAAAAGCTCTTAACAGAAGATAGCTCACTAAAGCCTCGCTCTGTGGGTGTGTATTATATACATTTACACATGGCTGTCAAATGGTATTTTGACAATTTTATCAAATAAGCATAAATACCCTCTGTATATCATCAATTATAGTAGCCTGAGTCAGAGCTTTATTAGCGTTGCTACAAAGAGACTTATTATTGTTACCTATTGTTTGGTGGCTAAAAGCTATTATACTGCTTATGTTTTTGTTTTATCTTGATTGGTGGAGGCCATTATAGACGCTTTAACTACTGGGCAGTACTTTGCAGCATGGTCGTGGAGCGACTTTGCAGGGATGGGTTTGGTATTGCATATTATCCTGATGGTAGTGATGAGCTTACGTGTTGTGTCGGTACAGCGCAATATTGGGGTGACGATTGCGTGGATAGCGGTTTTGTACATACTGCCTTTGGTGGGGTTCTTCGCTTATATTTTGGTGGGCGAGCCGATGATTGGCCGTCGTTATCGTGAGCGCATGGGTCAAGCAAGTCTGCTCATGAATGATATGGCAGTGCGTGAGCGTTTGATATTCAATCAAGGGCAAGAGCTGTTATCGGACAGCTATAGCGGTGTCAGTCGTATCGGGACACGGCGGACGGGGTTTGGAGTGTTCCCTGGGCATCAGATGCAGCTACTGACGTCTCCGCAAACGATTTTTAATCATTTTATCCATGATATCGAAAATGCTAAGCGCACTATTTTTATGGAGTTTTATATTATCTATCCTAAGGGACAGGTGCTGGATGTGTTAAAAGCTCTAGAAGCAGCTGTCAAGCGTGGGGTAGAGTGCCATCTATTGGTCGATAGTGTCGGTAGCTTTAGTTTCTTTAACAGTGCTGAGCACCGAGCTTTGGAGCGCGCTGGGGTGTTTGTGCATCAATCATTGCCAGTAGGACTGCTCAAAACACTGTTTAAACGCTCAGACTTGCGTAACCATCGCAAGATTGTGGTCGTTGATGAATATATTGGCTATACCGGCAGTTTTAATTTAGTAGATCCTAGGTATTTTAAACAAGATAAGAATGTCGGGCAGTGGATTGATTTGATGATACGTAGTGTCAGTGAGCAGCCGGTTAGTATCGCGACGGCGATGGCCAAAGTAGTGGTAACTGATATAGGTGCTGAAAACAATGATAACCTGCATGCCTTACATCAACGTGTAAACAGCTATACACGTAAATTATATGTATTGAACCCGACTATCAACGATATTAATAGTCGTATAGAGGTATTGGCTGATGAGACACATGATGTCGTACCAGAAGTAGGATCGACATCGATTTTGATTCCGCAGATGCCTGCAGTTGATAATGTGCTCGCGCAGCTTATTCCTTCAGCACCGCAGTTGACCGCGCATGTGATCTATAATACGTTGGTCACCGTGATTCATCGTGCTAACAAGCGCATTCAAATCACCACCCCATATTTTGTTCCTGATGAGCCATTATCAGGTGCCTTGGTCACAGCAGCCAAGCGTGGGGTTGATGTGACGCTTATTATTCCAGAAAAGGTTGATTCGTTTTTGGTGCAGCATGCTTCACAAGCTTATTATCAAGAATTACTGGAAGTAGGGGTAAAGATTGCGCTGTTTAAAGGGGGGCTGTTGCATGCCAAGACGGTGGTGGTTGATGATGATTACTGTCTGTTTGGGACGGTAAATATTGATATGCGCAGTTTTTATTTGAATATGGAGGTCAGTCTGGCGATTTATACTCCTGAGATGGTCGCTCAAGTTGCTGATTGCCAAGAAGTTTATTTACAAAACTGCCGATTCTTAAGCCTAGAGGAGTGGCAACAGCGTCCTGACTCGCAGCGTTTGTTTGATAATGTGGTGCGCTTATTTAGTCCTCTGCTATAGTGGTTATGGGTTATGGGTTATGGGTTATGGGTTATGCTCAAGTGATTTTTATATAAAGGATTTGTCTTTCTTATGTCCGCTCATACTAATAGAAAAACAACCAAAACATCTCTAGATTATATGGCTGAGGGTTATTGGCAGGACTTTTTGGCAGCAGAGCCGATCGCTGGTGGTATTGCATATGAAGTGCAGCTACATGAGTGTCAGTTAGATGAAACGCTAGAAAGCCTGCAGCGAGTAGATACGCTGATCTCGCAAATTCGCCGTGACCATACCAAGTCAAACACCTTAGATGAGGCCAAACTGTTGGCTGATGATCGCTATCGTCATTTGCTATGGTTTTTAGCTTTTTATGCTGGGCGAGTGCTGGCAAGGCAGTGGCAAAGCTTCCCGCATTGGTATGGTCAGTTTGAGCTGAAAAAGCACTATCCTAAGCTTGTCTTAACTACCGATGACTTTTATCAGCAAATGGCGGTGGTATATCGTGACAGTGGTTTAGCTGATACTTTAAGTGACGTTTTAGATGATGCTTTAGGCAGTGCGAGTGTATTTTTTGCATTAGAGCCAATAGGTCAGAGACTATTTGGACATATCGACCGCAAGTTTCAGGCGGTACAAGGCGGAGGGCAGGTTGCAAGTGGTCTATATCAAGCCGTCAGCTCTCGATTGCCACCTAATAATATCGGTGCTATAGCGTCTAAAGCACCTTCTGAACATGCAGAGCTTCGTCCAGTATTAAATACAAATCAGTCTTCTGTAGAGGCAAGAGCTTCTGTGCAAAAGCACTCTACGACCAGAGCTGCGTTACAAAAAGCGCCTGCGGAAGAAGTCGTTAAAAAAGACGTTTTTCCAAAAATAACGGTTAAAAATTCACGCACCCAACAACAAGTCGTGCAAAAGCAAGCTGACACAAATGCTGCTGCTATAACCTCAGCAGTGAATAATGACACTGTAGATACGAGCTTGCTATTGCCATCACAGCAAACAGTTGAGTCGAGTGCTACTCCCACTTCAACTTCTACTACTAAAGGTGCAGAACCAACAACAGAGATATTTACTCAACTGCTAGCAGAGCTCGATAATATTGACGTGTCACAGAATGCAGGCAATGATGAATATCAACAAGCACGTAAAATACTGGATCAGTTTGAGCGTCATATTGCACGGCAATCAAAGCCGCGCCATGACGTAAAATTTTCAGAGCAGCACCAAACGTCTCGCCAGCAAGCGTTGTTACTGTTGGAGAGCTCTGCCAAGCTGGGTAATACCGCGGCTATGCTGCGACTGGCAATGTATGAGCTATTGAATGAAGGGTTGGTAACAGGGATAGCGGCTGGCAAAGAAGCAGGTGCGGCCCTGGTCAAACAAGCGGCTGATAAACAAGATATCCGTGCTCAGCGGTTATTGAGCAAAATGTATTATCAAGGTATTGGTGTGCCACAAGACATTAATAATGGTCAACACTGGCTAGAGCAAGCCGCTAAAAATGGCCATGAAGAAGCGGCAGAGCTAGTAGCGCAGTGGCAAAAAGCGCAAGCGTTGATAACGACGCAGCAGCAAGAACAACATAGTATTAAGCGCTATCAATTATTGATAGGAGCAATAGTTGTGTTTGCTTTATTGTTAGTGGTTTTTGTATAAATAAAAGGCTAACTTATCTTTCTTTAACTGTTGATATGTTTTAACCTGACTCTCAAATTAATGTGGGCTATCGTAGGCTGTGGCTTTAGCCCAGCTTAAATATTTGCAAAAGCAAAATGCTGGGCTAAAGCCACAGCCTACGCCAACATATTTAGATAGTGGAGAGTGGGACATATTTTACCGATTTGGCAATAAGAGATAGGGTTGGTGTGTCAATTACGCTAAAATTGGCATATTTTTTGCCAGTTTTTCAATAGTACCTTTTGCCATTATTTTGGCTGGTTTTTTCATACCATTTGGTTTTTTTGACTAGGGCTTGTTGAGCACTTCTTTGCATGTGCCACACGTTCTACTAATTTGGTTTACTTCATGCCATCTTCTTCTACGCCGCCTTCAAGCACTGAATCTAAGTCGCCCTCTAGACAGGCATCGCTAAGCAAGCGCGCCGCTGTCAAGCCGCCTTGGTATTATCGGCTTATCATTGCTTTATTAAAGCCCCTGTATCGAGTGCAAGTATGGCGTCGTTCGCATAAGCGTGAGAACTATCCGCAAGAAGTGGCAGAGCGGTTTGGCAAACAGTATCCACCGCGGCCTATGTCTGATGTAGATGATGCCAGTAATAAGGTGGTTTGGTGCCATGCGGTATCGTTAGGAGAGACCAACACAGTGGCGCCCCTACTGGATGCATTGTTAGCGCAGGGCTACAAGGTTTGGTTGACCAATACGACGCAGACGGGTCATGCGCGCGCTGCTAGCCGTTTCGCTGACGAGATTGCCCAAGGTCGTATGAGCCATAGTTACGTACCAGTAGACACGCCTACGGTTATCGAAACCTTTTTAGCGCATGTACAGCCAATAGCCGCTTTATTTGTGGAGACTGAGCTGTGGGCAAATATTTTGGCAATACTCTCTCAAAAAAATATCCCCAGTATCCTCGTCAATGGGCGTTTATCCGCGGCATCTTTTACACGCTATCAAAAGATAACGGCGGTCAGTGCCAGTATGATGCAAAACCTCAGCTTAATCATCGCCCAAGATGGTGAATCTGCTAAACGCTTTCGCGCGTTGGGCGCGTACTGCACTCAGATACGTGTTGCTGGCTCGCTTAAATGGGTGATTAATACCCCCAAAGCGACTGAGGCTAAAAAAGTCACTGAGCCCAAAAAAACGATTGAGCACGAAAAGCTGACTGATGAAACCAGAGTAGACGTCGCCACTGCGAATCCGCAAGGCTCAGGTCATGCAAGGTATTTAGATCGTCCCGTTTGGATAGCTGCGAGTACTCATAACGATGAAGAAAAAGTGGCTTTAATATTACAAAAGCAACTGTTAGACATAGCTGAATTGAACAAAACCTTGCTGATTATCGTGCCCAGACATCCTGAACGCTTTGATGAAGTGGCGGCACTGATTAAAGAGTCAGGATTACAGATGGCAAGGCGTAGTATGAACGAAGCTATCACTGAGCAAACGCAAGTATATCTAGCGGATAGTATGGGCGAGCTCATGCACTGGTATGCGCTGTCAGATGTAGCGCTGGTTGGTGGTTCTTTGGTAGATATTGGTGGGCACAATCCAGTTGAGCCTATGAGTATCGGAACTCCAGTGCTAATGGGTCGATATACGCAGTCATGTCAGAGCGTGGTGGATAAGCTTGCGAGTGTCGGTGCTTTGTATCAGCCAAATAATGACTTTTATCAACCGCTTTATCAACTGCTTGCCTTAGATGATCAGCCAGAATCTGAGTCTATGGTCGCGTCTCTAACACCGTCATCTATAACAGATACTGACGTTGCGATAAGCGATGATGTTGAACTCATTTATCAGCAGTTAAGGCTTTGGCTCAGTCATCCAAACGTTGCCAAGCAGGCAGGGCAGGCAGGCGAGCAAATGACGGTGCAGCAGCAAGAGGTATTAACCCGTCAGCTAAAAATGATTGAAGAAACCATTGAGTATTTTGTAGATATTGAAGATTAATAAAGTCCATTTTCTTGTTTTTATGAAGCGATATGCTGTATGAACTGTATCTTATTGCCTGAATCCGATATTGCACTGCCTTATGCGCAAATTAATGACCCTGCACAAATTACCCATGTTCATAAAGTGTTGAGTCTGCAGCTTGGTGACACTCTAAAAATAGGCCAGCTTGGTGGTAATCTTGGTACAGCGATTATTAATGAAATGACGCCTAATAACATACAGCTTGCTGATGTGCAGCTTGATACTGCACCGCCGCCAAAGCTCGATGTTACAGTAGTGCTGGCTTTGCCGCGCCCAAAAGTATTGCGACGCTTAATCATGGATATGACCGCACTGGGTGTGCGCGATATTGTACTGATTAATAGCTACCGTACTCAAAAAAGCTATTGGCAAAGTCCATTGCTGGCGCGACTTGATGAGTTTGTCTTGGAGGGTTTGCAGCAAGGCGTTGATACAGTAGCGCCGCGTATCAGCATGCAAAAACGCTTTAAGCCGTTTGTTGAAGATGAGCTTGCCAGTTTAATCACCCATGATGCTATCGTGGCGCACCCTTATAGTGAGCTGTCATTAACACAGTATTTACAGCGGCACGCATTGCAGTCAGCACCCTCTACAAAAGCCGCTTTGCCAAGTGTGGTTTGTATCGGTAGTGAGGGTGGCTGGATTAATTATGAGATTGAGCTGCTTGCCGCGCAGGGTTGTCAGGCCGTTCATATGGGGTCAAGGATTTTACGCACGGAGGCCGCGGTCAATGTGCTTCTTGGGCAGTGGCTATTACATAACAGCTAATAGCCGTGAATAATAGCGAAAATCAAATATCAAAGCTAGCATCCAAACCGAAAATAATGAGATGTGAGTCGTTAAAAATACTGTTAAAGGCATTCTTGTCAGTTATGCTGTTATGAATGACAAAAGTATTGATAATTAATCTCATTTAGATTAGTATATGGTTTAGTTTTTATGATTGGTTGACTGGCTTTTTATTGGTTTTAATTTATTAGTCTTAATTATTACTCGACAGCTCAGCACATAATGCTATAAATGCACTCTCACCTTTTTATTATCTATCGCACTAATTATGGAGAAAACCATGTCATTGACTGCGATTACCCAAAATCTATCGTTGACTCGTCCCGTTAAAGCCACTTTGTCTGTTGCTATATTTAGCATGATGATGGGTCTTGTAGGCTGTAATAACGCCTCAACGCCTGCAGAAAATGCCGATGTCGATTCGCAAGCCCCCGACCAAGAGACGGTAACGGATACCGCAGCAGTGGCGACTGATAGTGATCAAGTGGTTACCATTTATTCATCACGTAATGAGCAGCTGATTAAGCCGTTATTAGATAAGTATACCGAAGCCACGGGCGTAAAAATTGAGCTGGTCACTGATAAGACGGGTCCACTCATGGCGCGCCTTGAAGCTGAAGGCCAGAATACGCCTGCAGATATGTTGTTGACGGTTGATGCGGGTAACCTATGGCAAGCCGCACAGCAAGGATTGTTGCAGCCAGTCGCTTCGACGGTACTAGAGAGCAATGTACCCGCCAAATACCGTGATCCAAAAGGTCAGTGGACCGGTCTGTCACTACGTGCACGGACTATATTTTATGATCCAAGCAAAGTAGACGCCAATCAGCTCTCTACCTATGCAGATCTTGCTGATCCAAAGTGGAAGGGTAAGCTGTGCTTGCGTACGTCAAATGCGGTCTATAACCAGTCATTGGTTGCTAGCATGATTGAGAATTTGGGCGCGGAAAAAACGGAAGAAATCATTCGTGGCTGGGTAGATAACCTAGCGACGGACGTCTTTAGCAATGACACCAGTATGTTAGAGGCCATTGCCGCAGGTCAGTGTGAAGTTGGGATTGCCAATAGTTATTACTATGGCCGTGTACTTGATGAGAAGCCTGATTTCCCTGTGCAAATATTCTGGGCTAATCAAGGCACTACAGGCACGCATGTGAATATTTCTGGTGCTGGCGTGGTCGCTAACTCAGACAATCCAGATGGCGCGCTCAAACTGATGGAGTGGCTATCTTCTGATGAAGCACAAGGTATCTATGCCAGTGCTGATAAAGAATATCCTGTCAAAGAAGGTATCGATGAGTCAGAGATGCTCAGATCTTGGGGTACGTTTACGCAAGATAATATCAATGTGCAAAAGTTTGGTGAACTGCAAACTCAAGCCATTCAAATGATGGATAAAGTGGGCTATAAATAATCTGTTATAAAATAGAGCGTGTTTTGCATTCACAAATAGCCGCTGTCAGTGCTATGATTGCATGCTAAACACGCCCTATACAATTTGGCCTTTATGCGTATGACACGGTAGTATTTTTATTATGACAATGACAAAAGCTTCTACTAAAGAAGGTAATGCTGTCAAAGAAGACACTGTCAGTGACAACCATGCTATCGGTCAAGAGCATGTCATCATTAAGCGTATTTTATCGAAATCAGTCCTAGGGCTGATTTCGTTGTTTATGCTGATTCCAATTATAATTGTACTCTTTTCATGGACGCAGCCAGTCGCAGATATCTGGCAGCACATGACGGACTATGTACTGCCACAAGTAATTAAAAACACTGCCATCTTATTGCTGATGGTGACGGTGATAGCCGGTAGTATCGGCACCGCATTGGCTTGGATAACAAGCATGTACCGCTTCCCCGGACAGCGGTTTTTTTCGTGGGCGTTGATGTTGCCGCTAGCGATGCCCGCCTATGTGCTGGCCTTTGTCACGGTCGGAATCGTTGATTTTAGTGGGCCATTGCAGACTGGGCTACGTGATTTGGGCTTTAGCACCGCGATACCATCAGTACGCAATGTCTGGGGTGCGGGGCTGATACTGTCTCTGGCGTTTTATCCTTATGTATACTTGCTGGCAAGGCAGGCTTTTTTGTCACAAGGAAGGCGGGCGATTGAAGCAGGTCAAATGCTAGGGCTTAGCCGTGGTAAGGTATTGCTTCGTTTGGCATTACCACAAGCGCTGCCTTGGATAATTGGCGGGTTGTTATTAGCCTGTATGGAGACGCTGGCAGATTTTGGCGCGGTCTCAGTGTTTAATGTTGACACTTTCACCACGGCTATTTATAAAGCGTGGTTTGGCTTTTTTAGTCTAACCACTGCCGCTCAACTGGCCGCGCTACTCATTGGGGTGGTGTTCGTTGTAGTGTTCTTTGAGCAGTATTGGCAAGCTCGGCGCGGCAGTACGGTGACCCAAGGCAGCAATCGCCGCTTTGAAACCAGCACTGCTGCCAAAATTGCGATGACGTTATTCTGTACGACCGTGTTTTTGATTGCGTTTTTAATACCGTTTTTACAGCTTCTGTATTGGACAGCGATGAATTTTCGCCAAGATTTTGATGCGCGTTACATCGATTTTGTCACCAATAGTCTGATGATAGCGGGTATGACCACGCTGCTGATTGCCTTTCTTGCCGTTATCATTGCGTGGATTAAGCGTCAGTATGCTGACAAATCAACCAAGCTCATGATAACTCTGGCCAATTTGGGCTATGTCGTACCGGGTACGGTATTGGCAGTCGGTGTTTTTATTCCTATCGCTTGGCTAGATAATCAGTTAATCGCCTTTGGTATTACCTCAAAACAAGTATTATCAGGCAGTGTCATTATCATGCTGCTTGCGCTCTCAACCCGTTTTATGACAGTGAGCTTTCAACCTATCGACCGTCAGCTACAGCGCTTGACTGTCAATCAAGAAGCTGCGGCAAAAATACTCACCACCAATCCCCTGCAGCGGTGGCGTCAAGTGGTCTTGCCGGTACTCAAACCAGGTATGCTGACTGCTTTATTAATGGGTTTTGTCGAAGTAATGAAAGAGATGCCGATTACGCTTATGACGCGGCGGCAAAGCTGGGATACGCTTGCCGTGCGAGTGTTTGAGATGACCAGTGAGGGGATGTGGGCGAGAGCAGCCTTGCCAAGCTTGCTTATTGTGCTGGTTGGACTGATTCCTGTTTGGATATTACTGCGGCAAAGTGATAAAAATAGCTAGTGTTTTTTGTCTAGTCCGGTTTATTCGCTTATCATTATTCTTTTTATTCATCATTATTGTTATCATATTCATCCTTTTACTCATCCCATCGCTTATTGGTAACGCTTATGCATACTGACCTGATTAAAGACTCAGCCGATCAATCCAAGCAAACTCTTACTCATCACAAAGCCCAGTTTGAGAGTGTCAAGCAAGCGACAGCGACTGCTGATGAAAAGCCTTATTTGAGCGTTAAAGATTTGGTGGTTGGCTATGATGACATCACCATTGTTGATGGCTTGTCTTTGATTCTGAAGCAAGGTGAAATAGGGTGTTTTTTGGGATATAGCGGCTGTGGTAAGACGACAGCATTACGGGCTATTGCAGGGTTAGAGCCTACGCGTCGAGGGATCATTAGTTTGAACGGTCAGCGTCTCACGGAGCAGACAGCGCGTACATCTTTTGCCGTCGCTCCTGCCAAGCGTGGCATGGGTATGGTGTTTCAAGACTATGCGCTATTCGGACACTTGACGGTCGCCAAAAACATCGCTTTTGGACTCAATAACTGGTCAAAGGCAGACAAGCAGGCACGAGTGACTGAGATGCTGAGTCTTGTTGAGTTGACTGAGCATGCTGATAAGCGTCCTGCCGAGCTTTCAGGTGGGCAGCAGCAGCGTGTCGCTTTGGCACGAGCTTTAGCGCCCAAGCCAAAGTTGCTATTGCTTGATGAGCCGTTTTCCAACCTTGATGTGGTACTGCGTGAATCACTTGCCATGAGTGTCCGCGATATCCTAAAACGTACCAATACCACGGCGATACTGGTCACTCATGATCAGAACGAAGCATTTGCTATCGCTGATAAAGTGGGTGTCATGTATAAAGGAAAGCTGGTGCAGTGGGCAACACCGAGCGATCTCTATCATGAGCCTATCAGTCCGTTTGTTGCCGAGTTCGTCGGTGAAGGGGCGATGATAGATGGGATTATTCAAGAGGGACACGTTGAGACCGCACTCGGTGATATCTATCGGCGGATGGAAGTCTATGATGAGTCAGGGCAGCCGCAGTACTGTGAGTACGATTATCCAAATGGTACGCCGATCAAAGTATTGGTGCGTCCAGATGACATCATTCATGATGATGAGAGTACTCAGACAGCACTGGTTGTCGGTCGCGTCTTTCGCGGTGCCAATTATCTATATCGCTTACAACTTGCGGATGGTCAGACCGTTCTCTCTCTCGTCCCCAGTCATCACAATCATGAGATCGGCACTCATATCGGTATTTTGCCCATACTAGAGCATGTGGTGGTGTTTGATGAAAAAGACATCAATGCCACGACTTGGTCAGAATATGATCGAGCTTCGATGGTGGATGAAACCGAATAGCTATTCAATATGATCTGATAAAGCTTGAGTTTAAGACGGTGATATTTATCGAGTGGCCATCACATGCAGATAGCGTCCGAGCCATTTATAAGGCTCTTGCTGTGAGTAGCGTAACTCCATTCGAATGACCGCTTCAGGGTCATTAAGCCCACCGCGCTTTAGCGGTGCATAGTCATGAAAGACCCGCAGACCGCTCTCTAGCACGATTTTATAATCATGCTGCTGTAGCCAAGCGGCTACTTCTTCTTTGGCGACTGGATGATTGGGGGTCAGGCTTTTTTTATTGTCTGCTTTATTGCCACTCTCATCAACCAAGGCATCAAGCATGTTGAAATTACCCATAATTAAATTGCGATAGTCAAAGCTTGCTGGATTATAAAAGCATAATGACAACACGCCATCGTCAGCCAACTGCCTATCAAAAAAGTCCATCACCGCCTCAGGCTCTGCTAGCCATTCAAGTAAGGCATGGCATAGTATCAAGTCAAACTTATCAGTGATGCTATCTTCAACACCTGTATTATCTATTGCTAGCTTATCTTCAAGCGCTTGATAAGGGCAGGCATACCAAGTGATGTCTAAATGCTTATCAGTCTGGTTTGCGTTTGTTTTGGCTTTTTCAAGCATGTTCTCTGAGATATCGTTAATCACCACGCTATGGCCTTGTTTGGCAAGCTCAAGCGCAATCTGAGCTAGACCAGCGCCCACATCTAAGATACGTAAAGGCCGCCCAAGATTTTGGCTCATCTGTGCGCTATATGCAAAAATATCACGACGTAACACCGCCAGTCGAATCTCACCTTTTAGACCACCGTAGACCTTTTTTTCAAAATGATCCGCAATGCTGTCAAAGCTACGATCAGTCCGTTTTTCTTGTCGCTCTATAGAGCTGTCTACTTGATTTTGCATATTTTGATTATCAGTTTGCATAGGAGGTTTAGGTCATTAAAAAGTTTGGACTTATTAGGACATTTGACTGGCTTTGTATTTAAGGTGTTCACTTAAGCTCTTAGCGCTTCAGCCTTCTGTTAATCACCCATTTAAAAACTACTTTGGATAAGGTGATGATGACAAAGACCACTGCGACAAATACCCACATACCATTGCCTTGTAGGTTTTCTTGGTACGCTTGCGCTAAATAAGCAGATAAAGCCATAGCGGCCAACAGTGAGCCCCAGCGGATATAAGGCAGGGCGCGGTTGTTATGGCTAGGGAAGCTGGCAACATAATCGCTAGAAAAGCTATACAGCACCATGGCCAAAATCCAGACGATAGCAAGAATGATATCCATAATAATGAGAGCCTGTTTAATAGTTACTTAAGAGTAGTGACTTAAAATAATAACATTTAGGGTAAAAGTGATGAGACAGTGTAGCGGGTAGAAATTTTTTGTCTACAATATCTGAATGTTTTTATGGTATCAAAAGTGATTTTTAGAGGGGTGCGTAACTTTAGCATCGAAAGAGGAGAAGTATCTAGTGAGACGTTTTGCGGTAGCTTTTTATAAGGGTTTACGGTATAAACAGTAAGGTATAAGAAATAATATTAAAGATTTATACTTATTAAAAAAAGCTCACAAAATGGCTTTTATATACTGCCAAGGATACAAGGTAGTTTTCTATTTTATCACTGCTAAGGATAGCAATCATGATTAAATCTAAACCTGATACTGCACAAGACTTCCGTCCAGATTCGTTATCTGTTTTAACCAGTATCAAAAATACATCAACATTAACGCGCTGTATGCTGACAGTCACGCTAGCAAGCAGCCTACTAATGGCGGGTTGTGGAGAAGATAGTAACTCTAGTATTTATTATAATAATGCTCCCAAACCGATCGCCACCTTTACTCCGAGTCAAATAGATGCAGAGTTGTATAAAGCCTCAGAGATAGGCAAAGCAGTCACGCCAGATGCCGTCTGCGGCGTTGCAGTAGAAAAAATCAGCTATCAGACCAAAGGTTCAGCAGGTGAAACGACTAATGCGACTGCGGCTCTGATGTTACCAACTGGTGATAGTGAAGACTGTCAAGGTGATCGTCCTGTATTATTGCATGCACATGGTACGGCGACTGAGAAGTCGTATGACTTTACTCAAGTAGGCAATATTGATAATCCTGCTGGTGCGAGAGCAACTTTGATGGCGGCAAACTTCGCTGCCCAAGGTTATATCGTCGTCGCTCCTAACTATGCGGGATATGACACATCTACGCTCGATTATCATCCGTATTTAAATGCCAAGCAGCAATCAGAAGAGATGGTGACTGCCTTAGACACTGCGCGCGATCTTATTCATCAGCAGCAAATTGCCAAAAACGCTAACTACATTCATATAAAAGATTCTGGCAAGTTGTTTTTGACGGGCTACTCTCAAGGAGGTCATGTGGTCATGGCGACGGCACGTTTACTTGAGCAGCAAAGTAAACCAGTCACAGCTATTGCACCCTCTTCAGGTCCATATGCCTTAGCAGCATTTGGTGATGCGATATTTGCAGGTAATGTCAATCTTGGTTCAACTAAATTTGCGCCGTTGTTAGCGCTTAGCCTGCAAAAAGTAAATAATGACATTTATCGCAATCCAACTGAGATTTTCTCATCGCAGTATGCAAATACGGTGTTGCCTAACGCTACAAGTTTTGAGAATCTTGTTAGAGCGGGCAAGATACCAGCAAATGCACTATTCCAAAAAGCTCCGACAGGTATTGCTGCAATTGATAACTTAGAGCCAAGTGAGCTACCTTTTGCTAGTGTAGGGTTTGCTGATACCGAGTATTACATCCAAACTAGTTTCCGCGCCGCTTATCTAGCAGATGTTCAAACAAATCCTGACGGTTTACTAGCGCCAAATGGTAATGCTATGGTAGCAGCTAGCCCGCAGAACAACCTTCGTAAAGCGTTAAAAGCGAATGATGTGCGTGATTATACTCCAAAAATGCCAACACTGATTTGTGGCGGTAACCAAGATCCAACCGTATTTTTTGATCTAAATACGGGTTCAGTCGCAGGAATATTGCAGAGAGTAAGTGCTAGCAATCCAGCAGCGAAACTCAACGTAACAGTATTAGATGTTGACGCTACTAATAGTTCCAAGCGTCCTGATAAACCCACTTTGACTATAATTGGCAATGCTTCAGGAAATAAATGGGACTTACCATCAGTGGTTAGTGGCGTTCAAAACAACTTCGCAGGCAGCCTACAACAGTTAGCTGATGATGCAGTCAAGCAAGGTGTCTCTCCTCAAGCTGCCATACTCAGTAATTATCATGCTGGTCTTGTGAGTACTGCTTGTACCAACGCCACACGCCAGTTCTTTGATCAAGAATTTAATTCGATCTAAAAAGCTTTAAAACTTACGTTAGGCAAATAGTATTAGCATTAAAAGACTGTATCCATTGGATGCAGTTTTTTTATAAAAACGGCAAAATCTGTCAATCTAAATAGATATGTCGCTAGGGTCAGTGAAATGTTAATAAATGGTCTAAATAATGACTACTAGTAACCTGATTTGCTTGATTTTAATACCGTGCAAATGCCCCTAACACGGCAAATTTGTGCTAAAATGGCTTCTTTTATTCAACATTAAAACTGTCGCTATTTCTCTATAGGTTTGAGTTGTTTGTAAGCTTTTTTGATGGTCCCTAACTTAATAAAATAACGGCGCATTTGTGCCGTTATTTTTGACTGTAAATGCTTATATATAAATACTAGAGAGTAGGTGTGAGTGAAGGAGTGTATATGAGCGAATCGGTCAGTCCTATTGGCATCGTAGAGGAACTAAAGCAATCCTATTTGGATTATGCGATGAGCGTGATCGTCTCGCGTGCGCTGCCTGATGTGCGTGATGGGTTCAAGCCTGTACACCGCCGTGTGATGTATGCCATGCACGTGCTATCTAACGACTACAACAAGCCTTACAAGAAGTCGGCGCGTGTGGTCGGTGATGTCATCGGTAAATATCACCCGCATGGCGATATTGCCGTCTATGATGCGATTGTGCGGATGGCGCAGGACTTTAGTTTGCGTTATCCAATGGTTGACGGTCAAGGTAACTTTGGCTCGATCGATGACGATCCACCGGCAGCGATGCGTTATACCGAAGTGCGTATGACCAAGCTTACCCACCAGATGCTCGCTGATCTGGATAAAGACACGGTTGATTGGGAAGATAACTACGATGGCTCTGAGCGCATGCCAAGCGTGATGCCAGCGCGTATACCCAACCTATTGGTCAACGGTGCGACTGGTATCGCAGTCGGTATGGCGACCAATATGGCGCCGCATAATCTGACCGAAGTGATCAATGCTTGCCTGGCTTATGCTGAGAATCCGCAAGTTTCGGCGGAAGAGCTGATGTCACATATATCAGGTCCCGACTTTCCAACAGGCGGTATCATCTATGGCCGCGCAGGTATTTTAGATGCTTATCGTACTGGTAAAGGTCGTCTACATGTACGTGGTCGCTACCATATCGAAGCCATGAGTGAGACGGGTGTCAACCGTGATCGTGAGCGTATTGTCTTCACTGAAGTTCCTTATCAAGCCAACAAAGCCAAGCTGATTGAACGTATCGCAGAACTGGTACGTGACAAGAAAATTGAAGGTATTAGCGAGATTCGTGACGAGTCTGATAAAGACGGCATGCGTATCGCCATCGACCTGCGTCGCGGCGAGACGGCTGAAGTGATCGTTAATAACTTATTCCTACAAACGCCACTAGAATCAAGCTTTAGTATCAATATGGTGGCGCTGGATAACGGTCAGCCAAAACTACTGACCTTGCGTCAGCTGATTGCTGCTTTTGTCCGTCATCGTCAAGAAGTGGTGACCCGCCGTACTATTTTTGAGCTGAATAAAGCGCGAGTTCGTGGACATTTGCTAGAAGGCCTAACCGTTGCACTGGCGAATATTGACGAGATTATTGCGACTATTAAAGCCTCTGCTAGTCGCGGTGAAGCACGTGAAAGCCTATTGAACAATACTTGGGGTTCAGGTAGCGTGGTAGCCATGCTAGAAGCTGCTGGCAGTCAGTCTGTACGTCCTGAGTTTATCGAAGGTGAAGACCCAAAAGCACCGTTTGGCTTAATCGATGGCAGCGTTGAAGGTGAACAGCGCTATCGTTTGTCGCTCGATCAGGTCAATGCTATTTTAGAGATGCAGTTGCATCGCTTGACGGGTCTTGAGCAAGACAAATTGACTGAAGAATATCAGGATCTCTTGCGTGAGATTGCTCACTTAGAGTCTATCCTTGGTGATTTTAATAAACTGATGACCATTATCTCTAACGAGATGATCGAAATCCGTGATAACTTTGGTGACGAGCGCCGCACCGATATTATTGATTCACGTACTGACTTTAGCCGTGAAGACCTGATCCCTGAACAAACGGTTGTAATGACCGTATCGCGCACTGGCTACGCCAAAACTCAGCCGATTGATGATTATGTCGCGCAAAAGCGTGGCGGCAAAGGTAAGTCTGCTACGGCGATGAAAGAAGATGATGTGATTGATCATCTGGTCGTGACCTCCACCCATGCCACTGTACTTTGCTTCACTGATAGTGGCCGTGTCTTTAGCTTACGTGGTTTTGAAGTGCCTATTGCCAGTCGCGGCTCTCGTGGTCGTCCACTCGTAAACCTAATTGGCTTGAACGGCGATGAAACCGTCACGACGATATTGCCCATTCCAAAAGTAGTGGAAGAGTTATCTGCTAAAGGCGATACAGCATTAACAGACACTTCAATAGATGGTGATGACCGCTTATTAGAAGATAGTAACGAAGGCAGCAACGAAGCAGAGCCGCCTTTTGTATTCTTTGCAACTGCCAATGGTACGGTGAAGCGGGTAGAGCTCAAGCAGTTTGCTAATATCCGTTCGAACGGTTTGATTGCGGTTGGTTTGGAAGAAGGCGATAAGTTGGTGAGCGCACGTATCACTAGCGGTAGCCAAGAAGTGATGCTGTTTGCTTCAAGTGGTAAAGCCATTCGTTTTGATGAGAATGATGCCCGCGCTATGGGCCGTACTGCAAAAGGCGTTCGTGGTATGCGTCTGGCTGCCGATGAGTTTATCAAGTCATTGGTCGTTATCGAAGATGATGTACGCGAAATCTTAATCGCTTGTGAAAACGGCTATGGTAAACGTACCTTTGTCGATGAGTTCAACACCCAAAATCGCGGTGGCGGCGGTGTGATCGCTATCAAGACCAGTGACCGTAATGGTGCGCTCGTTCGTGCCACTAAGGTTGAGCCTGAAGATGATATTATCTTAATCTCAGACAAAGGAACGCTAGTACGCACGCCAGTTGAGCATGTGGCCAGCTCTGGTCGTAATACACAGGGTGTCACTCTTATTCGTCTATCAAAAGATGAAAAGCTAGTCGCTATGGCGCGTGTTGAGCATGAAGAAGATGACAATGAACTAATCGACGCCATGAAAGAAGAAGGCACTTTTGAATCAGAGTCTCATGCGCAAACAGAAGTAGATGCTACGGATACTCTTGTGAATGATGACATCTCCATTGACAGCGATATTGATAATGAAGATGGCGGTGATGAGGCTAAAGATGACGAATAAAAGTCCATCTAAATAGTTTTTAGTCTGGTTTTTATAACTGTTCTAAAAAAGCCTCTGACGTTATCGTTGGAGGCTTTTTTTCTGCAGTCAGTGCAAAAAAATGAAGTAAATTGACCATAGGTCTTTTTTTAATTCTTAACGGCTCTAAGATTTCTTATAAATAATGCCAATAAAGTTCTATTTTTTAAGGCTGTTTTCATGATAACTACCAATCGCACCTTTCAAGGAACCGTTGCCTCGGTATCATCAAGTTTTTTATTCTCATTGATGTTTTTGTTTGGCCTGTTTATGCAGCCCTTATCGGGTACCCAAGTAGCGTCATGGCGCATACTCATGATGCTATTAAGCTTGGTGTTATTGGTCAGTTTTACCAAACAGTGGCAGCATGTTTTTGATTATATAAAAACGTTAAAAGCCCCCAAAGAGTGGCTGTTATTTGTGTTGCCAACGCCGATATTGGGTGGGCAAATCTGGCTGTTTATGTGGGGGCCAGTCAACGGTTATGGTCTAGATGTGACCTTGGGTTACTTTTTACTGCCATTGGTGATGATACTGATTGGGCGCTTTTTTTATCACGAAGATATGAGTATCTGGCAGTGGGTAGCAGCGCTCTGTGCTGCGATGGGTGTAGGCTTTGATATCTTTCAATATGGCTCGATATCTTGGGTGACTTTGTTTGCGTGCTTGGGTTATCCACCCTATTATCTATTGCGCCGTAAACTTGCCGTACCACCGATTACTGGTTTGCTGTCTGATTTGACCTTACTGTCGCCACTGATGTTAATCATGCTTTATAGTAGTGGTGGCTTTAGTCTGGCGTTGGAGTCTGTCAAGTTTTGGTACTTGTTGCCGCTATTGGGTGCGCTTAGTGCGCTTGCTATGGCGCTGTCGATGGTTGCCAGTCGTAAATTACCTGTCTCGTTATTTGGTGCTTTGAGCTACCTTGAGCCGATGCTGTTGTTTGTGTTGTCCGTGACGGTATTGAATCAAAGTATCGATGAAGGCGGCTCTCTATTTATGTATGGCATGGTCAGTTTGGCATTATTATTTATGATTATGGACAGTATAATGGGCTATATTACCCGCAGCCGTGAGGGTAGCTTGCATGGGTACAATGAACCACAAATAGACACGTACCCGCCGCGTCAACGCTTGATAAATCGCCGTATAGAAGGGGCATTAAGGGCACATAGATTTCGCAGAATTCGTCTCTATCAAGAGCGGATAGATAGAATCAAGCAAAAAATTGAGCAGTTAGATTCAGAGTAAGGTGTTATATAAAACCAATTAATTAAACTGAACGTATAAGTTGACGGATCAGTTGCGTAAGTTCATTGTTTATCTGCTCTGACTTTGACATAATGCTGCCAATGATAAAAGCTAGGTAAACCCAAAGCATTTATCGCAGAATAAATACTATGATTATCTTTGTAGTATAGATATCGTATAGACAAAAAGCCTCCGACGTTCGCGTCTGAGGCTTTTGTTTTTTTCTAAAATTGCCAAGGAAGCGCGCTAACTCTTTAAGACTATTGTTATGTTCACCACCAACCAAACTGCGCAGGGTACTGTTACTGCGGTGGCGGCAAACTTCTTATACTCGTTATTGTTTTTATTCGGTTTGATTATGCAGCCGCTATCAGGTACGCAAGTGGCTTCATGGCGCGTCCTTATGATGCTGTTCAGTTTGGTGCTATTAGTGACTGTGCTGAAGCAGTGGCAACATATTTTTGATTATTTAAAGACATTAAAGACCCCGATGGAGTGGTTTTTATTCATCATTCCAACACCGATTTTGGGTGCCCAAATTTGGATCTTTATGTGGGCGCCAGTGAATGGCTATGGTTTGGATGTTACCCTGGGCTATTTTTTATACCCGATGATCATGATTATAGTGGGGCGGTTTTTTTATAATGAAGAGATGAGTCCGCTGCAGTGGCTTGCAACCATATGTGCAGGCGCAGGCATTGCTTATACCAAACCCAACAATTAAAGTTGCGCCCAGGTACGAGCAGTTAACGACCGAATTCTTTGTGGCTGTTTAAGCAAATTATTCCAAGCCAAGCAAGTGGCATCGACAATAGCCTCATAACTGTCATAACAACGATTAGATAGCTCATTTTGCTTAAGGTACTGCCATACTCTCTCAGAGGGATTGAGCTCAGGTGAATAAGGCGGTAGTTTAAGCATAGTGACATTAGCCTGATTCAAGCTTGGTTGATGCCATAATGCGCCGTCCATCACCACCACCGCATGACGTCCTTTTGGAACGGCTTTACTAATCTCTTGCATATGCAATAACATGGTGTGTTTATTAACGAAAGGCAGTACTAAGCCGACAGCCTTCTTTGTCGCTGGACAAAAGGCACCAAACAGATAAGCGGAATGAAACTGTTGCTGCTTGATCAGTCGAGGTCGCCCACCGCGGTAATGCCAAACTCTGGTCAATGAGCCTTGTTGTCCTATTCGAGTTTCATCTTGAAACCAGATGTCCACTTGATCTAGGCTCACATCAGTAGGCAGTGACGCCTTAACCTGTGCTATAAAGTTTTTTTAAAAGCGTCTTGAGCTTGTGGGTCGGCTTTTGGATGCTGACTACGAGCACTTATCCAACTCATATCAATACGCTTGAGTAGCTCGTAGATACCGTTAACGGTGTAGTGAGCGTTGTAGTGTTCTTTAGCCAATTGCTGAATGTCTTTGCCGGTTAGACGACCGCCAGCGCGCTTTTCTTGTTCAGAGACTATCATGGCTTTAAAAGCGGCTGTGTCTGCTTCTGCCAATTTGCTGCGACGACCTCGACGATGACGATCGTAGAGACTCTCAAGTCCTCGTTCATAATATCGCTTCAATGTCCGTCTGGCAGTTTCAGGATGTATGCAGAGGTCTTTGGCAATATCGTTGGTGGCTTTGCCTATACTATATTGGTATAAGATGAGCAGGCGTAGTCGGGCTCTGGGATTGCGCTCAGTCTTTGAGTGTTTGCCAAAGTCATGGTCTTCTAGGTTATGTATTGGTATAGTCATAAGTGGATTATACTATATATTTTGGGTTTGGTATTATGATATATTTCAATACGGTACGATTTCTTGGGCGACCCTGTTTGTCTGTCTGGGATATCCGCCTTACTATCTTTTACGCCGTAAACTAGCAGTTCCGCCAATCACAGGGCTTATCTCTGACCTGATTTTACTGTTACCAGTGGTGTTGGTAGCGCTCTATGTTAGCGGTGGTTTTGAGCTTGCCATCACGACCAATAAGCTTTGGTATCTATTGCCGTTATTGGGTGTCATCAGTACGGCTGCGATGTCGCTAACGATGGTTGCGAGCCGCAAGCTGCCAGTCTCTTTGTTTGGCACTTTGTGCTATCTTGAGCCGATATTTTTGTTTATATTCTCCATCACTATCTTTCATCAAAGTGTCGATGAGGGCGGCTCTGTACTGATGTACGCTATGATCTTCGTCGCACTGATGATTATGATCTTGGATAGCGCGCTTGGTTACTTAGCACGCCGCCGTGACAATCGGCTACATGGCTATAATGAGCCACAAGTCGGTAGCTTTCCGCCGCGTCGTCGTCTAAAAAACCGCCGAATTCAAGGTGTGTTGACGGCGCATCGATTCCGTAAAATCAGACGTTATCAGCACAAAATAGATAAGATGGCGCATAAGATTGACCAGCTATATTCTAAGTAGTAACAATATCTGCGATATAATTAAACACTTGAAAATAGGTACAGTGCTGCTGGTATTGATTTTTCGTAGCCTCTGTCGGCGTAGGCACAGCACGCAAGGAAAATTAATGCTAGCAGCACGTGACATAGAGCGTGCCAGTATTATTTAGGATTAACGATAAGGTGGTCACGACGCCTAATACGATGGGTGAATAACTGATGACCGCATCAGGCGCAGAATGATAAATCAACGCTGGCTATAAAGCTGACTCTACAGGCACAGTTTTCTTGATGTTTTCGCGACGATTGCCTGTCTAAGTTATATTAATAGTAGAACAAGTGCGTTATTATCAACAGCAAATTTGTGTCGCTCTGCGGTATTGAGGCTACAGTTTAAAATACTTTGCTGAGTAAAATATAAATCTGGTTCATCAGCATTTACTACTATGAGGATAAGTCTATGTTACACCTGCATCATTTGGAAAACTCACGCTCGTTTCGTATCATATGGTTGTTAGAAGAGTTGAATGTCGACTATCAGCTGACAAGTTATCAGCGCAATAAAGAGTTTCGCGCGCCTGAGAGCTTGAAGCAAATTCATCCACTCGGTCACACGCCTATATTGGAAGTGAATGATCGGCCACTGGTTGAGTCTGGTTTTATCATTGAATATCTGCTCAAGCACTATGATAAAGAACAAAAATTTAAGCCTGCTGATGATAATGAAGAAGCGTGGGAAGCTTATACTTTTTGGCTACATTTCGCTGAGGCTTCAATCATGCCGCTATTGGTGATGCGTTTGGTTTTTACCAAAGTTGTCGAAAAATCGCCATTACTCATCAAACCTGTTAGCAAAAGTATTCATAAGCAAGTTGAAAACAATATGATTAATAGCAGTTTGACAAAGATGCTGACGATGATGGAGCAGCAGCTACAGGACAATCATTGGTTCGCAGGCGATACCTTTAGCGCTGCGGATATTCAAATGCACCTCGCCGTCGTCGCTACCAATGCTGGTGAAGGGCTGGACAAGGTCAAATATGCAAACATACTGATTTGGCTGAAACGCTGCCAGGAACGTGAGGCCTTTAAACGTGCTGAAGCTAAGGGTGGTAGCATCCAGTTTTAAGCAATACCAAACCCAAAAAGTACGATTAGCGGTGTCAAACTCGCTAAGTCTACTAAGTGTAGTACTTGCACTCGCTTTCCTAGCTACTCTGATTTTTGGAAATGGTATAAGTCTCGTACTCAGTGTGGCAAGAACTCTCAAAAGGTAAAACAATGACAGATCCTAATAAACTCAATACTAAAACCACGGATACTGAGGCCGATAGCCTTGCAAGGCAACAGGTGAATGCGCAGCAAGTATCCATTAAAGCATGGTCACAAAAGCTGTTGGTGGTTTTGTTATGTGTGGCAAGCTTTTACGGCGGCTGGAAATCGCATGAATCCAGCATGGTAAATCAATGTTTTGCCAGTGGTGGGCAAATCGTTGAGGGCGCTAAAACCATCCTGTGTGAGCTACCTTAAGCGGCATTAGCTATTATGAATCCATTATATGAATGACAACGCATGCTACAACTGACTTTTTTGGGCACATCTGCAGGTGTACCGACCAAGCAGCGCAATGTGACCGCGCTGGCTATTGAGTGCCTCAATCCCTATCTATCAGGCTCCAAGCAGTATAGGAAAAAGTCGCGTCCGTGGTTGCTCATCGATTGCGGCGAGGGTACGCAGCAGCAATTGCTGCATACCAAACTATCGCTGCATCAGCTCAGCGCTATTTGCATCACTCATGTGCACGGCGACCACTGTTATGGGTTGCCTGGGCTGCTTGCCAGTGCTGCCATGTCAGGACGGACTGCGCCACTGACGCTTATCGCACCAAAAGCGATCGCTAAATTATTAGACACTATAACGCTCACCACTGAACTGTACTTTCCATTTGCCATCAACTTTATGGCCATTGAAGATTTGCTATCGCAACCAGACAGTGAAAGTAACGGTAAGGTAGACATCAGTTTAGATATAAGTGTAAATAAGCAACAGCAGCTGACGATTGATATTCATCCCTTATCGCATCGGGTACCTTGTTACGGGTTTGGCATTACTCAGACCATCAGTCGTCGCACCTTGAATACCGATAAATTACTGGCAGAAGGTATCCCAGCCAGTGAATTATGGGGAAAGTTACAGCAGGGCAAAGATGTGTCTACCGAGGGTGGCAGACAGCTACGCTCGAAAGACTACGTCGATAGTGAGGTGCTGCGTAGCAGAATCGTAGTAGCAGGCGATAATGACACGCCAGCTTGCTTGACCGCGGCACTTAAGGATGCAGACCTATTGATACACGAAGCGACCTATACCGCTGATGTGCTCGCAAAAGTACAGGCTAAGATGCAAGCCAGCCATTCGGACTACAGCCATTCAGACTACGACCCGATGCACAGTAGCGCCGCGCAAGTCGGTCAGTTTGCGCAAGATATTGGTTTGCCCAATTTAATACTGACTCACTTCAGCGCCCGTTATCAAAGCTTTGATAATCCTGAGAGTGATACGCCAAACATGGGACATATCCGTTTAGATGCCGAAAATACTTACAAAGGCAATCTATGGCTGGCCGCTGATTTTGCTCAATATAGGGTCAATGGTGGGGCAGAAGTAACGGAGGATCAAAGCCGCGTACAGTATTTAGGCTCTGTACGCAGCGATGCAAAATCATAGCAAGTCCACTCTGCGTTACTCTGATTTTTGCAGATGTCATCATCTAAGATTGGCGGTGGTTGATTTAATTTAAAAGAATTACAAGGCAACCGAATGCAGATGTATATGTCATACTTTAAGCGAGGTTAACGCTGTTACTCTTTTAAAGTGGATTGACTATTATCATCAGCGGCCAGTTTTGCTTGCCCTATCCAGTAGCGGCTAAATTGATAGGCGACACGTCCCGAACGTCCACCACGTTGTGATGCCCAGCGTAATGCTTCTGCTCTGATGTTTTCATCAAGCGCTTGATCATCGCTGTCGTTGCTAGTATTAGCGTTAGTATCAGTGTCGGCATTAACATTAGCCACACTGTCAATTATCTGCGCTTGTTGCAAGCTTAAGTAGTGCTGAACGATCTGCAAATAGGTCTGTTGGTTCATCGGATAAAAAGACAACCACAAGCCAAAACGATCAGAGAGGGAGACCGTCTCATCAATGGTCTCATAAGGGTTGACCTCGTCGGTTTGCCCATCATAAATATTGACATTGTCTTTCATCAATTGTGGCAATAAATGGCGACGATTACTGGTGGCATAGACCAATAACTTGTCTTGCTCAGAATCAAGAGATCCATCAAGCACACTCTTGAGCGTCCGATAGCTCTCATCTTGACCATTAAAAGCAAGATCATCACAGTACACCACATAGCGGCAACCACAATCCGCTGGTAGCTCATTGATGGCGGCACGAATCTTATCTAGCACCAATAAATCATCACGGGCGATTTCGATGATGCGCAGCCCTTCGCTATGATAGGCTTGCAGTAATGCTCGGATGAGGGAAGATTTACCCGCGCCGCGTGTACCCGTCATCAGGACATGATTGGCCGGATAGCCTTTGAGAAACTGCCGCGTGTTTTGTACCAGTTTGGATTTTTGCGTATCGATACCTTGCAGGTCGTCTAAACTTAAAAACAAATTGACCGATAAGGGTTCTAAGTGTCCAGTGCGACCACCGACCCAGCGATAAGCCAACTGGCTAGTCAATTTCAATCGTTGGGGTCACGCGCTCCTTTAAATATTGACTTAATAAATCCAGTAAAGGGGCGGGCAGGGCATAATGTTCAGATGAGGTAGACGAAGTAGATAATGGAGACATAATGACTCTAATAATTAAGGTGACGTTTGATTTGGTTGATAATACGCTTATAAGGGCATTACTATATCATGAAAGATAGTGTCAGTAATCTAGCCTCTATACCAGCTTTGCAAGTGCAAGCGACGCAAATACTGCCACCAGTGACGGCGGCATTGTCAAAGCTAGGCTATGCCGAGATAGTGCATCAGCGTATTGCTCAGCAAAACACTGAGCAAAATGTGTATGATAACGATACTATTTATCAAGGGCTCACACGTGCGCAGCAGTCACAGTTTGGTCGTGTGATGATTAAATGGCAGCTTGACACTCATCGTATGCAGCAAAAGTTAGGCTTACCCTATGAAGTGGGTATTTTAAAAGAATTAAACCATCTATGCTTATCTCAAACTTATGCTAAGCCTGTCTCATTTATAGCGCCGCCCGTCTTAAGTTATGAGGCGCTACAGATACAAGTTCTACAGCAGAGTTGGCAGCTGAGCCTCCTTACCATGCCGTACTATACCAATGGTAGTTTGGCGAGTCTAATCGATGGTAAAAAATATCGCTCATTAATTGACAAGCACAAGCAGCAACTCATCCTACAAGCCGCCCACCTCATAAACAACCTACATCAAGTCGGTTGGCTACATAACGATATCAAGCCAAGCAATATTTTGCTAGAGAGTTTCTTGCCCAATAATGCGGATAATAGCAGCATCTCATTTCGTTTATTGTTGACTGACTTTGCCTTGGCGGAGCGGCTTGAGAGGGCTGATGAAAATAACAGGGTTGATAGCGATAAATCGGCCGGCACGCCTGCTTATCTGGCACCTGAGCGCTGGCAAGGGCAGAGTGCAACGCTGCAAAGCGATATCTATGCATTTGGCATCATGATGTATCAGTTATTAATCGGTGAGCGCCCTTTTAAGGTTGCATCACAAAGCAGCGAGCCGCTAAGAGACTGGGCACTGCAGCATTGCCAACAGCCCATTCCATCGTTGCCGATAGAGTACGAGCATTATCAAACGATCATCAATCGGGCATTAGCCAAGCATGTAGAGAAGCGTTATCGGAGTATGGAGGAGGTATTAAGGGATTTAAAGAAACTACACCAGTAGCGCGTTTAGATATATAACAGCTCTACTTTCAACTGATTATAGCCAGTTAAAGATAAAGTGAGATAAATGCAGCATTAAAAAAGGAATGAGGGTTTTGTTGACCAATCATTCCTTTCTTTTTGCTAGCTTACTCTTACTAAATACTACTGTCTAAATAGCCTTACCAAGCAGTCAATGATGAGGCGCTGCTTTGACTGACAAAGCCATCTGGTGTCTGACCGTTATCCGCCTGCCAGCGCTGAAACGCTTTACGGGTGTTGGTACCGAGAATGCCATCTGCACCTTTGGTATCGTAGCCAGCACTGGTCAAACGCTGCTGCAAGCGCGTGACTTGAGAGGTTGAGAGTGGACGTTCATAGCGTGGCCATGAGGTGCGTAGACCAGTTTGGCCAGCGATTGCCTTCGCCAGTAAGCTGACACCTAGAGCATAGTTTGAAGAGTTGTTATAGACTTTGATCACATCAAAGTTAGGGCTTAGTAGCAGTGCTGGGCCGTTTTTTCCAGCAGGCAACCAAAGCTCCATCTGTGTATCAGCATCCAAAAATACATCATCTATGGTATCAACCCCAAGTGCTGCCCATCGAGCGGCAGGCAGCTTAGTACTGACAGTAGAGTAATCAAAAGACGGTGGCAATACCATTTCATAGAAGGGTGCTAAGCCACGTACCCAACCAGAATTACTTAGATAGTTAGCCGTTGAGGCGAGGGCATCAGCCGTTGACCAGGGATTACGATGTCCGTTGCCATCACCGTCGACACCATGATCAAGCCAAGTGCCAGGGATGAACTGAGTCTGTCCCATGCCGCCTGCCCAAGAGCCTTCGAGCTGTGACCAAGAGACATCACCGCGCTGTAACAGCGTCATCAGAGACAATAGCTGAGTCTCTGCAAACTCTTGGCGACGACCATCATAGGCCAAGGTAGCAAGTGCGCTCGGCAGGTGACTGTTGCCTGTCACTGCACCAAAAGACGACTCCATTCCCCAGATCGCTGCGATGATCTCGGCATTCACCCCGTATTGTGACTCTAGACCTGAGAGATATGAGCGCTGCTCTGAAAACTTGTTTTTACCTGTTGATACTCGGCCACCTGACACGGCAGAATCTGCGTAATCCCACGGCATTTTAGCAAATTCAGGCTGACCTCTATCCAGCGAAACCACTTGTTGGTTTAGGTAGGCGGAGCCTAGTAAACGCTGCACATCCGAAGCACTGTAACCAGCAGACATGGCACGCATAGAAAAGTCTGACTTCCAGTCCGAAAAGCTACCATAGGTCGGCTTGGGCGTTATGACCGTTTCTTTTTGAATGATGACGGGGGCAGGTTTGACTTGAATGGTCTGGGTTTGCTCAATCTTAACATTGCCTTGGCGCACCGGTTTACTGGTTTGCTTGGTTGGTTGGCTGACACAGCTGGCAGCGAGCACGATGGGTAACAGGGCAAAATAGCGCTTTTTTAACATCATAACAGGTCTCGGGTATCGGTAAGGACGACAAAGGGTTGTAGAAAAATAGGTCAAATTTACAACAAGGTTAAGCTCATAAAGCGTCTGTGCTGAGGGTTGTCACTTAGCAACGCTGAAAAATAACTGTAGCAATAAATAGGGATAAAGTCGATGGGTTAGATAAGCTTATTACTTTGTTTTAGTAAATGTGCTCGAATCACATTGTTAAGTGCTATCAGTCACTTGTATATATTTTTGATAAGTCATGGCAGTGGCTATGAGTAGCCGGCCACCAATAAACTATAATTTTTGACATCAAATTAATATGTCTGTATTATTGGACATATGGAAATAACAAATGCTATCGCAAGCTTCGCTGCGCTCTCTCAAGATACTCGTCTCAAAGCCTTTAGGTTACTTGTCAGTCAAGAGCCCGAGGGTTTACCTGCGGGTGAGATAGCCCGTCAGCTGTCTGTACCACATAACACTATGTCGGCGCATTTATCGGTGCTGGCACGAGCAGGGTGGGTAGTGTCAAAACGCCAAAGTCGGCAAATAATCTATCGCGCCTCGCTTACGCATATGGAGGCGGTCGTGCAGTTTTTATTGCAAGATTGCTGTGCGGGACATCCAGAGCTGTGTGCCTCGCTCATAGATAGTTTAAGCGGCTGTGAGACTGCCAAATCTAATAACCAAGACAGTTTTTAGGACAAGCACTAAGCAGCTAGCTACTATTAATAAACATCTTCTTAATAACTATAGTCGATTCTAAATAAAACAGATACATTATATGTCAACGTGGAACTGGTATAAATTTTTCTGGCGTGCTGTGCCTGCGCAGATAGAGGCTGCGTAAAATTCATCCCAGTTCCACTGTATCGTTTTTATGCTGAATTCTCTATAGATTCAAAAATAGGTGAAATCGCTATGAAACCATTAATTTTTCATAATCCAAACTGCGGTACCTCTCGCAATACGCTTGCCATCATAAAGGCATCAGGTGAGCAGCCAGAAGTGGTGGAGTATCTAAAAACCCCGCCGAGCCGTGATGAGTTGGTTGCGTTGCTATCGAAGATGAATATCTCGCCAAGAGAGTTACTACGTAGCAAAGAAACCATCAATGATGAGTTGGGCTTAGATAAGCCTGAGTTATCTGATGATCAAATTATCGATGCAATGATTGCCCATCCTATCTTAATTAACCGTCCTATCGTGGTCACAGATAAAGGCGCAGCGTTATGCCGACCATCAGAGCGAGTGTTTGAATTGTTAGAAAATCCAGTGAGCAGCTTTACAAAAGAAGATGGCGAGACGATTTATCATGACAAAAGCGAATAAAAATCAGCCTCACGCAGAGGATTCATTGAAGCTAGATGACTTGCCCAACATTGATGCCAGTCAATTACAACCGATCGATATTGAATCGCTGATTGCCCCAAATGATCCACGTCATCCGCCAAAGATACTCGTGCTATACGGCTCATTACGTGAGCGCTCGTTTTCTAGGTTGGCAAGCGAGGAGGCAAGTCGGCTATTGCGTTGGTATGGCTGCGAGGTAAGGATGTTTAATCCATCAGGTCTACCGCTACCTGACGATGCTGATAGCGATCATCCAAAGGTACAAGAGCTGCGCGAGTTGGCGCAGTGGTCAGAGGGTATGCTGTGGGTGAGTCCAGAGCGTCACGGTAGTATCACCAGTATTATGAAAGCACAAATCGATTGGATACCACTCGCACTGGGCGGCGTACGTCCAACCCAAGGCAAAACCTTAGCGGTGATGCAAGTCAGCGGTGGCAGTCAAAGCTTTAATACCGTCAATCAGCTGCGTATTCTTGGGCGCTGGATGCGTATGATTACTATCCCCAATCAATCGTCTATCCCTAAGGCCTTTTTAGAGTTTAACGACGATAATCGCATGGACAAGTCGCCCTTATATCTGCGTTTCGTTGATGTCTGTGAAGAGCTAGTAAAGTTTACTTGGCTCACTCGTGGACGCTCAGCCTATTTGACAGATAGGTACTCTGAGCGGGTGGAAAGTGCCGAAGCAGTGTCGCAACGTGTCAATCAAAAGTCGCTTTAATATCTCCTAGTTATAATCAACACGCTGTAAATAAGGTTGCCCCATGCTCGCATTAACTATCTTTATCGTGACTTTGGTTTTGGTGATATGGCAGCCTAAAGGATTAGGCATTGGTTGGAGCGCGCTGGGTGGGGCTTTAATCGCCTTAGCTTTTGGCGTGGTGCAGTTATCCGATGTCGGTATTGTATGGGACATCGTCTGGGATGCGACCTTTACCTTTGTGGCGCTGATTATTATCTCGCTTATCTTGGATAGAGCGGGATTTTTTGGTTGGGCGGCGCTACATGTGGCCAGACTTGGCAATGGGCAGGGACGGTTATTGTTTCCCATGATTGTGATATTGGGCGCGTTTATCTCGGCGTTTTTTGCCAATGATGGCGCTGCATTACTTTTGACACCGATTGTTATCGCTATCTTGCTACGGCTTAAGTTTTCACCGCCGTCGGCATTGGCTTTTATCATCGCCACAGGCTTTATCGCTGATACCGCAAGTTTGCCGTTAGTGACTTCTAATCTGGTTAATATCGTCAGCGCCAATTATTTTGATATCGGCTTTGGGCGTTATGCGGCGGTCATGGTGCCAGTCAATATTGTCTCTGTCATCGCAACATTAGCAGTGTTATGGGTAGTATATGCGCGCCAAATTCCAACATACTATTCCATTGCCAATCTTAGCGCACCTGCATCCGCTATCGAAGATCCGCTGGTGTTTAAAGCCGCCTTTCCGCTGCTCGCCTTGTTGTTGGTTGCTTATTTTGCCACCGAGTCACTAGGTATTCCTATCTCCCTCGTCACGGGAGCGGCGGCATTGGTATTAATGGCCATCGCTGGCCGCTGGTGGCAAGGCGGACGAGATGCCGTTGTTTCTGTGCCTGATGTTGTACGTCACGCGCCTTGGCAAATCGTCTTGTTTTCTGTGGGTATGTATTTGGTGGTGTATGGCTTGGGTAACGCAGGGCTAACGGCTTATGGTGCCCAAATACTGAATTGGTTAGGGCAGCAAGGCAATATCATCGCTACAGTAGGGACTGGATTCCTTTCAGCAATCGTGGCTTCTATCATGAATAATATGCCATCGACCTTGGTAGGTGCACTGGCTATCGATAGTGCGCAAGTACCCGCAGCGACTCGCGAGCTGATGATTTATGCCAATGTCATTGGCAATGATTTGGGACCGAAGTTTACGCCCATCGGTAGCCTTGCGACCTTGTTATGGCTACATGTCTTAGCAGAGAAAGACTATAAAATCAGCTGGGGCCAGTATATGAAAATCGGGCTGATTATCACACCGCCAGTGTTATTAGCCACGCTGTTGGCCTTGGTATTTTGGTTGCCCATGCTGCCAAATCAATAAAAGCCAGTTTTATGTAGGATCAACTCTATATTGGTTTTATAGTGTATGGATCATAGGAGAATTTCTTTAAAGTCTTGGCTGTGTCATCCTCAAGGCATGCTGTCATCTAATAAACAACTGTTCTCCAAATCAGAACTTTGATTTGTGATTGCTGCTGTTTATTTCGCTTGAGTTAACCAGTACACTGTTATTATGCTTTGGCGAAATATTACAGACATTTCAGATCTTTAAAGCGATAATGCCTAACAAATCCTAATTAAGAATACGTCATTAAAAACAAATAATTGGAAATAAATACTAACAAGGAGCGCGATATGGGTTTATTAGTCGATGGCAAATGGCAGGATAAATGGTACGACACAGACGCGAGTGACGGCCGTTTCCAGCGTGAAGAATCTGGCTTTAGAAACTGGATCACCGCAGACGGCAGTGCTGGGCCATCAGGTATTGGCGGCTTTAAAGCCGAGCCCAATCGTTATCACTTGTATGTGTCTTTGGCCTGTCCTTGGGCGCACCGTACCATGATTTATCGCAAGCTAAAAGGCTTGGAGGACATGATATCGGTTTCGGTGGTGCATCCGTTTATGGGCGAAAACGGTTGGACGTTTGCAGAAGGCGAAGGGGTGGTCGCTGATCCAGTACTCAATGCAAATTATCTCTATGAAGTCTATACAGCAGCCAAGTCCGACTATACAGGGCGCGTCACTGTACCGACGCTGTGGGACAAAAAAACCAATACCATCGTCAGTAATGAGTCGTCTGAAATCATTCGTATGTTTGATTCGGCATTTGACGAGGTTGGTGCTTTACCAGGTGATTGTACACCGTCCGCGCTGTTAGCAGACATCGAGGCGATGAATGAGCTGATCTATCCTGCGATCAATAACGGTGTGTATCGTACTGGCTTTGCGACGACGCAAGCAGCCTACGAAGAAGCGGTCATAGAGATTTTCGATGCGCTGGATATATTAGAGCAGCGTTTGGAGGCGCAGCGTTATTTGACAGGTGATACCATCACTGAGGCAGATTGGCGCTTATTTACAACATTAGTGCGTTTTGATGCGGTGTATGTGGGTCACTTTAAATGTAATATACGCCGTATCATCGATTATCCAAACCTTTGGGGCTATCTGCGCGACTTGTATCAGGTACCAGGTATCGCAGAGACGGTGGATATGGATCATATCAAGGAGCATTATTACGGCAGTCATGCAAACATTAATCCAACGCGTATCGTGCCTGTTGGGCCGTATTTGGACTTTACCACGTCTCATGATCGTGAGCGTTTATCGGCTTAAGGGTTTATAAGTCGTGAACCAGAAGAGCAGGTGGTAAGCTCATGACCTCTGCAACCATATCCTTATACCAAACCCAAAAAGTACGATTAACTTTGTCAAACTTGCTAAGTCTACTAGGAGTAGTACTTGCACAAGTTTTCCGCGTTACTCTAATTTTTGGGAATGGTATTAGATATGGACTCATTAAGAAGTTTCCAATAAATAAAAACAAACCTATCGTTGCGATAGGTTTGTTTTATGTTGGTTTAAAGAACTGTTCTAAAGCACAATTTTCTAAAGAACTATGTTTTCTTGTTCGCCTTTTTGCCATTTAACAATGTTTTCAAAGGTAATTTCGGCTCTTCTTACCATCGCTTCTTCTGTTGCAAAGCCGATATGCGGCAGTAGAACGACATTCGGAGCCTCTAGGATCGGGTAATCTGCGGGAACGGGTGGCTCCATATCGACTCTATCTAAACCAGCGCCCGCGATTTCTCCCTTGCGCAGTGCCTCTGCCAATGCCTCATTATCAACAATCGGACCCACAGCTGTGTTGATTAAGAATGAGCTGGTTTTCATCAATGCCAGCTTGTCTTTATCAATTAAGTGTTTGGTTTCATCGGTGAGAGGCGTATGCAGGGTCACAATATCACTCGTCTTTAAGACTTCATCTAACGACTTATACTCTACGCCTTTACTTATCAACTCTGGCTTTTCACTTCTGTTATATGCGATGACCTGACAGCCGAACGCTAAGCCTAGTTTAGCGACTGCCCCGCCTATGTCTCCCGTACCTAAGACGCCCAAAGTTTTACCTTTTAAATCAAGCTGTCTGTAGCCATCCTTGGTACCGCCGTCTCTGACGACCGCCTCTAAAGGTACGATATTACGTAACAGTGAAATGATCAGCCCAAACGTAATTTCTGCTACAGAGTTGGTGCTATAACCCGCAGCATTGGAGACTTTAATCCCTTTCTCTTTGCACTTTTCTAAATCGATATGATTGAAGCCCGTGAAGGCGACGGAAATATATTTTAAATTTTCTGCAGTATCGATGACTTCACCGCTCAGTGGTGTATTAGCGAGGACTATAACCTCTGCATCTTTGATCCGTGTTTTGAGCGTCTCATCGTCTAATTTTCCATCGTCATATACCAATAACTCATGGCCATTATCCGTCAAAGGTTTTGATAATGTATTTAATACTTCATCACTAATTCCTAGCGACTCTAAGATTACAATTTGCATTTTTTTATTTTCCCTCTATTTTATAGCAACATTTAACAATACGGTTAAATTATTAACTAAGTGTATCATTATTCAGGGTTTTTTTGAAATGTCTTCATGTGGACAATAAAACTACTTTATAAAGCGAATCTGCAAATTCAAATTAAAATATAAATCCTCACCTTCTTGATAAATACTGCCAAAAGCATATCTTGTCGTGCTTGCTGTTTCTAGTTTGGTATTAGCAAACAAATAGTCCTCAAAGTCATTCCTATTATAAAGGTGATAGCAAAGTACCTCGCCATCATCTTTAACCACTAAGTACCCGCCAGTAGCATCATATTTTCCAGTCCAAACCTTGGCAGGTGTTAGGCCTAATGCCATATCGGTAAGCATCTTTTTTACCTTGTAGGTGTAAAAACGGTGTTCATTTGAATTATCAAAGCCGATAGGGTTTGAGTTTTCTATCAGTTGAACCAAGTCAGCTACAGTAGATGAGTCTTTAGTATAAAAACTAAGAAGCATCTCACTGATTATTTGGGGCAAAAGGCTATCAATTAATATGAGGTTATTTGAAAAGGTGCTATTTAAGATTTTATCAAACGTCAGAATACCACCCAGTATTTTTATTTTTGCGACCCTGTCTATAATTTTTTTGCGACCCTCAATGGCGTTTATTTCAGCTAATTGAGTGCTTGTTAACCCATTAACTTTATAGCGAAAGTTTGTTGTTTTCCCTGCGTTTAATAAAGTCGAGGGGCTGCCAAGCTGCGATTTGATACTAAAGCCAAGGACAGGTTGTTGATTGGTTTTTTCATCGTGAATCACGATGGTGATATCGGTTTTTTGGGTGGATGATGCTTTTAAAGATTTACAGTGGATTTGCTCCATAAAAGCTTCTATTTCTGGAATAGCAAAAGTAGTGTTTTTAAGTTTTTTATTATTTAGAACTTGCTTAAGAGTTATCTGTGCTTTTCGCGTAAATTCTTCGGCAGGTAATCTCAATAGCTCTTTTCCATTTGAGGATATGAATACTATGTTTTGATTGATTTGGTATTCAAAATTTCCGCTTGCTTCTGTTCTTAAGACTTTGATTACTGGGTAAACAATATCTTCTAGCTTTTCTAGCGACTCGTTACCTGCATAAAGTTTTTCTTCACCTAACACTTTGAGGAGGGTATAAATCTCGCTCCATTCACCGATATTGCCTTTTATCGTCATTGTATTTCCAAAGTATTAAGTATTTGTTTAGCGGTTGCTTGAATAGCCGGAACTGCTACCGAGTTACCAAACTGTTTATACGCCTGAGCATCTGAAACCACAAGTTTATAACTGTCTGGAAAGCCTTGAAGTCTTGCCCATTCTCTCGGTGTCATTTTACGGACACCCTCACGGTTTACTTCACCTTTGATATTAGTGACGGGTGTGAAGTTGGTTAATCTATTGTCTAATACTAAATTACGTTCTCGTCCCATGCCACCACAAACGACTGCATTGGCAATACCATCATTTTTCAAAATTTCATAACCAAAACCATTGCCTTTATCGGCATGTCGTTTTTTATGTTCTACTAATGTAGATAGATATTGTTTGGATAGATAGTATTTAACAGACACTTCTTTTTCTTCAATAATATCGCTAACACAAGTATCCAAAGACAGTGGCTCAGGGTACTGGAATGAATTTATATTTAAGTCTTTTCTAAAACCCACTATAAATATGCGCTCTCGGTTCTGAGGTACTCCAAAGTCTTTTGCATTCATTATCTTTGGTTCTGGCACATAGTATCCAAGATCTTCTCTTAGCACATTTAATATGGTTGCTAAGGTTCTCCCTTTATCATGGTTGGTCAAACCTTTAACGTTTTCTAAGAAAAAAGCTTTAGGTTTGTGTTTGGCAATAATTTCAGCGACGTCAAAAAAAAGAGTCCCTCTAGTGTCCTCAAACCCACCTCTTTTGCCAGCGATAGAAAACGCCTGACAAGGAAAACCTGCACATAAAATATCAAATGACTTAGGGATGGCAGCCTTAGTTTCAGGAAGGGTAATATCACCAAAGGGTAATTTTCCAAAATTGGCTTTATAGGTTTGCTTTGAATAAGTATCCCACTCACTCGAAAAAACACAACTGCCGCCAAGGTTCTGTAGTGCCAATCTAAAACCACCAATACCAGCAAATAAATCTATAAAAGTAAATTTCGGGTTGTCAGGTGCTAGGAATGGGTAGTCTATGTTTACATTGTTCTCAAGTGAGTTCATAACATCTTCAACCAAATCCTCAGATATGGTCTCATTAGGAAACTTCCATGATAATGCGGCTTCTAAAAAGTCAAATGCTTCAACTTTGAAGTGATCAGAGTATAAGTTGTTTGTATTATTCAAAAAGTGCGTCAGTGCTGCAATCTTATTTTGCTGATGGATGAAGTCTTTTTTAAACTTCCTATTTTCAAGGATTTCTTGCAAGAAGTTATCTGTAATTTTCATGAATAGGTCTCATAGTTGAGTAGGCTGGATTTTTAACCCAGCATATCGTTAAATCTTTTCCTGAATACTGGTCTAAAGCCACTTAAAAGCTATTATATCGCAACTGGATGTGCAACTTTGTGCTATCTGGTCACTGCATTTTTTTAATCTATATAGGCTGGTTTTTAGCCAATCACTATAATGTTTCAGGGTTTGTGCTGGGCTAAAGCCTCAGCCTACTAGCTAATCGTTTATAGAATAGTCTTCTGCTAAAGTAACCTGTATATCTAAAAGCCACCGAATAAGGGATAATAGCCGTTATAGATTCTACGACACTATAACAGTTAAAATAAACCGAAACTTATAGCCATAGATAGACATCCAATACCGCGAACTTACATAACAAGGCAGTCCTGCATGACCAATGATAATCCTTATAATTTTTTGCCCCTACAACCTACCGGCAGAAACGAAGAAGACAACGTAAATACCTATGCTCCTGAAGACATGATAAAGATATACGAGCAGCAGTTTCTCACGCAAGTACCTGAAGACCAGCTAACCGAGTTTTTACCTGCGCTAAAGAGATTTTATGATATCGATAATAATACTTTAGACATCAGTGCGGTCATTTTTGACGCCATAGCCGACTCTACTATCATCTATAATCACAAAGTAAAAACAGGCGATTATCAAATAGTAGGAAGCTTAGTCACAGAGCAGATGGAAGTAGAAGAAGACGAAGAAAGTGATGAAGGTCAAGAAAGCCTAGACAACCAAGCCTACACGATAGACTGTATGCGTACCTTTTTTATCAATGATGTAGAGATACCTTATCACTTTAATTTATTCATCCAAGGCGACAGCTACTCCACCTTGACCGAAAAAAACACCGTACTAGAAAAAATATACTGGCTGGTAAATGCGGGGTTTGAAGAGCATCTATTGGGTGATCCTAAAGAGTTAGCAAGCTTAGAGACTATCAACGAAGAGCTGGCCAGCTTAGGTATCAGGGAGATGGATCTGAACACCATCCATCAATTGGTCAATTATATTGAAGACAATCTGATCGATGATGAGATGGCAGAAGCGCTGAATACCCTAATAGATGACGCTGAATAGGGTTGGCTGTAGTCGTAGGGTGATATTTGCGCCCTTGTCTCTTGATCAGATGCAAATGACAGCCATTTTAAAACAATCACGCAAAAAAACACCGCTAACAATAAATCGTTAGCGGCGTTTTCGTATTGGTACCAGTGGTCGGACTCGAACCGACACGCTTTTAAAGGCAACGGATTTTGAATCCGTCATGTCTACCAATTCCATCACACTGGCATGTAAGGTGATAAGCTTATACTGCTAAACATTATCGAATTGGGCTACAGGATTAACTGTATAGGCGCGTATTATAGCAGGCTATAATAAGCCGTCAAGAATTATTTATCGAATTATCGCTTAACCGACAAAGGCACGCTCAACCACATAGTCCGCTTGCACGCCCATACGTGGTGAAACCGTGAGACCAAAGTCATCTAAAATCTTCGATAGATCAGCATTAAAAGGCATACTACCGCAAATCATAACGCGATCATCCTCTTTATTTATCGGCGGTAGACCGATGTCTTCAAAGAGCTTGCCTGATGTCATAAGATCGGTCGCACGTCCCGTGTTTCTAAAGTCTTCACGGGTGACGGTAGGATAGTAGATGAACTTTTCACGGTACCATTCACCAAAGATCTCATCATTGGGCAGCTCGTTTTCGAACATCTCACGGTACGCCAAATCCTCTACATGACGCACGCCATGCACCAAGATGATTTTCTCAAAGCGCTCATAAACCTCTGGATCACGTGACAATGACAAAAATGGTGCCAGGCCTGTACCTGTGGCAAGCATATATAAGTGTTTGCCAGGCAACAAATCGTCCAATACCAGCGTGCCTGTGGGTTTTTTACTGACCAATAGCTCGTCACCAACTTTGATATGTTGCAGACGTGACGTTAAAGGGCCGTCTTGCACCTTGATCGAAAAGAACTCTAAATGCTCTTCATAATTCGGACTGGCAAGTGAGTAAGCACGCAGCAGCGGCCTGCCATCGACGACGAGACCTATCATCGCAAACTCGCCATTGCGAAAGCGCAAGCCGTCATCGCGCGTGGTTTTGATGCTAAATAGGGAGTCGTTCCAGTGATGAACCTCTGTGACCGTTTCGGTGCGAAGTTTTGACATAAAGTCCTCGTTTATAAGTTGCTGTCTGCGTCGATAGGTTTAAACTTATTTAATTAGGTACTAAATAAAAAATTTCAATGGTAAAAACAATGCGTTAAATGTTATCAAGCTACGGAAGTTATTTTAGTTATAGAAAATGCTTATTTTTCGAAAACGCATCCAAAATCTCAATAATACGGCGTACGTGTCCATTAGGCTATGGGGCACTATTCTAACATCTTATGGTGCATTATAAATAAGAAGAGGTGCCTATAGCGTATAGAGGATGCTTATGGCGCTTAGTTAGAGTACGGTAAGGTACGAAATTAAAAGGCTTTTCTCAAATTTCCCGCTCATAATAGCAAACTTTAAAATAAAAGTCCGTCTGGCAGCGACTGTGTGGCATGATAAAATGGAATATCGTTAGCGAGTAATTTTGTATCATGGGATATATCTGTTTTACCCAAGGTAGATTGTCACTATTGCAGAGATTTTTAGACATTTTTTTGGAGAAGGTTTTGGAGGGGTATTTGGAAGTTTTTTTGGAGGGATTGTATGTCTGCTGACAAGGCATGGTTAGATCATGACCATCAAAATGATGTTCATCGAGACAGCTATCATCAAGCGCCCATTATTGGCTATCACCGTGCGCCACTATCACAAAAATTTGGTGCGCCAAGACAGCCAAACTTGGTTGCGCTGATGAGCGTGATAGAGATGGTGGCGCCTTACGATGTGCCCGAGGCGTTTGTCGGTTTAGAGCATTTTAGCCATCTGTGGCTCAGTTGGCAGTTTCATCATAACTATATTAAACAAGATAAAGCTAAGCAAAATGAAACCAAAGGCCATTCTAACGAGCGCCATAACGAGCAGTCGGACACAGCAAATGCAAATAGTACTACGTTTCGTCCGCAAGTCCGTCCGCCAAGACTCGGCGGTAATCAAAAGGTTGGCGTATTTGCCAGTCGTAGTATGTATCGACCGTCAGCTCTGGGACTGTCTGTGGTCAAGCTTGAGCGCATTGAGGTGATCGAAGGGCGCGTGCTACTGATGATTAGCGGCGCTGATATGATCGATGGTACACCGATTATCGATATTAAGCCTTATATCGCTTACAGCGATGCTGTGGCTGACGCTAAGAGTGGCTTTGCGACCGCTGCGCTTGAGAAGTTAGTAGTGCAGATGACTGACACAGCCAAGCAGCAGTTTATGCAAATAGCTCATGAGCAACAGCAGGCTCAGCAAAACGCTGACAAACAACCATCGACGCATGACAGCGTGCTCTATCGTCTACAAAGCCGCTTGATAGATGCAGATATTGAGCGTATTAAAGACCTTATCGCCTATGATCCGCGCCCTGCTTATCGCCGTGATGAGATGAATACCACTTTTATCATGCGTTATAAGTCGGTCGATGTGAGTTTTCAGCTCATAGAATCGGGGCAGTTGCAGATAACGGCTGTTGTAGAGGTTAAGGATGCCTTATAGTATTGCAGGCTGATTTTTAAGTTGTTGAATCTACTATACCAATTATATTTGACCATTATAAAAGAAGAAAAATATGTCTGCTCAGAAGTATTCGATAATGATTGATCTGCGTTGGTGCTTAGATGAGCTACTAGCGGATAGAGTCATTGATCAGCGCGGCTATAATTTGGTGATGACCAGTCGCCGTGATAAAGATCAGCATCCACTGTTGACCATCAGTGAGTTTGGGCTGCCGAATGGCCACGCCTTTGGTAGCGACCCAGAGCAAACATTGACGCTGGCATGGCTCAATCAGTGGCTAGCAGCCAAAGCAGATATGGCGCTCGTGCGTATTGATCCGCTAAAGATCGATGTGCCCGCCGTGACGCAGCTGATGTCGTTTGAATACGCGCGCTCGCAGCATATTTTGCCGATTGAAGTCACGATGGATGAAGTGGTCATCGGTACTGATCAGCCGTTTTATACGGATTGGCACGCTAATATAGAAAAGCTGATTAAATCCAAAACTTATCGCACCGTCTATATCAATCCTGAACAAATCAATCGCTATCGGCAAGAGTTCTATCAAGTCACGCAAGCGATTGCAGGTGCCAACTCCATCCATAAACGCGCTGCTGCGGATGTAACCAACGTCGAGGCGCTATTACAGCTGGGCGACAACAATAATCCCGATGCCAATGACCAACATATCGTCAAAGTCGTCGATTGGCTACTGCAATATGCCTTTGAGCAGCGTGCCAGTGATATCCATCTAGAGCCACGGCGTGAGACAGGCAAGGTGCGCTTTCGTATCGATGGAGTGCTGCATACGGTTTATGAGATGCCACTGGCGATTGTAGTAGCAGTGACGGCGCGAATCAAAATCTTAGGGCGGCTCAATGTCGCAGAGAAGCGCAAACCGCAAGACGGGCGTCTAAAGACCCGTACTCATAATGGCATGGAGACCGAGCTGCGCCTGTCTACCATGCCGACTGCTTTTGGTGAAAAGCTGGTCATGCGGGTATTTGACCCTGAAGTGCTGGTGCGCTCGTTTGCTCAGCTTGGCCTGTCAGGTAAGCAGCTCGAGAGGTGGCAGGAGCTGACGGCGCATCCAAATGGCATTATTCTGGTGACAGGCCCGACTGGCTCTGGTAAGACCACCACGTTATATAGTACGCTCAAGCAGCTCGCCACTGAGCAAGTAAATGTCTGTACCATCGAAGATCCTATTGAGATGATTGAGCCAGCTTTTAATCAGATGCAAGTCAATCCAGGCGTGGATTTGCACTTCGCTGACGGTATTCGCTCCCTGATGCGGCAAGATCCAGACATTATTATGGTTGGCGAGATTCGCGATGCTGAGACTGCCAATATGGCAGTGCAGGCCTCACTGACTGGACACTTAGTGCTATCAACTTTGCATACCAATGATGCGCCCAGCTCTATCACTCGTCTGCATGATTTGGGTATTCAGCCGTTTTTGACGTCGGCGACCATATTGGGCGTGATGGCACAAAGATTGCTACGTACATTATGTCCATACTGTAAGCAAGCAGTGGAGGTGAGTGCAGATAGTGAAGTGGCCATCCAGTGGCAGGAGTTGGTACAGCCTTGGCGTGCTGCAGTGCCAGCTCAAGTTTATACAGCTCGTGGCTGTGAGCACTGTCGTCATACGGGCTATCAGGGCCGAGTCGGTCTCTATGAAATCATGCCCTTATCAAATGAGCTAAAAAAGCTGGTAGCGGCTGATGCCAATTTGGATGTATTGAAGCAGCAAGCCTACCGCGAAGGTGTGCAGCCACTGCGCCTATCTGGTGCCAAGCGCATCAGTGAAGGGGTGACGACCATAGAAGAAGTGATGCGCGTGGTGCCTTTACATTGATCGGACTTGAAAACAGCCCTCTTTAGAGCAATGATTAGTATTACGATCACCAAATTTGATTACCAAATCTATTGTTTAAAATATTCCACTTACTAATGTTTATTAACGAGATAGTTTATGTTTACTGATAGTCACTGTCATCTTAACCGTTTGGATTTAACGAAGTATGATGGTCAATTATCTGGCGCGATTGCTGCGATGAAAGACGCCCAAGTCACTCGTGCGATGGCAATTATGTGTGATTTTGCTGAATACGATGAGATTGCCAACATTGTCAGGACCTATGGTGATGAGACGCTAAATCTAGGGATGAGTGTTGGTATTCATCCTTGTGAAGACATCAAAATCTTGCAGTCAGCGACCGTCGAGCGTTTGGTAGAAACTGCCAATGCCGAGCATGTGTGGGCAATAGGCGAGACGGGTCTGGATTACTACTGGTCAACCGAAAACGCCCATGAGCAGCGTGAAAGTTTTGCGCGTCACATTCATGCTAGCAAGCAACTCAAAAAACCGCTCGTTGTGCATATGCGTGATGCTAAAGAAGACACCATGGATATCTTAAAAGCGGAAGGTGCTGAGCATGGCATCATTCACTGCTTTACTGAAGACTGGGAGACGGCAAAGCGCGCACTGAATTTAGGGTTTTACGTGTCGTTTTCGGGCATTGTTAGCTTTAAGAGTGCAAAAATGATTCAAGATGCAGCTAGACAAATGCCTAGAGACCGAATACTTATCGAAACCGATAGTCCTTATTTAGCGCCTGTACCCAAACGTGGCAGACCCAATGAACCTGCATACGTACCCTATGTGGCAAGCTATCTTGCAGACATGTATGGATGCAGTAGCGATGAAGTCGGCGCACTTACTGCAAAAAACTTTGAAAATCTACTGGCACAGTACCATTAAAATGGTTATGCTATGACCAGTCAGTCATTCACTGGATAATTTGAGCGCTGTGCTATTGCATACTTTGCGATAAAGCTAACAGTATGATTATCAATGACTATTCAGAAAACATAAGCATGGAAGCCTTTTATAGTCATCGTATGGTTTTTGTACGGTCATCATGACCTATTGTATATTTAGCTATTGCAACTATAAACCTATGCTTCATCTTGTCAGATTTTAGGAGACGTTATGAGTCGTCAACACCAATTTAAAGTACGAGAAGAAAATATCTTGGCGATGGCTGAGCAACTGTTACTTGAATCTGGCGATGGTGATATCACTTTGGATAGCTTGGCCGATCAGCTTGATTTGGCGAAAGGCACCCTATACAAGCACTTTTCTAGCAAAGATGAGTTGTATTTGCGTATTATTATTCGCTACGAAGAGCAATTGTTTGAGATCAATCGTATCGATGATACGCCAGCAGCAGGCATTTCACGTATGATCCTGCAGCAGCTGATGAATCCACAAAAAGCCATGCTGCTCAATCAAATCGAGGAGCGTCTGGCGGCTTCTGTAACGGGTCTCAATCGCTTATTTGGCGAGCTATACGATATTCGTCGTCAGCGCATGAAGCGTATGATTGACATTATTAGCTTGTATCTAAAAGATGAGCGCAGCCGGATGACGACTCGTGACTATTTGTCTTCCCTTTGGGCGCTGGGTCAGGGCGGTGCTGGGCTGTTAAATTCAAGCTTCTATCAGCGCTATCTTGGTCGCCGAGATACCCTACGCTATGCTTTTGTGCAGCAGATTTTAGAGCTGCCCAGTCATTATCCTATCTATGCCGATGATGAAGAGGTGATGGATGAGGACATGCAAGAGCTTGTGGAGCAAATCGATACGGAATCAGAAGAGCATCGTAAGACGACTTATTAATCACTTAAAGTATTAACCAGTCATTATTTACACTGGTTAATACTCAAAAGTTTAGCTTACCCTAAAGACTGTCCTCTCAAATCACCTCTATTGCGATATCTCACATTAATGATAATAGGTGCCCTATGCCGGTTACTGTCAAAACTCAGTCCAGCTCAGCGCCTTATCCATCTGCTGCCAATCATATTAAATCTTTATCCTCTGAGCACATATCTATTAAGCGTATACCTTCTAGTTCTAAACAGCTATGTTTTAAAGAAATACCATCTAAACATATAGACAACCATGCACAAGCTGGCTTCACCTTGGTTGAGATTGTGGTAGTGGTGGTTATTTTGTCCATATTTGCTGGCATGATGAGTCTGTCTGTCGGTAGCAGTGAGTCTCGCAAAAACCGTGCTTTTTATGAGCATCTGACAGATTCACTCAGCTACGTTAGGCTGTTAGCTGCTGAGGGTATGCAGCCGATGGGGTTAAGTTTGCAAGCAGACAAGCAAGGTCAAGTGACGCCTGTCATTGTGACTTTATTAAATCCATATATTGGTTACCAGACACAAGTGCTACCGACAGGTGGCGGTGATAGTACGCTCAAAAACTCAATGGAGTTGTCTGCTGATTTGTCTGGAATGTCAGGCACCTCTGGAAACCAACCAGCAACCCCAAGTTGGGAGCTTGAGCCTGCAGTATCTTTGCCAACCTTGCCTGCTGGGGTGAGCTTGAGTATTGAGAGCTTGGAGTCGAATATGTCTGGTATCGCACAAACGCAAACCTTACAGCCGTGGTTTAGTGCACAAACAGTGCCGCAAGTATTATGGTTTGGTAATGGACAGGCAACGCCTGTGACGATAGAGGTGCGTCATGACTCGCGCTTGGTCGGGGAAGTCATTACTATCATGCCTGATGGTAGTATAAAGATAGGGCATGGGCGTTAGCAGATGAATGACAAGAATAAACTAATAAAGAAACCTATCAGCCAAGCCCCAACGCTATCCAAGCGAGAAGGCGGATTTACCTTGATAGAGGTGATGGTGGCGCTCGCAATTTTAGCAGTGGTTGCGGTTGCGGCTAGCCGTGCCAGTAGCGCTTATTTGAGCTCAGTCGATGTACTGCGTACACAAACGCTTGCGCACTTCGTGGCACAGAATGCCGCGGCTGATTTACGGATTCAAGAGGCTTGGCTCACGGCCAGTCGCACGCAAACCATCAACGCTCAAGGTCGCGCGTGGCAAGTAGTGATGACGGTTTCGGACAGTCTTACGCCCGCATTAAAAGAGGTGAATATCAGTGTCGCTCCTATTGTTGATGGGCAAGCGCGTTCAGCGGTGACGGACATTGATGTGATGATTAGCAATGAGCAGCAAGAAATTGGCAGTCTCGACTTGAGTGGTTTAGGTCAAGGCAATCTGGGGATGTCGGGAGGTGTCCCGTGAGGCAGCAGCAGCGCGGCTTTACCTTGCTCGAGCTGATGGTGGCCATGTCGATATTTGCCATGCTTGCCGTTGCAGGTTGGCAAGTGTTTGATAGTGTCAACCGTGCTCGCGAACGCGCACAGTTTCATGCTGATAACTTAGCTGCATTGCAGTATGCCTATTTACAGTTGCAACAAGACATGGGGCAGATCATTGCTTATCAAGCGCCACCGACGCAAAATATTAGGGCAGATACTGCCAGTGCGCCTAACTTGAATAACAATGTTAATAAAAATGCTAACAACAATGCTGAAAATAACAACAACGTTAATAGCAATTCAGGTAATAACCAAGTTAACCCGATAGCTGCTGAGCCTTTTATGAGTTTGGATGCTGAACGGGTTAGCTTTGTGCGTTATGCCGATCCAGATCCGCGTTATCAAACCAGCCCAAGCATACAGCGTATAGACTATATCTTTGCCAATCAGCGCCTTATTCGTCGGCAATATAATAGCGTAGAAGGGGGTTCTGAGAGCATCAGTTTAGATACGGTACTGCTAGATGAGGTGACAGCAGGACGTTGGCACGCCTACCTACCTGAGATAAGTACCAAATTTCCTGATGCAAATAGCCAACAGGGTAACAATGGCAATAATCTTATAAATGCTAGTGAAGTCAGCAGTGACAGCAATAAAGCGCAGCCTATGTTGCCTAAGCTACTGCCAAAAGGGGTGGGCGTCAGCTTTACTTATCAGGACATGCCAATCACCTGGCAGTGGGCACTTGCTCCGCAAACCGTACCGCGTAACGGTGGTGGTCATGCTGCTAAGACAGCTAATAATAACGGTAACAATCCTGAAAATAATTCTGGAAATAAACCTAAAAACACTCTTGAAAATAACCCTGAAAACACGCCAACAGATCAATAATACGAGGGACTTATGACAATGCCATCAAAGCTGCCATCAGACTCCCAGTGTGGCGTGGCACTATTGACCATCTTATTATTGGTGGTCAGTATCACAGTCGTGGCAGGGGCGATGCTCGCCAGTCAAAAGATTGTCATTCGCCGTAGTGGTTTATTATTCAATCAAGATCAGTTGTTGCAAGGCATCAATGCAGGGCAGCAGCTGGCATTGACGGTGATACGTGCTGACAATCAGCTCAATGATACCGATAGCGAGCAAGACGTTTGGGCACAGCCATTAGCCCGCTATACTATGGGTAGGCACAGCGTCACTACCGAGCTACGTGATGAGGCCAGTCGTTTTAATATCAATAATTTATATCATGATGGCGCGGTGGATACGGCTGCACTTGCTGTGTTTCAGCGTCTATTGAATCAGCTAAACCTAGAGTCTGATATAGCCGTTGCCGTACTAGATTGGCAAGATGCGGACAGCGAGGTCTATAATGATGGTGGTGATGAAAGCGTGGTCTATGCTCAGCAAGACAATATAGCGGATAAAAAACTCCCAAATCAGCCGTTTATAAGTATTGAGCAGTTAGCAGAAGTGCGCGGAATAAGCGCTGAGGTGCTTGCGACCCTACGACCTTATATTACTGCAGTGCCTTATTTTTTACCCATTAACGTCAATACGGCAAGCCCGGTGTTACTCGCAGCACTAATAGAAGGAGCGACCACAGAACAGATGCAAACGCTGATAAAACTGCGCGAGCAGCAAGTATTGAGTGCCATCGATGAGTTGTGGCAGCTACCACCTCTTAGTGCTTTAAATACTGAGCAGCGTCAAGCACTGACCCCATTATTGGCAGTAGAGAGTCAGGCATTTATGGCGCTGATTACGGCGACTGATAGTAGTCCTGATGAGGCACCGCGGCAGAGGTTTGCGACGGTGCTGATCAGTAAGGTAAGTATCAGTAAATTAAGTCATAGTAGTGAGAGTAATGGTGATATTAACAATAATGGCAACAATGGCAACGACCGTTCTAATAGCGCTGACAGTGACGCTAATACGCCAAAAGTGATAAAAGTAGTTTCGCAGCGGTTGTGGGCATTTCGTCCTAGTTTTTAACCCCCACCTCAAGGCTATCAATCATTAAGCTGCGTCTCTTCGCTGGATTTCCAATTATAAGCGCCATAAAACAGCATCTGTGCCTGACGGGTGCAATTGTGTAACATCAGCTGCTTTTTCGCTTCAATCTCCGCTGAGTCAACCTCATCGTCATGCTCTTCAGAATAGGTTAACTCTAGCCAGTCAATAATCCAAGAAAAAAACATATTGACCCCAGCTTCAGCGAGTAGGCGACGGTCATAATCATTGATATGAGCAAAAGCAGGCTGTAATGCCAGATCTTCCCCTAAAATCTTGCCGTGCATTTTTACCAAGTTACTAATGGCTTTACGCACTGACTCTGAACCACCAAATCGTTCACTGACTAGGAACTGCCAATATTGTGACTGGGCGCTGACGGTGTGCAAAAACAGTTGAATACTCTTGGCAATTTGACGATCAAAACTGCGTTTACGGCCGATTTGTAAGCCGTCACGTAAGATGGCGAGCGTGCTGCCGAGCTCCTCAACCACCAGTGCCTCGCCCAAGGATTCCATGTCATCAAAATGACGATAGAAAGCCGTCGGCACCACGCCAACCTCACGAGTTACCTGTCGTAGGCTGATAGAGCTAAAAGACTGCCCTGTCATACACAAGTCTAATACCGCACTAAAAAATGCGTGCCGAGTTTGAAGTTTCTTTTTTTCGCGACTGCTCATAGTATTTAATCATTATCCAATAAATGTTTATGATACTCATTTCAACGCAAAGATACGAATGAAATTCTTATTACTCATATTTCAGAATGCTTAACATGGTCTAGTTATTAGACGATTGTGCCCAGATGTCCCTGCAATTCTTGCGCCAATCTATAGGCTTCGTGGTCATTCATCCCAGTGATAAAGTCTAGAATGTTGAGAATGTTTTGATAGATATCCTCTGATAAGACACGGCGATGCTCATCAAGATGTGGTTGCAATAGGTTTAATAGTCTTTGCTGCTCAAATGGCTTTGGTGCTTTCGTCAGTGCCATCCATGCTAGAGGCATAAAAGCATCAAGCAGGCGATGGAGGCACTGATTGGCCATCAGCTCCATGCGTACTTTGCTAGGATGATTAAAGATTTTTTCACGGGCCAAGGCTTTGGCTTGATTGATGCCGCTCTTTATCGTCGGATCGCAGTGCGCAAATAAGCTGCCGCTGAGCGTTCCTGCAAGCAAGGCATCGCTATTGGCCACAAAGGCGTCAGTGACGGCATTGACCAAACGCATCATGGCGCGAGCGCGCAGCGCTGCCAGCTGCTGTCTGGCAGACATTTGCGCTGGTAGCGTGATCGTGTCAGGGCGCTCACCGATTAATTGATAGAAGATGTCTGCCACTTCTGCGTAGCTGAGCATATTGAGGTGGATGCCGTCTTCTAAGTCTATCAGCGCGTAGCAAATATCGTCTGCCGCCTCTAGTAAATAAGCCAGTGGATGGCGTGCATAACCGTCATGCTGCTGTGAGCGCGGCAGATTTAAGCACTCTGCCAACTGTTCTAGCTGAGCGGCTTCACTATAAAAACAGCCAAATTTCTGTACATCGTCAGTGAGCTTGTCTGCATCCTTGTTATTACTATGAGTGGCCAGCCATGGATACTTCATAAATGCGCCCAAGGTGGCGCAAGTCAAGCGCATACCGCCATTATCAGGGTGGTGCTCGTTGCGTACCAATAGTCGAAACCCTTGGGCATTGCCTTCATAAGCGAGCAAGTCCAAACGCTCATTGATGCTGAGGTGCTGCAAGATGGGCTCGCGATCTGAGTGCATAAACCAATCGCGAATGGCGTACTCGCCAGCATGACCGAAAGGTGGGTTGCCGATATCATGGGCGAGACAAGCTGCTTGTACGATGACGCCTACATCCGCTGGCGTGACACCTGAAGGTAGGCCGTTATCTAATTTAGCATGGAGCTTTTCTGCTGCCATCATGCCAAGCGAGCGCCCAATGCAGGAGACTTCTAGCGAATGGGTCAAGCGGGTACGAATACCCAGTTGATTGGTCAGCGGGTGTACTTGGGTTTTTTGATTGAGCTGACGAAACGAATGTGAGAATACCAAGCGATCATAGTCTTTATGAAAAGAGGAGCGCGCGCTATCTTGAGTAGGTGGCAGCTTGTCGCTTCCTAAGCGTCTGGCATTGAATAGTCTTGCCCAGTGCTCGCTTGCGTTCTTTGGTCTATCTAATTGAGTGCTCATAAATTATATTCCATTATTCATTTATTATTTATTACCTCACTCTCAACTATTTTAAAATTATTGGTGTAGCCTGTGGCTTTAGCCCAGCATTTTGCTTTTTTAAAGGATCAAAGCTGGGCTAAAAGCACCAGCCTACGATAGTTTATAATAAGTTGAGAGCCAGATATTTATTATGATTATTTTTTAAAGTGGTTTGTCTATTTCAACTTTTATTTTTTAAGTCTCGTTAGCTAAGTTATTATAATAGAAAAAGCCAGCAATGCAGCTGGCTTTTGGTTGTTCTATGCTAGGCTTTGTAAGCGCTGTATGGAAATGTCGAATTGTTTATACGTTAAAGCGGAAATGCATCACATCGCCATCTTGTACGATATAAGTTTTACCTTCCAGACGAGACTTACCAGCGGCAGCTGCGCCTTTTTCACCGTTGTATTCGATAAAGTCCTCATAAGAGATCACTTCGGCACGAATAAATCCGCGCTCAAAGTCAGTGTGAATCACCCCTGCTGCTTGCGGGGCAGTTGCGCCAATGGCTACCGTCCAAGCGCGTACTTCTTTGACACCCGCGGTAAAGTAAGTCTGCATGTCAAGCAACTCATATCCGCCGCGAATCACTTGATCAAGGCCAGCTTCTTCCATGCCCATGTCTTCTAAGAAGTCTTTTTTGTCTGCTTCATCCAGCTGGGCAATCTCAGATTCGATTTGATTGCATAGGGCGATGACGATGGAGTCCTCGCCAGTCGCATAGTCACGTACGGCATCCAGGTACGGGTTGTTTTCAAAACCGTCCTCAGAGACGTTGGCGATATACATGGTTGGTTTTAAGGTAATCAAACCATAGCTTCTAATGAGTTTCTTTTCATCATCGTCTAGGTTGGCTGCGCGCGCGGCTGTGCCATCAGCGAGTAATGGTTCGATTTTTTTGAACACATCAAGCATAGCAGCAGCGTCTTTGTCGCCGCCTTTGGCTTTTTTGGAGAGGTTCGTTATCGCCCGCTCGACTGCTTCTAGGTCAGCGAGCGCCAACTCGGTATTGATGGTTTCGATGTCATCAATGGGACTGACGCGGCCATCGACGTGTACCACGTTATCATCGTCAAAACAGCGTACCACATGAGCAATGGCGTCAGTCTCACGGATATTGGCTAAAAACTGGTTGCCCATGCCTTCGCCTTGTGAGGCGCCAGCGACTAGGCCTGCAATATCTACAAACTCCATAGTGGTCGGTAATACACGCTCAGGCTTGACGATATCGGCCAGTTCTTTAAGGCGTGGGTCTGGTACAGGCACAATGCCAGTGTTGGGATCTTTGGTACAAAACGGAAAGTTTTCAGCCGCGATACCTGCTTTGGTTAAAGCGTTAAATAGAGTGGATTTACCCACGTTTGGTAGGCCGACGATGCCGCAGTTAAAACCCATAATAGTCTCTCGATATTTTGATAAAATCAGTTAGTGATATGTTGAATAAAAATTGGCGCTATTGTAGCAAAGTTTAGCTATTAGCGGGCGTATAGATGTGCTAATTTCATAGTAACGCATTGTTAAATAATGCGAAACTGAGGCAAGTGCATGAAAAGCTTGAACGAAAAAGAAGCGGTATGGATGGCATTGTCAGATTTTTTCATTGATAATGAAATAAATCACGAGTACATCGCCAAACGAGTTGCCCATCTGACCATCCCTGAAATAAAACACATTTTGTTTTATGAAGTGGCGCCGATTTGTATGAGTAACTTATTAGTACCCACGCCTACTGTCTGGGAAGGGTTTGATGAAGATTGCATTATCCCTGAGATACAGCAGCACTTGCAAGAGATGCAGTCTAATTGGCTTTATAACCACAAAGTCTTATTAAAAATAAAGTTTTATAAGGTTTTTTTGAATAAAGATTGGTCAAAGTTGATGGTAAAAGTAAGTCAGGAGCAAGCCAAACAAACAGATGATCTTTAAGCTTGAAAGCAGTAAATCCTTAATTGTCTGTATCAACTACTCCGATTATCACGCCCATCTCTTTTTTGTCATGCTTGTCGATACTGGGCGCATAAAGTGCCGAGGCGATACCGCCATCCAGAAACAACGCATTAGGACACTTTAAATCATCCCTAAACAATGACGCAAATTGATAGAAGCTCACAGGCTCGTTACTATTGACAAGCTGTATGCTGCCATCGCTGCAAACGCCTGCGCCATTACGAAACTTCAATGAGGTGCTGTCTGGATTAAACTGCGGATGAATCTCTCCATCGATGACCAGCATCGGCCCTGATTGAGTCGCATACCAAGGCTGCGCTTGGCCAGTTTTAAGCTGGGCATTTAGAGCATTACTTTCGCTGATTTGTACCTTGCCAGCCTTATCCCACCAGAGCACCCCGTTAGGCAATAAGTGAAAGTTGCCGCCACCTTCTTTGGTATTTAATGCGCGAATCTCTTTACCTTCGATGACGGTATAGCCAATCGGCGCGTAGCTTTCGTTATACATGCCTGCGTTCATTGCAAAGGCAAGGTTTTGCTGCGCTGGCAAGGCATCTACCAGATTATCAAAAGTGAGTAAGGGCTCAGAGCCATCGGTCTGTTGCCAAAATAGCTGTAGCGCATAGGGCGAGTCTGTTTTATCACCCAACACATCGGCGTTTATGTGACAAGCGCTATAACGAAAGGGCGAGTCTTGCACCTGACATGACCAATCCTCAGTTGAGGACATATAGGCATCTGAGGTGGTAGGCTGGCACGCGCTTATGCTCAAAGCAAAAAGCGCTGCTGCCAGTAAAGTATAAGGCGTTGTCAGAGTAGAGCGGGGCATGAGTCACTTATCTTTGGTCATTTAGAAATGAGCGGTCGTCTCTGTTTTTGTTCATATAAATAGCTATATAGCTGTTAAGGCTCACGCTCCGCGCTTTTTCTTTTTACTCATTGATGGGCGGAAAGTCGCGAAAGGTATTATTGACATTACCAATCAATCTGCCACCGTCTATCTCATCGTACTCTGGGCTACCAATAGTTTCTTCGGTTGGCGCATTGGTTTCTTTACCTTTATCACGCGAGTCTTTGTTGTAAGCGATTAGCGCATCGTTATCGGCTAGGAAGCTATCAGGATTTGCCATCACCCACATCTGATTGAACACGTCTGCACGGGCGCTATGATCAAGTAGCGCACCTGTATCAGTAAAGTAAAAGAACTTCGAGAGCAGTTTGATCTGTCCATCATCGAGACGTCTGGCAATATGATACGGTTGCAATTGACTTGGATGCTGTAGACCAACGGCAGCCACGATACTGGCGAGAGAATTCAAAGTGTTTTTGTGATAATTTGCCACGCGCTCAGCCTTACTTGGTACATCGAGTGCTTTTTGGCGATAAGGGTCTTGAGTGGCAACGCCAGTGGGACAAGTGTTGGTGTGGCAAGAGCGCGATTGAATACAGCCGACCGCAAACATAAAGCCACGTGCTGAGTTACACCAGTCTGCACCCAGTGCGATTAAGCGCGCAATATCAAAGCCTGAGACGATCTTGCCACTGACGCCCAGCTTGACCTTGTCACGGATACCGGCACCGACCAAGGTATTGTGAACCAACAAGAACCCATCAACCATTGGCATACCCACGCTGTCCATAAACTCGACTGGAGCAGCACCTGTACCGCCTTCTGCACCATCAATGACAATAAAGTCAGGATAGTTATCAGCTTCTATCATGGCTTTGACGATTGCCATAAACTGCCAAGGTTGACCGATACAGAGCTTAAATCCAACAGGTTTACCGCCTGATAGCTCACGTAGCTGTTGCCAAAAATCAACCAGCTCACGCGGGGTGCTAAAAGCACTATGTGATGAAGGCGAGATGCAATCCTCACCTACTGGGACTTCACGCGTATCAGCAATCTCTTGCGTGATTTTTTCTGCCGGTAGCACGCCGCCTTGACCAGGCTTGGCACCTTGAGAGAGCTTGATTTCAATCATTTTGACTTGCGGATCGACGGCTTTTTCGGCAAAAGACTGAGGATCAAAGTTCCCATGAGCGTCACGGCAACCGAAGTAACCCGTGCCCAGCTCCCAAATCAAATCACCACCAAACTTGCGGTGATAAGGACTGATTGCACCTTCACCCGTATCATGGGTGAAGCCGCCCATCTTAGCACCTTGGTTGAGCGCCATAATCGCATTGGCTGACAAACTACCGAAACTCATCGCTGAGATATTAAACACTGACATATCGTGGGGCTGCTGGCAACGCTCGCCACCGACAATGATACGAAAGTCTTTATTCTGCAGTGGTTCGCTGATAGATGACTGCAAAAACCACTCTTTACCATGCGTATATAAATTATCAAGGGTACCAAAAGCATTGGTATCACTGACGTTTTTGGCGCGTTGATAGACGAGCGCCCGCTGCTGGCGTGAGAACGGCACTTGTTCTTTATCGTCCTCTAACAAATACTGGCGAATCTCAGGACGAAAATCCTCAAGCACATAGCGGATGTGACCAGCGATGGGGTAGTTCTTTAAAATTGAGTGCTTAGACTGTGCTAAGTCATAGATACCTAAGGCGACTCCCAAACCACCGATAACTATCAACCACCAGTTGATAAGCAGCAGTCCTGCAAAGAAGAGCATGACGACCGCGGCAAAGGTGCTATAGCGTAGCAAGACACCAGTCAGGTAAGGGGAGTTGCTTACAGGCTTAGGGTTTAAATTGGTACGAGACTCAGGCATAGCAAAACTCAACGATAAGGTATAAAAGTTAAAAAACGCGATAGTAAGGGACTGTCAGAAAATAGCCACCCTACTTAACGCGCGTATTATAGCCCTATAATATCACGGCTTGATAATATTTGAGTAACAGTGTGCTAATGTTGGTTTTTGACATGAGATTACTTTTTCCTTTTCAGCCAAGCACAGCTTAGCGCTTGCTGCACCTTGCGAAGCAGTGCTTCTCACCCCTTCACACAAACCACCTGACGCAGCGTATGCACCACCTCTACCAAGTCACTTTGCGCTTTCATTACATCATCGATGTCCTTGTACGCTGCTGGAATCTCATCAATCACTTCTTTATCTTTGCGGCATTCTACGCCTTCGGTTTGCGCGATCTGATCCGCGACCGTAAAGGTCTTTTTGGCCTCAGTGCGCGACATGATACGACCTGCACCATGCGAGCAAGAATGAAACGACTCTGCGTTACCTTTTCCGCGCACGATAAAGGATTTTGCGCCCATGGAGCCGGGGATGATACCGTATTCACCGACACGCGCACGTACCGCGCCTTTGCGAGTGACGAATACTTCCTCGCCGTAATGCTCTTCTTTATCCACGTAGTTATGGTGACAGTTCACCGCTTTTCTTTGGGCATTGAAAGGTTTGGTAACCACTTTTCGCAGTGCTTTAATGGCATTTTCCATCATAATTTCACGGTTTTTAAAAGCAAAACGCTGCGCCCAACCGACCGCAAACCAATAGTCATCGAAGTGCTCAGTCCCTTCGGCAAAGTAAGCCAAATCTTTATCGGGCAAGTTGATAAACCACTTACGCATATCCTCCCGTGCCAGCTCGATAAAGTAGCGACCGATGGCGTTACCCACGCCGCGCGAGCCTGAATGCAGCATAATCCACACCTGATTGGTTTCGTCTAAGCAGACTTCTACAAAGTGGTTGCCTGTACCCAGCGTTCCCAGATGCTTAAGGATATTGGTGTTTTTAAGCTTAGGGTGCTTTTGGGTTATATAGTTAAAGTCATCAACCAGTGCTGCCCAACCATCTTTAACCGTGTCATCAGGATTTGACCATGCGCCGACATCACGATTTGAGCCGCGACCACGAGACTTGCTACGACCATGGGGAATGGCTTTTTCCAGCTCGCTGCGCAGACCGCGTAAGTTATCAGGCAAATCATCAGCGGTTAGGGTGGTTTGCACCGCCATCATTCCGCAGCCGATATCGACGCCAACGGCCGCCGGGATAATCGCTTCTTTGGTTGGCAATACGGTACCGATGGTTGCGCCAATGCCTACATGCACATCAGGCATCACCGCGAGCCACTTATAAATAAATGGCATTTGCGAGGCTTTAATTAGTTGGTCGTGCGCTTTTGGATCGACAGGGACGCCCTTGGTCCAAAGTCTGATAGGAGTTCCACCATCTTGAATGATGTTATGGTTTATCGGTTGCATAAAAATTCTTCCAAATTTATCAATGTTAATTTATTAATGACAGGTGTTTTTAATAATTATTTAATCGTTATTTTTTTATTAGCTAAGGTTAGGCCAAAGCTATAGTTAAGACCCTTTAAAAATGGTGTAGTACTGTTAGTATAAATTTTCCTTGCTTGCTGTGCGACGTTGTCACTCCAGAGGCGGCGCAAAACCCATCCCAACAGCACATATCAAAGATAGATGTACCAGTTTTAATTAGGACCAACTGTATAGCATAGCATTATAGCATATTCTGATTTAAGTTATTGATATTAAAGGTAAAATAAATGGCAATTGATTGTGTAAGTGTTTTTAGAGTAAAAGGTAAGTATTTAATGAGGTTTAGGTTTAGCTCTGCTGAGTTGGGGTAGACTTATATGGCACACTATCAGTTTTTCTTAATCAATGGAGCACTTACATGCCTTCTCTTAAAACCATTAATTATATGCTAATAGTTGTCTTACTGACCGCTTGTAGTCCATTGTATCAACCAGAGCATAGGGGTGAGCCCGTTGTTAATGATTCAATTGCAATGGTTGTTAATGATTCAATTGCAATGATAGGTATTAGCGAAGATGTCGCACTTAAATGGTTATTAGTAGCTTTAGAGCAGCATCAGGTTGCTGATCTTGATTGTTTGCAGTTTCGTACAGAAAATAACTTTGCTACGGATTCTGAATTGGTTTGGGAGTTTGCAGCTGTCGAGATTCATAATGAAACTTGCGGTGGTGATCCTAATATTGCTCATGTGCGTAATCGCTATAGGGTTAATGCAGATGGTTCAGTGATGGTCTACGATATCGTAAATGCTGAATACCAACCGTTTTAAACACCACTGCCAATCCTCTCAGCCAATTCCTGCAATTTGGGCACGATCACCTTTGCATACTCTTTTGCTTCCCAGTTGGCACTCGGAACACTGGCATTGAGGGAATAGGCATAGTGTCCCGTTGCGACATCAAATACCCCAACCGCGACCGCCAAAATATCATTAGAAAACTCACCATCTGATAGCGTATAGCTGTGCACTTGATAATAGTCTACTGCTTCATCTAGCAGATTTTGCGCTTGCTCATACTCAGCTTTAGATAAGTTTTCTTGCAAATTAGTATCAATAACCTTTTGTCTAGTAGGGTTGCTGACAGCATAAAAAGCGCGGCCAATGGCTGTCCGTGCCACTGGAACGGCTGAGCCAACTTGCAAATTGACCGATAGGCGCGCAGGGCTACGGCAGCAGGCCAGATAGCGCATCTCACCCTCGACTTCTGTCGCTAAGTTCACTGACACTTCGTTTTGATCGGCAAACTGACGTAACAGCGGCTCTGCAAACGCGACCACATCATGACGACTCCAAGCGATAGCGCTCAGGCGCACTGCATTACTGCCCAGTTGGTATTGTCCATGTATCGTCGTGCGCAAAAACCCAAGCGTGGTCAAGGTGTAGATAAGACGGGTGACGGTCGCTTTTGGTAGCTCTGTCATTTTGCATAATTGTTGATGACTGAGCTGATCATGATGTTCAAATGCAGCAAGTAAAGTCAGCCCACGCCCGAGAGCAGTGACAAATTGCCTATCGTCATTCTCCTTGCTTTGAGCTAGTTTGGTAGTCATGCGATCTAATAATGGCGCTGCTGTCGATGAGTCTTTTTTCATTTTTATGACCATATTTGTGGATAAAGGTTTACAGACACGATAAATTTTGCTTAAATAGATATAAATTATGAAACTAAGTTTTGCACAGCGAAACTATTAAGTCAATCATAAGTTAAGAGCTGTGATAAATTAACAATCGCTTAAAGCAATTTGTTCACTCAACCATCATTCGTCGGTCAGGATGACTGACACCAAGGAGCACGATATGTCAAATTACACGGTCCCGAGTTTTGATTGGGAAGATCCATTTTTATTACGTGATCAGTTAACCGATGAAGAGCGTATGGTTAATGACAGCTCACGTCAGTTTTTTCAAAAAGAGCTAATGCCTGGCATCATTGAAGCCAACCGCAATGAGAACTTTGACCGCAATATCATGCGTCAAATGGGTGAGATGGGTCTGCTAGGTGTGACCATCGATGGCTACGGCTGTGCGGGTCTATCAAGCGTGGCTTATGGTTTGATTGCCAAAGAAGTTGAAGCAGTAGATTCAGGCTATCGTTCTGCGATGAGCGTACAGTCAAGTTTGGTCATGCATCCTATCCATGCTTACGGTACTGAAGAGCAAAGAGAAAAATACCTGCCTAAGCTTGCCTCAGGTGAGTATGTCGGTTGCTTTGGTTTGACCGAGCCAGATTCAGGTTCAGACCCTTCATCGATGTCAACGCGTGCGCGCGCTGTCGATGGTGGTTACGAGCTGACTGGAACTAAGATGTGGATTACCAACAGTCCTATCGCTGATGTATTTGTGGTATGGGCAAAAGATGATGAAGACGTGATTCGCGGCTTTATCTTAGATAAGGGCATGAAAGGCTTATCAGCACCAAAGATCGAAGGTAAGTTTTCACTACGAGCTTCTGTCACAGGTGAGATTGTGATGGACAAAGTGTTTGTCCCTGAAGCCAATGCTTTCCCAGATATCCGTGGTCTAAAAGGTCCGTTTGGTTGCTTAAACAAAGCCCGTTACGGTATCGCTTGGGGTGCAATGGGCGCTGCTGAGTTTTGCTGGAAAGGCGCGCGTCAGTACACCCTAGACCGTAAGCAGTTCGGACGTCCACTAGCAGCGACGCAGCTTGTGCAGCTAAAGCTTGCCAATATGCAGACTGAGATTGCGCTTGGCCTACAAGCAGCATTACGTGTCGGTCGTCTAATGGATGAAGACAATGCAGCGCCTGAGATGATCTCACTTATCAAACGTAATAACTGCGGTAAGGCACTCGATATCGCGCGTGTTTCTCGTGATATGCATGGTGGTAATGGTATCTCAGATGAGTTCCACATCATTCGCCATGTGATGAACCTAGAAGCGGTTAATACTTATGAAGGTACGCATGACATCCATGCTCTGATCCTAGGTCGTGCACAGACTGGTATCCAAGCGTTCTTTTAAGGGTAGTTAGCTAATAACTAGGTATTTAGCTAATAACTAAATGTTAGCCAACTACTATTAGCACATCTTTACGTTATTACGTACGTTACTGTTTGGCTTTTTACGAAGCAATTTATAGGCAGTAGCGTACGTTTTTCAGTTGTTATTCATCATTTATTATTCCGCTTTTTTTATCGAAAATTAAATAATGAATAACAGTTTAATGGTAAGAATAGCAAAGCACACGTGACACAATAAGGGATTATTATGACTGCCAACATCGATGAATCTTCACAGCCTGAGAATGTTAATAATGCTACTGGCAATGATGTGCCACAAGGGGCATTGCAGGGTATCAAGGTACTGGACTTATCTCGAGTGTTGGCCGGCCCCTCTTGTACGCAAGTTCTCGCTGATCTCGGCGCAGAAGTCATCAAGGTCGAGCGTCCAAAGATAGGTGACGAGACACGCCACTGGGCACCGCCTGCGTTTAGCGATGAGACGTCTGCCTATTACGCCACTATTAATCGCAATAAAAAATCATTGACGGTCGATATTACCACACCTGCGGGACAGAAGATTATTAAGCAGCTTGCCGCTGATAGCGATATCGTGGTCGAAAACTTTAAGGTCGGTGGTCTAAAAAAATACGGCTTAGACTATGACAGTCTAAAACAAGACAATCCGCGCCTGATTTATGCGTCCTTAACAGGGTTTGGTCAGACAGGGCCTGATGCCAAGCTGCCAGGTTATGATTACATTATTCAAGGCTTATCAGGGCTGATGAGTATCACAGGTCCGAGTGATGGTGAGCCGCATAAAGTCGGCGTGGCAGTGGTGGATTTATTTGCAGGCTTGCAGCTGACGATCGGCATCCAAGCGGCGTTGCTAGCACGGCAGCATACGGGTCTAGGTCAGCATGTCGATGTGGCATTGCTAGACAGTGCTTTGTCTATGCTGGCTAACGTTGGTATGAACCATTTGGCTTCAGGCACCGTGCCACCACGCCTAGGCAATCAACATCCCAATATCGTGCCTTATCAAGTGTTTGCAGGAGCAGGGAAGCAGCACTTTATCTTAGCTTGTGGTAATGATCAGCAGTTTGGCAGACTCTGCCATCTGCTCGACGTTGATTGGCATCAAGACAGTCGGTTTGCGACCAACCCCTCACGAGTCGCCAATCGTCAAGTATTGTGCGATATGCTGGTAGAAAAGTTTGCTGAGCAATCGCGTGTGCATTGGCTGGATGTGTTGAGTCAAGCAGGCATACCGTGCGGACCGATTAATAACATCTCTGAGGCGTTGGCGATGCCGCAAGCTCAGGCACGTGAGATGGTCGTAGATTTCGCAGCGCAGGGGAGCCCTGTAAAAGCGCTTGGTAGTCCGATCAAGCTTTCAGCATCACCCGTTACTTATCGCACGCCGCCACCACGTTTGAGTGAGCATACCGACAGCACACTCGCAGAGCTGGGTTATGATAGCGACATGATAGCGAAGCTAAAAGCCGATGGCATTGTTTGACCTGAGCTTAGTGTAATAAGTAAGCATAAGCAGGCCGATTCAATATTTTGAATCGGCCTGCTTATTTTTTGGCTGTTTGTTTTTTAGCTAAGCGGATTGAGCACTAATAAAGCCCAAGCGTTGTTCGATTTGTTCTGCCAGCTCGATGAGCGCGGTACTGACTTCTTCATATTTAGACTCGTATTCTGCCTGCAAAAAGCTGACTGCCATGCCTGCAATCGCATTGCCTGAAGCGTTACGAATATAAGTACCTAAGCAATACATGCCATCACGCAGTTGTCCGTCATCGAGCGAGATACGGCTATTATGAATCGCACTTAATTCATCAGACAAGGCTTCAAAGCTGTTGACACCGTTAGAGGTGATCGGCTCAGGAAACTCGCCTTCGTACAAAGATTCGATGGTGTGGTTCGACAGAGTAGAGAGCATGGCTTTGCCCGTTGCCGAAAACACAGCAGGCACGCGCACCCCGGCACGGAAGGTAAAACCAAGTGGCGCAGGGGCTTCATGACATGCCAAAAACACCACCTCACCCAAATCCAACTTCGATAATGTGACAGTATGCTGAAGCAGAACAGGATACTGCAAAATAAGATCTTTAAATAACTGTATCACCCCTTGTTGACGCTCATACTCACCTGCCCAGTACAGTAGATATGAGCCCAAATGAAAACGACCGTCGTTGTCTTTATAGATGACGTGCTTGCCCAGTAAGCTCTGTAGGATATTGTGAGTGGAGCTCCGTGGCAGATCCAACTCCTTAGCAACCTGTGCGGCTGTCAATGGCTGCGATGACGCCGTAATTAAGTCTAAAATTTGAAAGGTTTTGTCCAGTGCTGGTACCGTAGTCGCAGTCATAAGTTACCTATATGAAGAGGGTGAAATAATAAATGTGCAAAATAATGCACAAAAAGACAAATAAAGCCGTAATAAGGGTTGCAAATAGTAGCATATCATTCCTATAATGATGTCTCTTATATGGAATTAGTGTTCAGTATATTGAACAGATATATAATTATCAATAGTTATATATGAATGAAAGGTTTTATCAAAGATGTTTATGAAAACCGCTTATGAACGCCATAATAAATATCGTTGATGAAATAATTGTAGATTCCAATGACCCTCATAACCGCCAAGCTTACCGACAAGGAGTGTTGATATGCTAAAGCTATCAAACCAAGATCTCATCAAACAACAGTGTCTAATCAAAGACGGCTGGCACGCTGCCAGTGACGCCGCTACTATTGACGTGAGCAATCCGTTTAATGGCGATATCATCGGTACTGTGCCAAGCCTGACCAAACAAGACGTCGATGACGCTGTCGCCTATGCTCATGAAGTGCAAGCAGCATGGGCTGCCAAGACTGCGCAAGAGCGCGCAGATCTATTGCAAAAATGGGCAGATCTTATCGATGCTAATAAAGAAGATCTGGCTATCATTATGACGGCTGAGCAAGGTAAGCCTTTAGGCGAGTCGCGCGGTGAGATTGGTTATGCCAATAGCTTTATCCGCTGGTTTGCAGAAGAAGGCAAACGCGTATACGGCGATGTTATTCCGGCCAACAAATCACAACTGCGTCATGTCATTCTCAAGCAGCCAGTCGGTGTTTGTGCGGCCATTACGCCTTGGAACTTCCCATCAGCCATGATCACTCGTAAAGCTGCTCCGGCGCTCGCGGCCGGCTGTACGATGATTATTAAACCGGCAACCGAAACGCCATTTTCAGCTTTGGCATTGGGCGCATTGGCCGAGCAAGCGGGTATTCCAGCAGGCGTCATCCAAGTCGTCACTGGTAAGTCATCAACCATCGGCGATATCCTCACGGGCGATGCTCGCATTCAGAAGCTATCGTTTACAGGCTCCACCGAAGTGGGTCGTACTTTGATGGCTCAATGTGCGCCAACCGTCAAAAAATTGTCACTAGAGCTCGGCGGCAACGCACCTTTCATCGTCTTTGATGATGCCGATCTTGAAAAAGCGGCTGAAGGCTTAATCGCTTCCAAATATCGTAACGCTGGTCAAACCTGTGTTTGTGCCAACCGTGTGTATGTTCAAGACAGCATTAAAGATGAGTTTTTAAATATATTTGTCAAAAAAGTCGCTGAGCTTAACGTCGGTAATGGTTTGGAAGAAGGTATTGATATCGGTCCTCTCATCAACCAAAAAGCCTTAGAAAAAGTGCAAGCCTTATTAAAAGATGCATTGGATAAAGGCGCTAATCTGGTTGCTGGCGGTAGTACGAACAGCGCATCAGAGCTGACCTACAATCCAACCGTCATCACTGATATTAGTAGTGATATGGATATTGCGCACGAAGAAATCTTTGGTCCTATTGCCACCATCTTTACTTTTAAGGATGAAGAAGAAGTCATTCGTAAGGCCAACGATACTATTTATGGCCTAGCCGCTTACTTCTATAGTGGCGATTATGCCCGCTCATGGCGCGTTTCTGAAGGCCTTGAGTACGGCATCATTGGTCATAATACAGGTTTGATTTCTACCGAAGTCGCACCATTTGGCGGCGTGAAGCAATCTGGCTTTGGCCGTGAAGGCTCAAAATACGGTCTCGAAGAGTATGTTGTGACCAAGTACTGGTGCTCTGACATCAGCTAGTTTTTGTGTTCTACGTAAATGTAACATCACTCAACATCTAATACTTTTTAGATAAATCGCCACTCAATAATTGGCACTTACGTTAAAAAAGAGAAAAGGACATTCTTATGACTACTACTAATCAATCATTACTCGAGCGCCGTAAAGCTGTCTTACCAACAGGACTTGGTGTTGCTTTTCCTGTCTTTGCCGAAAAAGCACAGAACTCAGAAGTTTGGGATGTGGAAGGCAATCGCTATATCGACTTTGTTGGTGGTATTTCGGTATTAAACACGGGTCACAGCCATCCAAAGATTACCCAGCGTGTACATGAACAGCTAGATAAGTTTACCCATACTGCTGCACAAATGATCAACTACGAGTGCTATGTAGATCTTGCAGAAAAGCTTTGCGAAAAATCACCTATCAGTGGTGACAAAAAGGCGTTTTTCTTAACCACTGGCGCTGAAGCAGTCGAAAACTGTATCAAGATTGCACGTGCGAAGACAGGCCGCCCAGGTGTCATCTCTTTCGTTGGTGGCTGGCATGGTCGTACCCTCATGTGCATGAGCTTGACTGGTAAAGTGTTGCCATACAAAAAGAACTTTGGCCCTATGCCAGGTCCTGTATTCCATGCGCTATTCCCAGCTGAAGAGCTGAATGTAACAGAAGCGCAGGCGCTACATAGCCTTGAGATGATCTTCCAAGCGGATATCGATCCTAGTGAAGTGGCGGCGATGATTATCGAGCCAGTACAAGGAGAGGGTGGTTTCCATCAAGTGACACCATCATTTGCTAAATCTTTACGCGAAATCTGTGATGAGCACGGTATCGTACTCATTTTTGACGAAGTACAGTGTGGTTTTGCCCGTACCGGTACTTTGTTTGCCAGTGAGCAGTTGGGTGTTGAGCCTGATCTTATGACCAGCGCTAAGAGCTTGGCGGGTGGCTATCCTATCTCTGCTGTTATCGGCCGTGCTGACATCATGGATGCTCCACAAGTTGGTGGTCTAGGTGGTACTTATTCTGGCAACCCGCTTGCTTGTGTCGCTGCATTGGCAGTCATGGAAGTGATTGAAGAAGAAAACCTACTTGAGCGTAGTGTTGAGATTGGCGATAAAATTGCCTCGTTCTTAAAAGACTTAAATCTAGGCAGTATCGGTCATATCCGCCATAAAGGTGCAATGCTTGCGTTTGAGCTGATCGATAGCGAAGGTAAGCCAGACACGGATGCAACGGCTAATCTAAAAGCAAAAGCGTTTGAGCAGGGTCTACTGTTAGCCTCTTGCGGTATGCATGGTAATGCCATTCGGGTAATGGTGCCGTTGACTGTCCAAGATGAAGTGCTACAAGAAGGCCTAGATATTATCAAAGGTATTTTGACGGCTTAACTTTTAATCAAACATCGTTTTGTTTAAAAGGTTGTTTGACTACAACAAGGCTGCTCTTATGGTACTCGCTCTAAGTAAGTAAATGACAACGGCGCCTTGTATCACAGGGCGCCGTTTTTGTTTTCTGATTTCAACAATGCCAAACAAACACTTTTTATGGCATCTTGGTTTTTGATAAAAATACTGAATTAATGTCGAATATAAGTGACATAAATATGTTTATCGGTTTACTCTGTATAGTGTCAGTTTTTTGTTGCTACATACATGAGTAAGATGTTGAAACACTATATTACAGGTAGCGACAGGCAAATATGAGGATACGCTCTAATAAAATGATATTTAATAAAAAATAAATCGTAAGCTAAATAAAAACCAACTTAACCCAAAAAGAGTAGAGGGTTAACATGGACGAAACTTGGACAAGGAGTAGGTTATGTCTGTAATGAAAAAATCGCTAGGGGTAGTCGATATTATTGCCTTAGCATTCGGGGCTATGGTTGGCTGGGGCTGGGTAGTACTGGCTGGTGGTTGGGTGTTTTCAGCGGGTACTTGGGGTGCTATGACGGCGTTCGTTATTGGCGGTCTGATAGTAATCATGATCGGTATCACTTATGCTGAGCTGATTGCCTCCATGCCAGTGACTGGCGGTGAGCATACATATACCCACCGAGCGCTGGGGGTTAATATCTCCTTTATATGCTCATGGAGCATGTTGTTTGGTTATTTGTCAGTAGTGGCCTTTGAGGCCGTGGCGCTACCCACAGTGGTTGAGTACCTGATTCCTAACTATAATCAGGGCTATTTATGGTCAGTCGCTGGCTACGAGGTGTATGCGACTTGGGCAGCCGTCGGTATGGCGGGCTCAGTATTGGTCACTTGGCTGAATACCCGGGGGATGGAGGTCAGCGCTTGGTTCCAAAAGACCGCAGTAGCTGGGATTTTATTTGTTGGAACGTTACTGTTTATAGGTGCGGTGTTGTTTAACCCTGAGGCGACCAATACTGAGCTATCGCCAGCTTTTGTTGGTGAAGGCTTCTCTGGTGTTGCTGCTGCTATCGCAGGGGTTATTGTGATGGTGCCCTTTATGTTTGTCGGCTTTGATGTCATTCCGCAAGCAGCTGAAGAGATAGATTTAACCCGCCCCAACATTGGTGAGTTTTTGATTATTGCCTTGATTGTGGCTGTGATGTGGTATGTGGGCGTCATCTGGAGTGTCGGGGTAACGCTACCCATGGCATTGGCAGAAACCTCTACTTTGGCAACGGCTGATGCGATGGAAAGTGCATGGCAGGGTAGATGGGCAGGTGTTTTACTGGTGATTGGCGGTGTACTCGGTATTATGTCGAGCTGGAATGCCTTCTTAATTGGGGGTAGTCGCTTACTATATGCGATGTCTAAGACTCATATGTTGCCGGCGTTTTTAGGTAAACTGCATCCTGTGCATAAGACACCAATCAACGCTATTTTATTTATTGGTGGTTTGGCAACGCTTGCGCCGTTATTTGGCCGTAAGATGTTGGTATGGATTGTGACTGCTGGTGGTTTCGGCGTGGTCATTGCTTATACTTTGGTAGCAGTGTCATTTTTGGTATTGCGCTATCGTGAGCCTGAGATGGTACGTCCTTTTAGAATACCGCAAGGTAAAATCGTCGGGATGATTGCTATCGTACTTGGATTGGGCTTGTTTGTTCTGTACTTACCTGGTATGCCAGCGGCACTTAGTGGTCTTGAGTGGTTAATATTCCTTGGCTGGACAGCATTGGGGATTGTATTCTTCGCTTATGAATCCATGAAAAATCCAGGGATGAGTAAGAAGGTCATGGATGAGGAGTTAGAGGGGCTCAAAGTCATCAATCAGCAGTGGGTGAAGGATAACCCTTATAAAAAGTAGTTTATAGAAAGCAATGAATAGAAATTCGCTTGTATAAAGTGAATTAGAAAATTCTAAATAAAAAGAAAGCCTAACGTTGGACGTTAGGCTTTCTTTTTTCTGAATGAGAGCTGTGCCAATATCAATTAAGACATATCACGAATCAGCTTATGATTTAAGAATTCTGTGATACCAAGCGTACCCAGCTCACGACCAAATCCTGAGCATTTAACTCCACCAAACGGAGTGTTGGCTTCACTGCCAGACGGGGCGTTGATCGTTACCATGCCGACCTCTAGTTTGTTTGCGATGTCTGCTGCCAAAGCTGGGTCTTGCGTTTGGACTGAAGCGCCAAGACCATATGGTACATCGTTAGCAATCTTAATAGCATGCTCTACATCACGAGCTTTGTAGACGACAGCGACAGGTCCAAATAACTCCTGACGATAGACGTCCATTGAGTCATCAACATCGGCCAGTACAGCGGGTGCAAACCAAGCACCAGGCTTATCTTTTAGTAGACCGCCCTCGACTAAAACGTTAGCACCAGCTTGTACTGCGCTATCGAGCTGTTGCTGCAGACCCTGCGCTGCCGCTTTTGATGACATTGGACCGATCGTGGTTTTATCATCTAATGGATCCGCCAAGGTCATCGAGCGTACAGCATCAGTGAAGCCCTCGACGAACGTGTCGTAGACAGAGTCAACGACGATAAGGCGCTTAGCTGCGTTACAGGCTTGTCCTGTATTGCCAAAGCGTCCAGAGATGGCACCTTTGATAGCCAGTTCAATATCAGCATCTGCTGCGACGATGAACGCATCCGAGCCGCCAAGCTCTAAGACGACTTTTTTGAGTGCGTCGCCAGCTACTTTGGCGACTGCTTGTCCAGCACGCTCAGAGCCAGTCAAAGACACGCCCTGTACGCGGCTGTCTTTGATGATGGTTGCCGCTTGATCGTTGGTGGCAAACACATTGTTATAAACGCCATCAGGCAAGCCTGCTGCTTCGAAGATCTCAACGATGATTTCTGCTGTTTTCGGGCACTGCGGCGCATGCTTTAGGATGATGGTGTTACCTACCATAAAGTTTGGCGCAACGAAGCGAGCGACTTGATAATGGGGATAGTTCCACGGCATGATACCTAGTAGCACGCCAACAGGCAGTTTTTGTACAGAGGCTGAGCCTGTATCCACTTCGATTCTGTCAGGTGCCAATAGCTGTTCAGCATTGTCCGCATAATAGCGAAAGATCTCAGCAACCAGACCAAGCTCACCCTTGCCTTGGGCAACAGGCTTTCCCATCTCCGCAGTCATGATACGTGCCAGCTCGTCTTTACGCTCAAGATAGATATCAGCAATCTTATGGAGGATGGCACTGCGCTCACTAAGCGCTACCTGACGCCAGTCTTGATAGGCGCTATCAGCAAGCTCAATCACCTGCTGGATATCATTGTCGCTGGCAGTAGGATAGGTGGCTTCTACTTCGCCAGTGGCTGGGTTGTTAACTTGATAATCGCTCATAAATATTCCTTAGGGTCAAAATCCGTTTTTGGTTATACTTTCATGAATTAGTGCATTTTTTAACTGCGGGCTGCTGCTGAGTAATACAATGAATATTACCACCACCAAAGACAATCTCTTTGGTACGTACCCCAACTACCTGATGCTGAGGAAAGACTTTTTCAAGCTGCGCGATTGCTAAGCTGTCATTTATATCATCGTATTGCGGCACAATGATAGCGTCATTACAAATCAAAAAATTGGCGTAAGAGGCGATACAAATATCACCAGTGCGGCGAGCCTTGGCATCATCAGACTGCACAGTGTCATAATTGTCAGGCAAAGTCACTGGATGTTTAGTACAGCATAGCTTATGGACTTTCAAACGTCTGCCTTGTGCATCTGTCATGTTAGAAAGCTGTTGATAAGCTTTTTGCGTCGCCTCATAAAAAGGATGTTCAGGGTCTTCAGTAAATAAGCAAACCACCTCGCCAGGTCGGGCAAAGCAGGCAATATCATCGATATGACCGGTAGTTTCATCAGGATCAATGCCGTCATCAATCCATAGCACTTTTTGAGCATTAAGATAAGCTTTGAGCTTGTCTTCAATTTGGCGCTCGGTAAGATGTGGATTACGTCCTGGACTGAGCAAACACATGCGGGTGGTCAGTATCGTGCCTTCGCCATCGACATGAAACGCACCGCCTTCCATCACAAAGCCATCAGTACGGTAGCGTTTAATGCCAAGGTACTCACATAAGCGGGCAGCCAGCCTATCATCGTCATCCCAAGGTGTATACAGCCCATCATAATCGCCGCCCCATGCATTGAAAGTCCAATCACAAGCGCGTAGCTCGCCGCTATCATTAATCAAAAACGTCGGCACAATATCACGTGCCCAAGCATCATTGCTTGGCAGAGAGATGACTTCGATATCATCAGGCAGGCTGTCGCGGCACGCTTGATAGTCATCAGCAATGACTAAAACGGCAACCTGCGCAAAGGGCTGGATCGCCATAGCCACTGCCGCGTAAGCTGCTTTGGCTGGCAGGGCTTGCTGGCGCCAGTTATCAGCGCGGTATGGCCATACCATCCATACTTTTTGTATTGGCGCAAACTCCGCTGGCATATAAAAACCGTCATCAATCGGAGTTGAGTCTGTGATTAGCAGGTTAGATGGCTCTTTAAATGACTCTGTATTTTCTGTAGACATATAAATAACCTTATCAAAATAATAGTTTTAATTTATATTTAGGACTGAGCTGTATATCAGCCATGCGTCAGTAAGGTTCCATACATGGATGGGCGACGGTCACGGAAGACGCCCCATTGGCGGCGCTCGATAGCCAGCTTGTCCAAGTCAAAGGTGACGTTTATAAACTCATTTTTATCGGCATGCTTCTTGTAGTATCTCGCCGCGACCATCAGTGATAAAAGAGCCACCATAGAATTGTACTGTGCTGTCATGGCCTTGGTGCGTGATGGTTTCTGCGCCGATACGATTAGAAGCAACGACTGGCATTAGGTTGGCTGCTGCATGACCTTGCATACAACGCTGCCAATGTGCCTTTGAGTCGATGTCCAATGTTGGCTCATCGCCAATCGCGGTCGGGTAAAACAATATCTCTGCACCCATTAGCGCCATACTGCGCGCACATTCAGGGAACCACTGATCCCAGCAGATACCGACACCAATCTTGGCGTACTTGGTTTGCCAAACCTTAAAGCCAGTATCTCCAGGGGTAAAGTAAAATTTTTCGGCATAAGGAATGCCATCTGGTATATGAGTTTTACGATAAGTGCCCAGTATTTCGCCATCAGCATCGATTATGGTGACACTATTAAAAAAAGTATTACCTGATTTTTCATAAAAGCTGATGGGTAGTACCACTTCTAGCTCTTTAGCCAACTTTTTGAAATGTTGAATGGCAGTATTGTCTGCTACTGAGGTAGCAAGCTTAAAATAATCAAAATCATGGACTTGGCAGAAGTAAGGAGTCTCAAACAACTCTTGGAGCAAGATGATATTGGCACCAGCTTTGGCAGCTTGAGTGACCAAATCGGTAGCGGTATCAATATTTTGTTGTTTGTCCCAACTGCAAGTCATTTGGGTTGTAGCAACGGTTACGGTGCGCATAATCTAAATCCTTTTAGTAGCGAATACGAATAAGTAATGTCAAACAAAAAAAAGGTGTTGGACAGTTAGCAATGGGCAACTACTCATCAGTAATTGCCCATAATGTAACGAACGGTTTGGTAATAAGGCTAAGTTATACTTAAGCCATCATATAACCCAAAGCTAAGAAGGTCACGACGGACAGTACCGCACCGAGCATCGCATAGGGGAACTGCGTAAAGGCATGCCGCATGGGTGAACACCCTGTACCCTGCGCTGCTAGTAATGATGAATCACTAAAGAAGCACGCATGACTACCAAATGAAGAGGCAGACAACAACGCACCAATCATGAGGGGAGTGCTTACGCCAAGCGCCAACGAGATTGGAAATACAATCGGCATGGCAAGGACGTATAGACCCCAGCTTGATGAAGTTGCGAAGGTTAAGAAAGCCATGACAGCAAAAATCACCGCAGGGAAAATGATGATAGTCATATAAGGAGTGATGGAATCAATAACATAGGTGGTCATGCCTAGCTCATCATTGATGGCTTTTAGAAAGAATCCACCAACGACAGTTGATAGTGGATATAACATGACTTTAAAGCCTTTAAAAATGGCTTCAACTTGAGTCTCAAAGCTCAGAATGCCCTGTGCCCAATAGACAACAACGGTCACAAAACAAGTCAGTAATGCACCACGTAACAGATCAATCTCAAAATAAACGGTTGAAATAATCAGCAAAATCATTGGAAAAGCAAAGTTCATAATATTGGCTTTGAATGATAGTTTGCGTTTTGCTTTGACGTTTGAGACCAATTGCTCTTCTACGAACGCTTCAGGAACAGGGTTGCCAGCTTTGGCGCGAGCCTCAGCTTTCTTCATTGGGCCCCAATCACCTAAGATGCCGTAAGCCACTAGGAATACAATGATAAGTGCAAACCAAGCATAGGCCATAAAAGGAATGGCGCTGATATAAAGCCCAATGCCTTCACCGTCTCCAGCGACGCCGTTCTCTTCTAACAGACCAGCGAAGTATACCGCCCAAGTAGAGATAGGCACGATGATACACATCGGTGCTGCAGTTGAATCGACAATGTAGGCCAGCTTTTCGCGTGAGACGTTATATACGTCAGTCAGCTTTTTGACCGAGGTCGAAACTGCCAAGCAGTTCAAATAATCATCAATGAAAACGACAACACCCAAACCAAAAGTTGCTAGCAATGACTGCCGACGCGACTTGATGACTTTTTGTAGCCATTCACTAAAGCCGTCTAGACAGCCACTGATTTCAAGTAGCTGAATAAGACCACCCATCAAACCACAAACAAGGACAATCCAGATAATGGTTTCATTACCCAGTACCATCGACATGTTGTCAGCAAAAGGAGAAATCAGATCAAAGGGATTAAGCATGACTAGGCCGGCGACACAGCCGGCTATCATGGATTCAAATGGACGTCTAGAGATAATGGCAGTGACTAGTACCAGTAAGGTTGGTAGTAGTGATAGGGCGCCCCAAGACTCAGTACTATCGCGGCTAAGAGACATCCAGGTAAAAGCAAAATAAATAGCCACTGCGACTATTAGGGTTAAAAATACTCGCTTGTTATGATACTGATCTTTGACAGCATCAGTGAGTTTCATGTTCATAGTTACGCTCCCTGTAAAACTATAGTTTTTTTTAAGATTATTGCTTGATAGACAGTCACGGTTTGACTGTCTATCGAGCTATTAACAACAATCCATTGTTGTGAAGGCGTACTCTGACACCTATCCTCAAAGTAAAATCTCTATCTAATAAGCATGTTTCTAGGGCGTGTTTCTAATGAAATCCTCTCTAAATTTTTTAATAAAGCTGCGCAGCCACGCAGCGGGTAACAGGAAAGATTACATTCCCGTGCGATCTTTTAGCGCATACCACCATGAGCCCATCATAGAGTAAGGTACTCGCAAGGCGCGGCCACCTGGGAAAGGTATCCACGGAATCTTTGTAAAAGTATCAAACTCTGCCGTATTACCATTGATGGCGTCAGCTAATATTTGTCCAAATAAATGCGAGCCTGTCACGCCATGGCCACTATATCCGTGGGCGAAATAAACCCTGTCATGGAGTTTGCCCATTTGTGGTACGCGAGAAAAAGACAAGGCAAAGTTACCACTCCACGCATAGTCAATCTTGACGTCACGTAGCTCTGGGAAAATCTTATTCATATTGGGTCTGATTTTGGCAGTGATATCTGCTGGATCTTGACCGCCATAGACAGTGCCCCCGCCGAATAACATGCGCTTGTCTGCAGAGAGGCGATAATAATCAAGGATATAGCGCACATCCTCGACACAGACGTCAGTCGGAAGTAGCTGGTCTGCCAAGTCTCCTAGAGGCTCGGTGGCGATGATTTGAGTAGACACTGGCATCACCCGATCGGTCAGTTTTGGGATGACTTTATTCAGATAAGCGTTGCCACAAATGATGGCCTGCTTACATGTCACACTGCCAAACTCGGTGATGATTTTGATTGAGTCGTCAGCATATTCGACATCGACGACTAGCGTATTTTCATAAATAGTACCACCACCTTGCTCAACAGCAACAGCCTCGCCAAGCGCAAGATTTAGCGGATGAAAGTGCCCGCCTGAGTGATCTATGATTCCGCCCACATAGGCATCGGTTTTTATGTGCTCTTGAATGCCAGCTTTGTCTAGCATCTCTCGATCATGCATGCCGTGACTTTCCCACAGGGCATGGGTCTCTTGTAAGTCTTTTAACTGGCCATTATTCAAAGCGGCAAAGATGTTCTTTTCTTTGAGATCGCAGTCGATATTATAATCGCTAATAAAACGGCGAATAATCTTGCCACCGCGAGTGACTAATTGACCGACAAAGTCTGCATTGTCTTGTCCATAAGACTTTTTGATCTTTTGCAAACTTGCATTCAGACCGTTGACGATTTGACCGCCATTGCGACCGGATGCACCCCAACCGATTTGTGCGCCTTCAAGCACGACGACTTCATGATCCGTCTCGATTAGATGCAGCGCCGCTGATAGGCCGCTATATCCACCACCAACCACACAAATCTCAGCTTGGATATCATTCTCTAGGGTAGGTCTATCAGGCTTAGGGTTGCGACTGGCAGCATAATAGCTATCAGGGTATTGTCCTTTGTCTGAATAATGCGGAATATTGCGCTTGTTATTAGACTGGCGGCTTGGGCTCATAGGTGGTGTAGCATTGCTATTTGACATATTAAACATCCTGTAAATAGGTGAGGTACTCAAGATTGGTTACTTGTAAAGCAAAGCGTTTGGCTTCTTGCTTTTTGACGGCAGTTAATAGCTCAATCATCTCGGTTGGAAATAGTGAGTCGATTAAGTCGCTGTTTTCAAACTCACGAATGGCAGAGAGCCAGTCTAAAGGCAAGGTCTTAAGATTTGCTTCATCATAAGTAATGCTGTTGATTGGCTCAGGGGCTTCAAGCTTGTTTTCGATACCATACAGCATGCCTGCTAGTACAGCGCTACAGACCAAATAAGGGTTGGCATCTGCACCAGAGACACGATGCTCAATACGGCGCGCTTTGGTGTCACCACCAGGGATACGGACGGCAGCGGTGCGGTTTTCATAGCCCCATGAGACATTGTTGGGCGCAAGCGTACCAGGGGTAAACCGACGATAAGAATTGACATGTGGGGCAAACAATAGAGTGCAATCTGACATGGTGGCCAATAGACCAGCGACCGCATGACGTAGCATGTCTGATCCTGCTTCGGTCCCGTCATCAAAGACGTTGTTACTGTCTTTATCCAGTAGGCTACAGTGAACGTGAAAGCCGTTTCCTGATTGAGTGCCAAACGGTTTTGCCATAAAGGTGGCGGTTAGCTTGCGGCGTGCAGCCACAGATTTGACGACTTGTTTGAATAATATGGCATCGTCCGCAGCTTTTAAGGGGTCATCGACGTGCAGTAAGTTAATCTCGAATTGACCACAGCCGTTTTCGGCCAAAGCAGCATCAACAGGGATATCAAGTTTTTCGCACTGAGCATAAATCTCATCTAAAAACTCATCAAACTGTAATAAATCATTGATGCTTAGAATAGAGGTCTTATTGAGTCTAAGGCCGCTTTTTGGGCGGATAGGCGGTTTAGGAGTTTCGCCTTCGGTATAGTCAACCAGATAAAACTCAAGCTCTGTTGCCATGACAGGCGTGAGTCCAAGCTCTTTGAATCTTTTGCTGATGTAATCTAAAACATGTCTGGCGTCACCATAATAAGGCTCGTTGTCTTCGGTATACAGCCAAACGGGTAACAGAGATGAGGGTGAGCTGGTATTAAGGAGTGGATATGCTGCGCGCCCAGTAGGACGTGCAATGGCATCAATATCACCATTAGACTGTGAAGACTCAATGACATCTGCACCCCAGATATCGACACCTAAAATTGATAAAGGCAAGCGTACGCCGCCGCTTTCTGCTTTATCCATTTGGTTAAATGGGATGCGCTTACCACGAAGTAAGCCATTGATATCACCTGCTGCAATATATACATATTCGGTGTTGTTTGCAGATTCGACCATTCCATTGGTTGTCGTCATGTCTATTCTTCCTGTTGGTTTTCAGACTATTGGTTTTCTAACTTAAAAATTGGTTTTGCTAATTTTGATGCACGTTATTTAAAGTTGATGCCAAACTTGGAGTAAATACAGGGATTAAAAATGAAATAACTGACGAAGCTTCCATGATTGTCGTTACCGTCATTTAAAAATCGAAATCAGTATTTATGCCTTAATATCAAGCGCTTAACCTCGCTTGGTATTGTTATTTATCAACCTATTTGGTGTGCAGATTGTTTCTTTTGTGTTACTAATGACTTTCAATATATAAGTGAAATCTATATATGTCAATTATAATCTGAAATATTAAAAAGAAACTTAAAAAATGCCATTTTGACCTGTAACCGATAATAATGAGTTTTATAGTTTACATTCATTGATGGGTTATGATAGATTTTAGGCTAGTACAGATGCTCATAGCATCTGAAACCAGCGCATTATTTGAGTTTTTAACGTTCACTGTAACAATCAAGGAAGAATAATATGCAAAATCGTAGACCCATTATTGCCATTGTGTCCTGTCATAAGATGGTTGATGGCCAACCAGCACAAGCGGTATATCAAAAATATATCGATGCAGTACATTTTTATGGTGGCAACCCTATTTTGCTGCCAAATACCGCTGCCGAAGGTGAAAACTTTGACGCATTGATAGCAGTGGTAGATGGTATTTTGTTAACAGGCAGTTATAGTAATGTGGCACCAGCGCGTTATAACGCATCACATGTCGAAGAAAAAGAGGATTTGGGTCGTGATGAGTTGAGCTTTAAACTGTTAGCACACGCCAAAAACCATGACATTCCTTTACTGGCGATATGCCGCGGCTTGCAAGAGATGAATGTGTATTTTGCAGGCACACTACATCCAGATTGGCGTGAAGTAGAGGGGTTCTATGAGCCACACTTAGAAGACAGTAGTGCACCACTTGAAGTGCAGTATCAGCCAGTGCATGACGTTATCATCCAGCCTGATGGCCGGTTGCAGACCTTTGGTAATAAGTGGCACGTGAACTCTCTACATAAGCAAGCGATTAACAAGGTGGGTGAGGGGTTATTTGTCGAAGCGTTGGCGCCAGATGGATTGGTAGAAGCCATCAGCCTGCTAGAACATCCGTTTATGATTGGTGTACAATGGCATCCTGAGTTAAATTATGCACAAGATAACTTGTCCAAGTTTTTGTTCACGGAATTCATCCATTATGCCAGCCAAACCCAAGCGCAATAACGATATTTCTAATACTGACATCGACGATAGTAGCGACCATCAAGAGACTGAAGATAGCTGCATCGGCGATATCAGTATAGTAGACGAGAGTGAGTCTACCTCTAGCCCAGCACAGCAGGTATCTGCGGCGATTGAACTGGCAGAGGAAGATATCGGCAAAAAAATCAATCAGATGCGTCTTGATAAAGGCTACTCTCAGCGTAAGCTGGCAAGAATGGCAGGACTGACCAATACGGCGATCAGCTCTATCGAGCGCAACAAGGTGAGTCCTGCTATCAATACCTTGAAGGCCATTTTGCAGGTTCTTGATTCTGATTTGGCGACGTTTTTTAGTGATGAGTGGAAAGAGCGTAGGCCAAGAGTGGTCGTTACGCCAAAGGATTTGCTAGAGCTGAGTGAACCCAATAGTAAGGTGTCTCTGAAACAGGTGTATAACTGTAGTACCACAAAAAACTTAGGGTTTCTGATAGAGACGTATCAGCCAAACAGCTCAACAGAAGAGAAGATCACTCATGAAGGTGAGGAGATAGGGACGGTTATTGAGGGTAAAATTCTCATACGGATTGAAGACACTACTTATCTGCTAAATGAGGGTGATAGCTATGTGATTGATACCAATCATCCGCATACTTTCATCAATCCCACGGATGCGATAACGCGTATTGTCAGTGCCCATACGCCAACGACTTACTAGGGTGTGCCATCAATTAGAGCATTTATATTTTTACCCTCATAATCTCATTGATGACAGGCCCTAATACAGGTCTAATAAAAGCGAGCGATTGGTACTATTTATTTTGCTTATTTTTATTCTCTGTGTTTTTAAGATTTTCTTTTTTGACCAAACCGTCTGTTTTAGGCGGTTTTTCTATTTGTCGCTCTGAGATTTGAGGGCTTTTCTTCTTTAGATTAATGGGCTCGGTTTTGATGAGTCTATCAGTAGACTTTAGGTGTTTCTTGATTCTGCGTACTGAGTCCGCATCTGCTTGTGCCTGTTGCTGTGCTTGTGACTCATCGTAGAGGCTTTGATAGACGGCAAGGGTCTCTGTGATCATCTCACGCATGGTGAATTTATCAGTCATCTCAGGACGAGTAACGCTCTCCAACTGACTTTTGATCACTTTACACAAGGCTTGGGCATTATATTTTTTGACCAGACCTTGTGGATACAGAGGCTGTAAAATCTCACTGAACGCGGCTTGATCCCAGCCAACCACTGGCGTGCCCAGATGAATAGCTTGCAGCGCGTTGATACCGATCGATTCGGGTTGATTGGCAAGTGCCAGCACGATATTCGCTGCAGATAGCCACTCGCGCATGTCATTACGCTTTTGTCCAACGTAGGTAATGCGCTCAGACAGATCAAGCGTGTTGGTTCGTTGGCGAAAATCCTCATGTGCCACATCGCCATATCTCAGATCCTCATCCATGATAATGACGTGAATATTAGGAAACTGTTCTTGCAAATTCCCCAAAATATCAATCAACCATTCTTGTCCGTATTCGTTGCCAATAATAGTCGGAAAGACTAGCCATTTTTTGTGCTCAAGCTCAGGGTATTCTGCAAAAGTGCGCCGCAGCCAATACACTGAAGGATTATGCCGATACGGATAGCGGCGGGTATCGACACCGCGATAAATACGTTTGATCACTCTGTTACCGATACCCTCACGTTTCAGACCTTTTTCTAGGTAGTTTGTTACGCTGTCTGATACGGTAATGATGGTGTCGACATCGAGCAAGGCCTGTGAGTACTTATTAATCGAATAAAAGCCATACATGGTTGAGACCAGCTTTGGGCGAGGGTTGACCCGAGCACGGCGCAGCGCTAAGTGCAATATCCATGCAGGCGTGCGCGAATGCACATGAATAATGTCAGGGTTGTATTGCTCGATAAGGTGACGCAGTGGCGCTACTTGCAGGAGCGATAACCATGACTTTTTGTACATATGCAATTGATGATATATATTGCCATCACGCTCTAAGCGTTTGACCAGCTCATTATCATCATCAGCGCTAGAAACAATGATGGAGGTATGCTCATTTTTGACCAATGCGCGTCCAAGATGAAAAATACCACGTTCGGATTCATCATGCTTCAAAGACGACAGTAAGCGCATAACTTTCATAATAGCGTCGGCCACCGGTTAGTAATATCAAGTTGCTATTGTCAATTAAAAGCGCTCAAAACTCAACCTTGTAGCTTGATTGATTGTGACAAATAAATGAGGTCAGTCAACACTAACGTTTTTTTTGCAGATGCTCGGCATTTGGCAGCACTTGCTTTTCACTCAGGTATTTCCAATAGCGCTGCGGTAGATATTGCTTATACAAGCGCGGGTTTTTACGCTCTTTTATATTAACGTTGGTAAAATATCCTTGCCAGAATTTTTGATAGCGCTGCTCATCCGCGCTATGGATACTGGCAGGATTACGCAAGACGGCATCATCAAGGTCAGTGATAGTTTGCAAAGCAGCAGGACGCGATGGCGTGCTTTGGCTTTTGTCATAATAAATACCATAGCCACGGGTTACATCATAAATCGCCCAGTGCTGATCTTGGTAACGCTGACGAAAATGCTCGCCAATCAATGGCAATACATTAAAGTCAGGCTCAACGCGGGCAAAGTAGATATCATCAGTGGTATGTTCAAACCGCACAAACGCTTCCATGCGATGCTTCTCACGACCGACAGACTTGACCGTCTGTACCAGCTCCAGCACATCTAAATTACCCAAATCCTGCATAATATGGCGGCTAGGGTAGTCAATGGCGTACTTCACTACTTGAAATAAAGTGGTGCCGATGTTGTCTTTTTCAGATAAAAACCCCCAAAGCAAGTTACGCATACCTGAGCGACCTAATAGCTTATTCAACTTGGTTAGTACCCGTTCGGCTTTATCTTCATCAGTAGCAACACTCGTCGCCTCGGCTATTAGTGAGGGTACATAACAGTCCTGAGCGGTCAGCTGTAACGCTTCATCATCTTGTAATCGGTTCGCATAAATGTAAAATACGGCACTTAGCCAGCCTTCAAAACTCGGCTCGTAAAGCACAATACTGGGCGTTATATTTCCGACTGCAAAGGCATTGTTTGGCATCAATTGTGACATAAGATCCCCTTAAAATAACGCCAACTGGCCACTACGCTGATCTTTATATTTCGTCTGGGTCTGCGCCAGCACGTATTGGCGAAAGTTGTCACGGGTTAAATGCGCCAGATGCTCGTTTTTACCTGTAGTAGCGATGAAGTATTTGGCGCGATTGACCGCAGCACCCATTTTTTTTAGATGATAAAAGGTCAGCTGATTAAACTTACGTGCTTTTAATATTTTTTTAGCGGTCTTAGTGCCGATACCTGGGATGCGTACAATCATCTCATAAGAGGCGGTTTGAATATTGACGGGGAAGTGCTCGCGATGACGAATTGCCCAAGCCAGCTTTGGGTCACAGTCCAAATCCAAAAAGGGTGATGCTGGCTCTACAATTTCATGTGCGCCAAAACCATAAAAACGCATCAGCCAGTCGGCTTGATACAGACGGTTCTCACGTATCATGGGCACAGGCGTGCCAATCGCTGGCAAGCGACTATCGGACAGCATCGGTACGTAACCAGAGTAATAGACACGCTTGAGATCATACTGTTTATAGAAATGACTCGATAGCTGAATCACCTGCAAGTCGGTCTCATTACTGGCGCCCACTATCATCTGGCTGGTTTGCCCCGCTGGGGTGAATTTTGGTGCTTTTTTATGCGTTTTACGGCTTTCACGGATGGTAATTATTTCTTCTTTCACCGTCTCCATTGGTGCTTTTAATTGCTCATGCGACTTTTCTGGCGCGAGCAAAGCAAGTCCAGACTTGGTGGGAATCTCGATATTGACGCTAAGACGGTCTGCATAAAGCCCAGCTTCTAACAGCAATTCTTTTGAAGCGCCGGGGATGGTCTTTAGATGGATATAGCCATTGAAGCGCTCACGAGTACGCAGTATCTTTGCCACTTCCACCAAGCGCTCCATCGTGTAGTCGCCACTTTTGAAGATGCCTGAGCTGAGAAACAATCCTTCGATATAGTTGCGGCGATAAAACTGCATGGTTAGATCGACCACTTCCTCGACACTAAAAGCGGCACGCGGCGTGTCATTGCTTTTACGTGAGGTGCAGTATGCGCAGTCATAAATACAGTGATTGGTCAGCAGGATTTTCAGCAAGCTAACGCAGCGACCATCTTCGGTATAGCTGTGACAGATACCGGTTGCGGAGGCGTCACCGAGGCCACCGCCTTGGTTTTTGCGAGTGCTAGCAGAGGATGAGCAAGAGACATCATACTTAGCAGCATCCGCTAAGATATTGAGCTTGCCTTGTAATCGTTCATAATTGATGGTTGCCATAAGTGGTAGTTACAATCAGTTAATAGGGTATTATTTTAGCAAAATAACCGATAAGTCTTTGTATCTATAGGATAATTTATAAAATAACACGACAGATAGTGTCGCACTGTGGATACAGGGTTTTACTGGTAAGGAGTGATTAAACGACTGTATGACAAAGTAATGAAAAGCTATCACCAACTAAAAAAAGGTCTTGCCGACTAAATATTTAGCCCACAAGACCTTTTATCAACTTTAATATTTTTTGAGTTTCAACCTCAGTTTTATCTTTATTGAGCATTGGCACATACTACCAACTTGTTGAATGGTTTGATAGCTAGGATGTTTTTTGAATGTTCAACAGACCCTAGATATCGAAGTTAAGATCATAAAAGACTCCTTTAAAATAACAGCAAATGTCGCAGCCAAAAACAATAAAAAGCAGCAAGAAATAATGCTTGAATAAGAAAAAACCCCGTTAAATGACACGGTAAGGCATGCCAAATAACGAGGGTATTGAGTACTGATAACAGTTAAACTTAACTGTCACTAAAAATGCTTGTATCGCACCTGTTTTTATAAAAACGCGCGAAAACAGTCTGTCACGCTAGCCGTAAATCACTTTCATAATTTCATACTCGACCACGCCTTTTGGCGTTTCGATACGGGCTTCGTCACCTTCAGATTTACCGATAAGGCCGCGAGCGATAGGAGAGTTGACAGAGATTTTGCCAGCTTTAAAGTCGGCCTCATCATCACCAACGATCTGATAGCTTCTTTCTTCTTCAGTGTCCATGTTTTCGATAATGACGGAGACACCAAATACGATGCGCCCATCTTTGGGTAGCGTGGTTGGGTCGATCACCTGAGCAGCGCCAAGCTTGGCTTCGATATCACGGATACGAGCCTCACAAAATCCTTGCTGCTCACGAGCGGCGTGATATTCAGCATTTTCTTTTAAGTCGCCGTGTTCGCGTGCGTCAGCGATAGCCGCAGTAATGCGTGGACGGTCGATGGTTTTTAGCTGTTTTAATTCGGCTTCTAAAGCCGCGTGTCCTTGCGGAGTCATGGGGTAACGTTGCATGTTTTTTCCTTAAACCAATAACACCACACCACCTCCTACTGAATAGTGAGATGGTGTCAGCGTTGTTGCAATGGATATTAAATATAAAAAGAGTAATGGTTAAGACTGAATAATAAGTAAGTGAGCCATCATTTATGAGTGTGTCTCATCTCAATGCAAGAGTAGGCGCACTTAAGCTTACGTAATAAAAAGCATAGTCGCAGTTTAGCCACTATGCTTTTTAGGTCTATCATTTTAAAGATGTTGTCTTCGAGCATTATTTGATATAAACAAACAATGCTCAAAAAGGCTTTTAGGCGTGCCTAACGATTATGCTTAATCTACTGAAGTTATTCAACCAAGTCAATAGACTTTGCTTGCTCATGCAAATCTTGCAGCTTATACACATCAAACGGTAAGTCGATGGCATAAGATTTACAGACTGCATCAGCAGCACCTAAAGTAGTCACATAAAAGACTTTGCCTTGTAGCGCGCTACGGCGGATAGAGAATGAATCCTCTTGCGCCTGTTTGCCTTCAGTGGTGTTAATAATAAGGTCGATTTTACCATTTTTCAAGGCATCAACAATGTGTGGACGGCCTTCGGTGACTTTGTTAATCTGCTTACACTCAATACCATTATCACTCAATATTTTTTGTGTACCAGTGGTAGCAACGATATCAAAGCCAAAGTCGATGAGCTGACGGGCGATCGGAGCGACTTGCTCTTTATCGCTATCACGGACTGAGATAAAGACCGTTTTTGTCTCGCCTTCAGTTGGTAGGCCAGGCAAGCGCTCATTACTACCAATCACCGCTTTGTAAAATGCTTCGCCAAAGGTTTTACCCACGCCCATGACTTCACCGGTTGATTTCATCTCAGGGCTCAAGATAGGGTCAACACCTGGGAACTTGGCAAAGGGGAATACCGCTTCTTTGACTGCGTAAAACGAAGGAACAATCTCGGTCGTAAAGCCTTGGTCTTTTAGTGACATGCCAGCCATACAGCGAGCTGCCACTTGCGCCAATGACGTACCGATACATTTAGAGACAAACGGCACGGTACGCGCGGCACGAGGGTTGACCTCAAGAATATAAACGGTTTCACCTTTTACCGCGAACTGCACGTTCATCAGACCGACCACGCCAAGCTCTTTTGCCATGGCGACTGTTTGCGCACGCATCACATCACACAGCTCTTTAGAGAGTGAGTACGGTGGCAGTGAGCACGCAGAGTCACCAGAGTGCACGCCAGCTTGTTCGATATGCTGCATGATACCGCCAATCACAACGTCAGTACCGTCGCAGACACAATCCACATCGACTTCAATGGCATCATCCAAGAAGCGGTCAAGGAGTACGGGTGCTTCGTTAGATGCTTGTACCGCTGTGCGCAAGTAATGTCTTAGCTCATCTTCGTTATAGACGATTTCCATCGCGCGACCACCAAGTACATAAGAGGGGCGGGCAACCAATGGATAGCCAACGTCTTTGGCTTTGACCAAGCCATCTTCCAAGCTCGTCGCTAGGGCGTTTGATGGCTGGATAAGGTCTAATTGATGAATCATATGCTGGAAACGCTCACGGTCTTCAGCACGGTCAATTGCGTCTGGGCTGGTACCGATGATTTTCACGCCAGCAGATTCTAAAGCGCGCGCCAGTTTCAATGGAGTCTGACCACCGAACTGTACGATGACGCCATCAGGGTTTTCGATACGCACAATCTCTAACATGTCTTCTAAGGTGATTGGCTCAAAGTACAGACGGTCTGAAGTGTCATAGTCGGTTGAAACGGTTTCAGGGTTACAGTTGACCATGATGGTTTCATAACCATCTTCGCGCATAGCTAGGGCAGCGTGCACGCAGCAGTAGTCAAACTCGATACCTTGACCGATACGGTTAGGGCCGCCACCAATCACCATGATTTTTTTGTTATCTGTTGGGTTGGCTTCACATTCGCTGTCATACGTGGAGTACATATAAGCAGTGCTAGTGGCAAACTCTGCCGCACAAGTGTCCACACGTTTATAGACGGGATAAACACCCAAATCCCAGCGCTTTTTGCGCAGTTGCTTTTGGGAGACGCCAAGTAATTTTGCCAAACGCAGGTCCGATGAGCCTTTACGCTTAAAGCTACGTAGGTTCTGTTCGGTCAAACCGCCAAAGCCTAAGGTTTTGATTTGTGCTTCAGTATTGACGATATCTTCTATCTGTACCAAAAACCATGGGTCGATTTTGGTATAGTTAAAGACTTCATCGACGCTCATACCTAGGCGGAAAGCATCAGCGACATAATAGATGCGTTCAGGCGTAGGAATGGTCAGACGATTAATGACTTCAGAACGGGCTTTTTCAGCGCTCAGCTTGCCGTCTTTGATAGCGGCAAAATCAATCTGCTCGTCAAAGCCATCAGAGCCTGTTTCCATACCGCGTAGCGCTTTTTGCATGGATTCTTGGAAGTTACGGCCAATTGCCATGACTTCACCGACTGACTTCATTTGCGTTGATAGGATATTGTCTGCTTGTGGGAACTTTTCAAAGTTAAATCTTGGTATTTTGGTGACGACATAATCAAGCGCAGGCTCAAAGCTGGCTGGCGTTTTGCCACCAGTGATGTCATTTTGCAATTCATCTAGCGTATAACCAACCGCCAGTTTGGCCGCGATTTTGGCAATTGGGAAGCCAGTGGCTTTTGATGCCAACGCTGATGAGCGTGATACACGTGGGTTCATCTCGATAACGACCATGCGCCCAGTCTCAGGGTTGATACCGAACTGCACGTTTGAGCCGCCAGTTTCCACCCCAATCTCACGCAGTACCGCTAGCGATGCGTTACGCATGATTTGGTATTCTTTGTCGGTCAATGTTTGTGCTGGTGCGACGGTGATCGAATCGCCCGTGTGCACGCCCATTGGATCAAAGTTCTCAATCGCACAGATGATGATGCAGTTGTCGTTTTTGTCACGCACCACTTCCATCTCATATTCTTTCCAACCGATTAATGACTCATCGATAAGCAATTGATGGTTTGGTGATAAATCAAAGCCGCGCTCACAGATTTCGATAAACTCATCGCGGTTATAGGCAATACCGCCACCTGAGCCGCCCATGGTAAATGAGGGGCGAATGATACAGGGGTAGCCCATTTTTTCTTGCGTGGCAAAGGCCTCTTCCATAGTCTCAGCGGTTTCGGCACGTGGACACTCAAGGCCGATACGCTTCATGGCTTGGTCAAACAGCTCACGGTCTTCTGCCATTTCGATTGAATCTTTGGTCGCCCCAATCAGCTCACAGTTGTACTTGGTCAATACGCCATGCTTGTCTAAATCTAGCGCACAGTTCAGCGCCGTCTGTCCGCCCATGGTTGGCAAAATGGCATCAGGACGCTCTTTGGCAATGATTTGCTCAACCGTCTGCCATGTAATTGGCTCGATATACGTCGCGTCAGCCATGACAGGGTCGGTCATAATGGTCGCAGGGTTTGAGTTGACCAAGATGACGCGGTAGCCTTCTTCCTTTAGCGCTTTACACGCCTGCGCGCCTGAGTAGTCAAACTCACATGCTTGGCCGATGACGATAGGGCCTGCGCCAATGATAAGAATGCTTTTTATGTCGGTACGTTTTGGCATAGTTAGGGCTACCTTCGTTTGATTGATATTTTAATTGAAATGTTCAGTATGTTTTTTAACCGGTATAGATGTAGGCGCTGATAGTATTGATAATATTCTGATGACTGTCATTGATATCTGCGCCTTATGTGCTGATTGCAAGGTGAAAGCGCTATTCGCCTTAACCTTGCTAAATATCTCGTTACGCTTATGCAGACTTCGCCTTTTCCATCATCTCCGCAAACTTATCAAACAGCGCAGCAGACTCATGTGGACCTGGGCTGGCTTCTGGGTGACCTTGGAAGCTAAATACAGGCTTGCTGGTCAACTCGATGCCTTGGTTAGTGCCATCAAATAACGAGCGATGGGTAGATTTAATATGTTCAGGCAGCGAGTCTTCATCGACCGCAAAGCCATGGTTTTGACTGGTAATCATGACCTTGCTAGAAGCTAAGTCTTGTACTGGATGGTTGGCACCATGATGCCCTGTTTTCATTTTCAGGGTTTTTGCGCCGCTGGCAAGGGCAATGATTTGATGCCCCAAACAGATACCGAAAGTTGGGATGTCTGTTTGCTCAATGATATGACGGACGCTATCGATGGCATAATCACAGGCTGATGGATCGCCTGGACCATTGGATAAAAAGATACCGTCTGGATTCATTGCCAGTACATCTGCGATAGGCGTTTGCGCGGGTACAACCGTCACATGGCAGCCTCTATCTACTAGCAACCGTAGTAGATTGGTTTTTATACCAAAATCATAGGCCACAACATTGAATTTTTTGTCAATATGAGTACCTATCTGTTTGAAAAACCCGCCCGTGCCACTGTCATGGCTACCCACTGCATCACGGTTGAGTAGGGTATCTGATAACTCCCACGTACCTTCTGTCCATTCAAAAACAGTCGGAGTGCTACATTCTTTTGCCAAGTCCATGCCTTTGATACCAGCGAACTCTTGCGCCAGTTTGATGGCTTGTTGCTCATCGTTGCTGCTGATAGTCTCACCATTAGAGGCAGTCATGATACAACCGTTTTGATTGCCTTTTTCACGTAACAAACGCGTGAGCTGACGGGTGTCAATCTCAGCGATGGCGACAGTGTCATGGCGCTTTAGGTAATCGGTAAGAGGTTCAGAGTTGCGGAAGCTTGACGTGGACATGGTCGCATCACGAATGATAAGGCCTTCTGCCCAGATTTTATGGCTATTGCCAGATTCAGCGTCTTCAGCGTTGGTGCCGGTATTGCCAATGTGCGGATAGGTAAGGGTAACCAGCTGACGCGCATAGCTTGGGTCGGTTAGGATTTCTTGGTACCCTGTCATGGCTGTATTGAATACCACCTCACCGACACGATGACCGAGGCTACCGATACTCACACCGCGAAAAATAGTACCGTCTGCTAGTGCCAAAATTGCTTGTATATTTGCCGATGAATTCAAGGGTTGCCTCCGCTGTTGTTAGTGAGTGCCACTATGTTTTGTGAGTGAATGTGTCTGCCAAAAACAACCATTTATAGCTGCAAAAAAACGACTAAAATTAATCACTTAAGACAAAAATTTCCCACAAAAAAGCGAGAAGACATTATCGATGGAAACTACAAAACCCACTGGGTAGTGAATAGGTAACTTGCATCATGTCCGCTCGCTTAGGCACAGATTTTGCGCATTATATACAATATAGGCACAGATAGCCAGACGATTTTGTGGCTGCGGCGCAGTTATCACCCAGAAAGAACGAATACTCGTAGAGGTATAAAATACTTCAATGGCTTAGCAGTAATTGCTTACGTTAAGATGAACAAAACAGCCTAAGCAAGAAGTCAGGCTACTCTATCATCTGTAAAATCGATCAAACACCTTAAATCTAAAAACGTCTAGATTTTAAGAGTCGGCTTTGTCACAATGGGTGTCGTTATTTACTTAGCTTATCAGCCATAAGAGTGGCAAATACTACTTAGGAATGTTTACCACGACCTAATACAACAACTAATAAAATCACCAGTAAAACAAGGAATCGTTATGATTTATCAGTATTTAGACAAAGCACCTGAGTTTGCCGTACCATTCAAAGGTTGGGTGGCAGACACCGCACGAGTGATTGGTGATGTGTACTTAGGTCATCAAGCCAGCGTATGGTTTGGCGCGGTGATTCGCGGTGATAACGAGCGCATTCATATCGGTGACTATAGCAACGTGCAAGAGAATAGCGTCATTCATACCGATGCAGGCATTGAGGTCAAAATAGGTGATTATGTCACTATTGGACATCTAGCGATGCTCCATGGCTGCGAAGTCGGTGATAATAGCCTGATTGGGATTGGCGCTGTGGTGCTGAATAACGCCAAAATTGGTAAGAACTGTATCATTGGTGCCAAAGCCTTGGTCACTGAAGGTAAAGAGATTCCAGATAACTCGCTGGTCATGGGTGCTCCTGCAAAAGTCGTTAAGACCTTAACCGATGAGCAAGCGGCTATGTTGAAGCTGTCAGCGCTGCATTATGCGGAGCGTTGCCAAAAGTTTAAAACTGGTCTGGTAGAGATTGAGCAGCCAGAGTAACAGGGCTATAAAGGATTGGTAATAAGTGCTGGGGTTTATGGGCTTAAGTCTAAACGACTAGCATCATAATTAGCCAGATTAGGCCAAAGATGACAATGCCAATGACGATGCCACGAAAGACGTCATGGCGCACAGCATAGTCATCGATATAAGGGTGATGGTAGTCTGTATCGTCGCTACTCAAAGCGTTGACACTGTCTGCACCTGCGCTCTTACCGAAAATTAAGCCGATCAGTGCGCCTAGCGCTAACATAAAAGGCGCGAATAACCACAGCATCTCGCCATTACCAATATCCAGTATTGAACGAATAACTACAATAGCAAGATCTATGAGTAAACCAACGAAGCCATACATCAATCCATTTAGGAGTGCGTATATCACGCGATCCATCGGCGATTGATAAGCATCACCTAACTGCCGCCTTCTAATCTCTTTGATTGAGCGCGCAGGCCGACGAGGTCTTTTAACAGCAGAGGTTTTACCAATAGGTGGTTTCATACGGTATTCTTACTTTCTTATTAGGATTGAGTGCTATACAGCCCCTAGGCGCTCTAAAAGATTGGCATACCTATGTTAAGCTACCACAAATTTGCTCATTAAGCAGTAAAACTGTCGCGCAGTAATTTGCTGGTTTTTGCGCTTAAGTTTCATCACAAAGCGATTTATATCATTTCATAATCAAGGATAAGGTCTCAATATGCAGGCAACTCACTTACAAGTCGATAAAAAAGAACTGGCATTATTTGATTTGGATCATACGCTCCTAGATGTCGATAGTGACTATCTATGGGGCGAGTATATTGTCAAGCACGACCTCGTTGACGAAGCCGAATATCGTACTGCTAACCAGAAGTTTTATAACGACTACATCGAGGGTACGCTTGATGCGACTGAGTATAATGAGTTTGTGGCAGAGTTTTTGAGTAGCTTACCCATGCAGCGCCTGCATGAGCTGCGTGAAGACTATATCAACAGTGAAATCGAGCCACATATTCGTCCAAAGGCGTTATCTGTACTGCGTCAGCATATTGAACTCGGTCATCATGTCGTGATTATTTCGGCAACCAATGACTTTGTGGTATCAGCCATTGCTGAGCGTTTCGGGGTGGCTGCTGTCGATGTGTTATCGACGCCACTTGAAATAAAAGATGAGCGTTACACTGGCAAATTAACAGATAAGCCAAACTTCAAAGAGGGTAAGATTTATCATCTGAATAAATGGTTAGAGCAACGAAAATCTGAAGGGATGAGTTTTGATAAGACTTACGCTTATTCAGACTCCAAAAATGATATTCCATTACTGGAATGGGCAGATATTGCCATTTGTGTCTCACCTGATGATGCCCTGCATGCGCATGCATTGGCGCATCGTTGGGTGGTAGAAGACTGGTCAATTTAGTTTTTTAAAAGTCATTGCAAGGACAATTAGCCAACTATTTAGCGTCAATCTCATTTAAAATAGCGCAGTATGATTAACACACTCTAAAATAAGTACAGTGCTGCTAGGATTAATTTTTCGCAGCCTCTGTCGGCGTAGGCACAGCACGCAAGAGAAGTTGATACTAGCAGCACGTGACATAGAGCATGCCAGTTTTATTTAGGATTAACTATATTAGCCAGACACTTATTACTTTAGGAAAACTTATGGAAATCAATCCGTATCAAGACAGAATCAAAGATTTATCCGAGCGTGGACAGGACCTCAGGAGGTATCTTTGACTTCGATGGCAAGCAAGAACGCTTAGAAGAAGTCAATTTAGAACTGGAAAACCCTGAGCTGTGGAATGATCCAGAGCGTGCGACCAAGATTAATAAAGAAAAAAGCCATCTTGATAGTGTCATCGATGTGGTTGTCTCGCTTGAGACGACATTAGAAGATGCTGCTGCGATGCTTGATTTGGCGGTAGAGGCAGAAGATGAGTCGTTGCTGGCAGATGTGCAAGCAGAGCTGGACAGTGCTGAAGAGAGAGTTGCTGACTTAGAGTTTCGCCGTATGTTTAGTGGTGAGATGGATACAAATAACTGCTACTTGGACATTCAGTCAGGCAGTGGCGGTACCGAAGCGCAAGACTGGGCGGAGATGCTACTGCGTATGTACACGCGCTGGGCAGAGTCACATGGCTTTAAAGTTGAGGTGATTGAAGTTTCTTCTGGCGGGGTGGCGGGCATCAAATCGGCGACTATTGCTATCAAGGGCGATTATGCCTTTGGCTGGTTGCGTACCGAGATTGGCGTGCATCGCCTAGTGCGTAAGTCACCGTTTGATAGCAATCATGGTCGTCATACGTCATTTGCTGCGGTATTTGTCTCGCCTGAGATCGATGATGATGTCGAGATTGATATCAATCCTGCCGATTTGCGTATCGATACCTATCGCTCATCTGGTGCCGGTGGTCAGCACGTCAATACTACCGATTCGGCTGTGCGAATCACTCACGAACCAACTGGTGTCGTAGTGGCCTGTCAAAATGAACGCAGCCAGCATGGTAACAAAGCCACCGCTATGAAAATGCTACGCGCCAAGCTTTATGAGCTTGAGATGCAAAAACGCATGGAAAAACAACAAGTAGTTGAAGATAATAAGTCTGATATTGGTTGGGGCAGCCAAATCCGCTCTTACGTGCTCGATGACGCGCGTATCAAAGATTTGCGCACTGGCGTTGAAACCTCAAATACCAGTGCTGTACTGGACGGTGATCTTGATCAATTCATTGAAGCAAGTCTAAAAGCGGGACTGTAAAAAATTTATAGGATTTAAAGAAACCAGAAATTAAACAAAGCTACTTAAGGAAAAGCCATGTTAAGTGTAAATAACTATTTTGATGACAAAGTAACTTCTATTGCCTTCCAAACGGCGACCAAGCCCGCGACTGTCGGTGTCATGAGTATCGGTGAGTATGAGTTTGGCACCAGTGAGTTTGAGACCATGACTGTGGTCAGCGGTGCATTAACCGTTAAACTGCCAGACAGTAATGACTGGCAAACCTTTAATGCTGGCGAGTCATTTACCATCGAAGCTAACCAGAAGTTTAATGTCAAAGTGGAAGTAGAGACGGCTTATTTATGTACTTATGGTAAATAATCGCTTTTAATCAATGCGTATTAGATAAATTAACGCCAAGTGTTTGACGCTTGGCGTTTTTTTATGGTGGTTTATTAAGCTAGGTTTTACACAGCATTACACTTTATCTGTGGCAAGCAAACAGCAAAAACTGCCGCAGTTATTTATGCTAAAACGATAACTTTTAACAGGCGTACTATTTTATGACAAAAGCAAACCAGCAGCTGATTAAAGAGGATTTGCGTCATGACTATGAACGTCTGGCACGCCGTGCCAACTTGCGCTATGTCAGTGACAATGAGCCAGGTTATGAGCGCAGACGTTGGGGTCGCGGATTTACCTATCGCGATGCGACTGGCAAAACAGTAAAGGACAAAGCGCTGCGTAAGCGCTTTGATGCCTTGGTGATACCACCGATGTGGTCAGAGGTCTGGATATGCCAAGATGACAAAGGCCATCTGCAATCGACAGGTCGCGATGATAAGGCGCGTAAGCAGTATTTGTATCATCCAGAGTGGGATCGCATACGTGACCAAGCCAAGTTTGATGCCATGATAGGTTTTGCGACCGCATTGCCAAGTCTACGCGCGCAAGTCGAAAAAGACTTAGAGGCTGAGTCATTGTCGCGTGAAAACGTATTGGCTGCAATCGTCAAATTGCTTGAGACGACCTTGATTCGTATTGGCAACAGCCGCTATGCCAAGCTGAATAAAAGCTATGGGCTAAGTACGTTACGTAGTAAGCATGTCAGTGAAACAGACAATGGACTGGCGTTTGATTTTGTCGGAAAAAGTGCCAAAGAGCATCACATTAAATTGCAAGACGAGCGTTTAATTGACATTGTGCAGGCCTGTAGTGAGCTGCCTGGTTATCAGGTTTTTAAATACTTCGATGACAACGGTGACAAACAGGTCGTGGATAGTGCTGATATCAATGATTATCTGCGCACACATACTTGCGGTAATGAGTGTGAAAGCAAAATGTACAGCGCAAAGGACTTTCGCACATGGATGGCGAGTGTGCTTGCTGCCAGCTATCTGTATGATGAGCTGCAAACCTCGGCAGGCAAGGAAGTTTTGGCAAGTGAGCCTGATAGTGATGAGCGGCAGCAACTGGTGACTGATATGGTCAAAGAGGTGGCAGATGAGCTGGGCAATACACCGGCAGTGTGCCGAGCTTCCTATATCCATCCCATTATTATTGAGCGGTTTTTAGCGGGGCAATTCTTTGAGCCATACAAACACGGCCGCCGTGGACGCACAAAACAACATCAAAGCATGGATGAAAAGGCGTTACTTAGATTTTTAAGCACTGTGAAATAATACTCCAAAGTAGAACTTTATCAGCCAAAGAAACCATAAATCTATAAAAATGATACGTTACGTATTGAAATAAACATAGAAGTGCGTTACTAATAGGGTATCTTAAATATAAGAATACCAAACGGTCCATAGGATATGACTGCTTTTCTATTAAAACCAGTAGATAACAGGTTTTTCCAGTGACTGTTTATCTCTCAATTGCTAAAGGATTAGCTCATGACTCTCTCATCTTCAAACATCCCTTCATCTGAAAGCACGCTTACAAGCTACGCCGATTACTACAATAACTTCGATAAAAACGCCCTACTGAAAGAAATCTTTGGTGCGCATTTAGACGATCGTCTCAATGCCTATATGGCCTGCTGTGGACGTCATGTGCGAGATGGCGACGCTGATACTATTGCTTTGGTACATGAAGATACCTCAGGCACTGTGACACGCATGAGCTTCGGTGAGCTGGACAAAGCAAGCGCACAGGTAGCGAATCTACTGCTGTTTTATGGGGTACAGGCTGGCGATCAAGTATCGACCATGCTGCCGCGTACGCCTGAGCTATTGACCATTGTATTAGCAGCTTGGCGGATTGGGGCAGTGTATCAACCGTTATTTACCGCTTTTGGCTATGATTCGATTAAGTACCGGATGGATAAAGCCAATACAAAAGTGGTTTTCACCAATCAAGAAAACCGCAGTAAGTTTGCAGACTTAGCGCAGCAGACAAAAATGGTATTGATAGGCAGTCAAGATGAGTCTCAAGTCTGGGGTGATGATAATTATGCCAATAAAAAGGCTCTACAGTCTCAGGAGTGTGCTCCAGTATTGTTAGACAGTGATGCGCCATTCTTACAAATGTTTACCTCAGGGACAGTCGGCAAGTCCAAAGGGGTGAGTGTGCCATTAGCAGCGCTGTCAGCTTTTTATCTATATATGCGCTATGCCATTGACCTGTGCGCAGATGATAACTATTGGAACATGGCAGATCCAGGCTGGGCATATGGCTTGTATTATGCGATTACTGGACCTCTATTATTAGGTATCACCACTTATTTCAATGAAGCGGGTTTTGATGCCACCAATACGCGCGATTTTATGGTGCGTCATAAGATTACCAACTTAGCCTCTTCACCAACGGCATTTCGTATGATGAAGTCTAGCGGTGTCTTTAAAGAGATTTCTGAAAATAATCCTTCGAAATTATCATTACGCTGTGCCAACTCAGCAGGTGAAACTTTGAATACGGAAGTAGTAAGCTGGGTGGAGAGCCATTTAGGCTGCCGAGTCTGTGATCAGTATGGACAGACAGAGACTGGCATGACTTGCTGTGAGCATCATGCGCTAACGCATAAGTGTCCAGTAGGCTCGATGGGTATGCCGCTACCAGGACATACCCTCGTGGTATTAGATGATGACATGCAAGTATTGCCTGATGGCGAGCAAGGGCAGTTGGCAGTGGTGGTCAGTCAGTCGCCAGCGTTTTACTTCCGTGGTTATAGCTGGAATGAAAAACAAGCCTTCGCTGATGATTATTATCTGACAGGTGATGTGGTCGAGCGTCACAGTGACGGTACTTATTGGTTCTCAGGGCGTGACGATGACATCATTACGACCGCAGGTTATCGTGTTGGGCCAACCGATGTCGAAAACACCGTGTTAGAGCACGAGGCGGTTGCAGAGTCGGCTGCAGTAGGTGTACCTGATGAGATACGCGGGCATAATATTAAGTCGTTTGTGGTACTAAAAGAGGGTGTTGCAGGCAGTGATGAGATTGCGCAGCAGATTAAAGACTTGGTACGCGAGCGTTTAGCAAAACATGCCTATCCACGCGAGATTGAGTTTGTTGCAGCATTACCAAAAACGCCAAGTGGTAAGATTCAACGCTTTTTGCTACGTAGTCTGTCTGCTGAATAAATAAACTTCATTGTCGCAATATAGTAATTTCTAATACTTTCAACTAACAATATTAAATGGTTAAGGAATGATCATGCAAATTCAACAACACAGCTTTTTGGTTACTGGTGGTGCATCGGGTTTAGGTGAATCAGTCGTTCGCGCCATCGTTGCTGAAGGCGGCAACGTCGTCATCGCTGACCTCGATGAAGCAGCGGGGCAAGCGTTGGCAGATGAGCTGGGCGCCAACGTACGTTTTGTGCGCTGTGATGTTACGAGTGGCGATGAGGTACAGGCCGCTATCGATATGGCCGAAAAAGCATTCGGTGGTCTGCAAGGATCAATCAACTGTGCGGGTATCGTAGTAGTACAAAAGCTACTGGATCGCGAAAACAATCCAGCGGACCTTGATGCCTTTAGCCGCGGTGTTAATATCAACCTCGTCGGCTCATTTAACGTAGCGCGCTTAGTCGCAGCCAGTATTGCCAAGCGCGTAGCGACTGACGATGATGCCGAAAAAAACGCCGACCAAGGTGTAATTATCAATACCGCCTCCATTGCTGCCTTCGACGGTCAAGTAGGACAAGCCAGCTACTCCTCATCCAAAGCTGGCGTGGTGGGTCTGACCTTACCATTAGCACGTGAGCTGGCACGTCACGGTATCCGCGTCATGACGATTGCGCCTGGCGTCTTTGCTACTCCTATGATGCAAAGCATCCCTGAAAAAGCGCGTGAGCAGCTAGAAGCAGGTGTTCCTTATCCTAAGCGTATGGGTGCACCCAATGAGTTTGCCAAACTGGTCATGCATATCATTGATAACGCTTATCTAAATGGAGAAGTCATTCGTCTAGATGGTGCGATTCGTATGATTTAGTCCTCTTTCAAACGTGTTTATGGTTTGATTCATAAGTTTTGCACAAACTTGGCATGGTCTTTTGCTATTTTATAAAAGTTGAATTTATTCATTGACAATAAGAAGCAAAAATCATGTCATTTTTCTTTAAAGGTTCTAGGAAACACTCAATTTGGATGTTGATGGCGATAGGGATTAGCCTTACAGTCATTCTTAGCATCAGAGTCAGTGCTTCTTCTGCTAATACCGCAAAACAAACACAGCCCATCCCTAACACAGTGGTGATTGATAAAGTGTTTGTTGATAAGTCAGAGCGCCGTATGCAACTCTTGAGCGGTGATACCGTTATTAAATCTTATCGTATTGCACTAGGAGATAGTCCAGTAGGTCACAAGCAGCAAGAAGGTGATCAGCGTACGCCCATAGGGACTTATGTTTTAGATTATAAAAATGAAAACTCCATCGCTCATCGCTCGATTCATATCAGCTATCCCAATGCTGCTGACAAAGCACACGCAAAATCACTGGGTGTCAGCCCTGGCGGCGATATCATGATTCATGGTCAGATGAATGGCTTCGGTCATCTGGCATGGTTTAATCAGCAGCGAGACTGGACAGATGGCTGTATCGCGGTTACTGATGACGAGATGGATGAGATCATGGATGCTGTGAAAATTGGCACACCTATCGAAATCGTTGAGTAGTTGGTTTTTTAATTGTCTTAAATATCTGTACTTTTTGACGTACTAGTGGCGTATCTGGAGTTTTTTAGAAGTAATATTCACACCCTCTTCATACTTTATCTGCATTTTATTCGTGTTCTTAAAAGCTTTTTCCGTCTTTGTTTGAATAACCGACAACTTCCTAAAATTTCTTTGGTTTATTCTCTTGAAATATTTCACAAGTATGCCTATTAATGAGATATCGTCAATATCATTGTTATGAGTAGGGTTTAGTTTGGAAGGGTTGTATCTCCGACATTTTCTGTATATACGCGATGATACGCATAAGTCACTAACTATTATTGACAACAGAGAGTTCAAGGTTGAAAAACTACTGAGCATACCTTATATAGATAACAACGAAAGGCCGGCGGTATCGTTTAATACTTATAAAAATCCGCGGCTCATACTAATTATAAAAGGACACAATGATGAGGTTCGAAAAATTTACGCAAAAGCTGCAATCTGCTATCTCCGAGGCGCAAAGCTTGGCTCTAGGACGTGATCACACAGGTATAGATCCTGTGCATCTGTTGGCAGTATTGCTCCAAGATGAGTCTAACTTATCGATTTGCCAACAAGCAGGGGCATCTATTCCCGCGCTAAAAAACGGTGTAGCAAAGGCGCTCGACAATCAAGCAACGATTAGCGAGCCAACAGGCGACGTTAATTTAAACCCAAATTCGGTTAAAATATTGAACTTGGCAGATCGTCAAGCGCAAAAAGAAGGCGATGACTTTATCGCTACTGAATGGGTGATATTGGCCCTCGCTGAGCAAGGCGACACCAAAAAGATATTTGAAAGCGCTGGCGTAACGGCTGCCAAATTAAAAGCCGTGATCGAGCAATTGCGCGGTGATGAGACCGTTGACAATCAAAACGCCGAAGACCAACGTGATGCGCTGAATAAATATACCATTAACCTGACTGAGCAAGCAGAACTTGGCAAGCTTGATCCAGTGATCGGTCGTGACGAAGAGATTCGCCGTACTATCCAAGTGCTGTCACGCCGTACTAAAAACAACCCGGTACTCATCGGTGAGCCAGGTGTTGGTAAGACAGCCATCGTCGAAGGCTTGGCACAAAAGATCATTAATGGTGATGTGCCAGAAGGTCTGCGTCGTAAGGAAGTGCTCTCATTAGATTTGGGTGCTTTGATTGCGGGCGCAAAGTTCCGTGGTGAGTTTGAAGAGCGACTCAAAGCTGTGCTGAGTGATTTGGCGAAGCAAGAGGGTAACGTCATCTTATTTATCGATGAGCTGCATACCATGGTTGGTGCTGGTAAATCTGAAGGGTCTATGGATGCCGGCAATATGCTAAAGCCAGCGCTTGCGCGTGGTGAGCTGCACTGTGTCGGTGCGACGACGCTTGATGAATATCGTCAATATATCGAAAAAGACGCCGCTCTTGAGCGCCGTTTCCAAAAGGTGTTGGTTGATGAGCCGACGGTCGAAGACACCATTGCGATTTTGCGTGGTCTCAAAGAGCGTTATGAGCTACATCACGGAGTTGATATTCAAGACAGTGCTATCATTGCCGCGGCGCGGATGAGCCATCGTTATATTACCGATCGCAAACTGCCAGACAAAGCCATTGATTTGATCGATGAAGCGGCCAGCCGTTTACGCATGGAGATGGACAGTAAGCCTGAAGCATTAGGCAGGCTAGATAGCCGTCTGATTCAGCTAAAAATGCAGCGTGAAGTGCTTAAGAATGAAGAAGATGCTGGCGCGCAAGCTGAACGTAAAGTGCTCAATGAACAAATAGAAGAGTTAGAAAAAGAGTACGCCGATCTCAATGAGATTTGGCAAGCAGAAAAAGCATTGGTTAAAGGCAGTCAGCAGCTCAAAGACGAGCTAGACAAGGCACGTATTGCTTATGACAAAGCCAGCCGTGAAGGCGACTATGAGACCATGAGTAAGCTACAGTACGAAACGATACCGCAACTTGAGCGTCGTATCGCTGAGTCGGATTTGGCTGAACAAGAAGAGCAGGCAGATGATGCTATAGGTGGCAAGCTGCTACGGACTAAGGTCACTGATAACGAAATCGCAGAAGTCGTTGCCGCTGCTACTGGCATCCCCGTCAGTAAGATGATGCAAGGCGAGCGTGATAAAATGATCGCTATGGAAGAAAAGCTCCATGAGCGGGTGATCGGTCAAGATGAGGCTGTTGAAGCAGTGGCCAATGCTGTACGCCGTAGTCGCGCAGGTCTATCAGATCCCAACCGTCCGTCAGGTTCTTTCTTATTCCTTGGACCTACGGGTGTCGGTAAAACTGAGCTGACTAAGTCGCTTGCAAACTTCCTATTTGATAGTGAAGACGCCATCGTCCGTATCGACATGAGTGAGTATATGGAGAAGCACAGCGTCAGCCGTTTGGTCGGTGCACCTCCAGGATATGTCGGTTATGAAGAAGGTGGTACTTTGACGGAAGCGGTACGCCGTAAGCCTTATAGTGTTATTTTGTTTGATGAGGTCGAAAAAGCGCATCCAGATGTGTTCAATATCTTATTGCAAGTGTTGGACGATGGGCGCTTGACGGATTCACAAGGTCGCGTGGTTGACTTCAAAAACACCGTTATCATCATGACCAGTAACTTGGGGTCGCACAAGATTCAAGAAATGGTCGGTGAGAGCTACGAGGATATCAAAGCGGAGGTCATGGAGTCGGTTGGACAGCATTTCCGTCCGGAGTTCGTCAACCGTATTGATGAGATTGTAGTATTCCATCCGCTTGGTATGTCACAGATGGCAGGTATCGCTGATATTCAATTGGACAGATTGCGTCAACGTCTACAAGAGCGTGAGCTGGATATCGAGTTATCGCCTGACGCGATGAGTAAGCTGGTTGCGGTTGGCTATGATCCGGTGTATGGTGCGCGTCCGCTGAAGCGTGCTATCCAGCAAGAGATCGAAAACCCGCTGTCATTGAAGCTGCTGGCAGGTGACTTTGTCGCTGGTGATATCATCAAGGTCGATGTCGGTGTTGATGATAAGCTAACTTTTGATAAGCTTAGAATGAGTTAATACAGTCAGTTCAGAAGTAACCAACCCCTTACTTGCATGGGCAAGTAAGGGGTTTTTTCTTTTTTAAGACATCGGCTATAGAAAAACATAATCTGTACCAGAGCCTGAGCGATGCTTGCTATATTGGGAGTAGATATCATTAGAAGTGATATAAAAGCAAACTGAAAGGATGGATATTATGACAACGACAATTACGCATTTGAAAGTGCCTTTGACCATCGTAGCATTACTGTTTAGTGCTTCGGCTTGCTCTAACCCATCAACGACCAATGCTGAGAAGGCCGCTGTACAATCAGAAGCATCAGGCAATGCTGCCACCGATACACAACCTGCCAGTACACAAGCCAGTGCTGCCAAGCCTGAGTTTACGACGACGCCTGTCGCCAGTTTTGATGAGCCATGGGCAATGACAGCGTTACCCAAAACAGATAATGAATCACCAAAAGTATTGGTGACGCAAAAAACAGGTGAATTGTTTATCGTCGATACCGCTACAGGAGAGAAGGCAGCCGTGAGCGGCGTATCTAACGTGGCTTACGGTGGACAGGGCGGCTTAGGGGATATTGTACTTGCGCCAGATTTTGCAGATAGCATGATGGTCTATCTTAGCTATGTCGAAGCAGGCGTAGGAAAGGACAGTAATAAATATGGCGCCAAAGTCATTAAAGCTAAGCTTGTAGACTTAGACACCGCGCCAAGCCTACAGCAGATTACTCCGATCTGGCAGCAGATCCCGAAGCTTAAAGGACAAGGGCATTATAGTCATCGCTTGCTTTTTTCACCTGATGGTCAGTACTTGTATATCAGCTCAGGTGACAGACAAAAACAAGATCCTGCACAGGATATGAGTGTGAACTTGGGGAAAATAATACGATTAAACCTTGATGGTTCTGTGCCAACAGACAATCCATTTGTTAGTCATGCTACCAGCTCTAATGATATCTCTAGCCAGTTTTGGACGACAGGACATCGCAATGTGCTAGGCATGACGTTTGATGATGCGGGCAGGCTTTGGGCACATGAGATGGGACCAAGAGGCGGCGATGAGTTTAATTTGATCGAAAAAGGCAAAAACTATGGTTGGCCGATAGTATCAAATGGTCGTAATTATTCTGGCATTGATATACCTGATCATGACACACGTCCTGAATTTGAAGCGCCTAAGATCACTTGGACACCAGTAATATCACCGTCATCGATGAGCATATACTCATCGGGTCAGCACAATGACTTTCCAGCATGGGAGGGAAGTGCTCTGATCAGTGGATTGTCATCAAAGGCGCTGATAGTGGTTGATATGGACGAAAACAATGAGGCTTCTGAGCGTTACCGTTATGATATGGGAGAGCGTATCCGTAGCGTATTGGCTGTGGATGGTGAGGTGTGGTTGGTAGAAGATGGCGATAATGCTCAGTTGTTACGCTTACTGCCCAAATAGTTAGGAGGTGTTTAGCAGCACAAGGAAAGCTGTGTTTTTTAAGAGATATATAGCAGAACCATGAGAGTGCAGCTGTTATTTCTAGTAAGTTAAGGATTGTAATTTATTGATAATAAACAGTTAATTTGTTATGGTGGCACTCCTAAAAAAATTAAGGCTAATGAATAAATGGATCATGTAAAAGTTGAAAGATTAGGCCCATTTCCAAGGGTGAATAAACCTGTCTTTATTACATCAGGTATTTTAATCGTCGGCTTCATTATATCTGGTGCGTTCTTCACTGAGACCGCTGGCGCCCCGTTTAGTTTTTTACAGAGCTTTATTACCACAAACTTCGGTTGGCTATTCATTATTTTGATGAACGTGGCGCTGGTGTTTTGTATTTACCTAGCAGCGAGCCGCTACGGTGATATTCGTTTGGGCAGACAAACAGAAGAGCCGTAATACCCCTTATTCTCGTGGATTGCGATGCTGTTTTCAGCGGGTATCGGTATTGGGCTAGCGTACTGGGGAACAGCAGAGCCGCTATATCACTTTATGGCACCGCCACTTGGTGAGCCAGAAACGGTAGAAGCTGCCAAGCAGGCGATGAACCTCTCGTTTTTACACTGGGGTTTACATGCTTGGGCTATTTATACCATCGTTGCTTTGTCTCTAGCTTATTTTCATTTTCGCCGCGGACTGCCGTTATCGATTCGCTCAACGCTATATCCTATCTTGGGTCAAAGGATTTATGGTCGTTGGGGACATACCGTCGATATCTTAGCAGTATTCGGTACTATGTTCGGTGTCGTGACTTCCTTGGGTCTTGGCGTGATGCAGATTAACTCTGGTCTTGAAGAGCTATTTGGCATACCAAACACCATCATTATGCAGTTCATCATCATTGCTTTTGTGACGGCATTGGCTTGTGGCTCGCTGATGTTAGGTCTTGATAAAGGTATCAAGCGTTTAAGCGATATTAATATGGCTTTCACCGGTGTGCTGTTGGCATTTATGGTGATTTTAGGTCCGACACTCTTCATTTTTGATAGTTTCATTGAAAACATCGGTAACTATCTGACAGCGGTCGTTCCATTGGGTTTTTGGGGTGAGGCTTATAGCAATACCGATTGGCAGGGCGCATGGACGATTTTCTACTGGGCATGGTGGGTTAGTTGGGCACCATTCGTCGGGGTATTTATCGCTCGTATTAGCCGTGGCCGTACCATTCGTGAGTTTGTATTAGGTGTATTGTTAATACCAATGACCATTTTGTTTTTCTGGTTTACGACTTTTGGCGGCGTGGCCATTCATATGGAGTTGCTGGCAGCCATTAATCCTGAACTGGTTAGCCCAGGATTGGTTGAAGCGGTACAAGCAGATACAGGTAGTGCCATCTTTAAGTTGGTCGAATACTACCCACTCACCAAGCCTATTACGTTTTTGATCGTTATCATGATTGTACTTTGGTTTGTGACCTCGTCTGACTCGGCCAGTTTTGTTATCGATATGCTGACCGCTGGTGGTGATACCAATCCACCAAAAATCCAACGTCTGTTTTGGGCGATCATGCAAGGTCTGATAGCTGCCATATTGTTAGCCGCAGGTGGTTTGGGCGCTCTACAAGCCGCAGCGATTGTTGCTGGGCTACCGTTTGCTATTGTGGTTTTTGTCATGATGTATGCATTACTGCGTGGTCTTAGTCGCGATCGTCTCATTTTATATCGTAATCAGCTGCGCTTCATTACTGATGAGTCGGCAGAGCACAACTCGGCTGATGAATTCGTCGATGAGCACTTGCTAAAAGGTCCACCCAAGATTGTGGATGGCGATTAATTTTTGATTTGAGACTGGGTGTCAATGACAGTTTCAAGAGATAGCTTCAAACAATAGCTCTGATATTTCAGGGCTATTTTTTTGTATCAAAAATAACAAATATGGGCGTTATGTTTGATAATTGGGTAACATCTTGTTAAGGTTGTTAACTCTAAAATATTGGATAAGTAATATGAGTGAACTCAAAATAGGTCGTTTAGGGCCTTTTCCACGAGTGAATAAACCTGTGTTTATTGCCTCAGCGGTATTGATTGTAGGGTTTATTATTTTTGGTGCCCTATTTCAAGAACTGGCAGATACTATATTTACGAGTGCGCAGAGTTTTATTACCCAACGATTTGGTTGGATGTTTGTCATTTTGATGAACGTTGCCGTGTTTCTCTGTTTGTATTTAATCTTTAGTAAATACGGTGATATCCGTTTAGGTCACCAAACCGAGACACCGCAGTACAGTCTGCCATCTTGGATTGGCATGCTATTCTCAGCTGGTATCGGTATTGGTATCATGTACTGGGGTACTGCTGAGCCTGTCTATCACTTTATGGCACCGCCACTGGGTGATGCAGAGACGGTAGAAGCTGCCAAACAAGCGATGAATATCTCATTTTTACATTATGGTATACACGCTTGGGCGATATATGCTGTCGTAGCGTTATCATTGGCCTATTTTCATTTCCGCCGCGGACTGCCGCTGTCGATTCGTTCTAGCTTATATCCGATATTGGGTCAGAAGATCTATGGCAAGTGGGGCCATACCGTCGATACGCTCGCAGTATTTGGTACCATGTTCGGTGTGGTAACGACGTTAGGTTTTGGAGTATTACAGATCAACTCTGGACTAGAGGGCCTGTTTGGCCTGCCTAATAATGTGACCATGCAGGTTATTTTGATCGCATTGATTACGATGCTGGCTTGTGGCTCATTATTAATGGGTTTGGATAAAGGCATCAAACGTCTCAGTGATACCAACATCATTTTGACATTTGTATTGTTAGGATTTGCCTTTATCATGGGTCCTACTCAGTACATTATGGATAGCTTGGTCGAAAATACTGGTAACTATTTACAAAACCTTGTGCAGTTAGGCTTTTGGAGTGAAGCTTATAGTAAAGGTGATTGGCAGTCTTCATGGACGATATTCTACTGGGCATGGTGGATCAGCTGGTCGCCATTTGTAGGGGTGTTTATCGCTCGTATCTCTCGTGGTCGTACGATTCGTGAGTTCTTATTGGGCGTGCTATTCATTCCTATGATTATCTTGTTCTTCTGGTTCACAACCTTTGGTGGTGTGGCAGTAAACATGGAGTTGATCGGCAATCCTGGATTTATTGAAGTCGTACAAAACGATTATGGTAGTGCTATCTTTAAGTTGATGGAGTTTTATCCATTGACCAAAGCGACTACCATGCTGATTGTTATCATGATTGTATTATGGTTTGTCACCTCATCGGACTCAGCCAGCTTTGTCATTGACATGCTGACCTCTGGTGGTGAAACCAATCCGCCTAAGATTCAGCGTTTGTTTTGGGCGATTATGCAAGGTCTTGTGGCGGCGATTTTATTGGCGGCGGGTGGCTTAGGTGCGCTACAAGCAGCAGCCATTGTCGCTGGATTTCCTTTCGCGATTGTGCTCTTCATCATGTTGTATGCGATGCTGCGAGGGTTTAGCCGCGATGAGTTGATACTCTATCGTGCAGAGCAGCGCTTTATCACTGATGAATCAGTTGAGCACAATACGGCCAACGAATTCGTCGATGAGGAGTTGCTTGAAGGACCACCTGAGGTTGCTAAAGGTGACTAAAGCACGGTACTAAGCCTAAATGTAATGTGAATATCTTAATATAAAACAAAACCCCAGTCTCATTGTAGATTGGGGTTTTTTTATAAGAGTGATTGTACACATGCAGAAAACATCATATCAAGAAGATAAGACAGCTAAAAAGCTTGCAGAATTTGTTCATACAAAAACTCCCCATCATACTAGGGTTATATTTGATAATTCATCAACATCTTGTTATGGTTACGCTCTTTTAAATTTGGAAAGATCTATGGACCATGTAAAAGTTGGCAGAGTAGGACCTTTTCCGCGAGTGAGTAAACCTGTATTTTTAACCTCGGTAATCTTAATTACCCTGTTTATTATTTTGGTGCATTCTTTAACCAACAAGCAGAAATAGTATTTAATCAAGCAAAAGCATTTGTCTCTTTGCGTTTTGGTTGGTTCTTTATTGTGGTGATTAATGCCACTGTATTGATGAGTATCTATATGATATTTAGTCGATATGGCGATATTCGGCTGGGTCATCAGAATGAGAAACCTGAAAATAAGCTCATCTCTTGGATTGGTATGCTGTTCTCAGCGGGTATCGGTATCGGACTCTTATACTGGGGTACGGCTGAGCCGCTATATCACTATATGGCACCGCCTCTAGGTGAAGGGGAAACGGTCGCCTCTGCTAAGCTTGCGATGAATATCTCGTTTTTGCATTATGGTGTTCATGTGTGGGCGCTCTACGGCATGGTTGCGTTAGCGTTGGCTTATTTTCATTATCGCCGCGGTTTGCCATTGGCCATCCGCTCAACGCTATATCCAATACTGGGCAAAAAAATCTATGGTGGCTGGGGACATACGGTTGATACCTTAGCGGTATTCGGTACGATGTTTGGGGTAGTGACCACCTTGGGTCTTGGAGTTTTGCAGATTAACTCTGGCCTTGAGAGCTTATTTGGTATTCCTAACAACATCAGTGTACAAATCATCTTAATTGCCGTTATTACGGTACTTGCAGGGATGTCACTGTTCTTAGGGCTGGATAAAGGTATTAAGCGCTTAAGCGATATCAATATCTTTTTGACTATTATACTATTGAGTTTCGTTATCCTCTTGGGGCCTACGCAGTTTATTTTTAATAGTTTTATTGAAAATATCGGTAATTATTTACACCAAGTCATTCCACTAGGTTTCTGGACGGAGTCTTATGAAGGTCAAGAAAACTGGCAGTCTTCGTGGACGATTTTCTATTGGGCATGGTGGATTAGTTGGTCGCCGTTCGTTGGTGTATTCGTGGCTCGTATCTCTCGTGGTCGTACCATTCGTGAGTTCACATTGGGCGTGTTATTAATCCCTGTGGCGATATTGTTCTTGTGGTTCACCGCTTTCGGTGGTTCTGCGGTACATATGGAGCTGATGGCTGCAGTCAATCCTGACATAGCAAGCCCTGGTCTTGTCGAGGCTGTTAGAGCAGATACTGGCAGTGCCATCTTCAAACTAATGGAATCTTACCCGTTAACATCAGTATTTAACCTACTCATTGTTATCATGATTGTGCTGTGGTTTGTGACTTCATCGGACTCTGCCAGCTTTGTGATTGATATGCTGACCTCAGGCGGTGATACCGATCCTCCAAAAGTTCAGCGCTTGTTTTGGGCAGGGACTGAGGGCGTCATCGCGGCAGTGCTATTGGCGGCTGGTGGCTTAGGGGCGTTGCAAGCAGCTTCTATCGTATCAGGTCTGCCATTTGCAGTGGTGATATTGGTGATGATGTATTCATTATTACGCGGTTTGAGTCGCGATCATCTAATTCTCTATCGTCAGCAGCAGTGGTTTATCACTGAGGAGTCAGCAGAGCACAATTCAGCAAATGAGTTCCCTGATGAAGATTTACTGAAAGGTCCGCCAGCAGTCAAAGAAACAGGTGAGTAATTGTTTTTGACTTACCTACGATAATACGGCACTGAAAATGTAATAAGTAAAAATCCCAGTTTATTTTAAACTGGGATTTTTTGTAAATGGCTTATCTGTAAGTTATTCTAATGTCGCGTTAGGTTGGATGCATTCTCCTTTTACATAACCAATCGCGGCAGCTGTGCCACAGGCTGAACAGGCGTTGCCCGCCGTTCGATAACTGACTACCGAGCCAACTTTGGTGGTAACGCAAACAGGGTCATATTGCATAGTACACATGTTTTGCTCTGGGTTGTGAGGCGGGCACTTAGTAAACAGATTGTCAATGGGTGCTGGTTGGTTGATAGGCGGTATATGATTCGAAGTGGCATCAGGCTCGGCGACACTCGGTATATTACTACAGCCTACTAATGTCATCGCTACGGATAATCCTAGTAACGATAGCCAAGATTTACATGAATTTTTTATCATGATGAAAATCCTTATAAGTGAGTGTAATAACCTCCTGTTATTATCATACCAATCCCAAAACTACGTTTGACTATGCCAAACTCATTAAGTCTACGAGAAGGAGTACTTGCGCTCGTCTGCTTATGGTTATAGTTCTTTGGAATGGTATATATCAGCATAAAATCAAAAGTATCTGATAATTGCTGCATCATTTTATCTTAGACTATTTTTTGGTAGTCATCTAGCCCATATGCTTTTGATAAAAAACCAGGCCTAATAAAAAACCCAAGCTTAGTATTAAGCTTGGGTTTTGAGTACTTTAATGCTCCAAAACTTTAGTCAGCAGCTTTGTCGTCTTTATTGAGCTGTACATATTTATCAAAGTTTTGTGCATAGTCAGTTAGGTTGTCGCTTAGCATCTGACGGTACTGTTTGACATAAAACTCTACGATGTCATCTTTTTCTTTAGCAAAATCATCACCTTTTACAAAGCCAATAGATGCGACTGAGGCACTGTAACGGGCGGCAGCATATAATAAAGAAGCGCCTACTTGGCCTGAATGAGCATCAGGGCCTAATTGACTGTTTGCCACACCGATGATGGCATCGGCGCGCTGGTAAAACGCCTGCATTTCTGGGGTGATTTCGATGTTAGCGTCAACACCATTATCTTGGTCTTGAGTCGTATCTTGTGACATTAGCTACTCCTGTAAAGTTTAGATAAACGAGTAAGTATGAGCAATCAGGCTATTATCTCCTGAACAACCCTATCATAGCGGATGAGACAGAGTTGAATCAGTGGTAGAAGCCAGTTGTAGAATTTAAGATTTATAGGCCAGCATCTGCTTTTAAGATTTCGGCTTTGTCTGTTTTTTCCCAAGTGAAGGCGATGTCTGAGCCAACACGACCAAAGTGTCCGAACGTGGCTGTTTTTTGGTACATTGGCTGTAGCAAGTTCAGCATTTGTGTAATGCCATAAGGGCGCAGATCAAAATGCGTACGAATCAAGCGAATGATTTCCTCAGAGCTGATCTTGCTGGTGCCAAAGGTATTAACAGAGATTGAGGTAGGTTCAGCAACCCCAATAGCATAGCTAACTTGTACTTCACAGCGGTCTGCTAAGCCTGCAGCGACGATGTTTTTGGCAACATAACGTACGGCATAAGCCGCACTACGATCAACTTTTGAAGGATCTTTGCCACTGAATGCACCGCCGCCATGACGAGCCATGCCACCATAAGTATCAACGATGATCTTGCGACCAGTGAGCCCTGCATCTCCGACTGGACCGCCAATGACGAATTTGCCAGTTGGGTTGATGTGATAGCGGGTACCAGCATGCAATAGATCAGCAGGCAATACTTGCTTGATGATATTTTCCATCACCGCTTCTTGTAAGTCTTTTTGTGAAATGCTTGGGTCGTGCTGAGTGGAGAGAACCACAGCGTCAATAGCAGCTGGAATATCACCATCATATCTTAGAGTGACTTGTGCTTTGGCATCTGGACGTAACCAAGGCAGGTCACCAGCACGGCGCAGCTCAGATTGACGTTCCATCAGACGATGCGCAAACTCGATTGGCGCAGGCATCAAGACATCTGTTTCATTACTGGCATAGCCAAACATCAACCCTTGGTCGCCAGCGCCTTGCTCTTCTGGACTACTGCGATCAACACCTTGCGCGATTTCAGGAGATTGCTTGCCCAGCATGTTGATAACGGCGCAGGTCTCACCGTCAAAGCCAAGGTCTGAGTGGTGATAGCCAATGCCATTGACCGTATCACGCACAATACGTTCAACATCGATGTTGGCAGTAGTCGTCACTTCGCCTGCTAATATTACGGCACCTGTTTTTACTAAAGTCTCGCAGGCAACACGTGCTTGCAGGTCTTCACGTAAAATGGCATCGAGGATAGCATCGGAGATTTGGTCAGCCATTTTATCAGGATGGCCTTCACTCACGGATTCTGAAGTAAATAAGTTGTATTCACGCATAATGGGATCGCTTAATAGCAAGGACTGTCATTAGTAAGACCAGTCATAATTGAATGTTAACGGAAAATAAGAGGCAAAAGTGAATCAAAAAATTAGCACATTTTACCGTGAATCGGGTTAAAACTCTAGTGTTAGGCATTGCTGCTAACAATTATAGAAATCATCAAGCTGGCTGTCCTCTTGCCAGCGGTATTCTGTATAGCTAGCAATCTGCCGCGCGGTATCAATATCATGTCTATCGGCAATAAAACCAAGCGCCATATCCATTCCAGCACTGACGCCTGAGGAGGTGTAAAACTTACCGTCTACTACCCAGCGTGCTTGGTGTACCCAATGAACTTTATTTGATTGCTCAATAACCCATTGCCAAGCAAGCTTATTAGAAGTTGCACGCTTGTCATCTAAGAGATTAGCCTTTGCTAATAACGCACTGCCAGTACAGACGCTGAGCACCCAGTCAGCATTGTTAGCAAGCGTGGTTAGGGTCTGTAAAAACTGGCGGTTCTCGATTACTTGGCGAGTACCTTTGCCACCAACAATCAATAAGATATCAGTCTGATGCTCTAACTCTGTTACCGCGATAGTATGCAGAGCAATCCCATGATGGTTATAAATAATACCACCTGTCATAGAGGCAAATTGGATACGAAAATGCTCAGGCAGGCTACCGAACATCTCGATCGGTCCAAATAGGTCTAGCGTTTCAAAATTATCAAATACTAAGGCAGTGAGTGTTTGCATCAATCTTCCTTAAGTTGAAATGGCTATAAAAGGCAATGCTAACAATAATAAAGAATCTTTATATCTCTAAAAACTTGGCTTTATCCTTAAACATACATTCCTCAAAGACAGGACAGGCACCGCATTTTGGTGTACGTGCTTGGCAGGTATAGCGCCCATGCAGAATAAGATAATGATGGGCATCAACGATTAAGTCTTCTGGGATACGCTCGACCAGTTTTTTTTCGACCATCAACACGGTTTTGCCAGTAGCCAGACCTGTGCGATTACCAACTCGAAAGATATGGGTATCGACGGCCATGGTCGGCTGTCCAAAAGCAGTATTTAATACCACATTAGCGGTTTTGCGGCCAACGCCTGCCAACGACTCCAAATCTTTACGGTTATCGGGAACTTGACTGTCGAATTTTTCAATCAAGTCGCGACAAGTTTTTATGACATTTTTGGCTTTAGAGTTATATAGGCCGATGTTTTTTATATAAGACTTCAGCCCTTCTTCACCCAGAGCCAAGATTGCCTCTGGTGTATTTGCCACTGGATATAATTGTTGGGTGGCAATATTGACGCTCACATCAGTCGCTTGTGCAGACAAAATGACGGCGATAAGTAGTTCAAAGTCACTACTGTAGTTTAGTTCGGTTACTGGCTCATCAATAGTGGCAGCCAGCTTTTCAAAAAACGGCCGAACATTACGATTGGGCAATCGTCTTGATGGCGGTGTCTCTGCAGTCTTGTGTTTGACAGTTTTACTCATGGTATTTTGATTATCTTTTAACAGTAATATTTAAAAGCGGTGGCTTAAAATCTTTAAGCATTGTATTGATGCGCTGAAATAACGTTAAACGTCTTTTGCTTTAACGAAGCCTTTAGAGTTATAGTTTTGCAAGTTGTGCTTGTAGCTCTGCCAGCTCTAGGCGCTTATTGCTATTCTCACGCACACTCAGCTGTTTTTCGAGCTTTTTAATTTTGCTTCTCAGTTTGGCGGCGGCAATGGTGTCTTTGGCTTGCTGCTCACTGATATCTAACGTTTGGCTGGCGGCGTTATTGAGTTTGGCTTCAACCATACTAACAACAGGCTTGGTATTACTGCTATCTGCAAGCTGCAGAGTCACGCGGTTTAGATGAGTATGATAACGCTGACGCAAATTATCCTGTTCTTGAATACGTACACTTTCAGTGAGCTCACGCTCAATGGGTATCAAATCAATACAGTCAACAGGGCAGGGCGCTATACATAACTCGCAGCCAGTACATAAATCGGTAAAAATCGTATGCATATGCTTGCCAGTACCGATGATAGCATCCACTGGGCAGGCAGGAATGCATTTGGTACAACCGATGCAGTCATCTTCACGAATGACGGCGCGAACCTCGGTTGGGCGCTCAGTGCTAGGATCTATTGGCCATTGTGAAGCGGCAGCCGTTAGTGGCTCTTTACTATCAATGTTAAGTATTCGACGAATAGCGTCTGTAACAGGCTGTCCACCTGGCACACATTTATTATACGGCTCACCCTCTACCACGATCGCAGTAGCATAAGGCAAGCAGCCATCTGGGTGCTCACAAAGTCCACATTGAGTCTGCGGTAGACAGGCGTCAATGGCTGCAATCTGCTGCTGAATATCAGACGGCAAAGAAGCTAAGGTCAATGTATCAAATAAAATAGGTAGGTCTGCTAAGCGTGTGTCAATATTACTGGGCATGTAAATAACGGCCTTAAAACTGGCGATAAATAATAGGGTTTATACGTGGGTATTCAATTATAACTTATCTAAAGTGACATCCCTTGCTCATGCATAATCTGCGCGATTAGTTCATAAGCGATACTGCCTTTAAAAGGTATCTTAGGCAGATTTGAGAGATCAAAAAAATCAGCATGCGACAGCTCTTTTTGTTGTATGGCAATCTCGCCGCTGGCATACGACGCGCGAAAGCCCAACATCAAATTAGAAGGAAAAGGCCACGGCTGACTGCTCACATAGCGTATGTCCGTTAAGCTGATGGCCACTTCTTCAGCGACTTCACGTACGACCGCATGCTCCAAGCTTTCACCTACCTCTACAAACCCTGCAATGAGACCGTACTGTAGCTCCGAGCTTGGCTTGCCATAGCGATGATGGTGGGCCAATAGTATTTGCATCTCTCCAGTCTTAGGATTTGGGCGAGTAATAGCAGTGATGATACAAGGCTGCACACGTGGATATTGACGTAAGCGGCAGACTTGACAAACCATGGCACGCTCACCAGATTTATCCGCATGGACTGGCGCGCTACAACGACTACAAAACTGCGTATCTGCCTGCCAGCGTAAGAGTTGAATAGCTTGGCTCAACTGCGCGGCAAGCGCAGCAGGTAGTTGCGTAATCAGCTGCCGATAAGAAATAAAGTCGACAGTGTCACTAGGCTGAGAATTATCAACAGCGCCTTCTGTTTCAGGTGTGAAGAGGAGCGTATCAGAAGCTGTACTCAAGTCTGGAATAGCAATACCGTGCACTTCTGCATAATGAGACGTAATGGCACTGGTCGCGCGAAAGTCTTTAGTCTCAGTATGTTTGAGTGCTTCTTCCCAGTGGCTGGGTGCTAAGCTTTCTATAAGCTCCACACGTCCTACTTGATAGGCATCAGCATCCGTCGCATCACTCATTACAGCATCGTTTTGTAATGCAAGGTCTTCAGTGTTTGGGAGCATCACTTGTAATGGCCACCAACCTGCCACTGTATGTCGACACAGTATGGTCTCGTTATCAAGTACAAAAGCGGTGGTCATCGTCAACTATCCAAACTATGAGTGAGCGTGCATAAAAGCGATACATGCTGAGGGTATTTAAGCAGTCAGCAGCTGGTTTAAACTATCCAATGCAATATCAAGAGACTGCTTGCTAATAGGGCGATTGTTTTCAAAACCCTCCAAGCGATAATCTACCGCCATTATGACGTCAGCGATACGTGCCAGTGTTTGCTCATCGATAACAGAGCCATCTGCCAAGCGCTCTTCTATATAAACAGAAAGCTGGCCAAACAAGTTGGCAGCGGCAGGAATCTGCAAAAACCTGACCGCGCCTGCCACTTGGCGGAGCATTTCAGGAGTGTTTTGAATTTTGACTATGTCGCGGTTGGGATCGGCTAAATAATCAGTGATAGCTTGCACGATACTGGATATCGTCAAGCGACTCTCTTTAACCAAGGTATCATAAGCTGTATCTAGCTGATGTAATGAGATATGTTGGTTATTCATAGGCAGGTGCGTCATACCTGGGGTATGTCTTCTTGCCATCGCCGTCGAGGCGTTTTCTGCAAGCATCAGAGATAAGAGTAGGTGATCAAAATCCTCTGAGGTCGGTGTCTGCCATTTTGCTACTTTTGCAGCAGCAGACTCAAGCGCACTTGCGGCATCATCTAAACCCAGTAACTGCATGGCCGAGCTTAGTTCAGTTAAACTTTCTGTTATCGAAGACACTTGTAGGACAAGTGCGTCAGAGGTATCGCCACGTCCATAGCTTTCGGCTTTTTCTTTAATGCTATTGATTTGATTTTGAATGATATGATTCAGTGTGTCGGTAATGGCGCGATTAGGCCCAAACAAAAAGCGTTCCATTTGCTTGCGCTGCGGCGACTCTAGCTGATTGATAGCGTATTGCTCACGCAGTTTTTGTGCCTGTTCATTATCACGCCGGCAAGCAAAGCTGACTAAATCAGCAAAACGCCTATCCATGACGGGCAGATAGTTTTGAAACTGCTGTTCTAGATAGATAAGGGTATGTTTCTGGCTCATTTTCAGCGGTAGTATGTCTTTTAGATCAGTGACTGCCGCCGTTGCCGCTTGCCAAAATAAACTGCTGGTATGCGCTGCGATCAAAGCACAGGCTGCACTCATGGCATCCAGTTTTTGCTGTGCATCTGGGGTTAATAGGCTGTTGTTTTTTGTGAGCGCCACACCCAGACCACTACGATAAGCACTCGTTAATAGCTCGATATCGAGATTGAGCTCACTTAGCGGCTGATAGTTCTGTTCAGGGTTGGCGATGACGACACTACTGCTACCAAAATTAGAAAAATAGCTGGCATCGATAGTATCCTGCTCACTATGGACATGCAGCTTATTAATGATCGGTAGTAATAACGTTGGCTCTACCGTCTCTTTTAACAAAACAAATTCAACGTAGCGATCAAGCGTCATAATGGCTTCTGATAGATCCATAATCAGCGCCGTATCATTATTATTGCCATTATCGAATAGCTTCTGAAAGCCAAAGGCGATCGCTGTGCTTAATATCTGTCCACCCTTTAACCCGATCAGCTCAAAAATACGGGACAGCTGCGTCAATACATCAATGGAGTCTAGTAGTAAAGGTGCCTGTGCAGTATCATCATTGAACTCGCTTAAGTGAGTTTCACTGTCTTTAAGAATGACAATGATTTCATCATAGAGCAGATGCAATGATGGTAAGTTAAAGTTAGTGATACTAAGGGCAGGCGTGCTTGCAGTGGTTTTTTCAGCTTGGCTCATAGTTGTTTTCCACAAAATGCTGATAAATTCATATTCTGATGATAGATGAAAATGACTAATAATTCATGGTTAATTTAAGTTATCAGCCATAATCCATTAAATCCGTTAAGGCAGATATCTGCTAAGTCAATATATGTCAATAATAGTCATAGCGTCTCAGAGTGTTATTTGGGAGGGTGTTTATCACTTTTACCACTGAGACATGTTGGTTTTTATATCGGGATAATCTTCTGCTAAGCCTGCAAACCAGCTCTGATTGGCGCTGCTGTCAGCTTTGGACTCCAATAACATGGCAGCAAGACTGGCAAAGCTCGCATGAGCGGTATGACCACCATCTGCTTCAGCATCATCCTCGATAGCTAGCGCGACCTGACCACCAGTCATCGCTAAATAGACTTCGGCTAAGATCTCTGAGTCAAGTAAAGCGCCGTGAAAGGTTCGGTCTTGTTTACCCACATCAAGGCGGCGTACCAGTGCATCAAGGGTGTTTTTCTGTCCAGGGTATTGCTGTTTGGCCATCGCCAGCGAGTCAGTGACTTTTACTCGCTGCGCAAAGTCAGTCATACCAACCTTGTCAAACTCCATTGATAAGAAGGTCATATCAAACGCCGCGTTGTGAGCGATGATCTCTGCACCATCCATAAATTCATAGAGCGATTTGGCTACTTGATCAAAGGTTGGTTTGTCGGTTAAAAAAGCCTCAGAGATACCATGAATACGGATGACTTCTTCGTCCATACCGCGTTCTGGATTGATATAAACATGTAGCTTCTCGCCCGTGAACTTACGGCCGACTAGCTCAACGATACCCACTTCGACTATTCGATCCCCTTTTAGAGCATCAAGACCTGTGGTCTCCGTATCCATAATCAATTGGCGGTTGGCTTCATGACGATGAATGGGCTTGGGTAGCAGTGGGCGAAAATGCGGATTGGCACGGCTGGTATCGCCGTCAAACTGTGGCAAATCTGCCGTCTCATCTGGCAAGTTATTAGTTGGCAAATTGTTAGTTGGCAAGTTATTATCTGCTGTCATTGCATCTGTACTCATAGACTCGGTACTCATTGGCTGTATATCGTGGCTCAGTTGGCTACTGACTTGCATGGAATGTGAGAAGCTATTTGTTGCATCTAAAAGTGTCTCGTCTGAAGCGATGTCATCTAACACTTCCTCTAATAGGGCTGCCTCGTCATCCATCATATCAAAGCCCAAGGGATCAAAGTTAAGCCAGTCATTAGCGGTTATTTGAGTTTTTTTTAGCATTACCTTCATGATTATCATCTTTAGGCGTACTATTGCCTGCAGCTGACGGCTCACTACTTGAAGTGACTCCAAGGTTGGCCAGCTCGTCGGCCTTTTCATTGCCTGCATGACCTGCATGACCTTTTACCCAATGCCAATCAACATCGCGATCCTGACGAAGCTTATCTAGCTGTTGCCACAAATCCTGATTGGCAACGGGCTTTTTGCTGGCGGTTTTCCAGCCGCGTTGTTTCCAATTGGCAATCCACTGCGTAATGCCGTTTTTTACGTAGCTAGAGTCAGTCCAGATTTCAAGCTTTGAGCCGCGTGGGCTGTGCTCTAGGGCTTTTATTGCTCCCATCAGCTCCATACGGTTATTGGTGGTTTCTTTATCGCCGCCGTATAGGTCTTGTGTACGTCCATCGCTAAATATCAGATGTGCGCCCCAACCACCAGCGCCCGGGTTGCCTTTGCAAGCCCCATCAGTATAGGCGACGGTGGTGTTTGCCTTCACTGCCAGTGGGTCGGCTGTATTTTGCTGACGAGTACTTGCAGCGCTTACTGATACGTCAATAGAAGCGCTAGAGGCATGCAGTGATGAAACATGATTGTCTGACATAAAAACTCAATAACCTATTAAATACTAACCTGCAGCCACACACAATTTATATAAAAGCATGGCTCAACTGCTGCTAGTGTCACTTAAATGAATGCGCTTGATTATAGCAAATCCATGACCAATATGTGCTCTTGCTAATGACGAAACTGTAAAACGACATATCAGCACAGCAGGATAGAAATTTTCTGTTAAAATAAGCCTGATGAATTCACCTTAATTTGAATTGAGCTTTTCAGGTCTCAAAACCCTTTATTGTAGGATAATCCTAACATGCCTAAACGCTTAGACGGTCGCTTAGTCACTATAAACAGTAAACTATGCAATAAACTTGCCATTCTCGCAATCAGTAGCATAGCCTGCAGTGCGTTATTTTTGACTGGCTGTAACGACAGTAGTCTTTCAGACGCTGAGAATACAGAGACAAAAGCTGAAGCGGATTTATCTGTCTTTGCAGGCTGTTATACCGTCAGCCATAACGAACCTGCACAGATTAAAATCAGTGAGCAATCAGGTGAGTGGGTGATGCAGATGAAAGAGCCTGCAAGTGCTAACCGTGTCTGGGATGTCGCTGAACCGTTAGAAATCGTTGATAACAGCGAGATACCTAAGTTTTTCTCCATCGATCCTGATAATGTCGATGCAGTCATTGCGCGTCCTGATAGGGTATTGGTGTTGGCACATGTCAAACCTGTCTATGCCAATATTGATCCACTCCTTGACAGTGAGTATTTGTCTTATATTTATAGAGGGGCCAATACCATTTATCGGGTAGATTGTGATGAGGTTAATACGGATATTTTAGCCAATCCACATGCCAACATTGTGATTAATAATGTCAATGAAGACAGCTATTAATGATGGATATAAAGGCCCTTAGACAGTTACTGATTGTTTGAACAGTGTTTGCTATCCAGTGTTTTGTAATAGAGTTAAAAATATGAATTTTTTTAGTTATGTGGTGTTAGGCGGATTGTCTTATGCAGCTGGTTGGGCAATACGAAATTATGTACTGAATAAAAAGCCTGCACCTGAACAGCCGTATGGCTTGAAACATCCAACAATTTTGGGGTATCTAGGTGGGTTTTTTATCATCATGCTGGTGGTGTCGTGGCTGATTGGTCGCTACTTGCTCGGTCATGTTAGCCTTGATCTGCCGTTTATTGTTATCAATAGTTTGGTTGCGACCTTCGTCTATTCATTTGGTCTAAATCCAGAAAACTCACGTTATGATCTGCCGAACTGAACAAGCAAAATGAATAGCAGCAGCACGTGACAAAAAACGCATCCGTTTTTTAGGATTCACTATAGAGCTGATAAATAAGCAACGACGGGTTAATAAAAACCGTGAGTCGTTGCTATTTTTTGTGGTCTTAGTTGGGCGCTTTAGTTAAGAGCTTTAGTTAAGAGCTATGGGCTGTCAGAAAGGGTGTTGTTGTCATCGGTCTTTTCTGCTTTTATCTCAGTCTCAGTCTCAGTCTCAGTCTCAGTCTCAGTCTCAGTCTCAGTCTCAGCTTTGAGAGAAGTTTGGCGTTTTTTCCATGACTGATACTTGTGCAGATCTTTTTCGACCAGTTTTAAGCAAAAAGTAATGACTAAGGCATCATCAATATAACCAATAATCGGGATGAAGTCTGGAATGATATCGATAGGATTTAGAATATATAACAAACCTACGACGACCGCTGATATGGTTTTGTAGGGGATGTCTTTATAGTTGCCTTGATAGTAGTCTTTCACTAAGCTCATAAACAACATCAAGTCTTTAGTAAAGCGTTCTAGATAACTGTTGTCTTGCAGCTTGTCTTTAAGTTTTTCTTCTTCACGAATGATGTATTCTAGGTCAGCATCAGCAATCCTGTCAGTGTTTCCGTTTTTGCTACCCTCTTTATAATCAGCAGTCATTACTATTCTCCTTTCACGTATTTTTAGTATATTCATACTATAGCCAGCATATATCTATAGACCAAATTCGATTCGTGCTCTATTTTAAGATAATTTTTTAAGGCAATGATCCAATATGCGCGCAACCACAAAAACTCTACAGCAGTCATCAACAGACACTACGACAAACAACGAGCTTAATCGCCGCCAGTTTTTTTGGCAGTTAGGCATGACTGCAGGAGCAGGGCTGTTTGCAACCCAGAGCCTTGCGCAAAGCTTGAGTGTTGCTACAAGAGACCAAAAAAGTGCTAAATCCCTGACCAAAGACGAATTACCTATCTCAGAGTTGCCTACCTCAGCGGTTGAAGATAATCAGTTAATAGGGTCTACCTCAAAGTGCATAATACCTACGATTGAAACGCGTCTATTTGCTAGCTCCAACGTTGGCGGTAGTAATGAGCGCAACCAGCTAGCATTGGAGCGATTGGCCTGTGCAGGTTTTGAGGTACACAATCCTGCTATCACCAAACGCCAGTATTTACGCTTTGCTGGTACGGATGCGCAGCGGGCCAGTGACCTGCAGAATATCGCCACTGGTGCCATTAAAGCGCCCAAACTGCTACTCGGCGTGCGCGGTGGCTATGGCGCCATACGCTTGCTCCCGTTGATTGATTGGCCGACGTTAGGACGTGTTATGCACGAGCGTGGCACTATATTGGCTGGGTTTAGTGACGTCACTGCTATTCAATGTGCGCTATTGGCACAAGGGAAAATGAGCTCGCTTGCTGCGCCCATGCTCTACAGTGAGTTTGGCAAAACCACACCTGATGAGGTGAGTTGTCGCCAGTTTGTAGCGGCACTCACTAATCCTAATTTACGCATCGATATACAGAGTGCAGCGTTGACCAGTGCCCAGTTACCCACGATTTTAGCCACTGATGAGAGTCAAACACTAACAGGAACGATCTGGGGTGGTAATCTCAGCGTGGTATCGGCGCTGGCAGGGAGTAAGTACTTACCGAACATTGATGGTGGCATTGTCTTTTTGGAGGACGTGGGCGAGCAGGCATATCGTATTGAGCGCATGCTCTATGACTTGTATTTGGCTGGCGTGTTTCAGCGTCAGCAAGCCATTGTTTTTGGGTCGTTGTCTGGTACCGGTGAAGACAGCTATGACAAACGCTATGATGTGGCGATGGTCATTCGTCAGTTGCATAAGCTGACTGGACTGCCTATCTACAGCGGCATGAGCTTTGGACATATCAGTAAAAAACACAGCTTCCCACTGGGCGCAAGGTGTGAGATAAGCCCGAACGCTCTAGGCGGTTATGGCATGAGCTTTACTGATTATCCAGTCATTGATAATAAAAATATTATAAGTGTTGAGGGGCTGTGGCAGGTTTGAGAAGTACGATAATTTTCCAACATGAATTTTATTCATCTTATGTTTAAGTTAAGTCGTTTTTATTCATGTTCTAATTTGGGTATGATTCATCCCATACACAAATTTGGTTTTATCTCAGTTAATGAGAGTAGATTAAGGTAGCAGATTATCATGAGTAAACAGTTCACATATACCATCTCACACATTCGTTTTGACGAAAACTATCAGCCTGCAGACAGCACGCGTCTGACCACTAACTTTGCGAATTTGGCACGTGGCGACAATCGCCAAGAGAACTTACGCAAAACGCTCGCCATGATAAACAATCGTTTTAACGATTTGGCGCACTGGGACAATCCAACCGCTGACCGTTATTCTGTTGAAGTCGATATCATTTCAGCAGACTTAGATATCGAAGGCAATGGCAATACGTTTCCAGTCATTGAGACGCTGAAAACAACGATTGTCGACCATAAAGAAAACACCCGTATCGACGGTATGATTGGCAATAGCTTCTCATCTTATGTACGCGATTATGACTTTAGCATTGTGTTACCAGAGCATTTCGCAAACCATCCAGAGTCCGCGCCACCAGCTGATTTTGGCGATTTGCACGGTAAGCTGTTTCAACATTTATTGAACTCAGAGGCCTATCAAGCCAACTTTCACAAGCAACCTGTGATTTGCCTGAGTGTGTCAAGCAGTAAGATCTATCAGCGCACGGGCAATGAGCATCCTGTATTAGGGGTCGAATACAGACAGGATGAGTATTCATTGACCGATGACTACTTCCACAAAATGGGCTTAACCGTTCGCTATTTCATGCCTGCAGGTAGTGTTGCGCCTTTAGCGTTTTATTTCGCTGGTGACTTGCTACGTGATTACACCGATCTTGAGCTGATCAGTGCCATCAGTACGATGGAGACTTTCCAGAAGATCTACCGACCTGAAATTTACAATGCCAACTCTACCGCTGGTCACATATATCAGCCAAGTTTGAAGTACCAAGACTATTCATTGACTCAAATTGTCTATGATCGCGCGGAGCGCAGCCAAATGGCGGTGACGCAAGGTAAGTTCACGGAAGATGAGTTTATAAAACCCTATCAGGCCATTCTTGATGAGTGGGCGGCAAACTATGTTGTGACAAGCGAGACAATTCAAAAAGAAGCGGCTAAAAAACGCGCAGCTTAATAGACCCTTATCAACCAAAATATAAAAGATTAGATAATAGAGAAGATTAAATATTATGGAATTATTATTACCGACGTCAACAGCAGGCAGCTTACCAAAACCTTCTTGGCTTGCCGAACCTGAAAAAATTTGGTCACCTTGGGCATTGGAAGGCGAACAACTGCTTGAAGCCAAACAAGATGCGCTACGGGTGTCATTACAAGAACAGCGGCATGCAGGGATAGATATTGTCAGTGATGGGGAGCAGACTCGTCAGCATTTCGTGACCACCTTTATTGAACATCTAGATGGCGTCGATTTTGAGAACCGTAAAACGGTCAAAATCCGTGATCGTTATGAGGCGAGTGTGCCATCTGTCGTTGGGGCTGTGAGCCGTCAAAGACCAGTATTTGTAGACGACGCCAAGTTTTTACGGCAGCAAACAGATCAGCCGATAAAATGGGCGCTGCCTGGCCCAATGACGATGATTGATACGCTGTATGATGGTCATTATAAAAGCCGTGAAAAACTGGCTTGGGAATTTGCCAAAATTCTCAATCAAGAAGCCAGAGAGTTAGAAGCGGCTGGGGTAGATATTATCCAATTCGATGAGCCTGCCTTTAACGTGTTCTTCGATGACGTCAACGACTGGGGCATCGCCACGTTAGAGCGTGCCATTGAAGGGTTGAAATGTGAGACGGCGGTGCATATTTGCTATGGCTATGGTATCAAAGCCAATAATGACTGGAAAAAGACGCTGGGTTCAGAGTGGCGCCAGTATGAGCAAGCATTTCCAAAACTGCAGCAGTCTGCTATCGATATTGTTTCACTCGAGTGTCAAAACTCACATGTGCCGATGGATTTGATTGAATTGATTCGCGGCAAAAAAGTGATGATCGGTGCCATTGATGTGGCAACCAATACTATTGAAACTCCTGAAGAAGTTGCGGATACGCTACGCAAGGCCCTGCAATTTGTTGATGCTGATAAGCTTTATCCTTCGACCAACTGCGGCATGGCACCTCTGTCTCGCCAAGTGGCACGTGGTAAGCTTGCAGCATTAAGTGCAGGTGCGGCAATCGTTCGTAAAGAACTGACAGCTTAGTACGTATTGCACGGCACTTACTACATAGCATCTATTACCCAGTACTAACCAATCTTAAGATGTGTGGGGATCAATGCTCGAGAGTTTGGTTTGATTGTAAAATCCGATTAGAATCATTAAGTAATCCTATCGATAACTGAAGAAAATCTATAGTCGAACCACGCTTAAAGTGTTACGGTATTAAGTCCCTGTGCCTATCATTATAATACTTGCGCGCTTGCCTTGTATTGTTTTTAGGATTGACACGCCCTACTACTTACCGAGCTCAAATTTAGGATTACAGTAATGATTAAGGATATGATTGAAGCAACCGACTTTAGAGATGCAATGTCTATGTTAACGACAGCGGTCAATGTGGTCACCACAAAAGGCCCTTCTGGTATGCATGGGTTTACCGCATCTGCGGTATGTAGTGTCACGGACACACCGCCAACCTTACTGGTCTGTATGAATCGGATGGCTCGATCACATAAAAGTTTTATTGAAAATAAAATCTTGAGTGTCAATGTGCTAGGGGTACAGCATGAATATATATCCAATACCTTTGCCTCCAAACTCGGTTCAAAAGAGCGATTCAAACAGGGTTCTTGGACGCAGTTAGCAACAGGCGCTCCTGTTTTAGAAGATGCGCTCGTCAGCTTTGATTGTGAGATTGAGCAAGTTCAGGAAGTTGGCACGCACAGTATTTTTATATGCCGTGTTGTCGCTATCAAGCAGGAGAAGCAAGATGGGCAAAATGAAAGTTTGGCCTATTTTAATCGTGCCTATCATCAAGTGGGTCAAGCCGATCAAGGGTAAACCGCGTACATTATTTTCTAGGGTCTGTTGGATATCCAATAGACCCTAATTACTATCTAGCTAAAATAACTATAGTTGATACACTTTAAAACCGACACAGTGCTACTGGGATAAATTTTGTGCAGCCTCTGGAGTGCGAAGCGCACAGCAAGCAAGGAAAATTTGTACCAGTAGCACGACAATATAAACGTATCGATTTTATTTCGAGTTGACTATATTTAACCAAATCTAAATAAGAAGTAACTATCCTGTGGAACTAATCATTTTTTTAATAATAGGGGCGCTAGCAGGGTTTGCTGCAGGGCTATTTGGCGTGGGCGGCGGCACCATCATCGTGCCACTGTTATTTATCGTTTTTACGCAAATGGACTACAGTCCTGACAACATCATGCATCTGGCGTTAGGTACCTCACTGGCGACCATCATTGTCACCTCGATCAGCTCGTTAATGGCACACAATAAAAAGGGCGCCGTCATGTGGCCTGTCTTTAAAAACTTAGCGCCAGGTTTAGCGGTTGGCTGCTTTTTGGGTGCGGGAATAGCAGGGCAAATATCTGGGCTTTATCTGCAGCTTATTGTCGGTGTATTTTTGCTTTGGGTCGCCTATAAGATGTTCTTCGGTGGCAAAAAACAGGTCGCCAGTCATGCTAATAATGTCAGTAATGCCAACCATAATAATACAGAACTGCCTTCAAAACCTAAACAGTTGGCAGCAGGCGGGGTTATTGGCGTTGCTTCGGCCATTTTTGGTATTGGTGGCGGCAGCTTAACGGTGCCTTATCTCACCCGTTATAATGTGGTCATGCAAAAAGCGGTTGGTACATCCGCTGCATGCGGCTTGCCGATTGCCATTGCAGGTGCGCTAGGGTATATAGTATTTGGGACGCAGGCGCAAATAAATGTACCTAATACCATTGGCTTTGTGCACATTTATGCCTTCTTAGGTATCAGCATCATGAGTTTTTTCACCGCGAAGGTAGGCGCAAAAGTCGCTCATATACTATCACCAGCATTGTTAAAGAAATGCTTTGCGCTGTTATTAACCGTGGTGGGATTTTATTTCCTTTATAAAGGATTGGTTTGAGGTTTGAAAGACTTAGATTAAACATATACCAGCAGCGCGCATAAATTTATAACAGTTTTATTTTCAACTGACTATACGTTCGTTATTCTTACTAGAGATACAACCTATTAGTAGTCCTAATATTTAAATATTCAACAAATCTTAGTTGCTTATAGCAGCTTGTTGCCGTTCTCGATACGCTTTCGGTGACATACCATATACTCGCTTAAATGCTTGGCTAAAAGTTGAGTTTGATGTGTAACCAACTAGCTCACTGATTTGACCGATACTATTATGTTGTAGGCGTAGTTGGCGAGCAGCAAGACATAAGCGGTAGGTAGTCAGGTAAGTCAAGGGCGGCACCCCCATAATGTTTTTGAAGCGCTGAGTAAAGCTTGAACGAGACATGCCGACCTTTTCTGCCAGCTCATGAGTCGTCCATTTATGATCTGGTGAATCATGAAGAATGGCTAGTGTTTTTGATAAATACGGATCTCTCATAGCAAGCAACCAATTCTCTGCCTTCTCAGGCAATCTTTCAATATATGTGCGTAAGCATTCAACCATGACAATACTTGCCCAAAAATTAATCATCGCAAGCTTACCTAAGCGCTCATATTGAGACTCTATTGTTAAGAAACCAAGGGCCCAGCCGAGCGCTTTAAATTGACTTCCATGGTTTTCATCATGCTCAGGCAAAATGGCGGGTAATGCTGATAGTAGCGGTCGAAGCAGGTCTTTATCGTATTGACATTCGATTACTATAAATTGCGTATTAGAGTTACTGTCTTTGAGAAGGTCGGCAGGACATTTATCATCCTCAAGTAAAGTTTTATCTAACTCTTGGACATGTTGACTATGATAGTTTGGTGCATGACAGATATGTTTATTGGAATTAGGAATCATCACAATATCACCAGTATACACTTGTCGTGATACTCCATTTATAGTGATATAAAAGCTGCCAGCTTGAATCAAATAAAAATAAATATTGTCGCTACTCGTGAGTGAAAATGCCCAGTCACCAGAAAAACTCAAACAATAATATTTAGTTTCCTTTAGGTGCTGAGATTGCTGTAGCAACCTACTCAGTACATCCATAAGTCCCGTCCTTAATTATCAATCAGCTTCGAGATCCTTGTCATCGTTTCCTGTCTAAAAACATTGTTGATACTAGGTTTGATATCACGATGAACGGTGCATTTCTCTATCTAAAAAACCATCAAATATAGTCTGATCAGGTGTAAGAATCTAGCCAATAACCATATCTAAAAGAGTGTGTCTAATTTTATACTACCAAATATCGTATGTTATTTACTTTAAATATTATAGGTTTTTGAGGAAATACCAGCTAAATGGTTGTTTCGTAGGGTCAGCTATATCTTTAGCGAAGATATTTTTTTGTCTTATAAGTCAGGTGGTTAGATCGTTTTTAGTGTTTGCATAGATAACAAGTAGCAGCGAGATTGTAGTAGAGCATGTGATGCGGTCAAGTTAAAGGATAAAAAACCTAATAATCAAAAGCTTGCTGCTCAATATCAAGGTGATAGTCATAAAGCCCTCTAAAAAAATGATTGCTAACCAGTAGAAATCCAAGACAAAAGGTAATTTATCTATATAAATTAACCAAACATGTGTTTATTGTCTCTATATTTTTAGTCGTAGCACATTATCATCAATTTGGCTTGCGACATATTTAGTAGATGGTCTATGTTGGTGTTATGGCCGCTGATAATAGTAAAGCAGATGATTTGATTGGTTAAATGTTAAGTCTACTGTTTGTTGATACTTGTTATAGGAAACCAACTGAAGTTTTGCTGTGAGCAGTTTTCGTACTCAAGTATTTTAAATCTGGATATGTTAATTCTCAAAGGAGTTGAGACCATGACTACTAAAAAAACAGGTTCTAAAGCTACTGACACTAGCAAGCAAAAAAAGCAAACTTCCTCCCAAAACATCTCAGACGTCTCAAAGGCGCAGACATCTGTAGAAGCTCAAAGCGGTGCTACCATTAAGACGCAAATCGATGATTTTAAGCACGGCTTTCATATGGCCGAAGAGTAACTGCTCAGGCTACAATCTGAAATAGCAAAAGATACGAGTAGTGATTCAGCTCAGATCAAGTCATTAAAAGTGAAGGCTGATGCGGCACAAAAGCTTATTTCTGATCTAAAGGATAAAGTCGCTGCCGCCCCTGAAATTGCGCAAAACTTGGGCGTAGGTATTGAGCGTCCAACGATCATCGAAAAAGAATTCCACAACGTGGTTAGAGAAACTGAGCTTAATCTTAACGATGTGGTTTTGGAGACGCCAAAGGTTATAGCGCAGCAGCGTATGACTGGCATTGGGCCACGTGATGCCAAGCTGTTCGCAGACAACACCATGACACCGATCCAGATGATTGGCAAATTGCGCCTCTAGTTTGATGGTGAAGATGGACGACCAGCACCCAATGCTACTTATGCCTTGCAGGCGACGCGAAAAGACTCAGATGAAAAGATACAACTGCGCAGTGGTAAGACAGACTCTAGAGGGTATACCTCAGTTAATTTGTCTAATATTGAGCTTGATAGTATCGAAAAAATCGATGTCATCATCCATGACGCTTCGCTAGACAAAACCAATCCACATATCTATACCTTGTCTAAAGATAGAATCTTGGATGGATTATTGTTAGCAGTTCCTCATATTATCCCTGTTCCAAAAACATTGGTCGAAAAGCTACATGATTGGATGGACAATCATGACAGCACTGAGACACCAGGAACCATAGAAGATCCCGATGATATTGACTTGAGTATCTCGCCAGCATCTTTTGGTCTCAATGAAGAGCATATCGATGGAAACTGCTGTTTGCGGCCAAGGACTGAGTTTCCTGCCAAAGAGTACTACTTTCGCCAAACGGTGCGCCTGACTGATATTGAAGATGTGCGCTTGGTATTTAACGGTGAAAAGGAAAAAGAGCGCACGGGTGTGGCATCACCTATTGATTATGGTGATGACTCTGCGAGTACCTATGCAGTACTAGGCGGCAACTTGCTCATAGGTCTGTCTAATCTGTATCGCCACGGTTGGTATCCTGCTGGGCGCGGCTTGGGACGACTGTTATACTCGACGTCACTAGCACCTTGCGAAGATATCAATCTAGCCTTTATTGATTGGACACGTAGTGAGCGCGATACTCGTTCTGAGTCGCGAACACAAACTGAGCAAATGGAGCATGATCTACAGCATGATCGCAGTATCGATGAAGTGGTGGACTTGGTATTGCGTGAGAACCAAGAGGGTAGCTCAGCTGCTGGCGGCGGCGGAGCAAGCTTAGATCTTGGGTTCTTTAGTATTGGCGGCGGGGGGGGTGGTACCTCCAGCTCATCGACAGGGCGGCGCTCTTTGCACACTTCAACGGTGCAAAATATATCCGATAGTGTGTCGCAAAGTGCGTCGGCTATCCGGCATCAGCGCTCTACCGTTGTCACAACCTCCTATCAGCGAGAGTCTGAACGTATTCAGACGCGTACAGTACATAATCACAATATGAATCACGTGATGAACTTGCAGTACTTTCAGGTGGTAGAGCACTACTCTGTAAAGACCGAGCTGGTTGAGGAAAAACCTGTATTGATGGTGCCCTACGCGGTCGATCAGGCTATATTTGGAACAATTGCCAGTTTTGATAAGTTCGTCAACTCGCCCTCTAGTGCCATTACTCGTTTTCTTGATCGGCATTCAAGACTGTTACGAAGAATGGTGCCGCGCAGCTATAGAAGTGCCTTTCAATCGCTCTCAAGACTGTTGCATTGCAAAGATGTCTATAGTATCGAAGAGCCTTATGCGACTTTTTCGCGTTGGGATATTACTCTAGGGTCAGCATGGCGGCTTGGGGTTAGCCTGCGTATCAAAACCAAATCAGGACAAACGCTGCGCTTAAGCCCTCGCGGTCACACCTCCAATCAGCCTCCAAGTTACTTTGTCTCCTCACCTGTTAGACATGATGATATCAGTGAGTTTATCGTCTCCTTTGATAGTGCCGAGGCGCTACGTAATATCAACGCTATAGACTTAGGTTTTTTTAGCATTAATGAAACCGCCTTTGGAGATGCGATTAAGTTCAAGCTTGACCGTATCGAAGTCTATGCTACGACCGATCGCTCGCGCTATATTAGCAATCCGCAATCCTTTGTGATTGAAACCAATGCTGTTGATGTCACGCTGGATGCTAGCAATCCTTCGGTAAACATCGGTATCGTTGCCAATCCTCCCGTTGACTTTAGCAGCTATCGGGGCCGCGAGCATAGAGACTATTGCCGCTTGCAGGAGCTGATCGCTCACATCCAAGGGCAGCCTATGCGCTATATGCGAGCAATCTGGCTACGCGAGGACTCAGATCGTCGCGCTATCCGATTTGATCAATTCAAAATAGGCGACAAATCACTGCTCGATCATATCGTCAATAAGCCCATCGGTATTTTGGGTAATTATGTCGCCTTTGAGGTGCTCGAAGGCCATCGCATCGCTGCGGTCAGGAGCCCTGACTACGTGGTATCTAGCCGTGTTGTTACTATTCCGACTAGAGGTGTATTTGGTGAGGTGTTCTTATCGTGCTGTAATGCTACAGAAAAACGCGATGTCGAGCGCTTCGTTGAACCTGAGAACCGCTGTCAGCGTACCGCGCCTGACATCACCGGCGTCTCACCTGGTAGCCGCGCATCACGCAGCGATACCACACCGACCAGCTTTGCTGCGCCGATCGTCAACATGCAGGCAGCTCCAGCAGTACCTGACTCCTCGGGTATGGCAAACGCTTTGTCAGTAATGGGAACGCCTGATATATTCCGCGATCTGACCAATGGCGCTGAGCTGTTATCCTTTATCAATAACGCAACCAAAGAGGCGTTTACGAGCACTCGTCAGCACCGCGCTGCTATGGATGCTATCGCAGGAGATGTAGTGCGCGGCTTGGTCTCAGCCTATACAGGTGTGCCAATATCTAGTAGTGATTCAGCTGCGCCTGCGGACGCTAAGACCGATGGCGTCACCAAATCGACCAATACCAAAAGCGGCACCAAAGCCAGTACCACGGCGCCTACCTCAGCGAAGATCAATAACCCAGGTCTGCAAGCGGCATCGAGTGAGATGGTCAGACAGACATCACCTTCCAAGCTGGTCGATCAGTTGCAAGTGATCAAAAAGGCGGTTGATTCGGATCTATTAACCCAAGCAGAAGGAAGTAGACGTACCGCGCAACTACTGGGTGAGATTGACGATCAAAACGTCATTATCCCAGCGTCAAATATCTCTTATGGTGTTGTGGCTGAGCCGTTAGGGACAGCGTCACGCGAGGTCGATATCAAGCTGCGTGTCTTTATACCCGCGCCAGTGGTGACTACTGGCATACCATTGACCAGTGCCTATGCTGGCGATGATCGTAGCTTTTCGTACAGTGATGGTACCTCAAGAGCTGAGATTCATGCCAAGCTTACGTTTGGGACGGATCATGCTTGGCCACAATTGCAAATAGATCAGATCGAATTTGGTGCCACTCATGCCTACGATCAGGACGATACCTCAGATGTGGCTGGCAAGCCAAGCTGGTGGAACTCGATCAATAGTGGTGCAAGCCCAACAGACTCTGGAACGCTGACCAGAACTGCGGACAACTTAAATGCGGTACAGTCCTATACTTATGCGCCTACTGCCGAGAGCTATTGGCCAGATGGACCTATCGCCGCCTTGGTGTATCTCAAAGTCAACGCACCCAATCCACTAGAGTCTCTAGCCCCTGCGATAGACGCCAATCTGTATCTGTATGTCAAACAGTATAATGGCAAGCTCTATTACAAGCTATCAGGCGATCACGACGGGTTCCCAGCGTTTGAACTGTACGTGGATGAGTGCCGAGTATTCTCGCATGATCCTGCTGCCGAAAACCAAAGCCCAGCGTCATTATTGCCACCATCGGAATACAGAGTCGGCGAAACAGGCATCACCAGTGGTTGGAGTATGTTACCGTGTGACATAACTACACAAGTTTAATTACCTTCAGCAATATAGAGCCTCAAGGCACACTGTTTTGAGGCTTTTTTTGGTTAAAGTATACGTAAGGCGCTGATGAATCTCATCTTTTATTCTCGTCTAGGTAGATTGCGAGAAGTATACCGATATGGTGCCAACTTATATTAAAAATATGCTTAGAGTAAAAACGATATAGAAATGGTGTCCGCATAAGTTAAGCAAAGCAATTCTTAATAATAGCTTACCCAATAAAAATGGCCGTACTGAATCAAACCAGTGCGGCCATCATGCTTACCATTTTTTGTCCGTTATTTAGAGTAGTGATGTTCAGCTCACTCTAAGTGATGAGCTTCCTGTAAACCATAAACAGGTGTTTCTATCCCTTCCATTCTGGCCTTAAGTTGCAGTGATAAGTATTGAGAGTAGTGCCGCGACTGATGCAAGTTTCCGCCATGGAACCATAACGCCTCTTGCTGCGTTGGTTTCCACATATCTCTTAACTCACCTTCCCAAGGGCCTGGGTCTTTTTTGGTATCTGAGCCCATCCCCCAGCACTTACCGACTTTATCGGCTACTTCTTGTGAGATTGTTTTTGCCGCCCAACCGTTCATAGAGCCAAATCCAGTAGCATAGACAATTAAATCTGCCTCTAGCTCTGTGCCATCCGTTAGCACCACTGACTTCGGCTTAATGTGATCAATACTAACACCAGATTTAAGCTTTATCTTCCCTTCCGCTACTAGCTCAGAAGCACCGACATCGATATAGTAACCAGAGCCTCGACGTAAGTATTTCATAAAGAGACCAGTATGATCTTCACCAAAGTCGAGCATAAACCCTGCGTCAGTTAACTTTTGATAAAAGTCAGCATCTAACTCTGCTACTTTACGGTAAACAGGCTCATGAAATTGCGGCATGATTTTAAAAGGAATAGAACCAAAGGTCAGGTCCGCCTTATAGGTAGTCATTCCATTCTCAACTGCTTCTTCTGAATACAAACCCCCTAATACCTCATCCATCAAAGTATCTGATTTAATAATATGCGTTGATGAACGTTGTATCATAGTGACGTCTGCGCCATTTTCCCAAAGGGCGGCACAAATATCATGCGCTGAGTTATTGGCACCTAGTACGATACATTTTTTTCCTCGATAAGCCTCACCGCCTGGGTGCTGGCTTGAGTGATGCTGCTCTCCAGCAAAATCTTCCATACCAGAAATTTCTGGTATGTTTGGCAACCCTGACATACCAGTCGCCAAAACCAATTGCTTAGGATGTAATACTAAATGTTCACCCGCTCTATCAACCTCTACATTCCACTGCTGTAACTCCTCATCGAATTCAGCACTGATACATTCAGTTGATCCCCAGTAGTTTAACTCCATAACCTTGGTATACATTTCTAACCAATCACCAATTTTGTCTTTTGGCGTAAATACTGGCCAGTTCTCAGGGAAGGGGAGGTACGGCATATGGTCATACCAGACAGGATCATGCAAACATAATGACTTATAACGATTACGCCATGTATCACCTGGTCTAGGCTGCTTATCTATGACAATTGTCGGAACGTCGAGTTGCCGTAAGCGAGCTCCTAGACCGATACCGCCCTGTCCACCACCGATAACTAAGCAATAAGGCTGCTCGCTATAACCGAGGTTTTTTTCTTCAATTTCCCGTTTTTCCTGCCACGTTAAACGATCAGGGTCAGCACCATGTTCAGCACCTTTTGGACGTAATCTTTTACGCTTTTCAGGGAAGTCTTTGAGCTCGGTCATAGTGGTTAATAATGTCCAAGCTTTACCATTACGCAGACGTAAGTGTCCATAGCCTTTTGCCACCTTGGTGTTGAAGGTTATCCAAGCTTCTATAACACCCTCATTTTCTACTGCATCTTCTTCAAGCTGCCAATTATATGGTTCAGCCGTTTCTAGGGTATGCGAGAGCATATCTTTAATTTCATCTTGCCCCTCCAATGTCTTGATATTCCAAGTAAATGAAACTAAATCACGCCAATACCCTTCGGCTTCAAAGTACTCAGCTGCTTGGTCTATATCTTTTGTGCGCAAGGCTTGATCAAAACCTTGCAGCCAATTAGTGACTTGTTGGCTTGCGGATAACTCATTATCATGCTTTTGAGTAGTCATAAAATTCCTCTCCATGGTTATTTTTATTTACTCTATTGCTAAGCTTCATGTGCAGCAGTGAAAATTCACTAAACACCAAATAGCATACTTTTCGAAGTGAATCGAAAAGTGTGAGCTTTTGATATCAGCGAGTGTCATTTCAAAACAGAAAGTTAATACACTTAAGAAAAAGAATATTCTCTATGGATAGTAACTCCTTATAAGAGCTATAGCCTTTAAGACTATAGCTCTTATAAACAGATGTTGTCAATTCTAGTATATGGTTGTTCTCTCATCTGTTAGCTATCCTGATAAAATGTAGTATTTATATAGTGATTCCTAAATAAAAAGAGTACAGCTTTTACGGCGTGCTACTGGTATAAATTTTCTTTGCTTGCTTGCTTGCTTGCTTGCTTGCTTGCTTGCTTGCTTGCTGTGCGACTGCGTCACTGTTCGGTGCTGCACAAAATTCATCCCAGTAACACTGTATTTGTTTTAAAGTGGATCGACTATACTCACTTTCGGTTGGATTGCTTTGGGTGATTTATGGAGAGGGTGAGATGTATCATGTGCCAACTACGGGTGTTATCTAGTTTGTAGATTAACTATTAACTATTTATTAAGTACGGTTGTTCATATACTCTGCTTCTGTTAAGTCTGGGTTACGACAGTCTTTCAATCCATCATACCCATCGTCATAACGTGAACGTTCAATAATGAATTTACGTAACTCACCCTCTTGACTACCATCAAGCGTGAAATCATTTAATAAATCTATCATGTCTTGTGATGTTTCTATGTCATTGTCAACGAGATAATCAATGCGGGCCGCTTGTGCTGGTGTTAGTGGTCCGGTTGTTTGTACAGCGTGGGCACCTGTACCATTATTGTAGTCGTCCTCATCATAAAAACCATCAGTGTCGATATTACTATTTCCAGTATCAGCTACTTCTTCACTATCAACAATGCCGTGAAAGACATCTTCAAACTCATCATTTTCAGTGTTGTATATTTCATCCTCTACATCAGCCCAGTCTAAGTCAGCGACAGATGGTTCTTCGACTGTATTATTAGACTCTTTATCGTTTAAGTCTAACGGAAAGGCAATTCTTGTGACTTTCCAGCTAAGGCCGTCTCTATGCATAATCACATCTAATGACTCTTTATCAACATCATCAAAGATCTGAACTTTGAATCGATTAAATGACAGGTAGCCGGCTTTATAATCAATATCCTCATTTTTGGCTTCAGGCTTATCTTCAGACGTGTCATTATTTAAGTCAAAATCTAGTTTTTGCCCTTGAAGCATTAATGCAACGCCGTCGGGTGTGACGACACTGTCTATAATTGGGTCTATCATCGCAGTGGCTAACATGGTGCCCAAAGCTTCAAAGCCATCTTGCTCATCACTTGCAGCAAGCTCCTTAAGCATGGCGGCTTTGACTTGATCCTTCATACTTTGTTTCACATTAGGGAAGTCAATGTACCCCGAGAGCTTGTCTGCATCTCCTTGTACAGCAGCATTTTTAATGTTATTCAACGCTATATAGGGTGATGTATAAAGGTAGATTGCAAATACAACAAGCAAGCCCGCCAACCAAGGCAAAAGTTTTTTCAAAAAAGCTCTCCTAAAATATGGATGAAATGAGTTATTAACCTATCGCGCACAAGATATAGTCGGAGCACTTTTAAACCGCTACGGTGTTACCCGCTCTAGATTTACTTAGTGTACTATCTGCGGTCGGTCGCCTTGTAACGACTTAAAAATCGTTGAGATTCTGGTGTATACTTACAAAGCAGTGATTTTTAGCAAGGAATATTAACATTGCTTGACATATAAAACAATTTGATAGAGTGTGATTGGCTAACTCTTGAACTACTGTAAAGAAAATACTAAAAATAGCTGATAGCATATGTGGCCAAAGTATCGCCACAATCACACTCATTGCTCATATTTATCTAACAATCTAATAATAGTCAAAGTTTAGTCAAAGCAATGACATAAACTTTTATTTAAGAAAAGAAGGAAGTTAAAGAAACATGGCTAAAACACCTGCAAATAAGAACGACCAAGCCAAAGATGGTCGCTTTGAAGAAGCCCTTTGGGATGCTGCTAATAAATTGCGTGGTAGCGTCGAATCGTCAGAATATAAGCACATCGTCCTTAGCCTGATTTTCTTAAAGTTCATCAGTGATACCTTTGAGCAGCAGCGCCAAAAGCTCATCGATACAGACTATGAGAAGCACATCGACATGGTGCCTGCTTATACCAAGGATAACGTGTTCTACTTGCCAGAGGAGAGCCGTTGGCGCTTTATCCAGCAGAATGCCAAGCAAGAAGATATCGCGCTCAAAATCGATACGGCGCTCAGCACCATTGAGAAGACCAACCAATCATTGAAGGGCGCATTGCCTGATAATTACTTCTCTCGTCTTGGCTTAACGGCCAGTAAGCTTGCCGCTTTGATTGATGTGGTCAATAACATCGACACTATTGGTAATCCTTCCGAGGACACCGTCGGGCGCGTGTATGAGTATTTCTTAGGTAAGTTTGCCGCAACTGAAGGCAAGGGCGGTGGTGAGTTCTATACGCCTAAGTCCGTGGTCAATCTCATTGCAGAAATGGTTGAGCCGTATCAAGGCAAAATCTACGATCCGTGCTGCGGTTCGGGCGGTATGTTCGTGCAGTCCATCAAGTTCATCGAGAGTCATCACGGCAATACCAAAGACGTCTCTATCTATGGGCAAGAGTACACCAGCACGACCTATAAACTTGCCAAGATGAACCTTGCCATTCGCGGTATCGCTAGCAACTTGGGTGATGTGGCTGCCGATACCTTCTTTAAGGATCAGCACGAAGACCTCAAAGCCGACTTTATCATGGCAAACCCACCCTTTAACCAAAAGGATTGGCGCGCACCTGATGAGCTGGTCGACGATCCACGCTGGGCAGGCTATCCGACACCGCCGACGGGCAATGCCAACTATGCGTGGATATTACACATGATATCTAAGCTCTCTGAGCACGGTACGGCAGGTTTCGTATTGGCAAACGGTTCGATGTCTACCACCACCAGTGGCGAGGGTGAGATACGCGAGCAAATCATCAAAAACGATTTGGTCGATTGTATGATTGCGCTACCAGGTCAGCTGTTTTATACCACGCAGATTCCGGTGTGCTTATGGTTCATCAGTAAAGACAAAGCCGCCACCTCCGCTGATAGTAAAGCAAAAGGGCTGCGCAATCGTAGCGGTGAGACGCTATTCATCGATGCGCGTGCTATCGGTAGTATGGTGGATCGTACGCATAAAGAATTTACTACTGATGACATCGAGGCGATTGCTAAGACTTATCATGCATGGCGCGGTGAAGCGGAAGCAGGCGGTTATGAAGCCTACGCAGATGAAGCAGGTTATTGCAAATCGGCAAGTCTAGTTGATATCAAAGCCAATGACTATGTACTGACACCGGGGCGTTATGTCGGCGCTGCGGCAATAGAGGACGACGGCATCCCGTTTGAGACTAAAATGCTGGAGCTAAGCCAAACGCTATATAAGCAAATGCAAGCTTCTGAAAAGCTAGATGCGACTATTCGTCAGAATTTGGAGGTATTGGGTTATGGTGAGTGATTGGGTAAGTTTAAGCGAAGTATGTGAGATTCGACGTGGTTCTTCACCAAGACCCATTGTTAATTTTACATCAGAAATAACAGGAATGCCTTGGGTAAAAATTGCAGATGCAACAGCAGATGAGTCGAGATATATAACCAAGACAAACCAATTCATAAAACCTGAAGGGGTTTCTAAAAGCGTCATTGTTGAGAAAGGTGATTTAATACTATCTAATAGTGGAACAGCAGGATTGCCTAAATTTATGGGTATTACTGCTTGTATACATGATGGATGGCAGGTCTTAAAGAACTTAGACGGAATTACTAGTGAGTATCTCTACTACTCATTAATACATATCAGACCATTTTTGCTTCATCATGCTTATGACAGTGTAATGAAGAACTTAACTTTAGATATGGTTAGGAATGCAAGAATTAAGTTGCCGCCACTTCCAGAACAAAAAGCCATTGCTCATATCCTCGGTTCTTTAGATGACAAAATCGAACTCAACCGCCAAATGAACGAAACGCTAGAAGCGATGGCTCAGGCATTGTTTAAAAGCTGGTTTGTGGATTTTGATCCAGTTATTGATAACGCGCTCGCAGCTGGTAATGCCATTCCTGATGAATTTATCGAACGTGCTGAGCTACGTAAAGGCATTGAGAAAAAAGAGAACTCAGATATTCAGAGTTTATTCCCTGATGAGTTTGAGTTTACTGAGGAAATGGGATGGATTCCGAAGGGTTGGGTTGTTATACCAATATATGAGATTGCAGATTTCATAAATGGTTCGTCTTTCAAAAGCAAATTTTTCTCCGATGAAAATGAAGGCTTACCAATCATTAAGATCGCAGAAATCAAAAACGGTATTTCGCAACAAACTAAGTTTACTACTCAAGAAATGGCTGACAAGTATTTCATCAGTGATGGTTCAATCGTTTTTTCATGGTCGGGAAATCCAGATACTTCAATTGATACGTTTATTTGGACTGGTGGAGATGGATGGTTGAATCAGCATATTTTCAATGTCGTATTACATGAAGACAAAGACAAAACTTTCATTTATTACTTGTTGAAAAGTTTAAAGCCAGTTTTTACTGAGATTGCAAGGGATAAGCAGACAACAGGGCTTGGCCATGTGACCGTAAAAGACATGAAACGAACTTATACTATTAAACCATCTGGTTCGACATTAGAAGCTTTTGCAAGACAGTCAAATCCGATCTTTGAAAAGTGGTATCAAAATTTATTTTCTTCTAGAGAGTTAATCAAACTCCGCGACACTCTTTTACCTAAATTAATGTCAGGTGAATTGCGTATTCCCGACGCTGACGCCATGACAAAGGAGGTATAGATGAGCATAAACACTGAACATAACCACGCGACAATAGAAATATATCAAAGCCGTAATGGTCAAGCACAGGTAGATGTCCGTTTTGAGCAAGAAACCGCATGGCTGTCACAGGCACAAATGGTGGCACTGTTTGGTCGGGATCAGTCCGTGATTTCACGTCATATCAACAATGCCTTGAGCGACGAAGAAATCTCTGAAAAAAGCAATATGCAAAAAATGCATATTGCAAATTCTGATCGACCCGTGGTCTTTTATGATCTAGACGTGGTTATTTCAGTTGGCTACCGTATCAAGTCACCTCAAGGTGTACAATTTAGGCGATGGGCGACCCAGCGCCTGCGTGAGTATCTCGTGCAAGGTTACGCCATTAATGAGCAGCGCTTTGATAAAAATGCCGCCGAATTAAAGCACGCTTTAGCCCTTATCAAAAAAACCGCGCAAAGCCCTGAACTAAAAACCGATGAAGGACGCGGCTTGATAGAGATTATCAGCCGCTATACCCAGACCTTTTTGTGGCTACAGCGTTATGATGAAGGCCTGCTTAACGACCCAACAGGACAAACAGGCGGTCTATTGCCCAGCACCGCTGATGCCATGGCGGCACTAAATCATCTCAAAGCCCAATTGATGCAACGTGGCGAGGCGACAGAGCTATTTGCCAAACCGCGCGGTGATGGCTTGGACAGTATCTTGGCGACTTTAGAGCAAACCGTGTTTGGTGAGCCGGCTTATCCGACCATTGAGAGTAAAGCGGCGCACTTATTGTATTTTATGGTCAAAAACCATCCCTTTACCGATGGTAATAAACGCAGTGGCGCGTTCTTGTTTGTGGATTTTTTGTATCGCAACAACCGCTTGCTCGACAGCGAGAGCAATATGGTGATTAATGATACGGGACTTGCCGCCTTAACGTTATTGGTTGCCGAGTCTGACCCCAATCAAAAAGACACCTTAATTAAACTCATTATGAACATGCTGTCGTTAGAGAGCTGATCAATAGAGGCGTAACCGATGAAATTCACCGAAGACCGACTTGAACAAGCCATTATTGAATTGCTAGCAGCCGAGGGCTATCCACATACCGTTGGTGAAGCACTTAATCGTAATCCTGACGATGTGCTCATTAAGTCTGATCTTCGACAGTTTCTAACGACCCGTTATAAAGCTGACTTAATCACAGAATACGAGATTGAGTCCATCATTCATAAGCTTGAATACCTTCCTGCCTCAGACCTTTACGACACCAATAAAGCCATCATGAAGCTTGTCGCTGATGGCTTTACCCTCAAGCGTGAAGACTATACCCAAAAAGATTTATACATCCAGCTGATTGATTATGAGGCACTCAATAACAATCGCTTTCGCATCGTGAGTCAAATGGAAATACAAGGCTTTGAGCTGCGTATTCCTGATGGCATTCTTTATATCAACGGTTTACCACTGGTGGTGTTTGAATTTAAGAGCAGCATCCGTGAAGATGCCACCATGTTTGATGCCTACACCCAGCTAACCACCCGTTATAAACGCGATATTCCAGAGCTGTTTAAATACAACGCCCTATGCGTCATCAGTGATGGGGTCAACTCAAAGATGGGTTCATTCTTTGCGCCTTATGAGTTCTACTACTCTTGGCGCAAAGTCACGGGCGATGAGAAGTTAGAGAAAGACGGTATCCACTCCTTATTGACCATGATGAGCGGTTTATTTGATAAAACGCGCTTGCTTGATGTCATCCGTAATTTTATTTACGTACCTGACAAATCAAGCTTTGATGCAAAAATCGTTTGTCGTTATCCGCAGTATTATGCGGCCACCAAGCTATACGCCAATATCAAGCAGCACATGAAGTTGCTCGACAGTCATGGCAACTTGATTGACGATAATGGCTTACGTGACGGCAAGGGCGGGACGTACTTTGGCGCGACTGGCTGTGGTAAGAGCTTTACCATGCTGTTTTTAGCACGTCTGCTAATGAAAGACGCGGCGCTTGGTAGCCCAACCATCATCTTAATCACGGACCGCACCGACTTAGATGATCAGTTATCCAACACCTTTACCAATGCCAAGACCTATATCGGCGATGACAACATCATCAGTGTCGAGAGTCGAGCGCACTTGCGTGAGCAGCTAAAAGGGCGTAAGAGTGGCGGCGTGTTCCTAACCACCATTCATAAGTTCACCGAAGATTTGCAACTGCTGACCGACCGCAGTAACGTCATTTGTATCTCTGATGAAGCGCATCGCAGTCAAATCAATCTCCAGCAAAAAATCACCGTCACCGAAGACGGGGTAAAGAAGTCTTACGGCTTTGCTAAGTACCTGCATGACTCATTGCCCAATGCTACTTACGTTGGCTTCACGGGCACACCGATTGATGCCACTCTTGATGTGTTTGGTCCAGTCGTTGACAGCTATACCATGGTTGAGTCGGTATTCGATGAAATCACCGTGCGTATCGTCTATGAAGGTCGCGCTGCCAAAGTGCTGCTTGATAGCAAGCAGCTTGATGAAGTAGAGAAGTATTACCAGCACAGTGTCGAGTCAGGCGCCAGTGTTTATCAGGTCGATAAAAGCAAACAGACCATGGCCAGTATGTCGACCATACTCGGTGACCCTGATCGTATACGCGCCATCGCCGAGGACTTTGTGCAGCACTATGAAGCACGAGTAGAAGAGGGCACCACCCAAAAGGGTAAGGCGATGTTTGTCTGTAGTAGCCGTGAAGCTGCCTATCAGCTGTACAAAGACATCATAGAGCTGCGTCCTGAGTGGGATGAGGTACGAGCATGTGAGGAAGGCTCAACCTTATCTGAAAGCGATAAGAAAAAAGTTAAACCGTTGGAGCGCGTCAAGATGATCATGACTCGTAACAAGGATGACGCAAAAGGCATGTGGGATAATCTTGGTAATAAAGACTACCGTAAAGAGCTCGACCGTCAGTTTAAAAACGGTAAGTCTAACTTTAAAATCGCCATCGTCGTTGATATGTGGCTCACAGGCTTTGACGTACCTTTTCTCGATACCATCTACATTGATAAACCTTTGCAAAAGCATAGCCTGATTCAAACCATCTCACGGGTCAACCGTAAGTTTGAAGGCAAAGAGAGCGGCTTAGTGGTTGATTATATCGGCATCAAAAAACAGATGAACTTGGCGCTCTCACATTACACTGGCGGTCAGATTCAAAACCTAGAAGATATCCAAAAGTCAGTGGTGGTGGTCAAAGACCATTTAAACCTACTCGATACCGTCTATCATAAGTTTGACTCCAGCCTGTACTTCAACGGTACGCCATTAGAGCAGCTCAATTGCTTGAACGCGGCGGCAGACTTCGCGCTGCAATCCAAAAAGCTAGAAAAACGCTTTATGGATTTGGCCAAGCGTTTGAAGTCTGCCTATGATATTTGCGTCGGTAGCAGTGAGCTCACAAAGGCGCACAAGGACAAGATTCATTACTACCTAGCCATTCGTACCATCATCTTTAAAATCACTACTGGTGGCGCGCCTGACGCCCAGCAGATGAACCAAAAGGTACATGACTTGGTGAAAGACGCGCTGCTGAGTGATGGCGTTGAAGAAATCTTTAAGCTTGGTGATAACAGCGATGGTGAGATTGATATCTTCGATGAAGACTACCTAGCCAAGCTTGAGGTGATTAAACAGCCCAACACCAAGCTGGAGCTGCTACAGCAGCTACTGGCTAAAGCCATTGGTGAGCTGAAAAAGACCAACAAGGTGAAGGGCGTCGATTTCAGTAAGAAGATGAATGCCTTGGTTGAGAAATATAACGACCGTGACGAGCAAGATGTACTACGCGCTGAAGTCATTGGCGATTTCTCTGATGAGATCATAAAGCTGTATCACGAGCTGCGCGAAGAGATGGCGTCGTTTGGTGAAATGGGTATCGACTTTGAAGAAAAGGCATTTTATGACATTCTGCTGTCACTGGCGCATAAATACGATTTTACCTATCCCGAAGACAAGCTGATTGAGCTGTCCAAAGAAGTGAAAAAACTCATAGATGAAAAAGCTAAATACACTGACTGGAACAAAAAAGAGGATATCCGAGCCGAGCTACAGTTTGATCTAATGGTATTGCTTGACGAGTGGGGCTATCCGCCAGTTGATTCAAAAGAGGTCTATAAAGAGATATTTGAGCAGGCTGAGAATTTTAAGCGCCATAGGATGGTTTAGGCATAGCAGGTATATTTTTGATTTAATCGCCTCTTAGCATGACGTTTAGACTGAATATTTTGATAGCTTACACAAAGAAAAACACCGCAAATCATAACGATTTGCGGTGTTTCTTTACTACTATAATGGTACCCGGAGCCGGACTTGAACCGGCACGCTATTGCTAGCGAGGGATTTTAAATCCCTTGTGTCTACCAATTTCACCACCCGGGCAAAACTTGTTTTATCTTTAATGTAAACTAGCTGATAGACCATCTAGTCACTAGATAAGTGGCCGCTATTATAAGCGGTTACGCTAATAATGCAAGCCTAAATTAACGTAAAGTTAATAAATAATTGGAGGCTGGAGTCGGAATCGAACCGGCGTTAACGGAGTTGCAGTCCGCTGCATGACCACTCTGCCATCCAGCCAATCAAGGTGGACTATATTAGCAAAGATAATTTAAATTACAAGTCATTTTTTAGTCAAAACCAAGTTATTTTAGCAAACAGGCGTTTTTAAGCACGCTAAGGGTACTTAGCCATCATAAAAACACTGAAAATTGATATTTTATGCTTACTGTTTTTAACGCCTACTGCTAGATAATGGTACAAACCATAAGGCCACGTTATTTTGGTCAGCGTGGCCTTACTTAAAAACGCATCACCACTAAACGCATTACCACTAAAATAATACTTCGTGACGATGCTTATGCTTATAAAGATTGCAACCAAGATAAAGATTAAACAATGTCCTTATTTTGGCGGCGGGCCTTTTTTACATCACGGTAAGTTGCGGTGCAGATAAGTATCAACACGGCCAATGTGAGTGCAGGCCAAATTAAAATGTACAATCCGTATATAAACACATTATCCATATTAGCTCCTTATATAGTATTGGTCAGATGAGAATGACAAATGAGTTAGGCATTGGTTTTTGATCCTAGGTTTGCTTTTGGTTTGTCATAATTGCCCACCCGCTGTTTAATCAAGTCAAAGTCAAAGTGCTCATCTCCCATGAGACTGACCACGACACAAACAATCGTACTTACGCCATAAGCGGTCAAAGAAGCGACCAAGACCATGTATTGACGTAAAAACCCTGTCGCATAGATGAGCATCAATATCAAAGTGATGGCAGCGGCAAGCATGCCTATCTTACGACCCAAGAAACCAAACACCATCAGACCGATGACGACAGCCGCACCGACACTTGCCATAACTTCAAAGAATAAAGCAGTAAAACCAGTGATTGGTATGAGCTCAAAACGAGCAATACAAAAGAAAATCAGTGCGACAATCACAGAGGAGGTAAAAGCAACATTGGTCACACGATTCCAGAACACACTGGCAATCACAGGGAAGACCACAGCACCCCATAGGGCACCGACAAATACCAGCATGACCAAAATATCAAGCTTGAAGCTGGCAAATATCAAACCTAAAACAGTAGCAACAATCATGGTCGTACGACCAACAAGTATCATTGTTTTGGGTTTCACCCGACCTTTGGCGATATTTTTACCATAGATATCAGCCATCATAATCGTTGACAGTGCGGACAAATCAGAATCGGCTGTCGATGATAGCGCGCCAATCACCAAAATGAAAAACAGTCCAATAAATACTGGATGTAAATAAGTACTCACCATCTGTGGTATCAAGTTGTTCATATCGCCATTCAGGGGTTCGATACCAACGGTCAGCGCCATGAGACCAATCATACCCAAACCAATGACAATGCCAGCGTAACCGACAGTGGCTGTTAGAAAGGTGGATTTAATCTTCGTCTTTTCAATGGCAAATAAACGCTGAGTAATGGTTTGGTTACCAATGGCATAAGCCAATACCGCGACAAAATAAGGCGCTCCTTGTTGAAAAAACGCTTCAGATGAAAAGAAATCCTGCTGCTGCAGGGTGAGATTGGGTAGTCCGCTAACCATCGCTGAAGGACCGCCCATCGAAAACAATATCAACGGAATAATGATAGCGCCAATTGCCATCAGGGCTATAAGCTGCGCAAAGTCAGTAAAGACAGAGGCACGGAAGCCTGAGGTTAATGTATAGCTAAGCACGCCAACGCCTGCGACTATCACACCAGTTTGGAAGGAGAGAGGGGATAGTACGGATACCAATGCACCAGCTGCAGTGAAGTTGACCATCAAGCTAATTAAGCTGCCCATAAGGTTAGATACTGCTAAAATTAATTGGCTTGATGATCCATGGCGAGCATTGATGAGTTCGCCTAATGTGTGTCCATTGGGTGCAAGCTCTCGAAAACGCTTACCAAATGGATAGATGAATAAAATCATCAAGGCGCCCCAAAAACCATAATGAATCGGCCCTGATACCCCATATTTGTATCCAGATGTGGCCGCTGCATAAAAGGACGCCGCCCAGATCCAAGTGGCTGTCATACTGGCCGCGCCCATACCGAAACCGACCCCATGACCTGCTACCATAAATCCAGAGGTGGTCTCCTTGTCTTTTTTAATCAATAAGGACAGTAAGTATGTACCACCATAAAACGCTAACAATAATAAAATAATAGTTAGCGCTGAGAATTGGAACAATGACTCAGTTTTCAAATTGATACCTCGCTATTGTTAACTATAAAAAGCTGACATCATCAAATATAATCTCAGCTCTTGATGATTGAATCAGCAGTCTATCGCTATCGAGAGTGGCAAAATTTGCATTATCAACTGGCCTTATTAACTATCAGTTATTAGAGCCAATCATTGGCGTGAAATCTAATAAGCGTGATGCGCTGGTACAGCTATGTACCAAACTATAGGCGCAGTCTATGGCTAGCGTTTGATAATGGCATTGCCATGATGCTGACAAACGATGCATTTGCATGTCGCGATAATGACTGCATACCAGCATTCATTACGATGTGGATGCTGGTTGATCTTGATAGGCATATTGGCAAAAGTAATTGGCCAACTGCAATTGATACATAAGAAGTAAGATCTATTGAGTTCATCAATAAAACTACAACTATGTTAAACATGTGTAACATTTATGGATAATAAGGGTAACGTATTACCAGCTTAATCTCAAATCTCTTGGGTTATTAGTTTTCAAACTGAATCGCACCGTCATTTGAATGCTTAAAAATAACGATATTAAAATAATAATATTCGCTTGAAGGTATCTATAAAGTAGGTCGGTTTCTGGGTATGTTTTTGCTTAAATCATATTGAATACTAGGCTTTTGGCGGCTAGACAGGTACAATACGCATGTTTAATTTGGTGCTGTTAATGGTTATATATTGATATTATTATGATCAATATATCGATTGATATTCATGTATGTAAAGACATATTTGCATGCCGATACATAGCTATTTCTAGCTAAAAAACCTGTCAGCGCTATTCATATTTTTTTATCGCTTTCTCTATTGGAGTTACTATGTCGACTGCCCATGGGTCCGCTACCGTTTTGGACGGCAAAGCACTTGCTAAACAAATAGAACAGCTACTGCGCACACGCGTGGACGCCATCAAAGAAAAGACTGGACGCACACCAAGCCTTGCTACGATATTGGTCGGTGAAGATCCCGCTTCTGCCACTTATGTGCGTATGAAGGGCAATGCCTGTAAACGCGTCGGTATGGATTCTATTCGAGTAGAAATGCCAAGCGCGACGACCACAGAGCAGCTTATGGCTAAGATAGACGAGCTTAATAATAACCCAGACGTACATGGAATCTTGCTCCAGCATCCAGTACCTAGCCATATCGATGAGCGCGCTTGTTTTGAGCAGATTGACCTTGCAAAAGATGTGGATGGCGTGACTTGCTTGGGCTTTGGACGCATGAGTATGGGGGAGTCAGCCTATGGCTCATGTACCCCGCAAGGCATCATGCATTTATTAGCGCATCATGATATCGAGCTTGCTGGCAAGCAGGCAGTGGTGGTAGGGCGTAGTCCTATCTTAGGTAAGCCGATGGCGATGATGCTCCTGAATGCCAACTGCACAGTGACTATGTGTCATTCAAAAACCCAAGATTTGGCTGAGTATATCAAGCGTGCTGATATTGTCGTTGGAGCGGTAGGCGTGCCAGAGCTCATCAAAGCAGACTGGATCAAAGAAGGCGCAGTCGTCATCGATGCAGGCTTCCATCCAACGGATGATAGCGGTGTCGGCGATATCGAAATGCGCGGCGTAGAAAACATCGCTAGTGCCTATACGCCAGTACCAGGCGGCGTAGGGCCGATGACCATCAATACCTTGATTCGTCAAACGGTTGAAGCGGCTGAGAAATCGGCAGGTCTGATCTAGCCAACCACTCAGCTAAAACAAAAAGGGGCTAAATATTAATATTTAGCCCCTTTTCTATGTTTTTAACAGTGATAATTATTGATCAATAACAGCAGTTAATGCGCAACGACCTAAATGCTTCGCAAGAAGCTGAGCAAGGTTTGTTTCTCTTCAGCAGGCAGCTGTCTAAAGCGCGTTTTTGCTTCTTCAGCTTCACCGCCGTGCCACAATATTGCTTCGGTTAAACTGCTCGCCCGACCATCATGCAAGAATCGTGCTTCTGGATCACGCGCTACAAGCCCAATACCCCAAAGCGGTGGTGTACGCCATTCAAAGCTTTCAGCATTTTTTTCTTTCACACCATCATCCAATCCTGCACCCATATCATGCAAAAGCAGGTCAGTATAAGGGTATATCACTTGCTGTGATAGGAGTGGGAATCGGATGCTTTCCCCAGTTTTTTGCTTGGGTGTATGACAGCCAGCACAACCAACATCGGTAAACAAAGTAGCGCCTTGATTGAAGGTTTGTAAGTCATTGATTCGCCTTTCAGGCACTGCCAACGCTGTCATAAAGTCAACCACGGCATCTAAGCTACTATCTGACACTTCAGGACTACCACCGTTTTCTGCTGTCCAACAGATTGGTTGATTGACTGTACAGTTGGGATCCATAAATACTGAGGTAGTTAGCCCCATATCCTGTGACATAGCATTGGCGTTTTGCGTACGTAAGCTTGAGTTAATTGCTTTCCAACCAAAGCGCCCAACCTGTTGTTGATTGCCCTCATAAACCCAGTGCACGCGACCACTTATACCATCTTGGTTGCTGTCATCTGAATCGGCTGCGGCAATAATATCAGCTTCAGGGATTAGGTTGAGTAGCCCCATACCAACTAACTGTGGTGAAATACGCCCACTAATGGCAGTGTTTCCTAAAGGTTGAGTTGTATCAGTAGGAGTAAAGGTAAACTCAGTACCAGACGGTGTGTTTTGAGTCGCAGTCGTGCTGCTATAGTGCATTTTACCTTCAGGGGCAATACTGGAGTCAGTGCTTTGATGTTGCATTTGCTCACCATAGTAAGCATGTGCCGTACCCTGCCTATCACCCAGCCTAAACAAAATCGCATCACTCAACTCACCATTAGCAAGATGAATGGGTTTGCGGCCTACATCGCTATGGCATTGGGTACAGGCATTGGCGTTGAATAATGGGCCGACACCATCAAATAGCACGCGGCCGACATTCGCGGGTGTCCATTGAGTAATAAATAGCTCGCGTCCAGGTGAGATACCGCCTAATAAACTGCTCGGTAGATTAGGCATTATCTGTAAAAATGGACGTGCTACATCAGAATTGATAGTGGCTGCGCCGCCAGCTGGTAGCCAGTTAGTATCCGTTTCTTGGTTGCTATTATCATCAGGTAAGACTGGTAAGTTAGGGGAAGTGGAGGTACTGTCGTCTGAACCACCACAAGCAGTCAATACGATGCTAAACGTTAACAGAGTCGTACGCACAATAATGGGCAATGATACAGCTGGTGCCTGTTTAAAGAATTGTTGAGAGAATCGCTTAGGTGTCGTGAAGTTATGCGATAAAGACATGGTGTTACCTAAAAAGAGTGTCATAAATGAATACAACGCTGATAATAAGTCATCTAACGGATAAAAGGGCTGCATAGCATATGTGCCCTTTTATCGCTTATTATGGCGTTTTATAAGGTTTGGGTTTGCCAGTATATTGGCATGACGCTGGTGCTAGTTTGGCAGGCTAATGGGAATAGGATAGTTATACATCCATATATGAGCAGCGTTTGCACTGCCGAGTGAGCCCTCAAAGCTCCAGCCCCAAGTGAATAAGTTGCCATCAGCCTGTGTGTTTGATGTCTCATGAGCAATGAGGTGCATCGCGCCCATTGCTATATTATCGATATCCGTCAAGCTGGTGAGCTTGTCAGTCGGCTCATCCAAATCATTATAGATGGTTCTTCCTATGTCATTAGTCTCACCAAACATACCCCAAGGGTAGACCTTGCCATTATTCAGTAGTGCGTAGCTGGCATTGCCATTGGCATAGATACGGCGCACTTCTTTGTCCGTGAACCAAGGAAGCTTTTTGGGTGCAGTGACTGTACTATTCCAAGCGTTATCGGTATTAGAGAAGATTTCGCCGTTATAGCCCACTTGGCTGCTGGCATTCAAGCCCCAGCCATAGACCGAGTCTTGATTGGTTAATGCTAAAACATGATCACGCCCAGCGGCCAATTGCGTGACGATTTCAAGGCTATCATCTGCTACGTCAGACGTCTGAACCACTGAAATACGGACTGGTTTAGGGTTTTCGTTAACACAGTTATTAGCACTGGTACATTCTTGGCCTTTCCCAAGGTTGGCATAGGCATCGCTACCCCAGCCCCAAACTTGACCTTTGTCATCAAGTGCATAAGAGCTATTTGCACTGGCCACCACTTGTACAATCTGGCCAGCATCTATGGCAGAAAAGTCAACTTTGACAGGGTTGCTGCTATCAGTGGTTGAGCCATCGCCCAGTTGTCCTTGACCATTGGCACCAAAAGCCCAAACAGAACCGTCTTTGGTTAAGACTAAGTTGTGCTTATAGCCAGTAGCAACCATCAGAGCATGGTTGATTTCTGAAATGGTAGAGATATCAAGACGGCAATCCTCTTTACTGCTGCAGCTATGACGACCTGTCTCACCGCGGCCCAGTTGTCCATATTTGTCCTCACCCCAACTATAAACGTGACCCTCTTGGTCGATGGCTAATGAGTGATTTTGGTTAAAGCTAATGCTGGCAAGATTGTTTGGAGCACGGCTCATTAATATAGGTGTGGCAGGGTGGACACTGATATCGGATAGTTTTGATGTCATATTGAGGCCGGTTTGACCGTAATTATTGCGTCCCCAACCATACAGCTGACCGTCTTTAAGAGCACCTGTATGCGAGCCTCCAGCAGCAACCTTATCGCCCAAATAGATAGTTTTAATAGACTGTGTGATATTGCCAGCTTTATCGGTTGCCGTTAGAGTCAAAACATTCCTACCTAGTGCCAATAAAATACTATCATTAAATAGACCCTCACTATTTATGGTAAGCACTTGATTTGGTTTGTCATTGAGTTGATAGGTTAATGACTGCATTCCACCAGTATCTTTGACCTGACCTGCTAAGAATACTGCTGCCACGTTTGAGTAGCCATCACTAAATTGATCATTAGTGATCAAGAGAGGCGGCGTCACATCACCTATCTTGATATCGTCTTCACCACCACAAGCGTTGAGCAGTAGTGCTGTCGTGACAAATGTTAATGCTTGGCCTAGACGGGATAAATGCATAAAAACCTCAATAAATGATTAAAATTAGCAACACTGACGGTAAATAAGTACCGTAGCAATACCTGAGCAAGAATTAATGCGAATAGTATTACAAATGATAATCGTTATCAATAAAAATATAGAAAATAATGAGAGTTAATATGCTATCCAAACCAATAATATCTGGAAATAATGACTTTAAGTTCAGCTTTTAGAAAAGGAGCAGACGACCAGCTCAGTTTTAGAGTGGCGACTTACAACCAACCCAAGCGCTTAAAGTTGTAGTATAAGTAGCCGCATAATGAGCCGATGATCAGCATGATGACAAGATATGAATATTCCCAGTGCAGCTCAGGCATAAAGTCAAAGTTCATACCATAGATCCCAGCTATGGCTGTCGGTACTGCCAATATACCCGCCCAAGCGGCAAGCTTACGTACGACCTCGTTCTGTCCCATATTGACCATGGCCATGTAGGTATTCATCACCACGCTCAGCATCTCATTTAAGCCGTTGATGGCATCTAAAGAGTGTAACAAATGGTCATTCACGTCACGGAAGTAGGGTCTGGCTGCTTGCGAAAACGGTGAGACTAAATCACTGTGGTTATGATTGATAAAAAAACTACAGATATCTTGGACTGGCAAGATAACCGCGCGCATATGTACCAGCTGAGACTTCAATCCGTACAAATTGTGCAGCGTCTCTTTATTAAACTCATAAGTAAATATATTACGTTCTTGCTCACGTAAGTAGCTGCCTAAACGATCGGTGATAGGCATATAGTTATCGACGATAAAGTCAAGAATGGCATGCAAGACAAAGATAGGTCCCATGCGCAGTTTTTCAGGACGGCGGTGGCAATGGTCACGCACTGGAGCATAAGAGTTCGAGGGACCAGTGCGAATGGTAATTAGGTAGTTTTTACCCATAAAAATGGCGGTCGTACCATAGCGAATCACACTGCCTTCTAGCTTTGCCGTCCGTATCACTAAGAAGATGGTGTCGTTGTTATAGCTTTCTATTTTGGCGCGTTGATGATCTGCAAAAGCATCTTCAATCGCTAGCTCATGCAAATCAAACGCACTTTGTACTTCAGCGATGGTTTGAAGGCTAGGCTCATATAGACCGAGCCAGATGAACTGACCGTTGTTGGTGAGTGCCTTGCTGACATCACTGATCGCTACCTGATTGAGTCGCTCGCCTGTCTTTCGAGAGTAAGAGTGACAGTTGACGATCTCATTGATGCTTAAAGGTTCAATGTCTTCATAGCGTTCAGCATCAGGGTCGTAGACCGTCATGGTCTCTAGGGTATCTTCTGCGGTTGCATCTGCATCGCCATAGATATAACTGTCATAATCGACCCGATAAGGGTGGTCACTGTTATTAACAGAATACAGATGATTGATATTGGAGTCAGGGGTGATACGTGTGGTCATCTTGATAGGCTGCTTGTCATCGTGATTCATATCACCTCCTGTCATATGGTGTAAAAAAATCGCTGCTGATGGCGTAAGCTACCAAGACGCCGCAGCTATAACTTATGATGTGTGTTGCCAGCGAGCGTAGATGCCCACGCAGATAGGCTAAATGGAGTTTTTACATTTATAGGGCATAGCGCTTCAAAGTGTCGATATCGACTAGTGCCAACAAGCTTTCGTGACAAGCTTCAAGCTTAATCTGCGGGGCAACACCGAAGTCCAAAGCTTCGACCCAACGTAAAGCGCAGACACACCAGTAGTCGCCTGGCTTTAGACCAGGGAAGTTGTATTCAGGTAGCGGCGTGATTAAGTCATTGCCACGGCTGGCTGAAAAGTTCAAAAATTCACTGGTCATTTTGATGCAGACGGTATGTTGACCAACGTCATGATTGCCAGTATGGCAAAAGCCATTACGATAATAGCCAGTAATAGGGTCAAAGCAGCAGCTGGCAAGGGCAGTGCCCAGTACGTTGGTTTGATTGTCGGCTGGGTTAGGATGGTAGTCAGATGACATAGGGTCTCCGAGGTAGATGATATTATTATAGGGTTTGGTAAATGAATTAAGCGTATGCCCTCGCAATCGATAAATATCGCTATGCATGATGGCACCGTCAAATGTGGGTTAGTGTAACATGGGTTCGATAGGATATTGTCATACAAAACATTGCTATAAATTTCAAATGCTTGTCTACGGGTATCAAAAGCTAGCTGCGAACAGGGTTTAGGATAGATGCACTCTAATCATTTTAAGAGAGTGTTCAGCTATCAATAACTTCCTATAACAACTAACCCTATATTGGCTGTAATTGTGACTAGGCGAAACTTGGCTGCTATGCTAAACTTAAAACTTAAAGTGCCTTGATCATTTATCGCATTAATTTAGTCGTTTTATCATTTCCATTTATGCTCATTATCCCTATTTTTTGGTATTACCTAGTTTGTTTATCATAATTGGGTCAATGATGGTGCGTTTAAAAAACACAGCTCATCATTAATGAGTTCATAAAAACACCCTTATAATGCCGCGTTTTTTTGGTAAGCGATACGCCAAACAAGGATTTATTGTGTCTGCAAGTTCTGAATCAGCTGTTCTCGACCTATCACGCTCTGAAAACAACACCCAGTCTATGGATCATAGTACCGCATCTGGTGGTGCTCCACATTTAAGCAATTTTCATTTGAGTAACTTCAGTGCAGAGGTTGCCAATAGTTGGCTATTGCCTGATGGTGTCGTCGATGTGTTGTTTGAAGATGCACAAAAGCAAGAAGTGCTGCGTCATCAACTGACTCAGCAGCTCATTACGCATGGTTATCAACTGGTATGTCCACCGATGATCGAGTATACCGAGTCATTGCTTAGTGAGGCGTCAGAAGATCTTAAACGTCAGACTTTTAAGATTATTGACCAGCTGACGGGCCGCTTGATGGGCGTGCGCGCTGACATCACACCGCAGATTTTGCGTATTGATGCGCATCATGGAGGCGATGGTATTGCTCGTTATTGTTATGCAGGCGATGTGATTCATACCTTGCCATCAGGGCTATTTGGCTCACGTACGCCGCTACAGTTGGGTGCAGAGATATTTGGCTGTGCGTCGCTGAGTGCAGATATTGAGCTGATAGATGTGTTGTTTACGATGATAAACAACCTAAACATGAGTGCAGCGCTGCATATTGATTTGGGTCACGTAGCGATATTCAAGCGCTTAGCCATATTAGCAGAATTGCCTGATAGTGATACCAAACAGTTGATGCACTTATATGCGAATAAAAACCTACCAGAGTTAAAGCGTGTCTGCCAAGCGCTGCCAATGGGTAAGGATTTTTATACATTGGCGCGTTATGGGCATGATATGTCTCAATTGCTGGCCAAACTATCAGATACGGCACAGCAAGATACCGATATTGCCACCGCAGTCGATGAGCTGCAACGCTTAAAAGAGCATCTACAGCAGCAATGGCAGTGTGATGTCAGTATCGATATTACTGAGTTGTCAGGCTATCACTATCATACTGGTATCGTCTTCAATGGTTATATCAATAGTGAGACTCAGCCACTGGTTCGTGGTGGTCGGTTTGACGGTATACAAATCCACAATGAAGAGCCAAGAGATGCTACCGGCTTTAGTATGGATGTCAGCCGTTTGCTCGCCCATACACATTTGGATGACCCCACAGTTGTGGTCATTAACTACAGCGATATGAGTCATGCTGATGGCTTGAAAACACAGGCTTTACAGCAGCAAGTAAAAAGCTTACGTCAGCAAGGTTGTCGTGTCACCATGCCGCTAAATGAGCATGATCGTCCCGTTGGGCTCACACACCGCTTAAGCATTATAGATGACCAGTGGCAGCTACAAGCCGTATAGCCAATCTATTATAAAAGAGTGACAGCGTTAACCTCGCTTGATGTATTACTTATACATCTGTACTCGGTTGCCTTGACTCTCTTTCAAATTGAATCGACTATATAGCCAAATGCTATCTGGACTGAAAAACAACATCACTTTATAGATGTTTTAAAATTTTAAATTTACAAAGTTATCGTACACACCTCAATACATCATTGTAAGGATTAATCATGGGTAAGAACGTCGTAGTTTTAGGTAGCCAATGGGGCGATGAAGGTAAAGGAAAAATCGTTGACTTGCTCACCGAAAAAGCCTCAGCCGTTGCACGTTTCCAAGGCGGTCACAACGCAGGTCATACCTTGGTTGTCGATGGTAAAACCACTATTTTACACTTGATTCCCTCAGGTATCTTACGTGAAGGCGTCACTTGCTTCATCGGTAACGGTGTGGTGTTAGCGCCAGATGCCCTATTAAAAGAGATGAAAGAGCTAGAAGACAACAACGTACCGGTACGCGCGCGTCTGCGTATCTCGCCTAATTGCCCACTCATCATGCCATACCATGTGGCACTCGACCAAGCGCGTGAAGCCAAACGCGGCACGGGTAAAATCGGTACGACTGGCCGCGGTATCGGTCCTGCGTACGAAGATAAGGTTGCTCGCCGTGCTATCAAGCTTGCTGACTTATTCCGTGCAGATCTAGAAGAAAAACTACGTAATTTAATCGAATATCATAACTTCCAACTGACTCAGTACTACAAGGTTGATGCCATCGATTTTGATGAGACTTTCAAGCTGTGCCAAGAGTGGAAAGAAGAGCTAACAGGTCTGGTCACTGATGTAACGGAAGAGCTGAATCAGATGCGCCTTGAAGGTAAAAACTTGATGTTTGAAGGTGCTCAAGGTACGTTGCTTGATATCGATCACGGTACCTATCCGTTTGTGACCAGCTCAAGCGTCACAGCAGGCGGCGTATCTACTGGTACGGGTATCGGTCCACTGTATTTAGACTATGTACTTGGTATCACTAAAGCCTACACCACACGCGTTGGTAGCGGTCCGTTCCCAACTGAGTTGTTTGATGATGTTGGTGCACATTTAGCGCGAGTTGGCCATGAATTTGGTGCGACGACTGGACGTGCGCGTCGCTGTGGTTGGTTCGATGCCGAAGCGCTACGCCGTGCGGTGGTACTTAACTCTATGTCGGGTATCTGCTTGACCAAACTTGACGTGTTAGATGGTCTTGAAGAGCTACTCATTGGTATAGGCTACGACTTACCAGAGACTGAATGTGCAGGCGCGCATGATGCTGAATTCTATGAGTCAGTGACGCCAAGATACGAAACATTAGAAGGCTGGAGCGAGTCGACGGTTGGTATCACTAACTATGATGACTTGCCAGAAAACGCCAAAAAGTACATCAAGCGTATCGAAGCCTTGATTGACTGTCCTATCGATATCATCTCAACCGGTCCTGACCGTGAAGAGACGATCGTACTGCGCGATCCATATGATGCGTAAATAGATAGACCGAAAGCAGACTACTTTAAGTGAATAAATAGACCCCGATGCCTGAGCATGGGGGTTTGTCATTTAAATACTGTCGCTGCTTTGAGATTTATAGCATGTCTTACTGTTAAGTTTACGTTCATGTAAGAGACAATCATAAATTAACCCTATCATTTATAGCGTCAATCATTATAATAGGCAACAATCTTACGTTGAGTGTTGTGTGTCCGTATTGGTGATACATAGCAATGGACTTGGCGTGATGGCTAGAGATAAAACAATCCCTTTCATTTCCTGTTTAACCAACTATTTATTAGGAGCTTTTCATGGCTAACGAACGTACTTTATCTATCATCAAACCTGACGCTGTTGGCGGCAACAACATTGGCGCAATTTACAGCCGTTTTGAAGACGCTGGTCTAAAAATCGTTGCGGCAAAAATGCTGCATCTTGATGACGAAAAAGCAGGCGGTTTCTACGCTGAGCACAAAGAGCGTCCATTCTACAATGACCTAGTATCATTCATGACTTCAGGTCCAGTTGTTGTGTCTGTATTGGAAGGCGAAAACGCTATCGCTAAGCACCGTGAAATCATGGGCGCAACCAACCCAGCTGATGCTGCTGAAGGTACTATCCGTGCTGATTTTGCTAGCAGCATCGATGAAAACGCCGTTCATGGTTCAGATTCAGCTGAATCAGCCAGCCGTGAAATCAGCTACTTCTTCAATGATGATGAAGTTTGTGCACGTACGCGTTAATAGCGGTGATTATTGATATCATCTGTTATGATTAAGGATGATTGTTAATAATTATACCAAACCCAAAAATTACGACTAGCGGTGTCAAACTCGCTAAGCCTACTAAGTGTAGTACTTGCACTCGTTTTCCTAGCTACTCTATTTTTGGAAACGGTATTAGTTTCGCCAAGCGGCTTATATCTTATGGTATAAGCCGTTTTAGCTATTATAATAATCGTATTCTTTATTGAAAACTGTCGCCGTTTACCTCATTATCTATAATTACTCAGCATTATCAATCCCTTATCAGCATACTTTTATCATTTACTATTTATGAGTTCTAAGCGTTCATAGTAAATGAATACAACGTTAAATTGATAAAACCTGCGCTCATAACGGATTGCTCATGCACCACGGTATGGTCAAATCCCTATAAATAATTGCAAAGCTCGTATAAATACGCTCATGCAAAAAGGTTATCTATTATGTCCACTATTCAAACACCCATTCAGCACGTACCTGCAAAAACTACTAATAGCATTAAGCTGGTAGATGAGGCACAAGCCAAGACCAACCTATTAGGAATGACGCAAGCGCAACTTGCCGACTACTTTAAAAGTATCGGTGAAAAGCCGTTTCGTGCGACCCAAGTGATTAAGTGGATATATCAGCACGGTGTGACTGATTTTGAACAGATGACCAACCTTAGTAAGTCATTGCGTGATAAATTGTCACTGAATGCTTGTGTGACTCCGCCCAAAGTCATTCATCGTCAATATAGTGATGATGGCACACGTAAATGGGTGTTTGAAGTGACGGGTGGCTCGCTGGTTGAGACGGTGCTTATTCCCGCAGATGACAGTAAAGTGAACGGCCGTAAGACCTTATGTGTGTCTTCACAAGTAGGCTGCGCGCTTGACTGTAGTTTTTGTAGTACTGGCAAACAAGGCTTTGAGCGTGATCTGACGGCGGCGGAGATCATCGGGCAGCTATGGGTCGCCAATGCCTCATATATGACTGACGAGCATGATAGTTTAGAGGGTGTTGATCACAGCTTATGGGAAAACAATGTGACCAACGTGGTCATGATGGGCATGGGCGAACCGTTATTGAATTACAAGCCAGTGGTCGGCTCGATGGAGCTGATGCTCAGCGATCACGCTTATGGCTTATCAAAACGCCGTGTCACCTTATCGACATCAGGCGTAGTACCAAAAATGTATCAGCTGGCGCAAGATATAGATGTGGCACTCGCCATTTCACTGCATGCACCCAATGACGAGCTGCGTAATGAGCTGGTACCAATCAACAAAAAATATCCGTTAGAGGAGCTCATCGCCGCCGCAAAAAACTATGTCTATGACGTCAATCCGCGCCATAAAAAGCATGTGACCATTGAGTATGTCATGCTAGATGGGGTCAACGATAGCGATGAGCATGCCAAACAAATGGTGGCGCTGCTCGATGGCTTGCCAAGTAAGATTAACTTAATCCCGTTTAACCCATTTCCGCATGCGCCTTATGACAAATCAAGCAATAACCGCATTCATGCTTTTAGCAATATCCTGAGTGAAGCGGGTTTTGTTTGTACCATTCGTCAAACGCGTGGTGATGATATTGATGCCGCTTGTGGTCAGTTAGTTGGGCAGGTAGCGGATCGAACCAGACGCTCGGCAGCATGGCAACAAAGCATCAAGGATCGCGGTATGAATAGTGATGTAGAGGTTTAATATCTCTTTTATCAGAGCTTGTAGCAAAAAATACAGCTGTCATTCATACTCTGAAACAATGAGGAAATGTAGTAATGTAAACTAAATTGTACTTAAGGTATCTAAATCCATTAAACTAATGGCTTTGTTGATTTGCAGTTTTATGAAGGCGGCTATGATGACCATTAAAAACGCTTGGCGTAAGCCGAAATGTTTACTCCCTAAGTACTTAATGCCTAAGTACTTAATGCCTAAGTGCTTACTGATAGCAAGTGCGCTTATGGCCTTGATGGCGGCTGGGTGTCAAAGTACGCCCAGTAACGAGCTTGCTGGGATGGAGTATCAAACCTCAACCCAACCCAGCAATAATCGCAACCTTGATAAGCAAGAAATCGCCCGCGTTCGCACGTCGCTTGCGGCGCAATATATCCGCAAAAACGAGCTTGATACCGCACAGCGTCAACTAGAAAAAGCCTTCGCTGCTGATAGCCGATATGCACCCGCCTATGATATGATGGGCGTCCTGTTGCAGCAAGAGGGCAGCCGCATTAATCTTGAAAAAGCAGATCAGTATTTCAAGAAAGCAATTGCGCTAGATAGAGATTTTGAACAAGCACGTAATAATTATGGCGTTTACTTATCCCAGATGGGACGCTATAGCGAAGCAGTAGAGCAGTTTGAGGTTGCAGGCTCGGCTTTGGGTTATGAAGGACGCATCGGCGCGCTTGAAAACCTAGGGCGTACGTATTTGCAGCTTGATAATAGACCCGCCGCGGCCAAAGCTTTTTTACGTGCATTAGAGGGTAATCGCAACAGCATCATTGCTCATATCGAGCTGGTTGACTTACTCCTTGAACAACAGCGTGTGCAGCAAGCGCAAAGACTCTATGATGAGACTTTGATACTGGTAAAGGGGCAGGGTATGAGCCCGCGACTTCTGTTGCAAGGTATCAAACTTGCCGCCGCGCAAAATGACATAACGGCGCGTCAACAGTTGGCGCAGCAGTTGCTATCCGCTTATCCATTAAGTGATGAAGCAAAACAACTTAAGACTTGGCTTAACAATCCAGAGGCACCATGGAAATGACCAACCCATCAACGAACAATCAATCTAACGCTCAGGGATCATTTGGTGCCATGCTGCAGCAAGCCCGTAAGACTAAGCAATTAAGCTTAGAGGATGCATCACGCGAGCTGTTTATTTTAAAGCGTCATCTGCAAGCGATGGAAGACGAAAACTTCTCAGCGCTGCCACAAGCTGCTTTTGCCCGCGGTTTTGCTATTAATTATGCAAAGTTCCTAGATTTAGATCCTGTACAAGTAGCGACCAGTTTTGATGCAGCTTACCCTAATGAATTGAAGGTACAGTCGACAAGTAATATTGATTCCCCATTACGGCCGATGGGTACCTTGCAACGTGATAGCCGTAGCCGGATTCGCTTCAATCCGTTACTGATTCTTGCCGTCATAGGCTTGATTATCTTGGCAGTGTTTTTATTCCGTATGGTGACCAATGCCAGTAAAGACTCTCAAGACACAACCCCAGTTGTTGAAAACCTGTCAGCATCAGAGCAAGCGCAAGGAGCAGCAATCGATACGAGTGCTATCGATAATGTCGGTGCATCTGGCTCTGCGCTCAATTTAAATAATACGGCTGCTATGACAAATGCGGCACTAGACGTCAATGTAACGGCTAATGCTGATATCACTATCACCGATGCGTCAGGCGCCAGCCTGATGTCTGGTCGTCAAACGGTTGGTGACTATAAGCTGTTTGGTACACCTCCTTTCAATATTCAGATTGATAATGTAGACAATGTTAATTTATCGCTTAATCAAGAAGCGGTTGCTTTAGATCAATATGCGACCGATAAACAGGCCAGCTTTGCGCTAACACCTTAAGCGGTCCTGATTTTTAGAAGCATTCATTTCAATTAGCGCATTCATTATCAATTCATGGTTTAATTCTATCTTTTGCTATGCTTAAAGGATTCATATATGTCAACGTCATCGCCTATTAACCGTCGTCCTACCAAAAAAATATATGTCGGTGATGTCGCGATTGGCGGCGATGCACCGATCAGTGTGCAGAGTATGACCAATACTGACACTTGTGATGTGGCAGCGACGGTTGCCCAAATTGAGCGCTGTGTTGAAGCAGGTGCTGATTTGATGCGTATATCGACGCCCACAATGGATACGGTCAAAGCTTTTGCTGAGATTCGCAAACGTGTCAGCGTGCCCTTGATAGCCGATGTACATTTCGATCATAAAATTGCGCTTGCGGTTGCCGAAGCGGGCGCGGATTGTTTGCGTATCAACCCGGGCAACATCGGTAGCGATGCCAAGGTACGTGAAGTGGTTGCTTGCGCCAAAGACTACAATATTCCAATTCGTATTGGCGTCAATGCTGGCTCACTCGAAAAAGACATTCAGCGTAAATATACTGAGCCAACTGGCGAAGCGATGCTAGAGTCGGCCATGCGCCATATCGATATTTTGGAGCGTCTAAACTTTGACCAGTATAAAGTGTCGGTCAAAGCCAGCAATGTATTTTTGACTTTGGATGCGTATCGCTTGATATCGGCACAAATCGATAACCCGCTGCATCTTGGTGTCACCGAAGCTGGCGTATATCGTACTGGCGCGGTCAAGTCTGCTATTGCACTGGGTGGTTTATTATTAGATGGTATCGGCGATACCATACGCATCTCATTGGCAGCAGAGCCTGAAGAAGAGATTAAGATCGGGTTTGATATTTTAAAATCGCTCAATATCCGCTCTAACGGCGTCAACTTCATTGCTTGCCCAAGCTGCTCACGCCAAGAGTTTGATGTCATCAAAGTGATGACGGCACTAGAAGCACGTTTGGAAGATATTCGTGAACCGATGAACCTATCGGTTATTGGCTGTAAAGTGAACGGTCCAGGTGAAGCAAAAGAGGCTGACATCGGCATCGTGGGTGCAGCGCCAAAATCATTGGTCTACCGTATGGGTGAAAAAAGTCACCTCATCGATACCGATAATTTGGTTGATGAGATCGAGGAAATGGTACGTGCGCATGCTGATGACTTGGCAAAGCTGCGTGAAAACGAAATCATTAGAGTTAAGTAAGGTAGTGATAAATCATTACGATTAGCTATTAATTACTAATAATTATCAGTGATTCATGATTAGTGGTTAATAGTTATAAATTTGGCACCGATAACAACAATAGAAACAACGGTTATAACTTTTAAGGATATGATTGCATCATGATCAAGGCTATTAAAGGGTTTAATGATATCTTGCCAGAACAGTCGGCTAAGTGGCTAAAGTTGGAAGCCATATTGGCAGATGTATTAGGTAGATACGGTTACGAGCATATTCGCTTACCGATCGTTGAGCAGACAGATTTGTTCGCTCGTGCTATCGGCGGTGCGACCGATATCGTCGAAAAAGAAATGTATAGCTTTGCTGACAAATCAGATCCGCCAACGCCTCTAACCTTACGCCCTGAGGGCACGGCAGGCGCGGTACGTGCGGTGATTGAACATAACCTACTGCGCGGCGATACGCCAAAGCTTTGGTATATTGGGCCGATGTTTCGCTATGAGCGTCCACAAAAAGGCCGCTATCGTCAGTTCCATCAGATAGGCGTGGAGAGTTTCGGTAGTGCGTTGCCAGATGCTGATGCCGAATTGATTGCGATGACGCATCTGATGTGGCAAGAGCTGGGTCTAAAAGATGAGATGCGCCTAGAGCTGAATAGCCTAGGAGAGACCGATGAGCGTCGTGCTTATCGCGAGGCGCTGGTGGCTTATTTAACCGATAAGCAAGATCAGCTTGATGAGGATAGTAAGCGCCGCCTAACCACCAATCCACTACGTATCCTCGATAGTAAAGATGCCAATACACAGGCGCTACTTGCTTATGCGCCCAAACTGGCGGACTTTTTGGGTGAAGAAAGCATTGCGCATTTTGAGCAAGTGCAAGCGTATTTGACGGAGCTAGGCATTGATTATGAAATCAATCCGCACTTGGTACGCGGGCTTGATTATTATAATAAAACAGTCTTTGAGTGGGTAACAGACAAGCTTGGTAGTCAAGCGACTGTCTGTGCTGGTGGACGTTATGACGGACTAATCGGACAGTTAAAGTCTGTCGGCGCGCGCGATGATAAGCCAGCCAAATCTGAGCCTGGCGTTGGTTTTGCAATGGGTCTTGAGCGCTTATTATTGCTTATTGAAGCAGTCGCTCCGATGCCAGAGACCTCGGCCTGTGATGTTTTTGTCGTTGCTCATCCTGACGTATTCAGCGCAGGCTTTAGTTATGCACAAAGATTGCGTTATAGCCGCCCAGATCTAAGAGTAAAAATGGCGAGTGCGACCAGTTTGAAAGCGCAAATGAAAAAAGCGGATAAGTCAGGAGCGGCATTGACCGTCATCATTGCACAGCAAGAGCTGGATGACAGCACCATTAGCATTAAAAATATGCAGACGGGTGAGCAGAGCACTGTGGCGCAAGATTGGCTAGAGGCAACAGAGAACTTTATGCGTCCTCAATAAATTCGTTATTGGTTGAAATGTCGTCAGATGCATTCAATTTAGCAAGCTAACTTATAATCACTCGCTCTTTCGCAATGAGTTTTAATAACTAGATTTTATTAGGTAAACAAACATGGTTCAGAATACTCAATCGCCAAATGCAGACAATTCGATGCAAGCGCTCAAGCAATACGGCAGCTATATCGTCACCGCTATTCTATTAGCACTGGCAGGCTATTTTGGCTGGACCTATTGGCAAGACAATCACGCGCGGGTAGATACTGTTGCTGCCGATCATTATGCTGATATCCAAAGACTGAATGAACAAGTCAGCTTGGCCGCGCAAAACCCAGATCTAGAAGCAGAAGCGCTAGCAGGGCTGGCTGCGAGCCGTGAACAGCTCAATCAAGATATTGATGCTTTAGTAAGTACTCATGGCAACTCGGTTTATGCTTGGCAGGCACTCATGATTAAAGCTCGTCAGCAAGTTGATAGCGATGACTTCGCTGGTGCTACCGAAAGCTTGAAACAAGCATTATCAATAGACTTGGGTGATGCAGGGTTAAGTGCCATTACTCGCTTACGCTATGCGCAGATACTATTGTCAGCGGGCGATGCAGATGCGGCGCTATCGGAAGCAAGTAATGATGTGCCTGTTTCTTTTGAAGCGAGTCAGCAAGAGCTGTTAGGTGATATCTATTTGGCACAAGATAATAAAGAATCTGCCATAAAGTCTTACGAAAATGCTTGGGAGCTACTTCGTAAGCGTCAAGAAACCCGTGCAGTATTGGTTTTAAAGATGGAAAGTTTAGGTATCGTGCCTGAACCAATCAGCGAGCAAGCCAGTCTTATTCAAGCTGCCGCTCCAGCAGCAGAGCCATTACTAATAGAAAACGGCAGTATTGAAGCCGGTGTTAACAATAGTAACGATTCTGACTCAGCAGCGCAGTAAATCAGCAGTACAATAAGCCATAGTTTATATTGATGATATCTGTTATTTTATTGACAGTTAATTTATTCGTAGTGAGAACATACAATGACCCGATCTATTCGCTTCAGCAAGATGTCAAAGGGCAAAACCATAAAGACCACTGTCATGCACGTGGCGGTATTGGCGCTAATGACGACTGCTGTCGTTGGCTGTAACCGCGGTATCAAGCCAGTCGTAAACGATCCAGTAAAACTGGTGCAAATTGCGCAGCCTATAAGTGTGCTGCAGCCTGTGTTTAGCGTTGATGTCGGTAATAAAAAAGCCAGTAAAAAAGACCCACTTAATTTGCAAGTGGGTTATGGTAATGAGCAAATTATCACCGCTTCACGTGGGGGTGATTTAACGGGCTTTAATACTGCTGGACAGCGCATATGGTCAGTGAATGTTGATGATCAAATCACAGGCGGGGTGACATTAGACGAGTTTAGCCAGACGGCTATTATCAGTACCCGTGGCGGTTTGGTGATGGCGTTTGATAGTGCGACTGGCGCCAAACGCTGGCAGAAGCAGCTATCGGGATCCGTGCTGACACCTGCGCTTATTAGCAATAATCGAGTGGTTCTATCTGCCAATGATGGCTTCTTACATGGGTTGTCTCTCCAAAACGGACAGTCAGTTTGGCAGTTTGCAACCCAAGTACCAGCGATTAGTATTCGCGGTACGGCCGCCCCGACATTGCTAGACGATAAGACAGCTTTGCTCGCTACGGCTGATGGTCGTTTGCATGCGCTTACTATTGATAGCGGTCTGCCACTGTGGTCAAGACGAGTCGGTGTCGGTACAGGCAGCAGCGAAGTTGAGCGCATGAGTGATGTGGATGGCATGCCTATCATCAATAACAATCAATTATTCGCCATTAGCTATAGCGGACAGTTAATTGGTATTGATTTAGCATCGCGTCAAGTGATGTTCGTTAATGAACTTGCCAGTCTTAAGTCTTTAGCAGTCAATGCTCAGCAAATCGTTGCTACCAGCTTAGATGGTAAAGTAGTCGCTTATGATCGTACTAATGGTCAAGTGATGTGGGAGAGTGAAGCACTGGCTTATCGTGCGTTAACTAATCCTGTGATGATTGGCAACTATATCGCTGTTGGTGATCTTGAAGGAGTCGTACATTTATTTGATCCTGCAACGGGTGACATTGTTAGCCGAGTTGAGACCAAAGGTGCGTTAACCAGTCTGCAAGTACAAGGTAGTCGTTTAATGACTCAAAGCACATCAGGGCAAGTTGCTATTTGGCAAATGGTTCGTTAAACGTACTTTATACGATCTATTACTGCGTGATCGCTATGTAGATCTATAAAGTAAGAAGAGTATGGCTTGTATTGAATTTAAACGCTGCTGAGTCAGCGTTTAATGTCTTGTGTAACTGCTGCATTTCACGTAATCTATGCGCCCCTGATCCTGATATAATGCAGCAACGACAACCTTGTTAATAAGCTGTGCTTACTTATCAAGTGGATGACTTTCATCCGTCATCTGGTGTTAAGAGACACGTCTATACCAACACGCCTTGTCTTGCCTTATCTTGTCTTGCCTTATATAGTATCCATCTAAATTTTCGGTAATATGACGCCTATTCGCTGTCATCATTATCCGCTACTGTATCCATAACTATGCACACAATAGAGAGTAACGAATGAGTATCAAGCCTGTGGTCGCTTTAATTGGCCGCCCAAACGTAGGTAAGTCTACCTTGTTTAACCAATTTACCAAAAGTCGGCAGGCACTTGTTGCCGATCTATCAGGTCTGACTCGTGATCGTCAGTATGGTGATGCAGTATATGAGGGCAAGGCATTCATCGTTGTCGACACTGGTGGTATTGGTGAAGCAGATGATGGCCGAGGGGATATCGATGATTATATGTCTGAGCAGTCGCATACAGCGATTCATGAAGCCGATATCATTGTCTTTGTCGTCGACGCTCGTGCTGGTATGATTGGCGCGGATGCTGAGATTGGCAAGTTTTTACATACTTTAGGCAAGCCTGTTTATGTAGTGGCAAACAAAGTCGATGGTGCTCATGACTCTGCACCTGCCGAGTTTTATGCACTGGGACTGGGTGAGCCGTTTCCAATGGCCGCAAGTCATGGCCGCGGTGTCGGTAACTTGCTAGAAGCCATCACCACTGACATGCCTGAACAAGAGACAGTACATGAGCCTAATGGCTTAAAGCTTGCCATCATTGGTCGTCCAAACGTTGGTAAGTCGACGTTGGTGAATCGTCTACTGGGTGAGGATAGGGTTGTCGTCTTTGATATGCCTGGTACTACCCGCGATAGTATCTACATTCCTTATAAGCGCGATGGCAAAGACTACGTGTTGATTGATACTGCTGGCGTACGTCGCCGCGGCAAAATCGATGATAAGGTAGAGAAGTTCTCTGTTATCAAGACATTGCAAGCGATTGAAGACTCAAACGTCACGGTTATTGTGATTGATGCCCAAGAAGGTATCGTTGACCAAGATTTGCATATGATTGGCTATGCGCTTGATGCTGGCCGTGCCCTAGTGGTTGCGATTAATAAGTGGGATGGTCTGACTCAAGAACAAAAAGACTATATCAAAATTGAGATGGATCGCCGCTTTAGCTTTATACCTTATGTAAAAGTTCATCTTATCTCAGCGCTGCATGGTACTGGCGTAGGTAATCTCTATCCGTCTATCTTACGTGCTTATCAATCTTCGATGTTTGAAGTTTCTACCAATCGCTTAACGCAAATACTGCAAGATGCAGTCACGGCAAATCCACCACCAACCGTTGGTGGTCGCCGTATCAAGCTACGTTATGCACATATTGGTGGTCATAATCCGCCCGTTATCGTTATTCATGGCAATCAAACTGGCTCACTACCTAAGAGCTATCAGCGTTATCTTGAAAACCAATTCCGACAAGTGTTTAAGCTTGAAGGCACACCACTCAATGTAGTCTTTAAGCTCAATGAGAATCCGTACGCCAATAAAAGTGATACGCCAACCAAAGCCAAAGCGCAACAGCTGCTTCAGCGTCAGCGTAATCGCAAGCAAAAGTACTCTAAATCCGATAGAAAGACCGATAAAAAAGGTCGCTAAATGCTTGATTGACTAGATAGCTGATTAATTAGATGGTTTTTGAATAGGGGGCTGAGTTTTATATACCTCTATGAGCTGTGAATATTTAGAGGCAGATAAGAGTTTTGTAAATCAAAAAGGGAGCAGTGGTGGCTCCCTTCTCAATAGCTTATAACTACCCTTAAGCTCCATGCGTATCATGTATTATAAATAAAAACCAACCCACCTTGAGTGAGTTACATGAGTAGAGACTCAGTTAAAAACATACCTACGCTTATTCGACGTACTATTTTTCAGGCCATCAGCTTTTCAGTATTGGCGGCTTTTGTGCTGTCTTTTTCCTACACCTATGTTTATCAATACCAGCAAAAAGCCATCCATGTTCAGAACTTGGGTGAGCTGCTTGCCAGCAATGCCTCAAGTCCTGACGGTGCAAACTTAGTTGCGAGACAAGTCAGCTCGTTGCTAGAAGATGACCCTACCTTACAAAGCATTCTGTTTTATTCTACTGACCAACCCATATCCGACGCCAATCAAACTGCTATTGGCCGTATAAGTAGCGATTGGTACAACGCCTTATTCAGTGATTCTATTAGCTTCAACTACCCAGTGACCAGCCGTTATCTGAGTGGGAGTAGTACTCAGCGAGATAATACTGTACTACAGCTTACTCCTGAAACTGTCAATAATGAGATGGACACAGCGGAATCATCAAGTCAGACGGCTACTCCGAATGCTTTAGTTGGTTATATTAATATTACTTTAGATATTCATAAGCTGCGTTGGCAGTGGGTATATATCAACTTATTATCATGGTTTGCGACTATCTGCATTCCTATTTTTATCGGTTGGTTTGTATTGCGTAAGCTGAACCAACCGACCAAAGATCTTACTGAGCTAGTTAAGGTGTGTGATGTTGTCATTGACAATCCAGAGCTTCAACATTTGCCGGTTATCCAGCAGAAGTTTTATTTTCAAGAGCTGCTAAAAGTTAAAAAAACATTGGTTGTTTTATTTGACAGGCTGCAAGCTGCACAAAAAGACTATCAGGCTCTCGCTGACTTTGAACTGCAATTGCACAATAAAGACTTATCACTTGATATGCAGCGCTCCAATTTCCAAAGTATGATCACCCATGAGCTTAAGACCTCACTCAATGCTATTTCAGGGGGTTTACAGCTGTTGGACAATCAGTATCTCAATGATGAACAAAAAGACACGCTGGCCATTATTCGCAAGGGCAGTCAGCATCTAGAGTTTACTCTTGAGCAGATTATTCAGCTCAATAAAATTGAAAAAGGTCAAGTAGCACTGAGTCTCAATGAGTTTAATCCATTACAAATGATAGCTGACTTATTATTAGAGTTTGAACCAGTAGCCAAAAAAAAGGGGTTAGATCTGGTTAGTCGCGTTCATCATACTGGTTATATGCTTGAAGGAGATACGACGAAAATTCAGCAAATCTTGACCACGCTCATTAATAATGCGATTAAATTTACAGAAAATGGTCAAGTCGTTATTGAGTCTCAACTGACTCACCTTAATGAAAGCATGCGTTGGCAGGTGCATATTATAGATACAGGTATAGGTATCGAAGATATCTATTTTGAAGATATTTTCTTGCCATTTTTTCAGGTTGACTCTTCCCAAACTCGTGAGTATGAAGGCATAGGGGTTGGCTTATCAGTAATCAAGCAAATAGCTCAGCTTATTGGCGCCTCTATTGAAGTCAGCAGTGATTTGGGTGTTGGCAGTCATTTTGTAGTAACGATGCCACTGCGTCAGAGATATCAATCGCAGCAACAGAGCTTGTTGCAAGGTATTAATATCTTATATTGTCACCAAGATGAAACAGGGTTTGAGGTAGAGACGCTGCAACGGTTCGGCGCTAATGTTACCTGTCATCAACATGCGCAGCTGGTGTTGGATCATTTGGCTGAAAAGGAGGTGGCTATGGTGATGTTTGCTGAAGAGGTGCCACCAGAGCGGGTAGAGCGGCTGGCTAAGCGTATCCGTGAGCATGAAACGACGTATCGAACATTACTTATCTATTGCTATCCACCAGATGAAGAGCGCTATCTCGATGATTTTGAGCCTGGCTTAAAAGCAGCTGGGGTAGACTACTGTCATAGCGCTACACGAGACCCTAGAGTATTGAGTCGTTTGCTCAGTAAATGGTTGTATTGAAAAATCCCATGCAAATAAAGTATGGTTTTAGCTGACGACACTTTGTTTAGAGTATGTCTCAATAGTCCTCTAACGAAATCACTCTGCCTGCTGTAGATACAAACAACACTTTCACACAAGTATTATTTCAGTACAAAATAATCAATAGCATAAAGTTTACTACCTGCTACACTGAATTGATTGGCAATCATAAAGGGCTTGGCCAGCGTTATCAAACAATAAAATGTGCTGAAAGTTATCTATAAATATGAGCAGGGTAAAGCCATGAACTCTCTAGAGCTTAAAGTACCACCGGTAGCACAAGTCATTATCATAGCGATTGTCATGTATGGCGTCTCTAAAACCATGCCAAGCTTACAGTTCTCGTTTAATGGCTCAACTTTGATAGCTGTTGGTTTGATAGTTTTAGGTCTATGCATCGGCATGATGGGCATTGCTCAATTTAGAAAAGCGCAGACCACACCGAATCCGCAGGCGCTTGACAGGGTATCCAGCTTAGTGACAAGTGGCATCTATCAATACAGTCGCAATCCCATGTATTTGGGATTAGTGCTAGCCTTATTTGGTTGGGGGTTCTATTTGTCTCACGTTCTACCGTTTGTGCTAGTGCCAGTTTTTATGCTTTATATGACGCGCTTTCAAATTCAGCCAGAAGAAAGGATGATGGCGCGAAAGTTTGGCAATGATTATCAAGCTTATCTGATGCGAGTACGAAGATGGATATAGCGTTTAGTAAGCAAAGAATTTTATGATGAATAAATAAACATCTATATCAGGGAGAAGACGTCATGGAAATGAACGATATACCTTTTAGTATTACTGACTGGACGCAAGTAGAAGCAGTAGAGAATAAAGGTGAAACTGGCACAGGATATTGGAAAACCTGCGAATTTAACAACATTAATGTGCATATGGTTGAATACTCCGCAGGCTACCTAGCTGACCACTGGTGCTATAAAGGGCACATTTTGCTGTGTGTTGAGGGAGAGCTTAATACTGAGTTAAAAGATGGTCGTACTTTTACCTTAACACCAGGTATGACTTATCAAGTAGCGGATGATACGATTGCTCATCGCTCGTCAACTAAGACAGGCGCTAAGCTATTTATTGTGGATTGAAAATTCCCATAAAGATGCTAGGAAAGCTCAGTTTAGTGTTTTCCTAGAATACTGTTGTCATCTTTCTTGGATTTTTTGGCCGCTTTTTTCTCTTTTGCGGTTAACAGCGGTTTCTTTTTGACATTCTTCTTACTATCTTGACCTTTGCTCATGATTTATTCCTTTTGAGGCATCGTATACCGCCCTTTATATCAGACTGTGCTGAGCTAAGTGCTATATCGATACAGTTGACGCAATGATTGCGAGCTGTCTTGAGTATAGTCCTAAGCCTACGCAATAGATAGCAATAGCAGAGTTCGCCTATGATTCAACTCGGATTCAGCTCAACCCTCTTTTTGCCGAATATTTATCCAAATCAACCTTCCTATATATTTGCCAAATCAAGCCTAGCTGGTTTAAGGCTGTTGAGTAAAACTTCTAATCTAAGCTTCTAACCTAAGTTCATAACCTAAGCTAAGCCTAATGGATTCGTTCAATCAATATGAGTATTAATAAGTGCTTACTTACGGATAGATGGCGATTTGCTATAATGAGCAGCAAGCCGATCAATATATGCGGCAAAATCTTACACATCAATATTTAGCACAATGGTGCTTACTGTTTTGGTTAAAAATTATTATGCGTATTCGTAAACTTTTTAAATTTGAAAATGCTCATATTGTGCGAAACTGTAGCTCTGAGCGCTGCAAACACTCTATCCATGGTCACAGTTATCAGATCGAGCTGATACTTGAGGCCAATCGTCTAGACCACGGTCAGATGGTGTATGATTTTGGCTTATTAAAATCTTCGATTAAGGACATTATCGATAGCTTTGATCATGCGATTTGTTTTTGGAATAAAGACGATCCTGAGTATATCGCTGCTTGTAAAAAATTCAGCGCACGCTGGATAAGTTTGCCAGTCTCGCCATCAGCAGAGCAGTTCTCGCGAGTGATATTCTTTTGGGCGCAAGAAATCTTGCAGCAAACCCAAATGCAAAATGGTGAAGCCGATGTCAGCGTATACTCTGTCATTGCGCATGAGACTGCAACTGGCTACGCACAGTGTTTTGCTGATGATGTGGCCAATGAACAAATGGGTAAGCTGGTGTTAGAGGAGTTTGACTTTAGCGATCAAGTTCGTGCTGAGTGGCACGATCCTGAGTTGTATGACAAACTGATTCGCGGTGAAAGCTTTGTCAATCCAACAGTGACTATGCAAGTACAGGCAGGTACAGCCTGATGCATCATGATAACAATATAGCAGATGATAAAAACTTGCAAACCTTGACACTGCATTCTGAAGACGATACCCAAGCATTGGCTAAGCAGTTGGCTGCTTTGCCATTGACGGGGAGTGTGTGGCTGTCAGGTGATTTGGGCGCTGGTAAAACGACCTTGACGCGTTATTGGCTACAAGCGCTGGGTCATACAGGCGCGGTCAAAAGCCCGACTTATACTTTGGTTGAACCTTATAGTATCCAGCAAGATAACGGTACGACTAAGCCCGTTTACCATGCTGATTTGTATCGTTTGCAAGATCCAGAAGAGCTGTCTTTTATAGGCTTTGATGAGTATCTAGATGAGCCAAATGCCTTGGTTATTATTGAATGGGCGAGCCGTGCTGATAGCTATCTGCCGCCGCCGACATTATTTATCGACATGATGCAAGGTGACAATGATAGCCAATCACGTCAGGTTGAGCTGCGACTATCGAAAGCAGGACAAGCGCAAGGGTTAGACTTGTCGGTATTAAAGATTTAGCTTTAACCAACATGCCCTAATATTTAAAGAATATGATACTCATTCATGCCAGATAATTCTTCTAGTATCCGTATAAAAAAACTATCGCCGCTGCTGATCAATCAATTAGCCGCAGGTGAGGTGGTGACACGTCCAGCCGCTGTGGTCAAAGAGTTACTGGAAAACGCTATCGATGCTGGTGCGAGCAACATTGAGGTGCATATTACCCAAGGTGGCATGGGGATGATTGAGGTAGTGGACGATGGCATTGGTATTCATCCTGATGATATGGTGATGGCGATTACCCGTCATGCGACCAGTAAAGTCGCAGATGTCGCCAATTTGCATGGCATTACGACGTTGGGTTTTCGCGGAGAAGCATTGGCAGCAACGGCCGCGGTGTCTCGTTTGACTCTAACCAGTAGTCATGATGACAGTGGCATTGGTCGTCAGTTGCAAGTTGCAGGTATCTTGGATGATAGGCCAAAACTGCTCCCTGTCGTACATAATCGTGGAACGACGATTACAGTCAAGGACTTATACTTTAATGTGCCGGCACGTCGCGGTAACTTAAAATCTATCGCAACCGAATTTAACCATATTGAAACGATTGTCCGTGAAGTGGCTCTAGTACGAGCCGATGTGGCACTCACTCTGTTTCACGATAATAAAAAGCGGCTGTTATTATCTGCAAGATCTATTGACAGTAGTCACGATAGCGCCAACTGTCTGCCATTGTCACGTCTCGAGCAAGCAACTGGATTGCTATTGACCGATAACGCGCTAGAAATAGCGATTGATTTATCCAGTCTCATGCAGCAGCCTATAGAGTACAGCGATCATAAATACTCAGATAATCAGGCAAATATTAGTGGTTGGTTATGGCCTATCACTGACTCAAAAGATACTTTACCAAAATTTTTATATGTGAATGGGCGTTTGGTCAAAGAGCCGATCGTTAGCAATCAGTTGCGGCAACTTGCTCACAATGCTGGGCTAAGTAGCCTAGGGTATGCTCTGTATTTCGATATGCCAACTGAGTGGCTCAATATCAATGTGCATCCTTCCAAACAGCGTATCAAAATCAGTCCATTAAACAATATTATGGCGCATTTAAGCCATGCCATTCGTACTAGACTTAAGACGCTAAGTAACAATGATATGCTAGCAGCTACCAACTACGATAGACAGGCGCTAAACGATAACACCTATAAAGGTAAATCGTTCGATAATTTATTGCCCAAGATATCTACTATTGATTCAACACAGAGCAGGCAAGTTCAAGCTCCGAAATATCCGTATCAGCTGTCAGCAGGCAAGCCGTTTTCTAAAAGCTCAGAAAAATCTTATATTGATGAATCGTCTGATACTAATGTTAATACTGTAAGTGTGGCTTTAGCTGGTAGCGTTAATGCTTTTAGTAGCCCATTTATAGAAACAGGACGATTACCCATTTGCTTGGATGTTATTACCAGCTTAAATGGTTTAGTCAATGAACCTACTATCAATAAAGAGGCTGATGATAAAACGCTGCCTTGGTTATTGTTTTATAACCAAGGACGATGTTTACTTATTAGTGCAGTGGATTGGCAGTCAAAGCTACGTTTGTTATTTGAGTCCCATGTACTTAGCAGTAATGTATTCAAAAAAGACCAAAAGCTAAACAGCGCAGCATCTATCAATCAGCAACTTGCTACCATCAGCACGCAAATGTCAGCGCAGGATGTGGCAGTCTTTATCGTAGATGTTGAGGAGTTACTGAGTAACAACGCAATCAAAGTTATAGATCGCAATAGATTGGTTTCGTTGATGTTGTCGTCCGTGTCCGAACAATTACATAGCTAAATGCTACTCCTGCTACTCACAATATAACTAGTAAAGGCAACTCTATGCGACATTCGTCTGATGGCTTATCTCATGGTTTGAATCCTAATTTAGCGGATAATAGCGTGGTGTGTCTGATGGCACCAACAGCGAGCGGCAAGACCGCACTGGCTTATGAGCTATATGGTACAGGGCGTTATGAGCTAATCTCGGTAGACTCAGCGCTGATATACCGTGACATGAATATCGGTACGGCAAAGCCAACGGCGAGTGAGCTGGCGCGCTATCCGCACCATTTAGTCGATATCATAGACCCTATGCAAAGCTATAGTGTCGCTGAGTTTGTCAGTGATGTCGCACATTTGATTGGTGGCTGTCATGAGAACGGCAAGATACCCTTGCTGGTAGGCGGCACTATGATGTATTACATGGCGCTACTTGATGGACTGTCTCCTGTGCCAGATAGCGATGATAGCGTCCGCATGCGCGTAGAGCAGTGGCGACAAGACGAGGGCATTAGTGCGCTCTATGATTATCTTGGCAAGGTTGATCCTGTGAGCCACCAGCGTCTCAATGCAACCGACACTCAGCGTATTACCCGTGCTGTTGAAGTCTATCTGCAAACAGATATTCCAATAAGTGAATGGCAGCGTAAGCCCAAGCAGGCATTGGCACATAATCCCAATCAGCAGTGGCATGCGCTGGCTGTGATGCCTGATCGCGTATGGCTGCATGAGCGTATTGCGCAGCGTTTGGATATCATGTGGGATGAGGGGCTAGTGGCTGAAGTCGTTAGTTTGCTCGAGCAGTATCCTCTGACACCCAACTTACCATCTATGCGCTGTGTTGGCTATCGACAGGTATTGGAGTATCTGGTACATATCAATCATCCAGTATTAGAACAACCGCATTTGGATAAGGCACAGTTTTATGATGCTTTTGGAGAGCTTGATGAGTCAGGTAGTCCAAAAGCAACACAAAATAAAGTAATTCAGCCGCAAGCGCAGCCATCAAATAGCGGTAGTCAGACCGAAGTGTTTGCTTTTCAGCAGATGCAAAACAAGTCGCTATATGCAACCAGGCAGTTGGCAAAGCGCCAATATACGTGGTTACGTAAACTGACTCAGTTGCCAAGTGCAAACCTTGTTGTAGAAACCTCATCTGGCACATCAGCTAACGAAATAGAGATCGCTTCATTTACGACAATGACCCAAGCAAGTGACTATTTACTAAAGTGACTGTTTACTTTATTTAGTATGTACGTTAATTATTATCTATATTAGTTATCTAGGTGAAAGGAGAAAGTCTTACGTTTATAATGAATATTAAGTATTCATAACAGCAATATGTAAAAAGCAGGTGACAATAAGTTGCAAAAATTAGCCAAAATAACTGTTATAATTTATTATTATAGTATTGACAGACGGCTAGATATCGTTACAAACAATGGTTATGAACCCTAGGTTTTAACAAAACGCTCGTTGAAATAACTGGTTACTTAATTATTTACAATAATATACCATTCGCGATAAAGTAGAATGACTTAAGAACAAATAGGTGCTTATTTAGATACGTTTTATCAATAACAATTTACTATTGTATCTGCTACTAACCATTATAATTAAACAAGCACTTATACTATAACTATATATATTATTTAGGAGAGTTTTCATGTCAAAAGGACAAACCTTACAAGATCCGTTTTTGAACTCGCTACGTAAAGACCGTATTCCTGTCTCAATTTTTTTGGTTAATGGAATTAAATTGCAAGGTCAAATCGAATCATTTGATCAGTATGTGGTGTTACTGAAAAACACAGTGAGCCAGATGGTCTACAAGCACGCTATTTCGACAGTGGTACCAGCGCGCAATCCACGCAGTAGTGGTACAGCATCAACGACTGGTAGTAGCACGACTCAAGGTGCTGCCGGTTACCAAGGCGGTGCTGTAGGCGCTGGCTTTGAACGTGGTGGCAGTGCAGGTGGCGGTTTTGAAGAGCGCGGATTTGCCTCTAATCGTAGTGGCTTCAATCGTGGTGGATTTAGCCAAGGTCAGGATCGTGGCTTTGAGCGTGGCGCTTTAGGTCAGGGAGCTGATCGCGGCTTTGAGCGTGGTGGTTTTGGTCAAGATCGCGGCTTTGAGACACCGGCAGAAGACACAGGCTCTGAAGGGTCAAGCAATGATTTTGATGACAATAAATAATAAATAGAGACAGCAAGTCGCTATTTAGATGCTGCTATCGTTAAAAGTACGTTATCGGTGTGCTTTTAACGGACATACTTATATTACAACTAGACCTGCTATATAAGTGGGTCTTTTTTTATATAGTCGATCCACTATAAAAATTATACCAGTAGCACGCCGTAAAAGCGGTACTCTTTTTATTTAGGACTCACTATATAAAGCATTCCTATACTAGGCGACAACTATCTATTTTCTCCTATATTATTAATATGGCTATTAATATAGTAAAATACCTCACTGATTGATAAGAACACCTCACCGACTAATAAACGTATTGAGCTAAACGATGAATAACCGCGCAGAAAACCTGACTCATGAGCAATTTATAAGTACCGCGATTGACGCGATAAATACTGAAAAAGCTGCCTTGGCATTATTGACAGAGCAGATTGATGATAGGTTTGCGCAGGCGTGTGATATTATTTTGGCTTGTAAGGGTCGGGTCGTTGTGACTGGTATGGGCAAGTCAGGACTTATTGGCCGCAAAATAGCCGCAACCTTCGCCTCTACCGGTACCCCTGCTTTTTTTATGCATCCAGGTGAAGCGGGTCATGGCGACTTAGGAATGCTGGTAAAAGGCGATGTGCTGCTGGCTATTTCCAATTCTGGTGAGTCAGATGAGATTAAGATGTTGCTACCAGTGGTCAAACGCCTAAATATCCCATTGATAAGTATCAGCCGTGATAAGCGTGGCATGTTACCGCGCGCAGCTGACATTGTCTTGACATTGGGTAAGTCGCAGGAAGCTTGTCCGCTCAATCTTGCGCCTACGTCTAGTACCACCGCTACTCTGGCACTAGGGGATGCCTTGGCTGTCGCTTTAGTACATGCGCGCAATTTTACTTCAGAAGACTTTGCCTTATCACATCCTGCTGGAGCGCTTGGCCGTCAGTTGTTAACGCGGGTTGAAGACTTGATGCATAGTAGTGTAGAGGACTTACCACTCATCAATCAGCAAGCGCCACTGCAAGAAGCTTTGTTTACGATGTCTGCTGGACGTTTGGGTATGACAGTAGTGACCGATGATGAGCAAAGAGTCGTTGGGGTGTTTACCGATGGCGACCTGCGCCGTGGACTTGAGAAGGGAATTGATTTGGCTACTCCTATGAGTGCGGTGATGACCAGCAACCCACGTCAAGTTAGCAGAACGATGCGTGCTTCTGATGCACTAAGTGTCATGAATGAGAACGCGATTAACCAGCTATTGATAATGGACGAGCAGGGTCATTTAGATGCTATTATTACTGTCCATGACTTACTGCAAGCGGGTGTGAAATAAGCTATCAATATTACCCAAGTTATGACCTAATACCACACTCTCAACTATTCTAAAGCTATTGCTGTAGGCTGCGGCTTTAGCCCAGCATTTTGCTTCTGCAAAGTTTCAAAGCTGGGCTAAAAGCGCCAGCCTACGATAGGGCATAATAAGTTGAGAGTCAGATGACCTAATATGCCTTAATACAAAAAGACTTGATAAGAGAATGGATTATGCAAGATTTAATCAAAAAAGCGGGACAGGTAAAGCTACTGGTAATGGATGTTGACGGTATCTTATCAAATGGACAGATCATCTATGATGGCAACGGTGTCGAGACCAAAGCATTTTCGGTACACGACGGTGTAGGGGTCAAGTCTTTGGCGCGTTATGGTATCTTGACGGCCATTATTACTGGTCGCAGCAGCGCTATGGTGGATAAACGTGCGGCTGAGATGGGTGTTAACCATGTGGTACAAGGCCGTGATGATAAGCTTGTCGCTCTAAATGAGCTACTTGCAACCTTAGATCCTGCGCTCAATATTACCGCTGCCGATTGTGCCTATATGGGTGATGATTTACCTGATATAAAAGCCATGCAAACGGTCGGTTTTGCTGCCACAGTGCCCAATGCGCATGCCGAGGTCATTCAGCGTAGTGACATGGTGACGACCAGATCTGGTGGCACAGGCGCTGTACGCGAAGTATGCGATCTTATTTTAAAAGGTCATGGACATTATCAAGATTTTATTGCGCACTATACGCTTGATGAAACCAATACTCAGGATGAATTGTCGTGAGTACTCGTGTTTTAATCATCATCGCCTTGATTATTGCTGTCATCGCTGGCTGGTTCTTCCAAAAGCAAGGTGAAATAACACCTCCCGTCAATATAGAGGCTTCAGAAGTAGACTATGAAGCGACTGATATTCAAGCGATACAGACCAACGAGCAGGGCGAAACTGAATACGAGCTCAATGCCGATTCGTTGACACACAACCCAGTGACCAATCAAGATGAGATGTCGGGCATTACTATGAACTGGGAGCCCTCTGATGAGCAGCGCTATGTTATCCAAGCGGGCAGTGCTACTATTAATCAACAAACTGGTGAGCTGCGTTTATCTGGTGGCTTTAGCTTAGTGAGTGAAGAGAAGACTGGTGAAGAAGGTGCTGCATCGGATATCGAACCAATCAAGGTCACGGGTCAGACGCTCAAAGGCAATACTAAGTCACGACAAGTTTACAGTGATGAACCTGTCAAAGTTGAACAAGGCATGAACCGTTTTCAGGCCGCAAGTATGACAGCCAACCTTGAAACTGGTGAGTATGAGTTTGGGCAAGTGGCCGTCACTTTCAACCCTGCTAAGCGTCAAGATCAGGCGCTGTTTTGATCGTTTTTAATCACGCCTATTGCTCTCATATAAGCTAAAATAAACGTTTAGAGTGAGCTAACGAACCCTATTTATTTCTCTAACACTCATGCCTACTCATTATAAAAAGAGTCACTGCTTATGAAATCAAATTTTTTGCTTACTAAACGCCTCAATCATATCCAGCGTTATTTATGCGTATTGCCGACAGTGATGCTATTGGCTTTGCCTCTATACAGCCATGCACTGCCATCTGATGCCAATCAGCCAATTAAGTTGCTAGCGGATAAAGCGACTTATAGTGAGCGTACAGGTGTCACCAGTTATTCTGGTAATGTTATTATCACTCAAGGCACGCTTAGGTTGACTGCGGATGATATTACCGTCAATCTCTCTCAGCAGCGTAGCATTAATTCGGCGGTAGCGACTGGACGTCCAGCGACCATGCAGCAGATAGTCACTAAAGAAAAAGGCCTAGCAAAAGGCCAAGCCAATAAAATAGATTACAATGCGGTCACGGGCATCATCACCTTAACGGGTAATGCCAAGCTAGATCAAAACGGTGCCAGCTTTGCAGGTAATGTTATTCGTTATAGTCTCAAAGCGGGAGATGTAGAAGCGACTGCTGGCGGTAATCAGCGTGTTGAGTTGATACTGCCACCTAGTAATAGTACTAACCAGAGCAGCATACGCTAAGACAATTCTGTGGTTTTGCCTAAGCGCTTAAATTTTGCATGAGTATGAGTATGATATGAGTGATAGCAAAGATTTAGATAGCCATTCTTTAAATAGTAGTTCTATCAATAGCAGTTCTGACAGTCAAACAGTAGCCGCAACGAGTGAGCCAACCTCGCCAGTCAATGCGCGACTGACGATGCAAAACCTAGGCAAGCGCTATGGCAAGCGCTGGGTAGTCAAAGATGTCTCATTCTCTGTTGAGCAAGGACAAGTGGTTGGGTTATTAGGGCCTAATGGTGCGGGTAAAACGACCAGCTTTTATATGGTAGTCGGTCTGGTCAATATGGATAAGGGCCGTGTGACGTTAGGTAAGATGGATTTATCCAAATATGCCATGCATGAGCGTGCCCGTGCTGGTATTGGCTATTTGCCGCAAGAGGCTTCTATCTTTCGTAAGCTGTCTATTGAAGACAATATCTTGGCCATTTTGCAGACGCGTAAGGAGCTGACGGCCGCCGAGCAGCGCCAAGAGCTAGAAAAGTTAATCGGTGAATTCAATCTAGGACATGTGCGCAAGTCTCTAGGGATGAGTGTCTCCGGTGGTGAGCGCCGTCGCTGCGAGATTGCGCGCGCGTTAGCTGCTGATCCTAAGTTTATCTTATTGGATGAGCCCTTTGCGGGCGTTGACCCTATTTCTGTGGGTGATATTAAAGAGGTCATTTTGACCCTGAAGAATCGCGGTATCGGAGTGCTAATCACTGATCATAATGTCCGAGATACGCTAGCAATTTGTGAAAAGGCTTATATCGTCTCAGAAGGCGCTATTATCGCTGAAGGCACCCCGCAAGACATCTTGAGCAACGATTTGGTTAAGTCTGTCTATCTAGGTAAGGACTTTCAAGTATAAGTAAACTATGGTTATAGCCACTTTTTGATAAAGCCTTGTCTCATCTATAAGTGGCTAACTGTAGCAGTATGAATGGATTCAAATAAAAATATTTAAAACCCTGTTATTTAAAGTCATTTTCTTTGTATCTCTACGCTAGCGTTATTATCCCTCATTCATTTTTATCAAATATCTTACTGGCTCATCATCGTCCATGATGATTCAACCTGCATCAATAAAAACATCTTTTCTCTTCTTTATTTTAGAACTTAAATAAGGCGCACATACGATGGCAAAAAATAAAAGTAGCTATGTCTGTCAGCACTGCGGAGCGCATTTTGGCAAATGGTCAGGACAATGTTCTGATTGTGGCGAATGGAACAGTTTGGTAGAAGCCCCCAATGTTAGTATGCCGCATCATAATAAAAACACTGCCAAGCCTAGTACCAGTCGAGCTGCCTCTCGTAATGCAGGTGCACCTGCTGGCAACTATTCTGGAACGCACAGTGCAGTCATGCCGCTCAATGCTGTCAGTGTTACGCTAGATACGCGTCTGCCAACAGGCATCAGCGAGTTTGATCGAGTGTTGGGCGGTGGATTGGTGGCAGGTTCAGTAGTGTTGATAGGCGGTGATCCCGGTATTGGTAAGTCAACGATTTTGCTTCAAACAGCAACCAATATGGCACGCGCAGACTCTTTAGCCGGTAGTGCGCTCTATGTGACAGGTGAAGAGTCGCTGGCTCAGGTAGCCATGCGAGCCAAACGCTTGGATTTGCCTGCTGATCGATTGCGAGTACTGGCTGAGACCAATGTAGAGACTATTTGTGCAGCGTTAACCCAAGAGCAGCCAGCGGTTGCTATTATCGACTCCATCCAGACCATCTATACCGATGCCATTAACTCTGCACCAGGCGGTGTCAGCCAAATCCGTGAATCGGCTGCTATTTTGACCCGATATGCTAAGCAGACAGGGACGGCGCTATTTTTGGTCGGTCATGTCACCAAAGAAGGGACGCTGGCAGGTCCACGTGTGCTTGAGCACATGGTCGATACGGTCTTGTATTTTGAAGGGCAGTCTGACTCACGCTTTCGCATGATTCGAGCCGTTAAAAACCGCTTTGGTGCGGTGAATGAGCTGGGTATCTTTGGTATGACGGATATGGGCTTAAAGGAGGTGGCCAATCCATCCGCCATATTTTTGAGCCGTTATGATAAGCCCGTTGCTGGCTCAGTCGTCATGGTCAGCCGTGAAGGTACCAGACCGCTACTGGTCGAAGTGCAGGCACTGGTTGATGACTCGCAAGGACAGCCACGACGTATGGCACTTGGTCTTGATTATCAGCGTCTATCAATGCTGCTAGCGGTCATGCATCGTCATGGTGGCATTCATACCAGTGGGCAAGATGTTTACGTCAACGTGGTTGGCGGTGTCAAGGTGATAGAAACGGGTTCTGATTTAGCCGTGTTATTGGCGTGCGCATCGAGCATTAAAGAAAGAGCGTTACCATCATCGTTAGCGGTATTCGGTGAGGTAGGTCTATCGGGTGAAATTCGCCCTGTACCAAACGGGCAGGAGCGTTTAAAAGAAGCAATGAAGCATGGGTTTAAGCATGCCATTGTACCTAAGTCTAATGCGCCAACAACTAATTCTGCTCAATTTAAAGGCATTAATATAATCGCTGTTGAGCGCTTGGACGATGCGATAGAAAGAGCGTTTGAGCTATAGCTTTTAAATAGATCACCCATAAAAAAACTGCCAAGCGTAATACGCTTGGCAGTTTTTATTTTAACATTACAGTTCTAAAATACTTTAATATCAATTAAGTGTTTAAGACTAAGGCCCATCAACCCGCTCAATCGAAACGTTGCCAACCCCTTTGTTGGTGATACCCAATTGTTTAGCTGCCCCATAAGATAAATCCATGACGCGGTTGCCATGAAAAGGCCCGCGGTCATTGACTTTAACCACGACGCTTTTGCCATTGGTTTTATTGGTTACTTTAACATAGCAGTTAAGGGGTAATGAGCGATGGGCTGCAGTCAAAGCATTCATATCAAATGTTTCACCACTGGCGGTTTTACGACCATGAAACTTACGACCATACCAAGAAGCCAGACCAGTCTGCTTAAATTTGCTCACAGAGTTCGACGCCACAGCAGTTAAACGCTCTAATACGTCTTCGTCATCAGTGACTTGGCTGGTATCATTGGCTAATAAAGAGCTGTTCAATGCTAACGATGTCGGCTGACGGGCGGACTTGACTAGGCTTGAAGCATTATCATGTTGGCGAGTAAGCTCACCGAGCACGCGATCAATATGGGAGGCGTTATCTTGTGACAAAGTCGCAAGGGAGGTTTTTGCTTCTACTGCGTTTGCGTTAGATGCCACTGCAGATCCAGCACATAAACACACCGACATTGTAAGTAAACCAGACAGACGCTTATTCATAAATTCCTCTATAACTGATACGTCAGAACCTAACTTTGTCATTACAAGTAAGTCATAAAGCCTTTAAATATGCGAATGTAAGATATTTGTCATGGCTTTATAAATAGGTTTTGACGTATGGTTAAGCTTCTTATCATCTTTGATAAATTTACAGGAAGTAACTATTACCAACTGATATTCATGAGATGTATTAATAATATAAATATTAATGCCACTAAAAGAATTTGGCACACTGTTAGGAGTTTTCTACGTAGGTTTTTTGACTTGCTTAACTAAATAGCTTTGCGTGAATCTTTGTTAGTAAAGCGTTAATTAAGTAGTGCGTATGAAAACCTAGATGCTCACTATACGGATGAGCTCCGACTGAAGTATGATTGATTGCTAACTTTATGAGTAGCTATGTATAAGTTATGTATCAACACGTATTGACAAGAGATTAGCGCACTTTTTTGCAAATAACAAGCATTAAAACTTATAGGTAATTATGGATTACTACTTGCACTGGCAAGGAGTTCTATATGTTTATAAGGTCTTATTTTAATAATATCAACTACTTATATGACCTATAGGTCTAATGTATTTATATATTATACAAGTGACAATTTAATACTAATTGCAAAAATAAAGTTATAGGTTTTTATTTTTATATAAAATTTTACTGCATAAAATTAGGAGCGGGTACGATGCTAAATAGGCGAGTATTTTCCCACTTGCATTTATATATGATTCAACAATATGACTCAATAGCTAATATGATTTGTGAGTATGGATGGACATCAGTAGTCCAAATCCCGCCATTAAGGTCACTATCGCTGTGCCGCCATAACTGATAAACGGAAGCGGAACGCCCACAACGGGCAAAAGTCCTCCGACCATGCCGACATTGACAAATATATAAACAAAAAATGACATTGCGATGGCACCTGCCAGTAGGCGACTATAGGTGTCAGGGTGAGTAAAAGCAATGTATAGCGCACGTGTCAATAGGCAAGCATAGATAAACATTAGCAGTATCACGCCAAACAGACCAAATTCTTCTGAGAATGCCGCAATGATGAAGTCAGTATGCCCTTCAGGTAAAAAGTGCAGATGTGACTGCGTGCCTTCTAGGTAGCCTTTTCCAGAGAGTCCGCCAGCACCGATTGCTGTCTTGGACTGGATAATATTCCAGCCAGCCCCTTGCGCATCGCCTTCAGGATTGAATAAGGTTAAGACGCGAGTACGTTGGTAATCGTGCAGTAAAAATTGCCATGCAAAAGCGACTAAAGGTATGGTCAGCGCCAACGCGCCTGATATCATTCGCCATGACAAGCCTGCCAAAAATAACACAAAAATGCCACTGGCAGCGACCAGTAAGGAAGTGCCAAGATCTGGCTCTATAGCCACCAGCAGTACAGGTATGATGATAATCGCTAATGTCACTATAACGCTTAAGAATGAGGGCGGTAGCTCACGTTTAGACAAAAACCAAGCACACATCATAGGCATACCAAGCTTCATAAATTCTGACGGTTGCACGCTACCAAACCCAGGAATATCAATCCAACGCTTTGCCCCCATCCGTACTTCACCAATAATCTCAACCAACACCAGCAAAACGATGCCTAATATATAAAATATCGGTGTAAAGCTGCGATAAATATTCGGTGGAATCTGTGCCATGATAAACATCACGGTAAATCCTACGCCATAGCTCACCAGTTGGCGAATGACCATCGCATTATCTTGCGAAGAAGCGCTATAGAGTATGGTCAGCCCAATGCTGCAGATAGTTAGGAGTAGTATCGTTAGCCATGGATCTATATGAATGCGTTGCCACAAAGTCGGCTCATGATGTTGACCGAAATGATGGCTTTGACGTGAAAAACGATATTGTGGATTCAGAGACATATATAAAGGCAGCTATAAGTGGCTATAATTTAAGTAACTATAATTTAAATGCATGCAAACAGTGACTAAAATTAGCGATAAGTTAATCGTAATAGCGTGCAAGGTGACTGTTGTCAGGTTTTTGCAAAAGCTAGCGGTCATGGATGATGGGAGAGTAAGTTTGTATAAAAGCAAACTCGTCAAAGGTAACGTAATTATAAAAATAATGATGATAAATGTTAATTAGATTTCTATTACCTATTATACGATGCAATAGTTTAGCTTGCCTGCATAAAATTTGATAGTATCGATAAAATGTTTTTAGCGATAATTGCCCACATGAAAAATACGAACAGTAGTATTACATTTATAAAAAAATCCATGATAGCTCTTGCTGTATGTGTCAGTAGTGTGGGTGCTCAAGCGGCCATCTTGCAAGACAATAGTGAGCGCCGCATTCAAATACGTCAAGGTACGGCTGTTACCAGTAATTATTCTAGCAACTCTAATCAGGCGCTATCAAGCGATGATCGTATGCAGGGGCTGATCAAACAAAAACAGCGCGAATATAATTTTGATGCCAACGTATCAATAGAAGAAAACAAACGCGTGTATATCAATAAGCCTAGAGCAAGCACTGGTTATAACAATAGTTATAGCACAAGCGATAATTATTATAGTAATGCCACTGCGATGGATTTTAACACTTGGCTCAATAGCAATCACTTTCGGGCACAAGAAGTTGCAAACTACCAACGTTACCTAAGCTCGCAAATCGGGGCTCATAATGTCCCACCGCTTGAACAATTGCTTACCACAGCGCGTAGTTGGGATAAGTGCGGTTATGAGCCTTATCAGTTGCCACCGCAAGAGTTATGGTCAAATATCGTGCCTACGTTACGGCTCTATAGCTTATTAAAAAATCAAGGAATCTTGCCAGCAAGCACGGAAATCCGTTCTGTCTATCGTAGTCCGGGACTCAATAGCTGTGCTGGCGGTGCTAATAGCAGTAAGCATATGACTGCGGGCGCAATAGATATTTGGGTTCCTGAGTACCAAGATAACTTTTGGCTACTGAGTAAGATGCAAGACGATCTGTGTCAGTTTTGGCAATATCAAGGGGAGTCTTATAACTTTGGACTGGGTTTGTACTCAACAGGTTCTGTGCATTTAGACACGCAAGGTTATCGTAAGTGGGGCTTTAATCATGCTACGAGTAGCTCGTCTTGTCGGTATTAGTATCACTCTAAGCAGCCTATGGGTATAGGGGATAGTATCAATCAGCCAGTGATGAACGAAGGTACTAGTAGCTTTGATCGTTGATGCGTTATAAATTTGAGCTGACGTATAGGTCACTGAAAGTTAGTGAGATTTTGGTTATATATGTTTTAATAGCCATGAATTATTGTTTGTTTGAACGACATTCATTCATCAAGTAGTGACATAAGTGTTTGATATAAGCAGATTTTATGAAAAATACTAGGTTTTCAATGGCTGCTATACGTAAGTTTAAGCCAAGTAAATATATTAATAAAAAAGAGCTAGCATTGATTGTTACAGCTGCATCCGTGCTTTTTGTGAGCAATGCTTGTAGCCCAAGTGATCCTAATACAAGTTTGGTTGATGTAAATCCTACAGCAATCAAGCAGCAGCAGCAAAAAGCTGCTGAAATTGAGAGCCCATCCCGAATTCTGTGTAACTGCCCTTTAGATTAAATGCCTGCTTATACGATCATCAAACATAATCATAAAGCGATTAAGAGCAGACGTCCAGTTACGAATCGGCATCGACCACTTCTTGGATGCCTGCTGTGTTGCTAGATATACCACTTTAAACGCTGCCTGATCAGAGGGAAATACCTTACGCTTATTCACCGCCGTACGAATCACGCTGTTTAGCGACTCAATAGCATTGGTGGTATATATGACTTTTCTAATGTCTTTAGGGTAGCCAAAGAACACCGTTAAGCCCTCCCAGTTATTACGCCAAGACTTGATGACATGCGGATACTTATCGCCCCACACCTCATCAAGGTGTTCGAGATTGGCCTCTGCTATCTCAAGCGTATCAGCGCCGTAGATGGCCTTTAAATCAGTCGCTATTGCCTTCTTATCTGTCCAAGGTACAAACTTCATTGAATAGCGTACCATGTGCACGATACACAGCTGAACCTGAGCGTTGGGGTAAACCGTATTGATGGCATCAGGAAAGCCCTTTAGACCGTCGACGCAAGCGATTAGGATATCTTGTACCCCGCGGTTTTGTAGTTCAGTGAGAACGCCAAGCCAGAACTTAGCGCCTTCATTCTCTGATAGCCACATGCCAAGCAGCTCTTTTCTACCATCAAGTCCCACGCCTAGCGCCAGATAGATTGCCTTGTTGATAATCTGCTATCTTGACGTGCTTTGACGACGATGCAGTCTAAGTAGACGATAGGATAAACACTGCTCAATGGCGGTGCTGCCAAGCGGTGATATCGTCAATAATATTGTCAGTGACTCTTGAGACAAGAGAGCTTGAGATATCGACACCGTAGAGCTCTTTAATGCTCTCTACAATCTCGGTGGTGGTTTGACCTTTGGCGTATGAGCGAGGATCAGCAAGTGTCTGGGAGACACTTGCCCGAAGCGCAAGACGGAAGGCTATGCCTGTAGTGAAATATGATTTTATCATCAAGGCCACTAATACGGGTTTGATGCTTGCGCACTAGTGTAGGTTCAAAGCTGCCACCGCGGTCTCTTGGAGTGGAGATCTCAAGGTCGCCTGTGTCGCTACGGACGGTCTTTTTAGTATGACCGTTGCGCTTATTAGGCTTGTCTGCTTTTTCATGCTTGGGGTATCCAAGATGGTCTTCCATCTCAGCTTCTAAGGCAGTGTCGATAAAAGATTGCATGAGCTGCTTTTGAAAGTCTTTGATGTCATCAAAGCTGTTCATGCTACCAGCCATTTGCTCGGCCAGTTTCTTGATATCAGATTGGTTAGTCATTGCTTATTCTCCTGTTAGTGGATTATAAGCAGTTACACAGAGTTTGGGAAACTCCCGAAATTGAGGACAATATCAAAAACTCCTATGCGCGGCTGGCGGCTCAGCATGCTGATATATGCCCCAAATTGCTGCAAGGAAGTATAGGTGAAGCCACTATTGAGCGTGCTTCTGAGGTGATGGTGAATGATCACTGCGATTATTTTTTGTATTTACGTCGCGGACAGAAGCTTGCTGTTACTCTTGACAATAGACAGATAGAAGCATTACTAATTGTGCCTACGCTGCATAATTTTGCCAACGGCGACTATGAGGTAGTGTCTTCTTATGATAAACATGTCATTCGCTTAGCTTATGATGGTGCCACCTACAAGCCTAAGCACTTAAGCTATGATGTAGCCATAACGGTTACAGACTAATCTGTAACCTTATTCTCAGTTGAGACTTTCAGTTTCGGATCGTCTGCTCCTACCGTCACAATCAAAAAGCGATCAGGATCAAGTGTCTCACGCATGGTCTGATTGACTGCTGGTAGCTGGACGTTGTCAATGCGTCTCATATAGTCGGTCAAATAGTTATCTGGTAGTTTATAAAAATTCATCATCCCCAATAAACCATTGATTCCCGCATTACTCGCAAAACTCATCGGAAAGCTGTTCTTCATGTTGTCCGTGGTCAAGCGCATCTCATCAAGAGTAATTCCCTTGTCTAACGTGTCGTGAATGACTGCTAAGCTGGCATCGATAGCATCGCGGGATTTGTCATTACGTGTGGAAAACCCTATCTGATAAGGGCCGCGAGCCAACATTGGACTCATAGAGCCTGAGATGCCATAGGTAAGCCCAAGGTTTTGACGTATTTGTGTCATCAGTCGGGCATTGAAGTTACCGCCTGCCATGACTTCATTACCCACGGCAAAGTTGGTTTGCTGCTGCTGAGCCTTAGTATCAGTGGCGCGCTTGTTGCCCAATTGACCCATTAATACCGTGGTTTGAGTACTGGGAAATGGAATATGAATGTGCTGTGCTTGGGTGAGGGGTTTTGGTTCAGGTAAGGGCTCAGCGGCTTTACCTGTAGGTAAGTCGCCAGTGATGGCATCAGCGAGTTGTTTGGCTTGGGCTAATGTTAGATTGCCCGTCATGGCAAGTGACGCATTGGCAGCGACGAGATAGCGGTCTTGAAAGTCCGTCAGATCTTCTTTTTTGATGCTTGGTACGGTCTCAAGTGTGCCCGATGAAGGGTGGGCATAAGGGTGCGACCCATACAGAGCCTCATTGAAAGCGAGGCTAGCAAGGCTGCCTGGATCTTGTTTTTGCTGCTGTAGACCGACCAGTAATCTTGCTTTATTGCGCTCCAAAATCTGCGGATCAAAAGTTGGCTGGGTGAGGGTTTGGGTCATTAAATCAACTGCGGGTAGCAAATGCTCATCATCAGACAAGCTGCGCAGCGAGACGATAAACATGTCTTTGTAGGCACGACTCCCTAGATCAATACCTAAAGTCTCAACAGCGCGGGTAAAGGCATCTTCATCTAAGCGGTTGGTTCCTTGAGTGAGCATCGTAGCGGCCATGTTGGCGATACCAAAACCATTGTTACGTATATCCCCGTCACGGGCGCTACCAGCATTGAAGCGCAAGTCGATATCTACGATAGGGAGGGTAGTTGCACGCACAAAAGAGACAGGCACACCAGCAGAGGTCTTGAAATGCTCAATCGTTGGTACAGTGAGCTGTAGCGGTTTGGCGTTATCAAGGCTGGTAAGCTTAGATAATGCTGCAATGGGTGCGCTTGCATCCACTGTCGCGGTAGAGTCGCGATAGCCGTCTTCGGCAGCCAAAGCAGCATGAGCTGAATTTGTATAAGCTGGAGTGGTCAGCGCTGCTAACCCCAAAACCATACCCGCACTGAGAGAGGATATACGCATAGATTTGGTGCGTTTTTGCTGTGCTAGAGTTGCGTGTTGTAGTGTTGTTTTTAGCATGGATATAAAAGCCTTCTTAGTCATATTTTTCTTCTTAGTATTAGGACACGGTCTAGTCAGTCGTTTCTGCTGTGCTTGTCTCAGCTTTATCCGTTTGACTGGCAGGTGGTACGATATGCATCACGGTCAGGTTGTCTGGCACCAGGTATTTTTTGCTGGCGGCTTGGATGTCAGCGACACTCACGCTATCTAGCTTGGCGGGCAGGGTTGCAAGTAGTCTGTCATCGAGTCCGATAGTCTGTAGTGAGCCAATCATCTGGGCTTGTCCTTGCATACTGTCTTGCGCGTAAACTAGGCCAGTGACAGTATTGGTCTTCGCGCGGCTTATTTCATCGGCATTGATGGGGTCGGTAGCAAGCTTGCCTATCTCAGCCGTGATGGCGTCTTGCGCTTGCGTCAAGCTAATACCTTCACGAGGAGTAGCTTGTATCAGAAACAAGCCGTCGCCGCGATCAAGCAAGTTATAAGAAGTTCCTACAGAGGTCAGTAGGCCTTGTTCACGGATGAGCCGACTCTCTAGTCGAGCAGACAGACCGCCGTCAAGCACATCTTGCGCAAGTGAAAGAGCGTACGCTTGCTTTTCATTATTTGCAGCCACTGTTGACAGACTAGGTACGTTATAACCCATAAGTAATACGGGTACCTGAACCGCTTGCTCAGAGTCTACTTTTTGATAGCCACGAAAGCCTTGTTGTCTGACGGCAGGACGCTCAGGCAGAGTAGTGCTGGGTTTTAGATCGTCAAAGTAGCGTTTGACTTGCGTCAGCACGTCTTCTGGTTCAACATCACCGACGATCACCAAGGTTGCGTTATTAGGTGCATACCAGATTTTGTACCAGTCTTTTAACTCAGCCAGTGTAATAGACTCAAGCTCGCTCATGGGTCCGATAACAGACTCGCCTTTAGAGCTGTCAGGTAGAGCTAGTAAGCGAAATGACTCATAGGCCTTGGCCAGTGGATTGTCATCGGTACGTTGGCGACGCTCTTCCATGACGACTTGCCGCTCTTTATCAAACGCGGCGGCATCGAAGCGCAAATTAGTCATACGGTCGGCTTCTAACTCTAGCGCGAGCGCCATACGGTTCGCTGGAAACAGCTCATAGTAACCAGTATAGTCATAGCTGGTAAAAGCATTATTTACCCCGCCAAACTTGGCAATCAAACGTTCATAGTCATCACTTGAGACGTCAGCCGTGCCTTTAAACATCATGTGCTCAAGTAGATGCGAGATGCCGCCTTTATCGTGCGGTTCATCTGCTGAGCCCACACGATACCAAATTTGCGTCATCACGACTGGGGCACGGTGGTCTTCTTTTACGATGATTTTAAGTCCATTGTCTAGCTGATACTCATGCCGACCTGACATATCCATAGCCAGCGCTGAAGGCTGCTTAGTTGCATCTGTTGTTGGGCTAGGAGTGACGGTTGTCAAACTGGTTACATCGGGTTGCGCGGTTGGTTTAAGATTACTGGTTTGACACGCAGCAAGGGTGGTAGCAAGTGCTAAGGCGCAGGCCATGCGTAGTGAGTTAGCAGGTAGTGATAAAGACAGAGACATGATAGGTTCTACTTATAAAATAACGGCTGAATATGGCTAAATAAAGAAGGGTTATTGTGTATGATATAGGCTTTATAGAGATTTATGTCCACCAACAATAACGCTAGCGGTTGGCTTGAATTCTTGAGTTGTGCTACAGCCTACGGCTGCTAATAATAAAATGCTCATAATCATAGCGACCATAATTTTCATGATGGTGTTCGCACGCGAAGTGGTTGACGTCTTGTAAGTTGATAGTATTGCTGACATAAATATTCCTGATTTTTAATATAGTGAATCCTAAATAAAAAGAGTACTGCTTTTACGGCGTGCTACTGGTATAAATTTTCTTTGCTTGCTGTGCGACTCCGTCACTGTTCGATGCTGCATAAAACTCACCCCAGTAGCACTGTATTTGTTTTATAGTGAATCGGTTATAAAAAGTTGTTTTAAAAAGGTAAGACAATAAGACGTATTACAATATTTTTTTCATATCGGAGATTAAGATGGCCGTGGGTTCAAGTGCTTGCATGGTGGCGCAGCCTACGGTTGAAAAAGACAAAGCCAATAAAACAAGCGGTAGGCTTAATTTATGGGTTTTTCTATAAATAGAGTCGCTCTTAAAACCCTGCTTAATATTAGGTTTGATGTCGCTCGATGGGCATGATTGAGTTAGCGGTAACATGTCTGTTCCTGTTTAAATAATCGCTTATAGCTGACTGTAGCGAACTTTAACATCAGCAAAGTCAGAGATTTGTGTCCAAACCTTAAGAGAAGCTTGCTCAGCTGATTTGTCACGCATCAGCGGTTACTGTTATTGACGTCGCTGAGCTTGCCTTGAATTATGCTAAACTAGCACAAAAACCATCTCTTATTCTAATGATGCCGTTGATACTGCTATAAACGGCACAACAAACACATTACTGACAGTGATAACCTTTAGGGCAAGCATATGAATAATCCAAATAATAGCAATCGTGTGGTCATCAACTTGGATGGTGACCTTGATGATTTAGATGACGATGATATTACCTTACCCAGTTTGCCAGCGCAATCCGTCCCCATCATAGATGAGCCTGAGACGAGTGCTGTGCGCACGCAAGAGAGTACAGCAAAGAATATAGGCGCAAATGTAGAAGTATCAACAGCAGACGCTGCAGAAAGTATCGAGCTGGGTACGCCAATTGTATCGACTGACACAAAAGATACGTCTGAAAGCACGGCGGCCAACGAACAACATATCAAAAGTGATACCAATCGGCCTACTATCCCAACGATGCCTTTGCAAGAACATGCAAGTGAGAGCGCAGCAGCAAAGTCATTAGTAGCCAGTACTGAGATGGCTGAAGCTAAACCAAAGCATGTAGATGAGAAGCAAGGCCGTCAACAGGGCAGCTGGTTTAATCGGATGAAATCAGGACTCAGTAAGTCACGTAAGAATCTAGCAGAAGGCATGGTTAGTATCCTTATCGGTGGCAAAGAGATCGATGATGAGTTATTAGAAGAGGTTGAAGACCAACTGTTGGTCGCTGATATTGGGGTAAATGCGACCAATCGTATTATCAAAAGTTTGACTGAGCAAACAGCTCGTGGTGATTTGATTTATGCGCATTCACTGTATAAGGCCTTACAAAGCGAGCTGGTTGACATCTTAACGCCAAAAGTAGCGCCGCTGGTGATTGATACCAGTAAAAAACCCTTTGTTATCTTGGTTGTTGGCGTGAATGGTGTAGGTAAAACGACTACCATCGGGAAGCTTGCCAAGCGTTTACAAGGTGAAGGTAAGTCGGTCATGCTAGCGGCTGGTGATACTTTCCGCGCTGCTGCTACCGAGCAGCTACAGATTTGGGGTGAGCGTAACAATATCCCAGTCGTCGCTCAAGGTCATGGCTCTGACAGCGCTTCGGTCATCTTTGATGCGATGCAATCTGCCAAAGCCAAAAACATCGACGTGCTGATTGCGGATACTGCAGGCCGTTTGCAGAATAAGACTTACTTGATGAACGAATTAGAAAAAGTAGTACGAGTGATGCAAAAGTCAGACCCGAGCGCCCCGCATGAGGGCATGATTGTCCTTGATGCTGGTACAGGTCAAAATGCCATCAATCAAGTGGAGCTGTTCAATAAAGTGGTGCCACTAACGGGTATTACTATTACTAAGCTTGACGGTACGGCCAAAGGTGGGGTGGTATTCAATATCGCTGAAACGACCGATGTACCCATCCGTTATATTGGGGTTGGCGAGTCAATTGATGACTTGCGTGCCTTTAGTCCCAAGCAGTTTGTTGCCGCTTTGTTTGAGACGGATGAAAGTTAACCTTTTAGCAAGATGAGCAGTTAACAAGGCAGGGGAGGTATTATGATTGTAACAATGACAAATTTTGCTCAAGATCAATTAATTTTGATAGCAAGCACAGATGAGCATCAAAGCCCCAAGCTTGTTGAGATTAATTGGCTGTCAAAAGATCAGTCATGGCGACAGTCTAAATCCTCTGCCAAGCTCAAAAGGCACTATGAGCTTAGCGAGGATGATTTCATATTCATAGATAAGAATAGCCTAAGTAAACAGTATCCTGCTCAGGCTTTACTGCTTGATGCCATTAACCAGCTTAATAAATATGCTGCTGGCAAGCGCGATAGTTTTGACTTGCCACTAGATACCTCAATAGGTACTGAGTTTCAGCAAAAAGTATGGCAAGCACTACAAGCTATCAATTACGGTGAGGCTATCAGCTATGCTACGTTAGCACAGCGCGTGGGTAATCCAAAAGGCTTTCGCGCGGTGGCCAATGCTAACGGCAAAAACCCCTTTAGCATTATTATCCCTTGCCATCGGGTCATTGCCAGCGATGGTAAGCTTGGGGGCTATACTGGTGGACTGGATAAAAAAGCATACTTGCTAGCACTTGAAGGGGTGCAGTATAAAACCTAAAACTCAAAATGAGTATTAAAGCTCTCTGCTAGAGAGATGTAAACTGAGAAGCAGGTAAAAAGCCAAACGTTATCTATAGCGTTTGGCTTTTTTATTTCTTAATGAGTGAACTATAAATGCAAGCTACTCTTCAAGCTGAGCCATCACCTCATCGGTGAAGCTGACGTTGGTATAGACCTCTTGTACATCGTCTATATCCTCCAGCATATCGATCATTTTCATTACTTGTTGTGCATCATCGATATTATCAATTTCAGCTTGCGTAGAGGGTGACATAGTCACTTCAGCATTGTCTGAGACAAGACCAGCAGCATTAAGGGCATCTTTGACCTGACCAAAACTTTCCCATTCAGTGATGACAAGCAGGCTGTCGCCATCATTTTCGATATCAAGAGCGCCAGCATCTAGCGCGGCAAGCATAACTTCATCTTCTAAGCTTGTGTCATTAAAGGAGATCTCACCACGCTTAGTAAACAGATAAGCCACTGAGCCTGAGGTGCCAAGGTTGCCATCGTGCTTAGTAAAAGCATGACGCACTTCACTGACGGTGCGATTGACATTGTCGGTCATGGTTTCGACAAGCACAGCCACGCCGCCGACACCGTAACCCTCATAGCTGATCTCATCCATATTAGTAGTGTCGCCGCCACCAGTACCACGATCGACCGCACGATTAATAGTGTCGCGGGTCATATTGACTGACAGACCTTTTTCGATAGCGGCCCGTAGACGCGGGTTTTTATCAGGATCAGGGTCGCCTTGTTTGGCGGCTGAGACGATTTCACGGATAACTTTGGTAAACACCTTGCCTCTAACTGCATCCTGACGGGCTTTACGGTGTTTTATATTTGCCCATTTTGAATGACCTGCCATATTATATCCTTAAGTTTCACTGGCTATTTAGTACATGCTCAATGTGAGTCACATACATGATAATGTTTTTATTTATTAGCATGTTCAATATGCTCTAGCAATCACGCTTTGTAGAGGTGTGTCGATACACTTTCCTAGCGTAACCAGCTTAGGCTTATGCTTGCGAATTGTATGTCGTTAACAGCAGTTTTTTGCTACACTGTGGCAAATTATGTGCCATGATGGTGAGCTTGAGCGGTCTATATTATAAACCACTTCTGCGCATTTTGACTAACCCGCGCTTATCTCTATTACGTCAAACCATCCGATATTATGTATAGTCAATTCAATATAAAAGAGGCACATTCAAATTAGCGTTCTGCTGGTATCAGTTTTTCTCTCTTGCTGCGCACTTTGCACGGTTTGATGCTGCGAAAACTCATGTTAGCAGTACTGTTTTTTTAACTGAATCGACTATAGCTACTGACTTTATGAGCCCACAGATTCTATGAAGCAACCAACTGCTGAAGTCATTACTTATCTACGTAACCGCATTCATATTATTATCGAAGGCACAGACACCCGTTTGGGTAAGTTTTTTGATATTGTATTGCTAATTGCGATTTTGACCAGTGTCGGCGTAGTGATGCTTGATAGTGTGCTATATATGCGTTTGCAATATGGGACGATATTTTATTATGCAGAATGGTTCTTCACCATTTTATTTACTTTTGAATATCTTTTAAGACTGTTTTCAGCGCCCAATCGTCTTCGCTACGCTTTTAGTTTTTTTGGTGTAGTGGATTTATTGTCCATCTTACCAAGCTACTTAAGCTTATTTTTTGGTGGTGTACAGTATCTACTGGTCATACGAATTTTACGTATCTTACGCGTGTTTCGTGTGCTCAAGCTAAAAGCCTACATGCAGCAAGCGGGTTTTTTGGCATCTGCCCTCAGAACCAGCCAACAAAAAATCACCGTATTCTTTTTATCATTGGTGCTACTGGTAACAATTTTCGGCTCAATTATTTATGTGGTAGAAGGGCCTGAGAATGGTTTTACCAGTATTCCAGTCTCTATCTATTGGGCAGTCGTCACGATGACCACCGTTGGTTATGGTGATATGTCGCCAAAAACACCACTGGGTCAGGCCATTGCGACCATGGTCATGATCACGGGTTACTCTATCATTGCGGTGCCGACAGGGATTTTTACCTCTGAGCTGGCGCGTAACATGCGCCCACAGCTCAATCCTGTCACCTGCCCAAACTGCGGTAAGTTTGGTCATGCAGTAGGTGCGGTATTCTGTGATCGCTGTGGCCATGCTCTGCATGTGTGAGTTTTATTGATATTAAGTTATTGACCTCTAACTTATTAATACTTTGGTGTTTCCAAGTATTCTTCTACCAGTGGCGACAAATCTATCTCGACGCCTAGGTTTACCAAGTTCCAATATTGTCCCGATACCGTACGATCGAGCATCATAGTCGTCGCTGACGGTTGGAACTGACCAAAGTACTTCAAAGACGTCCGCATCTGCGTAATGGCTTCATGATGGACTTGGCTACCCGCAAAATCAAAAGGGCCTTCTTGATAGGGCGCTATAGACAGAGGTTTTAGGCCAATGGCAAGCCACTGCTGGTAAAACTCTCCCGGTACGTTTTTTTCATCATCACGGCGGATGCCCAACGCGATCAAATCTTGTTCAAGTGCTGTCGTATCGCCTTTTACAGCATGATAAGCGAACCTGCGAAACAACTGTACTTCCGCATTGCTATAGCTGCGGATACCACCGAAATCATAGGCAACGACGCTGCCATCCTCGCGAAAGGCAAAGTTGCCAGGATGCGGATCACAATGCATGCGATATAAGCCAAATAACTGACCTGCACTAAAGTGAAATAGTCGCTGAGCAATTTTTTGTTTGACGCTGTTGTCCCAAGTCGCCGCAGTGGTCAGGCTTTCTCCCATCTCTTCCGTCAAGGTCAAAATCCGCTTGGTAGAATGACTGCTGATAACTTTGGGGATAATGAGACCTTCGTCGTCGGCGTGAAAGGCGCCAAATACTAATAAGTTATGTGCTTCCTTGATATAGTCGAGTTCATCATGCAAGCTTTGACGTATCTTATCAAACAGTTGCTCTTGCAGTTTGCGACTCATATTAAGCACGCCTGCGACTTTTAAGGCCATGCGTACTTGTTTGAGGTCACTGTCGCAGTTTTCATCGACATCGGGATACTGCACTTTGACCACTACCTTTTGTCCGGAGGGTAGGATGGCTCTATGAACCTGACCGATGGATGCTGCCGCAAAAGGCACTTCTTCAAATTCAGTAAATAACTCATTAATAGGCGCTTTGAGCTCGCGCTCAACCTGCATACGAATCTGAGCGTAAGGCATTGGTGGCGCGTCTTTTTGCAGTTTTTCTAGAGCGGTTGCGACTTCAGGCGGAAACACATCTTTATACTGTGAGGCAATTTGTCCCACTTTCATGACAGCGCCTTTCATCTCACCTAAGGTCTCAGCAATCTGAATCCCCACATCTTGCATCATCTCAGAGCGTGCTTGCAGACGCTTTTCTTCGTCACTAGACAGGTGCTTTAATGAGTTCTTAGCCGCTTTGCCTGCGATGCTTGCAGTCATACCAGCAAGTTTCATAAAGCGTTTTCCGGACGATTTTGCCATTCATATCACCGTGTGTTGAGTCATTATTGGTATATTAAGTCGTTATGTTGATGCAGCTCTATTCTAATTAAGCCCAAGCGGTTTAGCCAGTATGCTTAAGTTACTAAATACTCAAGTTTTCAATACTTAAGAAGCTTAGCTTGTCTGACAGATCTTAAAGCCCATCAGTCAGTTAAGGCTATGTTATATGTATGGAGCAACCAATAATCAAGCGCCATCTGATAGCCAAAATGACCCAAACCGCAAATGACACCGACGGCTATATCGCTTAGATATGAGTGCTGACGAAACGGCTCGCGGCTATGCACATTGGATAAATGCACTTCGATAAATGGTTTTTGGGTGGCGAGCAGGGCGTCACGTAGCGCGACTGAGGTATGGGTAAAGGCAGCCGGATTGATAATAATAGCGTCTACCTGTGATGCTGCATTGGCTAGTAGGCCATGATGTTGAATATCATCGACCAGTTGTCCTTCGTGATTTGATTGAATGCAAATAAGCTCAATATTGTGTTTGGCTGCACGAGCGGTCAGCTGTGCTTCAATATCAGCAAGTGTGGTGTGACCATAAATTTCAGGCTCACGCTTACCTAATAAGTTTAAGTTCACCCCATTGATCAATAGAAGCTTACGTGTCAGTGTAGGCTTTGTCTCTGTATCAGAGCGGTCTGTTGTTGTGGTATTTGTCGTTACTGATTGATGAGAAGGTGCGCTCATAGCTCTCTCTATACTCTATAGATGACTGGAAATAAGAAAATGATAAATGATTAACAGGATAAAGAATGGCTTTATAATAACAGCTTGACCACCATGTTATAAAAAAATTACATAAAAACCCCACATAAGTGCTAAAAACCATGTTAAAAGGCTTTGTGTTACTAAAAACACGTGTTATGATATTTTTTATACGATAAGTATTGCAAGTTTGTTACAAATATCGTTTTGGTATTTGAGACAACCTGTTTATTTTTTGATTTCATGATTTTAGCACCCGTTTATATGCAATGTTGCAAAGGAATTTGGGGCTAATCGCACTTTTTAGGAAGCACTATTATGTCAGCTCGTGAACAAGGTACTGTTAAGTGGTTTAATGACTCAAAAGGCTTTGGTTTCATTCAACGTGATAGCGGAGAAGACATCTTTGTCCATTTCCGCGCGATTCAAGGTGATGGCTATCGCTCTTTAAAAGATGGTGAAAAGGTTGAGTTTAGTGTAGTTGAAGGTCAAAAAGGCCTGCAAGCCGAAGAAGTCAGAAAAGTAGACGAATAATCAGCCTGGCCAATATGAGTGTTTAACCATATTGCAGAGCAAACTACTGATATACTACTGAGTCAAGCCGGTCATAACTTACCAATGTTGAGCATGTTGCAATGTTTTGGTAAAGGGCAGACATAAGGCTTGGCTTTTTTGTGCTTATAGATTTTATATGTCATTATACTGTAGAGTTTGCTGAGTTTGCTGAGTTTGCTGAGTTTGCTGAGTTTGCTGAGTTTGCTGAGTTTGGCCACTCTTGTTTGCATTTACTATAAGCCCAGCCAAAACTTGAGATAGGCCTACTGTCGATTTATATACAAGCAATTCATATATCAGCGATTCATACACAAGGATAATTTTTTGAGTAATTTTAAAACATTCACTGATCTCCCACTTTCAGAGCCAACCTTAAAAGCGATCAGTGATTTGGGATTCACCGAATTGACCGCCATTCAAGCCCAGATATTGCCGCATACTTTGGCGCATCAAGATGCTATTGGTCAGGCGCAAACCGGTACTGGTAAGACAGCGACGTTTTTGCTGACCATTATGGAAACCTTACTAAAGCGCTCTTTCGCTGATGACGAACAGCGGTTTTTAGGTGAGCCGCGCGCAGTCGTTATGGCGCCAACACGTGAGCTGGCACAGCAGATATTCGATGATTGTATCGCGCTGACCAAATATACCTCATTACATAGTGTCTGTATCATGGGCGGCACCAACTATGAAACGCAGCAGCACGAGCTTGAGCGTCAATATGTTGATATTTTGATTGCCACACCTGGACGTTTGATTGACCTGATGAACAAAGGCATGGTGTATCTTGACCGTGTAGAAGTGTTGGTATTGGATGAAGCAGATCGTATGCTCGATATGGGTTTTATCCCTGATATCAAACGCTTGGTTGGTCGTATGCCACCGAATACAGACCGTCAGAGCTTGTTGTTTTCCGCTACCTTTAACCAAGATGTAATGAATCTTGCCTACCGCTGGTTACATGAGCCGCAGTTTGTTGAAATAGAGCCTGAGCACAAAACCAGTGAATTGGTCGATCAGCATTTTTACTTATTGACAGAAGACCAAAAGTTAGATGCCTTACAAGGTATTTTGGCTGATACAGCAGTGGATAAGGTAATCGTCTTTGCCAATCGCAAGGATCAGGTAAAGCGCTTATATCATAAATTGCGTCAAGGCCATAAAGTTGTGATGCTGTCAGGTGATGTGATTCAACAAAAGCGTGAAAAGTACTTACAGCGCTTTAAAGATGGTCATGCTTCTATTTTGGTAGCGACCGATGTCGCAGGACGTGGTATTCATGTCGATGATATCAGCCACGTAGTCAACTATACATTACCAGATCAGCCAGATGATTACGTGCATCGTATCGGTCGTACAGGCCGTGCTGGGCAAACGGGTATCAGTATCAGCTTTGTCAGTGAAGACGATGCCTTCAACATACCCGCGCTTGAAAAGCATTTGGATACTAAGTTTAGCCTTGAGCAATGGCAAGCATAACAGCTTAGAATATAAAGTTGTTTCGCTTGTTTTATAAATAGCCATCATAACTAGCTATTATAAATGCCTGTTAATAAGCAATTATAAAAAAGCCCTCAACGATGAGATACACGTTGAGGGCTTTTCTGTGGCTAATTTGGTTTGGTGCTCAATTATTGAGTGTGATCCACAGTCTCTGCATGTTCATTCATATCATGTGTGCTGTCGTTCATCTGACTCATATCTTGATGGCTAGCGTTATCTGCTTCAGACACTATAGCAGAAGGGCTACCATGATCCATCTGTGCATGACCGTCTTCTCCGCCATGCCCACCATGTCCGCTATGCATGGACATCATAATCATAGGTACAAAAATAACGGCCATACCCGACAGTACCATTAGTGCGCCATTTACTTGGCGTAAGCGGAAACGTCCAATTTTATCACGTAGCCACCCAACGGTCTCATGAGTAGCGACCAACATCGGGACTGTACCTAGACCAAAGACAAACATCAGTGCCGCACCGCTCAACGGGTCATGGGCAACGACAGCGATCAGCAATGCGCCATAGACCAGTCCACAGGGTAAGTACCCCCACAACAGCCCTGCCGCCAGTGCGCGAGGATAAGTATTGAGTGGAAATACTTTTTGACGTACTGGGCTAAGATACTGCCAAAAACGCATGCCTACCCGCTCAAGTTTGTTCAAAAAAGGCATACCAAGCATGGTAACGCCTACAAAGACTAAGACCAGTCCTAGCAAGATACGCGGTGTACTGTTACCTTTCATTAGGGGCTCTAAGACAGTCGTACCGATGAGACCTGCAACTAAGCCCAAAATAGAATAACTGACTAGGCGTCCAAAATGATAGGTAGCGATTAGGCGACGACGCTTGGCTGGGCTGACGTCTTTCATAGATAGACTAAAAGCCGCGACCAGACCACCGCACATGCCCAAGCAGTGTGGTGAACCCAAAAACCCCATTAAAAATGCCGCAACTAATAACGCTGTGGTCATAAGGACTGTCTCCTAAATAATGCATAGTATGCAAACCTGTTTTTCACAAATAAAGACAACAGGTAGTGGATGAAATAGTGAATCTAAAAGTCATACTTGATCGCAGTGCCTAACGGCAAGGCTTGAAAACACGGTTCAAAAAAGGTTTAGGGCTATGTTTTGGGAAGATCAGAGTCTTTGGCTTGGATAGGGGCAGAATCATCCAAACTGATGTCTTTAGCCTCATTATCAAGAGCGCTCGCTTCAGCTTCTTCAGTAGGATTGAGGGGCTCATGAGACTGCAAGACTTGACGCCGCTCTTGTCGGTCATCCAATATAATGCGCTGTGACGCATTGTCCAAATCTTCAAATTGATTAGATTTTACTGCGTAACGCACCGCCCAAATGGCCACCACAAACAGCATCAAACTCAACGGGATTAATAAAAATATACTGAGCATGGTAAACCTCTTAAATAGCAGTTTCTTATATTATTATACACTTTTTGCAAGTGTAATAAGTGACCTGTATAGGTCGAACATTTAATAGATCTTAATGACGCGTTAAACTTGTTTTTAAGTGTGTGGCTGGTGTCAGTTAAAGGTTTTGACCGCCTTACCTCTCGGCGTTAGTAGCTGCTCGATGGTGACTTCGTCTGCCCGGCGACAATCTGACTGCGGGCGCAAAACATCCCGCAGGTAGGCCGCTATTTCATAGACTGCACGCCTAGAATGGCTTAAGTTTTGCGCCGGTTCCATCCAGTCACGATTGACGGGTAGTGGGGCGCTGAGAGGTGTACTATTAATACCATTTAAGGCCAGCTGTCTGCGTGCCCGTGCCATGTGGTAACTGTCGGTCACTAGGTAGACATGCTGTAGCGGGATACGCTTGGCAATAAAACGTGCATTTTCGCAGGTATTCATACTGGCATTTTCACTTATCGAGCCTTCAATACCATGTTCGATAAGCCATTGATTCATCCAAGGAGCTTCAGCGCCACTTAGGACAATCGGTAATGGCAGATCATGATAGGCTGTCGCAGCAGTGCGAACACGGTTTAAGCTGTAGCCATTTAGGATTATTTGGTTGTTATTGTCGTTGGTAAGGCCACCACCTAATATCACGTAAGCCGTTGGTGGTGAGCTTGTCGCTGTAGGCGGCATAGCAGATAGGGGCAGGTGTTGAAACATATATACCACCGCACGCGAGAACAGCGGGGTAAATAGGCTGACAAGGACAAGAATAATCATTGTCGAGCCAAGCAAAAAAGTGATGTTAATGATACGAAATAATCTTATCATACGCTCAGCTGAGCGTAAGTAATGACGCCACAGCCGTTTTGACCATGGGCGTTTAGACCGCATGCTCTTGTCCAATCGTACCGTCAGCGTTTACCCATACTGGTTCACGACACAGGGTAATGGCAAACTTGTCATAAACGCTGCTTGCGATATGGTTTTGGGCTGTTGCCACGTCTGCTTGGGTAGCTTGATAGGGAGTATGGTTGGTAAGCACGAGCGCTTGATGCTTATGAGTGACTATCGGCTCAATACCGCTACCTTTTAGCCCAGCTTGCTCTATCAACCAACCTGCAGCGACTTTGACGGTTGATGCGGGCATAGGGTAGCCGACAATATCAGGGTAAATACTCTGTAATGATTCGAATTGGTTTTGAGAGATGATCGGATTTTGGAAAAAGCTGCCGCAGTTTGGTAATTGCTGCGGGTCTGGTAGCTTTTGTTTGCGAATATCAATGATGGCATGCATCACATCGCGTGGGGCAGGTAGGGCATGCCCTTGCTGCTCAGCATAGGCTTGGGCAACGGTTTGTACATCGCCATAATTGGCTAAAACTTTGGTTGGATCAGTATGCAAACGAAAACCGACACGGCTGATGAGCCAAGTATTGGGCGTGCGTTTGAAGAGACTGTCTCGGTAGCCAAACTCACAGTCTGCGGCAGTTAGCTGATGCCAAGTTTTGCTTGGTAAATGATAAGCACGGACATATTGCATATAGTCTTCAAGTTGAACACCGTATGCACCAATATTCTGTACAGGGGCGGCACCTGTCAGCCCAGGAATGAGGGCTAAGTTCTCGAGTCCATACCAGCCTTGGTCAACGGTATGGATGACCAAGTCATGCCAGTTTTCACCTGCCATGACTTCGATTTCTACATAATCTTGAGTTTGCGCGGTGATGGTGATGCCACGCATTTTTGGTCGTAACACAATAGCATGGAGCTTTGAAGGAAGCAGGACATTACTCCCACCAGATAATACAAATAACGGCTGACTGCTATCGGTGCTTGCCATAAAGGTATCAAGCTGAGACTCAGCTGTGAGCGTCACCACTGTGTCAGCCAGACAAGCAAGTGCCATCGTATTAGCATGAGAAAGGTCATACGATGAATCATTTTGCTTACTGGTATCAAGGCACAAGTCTGTAATCATAAGGCAGTCTATTTAGCAAATAAATGAGCGAGAGTAAGGCCATGATCAGAGATTAAATAGACCTTAATACGCTCGTTATTATAAGGCATACACAAGATAAAATCAGATAAAACATGCAGGTTTTGTGGTTAGTATCAGTAAAGCTCTGAGCGATATAAATGTCTATCAGATACAACTACATAGCATTCCAGCTCTCAATCCAAGCTTTTACACTGGATTCGATACGCTCAATGACTTCTTCAAAGTCATCCCCGTCACCTTGATAGGGATCAGGAACATCATCGCCACCATAGTTGGGATCTTCTTCGCTAAACAATGCCAGTCTAGCCAGTTTATCATCTGTATTTGGCAGGTCATCTTTAATCGCTTGCAGGTCTGCTAAGTTTTGCGTATCCATGGCTAAGATAAGATCAAAGTTATAAAAATCCTCTGCACTGACTTGACGCGCAACCAGCTTACTGAGGTTATAGCCCTGACTTTTGGCATGGCGCTGTGAGCGCGGGTCGGGCGCTTTACCGATATGCCAATCACTCGTACCTGCAGAATCTATTTTTAGCGAAAGTCCTGCTATGGCAGCTTGCTGGCGAAAAATCTCTTCGGCCGTTGGTGATCTACAAATATTACCCAAACAAACCAATAATACTGACGATGGTGTAGACGCTTTAATTTGCATAATATGACCTTTTATGACAATAAAAAAACATGCTATAAAAAACCAGCAATTTTAATGCGGCTCACTAGCATGTGATTGGTTGAATAAATAAAGAGTGAAGAAGTAGTAGCTTTCAATGTTCTAATGATCGAGCTGTTGACGCTTGTCACAAGGAGTTTAGCGTAACGCTTAATGTCGTAAATAACAAGGGCATGCTCTAGGCAACAAAGATCATGCAAGGAATGCAGTCTTTAAACTATTTTAGTGTTTTTTAGTCTTGCTGATGCTTAAAGCGCTGCAGGTCGCGACGTTGTTTTTTGTTGGGCTTATTATCAGGGCGTGCAAGATTAGCAAGCTTGCGCTGTTCAGCATAATAAGCGCGGCGCTCTTCGCTCTCTTGGGTTTCTGAATACAAGACTTGCGCAGCAGTCGCATTGCCACGCTGTGCCGATAGCGCTTCAACGACGACGGTTTTTTCCGTCATTGCGGTTGCCGACCCTTGTCGAATGGTCAACTCGTCACCGACAGCAATCTCTTTACTGGTCTTTACACGGCTGCCAGCATAATGTACACGTCCGCTTTCAATGGCTTGCTTGGCAAGGGTACGCGTGCGATAAAAACGCGCCGCCCATAACCATTTATCAAGACGGATTTTAGTTGGTGTATTAGGCGTATCGTTATTTTTACTCATCTAAACCTCGTTGATAGATTATGATATCAATAGCTAACATTAGTAACTAACTTAGCATTTAGGCGTGTTTCATAGACCCTAATATAGCTTAGTTGTAAATGAAATGACACGCCTGAATGTTTACGTCTTTATTTTTTATTTCAAAAACAACTGATAACCAATATTGTCATTGAGCATCGTACAGTCATAGCCGATATCGAGTAGAGCATCTTGCAATTGGCGTGAGTTACTTTCTGATGCTTGTAAGCCTACCAGTACACGACCTTCAGCGGCGCCATGATTACGGTAGTGGAATAAAGTAATATTAAAATCATTACCAAGCTTTTCTAGGAAAGTCAGCAGCGCTCCAGGTCTTTCTGGAAAGACAATTTTTAATAATTGTTCATTTTCAACATGCGCATGACCCCCAATCAAATGACGAATATGCGATTTTGCAATATCATCATCGGTCAAATCGTATGCCGTATAGCCGTCATTTGCCATTTGATTACTAATAGTCTGACGCTCTTTATCGCCTTCTTTGAGAGCGATACCCACAAATATTGAAGCAGGCTCCATCGAGTCAGGTGACAGCTGATTGTCAGCACGATAGTTAAATTCGGTAATATTACGGCCTTGTAAGCTGCGGCAAAAGTCTAAAAATGCGCCAGTTTGCTCAGGGATAGTGACTGCAAAGATGGCTTCTTTCTTTTCGCCAATCTCGGTACGTTCCGTGATATAGCGCAGACGGTCAAAGTTCATATTAGCACCGCAAACGATGCCGACGCAGTTTTTACCTTGGAGATTATTGGCATTAATATACTTTTTCATACCCGCGATTGATAGTGCGCCAGCAGGCTCAACAATGCTACGGTTCTCTTCAAAGACATCTTTTATAGCGGCGCAGACTTCGTCATTAGTACAGGTCACGACTTCAGGCTCAACGATAGTGCCCGAACCATCGCTCTTTTGGGTACGAATAACATCAAACGGCAACTCGCCGATTTGGGCAACGGCAACGCCATCGACGAACAGCCCGACTTGTTCAAGTTTGACGCGTTCACCAGTTTCTAGCGCCGCCTTTAGGCAAGCTGATTGTGCTGCTTCTACCGCGATGACCTTGACGTGTGGCGCCACTTCCCCTAAGAATGCCGCAACACCTGATATCAGGCCGCCACCGCCGACCGCGACAAAGACATAATCCATATTGCGCCATTGCTGAGTCAGCTCAAGACCAATGGTTCCTTGCCCAGCAATGACCAGCTCATCATCGTAAGGTGGTATGAAAGTCAGACCTTCACGCTCAGCACGGTCAATGGCATAACGATTGGCTTCATCAAAGCTGTCACCATGCAAGTCCACATTGCCACCCAGTGCTCTGACAGCATCAACTTTGATGTCTGGTGTGGTGGTGGGCATGACGATAATATTATTCAGATCTAACCTACGGGCAGAGTAGGCAACACCTTGAGCATGGTTGCCTGCCGATGCGCAGATAACGCCGCGTGCTTTTTGCTCATCACTCAATTGACTGATACGGTTGTATGCGCCGCGCAGTTTAAAGGACTTGACGGGCTGTAGGTCTTCGCGTTTTAGACGAATATCATTAGCAAAACGTTGAGTGAGCTTGGGTGCAGCTTCAAGTGGAGTCTGAATGGCGACGTCATAGACAGTGGCTTGTAAGATGGCTCGTACCCAATGTGATAGCATAATGATTCCTAAATAGGCAATAAATGGAGATAAAAATGAAATAGATTAGCCTATGCTGATTTTTGTCATCTTGCAAGACTCAATTGCAGTTTTCATGGTTGTTTTTATGACAAAGTATGAATGACTGGCAAATCCATATCAAAATTCATCAACTGACACAAGTTAAATTACAATCACTCCTGCGCTGACATCTTTTGTGGTCATCGGGTATAATGACCGCGCATTTTGATATTTTTCACGTTGCCAAGGATTTATAATGAGTGATCAGCAAACACAAAAGAAATCTGCTGCCAAAGCGGCTCTAGAGTATATCGAAGATGGAATGATATTAGGGGTAGGGACGGGCAGCACCGTGAACTGTTTGATTGAGTTGTTACCCACAATTAGGCTTGCAGGCGCTGTGGCTAGTTCGCAAGTGACCGAAGATAGGCTAAAAGCCCTTGGAATTGAAGTGGTGGATCTGAACTTTGCCGGAACATTAGACATATATATCGATGGCGCGGATGAAGTCAATGAGCAGCTACAATTGATCAAAGGGGGTGGCGGCGCGCTCACACGTGAAAAGATCGTTGCTGCCGCTTCCAAGAAGTTTATTTGTATGGTCGATGAAAGCAAACGTGTAGATATATTGGGCCGAAATTTTCCAGTGCCCATCGAGGTGCTACCGCAAGCGCGCTCATATGTTGCAAGGCAGTTGGCTGAAATGGGCGCAGAGCCAGTATACCGTGAAGGGTTTGTCACCGATTATGGTAACGTCATCTTAGATGTGTACGATTTGGATGTGAGTAATCCAATAGCTCTAGAAAAAGAGCTAAATAATATCGTTGGCGTGGTGTGTAACGGTATTTTTGCTGCAAATCAAGCAGATGTACTGTTAAAAGCGGGTAATAATGGGGTTGAACCGATAACACGTTAGAGTAATAATTATTAAACCATCCGCAGTTTTTGGGTTTGATATAGTCTTAAATCTCGAGCATATATAAAGGCAGACTACATAAGTAATCTGCCTTTTTGCTACTATTTTAAGATTGTTTTAGCTCAAGCTAAACGGTTATCGATCTGATAGTTTGATCTTATCCTTTAACAAAAATTCCATCAATGCCTTTTGTGCATGCAAGCGGTTTTCTGCCTCATCCCAGACGACAGAGCGCGGATCATCAAGCATGTCATGAGAAATCTCCTCACCGCGATGCGCAGGCAAGCAGTGCATAAAGACCACATCTGGATCTGCCTTGTCTAATAAAGACGGTGTAACTTGATAAGGGGCAAAACGACGCGCACGGGTATTTTGCTCGGACTCTTGGCCCATACTTGCCCAGACGTCAGTGACAATGAGGTTGGCGTCTTTTGCCGCATCTTGTACGTTTTCGACGAGGCTAACGCAATGTGAAAAGCGTTCCATTAACTTTGCATCAGGCTCAAAGCCATAAGGCGCTGCAACGCGTAGCTCAAAACCGAATTGATTCGCTGCTTGCATAAAGGAGGCGCACATATTGTTGCCATCACCGACCCAAGTCACGATCTTATTCTCGATACTGCCACGATGCTCGTAATAGGTTTGCATATCGGCCAATAGCTGGCAAGGATGAAAGTCGTCGGTCAAGGCATTGATGATGGGCACACTTGAGTATTCAGCAAAAGTCTCAACCTTTTCGTGTCCAAAGGTGCGAATCATGATGATATCAACCATGCTAGAGATGACGCGAGCTGAATCTTCTAAAGGCTCACCGCGACCGAGCTGAGTGTCGTTTGGTGATAAAAATATCGCATTGCCACCAAACTGTCCCATACCAGTCTCAAAAGAGATGCGAGTGCGGGTTGATGACTTCTCAAAAATCATACCAAGCGTACGGCCAACAAAGGGCTGATAGATCTCGCCAGCGTGTTGCATTTTACGCAGTTCGCTTGCACGTATAATGAGGTTTTGTAATTCTTGTTTGGTTAAATCAGATAAGGTTAAAAAGTGGCGCAAACTCATAGCAATCCTAGCAGTCGATCACAGTCAATGAAACGTTATCAGCCGTCAGTGGCAATAGGAAACTACCCAAGCCATGGCGACAACAAACTTTTAGTATAGCGTAATTAGTTTCAATGTAAACGCCAAATTTTTCTAAAAATTCTTCTAAAATAACCCAGTGGTAAATTTACGCCAGTTTGCGGAGGGGACGCGCACTGAGCCTACATAGTAGCTCATAACCAATCGTGCCTGCATGATTAGCGACCTCATCGACATGCGGCTTCGCCCCCCAAAGCACGACTTTGCTATCAAGCGCAATATCTACTAGAGCGGCACTCAAATCAATGACAATCATATCCATGGCCACTCGTCCTCGAATAGGACAGGGATAGCTGGTGTTGCTAGCAGCATCAATCATCATGACATAAGCATCATCACTGATGACACGCGGATAGCCGTCACCGTAACCAATACTGACGAGAGCGGTTCTAGTATCCTGCTGAGCAGTCCAGCGACTACCATAACCAATCGCCTCGCCAGCACTGACTGTGTGTACCGCCATGATCTGCGCACTGAACTCCATCGCAGGCTGTAGATCTAAATCCTTAGCCGATTGATCAATGACTGGTGAGCTACCATAGAGCATGATACCTGGACGTACCCAGTCATAATGATTATCAGAGAAGTTTACGATCCCTGCAGAGTTGCACAACGAGCCCTTGATATCTGCACTGACATGCGCTTGTAAGTGGCTTAGCATGTCAGAAAAACGCTGTATTTGTATGCTGTTGAGCGGATACTCGCGATCGTCGGCATTGGCAAAGTGCGTCGTGAGAATGAGCTGGTAACCAGCATCATGTAAACGCTGCGCTGCTTCTACAACCGTTTTTTCATTGAAACCTAAACGATTCATGCCAGTATTATATTTTATCCAGACCTGCCGTGTTGAGCTTTCGGCTGCTGGTATATTGGCTAGCGCCCAGTCTAACTGCGGTGTATGGTGAATCACGCAGCTACAGTCATTATCAATGGCTTGCTGCCACTCGTCGGCGCTAAACACGCCTTCAACCAAACCAATCGTTTTGTCCCAGCCTAATTGCCGAGCCTCTAATGCCTCAGTAAAAGTGGCAACACCAATCCCATCTGCTTGCTGCAATGCTGGCAACACGGCAGCCACGCCATGACCATAAGCATTGGCTTTTACCATAGCCAATACTTTGGAATTGGGCGCGCGCTTTTTTACTTGAAATAAGTTGTGAGTAAGGGCTTGAGGATTAATGGTTACGGTAGCAGTACGCATAATTAAGATCTTTATTAGTATTTTAGGCCGACAGTTATAGATATTAATAGTCATTTTATGGTGTAAAATAACTTGTGGTTGGGTTTTGAATATTACAGGTACAGATCATTCATGGCTAAGCGTTATTCATCATCAAAAGTAACACCTTGATAGTACTCAGGTGTCAGGTTGATAAAGCGGGTAAATTGACCTTCAAAACCCAAACGTATGGTACCGATAGGGCCATTACGCTGCTTGCCGATAATGATTTCAGCCACGCCTTTGTGATCTGAGTTTTCATTATAAACCTCATCGCGATAAATAAACATAATCAAATCCGCATCCTGCTCGATGGCACCAGACTCACGTAAATCTGACATGATAGGACGTTTGTTGGGTCGGTTTTCTAGACTGCGGTTCAGCTGTGATAAGGCGATAACAGGGCATTCAAGCTCACGCGCTAAGGCTTTTAGACTTCGAGAAATCTCGGAGATTTCGCCAACACGGTTGCCATCAAGACTAGGGACTTTCATCAACTGTAGATAGTCGACGATGATGGCGCCAAGCTTACCATCATGGTTTTTGGCGATACGGCGACAGCGTGAGCGCAGCTCTGATGGTGGCAATGCGGTACTGTCATCGATATATAAATGCTTAGACTGCAAATGTTGAATAGCATTCATCATTTTTGCCCATTCGTCTTCGTTCATTTGTCCTGAACGCAGATGGGTCTGATTGATAGCGCCCCAAGATGACAGCAAACGCATGACGATAGATTCCGCTGGCATCTCCATCGAGAACACCACCACAGGCAGATCTTCATTGAATAGGACGCCTTCTGCCAAGTTCATCGCAAAGGTGGTTTTACCCATAGAAGGGCGCGCCGCAACAATGATTAAGTCACCAGCTTGCAGCCCTTGGGTTTTGTTATTTAGCTCAGCAAATGGCGTCTGCAACCCAATCATGCCGTCAGGATTGGATTTTAGCTCCTGAATTTTATCAATGACATTGGTCAATACTGAAGTAATACCAACGGGGCCGCGTTGTTCTGCGCGTTTATTGTGCTGCTCATTAATACTAAATATTTTGGCCTCAACATTGTCCAAAATATCACTAACGGTTTGATCTTTGGGGTTGTAGGCAAGGCTTAACATATCATTGCCAGTGGTAATCAATTGGCGCAGTGTCGACAACTCTCGTACACGTTGAGCATAGGCAGTCAGGTTAAATAATGTCGCAGGGCTTTGACTCAAAATATCAGCCAAATAACTGTCACCACCTGCAGATTTGAGCAGTTTCTGTGCTTCTAGCCAATCATGTACCATCACGGTATCGTAGGGTTCATTGACCGCTGCTAGATGAGCGATGGCATCAAAAATATGCTGATGGCGTCCTGCGTAGAAGTCATCTTTGGTAACGATATCGGCAATCTTGTCATAGGCTTCTTCGATACTCATCAAAGAAGCCAGTAGCGCCTTTTCAATATCGATATTGTGTGGCGGCTGCTGATTGAGTAAGTCGTCGGTTTTGCTAGAGTCTGCCATGAGTGCCTAATTTATCTAAAAGTCGGTAATAAGGTATGCAAAAAATGGTAATAAAGAGAGAACAAGAACTGTCATTATCGTAAGCAGTGAGTGCTATCACTACATTAGTGGTACTAAAACGCGTCAGAGCAGTGTAACAAATGGTGCTACAATCAAAAGCGAAAGTTTAACACATTATAGGATTTTTTCTTGCTCTATCAGTACCGCGTTAGTCAGTGATGTATCAGTGAGTATCTGTGTATGTAGAGATAAGGGTTCAAGTCTGAGCAGTAAAAATCGTGACATTAAACAGCGTTAGACTTAATGAGAATATAATAATATTTGATAGTTAAGATAAAGTAAGGATGATTTTATAATGACAAAACAACCGTTGTTAATTACCACAGGCGAGCCAGCTGGTATTGGTATGGACGTAGTGCTACTGTTGGCAGCCGAGGGTAAGCTGCAAGATTCTTCTAGGCCTATTTGGGTGCTCGCTGAGAATGAGGCCATGCAAGCGCGCGCTGATGAACTCATCGCTGCTGGCGTGTTAACTGAGTCTCCAACTTGGCAAACTGTCGCCGCACCTATAGATATTGCAGAGTTTGCGCAGCAGATGTCATCGCTGTCTATCGATGATAAAAGTGAAGGCACTGGCGGCAACAGTAGCGAGAATCATAGTCAGGAGAGTCATAATAACGCTTTCACTTTGCTTGAAGTCAATTGCGGTGCACCTGTGGTCGCTGGTCGGATCGATATTAATAATGCCATCATGGTGGCGCGGCAATTGGAGGTCGCTCACCAACTGGCAGCAAACAACATCGTAGCAGCTATCGTCACAGGCCCTCTACAGAAATCTGCGCTTATAGATGCCAATATTAAGTTATTGGATGGCACCATGTTTAGTGGTCATACCGAGTTTTTTATGCAGCAAAGTGGCTGCGATAAAGTAGTAATGATGCTTGCCAATCAAGCCATGAAAGTTGCGCTTGTGACTACCCATTTGGCTCTAAAAGATGTGCCTGCTGCCATCACGCAAGACAGTGTCCGTCAAACTGTGCAAATCGTTGTCGATGAAATGCGTTCAAATTTTGGTATAGATGCGCCGCGTATCTTGGTCTGCGGTCTCAATCCGCACGCTGGTGAGGGTGGACATCTAGGCATGGAGGAGATCGAGATTATCAATCCAGTATTGCAAGAGTTTATCGCAGCTGGCGTAGACATATCAGAAGCGATGCCTGCTGATACCTTGTTTACTTCTCGGCATCTGGAGAGCTGTGATGCGGTGATTGCAATGTATCACGATCAAGGCTTGCCAGTGCTCAAGTCACACGGCTTTGGTGATACGGTCAATTTAACTCTAGGATTGCCTTACATCCGTACGTCAGTCGATCATGGAACGGCGCTTGATTTGGCTGGCAAGGGCGGTGCGAGCGCCACGAGCTTGTATCAAGCGCTAGTGATGGCGAATGAGATGGCAGATAAAGCATTAACGTAAGTGATAAATACCGCATTGAATATGACGCCAAAATACAGTCTGATTGTCAGCTGTGTTATAATTTCACACTGCTTACAAAGCTTTAAATCCAATGTTCTTATGACGTTGAATTTATTCACAGTTTTTTATTTTTTAATCATTAAGAATCCTTTATGTCCACAAACTCGTTTGACGCTAAGACATTAGCTGCCAGCTTGCGATCTGCCAAGCACCAACCGCGTAAACGCTTTGGTCAAAACTTTTTGCATGACAGCAGTATTATCCGCCAGATTGTCGATAGCATTCACTTAAGCCGTGACGATAATTTGCTAGAGATTGGCCCAGGTATGGGGGCATTAACCGAGCCGTTATTGGCAGAAGTTGATGCCATGACAGTCGTCGAGCTGGATCGGGACTTGGCAGACAGTCTACGTATTCGTATTGGTGCTAATAGCCATCCTAACTTTACGATTGTCAAAGAAAACGCCATGAATGTGGACTATCGTGAGTTCTATAGTCCTGAGCGCGGTAAACTGCGTGTAGTGGGGAATCTGCCTTACAACATCTCAACGCCAATATTGTTCCATTTGCTCAGTTACGCTGAGGTCATTCAAGACATGCACTTTATGCTCCAAAAGGAAGTCGTCGAGCGTATTACCGCTGATGTCGGTAGCAAGATTTATGGTCGTCTGTCGGTGATCATGCAGTATTATTGCGATACGGACTATCTGTTAACCGTGCCACGGGGTGCGTTTAATCCACCGCCAAAAGTCACCAGCGCTGTATTTCGTCTCACGCCGCATATCGATAAACCAGTGGTGGCAGAGGATGAAGAGTATTTTGCTATTGTGGTACGAGAGACCTTTAATCATCGCCGTAAAACCTTGCGTGCCATCTTCAAAAACTCAACCCTATTGCCAACATTGACTGAAGAGGACTTTGCTGCCTGTGGTATCGATCCACAAGCACGTCCAGAGACACTCAGCGTCAGTGATTTTGTGGCTTTAAGCAATCAGTCCAAGCGTGTAGAGGTTTGAGCTTTGTTTGCTTTCGATGAGTGATAGTTATAGAGTTTAAATAGATTATTTAAGTAATTATTGAGGGTTTATGAGTTTTCGCCACCAATACGTCATCGGTGACTTGCAAGGGTGTTATGCTGCGTATCAAAAGCTTCTTAAGACCATAGACTTTGATCCCAAGCAAGATAAATTATGGTTTGCTGGTGATTTAGTCGCACGTGGAGAAGATTCATTAAGTACTTTACGTCATGTCAAAGCGTTAAGTGAGCAGGGCGCTGCTGCGACTGTGCTTGGTAATCATGATCTAAATTTGCTTGCCGTATGGCGCGGAGCGACTAAGATCAAGAAAAAAGACAAGACGGCGCCGATTTTTGCTGCAGACGATAGCGATGAGCTGCTACATTGGTTGCGACATCAGCCGATTTTAGCCTATCCTGATGAGCACACAGTATTGGTGCATGCTGGTATACCGCCGCATTGGTCTATCAATGATGCTGCAGAATATGCGCAGCAGTTAGAAGTGCCGCTAAGAGGCAGTTTAAAGAAACTCGATAAGTTGTTACCTAAACTTTATAGTAAGACAGCCGATCATTGGCATGACAATATCGAAGGCTTCACCAAGCTGCGGGCGATATCCAATTATTTCACACGTATGCGCCTTTGCAAGCAAGATGGTACGCTTGAGTTTAGTTTTACAGCAAGTCTAGATGATCATATGCCAGATGGGTTTTTGCCCTGGTTTGCATGGCAGGTGCCACGTGAGCGCAAGATACTATTTGGACATTGGGCAGCACTCAGGGGCGAGGTAGACTTGCCACACGCGCGTGCGCTTGATGGTGGCTGCGTCTGGGGTAATGCTTTATTGGCTTATCGTCTAAGCGATGGTAAAGTGATTCGCTCAAGTGCGCATTGTCCAAACTCTTAATGACCGCTTATCTAACCTTGATATACAAGGCTAGATAAGCGGTCTGTTTTAAGTGGTTCTGTTATAGCAGTCTATTTTGAGTGGTCTATTAATAGGCTTAAAGCGCGGAATTACTGGTTCCACTGAGGTATACTAATAAGGTGTTAAAAGGAGCTAAAAATGAAACTCGCAGAAGCCCTACTTATTCGTAGCGATATGCAAAAAAAACTTGCTCAAATTAAAGGACGTATTCGTAGTAATGCTAAAGTTCAAGAAGGCGATACGCCAAATGAAGATCCAAGTCATCTAATGATTGAGGCTAGTCAAGTCATTACTGAGCTATCTACTTTGATTGAACGTATTCACCGTACCAATGCAGTTGCTAAGACGGATAAAGATCAATCAATGCTGACGCTATTGGTTGAACGCGAGGCGTTGGAGATGCGCCACAAACTATTAATTGAAGCAATTGAAGCGACCGACACTGAGGCAGATCGTTATAGTCATCGTGAAATTAAATGGAATATTATGGTCTCAGTAGCTGAGTTACAAAAGCAAGCCGATGACCTGGCGATGAAACTACGCAAAATTAATATTGTCATTCAAGCCAATAACTGGCAAATTAACCTTGTTGAATAAGATTTGTAGACTACTAAATTTATAATTCTCTATTCTTATAGTCATAAATGAATAGAACCACCTATTGGAACCGATTGGGCGAGTGTCAGACCCCTTACCTACACAACAGGGGGTTGAAAATATACTGTAGTGTTTGTCATGCGTTGCGGGTAGACGCTTTTTTTACTACTTATGCCCCGAACACGTCACAGCTCACAAGGTACTACTTAGACCTTACTACCAGATACTGACAGTCGGTTTCAACTTTACGTTTAATGCCTCTTGATACGCCGATTATCAAGAGCGTCATCTACGAGTACTACGCATTTACCAAACTCAACACCCCGTGTTAAACCTCTCTAATCCACGACTCCATTCAAGTCCTCACTAGGGTACCGAAATCACTGAATGAAGAAGTACTTGCTAAGATACCTTAATTGGGTTCAATTCCCTATACAGACATTGAACGTATTCTAACAATCGATGTCATAATAAATAATTTTTAACCTAAATAAGTCTCTAACGATCAAACTACCAAAACGGCCGCATTAACTTGGCAGATTAGGCGGCTTTTTTGGTTTCGGTAATGGTGTCTTGGCATCTCCTGCCACTTTGCTCTCAGAACTGCTTATTGAATCTGCGCTTTGTGAATCATGACTTGTATTACCATCGATAGCGCCAAGCGTCTTTGTTATTTTGTCGTACTGGATATCATCAGTGTAGGGCACACTATTGAGCTCTTCATTTACGAGACCATCATCGAGATCCACCACTTTGGTAGACGGGGCATGAGGTTGTATATGGTTACCCTTTGGCTGGTTGTCGTAGTATATATCTGTGGCTGTGTCAGCGCTTTGTGCATTGCCCTGCCTAGATTCGGGTAGGACTCTGACATCAGACAAACGCCGTACGACATAATTATTAGGTAAGGCCTTGCCGCCTTTTTGTGCTGACGTATCATCAAATATCATATGGCCTTGACTATCGATACGCGCATATTTCATGGGTTTATCACGCGGCCAAAAGAAGTCAGATGGATGACTAATAATATGACCAAAAACCAACTTGGTAAGTCGGCTCCACTCAAAGAAGCGTACTTCTTTTGAGCGCAGCGCTACGATTAAGGCCAGTGAAAAGCTGACCATGAGGTTGACGAGACCGATAAGCGCAACCCCAAGGATAGAGACCAAAATTAAAGGCCAGCTGATTTGGGCTGATGATAAGTTAAACAGTCCGTGTGCTAGGTTTGCGGAGGCAAAGGCAATATGGCGAATATCAATGGGTAAGCCAAATAAGAAACCTATGGTGGCGGTACTCCCTAAGAATACCCCGAATAAGAAGTTACCCATGATAGCGCCGAGGTTGGCCTCAACAAAACGACCTAAGCGTTGGAGCCATGACTTAGGCATCATATATTGCAGTAACCAGTGTTTATAGATACGAGCGCCAATTTGATTATATACGGCCAAATTATCATAGTAACCCGCAATGAGGCCAGACAAAAATAAATAGACTCCAGCTATGGCAGCATGAGGGAGTGCCAAAGAATAAAAAGGATCAAGATCATGTAAGAGGCTTGCCGCCATATTACTATCGATCATTGGTGCGCCAGTATACTGCAGCCAGGCAAAAGAGATGATTAAAGCGACTGGCACAGCAAGCATGACGTTACCCATGATGGCGATGAACTGAGTACGCAGGATATCGACTACCAGCTCCGATAGCTTGGTAAGTTGATGTGATTTTTTGCCAGAGCCATCTGATATGGTTGAGGCGATAGCAGCGGCAGTCATCGCTGGCTGTTTGGTCGCGACGGTACCGTGCACGATGTGGATAAATACAAAGCCTAGACCATAAATCATACTGTTGACAAATGCCCGTCCCATCGGAGCAAGCGCCAAGTGGTAAGCCAATATTTTTAGGGTCGCCATAAAGGCAATTAAGAATCCGCCAATCGAGGCTTTTTTGAACATTTTTTGATAGCCAGCTCTATCAGTGCTGATGTAGTGTTCACCAACACGGCTGGCATTTTCAGTGACTTTTCGCGACAGTAGCTTGGTATTATTGTCTATCAAATAGCCGATACTATAACGACGATTAGCCGTTGTAATGATGGTTTGAATCAGCTCTATGATGGCTTTATCGCGATTAGGGCTTTTGTCAGCGACCAAGTCCGTCAAGATACGCATACGTTGCAAGCTTTGATCAAGGCGCAACATCATATTGGTCAAACGAATCGAGATGCCAGTTTTATAGATACGCTTACGCACGGTGGCGACGATATCATCACATTGCTCTAACATGACCAGTAAGGGCGCTTGGTCGACGGCGTGCTCTGGAGTAATGTCAGTCAAAGTGTCAAGCTCATGTGCTTGCCGATACTGATTGACAAACAGTACTGCTTCTTGGTTTTGTGCGACAAAGGAGGCGGAGTAGTTTAATATCTGGGGATAGGCTTCCATCAGGTCTGGATGCAGACCAATCCCGCTAATACGATAGGACAAAATCACAATCGCATTCAAAATATTGTTTTTTGCCGTGGCTACCAGATGCAGGTGTTCTTCTTGCACTTTAAGAAGGCTTACGAGGGTATCCCACTTATCTTTTTCGACATTTGCCAGCCAGCGTTCATCTTGGGGCTTATCAAACAAATAACCGACCAGCTCAACCACAGAGTCATCTTGCGGTAGTAACGGCAAAAACCTGTGACCAACCAGCCGACGTAAACTACTAAAAAACCCTTCATCCGACATAATGCCAGTATCTGTATAAAGGGCGATTTGACGATACTGAATGATAAGCTTTAAGACAAAGCTGGCGAGACCATCTCCATATTCTGGATGTTGACGTAAGATGTCGATCAGAGTCTGAATTTTCTGATTGGCAAGGGCAGGCTGCTTTTCAGTTACTCGCAGCTCCTGGATTAAGCGCTTAAGCATTGCTGGATCTGGTACGTCAGCTAAGGCGGTAATCTGCTGTAAAATGCGTTTTATTTCGGACACATTGTACCCTTTATCGTTGTTATTCTATTATGATGTGATGAGAGGTTTAATAAGGGTTATTCTAATCGTAACCGTGCATAGATAGTTAATTATTTTGTTAGCAGTTATTGTGAGCGTCATTTTGGCAAAAAAGGGACAGTAGCGTCACTGTCCCTTTCATTAGAATATTATAGAATGCGTTCGATGACTACTTAGCTAGCAGGTACGTCAAAGTAATCAAGATCAAAGTTCATCATTGGATCACTACCCGCTTTAACCATCTGTGCATGAGCATCAATGCGTGGCAAGATGCGACCAACGAAATAGTCAGCGAGCTTGGCTTTATTGGTATAAAACTCGCCTTCTTTACCATTAGCGGCTTCCACCATCAACGCAAACATGTATGAGTACGCTAGGTAGCCAAATGCATGCATGTAGTCAACGGCACAGCCATTAATCTCATTTTTACGTTCACTGATATTGCTAAGAACACTGGTGGTCAATTCTTCAATTGTATCAGCAGCATCTAGCGTTGCTTGTTTGATACCGTGCTCCGCTTGCATGTTATTGACAAAATCACGAATCTCACCCAAGAAGTGAGTGACATATTTGCCGTTATTACGAGCGACTTTACGACCCAATAAATCAAGCGCTTGAATACCGTTGGTGCCCTCATAAATCTGTGCAATACGAGTATCACGAACGATCTGTTCCATACCCCATTCACGGATATAGCCATGACCGCCAAATACTTGTTGGCAATCAATGGTCGCTTCTAGCGCTTTGTCCGTTAAGAATGCTTTGGCCACTGGCGTTAGCAGCGCAACACGAGCGGCTGCAGCTTGAGCGGCCTCAGGATCGGTACTAAACTTCTCTTCATCAAGATTTTTGGCAACATACATGGCAAAGCAACGAGAGGCTTCAGTATTGGCTTTTGCGTTCAATAGCATACGGCGCACATCGGCATGATGGATGATGGCATCAGCAGGTTTTTCTGGGCTTTGAATCTGTGTATCGCTACGACCTTGACCACGATCATTAGCGTATAACGCCGCATTTTGATAAGCAAGCTCAGAACCACCTAGGCCTTGCAGACCCATGGTGACACGCTCGTAGTTCATCATAATGAACATTGAAGATAGGCCAGTGTTCTCAGCACCAACCATCCAGCCTTTGGCACTGTCAAAGTTCATCACACAGGTCGCAGAGGCTTTGATACCCATTTTGTGCTCGATAGAGCCGACTGCCAAGGTATTGCGCTCGCCTAAGCTACCATCTTCATTGACCAAGAATTTTGGTACTACAAACAGCGAGATGCCTTTTGAGCCTTCTGGCGCATTTGGCGTTTTGGCAAGTACCAAATGAATGATATTGTCAGTAAGGTCGTGCTCACCGCCAGTGATAAAGATTTTGGTACCAGAGATGTCGTAGCTGCCATCGTCATTAGGTATGGCTTTGGTTTTAATAATACCTAAGTCGGTACCAGCATGAGGTTCAGTTAAGCACATGGTGCCTGACCATTCACCTGAATACATTTTTTCTAGATAGGTTTGTTTTTGCTCTTCAGAGGCAGCAGCGTTTAAGCAGATGGTTGCACCAACGGTAAGGTTGGGGTAGAGAGCAAAAGATTGGTTGGTAGTGAAGACCATTTCTTCGGCCAACATGGTCACCATCTTAGGAAAGCCCTGACCACCGTACTCTGGGTCGCCACTTAGGCCAACCCAACCTGACTCAGCATACTGTTTATAGGCGTCTTTATAGCCTGTCGGCGTCGTGACGACACCATCCCCTTCAAAGGTTGCGCCTTCCTCATCACCTGTGCGATTGATAGGCAATAAAATATTTTTTGACAGCTTCGCCATTTCTTCCAAAATCATATCGACCGTTTCTATGTCGACATGGGACAAGCTTTCGTTATTTTGCCAAAACTCAGGCGCTTTAAACACATCATTAAGGATAAAACGCATATCAGTGAGCGGGGCATTATAGACAGACATAAACATTCCTTTGAGTTTACTGTAAAAAAACTAACTTATTTTTAATGAGACGGTATTTTTGTAAATGACTCACGAAGTTTAGCAAATTAGTGAATAATCTTGTGTATCTCTTAGTGAATCATGCGTACACCAAAAGTTAACCCAAATACTTGCAGGTTTATATTAGCACTTTTGTCAGACAAGCACGGCATCAAGAGGGATATAGTTTTGATAGAAGCATTTGTTACTTTTAGACAATAGTACTAATGGTTTATCCCATCGGGTTTGTCTTTTACTTAACCAGTCGTCTGTTCATGCTGCAAAAAAAACCGCATCATCTCTTTCGAAGCGTCAGGTCCTTTAGGGTCTGTATATGACCCAGCACTGCTACCACCTGCCCAGTTATGCCCAGCACCATGAATCTTCCAATACTCTAATTGATTCAGGCCCTTATCGTCAATGACTTTCAGCTGAGTAATACGATAACTTTTTTTAGAGCCAATCTCATGTTGCTGACGGTCTAATATCGTCTTTTGTGCTTGTAATCGCAGCTTGGCTTGCTCAACAATCTGCTCCCCATTACGGATATTTACCGTTTGATCTTGATCGCCATGAAACACAATCATAGGCACAAACTTGTGGTTCGGCGCCAGATTTAGAGAGGAGGTGCTGCCTTTGCGCATGGTCATCAATGCAGAGGGTAGGTTGGTCGCACTACGATAAGCCAGACCCGAATGAACGCCAATAGCAGCATACAATTCTGGATAAGTCTCAGCCATAATCACCGCCATAGCAGCGCCAGCAGATAACCCTGCAATATACACCCGTGATGGGTCCACTGCGTAATCTTTGACAACGGATCGAGTCAATTCTGCAAGCCATGCAGGCTCACCTTGACCTTGCTGTTGATCAGTAGGTCTAAACCAGTTCCAACAGCGATTGGGGTTGGCAGAGGCGGGCTGAGAGGGATAGACAATTAGGCACTGGTGCTCTTCTGCTAATTCATTCATGCGTGTGCCCACGGCAAAATCTTCTGGCGATTGAGTGCAGCCGTGTAGCATAACTATCAAAGGCACTTGTAAGCTTTGCTCTACAGCTTGTGAATAGTTTGAGGGAATATATAGTCTGTAGTCATGACTGCCTTGAGAGGACTTAAATGTACCTTTCAGAAACTGCGCATTCTCAGGAATAGTCGGCTCAATATGCGTATTAAGTCCAGCGCCGATACCACTTATATCCATAGCTGATGGCAAGTCGAGTTTAAAGTTCTTAATCTTATCGGTAAGACTTTGTAAACTCTCAGGCAGCTTATTGGATGATTTGCTAGCAAGCTCTTCAGTATTTGCCATATTTTCTTTTTTTACAGACTTCACTTTTTCTGTAGGCTTTGCTTTTTTTGTGGTTGCGCTATCTTGTAGCGTGGGTCTATCAGGCGTTACATCTTTCATCGTGTTGGCATTACTGGTGTTGTCAGTAGTATTGCTGTCTGATACGTTGCCGCTTAAGTTATTTTGAATGAGGGTAGTGGCCTCTTTTAATCGGCCTGATTTCATCAGTTCCATCGCCTCTTTAAGATGTGGCGGTGTCATATTAAATTTTGAAAAATCCATGGGGTGTTTTCCGTTATATGTCTATAAATTTTGAGGGTAATTGTCAAAGCAGATGCTTAGCTCATTTTGTTGGCCAATACGGCTTTTATCTCTGGGCTTGCCTGAAGCACGCCTAATACGGTAATGCTTTCGATCGTGGCCTCCACAAGCTCTGGTGTCACGTCAGCAGCGATGGTCGCCAGACCCAATACTTGAATGTGTAGTTTTTCATTACGCTCTTGCACCGCTTCAAGATCGGCGCGGGTGTAATGACGTAAGCCTAACTCTAAGGTTTTACGAGCAACGGTTTGACGTACCACATCAGCATGGGTGGTAAGCTGATTGCGTATCGCCGTGCGGATAAAGTCGGTGCGATTAGAATAAAAGCCTTCTTGCACCATCAAATCTACTTGCCCAAGATCGACGTAACCTAGATTGATAGTGACCTTTTCTGTCTCGCCTGCGCGGGTGCGAATAGGCGTTGTATTCTTGCTTGTCATCGAATGTTCCTTATAAGAAAACCTCTGATTGCTGGTATTATACTCCAAATAGAATCCATGTGGAGTATAAATAGTGGTTTTTAATAAAAATTAACATGAACGGCTTAAAATACTTTTAAATTTGCAGATCATTAACAACCTCGTATGCAAAAAAATCGGCAACACACCGAAGTATGTTGCCGATAGGTATATTGTTGCCAAGCTCTCAATCAATTAAAAGATTAAGTACTGAATCAAGAGTTAAAACATTTAATTAAAAGGCAAACTGATCAACATCCATGCTCATGTACGGCTCAACACCCGTGCTGATACGCTGTACGTGGGTAGTAGTACGTGGCAGCAGTTTGGCAAAGTAGAACTGCGCCGTTTTGATCTTGGCATCATAAAATGCTTTTTCGCCGCGACCTTCTTTTATGGCTGTCTGAGCGACCAACGCCATACGTGCCCATAAGTAGGCGAGGGTGACGTAACCACTGAAGTACATGTAATCAACGGCAGCGCCGCCTACAGCGTCAGGGTTTTCAGTGGCTTGCATGCTGATACGTGCGGTCAGATCGCCCCATTCTTTTAGATGCTTGGCAAGTGGGCGAATAAACTGACCCATCTCATCATTGTCTATGTTTTCTTCACAGAAGGCTTCGATGATATTGACAAAGTTTGCCAGCATCTTACCTTGTGAGCCCAAAACCTTGCGACCTAATAAGTCCAGCGCTTGAATCTCAGTCGTACCTTCGTATAAGCAAGCAATGCGTGTATCACGTACGTTTTGCTCCATGCCCCATTCACTGATAAAGCCATGACCACCATATACTTGTACACCATGGTTCGCGGCCTCAAGACCAGTTTCAGTCAAGAAAGCCTTGGCAATTGGTGTCAATAGTGACAGCATTTGGTCAGCGAACTTCAGCTCGTCGCCTTCGCCTTTTGCGACGGTATCGGCAAAGTGTGAAAGGTAGTAAACCAACGCGCGGCCACCTTCAGCAAAGGCTTTTTCGGTCAATAGCATATTACGGACTGCTGGATGTACGATGATAGGGTCGGCGACTTTATCTGGCGCTTTGACACCTGATAGTGAGCGCATGGCCAGACGTTCTTTAGCATAAGTCAATGAGCCTTGGAACGCGTACTCTGCAGCCGTTAGACCTTGAACAGCAGTACCGATACGGGCGACGTTCATAAAGGTAAACATGCACTGTAGACCACGGTTTTCAGGGCCAATCAAATAACCTGTTGCACCATCGAAGTTCATCACACAAGTCGCAGAGGCTTTAATGCCCATTTTGTGCTCAATAGAGCCACAGGTAACTTGGTTGTTTTCGCCTAAGCTATTGTCTTCGTTGACCATCACTTTTGGTACGATAAATAGTGAGATACCTTTTGTGCCAGCAGGAGCGCCAGGCAGGCGAGCCAAACAAATATGAATGATGTTTTCTGCCAGATCATGCTCGCCCGCTGAAATAAAGATTTTTTGACCAGTGATGCTATAGGTGCCATCATCATTAGGCTCTGCTTTGGTACGGATGATACCTAAGTCAGAGCCTGCATGTGCTTCAGTCAGACACATGGTGCCAGACCATTCGCCCGTGACCATTTTTTCTAAATAAGTGTCTTTTTGCGCATCAGTGCCATGATGTTCAATGGTTTGAATAGCGCCATGTGACAGACCAGGGTACATAGAGAATGACCAGTTGGCAGTACCGACCATCTCATTGATGACAGTAGACAATGAGAACGGCATGTTTTGACCGCCGAACGCTTCCTCTGCAGTCAAGGCAGGAAACCCAAGCTCACAATATTGCTTGTAGGCTTCTTTAAAGCCTTTAGGAGTCGTAACTTTGCCATTGTCAAACTGACAGCCTTCAGCATCGCCGCTTTGATTTAAGGGAGACAGCTCATTTTCAGCAAAGCTTGCAGCCATCTCAAATAGGCTGTCCATCAATTCACGGTCGGCCTCTTGAAACTTTGGCAGACGCTTGTAATGGCTTTCGCTGTCAAGTAACTCATGCATCACAAACTGGATATCACGTAGGGGAGCTTTGTACTGCATAACTTTCTGTCCTTTTTTGGGATATGACCGACAACGACGGCATAGCTAAATGTATGACTGTCTGCGTTGTTTATAGTTTTCTGATGCCAGATTATCCATAGTTTTTATAGATAATGACATCGGTCATATGGAGTAACGTTGAGAAGAGATAAAAGAATTATGACTGTATTCGTAATTCGTAGATTCATGACAAAAGATAGGCTTTCACTAAGAATTATACAAGTTTAGTCATAATACTGATAAGTCATGAACCCTTCTTGCATCCTTATTCGATCAACGTTGTAGGACAAAAAACCACTTTAGAATATTGTAATGAGGAGAGAGATATGAGGAATGACAGGCATTAAATGAAGTCGTAACAATAGGGCTGTTATAAAAGATAAATCACATAAATGGCTATCAAGCTATCTATTTTCTAAGTATCTATTTGCTAAGAAGGGATTCAGTCAGCAGTGTGGTTGCCAGCTCAGCGGCAACAGGCCGGCCAAACCAGTAGCCCTGACCATACTTGCTACCCATTTGTAATAACAAATCACGTTGTTGTTCAGTTTCGATGCCTTCAGCGATGGCGCTCATGTCGAGAGCCGTAGCCAAATCTAAGATGCATTGCACGATGGCTTGTTGAGTGCGGTTATGAGCGATTTCAGAAATAAAGCTTCTATCGACTTTAATAAAATCAAAAGGGTATTCCTGCAGATAGCTCAATGACGCATAGCCAGTACCAAAGTCATCGAGTGCCAAGCAGACTCCCAACTCTTTGAGTGCAATCAGCTGCTGTTTAATATTGGCATGGCGCAGCATTAAAGAGGATTCGGTGACCTCAATGTGTAGCTGATAAGGATGGATAGGGTAGCGATCAAAGAGTTGACTGACAAAGCCAAAGAATTCAGGATGGCGAAATTCAGCCGCATCGGCATTGATGCTGACATATTGGGTAAAGCCCATGTCTTGCCAAATAGACAGTTGCTCGGCTATTTGCAGTGCCATTTGACAAAACAGCTCAAACGACATTTTATGTCTGATAATAGCGTCGATAAATTTTTTTGGCGAAAGCAGGCCGCGGCTAGGATGTCGCCAACGTACCAATGCCTCAAAGCCTGTGATTGCTCCAGTACTTAACTCGATTTTGGGCTGATAGTATGGCTCAAATTGATTGTCATTGATTGCTTTGCGCAGCTCAGACTCAAGTTGTAAGTTATCTATTGCTATATAGTTCATCTTATCGCTATACCGACAGATACCGCGACCACCTTGCTGCTTAATATAATGTAGGGCTTTTTCAGCTTTATTTACCAAGTTGGTTACTTGGTTGCCGTCTTGAGGATAGTAGCTCACTCCAATAGATATCTGCAGATAGATATCCTTACCTTTTACTTTAAAGGGCCGTTCACACATTTGCAAAATACTGTCAAGCTCACTACAGATCATATCGGTATCTTTACACTCAAACAGCAAGCCAAAGTCATCACCGCCAAAATGGGCAAAGCAGTGTAATTTTTTGAGCTCTAAACTATTGACCCGACCGACAAACTCTATCATAAGATTGTTGACCAATTCTTGGCCAAGGCTATTGGTAAGCGTACGATAGCGATCTATATTGGCTCGAGCGATGACTAATTGTTGCTCAGTGGTTGTTAATAAATCGTGGCTATGACTCAAAAATACTTTGCGATTGGCTAAGCCTGTCAACTGATTGTAATTGAGTAAATGGGTCAGTTGCTGTCGGTCTTTGACAGCTGATGAGATGTCACGAATGATAGCAAAATAATAGGTGGTTGCCTCAATACACGTTCTATTGAAGGCTATATAACAGTTGATCTTTTGACCATAACGAGAGGCTAAAACAAATTCATTTTCATAGAAACCATTACTGTCTAGGCGATTGGTAATATGTCTTAAGAGAGCGGCTTCCTTTTCTGACAAAAACTCAGCAGCATATATACCCAAAGGCCGGCCAAGCAAAAACGCCTCGTCATAACCGAGCATATCCTCGTAGGCAGCATTGATGGCTAGATAGCGCAGTTCAGCATCTAGAATAAATATAGCATCGTCAAGGCGTTCACATAGTTTAGAGAGCAGCTGTTGCTTGATGGGTAATGATATTTGTTTAAAAGTGCTCATGACTATGCTCAAGGGTAAAAATACAGTGGATAAATAAAAGTTAAATAGATAGTGATTTTTAAGGGTGATAAAAGCCTATCAGTGGTTATGTTGCAATTGATAAAGTGCATCAAGGGTGGCTAAAGCAACCACCGGTGCCGTTTCAGTCCGCAAAACCCTTGACCCAATTTGCCAAGGTGCAAAACCAACGGCCTCGGCTTGTTTACATTCATCGTCGCTGAGCCCGCCTTCAGGGCCAATTAATAGCTCAATAAAAGGCGAGTCCTGCTTTAATACCGTTAATAACGACTTAGGCATAGCAGGCTGTCCAGCTGCTGGTACGCTCATTTGCAGGCGCATATCTGCTGGTTGCTGTAACACTTGATAATAAGCATCCTGACTTAACGCTGCCATGATAGGGCTGACTGATATGCTGCTAATAGTCTGGTTGTCGTTATTATCGTTGTTACTAGCGTTTTTATTATCATCGCTCTGATTAATAATCATGCTATCAGTTTCTGTTTTTTTGCTCTTTAACCATTGCGAGACAGGCTGCGGCGCAAGAATAAGCGGTGGCCGATTGAGTCCGCACTGCTCACAGGCAGCGATGGCCACTTGCTGCCAATGGAGAAGTTTCTTATCCACTTGCGCAGCTTTTAGGTTGACCTCACCATGGTGGCTGCTGAGAAGTTGGATGGCGGTTACTCCAAGCTCAGTGGCTTTTTGAATCGCATAATCCATACGCTCACCGCGACTCATGACCAGCCCTATGTTGCTGATAATAGGTGCGGCGCGATCATCGCTTAGATGAGCAAGTAAAGTGACAGTGGCCTGTTTTTTACTGATTTCTTGTAGCTGTACTTGATATTCACCGCCAAAGCCGTCGAATAAAATACCTTTATCACCGACATTTGCGCGGAGTACACGGCACCAGTGATGCACGATGCTCTCTGTTAAAGCGACGCTTTTACCAATGGCTAAGCGGCTAAGTCTAGGATTATCAGTAGTGTTAGTGTTGCTTGTAGTTTCATTATTTGTTGCATAAAAAAAACGTCGCACAGTTTTTCAGTCCTATAGTCCGAACAATAATCCGTTTAAATATATTAGCAGAATATTCATTGAGTAGGTAAAAGTATTGTTATTCTTATCAAAATACTTCGCCCATTGCTCATTGTTATTGTTTTTAAGAAAGTGGTTTTGATAAAAAAGCATCAGCAATAAAAAAACTGGCACTCCTAAGAGCGCCAGTCGTTTAGAAATAAACACACGTGTCGTTTAGCCAGTCAATCCCAAGGCTTCAACCAAACGTTTATTTGGCTCAACCTTATTCATGCTATAAAAATGCATGGCAGGGACGCCCTCAGAGATTAAACGCTCACATAAGCGATAGACGACATCAAAGCCAAACTCGCGAATGGCGGTGCGGTCATCGCCGAAATCAGCCAGTTGCTTACGCACATAACGCGGGATATCAGCGCCACAGCTATCAGCAAAGCGTACGAGATTGCTAAAGTTGGTAATCGGCATGATACCCGCTACCAATGGCTGCGCAACGGTATCGATACCGCGGCCTTCTAAGGCATCACGCAAATACAAGTAACTATCTGCGTTATAGAAGAACTGGGTGATTGATGAGTTTGCACCCGCTTGGTACTTATTGACTAGGTTGTCGATATCAGACTCAAAGCTACGCGCTTGTGGATGCATTTCAGGGTACGCAGCGACTTCGATACGGAAGTGATCACCTGAGTGTTCGCGAATGAACTTCACCAAGTCTAAGGCAAACGGTAGTTCACCCATGCCGACCTGACCTGATGGCAAATCACCACGAAGTGCTACTAAGCGCTTAATGCCCAAGCTCTTGTAAAGATCGAGCAACTCAGCGATTTCACTTTTGTCATCACCAATACAAGACATATGCGGCGCAATTTCAGTCTCACCGCGCGCGCACAATGCTTGTACGATATCTAGGGTGCGGCTACGAGTTGAGCCGCCCGCACCGTAGGTCACCGAAAAGTACGAAGGTGACAGCGTATTTAGCTCATCGTAAGTGCTGAGTAGCTTTTCGTGCCCTTGCTCGGTTTTGGCTGGAAAAAACTCAAAAGAGAAAGCAGGCTTACTCACAGTCTGACTCCTCTTAGTATTTATAAGCGTCAGGCTTGAATGGCCCTTCGACAGGAACACCCAAATACTCAGCTTGCTTTTCGGTCAGCTTGGTTAGCGTACCGTTGAAGCCTGCAACCATGGCAGCAGCGACTTCTTCGTCTAGCTTCTTCGGTAATACTTTGACGTATAAGTTGTCAGTACGCTCATCAGCTGGCAAGTCAGCGAATTTTTCTTCAAACAAATACATCTGTGCCAATACTTGGTTGGCAAATGAGCCGTCCATGACACGTGATGGGTGACCTGTGGCATTACCTAGGTTTACCAAGCGACCTTCAGCAAGCAAAATCAAATAATCGTTTTCATCGTCTGAGCGGAAGATTTGATGTACTTGTGGCTTAATCTCAACCCAGCGCCAGTTGTCACGCATAAACTGCGTATCGATTTCGGTATCAAAGTGGCCGATGTTACAAACGACAGCGCCAGGTTTTAATGCCGCTAGCATATGCTTATCACAGACATGGTAGTTACCAGTGGTGGTTACGATCATATCTGTATCTTGTAGCAGACGGGTGTTGATACCTTCTGCGCCGCCAGTATTGTCGCCATTGATGTATGGTGACAATACTTCATAGCCGTCCATACAAGCCTGCATGGCACAGATTGGATCGACTTCTGAGACACGAACGATCATGCCTTCTTGACGTAGGCTTTGCGCTGAGCCTTTGCCCACATCACCATAACCAATAACTAAGGCACGACGACCTGCAAGGAACATATCGGTTGCACGTTTAATCGCATCATTTAAGCTATGGCGGCAACCGTATTTGTTATCATTTTTAGACTTAGTTACTGCGTCGTTGACGTTGATAGCAGGAACTTTTAGCGTGCCTTTTTGAAGCATCTCAACCAAGCGATGAACACCAGTGGTGGTCTCTTCTGAGACACCATGGACGATATCAAGCATTTGCGGATACTCATTATGAATCAATGCCGTCAAATCACCGCCATCATCCAAGATTAAGTTTGCATCCCAAAGCTGACCAGATTCTTCGCCGCCAACATGGATTTGTTGACGCAGGCACCATTCGTACTCTTCTTCGGTTTCACCTTTCCAAGCAAACACAGGAATGCCAGCAGCAGCAATGGCTGCAGCAGCATGGTCTTGAGTTGAGAAAATATTACATGAAGTCCAGCGTACTTCTGCACCTAGCGCGACTAAAGTCTCGATAAGGACAGCCGTTTGAATGGTCATGTGGATACAGCCGACGATTTTAGCGCCTTTAAGTGGCTGTTCGGCTTCGTAGCGACGACGCAAACCCATGAGGGCAGGCATTTCGGCTTCGGCGAGAGTGATTTCACGGCGGCCGTAATCAGCAAGGCTGATGTCAGCGACTTTATAGTCAGTGAAAGAGGGATCGATCGTATGGGCAGAGGGTATGTTCGACACTGCGTCCATAATATGCTCCTATCAGTGGTAAATGATTGATAAAAAGAATAAAAACGCAGGTGCCGTTGTTTGCGCTGTCAGTGCTCAGATAAAATAATGAGCACATAACAGTTACCGAGCCTAACATAGGATGAAATTGGCATAACAGTAAAGCTTAAATGCGCAAGTCCATTCTTATGGTGCAACACCTCTCGGAGGGTCATTATTGTAATAGATGAGGCCTCAAATGTCACCTATTGTCACTTATTTACTGATATAAATAATAGATGGTAACATCGCATAAGGTAACGGGATAGTTTTGACCATAAAAAAAGGCCATCGATTGATGACCTTGGTTTATTTTGATAACGACAGGCTTTTTATACTGCTAGACAGGCTTAGAACCAGTTATAGGTTAAAGACGTGAAGAAGTTGATACCGTCTTGGTTATAGCGAGTACCAAAACCTTCGTTAGTTGTGTAGTCTTCGTTAGTCAAATTCTCAACACGGCTGCTCAGCGTAAGATTTGGGTTGATGTAATAGTTTCCGCTAACATTAAACAGCGTATAGTCATCTATAAAGGTGCTGTTGTCAGGAGAGTTGTAGGTTTTGCCAACATATTCTGCTTCAGCGCGAACGTCAAAGTCTAAAGCTTGGTAGCCTACATAGATAAGCCCAGTATGCTCAGGACGATAAACCAACTGCTTGCCTTTATTCACGCCTGAGCGCTCTTCTGCATCAGTATAAGTATATTGACCACCAAATAAAACATTACTGAGTTGCCAGTCCGAGGTGAAGCTATAGCCTGATAATCTTGCTGCATCAATATTAGTTGCTTGATATTTGAAAGTTGCTGGATCATAAGCATTGTTAATCAGATTGTCGACACGACTATTGAATCCCGTTAGTCGCGTGGTTTGAAGCGCACTATTGGACTCGATAAACACTTCTAAGTTGTTGCTTTTTTCGACTTCTAAATTTTCATTGGGTACATAGTAAGTACTTTCAATGTATAAGTCATTAAGCGAAGGCGCTCTATAACCAGTAGCAAAGCTGGTACCAAGACGTAAACTAGGTGCTAGTTTTAAGGCGTAACCTAAGCTATAGGTTGTTTCGTTATCAAACTGTGAGTTATCATCATAACGAACATTGGCTTGCAGATCATAAGCGTCTTTGTTGAGCTGATAACCAACAAAGCCACTTTTGATCGTACGGTCGTTTATTTTGTAAGTGTCGTTACCATTGTCAGGTGTGTTATCAGTAATATCTACTTCCTGCTCTAACCATTCTGCGCCTGCTTGTAACTGTCCTGTAGGCAAGCGATAAATACTGAGTAAGTTTGCTTGTTTTTGTTTGGTTTCAAACGCATCACCAACCTTGTTGTCAAGCTTATCCAAACTCTGACCTGCCGATAACCTGACTGTCAGCTTATCGTTTTCATATTGTGAAAACGCTGATACAGCACCGTTTTCTTGCTCGATTTCTGCATCGGCGCTATTATTAAAATCATCAAATTCAGTCGTTGATTTGGCAAACAGGCCAGTGGCACCGATACTGATACTATCAGTTAAAGGAACGCTAGTATTGATCGCAAAGTTGTTACTTTCAAAACCATCTTCGTCCTTGTTATTACCTGTTTGGTATTTAATAGCACTGATACCATCGGTTTGGTTACGACTGGCAGATAGACTGAGCTTGGCACCTGCTTCGTTTGCAAACTGCGCGGCTGCGCCATAGACGTAGTGGTCGTGTGAACCAACGCCAGCAGTCACAGAAAAATTGCTTTGATCAACATTACTACCTTTGGTAAATACTTGAATAACACCGCCCATTGCGTCAGCGCCATAAATACTAGAGCCTGAGGCACCGTATAATATTTCAATACGATCGATCTGATCGGTTGGTAATAAGGCTAAAGCGGGCTGACCTGTTGACATTGAGCCATAGCGTACGCCATCAATCAATATGAGTACACGCTTGCTATCATAACCACGTACATAAAAGTTACTGCTACTACCCATGCCGCCATCTTGTTTAATGCTGAATCCAGGCTGACGCTTTAGAACCTCTAAAGCCGTTTGCCCTTGATAACGCTTGAGTGCTTCACTATCAACGACGCGAGTCTGGGCAATGGTATTGCTGATTTTAGTTGGCGTACGCGTGGCGGTTACCACAATTTTATCAAGCTCGACCTGTGGCAGCTCGTTATCATTAACAGTACTAATGTCTGTAGTAGCAGCCATTGCTGTATTGACAGCAAATAAACCAAGCGCGCTTAAGATACTTAAGCGAAGATAGGTGGTCGAAGAAGAACGTAAAAAAATCATAAATAATCCAAAAGTTATCAAGCAAAAGTTACCAAAACGTTAGACAGTTACAGCAGCGCTTATTATCTACAAAAGTTACCACTTTATAAACTTATTTAACCTAATGTTTCTTCACGGTAAGCTGAGTTATTTTCATGACGAATCGCCATGTATGCACTTGAGTGCTGATATTGTTATTTATGTCAGTGGTTTATTATGAATGTTGGCAAGGTAAGTGTGAGAAGTAACAACACTGATGACTATAAAAACCTGCAATCAAAGCCACTACTGTGATAAATAATTGTTATCATAAGCAGATTTTATGATTAGTGGTCACACATCAAAAGCTAAGAGGTTTGTTTTGTCTATTAAGCACTATTCTATACCTAGTATTGCCTCGTCTGTATTGGTGCCATTAGTAAAAGCACCGCTAATGGTGGCAGTACTTCTAATTGCGCTGATATTAAGCTTGGTATTACCAAATAACAAGGCGGTCGCTGCTGAGGCAGGAGTGCTTGGTGTTGGCGGTGGTACTGAAGAGGTCGTCCGCGAATCGATACCAGACTCATTTGGGCGCGATACACCGCGGCAGACAGTACAAGGGTTCATTAGTGCCTTAGGAGAGAATGACTATCTGCTGGCGAGTAACTATCTAAACTTGTCCAAATCTGACAATCCCACCACAGAAGTGCGTCAGTTCAAGCAGGCGCTTGATGCGGGTGGCCGCTTTCAAGCTGACTTGCAGATTAATAACACGCCTGAGGGTAACTTAACCGATCAGCTGCCACCAAGCCAAGAGAATGTGGGTAGCATTAAGGTCGGTGAAAAAAGCGTGCCGCTGATACTTGAGCGTGTCGTGTCAAAAAATGGCGAGCAGTATTGGCAGTTCTCTTCTGAGACGCTCAGTTCGGTGCCAGAGGTGATCGAAAATACTGAGCCGACTTTGGTATCGCGTTATACCATTGATTCGTTAGAAGGTAAAAAGCTGCTTGGCTATCAGTTGGCAGATTTGGTGGCTGCCATCATCATGATTGTTGGTAGTTTTATACTGACTTATATCGTGGTTTGGTTAGGCTATCACTTGCTAAGAATTGCTTATCCACGAGTGCGCGGCGTACCATTACCCCTGCCAAATAGAGTCATATTGCCTTTATCTGTCGTGGTGATGGCACTGATGCTGTCTGAGATAATGGTCTCTGCTGGCGTGTCAGTAACGCTACGCGAGCCGATTAATCGTTTCACTGAAATTGCTTCTTGGCTGGCGGTAACTTGGCTGCTACTAAGGGTGATTGACGCTATATTCACCCGAGCGGTCAACCTAAGTTATAAGAAGAACTATACTGAACGAGTCTCTATCTTAGGTTTGCTGCGTAAAATCGTCAAAGCGCTATTATTAATATTTGCGGTTATTGTCATCTTCGGTAATTTGGGCTTTGATTTGACGACCGGTATTGCCGCATTAGGGGTGGGTGGTTTGGCCTTAGCCCTTGGTGCGCAAAAGACGATCGAAAACCTCGTTGGTAGTGTCGTGGTGGTTGCAGATTCGCCAGTGCGGATAGGCGACTACTGTAAGTTTGGGGATCAAGAAGGGACGATTATTGATATCGGTATTCGCTCATCACGAGTACGTACCTTGAACCGTACGGTAGTTACTGTGCCCAATGGCGACTTTTCATCGATGCAGATTGAAAACTTTGCCTCGCGTGACATGTTTCACTTTTTGCACAGTTTATACATAAAACGCAGCGCTGATATTAATGAAGTGTTCAAAATGGTGGGCGCTTTAGATAAGCTTTTGAAAGAGCATGAGCTGACCAACCAAGAATGGAATCAGGCCAATATTTTGGAGCTGCGTCAAGACTGCTATGTTATTCAACTAAGAGCTTACGTGAATTCTGTTGATGTTATAGAGTTCTACGGCAAACAAGACACATTATTGGTCGATATATTGACAAAAGTGAAGAGGTATAAAGTTGAACATGCGCTACCAACACAGCAATTAATTGTTGAACAAAGTGAGTTTGACCATCATATAGAAAACAGCATCGAAAATGATGCTATTGATTCTGTCGATGAGACATCAGAGGCTACTGATTATAGCGAAGCAGAGGCTGTTGAGTTGAAAAAGGAAGTTGATAACACTGAGGAAAACAAACAAGCTGATGATAAGCAAGCAGTGCGAAAGATTAACAGGAAGAAAGCTCGCCGCTATACGTTAGCAAAAAGGAAGTTTAGGTATGTCAAAAAGAACCTTAAAATCTCTATCTGGAACCAACCTTAATACTGACTTTAGGGGGCTTTTTAAACAGTTTGCATAGCCAGTTATAAAGATAATAGCCGCTCATATACTCATGTAATTAGTGCGATTATGGCTATTTTTACTACAAATCTGACTACATAACTTACTACATAAATTACTACAAAGGCACTGCGGTTTTATTACGTAAAAAACCGTAGTGCTCCCATAGCAGTAAGCTTGCGGCACTAAGGTGTGGCGACCAGTCTTGGGTTAAATTCTTTAGCTGTTTCGGCGTTGGGCGCTCTGTCAGGCCTAATAAATGCATGGCAGCGACTTTGATTGCCAAGTCATCGACAGCGAGTATGTCCGCGCGCTTTAGGGAGAATAACAAATACATCTCAGCTGTCCAGTTCCCAATGCCAGTCACAGCCGTAAGGGTCTTGGCTACGTCTTGATTGGTCATCGCTTCCAGTGCTGCAAAATCTATATCATGCTCTACTAAAGATCGAGTATAGCGGATTTTTTGCTTAGACAATCCTTGTGCTCGCAAGGTGTCATCGGTTGCTTCACGAATGGCTTGCGGAGCAGTCAACCCAGCATCTATGAGTCGTTGCCAGATACTTGCCGCCGCTGCCACAGACAGTTGCTGGCCAACCATCGCTCTCATGAGCTGCTGAAAGCCACCTGCATTATGTCTCAAGTTGGGTACGCCAACTTGCTCATAGATAGCAGCAAATCTTGGCTCGAGTGCAATGAGTTCGATGATATGCTCTTTTAGCTCTTTTGCAGTTTCGATGGTCTGTCGGCTCATAAGTGACTCATAATCAATAGTTTGAAAGGCAGTGGTAATAAACGGACAATATCTTAGATAGTTTAATAATACCAAACCCAAAAAGTGCGATTAACTTTGTCAAACTTGCTGAGCCTATTAGGTGTAGTGCTTGCACAAGTTTTCCGCGTTACTCTAATTTTTGGTAATGGTATAATATCTAAATAGTTATTTAAATAACTATAGTCAGCTGAATGTAAAACTGTTGTGGATTTAAACGCGCTACTGGTATAAATTTTACTTGCGTTCTGCGTATCCAGAGGCTGCGCAACCTATATTTTGAACAGAAAGCATCCCAGTAGCGCTATGATATTTTTAGAGTGTATGGACTATATAATCACAAAAAGGACTGCAAATTTGCAGTCCTTTTCTGTTTTTAATCATTAAGATTTATTTGCTATCGGCTTTAGGCTTTTTGAGTAGTACCAATATCGCGCCATTGCCACCATCTTTTGGCGGTGCAGAGCAAAATGCCATTACTTCTGGTATTTGACGTAGCCAACCGTTGACGCACGTTTTTAGAATGGCTTCACTGCCTTTACCATGGACAATTTTTACCATGGTTTCATTGTTTTGCTTGGCTTGGTTCAGTAGTTGGGTCATGGCCACGCGTGCTTCTTCGATGGTACAGCCATGAATATCGACCGCGTCATACCAACGTAACTGGCCTTTTTTGAGCTGATCAAAGATCTTGTTTTGCAGGGTAGGGTGTTTGTAAGACAAATACGCTTCACCAGCCACAGGGTTGAGTAGAGCCTGCATGTCCGATAAACCCGCACCTAAGTCTGCATCATCACTGCCTTGGGCGGCGGCACGTTTTGATAGGGTTGCTGCATCAAGCTTGTTCGCTTTTGTCGCACCAGCAGGTGAGCGCACGTTTTTGTCTTCTAATGGGTTGACGCCATGCATGGCTTGCATAAACAAGACTTTGTCGTCATCGACATGCTCACTGCCCAGCTGTTTGACGGTTTTTTTAACCTGCTTTTGGGTTGGTAATGAAACAGGCTCAGTGGGCTTTTGGTCTTCGCCGTCAGGTGATGTAGTATCGCGGCCTTTGCTCAGTTGGCCTTTGAGCTCTTTGAGCTGGTCTTGCATTTCTTTAGAAAATAGAGAGTTTGACATAAAAGTTAACGTATCATTGGTTAATGGATGAATGAGTAGATTAATCAGTTATACAGTTGATAACAGTTAATAATCAGGCTAAAAATATTGCAAATATGGTCATACTTTACGCCTGTGCTGCGACGCCCGCAAGTAAGGATTGTAACGCTTGTCCAGGGTGATCGGTCTTCATGAACTGCTCACCGATTAAAAAGTGCTGAATGTCGTGATTCAACATCAAACGAATATCTTCGCTACTATGAATACCACTTTCAGTAACTATCAGGGGGTTTTGCGCTGTAGCATCAGCATCAGCAGCTAATGCTTCGAGCAAGATGTCTTTTAAATTGAGCGTGGTTTGTAGGTCAACGTCAAAGGTATTTAAATCACGATTGTTAATACCGTAGATATTGTGCGCTGAACGAGGCAGTTCTAGTGCGCGCTCAAGCTCAGCCTGTGTATGGACTTCAATCAATACATCCATGCCTAGCTCGATACTCAGCGCATGTAGCTCTTGTACTTGCGTATCATCGTGACAGGCCATGATTAATAGAATGCAGTCGGCACCTAGTAAATAGGACTGATAGATTTGATACACATCAATCATAAAGTCTTAACGTAGCACGGGTAAGCTGGCGGTATTAGACGCGGCAATAAGATAGCTGTCATCGCCTTGGAAGTAGTCACGATCGGTGAGTACTGACAGACAGCTGGCACCAGCTTGCTCATATTGCTGGGCAAATAATGCTGGCGAGAAGTTATGATTGATAATGCCTTTAGAGGGTGAAGCTTTTTTGATTTCAGCAATAATACCGATGCCGTTTTCTTTAGTGCTCGCAGCTCGTAGGGCCGCTGCAAAGCCTCGGCGTGGTTTGTTGTCAGCGGCTACTTGTGCTTGTAAATCTTCAAGAGGTAATGCTGCACGAGCAGCTTTTACTTCCTCTTGTTTGGTAGCGACAATGCGTTGTAATACTGAGGGAATATCTGTATTGGTCATGCTCATATCCGAATATAATTAAATTTAAAAGGGCAGTAATGGCTACGTTTGCTTCTTTATTTTGTATGAAATAGGCTAAGCGCTCACCGCCAGCTGCTGTGTATATTTGGCTAAGGACTCAAGTTTGGCTAGCGCATCGCCATTTTGAATGATTTTTTGTGCTCGGCTAACACCATTAGGATAGTTGCTGGCAAGTCCTGCCGTATAAATAGCTGCTCCAGCATTTAGGGCAATCATATCACGCGCTTTGAGTACCGCCCGATCATAAGTATCTGCACCTGATAAAGCGGCGCGTATCAGCTCGAGACTTTGCTTAGGAGAGTCGACGTCAAGCCCGATAAGGGTTTGTGATTCGATACCCGCATCCTCTGGCATCAGCTCATATACAGATATCTCACCGTCTTTTAATTCAGCAACAGTTGTTGAAGTTGCTAAGCTAATTTCATCTAAACCATCTTTTGCGCCGACGACCATCACATGACGTGCGCCTAAGTTTTTCATCACTTTTGCGATAGGCTCGCACAGTTGAGCGGTGAATACGCCGATAACGAGATTGGGCGTGCTAGCAGGGTTGGTTAATGGCCCTAAAATGTTAAAAATCGTCCGTGCCTTTAGCTCACGGCGTACTGGATTGGCATAGCGCATCGCACTGTGATGATTGGGCGCAAACAAAAAGCCAATGCCTTCGTTCTCTATGCAGTCTTTTGCTTGCTCAGGGGTGAGCGCCAGACTGATACCCGCTTGCTCAAGTAAGTCGGAGCTGCCAGAGTTGGTAGAGACGCCGCGGTTACCGTGCTTAGCAACTTGCGCACCAGCTGCTGCTGCCACTAAGGCTGAAGCGGTAGAGACGTTAAATAAATTGGCTCCGTCACCGCCTGTACCAACGATATCGACCAGATAATCACAGCCTTTTGGCTCAATATTAGCCGCCAAAGCACGCATGGCACTCGCGGACGCGGTAATCTCATCGATTGATTCGCCTTTCATACGTAGGCCAGTCAAGATAGCGCCCATCATGGCATTACTACATCTGCCTTGCATGATGATAAGCATGACTTGATACATCTCATCAAAGGTTAGATCAATATGCTGAAAAATCCTGCCCAGTGCAGTCGTCAGTAGTTTATGAACATCGTCATCAGACAGTTGAGCAATATCATCCGGTGTAGTTGCAGTGGTCATTAGGGTCTCGCTTATTATTATCTTTTGTATGTATTTATAGATGTTTGGGTTGTCGTTAACCGTTTAGGATTGCTCAGTCTTTAGCCTACTTGCGGCAATTCCTCTGAGCTTAATACCGCTAATCTGTGAGTTTGCAAGAAGTTATTAAGCAGTTGATAGCCTGCCTCACTTAAGATGGACTCAGGGTGAAACTGTACCCCTTCAATGGCAAAGCTGTTATGGCGTATTCCCATGATTTCTTCAATGCTACCGTCGGTGTTTTGTGTCCAAGCAGTTATCTCGAAGCAATCTGGCAAACTGGCTTTGTCAATCACCAGTGAATGATAGCGCGTGGCTTGCGATGGGTTAGGCAGATCTGTAAACACACCCTGTCCATTGTGATAGACGGCGGACAAGCGTCCATGCATAACTTCACCAGCTTTGACCACCTTGCCACCGAATGCTTGCCCAATCGCTTGATGACCTAGGCAAATTCCTAAAATGGGAATGACGCCTTTAAAGGTATCAATGACTTCTAGCGAAATACCTGCACGATCTGGATCACAAGGGCCAGGGCCAATGACGATAATGTCAGGCGCTAGAATTTTAATCTGTTCGATGGTGACCTGATCGTTACGCCAGACGATGATATCCTGCTGCAATTCACCGAAGTACTGTACAATATTGTACGTAAAGCTGTCGTAGTTATCGATCATCAGAATCATTATGGTTTCAACCTATTGATGTGGTGGTGCTTATAAGCTTTGTATCTTACCACTATTTTGCAAGGTATCAAATGCGGCTAATAGTTGGCAGTCGTTTTCTGCTTATCAATGAGCAGAAACTAGCCGTGAGCCGTAATTTAGGTAGCTACTGTTATACCTATTGAAATGTTATGCCTATTTAAAAATTAAGAGGTAAGAGATGAAAATTTTTTATAGAGCGGTGTTATGTGGCTTGTTATTTTATATGCCCGCTTATGCTGTCGCTGTAGAGTTATCCGAGACTGATAAAGAGCTGATCCGTCATGGAATTATTGATAATACGCTTAGATATACAGATTTGGCGTTAGCAGCAGACTACTTTGGTTCAGTGACCAGTGCTGTTGCTGCCACTTTACCTATGCAGGTAAATAATCAATTGCAGGTTGAGCGTGTATTTATGAGTCCTTACTTTAGTGAGTTTACGTATCGTTATACCGTAGCATTTACTGCATTAGAAAAGAGGATGCTCAAAGAGGAGTTTTTATCTGAGCGTTCTATCAAGGATTTTTGTAACGATGATTATCTCTCGGAGAATTTCATGCCAGCGAATGGTCACATTTTAGTCTTTAAATATGTGGATGAGAGCTTTGATCCCATTGTCGATATCAAAATGAGCCCAAAGACGTGTCAGTAATCATCGAATATTTTTTAATAAGTAAGTAATACCAAACCCAAAAAGTGCGATAAACTTTGTCAAACTTGCTAAGCCTACTAAGAGTAGTACTTACACAAGTTTTCCGCGCTACTCTAATTTTTGGAAATGGTATAAATATAGTATATTTAGATGCACCATTTTAATGTTTTACAAATATAAAACGCACTAATTTGGTGCGATTTTTATTTAAATACAGACCATTATTGTGCATAATGTTTGAGTCTTATAAATTAGCAACGTTATTTTCGTACCTTTAATTTTCGCTTATCAAGTCTGAAGCTAGAGTAGGATTGGTCTACAGGCTTTTAGCCAAATTTCTTGGCACAGCGATTGCACTTTGTATTTTGTAAAAGCTTATTGCGATAGTCCAAGTGACAGATAAGCGAGGAAAGAGGTTATATCAGTTCAGCATTATTGATCGGATATTGCTAAAATAGCGCCAGCACTGTGTGCGCACAGCATATTAAAACGCAGAAACATGATAACCATTAGGGAGACCATTCATGTCGAATAAATTATTAGAGCTTATCGAATCATCAAATGCTAAATGGGTTGATTTTCGCTTTACCGATACCCGCGGTAAAGAGCAGCATATCAGCTTCCCAGCGCATAGCGTTGACGAAGAGGTGATGGAAGATGGCAAGATGTTTGATGGCTCATCCATCGCTGGCTGGAAAGGCATTGAAGCCTCAGACATGATTTTGCGCCCTGACCCCGAAACTGCTTTTATCGACCCGTTCTTTGATTCGGTGACTGTGGTAGTGACTTGTGACATTATTGAGCCAACGACCTTGCAAGGCTACGACCGCGACCCGCGTTCTATCGCTCGCCGTGCTGAAGAGTATTTAAAATCAACGGGTATCGGTGATACCGCATACTTCGGTCCTGAGCCTGAGTTTTTTGTATTCGACGAAGTGAAATGGTCGATTGAGATGTCAGGTGTCAGCCACAAGATTGTCGCTGAAGAAGCGGCATGGTCGACCAATAACGACTATGAGTGGGGCAATATGGGGCATCGCCCACGTGTCAAAGGTGCTTATTTCCCAGTACCACCAATCGATAGCTCACAAGACATGCGTTCTGTCATGTGTGAGCGTCTAGAAGAAATCATCGGCGAAGGCTGTGTTGAAGTGCATCACCACGAAGTCGCACCTTGTCAGTCAGAGATTGGTGTCGCGTTCAACACCCTAGTACGTAAAGCGGATGAAGTGCAGCAGTTGAAATATGTGGTACACAACGTGGCGCATCAGTTTGGCAAAACAGCCACCTTTATGCCAAAGCCTGTGGTTGGTGATAATGGTTCAGGTATGCACGTGCATATGTCTATCTCAAAAGATGGCGTAAATACTTTCTCTGGTGATGAATATGCTGGCTTGTCTGAGACAGCGCTATACTTCATCGGCGGTATCATCAAGCATGCCCGTGCGTTAAATGCGATTACTAACCCATCGACCAACAGCTATAAGCGTCTGGTGCCGCATTATGAAGCGCCGATTAAGCTGGCTTACTCAGCCTCTAACCGCTCAGCATCTATTCGTATTCCACACGTTAGCAGCCCAAAAGCGGTACGTGTAGAAGCGCGCTTCCCAGATCCTGCGGCCAACCCTTACCTCACGTTTGCTGCGCTATTGATGGCTGGCCTTGATGGTATTCAAAACAAGATGCACCCTGGCGATGCAGCGGACAAAAACTTGTATGATTTGCCACCAGAAGAAGAAGCACAAATCCCAACGGTTGCAGAGAACTTAGAGGTCGCGCTACAAGCATTACGTGATGATCATGAGTTCTTATTAAAAGGTGATGTGTTCACCGAAGAGATGCTAGAAGCATTCATCGCGCTAAAAGAGGAAGAAGTACAGCGCGTCAATGTCACTGTGCATCCTGTTGAGTTTGACTTGTACTATAGCTGTTAATTAGCTGTTAAAACTTTAAATTCTTGATTAAGAAGAACCAGTTGAGGGAATCTTAGCTGGTTTTTTTATGCTTGTAAAAAGAGACAGTTGGGTTAAATCACCAACTTTCTAGGACACACTTACTGATTTCACAAGTTAAATACCGCATAATAGTATTTGTAGCATTATATTTATTAATAATAAGCACTGATTAGGTTGACTGACTATGCACCCAACTTTCCAAGCAACAATAAAAACCCAGCCCATACTGCAATTCAACAATCATAAACTCACTGGGCTATTGCTAGGTTTGGTCATGGGTGCAGCAAGCCTTTGTGCGCCTATGGTCAATGCTGCGCCCATTTACAAAGTAATCGATGAAAAAACAGGCCATGTCACCTTTACCGATCGTCCGCAAAACTATGAGCAGGAAGCGGGTAAACAGATCAGTCAAACGGATGTAATTAGTAATGCTAACATTAATAGCAGCTCTAACAATGCACCTGCTGCAACACAAACAACAAGCTCGGCGGCGGTAACAACGCAATTAGCCGCCAATGCATCCACAAAAGCACCAGTGAACTATCAGCTAACAATGACTGAACCTAATGAGGAGCGCGCTTATCGCCGTCCAGCACAAAGCATTGAGGTGAATCTGCAATTAAAACCTGCGCTACAAGGTGGCGATAGGGTGGTTATTTATCTAGATGGTGATGAAGTAGCGCAAGGGCTTAGTGCTTCTATTGCGACGGTAGATATCATGCCAGGTGCGCATAATATACAAGCTATCGTCAAAGATGATGCTGGACGGACACTGGCGCAAGCTGAGCAGACGGTTTATGTTATTCAAAATACGCAAACACTGCAAAATAATAAGAAAATTGCCCAACAGCTTTTGGCTTATGAGCGTCTACCTTGGCATCAAAAAGTGTTGTTGAGGTTGCGTCAAAAAGAGAATAGTCAGCAAAATATACAAAACAGCCAGCCTGTGACTAATGATGCTTTTGCCAAAAAAGTTGGGAGATAGCTTAATTTGGGCAATAGATAAATATAGTATGACGCCTAAATTATTTGGTCTTTAGGAGTTGGAAAAAGGGGCAGTTACTGTGATAAGTAACTGCCCTTAGCTTTTGTTCAATGGTTCAAGAATTATTATAGCTCAGTGTTTAATTTATCCTGAATAAACTTAGCGCACTTATTTGGTCAGCTCAATCGTACCATCAGCAGAGACTGAAATGGTACTGTTGCCCGATTCAAAGCTTTGGCTAGGTACTGAGGCATCCGCTGCTTCTGCTCTCATATTCATGCTGCTATACATGGGGCGAGGGTAGTTGCTACCCGTATTTAGATTGACATTCACCACTCGGTAACCGCTCGCATCCCATGCGCGGGTTAGGTTTTTGGCTTGACTTTGAAAGGCGCGAGAAGCTTCGGTCATGAGCTTTTGTTCTATTGCATCTTTTTTGGTATCTGAGACCCCAAAGTTTAGGTTTTCCATGACCAAGGTTTCTTGCAAGTCGGCAATGAGCTGGCTGGTCGCTGCAAAGTCTGTGCTTTTTAAATCTATACTTGCCTGTCCTGTCCAGCCGATGATTTTGTCATTTTTGTCATAGCGAGGGTAGGTGCGCTGCTGACCCGTACTAACCGTTACGCTAGGGTAGCGTTTGGCAATTTTCATGGCGTTATTGATTGAAGTATTGAGCGTTGTGGCCAGTGCTTTAGACGTGGTTGCTTGCGCTTTTTTGTACATACTTGCGCGAACTTCATCATTTTGAATCTCTTCTTTGACTTCGGTTTGAAAAGTAAGTTGATTGTAGCCCGTTGGCTCTGCATGGGCGCTACCCATCATTACTGTCAGCAATGCAGCGGTACCAGTGGCTAGTGCTGCTTTATTAAGTAGAGTGGTTTTCATTATTATCTCCTAAGTGAGTGATGGTATTAATATTTATATGAGTCGTATAGTGATGAGCTCATTTTTATACTGACGTGACTATATTTACATTCATTTATTTATATTCATTTCTTATTCAACACGCCCTAACTAAAATAGTAAAATTTAAAAGTGCTGCTATGAGAATTTTGTCACTTAAGTTACAGGGTTCTTTGTCCCATAAATCAAACAGTTTTGAGCTAGGGGTTGCAATACTAAAAAATCCTTGTATAATCTGCAACTGGTGGCTCCATTGGTAGCCTCGCAACATTGTTCTATGAATCCCGCCAGGACCGGAAGGTAGCAACGGTAATAGTTATAATGTGTGCCGAGGATGTGCTGGTGGAGTCGCTTTTTTTTGCCCAAAATTTGAGTAAGGCCCTAAAAAAATATTAAGAATGCTAGATTGAGATAGTAAGCCCTTTATTATAATGGGCTTTTTTTGTGCCTGCATTTCGTCTGATTCTGAGGTTTCAGTGGTTCAGATGGGTTAAAATAAGATGATTAAATTTATCACTATTGGTATTAATACTGAAAGCTTTGAGGGTCACTTATGAAAACGTTCGTTTGGCTGTTTATTATTATTGCGGTGCTAGCTGTTGTTTTTGGCGTGTCGATATTTAACAAGTTGGTGCGGGCGCGTAACCAAGCGAAGAATGGCTTTGCACAGATAGATGTGCAGCTAAAGCGCCGTCATGATTTGATTCCAAACTTGGTAGAGACTGCCAAGCGTTATTTAACCCATGAAGAAGAAACACTGACCCACGTGATTAGTGCGCGGAATCATGCCCAAAGCTTGCAGGATTCTAGTAAGCATCAACCAGACTCGCTTGAGCATATGGCGCTATTTGCCAAAGCAGAGGGTATGCTGTCCAAAGCATTGGGGCAATTCTCAGCGGTCGTAGAAGCCTATCCTGAATTAAAAGCGGATAGCATGATTAAAGAGCTGATGGATGAGTTGACCAATACGGAAAATCGTATAGGTTTTGCCCGTCAGCATTATAATGACAGCGTAATGTTTTATAACAATGACCGCGAAGTGTTTCCAAATAATCTTGTCAGCAGCACCTTTGGCTTTCGCCCACTTAGCCCGTTAGTGTTTGAGGATAGAGAAGCAATTGCTCAAGCGCCTACCGTCAATATGGGCTGATATTTCATTATATTCAGATGCGTTTAGCTATCTTTAAGTCAGGCATATAGATGGATTTTTTTGGTGAACAGCGGACACGTACTCAGCGCAGCCTGTTGCTCTATGGGCTGTTTTTTCTCATCGTATTTGCACATATAGCAGTGGCGCTTGGGGTAATGGCGCTGCTGCTTACCTTATTTACTGGTGGTGTGTATTATTGGGCACTGGTACTGGTCATTGTTTGGACGTTGGCTAGCTTTATTGGTGGTAGCTTTTTAGAGTATCGCCGTTTAAAGGCCGGTGGTCGTGCTATTGCCCAGCGCGTGGGTGCGGTGCGTTTGTTTATTGATAACAGTCAGGACGCTTGGGAACATAGCAGCGGAGTCGCTCATCAGCATGAGTCTGTTGCCAAGGTTCGCTTTAGTGACCGTCATATAGCGGTACGTGATGAGCGTGATTTTCCGCCTGTTTATCGGCGTTATTATGAGATTGCCCAGCAGTTAGCCATTGCTTCGGGTTTGCGTATGCCGATTCTCTATGTGCTGCCTGATGAGCAAGGCATCAATGGCTTTGTCGCGGGTCGCCATAGTCAGGATATGGTGTTAGTTGTCACCCAAGGCGCGCTTGATAAGCTGTCTGATGAGGGGCTATACGGGCTTATAGGGCATGAGTATGGTCATATACTGCATGGCGATGCGACGTTCAATTTGCAGCTAATGGTGGTATTGGCAGGCTTGCAGATAGTCTATGACTGGAGTGATCCTATCAGTAATAAAGTCTCTGATTATAGTCGGCAAGGCAGTTATTTCAATAGCTCGATTGATAGCTCTTTCAATAGTGCTGTCAATCGAGACACGCCTTTGCCACAAAGCGCAATCGATAGTCGTGCACGCAGCACTGAGGCGCAGACAGCAAGCTTTACGAGCCATAGCGATTGGGTATCTTACTGGCAAACCCAATCGAACAGCCAGCAGTCGTCAGCTAAGAGCCAGTCACGATGGCTAGAAAATAGACCTGAGATTGATCGGCAAGCACCGCGCAGTGTTTGGACATTGCTGTTACATGGGTTGAGCTTTTCGAGTATGGCAAGTGCGCAGCTGATTAAGCATAGCTTTAACCGTCAGCGTGAATTGCTCGCTGATGCGACTAGCGTGCAGCTGACACGCTCGCCTGCGATCATGGAAACTTTAAAAGCCATTCATCAAGATTCACTTGGTTCACGCTTATCAAATATCGCTGATATTAACGGGCTGAGTCACTTCTTTTTTGCCAGCAGTGGGGCGGATCTGGGTGATGTTTCGTGGTTTGCTACGCATCCTAGCTTAAGCGAGCGTATGAGTGCCATCAATACCAATGCTTATCATGACTTTGCCGTTCAGGTCGCAAGAGAGAAGCGCATAAATCAGCAAAAAATAAAAGAGATATATGAACAGCGTCGTCTTGGTGATTGGGGAGCAATAAAAGAAAATAGCCTAAGCAGCAATAAAAAAGTAATCACACCCCAATCTCATATATCTAAAGTTCAATCAACATCTTTTAACCATGCTGTTGATAATAATTTCATCGAAAATCCTAATGATATGACTGACAATGAAGTTTCAGCTTTTTCTACTGATGAACCTAGCAGTAAATTGGAAACAGATGCAGGGCTTGAATTTGTCGTAGAAGACGATGTGGTTGTTGATGGGCGTTTGCAAGTAGCAGAAGATATTGGTACTTATCAGCTGTTAAAACCATGGATGGCAAAACCTGACAGCGATTTGCCATCAGCAGCTTTGATTAGTGTTGACGATATAAACAAAGTGACATTATCACAATATGTGCTCAATCACAGTCATCATCCATTAGGGGCGCAAGCTCTAATAGAAGCCATCATGCTTTGTCATCAAGGACAGGCAATATCTACGACTGGCATGTATGATTTAAAAGATATTTGGCTTGGGCTTCCAAACGATAGAGTATTTGCTGCTGACACCAATGCTAATACTAAGATGAAGACTGTTACTTTCAGTAACCCTCAAGTTTTAGCACATACGCTAGACCATAAATTATTAAAAATAATTGCAAATCTTGATAGACGTTTAGACAGTGCTTTGATTGCACTCGCTGTAAATAAACTACGCCAGCATGATTTATCAGAAAGCATCATTGATCAATTACGTCTAAAAAGCGAAACCAGTCATAGCAACCAAGCGCATCAACATTATGTAAAGCAGCAAAAATGTCGTACGATGCTGTCGCGCTATCAACAAGGCATGCTTGAGCTGTTTGGAAAACAGCTATCAGCTGATCTGACCAAAAGTTTTTCTGATAACCTATCAGATGAAAAAGATTTAATGGTTAATGAACAATCAATACCGACTCATTCAAAAAGTGCTTCAATCTCAACTGTAACGCAGCAAGCTTCACCAATTCTATCGTTATGGCAAGCACTGCATTTACAGCAATTACTGCCAATATTTTCCGAAATTTTAAATGATAATGATGGAGACACACAGGCTGAATGGCAACCGTTATTACAGAGGGGCATGAGTGATATATGTGCTCAGCTTGACCCTTCTGGACAGGTGTTTAACGGCCTTGATGTTGCTAAGAGAGCTATAGTGACGTTGCTTGCATACCGGCTATCGAAAGATGTCAAAGGTCAAGTGATATCGACGTTAGATAGCTCAATACATGTATCAGGGCTCGGCTATAATAACGACAGCGTTGCGCATTATATCGTCGATTTGCGCCGCCATGCGCGCCTGATTGATATTAATTTAACCACGGTCAGTGATGCCAACTTGCAGTGGTTATTGTTAACCGCTCAAAGTCTAAATAGCGTTCAGCTATTGGTTATTATTAATGCTGTGACTGTCTGTCGCGCGTCTATTGCTACGGACTCTATAATAGAGACTCAGGGCAAAGAGAATTATCCAGAGAGACAACAGGAAAGCCGTCAAATAGACTATAATGAGTATCGACAATGGCTAAGTACATTGCATACCGTCATGTTACACGATACGATAATCAGTCAGGATGAATACGACTGCTTGATGGTACTCGCAGAGCGATGGCTAGGCGTTCGCGAGCTTTTTTGAATGCAGCTTAGTTGACACCTCAGAAGTCATTCAGCAGCTATGATGAATACTTTGGTTAAGCTGTCAAACTGATCAGCACATCTTTAAATGATTCAAACAAAATAAGTAGGGTAATAGAGACACATGAGTGATATCCAAGAACCGCTAATTGTATTGCAGCGCCGTATGCAGCAGCGCCAAATCCTAGCGATGATGGGTATTGAGCAATGGGTACAGCCGAATTCAGCGACGTTAAATATTACGGATATTGAGGCGGCTGAAAGCCAATTTGGCTTATCAAATCAAAGCGCCTCTAACCAAAATATTGCACAACCAAGCGTTGAAGCAGAAGTCGTGGCGCGTTTAAATCATAACTCTTTAGACAATGAATCAGCAGACTCTATATTGGATACAGAAAATACGCCTGCTAGCGATTATGGTGATATTCAGAGTTATAATGACGTTCAAGATATTAACCAGCATGCCAATGAGCAAAGCCCAGTAAGCTATAGTTTTGACAGTACGACAAACCATGCATCGAACTCTCCAAGCAATAGCGACTCTCAAGATATCTTACAACAAATACCACAAAACGTTGAGCAAGCGGTCGCCCCTTTAATAGAAACAGTTACGACAACTTCCATTACGTCTATCAATAAAACGCATACCACCGATATTAGCAATGACGATAGCTTTAAAAAAGTAGCACCGTTTGACTTACAAGGTGGTCGCTATGGCGATTGGGTAATTTTGGTTGATATCCAAGCACTTAATAATGACAGCCAAAAGTTATGGCAAAATATCACGCAAGCATTGTCAATCACTTGCGAGACAACCTCATTTCCGATATGTGAGGGTATGGATACTGCCGAGCTTGCCAATGCTAGCCTTGCTGGATATGTGTTTAAGATTGGGCGCACTGAAGAAATAAAAGTAATGTCACTAACCGCACTGCCTGAAGGTCTTCACCATCCTAAACTTACTGCAGTACCCACCTTGGATGAGATGCTCGCTGATAGTAACCTAAAGCTTCAATTGTGGAAGCTGCTGTCGAGTCAGAGTTAAAGGCTGATGGCTTGCTGCAATAGCTATTGAACATAGCGATTAAGAATAAAATAGAGATAAGACTTACCTTAAGGGGTTTTAAAGCTGCAGTTCGAAAACTTGGCTTTTAGAACTTAGCTATTAAAACTTACATAACCACGATGACTTCATCATATTTAGGATATTGATTATGACCAGTAAAGCCGCTCCTAACCGTGTACCTAATTTTTCAGCGGGACCCGCTACGATACCGACCGCAGTGCTTGAGCGTGCGCAAAGTGAGCTGCTTGATTGGCAGGGGCGCGGTATGTCGGTCATGGAAGTAAGTCACCGTAGTAAAGAATATGTCACGATTACTGAAAAAGCCGAAGCTAAATTGCGCTCGTTAATGGATATTCCAGATAACTATAAGGTGCTATTTTTACAAGGCGGTGCCAGCTTACAGTTTTCAGCGATACCATTAAACTTATTAAATGGTGGGCGCGGTGACTATCTGACTACCGGTGCATGGTCAGGTAAAGCAGTCAAAGAAGCCAAGCGCTATGCCAAACTGGGTCTTGGTGAGGTTAATGAGGTCGCTACCGGTAAAGACAGCAATTTTACTAATGTGCCGGCTCAAAGCGATTGGAACCTAAGCGAAGATGCTGCGTACTTCCACTACTGCGCCAATGAAACCATTCATGGTCTACAGATATTTGAGCCACCACAAGTTGATGCGCCGATTATCGCTGATATGTCTTCTTGCATTTTGTCACAGCCAATTGACGTCTCTAAATTTGGCATGATTTACGCGGGTGCACAAAAAAACATCGGTCCAGCAGGGCTGATTATTGTGATTATTCGTGAAGACTTATTGGGGCAGGCAAGTGAATGGTGCCCGCTACTAATGAACTACGCGCATCAGGCTGAAAAAGAGTCGATGTCAAACACGCCAGCGACGTATTCTTGGTATTTGGCAGGGTTGGTATTTGATTGGTTAGAAGAGCAGGGCGGCGTTGAGGCTATTTATAAAGTGAACAAGCAAAAAGCAGATTTGCTCTATAAGACAATCGATGACAGCAGCTTCTACAGTAATCCAGTTGATCCTAAATATCGCTCTATCATGAATGTGCCGTTTACGTTAGCTGACAGTAGCCTTGATAAAGTATTTTTAGAAGAGTCAGAAGCTGCAGGTTTGATGAATCTAAAAGGTCATCGTGATGTGGGCGGTATGCGTGCCAGTATCTATAATGCGGTGTCGCTAGATTGGGTACAGCAATTGGTTGACTTTATGATCGCGTTTGAAAAAAAGCACGCTTAAGTCAGCACAGGCTTTAAAACAAAAGACGCAACTTTTATAAGCTGCGTCTTTTTTTATGGGCATTAGCGTTTTTTAAGCTAAATAATCTGTCATGTAGCAATCTTAACACTGCAAACCATTAGGTTAAAAAACTGAAGTTTGTTATGATAAAATTTTGCAGTAGTTATGAGAGCTTATGATATGGCGTTTTTTCGTTTAGTTCTCATTTAAGATGCAATACACTTTCAGTCATTAGGTAAATTCTCCATATATCCATTTGGTTTAGCAGAGGGGTTTGTTATAACTTTATTATGATAAAAAATACCATGCTAAAAACTGTCCTGTTAGTGGCAGTTGTGAGTTGGATTCCAGCCAGTATCGCGGTGCCAATCACTAATACTGCGCTTGGTCATAATAGTACCACCGAGTATATTGACGTGCCCTTTATGCCCTACGCCAATCCAAATGCGCCGACAGGTGGCACGCTCTCGCTTGATGCACGTGGTACCTTTAATGCGGCCAATAAATGGATGACCACAGGCGTGGCGATGGTTGGTACGGACTATTTATATGATACCTTGATGACTGGCTCACTCAACGAAGCCTTTACCATGTATCCGCAGCTGGCAAGCAAGGTAACTTATGACCCTGATGACACCAGTTGGATTATCTATCATATTAATCCTGCCGCGCGCTTTTGGGATGGTTCAGCGGTAACCAGTCACGATGTCAAAGCCACTTACGATGCGATACTGAATAAAGGGCCGATGTATATTCGCAGCTATTTGGGCGATATTAAAGACATTGAAATTATTGATAAGCAACGAGTGAAGTTTGTCTTTGCTTCTGATGACAATAAAGAGATTCTATTAACAGTCGGGCAGTTTCCTGTTTTTGCCAAAACTTCTATCGATGCTGACTTTGAAAAAATTAGCTTAACGCCATTGATGGGTAGTGGGCCTTATAAGCTTGGACGCGTTGATGCAGGACGCTCGGTCAGTTATATACGTGATCCTAATTATTGGGGGCGTGATTTGATGGTCAATCGCGGTCGTTATAACTTTGATATGATTAAGTTTGTCTATTATCAAAGTGATGAGATTGCTTTTGAGGGTTTCAAATCTGGTCAATATCGTTTCCGTCCGGAGAATAAAGCTTCTAATTGGGCAACCGGTTATAACTTCCCAGCCGTCAAAGCAGGTATGATTAACAAAGAAAGCATCAGCAGCGAAAATCCAGTACCGATGCAAGCACTGGTTATGAATATGCGCCGGCCAATTTTTCAAGACATTCGCGTGCGTCAAGCATTAACCGCAGCTTATGACTTTGAATGGATGAACAAGACCTTATTTCATGGGCAATATGAACGCTTGCAAAGCTTCTTTCATGGCTCAGAGCTTGCTGCTACGGGTATGCCATCTACTGCTGAGATGCAGGTGTTAACACCTTTATTATCTAAGCTTGAACCAATTCAACGTAAGGCTGTTACAGAAGAGTGGCAACTGCCCACCAGTGATGGTAGCGGTTTTAATCGCGAAGGATTATTAAAAGCCAGACAGCTATTGCTAGATGCTGGGTTTTATTATGACGATATGCAGCTATATCAGCCTGATGGCGCGCTTGCTCAGATTGAGATTTTGATGACGGGCGAAACCATGGGGCGTGTATTACTACCTTATATTCGTAATTTAAAACGCTTAGGATTCGATGCGACTCTCCGGCAAGTGGATGGTCCGCAATATTACGAGCGTGTGCGCCGTTTTGATTATGATATGGTGGTCGATGTATTCGCCCAAAGTCTATCGCCTGGTGCTGAGCAAGCGGCATTTTGGGGTAGTGCGGCGGCTGATGAGCCTGGCAATAGAAATACAGTCGGTATTAAAAACACAGTCATTGATGAAATAACAGTCGCACTTGCGAATGCTGAAAATCGTGACGAGATTGTTTTATATACTCAGGTGCTAGATCGTCTGCTGCGTGCTGGTCATTATTTAGTACCGTTATATGGCAAGTCTGGCACCAATGTTGCCTATTGGGATCAGTATCGTCATACTGAAAAGCTACCAACCAATGCCGTCGGTATCGACTATTGGTGGGTTGATAAAGAAGCAGAGGCACGTGTTAATCAATATTTAAAACAATAAATGATAGTGATTTTTAAGTTTTATTTCATATCAAAATTTTGATAAAAAACATTAGCAATAAAGATAACTACTGGTAAGGATTCAATATGAGTATTCGTATTCACCCGATCAAAGCGTTCAATGATAACTACATTTGGACACTCATTAATGAAAATAATAAGCAAGCCATTGTCATTGATCCGGGCCAAGCTGAGCCAGTCATTGCTTATTTAGAAGAAAATGAGTTGGAGCTGACCTCGATTTGGACCACTCATCATCATCATGATCATATCGGCGGCGTCGCAGAGCTACAAGAATCTTATCCGATGACGCATCTGGTCGCACACAGTGAGCATACGGTAGATGAAGATCAAACCATTAAAGATGGCAGTACGGTAAGTGCTTGGGGCTGCTCCGCGCAAGTTTGGGATGTGTCAGGTCACACTGCCAGTCACATGGCTTATATACTAGATATCGATGGTAGTAAGCATTGCTTCTGCGGGGATACCTTGTTTAGTGCGGGCTGTGGACGTGTATTTACTGGGACAATTGAGCAGTTGCATGAGAGCTTTAAGCGTTTAAATGGCTTACCAGCTGAGACGCTGCTGTATCCAGCTCACGAATATACTGCCAGTAATCTACGCTTCGGCCTATCTATTGAGCCTGCTAATGAAGCGATGCAGCAAGCATTGGCGCAAGCTGAAGAGAAAACCGCCCAAGGCATCCCGACATTGCCAGTCACTCTAGAGCATGAGCGCGCAATCAACGTGTTTTTGCGCACGCAAGAGCCGAGTGTGATTGCAGGTGTTAAGTCCAAAGTGACTATCGATGATGAGAAGTCTTTGACTGTATTTGCCGCTTTACGTGAGCTTAAAAATAACTTCTAAACGCTAAGTTGTCATACCTGTTTATTTTAGGAAGCTGCCATTATGGGTCGTTATATCTTAAAAAGATTGCTACTGATATTACCGACGCTATTTTTGATATTGCTGGCAAACTTTGTGATTGTCCAAGCAGCGCCTGGTGGTCCTGTTGAGCAGCAACTGGCACTGATCGAGCAAGGTGCAAAGGACAGTGTGCTCGGTGGTAATATCGGCGCGGGCAGTGCAGGCGGCAACGATAGCACTTATCAAGGTACGCGTGGTCTATCTGAAGAGATGGTTGCGGCAATTAATGCCCAATACGGCTTTGACAAGTCAGCCCCTGAGCGTTTTTGGCTAATGCTAAAGAACTATGCCCAGTTAGATTTTGGTGAGTCGTTTTTTAAAGGTCAGACGGTGACCGACCTGATTATAGAGAAACTACCCGTATCGATCTCGCTAGGGCTTTGGAGTACACTGCTGATTTATATGATCGCCATTCCACTCGGGGTTTATAAAGCCATGCATCATGGTTCGGGGATTGATAAATTCACTGCTATGCTGCTTGCTATTGGGCATGCGATTCCTGTGTTTGTGTTTGCTGTTATACTCTTGGTGTTTTTTGCGGGTGGTAGCTACTGGAACATTTTTCCACTGCAAGGATTAACTTCTGAAAACTTTGATCAATTAAGCGCACTTGGTAAAGTGAAGGATTACTTTTGGCATCTGGCATTACCGCTGCTAGCAAGTACAGTTGGTGGTTTTGCAGGCTTAACCTATTTGACCAAGTTTAGCTTTCTAGAAGAGCTGGGTAAGCAGTACGTACTCACCGCACGAGCCAAAGGCTTAGGCGCACGTCAGGTTCTATATGGCCATGTCTTTCGTAATGCGATGCTGATTATTATCGCTGGCATTCCAGCAGCTATCGTTGGGATTTTCTTTGCTGGTAACTTCCTCATTGAGATTATCTTTAAACTTGATGGTTTGGGGCTGCTTGGTTTTGAAGCCATTCAGCAGCGCGACTATCCGGTGATATTCGGTACGCTATTTATCTTTACCTTGGTGGGGCTGTTATTACAGTTAATCAGTGATTTAAGTTATCACTTGATTGATCCTCGTATTGATTTTGAGGGGCGTTAATGTCAAGTCATCCATTACCTTCAACGCCCTCAACCGTATCTTCTATTCCTATAGAAGAAAAACGCCGTTTAAATCCTATTTGGCAGGCACGCCTAAACCGCTTTCGCCATAATCGTCTTGGGGTGATATCGCTGTTTGTTTTTTTGGCGATATTTGTTATTTGTATGGCAGCCAATGTGATTGCCAATGACAAGCCACTACTGGTGCAGTATCAAAGCGATTACTATTTTCCAGTGTTAAAAGCATATCCTGAGACGACTTTTGGCGGGGTATTTGAGACCGAGACCAATTACAAAGACCCTGCGGTGCAAACGCTGATTAACGATCAGGGTTATTATGTGATGCCGCTCATTCCCTTTGCCGATCAGACGCCAAACGTTGAGTTGGGTATTCCCTATCCGGCCGCGCCTAATAACCAGAATTGGCTGGGTACTGATGATATGGGTCGTGATGTATTGGCACGGATACTTTATGGCATGCGAGTGTCACTGTTGTTTGGTCTGGCACTGACGCTAGCGGGCGCATCGATTGGCGTCATCGTCGGTGCGACACAAGGGTAATATGGTGGCTGGGTGGACCTGGCAGGGCAGCGTTTCATGGAAGTGTGGGGCGGTATGCCGCAGCTGTTTATGATTATTATTTTGGTCAGCTTGTTTAGCCCTAGTATTACTATGCTATTTGCGATGATGCTGTTATTCGGTTGGATGGGATTGGTCGGTTTGGTACGGGCAGAGTTTTTACGGGCGCGTAATTTTGATTATGTCCGTGCTGCTCGCAACCTTGGCGTTTCGGACAGTCAAATCATGCTTAGGCACATCTTGCCCAATGCGTTAGCCTCAAGCTTGTCCCAACTGCCGTTTATCTTAACCGCTAATATTATTGCTTTAACAGCGCTAGACTTCTTAGGGTATGGTTTACCGCCTGGGTCACCATCGCTTGGTGAGCTGATGGTACAAGGGAAAAACAACCTCGATGCCCCTTGGCTGGCCTTATCTGGATTTTTCAGCTTAACCTTTATTTTATCATTGCTCATCTTCGTTGGCGAAGCGCTGCGTGATGCCTTTGATCCGAGGCGCTCCTGATATGACAACTGATAAGATGATAAACGCTAATATGATAACTGCTACTGAGCAAAATAATCGTCTAAATGACAGTCATAGCAATACACAAAACAAGCTCATGCTGATAGTAGATGAGCTTAGCATCGCCACCAATGCAGGTACTGCTTTAGTCGATAAGCTAACGTATGAGCTTAGACAAGGGCAAACGCTAGCCATCGTTGGTGAGTCGGGCTCTGGTAAATCGATTGCCAGTCTCGCATTGTTGGGCTTGTTACCCGACAGTTTGACCGTTACCGGTGAGGTGCAATTAGCAGATGCAACAGGAATGACTGCATTATCTATAGCCAATGTCAGTGTCAGTGCCAGCAATAATAATAAGGCGCGTAACGCAGCACTACGTGCTGTGCGTGGTCAGCGCATCGGTATGGTGTTCCAAGAGCCAATGACGGCGCTTAATCCATTACATACGGTTGCCAAGCAAATTGCAGAGTCTCTGCATCTCAGCGGTGTAGCCAAAAAGCAATGGCGAGAGAGAAGTATCGCTTTGCTAGATGATGTCAATATTAGCGACCCTGCTGACAAGCTAAATCGCTATCCGCATGAGCTATCGGGTGGTCAACGTCAGCGGGTAATGATTGCTATGGCATTGGCACAGCAGCCTGATATCTTAATCGCTGATGAGCCAACCACCGCGCTTGATATCACCTTGCAACATGAAATTCTCGCCCTGTTAAATAACCTTAAGTGTCAGCACAATATGGCGATGGTATTAATCAGCCATGATCTCAATTTGGTTAGACGCTACAGTAATGAAGTCATCGTCATGCGCCAAGGTCAAACGATTGAGCAGGGGAAAACTGCAGATGTGTTTAGTCAGCCTAAAGCCGACTATACTCGCACACTTATTAAGCAAGACTTTGGGCAGGCGCTAAGTTTATTCGCTGATAGCAGTGAGCAACTAACCGTATTGCAAGTCAGTAACCTACAAGTGCAGTTTCCTGTAGAGAAAAGTCTATTTGGCGGTACCAAACGCTGGTTTGATGCGGTAAACAATGTCGATATGACCCTACACAAAGGGCAGGCGCTGGGTATCATTGGTGAGTCAGGCTCTGGGAAAACCACCATTGCCCTTGCGCTAAGTCAGTTACTCAGCAATCAAGCGCGTGTCAGCGGTCAGATAATGGTCAATGGACAAGATATTTCGGCATTATCAAAACGTGAGCTACGCACCTTCCGTTCGCAGATTCAAATGGTATTTCAAGATCCCTTCGCCAGTATTAACCCGCGTATGACGGTCATGCAGATAGTGGAGGAAGGATTGCTAGTGCAAGGCGTTGATAAAATATCCCGCCAGCAGGCAGTAATGGATAGTCTTGCTACTGTGCATTTGCCGTTAGCGTTTGCGCAGCGTTATCCACATGAGCTATCAGGTGGTCAGCGTCAACGCGTGGCGCTTGCGCGAGCACTCATTATGCAGCCAAGTCTATTGATACTGGACGAGCCCACTTCTGCACTTGATAGCACCACGCAAGTTACTGTGGTCAGTTTGCTGCGTGAAATTCAGGAAAAAATGCAAATTAGTTATGTATTTATCAGTCATGATTTAAAAGTAGTACGCGCCTTATGTCAGCATATTATGGTGCTAAAAGAAGGCGCGTGCATTGAGTATGGTCGTACTGAAAAGGTTTTTAATAATCCAGAGCATTCATACGCTCAGCAGTTATTGCAGGCAAGTGTGCTATAGCCTAAGTAAAAACTTGTTATAAACTCTCACCATATAATCAACAAAAAAGGACGCCTAAGCGTCCTTTTTCATATTTCTTAATGTGTTTGTCTTAACTATCAGTTAATAGATCCTTAAAACGCTGGTTGACGCTTAGGGACTGCATTTAAAAACTCATTGCGCGCTTGATTGTCATGAACAAACTCGCCTAGCATGGCCGTACTACGAGTCGTTGAATGTTGCTTGTTGACACCGCGCATCATCATGCACATATGGGCAGCATCCATGATGACAGCTACGCCGCGACAGTCTGTCACATCCATGATGGCCTGTGCTACTTGTTCGCTCAGGTTTTCTTGAATCTGTAGACGACGGGCAAACATATCGACGATACGGGCAAATTTCGATAAGCCCAATACTTGTCCATTGGGCAAATAGCCAATATGGGCAACGCCATGAAAAGGTAGCATGTGGTGTTCACACAATGAATAAAATTCAATGTTTTGTACCAAAACCAATTCACGGTTAGTCGATGGGAATACCGCCTCATTGACGACTTCATCCAAGTTTTGATGATAGCCTTGAGTCAGATGTGCAAATGCTTTTGCCGCCCGCATAGGCGTATCTACAAGACCGGGACGCGCCAAGTCTTCGCCAGTTGAGGCGATCAGCTGACGATAAGATTCGATGCTTTCTTGATAATCTGATGTTGTTATTGGGGTGTTACTCATAAGTTTGGCAGCCATCCAAAATGTGGGTATAGCTTAACGCTAAATCCTAAGGATCTGTTAGATAATCAAACAGACCCTAGTTATAAACAAAGGTTATAAAGGATTTTAGCAAAAATGTGCAAGCTGGGAAGGGCTGTGATTATACTTGAAATTTACCCAGTTTAATACTGCTAAGCCTAATGTTAAGCATTTAACCTAGCGCTAAAAATGCCTTAAAATGGTATTAGTTTACGACTGTTTACTTAATTTGATTCGTGTATAATGAATCATCTGATTATTTTGCTGCCATTAAGCAGTGTTTATTTATCATCTCGAATGTATTTTGCATGCATCCGATCGGTCAACAAGGAAATATTATGCTACTGCAAGGACAACGCTTTGTCGTCACTGGTATCGCCAGCAAACTCTCTATCGCATGGGCCATTGCCGAAGCGCTGCATCGCGAAGGCGCCTCTTTAATCCTAACCTATCCCAACGACAAAATTAAAAAGCGCGTCGATATGGCAGCTGAGCAGTTCGAAGCGGATCTTGTGCTTGAGTGTGACGTCGCATCTGATGACTCTATAGCTGCTTGCTTTGAGCAAGTTAGCAAGCATTGGGGTGATGGTATCGATGGTGTGGTACATGCGATTGGCTTTGCACCCATGGATCAGCTTGATGGCGACTTTACCAGTGCGACGACCCGCGAAGGCAGTCAGATTGCGCATGACATCTCTAGCTATAGCTTTGTGGCATTGGCCAAAGCCGCGCGCGAGCTGCTTGCCATGCGTAATGGCTCTATGTTGACCTTGACCTACGAAGGCAGTATTTCAGTATTACCCAACTATAATGTCATGGGCATGGCCAAAGCCAGCTTGGAAGCCAGTGTGCGTTATTTAGCGACTTCATTGGGCGGTGAAGGTATTCGTGTGAATGCCATTTCAGCTGGCCCTATCCGCACGCTTGCCGCAAGTGGTATTAAGTCATTCCGTAAGATGCTGGATATCAGCGAAAAAATAGCACCACTGCAGCGTAATATCACTCAGACAGAAGTAGGTAATGCCGCATTATTCCTATTATCACCATGGGCTTCTGGTATTACTGGTGAGATTATGTTCGTGGATGCAGGTTTTAATACGGTTGCTATTAGTGAGCAGCTAATGATGCTCGATGAACCTAAGTAACGATGCTCCGTAATGATGCTGCATCATAAGCTTTGATCATAAACGATATAACTTAAAATACAACGAAGACAGCCAAAAGGCTGTCTTTTTTGGTTATACTAATGGCTTTTTTTGATCATGAGCTTTTAGGCTTAGGCGGCGAATATGATAACCAGACTTCCAAGGTGGATATTTTGGGGCGGGGCGGTGTTGGCATTCAGCGCGGGCTGTGTCAATACCGCTGCTTTGATGGGTTTTACTAGACTGTCTGTCTCACATGTCACTGGAAACGTCAGTTTGTTTGCTGCTGCCCTTGCGTACCTTGACACCAGCAGTATACTTTTTATTGGCGCCGCATTATTATCATTTTTGGCAGGAGCGATACTCAGTGGGTTTGTGATTGGACAGACTTCGCTAAAGTTAGGCAGGCGTTATGGAAGTGCACTATATATCGAAGCCGCGCTGCTGCTGATTAGTTATTTGCTCTACCAACAACATGATTACTTGGGGCAATTAGCCGCTGCGATGGCTTGCGGATTACAAAACGCTATGGTTGCGACCTATAGTGGCGCGGTCATTCGTACTACGCACTTAACAGGGTTGACCTCAGATATGGGGGCTGCAATTGGCAACTGGTTAGCAGGACGTTCAATCAGTAAGCCTACGCTTGGCTTTCAAGCCATTATTTGGTACTGCTTTTGTGGCGGCGGCGTCGTGGGGGCATTTTTATATGCCAGAGTAGGCTATGGTGCTTTTCTTTTGCCTATCGCGATTGTGCTCCTTGCTGCGTTTATATATAACTATGCTTCAGACCATTTACCCGAAATCAGGCAGCCAGACTCAAAAAAACGCTCATCAAGCCGATAAGCGTTTTTGCATGCTTTTATAAAATAGGTTTTATGAGGACAAACAGATAAATAAAGACTTATTTATCTTCATCCTCACTATGATCTTCATGCTCGTGTAGACCTTGCATCATATCAAGCGCACAGTCATCCGTACGCTGCTGATCTTCTTTGGCAAGGTCATCTTGGTTAATATCTTTCGGTGCCAACTTAGTGGTTGAATCAACTTTATTGCGTGGCATAAAACACTCCTGTTTATAGTTATCAGATTACTATCATCAGTTGTTAAATTAATTAGCGGTTAACACTGATTTAATGACCTATTCAGTATGTAATATTGATTATTATTTGTACAGGGTTAGACTGAGCGAGTTTAGTGACTGTGTGTAAATGCGGTGTACACATGGTGTAACTTAGACAGTATCGATGCATTTAAGTATCATCGAGTGTTTTTTCGACCTGCAGTGCTGTTTGTCATAGAGTAAATAGGCTCTGTATTTGTTTTATAATGGATCGACTATAGCGATAGCGTATCAGTAGAAAACAGTTGCTGTTTTGTGAGCGCATTTTTAAATTTTAATACTTTTTAATACTAGGGCGTATTGAATATTGGTACATACGTCCTGTTCTAGGGTGCTGTAATAAGGACGTTTTATGTCAAAGCAAAAATTAGATAGTCATCTTCCTACAGATGGCAACGAGTATTTATTTACCGATACTTTCCCAAAGGGTACGGGTAAAGGGCTAGTCGTAGTCGCAATCGCTGCGATTATCAGTATGGTTATCTACAACGTATTACCATTCGATGTTAACGCCAATAAAGGCCTAGCAATGTTGTTTTTTATCGGCGCATTGTGGCTAACTGAGGCTGTACACGTCACCATTACCGCGATTTTGGTTGTCGTCGTGGGGGCGCTGATAGGCATTCCAGATTTCGATGCCAAGATTGGTTTACAGAGCTTTGCCAGTCCGACTATCTATCTGTTCTTCGGTGGTTTTGCGCTAGCAGCCGCTTTGCACGTGCAGCAATTGGATAGAAAGATTGCCTTAAAGATTCTGTCAATGTCAGGTGGCAAGCTTGGTACGGCGGTATTTTTGATCTTCGGTGTCACTGCGTTTTTATCCATGTGGATATCGAATACCGCCACCGCCGCGATGATGTTGCCCCTGGCTCTTGGTATCTTAACCCAAGTCGATCGTGAAAAAGATCGCGGTACTTTTGTGTTTGTATTACTGGGTATTGCCTACTCAGCAAGTTTGGGCGGATTGGGTACCATTGTTGGTTCACCGCCCAATGCGATTGCAGCAAAAGCGCTGGATATCGCCTTTGTCGATTGGATGAAGTTTGGTGTGCCAATGATGCTGGTACTCTTACCAGTCCTATTGGGTGCGATGTACTTTGTATTAAAACCCAAACTTAATCGTCAAGTGACCATCTCTGACGAAGCGCCTATTCCTTGGAACAAGCCACGTGTAGTGACCATTATTGTTTTTATTATCACTGCGTTGAGCTGGATATTTTCCAAAAAGATTGGCGCCGCACTTGATATTACTGATACGGATGCCATCATCGCACTGTCTGCCGCAGCCGCTGTGGTCAGTCTAGGGTTGGTATCATGGAAGGAGGTGTCGGACAACACTGACTGGGGTGTGCTCATGCTATTCGGTGGTGGTATAGCCCTATCGACAGTGTTAAAAGTATCAGGTGCCTCTTTGATACTTGGTGAGACGGTCGCCAATGCGTTATCTGTCGCACCGCTTATCGTGGTGATGATTGCGATATCTGCATTTATTATCTTTTTGACTGAGTTTGCCTCCAATACGGCTTCTGCGGCACTGTTAGTACCAGTGTTTGCCGCTATCGCTGAGCAAATGGGACTGCCTCGCGAAGTCTTGGTATTGGTCATTGGTATTGGTGCCTCTTGTGCCTTTATGCTCCCTGTTGCCACGCCACCAAACGCGATTGTATTTGGTACTGGCTTGATCAAGCAATCAGAAATGGTACGTACTGGAGTGATATTGAATATCATTGCGACATTTGTGGTTGGGTTATGGGCGTATTTCTTCTTAATCTAGTCAACAAATAGCCTGCAAAAAACCGATGTCTGACTCATAATGCATACATCGGTTTTTTTAATCCTTCTATTTTTTAAAAAGTAAGCTATGCTCTTAGCCATTGAGTTAATAAAATAAAAATACCTCTCATAAATCAAAATACCTTTCTTATGAATCTAATCCATAGCACCTACAGAACAACTCATACAATAGTGCTTAGCCAAATGGTGCGTCAGTAATGTCATTACCCATACCTACTTCTCAAAGTCAGTCGCCCTCTTGGGTTTTAAAGCTCACCATTGGTTTAATCGGCATGTTTGCCTTTTTGCAGGTCTATGCCATTCAAGCACTACTACCTGTACTGATGGTGGACTTTTCTGCAACCGAGGTGCAGGCAGGGATGGTCGTAGGCGCTACGGTGATGGCGATTGCAATCATGTCGCCATTTTTGGGCATGCTTTCTGATGCTATTGGTCGCAAGTCTTTCATTGTAGGTGCGTTATTGTTTTTAGCCATACCCACAGCGCTGATTGCTCAAAGTCCTACCATAGGTTGGCTCGGATTCTGGCGTTTTTTGCAAGGGCTATCTGTGCCTGGTATTACGGTGGTGACCATCGCTTACATAGGTGAAGAGTTTGAGGGACGAGCCGTGGCAGAGCTGATGTCGTTTTATGTCTCAGGCTCGGTATTTGGCGGTTTTATGGGGCGTTTTTTGCTCGGTCATTTGCATGAGTTTATCGGTTGGCGTCATGGGTATTATGTGATGGCAGCCATGACGCTGATAGGTGCGTTATGGGTAGGTAAGATGCTGCCGTCATCGCGCTGCTTTGAAGCCAATCCAAACTTTCGCTCAGCGATACAGACACTTGGCGAGCATCTGACCAATCGCTATGTGGTGACCGCCTGCTTGTTGGGCGGCTGTGTGTTGTTTTCGCTAGTAGGCTGCTTTACGTTTATTAATTTGCATCTTGCCGAGACTCCATACGAGCTGAGCACTGGGCAATTGGCGAATATTTTTGCAGTCTATCTCATTGGTGTGATTATTACGCCTTTAACGACATCATTGCTGCGTAAGTTTGGGGCGGCACGGATCGTGCGAGTCGCTGTTCTAATTTCAACGATAGGGGTTCTTTTGACACTGGTCACGCCGCTTTGGGGGGTGATTGCTGGTCTCATTATCATGTCATCGGGCGTTTTTATTACGCAATCAGCGACCATCAGTTATATTGCGGTCAATGTCAAAAAGGGACGCTCATTGGCATCTGGGCTGTATTACATGGCTTATTATGCAGGCGGCACTATGGGGGCGTGGATTTGCGGGATTGCTTATGCGCGCGGAGAGTGGCAGCTCACGGTTTGGTTGTTATTGTTCGTACAGATATTGGCGCTACTGGTTGCAAGCTTTGGCATGGTAAAAAGAAAAATGCAACCTGCCTAATAGGTGAGCTCGAAGCAGCCTTTGATAAGTTAAGCATGGACTAACACCCACTGATAAAGAGTAGAAGTATTATTTGTAGACACTGAGTTCAGCTTGACTTACGAGAGTATGCTTTACAGGGTATTGGTTTTTTCTTACTATCAATAAACACTATGGATTGTGTGTTTGCGTGTCATTACTAATGACTATTATTAAGTGGAAGCAAATGCTTATGTCATGCCTGTGTTCTTTTCAATGACCCACAAGGAAGTAAAAAATGTCCGATATCTATAAAAGTGCGCCATCAGCCTATGAGTTTCCGCTGCTTATTAAACAACTATTAAACCGTACCAAGACGGTGTCCTTAGAGCAAGAAATTATATATGCCGATAAAAAACGCTTAACTTACAAAGATCTGTTTGCGCGTATCAATCGCTTGGCGAACGTCTTAGCTGATCTAAACTTGGCAGCGGGGGATGTCGTAGCAGTGATGGATTGGGATAGCCATCGTTATCTTGAGTCTTACTTTGCCGTGCCTATGTCACAGTACGTCTTGCAGACAGTCAATATTAGACTGTCACCCGAGAAGGTGCTGTACACCATTAACCATGCCAAACCCAAAGTATTAATGCTGAACTCTGAGTTTGCCGCCTTGGTAAAAGACTATCAGTTTGAGAACTCGAGTATTGAGCATATCATTTGGCTTGATGACAATGGTATTACGGTTGAAGGCGTGTTTGGAGACAATCAAGGCCGCGTCATCGGTGAGTATGAAGCGCTTTTAGAAGCTGCTGACAGCACTTTTGACTTCCCTGACTTTGATGAAAACACCATTGCCACGACTTTTTATACCTCAGGTACGACAGGTGATCCAAAAGGGGCGTACTTTAGCCATCGCCAGCTGGTATTACATACCCTCACAGAAGCGGCGTCGCTTGGTATGTTGCCAAACAAACAAGGTGTCAGCTACGGTGATGTATATATGCCGATGACGCCGATGTTCCACGTGCATGCATGGGGCTTTCCATTTACTGCCACCATGATTGGCCTCAAGCAAGTATATCCTGGGCGCTATGCCCCTGATACTTTGCTAGATTTAATCTTGAACGAAAAGGTAAGTATTACCCACTGTGTACCTACGATATTGCAAATGGTACTCAAGGAGGCGCAAGATCGAGATGCCAACTTTAATGGTCTAAAAATGATCATAGGAGGCTCAAGATTGACAGAAGGCTTAGCCAAGAGCGCACTGGCACAAGGTATCGAAGTCTATACGGGTTACGGTATGTCAGAGACGGCGCCCTTGATTAGCTTGACTGACTTTAGCCTTGATGAGCCTGAGATGTCTGAGGAAGAAGACATCACTCGGCGCTGTATGACGGGTAAGCCAGTCCTCATGGTCGATGCACAAGTCTGGGATACTGACAATAATTCGGTGGGTCTCGGTAAAGAAAACACTGGCGAGTTGGTACTAAGAGCGCCTTGGCTCACCCAAAGCTACTTCAAAAATGACGATGCAGGTACTGAGCTGTGGGAAAATGGCTATATGCATACCCAAGATATCGCCTATATGCACCCCGATGGCTACATCAAAATCACTGATCGTCTCAAGGACGTGATTAAATCGGGTGGTGAGTGGATTTCATCGTTAGAGATAGAAACGATATTGTCCTTACATCCATCAGTAGATGACGTATCAGTGATAGGCATACGTGATAAGCAGTGGGGCGAGCGCCCATTAGCGTTGGTGGTACTTAAGCCTGGCAAAGAAGATACCACTGCTGATGACATAATCGCCATTGCAGAGCAAGCTGTCAGCAAAGGTATCATTCCCAAATACGGTGTGCCCAGTGACTTTAAGTTCGTAGATGAGTTGCCGAAAACCTCAGTCGGTAAACACGATAAAAAGGTAATGCGTGAGATGTACGCCAATCAGACGGGTGTCTAATTACTCAACACGCCTAAGCACATAGCAGTTTATGCGCTTAACAGTTGACCTTTATCTATAGCTCTGCTACATTTTAAACCGATACACATTAAATCGATACATTGTGTATCGGTTTTCTGTTTTAGTTATTGACAGTAGGCATGGATAGCCTATGCTTCGTTACGATACCACTCGTAAGAAATGACCTTATTTTATGGTGTTGCACCATATTTCGTTTACGCTAAGGATAGCCACTATGAGCGAACAACCCACTAATAAAGCTTCTCAATCCCTATCAGACTCTCAGCATTCCCCATCCTTTGCTGATATTTATCAATCCTCTATTGATAATCGTGAGCAATTCTGGGCCGAGCAAGCCCAGCGCATCTATTGGCATAAAGAGCCTGAGCAAATCCTTGACGACAGCAACTTGCCTTTTGCCAGATGGTTCGTCGGCGGTGAGACCAACGTCTGTTATAACTGCGTTGATCGTCACTTGCCCGACCGTGCTGAGCAGGATGCTTTTATTTGGCTATCGTCCGAGATTAACCAAGAATTGATTGAGACCTTTCCTGCAGTCGTTGATGCTTTTAGTGATTTGGGCAATACCGTCGAGTTTTATACCGACTATACCAAGCGCCGTCTGACTTACAATGACCTTTATAAAGAGGTCAACTACTTTGCAGATGTCTTGCAGCGTCATGGGGTCGGCAAAGGTGATCGAGTCATTATCTATATGCCGATGATTTTGGAAGCGGCTTATGCCATGCTGGCCTGTACCCGTATTGGCGCGATACACTCAGTGGTTTTTGGCGGATTTGCCGCGCACAATCTGGCCCTTCGGATGGATGATGCTGAGGCAAAAATGCTCATCACCGTTGATGCAGGCTTACGTGGTGGTAAAATTATCAATTATAAAAACCTAATCAATCAAGGCGTTGAGCAAGCCAATCATAAACCAGAGCATGTCTTGGTCGTCAACCGTGGTATCTTGCCTTTTGAGTCACAGCCGATAGATGTCGATTATGCCACTGAGCGCCGTATCAGCTGTGACGCCAACGCTATCGTAGATCCTGTCTGGCTTGAGTCTAACGAACCTTCATATTTGCTTTATACCTCGGGCACCACTGGCACCCCAAAAGGTGTGCAGCGCGATACGGGCGGTCATGCGGTGGCGCTTACGACGTCTATAGACTATATCCATGATGGCAAAGCAGGCGAGACGTTTTGGACCATATCCGATGTGGGCTGGGCGGCAGGGCATTCCTATACTATTTATGCACCGCTGCTGGCGGGTATGACCAGTATCATGTATGAAGGCCTCCCGCATCGTCCCAATCCAGGTATTTGGTGGCGAATCGTTGAGGCCAATAAAGTAAACATATTGTTCACCGCACCAACTGGCGTGCGCATGCTCAAAAAGCAAGACGAGACGTGGATGACCCGCTATGATGTCTCAAGTCTCAAGTCCTTCTTTTTGGCTGGCGAGCCGCTTGATGAGTCGACTGCCAGCTGGCTGACTGAGCATTTGGGTGTACCCATCTTAGATCACTATTGGCAAACCGAATCGGGCTGGCCTATCTTAAGTCATACGCCAAAATTCAATCACAAACCGCACAAGCAAGGCTCTCCTGGTTATCCAATGTATGGCTATGATGCACATGTCATTAACGAAGAGACTGGCGAGCCTTGCGCCGCTGGGGAAAAGGGGCTGCTTGCTATTACTGCGCCGTTGCCACCAGGTTGTCTGACCACCGTATGGCGTAATGATGAGCGTTTTATCAGTAGTTATTTTAACTTATTTGATGGCAAGCAATACTCTACCTCAGATTATGCGGTCGTTGATGAGGATGGCTACTTCCATATCTTGGGTCGTACTGATGATGTGATTAATGTGGCAGGGCACAGAATAGGCACACAAGAGATTGAGGAGGCGATTAGCACGCATCCTGAGATCATAGAATGTGCGGTGGTCGGTATTGCAGATGAGCTAAAAGGCGAATTGCCCATTGCCTTTTGTATGCTCAAAGATCATGAACAAGTCGCAACCACCGAAAACCGCTTTCGTCTTGAGCAGCAAATCATCGGAGCCGTGGTCAAGTCGCTTGGGGGTATCGCCCGTCCAGCAGCGGTTTATTTCACGCAAGCGCTACCAAAGACGCGCTCAGGTAAAATCCTACGCCGCTCTATTCGTGCATTAGCAGAAGATAAGCCAACGGGTGATATGTCAACGCTTGATAATCCACCTGCCATAGATGCGGTTAAACAGTCTATGAAGGATTATTAATGGATTCTTAATACTATGATCTATGAAAGCTCATGAGTCGTCATGGGCTTTTTTATTAAAATGCAATAAAGCACTTGACCCTAAATTCGATTTGTTGTTATAGTCAATAACGATACGAAATAAATCATTTTAAATAAAGTTTAATTAGCAGACGTATTTGGTTTTTAAGCTCTTTTATCAATATTAAGACGTCATATAATGGCAGTCTCGCAAACAAGATAAGGATATCTTATGCATCACGTTCAGCAGCTCATCAATGGCCAATTTGTGGAATCTAACACCAAAGAATGGATTGATATCACCGATCCTGCCACGCAAGAAGTCATCGCCAAGGTGCCACAAACCACCGACGATGAAATCAATCAAGCTGTCGCTGCCGCCCACGCCGCATTCCAAACGTGGCGCAAGACGCCAATCACCACGCGTGCACGTATCTTTTTAAAATATCAAGCCTTGATCCGTGAGCACATGGATGAGCTCGCAGAAATCCTAACCGCTGAGCAAGGCAAAACCATTGCCGATGCTAGAGGTGATGTATTCCGTGGTTTGGAAGTGGTCGAGCATGCAGCAGGCATTGCCAATCTACAGATTGGTGACTTTGTCGAAAACGTCGCCTCAGGCGTTGATACTTATAGCATATGGCAGCCACTTGGCGTTTGTGCAGGCATTACACCCTTTAACTTCCCAGCGATGATTCCGCTATGGATGTTCCCAATGGCAATTGCCACGGGTAATACTTTTATCTTAAAGCCTTCTGAGCAAGACCCAATGGTCACCATGCGTTTGGTCGAGCTAGCAGTGGAAGCGGGCGTACCTGAAGGTGTGCTAAACGTCGTACATGGCGGCAAGGCGACGGTTGATGCCATTTGTGATCACCCAGATATCAAAGCGGTTTCGTTTGTTGGTTCTACCGCTGTTGGGAAGCATGTCTACGAGCGCGCGAGCAAATCGGGCAAACGTGCCCAGTGCATGATGGGGGCTAAAAACCATGCCGTGATACTACCTGATGCCAATAAAGAACAAACGCTGAATCAATTGGCGGGCGCAGCCTTTGGTGCTGCCGGTCAGCGCTGTATGGCACTGTCCGTGGTGGTATTGGTTGGCGCAGCAGGGGAATGGGTGGACGATATTAAAGCCAAAGCAGAAGGCCTAGTGGTATCAGCAGGTAAGCATGATAAAGACTTAGGCCCACTGATTTCTCCTGCCGCAAAAGCCCGTGTTGAGCATTTAATCGGTACGGGTGTCGAAGAAGGAGCAAGCTTGGTGCTCGATGGTCGCGGTATCACTGTCGAAGGCTATGAGCAAGGTAACTTCGTAGGACCTACTATATTTGATAATGTCACTGCCGATATGCATATTTATCAGCAAGAAATCTTTGGCCCAGTGCTGTGCATCATGCGTGCAGCTGACCTTGATGAAGCGATTGAGCTACTGAATGCCAACCCACATGGTAATGGTACGGCTATCTTTACTCAGTCAGGGGCAGCCGCACACAAATTTCAACAGGATGTACAGGTCGGTCAAATCGGTGTTAACCTACCAATTCCCGTGCCGCTACCGATGTTCTCATTCTCAGGCTCGCGTGCCAGTAAGCTTGGTGATCTTGGCCCTTATGGTAAGCAGGCAGTACAGTTTTACACGCAAACGAAAACGGTTACCGCCCGTTGGTTTGATGATGAAGCCAGTCGCGGAGTCAATACCACTATTTCAATTTAATCAGCAAGGCTTGGTATTTGCGGTATAGCGTCCATTTCGCTTATTAATTGATTGTTTTTAATAGAGCATGGTTTTATCAATAGCGTTATGCCGCTGTTATACTGTAGACGTTGTTATACTGTATAAATCACATTGAATTGACGACTCATCAAACCTGAGCCACTTATTTGCTATGCACGTACAAGGATGACCTTATGGATTTTTCATTGACCGAAGACCAAATCGCCTTTCGCCAAACCGCCAGACAGTTTGCCTTAAAGGAGCTAAAGCCAAACGCGGCTGAATGGGATCGTACCTCACATTTTCCAATCGATGTCATCAAAAAATCAGGCGAGCTGGGTTTCTTAGGGCTGTATACCAACCCAGACTATGATGGCTTAGGGCTACCGCGCTTAGACTCTGCCATGGTGTTTGAGGAGCTGGCATGGGGTGATACGGCCGTTGCTGCCTATATGAGTATTCATAATATGGCGGGCTGGATGATCGGTGAGTATGGCAGCGATGTTTTGTGCAAAAAATATTTGCCCAATATGGTCAGCGGTGAGTGGCTTGGCAGCTACTGCTTAACTGAGCCCAATGCTGGTTCTGATGCGGCTTCATTACGCACCAAAGCCGACAAACAAGGCGACTATTATGTGCTCAATGGCGAGAAAACCTTCATCTCAGGCGCAGGCTCGACCGATGTATTGGTGGTCATGGCACGTACAGGCGGTGCAGGGCCAAAAGGTGTATCAGCATTTGTGGTAGATGCTGATAGCGCTGGTATCGAATATGGCAAAAACGAGCATAAAATGGGCTGGAAAGCACAGCCAACGCGCACCATCAGCTTCAAAGATGTCAAAGTCCCAGCAGAAAATTTAATCGGTGAGGAAGGTCAAGGCTTTCGTATCGCCATGAAAGGCTTGGATGGTGGCCGTATCAATATCGGTATCTGTGCGGTAGGTACCGCGCAGTCAGCGCTAGAGACCGCAACCAATTACGTGCAAGAGCGTAGCCAGTTTGGTAGTCCGATTGCAAGCTTGCAGTCAGTACAATTTAAACTTGCTGATATGCTCACCCAGACCATTACCGCAAGGCAAATGCTTTATTTGGCAGCTGATAAAGTCGATAACAATGATTCGCAAGCCTCTACCTACTGCGCGATGGCAAAGCGTCTCTCCACTGATCTTTGTTTCGATGTCGCCAATGAGGCCTTACAGCTGCATGGTGGCTATGGCTATCTAAGTGAATACCCGCTTGAGCGCCACGTGCGTGATCTGCGTGTGCATCAAATACTAGAAGGTACCAATGAAATCATGCGCGTGATTGTCTCGCGTCAGCTCATGCAAGATGATGCATTGAGCCAGTTGCGCTAGATACTATGTCAGCTTTTACCTGACTCTGAACTTATTATGAACTATCGTAGGCTGTGGCTTTAGCCCAGCTTGGAAACTTTACAGAAGCAAAATGCTGGGCTAAAGCCACAGCCTACACCGATAATTTTAGAATAGTTGAGAGTGGAGTAACTTTTATAACTTATTATCGCTATCACTAAATCATAGCAAATTCAGATAAAATAAAGGATTATTTATGACGGATTATACCAACCTGAAACTCTCGATTGACGGTCATACCGCCACCGTGACACTCAATAACCCACCCGCGCATACCTGGACGATGGAAAGTTTGCCAGCGCTCAAGCAGCTCGTTACTGACCTGAATGCCAATGATGATGTCTATGCTTTGATCATTCATGGTGACGGCGAGAAGTTCTTTTCAGCTGGTGCTGATCTAAACAACTTCTCCGACGGTGACAAAGGCCGAGCGATCAGCATGGCCATTGCTTTTGGTGAAGCGTTTGAAGCCTTGTCAGCTTATCGCGGTGTCAGTATCGCGGTCATCAACGGCTATGCCATGGGCGGCGGGCTTGAGTGTGCGTTGGCCTGTGATATCCGTATCGCAGAAGACCATGCACAGATGGCGCTGCCAGAGACAGGCGTTGGACTTTTACCTTGCGCAGGCGGTACGCAAAATCTGCCTTTGCTCGTTGGTGAAGGCTGGGCGAAGCGCATGATATTGTGCGGTGAGCGCGTCGATGCCGATACCGCACTGCGTATTGGTTTGGTTGAGGAAGTCGTGGCTAAAGGCGAAGGGCTACAAGCAGCACAGAAGCTTGCGCAAAAAGTCGCTAAGCAGTCACCCGTCGCTGTCAGCTACTCTAAAACACTTATTCAAGCTGCGAGAGATACCCCGCCTGCTCAAAACCTTATTAATGAGCGCGAAGCCTTTGTGAAGTTATTTGATACCAAAGATCAGCGTGAAGGCGTGCAAGCATTCTTAGAAAAGCGCAAACCTAATTGGCAAAATAAATAGATGGTAACTTGTAATTATTTCACCCCATTTTCAACTAGCTAGCTTTTTTTGACGTAGGCTGGGTTTTTAACCCAGCATTGTAATTCTGCAAAGTCTTGATGCTGGGTTAAAAACCCAGCCTACAAACTCATTCTAACTTTTGTAGGTCTTTTTTATGACAGCAACGAATAACAATAATCAACAGTCCACAGAAAACACCGAGCAACAAGCGCCAGTATTGTTCAATACCGAGCCAACAGATTGTGGGCATCTGCTTGGGATAATGACGTTAAATATGCCAAAGTCTCTCAATGCGCTTAGCGTTGAGATGTGTCAGTTATTATCACAGCAACTAGATGAGTGGCAAAGTGATGAGCAGGTAGTGGCACTGGTACTAAAGGGCGCAGGCGACAAGGCATTCTGTGCTGGCGGCGATATCCGTAAGCTCTATGACAGCATGTCAGAGACGGCACCGATGCCAAACCCTTATGCCACAGAGTTTTTTGGTAATGAGTATAGTCTCTATCGGCAGATGCACTTTTACCCGAAGCCCATCATCCTTTGGGGCGATGGCATTATCATGGGTGGCGGTATGGGGCTGATGGCGGCTTGCAGTCATCGTCTGGTCACCGAGCGCACGCGCTTTGCCATGCCTGAGGTGACCATTGGATTATTCCCTGATGCCTCTGGCAGTTGGTTTTTGCAGCGTATGCCAGCCAAAACTGGTCTGTTCCTAGGTCTTACTGGTGCCATGTGTAATGGTAACGATGCCATACTCTCTAACCTTGCAGAGTATGCCGTCGCTAGCAGTGATTATGATGCCATCATCCAGCGCCTGAAACAGAGCGATTGGCAAGCCGCAGCGAACAGCCCAGACAAATGCCACAACAATAGCGCTCATAGTATCGTTAGTCGTGCACTGGCAGCGCAGCCTGTCGCTGAGTTACCTGCTAGCAAGTTAGCAACCTATTGGCATCCTATCGGACAGCTGATGAATAGTGGCGGATTGGGCGATATTGATGAGCTGCTACAAAGCGATGAGGCGTTATCCAAGCTTGATGCAGATTTTGCAGCAGATAGCTGGACGCAGCGGGCAGTGGCAACTTATCGAGCAGGCTGTCCAGTGACGGTGGCTTTGACCTATGCGCTCTATCATAAAGTCACTGACTTATCGCTAGAGCAAGTCCTATATCTTGAAGCCAACGTAGCAGTACACTGTGCCGCCAATCCAGACTTTAAGGAAGGCGTCCGTGCATTACTGATAGACAAAGACCGCAATCCAAAGTGGTCACGTTCGTTGGCAGAGTGTCTCAGCGCAGAGGGGCAAGCGTACATCCATCAGCACTTTGTAAACCCTTATGCTAAGGGTGAGCATCCTTTGGGAGATTGGCTAGGGGATAAAGCCCTAGGCAGTCAATGTGTCCGCTGATTACTAGGGTCTGTTGAACATTCAAATATTAGGGCTGCTGATATAGTCGATGCACTTTAACAAGAACATAGCGCTACTGGGGTGCTATCTTTTGAAGTACAGTTGCGCAGCCTCTGTGATAACAGCACGCAAGTAAAATTTATACCAGTAGCGCGCTTAAATTTATGTAACAGTTTTATTTTCAACTGACTATAGATAAAATCAGTAATTAAATTTATACAATAGACTAATAATAAAGTCATCAAGGAGTGATGCTATGACTACAAGAGATGCAACTTCAAGCGAAGGTAAGACCAGCAAGCCAAGAATTTGTTTTATCGGTCTGGGTAATATGGGTGCGCCAATGGCGGAAAACTTGTTAAAAGCAGGTTATACGCTGAAGGTTTATGATTTGTCAGCAGAGGCGACCCAGCGCTTGCAGCAAGCAGGTGCCAGCGTAGCTAGTAGTCCTGAAGACGCTGCAAGCAATGCGCAAGTTGTGATCAGTATGTTGCCTGCTGGTCGACATGTACATGCGGTGTTCTTGGGTGATAGTGGTTCGAACGGCTTACTCTCAACCTTGCCCAAAGGCACACTGGTCATCGATAGCAGTACCATAGCCGCTGCTGATGCGCGTAAGGTAGCAGATGAGGCCACTAAGCTTGGCATAGGTTTCTTGGACGCGCCAGTATCTGGTGGTACTGGCGGTGCTATCGCAGGGACTCTGACCTTCATCGTTGGTGGTCAGCCAGCGGCATTTGCCAAAGCTAAGCCGATACTGGATGTGATGGGCAAAAACATCTTCCATGCTGGCGATCACGGTGCTGGACAAGTTGCCAAGATCTGTAACAACATGATGCTAGGTATCTTGATGGCAGGCACCGCAGAAGCCATCAATTTGGGTGTCAAAAACGGTCTGGATGCCAAGGTGCTATCAGATATCATGCTGCAAAGCTCAGGTCGTAACTGGGCGTTAGAGGTCTATAACCCTTATCCGCAAGTGATGGAAAACGTCCCATCGAGCAACAGTTATAAAGGCGGGTTTATGGCCAATTTGATGCAAAAGGATCTCAATCTGGCGATGGAAACAGCCAAAGATACTGGTGCTAAGACCCCGATGGGTGCCAAAGCCACTGAGCTTTATGACGCGCATGTGGTGGAGCATGGGGAAAAGGATTTTTCTAGTATCATGGCGCTGCACGATAGCTCAGTTCTCTAGTCTACTGTGCGTCAGCTTCTTTAAACTCAATAAAAAACGGTCTGCGTTATCATCGATAGCGCAGACCGTTTTTTATTGAAAAGTATATTTTGAGGACAGACCCTAGTCTTGCAGTTCATAAACAAGTGCTTGGATGTCCCTTGCAGCAGCTTGTAAGCGTGGCACATGGACCATTAGCTCATCTAGCGTTATCCGTATGGTGGGCGCATGCACGTACAATGATGCCAAATAGCGTGATTTTTTGTCTAATATAGGTACCGATATCGCTACCATCTCTGAGATAAACTCCTCATTATCAACGCCGATGCCCGTTTTGGCAATATTATCCAGCTCAGTATTTAGCGTCTCAATATCTATGATGGTGTTTTTGGTAAACTTAGTTAAAGGCAGGTTTCGTAGCATCTTACGGCGGCTAGCCTCTGACAGCTGGCTTAGATAGAGCTTGCCAGTAGCAGTGCACCACATGGGTGACTTTGCGCCGACTGGTAAGTAGATTTGCAGTGGTAGAGAGGTCGCTACGCGATTGCTATAGACCATATCCATATGATAGGGAATGCCAATACCGCAAGTCTCTTCGATATCATCAACCAACTTTTGCAAAATAACTTGCCGCTCGTTAAAAAACTGCCGCTGCTGCCAGAGTGCCACGCTTAGATTGCGTACACGCTTACCAGGGATAATGCCGCCACCGATATCCACCGCGACAAAGCCTTCTTCGACCAAGTTTTGAATCAAACGATGAATGGTTGGTTTGGGAATATCAAGCTCTTGCGACAGCTCAAGGGGAGTGATGGGTTTGGGGGCATAAGATACCGCTTCTATAATCTCTAATACACGGGTAATCGATGACACTTTAGGCATAAGAATAGCTCGAAGATAATGAATAAAAAGTAACCCAAGTACAGAGCATTAGCACATTAATTGGTAATATAAACGACATATCATAGCTATCTTATTTAGATATCCTTTATAATCTATGACGTGATGACTGCATCATGTACATTTTAACCAATTTTTCAATTAATTAAAATGATATAAAACAAATCATTTATACGTTTTTGGCATTTATAAAAACCTCAAGCGATATACAACTGAGATATAAGCGAGATATCGAGAAAAAAACATGAGTTTGTTTACAATCTGCCTGTATATGTAACCCTTGATACGTCAACTCACAAAGTATAACAACATAGAGCCCTAGGTAATATAACTACTACTGAGTTATGTGACAAATCATAGTATAATCAATGTATTAAATAAGCGAAAACCTCTAATACTTGATTGCACGATTTCTCATAGATGGCTTTATGTATATGATTGGCTGTTACGCGAACAATAATAAAACCGTTCCGATAAGAAGCTGTCAGTCGATGCGTATTTCTCTTTGATACCGCTGAGTTACTTTGGGAGTATCGTGTAACCGAATTTCGATGTTTGGCGGGTTCAAGTAGTAATTATTACAATACCTATGCAATCTTTACATAATGGTAAATAAAATGTGCGTATATAGGGGTGACTTTTTGAGCCAAAATTGTTTTAATCGCCTCAACAAAATGATTGTTTGAAAATACAATAAGACAATCTTTTTTTGTGGGCTAGATATTTCATACTTTAGGAGAACACAGATGAAACTTATTAAATTAACTGCTATTTCTGCTGCTGTTTTGGCATCAACTGCTGCACTAGCAGCTGAGCCAGTTGTCGTCGTTGATGGTAACGACGCAGTGGTATACGAAGCTGAGCCAGTTGCTGTTGCTTATGAAGCAGAACCTGCTAATGCTGGCATGATGGGCAAAACTGCGGGTGCTGTCCGTAACACGACGGGCGCTGTCGTTGGTGGTACCAAGACTTTCTTTAACACGGCTGTAAACCCAGCATCTGTTAGTGCTGAGATCGGTACACTAGGTTATGGTGCCAACATCGCTTGGTCGCTAAACGATAAGGTTGAACTACAAGCTGGTTGGGCAGGTGGTGATGTCTCTGATATCAAAGACAATTTTGATGTAAATGATATCGAATATGATATTGATGACGCTGACTTTAGCAACCCATACCTAGGCGTACAGGTACGTCCAGCAGCGAACTGGTTTACCATGGGCGCGGGTATCATCGTTCCTGACAATGATATCGAAGTAACCGCTAATGCCACAGGTCCAAACTATAGAATTAATAATGTCGATTATAATTATGAGGATACAGGCTCGTTATCAGGTACAATAGAGCATCGTAACAAGCTAGCGCCTTATCTAACAGTTGGTTTCCGTCCAAACATCGGGAACAATTGGGGTGTGTTCGGTGAAGTTGGTGCGGCTTACCTAGGTAAAACAGACGCTACAGTAACTGCAAGTGGGTCAGGTCCAGTTAGAGTTACAGGTGGCTCAACTACTACTGTCGATGCCAGTGAAGTCGCTGCTATTGCGCAGCAAGAGCTAGAAGATAAAAACTGGTTAGAGTGGATGCCAATTGTTAAAGTTGGTGCAACTTACCGCTTCTAAGCTAATCACAGTCTAAGTACTGTCATTAGTTAGCAAAAAAAGAACGACCCTTTTTAGGGTCGTTTTTTTATGTCTATAGATTTTAATTTTTATAGATTAATAGCGTAGACCATCATGACGCGCTATAGAGTTATGGAACTTATCATTGTACATGGTATGACATGCCTATATTAAAGCCATTGTATGCAGGCTATTTAAGCTCACACTGTCTTACTGTGTATAGTATTTCTAGCATCACCACCATATTGCTGTACATTTCATAAAGTAAGCATGAGTAACTTTTAGTAAGTTTTTGTTCTTTTGATGGTTTAGTATCATTTGGGTCGTTATATTGCTCGGCTACAATTTTTATCCTGTGGTTACTATGCTTGATGACATTGAGTGTAATGATACTGAAAAAATATATCTATATTGTAATTATGTAGGCAGAGAGGTATTGCATACTCGCCAGCGTACTCACATAAGATGGTCATTGCTCTTGTTCCAATTAATCATCACTGGCGGTTTATGGAGCCTTGTGGTTCTTCACCATTATCTGTTTAAGAGATCGTGGAAATGTACCGCCTGTGGACAGAGACAATAGAGTGAGCACTTTGTCTGTATTTGAGCCGATTATGGTCTTATGACTTTTTGATAAATGTGCCACACGCGCATAAAAATCTCTGCTATACATCAGCTCTAAAATCTCACTGCTAAAACATCAATTAATTCGTATATATGGAATGAAGAATTAATTTTGTTATAAGAATAGACTAAATTCGGTTCTATGGATATACTAATATCCTCAACCAACAAAAGTGTATTCTTAAACTGCTATGTGTGATGACATCGAAGAGAGATACGGGTATTGCGAGATTGTAAATAGAGAGGTAGTGTACACTCGCAAACGCACCAAACAAAACTGGGCATTGATTGTATTTCAGCTACTGATCACTGGGGGTTTGTGGGTTATTTTTATAGTTCATAATCTGTTGTTTTCTGCACCATGGAAATGCAGTGTTTGTGGGCGAAGGTATTATTAATTAACAAGTCCTCCCTATCTTAAAGCTATCAGTCGATGGTTTATTATTAAAACTACTTAACATATGTATCATTGTTATCAAAGCGACCCTAGTCAATCCTAAATAAAAGAAGCATAACCACCGTAGCGTGCTACTGATATCAATCAATCTATAAATCAACCAATCTTGCTCACCTGTCGTAACTGCTTAACCAAATCAGCTGCTAACAATAATAACGGTTCAAAAAACGATGATGACCTGTTGGGTCGGCGAAAATACGATTTGATAGCCAGATTCAGGGTGTTCAGAAAATCCGATTGCCGCGCTATTTGACTCAATATCTAAGTCGCTAATGACAGGCGCGTAGTTCATTCCTAGGCCTTGCGCCAGCGTATACTGATGAACCTTGATAAAGCTCTCTTTTACTTGCCACAATAGCTTGGATGCTAGAGGTCGATTTGCCGCTGGTAACAAGTTGAGCTTTGAGATCTCATCAGAATGATAAAATCGCTGCGCTACATGCCACTCCACATCATGAGTTTCGATATCGATACCAACCGCACGTCGATAGCTGATCGCGACTGCAACCTTGCTATGTGAACGGTCACCTGAGTGGCTAAAGCATACATAATACCTGTGCTCTGACAGCTGATAAGGGAACTGTGACTCGTCCAAGGTATCATCAATATCCAGTGTCAAAAGCAGCTGCTGCAGTAGTAAACGCACACCAACACGCTGCTGCTGGCGTTTATTCTGGGCATCTTTGTGTGCTGATACTGGCTGTTGCTCAGCAACGTATTGCCAAGCAATATTGCTAAGATCAATTAAGGGATTGTACTTATTAGCATTGCTGCTATGAGGTGTAGCGGGTACTCGCGGTGTCAAAAAGGGCGATAAATGATGAGCGTGTGTGGGCTGCGCCATTGAGCTAACATCGGCAGTGGCACACCATGTTGTGGCGTCAAGCTGAGTATATTGAATCCGACTGAGCTTTAGGTTTTGCATAGTCTGTACATATCTATCAGTAAGTTTCATTAAAACTGCTTAATCAAAAATTTCCATCCAAACCGTTCGATCAAAATAGAAAAAGCCTAGCAATATGCGTATTGCTAGGCTTTTATTATATATGCTGTGAGTGACTAATTGTGATTAAAACACCTTAGTAAGACAGCTCAGCGCGGCGGTTTTGGGCATGGGCTTCTTCAGTAGTACCAGTGGTGGCCAGACGCTCTTCACCATAGCTGATGACACGGATATTGTTGGCAGGGACGCCTTGGGCAGCTAAGTAACCACTGACAGACTGTGCACGGCGCTCACCAAGTGCCATGTTGTACTCGCGGCTACCGCGCTCATCAGTGTGACCTGCGATAAGCACGCCTGCTGCTGGGTTTGAGCTGAGCAGACTGGCATGCTGATTTAAGATATTGGCAGCATCTGCTCTGATATCACTTCTATCAAAATCAAAGTAAACCACAGCTTGTAGATTGTCAGCAGCAGTCACGATGGCATTTGGATTATCGACGATGATAGCGCCGGTATATCCTGCTTGAACGCCTGGGATACCCAAAGGCGCGACCACAACCTCAGAGGTAGAGCGCTTGGTAGCACACCCTGTAGTGAGTGCTACAGCACTTGATAACACAGCCAGCGCTGCGATTTTAGCAAAGCGACTGCTGTTAGAGATAGAGACCAGCTTAGATGAAGTTTGAATAGTTGACATGTCGAGCTCCTAAATTTTTAATCAATTTGTTATTGTTAAAACTGCTTATAAGAAAACCTAGGCAATTGCTACCCATAATAGAATCGTTGTTACGTTATGTAAATAGCATTACTGTAAATGATGTCAAATTCAAGCAGTTTTTACCAACGATGCTTGTCCCAGTTTTCAGGATTGGCCCAATAATCGCTATTCAGCCAGTTAGGCAGTTTTTTATAATCATATAAGTTAAATTGCCACAAGGTTAATGATGGCTCTGATCGTGCAGGTGGTAGTGAAGATGTTATGGGTAATTGAGTCTGCTCCAAAAGATCCAGCGGGGTAAAACCATAGGCGCGCAAGTCTAATGCCTCATCAAGAGCGACGAGCATGTGTGCCGCATACAGATCACGGTAACGCATGAGTAGTGGTATATGCTGCTGCAGGGTCTCAGCTGATAGGTTTGGTAACCAAAAGCAGGCGAGTTGATGGCGCTGCGGTATCGGCTGCATGGTAAGCTCTTGTAGGGTAAACAAAGCCGCCTCGTGAACTACATCTTCTTTATCACCATTGACAGCACTATCCTTCTGGTGATGGTTAGCGAGTAGGGGTCGCAACTCGCTGAGTGCTTGTTGATTCTCTACTGCCCAAAGTAGCTCAGGTATTGGCTTGGCTATAGACTTGGCTAAAGATTGATTATGAGAGGTTTGTGCCGCCTGTCTCGAGTCTTCAGACAAAATGTCACATGCTTTGTTAGGATTGTTAGGATTGTTAGGGGTGTTTGGACTGCCGGGCGTGGGCAATAATGCCTGTATATAGTCGTGTAAAAACATTAGGGTAGTGGTATTCAGGTCGGTAGTGCTTGCCGATCGGTCAGTCACAGTGTCTTACCAGTTGGTTAGGGTTTTTGAATATAGCTAGTATAAAATATAAACAGTAGGTTTGCTGACTGAGTTTCTATACTTTGAGGATGAGTAGTCTTTGGCTTTTGCAGCCATTAAGTCTTAACGGCTATTGAAGTTTGACAATATTAGGCCAATCTAGCATTAGAGTTGAGTATCATGTAGCCTATGGCTCAACACTCATATTTTGTATTGTAAAAATAACAGTATTGCATGAACAGCCACAAAAAAATCACAACCCAACAGTCCCAAAAAAACAGCCAAAATAATAGGAATACCCATGTCTATCACTGCAACCGATGCCCCAGCTATCAATACTAGTATCAATCCAGAACTGCCTGATGTACCGCCACATGCTCCAAAGAAGATCCATCTAAAAGACTATCAGCGACCAAGCTATGATGTAGATACGGTCGATTTAGACATTAGGATTTTTGACGATCATGCGCTGGTAGATAGCAAGCTGGTTATGAATCGTCAGGCAGCAGGCGATTTGGTGCTATATGGTGAAGATGTAGAGCTGCTAAACATAAAGATCAACGGCGAAACGCTTAGCGCTGACCGTTACAGCCAACATGATGGCAAGCTGACGATTACCGATGCGCCTGAGCAGTTAACGGTGCAGCTGCAAGTACGGATTTGTCCGCAGACGAATACGGCACTGGAAGGTCTATACATGGCTGGTACTGGTAGCGAGACCATGTTTGTCAGTCAGTGTGAGCCAGAAGGCTTTCGCAAGATTACCTTTTATCCTGATCGTCCTGATGTGCTTGCAATCTTTACCACGCGCCTTGAGGCCGATAAGCGCTATCCAACATTACTCGCCAATGGTAATTTAATCGAGCAGGGTGATGTCGCTGATGCACCAGAGCGCCATTATGCTATCTGGCATGACCCGACCAATAAGCCAAGCTATCTGTTTGGCTGTGTGGTGGCAGACTTGGATGTGCTTACGGATCACTATACGACCAGTGAAGGTCGCGAAGTGACACTTGAGCTATATGCAAAAACCGAAGACATCGATAAATGCCATGTCGGTATGCAGGCACTCAAAGACGCCATGGAGTGGGATGAGGTCAATTATGGCCGCGCCTATGATTTGGATCGTTATATGATTGTAGCGGTCAGTCAGTTCAATATGGGGGCGATGGAAAATAAGGGCTTAAATATCTTTAATACCGCCTGTGTCTTGTCTAGCCCTGAAACCACGACGGATACACGCAGCTTCAATGTCAAAGCGGTCATCGCTCATGAGTACTTTCATAACTGGACAGGCAACCGCATTACCTGCCGCGACTGGTTTCAGCTGTGCCTAAAAGAAGGCTTGACCGTCTATCGCGATCAGTCGTTTTCAGCAGATCATCAATCAAGCGCGGTGCAGCGTATTGATGATGTCGCTACTTTACGTGCCCATCAGTTTGCAGAGGATGCAGGGCCGCTTGCGCATCCAGTGCGCCCAGAGAGCTTTGTGGAAATCAATAACTTCTATACCACAACCATCTATGAGAAAGGCGCGGAAATCGTACGCATGTTGGCCAATACTTTAGGCCCAGAAAAGTTCCGCCAAGGGACCGATGAATACTTCCGTCGTTATGATGGGCAAGCGGTGACGGTTGAGGACTTTTTATCTGCATTGAGTATTGCTGATAATAAAGTCGAAGACTTTATCCATTGGTACCGTCAGCCGGGCACGCCAGTCGTTTCAGGTCATCAAAACTATGACAGCCAGACGCAAACACTAACCATTACTTTGAGTCAGCAGACGCGTCATGTACCTGGGTTTGATGCTCCAAAGCCCTTGCCAATTCCTGTTGCAACGGCGCTGTTTGACTCAGATTCTGGAGCTATTATTAGTGAACGTATGTTATTGCTGGAGCAAGCTGAGCAAAGCTTTAGCTTTGAAGGTGTGAGCAGTGAACCTATCGTCTCATTACTGCGCGATTTTAGTGCGCCAGTGCAGCTCAATTATGACTATCAAGATGAAGACTTGGCGTTTTTGCTCAAACATGAGACCAATGGCTTTAACCGCTGGCAAGTGACACAGCTACTGGTCAATCGTATCTTACTACAAAATCATAACCCTAGCGTTTATTTACAAGCGCTGGCCGATACCTTGCCACAGCTAGCCATAGAAGATGCAATGTTGGCGGCGCGTTTGCTCGATATCCCCTCAGCACGTGAACTGGCTTCTGCCATTCATAAAGATTATGACCCAGAATTAATCAAACAGCAGCGCGATGGCTTGTATCAACAAGTCGCAGATTCGTTAGCCGAGCAGTGGATGGCGCTCTATGAGCAGCTACCGATACAGGCCTATGAAGATAGCCCTGAAGCGCGCGGCGCACGTGCCTTGCGTAATGTGATATTAGATATGGCTTTGACGGCTAACGTTGCCAATGCGGCTGAGTGGGCGCAGCAGCAGTATGAGAATGCTGGCTGTATGACTGAGCGTTTTGGTGCGCTAAAAGCAATGGTCGATCATCAGGTTGCCAGCGCAAATGATTATTTGGCTGATTTTTATGAGCGCTTTCAAGAGGATGACTTAGTCATTGATCTGTGGTTTAGCGTGCAAGCATCTGCTGATAAGGTCAATACTGATGATATTACAGCGCTGCTCAATCATGCAGACTTTGATTGGAACACACCCAATCGTGTGCGCTCAGTGATCAGTGCCTTTACTACGCAGCCCACTGTTCTATGGACATCAGAAGGCTTGGATATCTATACCGATGTGATTCAAAGGCTCGATGAGGCCAACCCTGTGCTAGCTTCACGGTTATTACAGGTGCTCGCGCGTTGGTATACTTTGATTGAACCACGTCGTCAAATGGCACAGGAGCAATTAATAGAGCTGCAAAAACAAGCGTCATCAAAGCATGTGCTTGAGAGCTTAGATAGCGTGCTAGGGGCAGCGAAGAGTTAATCTATGGGCAGATATTGACGTTTTGAGATGTTGAGTATTAAAAAAAGCTAAACTGGTTCGCTGGTTTAGCTTTTTAAATGCCCATTATTTAATAACCTTTGAATTAAAGCTATACTGATAGTGTGGATTTAGTTATTCTAAGAACACCTTGTAGATAAATCAGCACACCCTCCAAAATCTGGTTGATATCCTTTTATCAGATGTCTCTTTTATCCAGCAACAAAAGGCATGTGTGGCATGGATCTAAAAAGTATTGAAACAATTGAGAAAAAGTCAGGCTTTAGTCGCGGAGAAGCGCTGCGTATGGCTTGGGTATTGGCATTTATCATGGGGGTGATGCTGTATACCCATTTTAATACTGCTGATGTGCCTGGCCGTATGATGCTGATCGTAGCGGCGATGATTGGCGGCTATATGGCATTGAATATCGGTGCCAATGATGTTGCCAATAATGTCGGACCTGCTGTCGGTTCGCAAGCTTTGACCATGGTCGGGGCGATTATTATTGCGGGCATATTTGAGGCAGCTGGGGCATTGATTGCTGGCGGGGATGTGGTCAGCACGATTAAAAGCGGTATCATCGATCCCAGTATGATTCAGGATAGTTCGGTTTTTATTTGGGTGATGATGGCGGCCTTGCTGGCAGGCGCGGTGTGGCTGAACTTTGCTACGGCAGTAGGCGCGCCAGTATCGACCACGCATTCTATCGTCGGCGGCGTGATGGGGGCTGGCATCGCGGCTGGGGGCTGGGGCATCGTCAACTGGAGTCAGATGGCGGCGATAGCATCTAGCTGGATCATCTCTCCGGTCATGGGCGGGGTTATTGCCGCCGGCTTTCTTATGCTTATCAAACATACCATTACTTATAAAGACGACAAAATAGCAGCGGCCAAGCGTATGGTACCGCTGCTGATATCATTAATGGCATGGTCATTCACCACTTACCTCATCATGAAAGGGCTAAAAAAGCTATGGGAGCTGAGCTTTCCCATGGCGCTGGGCATGGGTTTTGTCGTTGCCATTGTCATTTATCTAATTATCAAACCTTTAATCGCCAAAGCCGCTGATAAAATTGAAAATGATAAAAATGCCATCAATTCTCTTTTCACGGTGCCTTTGATATTTGCCGCGGCTATGCTTAGCTTTGCTCATGGAGCCAATGACGTTGCCAATGCTGTAGGGCCACTCGCGGCGATTAGTGATGCGATTACCAGCGGCGGCATCGCTAGCGAAGCCTCTATTCCTTTGTGGGTGATGATGGTCGGCGCGATAGGCATCGTACTAGGTCTAGCGCTATTTGGCCCCAAGCTGATTCGTACTGTGGGCTCGGAGATTACCGAGTTAAATAAGATGCGTGCTTTTAGCGTGGCTATGGCGGCATCGATTACTGTGATTATTGCTTCACAATTGGGCCTGCCGGTGAGCTCTACCCATATCGCTGTGGGCGGTATTTTTGAGGTAGGGTTTCTGCGTGAATATATCAAAAAATCTTACGATATTATGGTCAGAGAGATTATGGAGCATCATAAAGCGTCTGAGCATGAAGTGGTCGAGGCGTTTTTAAAAGACTTTCAAAAAGCGTCAGTGGCTGGCAAGCATAGCATGCTGCAAACGTTAAAAGAAAATAACACAGCAACTCACTTTACCAAGCGCGAAAGAAAAAATTTAAAAAAGGTCTACCGCCGTGAGTTAGTAAAGCGCTCGGCACTGCTTAGAATCGCCGCTGCTTGGGTGATAACGGTACCAGCTTCTGCTATTTTGGCCGCCTTAATTTTTTATACCATCAGAGGTGCATTGCTGCCTTAATAAAACAGCATTTTTTCATTTGGTTTTTGGTTTTTAGGATTTGAATTTTTAATGAGGTCTTTAAAACAGCTTTTTAACATAAATTGTATCATCAGCAGGTAAGCCATCGCATGTATAGAAGAATAATACTGCTCACTGTATTCTTAGTTTTATCTTATGGTTTTTGGATCAGTCCTAACCTAAAGCAAATCAGTGCGGGTGTGGCGATATTCTTGTTTGGCATGCTAGCGCTAGAGGAGGGCTTTAGAGCTTTCACTGGTGGACTGCTTGAGAAGATTTTGAAAAAAACCACCACAGGTCTTTGGAAAAGCATGAGCTTTGGGGTGGTTACCACTACCTTGATGCAGTCTAGCTCTTTGGTCTCTGTCATTACCATCTCGTTTTTGTCCGCAGGTTTAATCAGTTTGGCATCGGGTATTGGTATTATTTTTGGCGCAAACTTAGGGACGACGACAGGGGCTTGGCTGGTGGCAGGCTTTGGCCTAAAAGTCGATATTGCCGCCTATGCGATGCCCATGCTGGTATTTGGGATTATTTTAATACTACAAAAATCTAAGCATCTAAAAGGCGTGGGTTATATATTGGCAGGCCTAGGGTTTTTATTCCTCGGTATCCATTATATGAAGGAGGGCTTTGAGCTCTTTCGGGAGAATATTGATTTAACCGCTTATGCCATGACGGGTCTCAAAGGCTTGCTGCTCTATACCTTGATTGGTATCGCGGCAACGGTGATTATGCAATCAAGCCACGCCACCTTGGTGCTGATCATAACCGCTTTAGCGAGCCAGCAAATCACTTATGACAACGCCTTAGCACTAGCCATTGGCAGTAATATCGGCACCACCATCACCGCGATAATCGGTGCCATCAGTGCTGGGGTCAATGGTAAACGGTTGGCTGCCGCGCATCTGGTCTTCAACGTGATTACAGGTTTGGTGGCAATTGCTCTGATCTCACAATTGATGCTATCGGTTGACTGGTTGTCCGAGCGCTTAAACATAGCGGCTGACAATTACACCCTAAAACTGGCGGTCTTTCACACCTTATTTAATCTATTAGGCGTCATTTTGATGGTGCCTTTCATCGGTAGGCTGGGTGATGCCATTACCAAACTGCTCCCCGATAAAGCTTATGCGGTTGCTGAACCCATGTATTTAAAAGACTCTGCTTTGGATATTCCCGAGCTTGCCGTAGAGGCCGTCCACAAAGAAATCCTAAATCTAGGTGATTACTTCTTTGGGATAATATGTCATGGATTGAGCTTTAGGGTAAAAGATATTCGCTCAAATACACCGATACAAGAGGTCATAGACTCTTTTGAAAAACCCATTCCTGTCAATTTGGATGAGGAATATACCAATAAAATAAAAGGGCTTTATGTAGAGATAGTGAACTATATTGGCAGAATAAATAACGAAAACATGTCTGCTGCGCAAAGTAATGAGATATTCGAGCTACGCTCTGCGGGCAGAAGTATGCTGGCCGCCATCAAAAGCACCAAACATCTCCATAAAAACCTATCCAGATACTTGAGTGATCCCAATCCCTATGTGCGCGCTGAATATAATAAAATCCGCTATCGCTTAGGGACTATTCTTAGAAGCTTGGCTGAGATACAAGAGGATCCCGATGAACTTAGAACGGTGCTACCAACCATTGAGGCAATGAGGGTGGATATAATGCAAGCAGATCAGCGTTTTGTCTCTGATATGAATCAACTTATTCGCGAAAGAAAAATCACCGGCGCTATGGCGACATCCTTGATGAATGACAACAACTATACCAATAATATCGCCAATCAGTTGCTTGAGATTGCCACGATACTGTTTAAAAGTGCTGATGCAGACATGCATGAAGTGGAACAAAGCCTCATGCTAGATGAGCAAGAAACTGCCGATGCTATTGCCGCTCGTAAAATCAAAGAACAGGAGAGTGTGACCCATGAAAGCCAATAAAATAATGGAAATGGCAGACGAGTATTTGGGAGCCGAGAACCGTAAGCGTAAAGAAAAGATAAAGTACTTAAAAGAAGTTCTCAAAAAGCTAAGGAAACGGGAAAAGAAGCTGGAGTTAAAGTTTGCAGAGGACGACAGTAATAAAGAGAAGATATCTAACGAACTCGCCTTGATTCATGCACATAGAAAAAAGGGACTAGACCTGTTACAGCAGCTTGAAAAAGAACGTAAAGAATCCAAACTGGCAAAAAAAGCAGCCAAGCTAGAAGCTCAAATAGAACAAACAGAGCAAGATACTAAAAAGCCCCTCTAATACCATGAGTAGAGTACTAGAGGGGCTTTTTGGTTTTCATAAAGTACAAGGTTAACGATTAGGCAATACGTCTTTTACCATGTCACGTAAATTGTGTAGAGCAGTAACCGTGCTGTCCCAGTCGAGGCAACCATCAGTGATAGATTTACCATACTCAAGCTGACTCAAATCAGCGGTGAGCTTTTGATTACCGCCTTTGAGATGACTTTCTATCATCATACCGATGATGGACTTGTTACCGTTTTGAATCTGCTCAGCAACGTTTTTGATGACCATCGGCTGTAAGTAGGGGTCTTTACCAGAGTTGGCATGGCTTGAGTCGATCATAATCTTGGAGCTAACTTTGCCTTTGGCGAGCTCGTTTTCTACTTGAGCGACCGCAGTTTCATCATAGTTAGGCTTACCGTTACCACCGCGAAGTACCACGTGCGCGTAAGGGTTACCTTTAGACTTGATGATAGAAACCTGACCGTCTGCCGATAGACCTAAGAAGCTATGACCGGCTTTGACCGCTTGCATGGCGTTTACCGCGACTGTCATGCCGCCGTCTGTACCGTTTTTGAAGCCGACAGGACATGATAACCCTGAGCTCATCTCACGGTGTGTCTGACTCTCGGTAGTACGTGCACCAATCGCTGACCAGCTGATCAGGTCTTGCATGTACTGCGGCGTGTTTGGATCTAGTGCTTCGGTGGCACAGGGCAAACCTTTTTCGTTTAGATCGATCAGGAGTTTACGAGCAGTACGTAGGCCTTTTTCGATATCAAAGCTGTCATTCATGTCAGGGTCATTGATCATGCCTTTCCAGCCAACTGTGGTGCGCGGCTTTTCAAAATAGACTCGCATCACGACAAAAATACTGTCTTCGACTTCTTTTGCTAATACGGCCAAGCGATCAGCATATTCGTGTGCTGCCTTGATATCGTGGATAGAGCAAGGGCCGATGACCACAAACAGGCGCTTATCTTCACCGTTCAAAATATTTTGGATGGTCTGACGACCTTTTAAGACAGTATGATAAGCTTTATCTGTCAATGGAAGCTCAGTTTTTAGCTCAGCTGGAGTGATCAAAGGGATGAATTGTTCAATATTCACGTCATCAATATCTGCGTTGTGAGTAACTGGTGTTGTCATAATTATACGTCGTCTAGCTAATTTATAGGGATATTCATTATGGGGTGAAAAACGTCCGTTGACAAGGGCAGTCGGCAAGATTATTGACTGATAACAGGAATGTCACAACCAAAACTTTGTTATACTTGCCCGCCATTTGAGTCTGTGCAGTCATTTTGAGCCTGTATGGCTTGGCTATTGTGACTGTCGTCACGTATGATTGTTATAGCACCTGTCTGCTGTATCATTATGTTATCTATTATGTCCTACCCATATAGAGAGTTTGTTATGACTGATTCTGTTACGCCCCTCGTATCTACATCATCTGTTATAACGGATGCCCAGATTGAGAATGAGGGACAAAAGAAGCCACTGGTCATTGGTATCGTTGCAGGCGAGGTGTCTGGCGATAGTTTGGGCGCAGACTTTATGCAGCAGATGAATAACTTACGGGATGATGTCGTTTGGGTCGGTGTGGGCGGTGCAAAAATGCAGGCGCAAGGACTGCAAAGTATCTTTCCGTTATCACGCTTAGCGGTGATGGGTCTGGTAGAAGTGATGGCACAGTTGCCTGACTTATTGAAGGCGCGTCGCGAGTTGTTAGAAGCCTTTAAAGTCGCTCATATCGATTGGTTTATCGGTATAGATGCCCCTGATTTTAACCTACGTGTCGCCAAAAAGCTGAAGCCAAAAGGCGTATTCTGTGTGCAGTATGTCAGTCCCTCGATTTGGGCATGGCGTGAGTCACGTATCCACGGTATCAAGGCGGCGACCAATCTGGTGCTGTGCTTGTTTCCGTTTGAGCTAACAGTATATGAGCGTCACAATCACCCTGCGATCTGCGTCGGACATCCGCTATTACGCACGATCAATCAAAGGTTAGTAGATACACCGACCAATCAGCTGCGCAGTGAGCTGGTTTGGCATAATGATGGCTTGCAGCAGTTTTTTATTGAGCGCTTTGATGACGTCAGTCAGCTTATTTGCGTCATGCCAGGGTCACGCCGCGGGGAGATTACCGCTATTTTGCCTTTGATGCTAGATGGTATCCAAAGACTGCTGTTACTTGATCCTAAGCTGTGTTTTATCATTCCAACCGTTGATCAAAACCATCAGTATATCGTCCAAGACGTCATCGATCAGCGCTCAGAGCAACTGCGTGGCGCCATTGTCGTCGTCTATGATGAAAGCCAGCCAAACTTTAGTCAACAAGCGATGGCGTCTTCTGACATTATTATGTTGGCATCGGGTACTGCGACGTTTGAGGCGATGTTACTCGAGCGTCCGATGGTGGTCATCTATCAGTTAAATCAGCTGACTTATCAGGTTGCTAAGCGTTTGGTAAAAGTCCCTTATGTGGCACTGCCTAATATTCTAGCTGGCAGCGCAATTGTGCCTGAGCTGGTCCAAGAGCAGGCCAGTGGCGATAATATCTGTCGTACCGTGATGCGGCTGTTACAACCCCGTGCCTATGCTGAGCAACTGCAAGATCTGGTGACCACCAAGCAAGAGCTACAGCAACAAAGCAACCATGACCCTGCAAACAGTGTGGTTGCAGAGTGGTTCGCTCAAAGAAAGTCTTAACGACGACTCATTGAATTACTAGAGAGTGCGCTAATAAAAACTACCTAAAAGTTTAATAAAAATTTTCATAAAAAGTCTAATGCTATGAGTAATGAGTGTCATCTAAAAAGCAATATCGAAAGTCGTAACAATACTGACGTTGGTCATGATAAAGAGGGCAGGATTAAAGATATTACGACTATTAATCGTCATATAACCATATCGATGTCAAAGGCCAATACGTTAGCTTGGTGGCTCCGATTCATCTAACAGGCCAGCTGCATGTTACCGATGAGTTTCTACAGGACTTATCTAAATTAAGCTTAGACGTAGAACGTCGTCCATTACAAATAGGCGTTGATGAAGCAGGTCGCGGGCCTTTGCTCGGCAGCGTCCATGTGGCTGCTGCCATATTGCCAACGACGTGGTCAGGTCTGATTGAGATGCAGCCATTGAAAGACACGCCACTATCGATACTGACCGACTCTAAGCAGCTCAGTGAAAAAAAACGCGACATGCTTTATCCCATCGTGCAGCAGCATGCTGTTGGATATGTCGTGGCTGAAATTCCAGCGGCGGTGATTGATCAGGTGAATATTCTGCAAGCAACTATGCTCGGTATGCGACTGTGTACAGAAGAGTTATTAGTCGTGGTCGCAGAGCATGTTGCGCGCGCTACAAATGCTGTCTCTTGTCCGATACAAGCGCAAATACTATTCGATGGCAATCGTTGCCCTGAGCTTGATTGTAAGCGACTGGCGGCATCAAAAATAACGCAATCAGCTATCGACTGCCAAGCATGGGTAAAAGGCGATGCGCGTCATACCAGTATCGCAGCGGCGAGTATATTAGCCAAAGTCAGTCGTGATCAAACCATGTATGATTTGGACTCTCAGTACCCGCAATACGGTATTGCTAAGCATAAAGGCTATCCGACTCGCGCTCATATAGAGGCGATTGAGAGTTATGGGGTGTTGTCAGAGCACAGACGCAGCTTTGCACCTGTGAGGCGAGCGCTCGAAAATACATAAGCGGAAGTTTTAACCAGTCAGCTGTATACTAAAATAGCCTAAGCAAAAATATTAAATTATCCACGCTGATCTTAAGTCATATTCATTACATCTCTTAAAGTAATCCTCAAAACCCATATGATATGATGTCAAACTATTTTCTACAGAAGGTATATTTGTGGTTATAAACGGTGATTGCGTCCTAAATTGGCATAATTATTGCTCATTTTAATCATGGTTGCCCCACATACTTATACAGTTACTTTAGGATAAATGATGACATTTAATACTTCAGAGAGAAGACTTGCCATTGCCCTTTTTGCGGCGCTGTTTTTGACAGCTTGTGGTGGGGGTGATAGCCCGAGTAACAGCAATGATGGTAACCCTACACCTTCGATACCAGAAGAGCCTTCTGAGCCTATACAGCCTAATGTGCAAACTGAAAATGACAAAGCAATCGCTAGCAATGATGCTATTGCCGCACTGGTTGCAAGTAATACTATCAGTCTTGCGCGTACCAGCTGTGGTCTCGAGGGTTTAGATAATGATCCAGCGCTTGAAGAGATTGCTACCAAACACGCTAACTATATCAAGCACGTATTTGCCAACAGCACGCCGACAGCATTTAATGCGCACTATGAAGGTGAAATTAAAGACATTAAAGCATGGACAGGAAAAAACAACCCGTTTTTTACGGGTAATATATTTGAGGATCGTATAAGAAAGGCAGCATATCCTAATGCAATGTATGGCGTAACTGAGAATATCGGTCATACATATTATTATAGCTCTGCAGGTAATATTGCGACGCCTGAAAATGCCGCTGAGTCAATGGCCAAATCCTTACTGGCAGCACCTTATCATCTGCGCTCTTTGATGATGCCAAGTTTACGTTTGGCAGGGACGAGCATGGTTACTTATACACCTTATGGCAAAAAAGCAGCTTATAACAAAGGCTATGTTTTAAATCACAATGCAGCTGCAACTTCAGCCATTAATAATGCAACTTTTAAAGGTGTTTTTACTTACCCTTGTCAGGACGTCAAAGGTACGGTAACGGCTCTTTATAATGAAAGCCCTAACCCAGTCAAAGACACTGGTCGTGACTTATATATGAATCCTATCGGTCAGCCTGTCTATATTCATGTACCATTGGCCGCCAGCATTAAAGTCAGTAATGTAAAGTTCCATGACGTCAAACGTAATATAAATGTGCCCGTTCAATTGCTTGATGCTGATAATGACCCATACAAAGGCCATACTAACTATCAGCTACCAGTAAACGAAGCATTTATTATGCCGCTCACCGATGATCTACAGAGCTGTGACATGCAACGTGCCCCAAATCAAAGTCAGCAATGCGGGCTGTATAGTAATAGTGAGTATCGTGTCAGCTTTGATGTGTTAATCGATAATAAAACCTTAAATAAACAATCGTTTACTTTTACCACCGGTGAGGTGACTTATTAGCTATAGTCGATACTAAATAAAATGGATAGGTTATTTAATAATGCGAAATTGGTATAAGTCTTCTAGCTTGCTGTGCCTACGCCGACAGAGGCTATAAAACCAACATTAAAAAACTAAGCATCCCAGTTCCGCTGTATATTTTTCATATTAGACTGACTATAAGTGACCTAGATAGCATAGAGCAATAAGGGCGGAATCAGATAACTGGTTCAGCCCTTCTTGTTTAGAAAGTGTTTTCAGCTACGAAACGTGTAAACCTCTGCAAACTGCTGTCTTAAAATGATGAGTTCGGCTGCTTTAAGAAGGCTTCCTCTTCTTCAGTCGACTCACGATCTAATACGTCGTTACGATGTGGATAACGGCCAAATCGATCAATGATTTCTTTATGACGGTGTTCAAAATCTAGGGTATTTGCATCATTTAGCTGCTCGAACAGCGGCAGATAGCGTTCATGTATCATCGTTGACTCAGAGTGCATAAACGGCATAATAATAAACCTGCGCCACTGCATCGGCAAATTATCAAACTGAGGCTGTTTAATGGCTTCTTGTGCCAATACCAGTGCCATGCCATCCTGTGCAAAAGCATCCGCTTGCCCGCGACATAGATTGCGTGAAAACTGATCTAACACAATAATTTCTGCCAGTCTTCCAGCCAAAGCTGTGATAGAGCTGTTGCTGTCTGTCTGTGATGTTGCAAGCCGCCAAGTCACACATTCACCATGTTTTGCAGATTGCCAAATGTTGCCAAACTTCTCTTTTATCTGCTTATCAAAGTCGTCGTTTTGCGCAAACCAATATTGCTCATTGTTTTTATCAAACCAAAAATCCAAGACTGCACGCGCATCAGAGTTCAGATGCGTTAAGTCAATATTATTTGGATCGAGCTGAGATAAATTGGCTTGGCTAGTAGCGGTGGAATAATCGGTTGAGAGTGACATAAAATATTCTAATTAAGATGGATTTAGTCTACTATAGCGCAAATAACTAACCCTGTCATGGTCTGTCATGCTGCCAACAGCAGCTATTAGGTAACCTCTTATGAATCCAAAAAATTCGCTACAAAGCAATAATTTATCACTACTACCAACGCCATATTATCTGCTAGATGAAGCGGCAATCGTTGCCAATATGCAGATTATCGCGCGTCTGTGTGAGTTGTCTGGCGCCAAGGCATTACTCGCGCTCAAATGCTTTGCCACTTGGGGGGTGTTTGATGTGATGCAGCCTTATTTGCATGGTACGACCTCATCGTCGCTCAACGAAGTGCGTTTGGGCTATGAAACCTTTGGCAATAATAGTACTGATAATAATGAAGGCAATGACAAAGATAAAAAAGAAACGCATGCCTATAGCGTGGCCTATAGCGCGGATGAAATCGATGAAGTTTTAAGCTATGCAGATAAAATTATCTTTAACTCAATCTCGCAGCTAAATGCTTTCAAAGAGCAAGCCCGTGCACAGAACATTCCAGTAGGGTTGCGATTAAACCCAAAGACCAGCAACTCGTCATTTATCATTGCTGATCCTGCGCGGCCTTTTAGCCGTCTTGGTGAACATGACAAAGATAAAATTGCCGCCGTGCTTGATGAGATTACTGGGGTGATGATTCATAATAACTGTGAGAATGATAGCTTTGAAGCGTTTAGTGCAAGCTTGGCTGATATCGAAGACAGATTTGGTAATGTTTTAGCCCAGTTAGAATGGGTAAGCTTGGGCGGTGGTATTCACTTTATCGCGCCTGATTATCCGCTGGAAAAATTAGCAGCTCGTTTAAAAGGCTTTAGTGAAAAATATGGCGTACAAGTTTATCTTGAGCCGGGTGAGGCAAGTATCCATGGCGCTGGCTCATTAGTCACCACAGTATTAGATACCATGCACAATGAAAAGAACTTAGCCGTCGTCGATGCCTCTATCGAAGCACACATGCTTGATTTACTAATTTATCGTGAGTCAGCGCCAATTGCGTCTATTAATGTAGAATTAATGGATATTATGCCTGTCAATAAAGACCAAGTAGATGATGCCCCTGAAAATACTATTATATACGGTCGTTCTTGCTTGGCAGGCGATATATTTGGCGAGTATGTACTACTTAGCCATTTACAAGTGGGTGATAAGATTACGTTTGGCAATGCCGCAGGCTATACCATGGTAAAGAAAAACTGGTTTAACGGTGTCAATATGCCCGCAATCGTTATCCGTCGCCTGGATGGTAGTATCGATATTCAGCGCGAGTTTGATTATCAAGATTACAAAGCCAGTTTGTCTTAATTTAACTGTTTTATTGGCTTGTTTTATACTATTAAAAACAAAGGCTTAAGGCTATTTTTCGGTAAGTTTAATAACTATGTTTTTTATGCATTATTTTTACCGATAACTGAATAAAAGTTGTTATAATCGCCTCGGGCAAATAGCCATTAAAAAAATGGTGCTTGCCCGACGGGTGCGTGGGTTTTCCTCGGTCTTCCTTTTTAATTCACGCATATCATTCACTCGTTTCTGTTTTGCATAGCCATATCAATGGTATCGACAGGGACACAAAGGAGGATTGTTCATTGAACACAAACCAAAAAACCAACCAAAGCAAAAAAGACGTACTCATCATCGGAGCAGGCGGTGTCGCTCAAGTGGTCGCGCATAAGTGTGCGATGCATAATGATGTGCTCGGCGAGATTCATATCGCCTCACGTACTAAAGATAAGTGCGATGCCATCGCTCAAAGCGTAAAAGACAAAGCGAGCTTTAAGCAAGCTGCTGTCTTGCATACGCACCAAGTCGATGCTATGGACAGCCAAGCTGTCATCGATCTTATCAACGATACGGGCATTCAAATCCTAATCAATGTCGGCTCGGCATTTATCAATATGACTGTATTAGAAGCTTGTATTGAGACGGGCACTGCCTATATCGATACTGCCATTCATGAAGATCCACGCAAGATTTGTGAGACGCCGCCATGGTATGACAACTATGAATGGAAACGCAAACAGCGCTGTGCGGACAATAATGTAACGGCAATCTTAGGTGCAGGATTTGATCCAGGTATGGTCAATGCCTATGCGCGTCTTGGCTATGACATGATGGATGCCGGTTCGGTGACTGATATTGATATTATCGATATCAATGCAGGTAGCCACGGAAAGTACTTCGCGACCAACTTCGACCCTGAGATTAATTTCCGTGAATTTACCGGTACGGTCTACTCTTGGCAGGACAGCAAATGGCAGTCTAACAAGATGTTTGAAGTGAAGCGTACCGATGATTTGCCAGTCGTTGGCGTGCAAAACAGTTACTTAAGTGGTCATGACGAGATTCATTCCTTATCAGCCAATTTAGACGTGCCGAATATTCGCTTTTGGATGGGTTTTGGTGAGCACTACATTAATGTCTTCACTGTACTACAAAGTTTAGGTCTGTTGTCTGAGCAGCCGGTGATGACTGCGGAAGGACAAGAAGTGATTCCGTTAAAAGTGGTCAAAGCTGTATTACCAGATCCAAGCTCTCTTGCGCCGAATTATACGGGCAAGACCTGCATCGGTGACAAGGTTAAAGGTAAAATAAACGGCGTTGATACTGAAGTATTTATCTATAATATCTCAGATCATAAAGAAGCTTATAACGAGGTCGGTAGCCAAGGTATCTCTTATACCGCAGGCGTGCCACCTGTTGCTGCTGCGATGCTGGTTGCGACTGGTGAGTGGGATGCTGGCAAGATGGTCAACGTTGAAGAGCTGGATGCCAAGCCATTTATCAATCTATTGAATAAGATTGGTTTGCCAACGCGTATCAAAGATAGCGCGGGTGATAGAGCATTAGAGTTTGATATTTAATACGCTATAGCTGCTTAAGAGCAACCTATCTATTATTGAATCGAGTTTGTTATTGAATCCAGTACAAAAGATTGGGTAATTAATTGCAAAAGGACTGAACTCTGTATTCAACAGGGTTCAGTCCTTTTTATTTAAACGACAATATTTAATTAGATCGTTGGGCGCTTTAGTACAGCTATGATTATAGCTTTGAGAAAAACTTATGCGTTGGTACGACTAGGGCAGCTGCCAATACCGCTTTGATAATGCCACCAATGATAAACGGATACAAACCAAATTGTAGGACAGTTCCTTCTGGTACAAACAAAGATAAATGCATCAGACCAAACACAAAAGTAGCGGCAGTTGCGATAAGTGCAACCACAGTGCTCATAAAGTAGCTCTTTAATATGCCTTTATCACTGAAATACCCTAAAATGGCAACCGTGGCAATAAATCCGTACAAATAGCCACCTGTAGGGCCAAAAAAGGCAGCAATGCCTGCAGAGCCATTGGCGAATACAGGAAGACCGATAGCGCCTTGGAACAAATATAGAAGTACTGCTGCTACGCCAGCCTTTCTACCTAATGAGAGACCTACTACCGTAACAGCAAGGGTTTGGCCTGTGATGGGTACTGGGTACATTGGTACTGAGATTTGCGCAAACAAAGCGATCATCAAAGATCCAAAAATGGCTTTAATAAAAAAAGCGGCCTGCTCATGAGAAATAAGCCACTGTTTAGTCGATGTTAATACGGTTGACATAGGTATTCCTTTCTTATTGATTTATAGTGTACGGATGTATACTTGAATTAAAAAAATATACTATTGCTCATTGAGTTGCAACTTTTTATTTTAATAGCTTTGGGATCTAACTTTTATGACAAAGAAGGCAATCAGTATCTGGGTGTATGATGACGAAGGTGTTAGTGAGTTGAGCGTAAGATCTGCATTAGCAACTGCCAAAACGAAACTGTCAGCAAACTATACTATACAAGTGAGTACTATCTCTAGTAAAGATATTCTGGATAACAAACTCAATGAGGAGACGCAAGAATTAGGTGTTTTGATTATGCCGGGAGGCGCGGACCTACCTTATTGCAAAAAGCTTAACGGACTTGGCAATGATATCATTCGTGACTTTGTTCATCGTGGTAATCTTTATATCGGTATCTGTGCAGGCGGTTATTACGGAGCTCGTGACATTGAATTCTTTGGTGAGGGTTATGAGATTAGAGGTGCTCGTGAGTTGGCTTTCTTTTCGGGAACAGCAATCGGTAGCATAAAGTCGTTGACCAATGGGCAGCTGTATGATGAGAAAGTAACTTCTAAGGCTGTCATTAACTTGGACTATGCAGATGGAAAGCAAGACGAAGTGTATTATCATGGCGGCTCATATTTTTTGAGCGATGAAAATGCTGCTTTTGATACGTTAGCTACGTACAGTGATGGTGAAAATGCCGTTATCAGCGGTGATTTTGGGCGAGGGCAGTATTTACTCTCAGGCGTGCATTTTGAGCTGTGTCCTGAGGTCTATGAACAATATGCACTCGCGCAAGCAAATGCTACTGATATAGAAAAAGAAAAGTCTTTGTTATCGGCCATCAGTAATGAACGCTATGGCGCGCTTATATACAAACAAATTGAGAATATGATTGCAGAAGTATTTAATAACAACTGATAGATGCGGCGTAGGGTATGCACGCTACGCATCTATCAGTTTAAAGCCATACCAGTGATATGCAGTAGCATTTCAAGTGTTTTATATCACGCTTCTTACTATGCCTTACTAGGATTATACTTCCTCAACGCCGCAATACGGTCATCAAGCGTTGGATGTGAGCGGAAAAGGTTGGCGATACTAAAGCCTGTAGACTGCCCTGAGGAGATCGCAAAGGCTTTCATGCTTTCTGGCATTTGATCTGGACGTTGTGCAGAAGGACGCAAGGCATCAAGGGCACTAATCATTTTGTCTTTACTGGCAAGCTTTGCACCCATCTCATCAGCACGAAATTCGCGTAGGCGTGAGAACCACATCACGATAGCAGATGCCAAGAATCCAAGCAGAATATCCATCGCAATACTGGTAACAAAGTAACCAATACCAGGGCCATCGCTGGTATTCTTAAAGACAGTACGGTCAACGAAGCTACCGATAATACGGGCAAAGAACATCACAAAGGCGTTTACCACTCCTTGGATGAGTGCAAGGGTCACCATGTCACCGTTGGCCACATGACCAATCTCATGCGCCAAGACTGCTTCCACTTCGTCAGGTGTCATGTTTTGTAGTAGGCCAGATGACACCGCAACTAGCGCCTTGTTTTTATTCCAGCCTGTTGCAAACGCATTTGGCTGGGTGTTATTAAAAATCCCCACTTCTGGCATACCAATATTGACTGCGCGGGCTTGTTTAGCGACGGTATCTACCAGCCATTGTTCCGTGGCATTGCTTGGCGTTTCAATGACAACCGTTCCCGTTGATCTTTTTGCCATCCATTTTGAGATAAATAGCGAAACCATCGAGCCAACCATGCCGTATATACCGCACATAATGGCAAGACTGGTGTAATTTAGCCCACCTGCGCTGTGTACGCCACCAATCCCAAAAAATCTGGATAAAATACCAAACACGATGCTAAATACCACAATCACCGCTAAGTTGGTTAATAAAAACAATCCAATACGCATCATTACGCTAACTTCCTAATTCAAATTTAATATTTTTTATGTTTTATGTTTTAACTTTACATTAAATGGCGTTGTTTTGATAAATAACAATCCCAGTTAATGTCTAAACATTACTGGCTGTTTATTAGTTTCTGCTGAGTGGGTAACTGTTGCCAATATTTAACCATGTTAAAAATCATAGGATCATAACTAAGAACACATCACAAAAAACGCCCGATATATTATCGAGCGCCTTTATTATATTAGGGTGTGTCCTCATTTTGAAAATGATAATAAAAATGAGATAAATTGAAGTCAAACAAGGAAAATAACGCAGATAATATCGGGATACTAGCCAGTTATTTGACGCCGTTTGGCAAAATTTAGCCATTTTTAGTCCATTTAGATGCAATCGTTCAGATTTAGGACACGCCCTAACGACCTTACAAAATAATAGAGTTATTTAGGACTTGCTGACCATACTGGTGAGCGGATGATACCTTGTCCTGACTTGCCAAATGCTTCGCCACCATTTAGAGATTTGATGGTCAATACCCCTTTACCACCTTGGATAGAAGCGTAAACGACACGTTTGCCATTCGGTGAGAAGCTTGGGGCTTCATCAATGCCAGTATTACCAAGATTGGTGGTCACTGCGCCATTGCTATTCATAATGGCTGCTGAACGACCACTTAAAAAAGCAATTTGGCTACCGTCACTATTGAACTGTGGGCTGGTCGCATAGCCACTATTAGACACTTGCGTAGTACGTCCAGTCCCAAACTCATGACGATAAATTCTCGGCTGGTTAAACCCTGTTCTATCAGAGACAAAAACAAAGGACTTGCCGTCAGGCGCATAGCTTGGCTGTACCTCACTGCTTGGCCAGTTGATTAATCTTCTAGGTTGACCGCCGCTGGCACTTATCTCATAAATATCCGCGCTGCCTTGATAGCTGCTAGAGAATAATATTTTGCTACCGTCAGGTGAAAAAGAAGGACTTAAATTACTGCCAGGGAAGGGTGTCAGAACGTTAGCACCGCCGCCACTAACGTTTTGTACATAGATGGTAGGATATGATTTTTCACGCTGCACACTATAAGCGATACGATTACCATCAGGTGACCAAGCAGGCGAGAAGATAGAACCATTGACTTCGGTGATGGTTCTGGCGTTTTCACCATCAGCATCCATGACCTTTAGGCGAGAGACTTTATCTTTACCGCGTCCAATTTCCTCGATATAAGCAATACGTCCTGAGAAGTCACCCGGCGTGCCAGTGATCAGCTCATAAACTTTATCGGCGATGACATGACCAGCATAGCGTAGGCTTTGTTGGTTGTTATCTGCGGTTAGACTTTGCTTGCCTTCAAGCACTTGGCCTGATTTTATCTCTATCACTTCATAATCAATAACAATTTTGCCTCGATTGCTACGGGTGCTACCAACCACTAGATAAGGAATACCTAGGCTTTGCCATACTGGTAAGGTGCCTGCTAGCTCACTACTACTGCGCGGCTGTTGCGGCAGATCTCGACTGGTGACCGTCAGCTCCGTGCGACTCAAATCATTTAAAATAACAGGTGAAAGTACGCTATCACCTGCAAAAGGTACCAAAGCCACTTGGTTCTGCTGTACTGGGATCTCATAGTCTAATTGTAATACAACAGGTTCAGCGAACACACTAGGAGCAACCAGTAGGCCCGAAGCGCTGGCAAGTAATGTTATTAATAGTTTTTTGTGAGTACGCATAGCCAAATCAGGCTCCTAAAATCGTTAATAGATAAGTATGATGATATTTTAAGGGGATTATTACGTTAAGACAATAAGGCGTTCAGTGCAAGTTACTTAAGCAATTTACTTAAGCAGGTTATATAAGCAAATTACTTAAGAGGATATTGGCGATAATCTAAAAAGATGACACTCAATTAGTTGCTACCGTTAAATTGTACGGTAAAAGTAGGGTATTTAGGGTCGTCGACATCGATTGGGAAGTTACGTGTATCAAGCACTGCTTGTTTGGCCGCCTCGTTCACGGCACTGTCAGAGCCTGACGCAGAAACATTGACCACATCGCCTTTGCTATTGACGGTAATGGTCAAGGTTGCCCGTTGAGTAGAGCCTTTAGCAGCTAATGGTGGGCTATAATTGCGCTTAATTAAATTGATGATTTCGCTGTTACTAGTACCTCGGCTGCCACTTGAGGCAGAGCGACTACTGCCTTTTGCCGTGCTCGCAGTATTAGAGTCACTAGATACCGTGGACTGACCCTCTGATAAGTTAATGTTCTTGTTTGAACCATCCGAGCTGCCCGTGTCGATTTTTATATTACGATCGCTGCTGGTAGGACGCTCAATCTTAGGTGGGTTGTTCTCCTTGTATCTAAGCTCTCTAAGCTTCTCACGTTCAGCTTCAAGCTCTCTTTGTTTGCTTTCATCGATACGCTGCAGCTCTGCTAGCGCGGACTCGTCTAGCTGCGCTGCCATTTCAGCTATATTGCGCTCATACTCTTGATTTTGTTCAAGCAAGCGTTGTCGATGTTCTTGTGACATAAGCATCGGTTCATCAGCATCAGTATCAGCAAGGTCATCTGAGCGCATAAAAACTGGCACTCTTTGCGAGCTTTTCCCAGCGCTATCTTGAGTGGCATTATTACTATTGTTTGCACTCATTTGTGTGACAGAGGCTGTGTTGTCGCTACTGGTTGTACTTTCACTGCTACTAGCAGCTTGTGCAGCAGCGCGATTGGCCAATATCTGCCCTTGCATCTCAGCCAGTTGCTCTGGTGATACCATGGTTGTTTCAATGCTGCCAGCTGTCTCTATTTCAGGGCTTTGATAGGTGTAAATTAATAATCCAAGCACAATGCCGTGTGCCAGTACGCTGAGTAGCGTAGGCAGTGTTATTCCATCACCTTCAGGCTGGGTTGGAACATAGACGACAGGCGCATTATTCATGATTTGAGTACTCATTAGCTTGACAAATCAGACTATCTGATAGGTTGATACAGGTATGTATAGTGTTGAGTTTAAACGATAATATGTTTTTATGGTAATATTTTTAATGGACATTGTTAATGGACATTGTTAATGGAAGTTATTGTAGCTGAGGTGTTGGCAGTGGTGAGCCAGTTAATAAGCCTACCTTTTGAATACCTGCTTGCTGCAAGTTTGCCATTAATGCCATGATGGCACCGTATTGGTTGTTTTGATCAGCATTGATCATCACTTGTATGGGTGGCTCGCCAGCATTGTTATTTTGCATCTGTAAATTCGATAAAGTACTAATCAGCTCAGGCTCACTGATGGGCATATCGATATTGTTTTCATAGCTGATAAAGATCTCGCCGCTGCTTGTTAAGGAGATGATGACAGGCAGTTGGTTTTGGCTCATGGCATTGGTCTGCTCTTTGGGCAAGTCGACATCGACCCCTGTGGTCAGCATCGGCACGGTCACCATAAATATCACCAATAGCACTAACATGACGTCGATATAAGGAACGACGTTCATTTCAGCATTGAGCGCTTTTTTTTCACGGCGATAGGGACTGTGTCTCATAGGCCTTTCACCTGAGCGACAGTGGCTCTGCCTTCAGCAATGGCAGTTTCTCTCTCCATCGTATTTTGGCTGCTGGTTTCGCGCTGTAGCATACCGGTCATCTCATCGCAAAACAAAGCGCGTGACTCATAGAGTCGACTTGACTTGGCGGTAAAGTGGTTATAAGCCAGCACTGCAGGGATGGCAGCGAATAGCCCCATCGCAGTTGCAATCAAAGCTTCAGCGATACCTGGAGCGACAGAGGCGAGGGTTGCTTGCTCTGTCTGCGATAGACCTAAAAAGGCGTTCATAATACCCCAGACCGTGCCAAACAAACCGACGTAAGGCGCAACCGACCCGATACTGGCGAGCGTCGCTATACCTGACTCAAGTAGCTGCTGCTGACGACCGAGTCCAACACGCAGCTTACGCTCAACACCATCAATAATGTCATCTTTGGGTTGGCGTTTTTTATGCATTCTTAAGTATTCAGAAAACCCGACATAAAAAATTTGCTCAAGCCCTTGGCGCTCAGGTGAGCCTTGAACGCCTTGATAAAGCTTGGCTAAATCCTCACCTGACCAAAACCAAGTCTCAAACTGCTCATCGAAGTTTTTGGCGGTGCCGAGACGCGCACTCAAGCGAAATATAATCACCCAGCTGACCAAAGAAGCCAGTAACAACAGCGCCATCACAATCTGTACCAACAGGCTAGCTTGGGTAATAAGATCTATAATATTTAATGATTCAGGCATGTAACGGACTCGCTAATGATTAACAATAACTGATTAAGCAGCTTTGCTGAAATCAGATAAACCCCAAGGAAATATAACGTAATTTTTATGATAGATACTATAACTATATTTTAACTGTCTAGTTTACTTCTAAATGAGACAAAGGTCATTTATTAATGCATTAAATAGCCACTCAATAGTCATTTTGACGAATACTCAATAGAAATGGTCAAAAAGGGCTTTTTTATCTAACGTTAGAGATGTATTGTGGTTTTGGACCCGCAAGGCACGGGTAATGATTGAATTTGTGTGCTAATTTCTCTAAAATGTTGCGCTTTGTTACCGCTGCCTTTTTATAAAGACGTCGCAAAACTTTTGCTGACGTCTTAGGGCGTGTTGAGCATTCGACCATGGCACTGACAGAGACTATTTTTTAGGCGGTTCAAAGTTAAAAACAGTAAGCTTAGTCATTCTAAGCGTCTATTTTAAACACAGAAGCGGCAAAAAAGAGTCCTGTCCTTTCAGGCTGAAGCTAAAATGCTCCCATACTTTGTTGCAAGTCTAGCTAAGGTATCAACATTATCTTCGACTTGCGCCTTGTCTGGAATCATTTTAGCTATCAGCAGTGCCTGTTTGTGAGTGTTCAACACGCCCTATTTATTTCAGGCGCTTATAAATCGGTTCTTTTCACTAGTCACTAGCAAGCTGGGCGCGACACTTATGAATGCAATTGAACGTTATTTTGGGATCAACGGTGAAAACACCACGATCAAAACGGAAATCCTAGCCGGTATTACCACCTTCTTGACGATGGCTTATATCATCTTTGTCAACCCTAGCATATTAGCAGAGGCGGGTATGGACAAGGGCGCGGTATTCGTCGCGACTTGTCTTGCCGCTGCGGTAGGCTGTTTTATCATGGGTATTTATGCCCGCTTGCCAGTGGCCTTGGCACCAGGTATGGGGCTTAATGCCTTCTTCACTTATGGTGTGGTCTTGGGTATGGGCTATACTTGGCAGACAGCACTGGGCGCTGTGTTTTTATCCGGTTGTCTATTTATCCTGTTAAGTTTATTTAAGATTCGCGAATGGATCATCAATGCCATTCCGTTAAGCTTGAAGCAAGGTATCGTCGCTGGTATTGGGGCGTTTTTGGCGTTTATTGCCCTTCAAAGCTCGGGCATTATTGTTGGGCAAGATGCAACGCTAGTGACGCTGGGCGATATGAGGTCATTCTCGCCAATGATGGCGGCCTTAGGCTTCTTTGTCATTATAGGACTGGTGTACAAAAAAGTACCAGGAGCTGTGACCATAGGCATCTTACTGATTACCGTCATCAGCTTGCTGACAGGTCATACTGAGTTTGCAGGCATCATGTCAGCGCCGCCCTCCATCGCGCCTACGCTCATGCAGCTTGATATTGCAGGTGCCTTTGACGTGGCGATGATCAGTGTGATTTTTGCTTTCTTATTCGTAGATTTATTCGATACCACAGGCAGTTTGGTTGGTATCGCCAACAAAGCGGGTCTCATTGACAAAGACGGCAATATCCCAAATATGGATAAGGCGTTATTGGCGGATTCAACAGCGACCGTTGCAGGCGCTATGCTCGGTACGTCATCAACCACCAGCTATATCGAAAGTGCCTCAGGGGTTGCTTCAGGTGGCCGTACTGGTTTGATGGCTGTGACCGTTGGTGTGCTTTTTGTGCTTAGTATTTTCTTTGCACCGCTGGCAGGTATGATTCCAGCCTATGCAACCGCTGGCGCAATCTTCTATGTTTCAGTATTAATGTTATTTACTCTAAAAGACATCAATTGGGAAGACTTAACAGAATCAGCCCCTGTCGCGGTTGTATTACTGCTCACGCCGCTCACTTACTCAATTGCTGATGGTATCGCTCTTGGGTTTATTACTTATACTGCCGTCAAGCTGATGACAGGCAAGTTCTCTGACATCACCATCCCAGTCTGGGTGCTTACATTTGTACTACTGGCAAAGATTGTACTGTTATAAGTCTCAATCTTTATTCTAACTCTTCTAAAGACCCTTCTTATTCATTAAGTAATAAGAAGGGTCTTTTTTTAAGATAAGTTCTCTGTCACTAACTGTATTTATACTCGATGCTACTCAATCATCATAGAGGATAAAACCTATTCGTGGTAGCATGATCGGGTTAAGCGCATCACCTCAATCAACGCCGTAGAGGTTTTTCTTATAGTGAATGAGCAATGGACTGTTTTCACGATCAACAACAATAAGAAGAAGGCATTAATGCCGCTTAAAAGCCCTAGCGACCATTTAGCATGGTTTTTTAAACGACAGTTGTGGAGTTGCTATGAACCCAATAGATCAATTTACCCCCAAAGAGCCCATTTTATTTAAGCCCACTGACTTGCTTACCTCTGAGTATATTACCAAGTCAAGCGATGAGCTGTATGCGCGTATCTCACCACTGTATAGTGTGGATGAAGATCGCTGGCTCACCGAGCTGCTGCCACTGGCGAAGCCGACTGACAAAGAACGAGAGGATGCCAGCGAGCAGACGCGTAAGTTGGTAGAGCATGTACGCAGTGATGGCAAAGCCGTGAAGATGGTCGATTCATTGTTGCTTGAGTACAGTCTTGATACCCAAGAGGGTATCTTGCTCATGAGCTTGGCTGAAGCCTTGATTCGTGTGCCAGACAGTTATACGGCTGATGCCCTTATCCGTGACAAAATGAGTGTCGCTGATTGGAAAAAGCATTTAAAAGATGATAATAATTTTATAGTCAATGCCTCGACTTGGGGCATGATGATGACTGGCCGGGTAGTCAGTATTGATAGCAGTACCACAGCGTCTGGATTTTTGGATCGTATGACCAAAAGAATGGGCGAGCCGATGATTCGTGCTGCGATGCAAAAAGCCATGCGCATCATGGGTCATCAGTTTGTGCTGGGTGAGACCATTGAAGACGCTAATAAAAACAGCCAGCCATATCGTAATAAAGGCTATACCTATTCGTTTGATATGCTTGGCGAGGCAGCCGTTACCAATAAAGATGCTGAAAAATACTTTAATGACTATCTACATGCGATTAAATCGACTGCCAATGTCAAGGTCAAAGAAGGCATGCCAAAGCCGTCAGTCTCTATCAAGCTCTCTGCCCTGCATCCGCGCTATGAAGCCACACAAGAGGCGCAAGTTCTCGGGTTATTACGTCAGCGCTGTATGCTACTGATTGAAGCGGCACGTGAAGTCGATGTCGATCTCAGTATCGATGCCGAAGAAGCAGATCGTCTGGAGATTTCTTTAAAGCTGTTTGAGTCCTTATATCGTGATGCGTTGACCGCTGGCTGGGATGGACTGGGTCTGGTCGTGCAAGGTTACTCAAAGCGCGCTATTGCGATATTTGCATGGCTGGCACGCTTGGCACAAGAGGTCGGTAATCGCATTCCAATTCGCTTGGTCAAAGGCGCTTATTGGGACTTTGAAATCAAGTTGGCACAAGAAAAAGGCCTGTCAGGCTATCCAGTATGGACGCGTAAGGAAGGAACGGATGTCGCTTATCTTGCCTGCGCACGCTACTTACTATCTGAGTATTTGCGCGGTCTTATCTGGCCACAGTTTGCCACTCACAATGCGCATACCTTAGCATCTGTGATGACCATGAGCACGCACAAGGAATTTGAGTTCCAGCGCCTGCATGGCATGGGTGATGCGCTGTATGATCATATCTTACAATCATATAATATTCCTGTACGTATCTATGCCCCCGTTGGCGCGCATCAAGACTTGCTGCCATACCTAGTGCGCCGTCTATTAGAAAATGGTGCGAACAGCTCATTTGTCCATCAGCTCCTAGATAAATCTTATCCAATCGAGCAGCTCACTGTCCATCCGTATGACAAGCTGTTGGCGAATGAAACTTTACACAATCCAGCGATACCCTTACCGCTAGATATCTATGGCAAACGCCGTGCCAGCTTTGGTCCTAATATATTTGTAGAGTCGCAGTGGCAGCCATTCAAAGATGCCATTGACAGTTATATGGATAAGACGTGGTCAGCGACGACGATTATCAATGGCCAAGCGATTAGCGAATATGAAGTGGATGGCAAAAAACAAAAGCTTGAGAGCCATAGCGTGCAAGCGCCTTGGAACCATGAAGTCATCGCTGGTGAAGTACTATATGCCAATGCTGAAGTCGCGCGCCAAGCCATCGATGCAGCAGTCGCAGGGCAGCAAGAGTGGCAAGCCGTTCCTGCTGCTAAGCGTGCTGAGATATTACGTAAGGTCGCTGACTTATATGAAGAGAACTACGCTGAGGTCATGGCACTATGCCAAATCGAAGCGGGTAAAACCACCCAAGACGGTATTGATGAGATCAAAGAAGCAGTCGATTTTTGCCGTTTTTATGCCGATGAAGCTGAACGTTTAGATGGCGTTGCTCATGAGTTTACCGACTTGGCAGGTAATCAGTCGCGTCAGGTCTACAAGCCCCGTGGCACCTTTGTCTGTATCAGTCCTTGGAACTTTCCATTTGCTATTTATAGCGGTCAGATCATGGCGGCCTTGGCGGCAGGCAATACTGTGGTGGCAAAGCCGGCTGAGCAAACCAGCTTGGTGGCGCACTTTGCTGTGCAGCTTATGTATCAAGCGGGCGTGCCGACAAGTGCGCTACAGTTCGTAACGGGCGGCGGTGAAGTTGGCGGCGCCTTGACAGCAGCAGATAACATAGCTGGCGTGGTCTTTACTGGCTCGACGCAAACGGCTCAGCGTATCAACCAAAGCTTAAACGACCATGCACAAGCCAGCGGTGAGTTGCCAGTATTGATTGCCGAAACGGGTGGTCAAAACGCTATGATTGTTGATTCAACAGCATTGCCTGAGCAAGTCGTACAAGACGCTGTACTTTCAGCATTTGGCTCAGCAGGTCAGCGCTGCTCGGCATGCCGTATTCTGTGTATCCAAGAAGACATCGCCGACAACTTGATTGAACTGCTGCAAGGTAATATGGCAGAGTTAGTGGTCGGCAATCCAACGTATGTCGCAACCGATGTAGGCCCAGTCATTGATGCGACGGCTAAGAAGTCTCTTGAAGCTCATATCGAACGCATGCAGTCTGAACCGACAGCCAGTATCTTGGCGCAGACGCCGATGAGTGCGAACTCAGTGGTTAGCGAAGCGCAGTCCACCTTTGTGTTGCCAACTGCAATCGAAGTGCAAAATATCGATGTGATTGGTGGTGAGCATTTTGGCCCGATACTCCATGTATTACGCTATCAAGCTCGTGACTTGGATAAGCTGATTGACGCGATTAATGCCACAGGATATGGGCTAACACTAGGTATTCATAGCCGTATTGAAAGCGTCTCTGAGCATATCGAGCGCCGCGCTGTGGTAGGAAATACCTACATAAACCGCAACCAAATCGGTGCCATCGTCAACGTACAGCCGTTTGGTGGTTGCGGCTTGTCTGGTACAGGGCCAAAAGCAGGTGGTCCACATTATGTAGCCCGCTTAATGCGCCTCACTAATGAATCATTGATCCCTGAAAAACTGAGCTCTGAAAAACTAAGCTCTGAAAAATCAGCCACTAAAAGCATGATGGCTTCATCCACTCAAGCAGCAATCGCATAAGGAGTAACAACATGGCGACTGAATTTAAAAAAGATCATGCCCAGGTTTGTGAAGCTTGGCGATTACTGAGCGCGGTAGAGCGTGCGGTCTATCTGGAAGCAGCGATACCCAAGCTGGCACTGCTGACAGGTGATGCCAATAAGGCGCGCCGCCTGTTCAATCATTTGTTAAGCGCAGCACCCAGTCTCGATGAAGTGCATCGGATGACAGGCGCTACTGGCGAGTCTAACGACTTGTATGTGACTGCACGTGGCAAAACCATGGTCATCGGTGGCGAGTCAGCCAAGGCAATGGCAGTGCTTGGCCAGCTTATCGCGGCATTATTAACGGGTAATGAAGTCATATTACATTGCCCAAGCCAAGAAGACATGTGTGAAGCGGCCGCAAAAGCGCTTTATGCGACGGGTATCAGTGATAATGTGTTGAGTGTTGCCAATGATTCACAGACGGTCACTTTGTTACATATCGATCGCCTCGCGCAAGTAGCCGTGGCAGGCAGCAGTGCTGAAATTCAAGAAATCAGTCAGACACTGGCTAATACTGACGGTATCTTAACGCAAGTAATAGCCGTGACAGATATGGAAGGCTTTTTAGAAATGCTCACGCCAGACTATCTGTATCGCTTTGTCACTGAACGCGTTATTACGATCAATACGACGGCGATCGGTGGTAATGCGAGCCTGCTAGAGTTGGGTGCAGATTAATGTTTCTGATACTCCTATAATCGACCTAGTATAAGTTTTCTTTTCTATGAAGGCTAAACTCTGTTAAAGCGCATAAAAAAGAGGTCTATCCATTGATAGACCTCTTTTTTTCTAATCTTTAAGAGCTAAATATTTATAAGTAGAAAGCTTTTAAAGCAGCAAGCTTTGGTAAGTTTAATAATGGGTCAGCTTAATAATATCCAAGGACTTTCCACCAAATCAAACCAGATCCAATCCAAATTACCAAGTTGACTACACTCATGACGGCTCCAATAGTCCACCATTCACGTAGCGTGGTATAGCCTGAGTTAAAGATAACAGGCGCGGTACCTGTCGCATAATGAGTCAACGTCATCATGATGTTACCTGCTGCAGCCAGAATTAAGGCGTACAACATAGGAGGCGCTCCTAAACTCAGACCAACTGCATAAAAAGCGGCAAACATAGCGGTAATATGAGCAGTGGTACTGGCAAAGAAGTAGTGCATATATAAATAAACCAGAGTCAAGATGGCCACAGCACCCATCCAGCCTACACCAGTTAGCCCAATGGCAGATTCGATGCTAGAAGAAAACCAAGAAATTAATCCGAGCTTGTTTAGATAGTTGGCCATCATCACCAGTGCGCCAAACCAAATAATGGTATCCCATGCTGACTTTTCTTTTAGCACATCTTGCCAAGTCAGGACGCCTGTGATGATCAGTAGCGACAAACCCAAAAAAGCCGTCGTGGTAGCGTCTACTGATACCTGCTCACCAAATATCAGGGCAGGTATGTTTGCCCAGAGTAATAACATCAACGCAAAGACGCCAAGCATAATCTTTTCGTGAGTACTAATCTTGCCAAGCTTATCCAAATTGTCAGTAGCATATTGTCTAGCGTTGGGCGTTTCTTTGACTTCAGGCGGATATACCATATATACGACCAATGGCATAACTAATAAACAGAGAATACCTGGCACAAACATGGCCAGTGCCCATGTCGTCCAAGACAGCTCAATCTGGCTACCAGTGGCTTTGTTTACCAAGTCGACTACTAACGGGTTGGGCGCAGTCGCTGTGATAAACATCCCAGAGGTAATAGGGTTGGAATGATAGTTCACCATCGCAAGGAAACGGCCAATTTTATTTTGTGTGCCTTCCTCAGGTGTGGAATGGAAGCTGATGGCGATTGAGCGCATGATGGGATGAATGATACCACCACCACGGGCAGTATTAGATGGCGTGATAGGTGCTATCATTAGCTCTGCTGCGGCGAGAGAGTAACCAATGCCAAGGGTTTTTTTACCAAATACTGAGATGAAGTAATAGGCAATGCGAGAGCCTAGCCCCGTCTTAATCAGTCCTCGCGATATCATGACAGAGATACCGATGAGCCAAATCAGCGGACTCGAAAAGCTCGATAGCGCATCATTAATGGCTTGTTTGGGTGTATCCGCTGTGACTCCAGTGAGAGCGACCAGTGTCACGGCTATGATAGCCAGTGCTCCAAGTGGTAATGCCTTACCAATGATCGCTACAATGGTCGCCACAAATAATGCCAGTAGATGCCAAGCATTGTCTGTGACGCCTTCTGGTACTGGAATCACGAACCAGATAATCAGTCCGATGGCGATAGCAATGGCTGTTGACACGGGATTAAAGGGCAGTTTGTTTGATGTATCGGACATTGGAACTCCTAGTACTCTGATAGTATACAAAGTTTATAAGTACAGAAGATTTGTAAAAAACTTACTATCTATAGGTGCTTAGATAATAGTATAACCTGTGTTTTTGAGCAGAGTTTCACTGGTAACAAATAACAAATAAAACTTTAATACACAGCTGTCTCATTGTTATTTGTGGTACTTTTTAACGGCTCATATTCAGAAACCAAAGGTTATAACGCATTTTAATCATGAAAAAACAGGCAAAATCGCTGTTATTTCTGAGATTCACAGTAATATCTTTGAATATAAATAAAGGGAGTTACCATCGTATGGCTTTAAATATGTATTTTAAGAACGGCATGATTCGTAAAACACACTGCCAAATCTCTGATGACTTAGTGCCGACTCTTTATCAGATTCATGATAATGCCAATTTTCCGCAATTAACTTGGCTCATTAATAACCTTTATGACAATCCGCAGATTGAGCCAGACATTGCGACGGCATTGGCTGATGAGATGATAGCGTTTGAGAGGTTGATACTCTCCTTGCACTTGCCTTTTCCTATGGAGTCACTGCAAAAGCTGCAGACCTTTTTTAAAGAGGCTGCTACTAAGGAGCAGACTATCTATACTAGTGGTGACTGACTTTGTTATTTAGGCGGTATGTGAACTTTCTTTAATGGGATTGATAATACAGTTGTCAGTGCCATTAAAGGGAGCGTCTTTAAAAATAGCTCAAAGAAGTCTCAGTTGCCAACCAAACGCCACAACCAACTTGAATCACACCTCCATAACCTCCATAATCTAAGCACTTTCTATAATAAATAGCCTAAGCAAATATGCCTAATAATTTTCAAGACTCTGAAAACTCCAAACAACCAGTATCTGCACAGCCTACTACTCACATAGCCAATGCTGAGCGTCCAGTTGCGCCGTTATCTTCTGGCGCTGCCAATAATGCTGATTTGCCCGTACTTGCCAAAGACAAACACTATCTAAGTCGTTTAGAGCGTGAGCTGGCGCGTGCCGCTGTCGCTAAGAATAAGAAAGCTGATAACGACTCTGACAATAAAGCAGAAAAGGAACTCGTCAAAAAACGGGCTCAATACGACAAAATAAAAACCCGCTCACAGCAGGCGGTGCAAGCGCGTATCGATAGTATTCCAGACAAGTTAGCGGAAAAGCTCAATCTAGAGCTGCCAGTCAGTCAGCGTGCAGAAGATATCGTGCAGGCTATTCATGATAATCAAGTCATCATCGTTGCAGGCGAGACTGGCTCTGGTAAGACCACACAGTTGCCAAAGCTTGCAATGCTGGCAGGTCGCGGTATCACGGGACAGATAGGGCATACGCAGCCGCGCAGGTTAGCAGCACGCAGTGTGGCGAACCGTATCGCAGAGGAGCTGGGTGAGCAGCTCGGTCATACGGTCAGTTTTAAAATTCGTTTTAATGAGCAAGGTACTGCGCAATCAGTTGTTAAATTAATGACCGATGGTATTTTATTGGCTGAATTGGGTCATGATCGATTTTTGAGTAAATACGATACCATCATCATTGATGAGGCGCATGAACGTAGCTTAAACATTGATTTTATTATGGGTTACCTCAAAAAGCTACTGCCTAAGCGCCCCGATTTAAAAGTCATTATCACTTCTGCAACGCTTGATACCAAGCGCTTTAGCGAATACTTTAGCCGCTATGACAGCAAGTTTAAACGCCAAGTGCCTGCGCCTATTTTTAATATCGAAGGTCGCAGCTTCCCTGTAGAGGTGCGTTATCGTCCGTTGACTGACGAACCGGTTAATAGCTCTGATGAGGACAGCTACGACGACTTTGAAGAGAACCTGCCACGTGCGGTGGTTGCTGCCGTAGAAGAATGCTTTAGCGATGCGCAAAGTAAAGGCCATGCCGATCAAGCCGATATCTTGATATTTGCGGCGACTGAAGCCGAGATTCGTGAGCTGCAAGAGGTACTTGAGCGTCATGGACCCAAACACACCGAAGTGTTGCCATTATTTGCGCGGCAGACTTATGAGGAGCAGCAACGTATCTTTCAGCCGTCAGGTCGAGGTCGGCGTATCGTTATCGCGACCAACGTTGCTGAGACGGCACTGACCGTACCTGATATTCGTTACGTCATCGACTTAGGGTTTGCGCGTATTTCACGCTATTCCTACCGCTCACGGGTTCAGCGTTTGCCGATTGAGGCGATTTCACAAGCAGCAGCCAATCAGCGTAAAGGTCGCTGTGGCCGTGTCGCACCAGGCGTTTGTATTCGTCTGTACAGTGAGGAGGACTTTACCAGTCGTCCTGAGTTTACCGAGCCTGAAATCTTGCGTACCAACTTGGCGTCCGTCATTCTACAGATGGCCAATTTGCGTTTGGGCAGTGTCGATGACTTTGCCTTTATTGAGCCACCTGATAGCCGATTGGTCACTGATGGTCATAAACTGCTTGATGAGCTGGGTGCGATTCCCTCAAAAAGTGAACAGGCTGATGCTAAGCCAAGTGGCAAACGCAAACAAGGCCTTGACCATCTGCGTCTGACCCGTACCGGTCAGCAAATGGCACGCATGCCGATCGACCCACGACTGGCGCGAATGCTGGTTGGTGGTAGCGATTTTGATTGTATGCGTGAGATGCTGATTGTGGTTGCTGCGCTGGCGGTACAAGACCCTCGTGAGCGTCCTGCGAATAAGCGCACGCAAGCGGATCAAAAGCATGCCTTGTTCCGTCAGGATGATTCTGATTTCTTATTCTATTTGAGTCTATGGAAAGCCCTATTTGAAAAAGACGAAAACGGCAATAAATTGTCTAATAATCAGCGCCGCCAATTTGCCAAAAAGCACTATCTCAGCTTCCCGCGCGTGCGCGAATGGCATCAAACCCATCGCCAATTGCTGCAAATGGTCACCGAGCTCAAGCTTAGCGCAGATAAAGGCAACGGTAAGGATGCGCTCAATAGCGACCCTACCAGCGTTGACGATGAAGAGATCAAAGCGGTGCGATACGCGCATTTACATCGCGCTTTGATGACAGGGCTATTATCCACCATCGCCCATAAGACTGAAAATCGCGGTGAATATCTGGCAGCACGTCAGCAAAAAGCCAAGATATTCCCATCCAGTACCGTATTCAAGCAGACACCGCCTTGGGTAATGGCGTTCCAGATGGTAGAGACATCTCAGGTCTTTATGCGTAACGTCGCCAAGATTGAGCCTGAGTGGATTATCTCGGCAGCGGGCGACTTGCTGAAATACCATTACTTTGAGCCGCATTGGTCAAAGAAGACAGGACGGGTCAAAGCCTACGCCCAGGTTAGCCTGTTTGGACTGATTATCATCAGCAAGCAGCTGACCAACTATGAGCAAGTCGATCTGAGTGAGTCGCGGGAGATATTTATCCGTGATGGTCTGGTGTCGGGTAATTTTGGCCGTCAAGCGCCGTTTCTGCAGCATAATATGGATAAGATTGCCCATGTTGAGCGCATTGAGGATAAGTTGCGTCGTCGTGATTTGCTGGTCGATGAAGAGGCACTATATCAGCTCTACGATAATAAAATCCCCGAGCATATTGCCAGTCGTAAGGCTTTTGAAGACTGGCGTGCCGAGGTAGAAAAGAGCGATAGTAAATATCTGTTCTTTACCGATGACGATGTGCTCAACAGTCAAGCGCCGACCACAGGCGATTTCCCTGAAGTTTGGCAGCTGGGCGATTTACGCTTGCCGCTGCGCTACGTCTTTGACCCAGCCAGCGATGATGATGGGGTGACCATTCGCGTGCCCCTTGCCGCACTGCCGCAGCTGGATGCTATCGAGCTGTTATGGGGCGTACCTGGTTGGCGCTTTGAGCTAGTATTGCAGCTGCTCAAATCCTTACCCAAAGAGATTCGTCGTCAGATCGTACCGATTCCTGATACCGCTGACAGCTTGTTCGATGAGTTAGAGCCTGAAGGCGAGCAAGGTCTGCTCAAGCAGCTTTGCCACGCGCTTAACCGTCGCGGTATTATGTCGGTGACGCCTGATAACTTCAATCCTTCTAGCATTGACCGCTATTTGCAGCCGCAAATCTGCGTGGTCGATGACAAAAACCGTATCATTGAAAAGGGTCGCGACCTACAAACACTGCAGATTCGTCATGCCAGTGAGACCAGTCAAGCAGTGACCGAGCAGCAAGGCGTGCATACTCAGTTCCCTGAACATTTTGCCTTTAGTAAGAATCGGCATAGCGCAGGCGTAGTGATGAAGCAGTTCTCCGCCTTGGTCGCTGACGAGGCAGGCGAGGCGGTCTCGATTCATCAATATACTGACGTGAATGCCGCTCTAAAAGCGCATCGCACTGGGGTTTTGACCCTCATGAAAGGCAAGCTTGGCTCGAAGAAAAAACAGCTGACCAGTCAAATTGATAAGATATTCAAATTGGCTTTTGCTCCTCTTGGTGATATGGAGGCATTGAAGACCATCGTCATTGATGCGACCTTAGATGCCACGCTTGAAGAGCATTACGTATTGTTTGATCACGCCTCAGACCTGCCTGAGAACGCTGATGACAAAACGGTTGGATTGAGTGAGGAGCTGCCCTTTACAGCAGAAGAGTATCAGCAAACCGAAGAAGTCGTGTTAAAGAACTTCCTATTGACTGGCCAAAGCGTCATCAAGACTCTCAAAAATGTCTACACACGCTGGCAGCGCGTTCGCCAGAGTCTGCTGATGCTAGACCGTGAAGTGTTCGGTGAGTCTATCGATGATATCGAAGACCAACTGCAAGATTTGCAGCTGTCAAAATTCATCTATCAGATGGATTATAGCCATTGGCAGCAGTATCCGCGCTATCTTGAGGCGCTAGAGGTGCGTATCGAGCGCCTTGAGCACAACCTTGAATCCGATCTCGATGGTGTCTACGCGCTGGACGTGCACATGGAGCGGTTGGCAAATCGTGCTAGTGATGAGGCCATCAGTGAGTACCGCTGGATGGTGGAGGAGTATCGTATCCAACTATTCGCCCAGCCGATGAAAACTCGCATGGCAGTATCACCGAAGCGGCTCAGTAAGATGTGGGATAGGGTGAGTTAAGGTAATGTTTTTACCGTATTAAAGAAAAGGCTGGGTTAGCAATTGCTAACCCAGCCTTTTCTTTATCAAAAATCCGTTAAGGCGCTAATTTAGCCTTTGGATATACCATATTGGCAGGAGATAATAGATTGTCTAAGGTCTCTTTATCCATGAGTTTCTCTTCTAGCACGATGTCATAAACACTGCCGCCTGTTTCTTGCGCTTTTCTCGCCACATAAGTAGACGAGTCATAACCAAGATGCGGGTTCAGCGCAGTGACCAGACCGATATTATTAAATACTTGCACACTACACATATCATTATTCATCATCAGCCCATCGATACAGCGGGTGGCAAACATCTCACAAATATTGGCCATCATGCTCATACCAGTAAACAAGTTAAAGGCAATCACTGGCTCAAAGACGTTAAGCTGTAGCTGACCATTTTCTGAGGCCATGACAATAGCGCTATCAATACCCATCACATGAAAGCAAGCTTAGTTGACCACTTCTGGAATCACAGGATTTACTTTACCAGGCATGATTGAGCTGCCAGGCTGCATTTCTGGTAGACGATATTGTGCTAACCCTGCGCGAGGGCCAGAAGACTGCAGGCGTAAATCATGAGCGATTTTAGATAGGCGGGCAGCGAACAGACGCACATTACCAGACAAAGCAACATAAGCACTGGTATCTTGCGTCGATTCAATCAAATCCTCAGCGATGTAGTAGGGTCTGCCAGTCAGCTCTGTCAAAGTCTCAGCACACAGATCAGAATATCCAGCTGGAGCGTTCAAACCAGTGCCAATAGCTGTACCGCCCATATTGATTTCGTGAAATAGCGCACGACTAGATTCGATACGCTGCATCTCTTTTTTTATCATCGTTGCAAAGGCATTAAACTCCTGACCTGCTGTCATAGGTACTGCGTCTTGCAAGTGCGTACGACCCATTTTTAAATGATCAGCGAACTCTATGCTTTTATTTACCAAACTTTGATGCAACATTGCCATTTTATCTAGCAAGCGCGTGCAGTAGTCATCTAGCGCCACATTTAAGGCAGTTGGGTAGGCGTCATTGGTTGACTGCGAGAGGTTGACATGGTTGTTTGGATGCACATGCTGATATTGGCCTTTTTCATAGCCTAAAATTTCTAACGCTCGGTTGGCAATGACCTCGTTAACGTTCATATTGGTTGAGGTACCTGCGCCGCCTTGGAACATATCGACAATGAACTGGTCGTGATATTTGTCAGCGATTAAGTCGTCACACGCTGCAACGATAGCGTCTTTGACGGTGTCATTTAGCACACCTACTTTATTATTAGCAATGGCAGCGGCTTTTTTGACAGTGGCAAAAGCACGGATAAAGGTAGAAAATTGATTCAAACGTACACCACTGACGGTGAAGTTTTCAAAAGCACGTAGCGTTTGAATGCCGTAGTAAGCATCAGCGGGAACATCACGATGGCCGAGTAGGTCATATTCTTGGCGAGTAGCAGTAGTCATTAAAATTCCTTCAATAAAAAGCCCTAGTTGAAATGTGCATATCTTATCATTTTTATAAAAAATGGCAGTTTGTAAGATTAGATTGACCACATGCCCGAGTAAGTCAATCCAGCCAACATTATAGTATAAGCTTTTTGAGTTGCTATTAATAATGAATAATTATTGTATGATGCATAATTAAATAACTGAATTAAATAATTGAGTTAAGATGGTCTCAATCATGAATAAGGAAAACATAATGTGGAACGAACGCTATAGCGAAGCCGAGTATGTCTTTGGTACAGAGCCCAATGACTTTTTAAAACAAGAGTTCGTCATAATACCTGCAGGCGGGCGCGTGTTGTGTTTGGCAGAAGGCGAAGGTAGAAACGCAGTGTTTTTGGCTGAGCAAGGCTATCAAGTGACAGCCATGGATTTATCTGATGTGGGCTTAAACAAAGCTTTAAAACTGGCCAGTGAAAGAGGCGTTGAAATCACCACGCAAGTAGCGGACTTGGCTGACTATCAGTTTGGGAAGGAGCAATGGGATGGCATCGTTTCCATTTGGGCGCATATGCCTGAAGCGGTTCGCCAGCATGTCCATGCTCAGATTGCGCCTGCCTTAAAACCAAACGGCGCATTCATCGTTGAGGCTTATACCGAGCAGCAGCTCACAATGGATGCTGTTGGCGGGCCACCTGCGACGCAAAGAGAACGCTTTGGGTCGTTAGAGAGTTTGCGATTAGAGCTATCAGAGCTTGAAGAGGTCATGGGTGTTGAGACATCACGTATGATATCAGAAGGTAAGCGCCATCAGGGAGTCAGCGCCGTGGTGCAGTTTATCGGTCGTAAAAAATAACGCATGTGATTGGCTAAAAGTATTTGCCGTTATCAATTGCTAAGCGAGTTTTTGAGCGTATAGACGCTATAAAATAAGAATGATAACAACGCTAATAGAGCAATAAAAGGCGTGAAGAACCAAATCAATATATTGATTATGATTGCTGAGAGTAAGTTATTAAACATATCAATATCGGGAATCAGATATTCGCCAACGACATCAACCACTCGCTTCGCAATAGGGAATAATAAAGTGCTCAAAGCCAGCAGGTAGGTATGCTTAGTCAAACTAGGGTCATTCGTTAGTACACCAAAATAAAACAAGGTAAAAAATATGGTGCTTAGTGCCCAACATTTGAGTGTGTAGTTTAAACGTAGCATAATAGACCTCCTGATATATTGCTTGTTAGTAATGTTGTGGGACTGGTCTAGATGAGTAGGTAAGATATATATTCTATAATATGAATATATAGGTAAATAGTCAACTATTTTCTGTTAATGAGATAATAGATGAGAACTGATATATATTTTTAAAACAACAAATCCGCTAATTTATAATGGTTGTTGATAATAAATGGCTTATAAAAGTCATCTAAATCTACTTTTGAGTATTGTTACTAGATATTGAAGTAGGTAGCTAGTAATTACAGTGGCTAAATAGCCTAAGCTGTTTATTTTTAAGCGACTTAAGTTTGGTTGTAAATCTAGTTCTCAGTAAGGTTCTATAGAAAGGCTATTTTGAGCAAGTTTGACTTGTGAGTAAGTCTTCTGAGCAAGTAAGGCGGTCTAACTAGAAGTGTGAAACACTAGTAATTGTTAATTAATAAGGAAAATTATATGTGGGATCAGCGTTATAGTAATGCAGAGTATGTCTATGGCACAGCACCCAATGATTTTTTGAGAGAGCAGTTTCAAAAGATACCTGCAGGCGGGTATGTCCTGTGTCTGGCAGAAGGAGAGGGTAGAAACGCGGTATTTTTAGCGGAGCAAGGTTATAAGGTTACAGCCATTGACCGATCGGAAGTCGGCCTCAATAAAGCGCTAAAATTGGCCTGTGATAAAGGCGTTGCGATCATTACTCATGTGACAGACTTGGCTGATTATGCATTGGGTGAGGCGCAATGGGACGGTATTGTTTCTATCTCAGCGCATATGCCAGAAGCAGTGCGCCAGCACGTGCATGCACAGGTAGCACCTGCATTAAGACCAGGTGGTGTCATGATTCTTGAGGCTTATACTGAGCAGCAGCTTGAGATGGAAGGAGTTGGTGGGCCGCCTGCCTCTCAAAAAGAGATGTTTATGTCGTTAGAGAAGTTGCGAGCAGAGCTTTCTGATCTTGAAGAAGTTAAGGGTGATGAAGTTCAGCGAAATATTTCGGAAGGTAAGATGCATAGTGGGCCTAGTGCAGTTGTGCAGTTTGTCGGTCGTAAAAACTAAACGGTACCTTGTGGTAATAACAAGCAGCAAGCTTTTGCTTACGACAGTTCACGCCAGTGCAGCCACAAGCGAGTATCCAGCTCAAGCTGATGATAGTCGGGCTCCATATGACAGCATAGCTGATAGAAAGCTTTGTTATGCTCATGCTCTTTGAAGTGTGCCAGTTCATGCACGACAATCATGCGCAAAAACTCAGCTGGAGCCTCTTTAAATAAGCTCGCGACTGCGATGCTGTTATGGGACTTGAGTTTGCTGCCCTGTACTCGAGATTGAAAGGTATGGGTACCCAAGGCATGTTTAAGTACTTTGAGCTTGCTGTTATAACTGACTTGAGTCAGAGGTCCGCTTTTACGCATATATTGATTTTTTAGATCATTTACGTATTGATATAGGGCTTTGTCACTTTGTATTTGGTGCTGGCTAGGATACTTCTCTTTAAGATAACTCCCCAGTTGACCATTGCTAATGAGCATTGCTACTTGGCTGTGAATGTGCTCAGGGTAATGAGCGATGTATTTTAGAGTAGTCATCTGCTGTATCCTTCTAAGACTTGCAATGAATAGTTGGAATAAATAGTTTGTAACTCGCTCTGATAAATAGGTATGTGCTTTCTAAGCGCTGTATATCTGGTTTCCTATATAACTCGCTGTCATTTTGGCGGTTACCGAGACGCTCTAGTAATCATGCTAAGTTCTCGTTTTTATTCTCTATGACATTTTTACACTATCTATACATTATAGAAATGTATTGTGTCATGATTTGTTTGTGACATTTCGGGTCAAAATCATTTTATCTTGTTACTTTCCGAGCTAAGTTGCCTCTTAAGGTCTTTAAGTTGCCTCTTGAGGTCTTTTAGGTAAACACATACTCTATATAATAAATAGCCTGAAAGGTGTTACTGTTAGCAGCTTACAGAGATAATTCAAATAACAAAAGCCATTGGGATTTAACATACTGATTCTTCGGCGCTATATTCAATGGACTTTAAACTATAATACATAAATATCTTTATTAGTACTGAGTACTCAGCAAACAAGAATTATTGTATTTTTTATAAAAAATGGCACGAAACTTGCCAAATATATTTATTAACGATCAATTTGATAAGCGATTATTTAGAGGTTAGTTATGAGAAAGGGATTTAAAAACACTATTGCTGCAGTTGCCTTGCCTTCTGTTTTATTTGCTATGTCCTCTTGCGCTATGATTGGTGGTATCGATAATGAAGGGAACACTCGTCGTGTTGATGGTGTGATGTGGCACAACCAAACCGATACGGATATCAACGACGTATTAAAAAAAGAAGTGGCTAGTGACAAAGCCCGCTTGGTGTTTATTCGAGAAGATGATGACTACTCTGAGCAAACCAGTGCCAATATCGCGGTAAACAATCGGTTTCAAGTCAGTTTGCATGCAGGCAACTATACGATGGTTGAGTCCTGTGCTGGTATCAATCAGTTGAGTGCCCATGCCACTGGTTTTAAGAATAATAATTTATTGGCAGACAAAGAAGACTATGCATTAACCGGCGGGCAAACCTACTTTTTTCATATCAATATGAACGAAAAAGGACAAAGCACATTAGAACAGATTACCTCCCAAAATGCCTTGCCATTACTGTCGCAAAAGCGTTATCAAAGCCATCAGATCAGTCGTGTCGTTCCTAACTGCCCACCATCTATAGCAACTATACAACCTATAACTCCCCCTCCAATGGTAGAGACACAAACACCAGTCTTGGCTGAGAAAGTGACTATTGATCTTGAAGTACTGTTCGAAACTGATAAAGCCATTGTGCGCCCAGAGTATTATGCAAAAATAGCCGAACTAGCAGAGTTTATGAAGCAGTACCCTAATACGGTTGTAACTATTGAAGGGCATACGGACAGTCGCGGTAAGGATGATTATAATCAAGCCTTATCACAACGCCGAGTAGATGCGGTAAAACAGGTATTAATCTCTCAATTTGGGGTTAGTGTTGAGCGTCTAAGTGCGATCGGTTATGGAGAGTCACAGCCCAGAGCAAGCAATGATACCGTAGAAGGTCGACAACTCAATCGTCGAGTTGTCGCTGTGGTTGAAGAGCGCTCGGGCAACTAATAATTGTATTAACTTTTGGCAAATAAAGCTGCCTAATATGAACATATCTCAATCTGTATTATTTGACTTAAAAAAATAGAAGGTATAAACAAGAATATGAATACTATTATCGTGAAGACTAATGATGCCACTCAGACCGTAGACCAAGTACAAGTAGTGACTAAAGATGGCAAGCCTACAATCATCACCGCTATGGATAAAGTGAATTACGAGTTTCATGATACTGCTATAGGTCGTGCACCCAACCATATTATCACTAAGCGCCTTAAAAATGATTTACATATCTCATTTGAAGAAGACGGTGAAGAAAGTGATCTTATTATAGAAGGCTTCTACGATAGCGCAGACAGTGCATTGCTTGGTATTGCTGAAGATGGCGAGTACTATTATTATATTCCAGATACTGGTGAGACCTACGACTATGTAACTCAATTAGAGATAGGTGATATTGAGGGTCAAGCTTTAGGAGGTCAGGAATATGTAGCAGTTGCTGCCATACCTTGGTGGATACCTGCCGCAGCTGGTCTGGGAGCAGTAGGTATCGTTGCGGCTAGCAGTAGTAATAATAACTCGTCAATCACTCCACCTGTTAATCAGGCACCAGTTGCCAAAGACGATACGGCAGAAGGCGAAACGGGTCAGCCTGTCATCATTGATGTGGTGGCAAATGATAAGGATCCTGAAAACGATCTAGACCCAACAAGTGTTAAGCTGATCGACCCTGTTACGGGCGATGAAGTCACCAGTTTAGTGGTAGATGGCGAAGGTACTTGGGAAGTAGATAGTACTACTGGTACAGTCACCTTTACCCCAGAGGCAGGTTTCACTAATGACCCAACGCCAGTTGATTATGTAGTATCTGATAAAACGGGTTTAAAGTCTAACGAAGCAACCATTACAGTCGATTATCCAGCATTAGTCAGCATTAGTGGTACCACAAGCTTGAATGAAACCGCCGCAGATGGCAGTGCCAATGAAGCGACTTATACCATCAGCATCAGCAAACCAAGTACGGAAGATACGGTGATTGAAGTCACCATTAGTGATGGCAGCACCGAAGGGTCAGCGGACTATACCGCGCCTGTCACCCAGCTTGTGACTATCCCAGCGGGTCAAACGACGGTTGGTATCAGCGTTCCGATTGTGGATGACAATCTGTTTGAAGGCCCCGAGGACTTTACCGTTACCGTGACGGATATCACTTCAGGTACGGCAACGATAGGCCCTGATGACAGCGTCAACACCACCATCTATGATGATGGCACCACCGATGGCACAACCCCTGTCGATCCTAACGATCCTACGCTAGGAGATGACACCCCAGTGGCACCTATTACTGCCACTAAAGCCACCGCCATAGAAGGGGTGGACAACACCTTAGAGTACACCGTTGAGCAGGATAACGAGAGCAACCTTGCCACCACAGTCACTGTTAAAGTGGCGACGGGCAGCAGCGAGGTTGAAGCGGCGGACATTGCTTCTATTGGCTACATTGATGCCACAGGCAGTCCTGTGACCATTACCGACAGCGCCGCCATCCAAGCGTTACTAAATGGCACCACCACCTTGCAAGTCAAAGTACCTGCAGGTAGCACAGCTGCGCCTAAAATTACGGTTATCGTCAAAGATGATGCCATCTATGAGGACAGCGAGCAGCTGAGCTTTGTTATCGACAGTGCTGATAATGCCGATATCGACAGCACCGTCGCCACTGGCACCATTTATGATGAAGACCGAGTAGCTGGTAGTGAAGATCGCTTAGGCGACTTTACTGATGGTGATGAAGCGCAGAGCACCGATCAAGGCACGCCTGTGAGTGGCAACTTACTGGATAACACCTCAGAGACCGATCCGAGCATCAGCCTGAGTGTCTCGAACGTGCAAGTGGATACCGATGGTGATGGCGTACTAGACACCATCCCAACAGATGGCACCCCAACCGCCGTCACCGATGTCAATGGCGACCCGATTGGCAGCATCACCGTTAATGCTAATGGTGACTACACCTTTACCCCAGATGCTGACTTTACAGGTGATGTCCCTGTGATTGGCTATGAGGTGGTTGATGGTAGTGGCAACGTCCTTGACGATTCTGTCTTAGACCTCACCGTTCTTCCAGGGCCAGTTACCATTGAGATTGACGCTACCAAAGACCGCGCTATTGAGCGTCCAAGCAATGATGACACCTTAGAGTTCACCATCCGCCAAAATGTGGCCAGTGACCAAGATACCGTTGTTAACGTGCGCCTAGATGCAGCAAACAGTCCTGATATTACCGCCGGTGACATTGCGCGTTTGCAGTACACCAAAGCCGATGGCAGCGTGGTTGATACTACTGATCAGGGTGAGATCAGCGCCTTCTTAGCCACTGGCGACGACGTCTTAATCGCTGCGGGCAGTAAAGAGAGCCTCATCACTATCAGCGTTGCTGATGACAGCGTTTATGAGCAAACTGAAGACTTAGGTCTGATCATCTCCAATGCTGTTAACCCTAATGGCGTCACCATTATCACCGCTACTGATAGCGGGGTGATTGAGGATGAAGCGGCACAAGATGGCACCCCACAAGAAGGCGACCGTCCGACCGTTGGCATTACTGCGAGCAAAGCCACCGCCATAGAAGGGGTGGACAACACCTTAGAGTACACCGTTGAGCAGGATAACGAGAGCAACCTTGCCACCACAGTCACTGTTAAAGTGGCGACGGGCAGCAGCGAGGTTGAAGCGGCGGACATTGCTTCTATTGGCTACATTGATGCCACAGGCAGTCCTGTGACCATTACCGACAGCGCCGCCATCCAAGCGTTACTAAATGGCACCACCACCTTGCAAGTCAAAGTACCTGCAGGTAGCACAGCTGCGCCTAAAATTACGGTTATCGTCAAAGATGATGCCATCTATGAGGACAGCGAGCAGCTGAGCTTTGTTATCGACAGTGCTGATAATGCCGATATCGACAGCACCGTCGCCACTGGCACCATTTATGATGAAGACGCTGCAGACGGAACACCGCAAGAAGGCGACAAACCGACCGTCAGCGTTGGCGATGCCGTTGCCACAGAAGGCGGCGACTTAGTGCATCAAGTCACCGTCAATGGTGAGACAACGCAGGCGGACGTCACCTATGAGTTTAACCTAGCGGATGGCAGCACTAATCCTGCCACAGCGGGTAGTGACTATACCAATGCCCCCGTATTTAGTAACGGCGTCATCAATAATGGCGATGGTACTATTACCGTTCCTGCTGGGGTCACTGACTTTACCGTCAGCTATCCGACACTCAATGACAGCATCCTTGAGAACGATGAAACCACCACGATTACCATTGGTAATGACAGTGGCATCGGTACGATCTTAGATAACGACACCGCGCCGACATTAACCATCACCGATAACAGCGTCACAGAAGCTACAGGTACGACCGTTAATGATACATTTGAAGTTACTGATCTCCAAAGTGTGACAAGTCTAACCATCAATGGACAGGAAGTAATCACAGCAATTACAACACCTGTTACCATTGTAGGCAGCGCGGGCACGCTAGTAATTACTGGTTACGACACAGTAAATGAGTCATTCACTTACGAATATACAGAAAACGGCAATGCAGAAGATCATAGCGCTGGTGCGGTATTTGATCAGTTTGACGTGGTATTAACCAACACCATTGGCGATACTATTAATGACACCTTAGATATTGAAATCATCGACACCGCACCGACTGCTAATGATGACAAAAACACCATTAGCGAAGAAACAGATATCGTTTCAGGCAACGTGCTTACGTCAACGGGTGCCGCGACAGATGATGTGGCTGATGATCTAGGTGCTGATAATTCAATAACAGCAACTACGGTAACAGCAGTGGATGGTAACACTGGTGCAATTGGAAGCGGTACACAAGGTCAATACGGTGAACTAACGCTAGATGTGAATGGTGAATATACCTATGATGTTGATAATGCCGCTATACAGTATTTGGCACTAGGTGAAAGTTTAACAGAAACCTTTGAATACACCATAACCGACGCTGATGGTAGTACTGATACTGCCAAGCTTACCATTACTATCACCGGCACTAATGATCAACCAACCATCACTGCTGATAGTAATGACAATATTGCGAATATATCTTTCGTCGAGCAAACAGGTGACTCAGTGATTACTCAAAGTGGCATTATTGCTTTTAGTGATATTGATGTCAGTGATACGCTGACACTGGGTTATATTGAAGGTGAAAACCAATATACCTTTGGTCAAGGTAATACAGCCTTGACTGATCTAACTGTTCCGCAAAAAACTGCGCTAGAAGATATGTTCTCAGTTGCTCAAGCGAGCAATAGTAATGATGGCACTTGGAACATCAACGCCACTTCCACGGCACTCGATTTCCTCCCAGAAGGCGAAACCATCACCATCCGCTACGCCGTACAAGTGAATGATAATAAAGGAGTGGATACTGCTGCTAACGGTAACGAAATCAGCACCAGTGAAATCCGTTACGTGGAAGTCACTCTTACAGGTACTAACGATGGTGGTATTGCGTTGGCTGATAATACGATTACCATCAATGAAAACGGAACGACAACTAAAAGTGGCAAGCTAGCCACTATTTTTGATGCAAATGATACTGATGACCCAGATGTAGGCGAGCAGCTAACGGTAGAAAGCTTCCAGATTGGTGGTGGAACCGCTATTGCTGTAGATCCTGTCAATACAAACAATACCGCTCAAAATGTTGTCATCAACGGCAATACAGTTGGTACCGTAAAGTTCAATAGTGACGGAACTTACGAGTATAAAGCGACCAGTGACTATAGTGGTACACTACCTGTCATCACTGCGAACGTCTCAAATGGTGTTACTGGTGCTACTCGTGAAACAGATAGTCAGACCTTAACAATTACTGTCAAGCCAGTATCTGACAAGCCTATACTTGCACCTAATAAAACAGTATTTATAGACGAAGATAATACCAAAGCATTAGGTCTCAAAGCACCTATTATCAAAGACGCGATAGACCTTGATGGTACAGGTAACAATACCGATAACCCTGAACGCATTGGTTTAATTACTTTAAGTGGTGTCCGTGCGGGCACAACGTTGAATTATAAGCTCAATGGCGTGGACAAAACTATAACATCAACTGGCGCTAATATTACAATTAAGCTTGATGATGTGCCTACTATTAATAGCGCAGGCACTGCTACCGCTACTATGTCAAAAGCTGATTTTGAGGCAATGACACTCACACCGCCTAAAAATGATGCCACTAACTTTAATATAAATATGTCAGTGACGGAATATGAAGTTAATGAAAGCGGTGATATTGCGCGGGTTGACGCCAATGGCAGTCTTGTTAACACAGGTGGCACAGCTGTTGCAGGAGCGACATCTACAACCACTATCAAGGTCGATGTTCAAGCCGTGACTGATAGTAATGATAAAAACCAAAGTGGTGATGATGCTAGCTCGTTTGGTTATGACCAAAATGAAGTTGTTGGGGATACTTTAGCCGTAACACTCGAAGAAGGGGAATCTGTTGATTTACCAATAACCACTACCTTTGGTGATTTAGTAGGTAGTGCCGCTAAAGGCGATGCTGAGACTTATGGCTTTGTGATTACAGGTCTAGTCCCTGGCGCCATTATTAACTTCACACCTGCTGGCAGCTCTGAGTCGCTTCCCCCATTCATCGCCGATGAGAATGGTCAGGTATTGATCGGTATTAATGCTGGCTTAACTTCTACTGATTTTGTAGTCAGTGGTAACTCGGAGCCTAAAATCACTATTCAGACTGGGAAGTTTGATTCTCTAGATATGAATGGTGTGGAAATATCGCTATATACTCAAGATCATGACCCTGATTCAGCTATCAAAAATACCTCTGTAGAGCTGATTGGTACAGTAAAAGTAAATCTCACCGTCACCCCAGTTGCTGGTCAAGTTGAGCTTGATAATCAAGGTGTCACAACCAAAGAAGACACTGCTGTCACCCTTGATGAGTTTGGCTTTAAAGTGCTGGATGATAAGGATGGCGCTGGTGCAGAATTTATCACCGATATTAGTTTTGTCCTACCAGAAGGCTGGACGTATACTGATAATAGCAATAATGTAACGGTAGGGGCAGTTGGTGGAACATCAATATCGATTAGCGGCATTACTGCAAACGACAATTTTAATTTAGATGCTTATTTGCAAGACTTCTCTATCACTCCACCAGCGCATTCGTCATTAGATGCAGACTTTACCTTTACCGTTACTACCCAAGATACTGATGATGATGGCGGTAATACAACCACTGGAACGCCAGACAACCCATTCACCCAAACCGTTGTCGTCACCCCAGTCGCTGAAAAAGTTGTTGACGATAATGGTGACGTAGTAGACAGTGACGGCGATGGTACACCTGACCTAACCATTAATCCAGATAAAAATTACACGACCAAAGCAAAAGAAGACGCAGCATTTGATCTTAATAGTGATGGGTTTGACCTACAAGGCTATTGGAACAACCAAGATACCTCTGAAGATACCTTCGCCCATATGACCTTTGGTAATAAGAGTGATAGCGGCTTCACCTCAGTTGAAGGAGCAGTATTTACTTATATCAATCGCGATACGGGTGAGACGATCAGCCTGACTGACAACGGCAATGGTGTCGATATTCCGATGGAGTACCTAGACACCGTCACCGTAACCCCGCCGCAAGACTATAGTGACTTCAACCTTGCTAGCGGTGCCGAGACAGCAGTCAAGGTCGAGGCAAAAACTGTCGATGTTGACGAAGATGATGACGATAATACCGTAAGTGAAGCCACCAGTGGCGAAAGCTACCTAACCTTTGAAGTCGAAGGCGTGGCAGATCCTGTAACCTTAGCGGTTGATCCAGCGTATGGTGATGAAGATCAGGCGCTGGCGCTTGGTAATGAACGTGATAACGACTCACCAACAGCGGTTATTAATCCTACCGATGGTATCCCACTCAATATCCGACCAAGCTCACGTGATAATGATGGCTCTGAGACTTATGAGGTTCGGATTAGCAATATTCCAGATGGGGCAATATTATACGTTGGCTCAAACCCAGCTGCCTTAACGCTAGATACCAGCCCTAATGCTGAACCAAATACATATACGGCCATCATATCAGGCTATACTGTAGATAGTGCGCCAGACTTGTATTTCGTCCCACCCGAGAACTTTAGTGGCACTGTGCCTCTCAAGGTTCAAGCGAAGAGTATTGAGAGCGATGGTGATGAATCAGATTTCTTCCCAGCAGGTACCCTAACTGATCCAGCATTGACACTACCAGTTAAAGTCATTGGCAAGGCAGACTTAATAACCAATGACGACTTAGCAACCGACACAGATACCATCGATGGTGTGGATTACACACATAACTACATCACTGACGAGGCAACGCTAGACAGTACAGGCAACCATCAGATTGCCTTATCGAGCGTATTTGCTACTGTTGAGGATATCGAGGCATATGATGGTGACAGCCCAGCTGCTGAGCAGGTGGTCTATCGGGTCGAAGACTTACCTGCTAGTTTTAACTTAACTGGTGCAGGGGTCACTTTCTTAGGTGGCAGTGGTTCTGATCGAGTATGGTCAGTAACCCTAGAGGCGCTACAGAATAATACCGCACAATTAAAGACACCAGATAACTTCGCTGGTGAAATTAACTTTACCATCACGGGTACCACCACCGAGACCAAATCTGGTGACAGTGTGACTCATGATACCAAAGACGTTTCTATTCTAGTGACCCCTGATGCTGATGATGGCACAGTGAATAATCCAGAGGTCGTTGCTACTGAAGATATATGGGCGACTATTGACTTTGAATCAGCCTTTATAACGACAGATCAGGGTGACTCAGCGACAGGAACAGAATCACTTGAGAGTATCACGCTATCAGCAACTGATCTAATAGATAAAGATGTCGTTTTACGTGTTGACGGTAGCGAAGTGGACTTAACAACTAATCCACCACCAATTTTGACATTTACGCCCGATCAGACAATCGAGATTATGTACGATGAGGATAAACGCCATAGCGATGATGATGTCAGTATAGACTTTGACTATACTTATACTGACACCGCTGAGCTGACTGATAGTTCACAGATTAGTGCTTCTAAAATAGGCAGTGCAACGGTAGACGTGACCTTCCAAGCGGTCACTGATGCACCAAGCATGAGTTTAGAGGTTACCGATGGCACCATTAATAATAGCGGTACGGATAACTTTGCCAAAGTCACTGTTTCATTAACCTCAGATGATAAAGACGGCTCAGAGAGCTTTACTCGCCTAGAGGTCACTGATGTTCCTGATGGTCTAAATGTAGTGGGCGGTATTTTGTCAAATGGTATTTGGTACGTTGATGTTCCTAATGATCCAGCTATTACCGACACTGCAGCGACTTATGAGCTAGTGCTTGAGCGTAACGACAGCACAGTCAATATACCTGAAGGTTCTCTCAATATTAAAGTGACGGGTATTACGCAGGATATTAATGGTCAAGGTAGTGACGGTAGCGAAGCGCGTGTAACCGAGAGCTTTGAGATCGCAATAGAGAGGACAGATGGTGGTGTCACACCTGTCAAGCCTGACTTAATAGATAGCTTTACTAGCAAGGCAGAAATACCAGCACAGGTAGAGGATACTGGTTTTACTCTTGGCGACATACTAGATGCGACTCTAAATCCTGCGACCGCTAACACGGTCAGATCTTATACTTTCTCATTGACTGATCTGCCAGCAGGCACTGAAGTATCTACTGATAATCCAGCTATAAGCGTGCAGCAAATTGGCGGTAAATGGATCATCAGTATAGATGATGCAAGTAGCCTCAGTCCAGAAGACGCACTTGATGCAGTGACAGTGACTCCGCCGAAAGATTTTAGTACCAACGTCACAGACGATAGCCAGGATCTTACCTTTAATGCCAACTTTACTGCGTTGGATAAAGATGGTGGCGAGGAACGAGTGCAGGTTGACGACGTCAAGGTTGAGATCAAGCCAGTTACGGATCCGATAGACAATGATGGTAAAACCACGACAGTTGATACGGATGAGGACACCAAAGTAGAAATTGAGATCGACTTAACCAACACGGCTGACGGTAATAATGTTGAGATTATTAATAATAAGCTATATCTGCAGCTGGATGAGTCTGGTCTAACGACTGATAATGGCACTAGCGGAAAACTAACGGATGACAATGGTAACGACTTGACGCTTGTAACATTGGCAGATGGTGACGTTGCTGATATTCCAGCTGGTGATTATTATATCGTAGATGTCGGCACGCCTATTTTTTATGAACCTGCCGAAAATGAAGACGGCACGGCAACAGTTGATGTCTATGCCGCTCATAAAGAAAGTCATAATATCAGCGGACATGACAGTGGTACAAAGACTTATAAGCACAGTTATGACGTCACAGTCGAGTCGCAGCCAGACAATCTAAGTATTACTGATAAGAGTGATCAATCAACAACCACTGCTAGCGGTAATGAAGATACTATGATTGCTATCGACTATAAGATTGCGACTATCGATAAAGACGATACCGATGCCGTTACTGCCATTACCTTAGACAATATCCCTAATGGTTATCTGATCTACTATACCGATACTAATGGCGATCCCGTCTTGGCAAGTAACAATGGTAATTCTGGTGGTAATAACTCATGGTCTATTGACGCCTCCAAACTGGGTGATATCAATCCTGGCGAAACGTCAAATATATTCATCATGCCACCGGAAAACGTCAGTGGTATCGTGTCTGGTATCGAGATGAAAGTGGTCAATGACAGCGGGATGATCAGTGCTCCGCTAGAGATTGATCTTGAGGTCAAACCAGTCGCTGATGGGGTAGCTGCTAATCCTTCTACTATTCTTGGTAGTCAGGGTAAGTGGACCACGCTGAATCTAAACGCAATTATGCAAGATACGGATGGTAGTGAGACCGTTAATATAGTTGTCACTGATAATGGTGTTAGCTTAACCGATGATGTCTTACGCTTTAGAGTGAAGAGTACAGGTGAAATGTTGACTGCCGTGTGGGATGATGTCGCTAACAGCTATACCATAACGGGTATTACTCCTGAGCAAATCAATGATTTACAAATTCAGTCTTCCATACCGTTAAAAGGCGATCTGGACTTTGCGCTTAGTACTACCGATAAAGCTACAGGTATGGCTGATAGTGTATCAACTGAAGTGACCGAAAAGGTATCTGTAGATATTGTCTTTACCAAAACCTTTGGAGGCACACCTGAAGATGATATCTTTGATGCCTCAGGACAGTCCGTACCTGTGAATTATAAAGGCGGCGCAGGTGATGACACCTTAATCGGTGGCAGTGGTAATGACTTCCTTGATGGCGGTACAGGTGCTAATACGCTGATAGGCGGTGCTGGTAACGATAAGTTGGTGTTCTCTGCTGATAACCTACTGATGGATGGTGGCGACGGCATCGATACCTTGCTGATCAATACCGCTGGTACGACTATCGACTTTAGTAGCTTTGATAGTAGCGTGATTGATAACATGGAAGTCATAGAACTGGGTGTTGGCGCGCAGTCATTGTCTAATCTTACTACCAGTGATGTCATTGAAATGACAGATAGCAACAATGAGCTGTTTATCAATGGCGATAATGCTGATAATGTGGAGCTGTCTGGTAATGATTGGACAAATACCAATACAACCACTACCCAAAACGGTAACACTTATGAGGTTTACAGCTTTAGTGATACGAATGGCAGTTATAATGTGATGATTGACACTGATATCACTACCACAGTGATATAACGCAAAACATATCAGCAATAGCAATATCCAAAAAGCCATACCTGTGAGTAATGCCAGTCAGTTAAGGCTGACTGGTATTTTTTTTGGGATATTTTTGTGGTTTACCCTTAACCACCCTCGGGCAAGATCGCTTTCTGCGTTCAGGAATGACAAACAATTTTCCTTCCTCTAAAACTGCATCTAACAACTTAGGGAAGAGTCCTGCAGCCTGTAAAGGCGCAAACCGTAAAAGATCAACAATCGTAATAGACACCATATGAAAGCTAATTCGTAGAGGGCTAACCTTAGCTCTAACTGCCATATATCGCATCAAACGTCTTATCAGATTATAAGCAATCATAAGCCCCCAGAACTCTTGTAACACAAGCTGTGGCAGCTTACTTCTTAACAACAGCCCCTGCTGTAGATCAGACTTAATTTCCCTAAAAGCCATCTCGATCTCCCAGCGCTGCAAGTACAGCTGTGCCACTTTATCCTTAGTAAAGCGTTTATCATCTATTAAAGAGGTGATGTATCGTCTTATCTTACCCTCATAACGACACTCAATTAATCGAGCTTGCCAAGTATCGGGTAGGTTTGGATTTTTCTTTTGAGCTTGGGGAGAAACCGGCATTTGTATCAAGTAGTCCCCTTCACTAAAGGTTTCAATCACAGTGTAACGCAGATTATCTTTAGCCCGCATGAGCCAGTGACTGTTTGGATGGGTTTGTTGCCAACTAATCAGTAGGTCTGCTGAGAAATAGGCTCTATCAAAGAGCGTAATGCTGTTGTCTTGAATATTTAGCTGACGGGCTAATGTGATCTCTCCTTGACCCATATCTCCAAGGGTTGTGTCAATGATCTCATGCGTGTCAGTATTGATCAGGCATACCGAACGCATTTGGGGATAGGGCGCCTCTTTAGTTCTGCCTTTGCTTGAACTAAAGTACTGAAGGTTCTCATCAGTATAGGGTAGTGAGTATACGACACCGTCTACAGCTTGGACGCTAAGTCCCATAAAGTCTTGCTGCTGGGCTCGTGATTCTGTTTGGTAGTGAGCACTTAGTTGATGAAATAGCTGCTTTAGAGGCTCATGCCCGAGGCGTTGTCTTGCTTGTACCACTGCACTGGGTACGCAGGCCTGTGAGTCTATATTAAGCCGCATCTGCTCTGTGATATACCAAATTGAACGGTTTCGATATAAAGCTGTGCCGATGACTATCCAAACAACGTGTTCGGCAGGTAGCTTACGCCTTCTAATGCTCGCCTTGCCGGTATACTCTAAAGCTTGCTGTATCCACTCAGGGTCTATTAATTCACTAAATTGTTCTAGGGTGTCTGGAATCCTTTTATGCGTCTCATTAATAGCGTCTTGTAGTCTCATAGTAAAATAGCCCATCTACTTATTAGATGGGCTATTTTATTACTTTTATTGAGTTTTTGCCTTAACTGACTAGCATTACTACCTGTGATGGCTTTTTTGTTATCTTAGGTCATCCGTCTTTTGCAGGTCAGCAGTGGGTGTGGTCAGATAATCGTAAGTTAAGCCCGATACAGGCTCTTTTTCTGCTAAAATTACTTCTGATTCGGACTTTGGTTTTGAAGTGGCGTCAAGCTTTGACTGAGTCTCTAGCATGATGGCTTGTTGCGTATCTATTTGTTGTTGATTGCGCTGTTTGATCTCATTGATTAGCGTTGAGAGCTGTTCGCTGTCTTTATCGATATCTGCATTTAGCTGCTGAGTTTCTTGGGTTTGCTGCAGTCGATATCCAGACAGATTTTGTTGCTCACCATTGACAGCTCTGTTATTGATAGTCGTCACTGAAAGATCATCATTGTCATCGCTATCCTTGCTCAAAGAGGCCCTGCGCTTTGTCTCTATAACAGACGGCTCTTGTGACGAAGTGGGCTTTTGGGGTGGTGTATGCTCTTGCGGTTTATGGTTTTGGGTCGCAGTATTGTTGTTTGATACGTGGGCTGCTGATGCGGTAGGTTCTGTATTTGCGCTCACTTTAGCGGTAAAAACCTCTGTATCATCAACTGTGACCTGATCAACCGCTATTTGATCAATTGTGATTTTAGTGTCTTCTGCTATCATAGGTTTGCTGGTAATAGGCTGGTTTTTATTTATTAAGGCTTGCGATTCAGACGTTTTTTTGTGGTCGAATACGGTAAAATAGACAACGATTGCCAGCAAAGCATGCAGTAATAGAGCCAATACGATGGTTAGGATCGGCTGATCTTTTGGTTTGCTCGTTGGCGTAGGCGCTGAAGGGTGAGGCATAGAGTAATCCATATGTTGACGCTGAGGCTCAAAACTTTTTAATAAACGCTTCAATACGTCTTTAAGCATTGATAATCATCACGATGAACTTTGTTATTATCTAAAAAACAATAGCAGCAAAGAAGCCATAATATCATGTTGCACTTTTATTTTTATCCCGATCAATCCCAAGCAATGATCAAAAAGCCAATGTTTAAAAGGTGCTTTATCATAAAAAAACTACGTCATAGCTTATCACCTTTGGTATCGACAACCGCAATAGGTATGTTACTGATGACGCTATCAAGTGCGGCATTTGCCAATGCTGATATGCATGTCAACACCTTGATCAGTCAAGCCATCCAGAGCCATCCGCTGGTCGGCGCGGCGCGTGCAGAACAACAAGCCACGACTGAGAGTATTCGTGCTGCCAAGCTAAATATGCTACCTGCTCCTACCTTGTCATCAGGCTATGATCGCGACGATGGCATGGTCTCTCAGCTGCGGCTGCGCCAGTCTTTATGGACTGGTGGCAAGCTGACGGCGAATGTCAATCAAGCCGTCTTTGATGATAAAGCGGCGACAGAGTATGTATACGAACAACAAAACCAAGTTGCTAAGACCACGATTGAAGCGTGGCAAAGCTATATCACAGCTGTGTCTAAGCAGCGTGTCTATTATGATAACTTGCAGCTGCTGACTGAGTTTGAAGAGATGATGCAACGCCGTGTCAGTCAAGGAGTATCGGCACGTATCGAAATGGATTTAGTGACCAACCGTATATTACAAGAGCAAAATGCTTATCAAGCGGCGGTAGAGCAGCAGCGTATAGCGATGGCGCGTTTAGAGCAGATAACTGGCCGCCGGCTATCAGCTGTTGAGCTACCAGTACCGAATCTAAGCGAGCTTGTCAGCCAAGCTAAAGGGTACTCACAAACCTTTGAGCAAATGGCTTTTGATCAAGCCAGTTTTTACAACCCTACTGTAGTAAAAGAACACTATCAAGTTGAGGCTGCTAAGCAAGGGGTAAAGTCATTACAGGCAGCGCGTTATCCTACTTTTTATGCGCAGTACGAATACGACTACTATCATGATAAAAATAAAAATAACAATCAAAATGAGAGTGATGGTGAGTTTTCTATAGGTCTGAGCTATGATCCAGGGGCGGGCCTATCTAATCTGGCGCTGGCGCGGGCATCAGAGTCGCGAGTGAACAGTCTTGTACAGTCAAAAGAAGCATCAAGACGTTCAGTGCTTGAAACCATCCAAACTCAGTATCAGCAATTTGCCAGTGCCAAAGATCAAGAGCACTCCTTGATCGCTGCAGTTGCAGGTGCGCAGATAGTAGTCAGCTCTTACCGTCGTCAGTTCATTGCTGGTCGTAAATCTTGGCTTGAAGTGCTCAATGCAGTACGTGAGCATTCTCAGTATCAGGCACAGTTGGTTGAAACCCGAACTTCTATCATTGCAGCTTATTATAAGCTGCAAGTTGATTTTGGTATGATGTCTTGGCAGAAGTTTGATCAAAGTCGTCAGCCAGAGCCCTTATTCCATCCGCTGGATCCTGTTAAAAAATGGCTGACCCGTCAAGATGTGGCAAGACAAGCGCCTGATCAGGCAGTCATTCAACCTATCGTTATGAAAGAAGAGGATAAAGGTATGGTAACTTATCCTATTAACGATCCTATCAGTGACGCTTTGAGTAATAACTATCTTAGCGATACCAGCACAGGCTTGCTAACAGATAGCCCTTAATCCTTTTGCTTTCTAAATCGTAAAACGTTTATGAATAAATAAGATGACTTTTATTCGCGTTACTTATCTATTTAACTACCCGTTAATCAGTAGGATATATTTATCATGAGTACACCTGTCCCAGCTTCGAGTGACCCTACATCTGACAGTGAGCTGACAGCAAATCCTACTTCAAATTTATTGACACTTGATCCCGATGAGCAAACAAATGAGCAGGGGGCACAGTTGGCTGCGGCGCTACACACTTTGCTCACTCAGCAAGGGTATCCTGTTGATAGTGTGCGTCTTTACGGAGTGATACATCAGCAGACAGAGCTGACAAGACTGGCAAGTATTGTCAAGATATTGGAGCAGTTAGGAGTTGATCAGCTGCCAGAGGCTTTACCAATGCCAGATGCGGCATTTTTGCCTTTATTGGCTTTACATCCCGTCCAGGGATGGGGGGTAATTCATCAACAGACCCCGCAGGGGCTGTGGCAGTTTAGCCAGTCTGAGAAAATTAGTGTTCATCCAAGTGATGCGTTTACACAATTACTGCGTATTCGCTTAGAAAGCGAGCCCAGCAAGCGTAAACAGCTGTCTTTTGACCAACTATTAAAAAAAGATCTAAAAAACTATCGTGGTATTGTCGTTGAAGCGGTAGTAGCGTCATTTTTGATTAATATTTTAGCATTGGCAGTGTCGCTTTTTTCGATGCAGGTTTATGATCGTGTGATTCCAACCCGGAGTGAATACACTCTCATTATTTTAGCCAGTGGGGTGGGTCTCGTCATCTTGTTTGAAACTTTTATGAAGTTTGCCCGATCCAAGATTATGGATAAAGTAGTGGTCAACTTAGATCAATACCTATCTCGCGAAGTTTTTCAACGCTTGCTGAATGTACGTATTGATCAGATGCCAGGTTCGGTAGGGTCTATGGCAGCACAGCTACGCGGTTATGAGCAAGTGCGTGGGTTCTATACGGCAAGTACGCTATTTGGTTTGGTTGATATACCGATGGCGATTATATTTGTGACGCTCATTGTCATTATTGGCAATCCGTTGGTAGCCCTAGTGCCTATTTTGGCTGCTGTTGTCGCAATTATAATAGGATTCAGTGCGCGCAAAAGAATCGATAGTATTGCGGCGGTTGGCGCGTCAGCTTCTTACCGTAAAACTGGTATCTTAGTTGAGACCGTAGAGGGCGTTGAAACGATAAAGGCTGGATCAGGCAACTGGAAGTTTTTGTCACGTTGGCTTGATGTGATGAGTATCACTACCAAAAACGATCTGGACATGAAACATGCCAATGATAACTTGAGTTTTTTGTCGCAGATGATACAGCAGACCAGCTATGTAGGCATTGTGATTGTTGGCTCGTTTGTCGTGATGTCAGGAGATATGACCATGGGTGGCTTGATTGCCTGCTCTATTTTAGGCGGTCGTATTCTAGCACCAATTATGGGTATTCCCAATCTACTGGTACAGCACTCACATGCCAAAGCAGCAAAGCTTAATATTGAGCAGCTGTTCTCGCTAGAACAAGATAACCACGGGGTCAGTCATCCGCTATCGCCCAGTCATATCTCGGGTAATTTTGACCTAGATAAGGTAACTTTTAACTATCAAAATAATGACCAGCCTGCATTGGCTATTAACAGACTTCAAATAAAGGCGGGCGAGCGCATCGCGGTTTTGGGGCCAATCGGTTCTGGTAAGTCGACTTTGTTAAAAGTGCTATCAGGATTGTATGCACCTACTCAAGGCCGAATATTATTAGATGGACTTGATATTCAACAGATTAGCCGCGAGTCTTTAAGCGCGCAAGTCGGCTATCTACAACAAGATCATCGTCTATTTGAAGGTACTTTACGGGAGAACTTATTGATTGGCCTACCAGCCCCAAGTGATGATGTCATGCGTGATGCACTCATAAAGACGGGGTTGATTAAGTTGGTTGCCAGCCACTCTAGTGGCTTAGACTTGCCGATCAGTGAAGGAGGTAAGGGGTTATCAGGTGGTCAAAAACAACTGGTGGCGTTTACTCGCTTAGTACTAACCAAGCCTTCCGTTTTGTTGATGGACGAGCCGACAGCCTCTATGGATAGTCGGCAAGAAGCTCAATGTATCGAAGTACTTAGCAAAAATTTTGGCAGGGAGCATACTCTAATTGTTGCTACCCATAAAATGCCACTATTACGCTTGGTCGATCGTATTATTATTATGGATAACCAACAAATAGTAATGGATGGGCCCAAAGAAAAAGTACTTGCACAGTTAAAAGGTAATGATGATCAAAAGAATACAAAGAGGACTTCAGTTAAGATTAGTAACCCTAAGACGCGCATAGTCAGTAAAGACACTTCAAGCATTGAGCTAAAAACCGATGATCAATCTCATCAAGATGATAACCTAGGGCCAAATAATGAATAACTACCAACATAAATCTCATGATCCTAAAATTGGACGTACACGGATTATTATTTGGGGCGCGCTGATTGGAATAATTGTGTTAGTTGTTTGGGCTTATTTCGCCCAAATTGACCAAGTGACACGTGCAACAGCAACGGTCATCGCTAGTGCGCGAACGCAGGATATTCAAGCGGTAGAGGGTGGGGTGCTGACTGAGATATTGGTTAAAGAAGGTGAGAAAGTCACTAAAGGGCAATTGGTTGTCACACTTGAAGAAGAGCGGGCACAAGCAGCAGTGGCCAATGCCAGCTCTAAAATAGCAGCGCTGAAGGCTAAGCTGGCGCGATTAGAGGCTGAAATATATGAGCGACCATTAAGATTTCCAGATGACATAAAAAGCTATAGTGAGTACGTCGGAAACCAAACCCAACTCTATAATCGTCGTCGACAAGCGATTGACCAAGATGTCAGCTCCTTACAAAAGATGATGGTACTGGCGCAGCAAGAGCTCAGCATGAATGAGCCGCTATTAGAATACGGTGATGTCAGTCAAGCTGATGTGATCAAATTGCGCAGACAAGTGGCTGAGATCCAAGCCCAAATCACCAACAAGCGTAATAAGTATTTTGAAGAAGCACAGTCAGAGATGACCAAAGCCCAAGAAGAGCTGGACACTGAGCTTGAGCAGCTGCGTGACCATTCACAAGTGTTAGAAGAAACCAAACTATTTGCACCGACAGATGGCAAGGTTAATAATATTTTGATTACCACTATCGGCGGCGTTGTGGAACCTGGCGAGGTTATTATGGAGATATTGCCGACCAGTAGTGATCTTATTGTTGAGGCCAAAGTCAGCCCAGTGGATATCGCTTATGTAAAAGAACAACAAGCAGCAACTGTTAAGCTTGATGCTTATGATTATTCTATTTTTGGTGCTATGAATGGCACAGTAACATACATCAGTCCTGATACATTGATGGAACAAACGCCCAAAGGAGAAGAGCCTTACTATCGTGTGCAAATAAAAATCACCGGTGCTGAGTTCGCTGAGCGTAGTGATGAGATTGTGATCAAACCAGGGATGACTGCTTCAGTGGATATCAAAGCACAAGAGCGTTCAGTCCTTTCATACTTAACCAAGCCTATTACTAAGACTTTCTCTGAAGGCCTAGGAGAGCGCTAAATATGTCCTAGCAAAATACGGCCATAATAAATAGCAAAAGAAAAACCTACGTAATGAATTTACGTAGGTTTTTCTCTATCTAATGGCAATAACTGTGATTGTTATTATTGATTAAAGCTCACAATTAACGCTGTACGTCTGACCATTGTCTGAAGTGATAGTCATCACACCAAAGTCAGCTTTAGTATGCCAGTCATAAGTTGTTTTAGGGTTAACGTTGTTGACATAACGAGCGCCAGAACCTGATACTGCTTGTTCCATCATGACTTCGGCGTTATTTAGGCCGACTTTAGGCAAAGTAACGTTTAGCTTTGCCGCTTGACCGCTCGCTGAGTAGGCAGCTGTAACCATACCATCATCTTCACAAGTAAAAGACTGAACCACTTGTTGGGCGTCAGTGCTTGGTGCGGTAGTAGTAGGTGCATTCGTTGCACAGGCTGCTAGTAATACTGCGAAACGTGCTACGGCTAATAGTTTTTTCATAATGTTTTATTCCTCAAGTTGGTGGGTGAGTGTTAGTTGTGACACCGAGCAATATGATACAACAGAAGATGTAATTTCATGTTGTGATTAGAGTTCATGAAGGTAATTTTTACGACCTTTTTCGTGAGTATCTTGTATACAGGAGTTACTACCTAGCGTGCGTTATTCTATTGAGTGCTAAACTCTAACGTGCAAGCTTTGATAGTCCATTTATGCTATTTAAATTGGTGCTTTTGAAGTTTTTTTATTTAAAATAAATACCAGTACTGCCCCTAAGATCACCGAGCTTGCTATTACAAACTCTAGAGTCAGCTGCTCAGACAAAAACACCACGCCTAATACCGCTGCAAGTACTGGCACGCAAAGTTGTACGATTGCCGCTTGCGTGTTTTTTAATAATGGCATGGCCATATACCAAATGCTATAACCAATCCCAGAAGCGATTGCCCCTGAGGCGCAAGCAAGTAATATGCCTTGCATGCTGATCTCTCCGAGCCTACTCATCGCTACTAATAACAGTATAGGAACCGCTACAAGGCTTCTGATGAAGTTAAAACCAGTAGCGCGAAGAGGGGACACACAGGACTTACCGCGTATGCTATAGACTCCCCAAGCGCTACCGCTAATCGCCATGAGCGTCGCTGCTGATAATGAAGGCATCGCTGCCGAAGGTAGCATCAAATATATAAATCCTGCTACTGCCACTATAAATGCCAGCCACTGCAAGGCGCTTAACTGCTCTTTTTTATAAATGCCCCAACCAATCATGGTGAGCTGCACCGCTGAAAATAAAATGAGCGCGCCAGTACCCGTATCTAGCTCTACATAAGCGATTGAAAAACACAGCGCATAAATGACTAAGCTTGTGCTACTTAACCAACTGCCTTTTTCCTTTACAGTTGCACCATCAAGGCTACGGTTAAGCTTTAGATACTGTGTATGCACTGCGATGATAATACCAAGGCAGGCGGCAGCGCTTATTAGGCGAATAATGGTAAAATTCCATGCGTCTATATATCCTTCTGCTAAGGCCATTCTGCAAAATAGAGAGTTTGCGGCAAAAGCGATTAACGCAATGACCGTATAGAGCGTGGGTTTCAAAAGTAATTCCTAATAAGTTCTAAGCTGGGCTAAAAGTACCAGCCTACGCCAATAAAGTGAAAGAGTTGAAAGTGGCGCATGAATAAACCTTAATAATCATAATAAAAAATAGCCTAAGCAAAAATAAAAATCTAAACCAAAAAATCAATATCTATATTAAAAACTTACTATGCGTAAGTCTAAGATAATTTGTTCTAAATGCGCTTTACTTTGAGCACTCCAGATATTATAAAAGCAATTATTATTTGGTATGACAAGATAAGCTAACCAATTTGCCGAAGGATCGCCGCCTTCATGACCATATCCCACTTTACTGCCATCTTGATAATTAACATTATAAGGCCAGTTGTCAAACGTTTCGTTAGTATTCGTAGTACCTGCATTTGCAATCCCATACGCACTGCGCTTATTCGGCAAATCGTAAGCAACTCCCCAGCCTCCAGCAAAATTAGCACGACGGACGCTATGACTAGCAAGATGTGATGACGCTTGCTTGGGTAGGGCTAGGATAGGGCATAGTGCTTTATTATCGGATTTCGCCCACTCTTGTCGATAAATAGCATCTGTTTCACTATTTTTAATAACAGGATTGGCCCAAGGTGCTCTAGGAGTTGCTGTGTGGCCGTCGTTAGCTAGAGCACCAGTAGAAGGTTTTGAGAGAGGAGGAGCCTTGGCTATAGGCTTTGAAGAAAGCTCAGACTGACAAGAGAGTAGACCAATACACAGCGTTATTGAAAATAGAGTGCTTAGTAATTTATAAAAAAATTTCATAAGTACGCCTCGTTAGTCAGATAAAAATAACCGAATAAGACAATCAAGGCACATGGATCTAGCCCTTTAGTTTTATATTGTTTACTGTCTTTTAAGGTTTGTTTGTATTTTTTAGTTATCGCTATCAATTCTCACTAAGCCATTCAGTTACCTGCCGAACTCGCTCCTCTCTATTACCACCAATTCGCCTATATTTTTTGTTGTGAGTCTTTAGCTGACTGGCAAAATAGGCACTCATCTCTTTACGCTGATGAGGCGCATCACGTAGATCATCAGCGACCCAAGGTGTATCCACTTCGGTTAACAAGATCAAATCATAATGATGCGCCAAGGCCGCTTGGGTTAGCGCTTCAGGACAATCGGCATAGTACCAATTGGAATAGACCATCAGCTCAAATAAGCTGGTATCACAAAATAGATAATTTTGCTTCTCAGTTTTTTGCGTGTTCTGACTGTTTTTGCTGGCTTGAGCGGCTTGTTTGGCTCGTGTGTTTTCTAGCGCTATTTGACCTTGAGCGATGGGCAGTAAGTCATCCCAAGTGCAAGTGGCTTGTTCATTATCCCATTTGGCTTGCAAATAAGTACGCATATACTCACTCACCCAAGGGCTATCAAAATGCGCGGCTAAATCACGGCATAAGGTGGTTTTGCCCGTACTCTCTGCGCCCAAAACAGCGACTTTAAAGACGGATTTAAGCGTATACTGCGTAAGATTGAATGCGGTAGCGTCGTTGCCATTCATAATAAGCCCAGATTGCGATGAGAGTAAATACGGCATATTGTAGTGCAGTAAAGGTGAGACCTTTATAAAAATATAATGGTACTGAAATCGCATCGGCGACTATCCACAGCAACCAATGCTCGATTTTGCGGCTGGCCATTAGCCACATGGCGATCAAAAACAGCGCGGTGGTGAGCATATCGGTATAATCGACCCAAGTAAACAGATGTAGGCCGAGTACCGCACCGTCGAAGCTAAAGTTATTATTAATCACTGGGCGGAAATAGTAAACCAGCGCCACAAAGCTGACAGTAGCGATAGATAATAGTGCCATTGTCGGTAGGTCACTGGCTTCAATATGCTCAATATCGATGTCGTTTGAATTGGGATTATCGGTATCAGTACTAGTATTGGTGCTGGCTTTAACGTTGGTGTTTTTAATATGGGTGTCTTTATTTTTCGTCCAGTTATACCAGCCATACAAACCCATTAGCGTATAATAGGCATTGATAAACATATCACCAAACAACTGCCATTTCCAAAGTAAGTACACAAAAATAGCGGTACTGACTAGGCCAATGGGGAAAACCAGCACGCTAAGCTTGCGCGCGAGCAAGACACTGGCGACCCCAAAGACAACGGCAATCAGCTCCAGTATGATAAATAGGGTTGGATAGTCGGCATATTGCCCGAATAGCCAATTAGAAATCTCTGTCATCAGCGTTCCTAGTCGCTATTGATAAATGCGCTATTGATTATAACGTAGCAACAGGGAAGTGGCTTAGTTTTTATGGGCTATCAAAGCAAATTTGATTATTTGTAACAAAGTATTAGAAAAATAATTATATTCAGGCATAATAAGGCATTGGTTTTAACATTTTTAGTGCAGAAGTCACCCACCTCTTAGGTGGCAAGATGAATGCGTCAGACTTTTGATATGGTATAATAGCTTCATGCCAAAACAAATCCTAAAAGCCCATAAAGTCAGATTGTATCCTAATGAAGAACAGCAAGTATTTTTTGCTAAGTCATTTGGCTGCACGCGCTTTATATGGAATAGAATGCTAGCGGATAAAATACAGCATTATCAAGATACTAAAACAGAATTAAAAAATACTCCAGCTCAATATAAAAAAGAGTTTGACTGGCTTAAAGAAGTCGATAGCTTGGCACTGGCCAACGTACAACAAAACCTAAAAGCGGCTTATAACAAATTCTTCAAAGGCTCAGGATTTCCAAAGTTCAAGAAGAAGGGGCAGCGTGACAGCTATACCACCAACAACCAAAAAGGTACAGTGGCGATAACAGCTAACAGCGTTAAACTGCCTAAAACTGGTCATATCAAAGCCAAGTTTCCAGCCAAGATAACTGGTTTGATTAAGAGCGCCACGGTCAGTAAAGAGCCTACAGGTAAGTATTTTGTCAGTTTACTGGTTGAGACTATGGTAGAGCCATTACCAAAAACGCATTCAAACATCGGCATTGATTTAGGACTGACAGACTTTATCGTCTTATCGGACGGCAGCAAAGTCGCCAATCCTAAGTTTTTGTCTAAGCTACAAGCGAGATTGGCAAAAGAGCAAAAGATATTAGCCAAACGTAGAGAAGTCGCTAAGACCGCCAATCGCAAGTTATCAGAGAGCCGCAACTATCAAAAGCAAAAGGTCAAAGTCGCCAAAGTATATGAGAAAATAACCAATAAGCGCCGCGACTTCTTACACAAACTCTCAATCAATATCATCAAAAACCACGATGTTATTGCTATTGAGGACTTAAATGTCAAAGGCATGGTTAAGAATAAAAAGTTAGCCAAAGCGATTAGCGATAGCTCATGGTCAGCGTTTACCACCGTGCTGGCTTATAAAGCAGAATGGTATGGTAAAGAGCTTGTCAAAATAGATAGATGGTATCCATCTTCTAAAACCTGCTCAGGGTGCACTCATGTGCTGACTAAGGCTGATTTGCCATTGTCAGTAAGATCATGGAATTGCCCAAGTTGCTTGCAAAAAAATGATAGAGACATCAACGCTAGTATCAATATCCTTAATGAGGGTTTGAGACTGGCAACACTCAAAACCGTCGATGCGACGGGGTTAGCTTAGTTCATTCACTTAACCGCTATTGCAAAACATCGCAAATAAGTATGAGTGTTACCTAAGAAACCGCTACCTCTTTAGGTGATCGGTAGCTCATGTTTACAGTTATGCACCGAAAGTAAACGACACCTACTTCTTACCTTTTATGCTTAATCACTAAGCGCAACAGTAGTAGACAAGGAAGCTTATCATGACGACTTGTATTACCGGCACCGGCCTGTACATCCCCCCTTATAGCATCAGCAATGAAGAGCTGGTGGAATCATTCAACCAATATGTTGATAATTATAACGAACAGCATGCTGACGAGATAGCAGCAGAGACGGTGACTGCACTTGAGCATTCCTCAGCGGCATTTATCGAAAAAGTATCTGGCATTAAATCGCGCTACGTGATGGAAAAAGACGGCATCCTAAATCCTGAAATCATGGCGCCAGTCATTGCCTATCGTAATCTGGGTGAAGAGCTGTCTGTCATGGCCGAGATGGGTGCTGCTGCGCTGAAAGACGCGCTTGCTGATGCCGGTCTTGAAGCCAACGACTTAGACGGTATTATTCTTGCCTGTTCGAACTTCCAGCGTACTTATCCTGCCGTCTCTATCGAGATTCAGAATGAAATCGGTATGGTTGGTGGTTTTGCCTATGACATGAACGTTGCCTGTAGTGCGGCTACTTTTGGTCTATCACAAGCACATGGCTCAATTGTATCTGGTCTTGCCAAACGTGTCGCTGTGGTCAATGTCGAAATCACGTCAGCGCATCTAAACTGGCGTAACCGTGACAGCCATTTCATCTTTGGTGATGTCGCAACCGCGTGTATCGTAGAAGAGTTGGATACACCAAAAGGTTATGAAATCGTAAACTGTAAGCTGTTTACTGAATTCTCTACCAATATCAAAAACGAATACGGCTTTATGGATCGCTCAGAGTTCTTGGCAGCCGAAACGCAAATGTATCCAGATATCAAAGAGCCCGTCACGGATAAGCTGTTTTTACAAAATGGCCGTAAAGTATTCCGTGAAGTCTGTCCAAAAGTGTCCGAAATTATTCTTGAGCACTTAAAAGAAAATGATATTCAGTCGAATGAAGTCAAGATGATGTGGCTACACCAAGCCAATGCCAATATGCTCGATCTAATCTTGCGTACGGTCATGGGTAAAGAAGCGGATAAAGGCATCGTGCCAAGCGTCATTGACGAGTTTGCTAATACCAGCTCTGCCAGTCCTATGATTGTTTTCCATCGTTATAAAGATGAGCTGAAATCTGGTGACTTGGGCGTAATATGCTCATTTGGGGCTGGTTACTCTATTGGTTCAGTATTGGTACGTAAAGTTTAATATTTAACCAAAGCGTACCCTACTGTCATTATAAAAATAGCCAAGAGAAATCTTGGCTATTTTTTATGATGTTTTTTAAAATATGACAAGTTTAGAGAATATTTAAAGAATATTGAGAGAGGTATGCTGATATAAGCGTTAAGATTACGCACTGGTTTTAATTTACCCCTAAAAATTTGCTATAATCTCGGTCTTATTTTCCTCATTTAGATAAAAGCCCTTTTATGAAAGAATCCTTGCGCTTACGCTTAGACCAGATGGTAGACCGCTACGAAGAGGTTACCGCCTTATTGTCCGATCCTGGTGTCATCAGCGATAATAATAAATTCCGTGAGCTGTCGGTTGAACACAGCGACTTGATGGACATCACTACTTTATGGCAAAACTATGTGCGTGCTGAAACGGATCAAGCCGATGCCGAGAGTATGCTGGCCGATGCATCAGATCCAGAAATGAAGGAGATGATGCAGGAAGAGATTGACAGCGCCCGCGAAGCTATCTTAGAGATGGAAGAAGCGCTCAACGTCATGATGTTGCCAAAAGATCCGAATGATAAAGTGCCTGCTTTTTTGGAGATTCGTGCGGGCACTGGCGGTGATGAAGCGGCGATATTCTCAGGTGATCTGTTCCGTATGTATCAGAAATACGCACAGACGCAAGGGTGGACGATAGAGATACTATCCGCCAACGAAGGCGAGCATGGCGGTTATAAAGAGATCATCAGCCGTATATCGGGTAACAGCGTTTATGGTCGCCTTCGTTGGCGGAAAGTATCTCTATCGTCCACCCTTGAGTCTGGTGCGCATCGTGTTCAACGTGTCCCAGATACAGAAAGCCAAGGCCGCGTACATACCTCTGCTTGTACCGTGGCAGTGATGCCAGAAGTTGAGATTGATGATACAGTAGAGCTCAATCCTGCCGACATCAAGATGGATACCTTCCGCTCAAGCGGCGCAGGGGGTCAGCACGTTAACACCACAGACTCTGCGGTGCGTTTGACTCACATTCCAACAGGTACGGTGGTTGAGTGTCAGCAAGAGCGTAGTCAGCACAAAAACCGTGACAAAGCGATGAAAATGCTGGTCTCAAAGATTCAGCAAGCCAAAGTACAAGCGCAGGTCGATGTGGCAGATTCTATACGCCGCGACTTAGTGGGTAGTGGTGATCGTTCAGAACGTATCCGTACTTATAACTTCCCCCAAGGTCGCATGACTGATCATCGTATCAACCTAACGCTGTATAAGCTTGATTCCATTATGGAAGGTGACTTAGACGAGCTGCTAGATGCTCTATTACGTGAGCACCAAGCGGACTTGATGGCAAGCATCGGTGGTGGAGATTAGTAGAGCCCGTAGGCTACGTAGGTGTCAGTAGCTACAACAACAAGCTACTTATTATTAATCTAAATTTATTATTTTACTTTATTCATCGAATTATCTAACAATTTTGAGAATTTTATGTCAAAGCCCAACAATCAAAATCAAAATCAAAATCAAAATCAAAATCAGAACCAAGAACAAGCCCCAACTGTCGAGGAAGCCAATGAGCTTATCGCCCAACTGCAAGCGAAGCTAGATGACATCAAAGCTTCAGGCAAACAGCCTTATCCAAACGATTTTAAGCGTACTGATTTTGCCCAAGATCTGCAAACTGCCTTTGAAGGCGTCTCAAAGCAAGAAATTGAAGATAATGCTGCCAAAGGTGAAAAGACACAGGTCAATGTGGCTGGTCGCGTCATGCTCAACCGCGGCGCATTCATTGTCATTCAAGATATGACAGGTCGTATCCAGCTGTACGTTGCACGTAAAGAGTTAGATGAAGAGACGCTGGCTAGCATTAAGTCACTAGACTTAGGAGATGTGGTTGGCATATCGGGTTATATTGGTCGTTCAGGTAAAGGTGATCTTTATGTCCATATTGAAGAGTTTCAATTATTAACCAAAGCCCTGCGCCCAATGCCAAATAAGTTCCATGGCTTGGCAGATGTGGAAGCGCGTTATCGTAATCGCCATCTGGACTTGATGACCAACGAATCTACTCGTGATACTTTTGTTGTGCGCAGCCAAGTGATCAGCGGTATTCGCAAGTTTATGCTGAATGCGCGTTTTATGGAAGTCGAAACGCCGATGATGCATCCTATCCCTGGTGGGGCGGTGGCGCGTCCGTTTGTGACCCATCACAATGCACTAGATATGCCGCTATATCTGCGTATCGCGCCTGAGTTGTATCTAAAACGCTTGGTCATTGGTGGTTTTGAAAAAGTATTTGAGATCAACCGCAGTTTCCGTAACGAAGGTGTATCCACGCGCCATAACCCTGAATTCACCATGATTGAGTTTTATCAAGCGTATGCTGATTATCATGATTTGATGGATTTGACCGAGCGCTTATTTAATCAATTAGCGATGGATATATTAGGCACAACTGAACTGACGTATCAAGGTGAGAGCATCAGTCTAAAAGCACCGTTTGCGCGCATAACGATGACTGAGGCTATCGAAAAATACGCTGAAGACTTTGATATGTCACGCATTGATGACCGAGAGTACTTAGCTGACTATGTCGCCAATACGCTTAAGCAGCCAGTAAATGATGTCTTTGGCGTTGGTAAGTTAATCACTATCATATTTGAAGAGACAGCTGAGCATCAATTACGTCAGCCAACTTTTATCACTGAATACCCAGCTGAGACGTCACCGCTGGCACGCCGCAACGACGACAATCCTGAAATCACGGATCGTTTTGAGCTGTTTATCGGTGGTCGTGAATTGGCCAATGGCTTTAGTGAGTTAAATGACCCTGCTGATCAGGCGGAGCGCTTCCGTGATCAAGTCGCTGAAAAAGACGCAGGTGATGTAGAGGCCATGCACTTTGATGAAGAGTATATCGAAGCCTTGTCTTATGGCTTACCGCCAACGGCAGGTGAGGGTATCGGCATCGATCGCTTGGTTATGTTATTCACTGACTCTGCCAGTATTCGTGATGTTATTTTATTCCCGCATATGCGCCGCAAGACTGATTAAGTGGGAGTCAATCTTTGAGTAAGGCTACTTATAATAAAGCCACTTATTGAGCGTACTATCAGTCACTGTTAAATCGGTAAGAAGCCAGACGAATGCGCTGGCTTTTTGCTACAATGAATAATCAAAATCTCACTTCAAACAAGTACTTCAAGCCACTTGGCATAATGGATAGATATGACGCAGCAATATCAAGTCTTAGCGCGTAAATACCGACCCAAAAACTTCCATGAGTTAATTGGGCAAACGCATGTCTCTCAGGCGTTAATCAACGCGATTGATTATAACCGACTGCATCATGCTTATCTATTTACTGGTACACGCGGTGTTGGTAAGACCACCATTGCTCGCATCTTAGCTAAATGTCTGAACTGCGATACTGGTGTGACCAGCACGCCGTGCGGTGTCTGTGATAACTGTGTGTCGATTGATCAAGGCCGCTTTATCGATTTGATTGAGATTGATGCCGCCTCGCGTACCAAGGTTGAGGATACGCGCGAGCTGCTTGATAACGTCCCTTATGCGCCAAGTCAAGGTCGCTATAAAGTGTACCTGATTGACGAAGTGCACATGCTATCGACGCATAGCTTTAACGCGCTCCTCAAAACCTTAGAAGAGCCGCCTGAGCATGTCAAATTCTTACTCGCGACCACTGATCCACAAAAACTGCCGATTACCATTATCTCACGCTGCTTACAGTTTGTGCTGCGTCCTTTACCGCAAACCTTGCTCAGTGAACATTTGGCCAATATTTTAACCCAAGAGCAGGTGGGCTTCACGCAGCCTGCACTTTGGCAGCTAGCAAGTGCTGCCAAGGGCTCGGTTCGTGATGCACTGTCATTAACAGATCAGGCGATTGCTTTTGGTCAAGGTGGATTAGATGATGTGACGGTCAATGCCATGCTTGGCTTGATCGACGCTGCTGATTTGGTCAGTTTGATCACAGACATTTATAATCATGATAAGCCTGCTGTTGCCGCCCATATCGAACAGATGCGCGCACAAATGGTCGATGCGACCAGCATGTTTGATGGGTTGGCTGAGCTACTTCACCAATTGGCATTGGCTCAGTTATTACCTGAGGTTGCTTTGAATGTGAACGAAGCGCAAGCGCAGGATATTAATACGCTTGCCCAGCACATCAGCCCTGACGTCTTACAGTTATATTATGAGATTGTGGTACAAGCACGAGAAGGCATCAAGCTTGCTAGTACTCCCATGCAAGCGCTTGAAATGTGTATTCTACGCCTACTCGCATTTCGCCCGTTACCGACCAATGAAATATTAGCTGAGGCACCTGCCACCACGGCCACGGCGACATCAACTGCACCTATAGAAAACACTTTCTCTACTGAGCCTGCAAAAGTCTCTGGACACTTGGCATCGGAAGCACCGACGCAGGCTTATGACGTTGATTATCAAAACCAAAGTAAGATAGAAAGTTCAACAAATTATTACGCTGATATTGAGCCAGTTCTAGACGACAGTCGTAGCGACATTGATGAGTTGCCAACGTTAATTAATAACAGCGCGCCTGAACCGATTGTTGAGCCTGAACCGATTGTTGAGCCTGAACCGATTGTTGAGCCTGAACCGATTGTTGAGCCTGAACCGATTGTTGAGCCTGAACCGATTGTTGAGCCTGAACCGATTGTTGAGCCTGAACCGATTGTTGAGCCGAGTCGAAATGATTCTCAATTAATATCACAATCGAATGATCCGCGTGTACTACTACGTTGTCCACCGCAAGATCTAACGGGGGAATGGACGCCAGAAAAGTGGGACTACTGGTTACAAACTGCTCGTGAGGCAGGTAGCCTCGCAACAGATGAGCTGGCTCTGGCGCGTCAAGGCATGATGAGTGGTAGTTGTAATGGTCAATCCGTCTTTGTGACCGCTGTAGATAGCAAACACTTACAAACTACCTTTGAAGCATTGGCTGAAAAACTGCAACACCAGTTCCCGCAAGCGGAGATTGCTTTACAAGTAGATGGTAGCGTGATGCAAGATGAGAATAAAACCCCTGAGCGCCGCCAGCGTCAAAGGGTAGCACAAGCTTCTTCAGTGGCAGAAACGATGTTACTTGAGTCACCGGTAATGCAGTATTTGCTGAGCCGTGGAGAAGGGAAGATGGGTAAGGTTAAGTTAACTTAAACAATTGAGGGAAAACTGGTTCTATGCCTTAGTAAGAACACTTAAGGTAGTATTGAATAATGGTTTTTTGTACCGTAATTCATTGATGTTATTGAGTATTAATAAAGTATGGTTTGCGTATTGATTTGTGGAATGGCTATATACTCCGCTATAATAGTTAAGTTATATTAAAAAATGAAATTAGCTGAAAACAGCTTAGGTGAAACTATGTTAGATAATTTACGCGGTATGGCCGTGTTCGCCAGCGTGGTCGGACACGGTTCTTTTAGTGGCTCAGCTCGTGAGCTTGGTATTACAACCAGTGCAGTTAGCCAACAGATTCGATCGTTAGAAAATGAGCTGGGCGTGGTGCTATTGCACCGTTCTACTCGTAAGCTAAGTCTAACCGAAGCCGGCGCGAGTTTTTATGAAGCGGCAAAAGATGTGGTCAGCGCTGCTGAGCAAGGTCGAATTAAGGTTAACCAGTTGCGTGATGAGTTAGCGGGCAGTCTACGTATCGCTACTACCCCTGAGCTGGGTGTCAATCATATTTTACCCGCCTTATCCACTTGGATGGCGGCACATGATGATTTAAGTATTACTTTTTTGGCAGACAACCACTATGTTGACTTGATCGATGAGCGTATTGATATCGCCATTCGTATGAGCCCTAGCATTAATGATCTAACATTAAGTAATCATCCCCTGTCTGATGTGCGTCAAGTGTTAGTGGCTTCACCGCAATATCTGCGCCATCACAAAAAACTCGAGTCTCCCAAAGACTTAAATGAGCATCAGCTCATTTGTATCGAAATCATGAAAGACTCCAACCAACTGGATTTCATACAAACCGAAACCGGTAAAAAAACACGGTTAAAAATGACATCACGTATCCATACCAATAATGTATTCATGGCGACGACTTTGGCCAAAGAAGGTCATGGTGTGGTCAGAATGATGGAAATGGACATCAAAAAAGAGCTTGATAATGGTGATTTGGTTGAGGTGCTCACGGGCTACCAATTACCAAGCTTTGTTCTATATGCCGTAACCTTGAACCGTGAGCAGCAACCTGCAAAAGTTACGCGCTGTTTAGAGGTATTAAAAAAATACTTTCATGCTGGTTAATTATCCAGAGCAAAATATAAAAGCTATTATGCATAACTAAAAACCTCCAGATTTTTTATCTGGAGGTTTTTTTAATTGCAGTTTTGAATAGTCAGTATTGAGCGTTCTAAGCGTTGACACCTATACTAAAAAACTAAAAACAGCGGCTAAAACAAGGGATTTAATAAGTTTAATAATCGTTCGACGACTTGCTCACTTTCGTTACGCTTCATATTTAATGGCGGCAGTAAGCGCACAACATGTCCGCCAGTGACGTTAATGATGAGATTTTGCTCATCGCGTGCACGGTCCACCAACTTACTGCAGTCGATAGACTCAGGTAGGGCGATACCTATCATCATCCCCGCTCCGCGACTACTGACCCCATGCGCTTGCAGTTTGTCTGTTATGCTATCACGGATGAACTGCCCCTCAGTGACAGCATTGCTCATGATATCGCTGTTAGCCAATACATCATAAACACTATGTACTACGCGGCTTGCAAGTGGCGTACCGCCATAAGTAGAGCCGTGGCTGCCGGCACCAAACAAACCATTGGCGCGGCCACGTACCATACAGGCGCCTACAGGGAAGCCATTACCAAGGCCTTTTGCAGTCGTTAAGACATCGGGACGGGCGTTGCTGTGCTGATAAGCGAAATATTTCCCTGTGCGACCATTGCCAGTTTGCACTTCGTCGAGCATAAATAGCCAGTTATGCGCGTCACATTCAGCTTGTAGCTCTTCCAAATAGGCAAAGCCATTGATCGCTGTATTCAGTCCACCTTCACCCTGAATAGGCTCTACAAACAGCGCACAGATATCATCGTGATCGGCGGCAGCTTGCTTAACGGCTGCAATATCACCAAAAGGCACACGAATAAAATCATCATCTAACGTAAAGAAACCCTCGCGTGCTTTAGGGTTGGCAGTCGCTGATACTGATAATAGCGTGCGACCATGAAAGGACTGCTCCATGACAATGACTTTAGGGCGCTTAAAGCCTTGTTGGTAGGCATATAAGCGTGCCATTTTTAGTGCCGCTTCATTGGCCTCGGCGCCGCTATTGGCAAAAAATACGCTATCCATGCCAGCGGCAGTACAAAGTGATGCGCCAGCACGCTCTTGCCACTCTATGCCGAATAAGTTGCTGGTATGGACTAAAGTAGCTGCTTGCTGCTGAATGGCCTCAGTGATTTGCGGATGGCAATGTCCAAGACCGCATACAGCGATGCCTGTGAGCGCGTCTAGATAGGGCGTATCATCTTTGGTATATAACCAACTGCCTAAGCCGCGGGTGAAGCTAATCGGTTGACGATTATAAGTAGGCATCAGATAAGTGGCTGACATACGGACATCCTTAGCGTGTTAAATAAATCAATGAAGTAAAGACATATTAGAGAAGATAGAGTGATAAGAGGTTCGCAGTATTAGGTTACAACTCGTCAGAAAACGGTGTTGTCTCAGCAGGGACACTGTATTCTTCATTTGCCCAAGCACCTAAGTCAATCAGTTTGCAGCGATCACTACAAAACGGCTTATATTTATTATCCTGCCACGCAGTGAGAGTGCCACAGTTTGGGCATGGGTAGGTTTTGGGTGCGGAATTGGGAGTAGGTTCTGTCATAGTAAAGTGAGGTTGCCCTGATGATATCAATATTGTATTGAGAAGAGTGTTATCAATGAATGAGAGCGGTTATAATAGCACGCAGTGGCTAAAAGTCAAATACAAGTCCATATACATGTAAAAAATGTCGATAAAACAACCATCTACAAGTAAAATAGCCTAAGCAATTATCATCTAACTAAAAAACTAAAATATAAACCAAATAGAGTAATCCATGAACCAAACAGAACTCTTCTCACATAATCAAAAAAGAGCTTTTCAGCATAAAAAACTCTCAGCACCACGTAATTTTAGCATTCCAAAAATTATTCAAAGTGATAATAAACTACCATTGGTACTTGAGATTGGTGCAGGGAAGGGCAAGCATGCCCTAAGCTTTGCCGCAGAAAACCCTGACAAGCATCTAATTGCTATTGAGCGTACACGCAATAAGTTCGAAGCTTTTACCAAGCTATTTAACCAACAGTCGCTTGATAATTTGACTCCTATCCATGCAGATGCGATCGCATGGACGGTATACGCCATCCCTCCTAGCAGTCTCGCCAGCATATATATCTTATATCCCAACCCTGAGCAGCATAACCCTAATCAGCAATGGTTAAACATGCCGTTTTTTGAGTTTTTATTATCACGCTTGCAAACAGGAGGGAAGATTGTATTGACCACTAATATCGAGGCTTATATGGACAATGCAGAGCAGCAAACTTCGAGTCTTTGGCAGCTACCACATGAGCGGCAAGTAGTAGCAGCGGAGAGTCAACGTACTCATTTTGAAGTGAAGTATCTGGCTCGTGGAGAACGCTGTTGGCAGCTAACCATGACAAAACCACAAGGCTATAGAACCAGATTTGATAGTTGGCATGCGCCTGCTGTTGATAAAGATATTAAATAAATAGCCTAAGTAATATAACTAATAACTCAAATAAAGTCTTTATTTGATAAGATTAAATTAAAAATAGCCTAAGTAAAAATAATTATTCAAATTAAAACCGCTACAGAAGAGCGGTTCCAAGATTTAAGTACTTTTATAGATTCATAAAAAAGGCTTTACTAGTTTTTCAGAGTCAGTATGAGCATTCACTACCGTTAAGAATGTGTAAGCACCGATAAACTTACGGCTAATAAACATAAACTCTTTCGGAGGCAAATTAAATTCAAAAGACTGCACTGCTTTGGTAGCACTTGCCGATATACGAGAATGTAGTTTACTGTTTGCCCAGATATAACGGTTTTGTGAATCCAAGCAGTCTGCTGGAATGTCTGGATTTGAGTCAGGATGACTAAATGGCTCGGTAGCAAGTAAGAACAAAGAGGCAATATCAGAGCGCACTTTGTCACTCATCGTATCGAAAAATTCATAACCCGTCATACTTTTCATCATTGCTTGATGATCATGATGATAGCCTGCACGTAGGAGGTTATGTGCAATTGTTAGAAGACCATCATCAAACTGACGAATAGCACCAAAATCTAACAATACCAGTTTATCTATCTCATTTTCATTCTCGCTAATGCGCACCAAGTAATTTCCAAAGTTTGGGTCAGTCTGCATCTCACCCCAGACAAAAATCTCTCGCATCATGATCTCGATTGCCGCTTGACCAATAGCATTTTGACGTTCATGCGGTAATAGCTGAAGTGCTTCGGAGGTGACAGAGACACCAGGCTCATAGGTCATGCATAGCAAGCGCTTACTTGAGTACTGACGATTGACTTTTGGCACGATATAACGTGGATCATCTATCAAGCGCTCATAAAAGCGTTCAGTCGTATTTGCTTCTGCATCATAATCAACTTCGTGGTGGAGTAGGTCGCGGATTTCTTCGAACCAAGTATCCAGCGCACGTGTTTGCGGCACCATATTGCTTACCTTAAGTAAGCGTTTAAATAAGGCAAGATCGGAGTCGATAGCTTCTGCAACGCCCGGATATTGAATTTTTAATACGACTTCTTCACCAGTAGCAATGACAGTTGCACGATGCACTTGGGCGAGGGAGGCGGTACCAATAGGTATAGGATCGACTTCAAGCTCATCGAGTTTTTCTCTCAGAGTGCGGCGCAACGTCTGTTCGATTTTTGGCCAGCTGAGAGTGGCAGTGTCATCGTTGAGTGCTTGTAGTGCACGAGTGATTTCAGGTGGCAATACATGCTCACCATATAGTGCCAGCATTTGGCCAATCTTTACCACTGAGCCTTTTAACTTACCAAGCTCTTCTACGACATAATTTGCCTGCGCCTCCATAAACTCTTGGTTGCGCTTTGAGCGAGTGTCTTTATCTAAGAATATGCCAGACATACTGTTACCCGCCCAACGTCGGCCGATATTGAGAGATGTCTTAGCGATTGACAGTCGACGCTCAAACCCAGAAGTTTTTAGGTTGTCAATTGACTGCTTATCATTAGAAGGTTTAGATGTATTTTGTGCCATAGATATAACCATTCATCAGTTGCAACTGATTTGCGGGTTGAAGACCAACAATACAAGAGATATGTAATGTCAGAATACAAAATCGTAATGACTCGTAGGTCATAGTACGAATGATGGTATTACGGTATCAAAGCAGATGCATTAAAGCTCTTCATTTATCGTAATATTTTTTACGGTAGTAATGTATTGTTCTTAAGTGACTGTCTTAAGTAGTAAGGAGCACCCCAGTCTTTATCAAAACTGGGGTTTATCTATAGAGTTTATCAGAGAACCAAAGACTTTGTCCCAGTAGTGTTTAGCCTTAAGAGTCTTTACGAGCAATCGCGTGGTGCCCGATGTCGCGGCGATACTGTGCTCCATCAAAACTAATCGCAGCAGTAACCGCTAAAGCCGCTTGTTGTGCACCCAAGATACTATCCGCAAGGGCAGTGACGCAAAGCACGCGCCCACCATCGGTGACGACTTCTTTAGGATGGCTGGTGCTGGTATCCGCGTCAAAACTATCATGAGTAAACGCAGTACCTGCATGAAAGACCTTGACTGCTGAAGTGTCATGAGGATCTAACTCTGGCAGACCAGTAATGACATCACCTTTAGAGGAGGTTTCGGGATAGCCTTTCGACGCCATGACGATACCAAGGGCAGGGCGCGCATCCCAGTCTGCTTGACTTGGCAGCTCGCCTGCGAGACCTTTAGCAACCAACTCGACCATCGACGATTGCAAGCGCATCAAAATAGGCTGCGTCTCTGGGTCGCCAAAACGGCAGTTAAACTCAATCACGTAAGGGTCGCCTGCTTTATCAATCATCAAGCCTGCATATAAAAACCCAGTGTAAGGGTGACCTGCCGCATTCATCGCATTGACAACTGGCTGAATCACTTGTGTCATCACTTTATCATGAACGTCTTGAGTGACCACTGGTGCAGGAGAATAAGCGCCCATACCGCCAGTGTTCGGGCCTGTATCGCCTTCATAAGCACGTTTATGATCTTGGCTGGTCGCCATGGGTAAGATGTTATTGCCATCAATCATGCAAATAAAGCTGGCTTCTTCGCCTTCTAAGAATTGCTCAATGACCACACGGCTACCAGCATCACCGAATTTATTGTCTGCAAGCATGTCATCGATTGCTGCATGTGCTTGTTCAATGGTCTCAGCAACGATCACGCCTTTCCCTGCTGCCAGTCCATCAGCTTTGATAACGATAGGTGCGCCTTGCTCGTCAATATAAGCTTTGGCGCTTGTAGCGTCTGTGAATCCTTGATAGGCAGACGTTGGGATATTATGCTCTGCCATGAATTCTTTGGCAAAAGTCTTAGAGCCTTCGAGTTGTGCGCAATACGCTGTTGGCCCCCATGCTTTGATACCAGCAGCACGGCAAGCATCGATGATACCAGTGACCAATGGCGCCTCAGGACCGACGATGACCATGTCAATGGCATTGTTTTGGCAAAACTCGATGACAGCGCTGTGCTCACCATTGGTATCTTGCAAGATAACATTCTGGCATTTAGGTTCAAGGGCAGTGCCAGCATTACCAGGCGCGACGTAGACATTTTTTACAGAATCATCTTTAGCACACTGCCATGCCAGCGCGTGTTCGCGACCACCTGAGCCAATCACCAAAATATTCATCATACGTTTTGCCCTTAGTATTAATAGTATTAAGCGTTAATAGTAAATCTTTAAGCACTGTTAAATATAGTGCCGTATTCTAACAAAAAAAGCGCAGCGATTGCCATGAGTATCCACTTGCCAGCACTGAATAGTGACGATAAAAAACAACCGACCGCTTTGCTATCTTGTTTTTGGTCCGTTATTAGCAATTATTAGACTGTCATCGGTATAGGGATAATCATATCCCAACAATCAGCCAATAAAACTATCTAATAAATGTTGGGTAGTAGCGTAAACCGTTTATATGAGTGAAGTATTTAAGTAAGCAATCAACTTGGGTCTGTTGCAGTAATAGACACTAAATTAATAATAATTCATGAAATAAATTTTTACACTTTAGCTATTCGTTCAGGTGCGTTACACTCTTATAGATTGATGGGCTAATGGCACTCAAAACCTAGGTTGCAAAGTCATCTACTAATCTAGATGCATCATTAAAAGGGAAGAGATGGAGGGTTGTGACTCAAATTAATCTAGTGTTGACCTGCTAGAGAAACATACCGTTTAAAAACATCAATAATTGCAATAAAGATTAAACTGATTTTATTTTAAATACCAAACCTATAAAAAGGACAGAAAGTTATGCATAACTCTCTTGGAATCACGGAAGAACGCATTGGCCAGATTAGCGATATTGCCACTAACTATGTACAAACGGATCAATCATTGCTTGAGCGTTTTATTCATAGCTATTATGAGCTATTACATAATGAGATAGCTGCTGCGATTAGTAACGCCGACTTAGCAGGTATGGCATTACATCATTTCACGCTACTAAAAGCCTATGATGGCAATAAACCCATACTCGCTATTTTTAACCCTGTCGCCGAAGAACATCATTTTCACAGCTCACACAGTGTTATCCAGATGGTTGCGTATGATCGCCCATTTTTGGTAGATACTATGCTCATGAGTTTGGAAGCTCAGGGCATTGATGTACACCGCATTTATAATACGATTGTCAGTGTAGAGCGCAATGAAGATGGCAGTCTTGCAAAAATTGATAGTGCGAGTGAAAGCGCTACCTCTCATATGTCGCTGATTCATTGTGAGATTGCTTATCAAGACACTGAAGAATTGGCAACACTATATCAAATATTGTTAGACAAAGTGGATACGCTCGATACCGTAGTCGGTGATTGGAAACAGATGCGGTCGCGTTTGATTGAAATCAAATCTGAGTTATCACAGCAGCCATTGCCTGAAGTGTTTTATCCACAGCAAGAAATACAAGCATTTTTAGACTGGATATTAGATGATCACTTTATCTTTTTGGGATACCGTGAATATCGCTTAGAAAATGGCAAAAAAGTAGCGTTAGATAGTGAGGACGCTGATCTGGACTTATATGCCATTGGTAACAGTGGCCTGGGTTTATTGCGCGGCGCAGCAGAAGACACACTATCAGAGAGCTTCAATAAGCTCCCTAAAAACCTCAAGCAGCTGCTCACTGAACCACGGGTATTGATGCTCTCAAAGTCAAGTCGTGTTTCACCTGTGCATCGCTCCGTCTATATGGACTTTTTGGGTATTCATAAGTTTGATGAAAATGGCGATCTGGTCGGCGAATGTCGCTTTATTGGCTTATTGACCTCACAAGCCTATCAATTGCGCGTGCAAGAAATCCCACTGTTGCGTGAAAAAGCCAACAAAATAATGGCGATGGCAAAGCTGCCAAGTGAAGGTCATGCTTATTATAAAATGATGCATGTAATCAACACCTTGCCACGTGATGACTTGTTTCAAGCCAGCGTTGAAGAGCTGTATCCTATGGTGTCGGGAATCAGCCAATTACAAGACAAGAAGAGCTTGCGCTTATTCAGCCGTATTGACCATTATCAGCGTTTTGTCTCCTGTTTGGTATATATTCCACGCGATAAATTCAATACTGAACTGCGACTCAAAGTACAAGAGGTACTAAAGGAAGCTTACGGCGGCACTTCATCTGGCTTTACCACCGAATTTAATGAATCTGAGCATGCCCGCGTCCATGTGCATGTGCGTACAGTACCTGGTCAAATAAACGAGGTAGACACCGCTGTGCTTGAAGCCAAGCTCTCTGCACTGATGGAGTCTTGGTCTGATCACTATCAGCGCATGCTGCTAGACAATGTCGGCGAGCAACAAGCCAATACCTTAAAGCGTCAATTTTTAGAGTATATTCCAGCTGCTTATGAAGAACGTTTTGATGCGCGCTCTGCTGTCGAGGACACCAAGCGTCTGGCCGCTTTGAGTGATGAGCAGCCGATGAACTGGCATTTGTATCGCTCTACAGGAGATGCTGGCAATAAATTGCATTTAAAGCTATATGGCCGCGAGCAACCCACCATATTGTCTAAAGTATTACCCATACTTGAAAGCTTCGGGGTGTCGGTGATCTCAGCACAGACTTATGAGTTTGATCTGCCAGAGCAGCCAATTTGGATGCAAGAGTATGAATTAATATTGGAGAATGTCGAAACGGTCAATATGCAAGTGGTAGGCAGTCAGTTTGAAGACAGTCTCAAGCAGATTTGGGCGGGACGTGTTGAAAACGATAGTTTTAATGAGCTGATACTTACGACCCAACTAGGTACATACGATGTGGTGCTGCTGCGGGCGTTGTCGCGTTATATGGTACAAGCACGAGCGCCATTCTCTAGCACTTATATTCAGCAAACTGTCGCAAAAAATAGCACTATAAGTGTGGCGCTGTCTGAATTATTTGATGCGCGTATGAATCCTGAACACAGCGAAGAAGAGCGTGCCAGCAAAACTGAGAAGATTCAGGAACAAGTTTTGGCGGCTCTGGCAAATGTCAGTAGCTTAGATGAAGATCGTATCTTTCGTTGGTTCTTAGATTTGATTAATGCCATGGTGCGTACCAACTTTTATCAAAGAGAGGCTGACGGTCAGCGTAAAGACCGCTTGTCGTTTAAGTTTTTGGCGGATGATATTCCAAACTTACCGAAGCCGAAACCCATGTTTGAAATCTTTGTCTATTCGCCACGTGTGGAAGCGGTGCATCTACGTGGGGGCAAAGCAGCGCGTGGTGGTCTGCGTTGGTCAGATCGTATGGAAGACTATCGTACCGAAGTGCTCGGCCTAGTCAAAGCTCAGATGGTCAAAAACGCTGTCATCGTCCCTGTCGGTTCAAAAGGCGGTTTCATCGTCAAGACCAAAACCATGGCCGATGGTCGTGAAGCGTTTCAAGCAGAAGGCATTGCCTGCTACCAAGCGTTCCTTCGCGGTATGCTCGATGTCACTGACAACATTGTTGATGGAGAGATTGTCCCGCCAGCCAATACCGTGCGCCATGACGAAGATGACCCGTATTTAGTAGTTGCCGCCGATAAAGGCACGGCGACCTTCTCTGATATTGCCAATGCTTTATCTAGCGAGTACAACTTCTGGCTCGATGATGCCTTTGCCTCTGGTGGTTCGGTTGGTTATGATCATAAAGCGATGGGTATTACTGCACGCGGTGGTTGGGAGTCGGTCAAACGTCACTTCCGTATGCGCGGTATGGATATTCAAAATCGTGATGACTTTACGGTTGTCGGTATTGGTGATATGAGCGGGGACGTATTTGGCAATGGTATGCTGAGATCCGCTCATACCAAGCTGGTCGCCGCCTTTAACCACTTGCACATCTTTATCGATCCAAATCCGGATACCGCCGCTTCTTTTGCAGAGCGCGAGCGCTTGTTTGAGATGCCACGCTCGACCTGGGATGACTACGAAAAGTCTCTCATCAGCCAAGGTGGTGGTGTCTTCTCCCGCCAAGATAAAACGATTGCGATCAGCGCTGAGATGAAAGCGCTGTTTGATATCAGTGAGGATAATCTATCGCCAAACGAGCTCATCAGCGCGTTATTAAAATCGCCTGTCGATCTTATTTGGAATGGTGGCATCGGTACTTATGTCAAAAGCGCCAATGAAAGCCATGCCGATGTTGGTGATCGTGCCAATGATGCAGTACGTGTTAATGGTGGTGAGCTACGTACATCTATCGTTGGTGAAGGTGGCAACCTAGGATTTACCCAGCAAGGTCGTATCGAATACGCGCAGACGGGTGGACGCATCTATACTGACGCTATCGACAACTCAGGCGGTGTCAACTGCTCAGACCATGAGGTCAATATCAAAATCTTACTTGGCAAAGTGGTTGAGCAAGGTGATATGACTCTCAAGCAGCGTAATGAATTGCTTGAAAGTATGACAGATACCGTCGCAGAGTTGGTACTGCGCCAAAACTATCTACAACCACAAGCGATTGAGCTTAGCCACATTCGGGCGGCGGCTAATTTAAGTGATCATCAGCGCTTCATTCAGATGCTAGAAGGTGAGGGACGTCTTGACCGTGCAATTGAATACCTACCATCAGACGAAGAGATTGCAAAACGTCAAAAAGCGGGGACTGGATTAACCAATCCTGAGCTAGCGATCGTGATGGCTTATGGCAAAATGTGGGTGTATGACAACTTATTATTGTCAGATTTGCCAGAAGCACCGTATTTCGTTAATGAGCTGAGCAAATACTTCCCTGATGAGCTGGTCGGGCGTTTCTTTGATGAGATGAAAGAACATAGGTTGCACCGCGAAATTATCAGTACTTATCTGACCAACAGTGTGGTCAACCGCTTGGGTATCGAAGCATTATTCCGCTTGTTTGAAGAAACAGGACAAACCCTTGCCACTATCATTCGTGGCTATGCGATTGCCCGTGATGTCTTTGATGTGCCGACTGCTTGGAAGACGCTAGAAGCGTTGGATAACAAAGTCGATGCGACTTTATTGTTGGAGCTTGAGCTGCGTCTGCGCGATGCCATTGAACGCGGTATGGTCTGGTTCATCAATGCCTTTGGTCAAGACTTGCGAGTCGCTGACATGATCAGCCGCTTTGAGGCCAGTGTCGAAAACTTAACCAAATCTGGCGGCTTTATTGAGCAGCAGTTTGCCCAGTATCTACAAGAAGATACCACCAAGTTAACGCAAGACGGTCTGTCAGATAGTGATGCGGCGCTGTTTGCTATGTTGCCTTATCATGTCGACGCGCTGGATGCAGCATTACTTGCTGAGCAATATGAGCGCCCTGTCAATGAGATTGCAACACTGTACTTTGAGGCCTATCAAGTACTGCAGTTAGATTGGATGATGGATAATATCGCCTCCTTACCGCAGCAAGACTATTGGGATCGCCGTGCACGCCACGCATTGGTAAATGAGTTATCACGTAGCTTGCGTCTACTAATGGATGCAGTATTGTCAAAGCCAGATGCCAAGCAAGCATTTAGTGAGTGGCGCTCACGTCATCTCGATCAGTTAGAAACAGTAAAAACCGAGATGCAAAAGCTTGACGACAATGATGATAGCGTGATCAGCCTATCTACTTTGTCAGTATTGATGAGTGAGCTGAGTAGTTTGGTTACTAAATAGGCTGTTCAGTAAGCGACTAAGCCAGTCTGCGTAACAATCCCTTATCATTCTCTTGTTAATAAAACATAATAAGAGAATATTAAGGGAAAGTTATGAGCACGCAAATCTTTAAAATGGTCAGGAACTCAATTAAATATTGGTATATACCACTTATTGTAGGGGTCATCCTTATTGGGTTAGGGATTTATACGTTTACTTCACCACAAGAGTCATATTTAGCGTTGGCTTTACTGTTTAGCCTATCATTTTTGCTATCAGGCTTATTTGAAATTGCATTTTCTGTTGTTAATAGACAAGTCTTAGATAATTGGGGTTGGATATTGGCTTTTGGTATTTTGACGTTTGCCATGGGTGTATTACTTTTAATTAATCCAGCAATCTCAATAATCACTCTTGCTTTTTATGTCGGGTTTTTAGTGCTCTTTCGTTCTATTAGTGCCATTGGTTATGCAATAGACTTGAAGCGCTATGGTATTTCAGATTGGGGTGTTTTAATGGTCGTGGGGGTCTTAGGTTTGATATTTTCACTCTTATTAATATGGAATCCTATTCTCTCTGGCATGACCGTTGTTATTTGGACTGGCTTAGCGCTAATCACCAGTGGTGTCTTTAGCGTTTATTTTTCATTCAAACTCAAAAAGTTAAATGCTCTGCCCAATAAAATCTCTGATAGACTGCGTAATCAGATAGAGTTGCTGCAACATGAAGTTAATGAAGAATTAAGAAGATAAGCTATTATTATATTTTTGATGCAAAAAGCCACCATTAATGGTGGCTTTTTATTGGCTGACTATCACCAGAGTGAAATAAAGGTCATAATAAAAGCTACATTCAATCCAAATCAATCAGACTGTTTAAACGCAGCATTTCGCCATTCTTTTCAAACCATACCTTATCTGCGTCATCACGATAGCTGTCAAACTGTGGCTCTAATACGACATTGCCTTGATCGTTAATCACACCAATCTTGCCAGCCTGCTTATAAGTATAAAGTTGGTGATATAACAGCTTTCTAATAGGTGTGTCTGAAGAGAGAATTAGCTTGCCATTGGCATCAATAATTTGGGCGCTCTCGATATCGTCTTGAATATCCTCGCTCATGCCCTCTGCGGTACTGCCAGCGACCAAAGTACTGCGCAGAAATAACGGCACATCGCCATAACTGTTAAACAACTCAATATGTTGGTTGGCTGCTAGTGGAATGATGACATCATTATTTTGGTCAATCAGCGCGGTTTTGTTTTGCAGGCTAGCTTGTAAATATAAAGGCTCGCCAGTACAAGCGTTCAGCGGATTGATTACATCATACTGCGGCATAATTGCCCAGTAACCTCTATCATCAAGCAGTCCTGTCAGACCATTATTTTTAGCGACTGTATTTTTAGCCACTATAAAATAATCTTGGTCATAATCAGGGGCGTAGTGTGCGTGCTGGATATGCACATCTGCTAATGGATAAATCCAGTCACCATGACGATTGATGATGCCTTGCTTGCTGGTGTTTTTGGCACTGCTGGCATCGTCTGAGGTGTGAATACTGACGATAAAGCTGGTCGCAATATCAGGCTCTGTTTGAATCTCATCATACTTAAAAGGCACGATAATCTTGCCAGCGGCATTTATAACGCCATATTTTCCGTGCTGTTTGGCAAGCACATAAGTGTCCATCAATATATAAGCATTGGTAAGATTGTCTATGATGATATTGCCGTTTAGGTCTTGTAGCTGCTGCGTATCATTGGCTTGTTTGACTAGCTTGCCAGCGAATTTATCATTATTTTCGATACGCTCGAAATAGCTATTGGGTAAGTAACCAGCACAACTGATGGTAGCGTGGGCAGGGGTGATAGCACTAACTGCACCAACAGACAAAATAGATATCGATGTTAAGAGCGCTAATTTGTTGGTCATTGCTATTGCCTTATTATCATACTTTTTATTAACTACTTTAACTGCTGTCTTAATTTACGAGGCTTTTTCATCGGTAGCATTGCTAACTCGGCGACAGCCTTGACCACTGATTTGGCTAAAGCCGCCAGAGAGTTTTTCGACCTTGATTTGGGTTAGGATACGATCCTTTAATGCCTGTACGTGCGAGATAATGCCAATGAGCTTACCTTCTTGCTGCAAGTTGGTTAAGGTGTCGAGCGCTATATCAAGTGACTCTTCATCAAGCGTACCAAAGCCCTCATCCAAAAATAATGAATCGACGCGAATGTTGTGACTGGCCATTTGCGATAGCCCAAGTGCCAGTGCCAGACTGATAATAAAGCCTTCACCGCCAGAGAGATTTTTGGTACTACGAATATCGCCGCCTTGATAGTTGTCGATGACATTGAGCTCAAGCGGATTACTGTCATCATGAATGAGCAAATAGCGGTCACTCATTTTTTGTAATTGCGTATTGGCATGGCTAATCATGACCTCAAACGTTAATCCTTGGGCAAAGGTACGATATTTTTTGCCATCAGCCGAACCAATTAACGTATGTAGCTGCTGCCAAACTTGTAGTTTTTGTTTTTGCTCATCAATCGCAATAAGCTGTGCTGCTTGTTCGCCTTTTCGATCGTCATTGTCCTTGAGCTTTTGGTCGATGGCACCGATCTGCTGACTTAACTCGTCGATATCCGTTTGTATTTGCTGATGCTGGCTTGCAAGCGTTTCTTGGCTTTCATCTGTCATGGGGTTGGCAAGTTTTTGTTCTAACGCTTGCTGAGTGCTTTCCAACTGCAACTTAGCTTGATGCAATGCGTTATTAATCTCTAATTTACGTGTATGTAGTGCTTCGCGCTCTTCTTTAGGCAGGCGGGCACTCAAAAAAGCAGCTTCATTGACGAACTGTGACTCTGCGAGTAAATCAGAAAAGGTGCTTTGCTGCGTATTCAGTGTGGTAGTCGCCGACTGTAGCTCTGTATCTAGCTGTTTCTCTCTAAGTTTTAATTGCTCTAGAGTCTGCTGTACGGTATCTAACTGTCTTTGTGCGACTACTTGCTTGGTTTTAGCTGCATCAACCGCACTGCGTAATTGAGTCTCTTCATTGTCCGTATCTTTATCTGCAAAAATCTCTTTTCTATCGTGCTTTAATTGTTCGATAGCCTTGGTTTTATGAGTAATTAAGCGCTCTAGCTCTTTAAGCGCTGTGTCTTCATTGCTCAGCTGTGCCTGCTTGGTTTCAATCTGCGCGGCCAAACTGCTTAAGGTATTGGCTAGCTGCTGCTGACGGTCTTTCTGCTCATTAAATTGTCGTTTTAACTGGTTTAAAGCGCTGCGCTGTTGACGCAATTTTTCGATATGACGGTCATATTCTGCGCTGTCCATTACCGTTTGCTCATCAAAACTATGACGCAGCTGCATAAGTGCGTCAGATAAGTCTGCCGCATTGAGCGCTGTAGTTAAGTGCTCTTTATATTTATCCGCTGGGTATTTATGCGTTAGAGATGAAACGGTGGTCATGAGAGGCGTTAATTCTGAGAAATTAGCGTCAATCTTATCTTTTATTCCATCAACTTTTTGTGAGTTAAGCTTAATGTCAGTTGTTAGATTATTAATATCGTGACTAACTGTTTGTTGCTGTTTTTCGTCGGTTTCGATGGCAGTACTGAGCTTTGCCGCACTCTCAGTTAAGTTTTCATATTCGACCACTATAATTTTAAGAGACTGTTTATATTCAGTCAGATCATGTTTGGCGGTGTCTAATAAGGATAAGCTATGACCTATATTCGTGATGGTCGTATTAATATCATCGTTTATCTGAGTAAGAGGATTGATAATTGCTGCGATTACTTCAGAGTAATCGTTCTTAGTCTCAAATAGTGACGATAGGTAAGACTGGATATCACCATGTAAGATTTTGGATTGCTGCTGTAGAGCCGCTAGCTGTTGTTGCTGGTTATTAAGAGCTTCTTTCTTTGTGGCGTATTCGATATTGTATGTTGATAAAGCCTGCTCAAGGTTATCAATAACAGTCTCTAATTCAACTATTTGCTGCTGAGTTTGTTGCGTCTTAGTCTGTTTTATTGTGGACGACTGGTCTTGCTCAGCATTGTCGTCGCTATTACTATTATCTAATAATGGATGATGTTTGCTATAAGGATGCTCATGCGCACCGCAAAGTGGGCAGGGCAATCCATCTTCTAGTTCTGCTATGTAGTCTTCAAGCTTAGCGACCTTTTGTAGTAAACTCAGATGCTCTTGCTTTTCTTGGCGTTTAAGTTTGGCGTTTTGAATATCTGACTGACGACTAGCAATGAGTTCTTCTAAGGTCGTTAATTCCTCGTTTAGCGTAGGTAGCGAGAGGTTGGTCTTTTTGATTTGGTTAGCAAGTTCAGACAGCTGGTGTAATTTAAAGCTGGCTTGCGTAATCTGAGTGTTGATCTGATCGATTTGCTCTTGCTCGAAGCGCATACTCGCAAGCGACTGTTTTTCGATGAGTGTTGCTTGCTGCTGTTGTACACTGACCAATTGCTCGCGTTTTTGCTTAATTAACAATTCATCTGCTTCTTGTTGCTTAGATAGCTTATCGAAATGACCTTGTAGCTGGCTTGATTGGTTGTCATGCGCAAGCTTATCCGCCGCTAAACTGACATTATCTTCTAGCAGCGTCTTTAATCGGCTACAGCTGCTATCAAAGGTCGCCATATCTGTATCGAGGTCGTTTAACTCTTGGTAATCGCTAAAATACTTTTCTATATTGGCAAGTTGAGCCTTAGTCTCTTGCTCTGTTTGTCCATGGCTGGCTATTTCTTGGCGTAATCGCTGCGTATTATTGACTAATATGTCTTTACGTTGATTGTCATCTGTTAAAGAATGGGATTGCTGTTTTATCTCAGCATCGAACTCGCGTATCTTTGCAATGATAGGCAAGGTGTCTTGCAAATTGTCCGTGGCTTGCTTTTCAATTTTATTGACATCGTTTACATGGGTAGAGGCTTGTGCAAGCGCTTCTTTCTGAGATGGAATCTTGCTAAGCAAATCCTGTTGTTCAGTGCTAATTCGATTGACCAACTCTCGGCTATAGCTAAGCTCTCGGAAGTGGCTGTCAATCTCTAAAGCTTTATTAGCAATATCTAGGCGCTGTGCTTCTGGAGTAAAGGCTGTCTGAGCCTGCTGTGCTACTGCAAAATCGGTCTGATAGGTCGATAGATTTCGCTGTAGCTGTTCAACACTATCCAGCCATTGCAGTTGCTCACTCAGGGTTTTGAATATTTGCCGTTGTGTGCTTTGCTGTTGATTAAGGCTATCTAAATCTGCTACTAGTAGCTTTTCATCTTCAAGACTTAATAATGATAAGCTACTAACGCCCGCTTGTAGCTTGCCAAGCACTTCTTCCTCAAAGCGTTTCTTTTCATGGACGTTTAACGATATTTTTGCATAGATAGCAGTGCCCGTTATTTTCTCTAAAATCGCTGCTCTATCGCCAATATCAGACTTTAAAAACGCGGCAAAACTGCCCTGTGCTAGCATGATAGAGCGGGTAAATTGATTAAAATCCATGCCAATTAGGTCTTGAATATAGGCGGATGTCTTAGATTTCTTCTCTTCTAAAATCTTGCCAGTTTTGACCTCACTAATCTCATGCTTAATCGGTAATAGGTTGCCCTTGGCTTTTTTGTGGGCGCGATGCTGGTACCAGTAGCATTGATAGCGTTTGGAATCTATTTCGATAATAACTTCTGCTGAGCATTCCCCCGTACCTTGGGTCATGATCTCGTTCGTTGAGCCGGTAATATCACCCAATCTTGGCGTCTGACTATAGAGTGCTAAGCAAATCGCATCCAAGATGGTGGTCTTGCCCGCGCCCGTCTGCCCAGTAATAGCAAAAATGCCTTCATTTAAAAAAGCGGGATCACTAAAATCAATGTGCCATTCGCCTTTTAAGGAGTTCAGGTTTTTAAGTCGTAGTTCTATCAGTCGCATGGGCAGGTCTTATTTTTATATAGAGTAGTTATAAAGAGAGTGGTGACCAGAAGTTCTTGACTAGCATCTAAAATGCGCTGCTATTATTCGGCCTGAGTGTCTTCATGACGCAGGTTATAAACAATTTGATCATAGGCGTCACGTAAGGATGATTTTTGCTCATCAGGAATATTGTGAGCAATTAAGCAGCGCTCAAATACCTCCTCCTCATTTAAGTCTTGTAGCGTTTCAGAGATCTGTTGTTGGTTAAGTACTTTATTATAGGTGCGCGTGTTTTTTATTTTTAATACCTCGCACGGCAAGCCATCTACCATCGCCTGAATATGTTCACGCAACTCGCTGACCACGTCATCACCCGTATAAATAACTTCCAACCACACGGATTCTGCTGCATCAAGAGCTTGGATGGTTTTATCGATAGTCTTATTAATAGACTCCAAATTACCTGAGATTTGCGCCAATTTTTGGAATTTTGGAATGGGTAGGGAAACCACTTGCATCTGACGTGACTCATCATGATGCAGAAGTTGATGTGCTAACTTAGCACCTGTTTGAGTTAAACCTTCTTCAACCGTGCTTTCCTCCTTTACATCACTTTCTACTGAGTCATCAAAGCCAAACAAGTCATCTATAAAACCAGTTGACCGACTTGCTACTTTTTTAGCGGCTTTTTCTACCGACTTTTCAATCTTGGTCACTGTATCAGTAAGCTTAGGCATATTGCTTTCAGATGTACTATTTGACGCTGGCATTTGATCGCTAAAATCATTTTCTACTGCGCCAAACTGTACCAGCAATACTTGCTTTTGTTGCTTGGACTCACCAAAACCCATCGCAATAGGCGATCCTGAATAGCGAATGCTCTCACGACCACCGACACGCTGCGGAACATGCAAATGTCCAAGTGCCACATAGTCAAAGCTTTCATCGAACATATCAGCAGAGATCTTACCGAGTGAGCCGACATAAAGCTCACGCACACCATCATCTTCAGTAGTCGTACCACCTGCCGCGAATAGATGCCCTGTAGCGATGATAGGGATATGACGCTGATGGGATTTTGTTAATTCAGTTTGCTTCGCTTTGGCAATGCTAGCCACTTCATCATAATGGGCACGAATGCCTTTGATAACGTTGGCGTCTTTACTATCTGCGGACTCGCCAGCGCTACTGCTACGCACGTCACGGTCGCGCAAATAAGGGACTGCGGCGATGATGCAATGCGGTGTACCGTCTGCATCGTCTAACACCAAGACCTCATCGTTTAAGTCTTCACAAGCGGTGCCAATGACATGCACGTTTAAAAACTTAAGCACGTTACTCGGTGCATCCAAAAAAGTAGGGGAGTCATGATTGCCCGCGACGATGATGATATGCTCACAGCATGATTTTGAGACCCTGCCTAAAAATTCATAATATAGCGCTTGTGCTCTGTTACTCGGCGTCATGGTATCAAAGATATCACCCGCGACGATAAGGACATCGACTTGCTGCGTGCTAATAGCATCCTGCAGCCAATTTAAAAACGCTTCAAATTCATCATAACGCATACGACCATAAAGCCTACGCCCCAAATGCCAATCTGAGGTGTGTAGGATATTTAAGGGTTTCATAGGCATGAATTTGGTATTGGCAGGTGTGGACATAGTTGAGCTTAAAGACATTTAATAGAAAGCTGTCATTCTAGCAAGAATTGTTGCGGTTTGCTCTTCTGCTCTGTTGCAAGCGCATAAAAAAAGTCCTGCCAATATATTATCGGTAGGACTTAATTTTTTAGAAATTAATAATAAAACCTAACCAATCACCAACTGCTCCAAGCCTTCTTCTTGCTGTGCAGCCAAATTAGCGACCATAGATAGCGCATGCGCTTGCTGGTCTATAGGTTGTTTTGCGCCTTTATCTTTAGTAGTTCCCTCACGTAGCCAGTTACCCGCTGTGTCAGCAGTATTTTGATTGTTTTGCTGATTGTGTAGGTTATACCAAGCCAAATCATGATGCAATGCAACTACGTCTCCCATAATTAATAGAGCTGGCGTGGGCAGTTGGTTCTGCTCTTGCTGAGCAACAATAGTCTCAAGCGTACCAGTTAATACTTGCTGATTGGGCATACTGGCGTTAGAGACGATAGCAATTGGGGTGTCGCTACTGCGCCCTGCGTCAATTAAACCTTCAGTCAAACGTGCCAGCGAATGCAAACCCATATAAAACACCACGGTTTCATCAGTGTTTAAAAAGCTTTTAAAATTGCTATTAGGTGCGCCAGCCTTCAAAAATCCTGTAACGAAACGCACTGATTGTGAGTGGTCACGGTGAGTCAGTGGAATTCCTGCATAGCTGGCGGCAGCGTTAGCAGCGGTAATACCAGGCACGACTTGATAAGGCACACCGTGCGCACGTAGGCTTTCAATTTCTTCACCGCCACGTCCAAAGATAAAGGGATCGCCACCTTTTAAACGCACCACACGGCGACCTTCTTTCGCACTTTTTACCAACAGCTCATTGATACCTAATTGTGCTACCGCATGGTTGCTGCGCTTTTTACCGACAAATACTTTATCGGCATCACGGCGGCATAAATCTAATACTTGTGGAGAGACTAACGCATCATAGTAGACGATATCTGCTTGCTGCATGAGACGCAGCGCTTTAAAAGTAAGCAGTTCTGGATCACCGGGGCCTGCACCAACGATATAGACTTCACCTACGGCTACTTGGGCTAGTTTTGTCTGACTGTTATTTTGAATAGCAGCGTTTTGAGTAGCCGTTAATTCATTTGTTGATACGGGCGCAGTCGCTGATAGAGACTCTATACTGTGCTCATTAGCATGTTGGCTAGTGAGCGTAACAGGGTTACATGTATTAGGGCTAATAGTATTATTGGCGCTATCTTCAAGAGTAGCTACTGTATTTTCTAAATCTGCTTTTAGCTGCGCAGTGGCTTGCGCTTCATTACCTGCAAACATCAGCTGACTGACTTGACCTTCAAAGGCGCGCTCCCAAAACTGCCGACGTCCTGTAAGAGTTGGTATCTTAGTTTTTACCTCGCTACGAAACACACCAGCAAGCTTGGCCAGTTTGCCATAACCTTGCGGAATTAGAGTTTCAAGACGTGCCCGCAATAGACGTGCCAGCACGGGCGCTTTGCCATTAGAGGAGATACCAATCACAATGGGATTGCGATCGACGATTGCTGGAAAGATGAAGTCACATAAATGCGGGGTATCAACCACGTTTACTGGAATATTAAGATCGCTAGCATCAGCGTGAACTTGATGATTCAGCGCCTCAATATTAGTCGCGGCGATGATAACGCGCGCACCTGTCATATAAGCTTTATTATAATTTTCATAGATGAGTTCGTGCTTACTATCTGATAGCAAGGCTTGTATTTCAGCGCTGATACTTGGTGCAAGAATCGTAATGGCAGCACCAGCGCGGCTGAGTAAGTCTGCTTTACGTAGCGCGACATCACCGCCGCCAACGATAAGTACTTTGCGGTCTTCTAATTTAAAAAATAAGGGAAAGGTGTTCATAGCATCACCAGCAATTTATTCAATGTAAGAGATGTCGCCATTATGAGGTATCACAGGCGCACTCTCACTTAGTGAATTGGCATTAGCATATTCGTTTTTGTCATGTTAGCGATAAGTTTTGGTGGAAAAAAGAATAGGGACAACAATAGAAAGAAAAATAAAAAAGCAGATGAGAATAGAGGAGAATAAAGGTGTTTGCCATAAAAAAACCCTCTTACCTATGTGTAAAAGGGCTTTCAAAATTATGGCTGACTATAGCTGTGTACTACAGCTGCGTATGTAAACCACACTCACGGCTTTCTTCAACCTTGGTTGGATCAAAGTAATCAAACTCATTTGGCAGATTATGCTCAAGCAGATAATCGTCTAAATCAGCGTCAGTCTTTTCAAATAAAGGCGCTACTTTCAGCACACCATCTTTTGATAGGCTGAGTACATCAAGACCTTGGCGGAATTCCGTTTGATCTTTTCGAATAGCATTGAACCACACGTCAGGCTTCAGCTCATCTAGCGCGCGGCGGAATGGCTCAAGTTTTACTTGGTCGGTAAATTTGTCATGCTGCGGATTATCAATGCCTGGAATACCGTTCATGGTCGCATTACGATGAGCAGCGGTTTGTTTAGGAATGTAAGTGATAACGTTCAAATCAAGGTCGTTTATCAGCTTATTAGCAAATTGGTAAGTAGCATCAGTGTTATAACCTGAGTCTACCCATAGTACAGTGATATCCGGACGCTGCTTGGCGACCAAATGTAAAATCGCTGATTCGTAAGGGCGGAAGTTGGTGGTGATGATCGGGTTTTTCGCTTGGGTCAGTGCCCATTCTACGATTTCTTCTGGTGACTTACCTTGCAGGTCTTGGTTTGCTTGGTCGATATCTAGATTTGGGTGTAACTGGCTCATGGTAAACTCCTCAATTGTTGTGAATATAAAAATGATTAATAATAAGTTTTATGATTGATGCTACATTAAGCGCCTGCAAACATTGGTAGTGCGGCGGCATTGCGACCATCGTAGCTACTGGCAAGGGCGGTAAACGCTTGTGAGATATTAAAGTCCGATTGTAAGTCGTGTTCATTGAGCACAAAGCTGTCGACGCCCACGCGTAATAGATAAGCAATTTGATCACGGCCAAACGCGCCAGCGACACGAATCTCACCTTGATAGCCAATTTGGCGCAAGGTTTGTGCAAAGCTAAAATTGCGTCCATCAGCGAATTTTGGCACATGAATGACGATGAGATCCTGCTTTAACAGCAGCTCACTGAGCGCTGCCAAGGCATCTGTATCTGTGTCAGCGGTCACCCATAATCCAATACGGCTACTATGCTGTTTGATCAGCTCATATACCTCTTTGACCAAACCCGTTGCTAGTGTCCCTGAACCATCTAATAGGTCAGCCAGTGGTACTAAGACATCAGGTTTTTCCTGTCTTTGCAGCAGCTCAAGTATCGTGAGGTCTATCGAGGCAATACCATCTGGCAGGGTATCAGTGGTTAACGCATGCCAGCTATCGTTATGGCTAATATCGACGCCCTGACTATCCAAAATATGGTGATTAGCCATAGACCTTCTCCTTAAAGGGATCAATACCAACGCGCTCAACCAATTCGCCAAAGCTTTCAACGTCATTATCAGTGGTGGCACGCAGATCGACATAGACATCAACGATCTTTTGAATGGTGTCAGCAACCGCTTCAGTAGGGACGGAGCGGCCTAGTATTTTGCCAAGTTTGGCATCGTTACTCGAGTTGCCGCCAAGACTGATTTGATACCAGTTTTCGCCTTTTTTATCGACGCCCAGGATACCGATATCACCCGTATGATGGTGCGCGCAAGCATTGATACAGCCCGACATGTTTAAGCGGATATCGCCAAGATCATATAGGTAGTCCAAATCGCTAAACTGCTTTTCAATTTGCTCAGCGATATTATGGGTGGTGGCGTTAGCCAGCGAGCAATAATCCCAGCCAGGGCAGACGATCATATCGGTTAAGGTGTTGATATTAGGTCGCGCCAGATGTAGCTCAGACAGCTGTTGCCATAACTCGTATAACTGATTGGTTTGCACGTCAGCGAAGACTAAATTCTGCTGATACGTACCGCGCAGCTCGCCAAAGCTATATTTATCAGAAAGGTCAGCAAGCGCATCCATCTGCGATTCGGTAACATCACCGGATGGTACATACTTACCATCGACTAAGCCTGCTTTTAAAGAAATCACTACCGCGCGGTAACCAGCGACTTTATGCGCCACAGTATTTTGGTTATACCAATTGGCAAAGTCTTTATCAGCGCTTAGTTGCTGCTGCAAATCAGACTGTGTTTGTAGGGCATCAAAGGTCACATAATCAGGTTCACTAAAGAAGCTGCTGGCATGCTCAAAGTTGGCATCCGTCAGCGTCAGTGGCCCGTCCTTGGTATGCGCTTCCCATTCGGCATCGACCAATTTGGCAAAGGCAGGGCCGCCCAAGGTGTCAACCAAAATCTTGATGCGTGATCGGTATTTACTGCCTTTATCACGACGGCCATGTAGGTTATAAACCCGCAATATGGCATCTAGATAGCTAAGCAGATGCTCGCGTGGCAAAAATTTATTGATAACTTTACCAAGGACGGGGATACGACCAAGACCACCACCGACCAAGACTTCAAAGCCAAGCTCGCCATCTTCATTTTTCTTTAAATGCAAACCAACATCATGCACTTGTGTCGCTGCACGGTCATTATCGGTGCCGATAACGGCAATCTTAAATTTACGCGGCAAAAAAGCAAACTCAGGATGAAAGGTCGACCATTGGCGAATGATTTCGCAATAGGGACGCGGATCGGCAATCTCATTTTGATGAATGCCGGCATACGGGTCGGTGGTGGTATTACGGATGCAGTTACCAGAGGTTTGAATAGAATGCATCCGTACCGAGGCCAACTCCGCCAAAATATCTGGCACTTCTTCTAGTTTCGGCCAGTTCAGCTGCATATTGGTACGGGTAGTGAAATGCCCATAACCTTTGTCATATTTACGGGTAATCTCCGCGAGCTTACGCAATTGGTAGCTGGCAAGCAGACCGTAAGGAATAGCGATACGCAACATCGGCGCATAACGCTGGATATAGAGGCCGTTTTGCAAACGCAGCGGCAAAAATTGCTCTTCTGGCAGCTCGCCTGCCAAAAACCGCTCGGTTTGGTCGCGAAACTGGGCGACTCGTTCTTCTACCAAGGTTTGGTCAGCGTAGTTATATTGATACATGACGTAATCTCAATTTTTTAAACATAAAAGCAGCGACGAAAATGATTGGCGTGTGTACTCAATCTTATTGCCAGTCGCAAGGTAAACAATTCAGAGTCACATCATATAAGCTTGCGCCTGCAAACATAAATTCCTTTAAGACATATGTATATCCAAAGTCAGCATAAATTTTCATAACGAAAGTTAGGTAGCCTATGCTTATCAAATTTATCACGACTTATTTCATCACTACCTATAAAGGTTTCAAAAAATGACATCTACCACTGCTAACCAACAGCCATCAAAACTTGTTCCGCCACATGGCAGCAGCGAGCTTAAACCGTTACTATTAAAGGGTGATACCCGCAACCAAGCATTGAAACTTGCCAGCAGCTTGCCGACGATTACTCTGAGCTCGCGTGAGCGTGGTGATTTGATTATGCTCGGTATTGGTGGCTTTACGCCGCTAAATGGCTTTATGAACCAAGTGGATTGGCAAGGGGTTGTTGATGATATGCGCCTGCAAAGTGGTGACAATGCTGGCTTGTTTTGGCCGATTCCCATCACGTTATCAGCGCCTAAAGCGACTGCCGATAACTTAAACCAAGGTGATAAGGTCGCGTTAGTGGCGAAAGATGGCGAAATCATGGGTATCTTAACGGTAGAAGAAACTTATACCATCGATAAAGAACATGAGTGTCAGCAAGTCTTTACCACCACTGATAACGAACATCCGGGCGTGCAGCAAGTACTTAACCAAGGTGAAGTAAACATTGCAGGTAGCGTCGAAGTGCTAAGCGAAGGCGAGTTCCCAACCTTATATCCAGAGATTTATAAAACCCCTGCTGAAACGCGGGAAATACTGGATGCTAAAGGCTGGAAGACGGTTGCCGCCTTCCAAACGCGTAATCCAATGCATCGCTCACACGAGTACCTTGCCAAGATTGCTATCGAGATTTGTGATGGGGTATTGATTCATTCATTGCTCGGGGCACTCAAACCAGGCGATATCCCAGCCGAAGTGCGCCAAGAAGCGATTAAAACGTTGATTGATAATTACTTTAGACAAGACACCGTTATTCAAGCCGGTTATCCGTTAGATATGCGTTATGCTGGACCACGTGAGGCACTACTACACGCGGTATTCCGTCAAAACTACGGCTGTAGCCATCTGATTGTCGGCCGTGACCATGCAGGCGTTGGTGATTATTATGGTGCGTTTGATGCACAGGCTATCTTTGAATATGTCGGTAAAGATGATTTGATTACGCAGCCGTTAAAAATTGGCTGGACGTTTTGGTGCAATGCTTGTAATGCTATGGCTTCAGACAAAACTTGCCCGCATGAAGCGTCTGAACATGTCAAAGTATCAGGCACTAAGTTGCGTAAGGCGCTATCAGAAGATGAAAACGTGCCAGAGAACTTTAGCCGTCCTGAGGTGCTAGAGATTTTGCGCAATTATTACGCAGGTATTGCAAGAGAGGAACGTACTGAGGTGAAGTTAGTCGGTGCGTCTGCGGTATAGATTCTATTAGTTGTAGCTAACACAGTTGTAGCTAACACATTTAAAAAACCCCCAGTCTAACGACTGGGGATTTTGCTTTTTTATCTATTCTATATGAGTCTATGCTATCTACATGAGTCTGCGCTACAGTTACAGCGTTACCTCATAACTCGTACTACGTCCTGAAGCAACAGACTTCTCTAACATGCCTTTTTCTACCAAATCATTAATATCTCTTAATGCGGTATCCGCTGAACACTTCGTCATCGTCGCCCACTTTTTGGTCGTGAGCTTGCCATAAAAGTCAGTCAGTAATATATTGAGCATCTTTACTTGCCTTGGGTTTAATGATTGCTGACGGTGGGTCTGCCAAAAGCTGGCTTTACTGATGATTTTATCCGTTGTTTTTTGTGCAGATAACAGTGCTTGCTCTAGCGTTTGTAAAAACCAAACCAACCATTCTGTAATATCTGAATCCCCTTTTTGAGTACGCTCTAGTATTTTGTAGTATTCATTACGCTGTTTAAGTATTTGAGCCGACATGCTGTAAAAGCGTTGCATGCTACCGTCACTCTGCGCCAGCATTCTTTCGGTTATTGCACGTGTTAAGCGGCCATTTCCATCATCAAAAGGATGCAGTGTCACAAACCATAAATGAGCGACACCTGCTTTGATGACGAGGTCTAAATTATCCTGCTCATTAGCTGAGGTATTGAACCATGATAAGAAGCGCTCTAACTCTATGGGCAACCTATCTGCACTTGGCGCTACAAAATGAACCTGTTCGCGCCCGTAACCATCAGACATCACTTGCATAGGTCCTTTACTATCATCACGAATTGCTCCTGTTTTAATGCTATACATCCCACTATATCCTGTTGGGAACAAAGCGTTATGCCATCCCAGTAAGTCGTTTAGTGTCAGCGCTGTCTGATAACCATAAGTGGCCGCAAGCATCATCTCAACAATCGCATCAATTTCGCGCGTGGCAGCAGGCATGTCATTAGTCTCTATGCCCAAATGCCGTGCGACAGAGGAGCGTACTTGCTCATCATTTAACGTCTCACCTTCGATCTCAGATGTTTTAACCACTTCAAGAGTGACCGCATCTAACTGTGCTTCAACGTTCAAATCAAACCCTAACGTTAATAGTTGACCAAGCAAATGCCCCTGCAATATCCGTACACGACTCACTAATGGTAGCAATCGTTTATCCGACCAGCACCACTGTGTCCAGTCTGGTCTTTCATGGATATAAGTCACATGTTTCATCGTTATTCCTAAGTGATGCGGTCATTAAAAGTCTAATCTCTGCATATTATGCGGTGATTATAGGAGTTATTCAATGCATTTTGAGTATTCAGGTCATGTGCAGCATCTTGAATCCTCAAGCTCGCCTTACTACCGTACTTACAAATCGTTTTTTTTTATATCACAGCGAGCACGTACTTTTATGATCATTTGCCTGTCAATCTCCTGTTATTCCATTGTGGCAATAACATACGCATATTCGTCATTAAACATAATAACAAGGTGCTGTTAGCATAGCTGCATTACATAACAAACACCTTTTGGGGCATTTAATGACATCTTACACTGCACGCTATCAACACAAAAATAAAACCCTTTTAAGCATTGCTGGAGTAGCGCTCACGCTAGGTCTGGTTGGCTGTAGCAACAGCGACCAGCCAGAAGCCGCTGCTAATGCTGATGGCACGCCAGCAGCAGAAACGCAAAACATTGAGTTGCTAAACGTCTCTTATGATGTGGCACGCGACTTTTATAAAGACTATAACCCGCTGTTCGTTGAGCATTACAAAAGCGAGCACCCAAACAGCAATATTCTAATCAAACAGTCTCATGGCGGCTCAAGCAAGCAGGCATTGTCTGTGGCTAACGGTCTACAAGCAGATGTTGCGACCATGAACCAAGGCTCAGACATTGAGCTACTAGAGAAAGAAGGTTTGGTTGAGTCAGATTGGGAAAGCAAATTCTCTGATAATGCGGTGCCATTTACCAGCACCATCGTATTTTTGGTGCGTAAAGACAATCCAAAAGGCATCAGTGATTGGCAAGATTTGACCAAAGAGGGCGTTGAGATTGTGATGGCCAACCCAAAAGTGACGGGTAACGGTCGTTATGCGTTCTTAGGCGCTTATGGTTACGGTCTACATGCTTTTAATAATGAAGAAGCACCTGCCAAAGGCTATGTCCGAGATATGCTCAAAAACGTCAAAGTCTATGAGAATGGCGGCCGTGCAGCGACGACGACTTTCGTGCAGCGCGGTATTGGTGATGTATTGGTCACTTTTGAGAACGAAGCCAACCTTGCAGCGACTGACTTTGGGGTTGGGCAAGTAGACATCGTTTATCCTAAGTATTCGATCAAATCTGAAAGCCCAGTTGCTATTGTGAAGTCGGTGACGGATAAGAAAGGCACCACGGACGCGGCAACAGCCTATCTTGATTACTTATGGAGCGAGCCTGCTCAGCAGTTAGCGGCCAACTTATATCTACGTCCTAGCGTACAAAGCGTGCTAGAGAAGAATGGTGATAAGTTACCTCCAATTGAAACTTTCCGTCCAAATGACGCCTTTGGCACATGGGATGAGATCATGGGTACGTACTTTAGTGATAATGGTGTCTTCGATCAATTAGCGATAAATGCACCGCAGTAATGATTGATACGGTCGCGGTACTAGCAGCAACAGTCATGCAGTCACCAGTCGTAAACAATCATCAATCGTCATGAAAAACCGCATAAAGGACATGGCATATACGCTATGTCCTTTATACCGTAAGCATACTAATAATAAGTTCGATACCTCACTCTCAACTGCTCTAAAGCCACAGTCTACGATAGTTCAAAACATATTGAGAGTCAGGTAGTTCGAAATAACAGGGTCTTACGATAAGTAGCAATGCTAAGTGCTATTAGTTAAGCAACAGGACATCACTATGAGTGCAACAACATCTTCTGCCCGCAAAGCCCCTGCCAAAAAAGGCTGGCTGACCCGTTTGCGTCAACGCAATGTACTGCCAGGTTTCGGTCTGAGTATGGGTATCACTGTCTTTAGCTTATCGCTATTGGTGGTACTACCGTTTGCCATGATGGCCTATACCACCACGCAAATGGGCTGGACGGGCTTTTGGGAGACCATCTCTCAGCCGCAAGTGACTGCAGCTATCAAGCTAAGTCTATGGATGTCGTTTTTAGCGATGCTGACCAACATGGTGTTTGGGACGTTGGTTGCTTGGGTGCTCGTGCGTTATGAGTTTTGGGGCAAGTCTATGATTAATGCCTTGGTTGATCTGCCGTTTGCACTACCAACCGCGGTCACTGGTATCTCTCTTGCCACCCTTTATGCGCCCAATGGCCTCATTGGTCAGTGGTTTGCCAAGTTTGATATTCAGGTGGCTTTTACGCCATTGGGGATTTGGCTGGCATTGGTGGTGGTCAGTTTTCCATTTATTGTCCGCGCTGTGCAGCCAGTACTGGCAGAGCTATCGGTTGAGTTTGAAGAAGCGGCTGCGGTACTCGGTGCCAATCGCTTAACAACGTTTCGTAAAGTAATCTTACCAGAGCTGTTGCCAGCACTACTGATGGGCGCAGGCATGATGTTTGCCCGCGCGACTGGCGAGTACGGTTCAGTGATTTTTATCGCGGGTAATATTCCGATGCAGTCTGAGATTTTACCCATCATTATTATTAGTAAACTTGAGCAGTTTGATGTGCAAGGCGCATCGGCAGTAGCATTGTTTATGCTGCTTATCTCTTTTGTTATTTTACTAAGTATCAACATCGTACAGTGGAAACTGTCGCGCCGCGTAGGAGCCCGCTGATATGCAAATATCCAATAGCTACGACTATCAGAGCAACCCTGCAACCAAAGACACCCCATGGATTAGACGTATTTTTATCGCGGTTGCGGTGTTATTTATGATTGTCATGTTGGTTATCCCTTTGCTGGCAGTGTTTTATGAAGCCTTTAAAAACGGCTGGCAGTTATATATCGCATCCTTAGTTGACCCAGAAGCGCTACAAGCGATTAAGCTGACGCTGATTACCGCTGGTATCGTGTTACCGATCAACATGGTGATGGGTATCGCCATTGCTTGGCTGGTGACGCGCTATCAGTTTAAAGGTAAACAACTGGTCACCACCTTGCTTGATTTACCGTTCTCGGTATCGCCCGTGGTGGCGGGTTTGATGTTTGTATTGCTATTCGGACTCAATTCTACCGTTGGTGGCTGGCTTGAGAGCATGGGGTTTCAGGTTATTTATGCCGTTCCTGGCATTATTTTGGCGACATTATTTGTCACCTTCCCATTTGTGGCACGTGAGCTGATCCCGCTTATGCAGACCCAAGGCGATAGTGAAGAGCAGGCTGCGCTCACTTTAGGCGCTACGGGTTGGCAGACTTTTTGGCATGTGACCTTGCCAAATATCAAATGGGCACTGCTTTATGGCTTAATCTTGACCAATGCAAGGGCGATGGGTGAGTTTGGCGCGGTAAGCGTGGTATCAGGCCATATTCGCGGTGAGACCAATACCATGCCGCTGCTCGTCGAGATTGCTTATAACGATTATAACTTTACCGCAGCTTTTGCTTTGTCGAGCTTACTTGCCGGACTGGCTTTGATAACCCTATTGGTTCAGCAAATCATGACCAAGATGCAAGAGCGCAAGTTTGCCAAATCCGCACGGATTGACAACATTCCGACGTTATTGGTCAGCACTGAAGCAAGTACTGACACGGATGGCGAAACGATAGCCGATCTAAACAAAGCATTGGCTAACAAAAGCTAATTTGCTTTGGGCGTGTCATCACTTAGATGGCGAGGCTTAAAATGAGATAGGAAATACAAAATAAGAGAGACAGACATGAGCATCGAGATTCGCAGCGTTAACAAAACTTTTGGCGACTTCACCGCCTTAGATGATATCAATATCACGGTACCGACTGGTAAGTTGACGACTTTGCTTGGGCCTTCTGGCTGTGGTAAGACGACTTTGCTACGCATTATTGCAGGTCTGGAGTATGCTGACTCTGGGCAGATTTTATTTGATGAGCTGGACGTGACCAATACCCCAGTACAAAAGCGTCATATCGGCTTTATGTTTCAGCACTATGCGCTATTTCGACACAAAAACATCACCGATAATGTCGCATTTGGCTTGAATTTATTACCAAAAAATGAACGACCAAGTAAGGCTGACATCAATAAGCGCGTGGCAGAGCTCTTAGACTTGGTACAATTGCCGCAACTGGCGAATGCTTATCCGCATCAGCTATCTGGTGGTCAGCGTCAGCGGATTGCGCTGGCACGTGCTTTGGCAGTAAAGCCAAAATTATTATTACTCGATGAGCCGTTTGGTGCACTCGATGCAAAGGTACGTAAAGAGCTACGCACTTGGCTAAGAAACATTCACCACGAGCTGGGAATCACTAGCATCATGGTAACTCATGATCAAGAAGAGGCGCGTGCGGTATCGGATGAGATTGTCGTCATGAATCATGGCCGTGTGGAGCAGGTCGGTACATCAGAAGAGCTGATACATCAGCCAGCCAGTGCCTTTGTGAGTGATTTTTTAGATTTGGTGTAGGTTTTTTCGTTTCGTACTACAATAAAATTTGACCCAAAAAAAGACCTATAATAATTTATAGGTCTTTTTATAAACATGATAATAAAAGAGCTTGCCAGCGAAGCGTTATATCTCTTCGGCATGAATTTTGTAATCCAAAGCATGATAAGTGGTTTCTAAGATGTCTAGACACCACTCAGGCAAATTATCGGCTACTTCATACCACATCCAAGTACCATCACGAACACAATTGAGGATACCGAGTTTTCTAAGATGGTTTAAATGGCGCGATATGGTAGGCTGTGGTTGATTAAGCATCTCAACCAACTCACCGACACAGCGAGACTCTTTTTGAAAAAGTATGTGAAATAGCTTGAGACGAGTAGGGTCGGAGAGTACTTTGAATAACTCTAGCGGCTCTATCTGAATATGGTTAGACATAAGGATTTCCAAGTAGTGATGAGATCTGAATAATATCTCTATAGCTAGTGAACTATCATTTGCGTTTAGCCAATGTCTGAGCAGCCATATTTGGTTAGTGAAGAGGATATTTCACAAAATAGCGGCTACAATCTAGCAAATAGTAAGTTTGTATCTCTATATACGTAGCAATAAATATACCCACATTCATGAGTTTCGTAATATTTAATTTATTGGCACTTATTAGAAATTTACCATTTGTCCGCATTATAGCACCTTTCATCTAACCTGAGAAATGTCGATTACATTAAGTCACTATTAGATTTAGTATTCACTAACATAAATACAAACCACACATCATTATTGATTTGTGTAAAGCGAATAAATAATAGCTTCACAAAAGTTATTGAAAATAACAATGATTATCGTTATCATAAAAAATAGATAATAACATGATGCTATCGCGTGCTGATTTAATGGTCTGAGATATTATTTTTGCAAAAAAGCATCATATTTATCAAAAACTTTATGAATATTGGCCCTATCCTTAGGAGAGAAGCCCATGCATGTATGCATCTGCAATAACGTGAACGATAAGCAAATCAAAGCTGCTATTGCCTCAGGAGTTGACACCCTTGATGGTCTCAAACAGACACTGAGCGTTGCAACATGCTGCGGATGTTGTGAGCCAATGGTCAATGACTACTTAGATGAGCACTACGCTAAGCTCGATGTGTTGGCTTATGCGGTATAGACATAACTTGATTGAATGACAATCAGCTTGGTATTGTTAATCGGCTTGCAGCCTTTGTGCTGACTGAATACTTTTACATCGTAAAGATCCTCGTTGGCTTAAGGCTTACTTAGTTTGCTGACAAGAGGGTTATGCTATATATTGAGTAATATAAACAGAGAATAAGCTAAAACAATAACTATAGGAGAGTACACATCATGATAGGTAGCCAAAAGGTCATAGATTATCTGAATTTTTTGTTGGGCGGGGAGCTGGCTGCACGTGACCAATACTTTATTCACTCAGAGATGTATGCTGAGTGGCAGTACGGCAAATTATTCGATCGTATCAATCATGAGATGGAGGATGAGACTTTACATGCTCAGGCCATTATCCGCCGTATCCTAATGCTCAGTGGCACACCCAAAATGACCGTCAATGAGATCAACATCGGAACTAGCGTACCTGAAATGCTACAGTTCGATCTTGATTTGGAATACGAGGTACAGCAGCACCTAAAAGACGGTATTGCACTCTGCGAAGAGGAGCATGACTACGTCACACGTGAGATGTTGGTTGAGCAGCTGAAGGACACTGAAGAAGACCACGCCCATTGGCTTGAGCAACAACTGCGCCTCATCGACATGATTGGCTTGCCCAATTATCTACAAAGCCAAATGGCTGAAGTCACTCCTAATACTGTTTGATACTATTATGGATATGATTAGCAATGATATTTAGATAGATAGCAGACATGAAGGGAGAGAGAGGATGAAAGGGAATAAAGAGGTCATTCAAGCTTTAAATAAGGTTCTTGGACAGTCACTGATTGCGATAAATCAGTATTTTTTGCACGCACGTATTGCACGGCATTGGGGGTTAGAAGCGCTTAATGATTCGTTATACAAGCAGTCCATCGCCGAAATGAAGTGGTCAGATGATTTGATTGCGCGTATCTTGTTATTAGGTGGTCTGCCGAATCTGCAAGAGTTAGGTAAAGTATTGGTGGGTGAAGATGTACCAGAGGTGATTGAATGTGATCTGCGCCTAGAAAAGCAAAAATTCGCCATCCTTACCGATGCCATTACCTTATGTGAAGCGCAGCGCGACTATGTCTCTCGTCAGCTGCTCACCACTCTAAAAGATGGCAATGAAGAGTACCAAGATTGGCTTGAGACCCAAGAAGACTTGATTCAAAGCATTGGGGTAGAGCGCTATATCCAATCGCAAATGCATGACGATAGCGCACCATAGAACTATCACGCGCCAGCCTATGCTTTGATAAGTCTCAATTTGACTTGTCAAAGCATAGGCTGGCATTTTTGCGGTTAGACTTTATGCATTTCTATTTAAGCACTTCTAAAAGACAGGTGTTTTTATCTATTTTTCATTTTTTCGTTGGCACTCAATAGTTGGCACGCAACAATTGGTACTCAATATAAGCCGCGACCATCTTCAGGTTTTAGACGTAAGAAATATAGCCCCGACAGGATAGTTAGACACCCTAGAATCCAATATGTGGTCTGGAAAGCGGCCAGAGTATCGAGATGAAACTGCTCTCGCAACAAGTTTAGTACCGCTGCACCAAAAGCAATGCCAAAACTGATGGCCAACTGCTGATTGACTGCCATTAGACTATTGCCACTACTGGTTTGTGTGCCCTCTAGGTCACCAATGGTAATCGTATTCATGGCGCTGAACTGCATGGAGTTACAAGCACCCATTACGATCAACAGAGGGATAAACCATAACCAGTTTGACGGATCATTGAACTGTGCCAACAAGATGATTAATATGCCAATCAAAGTAGTGTTATAGACCAGTACGGTGCGATAACTGTAGCGCTGGATTATTTTGCTGACCCAAGGTTTAATGCCCATCGCCCCTATAGCGATGGGTGCAAGTAACCAACCTGCCTTGGATGGTGAGTACTCAAACACTACTTGTAATAATAGTGGCAGTAAGAAGGGTACAGCGCTGATGCCCAGTCGGGTAAATAAGTTGCCCGTGATACCGATTCGAAAGGTGCGAATATCAAATAGGCTTAAGGGGAATAAAGGCGCTGATCGGCGTTTGGCATGTGCCACATAAGCCCCTAACAAAACACTAGCAGCCACAGCCAGCACGAGACCATACAGACCGCGCCCAACCTGTGAGCCAAACTCGACAGCAAGGGTGAACCCGCAGGCAGCAGCGGCAAACAAGACAAAGCCCAACCAGTCGAGGCGTTTAGTATCTTCAAATAACGCGGGTATCAGTTTTTTACCGATGATAAAACCCGCCAGCCCCATTGGAATGTTAATTAAAAATATCCAATGCCAACTGGTGTATTCAACGATATAACCGCCAAGTACTGGGCCTACTAAAGGCGCAATTAGTGCTGGTATCACTGCAAAATTCATAACCGTCAGTAGCTGATTGCGTGGATACGACTTCACTAAAATCAAGCGGGCAACGGGTGTCATCATGGCGCCGCCAATACCCTGTACAATGCGTGAACCTATCAAGAAATCTAAACTAGGCGAGGCTGCACATAGCAAAGAGCCAACAGAAAAAATAACAATGGCAGATAGAAAAACACGGCGTGTGCCATATTTGTCAGCTAAGAAGCCGCTGATCGGAATAAAAATAGCCAGGGTCAAAGCATAGCTGATCACCGCCCATTGCATTTTGAGTGGTGATTCACCAAGTGCTTGCGCCATTTGTGGTAGTGAGGTGTTTAAGATGGTGGCATCCAAAATCTGCATAAACAGCGCCAACGCCAGTACATAAGGCAGATATTTACTTTGTGTTTCTGTGAGCGTTACCATATGTACATCACCATAAAACAGATAAAGCGGCCGAGAGCTAAAAGCTCTTGCGGCTTGGGGCTATATAGAATTCATCTCTGAAACTCTATATAGCCTCTAATAAAAAAAACGTCAATGATAACGTGATTAACTCAGATTAGAAACCACTACCTTAGGGTCTGTTGAACAGATCCTATTTACAAGAGGGACTTTGAAAAGCTGCTAGATACTCGTTATAGTAAGGCCAATATACATTTGTAGCCGCTGTATCCTAGTATCAATGCATCCCAAACCATCAGTCATTTGTACACTTATCAAACCGTTCATTAGGTTTTTTATAATAAAAAAGGATAGATTATGAGTAATATTGATAATAAAACCCAGACCGATAGCGACGCCCATACCAACAATAATGGCTATACACCGCCCAAAGTGTGGAAAAACGATAAAGAAAATGGCGGTAAATTCGCTAGTACCAATAGCCCAACTGCTGGCGCGCGCCATGAAAAGGTGTTACCAGTAGGGGATGCACCGCTTCAGTTGTACTCACTAAATACACCGAATGGCGTTAAGATAAATATCCTTTTGGAAGAATTGGCCGAGCTTGGTATCAAAGACGCTGCCTATGATGCCTATAAAATTGATATCTCTGAAGGCGATCAGTTTGGCTCAGATTTTGTCTCTATTAACCCGAACTCTAAAATACCAGCCTTGGTGGATTATTCTCCCGATACAGAGGACGGGAAGCCTATAGCTATTTTTGAATCGGGCGCCATTGCATTATACCTTGCAGAAAAATTTGGCAAGTTTGTGCCGTCTGCGGCTGGAACGCAAACCAAAGCCCGAGCAGAGTGCTTATCATGGCTGATGTGGCAAATGGCTAGTGCTCCTTATTTAGGCGGCGGCTTTGGGCATTTTTATGCTTATGCGCCTGAACCTATGGAATATCCTATCAATCGTTTTACCATGGAAACCAAGCGTCAACTTGATGTTCTGAACAGACATCTAAAAAATAGTGAATATATGTGTGGTAATGGCGAAGATGCCTATAATATATCCGATATGGTTATTTGGGCATGGTATGGTCAGTTAGCACTCGGAAAGCTCTATGATGCTGCCGAGTTTTTGCAAGTTGATGATTATTCTCATGTCCAACGCTGGGCGCAAAAAATAGCCGAGAGACCTGCGGTAAAAAGGGCTGTAGAGTTAGAGTTATCTCCAATTGGCTAAGATAGCTTTACTGGCTAATGACTAAAAAAGACCCCATATAATACTGATATTTATAAGACTGATAAGCATCATGCTTATTAGTCTTATTTTTGCGGGCATGAATAAATTGATAATTAGAAGATATTCAACTAATACCAAACCCAAAAAGTGCGATTAACTTTGTCAAACTTGCTAAGCCTACTAGATGTAGTGCTTGCGCAGGTTTTCCGCGTTACTCTAATTTTTGGAAATGGTATAAAGTTGTTTACTTATGGAATTACATAATGCTACATTAGTATAATAGACTGAAATATTAATGCGCTAACATTAGACGGGCACAAAACAGACTCGATATTTGCTTACCAGTGTTGATGAGTAAAAGCTATAAAAATGAATGAGCATCGGCCTGTATCCTGTACCGCTATAGTAAAAAGCGAAATATAGCAAAGAGCGAAACGTAATAGCAGTTATATTATGAATACTAATAAAAAAACCATTTTATATGGTTATTCGAAGCCGTGAGAAATAACAAATTGATGGATAAGTTGATAAAAACCAATATTTTAAAATATAGGCTGGCGCTGCCAATAGTGATGGCTATCAGTACCGCTGCCATCAGTCCAATGAGTAGCGCTGCATCGTCGGCAGTGGAGATGACTCATCATGATTGGCAAGTGGTGTGCGACAATACACGCACATGCCGGCTGGCAGGTTACCAAGCTGAAGGTAATAGCGAGCTTCCTGTATCGGTTTTATTGACACGCCGTGCAGGTAGTAATGCTAGCGTGACTGGCCGTGTCAAGATCGGCGCTGCCAAAGAAAGCTCCACCAAAGCATTGCTACAGTTGGGCAGACGTCATCGTATCTCGCTGGTCATCGACGACAAAGACTTGGGTGAAACCAAGCCTTTTTTGACAGCCGCTGGCGATGCGGAGTTGACTTCAGCGCAAGTCACAGCTTTGCTCGAAGCATTGACCAAATCGAGTAAGATTGAGCTGGCACTGCGCAATACTCGCTGGCAGTTGTCTGACAAAGGCGCTGCAGCTGTCATGCTAAAAGCAGATGAGGTACAAGGCCGAGTAGGGACGCCGAGTGCTTTTGTGCAGACAAATCCTCCGACGAAATCTAATAGTAGTGTGTTGGCACCGCAGCCTGCACCGCAGCTACAACTTATCATCCCAAGCTCTAGACCAAATACCAATAGAAAATTTAGTATGAAGTCATCACAGCTTACCGAGTTGGTCAAAGGCACCGTCAAAGATGTCAGTGCTGATTGTCCAAAGTTAACGGACAATTCGCCTTGGCGTGTTAATCGCTTGAATAGTAGCCAGCTCTTGGTACAGCATAGCTGCTGGACAAGTGCGTACAACTCAGGCACTGGTATGTGGGTAATCAATGACGGCAGCCCATATAGTCCAGCACTCGTGACCACTGATGCGACAGAATATACTAACGGTAAGATAAGCTCGGTACAAAAAGGGCGCGGGGTTGGTGACTGCCTATCCAGGACCGATTGGATTTGGACTGGTAAGCGCTTTGTCAAAAGTTATGAAGGCACTACAGGACTCTGCCGTATGGTTGAAGCGGGTGGTACCTGGCAGCTACCAACCTTCGTAGCGGAAGTAAAAAGCATCTAAGCTAATAAGCTAATAAGCTAAAGGATATCTGAGGTAATGGGTATCTAAGATTACAGTGAACACGTTGCGTGTTGCCAGACAATTGATTTATATATTACCCAATCCTTTGGGGTGCCAAAAAGCAGTCGGTTAAGGTCTTTCAGCTGTTTTTGAGGGCTGTAATTGATCATAAATATGACCGTGTTGATCGAAATGCAAAAATAAAGCGTTTAGTATAACTTTACTGTGCTATGCTGCGTCCCCACGTTAGCATAGACTAACGTGAATTATGAGATTGATAACATCGCCTGCGATTTTGGGTCTAGGATTGACCGAGAGTAATTGTTGCCGATGATTTTGTGTACTTAAATAATCAATTATTATTTCTGACTCATATCTTATCTACTAGCCAATGAGGCTAGATTGGTTGTTATTTGCCTTTATCTGCTTTGGACAAAGCTTCGATAATGCGCTTATAGCAGACAAGGATGAGACACTCGGCACTACCACCAAAATACGTCAGACAACGCACAACCCCTTTTATAGAAGTCATGGGCTCCAATGAGCCTGGCTGCTAATTGTCAATAATTTCATTATTATTGACGATGATTAAAATGAGGTTGCGCGATGAACGGTTATCAGTGGTGTGCATCAAGTTTGCTGAATTTACAGCAGCTTAACACCACCAAGGATCTTCATGACTGACATCTTATCTACAATCGCTGCCGAAAACGGCATCATCGAAAGCAACAAAGCATCAAATACTGACACTCAAGCGGCCAATACTGACGCTGCTGAAGAAAATCAAGTAACCTTTAAAGACCTCAATATTGCCAAGCCGATTCTTAGCGCGCTTGATCGCAGTGGTTATACCAACCCAACTCCTATTCAAGCACAAGCCATTCCTTTTGCTCTAGACGGCCGTGACCTTTTATTGTCGGCGCAAACGGGCAGTGGTAAAACAGCTGCATTCGTTATTCCAGTACTCGACCGCTTAAGCCGTGCTACTAGTTTTGACAAACTAACCAAAGCCCTTATCTTAACGCCAACGCGTGAGCTTGCTCAGCAAGTTCATGATAGCGTACGTACGTATTCTAAAGATATGCGCGGTGTATTTTGTGTACCATTAGTTGGCGGCGCACCTTATAACGGTCAGATCACCGCTTTGAAAAAAGGCGTACAAGTTATTGTTGCGACTCCTGGTCGTCTACTTGACCATATCAATGCTGGCCGCGTTGATTTATCAAATCTAGAAGTGTTGGTACTTGATGAAGCTGACCGTATGCTAGACATGGGTTTTGCTGATGACATCAACGACATCTTAAAAGCAGCACCTTCTAACCGTCAAACGATCATGTGTTCGGCTACTTGGGACGGTCCTGTTGGCAAAATTGCTGCCAGCTTCACCAAAAACCCAGAGCGCGTTTCAATCAAGGTTGAATCAGCACATATTGACGAAAAAGTGTACTACTGTGATGATTTTGATCACAAAAACAGATTGCTTGACAAAATCGTTTGCCAGCCTGAGATGGAGCAAATTATTATCTTTGCTGCCACTAAGCGTAGTACTGAAAAACTGGCGAAGTCTTTACAAGAACAAGGCCATAAAGCCAGCTTCTTACATGGTGACTTGCCACAAAGCAAGCGTAACCGTATCGTGCAAGACTTACGTAATGGTAAATGCAAAATCTTGGTAGCGACTGACGTTGCTGCTCGCGGTCTTGACGTGCCGGCACTATCGCACGTAATCAACTATGATCTGCCGCGTCAAACGGAAGACTATGTACACCGTATTGGTCGTTGTGGCCGTGCTGGTCGTACGGGTGTTGCAGTGAGTCTATGTAGCATGGATGATCGCCCACAGTTAAACGCTATCAATCGCTATCTCGATCGCAAAATGGAAGTCAGTGTCATTGAAGGCCTAGAAGCCAAAAAGACTTATGTTCCTAGCGAAAACAAAGGTGGTCGTGGCCGTGGTCGTTCAGGCGGTGGTTATGCTGGCAAGTCTAGCGGCGGTGGTCAAGGCCGTGGTCGTTCAAGCGATAGCAACACTGGTCAACGCGCAAGCAATGACAGCGGCTATCAAGGTAAGCCACGTGACTCATCTGGTAAGCCAAATGAGCGCTCTGGTGGCAAGCCATATCAAGGTAAGCGTAGCGGTGGCCCTAGCCGCGGTGATGGCACTGGCGTTCCACGCGGTGATCGCGCTGCAACGGGTCGCGGTCGTCCAAGTGGTAGCCAAGGTCGCCCAGCAGGTCGTTCTGATAGCCGTGGTCAAGGCCGTCCAACTGGCGGTAACCGTGGTAGAAACTCGTAATAAAGTGATTGCTTGCGTTAATAAAGGCTTAATATAAAGCCATATATTTAAACGTATTGCGTAGCACGAAAAAAAGCCAGATACTTGTTATCTGGCTTTTTTGTGTTTGCTGTTCCGTCCTATAAGTGTCAAAACTCTGTTAGAGCCAAGAGTAATCAGACAATACTTGCTTGCGTGTCTTTTTGGCCTTGTCTATACTGACCCATTTTTATAATTTGAAATTACTCAAAACATCCGGAGCGCTTTGATGCCCGCCACCTCAAATTTAGCAATTGATAGTCTGCCATTAGCGTTTGGCATCATCATGGCCATCATCGGCTTGGTTTTTTATACTCAAGGCTTGCCAGGGAAGTATTGGCGCCGTTTTTATGCTGTATTGCCAGGGATTGTTCTGTGCTGTTTTATACCCGCGACGCTCAACAGCTTAGGGGTGTTTGCAGACGGTGTGGGCTCGCAAATTTATGGCTTTACAGCTACCTATCTATTGCCAGCCAGTTTGCTGCTCATGACCTTGTCGATGGATGTTCCCAAGATACTTGGCTTGGGCTGGAAAGCGATTGCGATGTTTTTCGCTGCTAGTATCGGCATTGTGATCAGTGGCCCGATGAGTTTGGGTGTGGCCAAATGGGTGTCGCCCCAGATGTTTGCCGATGATACTTTATGGCGCGGGTTTTCGGCGGTCGCTGGCAGCTGGATCGGCGGCGCGGCAAACCAAGCGGCGATGAAGGAGCTGTTTGGCGTCAGTGATGACTTGTTTGGTATGATGATATTGGTCGACACCACCAATGCGTCGTTATGGCTACTGGCTATCTTGGTAATGGCTAAGCATAGCGATAAGATAGATCGTCTATTGAAAGCCGATAGCAGCAGTATTCACAAAGTTATCAAAGCGGTAGAAAGCTACGAGCGTGATCATGCGCGTCCAGCGACACTGAATGATTTGATGGTGATGTTTGGGCTGTGCTTTGCCATGGTAGGGGTCGCGCACTTCGTCGGTGGTCAAATCGCAGGGTTCTTTGCGCCCTATAGTTGGGCAGTACAATACAGCTTTGCCAGTAGCTTTTTTTGGATGGTGGTGATCATTACCTTGATAGGGGTTGGCTTTTCATTCACTAAGGTTCGCAGGCTTGATCATGTGGGCGCATCAAAAATCGGTACGGTATTTATCTTTGTACTGATTGCTGCGATTGGTATGCAAATCAATCTAGCGGGTATTGTCTCACAGTGGCGACTGCTTTTAATCGGCCTGCTATGGATGAGTATTCATGTGCTAATTATATTTGCTGTCGCTAGACTCATTCGTGCACCGTTTTTCTTTTTGGCAGTCGGCTCTAATGCCAATACCGGCGGGGCATCATCAGCACCGATTGTGGCGACGGCCTTTCATCCATCGCTTGCGCCAGTAGGGGTGTTTTTGGGTATTTTGGGTTATGCAGTTGGTACATTTGGCGGTTATATCAGTACGCAATTGATGCGCTTGGTGGTAGCATAAACAGTAACATCAAAGCAGTAATACGGAGTATTTTAGTTACTATCAATCATTAAAAAAAGCAGCATAAGCAATAGCTCATGCTGCTTTTTAGCAAGTGTTACGGCTATAAAAGATCAAGGGCAAAGCTAACTCATAGTCTATCCCAAGTATTCAGCAGGGCACTCAGGTAAGTCAATCAAAGTCTGACGCAGTGCCTCTGACCACTGACGGCTAATGGCATTGAAGTATTCATCGTCCTGATTGATACGTCGTCCTTCAGGTATCTTGAAGCTGTCATTTTTGTACACCACAAAGTCAATCGGCATACCTACGGATAGGTTGGAGCGCATGGTAGCGTCAAAGGATAGCATCAGTGCCTCTGCCGCGTGCTTGATTTCAGTGGTGTAGTCAACGGACCGATCTAGGATAGGCTTGCCATACTTACTCTCGCCAAGCTGAAAAAACGGCGTATCGCGAGTGGCTCTGATACAGTTGCCTTCAGGGTATATCATATATAGTTCGGGTAGCTGGCCTTTTATTTGACCGCCTAATAAGAATGAGCTAGAAAACGTGCCACTATCGCTATCATTGGCGATCATTTGTGCATGCTCCATGACATCACGCAAAATCTCGCCTATCATTTTGGCGCCTTCAAATAACGTCGTTACCGTATTGACACTAAGCTCGGCGCTGGTATTCACATCGTTCTGCAATTTATTGTATACCGCTTGAGATGTGGCAAGACTACCAGCCGTTTGTAGTACCATAAAACGCTCGCCTTCCACGCCGTATTGGTACATTTTTCTAAAAGTTGAGATATGGTCAACGCCCGCATTGGTACGGGTATCGCTTGCGAAGATCATGCCGTCTTTGAGACGGATAGCAGCACAATAGGTCATAAATTATCCTTAACAGAGACTATGTAAAGAGCAGCAAGCGCTATGATAGTCTAGTGACCAATACTTGGCTATAAAGATTTTCATAGCCGCCGCCCATGCGTACACCGCGTACTGGGGCGGTGTCTAAGTAGTCGCGACCGATGGCAACGTAGACATGAGAGCTGGGTTGAAACAGCTGGTTTGAGATGTCAAAGGTATACCAGTAGCCATCAAGCCACACTTCGGCCCAAGCATGGCTGGCCATATGGTTTTCGGTGTCATCATACAGATAGCCAGATACATAGCGCGCAGGTATCTCTTTGTCACGGCAGCAGCCGACAAACACATGAGTATGATCTTGGCACACGCCAGCGCCGGTCGCAAACGCCTCGGCCGCCGTGGTGCCTACATGGGTGGTGTCTTTGATGAAGGGCATCTTCATGATGAGTGCATTGGCCATGGCTTTTAGGCTGTCGTGGGTAGGGTTTTCAAGATAAGGCGCTGCAAATGCGCGCATCGTCTCTGAGCACTTAGTCAAAGGCGTCTGCACTGTGAATAACAAATAGGGCACATGTTTCATATCCTCTAAACGCTCAGTTTCTGTATCAATCTCCACAATACCTGACGCTTGCATCTGTAGGTTATTATGCGCCTCGTTACGGCTCAGAGTAAGCCAGTGATTGCCAAAGCCATCTTTTTGACCTGTGGCTACTTTGGGTAGCATGACATCCCAGCGATGAATGGTTTGATGTGACAGCTCCATGGGAGTCATCCGAATATACTGGACGCTACGCTGCGCCAGCTCGCCATAGTAATAGTTGGTTTGATGGCTGATTTGAAGTTTCATAATCATTGCTTCCTATAGTCAGGCTTAATGTCTCACTTAGTATTTAAAAGTCTCAAATTCATTCCTTTAGCTTTTGGCTAGCGTGTCTCCAGCTTATCCTGCTGTATCACACCCCTTGCTGAAGTATGATATTGAACTCTCGGCTTATAAGCTTAAAGTCACTAAACTGCTTCGAGCGGATCATCTGATTGGTCAAGCGCAGCAGCTCACGCCAGCGGGTATTTTCTGGCAGCTCATTAATCCAATGCTTAAACGCCAAGCTGACCGCTATAGGATCCTCATTTAATAAGACAGTGCGCTCTAGTCGCTCAAAATGTCGCCCTAATTGCCAAAAGCAAGTAACGGTCGGATGTTCTTGCTCCATAGCAGCGTTACAGGCGTATAGCTGCAAGGTTGCCGCACGATAGGTGCCAGCACTTGATAAACGTTTAATCAGGTTATAAAGCTCAGCGGTGTCCTTACCGATGACACCTTTGGTCTCTTGTACATTGGTCTCAATGGACTGCACCACATTGGGAATTCTTTTTTGTTCTAATTCATACAAGAGCTGCGCTTTCATGACTTTTAGGGACTCGCTGCTATCGACATCAAAGCCTAAATGGTCAATCAGATGCTGTACTTGCGATCTTCTAAGCTTGCCCTTGATGAGCTGCTTGATTATGTTGTCATAGTAATAGAGCCGCTCGCTATATCTGCCAAGCCAAATCAGATGGCTCGCCGTAGACAGCAAGAGGATCATCGGTGCATCATCGAGATCTTCAAAACCTGCTTCGATAGGCTGGGTACGGCTTTGGTAGTTGGCGTAACCAGCAGCAACGGGCGATGGACTACTCTGTTGCTGAATGGCTGAGCGGTCTTTACCCAAATCGCTGTCGTCGATGACCCACGTATCTTTGATACCGCCACCTTGCGATGAGTTGACGACCAATGAGCCCTCAACCATAGCGACTCGCGTCAAGCCGCCTGGTACGATGTCTACCGAGCCGTCGCCATGACTGAGTATAAAGGGGCGCAGGTCGATATGACGCGGGGCAATACCATCACTGACAGCGGTAGGGTTGGTAGATAGGGAAATGGTTGGCTGAGCAATGAAACCTGCAGGGTTCTCCAGCAGGCGCTTGCGATAGTCGCTGATTTCTTGTTTGGTAGATGTCGGTCCTATCAGCATACCGTAGCCACCTGAACCTTGCGTCTCTTTGACCACCAGTTTGTCTAGATTGTCGAGCACATAGCTGAGCTCGTCAGGCTTGCGGCATTGATAGGTCTCAATGTTTGGCAGTTTGGGCTTTTCACCCAAATAAAACTCTATCATATCGGGCACAAAGGCATATAAGCACTTGTCATCTGCGACCCCCGTACCTGGAGCGTTGACGATGACCACATTGCCAGCGCGATAGGCACTCATTAGCCCTGATACCCCGAGGATAGAGCTAGATTGAAACGCCAGTGGATCCAGATAAGGGTCATCAATACGGCGATAGATCACATCCACTAGCACTTTGCCGCGGATGCCTTGCATATAGACCTTGCTGTCCTCAACCACCAAATCATAGCCGTGCACTAGGGGTACATTCATCTCATTGGCCAAAAAAGCATGCTCATAATAAGCGCTATTAAAGCGGCCAGGGGTCAATATAACAATCTGTGGGTCGTACTTGCTGGTTGAGCTGGCAAGACAGGCTTTGAGACGCTGCGGATAATCACCGATATCCAGCACTGGCGTATGGGTAAATATATCAGACAGTAGGGTTTCTGAGATAGTACGGCTCTCGAGCATATAAGAGACGCCAGATGGGGTGCGCAGATTGTCTTCTAACACACAAAACTGACCACTCTCGTCACGGATGAGGTCGATACCGCTGATATGCGAGTAGATGGGTTTGTCCAGTTCGATACCCATCATCCACGGCTCATAACAGCCACTGGCATAGACGTAGCTGGCGGGTACAACCCCTGCTTTCATGATGGCTTGGTCATGGTAGATATCGTGCAAAAACGCGTTCAAAGCCGTAATACGCTGCTGACAGCCCGCCTCTATCTGCTGCCACTCACTCGCGGCGATGATACGCGGAATGATGTCAAACGGTATCATGCGCTCGATATTTTTGGCATCGCTATAGACGGTAAAGGTGACGCCTTTACGGTAAAATATGTTTTCGGCTTGTTCGTTAAGGTGATTGAGTCCATCAATACTGATATCATCTAGCCAGTCGCCAACTGCTTTGGCCGCTGGACGATAGTTACCATCAGCGTCCTTTAGCTCATCAAAGCACTTTTTATCAAAATCTGGCAATTGATTTGCAGTATTTTGCACTGTGTCTTTGTTTTCGGCCGTAGGGGCTTTTGTAGGACTTTTGACAGGGCTTGTGGGGGCAGATTTTGTTTGAGTTTGCTGTTGGCTATTATTGTCGCCTTGAGTTTGGCTCTGGTCTGATTTTTGCTTCATAAATACCTCACGCATCCTTGGTAAAGTTTTGGTTTGTGACAAACACAACCAGCTGTAGTAGGCAGGCTATGGTAGATAAGTTGATAGGTGCCATACGTCCAGTGTATGGCTTGTGCCTTGTATTGACTATACAACGTATAGAGGGCAATACACAACAAGAGTTCGATAATACATGCATTTGTGCCCGCACCATCTAACCTATGCAAATAAAGAAGAGATCAATGAAAACCACTAATATGAATGAAGATACTTCGAAAATTGAGATATATAAGCTAGCTGATGGACAATCTGATATTCGGGTACAGTTTGATAAAGATAGTGTCTGGTTAAGTCGGTCGCTAACAATTTTCAGAACTGTTCGATCGTGATATCAAAACATTAGGCAAACACATTAATAATGTCTTTAAGGAAGGCGAGTTGGATAAAAAAGCAGTTTTCGCAAAATTTGCGACAACTGCCACAGGTAGTAAAACCTACTAAGTAGAATACTATAACCTCGACAGCCTTACTGATACGATTATGCAGCAGATCGATATGATAAATATGGTTTAATTATTAAAAGATATTTTTAACAAAACCCGCACAGAAACCTCATACCTCTAAGGTAGTGGGTAGTTCATAGGATAAAACCATGTTTGAGATGATAAAAGACTGGCGCGAGCAGCGTATATTAGACAACAGCGAATTTACCACCGCCGACTGGAGCCAAGCTGCCAAGCGCATTGTGATACTTGATAGGCTAAATGAGGACGAAAGGACTCGTCTGTTTGAGTTGGCGACGTTATTCTTAGACGAAAAGTCGATTACCGGCGCGCAAGGCTTTGAAATTACAGATGCAGTTAGGCTATCTATTGCCTTACAAGCCTGCCTGCCGATTTTGAACCTAGGGCTTGAATGGTACAAAGGCTGGTCGTCTATTATCATCTACCCTGGCTCTTACAAAAGCGCAACTAAAACCGTAGATGAGTTCGGTATCGTCCATGAGGGCACCCAACATCGTAGCGGAGAAGCGTGGCTGCGTGGCCCTGTCATTCTGTCATGGAAAGACGCCAAGCACTCAGGCGAGCGCGATGGTCACAACGTCGTCATTCATGAGTTTGTGCACAAGCTCGATATGCTCAATGGTAGCGCCAACGGCTTTCCGCCCATGCAGCCTGATATGGATCCCGAGCGTTGGACAACAATTATGAGCCGTGATTTTGAAGACTTCCAAAAGCATCGTAAATCAGGACTGGATCGCTATGGTGCGACCAATCCAGCGGAGTTCTTTGCGGTGCTTAGTGAAGTGTTTTTTGAGACCCCGCAAAAGCTGGTAGACGCTTATCCTGATATTTACGACATTATGGTGAAGTTTTTTCGGCAGACACCGATGTAATCACAGTAGTTAAATAGATCAGAAATACTAGGGCGTGTTGAACATTTAGAAATAAAAGACAATGAATAGAAGACTGAGGCAGTGCATCGTATGTGATGCACTGTCTTTTTTGTTTTAACTTATTTTATTTTAACTTCAACGCTGGCAGGCATGAAAAACAAACAAAGTTAGATTGTTATAGACACCAGTGTGCACTCACAGTCAAAAACCCTGCACTGTCAGCCAATCTATTTGCCAAAAACCCCGTTATAGTAAAAAAGCTTAGTCATTAGGATGGATGACAGCCAGACAAAGAATGAGGGTATTTGTAAACATAAACGGCCACATCGGCCTATTTTACATATTACTTTTACATAGTCTCTCATATCTTCTGATATAAATTACTAGACAGGGAGTCTCACATGAGCAACGCTCACACTTCAATTGATCCTATCACCTTGTCCGTCGTACGAGGTGCCTTAGAAACGGCACAGCGCGAGATGACGACAACCTTAGAAAAAACCGCCCGCTCTAGTGTCTTCAACCTAGCTCACGATTACAGCAATGCGTTGTTTGATCATCTGCCTGAGATGATTTTGCAGGGTCAGGATATTCCTATTCATTTAGGTTCACTCATGCCAGCCATGAAAGCCGTTGCCGAATATTATGGCGATGATATTCATGAGGGCGATGTTATTTATCACAACGATCCTGTGATGATGGGCAGTCATATCCTAGATTGCTGTATGTATAAGCCCGTATTTTATCAGGGCGAGTTAGTATTTTGGACAGTGTGCAAAGGTCACGTCACGGATATCGGCGGCCCAGTACCTGCAGGCTATAACCCAGATGCCAAAGAGATATATGCCGAAGGCCTACGTATCCCGCCCATCAAAATCTGGGAAAAAGGCGTTAAACGCCGTGATGTCATCAACTTAATTCACAGTAATATGCGCTCTCGTCGCAACCAAGAAGGCGATCTCAACGCTCAGTTTGGTGCTTGTGCGGTTGGTGAGCGTAACATGATTGCGCTGCTAGACAAGTATGGCGTCGAGACAGTACGCGCGGCAATTGAAGAGCTAAAAAACATGGCTGATACCCATATGCGCTCTTTAATCGCCTCTATCCCAGATGGTCAGTATCATGGCGAAGCGGTGTTGGAAGATTCAGGGCATGGTTTGGGCGACTTGACCATCAGCGCGGATATTGAGATTACAGACAGCGACGTGCACATCAAGATTACCAGTCCGCCGCAAGTGCCTTACTTTATCAACTCCTACGCGGGCAACTCGATGTCTGGTGTGCTGCTGGGGCTGATGATGTTTGCACAGGTAGATCCACCATACAACGAAGGACTGTACCGCTGTGTCACGGTGGACTTGGGCGAGCATGGCACGCTATGTAATGCCAAAGAGCCAGCTCCTCATGTCAACTGTACCACCACGCCGATGGAAACTTTGACTGATGCCGTACGTATGGCATTTGAAGATGCTGCCCCAGATCGGGTGATTGCCTCTTGGGGTCATGCCTCTGGCATCAATATCTCAGGTATCGACCCAAAGACGGGCGAGCAGTACGTCACCATGATTCTGGCCTCGATTATCTCTGGTGCGGGTGCTACTCAGCAGATGGACGGCTGGCATGCTTGTGGCCCATTGTGCTGCTTCGGTGCTCTGAGCTCAGGTGACATCGAGCTGCTCGAGTATCAGTATCCTATCTTGATTCATAAATACGGTCTGGCAGAAGACAGTGGCGGCGCTGGTGAGTACCGCGGCGGCTGCGGCACGGTATGGGAAGTTGAGCCATTGGGTCATGAGATGACAGTGGTGGCATTTGGTGAAGGCCGTGAGCATCCGACGATGGGCGCTGCAGGTGCGGAGCAAATCTCACCTGAGCTGAAGCTAGGACGCTTGGAGATTATCCATAAAGACGGTGTCACTGACCTATATAAGCAAAACACCGTGACCGAAATCCAACCTGGTGACCGTGCGCGTAATACCAACCCTGGCGGTGGCGGCTACGGCAGCTCGTTTGTTCGACCCATTCCAGCCGTATTAAAAGACGTACAAGAAAGAATCATATCAGTAGCAGCGGCTAAGACTGAATACGGGGTAGTGATTGACCCACAAACACTGGCAGTCAATGAAGCCGAAACAGAGGCGCTGCGTCGTAAGCTGACGGCATAGCTATATCAAAATCAAATGGTATTAAATGACCAAATGACATTACGATACTGAACTGATATCAAATAATTTGAGTTAAGGATGACTTATGAAAAATGATTTCCGAATTGGCGTCGACGCTGGCGGGACGTTCACTGACTTTGTACTGGCAGAAAAAAGCGGCGACGTGCATCTGTTCAAAGCCCCTTCCACGCCTGAAGACGGCACCTTGGCCATTGCCAATGGCCTACAGCAGATCGCCACCCAGTTTGACCGTTCTATCGAAGAGATTATCCAAGCCTGTGACCTATGTATCAATGGTACAACTGTGGCGCTCAACGCCTTGATTCAGATGAAAGGTGTGAAAGTTGGACTATTATGTACCAAAGGTCACGAAGACAGTATCGAGATACGCTTAGGGCATAAGGAGGAAGGGCACCGCTATGATGCCAGTTACCCGCCAGCGCCACAAATCGCCACCCGTGATCGCCGCTTTCCCATTCGTGGTCGTATCTTAGCTGACGGTACTGAGCATGAACCACTAAATGAGCAAGACGTCCTCGATGCCATCAAAGTGTTGAAAGAAAAAGACGTCAAGGCAGTGGCCATCTCTTTTGTCTGGTCTATTCGCAATACCCAGCATGAGCAGCGCGCAAAGGAGCTGGTAGAGCAGCATATGCCAGGGGTGTTTGTCTGCTGTGGCAGTGAAGTATATCCACAAATTAAGGAATATACCCGCACCTCAACGACGCTGGTGAATGCCTACCTAAGTCCAGTTATGGCCTCTTATGTCCATAAGATCGATGATTATTTTAAGGCGTTAGGCGCAGAGCAGCCCGTGCGTTATTTTCAGTCCAATGGCGGGCTTGCGGTTGGCGAGATCATGCGTGAACGGGCGGTGAATGCCATCAACTCAGGCCCAGCGTCAGCACCACAAGCGGGTCTATATATCGCCAGTCCTTTTGGTATTGACGATATCATCACCGTTGATATGGGCGGCACGTCTTTTGACATCACCATGGCAAAATCAGGTAGAACCAGTCTCAACCGCGATATAGATTTTTTACGTAATCGCATTGGCGTGCCGATGATTCATGTCGAGACCTTGGGCGCAGGCGGCGGCTCTATTGGTCATGTCAATACCTTTGGTATGTTAGAAGTCGGCCCTCAAAGTGCTGGCGCCACCCCTGGGCCGGCGTGTTATGGTAAAGGTGGCGAGCAGCCAACGGTGACTGATGCCAACTTGGTATTGGGTTATCTACAGCCAAATGCGGTGTTAGGCGGTAGTGTGACCTTGGATAAAGAAAAAGCAGTACAAGCGGTACAGACGCACATTGCTGATCCACTGAAGATTGATCTGGCTCACGCGGCTTTTGGTATCAGTGCCATCGTCAACCAAAACATGTCCAATGCGATTCGCCGTATTACTATTGAAAAAGGTTATGACCCGCGTGACTTTACCCTGATATGTGCTGGCGGCGCTGGTGGTATGCATATTATCGCGCTTGCTGAAGAGATGGGTATTCGCACTATCTTAATCCCCAAGATAGCTTCTTGCCTGTGCGCCTTTGGCCAAATCATCTCTGATATCAAGTATAACTACTTGGCGACACAAATGATGATCATCGCCCCCGAGGCTGATTTGCACGATCTCAATGCAAAACTACAAGAGCTCGAAGAGCAGGGCGTACAAAAACTACTCGAAGATGGCTTTACAGATGAAGACATCTCTATCGAACGTACCATGGAGATGCGCTACGTCGGTCAGGTACATGAATGTAATGTGCTGATACCAAACGGCAAGCTCGATGCTGAGAGCGTGCAAACCATCTTGGAGTCGTTTCATCAGCGTCACAAAGAGTTGTATACCTATGATGAGCGTGATAGTAAGGTTGAGCTAGTCAATATCGAAGTGGCGGTGATTGGTAAGATTAGTAAGCCAAAGCTACCAACTCTGCCTGCCCAGCAAGGTGACATCAGCCAAGCTCAGATTGACAGTCGTAAGATGTTATTTGATCAATCTTATGACTGGATCGACACGCCTATCTATGATGGCGAACAGTTCGGAGCTGGCGCTGTGGTCACTGGCCCTGCGCTTATTCAAGAGCCAACCACGACTCTGGTGATTAAGGACGGCTGGCAAGCAGAGCTACATGAGACTGGGACCTATAAGTTGACCAGAGCGGCATAAAACAAAATTTAAGCTTTATATTAATGTTAAGGCGTCAGGTATTGAACAGCGTTCAGTTCCTGACGCCTTTTTTGGCTTTATTTAGAATATAAAAGAGAATCGTTCATTATTAACTGCTAGGATATCAGTACAGTTGTGTACCAATTACTGAGTATTCAAGGATGACTGCAAATCACAAGCCAAACAACCCTCAATACACTGATCAAAATCCATCAGTTGAGTTATCGGTCACTGTCAAGGATACCTTAGATGATAAGAGTGTCTTAGACGCCCCTGTGTTAGCGATACCACCGATAGATAAGGTACAGACACTGGACGCACTTGACTGGAAGCGCACCATTAATGATACTTATTTTGATCTTGATGTCAGCTTCAGGCAGCCAAATAAGTTTTCTGGTTTTTTGCAGCATTCTAAGCTGTTAGACATAGGCGTGTCGCGTTATTATGCTAATACGGTACACTATGATCGCGGTGTGCAGAGCTCTGATTATACTGACGACAGTATTTTGATTACGTTTCCTATCACAGGCGATGTGCATTTTGCCCAAAAAGGACGGCAGCTGACTTCTAAGCCTGGGCAGTTCTTTATTGAGCTATCCAACTTACCTTACGAGTTTTACCATCTGCATGAAGCGTCGCTATATGTGATCAAAGTACCGCTCGCATTACTCACTGCGCAAATACGCACCATAGAGCGCCAGTTTGCGCGTAGCTTATCTATCGATGAAGGCGCTGGCAGGCTACTGGTTTTTCAGATGCGGCAAATACTGGAGTTTATGCAGAGCCATCAGCTGGACGATTTGGAGATCAAAATATTAGAGCAGCAGCTACTAAATCTCATTGTACTCACCTTAGCGCACCTAAAGAAGTCATGATGAGTAACACTTCTTCTATACAGTCGGTGCATTTAAAGCGTATCGAGCATTACGTATATTTGAACTTAGAAAACCCTGCTTTGACCCCAAAAAAAGTCGCCACTGCTTGCCATATTTCTGTCAGATACCTGCACAAGCTTTTTGCTGACCTGCCTTATAGTTTTTCAGAGTGGGTAAAAGAGCTGCGTCTAAAACAAGCCAATCATATTTTAAAGAGTAAAAGTTATGTGACCATTGAGGAAGTCGCTCATAAAGTAGGCTATGGCGATCAAAGTTACTTTTCGCGTATCTATAAACAGTACTTTGGTTATACGCCTCGGGATACGCCCAAAACGTGATAATAAGGTATTGTTAAGGCTATACTGGCAAACTTGAGATTAAGTCATAATATAACTTCTATACCTATATATGTAAAAATATGAATATATAGTATAAAAGACAGCAAAAAAGGGCAATGCATCACACAAGACGAACGTACTGCCTTCTTTAATCATCTAAATAATTAAGCATCTATACTGTCCACTGCTCATTAATAATAGCAACTAGGTAGCGTTTTCCCTGATACTCATCAAACACCAAACGCATGATGCGCCAGTCCATACCGTCAAACTCTTCTGTTCCCTTATAGTAAAACTCAACAAATTCTGAGTTTTGATATATGTTTTTTAAGTTGTTTATCATGTTTCCGTTTTGCTTAAACTCATTAACACTCAGGGTAGATTCATTAAACTTATCAGCATCGACCCAAGTCTCCAAATAATCAGGTAGTGGAATGACCAAGGGATCGCCAGTACCGTCACGTTCACCCCAAGTAAAGCGAATTTTAGATTCTTGTAGATATTGGGCAAACTGTGCAGGACTGAAGACTTTATCTGACTCTGGACGTACATAGGCATACATCGAAAAACGCACACCGCGAGTTGGATGGATGTCGTTGGTGATTCTGGCATAGTCGTTATTGGCAAGCGCACGTTGGATACGTAATGCTTGCTGTCTAAGCGTTTGCTGACTCATGTCAGAGACGACAGGCGCTGATGAATTGCCGTTTTGATGATTGGGAATGGTCGTGTTGGACTCAGCAGAAGATTGACAGCCAGTTGCAGTTAGGATGGATGCGAAACACACAGCAGCAGATAACTTATATAGACAAGACTTAGAGATACTAAGGCAAGATGACGGCATCATAAAAATATCCTTATCGTAACTAAATTAAGTTAATTGAAATTATAATCAGTACTGCAATAAGCTTTGATTGAACAATGCTTGCTTAAGCGTACAATGAATATCCTTACTAAATTAGCAAACATTAGGAGGGAGTTTTGTAATATTTGGTTTACAGAATACTCTCAAAGCCGTTGGTTTGTTTTCGCATAATGTATATTATGTTAAATAGACTCTATTTGTGATTAGGCTCAGAAGTTTTTTTATTATATTTATCAGTTATTTATATAGGACACTGTATCCATAGGAACTTTGTTTCAGATTTATCTTGTTACTGTCACTCTTGCTCTGCATTGTTGCTAATATCACTGATTCTTATATCAACTCATACGCCGGCAATGTTCTGTTTAAATCTCACGCCATTGAGGTGCCTTCGTATCTTCTGCTGTACTCTGCCGATTGCTTAACCAAAATTGGTCTATGAAAAATGCTATGAGACTATCTTTGATTTTGATACTGCTTGTAAAACCTCTTGTAGTATCTACACTGGTACCAAAGACAGTTATTAAATACTATCTACTGTTACTTGATAATCAGTGATATCAGTCTGATTAATATTTATTTTCATGATGCTTCCTCTTTTATCCTCTCAACCAAAAAGTCTACCGCCGCTTTTACTTTTGGCACTAAATAGCGCTGCTTTTGATACAGCAAATACACGGCCATATCAGCATGTTGCGTAATCGCCAGTTCATGCTCAAACTTAAGCGCTTGCAACTGCCCTGACTCAAGATAAGACGCTAATGCCCAGCGAGTTGACATCAGAATGCCCTCACCCTCACAAGCTTTTCTCGCCAGCCACGGCCCATTATTTGAAATCGCAACCGCTGGTCCTGAGACATCATGCCATTGACCATCCACATGACATAACCAAGGCGTTGGCCCTGTCGGCGCTTTAAAATACAGACCGTTATGTTGCTTTAACTCCATCACATTTTTAGGCATACCGTATTTTTCTAAATAACTTGGTGAAGCGACAGGGATAAACCCATTATCCATGAGCCTTATCGCTAATACACGCTCATTGGGTGCGTAACCACCACGAATAGCGATATCAACATCGTCCCGCCCCAGCGTTGACAATTCATCACTTAAGCTGACATCTAGGACAATCTCGGGGTATAACGCGCTAAATTCATCCAACAATGGCAGTAGGATTTTTTCACCAAAGCCCACCATCGAGCTGATGCGCAAACGTCCCATTGGCGTGGTTTGGTAACTGCGCACCGTTTCATGGCTTTGTTTTAATTGACTTAATATTTGCTGTACATCGTTATAGTAAATCTGCCCCACTTCTGTCAGTTTGACGATGCGGGTCGAACGCTTTAATAACGTCGCACCCAAACTCTTTTCTAAATCAGCGACTCGCCTTGAGAGCGATGAGGGCGGCACATCAAACACTTTTGCCGCTTTGGTAAAGCTGCCCGTTTCGGCGACTTTACTGAAATAACGTATTGCCCGTAATTGATCCAACTCACTTCTCCCTTTAAGAAACAATCATCAATAATTAGCTTTTAAGAAGCATCTACGCATTTTCGCTTTATTATTGTCTTAAAAGCAATAGTGATTCACATTTACCCTTATATACAAGCCAATTAAAACCAGTAATAATAGATTCAACTTAGACATTGCAGCCTTAGTTTCGTTTCTTTGGCAGTAAAAACAACAATCACACTAATAGTGGAAAAGTGACTAATACCGAATAGCATTTATCAATCGAAGCACTCAAACTAAGCTCTATCTAAATTCAATAACACATACTTTGACCAATCTGAAATTGATTGGTTTAACACCCTTAATTATTTGCAGGAGCAAAACACAATGTCAGATACAAACATCCAACTAGTCTCAACCATCAGCGCAGACAACAAACTAACCTTATCTTTGCAAGACATCGATATGCCGCAGCCAGGTGCTGACGAAGTCGTTGTACGCATTGAAGCAGCGCCATTAAACCCATCTGACCAAGCGGTGTTGTTTAGCGCTGCTGATATGTCCACAGCGACTGAGTCAGGTACAGAAGAGCGTCCCGTTATCACAGCGGATGTTCCCGCGCAGTTCATGCCAGCGCTGAAAACGCGCGTTGGTAAAGACACACCTGTAGGCAATGAAGGCGCAGGAACCGTGGTTGCAGTGGGCTCATCACCTGCAGCACAAGCATTGATGGGTAAAACAGTAGCGGTGATTGGCGGCGGTACTTATCGTCAATATTTATCTGCTAATGTACAAAGCTGCTTAGTATTAAAAGACGGCACGACGGCTAAAGAAGGCGCTTCCTCTTTTGTGAACACGCTGACTGCACTGGCAATGGTTGAAACCATGCGTGCCGAAGGTCACAAAGCCATCATTCATGCGGCAGCAGCTTCTAGCCTCGGTCAAATGCTCAACCGTATTTGTATGGCTGATGGCATTGATTTAATCAACATCGTACGCAAAGAAGAACAAGAAACCTTGCTACGTGATATGGGCGCAAAATATGTGGTTAACTCAAGCAAAGATTCTTTCCTTGCTGACTTGACGGCAGCAATTACTGAAACGGGTGCGACGATTGCATTTGATCCTATCGGTGGCGGTAAACTAGCCAGCGATATCCTTAACTGCATGGAAGCGGCAATCACTCGCGATGTCGAAGAATACAACGTGTATGGCTCTAATACGTTCAAACAAGTTTATGTTTATGGCGGATTAAACCGTGGCCCTATTACGCTCAATCGTAACTTCGGTTTTGCTTGGGGTGTTAACGGCTTCTTGTTATTCAATGCACTAGGCAAATTAGGCACTGAAACGGTCATGTCGATGCGTAAACGTGTGGCAGAAGAAATCACCACCACCTTTGCTAGTCGTTACACCCATGAAGTGTCATTGGCAGAAGCGCTACAATTAGATTCAATAGCGGCTTACTCTAAACAAGCGACAGGTGAGAAATACTTAATTACCCCGCAAAGCTAGTGGCTGTAGAAATAATAGATTTTTAATAACTGGTTCGTTCATAACTGGTTTCTCAATAAAAAAAAGCAGATACTCATTGATGGGTATCTGCTTTTTTTACATGCTCGTAAAAGCATATCGGTATTACCAGAGAAACAACCGATTATTTTTAGAGACTGTGATTTATCGTTATAAGCCAAGCGTACCTTGTCGCGATTTACCCGAACGCTTTAAAGAAAGGGATTCAGCATACTAAGAGGATTAACATTGGCTTGACAGCTTTTATTCGAGCAGCAGCTGTACTATCATGCCAATGCACAAGCGCCAATTTTACCCTTAAATCCTTAATACTGCAGTCACTGCCCCATCGCTAGGAAGCTGACATGATTGTTCGGCAAAAACCAAATGCCCTTAAGATATTTTTTACTCTACGTGGCTCAATCATCCCAAAGATTTACTATCAAATACTGCTGATTACTTTTTTGAGTTCTTTAATTACGGCTATTCAGCACTGGTATCCCAGTTATTTCTCATCTTATGGTACCGCTCCTTTTATTTTACTGGGCGTTACCCTATCATTATTTCTTGGATTTCGCAACAATGCCAGCTATCAGCGTTGGTGGGAAGCTCGAGGATTGTGGGGTCAATTGGTGTTTGATGCGCGTAGCCTGACCCGTCAAGTGATTTCCTTTATAGACGACGATACTGAGACTGGGCGTGATACCCAGCGGCAAATGATCCATTTAACCATCGCTTTTACCCATGCTTTGCGTCACCGACTTCGGGAGACTTCGCCTTGGGAGGACGTCGAGCGCTTTGTGGAACCAAAGCATCATGCAAGCATGCGGCAAACACAAAATCTGCCTGACTATTTAATGCGATTGATGGGCAAAAAGCTTGGTGATAGCCGCCGTCAGGGGCAGTACTCGGAGCTGATGGTACAAAACATGGATGAGCGTTTGACCTCTATGACCATTGTTTTAGCGGCCTGTGAGCGTATTCACAACACTCCTCTACCCTTTGCTTATATGCTCTTGGTACATCGTACTACCTACTTATACTGCTTTATGTTACCCTTTGGCTTGGTTTCATCTTTGGGCTGGGCAACGCCTTTAATCTGCGCCGTGATCGCTTATACTTTTTTTGGTTTAGATGTCCTCAGCGAAGAGTTGGAAGAGCCTTTTGGCTTAGCTGCTAATCAACTGCCACTGAGCGCTCTGTCACGAACTATCGAAATTAACTTGCTAGAGGCATTGGGAGAAGATGAACTTCCGCCTGCTATTATTCCTGAGAATGGTTACTTACAGTGAGTAGTCATTCTCCTAAAACTCTCCAAAAGTTTGTGTTTACTACCCTGTCTGTGAATTTGGATCTGCTTCCCAATCCTTAAGTGGATTGACTATAGTGCTCTTTAGGCCTATATTTAGAAGTATAATTTCCAAAAAATCAATACCATGGAGTGGGATATGAACAGGGTTGTCAAAGGATCTGTTTCAGTCATAGACATGGTCGCCGACCTAAAAAAAGGCAACCTTTGTCCAGTTAAGCTTGTTGAAAAGACCTTTGCGGACATCAAATCTTCCGACCCGACTATTTTTACAGAATTGCTCGAAGAACGGGCACTTAAAGAAGCCCATGCTTCAAGAAAGCGGCACCGCGAAGGCAATCTGCTCAGTGCCTGGGATGGTATCCCTGTTGCGTGGAAAGACCTGTTTGATATAGAAGGCCGTGTGACCACCGCAGGATCGGTGGTGCTCAAATCCAACGCGCCAGCTACCCGCGATGCCAACATGGTAGCAAATGCCAGTCAAGCCGGCCTTATCTCAATAGGCTGTCTGAATATGACTGAGTTTGCCTACTCAGGCCTTGGTCTCAACCCTCACTTTGGCACACCCAAAAACCCACACGCTACTGGCCCTGATCGCATTCCTGGTGGCTCTTCCTCAGGTTGCGGAGTCGCTGTCGCCCGCGGATTGGTGCCACTCGCTATCGGTAGCGATACTGGCGGCTCAATACGTATACCTGCTGGACTAAATGGCATAGTTGGCTACAAAGGCTCTAGTATAGCCTTTCCAAAAGGAGGGACGTTTCCACTCTCACCGACATTGGATACCTATGGTCCACTTGCCGCTGATGTAAAAAGCTGCATCGGTGCGGCAGAGATTCTCAACGGTCGTAATATCAAAACCCCTCTCCCAACACCTATTCACACGCTTAAATTCTTTATTCCGACCAATGTTGTCTTTAAAAATGCGCAACAGGCAGTGATACAGAATTTTGAAGAAAGTGTCCGCGCGCTTGAGCTGGCAGGCGCTACGGTGGTACGTGGAGTCTGTAGCGAGTTTGACGAGATAGGCAGGCTTGCTCGGGAACATGGCTACTTAGTTGGCCCAGAAGCCTTAGACATACACTGGGATCTGGTGCATTCTGAGCGTGCGTCGCAGATGGATCCACGAGTGCTTGAGCGTATTTTTGATGCAGGAGACATGACGGCACGTGACTTACTGGTGATTTTGAGAGAGCGCGCTAGATTGATTCAAAAAAACCGTCAAATTCTGGGCGATCAAATTGTGCTATTTCCTCCTACACCCATCACGGCCCCCGAACTTGAACCACTTGAGCAAGACGATGAGCTATATATCTATACCAATGCGCTAATGCTACGCAATACAGCACTTGGTAACTTTTTGGACTGGTGCGGGGTAACCTTACCTAATGGTGTAGATGACAATCAGATGCCTACCAGTATTTTGCTATCGATGCCAGGCGGCCGAGAAAGCGACTTGTTGGCTGCTGCGCTTTCTGTAGAAAGCTTACTTGCTCAAAACTGAAAACAGCGATTTATAGAGACAATTAAATAAAGGTAAAGTAAATAAAGTTAAAACAAGCAAAGGAAGAAGAAACAACCCATACCATCAAAGGAGTGAGACATGTCAAAAACTATTATATGCGGATTCGGCACGGACGTTGACTCAGTGGCAGGTCAAATCGGCTCGTACGGCGGCGGCGAAAGCCCATCAGACATTCAGCGCGGTGTCTGGGCTTCTGAAGTTGGCGTCCCGCGCCTATTACGGCTGTTTAAGAAATACGATATGCGCACCTCGTTTTTCATCCCTGCGCATAGTATCGAAACCTTTCCTGATATTGCCAAAATGATCGTCGATCACGGTCATGAAGTAGGCGCGCATGGCTACTTACATGAAAACCCAATTGCCATGACCCGCGCTCAAGAAGAAGCGGTTATGGAGAGATCGGTTGAGCTGATTATAAAGCTGACTGGTCAAAGCCCGCGTGGTTATGTGGCACCATGGTGGGAGATGTCAGCTGCGACCCCTGAGATCCTCGCCAAATATGATTTTAAATATGACCATAGCCAAGGCTACCGTGATTTTCAGCCGTTTTATGCTCGGGTTGGCGATAAGTGGAACGTGATCGATTATTCTAAAACAGCGGAAGAATGGATGCACCCTATGACCCATGGTGAAGAGATCGATCTGGTCGAGATTGGTGCCAACTGGTACATGGATGATTTGCCACCGATGATGTTTATGAAAAACGTCCCCAACAGCCACGGGTTCGTCAATCCACGCGATATCGAAGAGATGTGGCGTGACCAGTTTGATTGGGTTTATCGCAATATGGATTATGCGGTCTACCCCTTTACTATCCATCCAGATGTATCTGGGCGTCCGCAAGTATTGCTGATGCTTGAGCGGCTCATTGATTACATTAATAGCCATGAAGGCGAAGTTTGGATGCCGTTTGAAGATATTGCTGCAGATTTCCGCCAGCGCTTCCCGTTTGAAGGTGGGAAACGTCCAGAGGTTATTTAAGCACTTTGTATTAATAAGTTTATGGGCCTTGGTAGTACTAGTAGGGTTTAAAGAATTCTTCAAAGCGCTGCCAAGGTCATCTATAAGGAGAACAGTGATGTGTAATGCATGTGGTAATCCAGCGGCTCCAGGGCATTGGACAGAAGCAGGCGCCCAAACTGGCGGTATTCGCCTCAGAGCCATGTTTCATCGAATATCAATACTAAAGCGCGTACTAAAACCTTATGGTTTTTCAGTATATGCGGATGGGGTAATCCCGCAGATTCAGCTGATATGTCCAGGCGGAGCCCGCGTCATGGTCAATAATTTAACTGAGCTGTGGGCTGAAGTAGAACGTCGTCAAGGCTTTGCAGTTGACCCTTTAAAAATGCATGCCGTGGCTTGATCTATATGCAAACCTCACAAGATAACCGTCTGGATATCGTTCTACTAAGTGGCTATCTGGGTTCAGGTAAGACCACATGGCTGCGTCATGCGCTTTTTACCAAAACCTTTGGTCACACGCAAGTCTTCACTCAAGAAGCGGCAGAGCAACCTGTTGATGACCTGCTATTAGGCGAAGCGATGAGCGTCAAAGTTCTGACTGGAACCGCGGGCACCCCAAAAGGTAAAGAAGAATTAATATCAGCACTGCTTGAGGTTGCCGAATCCCGAACAAACGGACAAAAGCGTGATTTGACTACCACTCAGCCTGACATCTCTCCTACTCCTGATACTCTGATCATAGAAACCAGCGGTTTAGCTGATCCCGAAGAGATTATCGTAGCGATTAGAGAGCATCCTATTCTGGTTTACCATTTTGCGCTTAAAGAAACCATCATCATGGCTGATGCGCTACATTTCCACGTAGCGCTAAAGACTGACGCTTTATGCCGTCAGCAAATACTATCGGCTGATCGCGTTGTCATTGCAAAATCAGAGGAAGTATCCGAGCAGTCTTTATCGAACCTTGTTTCAACCCTCAGCAAAATTAATCCAGCCGCCCCGATTTCATTATCCGCATTCGGTGTCGAAAGCCCTGTGCCACCACTGCCAGAGCCGACCGAAATCTACGAATCAACTATCGCTAATGTAGGAACACCAACGACTGTGGTTTCGCTACCGATTCCAAAAAAAATAGATTGGGTTGAGTTTACCGTTTGGCTGTCGGCATTGCTGCATGCTCGGGGTGATACAATCCTGCGAGTCAAAGGCGTATTGCAGACAGACGAAGGTGCGCTATTACTGCAGTCTGTACGTAAGGTGATGCAACAACCAGAGATCCTGCCTGCGGAAGAAAGTGACTCTAGACCTGGAGATATTGTGTTTATAGGAGAAGAGATGAATCAAGAGGCTTTACTGAAATCTCTGTCTTCTTTCATTGGAAAAGAATAATAACAATGGAAGTCTGAGCTAAAACAATGAAAGGCATAGTAAGTGTTGGACATGGAAACATTCAGTTGATCTTATAGCTGCTTACTATCATTGATGCTAGTCTGGAACTTCACGGTATATAACAATCTGTGCTTCTTCTCTAAAATCATCGAAACTTATGGCAGACTCAGACTCATTTTGGGAGGCCTCGTCATCTGTTTTTTCTACCGTCTTGTCTGGAAGTTTTAATGTCTGTGTTCTCGTGACCATCCTAGGTTTGGTATGTACGGGATCATAATTTTCAGTACCAGCAGCGCGCTTGACAGAATAGACTGTGCTTAGCTCATCTACCTTTGTATTCTCTACATTTTCATTGGTTGGTTTGGCTGCAGCAGTTATGGAGAGATGACTCAAGTTGTCATTTTCTATCTTTGAATCACCTGTATTGGTACTTTCACGGTCAGTGACTGTTTCATCTGCTACCGCTTGCGCGCTCTCAATAACTGGCGAGCTGCTGCTCACCATTGCCGCTTGAGAATCACTAGAAGCTAAGCGATCGGTTAACGATACCAAGACGCCTGTGGCATTCAATATCACTACGATAACGCCAATCAATAAAGCAGCGCAGAAAACACCAAGAATAATCAACAGCTTGACACTACTGCTCGACCTGTCCTCTATTGGCTCTGCGTGTTTGGTAGAAGTTGTCTTTGCTTTTGCTGCTGTATCAAAAGAAGTGTTTTTGCTTGTTGCGACTGTTTTATCATAGCTAGAGACGTTATTATGAGCGTTTACTGCACTGGGCGGCTTATCAGAGCTGTTATCCTGCATCACCTTTTTGAGGTAGCGCTCATACACACTAAGGCTGCGGTCATTAATATTTAATCTAAGATCATCGTCAACAAACCCTGAGCCACCATCATGGTTACCTGTATTATTATTTGAATTTTTCTTAAGATGATACCCAGTCAGTTCGCATTGCAAATCAGGTTAAGGGAATGTTATCGTCGATTTGCGTCTTTTCTGGGATCTTATCAGCGATCCTCAGTGACTATATGCGAATATTCATAACGCTCTATATAAGCGTTGAATTGACATTATGAGGGCAAGCTTTGATGGTAAGCAACAGATGTTGGGATGAGTAATACAATTGACCGATAAACGGTTTTACAACATATTTTTAGCATCATAAGAACCTTATATCTCTTTGTTTTTCTCAACATAAGTCAACGACAAACAGGTATTGAGAATGATAAGTCAGTAAAAATGCAGTATTAAGCAATAAAAAGGTCTCTTGTAAGGACATAATCATGGATTTAAAGCAGCTCAACGCCTTTATTGCCATTGCTGAGTTACAAAGCTTTAGCGCAGCAGCGAAGATGACAGGTTTATCGCAACCAAGCCTTAGTCGACAGCTGAAACAGCTCGAGACAGAAATGGGCGTGGTGCTGATTGATCGTTATCATAGGCCGCTGCAACTGACGGAAGCTGGCCAGTTTTTTTATGACAAAGTCAGCACGGTACTGACAGAGCTCAATAACATCACTAGCATGACTCAGCGGCTATCAGCGCCAAGTACGGCATTGAACATTGGTTTTGTGCCCTCCGTACTTTATGGGCATTTACCAGAGATTATTGCGACGTTGAAACGGCAAAACCCTGATATTGCGGTTAATCTCAAAGACATCAGCTCCTACCAACAAATCGAGGCACTTAAATCTGGTGAAATTGATATCGGCTTTGGCCGCTTTGCCCATCAAGATGCTTGGGTGCAGCAGATTTTATTACGTCATGAACGCTATTTGGTGGCATTACCCAAAGCACATCCCCTTGCTGATAACCAAGAGCAGCGCTTGATTGACTTGGCAGATAATCGTTTGATTCTGTATCACCAAACCCATTTGCCCGTGCCTACTATGACCAATGCAACCACCAAAAGTTATAGTCCAGATGATCCGCCACCAACGAACAAACCAGTCACTGAACCTTTGCTGTATTTATTTGCTCAGTATGGCATCACACCATTCATGACGACCGAAGTCAGTGATCTGCAAGTGGCCCTTGGATTAGTCGCTGCTGGTGAAGGCATTACTTTGGTGCCCGCTAGTCTAAAAACCGTGCGTACTGAACAGATCAGTTATCAGCGTCTGATTCATGAAAACGCCACCTCCCCTATTTATTTGCACACTCTCAAAGATTTTGTGCATCCCAAAATACCTAACTTGCTCAGTGCTGTCTATCGGGTCTATGAGCAGCGCGGTATTACCTATCGACGTCAGCAGTTTGTCTAAGGATGATAACCAACTATCTATTGGCAGTAATAGAAAAAATGATTATTATCATGCACAGCATGAGTTGTGATACAGTCAAAGCTTATTTTCTTAAATTTTCCTAATGCGCTGTCATGTTTACTAGCAGTGCATCACAGGCCAGTTATGACTGGCCTTTTTATATACTTGAGGTATTCATGACCGCACAACCCCTTAACACTGCCAATAGTGACGCAGCGCCAAAAGGCTTTAGTTGGCGTATATTTGGCCCAGGTATCTTGATGGCGACGGCTGCCATCGGTGGCTCACATCTGATTTCATCCACCCAAGCGGGTGCCATATACGGTTGGCAGTTGGCGATTATGATTATCCTTGCCAACTTTTTTAAGTATCCGTTTTTCCGTTTTGGTACTGACTATGTCTATGAGACCGGTGAGAGCCTGATTGCAGGCTATGCCAAGCGTTCAAAAGCCTATCTATGGATTTACTTTATCCTTTCGATCTTATCTGCAGTGATTAGTACTGGCGCCGTGACGCTACTGGCTGCGGTGATTTTGGGCTTTATGCTGCCAGCTTCTGTGGGGCTATCTAGTATCAGCTTAGCGGTCATAATCGTTGCGGTATCTTGGTTCTTTCTGATTGCTGGTCATTACAAGCTGCTTGATGGAGTGACCAAGTGGATTATGATTGCTTTGGTCACTGCAACGGTATTAGCGGTCATGATTGCTGCTGGCAAGCCAACAGTGATGACGCCTGATTTTGTCGCGACTTCCCCTTGGAATTTAGCGACGCTAGGGTTTATTGTTGCCCTTATGGGCTGGATGCCAGCGCCACTTGAGTTTGCAGCTATCACCTCGATGTGGACCTCTGCTAAAGCAAAAGCAGATCACACCACGCATCGTCAAGGCTTGCTTGACTTCAATGTGGGTTTCTTAGTCTCTGCTATCCTAGCGTTGTTCTTTTTGTCACTGGGTGTCTTTGTGCAGTATGGCTCTGGTCAAGAGATTGAATTGGTTGGCGGCGCCTATATCAATCAGCTCATAAACATGTATACCGCCACGATTGGTGAATGGTCAAGACTGCTGGTCGCATTCGTTGCCTTTATGTGTATGTTTGGTACCACCATTACCTGTGCTGACGGTTATGGACGTGCCAACGCTGAGTGCTGGCGTTTGATCAAAGGTGAAAGCGAAATCAATAAAAAGCAGGTTGCTTTTTGGACGACTTACGCGATTGGTGGTGGACTGGTTATTATCACCTTCTTCACTGGACAGTTAGGCGCTATGCTGAAGTTTGCCATGGTATCTGCCTTTGTATCCGCACCTATCTTTGGTTGGCTCAACTACACATTGGTAAAAAACCACAAAAAACTCTCCCCTGGTATGAATGCCTACTCGATTGCAGGCTTGCTGTTCTTAAGTGGCTTTACACTGCTATTTTTGGCAAACCTTGCTGGTCTATTTGGCTAAGGTCTTATCAAGTAAAAAACGCATTGAATAAAAAAGCCCTTGTAGCTGATAGCTATGAGGGCTTTTTTATGGGTATATTTGAAAGGTGACACAGAATTAATGTAACAAATTATTTCCTAGAGTTAAGCGTTATCCTAGCCAATTTTACCGATATGAATAATGGTCACAGCAAATCATTACTATACGGATATTACTATTCGTAATTCAAATACTACTACTACAAACCAACGCTTTGCTAGCGTAAGCGAAGGCATTAAGGATAATCACCACTTCCATATAGGGGGAATTGCGTATACTCTAAGTCAACTAAGGTTCAATGAATGCCCAGTGCTACTTATTTATTTACATTAAAATAAGACCAACTACTTACCCAAGGATTATCAAATGACATCTTCAGCTGGCGCGCGCTTTCGCAGTGCGATGAAACAAAAAAACGATAATAATCAACCACTACAGATTGTTGGTACCATCAATGCCTATACTGCCATGATGGCAACACAAGTCGGTCATCAGGCACTATATCTTTCAGGTGCCGGCGTAGCAAATGCCTCTTTTGGCTTGCCAGATTTGGGTATGACGAGTCTTGATAATGTCCTAGAAGATGCTCGCCGTATTACTGATGCAGTAGATACGCCACTATTAGTCGATGTTGATACGGGTTGGGGCGGCGCCTTTAACATCAGCCAAACCGTTAGAAAAATGGAAAAAGCGGGCGTCGCAGCGGTACATATCGAAGATCAAGTGGCTCAAAAGCGCTGTGGTCATCGCCCTAATAAAGAAATCGTCAGTATCTCTGAGATGGTCGACCGTCTAAAAGCCGCTCTTGATGCCAAAACAGACCCTGATTTTGTGGTCATGGCACGTACTGACGCTTTGTCTGTTGAAGGACTGGACGCTGCTGTTGAGCGCGCGGTCGCTTTCCAAGAAGCAGGCGCTGACATGATCTTTGCTGAAGCATTAACAGACATTGAGATGTATCGTAAGTTTACCGACGTGCTAGATATCCCAGTACTAGCAAACATGACTGAGTTTGGTCAAACTGATCTGTACACCACTGAGCAGCTGTACGGTGTTGGCGTAGACATGGTGTTATATCCATTATCAGCCTTCCGTGCGATGAATAAAGCCGCTCTAAATGTTTATCAGCATATCTTGTCTGATGGCACACAACAAAACGTCGTTGACACCATGCAGACGCGCATGGAGCTCTATGACTTCTTGAACTATCACGAGTTTGAGCAAACACTAGACAAACTTTTTGCTGACAACAAGTAAGGTAAAAACTTGTTTTCTCATTGAGAATTTTTAACAGTTAACCCTGTTCAACCCAAGCAAGCAACAAAACCATTAACAAAAGGAATTTATCATGGCAGCAGGCAAGCAATTATCAGGCGCAGGACTACGTGGTCAGGTCGCTGGCAAGACTTCATTATCAACTGTCGGAAAGTCAGGCTCAGGTCTAACTTATCGCGGTTATGATGTGTCAGATCTTGCAGAAAAATGCATCTTTGAAGAAGTGGCATATTTGCTACTTTATGGCAACTTACCTACTCAAAGTGAGCTAGATGCCTATCAAGCTAAGCTCAAAACAATGCGTGGCCTACCACAAGCCCTAAAAGACGTGCTTGAGCGTATTCCGGCTGAGGCCCATCCAATGGATGTGCTGCGTACTGGTTGCTCAATGCTTGGCAACCTTGAGATGGAAACGGACTTTGATCAAGAGAACGATAAGACTGATCGTATGCTGGCTGTGTTCCCATCCATCATCAATTACTGGTATCGCTTCACCCACGACAATGTGCGCATCGAAACCGAAACCGATGATGACACTATCGGCGGTCACTTCTTACATCTATTAAAAGGTGAGAAGCCAAATGAGCTACATGAAAGAGTGATGAACGTCTCACTTATCTTGTATGCAGAGCATGAGTTCAACGCCTCTACCTTTACCGCGCGCGTTTGTGCCTCCACCCTGTCTGATATTCATTCATGTATCACAGGTGCTATTGGCTCACTTCGTGGCAACTTGCATGGCGGCGCGAATGAAGCAGCTATGGATATGATCCAAGACTTCAAGTCAGCTGACGAGGCTGAAGAAGAGATGATGGCAATGCTGGCGCGTAAAGATAAGATCATGGGCTTCGGTCATGCGATTTATAGTGAATCAGATCCGCGTAACGTTATCATCAAAAAATGGGCTGAAAAACTGGCCGAAGATGTGGGTGACACGGTCTTATACCCAGTATCAGTACGCTGTGAAGAAGTGATGTGGCGTGAGAAAAAACTGTTCTGTAATGCTGACTTCTTCCATGCATCAACTTATAACTTCATGGGTATTCCAACCAAGCTATTCACACCAATTTTTGTATGCTCGCGCCTAACAGGTTGGGCGGCTCACGTATTTGAGCAGCGTGCAAACAACCGTATCATTCGCCCAAGTGCGGAGTACATCGGTGAAGAGCCAAGAGACGTGCCAGATATTGCTAATCGTTAATTTTTTGAGGTAAAACTTGTAGGGTGTGCCGTGCGCACCCTACATTTCTACAGCTTTTAGAAAAATCAAAACTCTCCATACGTTAATCTTATGTTTATTTAGCAAAATCTATCATTAATCATAAATTTTGCTAAACAAATCTTCTCCTCTCTTTCATCTCACAATAAAGGAAAGCACGCCATGAGCGACAACAAGCAGCCTTTAACGCAAGTTAATCCGCAGACCATGAATGAAAAGTACAAAAAACCACTGCCAGCTTTTGATAATAGCAGTACCGATTTGCATTACTTTGATGTCGAGCAAGCTGTCAATGAGATTGAGCCTGGTGCTTATGCCAAGCTGCCGTTTAGCTCAAAAGTATTGTGTGAAAACTTACTACGCCGCTGTCCTCCAGAGGATTTAACCGAAGCCTTGTCACAGCATATCTACCGTAAGCAAGACATCGATTTCCCTTGGTACCCTGCCCGTGTCGTATGTCACGATATTTTAGGTCAGACCGCTTTTGTCGATTTGGCAGGCTTGCGTGATGCTATCGCTGCTGAAGGAGGTGATCCCTCCAAAGTAAATCCCATCGTGCCAACGCAGCTTATCGTTGACCACTCGCTAGCAGTAGAGCATGCAGGTTTTGAAGAAGACGCGTTTGAAAAGAACCGTGCTATCGAAGAGCGCCGTAATGAAGACCGTTTCCACTTTATCAACTGGTGTCAGTACGCCTTTGATAACGTCAACGTCGTACCGCCTGGTAACGGCATCATGCACCAAATCAACTTAGAGAAAATGTCCCCAGTCGTGCAAGTCGTTGCCGACCAAAACGGTGATGCGATTGCCTTTCCTGATACATTAGTAGGTACCGATAGTCATACGCCTATGGTTGATGCACTGGGTGTTATCTCAATCGGTGTTGGTGGACTAGAAGCCGAAAGCGTGATGCTTGGCAATCCCTCATACATGCGCCTGCCAGACATCATCGGTGTCGAGCTGACTGGTAAATTACAAGAAGGCATTACTGGTACGGATTTAGTACTAGCAATGACTGAGTTCTTACGTGATGAAGGCGTGGTATCAGCTTATTTAGAATTCTATGGCGAAGGTGCACGCAACCTAACGGTTGGTGACCGCGCTTCTATCTCAAATATGACACCTGAATATGGCGCAACCGCAGCGATGTTCTCCATCGATGAGCAAACCATTGATTATCTACGCCTAACGGGTCGTACCGAACAGCAAATCAAAACCGTAGAAGCTTATGCAAAACAGGTTGGCCTGTGGGCTGATGGCATGGTAGATGCTGAATACGACCGTGTATTACGCTTTGATTTATCAAAAGTCGTGCGTAATATCGCTGGTCCTTCACGCCCCCATGCTCGCGTATCTACGACTGATTTGGTCAAAGAAGGTATTGCTCACGGCGAAGGTAATAAGTTGCCAGAACCAAAAGACGGTTTGATGCCAGATGGTGCGGTCATTATCGCCGCTATCACAAGCTGTACCAATACTTCAAACCCACGCAACATGGTGGCCGCTGGTATTGTCGCTCGTAACGCAGTTGAAAAAGGTTTAATCCGTAAGCCTTGGGTGAAGTCGTCATTAGCGCCAGGCTCAAAAACCGTTAAGCTGTATTTAGAAGAGGCAGGCTTGCTACCTGAGTTACAAAAATTAGGCTTTGACGTCGTTGCCTTTGCTTGTACGACATGTAACGGCATGAGCGGTGCCTTAGATCCAGAGATCCAGCAAGAAATCATCGACCGTGATCTATTTAGCACGGCTGTCCTATCTGGTAACCGTAACTTTGATGGTCGTATCCATCCATATGCCAAGCAAGCGTTCCTCGCCTCACCGCCTTTGGTTGTGGCTTACGCTATCGCTGGTAATATCCGCTTCGATATCGAAAAAGACTCACTTGGCAAAGATAAAGACGGCAACGATGTGTATCTAAAAGACATCTGGTTTGATGATGCTGAAGTTGATGCCATTGTTAAGTCAGCGGTGAAGCCTGAGCAGTTTAACCAAGTATATATCCCAATGTTTGATGAAGCCAAGTCAGACGCTGGTCGCAATGAAGCATCTGTCATCGATCCGCAGTATGACTGGCGTGAGATGAGTACTTATATCCGTCGCCCTCCTTATTGGGAAGGCAAAATGGCAGCGATGAACAAGCTAAAAGGCATGCGTCCGTTAGCAGTATTGGGTGACAACATCACCACCGATCACATGTCACCGTCTAATGCCATTATGGGTGATAGTGCGGCTGGCGAATATCTCGATACGATGGGCTTGCCTGAGGAAGATTACAACTCCTATGCGACTCACCGCGGCGATCATTTAACCGCACAACGTGCCACTTTTGCCAATCCAAAACTGCTTAATGAGATGGTACGTGACGAAGAAGGTAACGTCATCCAAGGGTCACTCGCTCGTGTGGAGCCACAAGGTGAAGTCATGCGTATGTGGGAAGCGATTGAAACCTACATGAACCGTGAACAGCCGCTGATCATTATCGCTGGTGACGGCTATGGTCAAGGCTCAAGCCGCGACTGGGCTGCCAAAGGCGTGCGTTTGGCTGGTGTGGAAGTCGTCGTCGCAGAAGACTTTGAGCGTATTCACCGTCAAAACTTAGTCGGTATGGGCGCACTCCCCGTTCAGTTCAAAGAAGGCGTCAACCGTAATACGTTAAACATCGATGGCAGCGAAGTGTTCGATCTCGAAGGTGAAGTATCGGCTGGTGGTGAGATGACACTGGTCATTCATCGTAAAGATGGCAGCATCGATAGAGCGCCCGTTATCTGCCGCTTAGATACGGCTGATGAGGTAAAAATGTACAACTCTGGCGGTATGCTCCAGCGTTTTGCCAAAGAGTTTATCGATGGCACGCTAAATATTGCGTAAGCATCATGACTTTTAAGTAATTATAGAACCGATGTTGTATAGACTGTCTATATGGTATCGGTTTTTTTATTAGCATTTATTAAGCATATAATTTATATAAAGGACTCCCATAATGACCCAATCAACCTCTCACAACAAACCAAAATTCGCCCCGCAAATCTCCGTACCCGCCACCTATATGCGTGGCGGCACGTCAAAAGGCACCTTCTTTAAGTTATCCGACCTACCCGAGCGCTGCCAAGTGGCTGGCAAGGCGCGCGACAACTTTCTACTAAGAGTTATTGGCAGCCCAGATCCTTATGGCAAGCAAATCGATGGCTTAGGCAACGGTAGCTCTAGCACCTCTAAGACGGTTATTTTATCTAAAGCGAAACAAGCAGACCATGATGTCAACTATCTGTTTGGGCAAGTTAATATTGCCAAACCGATGATAGATTGGGCAGGTAATTGTGGTAATTTAACTGCTGCGGTAGGCGCTTGTGCGATTAATATGGGCTTAGTTGACGCGGATAAAATTGCTAGTAGCATTGATAAAGACGCGGATAGCGGTATTTGTGAAGTGCATATTTGGCAAGAGAATATCAGCAAAACCATCATTGCACATGTGCCTGTATACAAAGATGAGAATAGCAAGGTACAAGTCCAAGAAACGGGTGACTTTGAATTAGATGGTGTCACCTTCCCTGCTGCTGAGGTCAAAATTGAATTTATCGACCCAGTAGACTCTTCCAGTGATATGTTTCCGACCAATAATTTAGTCGATGATTTTGATGTCTCTGGTTGCGGACTAAAGACTGATAGCGTCAAAGCGACCTTTATCAGCGCAGGTATCCCAACTATCTTTATGAAGGCAGAAGACTTAGGATTTACAGGGACTGAGTTGCAAGGCGATATCAATAGCGATGATGACACCTTAGCTAAGTTAGAGGCAATCCGTGCGCGTGGTGGCGTTGCAATGGGCTTATTTAAAGACGAGTCTGAGGCGCAAAGTAGCCAGCATATACCCAAAATCGCTTGGGTTGGCGCTGCACAAAGTTATACCGCGTCAAGTGGCAAAGAAGTTAATACAGCAGATATAGATTTAGTGGTGAGAGCGATGAGTATGGGACAGCTGCATCATGCGATGATGGGCACAGCTGCAGTGGCGATAGCTGCAGCAGCGACCACGCAAGGTACATTGGTCAATGAAGCCGCTGGCGGTGGTAGCCTTGGTGAAGTTCGTTTTGGTCATCCATCAGGTACGTTGCTCGTTGGTGGTAAGACCTAACAAGTCGATGGACGCTGGCAGGCCAAGAAAGTCTCTATGAGTCGTTCTGCCCGTCGTATTATGGTGGGTGAAGTTTTTGTGCCAAATAATAGTTTTTAGTTAACGTATTTTGGGATGCCAATTAAAGTCTCTATAATAGCTATCTATCTGTAAGGTACATTACAATCACTACTGGTAAGCAATTAACGAAGCTCTTTGACCGTAGTGATTTAACTGACATTAAATAGCGCTTTAATATTATGCCCACTTCCCCACGCCGCGTTCCTTTAGATATCAAGCCTCCCACTAAGAAAACAGAACGGGGGGCTTTGCTGTGGTCTATCCTAAAAAGACTTGGCGAGTTTGCTAGACCTTATCGCGGCCTATTTATACTCACGCTTATACTGACGGTGCTTGGGTCGTTTACCGCGCAGGTGAATGCCTTTGTACTGCAATATACCATTGATACCTTAACCAATCTTGTTGACTTGCCTGATCCGTGGGAAGAAGGTTTAAATTTACTGATACTCATTAGTACGGTTTTATTGGTAAAAGAGATACTAAACGTTGGTATTACCTTTGGTCAGCGCTATTTTGGTGAGCGTATCCGTATTAACTTGTCGCGTGATCTCTCACAAAAAGTAGTCGATCGCATTTTGTCTTACAAGATGGCGTTTTATACCAGTGATGAAAACGCCAGTGGTAAGCTACAAGCCCGTATTGATTTGGGTGTTAGCAGTCTCACGCAACTGGTGCAAAATTTCTTTATTGACATGCTGCCGCTGTTTGCCAGTGCCATCGTGTCATTAATCATTATGTTTAATGCCAACTTTTGGGTCGGCATGGTTGGGCTGATTATTGTCCCAATTTACTTTTTTGTCAGTCAGAGGCAAGCGAATCGTTTACAAGGGTTTCGTAAACAAATGCGCCAATACCGTGAGACCAAAAGCGGTTTGGTCATTTCAATTATCGACTCTATTACTGTCATTAAATCCTTTGTGCGTGAGCCGATTGAGTCTGATAAGCACTGGGAAATCCAGAAGGACATGACGGCCAATCAGCTGCGTATTCGCAGTATCGCCTTTATGTATAATGCTGGTAAGAGCTTTATTGAGCAAATCGGCGTCGTGGTAATTATTATTCTAACCGCTTATTTCGTGCTTAATGGGCAGATGACCATTGGTGCGATTATGTTTCATATCTTACTGTTTCAAAACGTCGCCGCCCCTATTCGTGAATTGCACCGTATCTATGACCAAATCAATAATGCCCTGACCTATGCTGAAGGGTTCTTTGATATCTTGGATGATGATCAGGCGATTGAGAGCGAAGGTAAAATAGAATGCACCGACTTAAAGGGTCATATTGAGCTAAAAGATGTTAATTTCTCCTATCCTAACGGTAAGCAGGCGCTTAAGGATGTGAGCTTTAATATTTATCCCAACCGCATTACGGCTTTGGTCGGATTAAGCGGTGCAGGTAAGAGCACCATTATCAATCTATTGGTGAAGTTTTATGATCCAAGCAGCGGCACTATTTGCTTAGATGGTCGTGATTTAGAAGAGTACAGTACCCAGAGCTTACGTGAGCAAATCGGCTTGGTACTACAAAAAAACCATATTTTTTCGGGTACTATCGCTGACAATATTCGTTATGGTGCCATGGATGCCACTGATGAGGAGATTGTTGACGCGGCGAAACAAGCCTCTATCCACGAACAAATACTAGGCATGCCTGAAGGCTACGAAAGTGAAGCCAAACTACTCTCTGGCGGTCAGCAGCAGCGTATTGCGCTGGCACGTATGTTCTTAAAAGATCCACCGATTGTATTTTTGGATGAGCCAACAGCTAGCCTTGATGCCATTGCTACGCAGCAGATTAAGCAGAGCTTAGATTTAATAAAAAAAGACCGTACCGTGATTATCGTCTCACACAATATCTCACAAATTATCGATGCCGATGATTTGGTGGTTATTGAAGATGGACGAGTTATGGAGACAGGAACGCACGAAGAGCTGTATGCCAATCATGGTAAGTACTATGAGATATTTAATGCTATGTCGGATAGTTTGAACTTGGATAAAATCAGCCAGACTATCAGTGGTTGATCTAAGAATCTTAGCATTATAAGGCGCTTCTCATGAGGACATGCCCTCGTCATAAACTCATGATTTATAAAATAAATAACTCTGATTAGTGGTTGCTAATTGTCATCATCGGAGTAGAATGCCCATTATTCATACTAACAACGAGACACAAATGATTGATTTTTCAGCAGTTGGCTTTTCATTACCGACTACAATACCCACACTTTCAGCACCTGCTTTGAGACTTCAAAAAAAAGCTCTAGAAATGTACTTGGCTATTCCACAAGTAATGGCCACTCGTATCTGGAAGATTGCTACCACGCCTATGGATTCTAGTGCGCAGCAAGAAGAGATATACACCATGGTAGCTGAGAAAGAAAAAGCATTTATTGAGTCTATAGGCGATATCAACTCGCAAATCATAGCGTCGCAAATTGCCTTGGGCAAACAATGGATGAGTGATTGGCAGCGTCTTATATTAGGTAATTACAACGCCTTTAATGACTATGGCGTGCACATTGATGTAGAGGCCACCAAGATTATGGATAAAGGCATTAGCCCTTATGCCAAAACGGTAGAAGCAAATAAAATGCGTTTGGTCAATTAACGACATTTTATTACCATCAAATGGTAGTGGTATCAGCATCAAGGGATTAAGAAAGACAGCTTTCTTAATCCCTTTTTCTTTAATAAGTAGACAACTGTTATAATGACAGAAATTCATATCAAACCCGTTTAAGGCATAAAGAAACCCTCACTATGAATTGTGAATTTTCAATAAAAACCTTCGATGAGCTAACCTCAGTTGATCTCTACCATATTCTCAAAGCCCGCTCGCAAGTATTTGTTGTGGAGCAAAACTGTGCTTATCAAGACATGGATGAGGTAGATTTTGATTGTTTGCACCTAATCGCTCATCAAAATCAAGCACTGGTTGGCTATTGCCGCATCATCGGACCTGAATTCAATCCTAAGAAATCTTTAGAGCATCCATCATACTCAATGCCTGCCATTGGTAGAGTGCTGGTGTTAAGTGATTATCGAGGTCATGGCTTGGCGCGACAGCTAATGACGCACGCTATCAAACACTGCCGCAAAAAATACGGCAAAAAACCCATCATTATCTCAGCACAGACCTACTTGCTTAGTTTCTATCAATCATTGGGATTCATCCCTGAAGGGGATTATTATCTCGAAGACAACATCGAACATGTCGTCATGGTTTTACCAATACTTAAAAAAGTCAAAGTAAAGAAGCCAAGAGCCGTCAGCTCAGAAGGGTCAGGATTTGTGACTAAGCTGTTGAGCTTTTTGCTGTTGGTACTGGGGCTTATGTTTATCGCAGGTTTGGTTTATTTAATGACTTAAGCAGCTGCTTAGGGTTACTGAGTACTTAAATCAGTCCCTAAAATCAAGCACTCAAAAAACATTCCTTTAAAAAAGCGTATTTATCATCACATAAAGTACCAAGTCCTCATACACTAAGTCACTGTTGTTCCATATTGAGTATGTTACTTTTGAATCATGACGATCAATAATTGTCAAAAAAGTAGCGAACTCAAGGAAGAGGTAATGACTATGTCCAATGTAGAAAGCAATATCCGTCCAGAATATGACGATGAGATTCAAAAAATCGCCGATTACGTGCTCAATTACTCCATTGATAACGACTCTCCAAATAGCGCTGATGCCTGGAACACCGCGCGCTACTGCTTAATGGATACATTGGGCTGCGGTTTACTGGCACTACGCTTCCCTGAATGTACCAAGCATCTAGGCCCTGATTGTGCGGATCAGATTACGCCAAACGGTGCGCGCGTCCCTGGTACTTCTCATAGACTTGATCCCATCAAAGCCGCTTTTGATATCGGCTGTATGGTGCGCTGGCTTGACTATAACGATACGTGGCTTGCTGCCGAATGGGGACACCCCTCAGACAACTTGGGCGGTATTTTGGCAGTGGCGGATTATATCAGTCAGAAAAACGTCAGCCAAGGTCGCGCAGCGCTCACCATGAGAGACGTGCTTGAGGCCATGATCATGGCGCATGAAATTCAAGGTGTGATGGCACTTGAGAACTCATTCAACCGCGTTGGGCTAGATCATGTGCTGTTAGTTAAGCTGGCCTCAACCGCTGTCGTCGCAAAGCTATATGAATTGCCACGCGAGCGCATCATGGCGGCTATCTCACAAGCCTTTGTCGATGGTCAAGCATTACGCACCTATCGTCATGCGCCCAATGCTGGTAGCCGTAAATCATGGGCGGCAGGTGACGCAACCAGCCGTGCTGTACGTTTGGTCGATATTACCCGTCGCGGTGAGATGGGAGTGCCTGGTGCATTAACCGCCCCGCAGTGGGGGTTTTATGATGTCTTGTTTAGTCATACCAATAAAGATCTGGCACTCAAACCTGAAAGCGAGCGCCGCTTTACTTTCCAGCGTGACTTTGGCAGTTATGTAATGGAAAACATCTTGTTTAAGATTAGCTTCCCCGCTGAGTTTCACGCCCAAACTGCCTGTGAAGCGGCGGTGATATTGCATCCACGTATCGAAGATAGAATCGATGATATCGAAAAAATCGTCCTGACCACCCATGAGTCAGCGATTCGTATTATCTCCAAAGAAGGAGCGCTTAATAATCCTGCTGACCGTGATCACTGCCTGCAATATATGGTTGCTGTACCACTGTTGACTGGGGATCTAATGGCAGAGCACTATGAAGATGATTATCATGAACAGCATCCACGTATCGATGTGCTGCGACGCAAAATGGTCGTAGTAGAGGACGAAGATTACTCAAAAGACTATCATGATCCAAGCAAACGCTCTATCGCCAACGCCATCCAAATTTTCTTTAAAGATGGCAGCAGCACTGACAAAGTCGCCGTGGAATACCCCCTCGGGCACAAACGCCGCCGCGAAGCAGGCATTCCTATCTTAGAAGCGAAGTTTATGGCTAGCCTTGCCACCCGCTTTGTCGAGAGTCGTTGTGACGAGATCGTTGAGCTGTGCGCTGATCAAGCCCGACTGGAACAGACGCCAGTGCATGAGTTTATGGACTTGTTTGTTATTAATTAGCCGATGAATAACTAGGTTTTATGCATTAAATGTCTATAAATTAAAAGGGTGTGTTATGGATTTAATCTACAACACACCCTTTTTGATTTTTCCAAGCTCTAATTTACCACGGGATTGACTCCCCTGCCCAATCGATAAAACTGCCTGACTTATCAGCACTCATACCTGATAGCACTTCCAGTAGGCATTCTGCGCTGTAGGCTGGCGAGAACAACTGCCCATCCGCGACATTACCTTGAAACGGTGCCGACAGCTGCGTATTGACCGTACCTGGTTGCATTACCACTATGCACACGTCTTTGAGTGAGCGTGCCCATTCTATACTTAAGTTTTTCATACCCATATTCAGCGCCGCCTTACTCATTCGATAGCTATACCAGCCGCCCAATTGATTGTCACTGATACTGCCCACACGAGCTGATATGGTCGCAAAAATCGCAGGTTTGTCAGCACTGCGCTCTGCTTTTGCGAGCAGTGGTCTGATGTGCTTGGCTATGAGCAACCCTGCTAATGCATTGATTTGCATGTTTTGTAAAAAGAAATCCGTTTCCACCTGCCGAAGTGCCTTTTCTGGCTGGGCAGATTCAGTATGCAGTAGCCCCACACAGTTAATGACCCAGTCAAGATGGGTACTTTGCTGCTTAATATCGTCGGCAGCTTGCTTGATGCTGCTCTCATCGCTGACATCCATTTGCAGCCAATACAGATTATCCGCCTCAAAATCAGGCACGCTTCTATGGTAAGTGGCAAATACTTGAATGCGATTGTTGTCATCTTGCTCATTAGCCGTCGCTGTTACCAGCTGCTGAACCATAGCCTGACCAATGCCGCCAGTTCCGCCGATGATAAGATAGGTTTTATTGTCCATATGGCACATTCCTTTTCAGTTTTATTCCTTTTAGGTATCATTTTAACATTTCAGCGCAGAACTCCCCTACTTCTAAAGTAGTGGTATGAATGCGTTATTGATAACTACCCTTACTCCCTATGGTATTATAATTAATAATTATAACGCCAATTAACGACAAGCTCCTTATGACCAAGCAAATCCTAAAAGCCCATAAAGTCAGGCTGTACCCCAATGAAGAACAGCAAATATTCTTTGCCAAATCATTCGGCTGCACACGCTTTATCTGGAATAGGATGCTTAGTGACAAGATTGAGCATTATAAAAGCACCAAGACCGAGCTTAAAAACACTCCTGCGCAATATAAAAAAGAATTTGACTGGCTAAAAGAAGTCGATAGCTTTGCACTGGCTAACGTCCAGCAAAATCTTAGAGCCGCTTATAGTAAATTCTTCAAAGGTTTTGGCTTCCCAAAATTCAAAAAAAAAGGACACCGCGACAGCTACACCACCAACAACCAAAAAGGCACAGTAGCGGTCACAAACAACACCGTCAAACTACCTAAAATTGGTCATATTAAAGCCAAATTCCCAAGTATTATTAATGGCCTAATCAAAAGTACCACCATCAGCAAAACTCCATCAGGCAAGTACTATGCCAGCTTATTGGTTGAAACGGTTGTCGAACCATTCACTAAAACACACTCAAAAGTAGGTATTGATTTAGGCTTAACCGACTTTATCGTCTTATCAGACGGCACAAAAGTGGCTAATCTTAAGTTTCTAGCAAAGCTACAAGCTCAGCTTACGCGAGAACAAAAAATTTTAGCCAAACGACGAGAGGGTGCTAAAGCCGCCAATCGCAAATTATCAGACAGTCGCAACTATCAAAAGCAAAAAATCAAAGTCGCCAAAGTCTACGAGCGTATCACCAATTGCCGAAAAGACTTTCTACACAAACTCTCATTCAATCTCATCAAAAACCACGATGTGATTGCCATAGAGGACTTAAACGTCAAAAGCATGGTTAAGAACAAAAAGTTGTCTAAAGCCATATCAGACAGCTCATGGTCAGCCTTTACTACCATGCTGGCTTATAAAGCGGACTGGTACGGCAAAAAGCTTGTCAAAATAGACCGATGGTATCCATCTTCTAAGACCTGCTCAGGCTGTGGGCACTTACTGACTAAAGCTGAGCTACCATTACAGGTGAGATCATGGAATTGTCCAGACTGTCTGCAGGACAATGATAGAGACATCAACGCCAGTATCAATATCCTCAATGAGGGTTTGAGACTGGCAACACTCAAAACCGTCGGTGCGACGGGGTTAGCTTAGTCCATTTGCCTAACCGCTGATACAAAACATCGTATCAAGTATGGGTATTACCTAAGAAACCCTTACCTCTTTAGGTAGTGGGTAGTTCATTATAAACGCTATTGTTAGCTTTAACATAGCATACTGTATGGCAGATAATTAGAGACAATTTATTATTAGCTGAGCAGTTGCCAAGGTATAGCTATTGTTTCTAGGAAAATACGCATGGATTAAGTATGGACAATCCTAAATAATACTATTTCCAAATGCGCTACAATACATTTGAATGACTATTTATTTGCACGACTTAATATTTGTATTATTTACAGGGATATCACCCCATCATGCTATCACCACAAGATCAACTCACTGAACTGGTACGCTCGCTTGAGACCCAGCAGCATGTCTTTACTACTGATCCATTGCTTGTGACTGAAAAAATGCAGGCAGAAGACGGCAAGCCTATGCAAAAGTTGCATCGACGTGCATCACGTATAGACAGTAATGGCAATCTTGCGCGGGTGCTGGGTAAAATCGATGGCCGTATCAAAGGCATCATGGTCATCATGAGTATCGTGTGGTGCGTGTCAGGATTTTTAGGGCTATTTACTTTATTGCAGTCCAATGTTGTTAATTTCTTTTATGTGCTGGTTTGCTTGCTAGGCTTTCATACCATTATGCTTGGCGGCTGGCTGGTCATGGCCTTGATCAATCAAGGTCGTCAGTCTCCTAGTTGGTTTGCAAACTTTGTTAGCCCAAGTTATTTGATACGAGGTAAGGACGATGTCACCAAGGCGGCAGTCGACTTATACGAGCGTCAACTGCAGCACAGCGGTATGCGTTGGTATCTAGGTCGTTTTAGCCACCAGTTATGGCTAGCTACCTTGACAGGAATGATGTTTGCCATCATCTTTTTATTAATTGTACGTCAGTATAGTTTTAGTTGGGAGTCGACGTTATTATCAGATCAAGCGCTGATTGGCTTAACCAATGTACTTGGTTGGCTACCAAGTATGGTCGGTTTTGATGTGCCAGACAGCGCAGCTATTGTACAAAGTCGACTGGTCACAGATGCTATGCCATTATCTGTTGCACGGCAATGGGCAAGCTTGTTAATCGGCAGCTTGCTTATGTATGGTATCGTGCCCCGTGCAATAGCGTGGGCATTTTGTGCGTTGATGTTCCGCCGCAAAAAAATGCGTTTGGATATCAAACTACCCTACTATCAAAAGATTTTGAACTTTTGGCAGCGGCAAGTAGTTGATGCTGATGACTTTAAAGAAGCACCCGCTCCGGTAGCACCAAAAGCGACTGTGAGTGCAGGCAAGAAGTTGGTTGCCTTACTTGAGTATCCTTCAGAGCAGGATAACTGGTGGCAAGTAGGAATCGACGCCCCTGATAATGACATCAATGACATTGAAAACTTTGGCATCGTTGATGATCGTGATGATATGGATCGTCTGACTACTTATCTAGAGCAGCATCCAGTACAGGTATTATTGGGTATTCATAGTCAAGCACTGCCTGATCGCGGTACGCTGCGTAAGCTTGATCGTATTGCCAACGCCGCAAAACACGGTCTGATTGTGCAATTGTTAAATAACGAAAGCACTGATACCGATACCATCCCGACATCTACGACAAACGCTAATGATCCAAAAAACCCTCAAGCTGTCCGTTATCAACAATGGCAAACGGCACTAGCCGCCCGAAAGATTGGCTTGATAGCTAACAGTTAGCAGTGTTAGTCATCGACTACTGACTGAGTCAGTTATTACTTGATAGCTATATTCACCTTAACTGTGTTTGTTGTAAACTTGGATAGACAATTGAATAATATAGCTATTAAAATCTTCTTCTTAACTGTCTTCACGTAGGCTGTGGCTTTAGCCCAGCATTTTGCTTTCGCAAAGGTTTAAGCTGGGCTAAAGCCACAGCCTACGATAACTCACACTAAGTTGAGAGTCAGCTATTAACATTAAAAATAAGATCCTAATATGAACCACGACAATAATAATTCTAATACTCAGCCCAAAGGCCTTTTTGCAGACAAGGCCTATCCTCCAGAGCCTGATATATCACAGCCTACTGAAATTAATAAGCCTATTGATATCAATAAAGAGCAAAAGATCAGCAACTCTATCTATCCTGCTGATGAGTCTCTTTCAGCTAGTAACACGCCGCTGTCAACAATAGCACCTGAATTGTCTGAGCGCCCTACAGCCAACAAAACCACAATCGCCAGTGATGAGCCGCTAAAACTGGCGGTCGTTGGTCATACCAATACGGGTAAGACATCGATATTACGTACCCTACTACGTGATGTCTATTTTGGAGAAGTCAAAGACGAGGCTGCCACGACCCGTCATGTAGAGAGTGCACAGCTGACAGATAACCAAACAGGCGAAGTGTTAGTGATTCTATACGATACGCCTGGCTTAGAAGACGCTTCTGGCTTGATGGATTGGCTAGAAGACAATACTGCCAGTCGCCGCGATGGGATTGAGCGTCTGCAACAGTTTTTGGCGGCAGATGTTGCTCAAGGTGATGCTTTAGATAGCAGCGAGGACTATAGTCAAGAAGCTAAGGTTATTCGTCAGCTGCTGGCAATTGATATGGCCATTTATGTAGTAGATGCGCGTGAGCCTGTACTCGGTAAGTATAAAGACGAGTTAAGCATTTTATCGTGGGCAGCGATTCCTGTGATGCCAGTGTTTAACTTTACTGATAGCCAAGACGCCAATATTGACGAATGGCAAACCATGCTGGCACGTCGAAACTTGCATATTTCTACTCGTTTTGACTCGGTGGCTTTTGAGTTTGCAGATGAAATGCGACTTTGGCAGAGTCTTGCTACGATGCTGACTCATGCGGAAATGCTTGAACAACTGATGCAGCGCCGTACGGAGAATTGGGCACGTCTTTATGAAGAGGCAAATATCATCATCGCTGATTTTTTATTAAATGTCGCAGCCTTTGTGCATGAGATTAACGAAGACGATGACCCACTACCAGTGTTGCAGCAAATGCAAGAAGCCGTACGCCAGAGCGAGCGTAGCATGCAGCATAAGCTATTAAATCTTTATAAGTTTTATGATAATGCGGTAGCAGCGACTCCGCTTGAGTTGCAAGCTTACCAACAAGACCCATTTGATCCTGAATTGCTCAAAAGCTATGGTATTCGTACCACTTCAGGTGCAGCCGCTGGCGCGTTACTAGGTTTGGGTATTGATGCGGCCGCATTAGGTACTACATTAGGGTTGGGTGCAGCATTGGGCGGTATCGCAGGTGGACTGTTATCTAATACTGGTAGTATTGCCGATAAGATAATTGGCGTAAAGCGTTTGTATATCGACCCCGCCACCTTAACCTTGCTTGCGACCCGAGCTATGGACTTACTGGTAGCCTTGCGCCATCGTGGTCATGCTGCCACTGATGCCACGCAGCTGCTATATGCTAAAGAGCAGTATGCTAAAGAAAAAATAACAACGGATGACAGTGAGCTTGTTGATGATGAGAGCAACCCGATTACCCCTTGGCCGACACATAAATTGCCAAGCGAGCTAAAAAAGGCTCGTGGCAAGCCGCAATGGTCATCGCTCAGTAGTGGCAAGTCAGAACAAGCCGAAAGTTTACGAATTGACGCTGCATGGTCGCTTTCAGCTAAGTTACAGTCGCATAATCTTGATCGTGAATGATTGGTTTTTCTTAATTTTTTATTGTATTCGGTATAGTCTATACGAAAGTCCATATTAAGTTGAACTAGGCTTACGGTCAGACTTAGCTTAATAACTTACTCAAAGCTTCAGTTCCGCGCACGTCTGTCTGCTGTAAATAGATTGGATATACTGGATAATCTGCAAAGCTGCTTTCAATCTCATTCATGAGCTGCTGCTGCCTATCGGCACGTTTGCGCCAAAACCCATCCGTCTGCATAGGCGTTATCAGTTGATTGACGACAATTGCTGCTGGCGTGAGCGTGGTCTCTTCTAACTGCTGTATGGCACGTTTGGTTTCGGCCAAGGGCAACACATCGGCAGTCATCACCAATACAATGGCTGTTTTCTCACGATCATGTAGCAGTGCTCCTGCCTGACGAAACAGTTGCTTGCGTTTCTCTAGTACCGATACCGCTTGCTCCCAGCGATCAGGTTTGTGTTTGGTGAAAGGATTACTAACATCAACCTTTTTCTCAGTATCTAGACTGCTTGCTACCGAGCGCAGTTTAGCCTGCCGCCTTTGTTGTGCCAATAACCCATCTGTCCACGCTCCCATCATCTCTGGTAATACCAATAAACGTAAGGTATGTCCAGTCGGCGCCGTATCAAAAACAATGTGCTCATAGCCGGCATCTGCTGCCGCTACCAAGTGCTGACACATGGACTCGAGCATGGCGGCTTCTTGTGCCCCTGGGGCTGATTTTGATAGACGCAAATGTTCACGAATCTTGGGCATCATATCAGGATTGGCGTAGCCTTTGATGGTACGCTCAACTTGCTTGAAATGTGCGTCAACGATGACATCAGGATTGAGCTCAAGCGCATCAAGGTAAGGGGTAATTGCCGTTTTTTCATTACTTAGTGACATATTAAGTACATCACCTAAGCTATGCGCGGGATCAGTTGAGATAATCAGAGTCTTTTTTTGCTGCGCGGCATAGCGGCTGGCAAGCGCTGCCGCTGTCGTTGTTTTGCCCACACCGCCCTTACCACCGACAAATATAATCGGTTGAGTCGCCAGCTGCGTGACCAATGCATTTAAAGGATGTAGAGCCATGATGTTTTCTCGTTTTTCTATTTATATATTCTTAATATAACCAATAGCTTACACTAACTAGCAACAGCCAATATGATCAAAGGGACATTTCTCCATCCCCATACGTGTATGCCATTCATGAAAGTTTTCCAAAAACAGCGGTTGCAGCTCCAGGGTATAAAAACTGGCGGGATTATCAATGCCGAGGCTCTCTGCAAACATCATGAGCATAAAGAGATCTTCTTCATCACGTGCTGCCCGCGCCATCGTTTGTCGATACGGAGCATGATAAAACTCATTAAGCCCTGCAAGGAACCTTTGCCATAAGGGCTGGTCGTTTTTTTTATCGTCCATAGTTCTGCCTTAATCTTAAGAACTTATTTAGGGCGTGTCATCAATTAAGCCAAACGACACAAGAAACTAAGTGAATGGCACTAAGGAAATGACTGGCTAACTTATCATAGCGAGTGGCAATCGCACGATACTGCTTAATCTTGGCAAAGAAGTTCTCTATTAGGTGCCTCGCTTTATAAAGCTCTTTATCGAAGTCTCTTGGCTGCAGCCGATGACACTTAGATGGTATAACTGCATTACCTTGCACTGCTTTAATCGGTTCAATAACGCGGGCATCAGCATCGTAAGCTTTATCGGCAAGCCACGTTTGGCTAATACTGACATCAAGCAATTCATCTGAGCCACACAGATCATGAGCTGCCCCACCTGTTAGATAAAAGCCAGTAGGATTGCCTAGCGCATCTGTTCGAGTATGTATTTTAGTCGTCAGTCCACCTTTGCTGCGTCCAATGGCTTGATCCCTTTTTTCCAGCACTGTGCTGGTGGGCTTTAACAATCGTGGCATCTAGCATGGCATATTCGTCATCGGATTGTTCAGAGAGTTGATTAAAAACCTGCTCCCATACGCCTTTTTTTGACCAGCGACTAAAACGAGTATGAATCACTCTGAAGTCGCCAAAGCGTTCAGGTAGGTCACGCCAAGGTATGCCGGTCTTGTAACGGTACAGAACCGCTTCTACGAACAAGCGGTTATCCTTTGCAGTAACACCAACGTCACTTGGTTTACCAGGTAGAATGTCTTTAATTCTCTCCCATTGGTCATCACGTAGGGCATGTCGTCTTGTCATAGTCATTGAGCTCAAATTCCTAAATACGATCTAAGTATAGCTTATTCTGAAATATCTATGCTAATTGATGACACGCCCTAGATATTACCATTAAGTGGTGGGTTACGCTGCGCTAACCACACCCTACACTATCTTAAAACATAAAAACGCCAGCAATTGCTGCTAGCGTTTTTTTCTCTAATACTATCTTGAAGATTACTGTCGTCATGAACAGCTATACGTACACATCACGCTTTATCTTTGCCTTTATGTGATGACCACTCACGGCGTAAGACAGAGAAACTCTCAAAAGTCACTAAGATTGTGGCAATCAAGATGATGAGATCCATGATGATAAGCAACCAGTTACCATCTACGTAGAAGGTTTTTAACTGAATCAGCAAGGCAAAGATGGTCATCACTAATAAGAACGACAGTGGCGCTAAGGTATACCAAACCGTCTTGCCGTTACGCAGTAAGATAACTGTCACGATCATCAGCGTGAGCGCCGCCATTAGCTGGTTGGTCGTACCGAATAGTGGCCAGATAATCATACCGCCTGAGCCATCAATACCGCCGGCACCGAATGCTAATAGCAAACAAGTTCCCACGGCTAACAAAGTGGCAACCACACCTTTGGTCAATATTGGCAAGTTATAGAACTCTCCAAACTCTTGGAAAATATAACGTTGCAAACGCACGCCTGTATCCATTGTCGTACCAGCAAACAAAGCCGCCATGACTGTAAGCATGGTTTGGGATAATACCATTTCTATACCAACGCCTGCGTTCAAGATAGCAGCACCGCCATCAATAAAGGCACCGATAGAGCCGTCACCAAACTTTTGATAGACTGCTTGCCAATCCCCAAGAGTAGCAAAGCCTGCAGTGGCAGCCAAAATAGCCCCTAGCGCCAACATCCCTTCACCAAGCGCTCCGAAATATCCAACAAATCGCGCATCTTCTTCTTTGTCAATTTGCTTGGACGTTGTACCCGTTGCCACCAGACCGTGGAAACCTGAGATAGCCCCGCAAGCAATGGTGACAAAGAGCAGCGGCATGATTGATGGTGTACCTATCGGTAAATCAGTATTAATGGCTGGCGCGACAATATCGGGTGTTGAGATAAAGATGGCAGCATACAGTAGAATCAAACCAACGAATAACTGCAGTCCATTGATATAGTCACGTGGTTGCAATAGCATCCATACTGGTAGTAGCGATGCAATTGCAGCATAGGTGAATAGAATGATGATCCAAATAGCGTTGTCTGGTAAACCAAAAAGAGTCTCAGGTAACACGACTGGGAACATAGGCCCAAAATAAATCAATCCGTATAATGCCGTTACCCCAATGATAGAAACCCATACTAGGCTCATGTTATAGCGATAAATACATTGACCAATGATAAAGGCAACAATCAACGCACCCCACACTGGCAGTACCGCTGATGGGGTTTTAATCAGCATATTGGCGATGGCGACACCGAATACGGCGTTGACCATGAGTAATAATAAAAATATAACCACCATCATGAGGCTGCGGACGCGGGTACCCATCACTGTGCCCGCAATAGAGCCAATGGATTGACCACGATTACGCATACTTGCCCAAATGGCTGACATATCATGGACCCCTGCCATGAATATCGTACCAAAGACTACCCAGAGTACCGCTGGTACCCACCCCCAAATAACAGCAATGGCTGGACCGATAATGGGAGCCGCACCAGCGACAGAGGTAAAGTGATGCCCCCAGAGGACATATTTATTGGTGGGTATATAGTCCACACCGTCTTTCATGGTATGGGCTGGAGTGGGGCGACTATTATCTAATGCCAAAATCTTAGTCGCAATGAACTTCGAGTAAAAAAAGTAGCCGCAGAGCATAGCGGCAATCCCAAGTAATAATACAATGGCACTATTCATCTTATCTCTCCTTAGACAAGTGGCGACGGACAATCCATCTCATTTTATACTTTTATATTTATCCTTACTTCATATTAGTGCGAGCATAAAGTAAGTACTTAACAATCATCATTTCACTGTGCTTATAATCATTCATAACGGTTATTAAATGTACTACTTTCCGTTAAAGGTAAACGTTTGTTAATTTGAACCTCGAGTCAATTGTAGCTTATCCCTTATAATATGTAACCTTTATTATCTATAAAGAATGAATGCTGTAACAAAGCCATCGCTATAAAAAATACAAGCTTAGAATCTGCTGAACATTCAAATATTGGGCTTATATCTTTTTGATACAAAACACAACCCCCTAAGCACTTAAGTAAGGCTACGTTTTAACATTTTTTGTGGTGACTATTTGGTTATAATAAGGCCACATCTAACACGTCACCATTAACACGTGCTCGTAACTTGAATACTAAACCACAGTTAATAGATTTTAATGAATTAAAGGGCTGGCATGACATACTATTTTGGATTTATACCCTCAGACAAATTAAACCAGATGATTGATGAAGCTGAGCATGTCATCACATCAAATGCACAAACGGAGTATTATCCGTATCGTAACGAGCTTACCCAACAAATTGCTCGCGAACTGATTGATAATTTACTTGTCGGCCTGATTGACGTCATTCCAAACTCTGAACGTCAAGCCGCTATGAAAAAAATTGTCGGTACCATAGAGCGCACTACAGAAACGCTGTTAAATGTACTACTTGGTAAAGACGAAAACGAAGATATTCTACCCAGTTTTAATTTTTTGAAAGATCAGACAATGTTTATAGATAATGATGGCATACGCCGCGTAGGCTATGAGTTGTCTGAGGAGTCAGCACAGACTATTATCAAAGGCTTTGAAGCTGTCAAACTTGAAGTGGTCGATAAGCCGGCTTTTGAAAAGGCACTGGAAACCATCAACGAAGACTCTCTTACCCACTTTCTTACCCGATTCACTGAAACTCTAAAACTGGGTATGATCAAACGTAAATCGATTCCAGTAGCAAAAGCCGCTATTGATAAAGGATTGAGTATGGCGCTGAATAAGCTACTGCCGCAGCTACCCGATGCTGGGCTCAAGCGTTTGGCACGTTTTTATCAGCCATTTTTTGTTGAGATAGCAGACGAATCAACCAACTAATTACCCAGTCTCTCTCTGTAGTAATTTACTTTGCTTAAAGAGCAGTTGGTATTGGGCAAATTCACTAAAATTTGCTAAAATAAGCGGTTTTCACCGAAGGCGCAATTCATGACTCAAATCAGTAATCAAGAGATAGAAAAAACCCTGCGTAATTCAGAGTGTCTTATCAGTAGCATTGAAGTAGCCGCTGCTTATGAGCGCTTGGCCGCCCAGCTCAATCTACATTATGCCGGTCTCAATCCTATTGTGATGGTGGTTATGAATGGTGGCCTTATCCCAGCCGGTCAACTATTGACTCATCTAACCTTTTACCATCGCATGCATTATATCCATGCATCACGCTATCGTGATAATGCGGGTACCAATGAGCTTGATTGGAAATTTAAGCCTGACGTAAGTATCGAAGGCGAACACGTTTTATTAATCGATGATATTTTTGACGAAGGTATTACTTTAAAAGCCATTGTTGAAGAATTAGGTAAAGAAAAACCCTTATCGATTGAATGTTGCGTATTACTCAATAAAGAGCATGATCGCAAAGTTGCAGACTTTGATGTTGATTTTGTGGGTATCAATGTTGATGATCGTTATGTTTATGGCTGTGGTATGGATTTCCATGGTTACTTGCGTCATCTGCCTGGTATCTACGCTATTAAAGAAGACAAAATCTAGTCATTCTTTGGTTGAGTGTTTTGAATGTATCGCATAATAAAAAAGCATCCGACTGGATGCTTTTTTATTGCTTATTGCTTTGATTGTAGTCAGTGGCAATTAAAATTGCAATGCCAAACCCGTATGGCGCTCAGTAGGTGTTTGGACGGCCTTTTCCAAAGCGGATTTCGTACTATATATGGTTACCTGTTTTTTGGCACGAGTCACAGCGGTATAAATAAGTTCTTTACTCAGCAATCTTGCATGACTATTATCAAAAGTAATGGCCACATGATCAAACTCAGACCCTTGCGATTTGTGAATAGTCATCGCATAGGCTGTGGCGATCACCTCTTCATTAAGAAGATTGACGGCTATCCCCTGCTTCTTATTTTCAAAAAACACTTCGAGTCGACTATGATTATCACCAGTCTGCAAACAAAAACCAATATCGCCATTAAATAATCCTAGCTCATAGTTGTTTTGAAGGACCATAACGGGACGACCATGAAACCATGTGTTTTGACCCAGTGGTAGCTTAAGCTCAGTCAGATGCCATTGAGTAAAGTAATTATTAATATAATGGTCGCCCCACTCGCCATTGTGGCCGGCAGTTAACACCCTGAACTGATTAAAGGTTTCCATTAATGAAGCAATAGTATTTTTAACTGATTCTGGTATGGATTTTTCCATTGGATTCTTTAGTAATGTTGTGATTTCGTTTATGTAAGAACGGTAATTTGAAGTGAGGTTTGAGATATTTTTATTTTTGCTTAGGCTATTTTCTCTCTTATTATTTAGAGAAGCTTCTGTTTGTAAGGGGTTGATGCTATTCACATATTGAAGACTCAGTGCCTTATCATGCTTTAACAACTGCCAAATAGCATGAGTATCTGTCTTTGCCTTATTGATTTGATAAGCAAGCTTGCCAATACCCGAATCTGCTGTAAATCGGCGGCTCTCTGTTAGCTCTGCATGGATAGGCTCTAACCGCGGAATACGGCACAAGTCAGCCAGTACCGCCCCTGCATCTACAGCTGCCAATTGGTTCGCATCTCCTAACAATATGAGCCTTGCGCCAGGCTTTTCCGCACTCACAAGATAGTTCGCCAGCTCAACCCCTAGCATCGATGCCTCATCGACGATGATAATATCTTCGCCAAGTGGATTATTGGCATCGTAACGCGGTCTGCCCGTCCGACCGATACCTAACAAGCGATGAATGGTTTTTGCTTCTTGCAACTGTAGCTCAACATCTGCTGCGTCCAACGCCGCCTGCAGAGACTCTTGCATCCGCTGTGCAGCTTTACCAGTTGGTGCTGCTAATGCCAAGCTGGCACTGTCAGTGCTAAACCTAATGCTTTTAGACGCATCTGCCCCACTCTCTGTTGCCTGTTGCAGTGCAATCACTAGCTGAGCAACGGTGTAGGTCTTCCCCGTACCTGGTCCACCAGTAATAATACTAAAGGCGTTGTTGTTGGCGACATTAATTGCCTTTATCTGATGTTCGTGAAGGTTTTTGGGTATTGCAATCTCTAGCGGTGTCACCTGCTGCTCTAAAATAGTGTTGATGCGCGCGGCTAAGTTAAATTCTGCTTGCCAAGCTCTGTGTAACCAAAAAGTGATTGCTGCGTTTTGTTTATCAGCCTTTTTGTTATTTACAAGCTGATAAACGATAGGTTGATTATTCTTGCTTAGGCTATTTATATTTTCATTCTGGTTTGTATTAGCATTAACGTCAGCGAACAAAGTGTGCTCATCGATTAACTTAGAAAAAAACGTTAAGTTACTATTTTTCAATAATTGGTAGAGTGCCGCTACTGTATCAAGCCTTTTAACCAAGATCTCTTTTTCATGATTACTGAGTGCCAGCTGCGCCCATAGCTGGTCTTGCTTAGCAAACAAGTTCTCTAGCAGTACGAATATTGATACCTCAGCCGTAATATCCACCTCTGACTGAACCTCTATTTGAGTGTCATTCAAGGCAATAAGCGGCATTGCTAGCATCTCTAACAGCTGCTGTTGCCAAGCATATAGTGTCACCACTTCGTCATTGATATGACCGCTGAGCGGTACTTCGTGCTCAGTTTCCTGAATGGTGAGTACAGTATGCCCCTCTTCTAAATGCGCGGCTAACATAGTAAATAAGGCTGCAAATAAACCGCTGTCTGGTGTTCTGTCTATTTTTTCACTACCAGTATTAAGCTTGGCATCGGTCACGTTATACGCTAAATGCGTTTGCTGACGGCGCAGCAAAATATAATCACTGATGTTGCTGGCCCAGCTTTCTTGTAAGCTAATAGCAGCGCTGCTCTTATTATTATTCATAAATTATTACTCATGGTCTGTTTTTCTCTATACTTATAGGATTAATCGCTACAGTAATTTGTTGCATCAAATTCGTAATTGCATTCATTTTATGTACCCTGCTAACTGGGCATGCCAAACAATGCATCTAAGGCCTTAATAAAATCAATAGGAATATCCCACGTCACCAGTCCATAGCGGGCCCTGTTTGTTGGTTTGTCATGCATTGTCTCACTGGCTATTGAGTCGCCGCCACTCAGTACATTCGCCTCTTTTGCTTTAGTCACCAACTGAGAGGTTGGATCATATACGCCTCGTAAAAAGACATACTCCACCGCGCCCAAATACTTAGCTTCATTGCCTACATAATCAGCAATTCGCATCGACAAAAACCGATGCAATGCCACTTGATAAATGGCTGCTTGCAACCAATACCCTGCTTTGGACATCGCTTGCTTGAGCGTAGCTTCGTTATAATCGCTTAGGCTATTTCCTAAAAAGTTACTTTTATAATCGACGACATAATACTTGCCAGCATGCTCATACACCAAATCGATTTCACCACGTAAATAACGATATAAATGCGCTTTGTTTTGCGGGACAAGATTAACATGTTTGTCGGTTTCATTAGGCAGGTACTGTTGAAAGAGTCTATTAATATCTTGTGCTTTAAAACGCTCTGACAGTCCCATATTGAACTCTAATTCAGCGAACCTCTGACTTGCATCGATAGAGCGTAACGGCTGATCAGACGCTAATAGCGGCGTATGTAGCACCTCTTCAATCCAGCCAATGAGAGCTGCATGCTTGCTAGCATCTATCGAGTCCGAATCCAATGAATCAGTATTTAATGAAGAACTATCGCCTTGCTCTTGCTTCTTCGCTTGTAATCGACGGCTTTGGGTTTCAGTACTGCTATACACCAACGGCAGCTGATAGCTACTAATAGCTCTATCGATAACCTGAGACCACTGGGATTTATTATTAAAATCAATTTTTTCAAATATCTCATGCAAAAATGTACCCGCATTGGCACCTTTCACAAAGGTAAAACGAATATCATCCTCTAACTTGGGACTTGCCTGATCGACTTGCGCGGCAGCGTCATGACTATCTGATGCATGACCACCCAGTGACGGTGAAACTGACGTTTCGGTGATATTGATATCAATATCAACATCAATATCTATCGCATCATCAATACGCTCATCCATCACAGCCATTGTCTGCGTTGACTCATCTAGCTGACGGGCTAAGGCGGTAAAACTGGTCTTAGCCCAACCGTAAAAGTAATTGATTTTCATAACTTCTGAAAAATCATCATACTCAATAGGTTCGGTTTTGGGCGTAATAAAATCGGGCGATCCACTTTCTGTTAATTTGCCTGCTTTAGCAGCAGCACAGTTATCATTATAGAACTCATTGACCTTATGCCCTCTTATCATACCTATGGTGCCTTTGAATCTATCTGGCAATTCAAATTTTGGCTCTGGTGACTCAAACCAATAGAACACCGGCTTTAATTCAAACCCTGTTTTGTTGTGGGGATCTCGCAGTACCACATAAAGCTGTTCACTGGCGCGCGTAAAGGCCACATAACCAAGCCGGCGCAGCTCCTCGAAGCCCTCCTGCGTTTCAATATCGGTATAGTAACCCTTTGTGGTCGCAGAGCCTTGTACAGGAGAGAATCGGCGCTGATTGCCTGTCGATTGCTGCGCCAACGCTAACTGACTTTGTTGAGTAGCATCTTGTTGGGTAGGGTTTTGTTGCGCGTTGTAGAGATACAACCCATAGTCTTCTTTATTACCTGACTTCCTACTGGCATCACCCATACCCAGCACATAGACAATAGGAAACTCAAACCCCTTTGATTTATGAATGGTCATTAGCTGCACGCCAGATTCTGTCGGTAACGGATACTGCTTGGCCCAATCGCTGCTAGGCGCGCTATCTATGTTTTGTCTAAACCAGGCCAGCAGCTCGTACTCACCCATGCCGATACCATACTGCGCTAATATATCCATTACATGACGCAAATCCATAATATGACGATCGCCTTCTGGATGCGCGGCTAATGCTTGCCAAACGCCTTGCGGCTGCACAGGGCTTTGATCTAACAAGTAATGCATGGCCGATAATACGCCAAAGTGCTGCCAACGCTGGGCACCTTCTTTTAAATAGCTAATAAAGTCTTGATAGCTTTTCTTATTGTCGATGGCTTTTGTATTAGCGCTATTTAAATCTACAGCTCCTGCCTCATGGTCAATCATCATGACTTTGACATCCCTGATGCTCAGGCCATATAAATGACTAGTCAGCACCCGATTGATCATATCATGACGATACGGGTATAGCATGGCACTTAGCAGCGCTGCCACATCCTCTGCCATAATGGTTTCAAATATACTCACATCACTGGTGGTCAAGGTTGGCACACCAAGCTTGACAAGCTCATCTTCTACTTGTTTTAAATCTTTTTTGGCACGTGCCAGCACACCGATATCGCTCGGCTGAATCGGCTTGCCTTTTAATGTCTGATCACTGCTGAGTAAGGTCGCAATATGACGCGCTGTGATTTCATGTTCATCGTACTCAAGCTCCTTGTCCTTATCATAAGGTAGGTGCAACACACTCACTGGCTGAGCAGAGAGTACGTCATTTACTAACTCGCTACTTAGTATGTTTGAATCATTAAACCAAGACAGCTGATTTTCTTGCTTTTCAGCTTTAATGTGCTGGTAATAAATACCACTACCTAACTGTGCCAGCCTATTCTCTTGAGTCACTGGCGCAGGCATACCGAACCAACAGTTTAGGGCATTAATCACACTGGCGTTTGAACGACGATTAACATCGAGCGTCCATAGGCTGCTTTTTTCAAACTGAGCTTTCATATAATTGTAGTTGGCGACATCACCGCCGCGAAACCCATAAATGGCCTGCTTAGGATCGCCTACCAACAACAAAAACTCATGGTTGGTTTTATTGCTCGCTTTATCACCCGTAGCCTGCTTGTCATTAGCCGACGGTTTACGTTTATTTGTTGGCAAATAGATGCTTTCAATCATAGTGGCTTGCTCGCCATTGATATCCTGCGACTCATCAATCAATGCCACTGGATAGTGATGACGAATATAACGTGCCAGCTTCTCTCCTTGCCGACCCGTTAATGCTTGGTTTAAACGCACCATCTGCAAGCTAAAGGTGGTTTCACCGCGCTCTTCTAATATAACCGGTAGCCTGTCACGTACCGCCAACACGATATGGCGATTGAGATTGGCTAAAATAGTAATAACGTATTCATCGAGCTTTTTGCTTTCTTCAATATACCGTTTAAAGTCACGAACCACCTGCAACTCATTAAATATCAAATTAACTCTTTCACCATCTTTTGGCTTGTAGAACTGTTTGCCTATATCATCAGTTTTCTGAAACGCTTCAATTAACTTTCCAGTATAAGTTTTTTTGTCTGATATGAAATTATAAGCAGCTGGACCAGACTCTTCTAACACTTGAACGATTTTCGGCCAAGACTCTCTGTTATTCTGCAACTGTCCTTTGGGAACTTCATAATATTCGCCGTCAGGCTTAAAGAAAGCATCAAGCTCATCGCTGCGCTCAATGATACTATGGATAAGCCGCTCGTAACCCTCAAAAGAAAAATCACTGCTCACAACTTCATCAATTGGCGCAGAAATAAAATTCAGCGACCGAGTTACATAGTTTTTATGATCGCCCACCGCCGTCAGCTTACCTTGCTGATCCATCAATGCATACAATTTAGGTTGCTCGTGATACAGCCTACTTTGAAACTGACGCAGCTCATCATGAACAATACTGTCCGTCACTTGCTCAATGCTGCTGTCTTCAATAATAGCCATCCCTTGCTGATGACCGGTCTCGCTACTGTATTCCTTCAACCATTTTTGCGCCAAGCTATCGAGGGTACCGACAAACAGCTTATCCAAGGTGGTTAATACCAACGCCGTACGTCGAATGGCTTCCGTCATGGGATAGCTGTATACATGGTCAAGCAAGTAGCCGACCAAATGCAGATTAATAGGGTCTTGCATGATGTCATCTAAGCGCGCATATTTAGCCTGCGCGACCAACCAATCCTCACGATCTTTTTTTGCTTGTGCGCGCTTTTCAACAGCGGCTTTTTTGTCATGAACGTTGTTATAAACAAAGTCTTGATTTAGTTCATCTGCATCTATTTCAGCGTTTGAATCCGTATTTGAGCTATTGACTGCTTGCTTATCATTATCAGGTGTCACCTGTAATATATGTGGATACAAACTCTCTTTATTAGCGCGGTCAGCACTCAGGCTATTCACCCATTGCAGCAGCTGATAGAAATCCACCAAACGATCATGAATGCGCTGACGCATCTCAGCAGCCGCAGCGCGAGTAAAGGTCGTCGCAATGATTTGCTCTGGTGCACGCCGTGCCTCAATCAACAGACGCAGTACAATGCCAGTTAGTGTCCACGTTTTACCAGTACCAGCTGACGCTTCGATAAGATGCCGACCCGTCAATGCAACATCAACCGCTGGTATCACATCCACCTTATTCTTAGGCTTAATCATGTCGTGATTCGCAACCTCACTGTCAGTCATACCCTGATATGTATCAGATGCGTGTGGCTGGGTAGAAATGTCCATCATGTGAGTGGTGGCGGTAAATTCTGTCATAGGGGCGTACACTTTTTATTATTAATTAAGCCAAAGGGCAAAAAACGAACCGTTTTAAACAGTTTTAAGTAATCAGCTAGCCTGCTAACTATCTAGACCAACTAGCGCTGTGAACATTGGCTCATACAGCGGCTGTGCTAACGTCGTTAATGCTGCTGATAGGGCTTTAAATGCGTCTTGATCACGCAGTAAGTATTGCCAAATGGCATGCTGCGAGCAGGTATCGTATACCGTATCTATATGATAGTTGGGTCTTAGCCAATCTGAGAAGTCTGCGCGTTTTGGCCAATAGCTGCCGCTCTCATCTTCACTCTCTGCCGCTTTTGCACACTTATCAAGATAACTGAGCGCATATTCTGGCAATAAGGTAATCGGCACTTGACCGACTAGCTTGCCAAATATCGCCCACTTTATCAGCTCAACTGCGGCATCTTCATACACAATTGGGCTTAACTTAAATGCAATTACATCTTTATATTTACCAATTTGCGAGTTGGACTTGTTAAAGCGCCAAATACTCACGCCATCATTTAGAGCCACTTGCTCAGCAGTGGTACGTCTGGCAACTTGCCAATACAGATGCGACAACCAAAACTTGATTAAATGTTTGGGACTAGCAGAATTGGGCAGTATGTTTAACCACTGCTTGGGGGATTGCTCGGCATAGGACACGCCAGCCTGTAGATTAGCGCGATGGTGATTGGCATCTATTAGCACTGATGTTTTTACTAATATCGGTACTGAGCCTCTTATCTTAATGAATTGGGGTAATAGCTTCAGTAATGGCGCATTATTAGCATGATTTAATACAGCCGCCAACTCTAGCTGAACGGGATGCTCGGTGGTTGGGGTCAGTAGCTGCAAACCACCTATCTCGCTTGCCTCTAATATCTGGGCATCATCCAAGCCATTAGCAACTAGCTGTTCTTTAAATTCCTGACATTGCTGCTGCAGTTTTTGTTTTTGATTGGGCAAGGTCGTTTGGCGCGCCACACCTGCTGGCATGATTTTTTGATACATCAAGATTGGACTGTCTTGCGTGGCGGTGCTGTCGGTACTATTATTTACTGCATCGCTCGCCAGCTCGTTAATCAGATACTCTTTTATCTGATAAGTCGTTAGATTGTCTAGGAATAGTGGCTCTTGATGTGCCATCGCTTCCTCACCCTGCACCACATGCACCTTTTGAGTACGCAAAAATGCCTTGGCAGGATGGCGCACTTGATAGGTCAATACCCCTTCAACGTCTATCTCTCCAATATTAAATACAGTTTCGGAAAGTGCCTTTTTAGTAAGGTCATTAACCTCACCAGAATCATTGAATACAGCTGTTGCGTCTAGTGACAACATCTCAGCTATTACATCTAAGGTTTGATTGTCTACTTGTCCTAACTGACCTAGAGATTGACCAAGCAGCTGAGCAATTGATTCGTACTGTGCTTTGGTAGGCAAGCTAACCAGTTCGGCATGCTCACTAAATGCTCTGCCCTTTAAGGTATTAAACACTGCTTGCCAAAGCGGCGCCGGAGGAAACTGACGTTTTTGCGCAAGCTTGGTTCTGCGCATGGCTGTATTCAAAAGAACATCTAACTCATCTGCATTATCAATAAGTCTGTTGTCTTGAATATCATTTTCAGTGTGCATAGCTGTGCTTTCATTCAAATTGAGCTTAGGAGTGTCAGACGCTTGCTCACAAACATCTGCGTCTTCAATGTCTGTTTCAAACAAACTCTCATGAAACGGCAGTGCCGGATGCTCAGTCAGCAGCCACTGTTTAATCAATTTAGGTAAATAACGCTTAAGGCTCTCGGTGGTAGAATCAACATTCTCAGGTAATGTGTCTAACGCTTCAAGCGAGTTGACCTGCCACTGCACCTCACCTTGCAAAAATTGTAATAGCTCACTAACTGGGTTGGCTGGCAGGTGCTCGTGGGTATCCAACAGACTTTGACCGTTATAAAATATCCAGCAAGCACTGCGCGCACACAGCAAGGCATCTAAAAATGCACCATTATCATCATCTTCACTGACTCTATCACCGCGGCGGGCATTGGTGGCTTTCATCAAATCATAGCGATTATCAAGATCACGCCCAGGAAATTCAGACAGATCCATATTGAGCATCACCACCAAATCAAAAGGCACATTTCTGAGCGCCCCAAATCGACCAAAGGTAATCACCCCAGTCGGCTCGGCACTGACCTGCTGACTCTCAAGCTCTGCTTCAATACTGTCCAGCATAAAATTCAGCTTTAATGGCAACTGCTCAACGCCTGCCAGCCTTTGCTCTACTTCTTTTTTGTTAGCATTACTGACACTATCGCTACTGGCGTACTGTCTATAGTGACGATTGGCCCTCAGGCTTGATTTAAAGCCATTCATAGCGTTATAGATGGCGCGCATCGTACGCGTTTGATCGACATCACTAAAGTAGCGATGAATGACTTGTTTCTCAATCTGATCAAGCCAATCTTCCGCTTTTAGTTTTTGTGTATGATCATCACGGCGCGCAGTCAAACCGGCATAAATACGACAAAGCGCTTCAATAATTATCGCATCATTTAGGCTCACTTGCGGCAGCGGCAAACTCATTTCCGGCAAGGCAGTGCTTGGCCACTCTTCCTGTGCCAAAGGATATAAGCAATCGCTTAAACTGGCCTCTGGCATCACGAGACCCAAGGTTAATCTATCTAACGCTTGAGCAAAGGTAAATCGGTAGTCATAATCGTTGCTATCTAGGGTTTGTTTCAGATGCCATTCATCAAAGCCGCGAATAAAGCCTGCCTCTACCAGTAAATCACAGCCACGGCTCATCTGATCATGGGTTAAGCCAAAACTTTCATGCAGCGGTGGCAGCATTAGCCAATCAAGCACCTCGGCGGCTTCAAAGCGGGCACTATGACTGCCTAACAGCTTATAAAAACCAATGATGGCTTCCCATAGCTGACGAATATCTGCATCGACCACACCAGTTACCTTTGCAGGCAAGGTCAAACCGTCTTGACCTTTACCACTGACGAAAATAGAGCTGATCAGCGCATGGTGACGCTCAACATCGGGCAGCAACACGACAATATCGGATATATGGCGTTTTTTCTTACCAGGTTTTAATGGCTCATTCAACCAGCGCCCAATCATAATACGCAGTACTTCAAGTTGACGCTGCAAACTATGGCATGAATGAATACTTAGGCTATTATCTTGTGCAGACATTGCCCAAAAACGCTCCTTCTCAAAGCGTTTATTCTCTAATGCTTCATCGTCATACCACGGCGTCTCTTGCTCATCTTGATCAGAGCCGGTCTCTAGTTGTTTACTGACTGCTTGCGATACTTTGGCCGCGGTCGCTTGCTGGGTAGACTGCTCATCGAGCATCAACACATCATTTTGTAAACGTCTCAATAAGCTTACGCTCTTTTGCAGCTGTTGCGCACTATCATCAAAATCAATACTGAACTCGTCGCTCAAGCCATCATTGCTATCATCGCCCTCATTAAAGATGTCCTGCCACTCAACGAGTGCGTCTTGGTATTGCTCATTACCCGATAAATTAGCAAGCATGGCAAAAGTATCACGCGACTGTTTGCCCAAACGTGATAGCAAACTGTGCCCATAATCACGCAGAAACACGCTTTCAGGGTTAATGATCTGTTGACGCTGTAGCCATGATTTATCAACAATATCCGCCCAAAACAGCTTGGATGGGTTGTAGTGCAGCAGTGTGATATCCATGTATTGTGACAAGCGCTGTAAAAAGTCGAGCTCGGTTTGTGGCAATTGCTGAATGGTAAAAATGCGCAGAACTTTGGGCAGTTGAGCACGCTCATTCGCCTTGTTGCTTTTTAGCGCTGACCAAAAAGTATCCTCAAGTGCCACCCGGTGCTGATGCACATCGGCAAACAAATGCGACCATAAGAAACGCTGCGCGACCCCTAACTCTACATAGTGCGCCACCAACCATTCAGGGGTGCCTCGCGCATACTTATCGAAGCGCAGGGACAGAGCATCCTTTTCAGCGATCAGCGCCTCTACAGTCAGCGGTTTATCATGCGACCAGAGATCTAGCCAGTCCTCACGGTGGGTTAAATAGCGGTTAAACACCCTCGCCAAATCACTTGCCAGCTGCCAAATGCGCGCGTCTTGCTGTGCCTTATCCTGCTGCACTTCTTCTTGCGGCTCATCAATCAAAGATGCTAGCAGTGGATGAACGGGATGTTTTTCATCAGCGACAATGGCTTCTTGATAATAAGTCAAATACCCAAACAAGCGCCACTGCATCACCGTTGGCGACAACACTGCCACCTCAGGTACATTCAGTGTGGCCGCATTAGGGTTTTGTTCTAGCAAATAGGCATTGTGACGGCTCAACACATCTTGCATCAACGTCCACTGATACTGACCCCAAAAAGTCGTCGTCACTAAGGTACTGATACCCGCTTGACTTGCAATAGACTTATCTAGCCAATCACCAAGCACCATGGATTGCACGATGACCACAAACTTCTCAAAGACGGGTTGGTTTTTGGACTTATAGGCAACTAACAACTGCTCAACCAACAGCTCGGTACGGTGGGACTGAATGATTTTAAACATAGGTTGTATTCTAATTATGATAATAAGATGAAAAACATGCAAAAAACTGACCGCTAAATAAAAATATAGACCATAAGCTTTTAGCTAAAAAGGTTTAAATGGAACCAAATAAAATAAGCAAGTACAGCATAATACGTCATCAAATGCTAAAAAACGATGTATAGGCGCGAGAAGAGAAAAGCACAACCTCATGAATTCATGTTTAGCTGTCGTACCTATTATATATTTCTGCTAAGATGACTGCGTTGAATGATAGGCTGCATACAAGACAATTAATTGTTGCAGATAGTGTGCCACTGATACCTTCAATTTACTAGCACACTACCGAGATACCAGCAGCACTTACGACAACCAGTGTCGCCTTGTCTTAGTTTTGATTTTGCTATTATCATTTATTATCCAAAAGTCATATATTTACCAATTTTAGTAGCTACTAGCTTGGCCACCATGTCTTTAACCTTGTAACAATTAACCTTGCAATAACGAGATAACCTAATTTATGCCACTGCGTCCCATAGATGCTATTTTTGTGAATCCCGAAAGACGACGTTATGTCGTTTACTTTCGCGGTGAGCTGTGGCAATTGCCTCGCATGAAAATTGATTACGCCGCTTGGCAGCGTCGCCAACCGTATGATGGCGACATCAATACGCTGTACCTAAGTAGCAATCAAGCCATCGCTGATCCTATATTGGCGCAAAAGCTGCGCACTTTAAACTTGCCCGCCGCAGTACGTGGTAGTACACTTCCGCGCTTTGAGTCATGGTGGGCATTTCATGGTTTTGAATGGCTAAAAGAGCTACTGAATGCTGGCAAGTCGCCATTGGCTGCTCACCAATCAACCACCACAATACCCAGCTCAGATGACAAGGCTGCAAAAATCTCGGTAAAAAACGAGACAAATGACACTATTAATAATACTAACAACCCCTCTTCCTCTTCTGCAGAAACTGATGTCTTTGCCGATATGCTCGCAGACTTAACCAATGACGTGCTCAATCGTCACCGCTGATTTAACAATAGTAATCAGAGCAATTTATATATAACAAACCAACAGCCCTAATATTTGAATGTTCAACAGACCCCAATAAATGAGCCTTGCATCATGAAAGACCATAAGTTCCTACTAGCCATGCTAGTTTTGCTAATACTGATCATCTTTATTGGTATTTTTGCTTGGCTATGGAGCAACAATCGCAAGAATATAGACCCAATGCCAATTTCATTTAACGAAACTCGTGAAGAAACTATCGACAGTGAAGAGAATACGGAGAAGGTTGCTACTGATGTATTGCACCTACAAGCAGAGGACGATCTAAAGACCGCTCTGGATGATGTCATCGGCTATTTTGAGGCCCGTCATTCAAATGTGCAAGTCATCGCTCACTACGTTCCCACTTATCGCTTGATGACCTTGCCAGACACTTCTAACAGTCTGCCTTCTAAATACGCTGTCAACACCGACATTATCTTGGCCAATGATATATTGCCTGAAGAGCGCTTGTCGCCGCTACAGAATCTACTAAATGATGCTCAGAATGAAATTAATAATAATTCTGATACTATCAATAGCCTAGCACAAGACGATGTCGTAGCAGATAACATGACCGGCGATGATGAAGCCAGCGAGGCATCTGTTCAAAGTGACAATACACAGGCGCGTAAATTGATGTCCTTTAGCTATGCTCTCAAAGGCACTCAAGCAGTAGATGGTGTCATAGTGACAGATAACCCTGCTGCAGTCAGCTTTCGAAACTTTTTGCTATCAAGCATGGGACAAGATATCTTGAAACAGTATGACTGTGGCAATATTGAAGGCTATAGAAACACTCTTGATGATTTGTTCAATCCCACCTCACGTGCACAACCAACAGAAAATGAAAGCTCAGTAGAAGTTGCCGACGCGCTCAGTAATGGCGAATAAATACAAACCTTATCTATTTGGGTTTTATTAGTTGCTTTTATGACTGCTTTTTTCTACAATGTCACCCCACAATGCGCTTATAGCTCAACAGGATAGAGCAGTTGCCTCCTAAGCGATCGATCGGGGTTCGAGTCCCTGTAAGCGCACCAGTTAATATATGAATAACCCCAGAAATCCCTTGTAAGTCTTATACTACAAGGGTTTTTTATTAGGTGTCTGTTGAGATAGCAGCTGATATACTTTATATGTGTGCGAAAGATAATTGACTTTGTGCATTATGTGAACATGCTATGTGGAATAATACTTGGAGAAATAGTTTTGCGAGTAAGTGAATGTTCAAATGATATGACCTTCTCAGATAAATGCTAAACCTGACATTGCCTAACCTTTAGCGCTATCTACCCAAGAGAACGCTTCCAAAATGCGCATCCATTGATCGTCTAATCCTGCTTTTAGCAATAATGGCTCACCAGTGATCGGATGACTAAGCGCTAAACTCTGGGCATGCAGCAGCATACGCGTGCAACCATACTGACTACGAAAAAATCGATTGTGCTGTCCGTCTCCGTAGCTTGTATCACCCACGATGTGATGGAATACATGTCTCATGTGCCGACGCAGCTGATGCTTGCGCCCAGTCTTAGGTGTTAAGCGCACCAGACTATAGCGGCTGGTATCATGCTTTTTTGACACTGCAAATGGCAGCTCAACTTGTGCTAAGCTCTGCCAATGAGTCACTGCCTCTTTAGCGGGTTTGTCCAAGTCAGCAAACTTATCGGCGATGGCATCGGGCTTAAAGCTCAACGCATAATCAACGACTCCTTGCTCTGCCATATAGCCACGCACCACGGCTAAATACTGCTTGGTAACCTTGTGTTCCGCAAAAGCCTCGGTAAGGCTGCGCGCCACAGCTGAGCTCTTGGCAAACAACAACACGCCCGATGTCGGCCTGTCTAACCTATGCACTGGAAATACATGGCACCCGACTGCATCACGGGTGAGTTGCAAGGCAAAGCGCGTCTCGCCTTTATCCAGCCAACTGCGATGCACCAAGAGACCGGCTTCTTTGTTAATCGCCACCAGAAACTCATCTTCATAGATAATGTCTATTTGGTTAGCGGTGCCGCTTTCGATGTCCATGTTTTTAATGCCCTTACTTTAGATAGCTTGACTTTGAATCCTATAACTATGTATCTACTATCTTTGATATACCCTTTTCATCATATCGTGCCAAGAAATCTACAAAACTCCGATTTCAACGCTTACGTTCTGTAAAGCACCTTAACCACATGCCAGCCAAATTTGGTTTTCACTAAGTGTGGGGTGAATAGTTCGCCGTTAAAGCAGACTTTATCAAATGCCGGTACCATCTGACCTTTTGTAAACTCACCTAAGCTACCGCCCTTTTTACCTGATGGGCAGGTTGAGTGCTTTTTTGCCAGCACATCAAACTGCGCGCCTTTTTTGAGCTTGGCAATAATGTCTTCGGCCATCTCTTTGTCTTTTACTAAAATGTGTAATGCGCTAGCGGTACGAGCCATAATGTAAACCTTTCATATATTATCGATTATCGCGGCATTATATCACTACTTGCTTTGGTTACTAACCTCACTTGTATGCGCTACTTGTTCAAAAGTCATTTGGGATACTGTCGTTATCAAGAAATACAGATAGAAGTAATATCTTTATAATCAATACATCCCTGTTTTCATAGTCGATCCACTATAAAATAAATACAGTGCTACTGGGATGAATTTCATGCAGCCTCTGGAGTGACGCAGTCGCACAGCAAGCAAAGAAAATTTATACCAGTAGCACGCCGTAAAAGCTGTACTCTTTTTATTTATGACTCACTATAATAGTAGAGCAACCACCATAACGACATAGAAATTTAAAATTGATGAAAACCTTTATTTGACAGACTATCGTCTATTCTTGGTGGACGCACCATCATATATAGCAAAAACCCCTTATGGCACTTGGCCTATAAGGGGTTTTTGGTACGCATCGGTATCAATGTGGTGTTGTTAAAATCTCTCTACGCCTTTATGACAAAGATATAAATCAGACGCAGCCTAGACATATCGTTAAATCAAGCGATTAAATATGTAACCATGGAAATGGCTGCACAGTCACTGTGCTGCCTGATGTGACATTACCACTCTCTTGAGCCAATACTATAAAACAGTTGGCGCGGCTAAGCTGTTTTATCCGATGCGACTGCTGGCTGAAACAGCACTCAACTTGGTAGCTACCATCTTCAGCCTTTGACAGTATTCCTCTTTGAAAGTCCGTACGACCGACTGATTTTGTGATGTCATTGGTAAGTGTAGCCGCGAGAGTCAGCTGCATGGGTTGCTCTTGTATAGCAGCGCCAGACATTCTCCATAATGCTGGAATCACAAACTGTAGAGCGCCCACTACCGTTGATAACGGATTACCTGGTAAACCAAAGTATAAAACAGGCACCTCAACTTTTTGGCTCAGCTCACCAAACACGAAAGGTTTGCCGGGTTTCATCGCTACTTTATAATGATTTATTTGGCCCAACTGCTCCACTACCGTGGTCAAATAATCATAATCTCCGACCGAGACACCAGCGGTTGAGATTAATACATCGCATTTCTGCATGGCCTTAGTGACCACTTTGGTGATTTGATCTTTGTCATCAGCAATGATGCCGTAGTCATTAATGACGATTGGCAATGGCGCTAACAAGCTTTTGAGCGTTGGTGTGTTTGAGTTATATATTTGTGCTGAGCTTTTTAGCTTATCACCAAGCGCGACCAGTTCATCTCCAGTTGTCAGCAGCCCCACTGTGAGCGGCTTGAACACTTTTACTTTGCTGATACCAAGGTTAGCAAGTAAGCTGATATCAGCTGGGTTGATACGCTTACCTTGCTGTAGCACCAGTTCGTTTTGCTGTATCTCTTCTCCTTGCTTACGAATGTTCGCATCTGTCTCTGCCGCCTTTGACAAAATAATGTCATAAGGCTCGGTTTTATCGATACTGTCTTTGATATAAGCAAAATTAGTGTTTTCTTGCATGACAACCGTATCACAGCTATCTGGTACGACAGCTCCAGTGAAGATACGGATGCCTTGGCCTGCTTTGAGGGTTCCGGTATAAGGATCGCCTGCTTGTGACTCTCCAACGATCTCAATGATACCGCCTTTTGGCAGATCAGTTTTATGGGCAATAGCATAGCCATCCATTGCAGATATATTCTCTCTGGGCACAGGAAATGATGAAATAATGTATTCGGCCAATATCTGGTTAAGGCTGTCCGACAAATTAGAATTACTCACTGGCCTTTTAGCTATTGGAAAGTCATTTTGATTATAGCTATTTACTCGCTGCATGATTGCAGACCGTAACTGTTCAACAGTAATCATAAACGTATACTCTTTTGATTGACCATCAGCAAACGTACCTCAAAAGAGATACGCTCATATAAACTCCCTATCCACGGAATACATTTTCTTGCTCAAGCGTCATCTCAATACCTTCTATGTCTGCTTCATCTGCTAAGGTAAACAGATAATCGCACAGTGACTGATGAAAGGCTTGTTGGCTGAGCTTGTTGTGTATGGCTGGGCTGACTTGCTCGTAAGTCATTTGTATTCCTGGTTTTTTATCCAGTACATCGACGACGTGAAAACCATATCTGCTTTCGATGGGACTAGGCGCAAGCCCTGTATCCAACTTAAACAAAGTACCTTCAAACTCTGGCACGGTTTGTCCTTTACTCACAATCCCTAATTCGCCGCCTTGTTCTTTTGAAGGACAAGCAGAGTATTGCTGTGCCAATTGAATAAACTCAGCATTTGGGTTTGAGTCGTTTTTAATCTGTTCAATAAATTCGTAAGCGCTCTTTTTGAGCTTTAGTCTTTCATCACCATCTTCGGGTGGACAGGCTAATAATATATGGCGAACCGTCATAATAGGGTCTGTTTTGAAGTCAGCCATATTTTGCTGATAGTAGCGCTCGCACGTTGCCATATCAGGTATTGTCGCTTGAACGTTTTTGTCTATTAGCGCAGAGATCGCTTGCTCTTCATCTTTGTCCCATGCAGCCTCGCCAAGGCTTGGCTCATCCAGCACAGCCAGTCTTAATAATTCACGTACCACCAGTGCTTGAGTCGCCAAAAACACCGCGTCTTCTTTATTGGCGGCTGGGTGATACTGCAGCTCTTGCGCGATAGCCGTTCTATCGATCATGACGCCATTGACGAAGACAGAAGGCAGCTCATCTCGGCTAGAGGCGATGAGGTTCTTATGATTGCTACGCTCTTCTGCCATCGCTTTTTCGATGAATTCTTGATCAGAGTGCGGCTTTTTTAGATCCGCCAGTGTCGGCATGATACGCACGATATCATCACCATTACTCATGGGAATATTGTTGGTTGTAGTAGAAGTATGAGCGGCGTGGTTATGAGAGTTATTACCGTTGATACTGCTATTTGTATGGTCTGCTGGATTATAGGTACTGACGGTCATGGCTGATACTCCACTAAAAGTGCGTGTAATAAATAAGAATATGATAGAAATATAAAAATACTATTAAAACTTTGATTGACGATAAATGTATAAAATAAAGCAGCACTTAAAACCTTAATAATCATGCAACTTAGCTTTTTTAATAAGCCAGCTGTTTAATAAGCTCTCTCAGTGCCGCTTTATTGTTATTATTCACTGACAGGTTGTCAGTACTAAATACTAAGACAGCTCCAAGCTCATCTTAGGGCCAAACGGCTCATAATGAACGCTATCAAGACCGTGATCCAATCTCATCAAGCCATCGATAATGCTTTCCATAAACGGCATCGAACCACAGACATATATATCGGCAGGCATTGGTAAGTTCGCTAGCCAAGCTTCATCCAGTATTTGCCCTGATTCAAAATAGAAAACATGCTTCTCTAACGTGGTTGCAGATTCTAAGAGCTGATTCACCTGACTATCAAAGGCATGATGCTGTTCGTTTTGGCACGCATAAACCCAAACGATAGGTCGTTGTGGATTGGCAGTCACCTGCGCTTCTAACATCGATAAAATAGGCGTTACCCCGACCCCAGCGCTGATAAATACTATCGGAATCTCGTTTTGTTTGACCAGATCTTGATTGAGGGCAAAGTCGCCAGCAGGTGCGGATAATAAAACCGTGTCGCCTACTTCCAAATCGTCATGTAAGTGGTTAGAGACTAAGCCGTGGTGTTCATTACGGTTGTCGCGTCTGACCGCAAACTGAATGCCTTTATCCGTATTGGTTGAGCATAAAGAATAATGACGTAATGCCAGATGATCACTGTCCTTTGGATCTGTTTTTACCGTGATATATTGACCTGCTGTTAAAGTGAGTTTACTCAGGTCGATGTTTTGGGTGTTTTCTGCATCAGTATCCGCTGGTACTACGGTAAAGGCGGCAATATCAGTGGCGACTGCGACTTTTTCAGTGACTGTGAAAGGGACAAAACCTTGCCACATCTCCTGCTCATACATGCCCTTTTCTAGCTGAATAAAGACGTCCGCTATTTCATCATAAGCTTCGGTCCAAGCATCGATGATGTCGTCATTAGCTGCCTCTCCTAGCACTTGTTTGATAGCGCCAAGTAGATGCTTGCCAACGATAGGATAATGCTCTGGCAAGATTTGTAGGGCACGATGTTTATGGCTGATTTGGGTGACTTGCGGCAATAAAGTCGCTAGGTTTTCTAGATGCTTGGCAGCCGCTAACACCGTCATCGCCAAGGCAGTCTGTTGACGACCTAGCTTTTGATTGGTCTCATTAAATATGTCTAACAGCTCAGGATGCTCGTCAAACATATTTTGATAAAACACGGTGGTAATCGCCGTCCCATGCTCTTCAAGTACAGGTACCGTTGCTTTTACGATTTCTATGGTTTTTGGTGAGGCCATTATGTCTCTCTTAGTGAATCATCACATTGATAAGTTAGGGAATCTTTATTAAATATTTAAGTTCAGGGCTTAGGTTAAAGTACGACTACTGCTAGCAACCTCGATTGGACTTTTTAGGCAGTCATTAAACTTTCATAAGTTGAACAATCAGAATATTACCATAAGATTCATTTTAAATGAACCTTATGGTATCCCCCTCAGAACTTCAATGCTGTATCACTGTTGTGACTATTTCTATTACCAGTGTTTCTGTCACTATTGTCTTACTGTGATTTCTTTTGTCTAACGATCTGATAGCGGCGACCAGAGTACCAAACTGGCGCACTAATGATATGAATCAGTCGTGTGAATGGGAAAATCATGATAAGAGTAATACCTAGGACTATATGCAGCTGATAAATCAAGTCCGCTTGCTCGATACGTGCTGCTGCATGCCATGGTCTTAAGATAGTAATATCCTGTGCCCAGCCCGCTAAGTTCATCATCGTATAACCATCTAAATGCTGCACAGAGGTAAAGATGGATATCAAACCTAAGTTCAGCTGCACAAATAACAGTACCAGTACCATCTTGTCCGAAAAAGACGAGGTATTAGAGATACGATCGTCAGTGAAGCGTCGCCACAGTAGCATCGCCAATCCAATCCAGCAGAACACGCCTGCGATACCACCGACCACGACTGCTAAGATTTGTTTGTTCCCTGCACTGATGAATCTGTCATACAAAAAGTGTGGGGTTAACATACCGAATAGATGTCCCAAAAGCACCACAATGATACCAACATGGAACAGGTTGCTTGCCCAGCGCATGTTTTTGGTTCTTAGCATCTGGGTAGAGCCTGTCTTCCACGAATACTGAGATAAATCAAAACGTACCCAAGTACCAACAATAGCGATAGCCAATGCAATATAGGGATAGACGCCAAAAAGGAATATCTGCAGCCAATTTAGATTGGCTAAAGACTGTACACCAGGATCTGCAATATTCATGTCCTTTCTCCTTATGACTGTTTGACCGGCTGGTTGGTTTTAAAATCGACCCAATGCACAGGGGCATCAACCATATTTGCTGCAGACTTATTAACGCCAGCTTTCGCAGCAAGATTTAGGGTACTCGTCTGTGAGGGGCAGCGCTCTTCTTGTTGCGCATCTAAGAAGGTGACGACTTCTTCTTCCCATTCTTTATCTAAGGCATCAAAGCTGTCATCACGCTTCTCTTTACTGACTTTTTCTTGATACTCCTCCACCACATCGAGCGGCTTGCCAGCAATCTGCAGTAGCGCATTGAAGCAGCCCTGATAGACACTGCCGCGATCGACAAGCCTTGCCGCTAATAAAGCAATGATATGACTCACATCAGCAATATCCATACGAATCTGAATATCATCGTTAATGACGGTCGCTTGATAGGCCAAAAACTCTAAATATAAAGGCAGATAATCTGGCAGCTCTTTGATACTAATGTCAAACCCAGCATCGGAGTATTGATTCATCAAATCGACCATGGCTTGCCCGCGGTCGCGAGACTCACCATGGACATGCTCAAACAACCAAAGCGATAAAGAACGACCACGCTCAAACAGACCATCATAGCGCGCTTGCGCTTCAAGAGAGCCTGTCTCTATTAAGTCTTCAATCAAGTCGATGATCTGCGCGCGCACGTCTGGGCTAATCAAAGTCGATGTCGCCACAATCTGTGCACAATCAGCGAGCGTGTCGCCAGTAAACAGCTCATTACTTGGATAGTCTATGAGTAAGCTCAACACCTTTAATAGCTTAAGCTCCGAGGGTCCGATAGTAGCAGGAGCAGTAGGCTCGTTTACTACGCTGTTCATAGACTGAGGATTATGTAACTGAGTAGCTTGCATCTTACGACTCCCACTTTTGTACAGTGTCAATAAAATCACGACGGTTGGCTTTGCGTTGTCCAAACATACTGTTGTCAGAATGTCCCGAACAGCCTTCACCGAAACTAAAACCACAGCCATTACGCTCTGCAAAGGCATCACTTAACGCCTCTTCACGATGCGCCGTTGGGATGACAAAGCGATCTTCAAAGTTGGCAATGGCCAAATAACGATACATCTCTTCTACTTGGTGTTTGGTCAGACCAACTTCATCCAAGATGCTTTGTACCTCTTGCTTTTCGACCAGTTGCATACGCTTGTAGCTACGCATAGCAAGTAGACGCTTTAGTGCCAAACGTACTGGCTCTTCATCGCCTGCTGTGAGCATATTGGCAAGATAACGCAGTGGAATACGTAAGCTGTCTACATCTGGAATCAAGCCGTCCATACCGACTTTGCCAGCTTCGGCCGCATTCTGAATCGGTGACAATGGCGGTACATACCAAACCATTGGCAAGGTGCGATATTCAGGATGTAGCGGCAGTGCCAGTTTCCAGTCCATCGCTAGCTTGTAGACAGGTGAGCGCTGGGCTGAATCAATCACCGACTGCGGCACGCCGTCTTTTAACGCTTGTGCGATCACGACAGGGTCATTCGGATCTAAAAACACATCCAACTGCGCCTGATAGAGATCCTGCTCATTTGGAGTACTGGCTGCTTCGGCGATTTTGTCCGCATCATAGAGCAGCACGCCTAGATAGCGGATACGACCGACACAAGTCTCAGAACAGACGGTTGGCAGGCCAGCTTCAATACGTGGGTAACAAAAAGTACATTTTTCCGACTTGCCCGACTTCCAGTTGTAGTAGATCTTTTTGTACGGGCAGCCTGAGATACACATACGCCAGCCGCGACATTTGTCTTGATCAATCAGTACGATGCCGTCTTCTTCACGCTTATAGATCGCCCCACTAGGGCATGACGCCACACAGGTAGGGTTCAAGCAATGCTCGCAAAGACGAGGCAGATACATCATAAATGTGTTTTCGTACTGCCCATAAATATCCGCTTGGATATCATCAAAGTTCTTATCTTTACGGCGCTTTTCAAACTCCGACCCTAGGATTTCTTCCCAGTTCGGACCCCACTCAATCTTTTGCATACGCTTGCCGGTGATCGCAGAGCGTGGGCGCGCGATAGGCTGGTGGTTACTGATAGGCGCGGTATGTAGATGCTGATAGTCAAAATCAAACGGCTCATAATAGTCATCAATCTCTGGCAAATCAGGGTTGGCAAAGATATTTGCCAACACTCTGAATTTACCACCGATGCGCGGGTTTATGCTGCCGTTGGCATTACGTATCCAACCGCCCTTCCATTTGGTTTGGTTTTCCCACTCTTTGGGATAGCCGATACCTGGCTTGGATTCAACGTTGTTGAACCACGCATATTCCATGCCTTCACGGCTGGTCCAAACGTTTTTGCAGGTGACTGAGCAGGTGTGACAACCGATACATTTATCAAGGTTTAGCACCATGCCTACTTGTGAACGAATTTTCATGGATCTGTGCTCCGAATATTAGTAGAGAAAATGCCTTTACCCATCAATGCTGGTTGGCAATGGACGTGGTAATGCGTTATCTGGCTTGTCTTCTAACCAGTCGATTTTTGACATCTTACGGATCACGACAAACTCATCACGGTTACAACCCACGGTGCCATAGTAGTTAAAGCCATAAGACTGCTGCGCGTAGCTACCAATCATATGGGTCGGCTTAAGGATAGTACGTGTCACCGAGTTATGGATACCGCCGCGAGTGCCTGTCTGCTCAGAGCCTGGAATGTTGACCAGCTTTTCTTGCGCGTGGTACATCATCACCATGCCTTCTTTGACCCGCTGACTGACGACAGCGCGAGCGGTGATAGCACCGTTGGCATTGAACAGCTCAATCCAGTCATTATCGACGATGCCTGCTTTTTGGGCATCGACTTCTGACATCCAAACACAAGGGCCACCGCGACTGAGCGTCAACATCAATAGGTTTTCGGAGTAAGTACTGTGGATGCCCCATTTTTGGTGCGGCGTTAAGAAGTTCAGTACGATCTCTTTATTACCATTAGGCTTGACGTTTTCGACAATATCAGTGGTTTTGGTATCAATTGGTGGACGATACTGCTGCATCTGCTCACCGAATGCCTGCATCCAAGGGTGATCTTGATAAAACTGCTGGCGGCCAGTAATCGTACGCCAAGGGATCAGCTCATGGACGTTGGTATAACCCGCGTTATAGCTTACCTCATCAGACTCAATACCTGACCACGTTGGGCTAGAGATGATCTTGCGTGGCTGCGCGACGATGTCTTTAAAGCGAATCTTCACATGCTCGCTAGATACCGCAAGATGGGTATGGTCGCGACCTGTAAACTCAGACAGTGCTGCCCATCCTTTGACTGCGACATGACCATTGGTCTCAGGAGCCAGCATCAAGATAGTCTCAGAGGCATGAACGGCGGTGCTAATCTGCGGGCGTCCTTCAGAAACACCAGGATCAGTGACACGGTAGTTAAGGTCGCCTAACTGCTTGACCTCAGTTTTCATATCCCAATTCAAACCTTTTGAGCCATTGCCTAGTTTTTCTAAGGCAGGGCCAAGCGAGGTGAACTTCTTATAAGTGCTCGGATAGTCACGCTCAATGACCTTGATCATTGGACAGTTTTTACCAGGTACTGGTTTTTCACCCGCTGTTTTCCAGTCGGTACCACCAAACGGCTGTGCAAGCTCGCCTGGGGTGTCATGTTGCATCGGTAGGGTGACGACATCCGTCTCAACCCCTAAGTGACCTTTTGAGACTTCAGAGAAGCTCTTGGCGATGCCTTTATAAATCTCCCAATCCGTTTTGGATTCCCATGCAGGGTCAGTCGCTGCGGTTAATGGGTGAATAAACGGATGCATGTCTGAGGTATTCATGTCATCTTTTTCGTACCATGTTGCCGTTGGCAGCACGATGTCAGAGTACAGACAGGTCGATGACATACGGAAGTCTAAGGTGACAACCAAGTCCAGCTTGCCGGTTGGGCCTTTTTCTACCCAATCCACTTCTTTTGGTTGCAAGTGACCTGCAGGGTTCTCATCATTCAATAGGCCGTTTTTGGTGCCCAAGAAATAATGCAGCATATACTCATGACCTTTACCCGATGAGCCCAATAGGTTTGAGCGCCAGATAAACATATTACGAGGGAAGTTCGCAGGGTTGTCTGGTGACTCACAAGCGAAGCGTAAGCTGCCTTCATGTAGCGAGTCCACTACATACTCTTCTACATCCTTGCCACTTTTCTTCGCTTCAGCAGCGATGGTCAGTGGGTTACGGTTCAGCTGCGGCGCCGATGGCAACCAACCTGCACGCTCTGCTTGAATGTTGTAATCAAGCATATGCTCAGGGAAGAACTTTTTATCAACGAGTGGCGATAGTATGTCGTGGGCAGAGATACTCTCATGACGCCACTGTGAGCTATGATTATAGAAAAAGCTCGTACCATTCATATGACGTGGCGGACGATGCCAATCAAGCGCAAATGCTAATGGCAACCAGCCCGTCTGTGGACGTAGTTTTTCTTGGCCAACATAATGCGCCCAGCCGCCACCTGACTTGCCGATACAGCCGCACAGCATCAGCATGTTGATGACACCGCGATAGTTCATATCGAGGTGATACCAGTGGTTCATGCCCGCGCCAATGATGATCATGGATTTGCCATGCGTCTTATGGGCGTTTTCAGCGAACTCACGCGCGACTTGGATGATGCGCTCACGGCTAACACCTGTGATCACTTCTTGCCATGCAGGGGTACCTGGCACGGTAGCATCATTATAATCATCAGTGGCATGCTCGCCACCAACGCCATTATCGACCCCAAGGTTGGCAACCGTTAAGTCAAATACGGTCGCGACGATAGCGGTCGTGCCATCAGCCAGTTGTATGGTTTTACAAGGAACCGTTTTTTGTTGAATTGGTTCGCCTGGTACTGAGGTGAAGTGCGGATGATCGACATGACCAAAGTAGTCAAAGCCGACTACGCAAGTCTCGCCGCTGTCTTTTAGCGTGAGCGTCAGATCAATCTCTGCGCCTGTGGTACCGTTCTTGCTTTCTAGGTTCCACTTGCCCTTCTCTCCCCAGCGATAACCGATAGAGCCAAGTGGCGATACGAGCTCACCATCATGGTTAAGTCCGATGGTTTTCCATTCTGGGTTATTTTCTTGACCCAAATCTTCCACCAAGTCAGAAGCACGTAGATAGCGACCAGCACGGCGCGCGCCTTCTTCACCCTCTAACATGACCAAAATAGGTAGATCGGTATAACGCTTAGCATAATCTAAGAAATAGTCGCTTGGCTGCTTGAGATAAAACTCTTTGATAATGACGTGACAAAACGCTTGCGCAACAGCCGCATCAGTACCTTGCTTTGGGTTTAGCCATAAGTCGGTAAGCTTAGACACTTCCGCGTAGTCAGGCGTGATAGAGACTGTCTTAGTACCTTTATAGCGCACTTCGGTGAAGAAATGCGCATCTGGTGTACGCGTTTGCGGAACGTTAGAGCCCCAAGCAATGATGTAGTCAGAATTGTACCAATCGGCTGATTCTGGCACGTCTGTTTGCTCGCCCCAAACCATTGGCGAGGCTGGTGGCAAGTCGCAATACCAGTCATAAAAAGACAAGCAAGTACCGCCGATAAGCGACAGATAACGACTACCAGCTGCATAGCTCACCATCGACATCGCAGGAATAGGAGAAAACCCAATAATACGGTCAGGACCAAAAGTCTTGGCGGTATAGACGTTACTAGCAGCGATGATTTCATTCACCTCAGCCCACGTCGAACGGATAAATCCGCCCAGACCGCGCTTAGACTTATATTGCTCTGCTTTGACAGGATCTTCGACGATACTGCCCCATGCATCTACAGGATCTGGATATTGTCCTTTGGCTTCGCGCCATAGTTTCAATAACGGCTTGCGCACTTTTGGGTACTTGACGCGGTTGGCAGAGTACATATACCAGCTATAGCTTGCGCCGCGAGGACAGCCACGTGGCTCATGGTTTGGCAGGTCTGGACGGGTTTCTGGATAGTCTGTTTGCTGAGTTTCCCAAGTAACTAGGCCGTTTTTGACATAGATCTTCCATGAGCAAGAGCCAGTACAGTTGACACCATGGGTCGAGCGCACCACCTTGTCATACTGCCAGCGGCTGCGATAGGAGTTTTCCCACTCACGAGATTCATCACGCGTCTCGCCATGCCCATCGGCGAACTCTCCTTTTTTGCGTTTAAAAAAGCGGAATTGGTCGAGTAAATGACTCATTTTGCTATCCTCTATTTTGTGACCTAGGGTGTATTTAGAGCTGGGCGTATAAAGACGAATACAGAGTCTCTACTGTGTGCCGAAAAGCTGTAAATATTGCTTTAATTAATGCTGCTTTGTTTAATACTGTTTCGATATCATCATTCTAAATAAGCGGCGATAGTCTTACTATCATCTAACATGAGCAGAGCACTACCCCCTAAGTAGTAGTCAAAAATATACTTTTGGTAAAAACACTCCAGTCAAAAACCCAACCAAATATATTGAAAACATCCAACAGCGCTCGTTTTTGATAGCTCAGCACCTCGCAAACAAACAAAAAAAAGTGCGACTCACCTCAGCAAGTAGCACTTTTGAAACTTTTAAGCAGGATGTTTTGGACCATACCCTCTTTTAGAATAATGGATTTAGCATGGAATCTCAGCGTTACCGCGGCTGTAATACCACCAAGTCAAAACGATACAGAGAATATAAAAGACGATTAATGCGATGAACGTCCCATTCACCCCTAAGCCTGAGCCAAACATCTTCGGCACAAAGAATGCACCATACGCAGCAATGGCAGCGGTAAAGCCAACCACAGCAGCAGACTCTTTTCGTATCTCGACAAACAGCTCTTCAGTACCAACCTTACTAGGCTTAAGCCGCTCTAAAAAAGTCTTAAAAATAACAGGTATCATACTAAAGGTAGAGCCGTTACCAATGCCTGTGGTAATGAACAGCACCATAAAGGAGATGAAATAACCACCAAAGCTGCCTGCATGGCTTTCACTAGGTAAGAAGTACATCACCGACATGACTGCTAATACCATGACGATATAGTTCCAAAAGGTCACTCTAGCGCCGCCTACTTTATCAGCGATCCAACCACCTAATGGACGAAACAACGCGCCTACTAACGGGCCTAAAAAGGCAAACTTCAGCGCATTGATTTCAGGAAAAGAGCTTTTGATCAGCATCGGAAATGCCGCTGAAAACCCAATAAACGAGCCAAAAGTAGCCATATAAAGGATACACATGATCCAGTTGTGCTTACGCTTAAAGATAACCGACTGGTCTTTAAAAGACGCTTTGGCAGATGAGATGTCATTCATCATGAACCATGCAGCGACAGATATAAACACAATAAACGGCACCCAAATAAAGCCAGCATTTTGCAGATAAAGCTCTTTTCCCGCTGCCGTTATTTGAGGCGCGCCGCCCAATGCACCAAATATGCCAAGGCCAATGACTACAGGCACCACAAACTGCATGACTGACACGCCTAGGTTACCAAGTCCGGCGTTGAGACCAAGTGCTGTGCCTTGTTTGGCTTTAGGATAAAAGAAGGAGATGTTGGACATCGACGATGAGAAGTTAGCGCCACCCAAGCCGCATAACAGCGCAATAATGGCAAAGACACTGAAGGGGGTTTCGGGGTTTTGTACCGCAAAACCCATCCATAATGCTGGGATTAATAACGAGGCCGTAGATATCGCTGTCCAACGTCTGCCACCAAATATCGGCACCATAAAAGAGTAAAATATGCGCAGCGTCGCGCCTGTCAATCCAGGCAGCGCCGCTAGCCAAAACAGTTGACCATCATCAAACGCAAAGCCAATCTCTGGTAGGTTTACAATGACTGCACTCCATACCATCCACACGGCAAAGGCAAGTAACAGTGCAGGTATCGAGACCCACAAGTTGCGATTGGCGACTTTGTTACCACCTCCTTCCCAAAACTCTTCTACTTCAGGCCGCCAATCAGTAATGAGCTTGCCGCCTTTTACATTGTATTTACTGCCCATGTTATTCCTCACTTAGTATCGTCTATGCTTGGTTATGATTGGTATTTTTATATCATCAACTTATCATGCTAAGCAGCTATAACAACGCAGTGACCATCGGGGGCTTATCCTGATAAGCTACGTATTACGATTGCCTCTCTGCTTTATGACTCATTGATGTCTTAGAGCAATGACTTACGGTACTTTGTTTTCATTATTATGAGTATTAATACATAGTGGTATACTGATGGCTTAAAGGGGTATATTGATGACGGACTCCGCATCGATAGGAGTACATTTAAATTCATACTCTCAAGTACTGAAAGCTGTCGTCTCTCAAAACCCGTCCTATTGATAGGTGTATCTTAATTAATGATGAACCGAATATTACGACACTCACTACCACTGCGTGCTTGGGCTGCGGTCTTTGCCATCTCTGCCTTGTGCCTGCTTTCGGCGTTGAGTAGTGGCATGCTGGCATGGGTATCACAAGCAGATGCGCAAGCCATCAACAGCGCAGGCTCGATACGCATGGCGACGTATCGCATCAACTTTCAGCTGGCAAATGATTTTGATGATGACTATATTGCAGGTTTGGACATGGGTCTTGCAGCTGATGATAGCGCGAGTCGAAACCAAGGCTCCACTCAAGGTAATAATAACAATAGCGACCAAAGCAAGTCTGCCATCGTACTGTCTTTGGTTGAGGATATGGAAAACAGGCTGGCAAGCTTGCGTGAATATCAGTTAAATTATGCCAACCAACATGACGTCATCAATAACCAGTTTGAAAGGATTGAATCGCAGTGGCTAAGCAATTTAAAACCTGCTTTGTTGGCGCAAGATAAGCAAGGTTTTTATACTTTTTCCTCTCAATATATTGAAGATGTGGACAGCTTTGTCAGTGAGTTGCAGCATAGGAACGAGCAGCGCCAGACTTGGCAGCAGTCGCTGCAAGTCGCGTCGATCATCCTGACTATCATCATTTTGTTGATTGGTATGCATAAGCTGCGCAGAAATGTATTGATACCCGTACAACAGCTAATCCAAGCCAACCGTCAGTTTAGACAAGGTAAGCACGATACCAGAGTGTCTATCACAGGCTATGGAGAGTTCAATGCATTGGGGGAGTCTTTCAATGATATGGCTAGTACCATTGAGACTTATAAGCACTCACTTAAGAGTGAGGTAAACACAAAAACTCAGCACTTAGTCAAAGCCAACGAAGTGCTATCGCTATTTTATGACTTCTCTAAGCATCTAACGACCAGCAAAGTAAGCCTACATAAGCTGGATAGCCTCATCACCGACTTCGGTAATATTTTTCCGCATTTAGACTTCACTTTATGTCTACAAAATAACGCCCTCCACAATAAAGACTCTATCGCTCTCCACGATGACAAAATGAAAGAGCTATGTAGCAAGCTCAACTGTGACAACTGCTCAATCAAAGAAGACATCTACACTCAAACTTACCCGATCACTCATCTGAATGATGAGTTTGGCGAGTTAAAGGTGAGACCTAAGTCTATCTTGCTGATGAGCAGCTCTACGTCAGGTGTTAATAAGTCAAAGGATGATAAAAAGTCTGTATCGCCCTCACAGCGCATTAAAACCATAGAGATTGATAGTACTTATCTAGATACGGAGAATAGCGAGCTTATCGTCGCGCTCACTAACCTGATCAGCACCGCCCTATCTCTGCGTAAACAAAGACAGCAGGAGCATCAGCTCATTTTATTTGAAGAGCGTTCTACTATCGCAAGAGAGCTACATGACTCTCTAGCGCAGTCGTTGTCTTATCTCAAGATTCAAGTCAGTGTCCTAGAAAGGCACCTAAGGAATGTCTCTGACCAAGAGTGCGCGACCAATATCTCGCAGCATATCGAGCAAATAAAAGCAGGTCTTAATTCGGCTTATCAACAGCTAAGAGACCTGCTAGTCACTTTCCGTCTGACCATTGATAGTGATAACTTCGATGACGCCCTGCACGAGGCTGCCAACGAGTTCGCTGCGAAGGGCAACTTTGAGGTTGTCGTCAATAACAAAGTGATGACGCTCAACTTAAATGCCAATGAGCAGGTGAACTTGATTCAAATCACACGAGAAGCGCTGTCAAATATCAGCAGACATGCTCAAGCCACAAACGTCGCCATCGAGCTGGGTTATGATGAGACAAACGAGCACATTGTTATGCAGATCATCGATGACGGCATTGGTATCTCAGGTAGCGTTGATCAGTCTCAGCATCATGGCTTAATGATTATGCAAGAGCGCGCCCGCCATTTAGGAGGGAATGTGACTTTATCGGACAACGAGCCTACTGGCACGATAGTCACTACCCTCTTTACCCCTAATTTTTTTAATGACTACACGACTCTACAAACCACTGGTAGTGCCAACAAAGAATCCATTTAAAGGTTCAGAGATTGAAAGCACTTAATTTGTATGAGTTTTAATTTGTGAGTATTTTATGAGTACTAAAGTTTATACCGCCACCTCTCCTGCCAAGCTTTTATTGGTAGACGACCATCCTATGCTACGCCGAGGTATTGCAGAGCTGTTGGGGCTGGAGAATGACGTAAAAGTCGTTGGTGAGGCAAATAACGGCATGGAAGCATTGGAATTTTTGGAAAACAATGACGTAGACCTGGTTATCCTCGATCATAAAATGCCGATATTGACGGGACTAGAGACGCTCAGAGAAATCAAGGCCAGAGGCATCGATGTAAAAACTCTCTTATTTAATGTTTCTGATAGTGGGGAGGATGTACAAGAGGCGCTCAAGCTAGGAGTAGATGGCTATCTATTAAAGGACATGGAGCCAGAGCTAATCATCGTCGATATCAGAAAGGTGCTACGAGGAGAGCTGGTCATCAGTCCAAATCTGGCATCGATACTGGCGCAAACCATGCGCAAGCCGAGCATTGATGATATCGCAGGCAATCTGACCGCCAGAGAGCTGCAAGTTATCCAAATGATCGCTGAGGGTCTCAGCAACAAAATGATTGCCAATAAGCTCGATATCGCAGAGTCCACGGTAAAGGTACATGTCAAACATATCCTTAACAAAACTGGACTGCGTACCCGCGTAGAAGCTGCGGTATGGACGGTAAATCATTTGTCTAAATAGATGCCTTAAAACATTGTGGCCGTTTGTATAAGTCACCCCACTCTCAACTTAGCATGAACTATCGTAGGCTGTGGCTTTAGCCCAGCATAGTAACTTTGCAAAAGCAAGCTCTCGTAGGGTGGGTTAGTTTTATTAAATTCTCGTAGAGAACGAGGATGAAACGTAACCCGCCGATGTTATATTGGCGAATGTTATCTAAACTACTTGGCGGGTTACGCTGCCGCTAACCCACCCTACAAAATAAGTTGAGAGTGGCGTATAAGTCATAAAAAACCACCCAGTTTATTCATCACTAGGTGGTTTTTTATATTTTAAATTAACGTCTCAAGTCCAACTAGGACGTGTCATCATTTAGATGGCGAGGCTTAAAATAAGATAAATTGCGGTCAAATATTTATAAGTGCTAATTGGTGACACGCCCTAGATTATCGAGCTTCTTCAGCCGCGATATGACGATCCACTGATGACATTTTGTATTCATCACCAAAGGCATCTTCAGGCTCTTCTAGCCAGAAGTAACAAACCAACCAAGCGATGAAAGCACCGACTGCGATAATCAAGAAGAACTGATTTGGCTCTACAAAGGTATAAATAAACAAGTAGAACACTGCGCCAACGTTGCCATAAGCACCCGCCATACCAGATATCTGACCTGTCAGACGGCGCTTGATCGAAGGAATAATACCAAAGGTTGCGCCCTCAGCCCCTTGTACAAATACCGAGCACAAGATAGTGAACACAACGGCGATAAATAGTGGCCACTGAGCATTGAGCAACCCCATTAGCCCAAACCCAATACCAATACCGAACATATATATGAGCATGACCAGACGGCGGTTGCCGACCTTGTCAGAGATATAGCCACCCAATGGACGCGCCCATAAGTTTACAAAGGCAAAGGTTGAGGCGACCAGTCCTGCTGCGGTAGGGTCAAGCTTCCATGTCGCAGCAAAGAACATCGGCAGCATAGAGACCACCGCAAGCTCTGCGCCAAAGTTGGCAAAATAACTGACGTTGAGCGCAGCCACTGACTTAAAGGGATACTTATCATCTTCAGGTATACCTGCTTTTAGCATTGGTACGTTGACACTAATCGCCTTATAAATCTGATACGCAACCACAGCAGCGATGACAATATAAAGTATCCAAGCCCCTGTCTCACTCAAAAATCCCATGTCTTGAGTACGATAGACCAAGACCCCTAATACGCCATATAAAGGAATGGTAAACAAACAATACAACCATAGATCACGCCAGCTAGATACTTCTAAAGCCCCTGACTTACGTGATTTCTTACGAGTACCCTCTGTCGGACCATCTGTGATTAAAAACCAATAAGCAACGCCGTATAGCGCCATCAATAGCCCAGATAAGGCAATCGCCCAGCGCCACCCATCATCACCACCAAAGAACTGTAGCGCCACGGTCGGGATGGTAATCGCCGCAGCCGCAGAGCCAAAGTTTCCCCAGCCCGCATAGAAGCCTTCTGCAAAGCCAATATCTTTTGGCTTAAACCATAGCGCTGTCATATGGATACCGACGACGAAACCTGCACCGACGATAGACATAAATAAGCGCGCAACAAACAGCTGCATGGCTGATGTACCAAAAGCGAAAAACCAGGTCGGTATCGCCATTACCACCATCAATATCGAAAACACTCTTCTAGGTCCGAAACGATCCAATGCCATTCCCACCACCACACGACCTGGAATGGTCAAAGCCACGTTGGCAATTAAGAAAAGCTTGATATGATCTGGTGTCAAATAGCTCTCGGTCTGTAGCATAGACGTCGCAAGCGGCGCCATGTTGAACCAGACATAAAACGTCAGAAAAAAAGCGATCCACGTGTAGTGAAGCGCTCTTATCTCACGGCGTTCCAACTCAAGTAGCTCTTTTGCATGCATAACAAATGTCCTCCAAAAAAACTTGATAGTCCTAATGGAGACAATGTAACAATAATGTATCCGCTTCACTATCGAGCAAAAGCGGTACGTACTCTACATTTAGTACTACTAAATGAGCATCAAAAGGTAATACCAATTGGTGCTGTACCCATTAGCTAATCATGGGATGATAAAACAGTAAAAACACCTTAGCTCTATAGCACAAAAGGTGCTATACTTAGTAATGATTATCATTATTATTTATATTACTTGCCAAATACGACATCAAGATGCTCAAAAGACATCTATAACCAACACATCAAGGAGTTACCATGAACCAACCAACCATCATCCCAAGTCACTGGAAAATAAAACGCTCTACGCACTTTTTTACCAAAGATAAAGTTCCCAAAGCCTTATTAACTCATCACAATACTGCAGAGGGCGTATTTGGCCAAATTTGTGTCATGCAAGGTGTTGTCACCTTTTACGGATTTGCCAACGAAGCCGCCACTGAACCTGAGCAAACCATAGTCATTCGAGCAGGACAGTTTGCTGTTAGTCCGCCGCAGTATTGGCATCGGGTAGAATTAAGCGATGACGCTCAATTTAATATTAACTTTTGGACAGAAGGCGATACAGGCAATAAGTCACTGTTTAATAGCTCGACCATCCATAGCAAACCTATTGAGGCGCTATTTGACAAACCCGAAACTTAAAGACGTATCACCTTTGCACATTAAACAAATGCACATTAAACAAATACCTCAGATGGCTATTAGCTATCCGATTCATGAATGATTCCCAACGCACTAACTAGGTGAGCGGATGATGACAAAACCTTTGTACCAAAAAGCAAAAAGTATCGAAGCATTGTCTGCAAACTTTGCTGATATCGAAAAACGCATTCAACAAGCCTGTCAACGTGCAAATAGAGAGACAGGCTCTGTACGTCTTTTACCAGTCACCAAGACAGTTGATGAAGACATCATAAGAATGGCGTTCACGCTTGGCTATGACTACTTTGGCGAAAACAAAGTACAAGAAGCTGTAGAAAAACAGGAGTCGATGAATGATTTACCTATTAATTGGTCTGTCATCGGTCACCTTCAAACCAACAAAATCAAGTATGTGGCTAGATTTGCCACAGAGTTTCAAGCACTTGATAGTTTAAAAGTGGCTAAAAGACTCAATGAGCGCTTACAGCTTGAAGATAGACACATGGAAGTACTGATACAAGTGAATACGTCAGATGAAGCAAGCAAATACGGGCTACACCCTACTGAAGTTGCTGATTTTATTGAACAAATTAAGTCACTTGATAGATTAAGAGTTAAAGGGCTTATGACCTTGGCACTCTTGTCTAACAATGCAGAAAAAGTGAGAGACTGCTTTATCTTATTACGAAATATCAGAGATGGCCTGCTAGACACCCTACCCGCTAATATGAGTATGCAAGAGCTCTCTATGGGTATGTCTGGTGACTTTGAAATAGCTATTGAAGAAGGGGCGACTATTGTTCGAGTAGGTCAAGCAATCTTTGGTGCTAGAGCCTTGCCAGACAGCCATTATTGGCCAGAAAACCATATAAACAATTAGATCCTTTTGCAGTGCTTAATTTCCCCGATGAAGCTGATACAACCAGTGAACATAAGATACTGAAATAACCACCTCCTACTAGCGACAACCATACGCTCAAAGCCTATTTTTAAATAATCTTTCAAAGAGCCCGTCTAACAATTAACCTAGATTTAGCATGGATATTGACTTATCCCTTGCTTAAAGGGCGCTTTATAAATAAGATAGTAATTGATTACTATCTTTTAGGAGCGCCCGTGAGTCCTTATCCAAAGCATCTACCTGCCGATGAACGTCGTGCCGTCACTGTCGAGTCCGTCGTAGAGCTCGCCAGCTTACAAAATCCTAGCAAAATTACGACTGCGGCTATCGCCAAACACATGAACTTAACTCAGGGAGCACTGTTTCGGCACTTCCCAAACAAAGACGCCATTTGGCAAGCGGTTATGGAGTGGGTAGCAGAGCGCCTGCTCACCAAAATTGATCGATCCACCCAAGGAATCGAGTCGCCCTTAGCTGCCATGGAGGCGATGTTCATGAGTCATATCGAATTTGTGTCTGAGCATCCAGGAGTACCAAGAATCATTTTTGGTGAGCTTCAACGTACCGAATCAACAACAGCCAAGCGCATGGTACAAACCTTGATTCAGCGCTATAGCGAACGTTTGTACCCTCTCATTGAAAAAGCTAAAGATAGTGGTGAGTTGCCACAATCCCTCGACAGCGAAGCAGCAGCGACACTGTTCATTGGCACGATTCAGGGTTTGGTGATGCAATCGATGCTGGCAGACGATGTGAAACGCATGCAGCACGATGCACCGCGAGTTTTTGCGATTTATCGGCGCGGTATAAGGAGTACGCAATGAAGAAACTGCCCCTGCAAGGCCGTACTTTAGCACTGCTGGCTGTCATCATTCCGTTGCTGGCGCTCTTTATTTATGTCGGTCTACGCTCAGGACCTCTCGCCCCTGTCGCTGTAACAGTGGCAAAGGTGGAGTCAGGCGTTATCTCGCCTTCGCTGTTCGGCATCGGTACTGTGGAAGCACGCTACACCTACAAGATAGGGCCGACATTTGCGGGTCGCGTAAAAAGCTTGGATGTGCATGTAGGCGAACAAGTGCAGGCAGGACAAGTACTCGGTGAGATGGAGCCTATCGATCTCGATGATAGAATTCGCTCGCAGGAGTCTGTATTAAAACGGGCGGAGGCGGCATTGGTGGAGGCAGAAGCTCGGAAAGTCTTTGCAGAGCAACAACTACAGCGCTATGCGCAACTGCTTGACGTGCAAGCGGTCAGTGAGGAAAGCATCACTGTAAAACGACAGGACTTACAGGTCGCTGATGCAGCCTTATCCGTCGCCAAAGCCGACATTGCCCGAGCACGCTCTGACGGTGAAGGACTTATCGCGCAGAAAAGCAATCTGCGCTTAATCACCCCTGTTGCTGGTATCGTCGCTGTGCGTGATGCCGATCCTGGCACGACCATCGTTGCAGGGCAAGCTGTGGTAGAGGTAATTGACCCCAAAAGCTTATGGATCAATGTGCGTTTCGATCAAATCAGTGCCTCAGGTTTGGCAGAAGGTTTGCCAGCATATATCGCTCTGCGTTCACGCAGCGATCAGGTGTTGCAAGGAACAGTGCTGCGTGTGGAGCCGATAGCCGATGTGGTCACCGAAGAGATGCTGGCTAAAGTGACGTTTGATAATCAGCCACAACCTCTACCTTCATTGGGCGAGTTGGCCGAAGTGACGGTTGACTTGCCAGCGTTACCGACTACTCCACTAATACCCAACGCTGCTGTGCAACGTGACGGCGATAAAGTTGGTGTGTGGCAGATTGTAGATGGTGATTTAAGTTTCGCGTCAGTCAAGTTCGGTACATCCGATCTCAATGGCTTCGTGCAGGTGCTTGAGGGGCTCGCAGAGGGTGACCAAATCGTGGTTTATAGCCAAAAGCAACTAAAGGCGAACAGTCGTATCAAGGTGGTCGACCAAATTCCAGGAGTGTCACCATGATAAGCTTAGCAGGCCGTGACATTCTCCATGCTTGGGGGAAGTTTGTCTTCACCGGCATCGGTCTAGGTTTGCTGATTGGTGTCACTCTCGTCATGGCCGGCGTGTACCGAGGCATGGTGGATGATGGCAAGGCCTTGCTCGATAATAGCGGCGCTGACCTCTGGGTAGTACAAAAAGATACGCTCGGGCCTTATGCAGAAGCGTCTAGCATCAATGATGATGTGTATCGCTCTATCCTTGGCATGCCGGGCGTCGCCCAAGCCGCGAATGTAACCTACCTGACCACCCAAGTACATAGAGGCGAAAGCGACGTACGTGCTATGGTGGTTGGCATCGCTCCTAGCGAGTCGGGCGCCACACCAGGATGGCCGCCCTATCTCGTCTCTGGTCGCCATATCACGCGCGGGCACTATGAGGCAGTGGCTGATATTGCCACTGGTTTTAAACTGGGAGATCGTATCTCTATTCGCCGCAATAACTACGCCGTCGTAGGGCTGACTCGGCGCATGGTCTCATCTAGCGGTGACCCGATGGTATTCATTCCACTCAAGGATGCTCAGGAAGCTCAATTCCTCAAAAATAACGACGCTATTTGGCAAAGCCGGCGGCGTACCGAAGCCAATCCTGCCTTCAATCGACCCGGCGTACCAGGCCTGCTAGATGCCGTCATTGCCTCACAGAGCACCAATGCCTCCGTTAATGCCGTGCTAGTCACCCTAAAACCCGGCTATGCGCAGGACGAGGTAGCCGAAACTATCGAGCGCTGGAAACGTATGACCGTCTACACGCGAGCACAGATGGAAGAGATTCTCGTTGGTAAACTAATCGCCACCTCAGCCAAGCAAATCGGTATGTTTTTAGTCATTTTAGCCATCGTTAGCGCGGCGATTGTCGCCTTTATTATTTATTCACTGACGATGGATAAAATCCGCGAAATTGCAGTATTGAAGCTTATCGGTACCCGCAATCGAACGATTGCGGCGATGATCATGCAGCAAGCACTCGCCTTAGGCGTGATTGGCTTCGTGGTCGGTAAAATCACTGCCACCTTCGCCGCCCCCCTATTTCCCAAATATGTACTGCTCACGCCAATAGATTCTGTGATTGGGTTTTTTGCTGTACTCGTGATTTGCGTACTGGCCAGTATCATCGCCATTCGCATGGCACTCAAGGTCGATCCGGCCGAAGCGATAGGATAATTTAATGAGCAAAACAGGCATACATATAGAAGGCTTAAGCAAACGCTTTGGCAAAGGTGACACCGCAGTCTACGCATTGAAGGATGTCAATATGCAGGTAGCGCCAGGTGAAGTGGTCGGATTAATTGGCCCTTCTGGCTCGGGCAAGAGCACGCTGCTCAAATGCTTGGGCGCGGTTATTGATCCAAGCGCTGGACGCATGACGCTGGGCGATGAGTTAATCTACGACGATGGTTGGAAAGTTCGTGACTTGCGTGCCTTACGACGCGACAAAATTGGTTTTATTTTTCAATCACCCTACCTGATTCCGTTTCTTGATGTCACCGACAATGTCGCTCTATTGCCGATGCTTGCAGGCGTCTCCAACTCTCAAGCACGAGCGAGGGCGTTAGAGTTGCTTACGGCACTTGATGTGCACCAACGAGCTCACGCCATGCCTGCACAGCTCTCGGGCGGCGAGCAGCAACGGGTTGCCATCGCGCGCGGATTGGTCAACCGACCACCAGTAATCCTAGCGGATGAACCCACTGCGGCTCTCGATGGGGTGCGCGCTATGGCTGTCATTCGCATCATCAACGACATGGCTCGGCAGTTCGAGACTGCCATTATTGTGGTCACACATGATGAAAAGATCATTCCTACTTTCAAGCGTATCTATCACATTCGTGACGGCGTCACCCATGAGGAGGTTGGTGAAGGAAGAGAGTTTGAATAAAAGATACATTCAGTGAAAGCTTAAAGCGCACAGTAGATTTTAAAAAGAAAGGTTAAATAGACAAACTGTGTAACTGCTTATAATCCCCTAACAGGAGAATAAGCAATGACTAACCAATCTGACATCAAGAAACTGGCCGAGCAAATGGCTGGTAGCATGAACAGCTTTGATGACATCAAAGACTTTCAAAAGCAGCTCATGCAGTCGTTTATCGACACTGCACTAGAAGCTGAGATGGAAGACCATCTCGGCTATCCTAAGCATGAGAAAGCAGACAAGCCTAATAAGCGCAATGGACACACTAAAAAGACCGTCTGTAGGTAGCGACACAGGCGATCTTGAGATATCAACCCCAAGAGACCGCGGTGGCAGCTTTGAGCCTGTACTCGTCAGTAAGCATCAAACCCGTATCTCAGGTCTTGACGATAAAATCATATTTAACTACAGGCACAGCCTTACGTCTTACGCTTCGGGCAACTGTCCCCCGGACACTTGATTCTCCTCGCTCATATGCCAAGGGTCAAACCACCACCGAGATTGTAGAGAGCATTAAAGAGCTCTACGACGTCGACATCTCAAGCAGCTTGGTTTCCAGAGTCACTGACAACCTCTTGGATGACATCACCGCTTGGCAGAACCGGCCACTGAGCAGTGTTTATCCTATCGTCTACTTAGACTGCATTGTCGTCAAAGTTCGTCAGGACAAGCAGATCATCAACAAAGCTATCTATCTGGCCTTAGGCGTTGCTCTTGATAGTAAAAAAGAGCTGCTTGGTATGTGGCTATCAGAGAATGAGGGCGCTAAATTCTGGCTTGGTGTTCTCACTGAGCTACAAAACCTCGGGGTTCAAGATTTCCTCATTGCCTGTGTCGATGGTTTAAAAGGCTTCCCTGATGCCATTAACACCGTCTACCCCAACGCTCAGGTTCAGCTGTGTATCGTGCATATGGTGCGCTATTCGATGAAGTTCGTACCTTGGACGGACAAGAAGGCCGTAGCAGCTGATTTAAAGGCCATCTACGGTGCTGATACGCTTGAGATGGCAGAGGCCAATCTTGAACACTTTGATGAAGTATGGGGCACAGAGTACCCGCATGTCATCAAGTCTTGGCGTAATAACTGGGAGGGCTTAACGGTGTTCTTTGAGTACCCGAAAGACATCAGAAAAGCCATCTATACCACCAATGCTATCGAGTCGCTAAACAGCGTGATTCGAACGGCGGTGAATAAGCGTAAAGTATTCCCCTCTGATCAGGCTGCATTCAAGGTAGTATATCTGGCAACCCAGCAGGCCTCTAAAAAGTGGTCAATGCCCATCCGTAACTGGACGTCTGCTTTAAATCGCTTTATGATTATGTTTGATGACCGTATTAGTAAGCATTTAATCTAAATGGCAGTTACACAGAATCTGGGATGGGCTCGCGATAATGCCTTTTTAGCCGCTTCTTACCCCTTTAACTCAAAAATAGCTTGTCCATACTCCACGTTATCGCCACTTTTGACTAAAATATCGCTAATCGTACCAGACTTATCACTGACCACGGGTAATAAGCGGCTTAACTCATCAATAAAACAAACGGTTTGACCTTGCTCCACCTGATCGCCCTTACTGACCAAATCATCGTTAGCACCGTCTTCACTTAAATAAATGCGACCAACGTAAGTGGCAGTGATTTGCGCCTTACTGCTATCACTACTTGCATCATTCTGCGTAGTACTTGTCTCTAAAGAATAAGTTTCCTCTACAGGGTTCATAGTATTATGATGTAAATTATTGACGACCCTAATTGACTGCCAACCTTCAACAATCGTTACCTCATGCAATTGACTGAGTTCAACCAATTCCACTGCGCGTGCTATTTGCTTAATATCCATAAAAAAACCCCTTAACTGATTACTTTACTTATTTTCTAACCCATACCAAGATACTTAGCGATAGTCATCACACTTAGAATACTCATAGCAATAGCGATTATCCAGCCAAATACCGCAATCCAAATAGGATGCTTATAACTGCCAACGATGTTCTTTCTATACGCGGCGATAAGTATGATTACCATGGCAATGGGCAACACTAAACCATTAAGCGTACCGACCAATACCAATACTTGTGCAGGTTTACCGATAGTAGCAAACACCAGTGTTGAGATTACAATAAAGCCAATAATGAAGTAGCGCTTGTGTGTCTCAATAAAGGGATGAAAATTGGTCATAAAAGATACGGAAGTATAAGCAGCTCCGATAACGGAGGTCACTGAGGCCGCCCAAATCACCATACCAAAAATGACTTTGCCAGTATTACCTAAGATAAACTGAAAAGGTGACATAGCTGGATTGGTTGGATCTAGCGCGAAACCTTGAGAGACTACGCCTAGCACGGCAAGGAATAAAAACACCCTAATAACAGAGGCAATCAAAATACCTGAGACCGAGCTTCTCGTGACCAAATCTAGATTTTCTTCACCGCTCACACCAGCCTCGAGCAGTCGATGCGCACCAGAGAAGGTAATGTAACCACCGACCGTTCCGCCTACTAAGGTTACGATCGCTACCGCATCTATCTTATCAGGTATAATGGTTTTGGTAACTGCTTCTGCTAATGGTGGATCTGACTTAAACATCACATAGATAATTAATACAATTAAAATAAAGCCCATTAGCTGAGCGAACTTATCCATAATAGGCCCAGTTTCTCGGCCTAAGAAAATAGCGACTGCGATGACACCGCTAATCAAGGCACCAGTAATGGGAGAGATATTGAACATTGACTCCATACCAAGACCAGCGCCGCCAATATTACCAATGTTAAATGCCAGGCCTCCAGCAATGATTAAAAAAGCCAGCAGATAACCCACCCCAGGAAACACTAAATTAGCAATTTCCTGCGCACGCTTTTTAGAGACAGCCACTATTCGCCAAACGTTGAGCTGGACACCAATATCCATAATAATAGAGATTAAAATGACAAATCCGAAACTTGCCATCAGGCTTTCGGTGAAAGTGGCAGTTTGCGTTAAGAACCCTGGTCCTACTGCTGAGGTCGCCATCAAAAAAGCTGCGCCCAAGATAGCAGTGTTATGTTTTTTTAGAGTACTCATAAACATCCTTGTTTAGTATAGAGCAGCTCATATGAGCTGATGTTATGCAGCAGATATTTCAATACCTTTAAGCTCTAATTGTTTTTTTATCTCTTTAGCAAATAAAATAGCATGTTCACCATCGCCATGTAGGCAGATACTTTGCGCCTCTACTGGCACCTTCTCGCCGCTAACACTGGTAACCACGCCTTCAGTAATCATCTGTAATACGTGCTTGGTAGCCTCATCAGTATCCGTTATTAGTGCGTTATCTTTGCTGCGCGAAACCAGTGAGCCATCGTTTTCATAGTTCCTATCGGCAAATACCTCTGAGATCGCTTCTAGACCATGATTTTTAGCGGACTTAACCAAATAACCACCATACAAGCCCATCACTTTTAAACGAGGATCAAAAAGCTTGATTTCAGTAACTAAAATATCTGACAATGCTTCATCAACAGCCGCTTGGTTATACAAAGCACCATGCGGCTTTACGTACTCTAAAGTCACGCCGACCAAATCACAAAGCGCTTTGGTCGCACCTAATTGGTACCTCATTAAGGCACGATAGCCCTCTTCATCTAGAGCTTGATTGGTACGTCCAAAGTTCTCTCTATCATCTAGCCCTGGATGGGCGCCTACTCTGACATTATTTTTCTTTGCCAGCTGTAAAGTCACTAACATCTCAGCATAAGAACCTGCATGCAAGCCGCAGCAAACATTTGCAGAGCTGACTATGGTTAGTAATTGTTCGTCTTGTCCGCAGCCTTCGGCGGCGTCAGCATTTAGATCAACTTTCATGAGCGTACTCCTTGATTTGTTCAATATAACGTTGTCTTTGTTGCCTTTCATATAAGGCTTGCTCAATGTCTATCACGATGAATTGGCAGGTTTTACCAAAGCGAATTAGTGCCATCAGCCCTATATCAGCATCAATAACTGTGGCGATTTTTGGGTAGCCACCTGTCGTCTGTGCGTCTGCCATCAGCACTATCGGCTGTCCTTGCGGTGGCACTTGGATCATACCCATATCGACGCCATGTGAGCTCATTTGTAATGGTTCAATAAATTCGAGTGCCTGGCCTCTTAGTCGATAACCCACACGGTTGCTACTGCTTTGTAATTGCCATTGTTGGGTCTCAAACGCTTGTTTGGAGGCAAGTGTAAAATGGTCGTACTCACTATTCTTTACTACCCTAATAGTATTAGTTGGAGCAAGACGAGCCACACCTACTACCGCTAGATTTGAGGCGTTCTTTACCTTTAAGATATCATCTGCCTGAAGATATCTTCCTGCAAAGCCACCAAAGCCCGCTTTTAGATTAGTGCTGGCTGATTGCAATATTGGTTCAATAGCAAAACCACCGTGAACGCATAGGTAGCCATACATACCCTGTAGTGGACGCAGAAGTTTGAGTACTTGTCCAGCGTGTGCATTGATACGCCAATAGCAAGGAATGCGCTTATTATCAAGATAAGCTTCATACAGCGCACCTGTTAAGCAAAAGCTAACGTCTTTTTCAAACTCAATAGTCAGACCGCCTAAAGCCACTTCGATAGCTGGCTCGTTAAGATCGTTTTTGAGCAAGGCATTACCGGCTTGTAATGCCCAAAAGTCCATCACACCACTTCTATCCACACCCATACTACGATAGCCTAATCGGCCTGAGTCTTGGATGCTGGAAAGACCGTTTGCGCTTAAAATCTTCATCAATATCATCCCTACATGTCTAGCGCTTATTCATGAATATCAACAGCTACAAATTTCAAAGTATCGCCAGCGCTAAGTAAAGTAGGAGACGCTTTGCTTAGATCAAATAGCCGTGTGTCTGTCTGACCAAGTAGCTGCCAACCACCAGGCGACTCAAAAGGATAGACGCCGGTTTGTTCGCCGCCAATACCGACCGAACCTGCCGGCACTTGGGTACGTGGGGTAGCATGTCTTGAAAAATATAAGGATTCTGCTAAGCCGCCAAGATAAGGGAATCCTGGCTGAAAGCCGATGAAGTAAACGGTATATGTCGTCTCAGTATGTCGCCTCACTACGTCTTCAACAGATAGACCTAATGCAGTCGCCATAGATTTGAGGTCAGGGCCATAGTTGCCACCATAATGCACGGGAATCTCCACGTGCTTGCCGTCGATGGTTTTTGAGGGGATATTATTAAGTAATGCGGAAAGTTTGTCTTTGAAGGCTTTAAGCTTAGGCCAAGTTAAGGATACTGTGAACACACTTAAAGTATTCATGCCAATAACCACTTCTAAAACTTCTGGCATCTTCTGTATGCTATCGGCAAGCGCCCAGCACTGCTGCTGCTTCTCGAGCGTTATGGGCTTAGAGAAAAACAACGCTAAATTAGTCTCGCTGCACAGTTGCCATTGTAGCTCCATAAGCCTATGCTCCATTTTTATTTACGTGACTCTTGCTTACACTTTATAATGTTTAAGTAGTGTCTGAGTATGGTCAAACCGTTATTGCTCAATATTTTGTTTTATCCATTCGGTTAAATAATGGATATTTACTTGACCCTGACAAAACACTTCATCTTTGAACAGTCGTTGATGCAAACCAATATTGGTATCGATACCAGTTATTTGTGCCTCTAATAAGGCAGCCTGCATTTTCTTAATCGCCGCTTCTCTTGTATGCTCATGCACGCATATCTTAGCGATTAAGCTGTCGTAAGAAGGTGGCACGGTATAGTTTGATTCAATATGAGTATCGACTCTAATACCTAGACCTGCTGGCATATGGCAATAATCTATGTGTCCTGCATTGGGTAAAAAGGTATTGGGGTTCTCAGCATTGATACGACACTCAAAAGCGTGACCTGTAATAGTGATATCGCTTTGTTTATACGTAAGCTCTAGTCCCGCGGCCACGCGGATTTGCTCTTGCACAATATCAACGCCAGTGACCATCTCACTAATCGTATGCTCAACTTGAATGCGCGTATTCATCTCGATAAAAAAGAACTTCCCATTCTCAAATAAAAACTCAAAGGTGCCAGCTCCTCTATATTGCATTTGCTGGCAGGCCGTTGCGCAAGCTTCGCCTATCTGCCGCCTTTGCTCATCAGTAATACCTAAAGCAGGTGCTTCTTCAATTATTTTTTGATGACGGCGCTGCATAGAGCAATCACGCTCACCTAAATAAATAGCATTACCATAGGTATCAGACAGCACTTGTACTTCAATATGGCGCGGAGCTTGTAGATATTTTTCAAGATAAACAATCGCGCTACCAAAATTCGCTTTGGCTTCGGTCTGGGTCATGGAGATAGCGGTCAATAAATCAGCTTCCTTTTCAACCACGCGCATACCACGGCCACCGCCACCGCTTGCCGCTTTTATGATGACCGGATAGCCAACATCATGGGCAATTTTAATAATCTGCTCACTCTCACTAGGCAGAGCACCTTCGGAGCCTGGCACACAAGGTACACTGGCGGCAAGCATTTGCTTTTTGGCCGCGACTTTATCGCCCATTCTTTGTATGTTCTTTGCCGTTGGCCCGATAAAGACTAGCCCTGACTTGTCGATTAAATCAGCAAAATCAGCATTTTCCGCCAAAAACCCATATCCCGGATGAATGGCTTCAGCACCAGTAATAACAGCAGCAGAGACAATCGCTCTTTGGTTAAGATAGCTCTTAGTGGCATTTGCAGGGCCAATACATATGCTTTCATCAGCTAGACGCACCGGCAACGAGTCTCTATCTGCTTCGGAGTGAGCAATCACAGATTGGATACCTAACTGCTTGCAAGCTCGAATAATACGAAGAGCAATCTCACCACGGTTGGCAATTAATATTTTTGAGAACATATCGGTCTTCCTAACCTAAAAAGTACAATGCATAAGTAGTGCTGGCATATCAACCAGTCTTGGATAACTGCTTCAACCACAAACAGAGACTGTCCGTATTCTACAACGTCACCTTCTTCTATTAAGACTTCCTTGATAGTACAAGCATAATCGGCTTTAACTTCGTGCATCATCTTCATTGCTTCAACAATGCATAACGTCTGCCCTATGTCTATCTTATCACCTACTTTAACAAACTCGTCAGCGCTAGGTTCTGAGCGCCGATAAAAGGTACCGAGCATGGGCGCTGTTATTTGCATTGGCTGTTTGTCATCTTCGATAGTGGCTTCATCATCACTTACCTTACGTATACCATTATCATTTTTATTACTATTAACATTCGTCGGTGTTTGTGGTTGTGAACTTGGATTGGAAATGCCAACATTAGACTTACTATTATCTCTATTGGTAGTGACTTCATTGCCAGTAGGTTGGCAAACTATTGAGATACGCGCCTCACCATCAGTCACTTCCAATGACTTTATATCAGAGCGTTCCGCCAGCTTTATTAGCTTTTCTAGGTCAGTAAAATTAATATTCATATGGTTTCACCGATTATGATATTTTAATAAGTTAGTATATCTCTTTAGTAAAAATTACTGCAAGGCTATATTGGTGTCAAACTCTTAATAGGTATTTTATTTATAGCACCGCCAAATCTTCATCTTTAGGATCGCAGATAAACATATATCCTGGTGCATGGGTTATCATCAGCTCAGGCTTACTAGTCATGGCTATGCTTTGAGGCGTTACGCCACAAGCCCAAAACATGGGAACTTCGCCTTCTTTTATGACAGATGAATCACCAAAATCAGGTAGATTGATATCTTTAATACCTATGAGGCTGGGGTCTCCTATATGAATCGGTGCACCATGTACTTGCGGGAATCTAGACGTTGCTTGCACGGCTCTGGTGACTAGCTGATAAGGTATCGGCCGCATACTTACCACCATTTTTCCATGAAACTTGCCAGCAGGTTCTGTCTCAATATTGGTGATATACATAGGCACATTATGATTGTCCTCGATATGCCTGATAGGAATAGACGCATTCAACATGGCTGTCTCAAAAGAGAAGCTACAGCCTAAAAGAAAGCCGACAAGATCATCTCTCCAGTAGTTTTTCAAGTCTGAAACTTCTTCTACCAGTTCACCAAATTTATATATTCTATATTTTGCAATATCACGTCTTAAATCCGCTCCTTTTGCCATTAGTCTGGGCTCGGCACTACCCATATCTGTCACATCCAAAACAGGACAGGGTTTAGGATTTCTTTGCGCAAACAATAAAAAATCATAAGCCATATCTTTTGGAACTATGACAAGGTTTGCCTGTACATGACCTTTGCACATGCCAGAAGTAGGCTTATCAATCTTATTTTTGCTGATTAACTCTCTGACTTCTTTTGGGCTCATGGTTGCTAAATCTAACATTGTCGATGCCTCGTTAAATAGATGGGTGGCGTATCAAAAAGTATGCTGATCAAAGAACGATCTATCTTGTCATAGAGATATCTCACCACTCAATAGCCATTAGCTCGCACACATTGTTTAAAAATATAGCCTAATGCTATACTTGTTTAGATGACGTTCTCTGTGATTACTATTAGTTATTGAGTTCTTTGCATTCGACGTTTTACTTAGGTGATGTTGTTAATATTGAGATTTGTGTTTAGACATAATCTCTTAACGAGAGTAGTAGTTTACTCTGCAACAATTCCAGGCTGCAAGACAATGTGTTTGACCTCAATAAAGTCCTCTAACGTCGACTGACCACGTAGGCGACCTACGCCACTTTGCTTATAACCGCCTTCCTCAAACTCATCGCGCATCACCACCCAGTCGTTAAACCATATAGTACCTGCTTCAACTTCGCGAGCCACGCGTAATGAACGCTGCAAATCCTTTTTCCTCAAGCACAGAGAGATCTACAACGTGATCACCAATGGCAACACCAGCTCGGCGCTTGCCCTCAGCAGTGTCGCTAAAAATACCATAAGGTAGGTTATGAATAGAAAAGTCAGAATCGCTAGCGATATCGATAAATGATGTGAGATTTTTGTCAATCATTGACTTTGTCAATCATTGACATAGATGGCTCCTTGCGGTGATGTTAGTTTATTTCTACCAGTGAGTTTACGTATAAGATAACGCATTTCTTATAATGTAATTTACATTTGTTCATTTTGCAAGTAGTTTCTATATTTTATGAGCAAGTAAGAGGTCTAATAACATCGAAGCATCTTTCCCCTAACTTGTATAGCTACTACTAGTGAAATGAATAACTGCTACTAGACTATATCGATTTCTTGAGTTGACCACACTTAGTGTTAATAGGTAGTGACCCATGCTGTCAAATCCGTAGAACCAAACTTGGGAGATTTTAATTACGCAGCCTGACGATAGTAGTCAAACCACACCTGTCTTGGCGCTCGATAGCCCAAGCCCTTTTGAATCCTAGTCTGATTATAATACTGACGTAGGACGCCTCCCCTGCATTAATAATATTGAGAATATACTGCTCGCCAACCTGACCTGTTAGACGAAAATTAAACCACTGGAAAAACGCTTCACCAACATCTGGACGAATAGCCAATTGAATGTCTTTTTTGTCTTCTAAACTGATAACATCAATATTACCTGCATCGAAATTAGCAGTGATATGCATAACCTTTCCTTAATCGATTTTATGGTTGTATTTTTTTAAATTATGTCGAAATATAAGAAAATATAAGACTTATCTTACCTCAAAGTGGCCATACCGTATTTATGAACTCAGAATCAATCATGGTGTGCATTCCAAGCACTTATTCCTCCAAGATAGATATCTAGCTTGTCGAACCCTCGACTAGCGAGCCATCCTGCTGCCACGGTTGACCGTTCGCCACTAGCGCACATTAAAGTGTAGTGGCGGTTTTTGTCAAGTTCACGCCAGCGCTCATTAAGATGCCCGACATAGATATGCTGCGACTCTGCGATCGCATCAGATGCGCGCTCGTCGGTGTCACGGACATCAAGTAATGTCCAATTGTCAGCATCGCCTGCGAGACGACTTTTAACCTCAGCCGTGTCAATCATTGGAATTTTTTGCATCTCCTCACCCTTTTTAGCAGCAGAGATTATCCCAACATAACCACCCTCGACATTATCGAAGGCGATTCTCACTAAGTGCTCCATAGCGGTAGCAAGCTGCTCTTCATCAGAGGCAATTAGCGCTAAGCTCTCCCCTTCATGGATATACCATCCAGCAAAAGCAGAAATCATATCGACAGGCAAGCTCATTGAGCTAGGCAGGTGACCGGAAGCATAAGCCATCGGTTCACGGATATCAATGAGATGATCAGCGTTGCAGTTTTTGAGCTGTTGAAGCGATAGATTGCGCGGGCGAATAACAGATGGAGGCGCTTCACTGCCTTCCATATTGAGTCGCTCCATTAAGCGAAAGTATGGCGGCTGATAATGGTTTTCGCTGACTTTGAAATGAATAAATTCGTCGCGATCCATAATCTGTAAGCGTGGGTTGTTCAACCTTTCGTGACCAACTGTAGAGAACTCACGTTCTGCCATGCCTGAGCCGCAAACAGAACCAGCACCGTGAGCAGGATAAATAATCGCCTGATCTCCCAAAGACAGTATTTTTTGTAGCGAGTCATAAAGCAGACCTGCGACCTCCTCGCGTCTGTCAGGATAAAAATCAGTACGGCCAACATCACCAACGAACAAAGCATCACCGGTAAAAACCCCAACAGCTCCCTCTGGATAAGCAGTATCGAATAAAACATATGCTAAATGATCATCGGTATGCCCAGGCGTCTCTAACACGCGAATCTCAAGTTGACCGATGGTAAAGCAGTCGCCGTCATGCACTGTTTGTGCATAGACGATGGGCTGCTCTGGGTTTGGCCCATGTAGTACGCTTGCTCCCGTCATCTCTGCCAATATCGGCGCACCAGAAACCAAGTCTTCGTTGCGATGCGTCTCAAAGATATGGGTAATTTCAAGCCCTGCCGCACGGGCTTTATCCACATAAATGGTACAGTCACGGCGTGGATCAATCACTGCTGCTTGCCCGCCTGACCCCACTATATAAGACAGGTGCGAAAGCCCAGGTGTTTTAATTTTCTCTAACAACATAATCGTCTCCCTTCTTGGAATAATAATCGAGCGAATATTCACAGCAGTAGCATGTTCACAGTTAACAAATTTTCGCAGTGCTATATTAATTTCTAAAAATTAGCATAGACCAGCAATGACTATCAATCGATAACAACATATATATACATAGCCGTTGTTAGATGGTTTCATTGCATTACTGGACTTCACTGACGATCAACTTATGAGCCACAGATACACTATTAGTAGTAGAAGAAGAATCTAGAAAAACAATAGACAATATGCTGAGATAACCTATCAACATCCCTGCCTGTTAATAGTTTATCTTTCAACAACTTATCATCCGAAATTTACAAAGCATGAACAAAAAGCACACTGGCTTGCTAATGTAAAATTGATATTGAATGCTAACATTCTGTTAAGAATTATTTACTAATATATAGCAACTATTGAAGCTGTTTTAAATATCTAATGTCCGCTATTATGAATAACTCTTGTGTCTCAACAACATTAGATCCCTTAAACCATTGTATTTTGGCTTACAAAGCCATGCTGCAAATGCGGTTATTTATGTAATTACGAGTAATGGACTCAGGCCGTTTGAGTCTAAACTTAAACTGGCTGACCGTATTTAGACGTGACCGCGCTTACCTCAGCACACCCTAGTCATAAGTAAGTAAAATAGAGAGTAATACTGAACATTTATGCTGTATTTGTAAAACCTATGATTTGATGAAAATAGATATTATTGGACAAAAGTTTTTAAATATTTAATTTTTTTATTATAAGCATTATAGATTTACTACTATATACCTATAAAACCACCTTTTATCATTTGACCTAATACTCTAGTCAAAGTCATATCTAGCTATCTATGACCGTTCATTCATCAATAGACACCTCTCTTCAGGTAGTAATAGTCCCATATTGCAATCAAATAACAGCAACACTACAATAGTGTAACATCATTACAATGCACATTTAAAAAACAACACTTTAAACCAAACTTCAGTTGTCTACTATTTATTGATGTGCTTATTAATCTATTCATGTGTGTAATGACAAAGTAAAAGCTAAAAACAAACCAAAGTTATTACTTACATTAAGCAAAATAAGGTAAAAAAAATGAGTTACATATCTTCAGTAAAAGTCAAAGACAGCCTACCCTTTGATTCAGCAAAAGAGATTTACGGATTAGCAGATTTGTATAGAGGTGAAACAGAAAGTACTAGAAAAATTGCTTCAGCGGTTGTGGAAGGACTCATAGATCTAAAGTTATTTAGAATGGGATTACCAAAATCGTTAGGCGGCTGGGAAGACAACCCTGTAGAGACCTTAAAAGTCTATGAGATATTGGCAAGCGCTGATGCTTCAGTCGCTTGGGTGGTTTGGAATAATCACATGTCTTGTACGCTTGGCAGATATCTAGACGAGGATAGTATGAAAGAGGTCTATGGCAACCCCTCTCATGCGTACTCAAATTCAGCGCGTCCTGAAGGAGTCGCTACCATTGTTCCTGGAGGCTACAGCGTATCAGGTCAATGGACTATTGTATCTGGATGCGAGCTTGCTGACTGGTTTGTTTTACGATGTTTAATCAGCTCACCTGAGGCCCCTGTAACTCTTGACGACCTTGGCCCTGGAGCGAACTTAAAGCTGTTTTTTATTCCAAAAGAAGATGTCAAGATTGCTGATACATGGAATGTCGGTGGATTAAACGGCACAGGAAGTCATGATGTAGTCATAAAAGAAGCATTTGTGAAGGAAGAGTATGCGGTAAACTTTGGTGATCCAGTAGGCATTGATAACGCCTATAGTCGCTTACCGATTGGTTGTATCAATGCTGCTGGTTGCGCTGCAATGGCTTTAGGTGTTTTGAGAGCAACCATGGATGACTTAATTAAAATATGTCTCGAGAAGGTCACCCCAGGAAAAAACCCAGATATACGTGACCGTATTGTCGTGCAAGCGACTATTGCAAAAAGTAAAACGTTATTGGATTCTAGACGCTTACAGTTGCACAATAGTGTCACAGCACTGTGGGAGGTTGCACAGGATGACGGTACTTTCAGCGACGTGCAGCTGGCTGATATATGGGCCGCTTCTTGTGAAGCGGCAAGAGAAGCAAGAGCGATGACTTCTGAGCTTTATTCAGTTGCGGGTATCTCTTCTATATACAAAATTTTCAAGATTGAAAAAAGACACAGAGATATTCATGCAATCCTACAACATGGCATTATTCAGCCACACTGGCTAAGCCAAGCAGGTATGGCTTATGTTGGATTGAAACCAACTGCTGCGATGTTTAGAACTTAAAAACCTTTGAGTTAAGGTGTCATTATTGTTTCTAGCTTACACCTACTATGCTTATGAGACCTACCCTACGTCAAGATATTAGCTTAGGACGATTTTTATAGATATATTATAAGAATCTTCCTAGGCTTTCTTATGGGTTTTGAGATCAGGCGAAGTAGCATCATAGACTTAGCCAGTTGTCCAAGTCAGTCGCGACACTACTCTGACTCATAATTCTTAATGAACAGGCAACACCATCTTCACCACCAGCCCTTTTATACCATCTCGTCTATTATCGACACTGATCTGACCCTTATGCGCCATGACCACCGCATGGACGATTGCTAGCCCCAGCCCATAGCCACCCGTTTCGCGATGACGCGCAGAATCAAGTCGCACAAACGGCTGAAAAATACGCTCTAAATCCTTATCCATTATCCCGCCGCCTTCATCTGTTACACTAACCTGAATAGCAGGTCTGTCATTATCCATTTGTACTTTTGTCATCTCTACCGCCACTTTTGAGTCAGCTGCCGTATGCATAAAGGCATTGCGAATGACGTTCTCAAGCGCACTATGCAACTGCTCTTGATTGCCTTGCACTGTCCAAAAAGTGTCTAAAGCAGTAGTTGATGAGCCTCCTGGGGAAGAGAGTGAAGCGTCAGGTGTCTGCCATTGCCAACGCACATTCTTATGTTGAAACTCAAAGCAGACGTCTTTGCCAATTTTACTAATGATCTCAGAAAGATCTACCGCTTCGCTTTCTAAGTTATCGATCGTGTATTGCTGCATTTGCAGGGATTGGATATGAATGATGTGTTCAATCAGCTCGTTCATCCGCGCAGATTCTTTGTCGATGCGATCTAAATAACGACTGGCATGCGGCGCAAAGTCTCGAGTCAGCTCAGTCGCAACGTCGAGACGAGCCAGTGGCGAGCGTAGCTCATGCGAGATATCACTTAACATCTGCTTACGTGCCAGCTCACTATCCGCCAGTCGTGTTGACAGCGTTGATACATCTTTTGCAAGCAACCCTAGCTCATCATCTCCAAGCTTGGATAGATTTGGATTGGTCTGATAGTTTCCATCGATCAATTGCCGCACGGTATGCTGCACATTACGCATACGCCCAGTCATCGTACGGCTCAGCAAAAGCTGACCAAAGTACTGAATAAAATGATCAGGATGAGCCGCACTATAAAGTTACCGCGTTGCAGCGCGACAACTTCGGAAAATGGTAGGTTTGGACGTATTTGTAAAATAACGCTTGTGCTATCTGGCAACGTCACTACGGTATCCGCCAGTTCAGGACGATCATTGATATTAATAATCGTATTTGCCATGTCATTATTATTTATAACAGCCTCAGGACTAATCGGGGTTTGAGGTAGTCTAGTCGCTGCAGAAGGTATCGATGGCATTCTTTGTCTATGCTGTTGCATGCGACCATATCTGGGAAAAAGAACCACTCCTTGTTCATCATATATGCTTATCTGCTGCATAAAACGACGGTCGTGCTGGTACAACTGTCTAACCTGAGATATCTCACCGACTTCTAATGCGGCCACTAGTAACTCACGTTTAGCTAATAACTGCTCAACCTGCAATTCCATTCGAGCATTTAGCGCCCTCTCATTGAGCCAACGCTCGATTAAAACCGATGAGATAGCAGTAAATATTATCGTCAACAATAGGCTGAAAAACAGTCGCCAAAATAGCGTCATACGACCTTTAAACATACGTGGCTTTTTCATCGATGCGTCCATCATTACAGTACCAGCTGATAGCCTTTACCACGAATCGCTTTGATAGGCTCATCATGAAAAGGTTGTAGTTTTTTGCGCAGGCGCGAGACATGCACGTCAAGGCTGCGATCAAATGGCTGCAACTCACGCTGCAAGACATTCTCTGACAACGACGACTTACTCACCACCTCCCCTTTTTGTCTTAATAAAGCCACTAACAAATCAAACTCGGTGCCGGTGACATGTAAATCTATCCCATCTATCTGGCAGAGGCGCTGGGTTTGATCAAGGTGCAAGCGGCTATCTGGTAGTGGCGTATGCTCTGAGTGCACAGCGTTGGTACGTTTGATAACGGCATTGATGCGTGCCAGCAGCTCGCGTGGGTTACAAGGCTTGGTAATATAATCATCCGCACCAAGCTCTAAGCCGATAATCCGATCAATCTCCTCGCCCTTTGCCGTCAGCATAATGACTGGAATATCACTGATGGTCGGCAGTTGCCGTAGCACACTTAATCCATCAATTTTTGGCATCATGATATCGAGCACCAATAAGTCATAAGCTGAACTGGCAGAAGCATCATTGCTCACCGCTTTGAGCTGCTGTAAGACTGCCTCTCCATCATGGACACAGTCGCATTGAACGCCATGATTGTGCAGATATTCTTGTAACAACTGAGCCAACTCTTCATCATCATCACCTAGCAATATCCTTGCCATACCCATCTCCTCACAGGTTAATAGTGTTATTACCCATGATATCAGGCAAGTACCTATCAATGCGCTATCTGAGCCACAAACGTTACCTTTCTTAATACTTCATAAATGTTCGCAACCTTTAAACTGTCGTAAGATAGGTTCTATCAGCAGCAGGTGCTACGTTTAAGTTAAATACTATATTTGCGTAGTACTGGTCAGATTTACTCATGGCCCTGTCGAAACTAAAATTTTGAAAAAACCTATTCATTAACCAAGTCAAACAAAGGATTTATTATGAAAAAATTATTAATGGGCTCAGCATTAGCACTCTCTAGCGTATTTGCCGTAAGCGCTTGTACCAGTGTCGGGGCAACGACGGATACGTCACCCACCACTAACATGCAAAAAAACTATAAAGCAGGTATGAAACAAGGCATGCACAAAGGCGACATGAAAAATCCAATGTCACAACTCAACCTGACAGCAGAACAGCAAACAAAAATAGCTGCTATTAGACAAAACAACCGTGGCGACCGTATGCAAAACCATAGCGCAGTTATGGAAGTATTAACTGCCGAGCAGCGCGCGCAGCTTGAAACATTAAAGTCGCAACGACAAGCCGAAGGGCGTCGTGGCTCAAATCAAAAAGGTGGTAAGAACAGCCCACTATCAGAGCTGAATCTAACAGCAGCGCAGCAGGCAAAAATACAAACCATCAGGCAAAGCAACTCTGGTAATCGTATGCAAAATCATAGTGCGATCATGGAAGTTCTAACGGCTGAGCAGCGCACCAAGCTTGAAGCGTTAAAAGCAGAAAGACAAGCAAAAGGACGCCAAGGATCTAACAAAGGTCAAGGTAAGTTCGTAAATCAATAAGACTAGCACTCAGTTAACTGTCAAATTGATACATATATCGCGGTGTAATGGACAAAATTCATGCTAAAAAGTAGAAGGTAGTCGCTAATGGACATAATTCATGCTATTTGCGTGACTTTGAGAGTAAAAAGTCTTTAATAAACCGTAACTTACGGTGCTCATTTAAGCCATGATGACTGTGTAATTGCCGCTTGAGCTTACTAAATAAACCTTCAAGCGTATTGGTTGTATTTGGTATATCTAAGTGCTCATATTCTTGATAAGTAAACAACCAATCACTGTTGGTTCGCAGGCTACGATAAGCACTTCTAAGACGCTTATGCGTGTACCAAGTTCTACCCGTATCCTCATTGGTACTACGTTCACTGAGATAGGCTTCGTAAGTCAGGTACCAGTGATCTAAGCACTTTATGAACGCGGCTTTATCAAGCTGTGTTAGGGTCAAAGTAAGCTGCCTAAGCTCAATGCTAGCGATATTCTTAGGGCGACGAGTCAGGTAGCGAGTCACTATTTGTATCTGATGAAACTGGCACATCTGACAAGGAGTACTGGTAAATAGCGTTCTAAGTCCTCGTCTACCACCACAGGTGATGCTTTGTATATCAATGCCTAGCACCTTTAAGTAATCAATCCCTTGCTTATAGGCACTATTGGTTTCATGACTGACTATAGCGTAATGGAGAACCATTCTAGTAGCGTTGTCCATAAATACCATGAGACCAAACCCACGGCCAAAATAGGTCGTGTCCATGATGATATTAGCACGCTTAGGTCGTTTGATTTGGTACTCAATACTCACTTTGTCTAAGCGTCTTTGAATGGTTTTAAGACTACAGTGGTACTTGTCAGCCAGTTGTTTATACGTCTGTTTCCCTTGCGTATATTCAGTCCAAAGCATTTGGTTATTGAGTCTTGTGCCCCCTAAAAACTGCCGTTTGCAAGATAGGCATTGGTACTGTTGTTTGCCTAGTTTGCGTCCATTCCTTTTAGTGTGTTTATCACTACAAAAAGGGCAGTTTTTTGATTCATAGCGTTGATTCCTTGCAAATATAGACAGTATATAGCGTTAGACCCTGTGTCAGCATGAATAATGTCCATTACACCTATATCGCTCATCTAGATCTCAGCTAATAAAAAAGCGCATCGAATAATCGGTGCGCTTTTTCTTGCTTTCAATGATAATTCAGTTTGATTTAGTTTGTTCTATCTCGCTTTAGGCAGTCTTTAGTCAGAGCTTCTAATCAATAGACCCTAGCTGATCTTTTGCTAGCGGCATGACACTAAACATCATCTTACCCATCGCAGTACCCTTGCCATCACGGTAGTACTGGATAAGCTCGCTACCATACTCACGTAAGTCAATACTATTACTCGCGTTCGGAATCTGCACATCGGCTGCTAAATTAGGGAATGCCATATCCTGCGTGCGCAAAGGCGAATACTGCTGCAGAATATCAATGACGATACCTTTATCTGACTTGTTGCGTACTGACTGAGTCTGGCTTGGAAACTCGCTACGTATATGCTGCCATTTAATCTGCCCACGTTTATCGAGACCGTACAGCTCTTGTATGGCTAAGTCCTCGCTTAGACTAGCTTTTGGAATGACATCTGTCGGGCTACTGCCGTTATCAATCATGCTTTTTATCAACGCTAGCGCCTGTTGTACCATGGCCTTACTGGTAAATCCTCTATCTTCAGAATCAGTGATATTTTCTGCCTGCTCAAACATCTGATTGTCCTTTACCAGCTCAGGATACTGCTTGGTAATACGATCGTAAAAGAGGCGCATATAATCTTGATAAAACTGCTCATAATCCTCTGTACTTTGGACACGGCTGATCACTTGAGTACTTGCTAGCATTGTTGGCAGTTGATGCTGAGGCATTTTAGGAGTAAGCGAGGCTAAGGTGTTAGGCGCTACATAATTGAACTGGCTAACAGGGGCGCGCTCATAAGTACGATCTAACGCTTCAAAATGGGCTTTTATCACCTCGCCACCAAAACCTTTGGGCAGCGTCCCATCATCCATGGCTATTTTTAGCCACTTATTTCTCCACTTAGTACCCAGCTTATCGTCTAACAGCTCTGAATTTAGCATAGCAAAGTTATCTGCCCATAGATAAATATTGCCATTTTTAAAATCGATATAGATAGGCTGATTGATACTGCTTTGATGATTACGTGCTTGATATTGCACACTGGCGAGCATGGTAGCCTTGCCAGCCATTGGCTGATAAATCCCTTGCGCATTAATAGACAGTGGCTTTAGCAAATAAGCATCCAACAGCTGAGCTTTTTTGATATCTTGCGGCGTTGGTTTGTCGTCATAATTATCAAATAGCTGCTGATAGTATGGCGAAACAGTCTTTTCTTTGACAACATTGTCATTACTGGCGTTACTCTTAATGGTTCTTGTCTCAACAAGACTATCTCCTTCACCTCCATATTCTTCCTCTATGGCAGTCAGCAATTTACGATTACTATCTTCGTTAGCTTCGTTAGCATTATCGCTGTTTTGTGACGTATGATCAGAGCCGTAATTGTAATTAGAACTGTCATCATAGTCAGCGTTATAGCGACTATTGTACTGATTGTCTTCCCATGCTTGATAAGCGTCTGAACATGCTAGATAAGACTGTTTGATGGCGCTACGCTGAGCATCATACTCTGTCGCTAATACTTCCTTATCTTGTGCTTCAGCTTGCTCTAATAATGCCGCGTATGCCTTGTCGTGAGTATCTTCACAGTGCGCTTCGACATAATCTGACACGGCCAGTTGCTGACTATCCACATCGGTGAATTGCTGATCATTACTGACTTCAAGATTGCTATGGTAGCTAAAAGACTGGCGGCGCTGTTTTTGTAATGCATTTGCCAATGCCGTTTTGGCAGCCGCTGGCGTTTGGTTTGTAGCCATCGTATTGCTTTGACCCAGACTGGTCGATTGGCAGCCAGTAGCTAATATAGCCCCAGACAAAACGCTACCAATCAATAAAACCTTATGTTTTGTAATCGTAAAATGCCAAGGTGACGTTACAGAGTGAGAGTCAGTTTTCATGTTTATTCCTTAAAAATCATTATCTTGAATGTGAACAAATAGAGTTATTCAATGCCGGGGTTGCTGCTTCGGCATCAAAATTTATTTTCTTCAGCGACGTCATACTCAAGATCATCCTCAGCATCGGTAATATCATATGGTGTGTCGTAATCGCTCATGTAGCTGTCATCGTTATAATCATAGTCATAACGCGCATAACGTGCCGCTCTCAGTCTCTCTTTGTGTTGGCGTTGTTTTGCAATCCAAGCATTACCATCGATAGCAGGCGCAGCATTCGCGCCAAAAGACTCTGCTAATAAGGGGGTTAACGCATGTTTATTAAAGCTGGCTTTATCGTAGCGTATTTGGTTCACGACTGTCGTTGTAGAGCCCATCAAATCCCCACCGATGTTCATGCGCTGCTGCTTGGCAAGGAGACGATCTGAGCTGTCCAAGTAATAATAATTGATCTGGTTAAACGAGATAGGAGCAATGGCTTCGATGAGCTGTAATAGTGCGCCCACATCGGCACTTTGATAGCCTTTATTGTACAGCTGCAACTTATCGAGCGCAGTTTTAAGTTTTGCACCATCAGGATATTTCCCTGGATTGGCATCGACATACTCTTGTAAAGATTGCGTCATGTATTTGAGCACTTTGCCAATCATCTCACCGCTTTGCTGGCTACCAAAATATACCTTTACCGCTTTAGAAGCGCCTACCTGCTTGGCAAATTGATCACCGCGTATGTCTACCGCGCTAAAGTGCTCTGGTGCCAACTCGGCCATACTATCCTGTATGGCGGCAATGGCGGCATCATAGATCACTGCTGATGGTAGCTGCGAGGCAATGCTCTCAGGTAAGCCAAAATTTACGGTATGCGAGGTCATCTGCGCAGGCAGTGGTGTATTATCAGGGTTGGCAAGCGCCACAATAGGCATGATTGCCGAAGGGTCAACAGTGATGCTACTGTTAGCAAAATCAAAGGCCAAAGGTATCTGCACCGATGAGCTAATCGTCGGTGTGACATAGTCATAGCTATAGACACTTTGTAGTTGCTTTTGCTGAGGCTTGTATTGGCTGACACTGTTAAAAGTCAAATTTTGATACTGATAGGCATTCGACGCCGCTACCTGTTCTGGAGTGCGATGGATCATGCTAAGTAGTTGACCAACCATGCCTGCTGATGATGAAGGTGGAAACTCATTTTCTGCGCTAGCAGTCTCTTTTTGCTGCTTAGCCGTTTGCATGGCTTCGTAGTTTTTTAACAGTTTTCTGGGCTGTAGGCCTGACATTTTTGAGAGCAAACTATTATCTGCATCACGACTACAATCATCTTCTAGGCTATCTCCATACCGATCATAACCATACTCATCGTAGCCATCAGGATCATAACCTTCTTCGTCATAGCCGTACCAGTCATAGCCGTCTCTATCATAGCCATTCTGATCGAAACCGTCCTCATCATAGCCATATTCATCGTATTCTATAGCAGCCGATTCGTATGCTTCCTCTTCTACGACGACCACTTCATCCGCGGCATCAACATAAGCGTCATAGTCATAAGCTTCCTCTGCTTCTGCTGCGGCTTCTTCTACAGCATCATACTCGCCGTATTCATCATAGCCTTCATAGTCCGAGTCATATTCCGAATCATAGTCGTCTGAGGCTGCCTTTTTATAAGCATAGGTTTCAATAATCGTTCTGAGTAAACTGCTAGAGCCCGCATCGATACTGTCTGGATGAATAAAAGGCACCGCTTGATAATTGGCTTGTGCCACTGCCACATGCTCTGTGGCTAAGTGCTGACGAATAGCGGTCAGCAGGCGCAATTTGGCTTGATTTTCAGTATTGGGATATTGGCTTTGGTCAAATAACTGCGCGTAATGTTCGGACTTCGCATTTAAGCTTGCGTTAAACGCTCGACCCTGTGCTTGGTTTTGCGTAGTATTTGCGCTATTAAAATCAATTAAGGATCCTGACACGCCAGCAGACTGCGACACAGTCGGGCTTGATTGACAGCCTGCTAGCACCATAGTTGCACTACCTAGCAACAGCGCGCACCCTACTAAAGATGGCCATTTATGCCTATGGTTTGTATCATTTATAGATAAGCGATTAGATACTGAATGAGCGCTGTACTTTTGATCATGGTTGCTAACGTGGTGTGATGGCATAAAGATCCCATTGTTTAGACGGATGGACATTTGTAGATAAGATATGGTTATTATTTATAACACAAAACATTACAAATGAGTGAGTAATAAGTAGCCTCTAATTAAAATTCTGCTTTAATTAAGGTATGATAAGATTCATATTGCCTTTATAATCATTATCTGAGCTAAATTATTCGCCATGTCCGTCTATCAATTAAAGACTCAATTTCAAGATAAGCTGCGCCCTATCAGTGACCAATTGGTAGATATGGGTGTGACTGCTAATCAAGTCACCATTAGTGCCATCGTACTAAGTGCTAGTACGGCTTATGTCATTGCGACGCTTGATACACAATCAAATACTGTTAATAACGCAACAGATAAGGATTTAAAAGAGTCAAACTCTGCAAAACCATCCATATATAAAAGCCAGAAACATAACAGCCATCAAGTTTGGTGGCTATTACCTATTTCTTTGTTTGTACGCATGGCGTTAAATGCCATAGACGGCATGATGGCACGCGAGCACAAGCAAGCCTCTCGTCTTGGTGCTGTACTCAATGAAGTGGGTGATATCGCTTCAGATGGCCTTCTCATCGCTGGCTTAGCGCCACATCTGCCTACACAAAGTCGCCATGGCAGCCATCACCTAGGACTCATTATTGCTCTAAGTACGCTTACTGAACTGATAGCCATTGCCGCCAATATCACGACAAAACAACGCGCGAATCACGGACCTTTGGGTAAAAGTGACCGAGCATTAGAATTGGGTATTATCGGGGCATTTATAGGCTCTGGCATTACGCAGCGTTATTCAAATAGCAGCTATATGTGCGCCATACGCCCATTATTGTGGCTCAATGGGCTACTACTATTAAAAACTACTGCCAATCGCTTAACTTTTATTGCTAGCCATTATTTTGCACAATGGCATCCTGCACCAGCTCTAAAACCGGCTACCAATCAAAACTCCTTCATTATTGACAGCCTAATAACAATACCAACATCTAACACCAAGCCTGATATAAAATCTCGTATGCCTATTAATATCAACAACACTCATAAAAACACCACTGCATCTGCTTTGCAACCGCATGGCTTACAAGGACGTATCAATATGCAACCATCCAACACCAAATCAAATGCTTATAAAAATACGAACATAACCAAATCAAACGCTAGTACCACCTCTAAAACTTCGGCTAATGGTAAAGCCATGCCTATCATCGCTGAGCAAAGCTGCTTTAATGCTTATGATGGCACAGCGATTTATTATCGTTATTGGTTGACCCTGCCACTGGCAGATATTGCAGACCACGCCAAGCCAAATAAAAAGCGACAAGTCATCTTGTTGCACCGTGGTCATGAGCATTCAGGGCGCTTAACTGAGCTGGCTGAACGCTTTGTGCAAGCAGGCTATCAAGTATTTGCTTGGGATGCGCGCGGCAATGGACGCTCTGGCGGTATAAAAGACCACGCCGATAGTGTCACCGAGCTTGAGCGTGACCTCAATGATTTTGTGAACTTAGTCATCATGCAGACGGGTATCGCTATTGAAGATACATTGATAGTCGCTAGCAGCATCGGCGCAGTATTAGCCGCTGCTTGGGTACACGACTATGCGCCAACCATCCGCGGTATGATACTGGGCACGCCAGCACTGAGTATTCGCCTATATATACCCTTGGCAATACCTGCATTGAAGGTTGCCCGCAAGTTTGGCCTTATGTCACGCGTCTCAAGCTATGTCAAAGCCCAAGTGCTCACCCATGATAAAGAAGCACAGGCCGCCTACAATGCCGATCCATTGATATCAGGTTCTATCTCTAGCGACTTATTGATAGATACCCATGCCACCGGTCAAAGGCTGTTAGATGATGCCAGCGTTATCACCACACCTACCTTTATACTGTGCGCAGGTAAAGACTACATCGTGGACAAGCAAGCTGAGCGCACCTTTTATGAGCAGCTGAGCTCGCAGAATAAACGTTGGCAGCTGTATCCTGACAGTTTTCACGCCATTTTTCATGAGACCAATAAAGCGGATGTTTTTACGGATTGTATCGACTTTGCAGACAGTCTATTTGCACAGCCTGTTACGACGCAAGACTTAACCCATGCGCATATGGGTAGCGCCAGTAAAGATAAAGTCGACCGCCTAGCGATCAAGCCATTCAATCCAAGCTTTGCCCTGACTCGTTTTGCCATGCAAAAATTCGGTCACGTCAGCGATGCTATTGCTACTGGGCTTGAACACGGATTTGACTCTGGCAGCTCTTTAGACAAGGTTTATGCCAACACGCCTAAAGGTAAAAACGCCTTTGGTAAAGCCGTTGATAAGTTTTATCAGAGCAACATTGGCTGGCAAGGGATTCGTATTCGCCGTCAGCATATATTAGAGCTGACGCGCATGGCTATTCATAATAAGGAGAATAAAAAGCATCAGCAGCCAGCAACCGCAAAACTTGCTGCAAAGCCTATACGAGTGCTAGATATCGCCAGTGGTAATGGTTATTACGTGTTTGACTTGCTTGCTGAGTTTGAGCAATTAAGCGCCGAGCTGAGAGATTATGATGCGCATAATGTGCAAGTGCTCAGAGACAAGGCGCAAAGACTTGGCTTTGATGAGCGCGTTATCGCTGTGAAGAAAGATGCTTTTGACGCAGATAGTTATCGTGACAATTATTTAAAAAATAGCGATTCAAAAAATAGCGATTCAAAAAATAGCGTTGAAAACAATAGCATCGAAAACAACAGCTTTGATATCGCCATTGCCTCTGGTATTTTTGAGTTATTCTCAGATAATGCTTTAGTGAGTACTGCATTAAAGGGTATAAACGACAGTTTGGCATCGGGAGGTTATTTGCTTTATACCAACCAGCCTTGGCATCCTGAACAAGAATTCATCAGTAAAACCCTCAATAACCATCGTGGCAGCAGCTGGGTGATGCGCTGTCGCTCACAAGCAGAGATGGATCAACTGGTCATGCAAGCAGGCTTTAAAAAGCTAGACATGCGCATTGACCGCTTCGGTATTTTTACCGTCTCCCTCGCTATTAAAGCCAATTGATAAAAAGCCACTTGATAAAATGACAGACTCCTCTTTTCATCCTTATGCGCGCGTTCAGCTGTTTTCTGGTGGTGGCGCGCGCTTTGGTTACTACCTTGGTAGTTATGCGGCATTATGCGCTCATGACTTAAAGCCTGACCTGATACTCGCGACCTGTGGTGGTAGTCTATCTGCGCTATTGATAGACATCAGCTCAGACCCACAGCAGCTTAAAACATTAGCAGAGAGTAAGACCTTATATCAGGTGGTGCAATCTATTCAGGCACGCCAACATTACCGCTCATCAGTAGATCTATTAACAAAGATCAGTAGTACATCAAAACCGCGCTACTTTTACCATGCTTTAAAGCGTTGGGGTCTTATGCAAAGATCCGCGCTGCTCGGCAGCATCCACAGCCGTGAGACATCTGACGATCTGTTATCAGAATTGAATCGCCTTGCTATGTTCGAAATCGATAATGATGACTATTGGCTTGATGAGCTTATCAAGCTAAAAGAGCCTTCAATCCCAACTAACGCCCTTGCTAATTTCAAACCAACAGCACCAGATATCGCCATCGTTGCCAGCCGAATAGCGCAGAGCGATATCGACCTACAACCTAAACAGCAAGCCGTCGCTCGACTACAAGAGTTACTGTTCACCCCGCATAAGCTCACCTCTCACTTAGAGCAATTATCCTTACACTGCCCTACCCATCATTATGCACCGCAGCGCATTCTCAAAAACACTCATGTCGTTGACCATTGGGATATCAAGCAAGCTATCAGAGCCTCGAGGGGTGATATGTATTATCTGCGTCCAACCCATATTCCCACCTTAGGCTGGCGTCTCGGGGGCGTGATTAACTTGACACCCATTGAGCTGGCAGCGCAGTTTGGCAGCACTGTATTTGCTGAACACAAATCTCCTTACGATAAGGTACTGGCCGCGCCAGCCATTAGACGTATCTTTGGTTTTGATCCAAATAGGCGCTTAGCAGAAACGCTGGCTTATCAAAGTAATTTATCTGGTACTCCGCCTAACAATGAACGCATTCACTGGTTGCCTTTTGCTGACAATGGAAAGGCTTTATCAGGTCAGCATGTACGCAAGCGTCTGAACATCTTAAACGGGCGCATAGACTTGATTCATGCAGATTACGATGGCTTCGTACAACAAATGCAAGCGCAGTGGCAATACGGCTATGAGCGTACGCGTGATTATTTAAAAACCCAACAGTAGGTTTTACCTCGATACTTACTAATCCTATATCCAACAAAGAAAAACAATTAAAGGGCAAAAGTTGATAAATAGCTTTCTACGATCTGTTATTTTCGTTACTATCTAACTTAACACTCTCTAAGACTCGCCTGCTCACTCTTTCACTCGTAAAAAGGAATTTGCGATGCCATATCCATTTTTTCATAGTAATCACGATGCTGCTCACTCTAATACCAAATCCTCCAAAGTCACCGCCCTAGTCATTAGCAGTATGCTATTGCTGTCCACCTCTGTTCATGCGCTTGAGTCAGGTGCGACTAGCACGCTTGCAAACAATACCATTAATAACAGCTCACTGAATCTGGAGGCGATAAACCTCGCTATCATGACTGATTCGCCCATGGTTTTGACTGAAAACCGGCGTGTGACCCTTGCAGCACCAAATAGTGCGCTTAGCCCGAGCGTTAGTACCGTTGCAAAAACTGATCAAGCCATTTACTCAGCTGATGCCATTCATCACCCAGTCTGGGCAAAAAGTGGCATGGTCGCCTCTCAAGAAGCGCTAGCGTCAGATATTGGTTTGAAGATTCTAAAAGACGGTGGCAATGCCGTTGATGCTGGCGTCGCTGTTGGCTTTGCTTTGGCCGTGACCCTGCCGCGCGCGGGCAACATTGGTGGCGGCGGTTTTATGATGATTTATGATGCCAAGCAAGGCAAAACAGTGGCGCTTGATTATCGTGAAAAAGCGCCAAGCAGCGCCTCGCGTGATATGTATCTCGATGAGGAAGGCAATGCGGTAAGTGACTTATCTCGCTATCATGGCTTAGCTGTTGGTGTGCCAGGGACAGTCGCAGGGCTATTAAAAGCCTTAGAAGATCATGGCACCATGAGCCGCGGCCAAGTGATGGCACCAGCGATTGCACTGGCTGAAGACGGTATAGAAGTCACTGCTGGCTTGTCGGAGTCGCTAGAAGCCTTAAGCGATCGTTTGCAGAAATGGCCAAGTACCAAAAAGGTGTTTTTTAAACCTGACGGCAGTGCCTATCAGCCTGGTGAACGCTTAAAACAGACAGAACTTGCTCGCTCGTTAAAGCTCATTGCATCACAAGGTGCAGATGGGTTCTATAAAGGAGAAACGGCTCGTAAGCTTGTCAAAGCTGTCAATGAAGCTGGTGGTAGTATGAGCTTGCAGGATTTGGCTGACTATCAAGCCATCGCTCGCGAGCCAGTCAAAGGGGACTATCGTGGTTATGAGATTGTCTCTATGCCGCCGCCCTCTTCTGGCGGAATCCACATCGTGCAGATTTTAAATATCTTGGAAGGCTTTCCGCTGGGTGACTACGGGCAAAATAGCGCCCAAACCATTCACTTGATGGCGGAAGCCATGCAACTGGCTTATGCTGATCGTGCTGAGTATTTAGGGGATTCGGACTTTATCGATGTCCCTGCCAGCGGTCTTACCTCTCAAGCGTATGCAGATAAACTGCGCACCTTGATTAATCCAAACAAAGCCACGCCAGCGGCGACCATTAAAGCCAACAATCCACTACCTTACGAGAGCGACCAAACCACGCATTTCTCTATCGTTGATAAAGACGGTAATGCGATAGCCAATACTTATACGCTGAACTTCTCTTACGGCACGGGCCTTGTCGCTGAAGGTACGGGCATATTACTTAATAACGAGATGGATGACTTCTCTGCCAAGCCTGGCACAGCCAACGCCTATGGTTTAACTGGCGGTGAGGCAAATGCAGTAGAAGCAAATAAACGTCCGCTGTCCTCGATGAGTCCAACCTTAGTATTTAAAGACAGCAAACCATATATCGTCACTGGCAGCCCCGGTGGTAGCCGTATTATCACTACCGTCACTCAAATTATCTCCAATGTCATCGACCATGATATGAATATCGCTGAGGCCACTCATGCGCCGCGTATCCATGACCAGTGGCTGCCTGATGAGATTCGCACTGAAAAGGCGTTAAATATTGATACGGTTAAAAAACTTGAATCTATGGGGCATACGGTCAGTCCAAAAGCGACAATGGGCTCAACGCAGTCGATTATGATTACGCCAAACGGTGTCTATGGTTCTTCTGACCCGCGTATCGTTGATGCGGCGGTGGTTGGGTATTTAACCAGAAAGACTTCAATGCCGAAAACCATCACTCGCAAAAACCCTTCTATGCCTCAGCGTATAGAAGGGTTTTTGACATAGTTTTTATGAGTTTTTTATATCCCGCAAACAACTGATCTATCAGTCTCAAGGAGATTAAGCCAGACGAACCAGTGGCTGTCTGTGACAAACAATGCTATTATTAACGACCTAATTTAAAACGCCTAAATACGACCAACAACGTCTTATTTACCTCAAATCAGCAATCTAAATCATTGATAATAATAAATTATTTCTTAGTAGCTTATTCTCCCTTTGATCGTATCAGTAAGAGTCCTCTATGGCATTTGTACACCTTGGCATCCACAGCGAATATTCAATCACCGATTCTATCGTGCGCATAAAGCCGTTAATTAAGGCGGCGGCAGCAGACAATCAACGTGCACTTGCGCTGACCGACCTATCCAACCTTTATGGCACCGTGAAGTTTTATCGTGCCTGCCTAGGCGCTGGTATCAAGCCGATTATCGGTAGCGAAGTCATCATGGATAATGAGGACACGCGTCTGGTGCTACTGGCGATGAACAATGAGGGCTATCAAAACATCACCCGCATTGTCTCACTTGGCTACACTGAAGGACGGGCCGACCCTGACAATCATGGCACCCCAGTCGTCAAGCGCAGTCATATTCTTGAGCATGCCGCTGGTGTGATTGTCTTATTTACGGAAAAATCAGACGTCGGTCAATCCCTTGTCAGCTCTATGCCAGAAAAAGCCGATGAGCTTATTTTAGAGTGGCAAGCACAATTTGACGATCGCTTATACTTCGCCATCAAACGTACCAGTCGTTCTGGCGAAGATGCTTTTATCAAGGCTGCCATTCATGCAGGCGCTAAGCACAGTCTACCTATTATCGCGCACAATGATGTGCGTTTCTTAGAGCAAGAGGACTTTGACGCTCACGAAGCTAGGGTTTGTATCGCAGGGTCTTATGTACTGGCTGACCCAAATCGTCCTCGTCTGTATTCTGATGAGCAATATCTAAAGACGCAAGCGCAAATGGAGCAACTGTTTGCTGATATTCCTCAGGTTGTTGACAATACTTTACGGCTCGCTACTCGCTGCAACGTGACGCTGACACTGGGTATCAACGTATTACCTGAATTCCCCGTACCTGAAGGTGAAACCATTGAGTCGTTTTTTCGAGCAGAATCTCAGTGCGGGCTAGACAATCGCTTAGACAAGCTATTTCCTGTGGAGGCGCGCGATGATAGTTGGAGCGACTTTCGCAAACAGTATGACGAACGCCTAGAGTATGAGCTTGAAGTGATCTTATCCATGGGTTTCCCTGGTTACTTCCTAATCGTTATGGATTTTATCCGCTGGGCAAAAGCCAATGGCGTGCCAGTTGGGCCAGGTCGTGGTTCTGGTGCGGGCTCGTTAGTCGCTTATGCGCTAAACATCACCGATCTAGACCCTATTCATTATGATCTCTTATTTGAGCGCTTCTTGAACCCTGAGCGTGTCTCCATGCCCGACTTTGATATTGACTTTTGTATTGAAGGTCGTGACCGAGTCATTGAGTATGTCGCGCAAACTTACGGCCGCGAAGCAGTGTCGCAGATTATTACCTTTGGTACCATGGCGGCAAAAGCGGTGGTACGAGATGTGGCACGGGTACAAAGCAAATCTTACTTTTTGGCCAACAACCTCTCTAAACTGATTCCTAAAACCCCTGGTATCACTCTCAGTCAAGCGCTTGAACAAGAGCCGCAGCTCAAAGATTTGGTTTCGAACCCTGACAACATGGACTATGAAGACGCCATTGAGATTTGGGAGATGGCGATTAAATTAGAGGGCGTGTGCCGAAACGTTGGTAAACACGCTGGTGGTGTATTGATTGCTCCACATAGGATTACCGATTTTAGTGCTATTTATTGTGATGATGAAGGCCACCGAGTCAGTCAGTTCGATAAAGATGACGTCGAAGACGTGGGGCTGGTAAAATTTGACTTTTTGGGTCTACGTAATCTAACGGTTATTAATGCTGCCGTTGAAAACATCAATAAACGCCGCGCTAGAGAAGGCAAAGAGGCGCTAGTGCTAGAAGACCTGCCACTAGATGACAAAAACGCTTATAAACTACTGCAAGAAGCCAAGACCACCGCTGTCTTCCAGCTTGAAAGTACAGGCATGAAAAAGTATCTGGCCAAATTACAACCAACCAATATCGAAGACGTCATCGCGATGTGTGCGCTGTATCGTCCAGGGCCGCTTGATGCTGGTATGGTAGAGATGTATATCGATCGCAAACATGGCCGCGAAGAAGTCATTTATGACCACCCAAATCTTGAGCCTATTTTAGAAAACACCAACGGCGTTATTGTCTATCAAGAGCAGGTCATGCAAATATCACAGGTCATGGCAGGTTATAGCTTAGGCGGTGCTGACATGCTGCGCCGTGCAATGGGTAAAAAGAAACCCGAAGAGATGGCCAAGCAGCGTGATATCTTTGTGACTGGTGCCACCGCGCAAGGTATCGATGAAGCGACCTCTGGCGGCGTCTTTGATCTGATGGAAAAGTTCGCAGGTTATGGTTTTAACAGATCGCACTCTGCCGCTTATGGAGTCTTGGCCTATCAAACTGCTTACCTAAAACAATACTACCCTGCTGAATTTATGGCGGCAGTACTCACTTCTGACATGAACAACACCGACAACGTGGGGTTCTTTATCAATGACTGCCGTGAGAATTTTGACCTCACCGTTGTAAACCCTTCTGTTAACCGCAGTGAGTGGCATTTCGTTTCAGACACACCGACCAATATTATCTACGGGCTTGGCGCGATCAAAGGCGTGGGTGAAGGTGCTGTTGAATCCATCGTTTCAGCACGTCGCCGCGACGGACCTTTTATCGATCTTTACGACTTTTGTCGCCGTGTGGATATCAAAAAGGTCAATAAACGCACGCTTGAAGCCTTGGTCAGCGCAGGCTGTTTTGATGATTTTGCCGCTACCTTAAGACCTGACTTGCCAAGCGACGAAGCCTACGAGATACGTGGCGCGCTGATGAGTCAGCTACCCAGTGCCGTGCAAGCGGCAGAGCAAGACCGTCAGAACCGCGAGATCGGTATGATGGACTTATTTAGCGAAATGGACGGCGTAGTAGCGGCACCGCCATTGGTGATGACACCAGAGCTCATTTGGGGAGACAAACATCGCCTAAAAGCTGAAAAAAACACCTTGGGATTGTACTTAACTGGACATCCCATCGACGAATACCGTGATGAGCTGAAACGCTATACCTCAGGTGCGCGTCTTGATGGCTTAACAGATACTGGCTATAACGGCAGCTGTTACTTTGCTGGCCTTATCATTGATATGGCAAACTTTGGTAACCGTCACGTCATTACCTTAGATGATGGCACTTCACGACTGGAAGTCAGCTGCTATGCTGAGCGTTTTAACCGCGTAAAAGATCAGCTAAAAGTCGATGAGGTGGTCATCATTAAAGGCAGTATTCGTGAACGTGATGGTCGTATCTTTGCACGTCTTGATAACGCAATGAGCATGGTTGACGCTCGCCTGCGCTGGCTAAAAAAAATCAGCGTCAAAGTCCATGGCAGTGATATCAACTTACTGACACATATGCAGCCATTACTCAAGTCAGCGCAAGCTCATCTGATACCGCCGCAGCGCCTGGCTTATGATAACGAGCAGGACGAGCAAGACACAGGTAGTAGCCATTCCTATGATCCAACCATGGGTGGCAACTTATATGATGAAGAAGGCAATGACTTATTGGCACTAGACCAAGGTATGAGCTCTGACGCGGCATTTGTGAATTCAGAAGCTGTCATCAATGACAATTGCATCCCGCTTGGATTGAGCGTTTACGAAGATTATGGTATTGCCAACGTAACCCTTTCTGAACACTGGCGTGTCTATCCCAATGACGATAACTTGCAACAGCTAAAGAGCATGATTGACGAAGAAGACCTATACTTTCATTATAGTTAGTATCTATCTTTACGCTTTATTGATAGTGCAAAATTGATAATGCAAACTTATACCATTTCCAAAAGTTAGAGTAACGCGGAAAACTTGCGCAAGTACTACACATAGCAGGCTGAGCAAGTTTGACAAAGTGAATTGCACTTTTTGGGTTTGGTATTACCTCACAATTAGCTTAGGGCGTGTCAGGCATCAAAGCATTTATAACTTTACTATTATAAACCAATAGATAACACGCCCTAAATTATCGGATACTCGATTATGACCAAAGCTAGCGTTAATGATAGTGACAACAACACTGTCAATAATAACAACCATACTGTCGATGGTGAAATCATCAACTCTGAGCAGTTTGAAGACATGCGTGACCTTCTCGAAGAAGACTTTATAGAATTGGTGCAGACTTACCTCACTGATAGTAAGCAGCGTATTATCACTTTACGTGCGGCTCAAGCGGCCAATGACAATGCCGTTGGGTTTGATGCAGCTCACGGTCTCAAAGGTGCCAGTGCTAATTTAGGTGCGTCACAGCTGGTGGCCCTCAGTGATCAATTAGAATTCCACTGCCGTGCACAAACTATCAGCCAACAAGCTGACCTTATAGAAAACCTATCAATGGCATTACAACGTGCCGAACAAGAGATTAATCAACGATTGAGTCAATAATGAGCACTTCTCCTTCATCTTCAGTACCTCCTCAAACCTCTCTATCAGCGCTCAACGTTGAGGACTATCTCACTTGCCTACAAGTTGTCATGGTTAACACTACCTTGCCTGCCAATATTGGCTCAGCAGCACGGGCCATGCATACCATGGGCTTATCACGATTGACAGTAGTGGATCCCAAGCTACCGATTGATGACACCAGTGAGTCTCATGCGGCAGGTGGTATTGAGGTATTATCGTCAGCTACCATTACACCAACGTTAGAGGCTGCCATTGATGATTGTCAATTAGTCTTTGCGGCCAGTAGTCGCAGCCGTCACTTGCCGCGGCCTGTCGTTACGCCAACCCAAGCGGCAAAAATCATGTTTGACTTTATTGATGCTCAAAGCGCTCATCTCACAGGCCAGCCAAACATCGCCATATTATTTGGTCGTGAGGATCGCGGTCTGACCAACGAAGAGCTCGCTTATGCTGACTACCATATTCAGATTGACGCCAATCCAGCTTACCCAGTACTGAATGTGGCATCAGCCGTACAGGTGATTGCCAGCTTTATCTTTGCTTATGCTCAAGCACATTTAAAAGACTTTGATGACAATAATACAAATATAACCTCTCACCCTATATTGGATGTGCATTTGCGCCAGCAATGGGATGAGCCGGCTATCACTCATCAGCAGCTGCAACAACTGACCCAGCGTACGACTGAACTTATGATTCAGCGCGGCTTAGCAGATAGCGATCATCTAAAATCATTGCCATCAAGATTGTCTCGACTTGGCTCTCGCGTGCAGCTTGATCAAAAAGAGTATCAGCTATTGAGCGCATTGATTGCAAAACTATTAAAAAGCTAAAGGTAAACAAAAACCTCATCAATTAAAAACAAACCGACGTTGATTGGTGGTTTTTATGGGGTTTTATAGGCCAGCGCTATATTTTGTCACACAAAACTGTTATAACTTTAATAACACGGATGCAAAAATATACTGATAAGCTTGCTAGATAGATTTATCTTTTTATATTGACAAACTTTCACTGACGAAATTCTACTAAAGAATAGATAGGACTTTTTATGTCATTGCCAACCACCTTATTCAAATCGATCGCCAATATCAAACAAGACCTGAAAGAAGATATTGAAGCGGTATTCAATCGTGATCCAGCAGCTCGCAACAGTCTGGAGGTGCTATTAACCTACCCTGGCATTCATGCTCTGATTCTGCATCGCGGCGCGCACTGTCTATGGAGGAATGACCAAAAGTTCGCCGCTCGTGCAATATCTTACGGCTCTCGAATCATGACAGGCATTGAGATTCATCCTGCTGCCAAGATTGGTAAGCGTTTCTTTATTGATCACGGTGTGGGTGTGGTGATTGGTGAGACGGCAGAGATTGGCAATGACGTGACCTTATATCACGGTGTGACTCTTGGCGGCGTCTCCTGGAATAACGGCAAGCGCCATCCAACTCTAGAAGATGGCGTGATTGTAGGTGCGGGTGCAAAAGTTCTAGGCCCATTCACGGTCGGTAAAAACGCCAAGATTGGTTCAAATGCTGTAGTCGTCAAACCTGTACCTGCCGGCGCGACGATGGTCGGTAGCGCAGCTCGCATGATTTCAGAGCATCACGATGAAAAAGGTAATCCAATTACTCCCAAAACAGAGGGCAGCAAGCAAAAGGATTCCGCTGCCGAAAAGCAAGCGCAAGACACTGTACGCAGCGCCCGTGAGACAGCCTTTCAAGCTTATGGTATTGACCCCTCTTCACAAGACCCTGTCGCTGAAGCTTTTGCTAAAATGCTCGAGCATATTCAGCAGTCAGAAAATCGTTTGGATCAACTACAAGCTGCCATGTGCAAACTTGATCCTGATTTCTGCCGAAAGGAATATGACAAACTATGTCTAGAAGACTTAGATGTGATTGATAGAGATGAATTGGATGTTGTAAGCACTGAGCAAAAGTAAGTGCTATTCGAGATATAGTAGAGTATATAAATTACAGTAGAGCGCGTGAGTATTTCGATCGTGCCAATGAATGCTCTAATCTTATGCTTATCTCTAGCTAATAGCTATAATAGACATACAACACATCCTAAGCTAACAGCTCAATGAAGCGCATTGGAGTTTTGGTTGATTACATTAAGCCCCATCAAACGTCGCTTGGTATATGTCTTTTTTTTCGAAATACTTGCCATCACTTTGACAACCTTTATTCTTATAGTATTAAGCGGTAGCGACGCGCAAGAGTCTCTACCGCTCGCTATCATCATCGCTATCGTTGCTGTTGTTTGGAATTTCGTCTACAACACGCTCTTTGAGTACTGGGAGAGACGCCATCAAATCAAAGCTCGTACTTTTAAGATACGTAGTGTGCATGCGATATTCTTTGAAGGTGGACTTACTTTAGTCTGTTTACCGCTTTATATGTTGTGGTATGGGGTTGGAATATGGACAGCCTTGACGATGGAAGTTTCTCTTGTCATCGCTTTCTTAATATTTACTTTTATTTTTACGCTTATTTTTGACCATATATTCACCCTACCACAGCAAACCAAAGCCGTTGATTGCCCTACTTAATAAAGTATACAGCCACTCTTCTAATGACTCGTTTTCAAATACACTTAATGAAATTACCTATCTAAGACAAGTCTTTAAGGTTCGCAACTGCAAGGCCCTTACTTATAAACTATACTTGTTGACTGATATAAAACCTCAACCATAATTAAAATAATTAGGAGACATCATGGCTCGTTTACAAGATAAAGTCATCATCATCACTGGCGCGGCTCAAGGTATGGGCGAAACTCATGCACGCTTGTGTCTGGCAGAAGGCGCTAAAATCGTATTGACTGATATCAATAGCGATAAAGGCGAAGCCTTGGCAAAAGAGCTTGGAGATAATGCCTTATTTATCAAGCATGATGTCACTAATGAGGACGACTGGGCGCAGGTAGTGCAGCAAACTGAAGGTAAGTTTGGTCAAATCGATGTGCTGGTCAATAATGCCGGTATTACCACCCATAAATCAATCTTAGATACCTCAGTAGAGGATTACCGCAAGATTCTTGAGATTAATCAGGTCTCGGTCTTTTTGGGCATGAAAGCCGTTATTCCATCCATGAAAGGTGCCAAGCAAGGCTCTATCATCAATATCTCATCGATTAATGGCTTGGTTGGCGGTGCTATCGGTTATACCGATTCGAAATTTGCCGTGCGCGGTATGACCAAAGCGGCAGCGCTAGAGTGCGCCCCGTATGGCATTCGCGTCAACTCCATTCATCCCGGCGTTATTGCCACGCCCATGATTATGCAGGGCTATACCAAAGATGCCGTTGAGGCTTTTGCTAAGAGTATTCCTATGAAACGTGTGGCACAGCCAGAAGAAGTCAGCGGCATGGTGCTATTCTTGGCATCAGACGACTCTAGTTACTCAACGGGTTCAGAGTTTATCATTGATGGTGGCTTGACCGCGCAGTAAGACTTTGAGAGCGAAACCATTTGAGTTTGATAAAAGCTGGGCATTTTTCCCAGCTTTTATTTTGTGATTTTTTTGATAAAAACTTCATTTTCGCTCACTCTTGATAACTTCCAACTACCTGCTCAATTTAGTCTTTTAAAAACCCATTCAAAATTAACTCTTCAATCCCTGCTCTTTCATGGGCCTTAAATGGATATCGATCTGCCATGATAATCCATGTAGTCCGCGTAATATCTGGTGTTTTAAATGTCTTTTCTCTGCTTAGGCTATTTTTATCAAGAGCCGTCTTTATCAACAAAATATCGATATCCATCGTGACTTTTTTGCTTGTCGTCTGCGCTTCCGTTACACGCTGCCTGTTGCAATCACTTTCAAACTTTTTAAAGGTTTGTTGCAACTGCTGTAGTGTCATTGGTGACGTTAAAGCGATATAAACACATTGATTGGTATAGTCAGGTTTTGGCTGCTCCAAAGTTGCGGTGAAGTCAGGGTTTTGAAAAGCAGTAGATAACTTAATCTGACCAAGCATAGCCAGACTATCACGTACGCGCGGCAAGTAGTAATCCGCTTGATAATTACTGCCCAGAGCCAATAGCACGGCTGTCACTGGCTGTACTTGTAACATGTGAGGCGCACAGACTGTTAACGTTTCAAGGTTCAAGTCCGTCAGCGCGTTATGCACCTTATGCATCATCGCCCTTGTTTGCAACTGGCTTGTCACCAATGACCTTTGCATAACGAGTGATTTGCACGCCAACGCCATCCGCTTGGGTAATAGCAGTCGGCTTGGCTATGCTTAATGTCACTTTATGACAAGCATAGTCGGTAAGCAGCATAGCAGCGACCTTCTCTGCTAAATGCTCAAGCAACTGCGCTTGCACTTCTTGGCACAAACGACTGACGTCATCACAGACCGCTTTGTAGTTCAGTGCATCATTCACATCGTCTGAAGCAGCAGCACGGCTAATGTCTGTCTCAAGCGCAATATCAATCAGTAGCGGCTGAGTAATGGCGCGCTCCCACGCGTAAACCCCAATCACTGCTTCTACTTTCAAGCCTTTTACAAATACCACATCAGATTCGGTATGAAACATGTGCTCATCCTTGTTTGCTTAGTTTTTAATTTGGGTTTTTAGCTCAAGTTCTATTTAATTTGCTGCAAAGCCTCTTCACGCAGACGCGCCGCTTTTAGTACCTTACTTGGGCGATGGCGCCACAAGTCAATGCTGAATAATAACAGACCGAGCCAAATCAAACCAAATACGGCCAAACGGTTAATATCAAAAGGTTCTTTATAATAAAACACGGCTAAGAAGAAAATAAAGGTTGGGGTTAAATAATTCATAAAACTTAGAATACTATAGGCAACCAGTTTTGTAGACTTATTAAACAATAATAAGGGAATCAGCGTAATAGGACCTGCCAACATTAATAGCCAGATGTTTGATGTAAACCAAAAACCAATCTGGCTACTGACCACCTCTGCCTGCCAAAACCACCAAATACATATCGGTACCAACATCGTTGTTTCAACGAACATCGCATCAACAGCGGTCAATGGCGTTTGTCGCTGTATGGTGCCATAAGTGCTAAAACTAAAGGCCAATATCAATGATATCCATGGCAAACTACCGAGCATAACCACCTGAATCACCACAGATAAGAGCGCAAAACCAATCGCCACCCATTGCAGCGTCCGCAAGCGTTCTTTAAACAAAATCATCGATAGCGCCACACCGACCAAGGGACCGATAAAATAGCCCAAACTGGCTTCTAGTATCTGGTCATGATTGACTGCCCAAACATAGGTGAGCCAATTGGTCGCGATGATCAATCCAGATACAAAAGTCAATGCTATCCATTTAGGATGCTGTTTGAGCGTTGCAATCCATTGCCAGCGTTTGGTGACGACCAACACGACCAACAAACATAAAAACGTCCATATAATTCGGTGTCCAATGATTTCAGTCGCATCATAAGCAGCTAATTGCTTGAAATATAATGGAAAAGCGCCCCAAATCGAAAAAGCGATAAGCGCAGTGATGATACCGCGCCTGGTCGTTTGAATCGGAACAACTGGTTTTTTGAGAACATTTTGGGTAGTCATAAGACAAAACAACTTAATTTGGAGCAAAGCGCGCGCCTGACTATTTTGATAAATACTGAAAACGATAGGCAAGAACGCAGGGTTACTAAATAGCGTATAAAAACAAAAAGCAATGCGTTCATACCAAATGAGGTATCAACACATTGCTCACGATCACAACCTTTAGCAACAAGACTTTAAGGCTGGCAATGAATCGCGTTACACTTAAAAACCACTATTATTATGAATCAAGCTACTACTAAACTTCATATTAAGCATCGCCCGTATCGACTTCGATAGACATGCCGATTTGATTGGCAAGCTCTGCGAAACCTGGGAAACTGGTATTGACTGTCTCAACACCTTCAATGATAATCTGCTCAGACGCTCTTAGGCTAGCAACTGCAAAGCTCATGGCAATACGATGATCATGATGTGAAGTAATATGACCGCCACCAAAGACAGGTTGGCTATTATTTACTGCACCGTTTTGACCTTCAGCGCCCTTGCCTTCAATAATCAAACCATCTTCGGTAACCGTACAATCAATGCCTAACGTTTGCAGACCATCTGCCATGACAGCAATGCGATCTGACTCTTTGACACGCAGCTCTTTTGCACCAGTTAACACTGTGCGTCCCTGCGCACAGCTGGCAGCAATGAACAAGACTGGGAATTCATCAATTGCTAGTGGCACGAGATACTCTGGAATTTCAATACCGACCAAGTTTGAGCCACGAATGGTAATGTCTGCGACTGGTTCGCCGCCAACGTGCGTTTCATTACTCAGGCTAATATCGGCTTGCATCAGCTTTAGAATATCGATGATCCCAGTACGGGTCGGGTTAATACCGACTTGCGTTAGGGTCAGCTCGCTACCTTGACTGATGGCAGCGGCGACCATAAAGAACGCCGCAGAGGAGATATCTGCAGGGACAGCAATATCACCACCTGTAAGCGTGCCGCCGCCTTCTACACTGATCCGATTACCCTCTACAGTGACTGGATATCCAAAGGCCGATAGCATACGCTCAGTATGGTCACGGCTAACCTCAGGCTGAATCACTGTCGTTGTCCCCTCTGCCCATAGCCCTGCTAATAGCAAGCAAGACTTGACCTGTGCAGACGCGACTGGCATATCATACTCCACACCTTGCAGTGGCTTACCGACAGAGCTACGGCCAGCGATACTAAGCGGCGCGGTACCGCTATGCCCTGTACTTTGAATAACGGCACCCATGGCGCGCAGTGGTGCCGCCACACGCTCCATTGGGCGCTTGTTTAAGCTGGTATCGCCTGTCAGCACACTATCAAACGTCTGTGCGGCTAAGATACCCGCTAGCAAGCGCATACTGGTACCTGAGTTGCCCATATACAGCGGTGTTTTGCTTGGCTTTAAACCATTCATACCGACGCCGTGAATGGTTAATTCTCCATTATTGGGGCCTTCAATGGTCACGCCCATATCACGGAACGCTTGCAAGGTTGCCAGCGCATCCTCACCTTCCAAAAACCCAGTGACATGGGTCACGCCTGTCGCAAGGCTACCAAGCATGATACTGCGATGAGAAATGGATTTGTCACCAGGAATGGCAATGGTGCCTGTGACGGTGTTACTGGGAGAAATAAGGTAAGAAGCTGACATGGCAGAGGTATCCGTATAAGGGGTGCTGGCTAACATATGGCCAAAATGTCGCCGTGCGGCTTGCGCGCGGCCCAAAAGTCCCATCAGGGCGGTTGAATCTTTATCAATGATAAGTTGGCGCATTTTTTGTAAATAGACGCTGTACTCATCAAGGGCGCTAACAATCGCGCTTTCGTTGGCAAAAAATATATCATGCCACATTTTAGGATCGCTGGCAGCGATGCGGGTAAAGTCTCTAAACCCGCCGGCAGCGTAGCGAAACATATCTAAGTTATCATCATGGCTCGCTAACTGCTCAACCAAATTAAAAGCAAGCAAATGCGGCAAATGACTGGTATGCGCCAGTATGGCATCATGATGCTCAGCAGACATAGCCATCACCGACGCGCCTACCGACTCCCATAGCTGACGTAAACTAACAATCGCAGTAGCGCTGGTCGTTGGTAACTCACAAATAATAACGCTGTGATTGACAAACAATTCGGCACGCCTGGCATGATACCCTGAATTTTCGGCACCAGCAATCGGATGCGCAGGCACAAAACCTGTCGGCAGTGATTCGAAAACGGCCTTAGCAGCATCCACGATATTGACCTTGGTACTACAGACATCAGTAATAATACAATCGCTGGCAAGCTGGCCGCTCTTCATGGCGTTCTTAATATCAGCAAACACCATTTTTGCCGCTTGTACTGGCACCGCAATGACAATCAAATCACTGCCACTGACCACATCACTCAAGACTGAACTACCTGCATCCAGCAAGCCCTGCTGCATGGCCTCCGCTATGCTAGGTGCATGCCTGTCCACTGCCACCAGTCGCGTAGTTAAACCTTTATCCTTAATCGCTTGCGCAAGGCTTGCACCGATTAGACCTAGACCAATGACACAAACTTGTCTAAAGATGACCGACTCATTGGCTAAGGAAACAGGCTTATTTGCAGCTGTAAGTGGTTGTAGGGGTTTATTATTCTGGTTGTTTTTTTGAAGACTCACGGCTTTTCTCATTGAACAAACCAGTCTTAACCTACTTAAAGGCATCTATAGGCTAAAACTGGTGTCAGGTGTATTAGGGCGTGTTCTCAATTCAATTGATGGACATCTAAATGAGCTAAAAATGAGGACACACCCTAATTAAAAAAAATATTTTTGATGGAGCAACTATACTTGATCGTCTAGCAAAATGGAGCGTAAAGTATCTATCAAACGCAGATTATCTTCTGCCACACCTACAGTGATACGTAGCCAGTTTTTTAGACCATAAGCGATTAGTGGACGCACGATAACGCCCTGCTCTAATAGCGCTTTATTGACCGTAATGGCGCTCACATCTTCCATCTCAACTTCTATTTCTACCATAATAAAGTTGGCATGCGATTTTACAAAACCCAAGCCTAGCGCATCAAACTGCTTTTCTAACCAGCGCATTTGTTCTTTATTTGACTCTCGAGAGTTTGCAATAAAGTCTTGATCGCCAAGGGCAGCCTCAGCAGCCGCGAGTCCAACACGGCTAACATTAAAAGGCTGACGGATGCGATTCAGTAGCTCTGCGACTGGTGCCGAGCTCAGCGCATAACCAACACGCAAACCTGCCAGCCCATAGGCTTTAGAAAAAGTACGCACGATGACCACATTATCATACGTATCTAAAAGTGCACGGTTGTTGCTATCAGGGCTGTACTCTATATAGGCTTCATCCAAAACCACCAGTACTGAGGGCGGCAAACCAGCCACAAATTGATGCAATTCATCTTGCTTGAGCTGGGTACCAGTTGGGTTGTTTGGATTGGCAATAAAGACCATCTTGGTATTTGGATTATCCAGAACGGCCTGAGACATCGCTTTTAAATCATGCCCATAGCGCTGCGCTGGCACTTCTATGCCTGTCGCCCCTTGCATTTTAGCCAACATAGAATACACCACAAAGGCATACTGGCTATAGACAATGGCGTCATCAGAGCCCAAAAAACTACGGGCTAAAATATCAAGAAAATCATTGGAGCCATTACCCAAAGTAATACGCTCTATGTCTATATCATTAAAGTCTGCGAGTGCTTGCTTGAGGTAGTAGCCATTGCCGTCTGGATAGCGTGCCAACTGGCCCAACTGCTCAGTAATGGCCAGCGTCACTTGTGGTGAGCAGCCTAGCGGGTTTTCATTACTGGCAAGTTTGACCACATCAGAGATGCCATATTCGCGAGTCAACTCTTCAACCGGCTTCCCCGTTTGATAAGGTGCCAACTCTAAGATACTGTCATAGGCAGGCGCTAGCGGCAACAAACTCGACTCTGACGATTTGGTAGACTGCATGGTTGATCCTTAGATGTGATGGCGCATTTATTATTTAGTAATATCCATAAGCGGTTTGGCGGGTAGCTTTACCAAGCCAGTGTTATATAGTCAGTTAAAAATAAAAGAGCGTCAAGGCAACCGAACGCAGATGCACTTGTAATACCTCAAGCGTGGTTAACGCTATCACTCCTTTATAGTGGATTTTTACTATAGCACTGCTTCTGGATATGAACCTAGTATACGCAAATCTTTCACCAACGGACGGATATCCGCAATAGCCGCACTCACATTTGGATCGTTGATATGACCATTCATATCAATAAAGAATACATACGCCCCCTTATTGGGACGTTCAGGACGCGTCTCAATACTGGTCATCGATACGCCATGATAGGATAACGGCTTCAGAATTTCGATAAGCGCCCCTGCTTTGTCGTGAGCTGACACCACGATAGAGGTTTTATCTTGACCTGATGGGGCAATCGCTTCATGACCAATGACCAAGAATCGCGTGGTATTACTAGGGTTGTCTTCGATATTAGTATATAACTTATGCAGACCGTACTCTGCAGCGGCGACATCACCTGCAATGGCGGCTGAATGCCATTCATTTTTGAGACGACGAGCGGCTTCACCGTTGCTCGATACAGCCACACGCTCCACATTCGGGAAGTTTACATCAAGCCAATGGCGACACTGAGCCAGTGACTGCTGGTGCGAGTAAATACGGCTGAGTCCATCGACCTTGGTATGCTCAGCGACCAAGAAGTTTTGATGAATGGGTAGCTCAACTTCACCGATTATTTTTAATGTAGAAGATAAGAATCCATCCAACGTATGATTGACCACCCCTTCTGAAGAGTTCTCGACTGGCACCACACCATACATAGCCGTACCCGCCTCCACTTCACGGAACACATCAGTGATGGTAGTCAGTGGGACAGTATCCGCAGCTTTACCAAAGTGTTTGAGCGCAGCAGCATGCGTAAAGGTGCCGACAGGGCCCAAGAACGCGATGCGTTGCGGCGCTTCTAGGTCCAAACAGACTGACATGATTTCACGGAACAGACGCGCCATTTTTTCATCAGCGATAGGCCCAGTATTACGTGCCATGACGGCTTTTAGAACTTGCGCTTCACGCTCAGGACGATAAAAAATAGGATCGTGATCTGCAGCCTTATCACTCTTGGCGGCGTGGTCTTTTTTGACAACAGCCACTTGCTGAGCCAGCTTGGCACGATTATTGATTAAGTTTTGAATCTCGCAATCCACTGCATCAATATTTTGACGCAAACGATTTAAAAACTCTTGGTCAGTTGAGATGTCATTGGCGTCTGCAGCCGCTGGGTTTAGATTATCCATATTTTTCTCTGATGACTGCTCACTCATTGCCACATATCCTTTTCAAACGTATTATTTATTACTATGATGAGATTGACCGCTCATACTATAGCAAAAACTGCGTACAGTGCCCATGCGTAAACCAAGCTAATTGCAGCAAAATCTTTATATAGGGTATTCCTAATGATGATTAGGTGATGCTTTTAGAGGATATCCCGTTCCAAAAATCTTACTCAAACCTTGCCAATATTGACTATTAGATAGGTTTGACGTTTTCTTTCTGCTTCATTGTCACGCGCTATTTCTCATTTGAGATTTAGACTGACCACGACTCCACAGACTTTTTTAATTGGCGATGGAACTCACCGTCCAATAAACAGGATTATGCAGCTGTTAAGATAACTGTTGCGTTATTTAAAATATTAATACTGGCGTTCAGGTCACGGTCATGAGAAACCTGACAGTTAGGGCACAACCACTCACGCATTTTCAATGTTAGCTCATCTTTACCAAGGATATGATTGCAGTTTGAACAGGTTTTTGAGCTTGGGTAGAAGGGTCCGACTGATTTCACAACCTTGCCTTGCTCAGTGGCTTTGTAGATAAGCTGTCGCTTAAACTCAAAGAAACCCAAGTCACTGATAGCTCTTGATAGCCGCCTGTTCTTAACCATACCTTTGACGTTTAAATCCTCAATCGCAATCACATCGAACTCATTAACCAGACTTGTTGTGATTTGATGGAGAGAATCCTGCCTGATACACCTGATTTTGTAGTGCAAACGAGAGAGCTTGGTTTTCGCTTTTTCTCTGTTTTTACTGCCTTTTTTAGTGCGACTGAGCGCTTTGTTTAGCGTTCTTAGTTTTTTAAGGTTTGCTTGAAGTGGTTTTGGCGCTTTAATTTTAGTGCCGTCTGATAAAACCAGTAAGTCGGTAATACCAAGATCAACACCAACGCTTTTACCTGTCTTTTTAGTAGGAATTACAGCTTTTTGTATTTCAACAGCCACACTAACAAACCACTTACCGCCACGTTTAGAGATGGTGGCTGACATGATCTTGCCGTCAAAACGTAAAGCTTCTTTTAAGCGAACCCAGCCCAAGTTTGGGATACGAATGGATTTACCTTTAATGGCAAATTGGTCGTTGGATAAACTGAATCTATCGTCACGGCCTTTTTTACGAGCGGTTGGGTATTTCGCTAAGCCTTTAAAGAAGTTGTTATAAGCATCACCCAACTGCATGATTGCCGCCTGCGGAGCGCATTTGGTCACTTCCAGCATATAGGGGAATAATTCACGCTTAATGGCGTTCAATTCGCGTCTGAGCTTCGCCTGTGAGGGCTTGTTTAGATTTTTAGTATCAACCTCAACGCCTGCGGCCAAACACGCATCACGGTACGCTTTGTCAAGCGCATACTGCCGCTGCCACTCATGCAAAGCCCAGTTGTAGGCTTTTCTCGCCACGCCACAATCACGAGCAAGGTGATTTGCCTGTACGTTGTTTGGCTTGAGTTCGATAATGTGTCCACGGATCATAATGCTTTTTTAACCGCCTCTATTAATTGTTGGTTTTTCTTGCTGCAAGAGCCGTATAGCCTCGCTGAAAATACGGTGATAATCTCCAATACATCTTGGGCTAATTCTTGCTCAAAACTCAACTCTTCACCTTGATTGATTATTACCACTTCAACGTCACGAGCCTCACACAACATGAAAACCAGTTCTGCACCAAATCGTAAAAGCCTGTCTTTATGGGTAATTACCAGCCGTTCAACTTTATTGCTCAGTATGTCATCAAGCAGGTTTTTTAAGCCTTTCTTTTTATAATTCATTCCACTACCAAGATCGGTAATCGTCTCAAAAGTCCAGCCTTGCCTGGCACAATAAAGTTCCAAAACTTGAGACTGGCGAAGTAAGTCGTCTTTTTGATCACGACTCGACACACGAGCATAAGCAATGGTTTTTCGGTCTAATTTAGGTGGTGTATTTAAGGAATGCGGTCTGATTTCACTTAAATCATATCGCCTATGCCCGTTTTCGGTTCGCTTGGCGACTAACGTACCATCCTCATCCCAACGTCTTAATGTGGATTGAGCAACCCCGAAATGTTTGGCAGCCTCCCCAATACTAACCAGTTTCCCCATAACTTGCTCTCTATATTATACCATTTCCAAAAATTAGAGTAACGCGGAAAACTTGCGCAAGTACTACACCTAGTAGGCTGAGCAAGTTTGACAAAGTGAATTGCACTTTTTGGGTTTGGTATTATAGATATAATCTATCTATTATAGTAATAAATAGGTAGGTTTGTATATGTTTTATTTAACTGTTTGCAACCCTTAATATCGCCGCTCAAAGCCCACTACCCCCTAAAACTAGCGACAAAATTATGTTAAAGTCCATTACTGGATAATAGATTGTTAAATACTAGCAGCATCGCTATCAGCGAATAGCCACCGTTAATTGTTTTCATAAGGATGTATGATGAGCGCTTTACAACAGCTTCGCACCATGACCACCATTGTCGCCGATACTGGTGACCTTAGCGCCATCGCGCGCTTAAAACCGATTGATGCGACCACCAACCCAAGCCTGATTACCAAAGCACTCGTCCATCCCGATAATCAGGCCATGCTGTCAGAGACCATGAGCCGCCACAAAGGTGATGTCGATGCCGTCATTGATGCGCTGACCATCCAAATCGGCTGTAACATTCTAGAGGTAATCGAAGGCCGCGTCTCAACCGAAGTTGATGCTAGGCTGTCTTATGATACACAGGCGACGATTGATAAAGCCTTGGAGTTTATGGAAGCTTATGAAAAAGCAGGGGTTGACCCAAAGCGGGTACTGATAAAAATCGCCGCAACTTGGCAAGGCATCGAAGCAGCACGCTATCTTGAAACCCAAGGTATTCATTGCAATTTGACCTTACTATTCGGTCAGCATCAAGCCATTGCCTGTGCTGATGCGGGTGTCACCCTAATCTCACCGTTTGTAGGTCGTATTTTAGATTGGCAAAAGCGTCAGCAGAGCCGTCAGAATGTACCTGCCTCTGATGATATGGGCGTACAATCCGTGAAGCTTATTTATCAATACTACAAACAGCATGGCTATGATACGCAAGTCATGGGCGCAAGCTTTCGCTCAACTGAGCAGATATTGGCGCTGGCAGGCTGTGATCTATTGACCATCGCACCAAACCTCATTGACGAGCTGGCAGCAATGGACAGTTCTGTCACCCATCAGCTGTCGGCTGATATGGCCATGCAAATGGATAAGATGAATCGTGTGAGCTTAACCCGTGAGGAGTTTAATGACGCGTATCAGCAAGATAAGGTGACGCAAGACCTCCTTCCAAAAGGTATTGATGGCTTTATCCGTGCGCGTGAGGATTTAATCAAAGCTTTGGCAGAGATTCGCTAAAGTTAGCCATCAAATCTAGCACCGCGTTTCTCTCACTTCAGGCTTCTATCAACTCACCACCTCACAAAAAAGCGCCCTAACCAAATCGTTAGCGCGCTTTTTATTTTGTATGATTAACTTTTAAGCTCTTAACACGGTATAAACAGGCACAGGAAACTCACCATGTAGGCCAACCAAATCTAGTAATACTAAAGCGCCTACTACCGTATGCTCAGCGGATTTACACAGCTCATAAGCAGTGGTCAATGTACCACCAGTCGCTAAGATATCATCCACCAGCAATACGCGCTCAGGGGGTAAATTATTTTGCATCTCAAGCGTGTCTTTACCGTATTCTAACGCGTAGGCTTTGTTAGCAACAGGTGGCGGCAGCTTGCCTGGCTTACGTAACAAAATCATACCTTTGCCCAGACGACCTGCCAGCAAGCTTGCAAAGACAAACCCACGTGCTTCAACTGCACCTAGGCAATCTACTTCATCCATCAAACCATCAGGCAACGCGGCTAATAGCGCATCGATGACGTCGTCGATATGACTGCGCAGTAATGGCGTAATATCATAAAAATCGATACCAGCTTTCGGAAAATCTGGTACGGTACGTATAATCTGCCAAAATGGATGGTCAGTATTGAGCGCGTTCAACGCTTCAGTTTCGATATTGGCTGGATTGGCATTGGTTGGATTGTCTGACGGTGTAGCGGCAATAGCGCTCATAATGACCCTTTACTAGATAATAATATAACAGCGATAACCAAGGTAAATAATGCAGATATTAACGGCGTTATCATAGCATAAATGGCATTATCTGGGTGCATATAGCCATAAATACAGCGCACATTAATTATAATAAACTTTTAATATTTACTTGATAAGCACTTACTTATCTCAATATACAAGTGTAAACTTAACGGCGTAAAGTATCGTTATATGATAAACTACGTGCGTTTTTGCAGGCTGCTAATGAGCGATAAAATTAGTAAAATTGATAGGACTATGTATGAAACGTTATGAATGTATTGTTTGTGGCTGGATTTACGATGAAGAGCTTGGTTGCCCCGAAGAAGGCATCGCTCCTGGCACCAAATGGGATGATGTACCAGACGATTGGATTTGCCCTGAGTGCGGTGTGGGTAAATTAGATTTTGAGATGTTAGAGATCTAATATAGGAGATCTCATGAAAGATTCAAACGATCAACAGCCGTTAAGTCAGCCCAATCAGGCTGCTGACGGCGACCTACCTGAAGTAGCTATTAATTACCCGACGCCTGAGTGGCATCAGTTCGGTGAGCACTACTGGCGTCAATCTGATTTGAGTGAGCACTTACATCAAGCCATGATCGATATCGGTGATGGTATTGAATTGTGCGTTGAAGCCGGTGGCAACCCAAATAACCCGCCACTACTGATGGTCATGGGGCTGGGCTCACAGATGATATTTTGGCCAGATGATTTTATTAAACGTCTGATTGATGCTGGGTTTTTTGTGATTCGCTTTGACAATCGTGATATTGGTCTGTCTTCTAAAGTACGCATCGACGGCCTACCACGTGTCAGTCAGCTAAAAATGATGCTACGCCTGCAGACAGGACTGTCTAATAAAGGTCAGCAGGTCGCTTACAATCTAACAGACATGGCTGAAGATACGGTACGGCTGATTAAAGCGCTGCACCTTGGCAGTACGCATTTACTTGGTGCTTCAATGGGCGGCATGATTGCCCAGATCGTGGCAGCACGTTACCCAAGCTTGGTACAGCGCATGGCTTTGCTATTTACCACCACCAATCGCGGGTTTTTACGGCCACCAAAACCAAGGCAGCTATATACCCTAATCAACCGTCCCGAGAGCCATTCTGAGCGCGATATTGTGCGCCATAGTGTCTGGTTTATGAAGACGGTAGGCACACCTGGGCATGTCAACGTCCGTACAGTGCGTGAGATTGCCAAACTACGCTATCAGCGTAACTTTCATCCACTCGGTACGGTACAGCAGCTAAATGCTATTTTAGCATCAGGCTCTATCAGCCGCTTTGCTAAGCAAGTCAAAGCGCCAACCATCGTGATTCATGGTAGTGCTGATGGATTACTGCCTCCATCACAGGGACGCGTGGTTGCAAAGACCATTCCTAATGCTAAGTTCCATCTTATTGAAGGGATGGCGCACGATATTCCTGCGTACTATCAGCCTTACTTGGTTGATTTGATTCGTAAGCACTTACTGGATTAAGCCACCTTTAAAACCCACTGTTTTAAATTTAGCCCACCAAAAAGAGGTCGCAGCGCATAGATTGTATATGCACTGCGACCTCTTTTCTAATACTCGTCACAACTGACCTAATCACAAATGATCTAGTCACAGCTCACGTTAGTGCCTTCTTTATTGATACAAAGCTTCCTGCCATTCTGTAGATTACCTACCCAAGCTTTGCCGTCTGTAAAGACAAATGAGGCTGCTCCATTATAGTTATCTTCAGCTTGTACACCACTGTTTTCAAAGCGGAAGGGAACAACCAACTCACCGCCTAAATTAACAAATCCCCACTTACTATCAACACGTACCCCAGCCATACCTTCAGAGAATGGCCGTACCTCATCGAATGAATAAGTAATCATGGTCACATTATTTTCATCAACAAAACCCCAACGTCCATCTTGCTGATGCGGTTGTAGAGTTGTAAATAGCGCAGGTCTGGCCGGTATCATGGACTCATTGTTTGGAGCTTGTAAGATGCCATCGTGGTCGTTTTTGCTATTTGGATCAGTGGTCGGATTGCCACTTTTGTCCAGCCAGCTGACTGCTTTGTTTTTACGTACCCGCGCATACCGCCTTTATAGTCGTCAATGCCACTGATCGTCGAGGAGAATGAGACGATGGTTTGATTGCCTGTGTTGATAACCCCATAATTACCATTTCTTTTGACCACGATGCGCCCCTCGGATACTGGACGCGCCCAGCTCTGCCCTTCTTTGATCATATCGTACATTGTCGGCACGACTTCACGGCCTTGCATATTTAGGTAACCCACGCGCCCATTACGCAGTACAGGTAGCAAACCCTCTGAGATTTTATTGGGATCCACTTGCTGGTAGCGTGATAAATCCACCACTCTTTTGCCTTTACTATCAATAATAGCGACAGGCGCACCAAAGTCTTTGATGGCCAAAAAGTGACCACGACTGGAGGTACAAGAGACGTTTTTATAATAGCTCTTTGGTATCTTACAACTGGCTGCCTGAGCGCTAGGCACTAAAAACATCGTGCTTAATAAGACACCAACGGCGAGGTATAAGCGTTGATTGGTCAGTCGCTGTGGCTTTATGAGCTGCGACGTTGATAATTGCGACGTTGATAGTTGCGGCATAGATCGTTGAGACATAATCAGACCTGAATTATGGATATGAGTGTGATACTAAGGCGTGTTATTAGCATACTGCTTTTATTTTGAGCTGGCTATAACATTTAGCTTTCTAATAGCTAAATGTTATAGCCAGCTCCTAACGTTTACAATTGTACCTTTTTATTATTTGCTGAGCTTCAATGGCTAGTGATAGCATACTCCATAGACTATTGGCAGTCTTCTAGCAACTACTTTCCCTTTCTCTGTCATTGTACGTTTTATCGCGGTAAGGACATCTTATGGCTATCGCATCTTCCCGTTCTGCTTTGATCGGTTTGATTATTGGTTGTATTATTTTTGGTTTGGGCAGTCTAATAGTGGCTCATGTCGATATTGGCGGTTGGGCGATGTCTTTTTGGCGACTGGCGATCTCAGGGGTAATATTTACCTTTCTGGCCAAGATGACAGGACAACGGATGCCGCGTGCTCGTCGCGCTATTGTCTACGGATTGCTATCAGGTGTGTTTTTAGGTTTGGATCTGGCATTATGGCATGAGAGTATTTATGCTGTTGGCCCTGGCATTTCCACCTTACTAAACAGCTTGCAGATCTTCTTTTTAGCGGCGATTGGCTTTTTGATCTTTAATGAACGCCAGTCAATCCTGCAACTGATTAGCTTGTTTTTAGCGATGTTTGGCGTGGCAATGATTGGTAGTCCTGAGTTTGCGCATAACTCGGACGCCACTTGGGGTTTTATCGCTGGTATTGTCTCTGGGGGTATGCTGGCGGCTTCTATGACTTTTATCCGCAAAACTCATGATACTGAGCCAACGCCTATATTTGTATTGATGCAGCTGGTCAGTATCGGCGGTGGGCTTGCTATGGTAGTGCCAATGTTTATTTTTGACATGGGTAATATACTGCCAAATACTTGGTCCGAGCTTGGTTGGGTGCTGGTATATGGGGCAGTGATGCAATGTCTGGCGTGGGGGTTAATCGCCTACTCTATTCCAAAGTTGTCACTGGCGTTGTCAGGCTTATTGCTCTTGACTGAGCCGATTGCTGCTTTGATTATTGATTATAGCTGGCTAGATAAGCCCATTAACTCACTTCAATGGGCAGGCGCGCTGCTGACTATGTTTGCCATTTATTTAGGCTCGCTAAAGCCAAAGCCGCGTGCGCTGCGTCGCTATCGGTTCTTTGCCCGCTTTTATCGACGTAAATACAAGTAATACCCCTTTAATAAAAAAGCAGTTAGTCTACAACCAACTGCTTTAAAAGAGACTGCTTTTATTTAGTCAAAAGCAAATAGCTCAGTCCTTTTGACGGTTAAACAGAGCATTCAGTACAATAGCCGTCAAAGTTGCCGTACCGATACCGCCCAAATCAAAACCGCCTAAATGCAAGCTGAAGTTGCCCGTACCCATGATAACAGTGACTGCAGCAATGATTAGATTGCTGTTTTTACTAAAATCAATGTGGTTGTCTATCCAGATTTTTGCACCAGCAATGGCAATCAAACCAAAGACTACGATAGAAGCACCGCCCAATAATGCTGCTGGAATGGTTTGGATAATGGCGCCAAACTTTGGTGACAAACCAAGCAAGATAGCAACCAGCCCTGCCACCACAAAAATAGTAGTGCTATAAACCTTGGTCACTGCCATGACGCCGATATTTTCGGCATAAGTGGTCACACCCGTCCCCCCAAAACCTGCTGAAAACGTCGTCGCCACACCATCAGCAAAGAACGCCCGTCCCATATAAGGGGTAACACGTGCTTTGGTCATTCCTTCTACCGCTTTAAAATGCCCGAGGTTTTCGGCAACGAGAATAAAGGCCACAGGTGCAATCAAGATAATCGCACTCATCTCAAAACGCGGCGAGTGAATACTTGGCAGGCCAAACCATGAGGCAGCAGCCACGCTACTAAAGTCGATGGCTGTCCCAAACCCTAATACATTGGTCATGACAAAATAGGCTATATAGGATAGTACCAAACCAACTAGGAGTAACAAACGTCTGAGCATACCACGGGTAAATACCGCCACACCACTGATTAACAGTACAGTCAAGGCTGCCATCCATGCATCAAACTGATTGGCTGATACCCCTTGAATGGTAACAGGTGCCAAGTTCAGACCGATAATCATCACAATAGCGCCAGTCACAATCGGGGGCATCAGGCGCTCTATCCAACCTGTGCCTGTCTTCATGACCAGCAGCCCTATCAGCGCATAGATGATGCCGCAGGCCATGATGCCGCCTAGCGCAACATCTAGATTACTATTAAAGCCTACCCCAGCATAAGCAGTCACGGCAATCACGGGACCAATAAACGCAAAGCTTGAGCCCAAATAGCTAGGCATGCGGCCACCTGTTATCAAAAAGAACATCAGCGTACAGATGCCAGACATCAAAATAGCCAAATTGGGGTCAAAACCCATCAATAAGGGTGCCAGTACTGTCGCACCAAACATCGCAAAGGTATGCTGAATACCAAGTAAGATACTTTTAGATGGCGGTAGATACTCATTAATACCGACTGGATTGTGATCAAGATCTCCTTGATACGGTCGCCAAGTTGGGAACCAACGTCCATTCTCAAAATCTGGGTTGTCTATGAGCTGCATCGAGGCTGGATCTATAGCAGCTGTTTGCGCAGTTGAAGAAAGTGGCTCTTTAGAGTTGTTTTCTGATTGAGAGGAGTGCTCTGAGGGAGATACCATGCGCGCGTTTCCTATGTGACTGTTTGTAACTGAGACTTTGAATTGAAGCTTAAATATAGAGTTTTTATCAACGATGGCAAACATTGTTTTATGCAGTCTGTCATCTATTAGGTCTAGCAAGTATCAGGCATAAAGAGTTTTAGTTGTACTAGAACATACTTATTTTTATGAATGCGCTAGATTCTACTAGATGTCTTAGCCCAGATATGTTCTACTAAACTCAGCGCTTAGGTTGATTACGTCATGATATATTCTATAGTGACAAACAGCTTACAGGATGTTACATAAGCGTCGATGCTGAGCATCATAACGGAATTCAATAATAAACAAAAGATATTATTCTCCCATCATCCTTACTACTACGTTTACATACTTTCATAGACAACTCGCCGAATCCATCTTTGATGATGATATTGATTATTGATATAAGCCATATCTGTGATGCTTGTATCAGAGGTCAGTATCTGGGTGTTATGGTAGCCGCGAAACGCTCAAAGTTGTAAAGCTATTTAGGATGAAAAACCATGCTCATTCCATTTCACTTTTTTGGTAACTTATTATGATCAGTGTATTTGATTTATTCAAAATCGGGATTGGCCCTTCAAGCTCACATACCGTAGGCCCTATGGTGGCGGCCAACTTATTTTTGGCTTCATTAGCAAAGCAAACAGAGCTGACAGATGTTAAAGCCATAGAAATCGAGCTGTATGGTTCTCTCGCTGCGACAGGTAAAGGGCATGCGACCGATACAGCCGTGTTGTTAGGACTGTTGGGTCATACTCCCAGTACCATAGACACCCGCTTAACCAGTGAGTATCTAACCCCTATATTTTCTGCTAAACAACTCAATCTTGCTGGCAAGCATACTATTGCCTTCAATAGCGAACGCGATATCCACTGGTACGGCGACACTGTCCTCTCCTATCATCCGAATGCCTTAACCATTCGGGCAGTATTGGCAGATGATACCAGCTATCAGCAAACCTATTATTCCATCGGTGGTGGGTTTGTTATCAATGAAGAAGATGCCAATAACCCAGACGAAGATCAAGCCAGACCCAATATTGACATCGCCCCCTACCCGTTTAGTACGGGTGCAGAGCTTCTCGAGCAGTGCCGCAAACATCAGTTGAGTATCAGCGAGATAGTGCTTGCCAACGAATGTCATTATCGCGACCAAGAAGAAGTCTTTGCCTATTTAGATACCATCTGGGATGTGATGCAAGATTGTGTCAAACAGGGCTGCGAAAATTCTGGTATCTTGCCTGGCGGGCTTGATGTCAAACGCCGTGCCCAAGATCTGCATCTACAACTGATCGCTGAGAAGGATCAACCTATCTCAAAGACCGATAAGTTGGCGGCGATGGATTGGGTAGATCTCTATGCACTGGCCGTCAATGAAGAAAACGCCAATGGCGGCAAAGTAGTCACCGCACCGACCAATGGTGCGGCTGGCATCATTCCAGCAGTGCTGCATTATTATCGTGACTTTCTACCAAGCTATAACCAACAGGGTGTCCGCAACTTTTTATTAAATGCGACTGCTATTGGCGGCTTAATCAAGCAAAACGCTTCTATCTCTGGGGCTGAAGTAGGCTGTCAAGGTGAAGTGGGCTCAGCCTGCTCAATGGCAGCCTCTGGACTAGCAGAGCTGATGGGCGGTGATCCTGCCAAGTGTCTTAACGCTGCCGAAATCGGTATTGAACATAACTTAGGTCTCACTTGCGACCCTATTGGCGGTCTCGTACAAGTGCCTTGTATCGAACGCAACGCTATGGGCGCGGTAAAAGCAGTCAATGCGGCGCGCCTTGCCTGCCGCGGTAATGGACAGCACTTCGTCTCTTTTGACAAGGCCATCCAAACGATGAAACAAACCGGTGCTGACATGTCAGATAAGTATAAAGAGACTGCACGTGGTGGCCTAGCGGTTTATGCTGATAACCGAATTCCTACCGCGACCCATGGTGTCAGTGTCAACTACAGCCAATGTTAATTGTTAGGGTCTATTCAAACCACCATAATCATTAAAAATAGCCATAAAAAAAGCCTCTAACGAATTAGAGGCTTTCCTTTAATCTAAGATATAGCTATAGATTAAACTATTAAGTTGCTCAATAAACCCTATTACTCAGCGGTTTTTGAGATAACTTCATTCAAATACCATACTGGCTTCACAACGCCTGCAGCTTCGTCAGCCACTGCTTCTTGACGTACGTCTAGCACATAGCGATAACCTGGCTCATAAGTGAAGCCTTGGATATCACCATTAAATGTGGTGTAGTTTCTTTGGAAGGTTTGACGGAACTGCAAGCACTCAGCTTTAATCATCTCGCCAGTAGCAGTCTGTACATCACATACTGCTTTGTGCGGTGCAAGCTCTACTTTTAGACTTGGAATATTAACGACTTTAACATCCATCGCCTGACCTTCTACTACCATGGTGCGCTTATCATCTAAGTTCATAGTAGAACAACCCGCTAGGGCAAATGTTGTCATCAATGCTGCGATTGCTAATTTTTTCATTATTCTTCCTCAGTTAATTATTTATGCTCATTAATTATGTTGGTTACTTCTGAAGTATTAATGCTTAAGTATTAATGTCTAATTTGGCTTATTTACTACTTTACAGTTAACGATCCGTAAAGCGTAATCTTTCAAAACCTATCTAAATATTAAGCATTAATAATAGTGCTGTTAGCACTGCCCGAATTGATAGACAGCCATGTTTCAACAGCACCGTTTATTGTTGTACTTCACTAAGTATAGAGTGCCTAAGGCCTTATCCTCTATAACTACTTTGTAACATAACGTCAGTATTTGCAACCCATGTTAAACAAACGTATAAAATAATAGTTTAAAGGGTATCTGTAGCAGATTTACTTTTATTATATAGAGGGTAATTCAAGCGAATCTATTATATAGCCAGTCCAATATGAAAAAGATACAGCGGAACTGGGATAATTTTTTGCAGCCTCTGTCGGCGTAGGCACAGCAAGCTAGAAAAATTTATACCAGTTTCGCGTTATTAAATAACGTATCCATTTTATTTAGTATCGACTATACATAGGCTAAGCGAAAGTCGTACCTACAAATTTTTTAGCTACGATAGTCAGCATTAATCTTGACATAATCATAAGACAGATCACAAGTGTATACGGTGTCAGTGGCATCACCGCGAGCAAGATCGATATGAATGGTAATCTCCGGACGACTCATAACCGTATTGCCCGCCTCTTCCGTGTAGTCAGGCGCCACACCGCCACCTTGCACGATCTTCACCTCATCGAGTGACACATCGACTTGCTCGGTATCAAGATCCTCAATACCTGCATAACCAACAGCCGCCAAGATACGTCCCCAATTAGCATCACTGGCAAAGAATGCTGTTTTTACCAGTGGCGAATGTGCAACGGCATAAGCGACATCACAGCACTCTTGACTGGTTTTGCCGCCCGTTACTTTGACGGCCATAAACTTAGTTGCGCCTTCCCCATCACGCACGATTAATTGTGCCAAACGTACAAACACGTCGGTCAAGGCTGCATATAGTGGCTGATAATGCGGATGCTCTGGACTATCAATCACATCTGAGCTAGCAGCGCCCGTGGCTATCAATACACAGCAATCATTGGTTGAAGTATCACCATCGACAGTGATTCGGTTAAATGACTGCTCATTGATGGCACTGAGCATCTCTTGTAAGACATCAGCGGCAATGTTGGCATCAGTCGTTACATAGCCGAGCATGGTCGCCATATTCGGGCGTATCATCCCAGAGCCTTTAGAGATACCTGTGACATGGTAGCTAGCACCAGCAACATCGACCTTTTGACTGGCAAGCTTAGGGATAGTGTCAGTGGTACGAATACCATTGGCGGCTGCCAGCCAGTTATCGGCAGCTAGGTTGGCTAGCGCCTTATCCAACCCCGCGATTACCGCTTCACTATTGAGCGGCTCACCAATGACACCAGTAGAGAATGGTAATACGCTATTGGTATCGACGCCTGCTTTACTGGCTAATGCCGCACAAATATCCTCTGCACGGCGCATGCCGTCAGCACCCGTACCTGCGTTGGCATTACCCGTATTGGTTACTAAATAGCGCGGGCTTGCTTTGGCGAAGTGCTCACGCAGTACACGGACAGGAGCGGCACAAAAGGTATTTTTAGTCGTGACAACCGCACTGGTCGCGGTCTCAGAAATCTCGATAATCACTAAATCGTCACGATCTTTGTAGCGCACCCCTGCGGCGGTAGCGCTTAGCTTGATACCATCAATGGCATAAATAGTCTCAGGTATTGCAACATTTCCGACAGCCATAGCTCAATCCTTATTTATTGATATTTATCATGGTTTATTTAGATTAGGGTTTACTAAAATCAAACGACGACCAAATCGGCGCATGGTCAGAAGGTTTTTCCATTCCGCGCAGCTCATAACTGATACCAGCGTCTACCGAGTGCGCCTGAAGATCTGCTGTGCATAAAATATGATCGATGCGTAACCCACGCTTTGGATCATCATTGAAGCCGCGACTGCGATAGTCAAACCAGCTATACAGCTCTGTGCTATCTGGATAATGCAGGCGATAGGTATCAAAAAGCTCACGTGACATCAGTGTCTCATACCAGTCACGCTCCTCTGGCAAAAACGAGGTTTTACCCGTTCTAAGCCAGCGCTTAGCATTGGCCTCACCAATACCAACATCGATATCTTCTGGTGCAATATTCATATCACCCATGATGATAAGCGAGCGACCTTCCGCCTTTAGAGTGTCAATATAAGCGGTTAAATCCGCATAATAGGCACGTTTCATAGGAAATTTGGTCGGATGGTCTTGACTCTCACCTTGCGGAAAATAACCATTAAGCACATCAATCTCGCGACCTTGTAGCAGATAACGTGCATGGATGAAACGCTTTTGCGCTTCCTCATCTTCCCCAGGAAAGCCTTTTTGGACAAAAATAGGGGCAACCTTTGATAACAGTGCTACCCCATAGTGTGCCTTTTGCCCGAAGTATTCAACATGATAGCCAAGACCTTCTACATTTTTGAGAGGGAATTGCTCGTCATGTACTTTGGTTTCTTGCAGACCCATTACATCGGGATCAATCACTTCTCGTATTGCTTCGAGCTGATGTTGACGGGCGCGGATACCATTGATATTAAAACAAACAAAACGAGTCATGCCTTATCCTATATTAATTTATTCAAATTTGATTATTTTTGGGCGTCACTATGATAACAGACCTCAGCCAACCTAGCTGTTGCGTGTCCTCAAATCTTAAGCTACAGTAGAAAAAATTGATACATTAAGATCCTGTGTTAATAATCCTATAAAGTACTGTGCTAATAAACGCTGTATTTTGATTCACTCTTACATGGCATTTTTCAATAATCTCTCAAGAAAACGATGAAATCCCTATCAACAAAACTACATGAGCCAAACTATGACGACAACCGCTACATACCACACAGCCACACCGCTGTTTTCTACTGACTATCATATCTACATTAATCATACCGATGCAGGTGGCATAGTCTACCACGCTAATCACTTAGTGTTTTTTGAAAACTGTCGCCGTGACTGGTTTACCAAGCTTAACTTAAACGGTTATTTTATGCATTCTGATGAGGGTCAAGTTCAGCATTTTGTCGTCAGTCAGGCACAGCTACAGTACAAAAAAGCCATCCTGTTAGATGAGGTCATTAATGTGCGTATCGATCGTGTTGAGCTAAAACCTGCCAGCATCGTATTTTATCAGAGCATTCATCGCCGTCTGCCAGCAGATGCGGACGAAAAACAGCGCTCATCTACAAATACCTTGTTGAGCAGTAGCAAAATCGTCATCGCCTGTGTACAAAACCAAATCAAGCCTGAGCCACCACAGTCAACCAATGCATCAAGCACCACGACTGCAGTAGATAATGCCACGCCTATGCGGCCCATACGCGTGCCAGAAAAGCTCTATAATACCATCCAGCAAGCTATTGCGCACCATGCCGATGAGCAGTGATATCAATCGATGAACGATCATTGCGATACTAGCGCAGCGATGCTTACCTTCGAGGATATTTGGGTTTATAGCAAGCGCACTACTCTAGCAGCCTCTGAGGAAGACCGCACTGCTGTGGCCACTAGTATGCTCGCACCGCATAAGAAATGGCTGACTCGAATAAAGGGTGAAGCCACAGCTGATAAGACTTTGTCTGCGCATCAGCGTACTCTGATCGCTGGCGCTCATGGCAAACTAATAGCTGGTCAAGTGACTGTATTAACTGGTCACTCTGGCAGTGGGAAGTCAGTATTATTGCGAGTGTTATCAGGACTTTCTCCTATAAGCGCAGGTAATGTCTGGCTACAGCATGGTAATGAGAAAGTGAATAGTGAACAAAATAGTAGCAAGAAAACTAGCTACGACCGTCTCAGCATTCACAACACCTCACCCACACAATGGCGCGCGCAAGTCGCTCTATTAGCGCAACACCCGCAACTGCTAGAAGGCAGTGTCCTTGATAATCTGACAATGCCTTATCGCCTACAAGCCTATCAACACAGTCATTTTGATATGGAGTGGCATATCAAACAGCTTGCGCAGTTAAAGCGGACAGCTGACTTCTTACAGCAAGATGCCAACCATCTCTCTGGCGGCGAGCGACAACTGGTCAATACGCTGCGTCTATTGCAGTTAGAGCCGCAAGTACTACTGTTAGATGAACCGACAGCGGCATTAGATGCCGATACCTCAGCCAAGCTTGTTCACCTACTGATCAACTGGTTACGTGCAAAACCAGCGCGCACATTGTTATGGATAACTCATGATACGCAAGACATCATGCCTTTGGCAGATAAGCATTGGCACATGCAAGCAGGTGTGTTAACCGAAGTATTCTAATAGTATTTTGAACCTCACACTTAATAGCAACTTTTAGTAGCAACTTTCAAACTCTAGCTCGATAATTAATCGTTATTTGTCTATTTTATATTAGCTTTTTTCACCGCCATTTTTTTCAAACGAGCACCTATGACTGCTAAAGACGACCTGCAAATCTTACTGACTTATAGTGATATTGTGCTTGCCAGCAGCTTGATTGCCATTGTGCTTATTGTGTCGTGGCGACTACGCTTACGGCTAACATCGACACTATTGATGGCTGCTGTACGTACCGTGGTACAGCTGAGTTTTATTGGTCTGATATTGGCATGGATTTTTGCACGCGAACAGTGGTATGAAGTATTGCTCATATTGACCATCATGACTCTGATTGCGGGTAGCGCTGCTAGGAATCGTGTCAAACGCAGCTACAAAGGCTTGTTTGTCGATACTCTCATGGCTGTCAGCATCTCAGCCGTATTGGTCACTATCATTGCTATCAGTCTTATCTTACGGGTGCAGCCTTGGTATACACCGCAGTTTATCATCCCGATATTGGGCTTGATACTAGGGAATTCTTTGACTGCCATTTCTTTGACCAGTAACCAACTTATCGAGGCCTTTCATGAGCAGCAGGCGCGTATTGAGATGATGTTAAGTCTATCTGCCCGTCCATTTGAAGCCGTACACGAGCAAATACGTGCTGCAATCGTCAATGGTATGACACCCACGCTGAACTCTATGTTAGTCGTTGGTATTGTCAGCTTACCCGGCATGATGACTGGTCAAATACTCGCCGGCGCAGACCCTACTCAAGCTGTACGCTATCAGATTGTCACCATGTTTTTGATATGTGTTAGCAGTACACTTGGCTGCACAATAAGCTCACTCCTGATTTATAGACGCTTTTTTAACAAAAAAAAGCAGTTCATCCTACCTTAAATACCGCCAGTCGAATATAGTTTGACTTATCCGTCAGCCTATTTGTCTATTTTCTCTATCTTAGCCAGTTTTGTCATGCTAGTATGAGCTGAAATTACGTTGTTGTTACTCTTCTGTAGGACTTAATTACAATTAATCATATATCAGTCGTATCCGTGCTGATCCGCTCTACAGATAGCAACAGAGTTATTTTCTCGTAAACATTCCCTATGACTACAACTTGAGGACGCTGGCAATGACAGTGAACAAACCCTGGCTAGATCACTATCCTTCAAATGTGCCAAAAACGATAGATCCAGATCAATATGGCAATCTGATAGAGCTATATGAGGAATGCTTTGAGCGCTTTCGTTTCCATCCTATGAGTATCTGCATGGGGGTTACTCATACTTATGATGATGTTGACAAAGCATCACTCGCAGTTGCTGCGTGGTTACAAGGACAAGGATTGGCTAAAGGCAGTATCGTGGCACTAATGATGCCAAACGTACCGCAGTATTTACCGATTATGATCGGTATCTTGCGTGCAGGTTTTGTCTGTACTCCTATCAACCCTTTGTATACTGGTCGTGAGCTACGCCATCAGCTCAATGACTCTGGTGCTGAGGTTATATTTATCGTCGATAACTTCGCTCAAGCTCTCGAACAAGTCGTAGGTGAGACCTCTATTAATCGTATCATCCTCTCAAAAATGGGTGACATGATGGGTCTAAAAGGCATCTTAGTAAATACTGTTATTCGTCAAGTAAAACGCTTAGTGCCCAAATATGCTCTGAACGACCCTAAATATAAAGTGACCAAGTTTCCTGATGTGCTCAAAGCGGGAAAAAACCTGCCCCATCAAGCACCGGAGATGGAATTAGAACAAAAAGCCATTTTACAATATACAGGCGGCACTACAGGGTTATCAAAAGGCGCTGTATTGACTCAGCGCAATATCGTTGCCGCAGCCATGCAGTCAGAAGCATGGTATCGTCCAGTCACCTCAGAGATTGACGAGGTGTATATCAATATGGTTATGGCATTGCCGCTATACCATATTTTTGCTTTTATGCTGAGTTTGCTCGGTATGCGCTCAGGCTATACCTTTATTTTAGTACCAAACCCACGCGACATACCAGGATTTATCAAAACTCTCTCAAAGCAGCCTTTTCATATATTTCCCGCTGTCAATACGCTGTTTAAAGGACTACTTGATCATCCAAAATTTGGACAGTTGAACTTCAGCTCTTTACGTATCTCACAAGCAGGTGGCATGGCAGCGACTGAGCAAACTGCAGCGCGCTGGTTAGAGGTAACAGGCTGTGCGATGATTGAAGGTTGGGGTATGACTGAAGGCGTCGCTGTAGGCACAGCAAACGTGGTCACAGATCGTCAGTTTAATGGCACAATTGGCGTGCCAGGCCCTGGGGTTGATGTTATCGTCGTTAATGAAGACAATGAGCGTGTCGGTGTAGGCCAAGCAGGTGAGATGTGTATTAAAGGCCCTAATGTCACCTCTGGCTATTTTAATCATGATAATAGTGACAGCTTCACTGAAGATGGTTACTTTCGTACTGGTGACATCGTCAGTATGGACGAAAAAGGCTACTTTACCTTGCTAGATCGAAAAAAAGATATGATCTTAGTCTCAGGATTTAACGTATTTCCCAACGAAGTTGAGTCCGTGATGCTCGACTGTGACGCTATCGTTGACTGCGCCGTCATTGGTATTCCAGATGAACGCCAAGGCGAAGCAGTGAAGATTTATATCGTACCTGCAGACAGCAACGTCACCGAAGGTGTGATTAGATATTTTGCTCTAGACAACCTAACTGGCTATAAGTGCCCGCGCTATATTGAGTTTGTCAGTGAACTTCCAAAGAGCAATATTGGCAAAGTACTACGTCAAAAACTACGTGAAAAGCACATGGCTGAGCATGGTTAGACTACTTGACATACTCCCGCCACTTTCGACAAGCTCAAGCGGGGGATTCTAAAAGCAAAAGCTCTTAGGCGACTTTCTCACGACCGTCGCAAGTTTTCTGCTTCAACGGGCGACCTTTACTGCATCTTCCCTCGACAGACAAAACGGCATGTCCTGCCGCAAGAATATTACGAGCTGCATTAACATCTGCATTCGCAATATAACCACATTCAACGCACTCAAATTTTGCTTGGGTACGTCTATTTTCTTTTGCAACATGCTTGCATTTAAAGCAAGTTTGGCTTGTATAACGCGGGTTTACTTTAATCAGTAACCCGCCGTGCCATTGCTGCTTATAATCCATCATATCAATCATCATGCCCCAACCTTGATCTAAAATGGATTTGTTCAATCCTGACTTGGCTTTGACGTTTTTTCCTTTTTTCTCCATCGAACCACTGGCAGATCTCGACATATTAACTACTTTTAAATCCTCACAGACAATCATGGCGTGGTTTTTGCTGATTGTGGTGGTGATTTTGTGCAAGTAATCATGGCGAATATTGGCGATGTGATGATGGAGTTTTTGAATCTTGCGATTGTGCTTTTTCCAATTTTGACTGAATAAGACTTTCCTACTGAGTTGGCGCTGTAATGCAGCCAGTTTAATTTGATTGGCTTTAAAACTGTTTTTGGGTTTGATAACTTGGCCATCTGAGGTAGCAATCAGTTTAGCGACCCCTAAATCAATCCCTACGGCGGTTTTAGAGGGATGAATTGGGTTTTGGGCCAACTCCCGCTCTGTGCCAAACGACACGTACCAATGACCGGATTTCTTGCTGATGGTGACGTTTTTAATTATCCCAAGAATGTCTTGCGATTTTCTAAACTTCACAAACCCTACACTATTCGGTAGTTTGACACGATTGCCTTCAACACGGCAATATTTATCAAACTGCACTAAGCGTATTGAATCACACCCATCTGATTTGCGTTTAAATCTTGGCATTAGTGGGCGTAATTGGATTTCTGTGCCATCAGTAAGCTTGAAAAACTTAGGCTTTTTAGGTTTTTTCTTATTCTCTTTCAATCGTGCGTGAGCTTTAGGGTCAAAAAAGCGTGACCAAGCAGAAGCGAGATCACGAATTTTTTGTTGTAAAGACACCGCGTTAGAGTAATGCCAGTCAGTTAAGGCTGACTGGTATTTTTTTTGGGATATTTTTGTGGTTTACCCTTAACCACCCTCGGGCAAGATCGCTTTCTGCGTTCAGGAATGACAAACAATTTTCCTTCCTCTAAAACTGCATCTAACAACTTAGGGAAGAGTCCTGCAGCCTGTAAAGGCGCAAACCGTAAAAGATCAACAATCGTAATAGACACCATATGAAAGCTAATTCGTAGAGGGCTAACCTTAGCTCTAACTGCCATATATCGCATCAAACGTCTTATCAGATTATAAGCAATCATAAGCCCCCAGAACTCTTGTAACACAAGCTGTGGCAGCTTACTTCTTAACAACAGCCCCTGCTGTAGATCAGACTTAATTTCCCTAAAAGCCATCTCGATCTCCCAGCGCTGCAAGTACAGCTGTGCCACTTTATCCTTAGTAAAGCGTTTATCATCTATTAAAGAGGTGATGTATCGTCTTATCTTACCCTCATAACGACACTCAATTAATCGAGCTTGCCAAGTATCGGGTAGGTTTGGATTTTTCTTTTGAGCTTGGGGAGAAACCGGCATTTGTATCAAGTAGTCCCCTTCACTAAAGGTTTCAATCACACTGTAACGCAGATTATCTTTAGCCCGCATGAGCCAGTGACTGTTTGGATGGGTTTGTTGCCAACTAATCAGTAGGTCTGCTGAGAAATAGGCTCTATCAAAGAGCGTAATGCTGTTGTCTTGAATATTTAGCTGACGGGCTAATGTGATCTCTCCTTGACCCATATCTCCAAGGGTTGTGTCAATGATCTCATGCGTGTCAGTATTGATCAGGCATACCGAACGCATTTGGGGATAGGGCGCCTCTTTAGTTCTGCCTTTGCTTGAACTAAAGTACTGAAGGTTCTCATCAGTATAGGGTAGTGAGTATACGACACCGTCTACAGCTTGGACGCTAAGTCCCATAAAGTCTTGCTGCTGGGCTCGTGATTCTGTTTGGTAGTGAGCACTTAGTTGATGAAATAGCTGCTTTAGAGGCTCATGCCCGAGGCGTTGTCTTGCTTGTACCACTGCACTGGGTACGCAGGCCTGTGAGTCTATATTAAGCCGCATCTGCTCTGTGATATACCAAATTGAACGGTTTCGATATAAAGCTGTGCCGATGACTATCCAAACAACGTGTTCGGCAGGTAGCTTACGCCTTCTAATGCTCGCTTTGCCGGTATACTCTAAAGCTTGCTGTATCCACTCAGGGTCTATTAATTCACTAAATTGTTCTAGGGTGTCTGGAATCCTTTTATGCGTCTCATTAATAGCGTCTTGTAGTCTCATAGTAAAATAGCCCATCTACTTATTAGATGGGCTATTTTATTACTTTTATTGAGTTTTTGCCTTAACTGACTGGCATTACCGCGTTAGAGCTTGTTTTTAAGAACGCAAACTCAGGATTTGCTTTAATATCCATGATTTTATTAACCAAATTGGTTGCATTAATAAACTCATTTTTAGCAAACATCTCAAACGATACCGCAAGCATTTGATTCCAAACAAAACGTGCAGAACCAACAAGGTTATTTAAGATAACCTCTTGCTCTGCATTAGGCTCAAGCCTAAATTTGTACGCTTTATTAATTTTCATAATGGATGCTTTATTAGTCAGTGTGTTTGTTATTTATACCATGTTATACTATATAACATAAACAATAAAGGGTATTTATTATAATGAGTGAGATATATAAAAACCGTCATTCTGCTTATAATCTGCATGTGCATTTGGTATTCATCACCAAGTACCGCAAAAAGGTTTTAGCTGATAATCATCGTCAATACTTTAAAGAAGTTGTTGCTGAGATATGCAAGGATTTTGGTGCAGAACTCAAGGAATGTAACGGTGAAGGCGATCATGTTCACATGCTGATTCAATACCCGCCAACGGTACAACTAAGTAAGATGGTTAATAATTTAAGGGGCTGTCCTAGATAAGTAAAATTATTTAGGATAGCACTATGAGAAAAAGCAAACTAAGTTGGTATAAACAAAGCAGACTAATCGAGTTATTTGTTGCCGGTTCTACCGCCAGAACAGCAGCAAGCCTAGTTGGTGTTAATAAAACTACAGCCAGTTATTACTTTCATAGGCTACGACTACTTATTTACGAGAATAGCCAAGACCCTGGTCTATTTGAAGGCGAAACCGAAGTAGACGAATCATACTTTGGTGGAACTCGTAAAGGCAAGCGAGGGCGAGGTGCTGGTAGCAAAGTGCCCGTGTTTGGCCTACTAAAGCGTAATGGCAAGGTCTACGCTTGTATTATACCCAATGCTAAAGCAGATACTTTGATCCCCATCATAAGAGAAAAAGTGAAGCCTGATAGCATTGTTTATACTGACTCATTTAAAAGCTATAACGCATTAGATGTCAGTGAGTTTACTCATTATCGTATCAACCACTCTAAAACCTTTGTTAATGACAAGAATCATATTAACGGTATAGAGAACTTCTGGAACCAAGCTAAACGGCATCTACGTAAGTTTAACGGGGTCCCAAAAGAGCATTTTCACCTCTATTTAAAGGAATGTGAGTGGCGTTTTAATCACAGTGACCCAAAGTCGCAATTACTACAATTAAAACAATGGGTTAAACAGGGTTTGAGCTAATTATCTAGGACAGCCCCTAATTTAAAGTCGGTCACAAGTCGGCGCATGAGAGCTAATACCAAACCCAACAATTAAAGTTGCGCCCAGGTACGAGCAGTTAAAGACCGAATCCTTTGTGGCTGTTTAAGTAGATTATTCCAAGCCAAGCATGCGGCATCGACAATAGCCTCATAACTGTCATAACAACGATTAGATAGCTCATTTTGCATAAGGTACTGCCATACCCTCTCAGAGCGATTAAGCTCAGGTGAATAAGGCGGTAGTTTAAGCATAGTGACATTAGCCTGATTCAAGCTTGGTTGATGCCATAATGCGCCGTCCCTCCCACCACCGCATGACGTCCTTTTGGAACGGCTCTACTAATCTCTTGCACATGCAATAACATGGTGTGTTTATTAACGAAAGGCAGTACTAAGCCGACAGCCTTCTTTGTCGCTGGACAAAAGGCACCAAACAGATAAGCGGAATGAAACTGTTGCTGCTTGATCAGTCGAGGTCGCCCACCGCGGTAATGCCAAACTCTGGTCAATGAGCCTTGTTGTCCTATTCGAGTTTCATCTTGAAACCAGATGTCCACTTGATCTAAGCTCACATCAGTAGGCAGTGACGCCTTAACCTGTGCTATAAAGTTTTTTAAAAGCGTCTTGAGCTTGTGGGTCGGCTTTTGGATGCTGACTACGAGCACTTATCCAACTCATATCAATACGCTTGAGTAGCTCGTAGATACCGTTAACGGTGTAGTGAGCGTTGTAGTGTTCTTTAGCCAATTGCTGAATGTCTTTGCCGGTTAGACGACCGCCAGCGCGCTTTTCTTGTTCAGAGACTATCATGGCTTTAAAAGCGGCTGTGTCTGCTTCTGCCAATTTGCTGCGACGACCTCGACGATGACGATCGTAGAGACTCTCAAGTCCTCGTTCATAATATCGCTTCAATGTCCGTCTGGCAGTTTCAGGATGTATGCAGAGGTCTTTGGCAATATCGTTGGTGGCTTTGCCTATACTATATTGGTATAAGATGAGCAGGCGTAGTCGGGCTCTGGGATTGCGCTCAGTCTTTGAGTGTTTGCCAAAATCATGGTCTTCTAGGTTATGTATTGGTATAGTCATAAGTGGATTATACTATATATTTTGGGTTTGGTATAACTTCATTGACTTAAGGGCGGCTTATAATAAGCCTGTGTTGTGGTCGCGTTCTTACTTTGCAGGCTCTTGTAGCGGCGCACCGTTGGAGATTATTAAGCAATACATTCAAAATCAGCAGAGTTAGGCTATACGAAATTTACCTCCACCCTAGCGTCGGGTGGAGGTAAATTTCGTTAGATTGATAGCATATCAATGGTCATAAAAAACCCCTCTACACAATAATGTAGAGGGGTTTTTGCTGTTTAAATAAGCATTGACGAACTGATTAGCTAATTTTGTTAACAATACCAAGTGGTAAGTGCTTCATTGCTTGACCCACAATTGACCAAGGCAAGCTTGGTACACAGGCTTCTGCCACCCCAGACTCAATGGCAGCCACGATGGCTTTGGTGCCTGTATCAGCATCGACTTCAAATGGCAACGGTTTGGCATTGGTATTGATTTCGGTACGAATATAACCTGGATAAATAGTAGAAACCTTAATTGGCAGTTTCTCGAGTAGCATATCCGCACGAATACCTTCTGCCAAATATGCCAAACCAGCCTTGCTAGCGCCATAAGTGGTCATATGCTTAGGCAAGCCGCGCATCGCTGACATGCTAGATATCACCACCAAATGACCACTGTTTTGGGCACGAAATATTTTCATTGCCGCTTCGCACTGTGCCAACGCTGAGATGAAATTAATCTCAGCCGTACGGCGATTGGTCTCAAAACGGCCTTTACCAATGCGGCGACTCTCTCCCACTCCTGCGTTGACTACTACGCGGTCGATGTGACCGAAATCAGCAGCAAAAGCATCAAACACTTCAAATATCGCATCATAATCAGTGACGTCAAGCACGCGATACTCAATACGAATATCAGCATAGCGATCCATGAGCTCAGCTTTTAGCTGCTCCAGACGTTCGGCACGGCGGGCGCATATGGCTAAATTGTAGCCTAGACTTGCAAAGATGCGCGCCATTGCCTCACCAAGGCCTGAGCTGGCACCGGTGATCAATACCGTTTTGTCGAGGCCAACTTGCGATTTCGTCAAGCCTTTTAAATAGCGTGCTGGCTGAATAGCGCTGAATGTCTGATCTTTGCCTTGTTTGGCAGTCTGCGTTACCAAATTCATTAATTTATTTTGCATAAGCAGTCCCTTATATAATAATGCGTTCATAAGAATAAAAAAAGAGGGTTGGCACCCTCTATTATAATGGCAATACCCTAATAAATAAGTACGGATATGTATCAAAGAATCTAAAAAATAAGCGCTATTAACTTTGATTCTAGCGCCAAGTGACAAAGCGCTCTCCATCAGAAAATAAGTGACTGTATTCATTTAACGACAACAGTTGCGGTACTTGATCTCTGACAGTGATGGCCGTCACACCAGTATTTACAAGGCTTCTATTTATTTGATAAGCGGTTTGACTGCCTTGTCGTAATAATTGAGCGGTAATTGCAGCAATCACACCCCCTGAGGTAAAGACCAGCACCGTACTGTCACGTTCCAAATGATTAAGTTGTGATGCTTGCTTACGTACCTGCTCGAGCGCTTGCTGAGCACGCACATTAAACTGTGGCCAACTCTCTAGATAATCCTCATCATTGTCTCCTGCATGCCAGCGCTGCATGGCCAAATCAAACAACTCAGCCAAGCGTTGTTTTGGTACCTCTGCTTTGGCAATCTCTGAGGCGATTGCTTCTTGACTGGTAAATGCAGGATTGGATTTTATAAACACATCCTTATGATTAAACTCATTAAAGCTCTCAATCAAATAGCTATCAGGAACCGTCAAGTCTAATGCTGGTAGCGAAAGACTGGCCGCTGATGCAGGCTGATAAGCCTCCCAAAAGTAGCGCGCTGAGTCCTGTTGTCTTGACAAGCTGCCTGTAAATATCGCATCGATACGGCGCTGAGTGGTTGCATAATGCTGACCAAGTAAACGCGCCTGCAAGCCCCCTAACTCTGAGAGCTGATCGTAGTTTTGTTGTCCAAACGATGCTTGACCGTGGCGTGCCAAGAGAATAGTTGTCATAAAAATACTGCCTATGTCTATAAATACTGTAATATTTTTAATAAAGCTTAATATCAATACATCAAGCTCTCAACTTAGTTAAGCTGTAGGCTGTGGCTTTAGCCCAGCTTGAACCTTTGCAAAAGCAAAATGCTGGGCTAAAGCCACAGCCTACGCCAACATATTAAAATAGTTGGGACTAAGGCATGAATACCCTATAAGCTACTCAGATGGTTGCTCAAAATAGCTTCTGGGTAATATGCCTTTAATGACGGCCTGTACAGGGCTTGGTAGCTTCTCAATAGTAGCCATATCGACACCCATATCTTGCAAATGCGGCTGTACATGACTGTTAAATAGCGCCTCACCTTCGTATTGCGCAATCAGCTTTAAACACTTAGCATGCAGCACATGGTTGATAATCCAAAAGTTTTTGAAGGCAGGATTCTTAGTTTGCTTATGATAGTAGCGATAATAAATCTGCTGTACGATACCTGCTAAGCGAAACAGACCAAACACTTCATAAAACGTCCAGTTGTCTACTTTTAGGCCAGTACGCTCAAGGTAATAATCCACCACTTCACTACGTGTCATCATACCTTCTAAGTGAGTCGGCTGACGGCGCGACTGCTGCATGATGATATTATCATCTTCCTCAATCCAGTAAGCGAGCGCGCTACCTAAGTCCATTAAGGGATCGCCTAAGGTCGCCATCTCCCAGTCGAGTACACCGATCACTTTGGTAGGATCAGCAGCGTCTAAGACAATATTATCAAAACGCCAATCATTATGAATGACGCAGGTTTTAATATCGACGGGTGTATGCTTATTCAGCCACTGACGTACTAGCGCAAAACTTGGTACATTGGGGGTTTTTGCCTTGACGTAACGCTTATCCCAACCATTGACTTGACGCTCGCAGTAACCATCACCGCGGCCTAAGGCTTTTAGGTCAGGATTGTCTTGATAATCTACTTGGTGCAACTCAATCAAGGCATCTATCACATTAGTGCATAGCTCACGCGTTTGAGTAGGCGTTAACACCACTTCTTTTGGCAAGTTGGCACGTGGAATGATACCTTCCATCCGCTCCATCACATAAAAGTCAGCACCAATGACATCCTCATCCGTGCACAAAGCCACCATGTTTGGTACATACGGATAATCTTCTTTTAGCGCTTTTTGTACCGTATATTCACGCACCATGTCATGTGCAGACTTCGCTTTGGTGCCTTTAGGCGGACGACGTAAGATAAGATCTTGGTTTTCGTACTGTAGACGATAGGTCCAGTTTGACGCACCTCCTGAAAACTGAGTCACGCTCGGCTCACCTTTTACTTCTATACCTTGATCTTGCAACCAACTGCTTACTGCCTGTGCATCAAGAGCTTCCCCTTCTCTTACTGGCCCACCTTCATCTACTACTTTATGGTCGTTTTTCTCATTATTCTTTGCGTTACTAGTTGTTGCCATGTGATGTTCCTTATCATCTGCTTATTTTAGAGGCTGTATAGAATTCATAGTAAACTGTTAGAAGTCGTAGGGTGCTCTACACATCTAAAAACTATATATCTAAAAGATATTATAGTAATGGATAGAATTACTCTACGACTCTTCAAAGTCAGTTTTCGTTAACTAACATTTATTGCTTAGGCTATTTTAATAGCTGACTTATTACAACTTAACGTTTAAGACGATATCCTTCACGCTTTAGCTCTAATTTGGCAATCATGGTTTTGTGCACTTCATCGGGGCCATCGGCTAAGCGCAGTGCCCGTGCTTGTGCAAAAAAGCTTGGTAGTAATGTATCTTGACACACACCCATGCCACCATAAATCTGAATCGCCATATCGACCACTTCTTGTAGCACAGTAGGAGCGACTACTTTAATGGCTGATATCTCGGTTAGAGCCGCTTTAGTACCTTGACTGTCCATTTTTTGTGCAGCATATAGCGTCAATAAGCGTGCTTGGTCAATTTTGATACGAGCATCGCTAATACGCTCGAGGTTACCGCCCAACTGCAATAACGGCTTACCAAAAGCCGTACGCTGCATACCGCGGTGAATAGCAAGCTCCAAAGACTTCTCTGCGGCACCAATACAACGCATACAGTGATGAATACGGCCTGGTCCCAAGCGCCCTTGCGCAATCTCAAAGCCCATCCCTGGCCCACCAATGAAGTTAGCGGCTGGCACACGCACGTCAGTAAAGCTCACCTCGCCATGACCATGCGGCGCATCGTAATCACCAAATACCTTTAGCATACGCTCGATTTTGACACCGGCGGTCTTAGCAGGCACCAGCACCATAGAGTGTTGATGATGACGATCTTTACTCTCATCAGGGGTATACGCCATGACTATCAACACATCAACAGCAGGATCACCAAGACCAGATGACCACCACTTGCTACCATTAATGATGATCTCATCACCATCGACCACAGCAGTGGCCTGCATGTTGGTCGCATCACTAGAGGCAACATCAGGCTCCGTCATACAGAATACCGAGCGGGTCTTACCTTCCAATAATGGCGTCAGCCACCTATCTTGCTGTTCAGTACTGCCATAACGCCACAACAGCTCCATATTGCCGCTGTCAGGCGCATTACAGTTAAAGACGTAAGGCGCCAACAAGCTGCGTCCGCTCAACTCTGCAATCGGTGCATAATCAGTGACGGATAGCCCAGCACCTAGATTTTCATCAGGTAAAAACAGATTCCACAAGCCTGCAGCGCGTGCTTTTGCTCTCAGGGTCTCGTACGCTTCTGGCCACTGCCAGTTTTCCCAATTGCCATCAGGATTTTGCTCATGACAGTCTTGCCAGAACTGGGTTTCTATCGGCTCGATATGCGTTTCTATGAATTCTTTGACTTGCTGATGCATGGACTGACCATGCGCCGTTGCGCTAAACATAGTTTGTGATGTATTGGTTGTCATTATTATATTCCTCTTCCTTGTTAAATATTCTAGATTTTACCGTAAGCTATTAGCCATCTGTCTTTAGTGCAGATAGTCAATTCAATTTGCAAGTAGTACAAGGCAACCAAGTGTAGATGTATATTGAATACTTCAAGCGAGGTTAACGCTGTAATACTTTTATAGTGGATTGACTATATTAGGTAGAACGCTTTCTACATTTATAGCATAACCCTTGTTCTGAAACAGAAAAAGGCGCGACCGGCTAGGCCACACCTTTAGGTTGTCAACACACTTTAATGACTCAGTTTTTATTTTAGAATATTTAAGCGACTATTAAAGTCAAAGCGCATCAAGGCTTCTGGTAGCTTGTCAGCGGCGATATTAAGCGTCGCTTCTGCAGCCTGTGCCAGACCCAGCTTTTCGGCCAAAGTTGGCTTTTGGCGTGAGTGCAATGCATACACTTGACTACTATCCATCAACTGCAAAATATAACTGTCCGAAGTCTGTAAGCTATCCACCAGGTTTAGCGCTAAAGCGTCCTCACCATACCAATGCTCGCCAGTTGCAACCTTGTCCAAGTCCAAAGACGGACGATAGGTATTGACGAAATGCTTAAATAGCTGATGTGTTTGCTCAAGCTCTTCTTGATACTTCGCACGATCTTCTTCGTCGTTTTCACCAAATATAGTAACTGTGCGCTTATAATCACCTGCGGTGAACATCTCATAATCAACGTCGTGATTTTTGAGCCATTTATGGAAGTTTGGCAATTGTGATACCACTCCGATTGATCCAATAACCGCAAACGGTGCAGCAATGACCTTATCCGCGACGCAGGCCATCATATAACCACCACTGGCAGCGACTTTATCAACACAGACAGTAAGTTTAAGACCCGCCTCTTTTAGGCGTGCCAACTGCGCTGCAGCCAGACCATAGCCATGCACCAAGCCACCCGATGATTCAAGACGAACCACTACTTCATCACCTTTGTTAGCCGTGCTAATCAGAGTGCTGATCTCTTCACGCAGATGCTTCACCGCTGTGGCTTTCAGATCACCATCAAAATCAAGCACAAATACTTGCTGCGACTTGTCTTTACTTTTGGCTTTAACTTTTAAGGCCTTTTTCGCTTTTTTTGCCATGCTCTTTTTGAGTTGCTTAAGTGCGGCCTTACCTTGAGTCGCTTCCATAAGCTCCTCACGGCGCTTTTCTTGATTTTTATTGAGATGTAGTACTTTTAACTCAACAGGGTTTTTGGGCGGATGAAATAGCATAAAGTTTCCTTAAATAAAATAATCGATATCAATATTGTTATCAGTACAACCCACAACCGCTTAGTATGACAACTTATTAAATTGGGTTGTATGTGAAAGTAATATAGTTAATATCAAACTGATATGCACGCACAGTCGACAGTTTTCAAGCCTACATACGATATTTAACTATTATATGGCAGCTACAGACATCTGTTAAATGAACGTCGAACCATGACGCTATCAGCTTGTCACACGTAACCGAATCTAAAGGTATTGTGCAAGCAGAGTTGTATAAAAATGGCAGATTAGGCATAATATGCGTTTACATCTATTTCTATGCAGCCAGCGCGACGAGGTTTTGTCTTGATCGCGTTTTATTTGCTATTTTTTCATAACATCTTAAATCACATCGACATAAGATACGCTATATTAAAATAGCAGCGCCACTTAAGCCTATACTTAGCAACTGATAAACGCTCATTTCTTGCCTACTGGTTCTCATGCCATGATGGCTTGTCGTGAGCCAATGACAAAAAAGATAGCATTGGTTGAAATCAAATAGCATTGGCTGCATGATTGTACATCGAACTGGGCTGACAACTGGATAACTAATATTATGACGCAAAGTACTATGACGCATGGCAAATACCGAGACGAATATTGCGGAGCCGTAACCGAAAGCTTTATAGAACAAACCATCACTATCGTAGGCTGGGTACATCGCCGCCGCGATCATGGTGGCGTAATTTTCTTAGACATGCGTGATCGTGCAGGCATCCTGCAAGTCGTCATCGATCCTGATACTCCAGAAGCATTTGCGACTGCCGATGCGGCACGTCCTGAATACGTACTTAAAATTACTGGTCGCGTTCGTCGTCGTTATGAAGGCACCGAAAACCCAAATATGACCAGTGGTCAAATCGAGCTATTGGGCAAAGAAATCGAAGTGTTGGCTAAGTCTGATACGCCGCCATTCCCGCTTAACGATGAAAACACCACCGTATCAGAAGACTTGCGCCTGAAGTATCGTTACCTCGATATGCGTCGTCCGCAGATGCAAGAGCGTATGGTATTCCGTGCCAAGGCCACATCAGCCATTCGTCGTTACTTAGATGACCATGGTTTCTTAGATGTTGAAACTCCTATCTTGACACGTGCGACTCCTGAAGGTGCTCGTGACTATCTGGTGCCATCACGTACACGCCCAGGTAACTTCTTTGCGCTGCCGCAGTCGCCACAGTTATTTAAACAGCTATTGATGGTATCTGGTTTTGATCGCTACTATCAGATCGCTAAGTGCTTCCGTGATGAAGATTTACGAGCTGATCGTCAGCCAGAGTTTACCCAAGTGGATATTGAGACTTCTTTCTTAGATGAAGAAGAAATCATGAACATCAACGAAGGTCTCATCAAGCACTTATTCAAAACCATGATGGATGTGGAGCTTTCCGACTTCCCACGTATGACCTATGCGGATGCGATGCGTGACTACGCTTCAGACAAACCTGACCTACGTATTCCACTGAAACTGGTCGACGTTGCAGATCTCATGCAGAGTGTTGATTTCAAAGTCTTCTCCGGCCCAGCCAATGATCCAAAAGGTCGCGTCGCGGCACTGCGTATCCCTAATGGTGCGGCTCTCACCCGTAGACAAATCGATGACTATACCAAATATGTTGGTATCTATGGTGCGCGTGGCTTAGCTTATATCAAAGTCAACGATGTAAGCTTGATCAACAATGGCGTCGATAAAGAGTCTGGATTACAATCGCCAATCATCAAAAACATGACCGATGAGGTGTTAGCCAGCCTAGTCGAGCGCACTGGTGCCGAGGATGGCGACATTATCTTCTTTGGTGCAGATAAAGCCAGTGTTGTTAATGATGCCATGGGAGCACTGCGTCAAAAAATTGGTCTAGATCTTGAGATGCAAACTTGCACGTGGGCGCCACTATGGGTCACCGACTTCCCTATGTTTGAAGAAACGGATGATGGAAAGTGGACATCGGTACACCATCCATTTACCAAGCCAAAGGGCTCAGTAGATGAATTAAAGAACAGCCCAGAGACTGCTCTTTCTGTCGCCTATGACATGGTACTGAACGGTACTGAAGTCGGTGGTGGTAGCTTGCGTATCAATACGCTTGAGATGCAAAAAGCCGTATTTGAAGCACTTGGTATCGATGAGGCCGAAGCAGAAGCTAAATTCAGCTTCTTACTTGACGCCCTTAAGTTCGGTGCGCCGCCGCACGGTGGCCTGGCCTTTGGTTTGGATCGTCTGATTATGCTAATGGTTGGTGCGGACTCCATTCGTGATGTCATCGCCTTTCCGAAAACCAAAACTGCTGAGTGCCCATTGACTCAAGCACCTGCTGAAGTTGACAGCAAACAACTGCGTGAACTGGGCATTCGTGTGCGCGAAAAAGCACAGGCTGACACCAATAAACCTGCCCAATAAAGGGGCTTGATGATGCATACATTTTTTTTACAGCGTGATTGTGTGTTCAGTAGCATCTCGAGTTATGAGAGACTACACAGTCATCTATTACAATGTGAAAAATTATGAATCCTTATCAGGTTTTCAAATACGTGCCACTATCTGTCTTACAGGTATTGGCGCGTTTTGTTGCCTACATCATAATGCGCATGCCTAATGCCAGTCTGACTCGTGCGATTAACATCAACTTATCGCTGGTGGCTCCTGCATTATCTGCTGCTAAAAAACAAGCATTAATTAAAGACATCGTGCTGCATCAATATCTTAGCAGTGTCGAGTCTGTCAAAAGCTGGGCAATGTCTCCTGAATGGAGCATTAAGCAAGTCCGTGACGTCCATAATAAAGACATTTTGCTTGAGGGTCTTAATAACCCAAATGGCATGCTCGCTATCGTACCGCACTTGGGTACGTGGGAGATGATGAACGCTTGGCTCAACCAGTTTGGTGCGCCAACCATCATGTACAAGCCAATGAAAGGCAATATTACTAATGACTTTGTCCTGCAAGGCCGCTCACGGCTCAATGCCACTTTAGTACCTACCGATGCCAGTGGCGTCAAGGCGATATTTAAAACCCTAAAACAAGGCGGTTTTAGCATTATTCTGCCTGATCATGTTCCTGAGCCTTCAGGTGGTGTGGTTGTACCTTTTTTTGGTATTGAGACCTTGTCCAGCACACTGTCCTCAAAACTCGCTAGCAAAACCAAATGCGCCTTAGTAGGGCTATCCTGTATTCGTCGTGACGATGGTCGCGGGTTTGATATCTATTGTTATAAGCTTGACGATCCAGCATTGTATGACCGTAATGTATCTACTGCTGCTCATGCACTCAATCAAGCGATGGAAGGTATGATCTATGACAACTTTAGCCATTACATGTGGGGCTATAGGCGTTTTAAACAAATACCCATCATAGGAAACCCTTACCGTGCAGATAAGGCTGCCCTAGCCGACTTTATTCACGCTCATCACAATAATGACAATCGTAATGAGAAAGCTAACAATGGCAACTCAACGAATCTAAGCGAAAATACTAAAGACAGCTGACACGAAGACTTAGACGTACAGTAAATAAGGTTTATGCTAAAATCAGTACCATTCTTTGCCCTTCTTTGATATCAATAAGAGTCTATTATGACAAGCAATCAAACTGAATCTCTAATGACAGAGCAAGAAGTCTCTACAAGTGATAGCACGCCTGAGCAGCGTTATATCATCTGTATGAAATGGGGTGATAAATACGGTCCTGAATACGTCAATCGTTTATATAATATGGTCAGCAGGCATCTAACTTTAGATTTTCAGATGGTCTGTCTGACCGATGATAGCACTGGCATTGACTCTGCCGTTCGATGCTATCCCATTCCCGAGATGGATCTGCCAGCTGGCCCTGAGCGTGGTTGGAAAAAACTCACTACTTTCAAACCTGAGCTATATGACCTTAAAGGGGTGGCGCTGTTTTTGGATATCGATATCGTTATCGTCGATAATATCGATGCTTTTTTTAATTACGAAGCCAAGCATGATGATAGCGTGGTCATCATTCGTGACTGGAAAAAACCTTGGCGTATGATCGGTAACAGCTCGGTCTATCGCTTCAAAATTGGGCAAAACACCTACCCTGACTTGCTTGCAAACTTTGAACGTAATTTTGACAGCATTCGTAAGCAAGTTCGTCATGAGCAAGCCTATCTCTCTAACTACTTACGTGAGCATCATCATTTAGAGTATTGGGATAAAACATGGTGCGTCAGCTTCAAATACCAGTGTATTGCCCCTATTCCATTTAACCTTGTGCGAGCGCCAAAACTCCCTGATGGTGCAAAGATTGTTATCTTTCATGGTGAGATTAATCCGCCCGATGCGATTAAAGGTGGCGGCGGTAAATGGTATCGTCATGTGAAGCCAAGTCCTTGGCTTGAGAAACATTGGGTATAATTAGACATTGGGTATAATTAAATTAGCAGACTCAGCTAAAGCATTGGCTTGCATTGTTATGAATTTGCGCATTTTCTAGAGCTATGGTTCGTTCGAAATAAAACCGATACGCTAATATGGGCGTGCTGCTGTGATAAATAAATATTGTTTAAAAGCTAAATGATAAAACTCTGTAGGAAATACTATATTGGATAATAATATAAAAAAAGCTATAAACTTTCCTGATGCCATAGCTATAAGTGTCCATGGAAAAAAGGTGAGTATCAAAGCTTTTGACGCCAGTGAAGACAGTCAAAACCTGAACAAGCAAGTGGTCAATATATTTGCATCCGGGCCTTCTATTGCGGATTTGGTTTTTGATAAACATTTGACATCCACACCAAGTATATTTGTCAATGGCAGTTTAAGCTTAACGAAAGAGCATGCTTTTTCTAATATTGTAGGCTATGTGATCAGCGATGCCAGATTCATCAAAAACAATCCAGAGGTTCTAACTCAATATTATAAAGGGCAGCCTCTATACGCTACCCTTGCTGTCTATGAAGCGATAAGCTCAAATTTACCCGATTTAATCTCTCAATATCACCATAAGATGAGGGTAATATTCCCCGTTGATAGACCGTTAGATAACAAGGTTGATGAGCGTTGGGTTAACAAGCGCTGGCTTACTTCATTACCTGTCATTAAGAAGTTTGTAAATAAAAAGATAGCGCTCAGTGAACTTGCCAATCACTCTAACTTTGTGATTGATGACTCTCACAAGCCAGAGGCTATTGGGGTCTCGCTAGATGTCACTGACGGCTTTGTTGAAGCGGGAACTGTTGCCTATATTGCAGCTCAATTAGCGTTTTCGCGGCAAGCAGGCGCTATTCACTTGTATGGTATAGACTTATTAAACAGTCATAAACCACGATTTTATGAAGATGAGGACAACAATGCTCCCTCTAAGCTTGATAAAGCCATCACTGATCGTATCGTGCCTTCTTTTAATTTATTAGGTAGGGTTTATAAAGAGCAAGGTACTAGTGTTTATAACCATTCTCCTATTTCAAAAAAGCTATTCACAGACCTCAATATCAGCTTTTAATGTCTGAACAAATTGTGGGCGTTGATAAATGCCGCAGCTAGGCATAGGTAGCAGCTGATAACTTAATAACACCTTATAGTCTGATCATAAAGACTGATTACTGCCTAATTCATCAGCTTTGCTAATTAGTTAACATCTCCGACGGCTGCTGAGTTTACTTGAATGGTAATCCTCTTGCAACAATGGCTGTTCTCAATAGCTCATTTGACAGTATCCGTAAACTCAATATATTTTTTGGCTATTTTGGAAGGAAGAAGGCTTTCATCAAATGCAGATTGAAATTGTTGTGGGTTTTCCATCGCTTGATTCATTTTTTCAGCTATAGCTTCAACATCTCTCATTGGCATCAAGTTATTTTTTGGCAACAATTCACTGGGTCCAGATGGACAGTCTGTACTAATAACTGGCGTACCTAGTGCTAAGGACTCTGCAATAACCAAGGCAAAACCTTCCCAATCGGAGGTTAGTATCTTAAATTTTGCATGCTTAATGTAAGGAAAAGGATTCTCATAAAAGCCTAAAAAAACAACTTTATCCTGTATATTTAGCGCTACAGCTAATTTTCTTATATCATCTTTACGTTTACCCTCCCCTAAAAGCAATAAAGGCAGAGATTGATTTGTTTGAGCATAAGCTTTCAATAAAATATCATGACGTTTTGCTTCTTTAAAACTGCCAACATGAATAATATAGTCTTGGTATTGTGGAACAAAGACTTCAGCCAGTTTTTGAATATTATCTCTATCAATTGGATTATGAATAGCAGTGGTCGGGGTAATATTACCAAAGCTTTCAATAAAGTCTGTTTCAGCGCCTGAACTTACACATATACAAGGATGCTTAGAATACATATTAATTAGTCTTGACTTTAGTTTATTGGCATGACTGGCTTTATGAAACTTATATAATAATGATAAAGTATTATGAATGACATAAGTAATGTTTTGTAACTTACTATGACTAAGTATACTATCTGAATGCACAAGATTAGATAAAATAATATCAGGTTGACCAATATTATCTAAAACATAGTTATCAACAGCACGCGCAAAGATTTTATGGCGACGTTCTATTCCAGGAATTAGCTTATAAGGTTTAAACTTAAATAAATGATAGTTCAAATTATCATTCAGAGTATACTCTACGAGCGGCTTAAACCTTAATATATGCACTTCATAACCTAACTCATAAAACCCCTGTCCTAACGTAAGAACCACACGCTCTGCACCACCACCTTGTAGACAGTTAATAACGAATAACACTACCTTGGTATGTTGTTTCATAAAATATAACCTATACTTAAATGATTACTCGTTGAATATTGCTTTATCAAAAAGATTAACGCTTAAAAACTCTTGAAAATAACGATCTGGATGCGTTTGGACGAGTCACCTTATTGCCCGTATAGCGTTGCTGAGTCTTTTTTGGAAAAGCACCAAACGGCTCTACCCGATAGTTATCTAACTGGTAACCATTATCGAGGGCTTCGTAATAGTATTTATCGAATAACTCGACTAGATCTTGTCTTGGATGTGGCATTATTTCTCCATCAAACCAATGCTCGCGTCCTTCTGCGCTCAATCTTTTTAATGAGTGCTTATGGCTGAACTGAGTACCCATATCTGAATAATGCAATATCCTGATATCTTCAATCGCTAAATCTTCTCCATCCACACAGTTATAGCTGTCTTGATACGGCTCGACAAGCTCAGGGTCTTTTTTAATGAGCTTCATCATTTTACGATGGCTTTTAGGGTCTTTTTTGAGCTTTGTAACTGCTAGAATAGTATTTCTTGCCTTACTGCAATCCCATACACAAGTACAAAGACGTGTCATATCCGCTTTTGTCTTAGCTGCTACAATGGATTTACCATTTATAGGATGTGTCCATAATTCGGCCAGATCAGACAGCACAATCATATCTGCATCCATGTAGATTGCCCGCCCTGAATAATTACAATATTCTGGTATCGCCCAGCGAAACCCTGAAAAAGGGGTTGGCCATTTAGTGGTGTTCCACCCTTCACCTGTCTCAGGGTTAGAATACCAGAAGCTTTGTGGATCACGTGACAATTGCATCCATACAATCTCAACGGGCAAGCTGGTATACTTATGAATACTATAGTCTAATACCATCATTTGTTCTAAGTCACAGTTGTTTGGATCACAGCCTACAAACACTTTTATAGTCTCATTAGTCATACATTACTATCCTAGATTAGAAATTTCGTAAATAAATTGTGATTGAATTATACCTTAATCTAGTTATCTAGCTAACTAAGATTATGGCTAACACATAGTAGCTTAAAAAATTTTTGTTACTTTAGATATGATCAGAGTCACGATTAAATATTTCTATTGACCTGTATAGGACAGGGACAGCAGAACAAGCTACAATTCAACACCAGCCTAAGCGTAGAAAATTACACAATGAAATCGACTTCTAATATTTTTAGGTCCAATTATGACAGATTTTATACTAGATTATATTTGGCATTCGCTCATAGTATTGACGGAGACTATTTTTAAGTAATACAAAGTTAAACTACTATCAATCTCACTTAGGCAAAATTGCTATAACTTACTCTATATCTGCCTACTATCCAACTATTTTTTAGTTATATTATGGTTATAATGTGTAATAACAATGTATATACTATCAACAGATGAGCTTTTGTACTATGAATATTTCTGCAACGATTTCTCGACAAAGCTGGTAAAGCTGAACATGATAATACTTTAGCTTTTTGCGTTGATGAAAACTACTTACCTTATGCTTTATTCGTAGCTGAACAATTCATCACGCTACATCCAGAGTTGCCCTGCGATATATGTATATGCCTACCTAATATCAGCAAAGTACCAGAAAAATTTCTTAATACAAAAATTCGTTTTATCGAGCTTCATATTGAGGGTATAGAATCTTTGCCTGTAGGAAAGCTTAGTCTTGCAGCTTATCATCGTTTGTTTTTACCTCAAATTTTTGAAGATATCTATCAATACATTATATATCTGGACGCTGATACTTATATCAATAAACCTTTTTATAATGATTTGATAACATACGTTAATAGTCTAGAATCAAGCTTTAGTGTTGCAGCTGCTGCTGATATTGTGGAGTTGAAATTTCGTTCGACCTTTAAACAAAAACCAAAAACTGTTGATAACTATGTGAAATCTTACCATGCACATGGTCATATCTATCGTAATTCAGGTGTCTTAGTATTTAATACTAAAAAATATGTTGAAGAAGACATATTATCTAAAGTTTTTAACTATGCTATTGAAAATGCTGATAGTTTACAATGTCATGATCAGTCTGCACTAAATAGAGCATTATTGAAAGATATAGCACTTTTACCATTTGATTATAATTGGCAAATTAACAAGCTCACATATAAGCTTACTGACACTATAGAGCCTTACATCATACATTTTATTAGCAACAATAAGCCTTGGCGAACAGATAATAAATATACCTATAAATACCAAGTATTCTACAAAGATTTTTTATTAGCCAACTTTCCTGATATTACTATAAACATATTAAACACATTTGATCAAAGACGCCAATCACCCAAATATGACAATCCTACTAAAGAGTTTATTTCTAGAGAATGGCAGCATATAAAAATAAATTTATCTGAAAAGATATTCAAAATATCAGGATCCGAAAAAGTAACAGATAAATACAATGTTAGGCCATTATTATCAGAGGCGCCTTTCTTAGTATCTACTGGTCATGATTTAAATAAAGAACACTAAATTATGATTATAAAAATATAACTCAAAAGCTATATGATTGTATAGAAAAACTACATTTATCATTCATGCGATTACTTTATTACATTCATAAGCAAATAAAGTAATCTTGCTATATGGTGGTTATCCAGCCCACATAGCTACCTTGAAATACTTTTCTGTAATACTTACTTAAGGTCTCTTTTTTTATCTGAGTTTAAATATACTCTTTTCGTTTTGGATTCAAATAAGTGTCTATAATTTTATTTTTCTGAATAACTATTCATCATCGTCTTGACAGCATTGATGCTATTGAAACTCGCTGGATAGATGAATTTCAATATTTAAACAAACAACTCCCAAAATAAATACTTTCTCATCCATTCAAAGTTTTTGATATATGAAAATTTTGAATCTATTTAATATCAGGAACTATCTGCTATCGTAATTTTTAATAACTAAGATAAGATTATTGATCTGTTGATCAAATTTTTATTTGAAATATTTTGCATATCAGGGCTACATATATGAAAAGCAAGAAAATTTTATTTATACTAGATCATCTTAAAGGTGGCGGTGCTGAGCGCATAGCACTAGAAGTGGCTGAAAAATTCTATAATATTGGACACCATGTTAGTGTTGCACTATTAGATGACAAAGATACAAAAATGCTTGTTCCACAAAAAATACATAAAATCAATATCAATTTAGATCCTATTTTTTATACAGGAAGATTTTGGCGAAACCGAAAAAATAAGTTTCTACCCGAAGATAAGAAAAAAGTTCGAGGTTTAATAGATGATATCAAGCCAGATCTTATTATTTTAAGTCATAGCTATGCTCACTTTATGCTACCTATTTTCAAAAATAATGAAAACGTCTGGGCGTGGGTACATGGTGATATAATGCCAAGACCAGAAATAGAAACCTCTAGTTTTTTTTACTGGTATAAAGAGAAACGTCGTTGTTATTTAGAAAATAGATATTTTTTTAAGTTATTCGATAAGAAGAATGTTATCGTAGTAAACGAAGAGCTTAAAAATATTTATCGAAAGAGTATTCCTAATACAAATGTAGTAATAGTTCCTAATGGAATAAATACTGAAAGGGTTTTAAAAAATATACCTGAAAATACAGAGAAACTTTGGGACTGTATCTTTGTAGGACGATTAAGTGCAGAAAAACAGCCAGAACACGCTATACAGGCGTTTGCTAGAAGTAAACTAAATGGCCGAATGGCAGTTGTAGGTGATGGTTTAATGAGAACAGACTTAGAAAAATTGTGTGTAGAATTACAAATTCAAGATAGAGTGGATTCTTTGGGTTGGAAAGAAAATCCGAGTTTATTTATTAAAAAATCTCATTGCCTTGTATTAAGTTCAAAAACAGAAGGTTCTCCTTTAATTGTTGCAGAAGCTTTAACTCTTGGTACTCCTGTAGTCGCATATAGATTAAACTCAGGTATTGAACAACAGCTAAACCACAATCAACTGAAACATGGCCTAGTAGAAAGCCAGAATATAGATGATTTAAGCGATAAACTCCAAGCGGTTGTCAATGAACCTTATGCTATCTCTCAAGAGGATAAAAATAGACTTTCACTTAATTATATGATGGATTCATTTTTAAAGCTACTATAGATATTTATTTATGTACAAATAAGAAGCCATAACTTCTAAGGAGTCTTGGCTTCTTACTTTTATTTTATAAATAAGTTTCAATCAATAAAACTTAACCAATCCATATACTGCTCATTGCGACCATGTACTACATCGGAGTACAAGCTTTGTAGCTTCTCAGTCAACGGGCCACGACCACCATTGCCGATAGTACGGTCATCGTATTCACGAATCGGGGTCACTTCAGCAGCAGTACCTGTCATAAAGATCTCGTCCGCTAAATAAAACTCGTCACGAGTGATACGGCGCTCAACGACTTTGATACCTAAATCGTCAGCAAACTGAATAATCGTACGACGGGTAATACCATCTAGCGCACCACCGCCTAAATCTGGTGTATGTAGTACGCCGTCTTTCACTAAGAATAAGTTCTCGCCAGCGCCTTGACAAACATACCCTTGTGGATCCATCAAAATGGCTTCATCGTAACCATTACGGGTGACTTCTTGGTTTGCCATGATAGAGACTGGATAGTTGCTCGAGGCTTTGGCCTTACACATGGTCACATTGGTCATGTGATGGGTGAATGATGAGGTCTTTACACGGATACCGTTTTTGATACCGTCTTCACCAAGGTAGGCACCCCAGTGCCACGCAGCAACCATCGCATTGATACTGTTATCACGTGAAGACAAGCCCAGCTTCTCTGCACCGACCCAAATCAGGGGACGAATGTAAGCTTCAGCCAAGTTGTTTTGCTTAACCACATCTTTGTGTGCTTGCTCAAGAGTGGCAGCATCGAAAGGCACGTCCATTTGGAAAATTTTGGCAGAGCCTAATAGGCGCTCAGTATGCTCTTTGAGACGAAAGATTGCAGTACGATTATCAGCAGTTTGATACGCACGTACCCCTTCGAACACTGCCATACCATAATGCAGGCTATGTGTGAGCACGTGAACCTTGGCATCAGGCTGTTCAATTATCGTGCCATTCATCCAAAGCTTGCCTTCCTGTGTTGCCATATTCATTTAGTAATCCTTATGTTAGTGCTAGCGACTAACTTTTTTTGTTGAGTAAGTGTTGCAATTTAAACTATAAGCTGACACTGTTTTTATAGTGAAACCGATTATATCACTGGCAGAGCAAACAAATGAAACATTTTAGTTGGTCGCTGTATTTTAGTTAGTTGGCCAATCTAAGTTTTTTATTTATTCTTGCTCTTGCTCTCTTGAGGGCACACCCATCAGACGCTGCCACTGTGCTTGTACCAGTGCGCGAGTTTCTTGCCACAATGTTTCATCTACCAGTAGTGACTGCTCGGCCAACGCTAATTGATGAGTAGCAGCACGAATGCGCAGATAAGCATCAGTGAGATCTTGACAGACCTGCGCTTCCCAAATACCAAGCAGCGCGACTTCTTCAAAGATACGTACGTTATCACTCCATTTGGTCAAGCTTGGATGTTCATGCGAGTAAGCCAATACCGCAAACTGTGCCAAAAACTCAATATCAATGATACCGCCAGCATCTTGTTTCAGCTGAAACTTGCCTGCTTGTTGTTGCCATTGACTGGTACCCAGATGCTTTTGCATCTTGATACGCATGCTGGTCACTTCGGTGCGCACTTGATCGAGGGTACGTGGTAAGGCCAACACCTTGCGGCGAATGTCACAAAAGCGTGCCGTGACGCGTTTGTCACCACATATCGCCCGCGCCCGCACCAAGGCTTGATGCTCCCAAGACCAGGCCTTTTCGCGTTGATAAGTCTCAAATGCGTGACAAGAAACCACCATCATGCCAGCATTGCCTGAGGGTCGCAGGCGCATGTCAATCTCATATGCTCGCCCATCACGGGTTTGGGTATTCAGATAAGTCATCAGCTTTTGTGCCAGACGCGCGGCAAACTTCATCCCACTAACAGACTTTTCTCCAGTCGTCATACCCTGCTCTTTTATCTTGTGCAAAAACACCAAGTCTAGATCAGAGGAATAAGACAGCTCAAGACCGCCAAGCTTACCATAACCAATAATCGCAAAGCCACAGTCCGCTTCAGTCACTGGATCGCCATTTTGGGCAATGGGATAGCCGTGGCGTTTGACCAATTCTGCAAAAGCGCGTTCAAGCGCCGCCTCTAACACCACTGCCGCAATATAGGTCAGTGAGTCAGACACCTTCATAATTGGTCGCTCAGCCAGTACATCACTCGCAGCAACTGCCAATACTTGGTTCTTTTTAAACAGTCTCAGTACGCTTAGTAACTCTTCTTCGTCGTTTGGCTCTACTCGCAGTAGCTGCTGGCGCAAAATATCACGCAGCTCTGGTTTGTCCGGCAGATGACGATAACGCTGTTGCAAAAAAGTATCTAGCAGCACAGGATAACGCGCCAGCTCATTGGCAATCCATGGACTCGCAGACAACATCGGGATCAGCTCAACGGTTGCATTAGGGTTTTCGGCAATCATCACTAGGTAGATAGAGCGCCGACAAATCGCTTCAAGCAAGGCAATCAGTCTTGGTAAGGCGGTATTGGCCAGCTGCTGCTGTTCTTGATGGGCAAGCAAAGCATGAACGATCACTGGGTAAGCGGCATTTAAGCGGCTTCTGGCTTCATCACTGAGGTTTGCAACCATCTTTGATTGCCAAAACGTCTGTAATAGCTCTCGGTTAGACTCAGTTAGCACCTTATCGAGCTGCACAACTTGTTCGTCTAAGTCAGCAGGTTCAAGTGCAGTGTCTTCCTGCGCTGGCACTTGACGCTCGGTCACCATGCGCTCAAATGGCACGTTGACATTATCTCGATGGTGATTCAGCGTTGTCAGTAAGCCTTTCCAGTCCTCAAAACCTAAGGTAACGGCTAGGTTGTGCTGCCACTGAGCATCCTGTGGTAGGCGCTGAGTTTGCTGATCATTAATCGCTTGAATACCATGCTCAAGCCGACGTAAAAAGCGGTAGGCTGCTTGTAGCTCCTCGTAAGTTGATAACTCCAGATATTCAAGCTTACACAATACCTGCATCGCTTGTAAGCACGCCTTCACCTGTAGTTGTGGATGGCGACCCCCATAGATCAACTGAAAGGCTTGCACGATAAACTCAATATCACGGATTCCACCTGCACCCAGCTTAATATTGTCCAAATCTTCTCGCTGCGCTACTTGGTTCTGAATGAGCGATTTCATCTCTCTGAGCGCTGAAAAGGCACTGTAATCGACATAATATCGAAACACAAAAGGCTTAATCAGTGCTTGTAGCTCATCATAAAACGGCGGTGAAATCTGACCGACCACTCGCGCTTTGAGCCAAGCAAAGCGCTCCCATGCACGGCCATGATTGGCGAAGTACTTTTGTAATGCTGACAAGTGAATCGCCAAATCACTACCATCACCCCACGGACGCAAGCGCATATCCACTCGGAATACAAAACCATCTGCCGTGCAGTTATCGAGCAGTTTGATAATACCTTGACCTAGACGAGTCATAAAACGCTTGTTGTCGATACTGCGCTTGCCCTGCGCTTTATCGCCGTCTGTCTCACCGCGCGCTTGATGGACGAAGATCAAATCAATATCACTGGATAAATTCAGCTCATGTGCTCCAAGCTTGCCCATAGCCATAATGGCCATATCATCGATGTGTCGTACGCCTTTACTATCAATGAAGGTTGGATGACCATATTTAGCAACCAAGTGCTGATAGGTATATTCTTTGGCAAACAGAATACAGCCATCCGCCAGCTCCGATAGCTCATCGGTCAGCTGCTCAAGCTCGATTAGTCCTAGTGCATCTTGCCAAATCCAGCGCATCATTAGTAGCATACGCAAATTTCGCAAGCCTTTCATGACAGTGGCTTCGTCACCCAACTGATAATTCTCATCTAAGGTATAGTCTTGAATGAGGTCATCTATCTGCTGGCGCGTCAAGGTCTGATCTAAAGGATAGCTGCGTAAAAACATCTGGCAAGAAGCCGTTCGACTCTCCCATATTTGCGCTGCAAACTCACTGGCAGTAAATAAGACTTGAATTTGTTCGAGCGTAACAGAAGACATAGCTGGTAACATAATAATAAAAGCTCCGTGCAGCATAGGACTATAAGACTACCTGAACCCAGCCGTATTGTTGATAATTTTTTCTTACGAGGTGGTCATGCGTATGCGTAGTGATATGAAATAGACACATCATGTTTGCTTGACTGACTGTCATTACAAAACAAATGGTATTGTATTTGATTCAGCTGTACTTATGGTAGCATGACATCCATAGCACATCCTTAAGAGACAAAGTATTCTTTTACCAGTAAGATGTTGAAGAGTACTAAATAGGCAATTACAATGCCTAGGGCAAGCTTCCATTTTGAGAATATAGATACTAAAGCCCCTAATTTTAAAATGGGTTACTCTCGAACAAGCTTTTTCTCAATCACTTAGTCTCTTAAAACAAAATAGCCCCTTAAAATAAACCAGTCCCCTAAAAAGCGACCACTATTAAAACATGACTGATGACATAACCTATGACTGACAAGCCTACGCCACTACTGTTGATTACCGCTGATCCTAGTCAGCCGCTCGCTCATTTAGCATTACGTTATGCACGTGCCTATTTAAAACAGAAAAAGTTAGAAAAAGAGACGTTAGAACAAACAAAGCTAGAAGAGGCCACGTCGCAACAAACAGCAGCCCATAATAACATCGATCCTGAAATTTCTGACGACATGGCTAAAAACGATACGCCGCCATTAAACCTGTTTTTTTATGCGGACGCCGCACATACTGCCAATCGCTTACGCTGGCAGTCAGCCGACCAAAGCGATTTAACCAAAGAATGGCAAGCGCTTGCCAAGCAACATAACCTCTCGCTACCTGTTTGTGTCAGCACCGCGCTAAGTCGCGGTATCAGTGATACCGACAACAGCGCACGCCATCAATTAGATAGTGAAAATCTTGCAGAAGGGTTTCATCTGGTTGGACTCAGCGAGCTTGCCATGATGATGCAAGACAATTGCCGCCTGATTCAGTTTTAAGTGCTAAAAAAACGCCAATAGTAAAGGTTAAACTCATGAAATTACTCATTCAGCTACGCACTCCGACTGAAATGGCAAGCTATGAAGGCTGCGCCCTAGCCTTAACGCTTGCGACTTTCGGTCATGAAGTGCAGCTTTATTTAGACGCGCCTGTCTTTGGATTGTTAATGCAGCCTAATTCGCGTTTGCATGGCATGATTCAATCTCTTGAACTATACGATATGCCGCAAGCTTGGCTCCCTGACGATGTATTTAGCGGTTGGATGACTGGCATGGTGCCAGACGACCTAGCCTCACAGCTCACCTTGATACCAGAAGTGGTGAACTCACAAGACTTTGAGCAAATCTTAACCTTTTAGCTCTCTATACTATATAGTCAGCTGAATGTAAAACTGTTATGGATTTAAACGCGCTACTGGTATAAATTTTACTTGCGTGCTGCGTACCCAGAGGCTGCGCAACTGTACTTTAAAAGATAGCATCCCAGTAGCGCTATGACATTTTTAGAGTGTATCGACTATAGCATCAGATTCTTTAGCATTAAACATTCGCTCAACGCTTTGCAATCAATCGGAACCTCATATGGCAACTCTATACCAATTACACAGCTCAATGGATAAGCTCAGACGCAGTACAGAACAGATGGCGCAAACTTGGCGCGCTGGTGACAGTATTATTTTATTAGGAGCGACCGCTGCTTTTATTGACTGGCTCAATGCCTATTTAGAGGATAATGATATAGACGGCATCGCCAGCATCTACGCCCTAGCTGATGATGTAGCGCAGCTCGGTGACCATACCAAGGCAAAGCTAAACCTAAATACAAAGCTAACAGCAGTTTTGTCAGATACTGAGTGGGTAACCCTGACCCAAGACCCACAGTTCGATAAAGTGGTGACAATCGCGCTATGACTACTTCTACCTCCAACATTGCTTTAGATCAAGACGGTCATCTTTGTGATCATACTATTTGGACACCTGCTATCGCCCAACAATTGGCCGATACGCTAGAGATAAAGCTAACGGATGAGCATCTGGCTATTCTGCAGCAAGTACGGGCATTTTTTGTCAAATTCAATCACGCGCCAGCGACGCGCCCCCTGATTAAATGGCTACAAAAAACCTTACCTGAGCACGACATGAGCAATCAAAAACTACAGCAGTTATTCAATACTGGCTTGGTAGCAAGACATGTCAATCGCCTCTCTGGATTACCCAAGCCGCCTAACTGTTTATAGTTACTTTTTTTATAGTTACTTTTTTATAGATATTCGTGACAGTTATTCCTTATCGCTATTTGGGATCATATACCGCAAGCGTCTCATAACCAGTACTGCGACCGGTATCACCGTAAAACCCTTGCTGGCGCCACACTTCATAGAGGCATATCGCCACACTATTAGCTAGGTTCAAGCTACGTGAATCAGGCAACATAGGCAGTCTTAGCCAGTTATCCTCACCAATATCATCCCGTATATCGTCGCTCAAGCCTGCTGTCTCGGAGCCAAACACCAATGCCACACTCGCTGCTGCTCCTAATGTATCGGCTGTACTGGTATTTGCTTGCATCCTGAAGTCGTAGTCATAAAACGGTTGACTAAGCTTGGTGGTTAACGCTGTGATTGCCTGGCATCCTGCCGTAAGCAATGCCTGCTTTGCCGCTGCCCAATCTGTGTGTACCTGCAAGTTTGCATATTCATGATAATCCAAGCCAGCACGGCGTAGTTTTTTATCATCAAGCTCAAATCCCAGCGGCTGTACTAAATGCAGCTGCGCGCCGCTATTGGCACACAAACGAATAATATTACCCGTATTACTGGGCATTTTTGGTGCGACTAGCACGATATGAATGGTCATAAGACGATTCCGTAAAGTTAATTGGACAGGGTTCTAAAGGATTGGGAGGATTGTCATCAAAAACTAGCTGACTTTTACTTGTCAATGACTCTTACCACATAACAGCGATGTAAAATAATAGGATAACAAGCGTAATCAAAAGTTACAGTTTACTGTCAATACTTACATTTTGATACTGTGCACAGATTTCAACTTTCACTATGATGTCTGTAATGGATATCCAGACAATGCCGTGATATCAGAAACATATTTTTTTAATATGACTCTGATGCCACTATTTTGCAGTGTGTCCTGTATAGCGTTTATGATATTTGAGCATAGCGCTTAATGTCATTCTCGTGACTTGTAATAACCCACCCATTTTGAGGACTTTATTATGAAAAAAGTAATTATCGCATCTTTAGCTGCTATGTTTGTACTAACTGGTTGCAACACTTTCAAAGGTTTTGGCCAAGACGTCTCAAGCGCTGGTGAAGCTGTTACTGGCGGTGCAGAAAGCGCTCAGCAGAAAATCCAATAGTTAGTAGCTAACCGTTAGGTTTTTTAAAAGACTCACCATTGGTGTAATGCCAGTCAGTTAAGGCTGACTGGTATTTTTTTTGGGATATTTTTGTGGTTTACCCTTAACCACCCTCGGGCAAGATCGCTTTCTGCGTTCAGGAATGACAAACAATTTTCCTTCCTCTAAAACTGCATCTAACAACTTAGGGAAGAGTCCTGCAGCCTGTAAAGGCGCAAACCGTAAAAGATCAACAATCGTAATAGACACCATATGAAAGCTAATTCGTAGAGGGCTAACCTTAGCTCTAACTGCCATATATCGCATCAAACGTCTTATCAGATTATAAGCAATCATAAGCCCCCAGAACTCTTGTAACACAAGCTGTGGCAGCTTACTTCTTAACAACAGCCCCTGCTGTAGATCAGACTTAATTTCCCTAAAAGCCATCTCGATCTCCCAGCGCTGCAAGTACAGCTGTGCCACTTTATCCTTAGTAAAGCGTTTATCATCTATTAAAGAGGTGATGTATCGTCTTATCTTACCCTCATAACGACACTCAATTAATCGAGCTTGCCAAGTATCGGGTAGGTTTGGATTTTTCTTTTGAGCTTGGGGAGAAACCGGCATTTGTATCAAGTAGTCCCCTTCACTAAAGGTTTCAATCACAGTGTAACGCAGATTATCTTTAGCCCGCATGAGCCAGTGACTGTTTGGATGGGTTTGTTGCCAACTAATCAGTAGGTCTGCTGAGAAATAGGCTCTATCAAAGAGCGTAATGCTGTTGTCTTGAATATTTAGCTGACGGGCTAATGTGATCTCTCCTTGACCCATATCTCCAAGGGTTGTGTCAATGATCTCATGCGTGTCAGTTTTGATCAGGCATACCGAACGCATTTGGGGATAGGGCGCCTCTTTAGTTCTGCCTTTGCTTGAACTAAAGTACTGAAGGTTCTCATCAGTATAGGGTAGTGAGTATACGACACCGTCTACAGCTTGGACGCTAAGTCCCATAAAGTCTTGCTGCTGGGCTCGTGATTCTGTTTGGTAGTGAGCACTTAGTTGATGAAATAGCTGCTTTAGAGGCTCATGCCCGAGGCGTTGTCTTGCTTGTACCACTGCACTGGGTACGCAGGCCTGTGAGTCTATATTAAGCCGCATCTGATCTGTGATATACCAAATTGAACGGTTTCGATATAAAGCTGTGCCGATGACTATCCAAACAACGTGTTCGGCAGGTAGCTTACGCCTTCTAATGCTCGCCTTGCCGGTATACTCTAAAGCTTGCTGTATCCACTCAGGATCTATTAATTCACTAAATTGTTCTAGGGTGTCTGGAATCCTTTTATGCGTCTCATTAATAGCGTCTTGTAGTCTCATAGTAAAATAGCCCATCTACTTATTAGATGGGCTATTTTATTACTTTTATTGAGTTTTTGCCTTAACTGACTGGCATTACACCATTGGTGGGTCTTTTTTTATTTAGGCCAAAGCCTTAACTAGGGTCTGTTGAACATTCACAAATGAGCATTATAAAAATGGTTGTAATATTTGATTCATATAGCGACGACCCAGTGCGGTTGGTTGTAATTGCTCAGCGCTATCAATTAATAAACCTTGCTTGATAAGGCCTTGCACTTGCCGTGCAATATTCTCATAGCTCAGTCCTGTGCGCGTCTCAAATAGCGACCACGTCACGCCATCATATAAGCGCAGTGCATTGAGCATAAATTCGCTAACAAGCTCATCATCTGCAATCTGTTGCCAGCCAACCATTTTTGGAGCGTTCTGATAACTCATATAATCTTTTGGTAAGCGAGATTTACTAAAACGATAGATACCTGTGCTGGGTAGCTGCTCATTGTCTGTTAATTCCTCAGCTAATAATAAACCAGAGGCACCTTTATTTAGCGTGCCATTATCTAGCGTTACTTTACCGTGAGCGCCTGCGCCAATTGCCAGATAGTCGCCAAACTGCCAATAGTTTACATTATGTCGACAAGGGGCGTCTGCGGCTCCTGCCCATGCTGATACTTCATAGTTGTCATAGCCTAGACGCTGTAATAATGCCTGACCCTCTGATTCAATATCGGCTAAATTATCTTCGTCTGGTAGCACAGGCTGATTACGATAAAACACGGTATTTGGCTCAATAGTTAGCTGATACCAAGAAATATGCGTCGCGCCAGCCTCATGGGCGGTTTGAATGTCATACAAAGCTTCGCTCAGGGTTTGCTGCGGGAGACCGTGCATCAAATCGACATTTACCCGCTCAAAACCCGCGGCTCTTGCTGATTTGATGGCAGACATCGCCTGCTTGCGATCATGAATACGTCCAAGCGTCTGCAGCTTATCGGCAGCGAAGCTCTGTACCCCTATAGATAAGCGGTTGATTCCCACCTCTAAATACTCAGCAAAGGGCGCATGCTCTAAAGTGCCTGGATTGGCCTCCATCGTCACTTCCACATCGTCCGTAACGTCAAAACAGTCACGTAAGCCAGTAAACAGGCGCTGATACTGGGCAATGGGTAATAATGAAGGCGTACCACCGCCAATAAATATCGAGCTAATCGGGCGTCCTTGCATCAGTGGCTGCTGCATCTGTGCATCTAACAACAGGGCATCTACATATTCGTCATACATGGATAGCGGTGCGTCAGCGCGCAACTCATGCCCCAACTCATGTGAGTTAAAATCGCAATACGGGCATTTTTTGACGCACCATGGAATATGTATGTATAGTGCCAACGGGACACTTTTAACATCTATAAGAGAGGCACTTGTCGTGCTTGCAAGATGGTCGGGCTTAGAATGAGAGATAGGCATGGCATAAACTTATTGGGTAAAGGACTGTGGTAAACAGAAAAAACACGACTAGGATAACGGCTTGACACCATAATGGAAAGCACTGATATTTGCTATTTAATTAGAATACAAATCAAGACTTGCTGCTAATCTAGTGAAATAACGCTTGTTGCTAAACTTATAACAAAATTATTAATGAATGCTCATATTAATCAAAGGTTATTAGCGTTAACTTAGACTGAATTTTACAACTAAAATATTAGGATGCATGACATGGCTTATTGGCTGATGAAGTCCAATCCAAAATTTTTGGCATTGACGATCTACAACGCTTGGGCACAGACAGTTGGGATGGCGTACGTAACTACCGCGCTCGTAATTTTATGCGCGATTATATGAAAGTCGGTGACAAGGTATTTTTTTACCATTCAAGTGCCAAGCCATCTGGCGTGGCTGGCATCATGAGCATCAGCCAAGCAGGCTACCCTGACCCCACTCAATTCCATCCCGAGCATCGACATTACGATCCAATAGCAACGGAAGAGGAACCACGTTGGTATATGGTGGATGTTACCTTTGAGCAGGCGTTTTTGGATGTTTTGCCATTATCAGAGTTAAAGTTTATCCCTACGCTTGAGGATTCATTGCTACTCAGAAAAGGCTGCGAACAATTAACCGTGATTCCGCTTGAACCCAAACACTGGCAGGCTATCATGGCTATGGCAGAGACGCTTGAGATACTGCCTGAGAGTTTTGAATAGCATTACTATGAATATTCGAGTCCTGAGAAGCGTTGACATCACATAACGGCTTCTTTACCATTCTCTCTACTTTTAACCTGTCAGTTCATAACTTGAATTGACGGGTTATTTTTATTTTAGTGTCTTTTATTTTCAATCAGAGTATTATCGTCCGCACTGTTTTTCTCTACACCATCTTACTATGAAAGTGTTGATGGCAGTATTTACTTATCAATAATAACCACCGTGAATAATGAAAAGTTGCTAACTATGGTTTTTCCATTATCCTTTCCAGATTTTAAAAGCTACAGCTTACGCTTGGGCGTGCTTGCATTGCCTATCTTGATTACCCAGTTTTGCCAAGCAGCACTTGGCGTCGTTGATGCCATCATGGCAGGACAAGTCTCAGCACTCGATCTGGCTGCTGTCGCGGTTGGCTCTGGTATTTGGCTGCCGCTATTTTTATTAGCCACAGGCATCTTAATCGCGACCACACCTTTGATTGGTGAGGCGATAGGTCAAAACAAACACAGTCAAGTACCACATATTACCCAACAATCAATCTGGGCGGCTGGAGTCATTGGTATCGCTGGGTTTATCATCGTCAACCTTATGCCAAATGTACTTGGGATTATGGGTGTACCTGACAATATTCGACCCATAGCCTCACAATATTTACATGGGGTATCCTTTGGCTTCCCTGCTATGGCAGTGTATGCAGTGTTACGCAGCTACTGTGAGGCGCTCGGACGACCAGAGCCAGTGACCGTTATCAGTATCATTGGTCTGTTGGCTGACATTCCGCTCAACTATATTTTTATCCATGGCTTATTTGGCATGCCAGAGATGGGCGGCGCTGGTTGCGGCGTAGCAACCGCCATCGTTCTATGGATAAACGTATTGCTTTTGGGCACTTATACTACTTTTACCAAACGTCAGCAGTTTGCCAGTACCCGCTTTTTTTATAGCTTTACCAAACCCAATCGCGAGCAAATCACCAAATTACTGAAGCTAGGCATACCCATTGGCATTTCCATCTTTTTTGAAGCCAGTTTATTTAGCTTAGGGGCGTTGGTTATTAGCCCGTTAGGTGAGCTGGCGACGGCGTCACACCAAGTGGCCTTGTCAGTGACGTCACAGCTGTTTATGATTCCCATATCGGTCGCCATGGCACTGACCATCATGGTCTCTAACCGCTTTGGTGAAAAAAACCTCATGGCCCTGCGCCAAGTACAAGCGACTGGGCTAATATGGACAGTGATTATTGCTGTTGTCTGTATGCTTGGAATTTGGCTATTTAGACCTCAGTTAGCCGCCGCTTTTACTGATAACTTAGAAGTACGATCACAAGCCATGCATTTGCTCATCTTTGCACTTGGTTATCAGCTGTTTGATGGTTGGCAGGTCAACGTCGCGGGTATATTGCGCGGTATGCAGGACACCACTGTGCCTATGTGGGTGACGCTGTTTTGTTATTGGCTCGTCGCTCTGCCACTTGGTATCTATTTAGTGCGCTTTACGGATGTTGGGGCGCAGGGTTTTTGGATGGCATTGATTACGGGTTTGTTCTTATCCTCTATACTCCTGACACTGCGATTACGCTATCAGCAAAAGCGCCTACTAGAGCTATGGGGATAACCTTAGTCAACAAATGCTAGCACTTACTGGCCACATAGACTATGATAAATAATGGCTCTTTTAATGTATGCCTATAATAAATACAATCACCTTTACCCGCTACAGAAATGCAAGGACGCTTTCTTTTTTAAATATAGCTGGCACAGCATCGAAGCTTTAGAAAACATATGAGGTCTTACCAATATGTATGTTTGCGTCAAAAAAATGTAAAATATTCCAGTTAACAACTGTACATTGATTGCTCATTGCAGCAATTATAGGTATCATTAGCAACTAACTAAACAATATTTTGTTACACTATTTCTTTTTAAATTCAGCAGAGGTATAAAAAAAACTATGGATATTGAAAAAATACGCACCCTAATCGCCCTCATGGAAGAAAACGAGCTGGTCAATTTAGAAGTCAGTTCAGACGATGAGCATATTAGTTTAACCCGTCACTATGACGCCCCTGCTCCTACGATGATGGCTGCGCCTGCTGCTGCCGCTCCTATTGCTGCGACCCCTGCCAAAGCAGCTGGCAAAGCTGGTAGTGTAGAGACAGCTCCGATGGTTGGTGTCTTTTATTCTGCTGCTAGTCCTAATGATCCACCGTATGTTAAGGTCGGTCAAAAAGTACAGGCTGGTGATACCTTAGGTATCATTGAAGCAATGAAAATCATGAACCCGCTTGAAGCGACTCAAAGTGGTGTTATTGACGAGATCTTAGTGGACAACTCTGAGGTTGTACAGTTTGGCCAGCCAGTTATACGCTATAAAGCCTAATTGTACTTGCTGTACCTTATTTTGTTATGCTCAATTTATCGCTCATATTCATAGTCAATTATGAGTAAATTGCAGCGATTGAGTTGATCAACACCGCTTTGACAAGGATGACCCCATGATAAAAAAACTGCTCATCGCCAACCGAGGTGAGATTGCCTTACGTATCGTACGTGCGTGTAAAGCGCTAGGTATTGAGACTGTCGGTGTCTATTCCACCGCAGACGCCAACCTCATGCATCTACGCTTCGTTGATGAAGCGATCTGTATCGGCAACCCAAGTGCCAGCGAAAGCTATTTGAATATCAATACCATCTTAACGGCAGCTGAAATCTCTGGTGCTGACGCTATTCATCCTGGTTATGGTTTTTTGGCTGAAAATGCTGAATTTGCTGAACGCATCGAAGAAGCCGGCTTAACCTTCGTGGGACCCACTGCTGATCATATCCGTCTAATGGGCAACAAAGTCTCTGCCATTAATGCCATGAAAAAAGCAGGTGTACCAACTGTGCCTGGATCCGTTGGCGCTGTAACTCTGCACAATGCTGAAGAGCAAGCGCGTAATATCGGCTTTCCGCTTATCATCAAAGCAGCCTCTGGTGGCGGTGGTCGTGGTATGCGCGTCGTAGAACGCTTCGACGAGCTTATCGGTCAAGTACAAGCAGCTAGGCAAGAAGCTGAGCTGTGGTTTGGTGACGATACCGTCTATATGGAGCGCTACTTACAAAACCCGCGCCATGTCGAGATTCAAGTATTGGGTGACGGGAATGGTAATGCCATTCATCTATACGATCGTGACTGCTCCCTGCAGCGTCGCCATCAAAAAGTACTAGAAGAAGCCCCTGCTCCTGATATCCCTGATGATGTTCGTGAGCCGATATTGCAAGCGTGTGTGAAAGCTTGTGAGTTGGTTCAGTATCGCGGTGCTGGGACATTTGAGTTTTTATTTGAAAACAATGAGTTCTTCTTTATTGAAATGAACACAAGGGTGCAAGTCGAGCACACCATCACTGAGATGATCACTGGTATTGATGTGGTCGTTGAGCAGCTCAAGATTGCAGCAGGCTACGGTCTCTCTTATCGTCAAAGTGAAATTGAAGTTCAAGGCCATGCCATCGAGTGTCGTATCAATGCTGAAGATCCAGTGACTTTTGTGCCGTCACCTGGTACGGTCACCCAACTGTTCACGCCTAGTGGTGCGGGAATACGTTTTGACTCACATCTGTATCCCGGTTATGAGATACCATCTTATTATGACTCGTTAATAGGCAAGCTTATTTGTCATGGGCAGACACGCCAGCAAGCAATATCAAAGACACTGCATGCCCTTGATGAGCTGATTATTGAAGGTATTAAGACCAATATACCTATGCATCGTGATGTCATTTTAGCGGATGAAGGTTTTGTTAATGAAGCACAAAACATTCACTATCTAGAAGAAGAGCTGCTCAAGTCTCAAGAGACTAAAACAGCAAAATAGCTAAAACCTTATCCTAGGACATACGCTAATACTTCTCATAACTGAAAAAACCGCTCTCTTAAAGAAAGCGGTTTTTTTGTGCTTGATGGACGATGCAAGACAAATATACAAACATAATAGCGATGTTCACTATCTACTATATTTAGTAGTTTTATTTGCTAGATTTATTTACTAATTTCATTCATTAGCTATGGCAATACTCTATGGAAATTCATATAGCATTCTGCGCCATCAGGATCAGCACACCACTGCATTGTATTGCCTTCATGGTTTAAAAAAGCAATCACTGCTTCACCCGTTTGATCAACTTGGTTGCCTGAGCAGTCGACTTCATTATTATCATAAAGGGTCTTGATGGCTATGATAGGTAAGCCTTCTTCACGGTGCGTCACCAAATAACGTCCATATGTCCATTCTTTTCCACTAACCGACCACATTTCATTATCTGCGCCAAAGTTATATAACTCACGGCATTGATTGGTTGTGGTTGCTGCTTTTATGGGGCTAGTACTCGTAGGTTTAATATTCAAAATGCGTTGTTCATTTTGAGTCAGTACCCCACCTTCTGTACTAGCAGTTATCTTAGGCTCATTGGTTTCGATATTTTGAGTAAGTTCCTGCGCTGCTTGTCTGGCTGCAGCCTCTTTAGTCATGGTCACTTCGCTGTCTAAATCTATCTCCCATTGTCCAGCGATGGCAGGGCTAATATGCGTTTTGATGACCGATTGACTGACTGGCTCGCCATTGGCAGGTAATGATGCCAAAATAGATGCTAAGGTGAATGACGCAAATGAGATAGGTTCCATAATTAACCTTGTATTTTTATTTATAATAATAAGCAATACCATTTTCAAAAATTAGAGTAACGCGGAAAACTTGCGCAAGTACTACATCTAGTAAGCTTAGCGAGTTTGACAACGTTAATCGCACTTTTTGGGTTTGGTATAATGTGCACACATTAGTGTAAGTCTTAGACACCGAACACACAAGTAACATTATGCTATTAGTGCTTGGCTTAAAACAGACATTTATATGTCTAAGAAGCCTTAAAGCATCATAGTCAAGCAATTTTAAAAGTACTCCGACTATACTCCCCCTGCAAACGCAAAATAACGCTATGCATCATAAAGAAACATAGCGTTATCGACATTCAGACTAATCTAATTTAGCTTATGCTGCTACTGTCGTTGGCGCTTGAGCAAAAGCAGACAGTGCACCTTTGAGCATTGCAGATACCGTGCTGCTACAAGTACCGATGCCAGAATACACCTCACCATCGACATTTAACTGAATATAAGCGGCCGCATTGGCGTCGGTCTTATTATCATTATTGTTGCCATCATCGATACCATCGCCGCTATTGTGCTGCGGGTTGATGGCATGTTCAGCATAGTTAATGACATGTATCGACTTACCAGTATACTGTGCAAGCCCATCGATAAATGAAGATAAGGGACCGTTACCTGTGCCATCAAGAGTAATGGCATCGCCATTCATCTGTACTTGGCCATTAAAGAACACTTCACCGCCTTTGTTATTGACACTATAATCAAGAAGCTCAAAGCTACCTTGCTTCAAGTAAGTGTCTTCAAAGGTCTGCAAAATCTCATCGTTTTGTAGTTCTCGTGCAGCCGCTTCAGCTTGTTGCTGAATGACACCACTAAAGTCAATTTGCATCCAGCGTGGTAAGTTGAAGCCGTAATTACGTTGTAAGATATACGCCACACCCCCTTTACCAGACTGGCTATTGATACGTACCACATCTTGGTAACTGCGACCAATGTGCGCAGGATCAATCGGTAGGTAAGCCACGTCCCAGACGTTATTTGTTTCGTCTTGATGCTTCTCATTATAATCAAGAGATTTTTTAATCGCATCTTGATGCGAGCCACTAAAGGCGGTAAATACCAATTCGCCAACATACGGATGACGCGGATGTAATGGCAAGTTATTACACTCGCTAACCACCTGCACAATCTCACTCATGTTGCTAAAATCAAGCTCAGGGTCGATACCTTGACTGAACATATTCATCGCCATGACCATGATATCCATATTACCCGTACGCTCACCGTTACCAAGCAAGGTACCTTCGATACGATCCGCGCCAGCAAGCACACCAAGCTCAGCGGCAGCCACAGCACAGCCACGGTCGTTATGAGTATGTAGGCTGATAGTGACATGTTCACGCTGTGCTAAGTGACGGCAAAAGTATTCTACCTGATCAGCAAAGACATTAGGCATAGAGGCTTCAACAGTGGCTGGTAAGTTAATGATAACCCCCTGCCCTTGCTGTGGCTGCCACACTTCACAGACAGCATCACAAACTTCTACTGCATACTCAGTCTCTGTTTGACTAAAGCTCTCTGGTGAATACTGAAACACCCACTCTGTTTCTGGATACTTGGCGGCATACTGCTGCAACAGCTTGGCACCAGTGATAGCAATCTCTTTGATCTCAGCTTTATCTTTGCCATACACCTTTTCGCGCTGTATCTTACAGGTAGAGTTATAGACGTGCACAATGGCACGTTTGGCACCTTTTAACGACTCAAACGTACGCGCAATGAGATGCTCACGCGCTTGTACCAATACCTGTAATGTGACATCTTCAGGGACATGGTTTTCTTCGATAAGCTGGCGGGCAAAGTCGAATTCAACTTGCGCAGCAGAGGGGAAGCCAATCTCTATCTCTTTAAAACCAACACCAACTAGCGTCTTAAAGAAGCGCATTTTTTGTTCAATGGTCATAGGATCAATGAGCGCCTGATTACCATCTCGCAGATCTACGCTTGCCCATATTGGTGCTTTTTCTAGCGTTTTGCTTGGCCAAGTGCGATCTAGCAGCGACGGTGCAAAAGCAAATGGACGATATTTGCGATAATCAAAAGCGGCATGCTTTGGGGTAATTTTTGCAGGGCGTTTGGCCGCATTTTGTGTGGTATTGTCAGACATAATCAATCCTCTTCGATGATGTGATAGGCTAGGATGTATTTACGAAATATACTTCATCTCATGAGATGATAATTTGTATTATAATAATAGCAAAGTTTATGCGCTAAAAAGCAGCTTTATCAATTAAATTAATGACTAGTTTTAGTGATTAACACTAATATTCAATATATAATTGATATAAACCACTAAAAATCAATAAATTTTATGACTGACAGAGATTTGACTACCCAAAGCGCTCATGTAGTTGATGATATCGATAGACGCCTTTTGCGTCTATTACGGACTGAAGCACGCATGAGTATTACTGAGCTGGCCGAGCACGTTAATCTGTCAGCGACTCCCTGTGCACGCCGTATCAAACGTCTAGAAGATGCAGGTATTATCACAGGTTACCATACCCAAACCGATGCAGAAAAGCTTGGCTATCCTCTGGCAGTGTTCATCGCTGTCAGTATGGATCGCCATACTGCTGAGCGCTTTGAGATGTTTGAACAAAAGGTTCAAAGCTTCGATGAAGTCATTAGCTGTAGCATCGTCACAGGCCGATCTGAAGATTACCTCATTAAGGTGCGAGTACGCGATATGGCGCACTATGAAGAGTTCTTGTTACATAGACTAAATCGCATTGAGGGAGTCGCACAAGTGCATACCAGCTTTGAGCTACGAGAGGTATTTAGCCGTAGTATTGTTTAACAGATGACAACTTCCCTATTTTGCATATCTCAGCCCTTCTTATGAAAGCTCATGTTATCAAAGCTGATGATTTCGTTGCTGACGAAACAATATGATCAGTCCAAGCCCAATCATTAACCCGATAGCAGCGACCAACAGTCCTGCATTAAAGTTGTCGTCCTGCCCTGCCAGCGCCACCGTCACTAATGGCCCGATAAACTGCCCAAGTGCATAAGCCAGTGTGGCAAGCCCTATCAATAAGTTTGAATAAGCAGGATTGATGTTTTTGATGATGGTCAAGGTCATTGAGACCATACCAACAAAGGTTAACCCCAAAATAACCGCATTTGCATATAAGCCAAGCGCACCTTCGAACCATAAAGGCAAAAACATACCAAATGCCTGCAATAAGGTCAAACCCATCAAGGTTTTTATCTCGCCTATGCGTTTGGCAAGTGCGCCCCATAGAGGGTTGGATAGCATCGCAAAAATACCGACCAGCAACCAGATCAGCAATCCAGCATAATTCTGTGTCGTCAGCCTTTGTGCAGCCATCACTGGCAAAAATGTGGCTGAGGTAATATAACCGAACCCTGCTAGCACATAGCTTGCTGACAAGAGCAGAATGGCTTTGGTATGACCAACGATTGCTTCATACAGCGCGCGTTTAAAATTAGTATAAGCTTGAGATATAGATAGTTGCGCAGAATTATGCTTTGAATGTTCCTGTCCTACTTCGCCAGAAGTATCTGCGGCTATGCCTACAGGCCGTAAACCATATAGCAGCCACAGTAGTGGCAAACTACTCACGCCCGCAACCAGCCAAATGATATCAAAGTGGTAGCCAAGCACTAATAACCACCAAGTCAGCACTGCCGAGAGACTGATACCAACACCGATCCCCGCATAATGCAACGCTGAAAGCACAGAGCGGCGCTCGTTACTAAAGCTTTGTATCACCAGTGACGAGCTCAAAATCATCGCGACACCGCTAGCGATACCTGATAGCAGGCGAATGACATACCATAGATTTAATGACATCTCTGGCACGACGAGTAGCATGGTAGTGATCACACTGACAATCGTCCAAAACATCAGCATTTGCCACGTCAATCGCTGCGGCACAAACATAGCAATGAGCGCCCCAATAAAATAACCAATATAATTAACCGACGCCATCCAACCAGCGATGGCAGTCGATAACGATAGTTGAGCCATAATATCGGGTAAGGTGGCGGTAAATAAAAAGCGCCCATAGCCCATTACCACCGCTAGACAGTAGAGTCCTATCCAAGCGATGGCTGCTTCATTAGTAATAATAGGGAATAGGCGGCTTTTGGGAACAGTCGTCATGACAGAGCCAATTTGTGGCAATTAGCACACAATCCTTTGTGTTAGAAAATCTATAAGCAATACTCAAAAGCCGCCATAAATTATTAAAGGCTACGAAACGTCAAGCGCTGGCGTTGCAGATTGCTCTATATCTGGCTGCCCTAATATCTGTACCCGCTGATCACTAAACATATCCATATCAGGGGCGAGCGTGCGCATAAAACGATCGAAATATAATAACTGCTTGGTCAATAAGGCAAAATCACGTGGGAAATGAATACCGTGACGCTTACCGACATCAACGATTTCTAACATCATTTTGTTTAGCTCGTCTGCCTGCTCTTTTGAATTAAAAGGCACGCCGCTGGTAAATGCCATGTCTTCTGCCATGATAGACTTCATCATACGCTGTAAGTCAATTGCTAGTGCAGCTTCGTCTACTTCATGGCGGCCATGTGTCATTTCCATATCTATCATGTGTTTTGCCATTGCTTGATAGTCATTGTCTTGCAAGGCTTGCATCATGCCCATGCACGCACGCCAGCTCTCGGCTTTTAGCTTACCCACGATGCCAAAATCAAGAAACCCAATGCGACCATCGGTCAATAGCATTAAATTACCAGCATGCAAGTCAGCGTGGAAACTATTACACATGATTAAACTTGCAAACCAAGTATTCAGTGTATCTGCTATCACTTGGGCAGGATCGGCACAATACTGTCGCATCGCTGTCTCGTCGATCATAGAGACGCCATACAGCCGGCTCATGGTCAGTACGCGCTTAGTGGTCAGCTCATCGTACACCTGCGGCGCAACCACTCGAGTATTACCCGCTACCAGCAAGAACTGCTGAAAATCACGTATATTTTGCGCTTCAGCAACAAAGTCCGTCTCAGCCAGCATGCGCAAACGAATCTCATCGATGATCGGGGCAATGCTGGCAAACTTCATCGAAGGCATCAGCAGCTCGATCAGTTTGGTGACACCATGCAACACACCCAAATCGGTCTGCATGATGGTCTCGACTTCAGGCTTTTGTACTTTTAATACCACCTCATCGCCATTATGCAAACGCGCCGCATGTACCTGAGCAATAGAAGCTGACGCTAAAGGCTGCTGTTCAATGTGAGCAAACTTGTCGTCTAGCGTTTGCCCATCAACCGCCAGCTCAGCCTTCAGTACCTGTTCTATATAGTCATACGATAGCGGTGTTGTTTGATCCAAACAGTCTTGAAAAGCTTCTACATATTCACGTGGAAACAACGATGGCGTACTGGCGATAAACTGCCCGATTTTTATATAAGTCGTGCCCAACTGCTCAAAAGTTTCTTTTAACAATCTGGCATCAGGCTTTTCGCCTTTTGCCACTCGCAGCGCAGACAAACCGGCAACACTCGCCGTTTGGCGCACACGGTTCACCACATTAAAGGTATGCTTTAATAAATGAGGACGATGAATTTTCATAAACGACAACTATAATTAGTAAAAAGAATAGAGATAAGCAAAAAAATAGCTAAACGGCGCATACAGGGCAATTCTTATCCTGCCGATAACCCATGAGCCGCTGCTGCATCCGACTACCATCCCACAAAAGCAGCTTGGTTGTCAGTGGATTTTTGGTTAGCCCTAAATATTGCAACGCAGCATTGGCCTGCAAGTTACCCATAATACCAGTCGTACTGGCCAGCACCCCTGAGTTGGCACAAGTGCGTTCATCAGCCTCAGTATTAATATCAGTATCAGACCCATTATTAGCACTAGGATCACCGAATACACAGTGGTAACAGCCAGTATGCAACTGCGGCTCGAACAAGGCCAGTTGCCCCTGCATTCCGATCGCTGACGCTGTCAAAAGCGGGATTTGGAAACGCACACTAATGCGATTAATGATGTCACGAGTGGCAAAGTTATCGGTACAATCTAACAGCAGACTCGGCTTGCCTGTCGCCATATCAAGCAGCTCGTAAGCGTTATCTATACTCAGCCGTGCAACTGTACCGCGCGCTGTGATTAATGGGTTGATTTTCTCTAACATCTCGGCAGCAGTCAGCGCCTTGGACTGTCCAATATCTTCAGGTAAAAATAGCGTTTGACGCTGTAAGTTGCTTGCCTCAATCTCATCGTCATCAATAAGATGAACCTGTCCAAGCCCTGCACGCACTAAGGTCTCAGAGGCAGGACAGCCAAGGCCGCCCGCCCCTATCATGACGACACGCGATGATTTTAGCCGTAGCTGAGCATCAATATCCCAGCCCTCAAGCAACACTTGGCGAGAATAGCGAAGTAGCTCAGCGTCTGTTAGTGTCTGATGGTCAATTGAAGCATCAGTGTCTATTAACTGCGTCATATTTATCACCAAATTTAGAAATTAAAGCTGCCCAAGGGTCACTCTATCATTACCCCCAAAGTCTTGCACAGTGTCAACGGACTCAAAGCCATTAGCCAAAAACAGCTGACGAACGGCTGCCCCTTGATCAAAACCATGCTCTATTGCTAAAAGCCCGCCAGCACGCAAGTACTTCGGCGCATATACAACAATATGCTCTATGTCTGCCAAGCCTTGATTGGGCGCACTTAACGCACTGATGGGTTCGGCTTGCAGGCACGCTAAATGCCCATCGGCCTCATCAATATAAGGCGGGTTCGAGACAATCACATCGAGTAACGCTTCAGCATGAGTAGGCAAATTTAGATACCAACTGCTCTGCACAAACTCCATATTGCCAACATTATTCATGGTGGCATTGTGCTGAGCAACCTTCAGTGCTTCTAGCGATAAATCAACTGCCACCACCTGCCATCTCTCTGATGTGCTGCCAATGCTGCTATTATTCAACTCATGCGCCACGCTAATGGCGATACAGCCTGAACCAGTACCCAGATCCAGTAAGCGCTTTGGTTTATCATCATCTGTGCTCTTTGGCTGTGCTTTTATCCAATTTAATACTTGCTCGACCAATACCTCAGTGTCTGGTCTAGGTATTAAAGTATGTGCGTTCACTTTAAAATCAAGTGACCAAAACGCTTGCTGTCCCGTTAGATAGGCGAGCGGCGTGCCAGCCTGCATCTGCTGCACACCAGCATTGAACTGCTCAAGCTCACGATCCGTTAGCTGATAATCGTCATCTGTAATTAGAAATATCGCAGGCTTATCGATAACATACAGCAGCCAGTCACTTAACCAAAATGACGGTAACTTGCTTCCTGAAGCCTCATTTGTCAGTTGCTGGATCTGCTGTTTTATTTGACCGACGGTAGACGCTGCCATAGATAACTCGTAAAAATACTGGATAATGGTTTAAGTAATAACTTTAAGTAACAGCGCGGCTGATATAGTTTTAGCTACTCTGTTGACCGTGGTGGCTCTTTGGTATCGGTCAAACTAGGGTTTACCTTTGTTAATGACGGCTTACCATCACTACTGCTATCATCGTCACCATAAATATCGTCGTTATCGCCAATGACAATGTGTTTATCGACCAGATAAATAAGCAGTAATACCGGAATACCAATAGCGAAAGTGAATAAGAAAAAGAACGGATAACCCATATTATCGACGATACCGCCAGAGTATCCGCCTAACACCTTGGGTGCCAGTGTCATCAATGACGAAAATATTGAATACTGTACCGCTGTAAACCTAATAGAAGTCAAAGCTGATAAAAAGGCAATAAATACCGCACTAGCAAAACCTGCCGCCAAATTGTCTAAAATAACCGCCAGATACATGTGCGGTAAGCTACCTGGATTATAAGTCAATAATACAAATAATAAATTGGTCACACAGGCTAATAATGCGCCCAGCATCATAGCATGCATCAGCCGCATCTTTTGCGCCAATACCCCGCCCAAAAACCCGCCAGCAAGCGCCATTAATACGCCTACTAACTTGACCGCATTGGCAATCTCAACTTTGGTAAAGCTCATATCTTGGTAAAAACGTTGGAGATTACCCCCGCCACGATATCAGAGACTCGGTACAAACCAATAAGTAGCAATAATAATAATGCCTTTTTGCCATAGCGTTTGAAGAAGTCAGCAATAGGATCTATCCACATGGTTTTGGCGACTTCTTTTTTGGCCAGTCCCACATGAGTCAATCCATATCCTACCGCTACGGCTACCACTAAGCTGCCTAGTAACCGTACGGTTTCAGCCACAAAGCTCAATAATACGCTTTCACTATCGTCAAAAAAGCTACCAATAATAATAAAAGCGGCGATAAAGCTGATGACCGTAAAAGCAAACAGCAAGACGATTCTGACGTAATCCTCACTGGTCTCAACCACCAAAGAGACTTTATTGATAATCTTAGGCTGGTTTATGATAAAGAATAAAAGTAGCAGCGGCGCACAAGCAACCAAAGCTAGGAAGTAGAAGTTGACGGCTGGCATGATAGCGAGTGGTATGACATTGATAGTCGTATCTAAAAAATTATTATAGATAATCTCAATCAAACTCAACACACCATAAATCGAGCCAGGTATCACCAATAACCCAGCATAGATAAAAAACAATTTAAGATTGAGTTTTTGCTTTTTAACTTGCAAAATCTCAGCAATAGGCTCGTAACCTGCAAAGGTAGTCAGGATACCAATCGACATCACTGCGGCCATAATATAATAGGTATTACGCCAAGCCTCATAGCTATAAAAGGCTTCGGTAGAACCAAAATAGTCTGCTAAATATAACGCCCCTGCCCCCGCAACAATCATACCTATGCGGTAGCCTGCCACATACATAGCCGCTAAAGTCGGTTGCAAGGTCGGCGGTGCAATCTCAATTCGATAAGCATCGATGACGATATCCTGCGTCGCTGAGGAGAAGCCTAACAGAACTGCCGATGCCGCCATGAACCACAGCACACTTTCACTGACCGGATTGAAGCTTGCCATCAATAAGATAGCGATGACTATGAGCAGCTGTGAAGTGACAATCCACGCACGTCGTCGTCCCAGCCATTTGGTCAAAAAAGGTACCGGAAGAGCGTCAATCAGTGGTGCCCAGATAAACTTAAAAGAATAACCAAGCGCCGCCCAGCTAAACATAGTCACCACACTGCGCTCAATGCCTGCTTCTCGCAGCCACAGTGATAAGCTTGAGAAAATCAGCAAAATGGGAATGCCCGCTGAAAACCCCAGAAATAGCATAATAACAGCACGCGGCTCGAGATAGGCTTTTACCGCCTCGCCCCATGATTTTTTGGGAACAGCAGAATTAGGTGGCACAGATTTGACAGCAGACATAACAACTCACCAACACTTGAGACAAAGAAAACAACTGCGCATAGTTTTTATCGATTATTCGATTTGTATTATTTTGCTTTAGACAAATTTGCTTTAGACAAAATCGATAAAAACTGCTCAACATTGTACAAATACGACCATGACAACAAAATTCAATTATGTTACTTGAGAACGCCTACCTTGACTAGATATTTTTGTATTAACTGATGCATACAGACTCTCACAACTGCTTATGTTTCATTCTAGTAACGTGCTGTGTCAATACCCTGCTTTACTGTGAAAGAAATGGCCTCTTTGTCTCATATTAATTATTTTATATTCCTATTATTCATAAGCTGATAGCTATTTGCTATATTCAAGAATAATAGACTTGATTTACACTGGTCGCTTATTAGTCGGTATTTATACGTTTTTATTTTTTATATACAGACGCGATCTGTATATTTATACAATAGGGTTAAGTTATGGCAATCGATATGGTCGTCAATCAGCGGCATCTACAGATTCAGCTCAAACAGTTGGAGACGGTGTGGCATACGGTAATTAATGGCTATAACTTAAGTCAAGCAGCGACGGTATTACATACCAGTCAGTCAAGCTTGTCAAAACACATCGCGGCACTTGAGAACCAACTCAAAACTGAAGTATTCGTGCGTCAAGGCAAACGCCTGACAGGCCTTACCACCATGGGCACAGCGCTGATGCCGCATATTGAGACTATTTTCGCTGAGATCCGAACGATTGAGAACCTTAGCCTTGATTTTAATGACCCCAACATTGGTACATTAACCATTGCTACTACTCATACACAGGCGCGTTATGTCTTGCCACAAGTGGTTAAAGAGTTCAAAGAGCGCTTTCCTAAAGTTAATTTAATCTTGCAGCAGGCTGACCCCGAGACCATCGCCCAGATGGTCATCCGCGGTCAAGCCGACATCGGTGTGGCAACCGAATCCCTACTTCATAACAACTATCTAAGATGCTACCGTTATTATGACTGGACTCACCGTATTATTGTACCCAGTGATCATGAGCTTGCCGATCAAGAGTCTATAGATCTACCGACGCTTGCCAGCTATCCAATCGTGACCTATCACGGTGGTTTCACTGGTCGCGGAGCCATTGATAAGACCTTTGCTGATGCAGGGCTTGAGCCTGACATTGTCCTAGCAGCACTTGATGCGGATGTGATCAGTACTTATGTCGGCTTGGGTTTAGGTATTGGTATCATCGCGGAGATGGCGTTTGAGCCCAGTCATTATCAAAACCTAGTTGCCATTCCTGTTGATCATTTTGGGCGTTTCACCAGTTGGATGGCGGTACGGGATGACGCAGAAATTCGTCAATATGGCCGTGCTTTTATGGAGCTCTGTCAGCAGCAATTTAGCCAATAAGCCCTCATATGAGTCATTAGAACTTTCTTTATTAGACATAAGCGGCATTGTTATCGATAGATAATAATGCCTTTTTTATTTCCATATTGCTGAAATCCGCCTGCCCATCTCACCTTACATGCGCTCATCACATTATTAAGATTTGTTATCAGCTATAGCCTTGACCTTTATATTCAATATAACTGCCCCATCATATGAGCTATTGAACCATCAAAAAGAACTAAATAAGTGCCATTAAATCAGTCTTTAAAACCGATGGCTTATATCAGCTTATTTTAAAAAACCAAACACAACTATAATAATGTCGTTAAGAGGCGACATCATAAAAACAGGTGACTTATGAGTAATAACATTCCTTTATCTTTCTTAGACCTAGCGCCCGTTCCTGAGGGTAGAAGCATTGCTGAGGGTATCGCCCAGACAGTTGAAACAGCACAGCAAGCAGAAAAAGTCGGTTTAAATCGTTATTGGATGGCTGAGCATCACAATATGCCCGGCATTGCCAGTGCAGCAACCTCAGTGCTGCTATCGCATATCGGCAGTCAAACCGAACGCATACGTATCGGTGCAGGCGGCGTTATGCTACCCAATCATGCCCCGCTCGTCATCGCTGAGCAATTCGGCACCTTGCAGGCGCTATATGGCGACCGTGTAGACTTAGGGTTGGGTCGTGCTCCTGGTACTGATGGCGCCACCTTTCAGGCACTACGTCGGCAGATGAAAGATGCTGAGCGCTTTCCACAAGATGTACAAGAGTTAATGTACTTTTTGGGTGATAGTACAGACGGTAGTCCTGTACAAGCATTCCCTGGTGCCAAATCAAATGTCCCTATTTGGATCTTAGGTTCCTCACTATTTGGTGCAACATTAGCTGCGCACTTAGGACTACCGTATGTGTTCGCTTCTCACTTTGCACCGCAAATGCTGACTCAGGCTATCGCTGCTTATCGAGAGCAGTTCAAGCCCTCCAAGTATTTAGATAAGCCTTATGTAATGTTGGCAGCCAACTTGCTACTTGCTGATGATGATGAGACCGCACAGTATCACTTTACTTCAGCGCAGCAAAGCTTTGTACGTTTGCGCCGTGGTGAAACAGGTCAAATGCCAAAGCCAACTCATGATATGAATAGCCTCTGGAGCCCAACAGAAAAAATGATGGTGGACAGTGCACTATCGGTATCTTTTATTGGCTCTGTAGAAACTGTGCAGCCCAAACTTGCTGAGTTCTTGGCAAAGTATCAACCAGACGAGCTGATTGTCACCGCCAACGTCTATGATCAGGCAGCACGTTTGCGTTCACTTGAACTTACACCCGAGCTAAATTTGTTTACTTTACAATCGGCAGCAGCGCTTGCATAATTATTACTGAACTCTAAAGAGATAACAGTCATGGAAAACTCTACCACTTTTATCGGTTCAGCAATATTTTTATACATTGTCGCATTTATTGCAGTGATGGCAGTTGGTGGGTATCTGACGTATCGTACTAGCCCAAAACGCAAGAAGCGCCGAGAAGACAAGCGTAAAAAAGACAACTTGAATTAAGGTCTATTGAATATACTCTAAACTCAGACAAGCAAATTAATATCAAAGCCCCCTTCTCTTATTCGAAAAGGGGGCTTTTTTGACTGTATTCATAACAAAAAGAGAGAGTACTTATACGATTCCCAAAAATTAGAGTAGCATGGAAGACGAACGCAAGTACTACATCTCGTAAGTTTAGCGAGTTTGACATCGCTAATCGTATTTTTTAGGATTGGTATTACAATTATCCCTGTTATTCAGAGCTACCAATCAACTGATGTTCCAAGGCTCTTTTGCGCTGCTTGCTGCGCGACATATAACGCTACTGCCGCATCAAATCTAGCAGCACCAACGGACTTAAACAGAGTAACACCATCACTGGACTTTGTAATTTTCTCTGTCACTAGCGCTTGCAGATCACCACTAATATCATCCCAAGTCCATGAGCAGTCAGAATTATCGTGGGCTTGTATCAAATCCCCCGCTTCATGACGACCACCAGCCAAGTCATCTATTACCACGATACTACTGCTTTCAATAACATCATCGCTGATCTCTTTCATCGATGGCTGATAGGCACCTACGGCATTAATATGGGCATCAGACTTAATTTTATCGACACTGAACTAGCCTTCGTTAGCGCGAGTTGCTACATTAATCACATCCGCATTACGGATAGCATCATCAATTGCTTCACAAACTTTGATGTCCACATTCCATTGACTATAGTTTTGAGCAAAGCGTTCTTTGAACGTCTCAGCACCTGCATGACTTCTATTCCACAAGTAGACAGTTTTTATCTCAGGGCGTACCGTCAGCACCGCATGCAACTGCTCATAGGCCATACCACCGCACCCAACAACCGCCACACTTGTACAATCAGACTTGGCCATATATTTAGTCGCGATACCCGATAGTGCTGCTGTCCGAACTTGGGTAATATAGATACCATCCATGATGGCCAATATCTCACCCGTATCGTTTTTTGATACTGTAATAATCGCCGTAGTCGTCGGCAGATCGCGACTCGGGTTGTCTGGACAAATAGTAACCAGTTTTACCGCCGTATACTCTTGCTCACTATCATAGATGGTTGCCGGCATCGATAAATGTGACCCTTGACTATTGTTATCATCCTCGCTAAAGGTATCAATAACTAAGCGATCAGGCGACTTAATCCAATTAGGGTTTTTCTCTTGAAGACGTAAAAGCCCTTCAATCGCATCGATAGCAGCTTGCATATTTAGGTGTTCGGCGACTACCGCTTGGTTTAGTAACTGCACTTTGAGCACTCCTTGCTTGTTAGAATTATTACGTTGTAATCGAATTTAGAAATTAGTTTTAGAGACAAATTATCGTTTAATACTTAATTCTTAATAGTTGATAGCCAACTACTCTATCACTCCTTTATCAAACGTATAACACATTCACTGTCATTTTATATTATATCAGCCCTAAAGCACGTAACACTGCCGCCCCAATTGCCATTCCAAACATCCCAACCACAGTGGTGAAGGCTAAAATATTGGCCGCCAATACATCATTGCCACCCATTGCTTTTGCCATGACGTAACTGGCAGCCGCCGTCGGTGACGCTACCATCAAAAACAGCACGCCCAGATGGACACCTGATAAACCAAAAGCCAATCCAACTGCGACAGCTATTAATGGCGCGATAACAATGCGGCCAATACTGGCTTGCATGGACAGTCCGGAAAGATGCAGCATGGCTTTTAAATCAATGCTGGCACCTGCACAGATCAGCGCCAGCGGCAACGCCACCGCTGCTAGCAGGCCTCCTGTGGTATGAATGACACCTGCAAGTGGCGGCAATGGCAATGCCTTGTATGCAAACGCAGCCAGTAATGCCAGAATAAGCGGGTTGGTGAATAATTTTTTGGTAATCATGGTGCTGCGGCTGATCCAAGTGTCTTCAGCACTCTTAGAGACGCGGCTGAGGGTAATGACTGCTAGGATATTAAACAGTATCGTCACCACGCCCATATACACTGCGCCAATACTTAGGCCGTGCTCTCCATAGGCGTTGGCGACAGTCGCCAATCCAATAATGGCCATATTACTGCGAAAGACACCTTGGACAAACACCCCTTGGTCAGCAGGTAGTTTGACAAAGCGATTGGCATACCACTCAGCCCCTATAAACAAAATAAAGGTCACGACAGTACCAGCAGCGATCAAAATCACTTGCTTACTATAATCAACATCGCTATCGACGACACTAAAAAACAGTAGTGCTGGTAGACAGTAATTAAAGACAAAGTAAGAGGCTTGATCGATAAAGGTTTGACTGACTTCACCACGCCGCTGCATAAAAAAACCCAACCCCATCAAGAAGAGGTTGGGCAAAACAATCGTGATAGCAAAAACAATGGCGTCGATCATAAACAGGCTCAAAATAATAAAATGCCCACAAGAGCAGGGGCATTTTTATTGGCAATATAATGGGGTTAGATAAAATGAGTAGTGAGCACTTATACTAGCATTTATATAACAACTCCAGTCAAACACTCTCTATTTATCTCATCCTATTATAAAGTCAAAGCTATGAATTTAACGCGGCCTTGGCTTTTTTGTTCTTTTTTACTGTCATCGCCAATAACTGTATAGCAGCAGGCGTGACACCGCTGACACGACTTGCTTGCGCCAAAGTCGCAGGTCGTACGTGATTGAGCTTTTGCACGATTTCATTAGATAGACCTGACACTATATCGTAATCAAAGTCCATCGGCAGCGCCGTATTCTCTAAACGCTTGATCTGCTCGATATCTTCTTGTTGACGATCGATATAGCCTGCATATTTGACCGAGATCTCTATCTGTTCACCGACTTGTGCGTCGACTTGCGAATCCGTAATCGCTTTGATATCAGCAAAATGTATTTGCGGACGTTTCAGTAAGTCATAAGCAGTTGCTTCTTTGCTGAGCACCTCACCCGTTTGTTCAGTGACTTGCTTGCCTAACGCATTGGCAGGCGTGGCCCACATGTCTTTTAGACGCGCAGATTCGGTGGCGATGGCTTCCATTTTTTGTTGATAGGCCTGCCAGCGTGCGTCTCCGACCAAGCCAAGCTTACGCCCTGTCTCAGTCAAACGTTGATCGGCATTGTCTTCACGCAGCAGTAAGCGATACTCTGCACGGCTGGTAAACATGCGATACGGCTCATTGGTACCATGAGTGATGAGGTCATCAACGAGTACGCCAAGGTAAGCCTCGTCGCGGCGCGGTGTCCAAGTCTCATATTCACTATTATCACAGGTCACGAGTGCCGCATTGGTACCAGCAAGCAGTCCTTGCACGCCTGCTTCTTCATAGCCAGTCGTACCATTGATTTGACCCGCGAAATACAAGCGATCAATCGATTTGGTTTCAAGTGTGGGCTTTAGATTTTGCGGATCAAAGTAATCATATTCAATGGCGTAACCTGGACGAGTAATGTGCGCATTTTCAAGTCCCTTCATACTATGGATAAAGTCTAACTGCACATCAAACGGCAAACTGGTTGAGATACCATTTGGATATAGCTCATGCGTGTTCAGGCCTTCTGGCTCGATAAAGATCTGATGACTGTCTTTATCAGCAAAACGATGGATCTTATCTTCAATAGAGGGGCAATAACGCGGACCAACGCCTTCGATTTTGCCAGAGAACATCGGTGAGCGATCTAGATTTGCACGGATAATGTCATGAGTACGCGCGTTGGTATGCGTAATATAACAGTTAACTTGCTCTGGATGCATAGATACGTCACCCATATAGCTCATGACTGGCAATGGCGTATCACCAGGCTGCGCCGTCATAACACTAAAGTCAACGCTCCGGGCATCGATACGGGCTGGCGTGCCTGTCTTTAGACGACCCACTGGCAACTTAAGCTCACGTAAGCGATCGGCAAGCTTGATAGAAGGTTGATCCCCTGCTCGTCCACCTTTTGAGTTTTCAAGGCCAATATGAATGACCCCGCCTAAGAAGGTTCCTGAGGTTAATACAACGGTTTGCGTATTGAATATAATACCTGTCGATGTCACTACTGCCGTTGCACGGCCGTTTTCAACCAAAATATCATCAGCACCTTGCTGAAATAAATCAAGATTGGGCTGATTCTCAAGCGTTTGACGAATGGCGGCTTTATATAAAATACGATCCGCTTGCGCACGCGTGGCACGGACTGCGGCACCTTTACGGCTGTTCAGTACGCGAAACTGTATCCCTGCTTTATCAGTTGCCAAGGCCATCGCCCCACCCAAGGCATCGATCTCACGTACTAAGTGTGATTTACCAATCCCACCAATCGCAGGATTGCAGCTCATCTGACCGAGCGTCTCTATATTATGTGTCAATAGCAAGGTCTGTGCGCCCATACGTGCAGCAGCCAAAGCAGCTTCCGTACCGGCATGACCGCCGCCGATCACTACCACGTCGTAATTTTTGGGATATTGCATGCATGCCTCACTTGAGTGATGATACCTTGATGACTGTAAGCAAGTGACTGATATAGTAACCGCTTACAATACGATGAATAGGTGTCAAGGATATAAAAATAAATAGCTGCCACTGTCAGCGGCCAAGCGTTAATAGGTAACAGATAATTATAGCAATTTTTTGAAGTTTAAAAAACCATAGCGCAAAAACAGCTGAAATTTCATTCAAAAGCATCTTGGCTGTTTTCGCGTTTTTGCATTGTGTTTTTACATTGTTATGTTAGTTATTAAGATTATTACCAGGGCTTAATGGTACCACTCTATCTGTCTCACTACTGGTTATCAGATGCTGACTCCCATGACCTTCAGGGTTGATTTGTAGATAAGCATTCATTTGCCCAATTGCCTCACCATCATTACTGGCTAAGATTTGTTCTTTTATCATCTCAACAGGCGGTAATGGCAAGTTTTTGAGTAATGCCAAGCGTTGGTGGTTATCACCTTTGTCGATGACCAGTTCGATAAGCTGGCGCGCATCAATCGGCAAATCTGGTGTGCTTTGGGCCAATAATGCGAGATGATAGGCGCCCGCAGCATCTTGATCGGCCACGATACGCTGCTCAATAGCGATATAGGTGCCTTCCGTCGCGCCGCCTGCCACACTCAGCTGATGGATACATTTCAGCGCAGAGTTTGGCTCATTGTCAGCAATGTCACTAATGCGCACTGACTCAGCTTTTAATTTTTCACGGCGTTTTTCGATGGCAGCTTGCTCAAGGGCTTCAGTGGCTTGTTGATTTTCAATGGATTGATTACTCATAAGACTCTCTTTTTTATTCAATATATGGTTATCTTGCACACTATTATGGGGATAAAATTTGTAAAGACAATAAAAGCTCGTTGCAATACTCGTTGCAATAAAAGAGACACACAATAAAAAACTCGAGTAGCCATTGTAGTAGGCCACTCGAGTTTTTATACACCAAACGAGGGTTTATTCATTCAGGTTCATTCAGATCTATTCGGAGTCAGAGCACTGACAGTGCGTAATGCTTAATCTGGCTGACTCTCTGAACAAATAGTATCGTTATTAGGCAGCAGGACTGTTTGCTTCAACCAATGGCTTAAGCTCACCTGATTGATACATTTGCAAGATAATATCTGATCCGCCCATCAATTCGCCATCAATCCATAGCTGTGGAAAGGTTGGCCAATTAGCGACTTTTGGTAAAGTGGCACGAATTTCTGGGTTTTCTAAGATATTGACAAAGGCAAATGGACGGCCAATTTGCGTCAGCACTTCAATAGAACGCGCTGAAAAGCCACACTGCGGGAACTGCGGTGTGCCTTTCATATAAATCAGCACTTTATTGTCTTTGATTTGGTCACGAATCAGCTGTTCAACGTCAGTTGCAGCAGTATTTGGGGTTTGATCACTCATAAAAGCTCCTATTGCTAAAGCAGTTTATTAAAGGTAGGTAATTAAAATATAGGTTTGCTACGTTGCTGATACATGGGGCAACTGCCACTAGATTACAAGCAAATTAATACACTGAATACGCTCTTAACTATTGAACGTCAGATACATTATTAGCCATTAGATACGCTAGGCACTATACGTTGGCACTATATGTTGGTACTAATAGTACCACAGCATTCGCCATGATACCCTCTTGGCGACCGGTAAAGCCAAGCTTTTCGGTAGTCGTGGCTTTTACGCTGATATTACTGACATCCGTTTGCAAGTCACTGGCAATGTTGGCACGCATGGCTTGATTGTGAGGGGCGAGCTTTGGGCGTTCACACATGACGGTAATATCTGCATTACCCAAAGTATAACCAGCCGCTTGAATTTTGCCATACACATAACGTAGTAGTACCCGTGAATCAAGACCAGCATTGGCCGCATCCGTATCTGGAAAATGCTGACCGATGTCTCCAAGTGCCAAAGCGCCAAGCAACGCATCTGCCAGTGCATGTAATACCACGTCGCCATCAGAATGCGCAAGCAGACTGTGCGTGTGTTCAATGGGCACGCCTGCCAATATGACATATTGCTGCTGCTCGCCTGTGTTATGAAAAGCGTGAACGTCGATGCCTTGACCGATTTTTATCATTGTCATTCCAAAATAAGTGAAAGGTAGTTAGAGCGACACCGTAGCAGTTTAAAAGTGTGCTGACTATAGGTCGCCAACAGTTTCAATTAACTGGTATAATATGACGCTTATTTTATCATAAGTTGTTGAGCGATTTTTATGCCAGCTATTTCAGATGCTTTCAGTACCCACCCTCCCTTAAGCCTAACCGATATTGCCAATCCTACGACGACGCGCGTCATCGTGGGTATGTCCGGTGGTGTCGACTCTTCCGTATCAGCCGTTTTGCTGCAGCAAGCAGGCTTTATCGTGGAAGGGCTGTTTATGAAAAACTGGGAAGAAGATGACGGTACCGAATACTGTACGGCGATGGACGACCTAGCGGATGCGCAAGCTGTCTGTGACAAAATCGGCATGAAGCTGCACACTGCCAACTTTGCGATGGAGTACTGGGATCGTGTTTTTGAACACTTCTTAGCGGAATATAAAGCTGGCCGTACGCCCAACCCTGACATCTTGTGTAATAAAGAAATTAAGTTTAAAGCATTTTTAGACTATGCCTTAACACTTGGTGCAGACTATATCGCTACTGGTCACTACACGCGTCGTAGCGTCAATTATACAAACAGCAATGGTGATGAGGTCGCACAGCTATTGCGTGGTCTGGATAATAATAAAGACCAAAGTTACTTCTTACATGCTGTTGGCGGTGATAAAGTTGCCAAGACTCTATTCCCTGTCGGTGAGCTTGAAAAGCCTGTCGTGCGTAAAATCGCTGAAGAACATGACCTGATTACCGCAAAGAAGAAAGACTCTACTGGTATTTGCTTCATTGGTGAGCGTCGCTTTAAAGACTTCTTGCAGCAGTACTTGCCTGCGCAAAAAGGCGACATCGTCACTGACGATCATAAGACCATCGGCACCCATGATGGCTTAATGTATTACACCTTAGGTCAGCGCGGTGGCATCGGTATCGGCGGTGTCAAAGACCGCCCAGAAGAGCCTTGGTTTGTACTCGCCAAAGACTTGGACAAAAACCGCCTAATCGTTGGTCAAGGTCACGAGCATCCCATGCTAATGAGTAATGAGCTGCACGCTTATAAGCTCGATTGGGTCGATGGTTTGCCTCCAGCAGATATTTTTACCGAAGACGGCTTACGCAGCATGTCAAAGTCACGCTATCGTCAGCCTGACCAAGCTTGCCGTGTATTTGCGACAAATACTGATGGCAGCGAAGTACGAGTCGTGTTTGATGAGCCGCAACGCGCCGTGACCCCTGGTCAGTCAGCGGTATTCTATATCGACGAGGTTTGTCTCGGCGGCGGCGTGATTAAGTCGATAGATGCACCGTGTGGCTTCTAGAATACACGCAAAGCGTTAAGTAAATGCCTGTTGTTATAGTTGCTATTTGGCTCTCAATATTATTATTTCTAGTACTTGCAGTTACCGCCTTACCTAAAAAAGGAGAGCCTAAATACTCTGCTATAAAACGTAATGTATTATTGGTATTTTTAGCCATTCATATAGTTTGCTCGTTGGTTTTTATAGTGGTGCTTATCTCAGCAGTTTTTGATGTAAACGCCTCTATTTAATTATGAATAATTTTTCATGTAAAAAAGTCTCACCCACTCAATTCAAAATTGTTATTTAAGGATATTTATGTCTACCTCTTTATCTGCCTTGACCGCACTCTCCCCAATTGATGGCCGTTACGCGTCTAAAGCCGACAGCTTGCGCCCTTATTTATCTGAATTCGGTCTGATAAAAGCGCGTGTCACTGTCGAGATTCGCTGGTTACAGTCATTGGCTGATAATAGCGCGATTGGTGAATTGGCAGCATTTGATGCAGATACCAATGCCTTTTTGAATGCCATTGTTGATAATTTTAGTGAAGCCGATGCGCAAGCGATCAAAGATATTGAAGCGACGACCAACCATGATGTCAAAGCGGTTGAATACTTTATTAAGGATAAGTTCCGCGGTAATGAACAACTAGAAGCCAGTCTAGAGTTTATCCATTTTGCTTGTACCAGTGAAGATATCAACAACTTATCGTATGCGTTAATGCTCAAAGACAGCCGCGAGCTGGTGGTTGCCAAAATGCAGCAAGTCACTGACAGTATCGTTGACTTAGCCATTACTCATGCTGACCAGCCCATGCTGTCACGTACTCACGGTCAGACTGCCAGTCCAACCACGCTAGGTAAAGAGATGGCAAACGTCGCCTATCGCCTTGCTCGCCAAATCAAACAAATCGGTGACGTTGAGCTACTCGGCAAAATCAATGGCGCGGTAGGTAACTACAACGCTCACTTCTCAGCCTATCCAGAGGTTGACTGGCAGACGCATGCAGAGCAGTTCATCACAGAAAGCCTTGAGCTGACCTTCAACCCTTATACCACGCAAATCGAGCCACACGACTATATCGCTGAATTGTTTGATGTGGTCAAACGCTTTAATACCGTATTGATCGATTTTAACCGTGATATTTGGCAGTATATTAGCTTAGGCTATTTTAAGCAGCGCCTAAAAGATGGTGAAGTGGGTTCATCGACCATGCCGCACAAAGTCAATCCTATTGATTTTGAAAACTCTGAAGGTAACTTGGGTGTGGCCAATGCCATGCTCGCACATTTGGGCGAAAAGCTACCGATTTCACGTATGCAGCGTGACTTATCAGACTCAACTGTATTACGCAATACCGGCGTAGGACTGGCACAAAGCATGATTGCTTATGATGCTTGCCTCAAGGGTGTGGGCAAACTAGAAGTCAATCCAGAGCGCCTCAATGACGACCTGCATCAAGCGCAGGAAGTGTTGGCCGAGCCAATTCAAACGGTCATGCGTCGCTATCGCGTTGAAAACCCGTATGAGAAGCTCAAAGCCTTAACTCGTGGTAATGCCATGACCCGCGAAGCCATGCTAACTTTCGTTGACAGTGATGAGCTGTCTGCGGTTTCAGATAGCGACAAAGCACGCCTAAGGGATCTGACGCCTGCCACCTATATCGGTAATGCGGCTGAGCAAGCAAAAACCATCAAAGAGTGGATTGCTAAGCTGTAACAGCTCATCAACAAATGAAACTGGAAAATGAACCGAAGCTTTAAATCAGTGCTTGTCAGTACTGCTGCGGTACTCATCGTAATGGTGCTGGCAAGTATTGAGCCTTTAGAGTGGTCAAGCTACCTACTGCATCAATTAGGCACGCTGCTGTTTTTAGCTCTAATGATAATCGCTTATCGCTACGGCTATATTGGCTCGCGCTCTTATATGCTCGCGGCAGTATTTTTGCTGATTCATATTATAGGCGCACGTTATCTGTACTCGTATGTCCCATATGATGACTGGATGCAGCACCTATTTGGCATCAGCTTAAATGAGTTATTTGGTTGGCAGCGCAATATGTATGACAGGCTGGTACATCTTAGCTATGGTCTGCTGCTGTTCAGTGCTATGTATGAAAGCGCAAAAACTATTTTTAAGATTCAATCTCCCAAGCAGCTGATCGTCATAGCGCTAATGATCAATATGTCATCAAGCCTACTCTACGAGCTATTGGAATGGGGTATTGCTACTACCTTGTCGCCAGAAGCCGCTGAAGCTTATAATGGTCAGCAAGGCGATATCTGGGATGCTCATAGCGATATGGCGCTGGCATTATTGGGCGGTCTTATCAGTGCAGTTATGGTTTTATTGCAAACTCGTAACAACCAAATGAGGCCTTAGTCGTCTTTTTTATCATCATCACTGTCGCCTGGTATGATGGCTTTACCGACAGCGACTGTGCCTTTGACCACGCCTTTAGTGGTTTTATAAGCAACCTTAGTAGGTACGGTCACTATCTTGTGTACACAGGCCTGTAGTAAAAACACGCTAGCGATGATGACGATAAAATGTAATTTTTTCATAAATGTCCTACGATTGAGTGGATGCTCTGATGCTAGCTGCTAGTAACTATTCGTTAGTAGCTATTTGTTAGTAGCCACCAGATAGGCGCTCATCATAAACTATTAAAACCTTCCTATAAAGTATCCTTTATTATTAATCTCATAGCCATTTTCAGATACGGATTTATCAATGACCTCTATACCCCTTTGTTTACCCGACTCTATTAGTCCAGAGCAGTTTCTAAGCGAATACTGGCAAAAAAAGCCCCTATTAATCAAGCAAGGCTTACCGCAATTAATCGGTATGTTTGAGCCAGAGGACATGCTCGGTCTTGCGCTTGAAGAGGACGCTTCAGCGCGCCTACTGACACAAGCAGCAACCAAGCAAGAAGGCCTGCCACAATGGCAGCTTAAAAAAAGCCCGCTAACTGAAGCAGACTTTGATAACTTGCCAGAACAATGGACCGTACTCGTTCAAAACCTTGAACAATGGTCACCAGAGCTTGGTCAATTATGGCAAGCATTTGATTTTATCCCGCAATGGCAGCGTGATGACATTATGGTCTCGTATGCGCCCAAAGGTGGCTCTGTTGGCAAACACTATGACGACTATGATGTGTTTTTAGCGCAAGGGTTTGGGTCCCGGCGTTGGCAGTTGGGCAAGTTCTGTGATAAGCATACTGAGTTTGTCGCCGATGAGCCAATCAGGCTTTTTGATGATATGGGCGAGATTATCTTTGATGAGATACTAGAAGCTGGGGATGTACTCTATGTACCGCCGAAACTCTCACACTTTGGTGTGGCCCAAGATGACTGTCTGACTTTTTCATTTGGCTGCCGTCGTCCAAACTTAATGCAGATCATCGATAGTCTGGCTGATGTTGCCACCAATGATAGCGATTTGTTTATACCAATGTTATTGCCGCAAACCCTACAACCCTCTGGTGAACTGCAAGCGGACAGCATCGTTGCAATTAAAAACCAGTTATTACAAATGCTACAGTCTGAGCGCGGCGACGATATTATTCGTCAAGCAGTCAGTGAGGTGGTAAGCAAGCGTCAGTATGATGCACTGGTACCAGAAGAGGCCTTAAATACTGATGAATTAATACAAGCCTTGGCTGACGGCGCGACGCTACAGGCGGACTATAGCAATCGTCTGTTATATAACCGAACTGACGATGGCATTGCTGTATATGCCAATGGTCAACGCCTTGATGGTGTCGATAAAGCGACAGCAGCGTTACTGATGCGTTTAGCTGATGGTGAGCATCTACAAAGCCACGATGTCACAGAGGTTGACCCCGATGAGTTAATGGAATGGCTAGAAAACGGTTGGATCTGGGTTGATTATGCGGAGTAAGCTTTAACCGGCTATTTAATCAAAGCTAACCTTTAACTTTGCAATCAAGAGCCGATGTTCAAGACAAACTTGGACATCGGCTTTTCGCTGTTAATTTGACTCTATGGCAATACATCGAGGTTCCGCAACTAAAAGACCATAATACCTGACTACATACAAAAGCTTTTTTCTTACATACCTTAACAGCGCTATCAGTCATAATCGAACGATTAAAAATACTAATCGCTAATATCAACCAGCATATTACTCCAAGTATTTTTTTACTTTATAAACATTTACTTTCTAATAATTAAGGATTAGCACCAATGGCAGATAAAATTTATGACTTGGGCGCAGGGTTTTGGAATATTCGTGGATCATTTCGCTTAGGCGGTGTCATCGATATAGGCACGCATTGCTCACTGATAAAATTAGAGTCAGGGCGCTTTATCTTTTTGGACAGCTACACATTAACGGGTGATGTCCGAGATGAAGTCATGGCGCTAACCAATGACGGTCAAGACGTAGAGGCGGTATTAAACGTTCACCCTTTCCACACTGTCAGCTGTGCACAAATGGCCAAAGACTTTCCAAAAGCGACTTTTTATGGCAGTAGCCGTCATAAAGAGCAAGTACCTGAAGTTGAGTGGTCAGAGGATTTGGTAGAAAGTGACGCGGTAGCCAAGCGCTATCCTGAACTTGAGTTTTCTATAGTTGAAGGCATCCACTATATTTCACCTAATGACAAGATTCACGCCGGATCGCTATTGGTATATCACCCTGCCAGCAGAAGCTTGCACGTTGACGATACCTTCATGAGCCCGCCTGCAAAAATTCTTGAGGCAGTATTGCCTGAGCTACTTTTGCACCCTACTACCAAGCATGCGCTCAAAGACGAGCCAAACGTTGGTAAGCAATACTGTGACTGGGCGACCCAACTTGCACACGAGTGGCGTGATACTCACAATTTCTGTGCGGCACATTCTAGCTTGATTACCTTTGAAGTTGGCGGCTTTGAAAAAGCGTTATTAAAAGCCGTAGAAAAGGCGCGTCCAAAGCTTGAAAAGGCTTGAACATGAACTACCCACTACCTAAGAGGTAGGGGTTTCTTGGGTAATACCCGTACTTATTTGCGGTATTTTGCAATAGCGGTTAGGAAAATTTACCGAGCTATCCCCCTCGCACCGAGGGTTAACAATTATTGCTGTTTTCAAGCAATTCGGATACAGGCTAATGCTGATGTTATTAGATTACTCTAAAGGTCTGAAATGCTGTCCTTGAGTAGAACTTACCAACTAAGCGGTAGGCTGTCAAGACGTATTCATCCCACTACCTTAGAGGTAGGGGATTTCTACGGTAAAATGTTAAAAACTCAACTAAAAACATACTAAAAATGGCTGCTGCAAAGGCAGCCTTTTTTATGGCGTTTGGATAATTTATTTGGCTTCAGAAAAACCCTTATATAAACATGGACTTAGTATATATTAAAATTTATTTAACTAATCTATTAATAATACTTAACTAAAGAAACATGTTTCAGTTACTTGTATCTGTTACAACATACGGGTGACTATTAATAGTGCCTAAAACATGATGAATAATACCTAATCAACAAACTTTAATTATTTTAATTGCTTTTCATAGAAGCAGTGAGTATTTAATTGCTCATAAAAATGGATTTGACATGGTGTGTTTTGAATCAAATATAGCAGATTGTTTTCTTATAAAAGGAATTTAAGTATGAAGCGTAATCTTCTCACCGTTGCCATTATAGCCGCTAGTGCCATGGGTTTTAGCGCCTGTTCTAATAGCTATAAAACCGCCGAGCAAGCAACCACCCCAACCAGTCCCGTTGTCGCTGAGTCAAAAAACAAAGACGACCGTCAAGCCAGCTGGTCATATGTTGGCAATACTGGACCTGAGTATTGGGGAGATGTTGAAGGTGCAACCACTTGTGGAATTGGGCAAGAGCAGTCCCCTATTGATATCAAGACGGTAACTGCCAGTGTAAAAGACGCTCCTACTATCAATTATAGCCAATCAGCAAGCCTAAATATCAACGATAATGGTCATACCATGCGTCTTTTACACTGGCAGTTACCGTCTTGATATCAATAGGGGACTGAGCTACAACAATTCCACTACCACACCCCAAGTGAGCATCAGTTTGGTAGCCAGCATTATCTAGCTGAGGTTCATTTTGTGCATGCCAATAGTGAAGGTAATCTTGCAGTGATGGGCGTGATGCTGACACCAGGACAGTCTCATGAAGTTGTGGAGATATTACTCAGCGGCACAAAGGTAAGTGCTCAGAATAAGACTGACTTTATGGCAAATAATATCGATTTGTCAGCAATAATTCCTGCCATGCCAACTTTTTATCATTATGAAGGCTCGCTGACGACCCCGCCTTGCTCAGAGCAAGTACAATGGTATGTAGCCAAAGAGCCAGTAGAGCTTGCACCTACTCAAATTGCTACTATGGCTAGCTTATATGAAGGTAATAACCGTCCTGTACAGCCTCAGAATAATCGTACCGTAGAGCAACTTAGCAATTAATAGCTTAGCAATCACAATCAATATAGCTATGATTTAAATTATAGTTAAGTAAGAAATTAGGCTCAAAACTAGCGATATATTATGGCTAATTTTGAGCTTTTTTAATGTGTGCGAAATATCTATAAAGCACTTATAAAGCATCATCTTCATAAAGACAATAATGTATTCAGCTCATCCTTATTATTAATAATATCCGCTAAGGTATAACGCTCAAGCACGTTAATAAATGCGTTTAATGCTTCAAAAAACACCGCTTTTAACTGGCAAGCAGGGCTAATCACGCAGCCCACTGAAGCGGCGTTTTTTGATTCTTCTATAAGAGTGATTGGCAACCCTTTTTGCGTAGCTTCATTGTTTTGACTGCTGTTATCGTTTGGTAAGGTAGTTGCAAAACACTCAACCAAAGCAAAATCTGGTTCGATCTGCTTGATTAACACCCCAAGATTAATGTCTTTTGGTGCACGTGCTAGCCGAATACCGCCATTTTTACCACGCACGCTATCGATATAACCCAGCTGGCCCAACTGATGAATGATCTTGGTCAAATGGCTCTTGGAGATGTTATAGCTGTCTGCAATATCACTGATATTAGCAAGCGCTTGCGGCGCGGGCTTGACTGCCAAATATATCAACGAACGCAGTGCATAATCAGTGTAATTGGTTAGCCGCATTTGATAATGCTCCTCTATTCTTCCTGTTATTTATTAAACTTCATTACTCAAACCTTACTACCCAAACTGTATCACCCAAACATCATTATCCGAACTTCATCACCCATACTTTATCACCCAAATAGCCCATCTGGTCTCTCACGTGACAGCATCGGCAAATAGCTGATGCAAAACAACACAAAGCAAGCAATCCACGCCCCCTGCGCTATCATCACCCACAACAAATAATCGCTCATATCAACCAAGGGTATAAACACCCGACTGATAAACGCCAACACCATGAGGGCAAATATGGCATTGACCATTTTGGGCGGCTCATGAATACTACGTCCCGTATGTCCAAGTGAGACTCGCGCCATCATCGCCACCGTCATCATACCGATACCAGCAAGCGCCAGCGCGTGCATAGCAATACTATGAGTGAACCCCAGCCACGGTTGCGAAGCATATAGTACAAAGCTGATACACATACCGGCAAAGGCAAGATACAGCGACCACAGTAGCGGCTTTTGCCAAATACGATGATGATACCAACCTTTTAGGCGCACGATATTAACGATTGCCACCCCAAGTGCGGTAATAGTCAGCAAGTACTTATTAGGATAAAATAGATCAACGATAAAAAAGGCCAAAAAGAATAATAAGCTAGCAATATCTTGTGCTTTACTATTGCGCAACTTGATCACGTCTGTCGTCCCTGCGCTCAGGCCACGCTCAATAAAAAACGGCACGACTCGCCTGCCAATGGTCAACACCAAGCCAATAATCAGATAAAACCCCAAGTACATGCCTATTCGAGTCAGGTTCATGTCGTTGCTAAAAACGCCCCAATAGCAGAGCCCATTACCGAGGGTCAATAATGCCAGCTTGGATAATATACCCATCTGTTTATACTGCTTGACCTGTAGCACAGCGTGAAATATCACCCATGCCATCCATGCGACAAACAGCATATCAAATATAGCAGCGATATACAGCAGCGAGGCGCTGCTACCGCCAACGGTCATGCCAAGAGCAAATGCCGCCCAGCATAAACGCGCCAACAACCAACAAACAAAAATACCAAGCAGCTTATAGCCGTGTGGCATCTTGACCCCTGTCCACGTCTGCACTGCGGTCAATAAAAACCCCGCCACAATCGCCAGCGCATAACCATAAATCATCTCATGACCATGCCAATACAGTGGATTGAGCGCCTGCGCATCAATATCCGTGTGACCAGTAAAGACAAACGCCCATAGAGTTATGGTGATAATGGCAAACAGCGCGCCTGCACTAAAAAAAATCCGAAAGCTAAAATTAAGAATGGGATGCGGCGAGGTTGGCGGCTTACTGGGTAAATTGATAGAGTTCATGGTGGTCTTCTTAGCATTGGTTGATAACTGTTTTCTTAAAGATTCATTTTAAATGAATGTTATATTTTATACAACACCTATATATAGGTGTTGATATTGCTACAGATTGACTATACTTGAGGAAAGCACCATTGTTTTTAAAATGAGACACATATGAAATCGTTAGATTCAGTCAGCCAAACCATAGGGTATAAGCGTAAATTTAATTTAAGAGAATTGTATCGGGCGTTTACTTACGTGCCAAAAGCGACCGCCAAACTTGTTTAAAATAGTAACAACACCATAGTCGATAAGCATTTTTTGAAGCGTCTGATGTTAGCGGTAACAGAGGTCAACGGTTGCGCAGCCTGCTCATATCAGCATACTAAAATGGCACTGCGTCAAGGTATGAGTAATGAGGAAATAAGCAGCTTCTTAAGTGGAGATGATACTTTTATTAAATCTGAAGAAGCAAAAGCCATTATGTTTGCGCAGCATTTTGCGGATTCAAAGGGATTACCCGCGCGGTATGCTTATGATGCGGTGGTCAAAGAATACGGTCAAGAGCGCGCCTCTATCATTTTGTCAGCGCTACAAGTCATACTTGCCGGCAATATGTATGGTATTCCATACAGCGCATTTAAATCAAGGCTTCAAGGGCAAACCTATGAGGACAGCTCATTGTCTTATGAGTTAGGCATGCTATCAGGCGGCATTATTTGTCTGCCAATAGCGTTGGTTCATGGGATTGCAAGAGGTTTTATTGAGCCGTCAAATATTAGGTTTGATAAGCGCTTAACAGAGGAGCCCTCGTGATTTGAGACTGTTTGCTCAGCGCTGTGCCAAAAGTCTTGGTAGCGCAAAGTAGTATGCCGAGCAGTGTTATATATACTAGAATTAATAGTTTTTATAATTGCACGGCGGATACGATTAAAGAGACCACCACAAATGAACTACCCACTACCTAAAGAGGTAGGGATTTCTTAGGTAATACCCCTACTTGATACAATGTTTTGTATCAGCGGTTAGGCAAATGGACTAAGCTAACCCCGTCGCACCGACGGTTTTGAGTGTTGCCAGCTTCAATCCTTCGTTTAGGATATTGATACTGGCGTTGATGTCTCTATCATTTTTTTGCTGACAGCTTGGACAACTCCATGATCTCACCTGTAATGGTAGCTCAGCTTTAGTCAGTAAGTGCCCACAGCCTGAGCAGGTCTTAGAAGATGGATACCATCTATCAACCTTGATTAGCGCTTTACCGTACCATTCAGCCTTGTAGTTAAGCATGGTGGTGAAGGTTGACCATGAGCTGTCTGATATGGCTTTAGCAAGCTTTTTGTTCTTAACCATGCCTTTGATGTTTAAGTCCTCAACAGCAATCACATCGTGGTTTTTGATGAGATTGAATGAGAGTTTGTGTAGAAAGTCTTTTCGGGTATTGGTTATTTTTTCATATACCTTAGCGACTTTGATTTTTTGCTTTTGATAGTTGCGGCTGTCAGACAGCTTGCGTTGATCGGCTTTGGCCACTGCTGTACGCTTGGCCAGTATTTTCTGTTCTCGCGTAAGCCTATCTTGCAGTTTCGATAAGAACTTAGGATTAGCCACTTTTGTGCCATCCGACAAGACGATGAAGTCGGTTAACCCTAAATCAAGGCCGATGTTAGAGCCAGTCTTAGGTAATACCTCGACAACCGTTTCAACCAATAAGCTGGCATAGTACTTGCCTGATGGGGTTTTGCTGATGGTGGCACTTTTGATTAGGCCATTTATTTTATTTGGGAACTTAGCGTTGATATGACCAATCTTAGGCAGTTTGACGGTGTTGTTTGTGACCGCTACTGTGCCTTTTTGATTATTGGTAGTGTAGCTGTCACGCTGACCTTTTTTCTTGAACTTAGGGAAGCCAAACCCGCTTTTGAAAAAGGTGCTATAAGCGGCTCTTAAGTTTTGCTGGACGTTAGCCAGTGCCAAGCTATCCACCTCTTTGAGCCATTCAAACTCTTTTTTGTATTGAGCTGGAGTGTTTTTAAGCTCGGTCTTATGCTCGTTGTAATGATCAATCTTGTCACTAAGCATCCTATTCCAGATAAAGCGTGTGCAGCCGAATGATTTGGCAAAGAATATTTGCTGTTCTTCATTAGGGTACAGTCTTATTTTGTAGGCTTTTAGGATTTGCTTTGGCATGACCATATTATATCACTTAGAGGGCTGCTGATTACGTATTCATCCCACTACTTTAGAAGTAGGTGAGTTCTGCGCTGAAATGTTAAACACTCAAGCGTTGCTATATCAACATTGTTTTGATTATTATGATATACATTGACTCAAGTCCATTAGGCTGCTTAAATGGCTCATCCCTAGGAGAATAATATGACTGAAGAAAACACACCAGAAGAAAAACGTAAGATCGTCAATAAGTTTTTGGCAAAGCTTACCAAGGAAGAACCGCAAATGTATTATGCAACGACATCAGAGATCTCTCGTAGCATTCATACGATAATAAAAGAACACACCAATCGTTTGTCAGTAGAAGAGCAAGCACTCGTTAAAAATATTTCTATTGAAGAAATAGAAGCCTTGTTAGGCTTTCATTCTCGATAGGACAGTTTTAGACAGCTCAATTAATACTCACACAAAAGGCCGCCATAAAAGTTAATGCCAGTCAGTTAAGGCAAAAACTCAATAAAAGTAATAAAATAGCCCATCTAATAAGTAGATGGGCTATTTTACTATGAGACTACAAGACGCTATTAATGAGACGCATAAAAGGATTCCAGACACCCTAGAACAATTTAGTGAATTAATAGACCCTGAGTGGATACAGCAAGCTTTAGAGTATACCGGCAAAGCGAGCATTAGAAGGCGTAAGCTACCTGCTGAACATGTCGTTTGGCTAGTCATAGGTACCGCCTTATATAGAAACCGTTCCATCTGGTATATCACAGAGCAGATGCGGCTTAATATAGACTCACAGGCCTGTGTACCCAGTGCAGTCGTACAAGCAAGACAACGCCTCGGGCATGAGCCTCTAAAGCAGCTATTTCATCAACTAAGTGCTCACTACCAAACAGAATCACGAGCCCAGCAGCAAGACTTTATGGGACTTAGCGTCCAAGCTGTAGACGGTGTCGTATACTCACTACCCTATACTGATGAGAACCTTCAGCACTTTAGTTCAAGCAAAGGCAGAACTAAAGAGGCGCCCTATCCCCAAATGCGTTCGGTATGCCTGATCAATACTGACACGCATGAGATCATTGACACAACCCTTGGAGATATGGGTCAAGGAGAGATCACATTAGCCCGTCAGCTAAATATTCAAGACAACAGCATTACGCTCTTTGATAGAGCCTATTTCTCAGCAGACCTACTGATTAGTTGGCAACAAACCCATCCAAACAGTCACTGGCTCATGCGGGCTAAAGATAATCTGCGTTACACTGTGATTGAAACCTTTAGTGAAGGGGACTACTTGATACAAATGCCGGTTTCTCCCCAAGCTCAAAAGAAAAATCCAAACCTACCCGATACTTGGCAAGCTCGATTAATTGAGTGTCGTTATGAGGGTAAGATAAGACGATACATCACCTCTTTAATAGATGATAAACGCTTTACTAAGGATAAAGTGGCACAGCTGTACTTGCAGCGCTGGGAGATCGAGATGGCTTTTAGGGAAATTAAGTCTGATCTACAGCAGGGGCTGTTGTTAAGAAGTAAGCTGCCACAGCTTGTGTTACAAGAGTTCTGGGGGCTTATGATTGCTTATAATCTGATAAGACGTTTGATGCGATATATGGCAGTTAGAGCTAAGGTTAGCCCTCTACGAATTAGCTTTCATATGGTGTCTATTACGATTGTTGATCTTTTACGGTTTGCGCCTTTACAGGCTGCAGGACTCTTCCCTAAGTTGTTAGATGCAGTTTTAGAGGAAGGAAAATTGTTTGTCATTCCTGAACGCAGAAAGCGATCTTGCCCGAGGGTGGTTAAGGGTAAACCACAAAAATATCCCAAAAAAAATACCAGTCAGCCTTAACTGACTGGCATTAGCCATAAAAGTGGTCTTTTTTTATGAGCATGTCTAGCAACTTTAAATACACTTTGCATAAAAACTTGAATAAAAATTATAGCGTGTCAAAACCTAACTTGATAGACGACTGGTCTAATGGTACTATGCATTATAGTGTTCAACGATGACTTACACCTTATTTATTAAAATAACTATAATAATCAAACATTGTTCCAAGGAGAACTTGACTGTTATGTCTAAAACTACAGCTTCATCAAGTAGCGAACCTTTAAGTACCACGCCAACAGACACAAAGGCACATCTACTAGCGATAGGTTACCAACTGATTGCGCAGAAGGGCTTCACTGCTGTCGGTATCAAGCAGATACTAGACACGGCAGGCGTCCCTAAAGGTTCTTTCTATCATTACTTTGCTTCAAAAGAAGCGTTTGGTGAAGCTATTATCAATCATTACTTTACCAAGTATAAGAATCGCCTTGAGACTATTGGCGCACAAGATATTAGCGCGCAGCAAAAGCTTTATGACTATTTTCAAAGCTGGTATGACACTCAACAAAACGGCTGTGATCACGAAAAATGCTTGGTCGTTAAGCTTAGTGCTGAGGTTGCCGATATGTCAGAGCCCATGCGTAAAGTACTCTATGCGGGTTACCAACAAACTATCAGTTGGCTTGCCGAACAAATCAAAGCTGGCTGGGCAGATAACTCTGTACCGCAACTCGATAATATCGCTGCAGAAAGTGTGGCGAAGCGTTGGTACTTTGCATGGCTTGGTGCCAGCTTGATTGCTAAAATTAGTCAAACCAATACACCACTTGCCGAAGTATGGCAGATGACCACCACAGAGATGGGCCGCTAATAGCGGCTCTTTGCTCTATACCTAGCTCTTTTCTACACTTAACCTCAATTTTGTAAAAGTATTTTTAAGATTTACTATCTTTTGATAGTTTTCTTTATTTGTCTCCGGTCACCTAACTCTAGTTCTAACTAAGCCACTCTCAAAATAATCTAAGTAGCGCTTAACAGCATATGTGCTACTAGGTTCGCACCCTAAGTTCTGCGCGAAGATTTTCGCCTTCTCATTTTTATAATCAGTTTCACATAAATTATAAATATACGAGAGTTTTGTAAATAGCACTAGACGACCGGTCTAATTACTGTACAATGCCCACATACACAAAAACGAACTGGATAATTTTCCAATTCGCTTTTGCAAACTATACGCACAATCCATACCCAATTAATTTCAGGAATCTTATGAAGAACTTTCAATATTACAATCCAGTACGTATCGTCTTCGGTGAAGGTCAAATCGAAAAATTATCAAATCTAGTGCCTAACGATGCAAAAGTACTTATTACTTATGGTGGCGGTTCGGCTGAACGCACAGGTACTCTAGACGAAGTCAGAAAAGCATTATCAGCAAGTGGAAATCGCGAAGTCTTTGAGTTTGGCGGCATCGAGCCAAACCCAGAATTTAATACTCTGCTTAAAGCAGCTGATATGGTTAATGAGCATAACATTGACTTTCTATTAGCGGTTGGCGGTGGTTCAGTTATTGATGGCAGTAAGTTTGTCGCGCTCGTGTCTTCACTTAACGAAGACGACAGCACTGTCTCACGTGAGAAAGCATGGGATGCACTGCTTAGTGGTTGTGCAAACATTGATAATGCCATCGATTTAGGGGTGGTACTCACTATTCCAGCGACTGGTTCTGAGATGAATAATGGCGGTGTCGTCAACCATAGCGAACGTCAAGCCAAACTCCCTTTTCGTAGTCCACTGGTCTTCCCTAAGTTCTCAATTCTAGATCCTACTAAGACGCTAACCTTGCCTGAACGTCAGGTAATGAATGGGGTTGCGGATGCCTTTGTACACGTCATGGAACAATACCTGACTTATCCAGTCAATGCAAAAGTGCAAGATACCTTTGCTGAAAGTTTACTGAAGATTTTGATTGAAGAAGGTGCAGCGGTCAAAGCAGATCCAGATAATCTAGAAACACGTCAGAACATTATGTGGAGCGCAACGATGGCACTTAACGGCTTAATTGGCTCGGGCGTGCCGCAAGATTGGACAACACACATGATCGGCCATGAATTAACGTCATTACATAGCATTGATCATGCTCGCACTTTAACCATATTATTACCCTCAGTTATGCGTGAGCTGAAAGACAGCAAAAAAGACAAGTTACTTCAATATGCCCGTAACGTTTGGGCTCTCGATAGCAATACTGATACAAAACAAGACGACGACAGCATCATCGAGACTGCTATCGTATATACTGAGAACTTCTTCCGTAGCCTTGGCCTACCAGTTAGCTTAGCAGATGCTGAATTAGATGAGTCAGCGATTGACCCAATTATCAAGCAGCTTGAAGCGCATAACATGGTAAAACTGGGCGAACACGGTAACAATGACTTAGAAATATCACGTCTTATCTTAGAGCGTTCGTTAACCAGTGTGGCTTAACAGTCGTAGAGTCTTTTAGAAGCTGTAATCTGAGAATATAAGCCAATAAAAATAATAACTTTATATAAAACAGCAGCTTTGCGTATTTTTTTATTATTAGTAGCCATTCACTGTTGAGTGGCCGCTAACTTTAAAACCTATACTCTAAAACCAAACCTATACTTTAAAACTATAAACCAATAAATAAAATAAGGATTATTAAAATGAGCTTTAATAAACAACAAAACCAAGAAACAAACCGTCAAATTAAACTGGCAAGCCGCCCTCATGGTGAACCGAAAGCTGAAAACTTTGACATGACCACCAGCGATATCCCAACGCCAAATGGCAATGAGATGCTGCTACGTACCGTCTATTTATCATTAGACCCGTATATGCGCGGACGTATGAGCGATGCAAAAAGCTATGCTGACCCACTAGAAGTTGGTGATGTAATGATGGGCGCAACGGTTGCTCAAGTCGTTGAATCTAACCTTGATAAATTTGCCGTCGGTGATTTGGTTGTATCAAATTCAGGTTGGCAAGACTATAGCGTCAGTGATGGCGAAGGCGTGCTGAAACTAGATAAAGATATGCCAAACCCCTCTTATGGTTTAGGCGTATTGGGTATGCCCGGCTTTACTGGTTATATGGGTTTGACTGATATCGGTAAACCACAAAAAGGTGAGACGCTGGTCGTCGCTGCTGCAACCGGCCCTGTTGGCGCAACCGTTGGTCAAGTTGGTAATCAATATGGCGTACGCACCGTTGGTATCGCAGGCGGTAAAGAGAAATGTGACTTTGCAGTGAATGAGCTTGGCTTTGATGTCTGTATTGACCATAAAGCCGATGATTTCGCTGAACAATTAAAAGCCGCTTGCCCAGATGGTATCGATATCTATTACGAAAACGTCGGCGGTAAAGTATTTGACGCAGTGATACCATTACTAAATGCTCATGCACGTATCCCAGTATGTGGTCTGGTCTCACAATACAACGCCACTGAACTGCCTGATGGCAAAGATCGTTTAGGTATGCTAATGGGTCAAGTATTGGCCAACCGTCTAACCATCAAAGGCTTTATCATCTTTGAAGAGTATGGTGATCATTTTCCAGAGTTCCTCAAAACCATGAGCAAATGGGTTGAGTCAGGTGCTGTGAAGACTAAAGAATCTATCGCTGAAGGCTTAGACGATGCACCAAATGCTTTCGTTCGTATGCTAAATGGCGATAACTTCGGTAAAACAGTGGTTAAAGTGGCTGACGTTAAATAACGACTTAACAACACAACTGGTTAAGACAACTACTGAAAGTGACACACTAACCATGAATACTATTGGCAGTCATCATTAATGACGATATTAAGTTAATTTAGTACGAACAATTAGCTCAGTACGAATAGTTAAAAATGACTGCTAACCATCAATCATTTAAAAATAATATTAACAACCCCACTCTCAACTTCGAAAGTGATTGAAAAAATAAGAGCACCTCACTAATCTATTGTTTTCGACCAAGAATACAATGGAGTCATGAGATGCCCATAGACGAATTTATCATCAATATCTATTTAATGGTAGAGCAATATTACAAAATAGTCGTCACCAAACCCTTGCGAAGTGCAGGTTACGCGCCAAAGCTAAGTGATCCTGAGGTTATTTGCATGGAGATGGTCGGTGAATTTTTACACCTTGATCAAGACAAACAAATTTGGCAATACTTTACCCAGCATTGGCAAGACTGGTTTCCAGCCATCGGCTCATACCCTAACTTCGCAAAGCACTGCGCCAATCTGTGGCAAGTCAAACAGCAGATACAAGATAAAGTCAGTGAACTTGAGGGCCGTGACAACATTCATTTTATGGATGGTTTTCCGATACCCGTCTGTCATTATGGACGCGCTTATCGGCATAAAAACTATCAAGACTTAGCGGCTTTTAGCTACTGTGCGGCTAAGCAAGAGAGGTACTATGGCTTTGAAGGACATTTGCTTGTTAACTTATCGGGCATGATTAAAGGCTTTACCTTTGCTCCTGCCAATGTTGATGAAAGAGCGGTTGCCCCAGAAATCACCACTCATATTCATGGGCTACTTGGCGCTGATAAAGGGTATATCAGCCCTAGTCTGACATCGTACTACGACGCTCAAGGCGTGGATTTACAAACGCCACTCAGAGCCAACATGAAAGAGGATAGACCCAAACCTGTGGTAAGACGGCTGATGAAAGCCCGCCGTATCGTTGAAACAGTCATTGGTCAGTTATCAGAACGATTTAATATACAAAAGGTACGAGCAAGAGATTTATGGCATTTGTCTCATCGATTGATTCGTAAGATTCTGTCGCATAATCTGTGCTTTGTACTCAATAAAAAACTTGGTAACCCGCCTCTTCAGTTTGATTTGCTTATTTCAAGTTGAGAGTGGGGTATTAACAATAAATAAGGACAATTATGAATATTTTAATGGTACTAACCTCACACGATAAATTGGGCGATACTGGTAAAAAAACTGGCTTTTGGCTAGAAGAATTCGCGGCACCTTACTATGCGTTTTTGGATGCTGGTGTCAATGTAACTCTCGCCTCTCCTGCTGGCGGTCAGCCACCTCTTGACCCTAGTAGCGATACTGAAGACGCGCAAACAAAAGATACTAAGCGTTTTAAAGAAGACAGCGATGCGCAAAAGCATCTTGCCAACACCAAAAAGCTTGCTAATATGAAAGCGGAAGACTTTGATTCAGTATTCTACCCTGGTGGCCATGGTCCTTTATGGGATTTGGCCGTTGATGAAAACTCAATCAATTTGATTGAAACCTTTGTCAAGCAAGATAAGCCTGTTGCTTTTGTTTGTCACTCTCCTGCCGCCCTTAAAAATGTCAAGATCGATGGCGAGTACTTAGTAAAAGGTAAGACCGTTACTGGCTTTACTAACACTGAAGAAGAAGCAGTTGGCCTTACCGATGTCGTGCCATTCCTAGTGGAAGATGCGCTGATGGCCAATGGTGGCAACTATGAAAAAGCTGCTGATTGGGAATCGTTTGTGGTCGAAGATGGTTTATTGATTACGGGTCAAAATCCAGCCTCATCAGAAGCAGCAGCCAAGCGTTTGATTGCTAAGCTTAAAGGCTAATGGCATTCGATTGATGAATAACACAACATACTAAGCAAAAAAGGCTAATATTATGATTCGTTTACATCATCTTAATCAATCGCGCTCGCTACGTACGCTTTGGCTCTTAGAAGAGCTTGGCGAACCTTATGAGATTGTCAGCTATCAACGTGACGCCAAAACCAATTTGGCACCAGACAGTCTCAAAGAAGTACACCCACTGGGTAAATCACCAGTTATCGAAATAGATGGGATGATGTACGCAGAATCAGGAGCGATCACCCAACTATTAATTGAACGGGTAATCCCCCCAATAAATAAGAACACTTACAAATAGAGATTAACTGCTAAAATACACCAGCAGGAGAATCCTATGAAAAAGACACGCTTTAGCGACAACCAAATCGTCAACATCCTAAAACAAGCCGAACAAGGCGTCCCTATTACCGAGCTCTGCCGTGAGCATAACATCAGCCAAAGTACCTTCTACAACTGGCGATCTAAATATGGTGGTATGGACGCCACACTTATCAGCCGTCTTAAAGAGCTTGAAGTTGAAAATGCCCGCTTAAAGAAGATGTACGCTGATGAATGTCTTAAGTCCGACATCCTACAGGATGCCATGTCAAAAAAGTGGTAGCGCCCCAAAGGCGCAAAGCGTTGGTTTGTCACTACATTGAAGATCGTGGTATTGGTATCCGCAGAGCTTGTAGCATCTTTAACATCAGCGTCACCTGTTATTATCACAAGTCGGTGGTAACAGATGAGAACCAGCAAATAGCGGACTTACTTATCAAACTGACTGATGAGAACAAGAACTGGGGCTTTGGCTTGTGCTTTTTAACCTTGCGTAATGTGCTAGGACTGCCGTACAACCATAAGCGGGTATATCGCATCTACTGCGAGCTTGAACTCAACCTTAGAATCAAACCTAAGCGTCGCATTAAACGTGCTAAACCAATACCATTAGCAGTACCTGATAGGATTAACCAAAGCTGGAGCATGGACTTTATGCACGACGGCTTAACTGATGGCCGCGGCTTTAGACTGTTCAATGTCATTGATGATTACAACCGTGAGGCACTCACCGTTGAAGTCGACTTCTCGCTACCGGCCGGGAGGGTCATACGCAGTCTTAATCAGCTTATTGAGTACCGAGGCAAACCTGTGCAGATAAGATGCGATAACGGCCCTGAATACATCAGCAATGCGCTCAAAGACTGGGCTGAGCAGCAAGGCATCATCTTAAGCTATATTGAACCTGGCAATCCACAGCAAAATGCGTATGTAGAGCGCTTTAACAGAACCATGAGATATGATTGGTTAAATCAGGAGCTGTTTGATAATCTAGAGCAGGTACGCGCACAAGCAGAAAACTGGTTATACCATTATAATCATAAGCGCCCAAACATGGGCAATGGCGGTTTTACACCGATACAGAAACTCAATCAGGCAGCTTAATTCTATTTATTAGGTGTCTTAAGTTTGGGAGGGTTACCAACGCTTTGCACCTGATAGTTTGCGCCCTGCCATAGATAGCAGTGACTATGGGCATTACCTACAGTGGATTGATTTTGCTGAAAGCTCGCTTATGGTGCCTTTGTTGCTTGAGTTGTTTACTAATAAAGCTGGCATCACTGACAATGAGTTTTTGAATGGCTACATCGCTGCTGAAAAGCACAAACTGTTAAGCTATCTAAACGATGAAGTCGAAGGTAAGTCATTTATCGTTGGCAACAAGCTAAGTGGTGCTGACTTTATGCTGTCGTTTGACTTGATTATGCTGGCTAAGCGTGAAGCATTGGAAGATTATCCACATATCAAGCAGTATGCGTTGCAATTAGCCAGTCTTGATAGCTACCAGCGCAGTATGCGTTTGGAAGCGAATCATGACCAATCTATTTAATGTCTTAGTCTAACTACTGATTGTCTAAGTTTTAAATAATTATTGGATGTATAAAAAACAGCCCTAACAAGAGCTGTTTTTTTATGCGCGTAACAGAAGCATATTGGTTGTCGATTTGGAGAACCTAAAAGCTCTGATTTAAAAACTTCTGTTCAAGCCAGCTATTCATAAACACATTATCAGGATCGTACTCACGGCGAATTTCTAAAAACCGATTAAGCTTGGGATATAGATGCTGTAGCTCAACATGATTGAGTTTATTGACTTTACCCCAGTGTGGACGACCCTGCCATTTTTTCATGTACTCATACAGCCATTTAAATAGTGGTTCGCATTCCATGCCCTTATACACATGAAAGGATAATACCGCACAGTCCTCACCTTGAGTCGGGCTTAGCATACCAGTCTCGCCTTTATGCGTGCGCACCTCTATCGGAAAGTGCGAGCCTTTATTGTCTGCTAATAAGATACGATTGACCTCGGTGATACATTCATCAAAATCTGACAGCTTAATAAAATACTCTGATTCGTTAAACTTCACGCCACGCGGTGTCGGAAACACTTCATAGCTATACCCTTCTCGCTTGGTGTTTGGAATGGAATTGGCTGATATTTCACTGACCTTTTTTGTCAATGATGGTTTCATCCGCGCCAATTCACATAACACATAAAAAGCACCGTTAAGCGTGACCGCGCTATCAAACTTATCTTTGGCTTTTTGTACGCTACTCATCGGTTTTGGTTCGATCACTGATAGGGTTTTTTGCTGCAACTTATTGGTTCCTGGAAATAAAAACCATTCTAAATGCCGATGAGCATGAGCAGTATCATAAAACCTTGCTAACCCTTCTTCAAAATCTAACACTTCGTTGCGTTCTTGCAGCCCGTATAACTCAACAACTTTTAGTGTTAACTTGGTAAATACACCCAACATACCAAGGCTCACATGTAAGGCATTGCCCAGATCATCTGTCTTTGGGTCGCCCCGATGATGAGTATGTATCTGCCCGCGCCCATCCACCCATTCCCAAGCCACAACTTGACTGGCAATAGAGCCCAAGGTAATCCCTGTACCATGAGTGGCAGTACTGGCAGCGCCTGCGATGGTCTGTGCTTGTACGTCACCCATATTTTCTAATGCCAGACCGTGCTCTTTTAACGCTTCGCCAATTTCGTGTAAATAGGTGCCGGCATGTAAAGTCGCCAGCTTGGCCTCAGCATCCACTGAGATAATCCCGCGCATATTATGCAAACTAACAGCAATCTCTTCAGGCTTGCCGCAGCCACTAAAAGAATGTGCAGCACCTGTCACTCTCACGCGCTTTTTATTAGCTCGTGCATTCTTAATGATATCTTGTAGCTCTTCTAGCGATGAAGGCGTGAGTTTTTGCTCAGGTTCCGCGGTCACATAACCTACCCAATTTTGCCAATCACTATTCCTTTGCCATTGTCTTAATGAAAACATTTGCCCTCTCCTCGGTAAGTTGTCATGGTTTGGACAACTTCCTCACTAGCGATAGCCTCCTCATTATTTAAATTATCTGCATACTTGCTAGAGCTTCGATAACATATAAGCGCATTAAAGTGCTCACATAGCTCGCCCGCTTTGGCGTGTCGGCACCAGACAGCATCGCCAATCTTTAGCTCACTTTCACCCTTAGTCGTTTTGTTACTAACTTTAGCAACCGTCATGGGTGTTTGCACTTCCCCAAAACCTTCGTCATTTAATATAGATAAATTAGAGGGGTAATGCACAATAGGTGCCTTATCTACCCCTATCGCACCCGAGGCGATAAAGCCACCACCGTGACAAGTAATCACGCCTTTTTCAGGCTGGCGCGTGACAGGCAATACAAATCCAGCAGCTGGCTGAAAATCATTCATACTCCCCATATAGTCAAAATACGCAGGTTTGTAGTACGCTGACCCTACCGTGATTTCGGTAACCTCAGGCTGACTACAGGTAAAGTCCATACTACCGCTACCACCACCATTGACGAGCTGTAACTGATAGCCTTGTCTTTTTAGCCAATTTACAATTGAACCACGGCGCTGACTGACTTGCTTTTGCGAGCGTTTTTTTAATAGTTTGATGGCAGGTGTTAATAGCGCTTTACCTGGTAAATGTTCAGACAAGCCAGCAATTTGCGCCTCATAACCCATGGCAGCACAGACATTGACGTTAGATGATTTTTTGATGTGCTTAAGTAGTTTTTTCACATCCTTTTTACTCAGCAATGCGGAGCGCTTGGTACCAAAATACAGCTTTGGCAGTGGCATCGACATATTAATATCTAGGCAGATATCAATAACCACATCATTCTCTTTAGCGACTTGATTCAGAACATCTACATGCTCAGGGCGATCAACCATCCAAATCATGGTTGCGCCTTGTTTGGTATGTTCAAACGTTTTTACGACGCTGATCATATCTAGTGTTGGATAAGCGCAAAGAATATTATCAAACCCACTCTCAAGCAGATGCACTGACTCGTCGGCGGCATAGGACATAAGGCCGATAAAATTGGGAGAATGGTCTTTTATATAATGCAAAACATCGACAGAGCGAATAGATTTGGTGGCCAAACGCAGACTAACGGCTTGGGTCTTTTGATTGACGAGCGCGATATTATGATCGAGGGCATCCATGTCGAGCCACGCACTCGGCGTTGTAGGTGGAACGATTTGCGCAAAATCCATTTTGCTCTCCGTATAAATGGTTCAGCACAGGACTGTGCTTATTTATTCTTATTTTAATTGCCTATTATTAATTGATAGAAACCAATCATTCAGCTTCATAGTTTGACCCGAGTTATCAGGAGCGTCAAGCACAGCCTCTGTAAAACAGCGTACTTATCAGACACTTAATATTGTTGGTAATTGAGTAATATGCCCGTTAACACCCAAATAAAAAGCCCAAGATAAACTTGGGCTTTGTAATTCGCTACTACATTTTAGAAGAAAATACTCTAGCAGCACTATATCGATTTTAAACCAGTTTGAATATAGTTGGTGTATATTAGCTAACCTATGACTTATGGCAACAAACGTTTGGTTATCCAGCTGTCTGTATCAGCACTACCATCCTGCGTATAAACAATTCGATCATGCATGCGGCTGGCACGCCCTTGCCAAAATTCAATACGCTCAATCGTAATCTCATACCCACCCCAAAACTCTGGCGTTGGCACTTGGCTATTTTCTGGATAGTCGTTTTGCAAATCTACAAACGTTTGTTCCATTACCTCACGATTGGCGACTTCACCACTTTGTGGTTGGCTCACCCACGCCCCCACTTGGCTATCATGCGGACGTTTTTGAAAGTATGCCGCAGATTTACCAGCATCTATTTTAGCGATATGTCCGCTGATACGAATCTGACGCTCAAGCTCATGCCAAAAGAAGAGTACTTCTGCATTTGGGTTTTCTGCGATATCTTGCCCTTTGGCACTTTCATAATTGGTATAAAAGACAACACCAGTCTCTGTAATCTCACGCAGCAACACAATACGCACACTGGGTTTGTTGTCTGCGCCACAAGTGGCTAAGCTCATCGCATAAGGCTCTTGCACTTGCTGCTCTATTGCTTCATTCATCCAAGCGCTTAACAGCTCAAATGGTGACGCTGGTACTGACTGTTGATCAAGCTCGCCTTTCTCATATGAGCGACGTTGATCGCTGAAATCCATGCTCATCGTGATTCCTCATTTGTATCCTATTTTCATATTAAATGCTATTAGCCCAATACTGCTTTAATATGATCGGCTAAGTCATTTGCCATTACATCACACTCTATCTCATCATCTGACTCAACCATCACACGAATCATTGGCTCTGTACCCGACTGACGAATCAGTAGACGGCCTCGACCCTCTAGCGTCGCCTGTGCTTTGTCAAAAGCAGCAACCAACTCTTCATGCTCAAAAGGATCTTGCATCTTATTCAAACGCACATTGACCAGCTTTTGAGGCAACACTTCAAAACCTTCCATCAATACACTTAGGGCTTTACCTTGAGCTTGCATCACTGCCAACACTTGTAGCCCTGCGATAATCGCATCCCCTGTACGGCTCTTGTCTAAACACAAGATATGACCCGATGGCTCTCCGCCAAGTATCCAACCATTGGCTTCTAGGTCTTGCATCACATAGCGATCGCCTACTTTTGCACGGGTAAACTCAATGTCAGCCGCTTTGAGTGCCAGTTCCAGTCCCATGTTACTCATGAGCGTTCCAACGACCCCTTCCGTACGATCCTGACTTTGAGTAGCAAGCACATAGAGAATACCATCGCCATCAACCAGTTTGCCGGCCTCATCAACCATCACGATACGATCACCATCGCCATCTAAGGCAATCCCAACATCAGCGTTATGCTCTAACACTGCCTGTTGCAAGCTTTCAGGGTTCGTTGAACCACAATTAGCATTGATGTTGATGCCGTCAGGTTTATTATGGATGGCTATCACATTGGCACCAAGCTCACGCATGACACGCGGTGCCACGCTATAACCTGCACCATTGGCACAGTCTACTACTACGGTAAGACCGCCTAAGTCATACTGATAAGGAAAACTGCCTTTACAGAATTCAATATAACGACCTTTGGCATCATCAATACGATGGTTTTTACCTAACTGTGCTGGATCAATTATAGGCATTAGTAGACCGTCTGCATCTTCGTCCTCTACTCCACTCATGATCGCTTTTAGCTTATCATTAATGGCGTTTTGCATCTCATCGGTAAGTTTTTTGCCATCACCTGAAAACAGTTTAATGCCGTTATCGTAATAAGGGTTATGCGAGGCTGAAATAACAATGCCAGCATCCGCATGGAAACTGCGAGTCAAATGTGCAATCGCAGGGGTTGGCAATGGCCCTAGCATATGAACGTCAACACCAGCGGCATTAAAACCTGCTTGCAATGCACCCTCAATCACATAGCCTGAAAGACGAGTATCTTTACCAATAACCACACTGGGTCTGCGTGCAGGATTGTCGTTATTTTCTATCAGTACGCGGCCAGTCACATAGCCTAGTTTCAAAATAAAATCAGGGGTGATCGGAAGCTCACCAAATTTTCCACGAATACCATCGGTGCCAAAATAGCTCATTATTTTTATATCCTTATGCTAGCCACTAAGAGTAAGAGATTAAATCCATCCTATCTGTAAGGCGAATTATTGATGTCCTATTTTACAAAAAAAACAGCCAACAACACACGAGCATTGTTGGCTGTTTGTATCTTATGACATAATATACCAAATACTAATCATCTAAGACTATTATTTAATCAACGCGCCAGTCTAGTCAACTCGATAGTTTGGCGCTTCTTTAGTGATTTGCACATCATGGACATGCGACTCTTTCATGCCAGCCGACGTGACCTTAATGAACTGCGGCTTGCTGCGCATCTCTTCGATGGTCGCAGAACCGGTATAACCCATTGATGAGCGCAGACCGCCAACCAACTGATTGACGATACCAGCGACTGGCCCTTTATAAGGAACGCGACCTTCGATACCTTCTGGCACCAGTTTTTCTATGCCATCTTTGGCATCTTGGAAATAACGATCTGATGAACCGTTTGAGCCTGACATGGCGCCAAGACTACCCATACCGCGATAAGCCTTGTAGTAACGACCTTGGAACAGCTCAACTTCACCTGGTGCCTCTTCGGTACCAGCCATGAGTGAGCCTACCATGATGCACGACGCACCAGCGGCTATGGCTTTTGCCATATCGCCTGAATAGCGAATACCACCATCAGCAATCAGTGGAATGCTGTCTTGTAGGGCGCTGGCAACGTTATCAATGGCTGAAATTTGCGGCACACCGATACCAGCAATGATGCGAGTGGTACAAATAGAGCCAGGACCAATGCCCACTTTTACCGCGTCCGCACCAGCGTCACGTAAGGCTTTGGCAGCATCACCCGTTGCGATATTACCGCCGATTACCTGTACATTTGGATAGTGCTTTTTAATCCAAGATACTTTGTCAATCACGCCTTTTGAGTGACCGTGAGCTGTATCAACGACGATAATGTCGACATCAGCATCGATTAATGCTTCAACACGTGCTTGCGTATCTGCACCAGTACCGACCGCTGCGCCTACACGGAGGCGACCTTTTTCATCTTTACAAGCGTTTGGATTGTTTTCAGCTTTTGTAAAGTCATTAACCGTGATAAGACCTTTTAAACGGAAGTCATCATCAATGACGATCACTTTTTCGATACGATATTCGTGGAGCAATCTTTTGATATTCTCATTGCTCTCACCTTCATGTACCGTGACCAGCTGGTCTTTTGGTGTCATGATTTGACTAACTGGCAGTGATAAATTGGTCTCAAAACGCCAATCTCTGTGGGTCACGATGCCCACGACTTTATCCGTGCCTTTTTCGACCACAGGTACGCCTGAGATATTGTTGTCTTCGGTCAACTGTATTAAGTCACCAATAGTCATCTCAGGATGTACAGTGATAGGATCGACTACCGTACCTGCTTCAAACTTCTTGACGCGGCGTACTTGGGTAGCTTGCTTGGCGATATCCATGCTCTTATGTAAGATGCCCATGCCACCTAACTGCGCCATCGTGATCGCCATTTCAGATTCAGTCACCGTATCCATAGCTGCAGAGATAAGCGGAAGATTGAGTGTGATGTTTTTAGTCAGGCGGGTAGACAGATCGGCAGTTTTTGGCAGGACTTCAGAATAGGCTGGTAACAATAAAACGTCATCAAAGGTTAAGGCTTCATCGACAATGCGCAACATACATACCCCTAGTGGTGGTTATCTTGATGGGTGGGTAATGCAGCATTAAGTGGATAAATTAAATCTGCGCTAGCACCATAAAATCAAACAATAAGTGATAGCTTTCAAACGCTGACGATAAACGTTCGTTATTAACTTATCAGCAGTAATTAACCTAGTAGAAATATAGACTCACAAATATAGCGTATCTAAACTCTCCAAACACTTAATCACATAAACGCTTAATAACTGAATTAACCCTTAAAAATAACGCCATATTATAACAAATAAGCTGACTGACCGCATGATATATTTATCAGCTTATTTTATAACCTCACTCCCAAAATTAGTTGACACTTTTGAGATGAAATACCATTCATAAGAAAAGCCAGATACCTTAATATCTGGCTTCTTTTGAACGCATCAATTCCTAGTCCCTTTTTTCTTTAAGACTTGCATCTTTATAGATAATGCGTTCAGCTGGCAAATACTCTTTTTGTTCATGATAGAGATATTTCAGCATCTGCTCACGTACCTGACACTCCAAATCAAAAGCACTTATCGGACCATCAGATGCCAAGCTACCACGCAGCTTAATCGCATCTTCACTGACAGATACCACCAAAAGCTCAGGCTCAGTCTCACCATCCCATAACGTATTTGCTTTGACCAGCTCAATATACTTTTGACGAATGGCATCAATATCAGCACCATAATCAACGTGCAGATAAACGACACAGGTTTGATGTACTTCGGTATGTGACCAATTCTCTATCACCTCACTGATCAAGTAGCGCATTGGCACGATTAATCGCCGCTCATCCCAAGTCTTTAACACCGCATAGGTATAGCGCAAATCTTCAATCGTCGTCCAATCCCCCTCCATTATTACTGTATCGCCAATACGAATTGGCTGAGTAACAGCTACCTGCACACCGGCGATAATATTACCCAATATAGGCTGCGCGGCAATACCGATGACCACGCCAGCAATACCAGCCGAAGTCAATAATGTCTTGCCTAGCCCCTCCATGTTGGCAAACTCACTGAGACCTATCCAGATACTGCCCAGAATCATGACAAATATGAATACCCGGCGAAAAATAGATACATAAGTACGGCGACGGCGTTCTTTATCGAAATGTTCTTCAGCGAGGTTTTCGATTTGCAGGTTTTGGTAACGATTGGCAAAAAAGTTAATCACTCGTATGCCTAGCCACATGGTACTGAATACCAAGCCAACCCAAATGATTGGGCGAGTTGATGATGCCACGGCATCTAGATAGGGAAACCCACCTGATACCAAAGTAAAAACCAGCGAAAAACTGATGCTAAATGTCAAAGGGACGGTCAGCTTACTGACTAAATCTGCCACACCATGCGTACTGCCGACATAAGCGCTGTACTTTTCAGTATCAATATAACGGCTGATGATTTTTTCAGTACCTTTACTGAGCAGCCAACCTATGCCCATGGTCATTAAGAAAAACAATCCTAATGCTAAGAACTCCCATAGGGCAATGCTAAAAAACTTAAGCTTCATCCATGTGGGCAAGTAACGCTCAAACTCTGCTGGATGATATTGTTCATACAGATTGTCGATATTACCAACCGTTTGCGCCGAAAACACCCATTGAGGCGCATTATCCTCAACCCGTACTCGCTCCAAGTAAATAGGTACACGGCGTTCACGATAATCGATATAGCCAAGCTGAATAGAACGCCTAGGAATACCCATCACACTACTGGTATTGCCTAAAGGTGGCTCAATCAACCCATCTGGACGATCAGGCAAGTCATCAAAGACATAAAGCTCTTTTTTGGATAATAAAAAATCCAGACGCTTAGACAGCTCAAGCGCACGACTGCGCTGAGTATTACTATCTATCAAATTCATATTGAGCGCATAAGCAGCCAAATCAAACTGCTGCTTCATCACTGCCGACTGAAAAAACTCTAAAGTAGCCAGTGGCGTTGACAAGTTTGGCGGTTCAGATAATGTTGGCAGACCTGTATTGAGCTCGGTCAATGGGTAGTAATTTTGTTTGTACTCCCCTGTCAGTCCTGAATCACCTTGTAAATTGCCAGCTTGCTCTACTGCCTTGCGCTCGATAGGATCGAACATTTCATCAGCAATCTCAGACGCACTGATACCCTCTTCTGTGATCGTATTGACCTTTTGTTCAACATAATCAATTAAATTATCTGGTTTATCAGTCTCTTGATGCGCTTGCGTCTGCTCGTCATTGTTCTGACTGCTGCCTTGCTCATTGATGCTTTGCTGGTCAGCATTGATTGCAGCATGAGCAGGTATATAAATAAAGCTGAGTACAATGACGAAGCAGCCAAGGATTAATTGCAGAGTATTATGACGCTGAAAACAGCGCACACCAATGACATCAGCGCTCTTTATCGCGCTCTCTCTATGAGTACGGTTTTGAGTCTGATGAGCAGTGTTCTTATTTGAGAGTTGAGGAGGCGTTTGCATACGATTAAAAGTCTCTGCCATGATATTAAGTTAACCTAAAGTAGTCTGCAAAAAAAAGCCAGCGCAACGCTGACTTAATTTATTACCGTTTGTATATGGTGCAGCTTGCTGCTAAGTATGACGCCACTAAGCACGGCGCCATGTCGTACCTGCGCGGCTATCTTCAAGCTCAATCCCCGCCTCTTTCAACTGATCGCGTATCTCATCTGCACGCGCAAAGTTTTTGTCGGCTTTGGCATCGTTACGCTCGGTGATTAACGCATCGATATCTGCATCTGTCAGACTTCCCTCTTGCTCACCGCCAATCGCAGCTTGCAAGAACTTCTGTACTGGCTGCTGCAGTATATTCAGCACTTGTGCCAATGCTTTTAGCTGCTGCGCCAACTGCCATGCCGTATCCACCTCTTCGGCTTTAATGGCTTTATTGATGTCACGTGCCAGCCCAAATAATACGCTGATGGCTGTTGAGCTATTGAAGTCATCATTCATGGCTTTGATAAAATCTTGCCCCGCAGTGCTGCTGTAAGCCTCATTTATCAGTTCATCATTGATTGTTAGCGTCTGACCTTTTTGCTGCTCAGCCAGTTTTAAAGCATTATATAGTCTGCTTAGGCTATTATGCGACTCATCCAAGGCACTATCAGAGAAGTTTACTTGACTACGATAATGGCTTAATAATAAGAAAAAACGCACCGTTTCTGGCAGATATTTTGCTGTCACATCACGAATGGTAAAAAAGTTGCCAAGTGACTTAGACATCTTTTCGCCATCGACATTGATAAAGCCGACATGCATCCAGTTGCGTGCGTACTCACAGCCAGTCGCTGCCTCAGACTGGGCTATCTCGTTTTCGTGATGCGGAAACTGCAAGTCATGACCACCGCCATGAATATCAAAAGTATTGCCCAAGCACTTGGTCGACATCGCAGAGCATTCAATATGCCAGCCTGGACGCCCTTGGCCCCATGGTGATGCCCACTGCGGCTCACCAGGTTTTGCCGCTTTCCATAATACAAAGTCAAAGGGGTTGCGCTTGTCAGTTTCGACATCTACCCGCGAGCCTGCTTGCATATCATCCAGATTACGCTTGGATAACTTGCCATAGTCCTTGAAACTATCGACAGCATAATAAACATCACCATTATTGCCTGCATAAGCGTACTCGCCTGTGACCAAGGTCTCAATCATCTGCTGCATCTCGTCGATATGATCGGTGGCGCGAGGTTCAGCGTTTGGCATTAGGCAACCGAGCGCATCCGCATCTTCGTGCATTGCGCCAATAAAACGCTGAGTAAGCTGACCAATATCTTCGCCATTTTCGGCAGCACGCGTGATGATTTTGTCATCGATATCGGTAATATTACGGATATAATTGACGTCATAACCTAGCTTGGTTAGCCAGCGCACCACCATATCAAAGGCAACCATGACCCGTGCGTGTCCGATATGACAATAGTCGTAGACGGTCATTCCGCACACGTACATACCTACCTTCCCTGCTTTGAGCGGCTCAAACTGGCGTTTACCGCCAGTGAGTGAATCATAAATGGTAAGCTGAGACATAGCGTCTGCAAGTGGTGTGGTCATAATAAAATAGCCCTGTGATTAAAAATACAATGGATACAATGAGGTTCTAAAAACATCAAAAATGCTTGAGTGATAAATAAAAACGTTTATGCAATATTTTGTGCTAGCCATAAATACAGCTACACTATAAAACTTAACCCATTATCTTAGCGAAAACCGCCGTAAAATACTACAATGAGCGCGAAACTAACACTATTGAACGATAAAACCGTTAAGGATTTAGAAATTATGGGCAATCGCTTAAGCAAGATATATACGCGCACTGGAGATGATGGCAGTACAGGGATGGCAGATGGCAGCCGAGTGAGCAAAGCTGATAACTTATTCAGCGTCATGGGTGATATTGATGAACTCAACTCTCATATCGGTCTGGTTCGCTCCCATCTTACCCAAGCGGTGACGACCGCTAGCACTGATCAACCTGCTCAGAAAAAACTGTCTGAGTGTTTAGATCCTAAGTGTTTAGAGCAAGGCGATCTGGACTTTGCACAAGCCTTAGTCATCATTCAGCATTTATTATTTAATATCGGTGGTGAGCTTGCGATGCCAGAATATGAAGGCGTGAATGCAACTCACATCGAATGGTTAGAACAGCAGATTGATGCGATGAATACGACCCTGCCACCACTAAAAGACTTTATTTTGCCGACAGGCTCAGTATTGGTCAGCCAACTCCATGTGGCCAGAAGTGTTTGCCGCCGCGCTGAGCGCCAAGCGGTGCTACTACAGCAGCAACGCCCAGAAGCCATTCGTAGTACGGCCATCAGCTTTATCAATCGCCTGTCTGACTGGCTATTTGTAGCGGCACGCTTTTGTACCGATCCAGAGCAAGTCTCAGAAGTACTGTGGGACAGTCAAGTCTTACAGAAGTTTGCCAAGGATCAATAATCCATATATGCACATAAAAAAACCAGCCCATTATTTAAATGATAGGCTGGTTTTTCTTATGATAGTAGTTATAACTAATGCTTTTCTGATTAATAAGTAGCGCTTTCGTCTTCGATGATGACCATATCGATACTGTCATCTTTTGGTACAGCCTTAGGTACTGCTGGCGTGACTGGTGCCGCAGCATTGGCGCTAGGCGTCACTGCCGTGTTACTTTGATTAATAGTCGGCGGCGTAGCAGGTTCAGCGGGACGTACTGGCTGAGCAGGTGTCACAGCACTTGGCTGACGATTGGCCTGATTTTCGCGTTCTTTTTGAGCCGCGGCGCGGCGACGAGCAGCCTCTTGCGCACGGCGTTCGGCTTCTGCAGCTTGACGCTTAGCTTGCTCTTCATCCATGACCGACTTAAATGCAGAGCCTGCCATCACATCTGCAACGATAGCGATTAGTGCTGGTTGGCCTGCGATACGAGCCTGAACCTGTCCACCTTGAGCTCCTGCCACGTAAGTAAAGGCATCATCGACCAGCATGTTGTTGTTGATACGGATGTTATTTTGCGCCAAACGAGTTTGCAAGCTCGGCTGATTGTTTGCAGCATGTACTTGGCTAGCTTGATACAGATCCTCACTTGGCAATGTCATGCTGACGCTTGCTTGACACGTCGTCATACCGTTGGCATTCGCTGCTTGTAATACCGCTGCGTTTTGCACATCAATCATAATGCCATTGACTTTGTCACTGACAGCGCCACTGCTTAGACTGACTTCTGCCTCGTTAGCATAGTTGGCAGCCAGCGTTTGTGCTTGTTGATTGAGCGTGTTTTTTAGAGCAGTTTTGAGACGATCTTGTACCATAGCGTCATCACAACTGACAGAGGTTGCTGCCGCATTTTCACTGGCAGTTGGCTGTTCTGTTAATTCTGCATTTTCAGTCGCTGCATCCTCTTTTTCTGAGCGATCACAGCCTGCAAGGGCTAAACCACATACCATGCTGATTCCGGCAACCTTTTGCCACTTGCTCCAACGTTTATTTGCTACGCTCATATCTGCCTTGCTCCTAATTTACTGATTCATACCGTCAGCGATGGACTGTATCATCTATATTGCTATTTTAGCGTTATAAGTTTGTGTCACTGACAATGAAAAGTTGTATACCACGAAGAATAAAATTACGCTATTATACGGAGTTTGCAAGCCTTGTTCATCAATGAAGACCGTTGATATACAAATAAATCTCATCGACTCACTCAAAGCCTGCCTTTGGTTGCAAAACCATAACAAAGTTATGTGTTCAATAAGGCATATCCTTAATCTGAACGATAAATTCTAAATTGATTGAAAAACAACTGATCATGAAAATATATGCTCTATGATAAAACTTGGAAATACGCGCCTTCTCGGACATCGCGGTGCCCGTAATGAAGCACCAGAAAACACTTTGTTTGGCTTTCATCATGCTCAGCGCTTACAGTCACGCGGCTTGGCAGGGGTTGAGCTTGATGTGCAGCTAACCTCTGATGGCCACTTGATTGTCTTTCATGACGATACCCTACAGCGGCTATGCGGGCTACAGTCACGCGTTGATCAGCTGAGTTTGGCTGAGATTCAGCGCCACTTACAGTTTGGGCATCAAATTATTACCTTAGATAGATTAGCTCAAGCATTGCCAATATCGGATCAAACATTACCCCTACAAGAGCAGTCAGCGCTGGCTCAATTTGCCCATATCGAGCTGGAAATCAAAACTCATGACAGGACAAACTATCCCAAATTGATTGGGGCATTGACGCGTTATTTGATAGATACTCCGCTTGCCAGCTTACCTATCGTCCTGACCACCTTTGATATACAACTCCTTGCCCAACTACAGCATAATACCCTACTGTCAAAAATCCCACGTGGCTTGCTCATTCGCACGCCAGAATTGCTCGCTTCTGCACCAAACACTGCGCTACAACTGGGCTGTACCCAGTTAGGTATCCACTACCCACTTCTGACTCAAGCTATCATTGCCAATGCTCATCGTTACGGCTTGCCCGTGAGCGCGTGGACGGTCAATGATATCGAAACCATCAAACAGCTAGTAAAATGGCAGGTTGACTTTATCATCACCGACATCCCAACACAGATTTTGTCGCCTGTTTAACCCCCCTGTCTCATTTCAAAACGCGCTTTGATGGTTTCTCAACTTCATGGCGTAGTTGTTGTAGCATAGGTGTCATGGCCTAGTTTTTTATAGCTTGGCAACAGAGCTGATACACAGACATGATAAACTCACTCTCTATAGAATACGATAGTGTCCATTTGTATGAACCTCTTATCGAGCAATACTCTGTATTTGTATAAAAGACTGATAAATATCAGCTTTTTCAGTCACCTTATGAGCTAACGATGAGTGGTCATTGAGCTACAAGAATTCGCTTATCGTTACACTTTTGCTTAATTCCTGAAAGCTAGTAAGGTATTAATCTCATATAATCTATATATTCATACAAGTTATTGTTATTTAGCAATATTTTTCTAGTGTATGACTGTTCACTTTCTCCTCTATTTAGGTTAATATAGGGCCTGAAACTAATATCGTTAGGAATATTACATGATTGCAAAAAAAGCAATTGGCTTACCGCTTAAAGGCTTACGTTTCGCTATCAAATCTGGCGACACCATTTTACAAAATGCGACCGTACAAGCGTCGCGTTTTAAGACTTGGTTTGATGATGCCAAAGCGAAAGGTGCGCTCGATGAGCAGCCTACTACCAAACGTAGCTATGCAAGCACAGCTAACCCAAGCGATGTCGCATTGAACGATGAGGCTGTGACTTTAAACGTGCGTGAGCTTGAATTTAAAAAAGCACCGATAAACTGGATACCTGCAGTGTTCTTGGTATCGACGCCGATTGCTGCGGCAATCATCACACCATGGTATCTTATGACTCACCAAGTCAGTGCGCCAGTTTGGGGCGTCTTTGGTGCCTTTATGGTGTGGACAGGCCTTAGTATTACGGCAGGCTATCACCGCCTCTTGGCACACCGTGCCTACAAAGCGCACCCTGTCGTCAAAAACTTTTTATTGCTGGGTGCAACCTTAGCAGTACAAGGCTCTTCGTTTGATTGGGTCTCTGGACATCGTAGCCATCACCGTCATGTCGATGATCGCCTAGATGATCCGTACTCAGCTAAGCGTGGGTTTTGGTTTAGTCATATTGGCTGGATGCTACGCAACTATCCAAGTGGTAAGTTTGATTACAAAAACATTCCTGACTTGACCAAAGACAAAGTGCTGCAAATCCAGCATAAATATTATGGTCTGTGGGTACTGGCTACCAATATTGGTTTGGTATCAGCAGTTGGTTGGTTGATCGGTGATGTCTGGGGCACCTTAGTATTGGCTGGCTTGCTACGTCTGGTACTGACTCATCACTTCACCTTCTTTATCAACTCACTGTGTCATATGATTGGTAACCGTCCTTATACGGATACCAATACGGCGCGTGACAACTTAATATTAGCCATCTTTACTTGGGGTGAGGGTTATCATAATTACCATCACTTCTTCCAATACGACTATCGTAATGGGGTTAAGTGGTGGCAGTACGACCCAACCAAATGGTTGATTGCTGGCTTGTCAAAAATTGGCTTAACCACTGAGTTACGTACTGTAGATGACACAACTATCAAACATGCTGAAGTACAGATGCAGTTTAAGAAGGCTCAGAAAACAATTGATGACTTAAACGCTGACAACATCGACGTACCTCATGCGATGCAGAGCTTCCAAGATCGTATTAAGTTTGAATACGATGCCTTTACGCAGACTGTAGAAGAGTGGCAAGCGCTAAAAGCGAAAGCCGTTGAGATGAAAAAGACTGAGTTTGCAGATCGTTTACATGAAGTAGATGACAAGCTGAAGCTTGAATATGCCAAGATTGAAAAGAAAATTCATGAGCATAATGATAACTTAAAAACAGCTTTCCGCTCGATTGGTCATAGCAGCAGAGCCGCATAAGCATGGCTGATTGAGTCTTGATTGAGCACAAATATTGTAACGTTTCTCCTACCCTCTATCTGCTACAGATAGAGAGTTTTTTATGTCTTAAAATTAATAGAAACATCTATCTAAAGCCTTTAAAAAGTAAATTACAAGATACGGACAGAGCCTTGTGATGTCGTATTCTAGCTATGTTATAGTGAGGTTATTTACTTTTATTGATGAGGCGCTTAGTCCTTCATTGATTAAAAGCATTTGTCTATCAATCTAACGAAAGAGGACTCCACCCGACGCTAGGGTGGAGGTGAATTTCGTATAGCCTAACTCTGCTGATTTTGAATGTATTGCTTAATAATCTCCAACGGCGCTCCGCCACATGAGCCGGCAAAGTAAGAGCGTGACCACAAAACAGGTTTATTGTAAGCTGCTCTTAGGTCGATAAAGTTGGCTCTCATGCGCCGACTTGTGACCGACTTTAAATTATTAACCATCTTACTTAGTTGTACCGTTGGCGGGTATTGAATCAGCATGTGAACATGATCGCCTTCACCGTTACATTCCTTGAGTTCTGCACCAAAATCCTTGCATATCTCAGCAACAACTTCTTTAAAGTATTGACGATGATTATCAGCTAAAACCTTTTTGCGGTACTTGGTGATGAACACCAAATGCACATGCAGATTATAAGCAGAATGACGGTTTTTATATATCTCACTCATTATAATAAATACCCTTTATTGTTTATGTTATATAGTATAACATGGTATAAATAACGAACACACTGACCAATAAAGCGTTCATTATGAAAATTAATAAAGCATATAAATTTAGGCTTGAGCCTAATGCAGAACAAGAGGTTATCTTAAATAACCTTGTTGGTTCTGCACGTTTTGTTTGGAATCAAGTGCTTGCGGTATCGTTTGAGATGTTTGCTAAAAATGAGTTTATTAATGCAACCAATTTGGTTAATAAAATCATGGATATTAAAGCAAATCCTGAGTTTGCGTTCTTAAAAACAAGCTCTAACGCGGTGTCTTTACAACAAAAAATTCGTGATCTCGCTTCTGCTTGGTCACGCTTTTTTGACCCTAAAGCTCACGCACGATTGAAAGAGAATAAGAAAAAACCTAAAAAGCCTAAGTTTTTCAAGCTTACTGATGGCACAGAAATCCAATTACGCCCACTAATGCCAAGATTTAAACGCAAATCAGATGGGTGTGATTCAATACGCTTAGTGCAGTTTGATAAATATTGCCGTGTTGAAGGCAATCGTGTCAAACTACCGAATAGTGTAGGGTTTGTGAAGTTTAGAAAATCGCAAGACATTCTTGGGATAATTAAAAACGTCACCATCAGCAAGAAATCCGGTCATTGGTACGTGTCGTTTGGCACAGAGCGGGAGTTGGCCCAAAACCCAATTCATCCCTCTAAAACCGCCGTAGGGATTGATTTAGGGGTCGCTAAACTGATTGCTACCTCAGATGGCCAAGTTATCAAACCCAAAAACAGTTTTAAAGCCAATCAAATTAAACTGGCTGCATTACAGCGCCAACTCAGTAGGAAAGTCTTATTCAGTCAAAATTGGAAAAAGCACAATCGCAAGATTCAAAAACTCCATCATCACATCGCCAATATTCGCCATGATTACTTGCACAAAATCACCACCACAATCAGCAAAAACCACGCCATGATTGTCTGTGAGGATTTAAAAGTAGTTAATATGTCGAGATCTGCCAGTGGTTCGATGGAGAAGAAAGGAAAAAACGTCAAAGCCAAGTCAGGATTGAACAAATCCATTTTAGATCAAGGTTGGGGCATGATGATTGATATGATGGATTATAAGCAGCAATGGCACGGCGGGTTACTGATTAAAGTAAACCCGCGTTATACAAGCCAAACTTGCTTTAAATGCAAGCATGTTGCAAAAGAAAATAGACGTACCCAAGCAAAATTTGAGTGCGTTGAATGTGGTTATATTGCGAATGCAGATGTTAATGCAGCTCGTAATATTCTTGCGGCAGGACATGCCGTTTTGTCTGTCGAGGGAAGATGCAGTAAAGGTCGCCCGTTGAAGCAGAAAACTTGCGACGGTCGTGAGAAAGTCGCCTAAGAGCTTTTGCTTTTAGAATCCCCCGCTTGAGCTTGTCGAAAGTGGCGGGAGTATGTCAAAGTCATTTGTTTTACAATCATCTGCTTAAAAGTCACAAAATATAAATACGTCTTTACCTAATTAGGAACCGCTTATCTATGCGCTACCATAATACTTACGTCCATCTAGATCCACGCTTATATCATCAGCAGCCACCAACACCCTTAAAAAACCCAAGGGCTGGACACTTCAACCTGTCAGTCGCAGAGCAACTCGGCTGGACAGAGGATGAAGACCTAATGGCACGCTGGGTCGATATCCTCGGTCCAGGCGAGTTGATCTGCGACTGACAGTTTGAACCTCTAGCCATGGCCTATGCAGGTCATCAGTTTGGACAGTGGGCGGGACAGTTGGGCGATGGACGCGGCTTACTCATGGCGCAAGTATTAGATGATAACGACCAATTGCAAGACTTGCACCTCAAAGGCAGTGGCTTGACGCCTTACTCAAGAATGGGCGATGGACGAGCCGTATTACGTAGTACCATTCGTGAATACTTGTGTAGTCATGCGCTCAATCAGCTTGGTATCCCCTCCTCTAACGCCCTTGGATTTGTGGTATCTGACACACCCATACGCCGCGAACGTATGGAAGCAGGTGCGGCATTGATGCGGGTGGCCGATAGTCATATTCGCCTTGGCCATATAGAGTGGATCGCAAGCTTCGCACCTGACTTGCTCAGTGAGTTTACCGATTATATGATCGATACTTATTATCCAGAGTGCCGAGACAGCGAAACGCCAGTGTTGGCATTTTTGCAAAAAGTGGTCGAGCGTACGGCACGCATGATTGCTGACTGGCAGCTGATTGGTTTTGCCCACGGGGTCATGAATACTGACAACCTTTCAATCACCGGTAGTACCATGGACTTTGGCCCGTTTGGCTTTATGGAGCGCTTCAATCCTGCTTGGATTAACAACCACTCTGACCATACTGGACGCTATGCCTATCAAAACCAGCCAGCCATCGGACACTGGAATCTCAACACTTGGCTTCCGCACTTTATGCGCTTAGAGGGCGTGACTCGCGAAACGCTGGCCGATTGCCTAGCACCTTATGAAGCCACCTTTATGCAGCACTATCAACAAGGGCTGTGCCGCAAGCTTGGGCTACCACATCAAAGCGAAAGCCTAGCCTTAGCTTTTGAATGGCTGACGTTATTAGAAGACAACTTGCTAGATTATACCAATGGCTTCCGCGCTTTATTAGGATTGGTTGCCCCAGATGAGCACCCTTATGAGCAGCAATTACTGCTGACATTGATAAGCGAGCTCCAAGGTGAAGCCTTACAAGCTTGGGAGGATTGGTCAACACGCTATTTGGTACAGATACAATCGTTTCCAATTGAACAAGTCATCAACAGCCTCAAGACCAACAACCCAGCTTATGTACTGCGCAATAGCATGGCGCAGCGTGCTATTACTGCCGCTGAACAAGGACAGTTTGAAGAAGTGGCTCGATTATATGACCTGCTTGCTAGCCCATATACCGTACAGGATATCGCCACAGCATTGGATAGTAGCCCACCTGCTCCTAATGCGCCGCAAATGCCGATAAGCTGCTCCTCCTAAATGCTTGATTATGTTTGCTTGTGTGTTCTGATGATTAGCATGGGCTTATAACCAAAGACTGACGGTTTGTATTTTTATTGAAAAAAGTTAAGTTTTTTATCACTATCAACTGGCTAAATGTTCGTTATCAATTTATGATATATTTTGCGCATCCCATCATAGTTGACTAGGCAGTGAATTAGCAAAAATGCTAGAATGGTTATTTTTGTTAGCTTGCTGTTTTAGGATGTCAACTAAGCGCAGATTATCGCCAGTTTACTTTTGCATTACCTTTTAATAATTTACTTGCAGCTGCTTGGTTTATATCGGTCTGTTAGCGCTTATTCATAGCGGATTTGATTGCCATTAAGCAAACTGCACTTAATGATTTTTAGGTCAGGCGTTAACTCATTTATTTGTCACATTTTATTTTATTTCAATTTATTCCAACCATGGCCATTACTATGATGAATGACGATACCAATTTGAATACGGATAATCCTAATATGGAAAAAGAGCAGTTTGAACAAGCAGCTCTGCATTACCATGAGTTTCCTAGACCTGGTAAAATCTCGGTCACCCCTATCAAGCAGCTGGCAAACCAGCGTGACTTAGCACTGGCTTATTCGCCAGGTGTCGCAGTGCCTTGTCTTGAGATCGAAAGAGATCCAAAGCTGGCTGCCAAATATACAGCACGTAGCAACTTGGTTGGTGTTATTACTAACGGTACTGCCGTACTGGGATTGGGTAATATCGGTCCGTTGGCCTCAAAGCCAGTGATGGAAGGTAAAGGGGTACTATTCAAAAAATTCGCTGGTATTGATGTCTTTGATATCGAAGTGGCACAAAACGATCCTGACAAATTCATCGAAGCCGTTGCTGCTCTTGAGCCAACATTTGGCGGTATCAACCTAGAAGATATTAAAGCACCTGAATGTTTCAAAATCGAGCGCGAATTGCGTAAACGTATGAACATTCCAGTATTCCATGATGACCAACATGGTACTTCGATCATTGTTGCCGCTGCCATGCTCAACGCTTTATTATTAACAGGCAAAAAAATCGAAGAGATTAAAGTTGTCTGCTCAGGCGCTGGTGCAGCTGCCATCTCATGTCTAGACCTAATCTGCGCCCTTGGCGTTGATGCTCATAACATTCTAGTATCTGACTCACGCGGTATCATTAGTACCAGTCGTGAAAACCTTGATGAATCCAAGCAGCGCTATGCTCGCGACACTGACGCCACTACCATAGAAGAAGTCATGGACGATGTGGACATGTTCTTGGGTCTATCTATGCCAGGTATCTTGAGCACAGACATGGTTCGCCGTATGGCAAAAGATCCTATCATCTTTGCACTTGCCAACCCAATCCCTGAAATCATGCCAGAACTGGCCCACTCTGTACGCCCAGACGTGATTATGGCAACTGGTCGTTCAGACTATCCAAACCAGGTCAACAACGCCTTATGTTTCCCTTACATCTTCCGCGGTGCATTAGATGTAGGCGCAACAACTGTCAACGAAGAGATGAAAATCGCTTGCGTACGCGCAATCGCTGCCATGGCACACGTTGAAGCAACACCAACCACCAACGTCAAAGACATTGAAGCGATGAAGAGCTTTGGTCGTGACTACCTCATCCCAGGACCACTAGAGCCAAACTTAATCATCGAGATTGCCCCTGCTGTTGCAAAAGCAGCGATGGACTCTGGTGTGGCAACACTGCCGATTGAAGACTTTAATGCTTATCGTCAGCGCTTATCTGAGTTTGTATACAACTCCGCATTTGTAATGAAGCCAATCTTTGCCCGTGCTAAAGCAGATCCTAAGCGTATCGTATACTGTGAAGGTGAAGATAGAAACGTGCTATTGGCTGTACAGGTGGTCGTTGATGAACATCTGGCTCAACCAATCCTAGTTGGCCGTCCTGCCATCATCGAAAAAAATATCGAAAAACTGGGCTTACGCCTAAAAGACGGTGTCAACGTCACTATCGTCAATCAAGATGATGACCCACGCTATAAAGAATACTGGAAGGGTTATTACGAAAACAACAAACGCAATGGCGTTAGTATCGAGCTTGCCCGCCGTGATGTGCGCCGAAAAACTACTCTAATTGGTTCGCTATTGGTCGAAAATGGCGATGCTGATGGTATGATTTGTGGTACATTCAGCCATTACCATTTACACTTAAAATACGTCCAAAACGTGATTGGCAAAAAAGCGGGCGTGAGTGACTTTTATGCGATGAATGCAGTGCTCATGCAAGATCGCAATATCTTTATCGCTGATACTTATGTGCATGAAGACCCTACTGCTGAGCAATTGGCAGAAATGACAGTACTGGCTGCTGAACAACTACGCCGCTTTAGTATCACCCCGCGTGTGGCTTTGGTTTCGCACTCAAATTTTGGTACTTCTGATCGTGCCAGTGCAGTAAAAATGCGCAAAGTCTATCAGCTCCTAAAAGAGATGGATGTAGACTTTGAGTTTGATGGTGAGATGCAAGGTGATGCGGCACTCAGTGAACAAATCCGCTTAGAAGACTTCCCATCAAGTGAATTTAAAGGAGCGGCAAACCTGCTGATCTTACCAACACTTGACGCGGCAAACATTGCCTTTAACTTGCTAAAAACGGCAACTGCCAGTGCTTCTATCGGCCCTATCTTGTTAGGGGTGAACAAGCCTGTTCATATCTTAACGCCATCAGTGACAGCTCGCCGTGTGGTCAATATGACTGCGCTTGCAGTTACTGAAGCACAAGACTTAGAAAGTGAGTAAAAACAAGATCTAAAAGACTCGCTACTAATCATTATTGGTAGTGGTCTGTTATACTAAAACCAGTCAACGCCGTCGTAATAAATGGCATTGACTGGTTTTTTTTGCCTGAAAAAACCGTTTCTAAACTCAAATATGAATGCGTTCAATAATAAAAAAGAGGATGTCATGCAAGTTTATCTCGTTGGTGGTGCTGTCCGTGATCAGCTATTAGGTCGTCCTATTACAGACAAAGACTTTGTCGTCGTCGGTGCCACAATAAAAGAGATGCTAGCGGCAGGCTTTCAACAAGTCGGCGCAGACTTCCCAGTATTTTTGCACCCAACCACCCAAGAAGAATATGCATTGGCTCGTACTGAGCGTAAGCTTGGTCACGGCTATCAAGGCTTTAGCGTGCATGCCAGTCCTGATGTCAGCTTAGAAGAGGATTTGCAGCGCCGAGATCTCACTATCAACGCCATGGCGATTGAAGTGACTAGCTTAACTGACGATACCCCACTGACCGGTAAGGTGGTTGATTATCATGGAGGGCTTGATGATATCGGTAGCAAAACCTTACGACATATATCAGTGGCTTTTAGTGAAGATCCACTACGGGTACTACGAGTCGCGCGCTTTTATGGACGCTACTATGATTTGGGCTTTCAGATCGCTGAAGAGACCCTCTCTCTGATGCGAGAACTGGTCAGCTCAGGCGAGCTTGCACACTTAAGTGCAGAGCGTATCTGGCAAGAATCAAGCCGCGCGACGATGCAAAGCTCTCCGCAAGTCTACTGGCAGCAGCTTTATGCCATTGGCGCTTTGACTGAACACTTTGCCCCCTTGCACGATGCTTGGGATGACGCAGATGTCAGAGAAACCATACAGACCGCATTATACTTTGCCGGTCAGATGCAATTGAATTTATCGCAGCGTTGGGCACTACTGATGGCAAGCCTTGATAAGCCGTTGTTTCATAAAATATCTGATAAAGAAACTCATACTGCAAAAGAGATCATTAAAATAGGCAACAGTGCCAAAGTCCCCAAAACACACGCTCAGTTTGCCACTTTATTCGTAGCCCAAGCTCAAAGGTTAAATGTCATAGAAAAGTTAAACGCTGCCGAAAAGATCGATCTGATACAAGCTTGCAGTGCTCATAAAGACCCGAGCAAGCTTTCACAACTATTGGTCACCAGCCATGTATTGCAGTTGGCACGTCAACACAGACAGATGATGCTCGCTCTCAATAGCTTCCATGCAGTCACCATCGCTGATATCGACCCTGAGCTAAAAGGAGCGGCGATTGGTCAAGCCATGAATGAAAAACGTATCGAGCACTTGCTTGCTATGGCACACTCTAATAATCATAGCTAAAACCGTCTTGGCTAAACGAAATACGATTAGACGATGGAAACTTTATTTTTATGACAATGAAATTGACTGTAAAGCCTGATAACAGCCCTGTAATGCTAGTCACTGGTAGTGCCAAACGTATTGGCGCTGCTATCATTGGTGCCGCACATGAGCAAGGATATCGTGTCATTATCCATTGCCATAATAGCCAACAACAAGCTCAAGAGTTGGCAGATGATCTCAATAACATTCGCTCTGCTAGTGCTGCTGTCGTCACCGCCGACCTAGCACTAGTCAACGATGACAGCTCATTACATCAATTTGTCCAAACTATTATAGCAACATTTGGTCAGCTTGATGTATTGGTGCATAATGCCTCACGGTTTTATCCAACGCCTGTGGGCCGTATTGGCTATGATCAATGGGACGAACTCATTTTGACCAATGCCAAAGCGCCCTTGCTACTCAGTCAAGCCCTCCTACCCTATCTACAAGTACAGCACGGATGCATCATCAGCCTGCTCGACATTCATGCTCATGATAAGCCGTTTAATGGCTATACTGTTTACAATATGGCAAAGGCTGCCCACCGTATGATGGTACAATCTCTGGCGCTAGAGATGGCGCCTCATGTTCGCGTTAATGGCGTTGCTCCAGGAGTGAACATCCTACCTGACACAAATAGTGATCAGGCACTAGATAGTGAGCTGCAACAAAATGTCACCAACTCCATTCCTTTGCAGCGCATTGGGACACCAGAAGATATTGCCCAGTGCGTGCTTTATTTGGTTCAGGCCAGTTATATCACTGGTGAAATCATCGCTATAGACGGTGGCCGTGGCCTAACTTTGGCGGGTAATGGCCATTAATCATTAATAATGTCAAAACTATGCTTATTTGTACTTGAAAATTTAAAAAAATCAGGTATCATTGTGCGTCTAACGTTAGGGCCCATAGCTCAGTTGGTTAGAGCAGAGGACTCATAATCCTTTGGTCGTAGGTTCAAGTCCTACTGGGCCCACCAACTTCAAACCCTTACAGTCATTGACTTGTAAGGGTTTTTTATTGTCTAAAATTTATGCGAACGCATGGACTTAGTTGGTTTTTTGATACTATCTTGATACTTTGACCCTTATAGTAATTAAAGTATGATACTACTAACACTATGGTTATATACTGCTGCATGGGTGATATATGAAGGTTAAACTTACCAAAAAATTTATAGATTCAGTAGACTATACCGCTAAAGGTACTGAAATCTATATGGACGATGTGTTAACTGGTTTTGCGCTACGTGTGGGCAAACAATCCAAACGTTATACATTACATAAGCGTATTAACGGAAAGCTATATAGAGATGAAGTGGAAGAAACGCACTTGATTACGCTAACCGAAGCACGTGAAAAAGCCAGCATAATGATGGCTAATATAAAAAAAGGTCTGCATGTTTATGACGGGCTTCATGAGGTCTTGGAAGAGCCGAAAGATAAGACCAATAATGTACCAACACTGAGAGATGCATATACCTACTTTAAATCAGCAAAGACTAGCTTAGCTAAAGGCACTATTGACACTTATGATGGTCAAATACTAAACAAGCTAGATGATTGGCTAGATATATCTTTAAATGATATATCTAAGTCAATGATAAGTGATAAGCATAAAGAGATAAGCAAGCATAGTAAAGCTCAGGCTAACGCAACTATGAGAGCTCTAAGGTCAGTTTGGAATTATTGTCGTGATAGCTTTTTAGATGATAACGAAGACTTTTTAATTAAAGAGCAACCAGTACGCATACTTAACGCCAAGAAAGATTGGAATATAATTAAGCCGCGTACTAAACATGTTGAAGAAGAATATTTAGGTATGTATCTCAAAACACTTTTAAATTATGTTGATAGAAGCTCACACCTGCAAGCGCCCCATAGCAATAATGCACGAGATATCATGCTACTTTTTATGTTCACTGGTGTGCGTTTAAATGAAGCGCAGCCCTTAAAGTGGTCTGACGTCGACCTTATAGCTGGCAGGATAGTATTCAAAGCTACAAAAAATGGTTCTAATTATCATATGCCTACTAGTGATATCTTACAAGCTCTGCTTGAAGAAAGATTCAGATTAAGCGCTGGCAAGCAATGGGTATTCCCGAGCAACTTGAAAGCTAGCGATGACCATATAAAAGATTTAAGCCGTAGTTATAAGGCCATAAGTAATCAAACAAACTTGTATATTACACCACATGATTTGCGCCGCACTTTTGGAACGGTAGCTAATAACTCAAGCATCAGCTATCCAGTCCTTAAACGCTTGCTCAATCACCGTGAAGCTAAATCAACCGATGATGTTACCCTGCAATATATCCAAGTGTCACAGCGGCAACTAAGAGACGCTTCAAATTCAATAGAGTCTTTCTATTGTCGGCATGCTGGCATGACACAAAGTGATTTTATAAAACAACTTATATAAAGAAATACTTCACTTGTCATATATTTGCATGAGCCTTTCCTAAAAAGTGTGTAACTGCTTATAATCCACTAACAGGAGAATAAGCAATGACTAACCAATCTGACATCAAGAAACTGGCTGAGCAAATGGCCAGCAGCATGAAAAGCTTCGATGACATCAAAGACTTTCAAAAGCAGCTCATGCAATCTTTTATCGACACTGCCCTAGAAGCAGAAATGGAAGACCACCTCGGTTACCCCAAGCATGAGAAAGCCGATAAACCTAATAAGCGCAACGGGCACACTAAAAAGACCGTCCGCAGTGACACAGGCGATCTTGAGATATCCACCCCAAGAGACCGTGATGGCGCTTTTGAACCTGCCTTAGTGCGTAAGCATCAAACCCGTATTAGTGGCCTTGATGACAAGATCATATTTCACTACAGGCATAGCCTTCCGTCTTGCGCTTCGGGCAAGTGTCTCCCAGACACTTGCTGATCCTCGCTCATACGCCAAAGGTCAAACCACCACCGAGATTGTAGAGAGTATCAAAGAGCTCTACGACGTCGACATCTCAAGCAGCTTGGTTTCCAGAGTCACTGACAACCTCTTGGATGACATCACCGCTTGGCAGAACCGGCCACTGAGCAGTGTTTATCCTATCGTCTACTTAGACTGCATTGTCGTCAAAGTTCGTCAGGACAAGCAGATCATCAACAAAGCTATCTATCTGGCCTTAGGCGTTGCTCTTGATGGTAAAAAAGAGCTGCTTGGCATGTGGCTATCAGAGAATGAGGGCGCTAAATTCTGGCTGGGTGTTCTCACTGAATTGCAAAACCGCGGGGTTCAAGATATTCTTATTGCCTGTGTAGACGGCCTAAAAGGCTTCCTGATGCCATCAATACGGTCTACCCTAACGCTCAGGTTCAGCTGTGTATCGTGCATATGGTGCGCTATTCGATGAAGTTCGTACCTTGGACGGACAAGAAGGCCGTAGCAGCTGATTTAAAGGCCATCTACGGTGCTGATACGCTTGAGATGGCAGAGGCCAATCTTGAACACTTTGATGAGGTGTGGGGCGATAAGTATCCGCATGTCATCAAGTCTTGGCGTAATAACTGGGAGGGCTTAACGGTATTCTTTGGCTACCCTAAAGACATTAGAAAAGTCATATATACCACCAATGCTATCGAGTCGCTAAACAGCGTGATTCGAACGGCGGTGAATAAGCGTAAGGTGTTTCCCTCTGATCAGGCAGCATTCAAGGTAGTATATCTGGCAACCCAGCAGGCATCGTCAAGGTGGTCGATGCCTATTCGTAACTGGACGTCTGCTCTGAATCGCTTTATGATTATGTTTGATGATCGTATCAGTAAGCATTTAATCTAAACGGCAGTTACACAGAATTCGGGATGGTCTCGCTCAGTCAGTCATACCTGTTAAGTCGAACTCTAAAAGCTGTAACGACACACTAGATTGGTATTTGTATCGTTGCCGTCATTTGGTAGAAAACGCTTTTGCTAGATTGAAACATTTTAGGGGCATTGCCACGCGATATGATAAGCTCAAAGATAGCTATGCAGCGGCGGTAATGCTCGCTTGTGTCTTTATCTGGTTGCCCCTGATTTGAATTCTATACACACCCTAACTGGCAAGCGGTTTTTTTCAAGTATAAGAAAGAAAGCACTAGACACTGATGAGCAGTTAGCTGCAAGTCAGAAATATGGAGTTATTCCACAGTCATTAATGATGCGCTTAAATATCAATATTCGATTCAAAAGTTATGTTAGCGTTAAAAGGTACGGACTCTTTTCGTCATGTTGAAAAGGATAACTTTGTAATCAGCCTTAGAAGTTTCGAGGGCGGGATTGAGCACAGTGACTATACAGGCTGTGTGTCGCCTGCATACACTGTACTAAAATCGAATATTGATATTAAAGCGCAGTATTTCAAATACTTGTTTAAAAGTGGACCATATATTTCTGCGCTTCAATCCTCTACTGATAGTTTAAGAGATGGTAAGTCGATTTCATACGATCAGTTCGGGGCAATTCCTTTACCTAAATTAAGTATAAAAGAGCAAGAAAAGATTGCCAGCTTCCTAGACTATGAAACCGCCAAAATAGATATCCTTATCGAAAAACAGCAACGTCTTATCGAATTGTTAACCGAAAAGCGTCAAGCGGTGATTAGTCATGCGGTGACCAAAGGTTTAAATCCTGATGTGCCCATGAAAGATTCGGGTGTTGAGTGGTTGGGTGAGGTTCCTGAGCATTGGATTAGTGCTAAGTTAAAGTATTACACCAATCAAATCGTCGATGGAGCTCATTTTACGCCAACTTATACAGATAGTGGGGTTCCCTTTCTCAGAGTTTCAGATATTCATGGAAGTACTATAGATAAAAGCAATATTAAATATATACCTTTAAGAGAGCATAAAGTACTAATTGAACGATGTAACCCAGAGAAAGGTGATTTATTACTGTCTAAAAACGGAACTATTGGTGTGCCCAAAGTTGTTGATTGGGACTGGGATTTTAGTATATTTGTCAGTTTGTGTTTGATCAAATTCAAACCTAAACTTCTTTCGAGTTATGACCCATGCTGTCAAATCCGTAGAACCAAACTTGGGAGATTTTAATTACGCAGCCTGACGATAGTAGTCAAACCACACCTGTCTTGGCGCTCGATAGCCCAAGCCCTTTTGAATCCTAGTCTGATTATAATACAGCTCAATATACCCAATGATATCGCTAGTGGCTGCAAACCTCGTTTTATAATCTTGATGATATACTAGTTCATTCTTCAAGACGCCCCAGAAGCTTTCTATAGGTGCGTTGTCATAGCAATTACCTTTGCCGCTCATTGAGCCTGTAAACTTATGCTGCTCGATAATCTTATGGTACGCATGGCTACAATATTGGCTACCTCTATCTGAATGAACAATCAGTCCTTGAGTAGGTCGTTTGTTCTTGATTGCCATATTGAGTGCACGGCATACTAAATCAGCGGTCATGCGCTTATTGATAGCGTAGCCGACAAGCTCTTTGGTGTATAAATCTTTCACTCCAGCTAAATATAACCAGCCCTCAGCAGTCCAGATATAGGTAATGTCGCTGACCCATGCTTCGTTAGGACGCTTAGCGTCAAACCTCTGATCTAAAACATTGTCATAGACCAGCTTGGTAAGCATCCGACCATCCCATCTTTCCCTCACTTAAAAAATGCGAGATAGTGTCCATGAACAAATAATCGTGGACACTAACATGACAACACAACCACCTAACAAACCCAAACGAAGAACTTACAGCGCTGAGTTTAAAGAACTTTTAGTACAAGAAGCTGAAAGTTCAGGGCGATCAATTGCCAGTATCGCTCGAGAGCATGGCATTAACCAAAATCTTCTACATAATTGGAAACGCCAGTATCAGCGCACGCAGACTCAAGCTGACACATTACCTGGTGCTATAAACAGTCCTCATGATCCAAACCCGCACTTTATCCCAATCCATCTTGAACCTCAAGCAACTCATCTGTCCTCACCCTCCGTCATACAAAACATCAAACTGCAAATCAGAGCCCCAGGACCTGGGTCCATAAGCCTCACTATTGCCCAAATAGACACCCAAAGTTTGATTGACCTACTACGAGGCCTACAATGATACCCATCACTCACATCTGGCTATCCACCGCGCCCATGGACATGCGATGTGGCAGCGGCAAACTACTGGCGCACATCATCACCCAGCACCAAGGCATCCGCCCTCACTGTGCCTACCTGTTTTACAACAAAGCAGGCACACGCCTAAAAGTATTCATTCATGACGGACTTGGGGTTTGGCTTTGCAGCCGTCAGCTAGACGACAGCAAGTTTCATGGCTTAACCAAGCAGCTCACCCCCACTCAAACCGGCATCAGCATCAACCGTGAGCAATTTAATGCCTTAATCAGTGGATTGCCTTGGCGTAACATGGGCAAAGATACATTGACCCCCATCCTATAAATACCCGATGACAGGCAAATAAAACTCTGGCAACATAGCACCATGACTGTTGCCACTCTATCCGACTTATCGAAAGACCCCATTTACGCCGAGCTCCTGGTGAAAATCCACCTGCTTGAACAGCGTAATGAGCACCTGCAACAACAGATTGTTCAAACGAACACAAGCCACGATCAACTACAGCAGCTTTTTAACCAAGTGGTTGAAGAAAACCACAAGCTATATGAACAAGTGCTTGAACTCATCGAAAAACAAAAGCGGCTCATCCATCAACTGTATGGACAAAAGAGCGAAGGCTTAAGTGCCAAACAAACCCACTTAAATCAGGAAGCTGCGCAAGAAGATTTATCTGCACTAGAACAAATCCGAGATGACTACCGCAGCGACTTAACCCAAGATCAGCTTGCCAAGCTGCCTGCGATTGAACGTACTGAGGCAGAAACCCTCATTAATGAGGGTGAGCTTAAAGCCGCCAAAGAGATCACAGATGAGCTGCCAGCTTCAGCCACTGATCAGCCTAAAAAAGCAAAGCGTGCTAAATACACGGTTATTCCTGACAACCTTGAGGTGAAAACCTGGGTTCATGAACCACTCACCACCGTCTGTGACTGCGGCTGTCAAATGAAGCGAATTGGGGAGGATAAACAGGACAAACTTGGCATTATCCCTAAGCAGTTTTATATTGAGCGTCACATCTACCCAAAATGGGTATGCCGTGAGTGTGAGATCATTCATCAAGCGGCGGCACCCAAGCAAATCATTAACAAGAGCATCGCCACCCCTGAGCTGCTTGCTCACATTCTCATTAGTAAGTATGCAGACCATCAGCCTCTATATCGGCAGAATATTATCTATCAGCGAAGTGGGGTAACTATCCCCGATGCTACTATGGCAGACTGGGTAGGACGCTGCGGCGTTGCCCTTGAGCCTTTAGTCAGTCGCTTGCATGAACTATTACTGTCTGAGCCTATCTTACATGCCGATGAAACACCGGTGTCTATCATGAAAAACCCTGTGAAAGCCGGCAGTAAATCATTAAAGAAAGGCTATATTTGGGCGTATCTCACGCCACAGCACAACTCATTAAAAGCGGTGGTGTATGACTTTGCCCAGAGCCGTCGTAATGAGCACCCTAAAGCCTTTTTAGACAAATGGCACGGTAAGCTGATTTGCGATGATTACAGTGGATATAAGTTTTTATTTCATCAAGGCGTGAGCGAAATCGGTTGTATGGCCCATGCACGGCGTAAGTTTCATGAATTGCACGTTACTGGACAAAGTGTTATTAGCATTGACGCATTAGCGTTATTTAGGCAGTTGTATGCGGTTGAACGTGAGATTGATGAGCGATTTGACAAAAACACATCCCTAATGCCAAGAGATCCCCAGATAGTCCGGAAAATCAGGCAAGAGAAAGCCAAACCGATTGCGGATAAGCTGCACCAATGGTTACAAGAAAAAAGACAGTTAACCACTAAGAATGCCAGTATTACTAAGGCGATTGATTATTGCCTAAAACGTTGGCAAGCGCTGACTTGTTATTTGGATGATGGGAGGTTGCCGATTGATAATAATTGGGCGGAAAATCAGATGCGCCCGTGGGCGCTTGGGCGTAAAAACTGGTTGTTTGCCGGTTCGCTACGAAGTGGGCAGCGTGCTGCGAATATTATGTCAATCATTCAATCCGCTCGCTTAAATGGCTTGGATGTGTCTGCCTATTTGACAGACGTGCTAAGACGCCTGCCTATTCAAGATGATCTAGATGAGTTGTTACCTCATCTCTGGATGCCATCGCAATAGGGGATGGTCGGATGCTTACCCAGCTTGTTGTGGTTTGAGTCAGTAGTGACTTTAAAGCGCTTATGACGACGGCATTTGATGCCGTGTTCCTCTTTGATGAGCTATGCCGTCAAATCCGTAGACATTAACTTGGGAGATTATAATTTTAAAAATTTTTGATCTGATGTTTATTTTTATTAAGGGTTATTTTTGAAATTAATATCAATAGCGAAGAATTATTCAATGGTAAATTAGACCAAATATTAATCTAAACTATATCTTATCAGGTGGCACACACACCAATGATATGGTGTCCAAAATATCAATAACACATCCATATAACATGGATTTGCTTTACTCTGATGAGTCGAAAACCCCCTATATGCTATTATTTGTACAACGTAGCAGGCTGAAGTATGAAATTGACTTTTCTCAAGTTATGTTGTTGATATTGGAGTTTGACATAGGTAGCCTCAGGTTTAAATCTCTGCCAAATACATAAAGCGGCTCTAGCATACGAATTTACATACAAATCATCCTTAATAGGATTGGCAAGTTTTTGCCTAACCCTAATTTTATTATTTTTCATCGTTTTTATAAAAATAGTGAATATAATTCATGTTATCCATTAATCATGTAGGTGTTAAACGCTTTAGTATTGTGGTGCTTAAAATTGGAGAATGGCTACTAGTTTTAAATATTTTCAGATTATTTTAAGCACAAAAGAACCTCTTAAAGCCACAATTGATATAGCTTTAAGAGGTCATTATTTTTTAGGATTTTACTAGATGATGAGCTCAAAGATGAGGTCTTGGGGTTTGGATTTTTACTTTAGTATTTTTATTCTTAACCTCTTAAGCTCTGAAACCGACTAATAGCCTTCACTACTAAAAACGGGGATATGCTTTAGGAGTTCAAATTCGATTAGCAACCGTTCGTCGGTTAAGAAAATAACCGGTATTTCAGACGCTATAATCAACTCATCAGCAAGGCACTCATTTGCTTTTTCTGAAATTAAAACTCACAAAAGGATATATTTATGAAGCTCAAAAAAATACTGATGATTACTCCATTGTTATTACTTTCTATTAACGCTATTGCCGGCATGGGTGATGTTAATGGCAGTACCAAATGCACCACCGTTGATTCTATTAGTAAGAAGAAGGCTCTCGTAAAAGCTTGTACTTACGATGGTGCAGTAGGAGGAAGTATGAGTTATGCAATTAGCCAACTAAATTTTAAACTGCCTAATGGTAGTACTTATCGTACCGTCAATAATGCTACGTTTGATTTTGATAAAAATGGAAACGTCCAAAATTTAAAAGAAAGTATTTCAGTCAATGGTAAAGCAGCTGAAATAATAAATTTACATCATAAAACATTTAAAAAAATCTCTGATAAAGAAATAGAAAATCGTTATGAAAAGAAAAACCCTAACTTTTCTGATGTTTTACAATGTTTCAAATACATCAAAAAAGACACTGCTTTCTGTGTGCCTTATGAATTTATTAGCAGCATCTCATAACAAGTATTTGAATATAATACGTTCTTTACTCTGTACTTTAACTACCAACATTTATCTACTGGAGCAATTATGAAATCCATATCTATAACTTCTTTGGCCTTATTAGCGACTGCATCTCTACTATCTACTACTACTCTAGCCGCCCCCATCTCTTCTAAAAATATAAGCAGCTACAAAAGCAATGATATGGTTCATGTGTTTGGCTGGATGGAAGATGCTTGTTCTGGTGAAAAGCCACCTTATAAAAAGATTGCTGCTAAAGACACAGCATTTACAGACAGCATCAGAGGCCAAAAAGCTTATGACAATTTCGTAAAGCCAAAAGCGCAGTGGTTATCAGAATATCGAAATATGATAAAAGATGTGAAAATGAAAAAAGGTGAACCATACACTGAATACCGGGTAATTTTTAATAAAGGCGTTACCTACCGCAGTCAGCCTCTAGAGGAGTATATATTCAGCTTTATACCTGAATCATCAGGGGGTGAAACTGTTTTAAAGTTTGCATCGACTGCGACTGTACCTACCATTATGCCGAATTCTCAAACTCGAACCATGGAATACTGGGGTGAAATGGAAAAAAGAGGGGCCGAATACGACTCTAAAAATAAAACGGTCACCTGCGAGTTTTGGTAAATAGGATTTTTGAGTAATGACCTTTGCTGTCAAATCAGTAGACATTAACTTGGGAGATTATAATTTTAAGAAATTTGAACCGCCCCGACTTTATCGGAGAGTGATTTACTTGAGTCAGGCAGCTTTGTCTGACTCACAAAGACTATCATAGTATCGTCTCTCAAACTCAAAAGGCGACACATAACTAATCGTACTATGAATGCGAGTTTTGTTAAACCAATCGACCCATTCTAGGGTTGCTAATTCAACATCGTTCACACCTTGCCACTGCTGTTTTAAATATTCAATCACCTCTGTTTTATAAAGCCCGTTAACCGTTTCAGCCAACGCATTATCGTATGAATCACCCGTTGTACCAACAGATGCAATGACGCCAGAATCAGCCATCTTATCAGTATAGCGAATGGATAAGTACTGAACGCCGCGATCACTATGATGAATCACATCTTTAGGATGGTTTCTGTCTGCAATGGCTTGGTTTAGTGCTGCCATCACCATATCAGTGTTCATACGATCTGATACTTTCCAGCCAACGATAGCGCGAGCAAACACATCAATGATAAAGGCGGTATAGACCCAACCACTCAATGTCTTTATATAGGTAAAATCAGCTACCCATAGCTGGTTAGGGCGATAGGCATTAAAGTTACGATTAACCAAATCATCAGCACGCTTTTGATCGTCACGAGACTTAGTCGTTATCTTACCTTTACCTCGCCAAACACCCTGCATGCCATGCTGCCGCATTAACCGCTCTACAGTGCAGCGTGCAGGATGTATACCCTCTGCTTTCAACTGTTTCCAGACTTTACGAGTACCATAACGGCACTTGCTATCACTCCAGATCCGCTGGATTTCACCAAGGTAGAAGTCGTCATGCTGACTACGCTGTGAACGCTTTTCAGGACTCAATTCTAGCTCTTTAGCACGATAGTATGTGGATGGGGCAATCGGCAAGACTCTACAAATAGCTGGAATGCCATAAATAGATTTATTCTCGTCGATGAATTGAACCATCACTAAGGTTTGCGGTCTATTTCCGCCTGGGCGAAAAAAGCGGCTGCTTTCCTTATGATCTCATTGGCTTGCTTTAATTCTTTGTTCTCACGTTCAAGCTCTTTGATACGCTCGGCTTGGCTTTGAGCTTGAATCTTTGCAGGAATGGTTTTATCAATGTGCTTTTTATGCCATGATCGTAGGGTCTCAGGCGTGCAACCTATCTTTGGTGCTATGGCTTTGATGGCAGACCAGGTGGATGGATAGTCGTCTTTAGCTTCAATTAGCATACGGACGGCTCGCTCTTTCATTTCAGGGGTATAGTTTCGTGTTTTCATTGTCGTATTCTCTCAGAAAGTTGAGTCTCCGACAATCTCGGGGCGGTTCAATTTTGATCTGCAGTTTATTTTTATTAAGGTATAGTTTTAAAATTAATATCCATAGCGAAGAATTATTCAATGCTAGAGTAGACCAAATATTAATTTAAACTATACCTTATCAGGGGGCATATACCCCAAAAACCATGGTGTCCAAAATATCAATAACATCTCCATATACCATGGATTTATTTACTCTGATGAGTCTAAAAACCCCTACATACTATTACTTGTATAGCATGAAAGGCTGAGGTATGAAATCCGATTTTCTCAGGTGATGTTGTTAATATTGGGGTTTGAGTTTAATTAATTCTGATGACTTTTAACAACTGCTCTCGAATTCCCACAGCAGATGTTGCCAGATTCACAGTAGAAAATTGAATTTTATGGTTATCAATAACAACATACTCATTCACATCTTCCCCTATCGAAGGATGAATAAATAGACCACTAGCATTCTCATTAAGAGGGTCATTACTGTCCTCTTGAGATCTTAGGTAGGAATACATCTGATACAGGTATCCACTTCTTAATGTTTCATCTCGATACCACCCACTTGTAACCACAGCATTGAACTTAGTATCGATAACGATGCGATGTGCTGATTCAATATTATCAATGATGATGTCCGTCTTCATATTAGGAAGGATATTATCCATACCTAAGCTTTTATCACTTATTTGCCACTTAAGCACTTTCCCCGAGCTTACTCTATAACATTGATTTGACAGAACCGTAGCATAAAATCCAGCTACCCCTTTTTCAAAGAGTTTGCGCAGCCACGGTAGATTGTCTCTCTGTGCTGAAGACAACTGCCTTGTACCTTTAGATTCTGTTGGTAAGGCCAGATTAAACGCTAGATGTGCAGCCGTTACCATTGGCTTATCTTCAGCATCATGTCTCCCAAACCTATCCACTGATACCTCACTACGACTGGGGCGTGTTTGACTGACACCCATTCGTCTTAGACGTATATCTAGCGATCGACACCAATGAGCCAAATCTTTACGTTTAACGACTTTAGAGATAGCCTCAAGAGCCGCTCGGACATATCTATTACGCGGCGTATCAATAGTTAGCTCATCAAAGCAGCAGGCGACCTTACCCCGCTCAAGCAACCTGCCTCTTTCAGTACCTATAAGGTCTATTCTGCCACGTACACGACTGAGCACAGCATCACGAGACTGATAGCTATAACTTAGGTTACGTTGAATGCGATGTTCGACCCGTCGACAAAGCATTTCGGCGATTAAGTCTGGAATATCATCAGGGTTCTCTTCAACTGCAATATTTGCAACGTCAAGCTCTCTATAGATATCTGATGCATAGAACATAAGAAGCCAAAGATTACGAACAGGTATCTTGCCTATATAGTTAACATCATCAGAGGACTCTATAGCTATGTCTTCTTTAACTGGCATATACTTGCAACCCTTCAGTCAAGCGCTTTTGGGCTTTTCGAGATTTCTCAAGATCATCGAACCAATACTCATCGAGCAAAGGACCTATCTCTGTTTCTACCACTTCAACGAACCACTCTTTAGCATCTGTGATATTCATACCAACGGCTGGCGTCACATAACTATGACCTATTTGGAATTGAGCGCCAAGACTAGGATCTTTAGTAATCTCATCATTCAAAGCACTAATTCGCTGCTCAATGTTATCTAAGAATTCTGAGTCAATACCATTCTTATCTCTTACCCAATCACGCCAGGCTTTACCAAGTATCGGTTCAAGATCGATAAAGGCAAAACGACGACGCAAGGCCAGATCAACCAATGCAAGCGAGCGGTCAGCAATATTCATTGTGCCGATGACATATAAATTACTAGGTATATAAATACGTTCACCAGCAGTTTTTCTATAAGACAGTTCTAACGCTTCATCTGGCGATCTTTTATCGGCCTCAAGTAACGTGAGCATCTCACCAAATACTTGAGCCGGATTGCCTCGGTTAATCTCTTCGATGACGATGACATATTTTGACTCAGGATCATCTATGGCAGTTTTAATCACTTCCATAAAAGGACCATCTACCAATGTCAGCTTGCCCTCACCTGATGGACGCCACCCGCGAATAAAATCTTCATAGGATAGGTTTGGATGAAACTGCACAGCTCTTACCTTACTGTCGTCACGTTGACCGATCAAAGCAAAGGCCAATCTTTTTGCAAGCCAAGTTTTGCCAGTACCGGGAGGACCCTGTAGTATAATGTTTTTCTTAGCTTGAAGACGCTTAAGTACCATCTCAATCTTAGATTGAGGTAAAAAACATCCGTCAGCTGTAATATCATCAATAGAGTAGCTGTCAGGAGCTACCAGTGTATCAGTCTCAGAATCCGTTTCGACATCAAGATCATTGACCAGATCCTCACTTAGTAAGCGATATACTCCCTTACCAAGTGACTTCATTTCTCCATCTTTGACCATTTTGTTTAATAGGTATTTAACATCTCTTTCAATATCACTGTTCTTAGGGTACCTTTCTTTAATATCATCAGTAAATCTTTCTAAAAACTCATCTATCGTAAATTCATAAGACTGCTTTTCATTACAAAGCTGTTTTACTTGAGAAGGAATCATCTCTTTCCAATTCTTTTTAGAGACTTCATCAGTCTTACCCGTACCATGCGCATCATCTAAAACCGTCTCTGATCTATCTAAATCTAATAAGCTATCACCCATCTCATAAACATAAAACATCTTATCAATTACACCGAAGTGTCTATCTTCACTCTCCAATCCAAGCTCATCAAAAATAGTGGAATCTAACTGCTTTGCAAGTTTAATATAGGTTTCAGGATTACTATTATTTTTTCGCAATTTTTCTAAACCAACAAATTTAAAGCCTTCTGAACAATAACCATTGGTCAATGGAAAAGCAGTTGGGAAAATTGGATAGATAATATTGGCAACTATATTGGTGGTAATGTGGTTCACACTAAAATCCAAGCCTGAATCTAAATATAGTTGTCTTGCTTTTTCTTTATTAGCTTTATCAGACTGGTATAGCTCAGATAGACATTCGATAAGATGTTTAAGATTAGTAGCAAATTTAATATATTCTATTTTTAGAATATCACTTAAGTCTGCGTATTTAATGACTCCAAAGCTTCTATAGAATCCGCCAGCAGCAACCGATGACGATGATATATCATGCTCTTTAGGAGGGTTTAAATCTTTAATCTTATCCAAATAACAATCTTTAGCCACTATCATATGATTTTTTATAACGGAGTTCTTATCTTTTATGAGGTCTAGCTTCTTTTCAAATGGAACACCTATACTGAGTTTCAAAATATTTACTACAAAATCTACTGGATGATTATTTATCTCATCATCAGTGGTCTGATTAACATATGCCATTATAAATTCTGCTGAAAGCGTGGCACCTAGCTTTTCAACTTCGATATAATTGAGGTCTTTTGTTCTATCATACAAATTTTGTAAGTTCATTTTTACCCTATTCAAGATTAGTGGCTAATTTTGAGTTGATTCTGCTAGATGAAAATTTATTGATACCAGTGCTTAAGCGCCTTTTTTGTTAAAAGTCTTACTCAATAAACCGACTGAATCAGCTCTTGTGTGATTTCAGTGTTTGGTTCTAACATATCATCAGCAAGACGACGCTTACTAGATAACAGCTTGTCCAGTTTAACTTCAAAGGTTTCAAAATCCTGTGCTGAGATAGACGGATAGTACACATAGACCTCTTTATCTTGTCCAATACGATACGCCCTATCTGTCGCCTGGTCTTCTTTAGCGGGGTTCCAGCTCCTTGTATAATGAATCACATGATTTGCCTTTTGAATATTCACTCCGAAGCCAACTGCCGCCGTGGATAAGATAATTGCATTAAACCCTTCTATTTCTTGAAACTTATCAATAGTTGCTTGCCGAGTTAACCCTTTTTTACTGTCGGTATTTGTGTCGCCGTTTACAGTCGTCACATTTAAACCATATCGCTCAAGTAAAAGTCGCTTTATAAATACTTGAATGTCTCTAAACTCAGTAAAAATAATAACCTTCTCATTTTTTTGTTTTATGAGCTCTAAAGTCTCTATTAGCCATTTAGCTTTAGGCGAGTCATTGATCGTTGCTTGCTGATGTAGCTTTAAGGGATGGGCACAAATCATCCGCATATCATGTAACGCTTTCAACATAACGCCTTTATTGCCTTGCTCAGATAGACTTTGAGTGTCATTAGATACTTGCTTATACAACGTACGCTGTAACTGTGAAATTGCAATATCCTTACAGTCATCAACCTCATGCTTCGCTGGCAACTCAGCGACGTCGTGTTTCATACGTCTTAACACTTGCGGCTCAATCAATTGACGAAGATTGTTAATTATTGCGCTATTCTCATCCTCTTTTCTCTCAATAGGTCGGCGGTACTCTTTGTTAAACTCAGTTAAAGAGCCGAGCAAGTTTTCTTGTATAAAGTCAAACAAGCACCATAGATCCACCATTGAGTTTTCTACAGGTGTGCCGGTACAAGCAATCTTAAAGTCAGCTTTTTGGGCTTTAGCAGCTTTGGTGACCATAGCGGTGGGTACTTTAATTTTTTGTGCCTCATCGCAGACCATAACGCTCCAGTCCACTCTCCCTAAGGAGAACTCAAGATCTCGCATGGTTTCATAAGTGGTGAGCACAATATCTGCACTGCCCAACCAATTATCTTCAAGTAGCTTTGTAATGCCATAATCATCTCTTAGTTGAGAAGATATTAAGTGCTTAGGTATTTTTCGCTGTTTTAAATTATCACCATATAGACTCAACACTTTGCCAAACTTGGCACTAAAAAATCGATTGATTTCAGATTCCCAGTTTTCTAGCAACGACACGGGCGCTACCACCAACGCAGGTTTTTTATCTTCTGCTGTTTCTAGGATTTCTCCGATAAAACAAAGTAACTGCAGCGTTTTTCCTAGTCCCATGTCATCGGCTAGCAAGCAGCCACTCACCTGCATAGGCGCATATTGATATAGATTTTGTAGCCAAGCAACACCATACTCTTGATGCTTTTTCAAGCTAAACTCTTGGTCTCTAAAGCTTGACGGCATTCTCGCTGCTGGGCGATTTTTTTCATCAAGGCTCAGTATTTCAGCTCGTTGCTTGGTAAAACCAGCCTCATCAATATTATTGGCAATCAATAAGGTGGATTTTTTCTTTTTTTCAGCTGCATCTGGTTGCTCTTGCTCAGTATTACTCTCAGCTGCATTCTCATTTTTTGAGTCACAAAGCTCATCTAGCAAGCTCTTTGCTTCGTCTAATGTAATAGATACATCGCTATCTGGATGTTGTACGAAGTCCGACCCCTTTAATTCTGCCTGCTCGATGCGCTGCTTAAGTCGTTCGGTAGTAGTCTCAATATCATTATTAGCAGTCAGCTGAGATAAAGTAGCGGACTCTTCAATAAGGTTCTGTGGTAACCATTGTGACTCGCCACTATCTTTTTGAATGGCTTCAGAACTCAACTTTTCGGCTTCACCAATACCAATTACTCGAGCGCTGTAATTATTTAAATCTAGTACATTTTTAGCTTGCAAATCATCTTCATACTGCTGAATATTTTCTAGATCATTTTTAAGTGCGGCTACTTGATCATCTAAATAGCTGGTTCTATCGATGTTATAGCCCGCCCATAGAAAAATAGGAGATGTTTTCTCATAAGCAGCTATAAAATGCTCAGCCTGCACTACATTGGAGAGCGCTAATAAAATAGGGTCTTTTTCTCGATTTGAGTTTTCATGCAGTGTCAGCTGAGCTGAAATAAAATATGATGATTCATCGTAAGCTTTATCTATACTCATACGATAGCTATAGATTTCCGCCTCTTCTTTCGACTGCTCGAAACCCTCTGAAGATATGACTTCAACTGCGTCATCACCTAACTGAGAAAAAGGGTTATGCAAAAAAGTCTGTGCACGCTCACCAGCTATGCGCCGATTGGGCATTTTTTTGATTTCACTGAGTACGCTTTTGACTTGTGGCTCGATGATGACGTGCGCTAGACCGCCTTCTGGCAAGCTGATCGTATATTCACTTTGAACGTCATTATAGCTATCGAAAGTTTGTAGCCAGTTTGCAGGCGCGTCTTTAAAGTCGGGCTGTACTTCAACTATCGATTCTGTGCTCACTAAGTTTTTACGAAGATTAAGTTGCAGTTCCTCTGGGGCGAGCACGATAGTTTTACGTAAAAACTCGTCTAAATTGGCTTCACTTTTGTTTGCTAGACTACGTATCTGTGCCCAATATTTTTGATTTAATGCTTTGTCTTTATCCGTGACACGAGAGAATGCTTTGATTTTTTCAACCAGTTTCCAGACCGACTCGCTTAATAGATATTCTTCTCCAGCAATACTAACAATAGCGCCTTCTCGTTTGACTGACCCTTTAAATTTAATCTTATTTTTATCACACCAGCCATCAAGAATGATTTGGAAATCTTCGTCACTGAGACCATTTTCACTACGAATAACTGGGTATAGCTCACTTGATACTGGTAAGCTCAATAAGTCGATAACACTATCATGTTCAGGGTCTTGCTGTATCTCAAAAAGAGCCTCCCATGGCAAGATATAGCCATCATCTGACTGATAAGCGAGCTCTTCATCCGTTAAGCTTTCCCAATAAAAATCTGCATCTGTTTTGGCTGCCGATTTATAGCTATGTTTTAAACCAATGTCATCATATTGCAATGGCGCAGGCTCGACACTATTGACTACAGTTTCTGATGTTGCGGTCTGCTTATTTTTATTTCTTTTCCAAAATGCTAGGGCGTGTCATCAATTAAGCCAAACGACACAAGAAACTAAGTGAATGGCACTAAGGAAATGACTGGCTAACTTATCATAGCGAGTGGCAATCGCACGATACTGCTTAATCTTGGCAAAGAAGTTCTCTATTAGGTGCCTCGCTTTATAAAGCTCTTTATCGAAGTCTCTTGGCTGCAGCCGATGACACTTAGATGGTATAACTGCATTACCTTGCACTGCTTTAATCGGTTCAATAACGCGGGCATCAGCATCGTAAGCTTTATCGGCAAGCCACGTTTGGCTAATACTGACATCAAGCAATTCATCTGAGCCACACAGATCATGAGCTGCCCCACCTGTTAGATAAAAGCCAGTAGGATTGCCTAGCGCATCTGTTCGAGTATGTATTTTAGTCGTCAGTCCACCTTTGCTGCGTCCAATGGCTTGATCCCTTTTTTTCCAGCACTGTGCTGGTGGGCTTTAACAATCGTGGCATCTAGCATGGCATATTCGTCATCGGTTGTTCAGAGAGTTGATTAAAAACCTGCTCCCATACGCCTTTTTTTGACCAGCGACTAAAACGAGTATGAATCACTCTGAAGTCGCCAAAGCGTTCAGGTAGGTCACGCCAAGGTATGCCGGTCTTGTAACGGTACAGAACCGCTTCTACGAACAAGCGGTTATCCTTTGCAGTAACACCAACGTCACTTGGTTTACCAGGTAGAATGTCTTTAATTCTCTCCCATTGGTCATCACGTAGGGCATGTCGTCTTGTCATAGTCATTGAGCTCAAATTCCTAAATACGATCTAAGTATAGCTTATTCTGAAATATCTATGCTAATTGATGACACGCCCTAATTTCATTAAAGATACTCTATAGTTTTAATCTGGAAATATTCCTAATTCTTGCAGTCTGCGATCGAAGGATTTCTCCCAAGCTCCTTGATGTGATAAGTAAAACTGAGCCTGAGAAGTTGACTTTAAGCTAGTAATCTCTACTTTACCTGTTTTTCCCTGAAAAGGAGGGTACGGAAGCTTACGATAAAAGTAGGTCGCATTATTCATTTCAGAGAACTCTACTATATAGAACCCCCCTATTTTTATCATAAAAGCGTTTGCAGCATTACTTTTACCAACAATCCTTTTAAATCGCCCAGCATTATTTCTCTTAAACTCTGCTTGTTGCGCTGTTGGATAACGCATTGCTTGATCATTTAAGAATATTTCTGAAAGCGTGACTTGTTTGAGAAATCTCATCCAGTAATTAAACCTTCGAACATCGGCACTACTACCAAAAACGGTAAAGAAGGCTTCTAAATCTGCTCTAACAAACCATTGAATCACCATTTTTTTGGTATCCAGGCTGACGTTACGCCAGCCTGCCGATGAGTCGTATTGAGGATTACCCCACTGCGTCAAACAGATGCTCTTTAAGACTTCATGTACTATCGTACGTCTTGAGGTTGTTGCATAACGTTCAAGTAGCGCTGTTAAGATGTCTTTGGTATAGATTGGGTTTTGTTCTAATAAACGCAGAAAGCGAGGGATGGCTTCGAGGTAATCGTCCTCTCTCATCGTTTTAACAGACTTGATAGATGAGCTTACTAAACTATCCCAAAACCAACTATTCGGTGCGATACTTAGGCTTTCTAGCTGACTACTTACTCTTTCCTCATCGCTATTATGTAAAAAGTTACGAATGAATTTTTTGGAAGGGTCTGCTGATAGTAGTTCAGGATGTTCAGTTAACGTCGTTAGCCATTTTTTAGGACGTGTGGTGGTTTGAAATAAAGAGGAACGGTTGGTACTTAAGATATTTTTGAGCCCAAGCCAGTTATTAGGCCGTTTGTTAATTTCATCTTGCTCTACTGCAAAATAACTATAAAGCAAAGGAAAATAAACGGCCTTAAGCAATTCAGGCTTCATGTTATTAAACTGCTCAACCAGCTGGCTACCTATGAATGTAAATAAAATTTTATCTTCGTAATTTGACAGTTTCTTACTCAGTGACCATGCTAGATTCTTCCAATCACGCTTGGTCAGATACTCTGTGCCATGTCGCTCTAGCTTTTTAATAGAATTGATAATTTTTGCTTCAATAGGCTGAGTATTTTCCATATCATCAAACTTACGCTCAATGATATCTAAGGTCTTTATCAATTTATGCGGTCTAGCAAATTTGTTTTGTGCTTGAGCAGGCTCAGAAAACCTCTCAACGCTCTGGTTTAGTCTTTGCTTTAAATCAGCGATACTCATCACATCTACCTTGGCAACTGACAGCTTTCAACAGCAATAGAATCAAAGGTTGGTTGATCCTCGATATCCTCTTGTTCTTTTAAGCCATAAAACTGCATTCGTAGCTCAACGCGGCGTGAGGCTTCTTTACTGTCTTTTGCAGCGTTAAACGACACTCCACCTGCTAAAAACAACTGCTTTATTTGACTTTCTTGCGCAGCAGTTAAATTAAGCTCTGGGTTGAATTTTGGGTCAAGCAAACTACACATGACCCATTCTGAGCGCCGCAAGCTTAAATTTAGGTTATATAAATATGAGCCATCCGTATCTGTAAAGCCTTCAATCACGATTTGTTTGAACCATTTTTTGCCATTTTCACTATTGGCTGCATCTAAGACTACAGGTACTAGGGCACTTAATGCTTTTACACCTTCTGAATTTAATCGATAGTCATTATGACCAAAGCGGCCAGCTTCACCAAAATTAATACGGTTTTCTTTACAGTCGACGGTAACCAGTTGATCTTTTAAAGTAGGATCATCTTTAATACTGGTACAAATATCTAAAATCTCTGAGCTGCGCTCTTTTTCTGCTTGGGTGGCTTCATTGATCTTTTTGGTCACTACCATTAAAGACACCGCCATCACCACCAAAAACAAGGTCATAAGCGCGGTCATCAAGTCAGCAAATGATATCCAAAAAGGTTTCTCACCCTCATCTTTTGGACGGTGCTTTTTTGCGTATCTATTATTACCAAACATTAGCGATACACTCCAAAATTACAGTCTGACTTTTTGGGTCAAATCTTCAAGATCTTCTACCACATTCCCTAGACCCTCGACACCCGTTGCAAGACGTTTGACCGCCTGATCAAGGGTATTATCAAAGGATACCAGTGACTGGTTTAGGCTACTTTCAACAGAGCTACCAAAACTATCAAAGCTTTTCACTAATACATCGCTGACTTCTGTTAGATACTCTTGCATCTCTGCCTTCACTTGATTAAGCGCGGTTGTCATACCTTGCATATCATTAAGCATTTGACTGCTCATGCCTGCCTCAGATTTTGATTGCTGAATGAGACCCTCGAGTGTTTTGATGGCAAGATTAACGCTATTTTGAGAGTTCTTATAATCTCTGACCAACTCAATCAAGTTGCTGCTGGCGTTAGTCATATTGATTGAGGTGGTATTAACCTGTGCAATAAGTTCTGAGGATTTTTCAGTAACCGTACTCAGCGAACTACCCGCTGTCGTAAACTGCTCGGACGCTCTGCGCATTTTTTCTGCGCCCTCGTTCATACCAGTGATACTGTCTGTAGTGACTTTAGACAGTTTCTGGATATTCTCTTTATGCATTTGAACGGCGTCTTGGCTGTGCGCTATCAGCTCTTTAATCTCGCCACCTAAGTTATCAATGAGCGTTGTTGACTGCTCGTGCAGTTTTTGTTGGTTGTCTGATATTAGGCGATCTTGCTCGATGCACTGTTCGGCAACATTTGCCAGCAGACCTGACATGGAGGCGCCCAAATCTGAGACGAGCTCTGACATCTTACTATTTAGCTGTTCTGCAGCTTGTAATCCTTGCTCACTCATCTTGGCGGAACCTGTAGATAGGTTTTCTACCATATCGTTCATTTGAGCTGCCATCTCATTTTGCTTTTGATGGATACTCTCCATCATGTTTGTCATTTGCGTCTCTAGCGTCTTCGTTGATGTTTCACTATTGACTTGCATATCTGTAATGAGCTGAGAAAACCCTGACTGCATCTCACGCATAGCGGTGACAGACTGCGTCATCATCTCACTCATGCCATTCATTTGACTGCCAAATGTCGTTTCAAGCTTACTCATAAAGGCGGTCAACACATCAGTCATTAGTTCCTGTACTGCTGATCCTTGATCGCCACTCACTTGCTGCACGCTCGAGGCAATCTTATCTAAAGGACCTTGCAGATTATCGGTAATAGACTCGCCAATCTGGGTTGCCATCGACTGACTGGTTTGCGCATAAGACTCACTTAAATGAGTCGCAAAAGCTGTCTGATTCTTTTTATTCTCATCAACCAGATTGGTCATCATGACCTTTAGCTCATTTACTAGACTGTCTTTGAGCTGGCGAGCATTGGCTTCGTTTGCTTGCGACGATTTTAATAGTTTGGCTAAATATTCCTCACCGCTGTCATCAGGAATAAAGGCATTATCAATAGCTGTGTTTAACCGCTGTAATTGCGCGTAGCACTGTCTCAGCCATGACTTTTCACGCCATGTGATAAGCATAGCGACCAGAATAGCCAATCCAGACGCCATGAATGCCTCAGCAACGCCAGTCAGTAGCAGATTTAGACTGTCTTGAACCGTGTCAGGACTGCCAGCAGGATCAAAGGCTAGTAGACCGATGAGCAAACCTGCAAAGGTAACAATAATACCGACACCTGTAATCATGCCGGGCAAATGCTTATAAAACTCTACCTTTAATGGTACATCTACGACGATGGATTCTGTAAAAAACGCTTCACTTGGTACGGTTGCATGTGAGTGAACAACCCTATCTTCCCCATCTACAGTCTCATAAGTATCATGGAAGGTTTTTTTGTAATTCGACCAAGCCTGTCTTAATGACAAATGACTACTAAACTTCTCATCTAATAAACCCTTATTTATTCCAGATTGATCATCAATGGCTTCTAGTTCATCGGCGACTTGTGATAGCTTATTATTTAATGCTCTTGCAGGTCTTAAATAATTAAAGAAAAATCTAACACCTACATAACTAACAAAAATCAGAATTAATGTTGGGAACAAATAATACTCTTGCGAGACTTGCGCTATTTTTAACCAATTTAAATCCATCGATACCATCCGTCTAATCACATAATAGCTTGAACGCTTTTATAGTCATTCCGTTTTATTTGACTACAGTAAAACCAGAATTAGCTCAATAAAAAGACCGCCATCAAAGTTTCATGACAGCGACCCACATCTTCAATTACAAGCTGTAACTCATAAAAACACAATGGTAACATGAACAAATGACTAGAAAATGATTGAAAAAAATAGTATTTAGGAAATAGAAGATAGTTCTGAGGGTTTATGATTATGGTAGAGAGGGAGTAGTAGACATCATACTCAATGATAATTATGAAATCTAGGTACCTTTTATAAGGCAGATATAGGTAATTTGACTCTGATGATGTTTAGCGAATTTGGAGGTCTTACCCGTATTATTAAAGTTGAAAGCGTTTCAAGTCAGGATATAACTGCCTAGTCAAATCATAAATCTCATCTTCTGCCGCAATACCTTTTTTATCAGGATTTGGATAAAGAGCAGCAGTAAGAATCAATCGAGGAAGCTGCAAATACTCAGCAAACACTCTCTCCAGCTCTTTTCTTAGAAATTCAAACCAAAAAGTAGTAATTTCTGCGGGTGTATGAGGGTCAGGTATCACATACGTAAATAAATCTGCATTAAGACAATACTGCATACGGAACGACGCTGCCATACGATCATGCAACCACTGCAAAGTTCTATGATCAAAACTTACAAGCCCATCACGCAAGTCACTCAACTCTGTACGAACATTAACCACGGCTTCAGCTTCACGATGCTTAGCACTAGCAAAGTCAATGATGATTCGTAATGCTTCTCTATAGCAATCATGTTGGATCCATCCGATACGGGTAGAATCACCGTGAAAATAGTCACTAACTATCATTACCAAGTCTCATTAATAAAATTCTAGTCTTATTATTGCAAGTGATAAGATGCTGTATCACCTCATTCAAAGCAACTAAACCTTTAAATCTTCTAAGATAGCGCTATAATTGCACATTAGCCTGCTTATTTACACCCGTAATTCATCTACAGAGACAACCATGGCATTTAACCAAACCCAGTTTTTTGAAGATTTAGAAAAATTAACCACCAAAGTCATTGTTAAGAATAAAAAAGACGACTTTATATACGATTTTCTAACGCTGCTAGATGTCTCAAAATCTACGATAACCTCACTTAAAAAGAATGACGGTCGTTTTAACGTCGCAGCCAATCCTGAGGCTGGCGAGGTTGCCAATAAGCATCGTATCTACTTTAAGCCTGTAGATGAAGATCAAGACCTTGCTAAAGCACTAAGTAAGGTGATGAACAGCCCAATCATCAACCAGCACAAAATCCGTATGGTGATGGTAACGGACTTCAACACCGTACTGATTAACGACACTAAGTATGATGAGACGCTTGACTGCGACTTTACCGATCTTTATAAAAACTACCATTTCTTATTGCCACTTGCCGGCCTAGAGCGTGCACGTGAGTACTCAGAGCACCCTGCTGATGTACAAGCGTCAGAGAAAATGGGTCGCTTGTTTGACCATATCCGCAAGCTTAACGAGTTTAATACTGCTGATGACTTACATGCTCTCAATATATTTTTGACGCGACTACTATTCTGCTTTTATGCTGAAGATACGGGTATTTTTAAAGCAGACCAGTTCTATGACGTGATTGATAGAACCACCAATATAGATGGCAGTGACGTCGATAGCGTCTTGTATGAGCTGTTTGAGGTTTTAGACTTACCTGAGTTTAGCACCGAGCGCGATGCCAAGCCCACTCACCTAAGCGCATTCCCCTATGTGAACGGCAGCTTGTTCGAATATCAGTTTGCCATTCCGGAGTTTGATGCGCGTACCCGCCGTATCTTACTAGAGTGCGCACGTTTGAGCTGGGCCGAGATTAACCCCGATATTTTCGGTTCCATGTTTCAGGCAGTGATTGACCCTGAGCAGCGTGGCAGCTTAGGACAGCATTACACCAGTGTTAGCAATATCATGAAGGTCATACAGCCACTATTCTTATATGAGCTACGTGCAGAGCTAGACACGGTCATAGCGCTGAGTCATGACAATCGCCATAAGAACAATAAAGCCGAACGCTTAGATGCCTTACTTACCCGTATAAGCCAAATCAAAGTATTTGATCCAGCTTGCGGATCAGGCAACTTTTTGATCATTGCTTATAAAGAGCTGCGTAAACTAGAGATTGATGTATTAAAAGCACAACGCGACTTACTAGGCTCTAAGGACAATCTGCTGGGTCTAGGCTTTGATAGTGTGGTCAGCTTAGATAATCTGTACGGTATCGAGTATGACGACTTTGCCAGTCAAATTGCGCGTTTGTCACTATGGCTCGCTGAGCATCAGATGAATGTGCTATTCGAGCAAGAGTTTGGTGCATCTCAGCCAATGCTGCCACTCAAAGACAGTGGGCACATTGTTTATGGCAATAGCTTGCGTATCGATTGGAATGAAGTATGTCCAAATAATGGCAGTGATGAGATTTATATTATTGGTAATCCACCGTTCAAAGGACGGAAAAATCGTACAGAGGACCAAACAAGAGATATGGAAGTAACTTTTAAAGAATTTAAAAACTTTAAAAATCTTGATTATGTCACATCATGGTTTTGGAAAGGCGCACAGTATATTGCAGATTCAGATGCAAAACTCGCGCTCGTATCCACAAGTTCAGTTGTTCAAGGGATACAAGTTTCAATATTATTCCCTGATATTTTTGAATTAGGAATAAGTATCGATTTTGCTTATCAGTCATTCCCTTGGAAAAATAGCGCTAAAGATAATGCAGCTGTACACGTAGTTATAATTGGCCTATCACCAAAAACCAATAAAAATAAGAAAATATTTAAGCTTATAGGTACAAATTGGCATACAGAAAATACTGACAGTATTAACCCTTATTTGATGACTGGCAATCCTATAGCTGTTATCTCGCGAACATACCCATTTACTGATATTTCACAAGTTGTTGATGGGTCTAATTACACTAAGTCAGAACCTCTAATCATGGATACTGAGCAGAAGAACGAAATCTTGAACAAAGAGCCCGATTTAGAAAAATGGATTAGGCCTTTGCTTGGCTCTAAAGAATTTTTGCACGGCATTCAAAGGTGGTGCTTTTGGCTTGTTGATGCATTAGAGGACGACATTAGTAATTCTAAAATACTAAGCGATTTAGTAGAACAAGTTAAAATTGATAGACAAAATAGTAAAAAGAAAGATACTAGAGAAAAAGCAGTATTGATTCCTCACCTATTCCCTGAAATAAGACAACCTACGGATGGAAGTTATCTTCTAATTCCGAAAGTATCTTCGGAAAGGCGATTTTATATTCCAATAGGTTTTTTCGATAGCAATGTCATTGCTACAAACAAGGTGAGTATTATTCCTAATGGATCATTATATGATTTTGGATTAATAACTTCTAAAATGCATAATGAATGGATGCGGCTGGTAGCTGGTCGATTAGAAAGCCGTTATAACTACTCAGGAACCATCGTCTACAACACCTTTCCCTTCCCTGACGCCACAGACGAGCAGAAACAGCACATTGAAAGTCTTGCGGAAGAAATTCTACTCGCTAGAGCCAGTAATGCTGGCATGACATTAGCTGAGTTATACGATCCGGATAAGATGCCTGAGGACTTAAAACAAGCGCATAGCAACCTCGATGATGCGGTGGACAAGCTGTATCGCATGCAAGGATTTTCCAATACCGAAGAGCGCTTGGCGCATTTGCTGGCACGTTATGAGCAGCTTATCGAAGCGGAAAAGCAAAGTAAAATCAAAAAGAAGGCTAAGTAGCTCTTTATACGAGCCGCAGCCTAAAAAATAATGCCACACATCTTGTCTATAGTAGAGTAAACCATGTCTCAGCCCGTTAATATCTTAAATCAAACTTACGCCCGCACGGGTCAAAGCAAGACACATAATTCGATGGGTATGCGTGAAATGCAGGCACGTGCGTTCGAGAAGCGTAATAGCCAATATTTGCTTATCAAGTCGCCACCTGCCTCTGGTAAATCACGCGCCATGATGTTTTTGGCCTTAGACAAGCTTATCAACCAAGGGATAAAAAAGGTCATCATTGCCGTGCCAGAGATGAGTATTGGTAAATCCTTTAAATCAACAGCGCTTAGTGACTTTGGTTTCTTTGCCGATTGGGAGGTGGCTGATCGCTATAACTTATGTTTAAGTCTCGCTCAAAGTGATACTCGCAAAACTGCTATCTTCTCAGAGTTTATCACTTCAGACGTCAATGATAATTCTCTTCCCCAAGTCCTAGTCTGTACTCATCACAGTTTTAGATATGGCTTTGATAAGATTATCGAAGATGGCGGCAGTATTGAGCTATTTAACGATGTACTTATCGGTATTGATGAATTCCATCATGTATCAGCAGATGACTCTAACCGCTTGGGAGCCATACTCGATAGCATTATGACGCAGACTAGCGCGCATATTGTGGCAATGACGGGTTCTTATTTCCGTGGTGACTCAGTGCCTATCTTGTCAGATAGCGATGAAGAAAGGTTCGATAAGGTGACTTACACCTATTACGAACAGTTGAATGGTTATGAGCACCTAAAATCATTAGGACTCGGCTATCACTTTTATAAAAAGTCATTCTTTGATGCTTTAAACGAGTGCTTAGATACCAGTAAAAAGACCATCATTCACATTCCTAACGTCAATAGCTTAACCGCTGAGACAGACAAGTATGAGACTGTTGGTCGCATCATAGATATTATCGGTGAAAGTGAATCTCGTGATGAGAATACTGGTGTCATCACAGTACGAACACACGATGGCAGACGCTTACTACTCGCAGACCTAGTCACTGATGACGCCATAAGAGTGAATACACAGGCTTACTTAGCGGATATTACCTCTCGCGAGCAGATGGACATCATCGTAGCTCTTGGGATGGCAAAAGAAGGCTTTGACTGGGAATATTGTGAACACGTATTAACCATTGGTTATCGCGGTTCTCTGACCGAGGTAGTGCAGATTATTGGACGCTCAACACGCGATAGCGCAGGCAAACACCATGCCCAATTTACCAACCTAATCGCTGAACCAGAAGCGGATAAGTCTGAGGTGACAAGCTCTGTTAATGACTTACTAAAAGCCATTACCTTGTCGCTGCTTATGGAGCAAGTGCTTAAACCTAATATCAACTTTAAACGTCGTAGTGAGATAGACATATTAAGCACGTTAGACTTGCCGGCAGGTACCATTATTATTGATGATACTATCAATCCTCCCTCTGATCGGGTGATGAATATACTTAACCAAGACCGTGAAGAGATATTGGCTCAGCTATGCCAGAACGCAGATCATATTAAAAAGTATATCGCCGCCGAAACCAATAACGTCGAGACCGAGGCTGTATCGGATACCGTCATCCCAAGTATTATTCGTAGCAAATACCCGACATTAGATGCCAATGAAGTACGGCAAGTACAAGAAGGCGTCATGCAATATATGGCCATTAACCGCCAAGGTGGCGTGGTTGAAGGTAAGGATATCCCTGAAGATGCGATCATCGAAAATGAGCGCTGTTTCATTAAGCAAGGCACAGAGTATGTAGATATCGCTACTCTAAATGCTGAACGAAAAAGTCAGCTCAATGAAAACGACATTATTAAAGAGCGCCACCTGCCAGCTAACGCAAAAATATATAACCCTAAAACCAAATCAAGCAGCAGCAATGACTCAAATCCTAGCAACGGCTTTGTGAAGGTTGGCAGTAAGTTTGTCAATGTGAACAACCTTCCCATCGATCTCGTGAAATCGGTCAACCCCTTTCATGATGCGTATGAAGTCCTCTCCAGAACCGTCGATAAAGAAGTGCTACAAACCATTAACGATGTCGTGCATGCCAGCCGCTCTACCGTCACTGAGGCAGAAGCGGTACTAATGTGGCCAAAGATAGTTGCGTTCATAAAAAATAAAGGTCGTCAGCCTAATAGAAATTCAGAAGACGCTATCGAGCGGCGCATGACTGAAGTTATCTCCTATGTCAGAAACCAAAAAGCTAAGCGAGAAGCCAATAGTCATGATTAAACTCGATGAAATCTATCAAAGTCGTGAGTACAAGACACTAGACGATATTTTTTTAAATGACAGTACTGGTCTACTAGACGATATAAAGCCTGCTACCAAAAGCTCGGCAAATAACAGCGTTTTAGCGCAGCAGTTTGACAGTATTAACGTTTTTATCGATCAACAGGGGCGCGTGCCTAGTAGCAGTGCTAGCGATATTAATGAAAAGATAAATGCTCGCCTCTTAGCTACCATACAAACCAACCACGCAAACTCGCAAGAATTGCTAGCTTTAGATAAGCATGGTTTATTGGCTACGCAAAGTACTACTTCTACCCTATCTGACGACAAACCGACTCTCTCAGATATAAGCGTGAGTAATAAAGATGATGGTTCTGAAAAGGCAGTCAGCGCTAGCACTAAAGAAGCTGAGCAGGTAACCGTGGCTGTTAGCGAGCCACCTGTTATTTACAGTCTAGATGATATTTTCAACAGTGATGACCTAGGGATTTTTGACAACATCCATTCTGAAATCTTAGTCAGTGATAGTCAGCTCAATTCTCGCAATACTTATGACCAGTACGATGATGAAGAAATAGCAACTCGTTTTGAATGTAAGGACTTTTATAAGTTTGAGGCAACCTTTGAGCGTATATCTCAAGCCATTCAAACGGGGGCTTTTACTAAAACTAACTTTTCATCAGTGAAAGATATCAACATTGGCAGCGTCTTCGTCTTAAACGGGATTTTGTGTTATGTAGCGGATATATACCAAGCAGAGAATCGAAAGAATGAGCGTAACCAGCAACGACTTCGTCTGGTATTTGCTAATGGTACTGAGTCTAATATGCTCATCCGCTCATTGGCTACCGCTCAATATAAATACGAAAACAGCTACCAGTTATTAATCACTGATCCTGACTGGATGGATGATGAGCTCGCCAAAAACTTTGGGGACGAGCGACAACTTACCGGTGTCATCTATGTTGCTAAGCTGACTGAGACCCCAAATGACTTAGCGCACTATAAACATCTGCACAAAATTGGCTTCTCAACCCTTACAGGAGAAGCGCGTACTAAACACTCGATTAGGGATACTGCTTTCTTGCAACAGCCCGTAGATATCATAGCTGAATGGCAAGTCTATGATGCCAATGCTCGTAGTGTGGAAAGTGTCTTGCATGCCTTCTTCTATGATCAAAGAGTCAAGGTATCTTCAAAAGCAGCAGATAATAATCTTTACAAGGCTACAGAGTGGTTCAATGTTCCCCTTGATGAGATTGAAAAAGCCATTAACTTAGTTATCGCTGGGGACATTAAAGACTATCGAATGGATAGTGCAGCTGGCAAGGTGGTTTTGAAGTAATGAGCGCTTGCAGCATTAACTTATATCCATATGTTTAAAAGTTATCAGATGTGATTACCTATAATATTACGGGTCTATAAATAGCATTTATAGACATACTGATTATCAACCACAATATGAAAATACTATGGTGATAATTCATCTAAGCCTGTTTATATAAAGCTAGCATTACAACTTGCTAATCATAATATTTGTCAGGTGGTTTTGTAAAAGTCGGGGTTTGATAATAATAAAAATAGACTGACAAGCATATTTGTCATATTAAATAAATTTGGGGTTAATTTTCTCTATCCGATAAGGAATCTAGTGTGAGTTTTCAAGGTCTATCTGCTAAGTATCGGCGCTTATATCAAGAGCATGCAGGATGGCGACTGATGCGAGCAGACAATGCACCGCACATAATGGCGTTTATCTCTGATCTATTCAGTGAACATAGCGAAGTGCCCTATAACCGAGCTAAATTACTATTAGAGGCGCAAATTGAACACAGTCGTAATCTTGGTATTTGGGAAACCCAAACCAACGCTACTGCTTATCTTAATCAATGGATAGCTCAGGGCTGGCTTCGTGAACTTGATGATCTATTGACCAAAACTGATGCAACAGAAATGGTGATACGCTTTTGTCGTGGGCTAGAAGAACGTAGTATTGGTGTCAGTGCCTCGCACTTGCGTATCGTACAAGAAGCTGTTCGTGATTTTGTGGTTGTTACCAATGAAGATACTGATAGTCGAGTTAAGTTACTTGAAGAGAAAAAAGCAGCCATTCAGCGTCAAATAGACGATTTGCAGGCAGGTGTGGTACATACGTTGAGCGACAATGAACAGCGTGAATATATCCGTGAAATATACCAGCTTGCTTCACAACTCACCGGTGATTTTAGGTTATTAGAAGAACAAATACGTAAACTTGATAAAGACATTCGCATACAGATGATCGACGACGCTACTTCAAGAGGCAATCTGCTAAATGAAGTTATGAAACAAGAAAATGTGTTATCAGAGACCGAAGCTGGCAGTGCTTTTGAAGGGTTTTTTCAACTATTATGTGATTATAACCGTGTCACAGAGTTTCGTGAGCAATTGCAGTATGTCTTACAAACACCAGCAGCAAAGCATTTAAGCTTACATCAACGTCAGTTTTTAGCGGATTTGATAGCAGAGCTGAGCCGTGAGAGCGAAAGAGTACTTCGCATTCGCAGACGTACCGAACAAGAATTAAGAGCCTATATTGAAAGCGGCGCAATGAGCGAAAACCGTACCGTAGGCAAACTCATCAACAAGCTTGAGCAGTTGGCGGTAACCTTACGTAATGAAGAGTGCAACTTAAAATCAAACACCTCATCGTCATTGTCTGTGGGTAAGATTGAGTTGTCATCTCCAGACTCAATCAGACTAAAACAACCCGATGAGCGGCTACAAATGGGCCTCACAACACCTCATATTAATAGCCGTGAGCCAAGCGTCAAGATGCTTGCGAGTCTAAACTCAGTTAAAGTGCAAGAAGTGGCCATAAAAGTAAAGTCTATGCTCATGCAGAACAGTCCGCAAACCATTTCTCAGCTTATTCATCAACTACCCATTAGTGAAGGGCTTGAAGAATTGGTTGCTTATATTCGTATTGCCCGCGCCGTAAAAGCTACTGAGCTTGCATCAATGGAGGAAGTTATCATTAATGACAATCAAGGCAATATGTTACGTGCCAGCATACCAACAATGCTACTAACGCCTTCTTTATTCCCTGAAAATATTGAAGATTTATCGCTGTAACCATACCTTTTAATAAGGCTAGTTATAAAATACTAATGACGACATACTGAATATAGAGGATTAGAATGAGTGTATCCAATCATTTTTTTGACATGGTCATTGGTACCAACAGTGACACTGCCGTTAGTAGTAATCATGATAAGGAATCTACATCAACGAATGAAAACGAAAATATTAGTCCTGATGGCGGAAGTGTTAACGATGAGTCTGCGATTAAAAATACTATGCTAGACCCTATGCCTGGCGATGCCAGTCGCGTCTTAGTACATATTATGCGCCATGGGGTTATTTTTCATGCGCAAAAACCTAATTTATATCATTCATTATGCCGATATCAGTCGATGATTCAGCGCCATTTGTCTGAGGTCTACTTAACCTTAGTTTTAGATGAGCGGCAAGGTATTGCTTTTATTGCTCGTTCTGATAGTGAGACTTCAGGTAGCAGCCAAGATAGCTTTGATTCAGCAAGTACAAGCGGCCCTAAAGACCTGTTAGCAGATGAGCTTATAGATAGTACTGATGATCACACTCATTCGCTGATTAGCAAACGCACACTAACCTTATATGACACCTTGATATTATTAATGTTGCGAAAATATTATCAAGAGCGCGAAACCAGTGGCGAACAAAAAATCATCATCGACATTGAACGCCTGTCATCGCTACTTACCCCTTTTTTACCATTAACTGATCATACCAGCCGAGATCTCAAAAAACTGAGCGCGCGACTCAAAGAGCTTAGCCGTCGCCATTTATTAAGTAGCATTCGCGGCACTGATGATCGTTACGAGATAACGCCTTTGATTCGTTATGTGGTCAGTGCTGATTTTTTAGAGAGTATGCTCGATGAATATCTGCGCTTGGCACAAGGTACAACAAATACAGAATTAGAGTCACCTACTTTTGAAAATGACGATTTCGAAGATAAAAAATATTCTCAAGATGACTCCTTAAACAATCAATCTGTTAACAAAATGAAATCCAAAAAAACCTCCAACAATCAATTTATAGACAATCAGTCCGATTTATTTGGCGAATGAGGATAAATATAATGCAACAATCACCAAATGACGCGACTCTGAATATCACGCCACTTAGCCAAATACGTTTAGCTAAACTTTCTGTATTTAATTGGGGATCATTCAATGGATTACATACAGCCAATATTGACATGGAAGGAACCCTTATCACAGGAGATAATGGCTCAGGTAAATCCACCTTAATTGATGGATTAATGGCACTGCTCATGCCTGCTGGTAGAGCGGCTTTTAATGTCGCAGCAGCGCAAAATGATAAAAGTGACCGCTCACTAATCAGCTACATGCGCGGCAGTTTTGGCTCAGCGCATGATGGTATCAACACTAAGGTAAAAAGTAAGCGCGATAAAGGCGTCATTACGGGACTATCTGCTGAATACCTCAGTGACGATGGTCAGAAAATGACTTTATTGGCCCTATTTTGGACAACGGTCGCTAGTAACTCGTTAAGTGATGTGAAACGACTTTATGTCGTAGCACAAAAACAGTTGCCATTGGCAGAGGTGTTAGATCAGTTTGCTCAAGGCAATGTCCGTAAATTAAAACAATGGTTAAGTATGCAGCCAGAGGTAACTTGCTGTGATGATAATTTTAGCGACTATCAAGAGCTGTACCGACGCATGCTCTATATGGACAACCCAAATGCGCCGGCCCTACTCTCACGAGCGCTGGGTCTAAAAAAGATTGATGATTTAACTGAGCTGATTCGTACGTTGGTACTTGAGCCAAGTGGCATTCGTGACGACGCCAAAGAGATTGTGAAAGAATTTGGTGATTTGGTTGCCATTCACACTCGCCTGCAGGATGCCAAAGAACAAGTTACCCACCTTGAACGCTTACCAAAGCTTGCTGATGATATTGCAAAAACGCAATTGATTATTGACGACACTACTAAGCAAAAACAAGCATTACCGATCTATTTTGCTCAGTGCTACGCCAAACTGTATCAACAAAAGCAACAGCAGTTGTCACAACAACTAGAACAGTTAGAGCGCGAGCTTTCACAAATTGAACAACAAGAGCGTGATACCACTGACACAGTAAATCGCTGCCGTGATGAATATATGAACCTCGGCGGCAACCGTATTGACAGTCTAAAAAAAGACATTCAAGCCACTAAAGATACCTTAAACCGCACCAACGCCACCGCCTCTCGTTACCAAACACTATGCCGTAACCTAAATATTAAAACCACTTTAGATGAGCAGACCTTTCACAGCAATATTACTCAAGCTAATGGCGTACAAGAACATCTCGCTAAGCAAGAAGCAGACCGTGAACGTGAATTTGGTGACTGTGCCATTGCTTTAAATGAAACTGAAGAACACCATCGAGAGCTATCACAGGAAATTGAAGCGCTTAAGAGCCAACCCAACTCTAATATTCCACCTAAGTTTAATCAACTAAAAGACGCTATTTCCCGTAGCTTAGACATTGATCCTAATACACTCATGTATACCGGTGAATTGGTCGATATAGAAGAAGACGAACAAAGCTGGCAAGGCGCTATCGAGCGAGCGCTTGGAGGACTAAAAACCACATTACTTGTGCCAGAAGAGTACTACTCGCTTATTACTAAATGGCTCAATAGTCAGCACACAGGGTTACATGTACGTGTACAAGTGGTATTAGATAACCATGATACTAACAGCCATAATGAATTTAAAGCTGAAGGTTTTTTGCGTAAGCTAAAATGGCGCACTCACCCTTATTGTGACTGGCTCAAAGCATTTTTATCTCGTTATGATTTACTGTGTGTGGCCAACACCGAACAGCTCGACCGCACTACTTTTTCAATGACTCAGCAAGGATTGATTCATAAACACAAAGGACATTTTGATAAAAAAGACTTACAAAGTATTGATGATAGACGTCACTGGCAACTGGGCTTTAGCAACAAAAATAAGCTAGCTTTGCTGCAAATAGAAATAGAGCAGCTCAAAACAAAGCTGCAAGAAGATAGTAAGCACTGGAAAGATGCACGCGCAGCCATGCATAGTGTGAGCGAACAAATATCCTCATGGAAGAAGCTAGAGGAATTTGAATGGTCACAAATTAATGTACCGTATTGGCAACAAAAACTGGAATATGAGGAACATGAGCTGAGCGCTATTGAAAACGCCCAAGGCGATTTAAAGCAAGCGAAAATCCGCCTTGATAGTGCTAAAGAATCCTTGTCTAGAATTGCTCAAGATAAAAAAGAAAAGGTGCGCCAAAACGGTGCAAAAGAGCAAGAGCTATCATCTTTGCAAAAAGAACTTGATAGCTCTAAGAGATTGGCTGAATTAGGATTAGATGAGCAGGTAAAACAGCAGTTGACGGCTTTGATTGGTGATATTGAGCTTAACGACCTCAGCTATCAAACGAAAATAACCAATCAGTTTGAAGAAAAAATAGGCGAAAACCAAGGTAGGCTCAACAAATATACTAATGCAGCTATCGGCGTTATAAGTAGCTATAAATCAAAACCACAATGGCAAGCTTATACGGTTGAATGGGAAACGGGGCTGAATGGTATGGATGACTATATCGCCCATTTGAACCAATTAAATAATGAGGGTTTACCTGAATTACTGGATGAATTTAAAAAACGCTTAAACAAACATGCCACTCAATCGCTGGCACGTCTAAGCAACCATTTATCCATGGTGCATGATGACATTCGTCGGCGTATTGGACATATCAATGAGGTGTTAAAGAAAACTGAGTTTAGGCAAGACTCTCATCTTAAGCTCAGTTTAAAACGTGAAAACTTCTTGCATGTACAAACCTTCAACCAAAAACTCAATCAGGCTCTCTCTGCGGTGAACGACGATGACCACACAAGAAGGTTTTACCTGCTCAAAGAAGTCATTGACATATTGGATAAAGCTACTAGCTCAACTTCGAGTACCACCCTTGAAAGCTTACGTTTATTAGATCCTCGCTATCAGCTGGCATTTTTTGCTGAAGAAATTGATAACGATACACAAGAGGTCTTGGATGTGCTTAGCTCATCAAGTGGTAAATCGGGCGGCGAAAAAGAATCTTTTGCAGGTATGATTGTAGCAGCAAGTCTAGCTTATGTTTTAACACCTGATGGCTGTGATATGCCGATATATAGTACCGTGTTTTTGGATGAGGCTTTTTCTAATACTGCCGAACAAGTCAGCCGCCGTGTGCTAAAAGTATTCAAAAAGCTAAACATTCATGTCAACTTAATCACCCCATTTAAGAACCTAAATTTGGCACGTGAATCTGCCAAAAGCTTACTGATTGCTGAGCGTAACCAAGAACATCATGAAAGCCGCTTATGCGAAGTTACTTGGAAAGAGGTGGATGACATCCTGGCAAAGAATAAGCTTGACCAGTCCTCCCAAGACAACCAAGAAATTGCAGAATTAGGTATTGAGCTTTATGACTAAAGGGATGGTAACTATAGAAACACCAAATTGGGGTTTGATGCCTGCAGCAGTCATCACACAACTAAAAAAGCGTGAGTGGGACAATCTATCACGCCTTAAAGCCCGTTTAAAAAATGAAAGAGCCTTCCCTATTGTCATAAGCCTAAAGCCTCCCAAAACAGGTAATGAATTACTCAACCATACACTGCATTTCCACGAGTTTGTGCAAGCGTGGCGCAATTTTGCTTTCGACGATATGGTGCAATGGCAGAATAGTAGCTTTCGGCATTTTTCTGAACAGACCATTCCTATCACTTTGATCATTCCTAATATTCAAGTAATGTCTGAAATATTAGGCGCATCGGCACGCCAGCAGCTTAAAGACTGGCAAAAAAAACTAAGCTACCTTCATACCGAAATGTCTAAAGGCATGATAATGTCATCTGCTAGCAGTACAGATAAGATTGCAGATAGCTGGCAAGAGACTTTATTTTTCGCTCTCATTGAGATGTTAGAGGTTATTGATAACTTAAGTGCTGATGATCTAAAATTACTGGTTGCGCTTATACCGCAATTAAAAAAAGGAATGGGTACTGGGCTATACTTGCGTGCATTGCCAGTATATTACGTTGATACCAAATTTATCGAAAGCTATCACAAACTTATCGAAACCATACTGGAAGCCTTTTATTCTGGGCAAGTCAAAGAACAAGGCTTAGCTTCTTGGCTCGGATGTTTGGATAAGCCTAAAGGCTGGTTAATGGTACGACCTTTGTGCCCTGATACAAAATATGCTTTATCTGGCTTGCCTATTTTAAGATTACCGATAGATGTTCTACATAGCCAAGCGCTGCCTGCTAAACATATTTTAGTCGTAGAAAATGAGCAATCTTGCTTGGCGCTCCCAGAAACAGAAAATACTATTGCAGTTGCAGGTGGTGGTAAAAATATTAATTGGATGGATGCTGGCTGGTTACAACCAAAAGAAAGTGGCGTACTGGGGCGATATTGACTCTGAGGGTTTGATGATATTAAGCCGGGCTAGAAAACATTGTCCAAAGTTGACCGCTATCATGATGGACGACCAAACGATAAAACAGTTTATCAATCGTATGGTAGATGAGCCGGACTCTATAAATCATGAGCCAACACACTTAACTCATGACGAGTTAACATTATTTACAGAATTGCGCCAAGGAATATATGGCTTTAAAAGGTTAGAGCAAGAAAGACTGCCAAGTGAATATATTAAGCAAGCAATAGACAAGTGGCTCAATAGGCCTATCCCATATTCTTTGTAACTGCCATTCATTAAAAGTACTAAAAGGGTTTATAACAGTTTATTCTTTAAAATTTGATTCTTTTATCTATAAATATAGTCAATTATTTTCAAAAACAAAACGCGATTATAAGTAAAAACTATGATATTTACCTATAATCGCATTTCATGGCGATTTATTTTCGTTGTTACTTATAGTTATTTAGTTTTGAGCGTTGTATTGTCGAATGACATTAACAAAGATATAGAGCTAACTATGCATATTAAAAGAAAAAAGTGGACAGAGTACACGAGTGATGAACTAGCGTTCATGAGAGAAGCTGTTGCGAACGCTTCTGCTGATACTCCATTCTCACCTGAGTACGCCGGCGCGTATCTGAACAAATCCCCCAGTACGTTACAGTACATGCGCTGCCATAAGTCTGATGCCATAACATACAGTAAAATTGGCGGCCACATTGTATATCGGCGCAAAAACCTGGATACTTATCTGGATAGCTGTGAGAAAAAATTCACATCCAACCTTTAATTAATGACTATAAATAATCTCTAACTTGTCCATCAACAAGCTACTTTTTTATTAGCTTATTGATGGACAAGTTAGAGATTAAAAGACTTCACTATAGCATTCGTACATTTTTTTGATTGCAGTTGCCATGAGCTATGCCTAAGAAAACAGATATAAAGTTTCTTCGACATAGCTCATGTTTTCTTAAGATAAAATTAACAATAGTGGAATTTGAATTCTCCATATAAAAAAGACGCTAGACTTAATGTTTAGCGTCATTTTTTATGTCATCAAACTTATTGTGATAATAAATTGAAGCAATTACATATCAAAAATCTTACCACGGTTCATAATATTATTGGGATCAAATACTTTTTTCACTGCGCGTAAATACTCAATCTCAGTCTCGCTACGGCTATAATTCAGATACGGCTTTTTGGTCATACCAACGCCATGTTCTGCAGAGACCGAACCGCCGTATTTTTGTACCGTTTCAAACACGTATTTATTGACGATTTGACACTCGCTAAAGAAATCATCTTTGCTCATGTTTGCAGGCTTTAAGATATTCAGATGCAAGTTACCATCACCGATATGACCGAACCAACAGACCTCAAAGTCAGGGTAGTTGCTACTGACGATATGATCAATCTCGGCGATAAATTCAGGCACATAGCTGATAAGTACCGAGACGTCATTCTTATAAGGGGTAAATACTGAGATGGTTTCAGAGATATACTCGCGCAGCTTCCACAGCTCTTCAGCTTGCGCCAGACTCTGACTCATCACCCCATCGACGACCCAACCTTGCTCCATGCACTCCTCAAAGATAGCCATGGCTTTGTCCATGATCGGCTCATACGGCGCCTCAAACTCTAGCAGGGTATAAAACTTGGTGCGCGATTCAAACGGCTCTTGTACTTGACCGTGCGCCATCAGCTTATCAATCGCCACATCGTCAAAGAACTCAAACGCGGTCAAATCAATTTTCGCTTGAAAAGCCGATAGCACATTCATGACATCATTAAAGTTGTCCATGCCTAAGACCATGACGTTTAAGTCTTGCGGCTGACGCTCAAGCTTGATTTGTGCATGAGTGACTAGACCAAGCGTACCTTCGCTACCGATAAATAATTGGCGTAAATCATAACCAGTCGCGTTTTTCACCATACCGCGATTGAGCTGCAAGATATCGCCTTTTCCCGTGACAACCGTTAAGCCCATAATCCATTGACGGGTCATGCCATAACGAATCACTTTGATACCGCCAGCGTTGGTGCCGATATTACCGCCAATTTGACTGGAACCCGCTGAAGCAAAGTCGACGGGATAGTAAAGCTCTTTTGATTCGGCGAATTGTTGCAGCTGCTCAGTGACCACGCCGGCTTCAATCTCAACCATGCGGTCAGCAGGACCCCCTATGGCAGGATAGTTGTCACCCCTAAAGAATAATCCAAATGGGGGCAACAAGGACACAACATGCCACGTTATAGTGAAGAACGTAAACAAACTATACTCAGTAAACTGCTACCCCCACTGAGTCTAACTATTGCCGAAGTTTCAAGAGATGAAGGCATCGGACTACAGACCCTGTATAATTGGCGTGCCCAAGCTAGAGAACAAGGTCACCCTATGCCATCAAACCACAAAACCCCCGATGACTGGTCAAGCGAGACCAAACTTGCCACCGTCATAGAGACCAGCACCCTAAGCGAAGCTGAGCTTAGTGAATACTGCCGCAGCAAAGGCCTCTATGCCGAACAAATCAAAGCTTGGCGCATGGACGCCCTCAAAGGCTTTAGTAGCAGCAAACAACAAAGCCTTAAAGACAAGCGTCAACAACAAACCGATCGCAAACAGATCAAGCAGCTAGAGCGTGAGCTTTCTCGAAAGGAGAAAGCCTTAGCTGAAACCGCCGCCTTGCTGGTACTGCGAAAAAAGCTGGATGCGTTTTGGGAGGAGCGCGAGGACGACTGACCTCGCTTCCAGAGCGCAAACAATACATCGCATGGATACAAGAAGCCAATCAATCAGGTGCCAGAGTGACTCTTGCCTGTATTGAGGTGGGCATCAGCATACGCACCTATCGGCGTTGGTACCGTGCTGGTCACCTCACGCACGATAAACGGCCTGACGCCGTGCGATTAGCACCCAAGAACAAACTGACAGAGGCGGAACAAGCTGCCATTATTGCCGTATGCAATCAGCCCCGCTTTGCCAGTTTGCCGCCCACCCAGATCGTACCGACTCTGCTGGATGAGGGGGTATACTACGCCTCTGAATCCACCTTTTACCGAGTGCTTAAAGAGCATGAACAACTGGCTCATCGAGGTCGTGCTCTGGCCCCTCGAGTATCTAAAGCCCCAACAACCTTCACCGCGAATGGCCCCTGCCAAGTGTTCTGCTGGGACATCACCTATTTGCCAAGTCCAGTACGGGGGCAGTTCTATTATTTGTATATGATTGAAGATGTCTATAGCCGTAAGATTGTTGGCTGGGAGGTTTATGACCACGAGTCAGGTGTACTGGCAGCCCAGCTACTTGAGCGTACCTTAATCAGTGAGAATGCGCTGCACACCGGTGTGGTACTACATTCAGACAATGGGGCACCGATGAAAGCACAAACCATGCGCATGAAAGCGTATGAGCTTGGGGTACTCACGTCATACAGCAGACCGCGGGTCAGTAATGATAATCCTTTTGCAGAGTCGCTATTTAAAACCTGCAAGTATCGCCCTAATTGGCCCACCGAAGGCTTTAAAAGCGTTGAGGCGGCAAGAGCATGGGTGCTGACATTCACACGTTGGTACAATAATGAGCACAAGCACAGTCAGCTTAACTTTGTGACACCGCATCAGCGTCATACGGGTGAGGATAAGGTGATACTAGCCAAACGTCATGAGACGATGCAGCGTGCTAAAGCTGAAAATCCCATACGCTGGGGTAGTCAAGAGGTAAGGAACTGTAAGCCTGTGGGTCCGACAACACTAAATCCTGTAAAAGAGCAACAACAGCAAAGATTAAAAGCCGCTTAATTCGGCTTATGGTGACAACTACCTTGAAAAACTCCGAGGATAAAACTGTCCAATATGATTCATCTTATCCATACTAACGACAATCTCACCATTGGCAGCGACGGCACCCGCAGACAGACCGGTACGACCGCCACTTGGCGTTAAGACAACATTGTGCTCATTGGCAAGGAGGACAATCGCTTGCACTTGCTCGGTGGTCTTTGGAAAGATAATGGCAGCAGCGGCAGGCGCAAAGTGCTTGGTCCAGTCTTTGCCCCAATGCTCGAGGCTCTCAGGGTCGGTTTTGATTTGGCTGGGGTCGAAATGATGGACATCAATGAGAATTCTCAGAAGTTTATTCACTAAAAACACTTCCTAATATAATGAATTAGATTTATGAAGCTATTACTAGATTAATAAAACTAATCTAGTAATAGTAAATTATATGTACCAGTATTTATATAGAAGATTTTAATCTACATAAGCATTCGTGAAGGCTTTTAGCTTGTTGATCAGCATACAAAGCTAATTCATCATACACATGTACTCCGAGTGCTTTTTCAAATTCGTTTTGATTTGAATTACCTTCATAACTGCTTTGTTTATCATCGTGAAGATTAGACTGAAAAATTCCTGCAGCGCTTACTGGTAAAAAGTCCTCATAAACGATGGGCTCAAGACGAACAATACCTTGCTCAATCAATTGAGTCATAGTTTTCTTTGAGATAGAGTCACCCGAATAACTCTCTTCTAAAGAATTTAGATTTAACTCATAAGCAGCGCTACTTGGATATGGAGAATCATTGACCGCTTGATAGTAAAAGTAGGCTAGTCCTTCATCATGTAGTGTTCGATAGTCATCGGGAAAGGCTTTAAATACACTCTCTAAAATTTGATAATACTGTAAAGCATTGCTTTCGTTCGGAGTTACGCCTAATTGGCTGCGTGCTTGACTAAGCAGCTGGTCATATAGCGCTCTACCCTTTGGCGTTAATGCCACACCGCGCTGCTCAATCTCACCAAATCGTGCAGTATGATGACCCTCTTCATACTCGCCATTTGGATTTTTAAAACTAACCGTTTCTTCTAGCGCTTTAAAACTTGTCTGTCTTAATAAAATTGGACAATCCCGTTTTGGTGGCCCTTCAATAATTGCTTTTGGCGGAATACCTTTTGCCTGCATACCTTGCTGTACAGTATCTATATCCAGCGTTCTAGGGGTCAAATGATTAATATGCGGGCCTTTAAAGCCAACTACGTCAGCAATAAGGCCATGTTGCTCTAATAAGCGTTGATATAGCTCTTTTGACACCGGCGTTTTATCATGCCAGCGAAAGGTCTCTAAAGCCTCTGTTACAAACTGCTCACCTTCCTCTGACGTTAAACCGCCCTGCTCTTCAAAGCGTTCAATAAGTCTAATAACATTAGCGGTAAATATTTGACGATTAGCTAATGCCGCTATGGCTTCTTTTTTTAATACTTCATCACCAATTAAATCTAAACGCAATAAAGAGGTGAAAACTCGAAATGGGCTTTGATTTAAGTCTTGTGCATCAATGGCCCGAAAAGCAGTAGAGTGAACTGGCACACCAGCGGGTGCTAAATCATAATAGCCAACAGGATACATACCCATGACGGCAAAGAGACGACGCATCATGTGGAGCTCAGCCGCTGTCCCCAATCTAATCGCTCCGTGACGCTCCATACTGATTCTATCAATCTCTCCAGTGTGCTCTAACTGCTCCTTAATCTCTGGATGTTGGGTTAGCATCTCCGTATTTACTTCAGCGACTAAATCGAGCAAATCGCCATACAATGGGACTTCGGATTGATACATGGCTGACATCGCCATTGAAAACTCATGGCGAATAGCATTGCTACCCTTTAACTTATTACTTTCCATAACATTTTTATTATTGTTCATAAATATTTATCCTTTTTAAATATTAAATACAGATATAAACTGCGGCGGCAACAACCATTAGGAGTGCAAATTAGACAGCAGGGCTTTCATCAGGAATAGCGCCGAGCACCTTCTTTAAGATATCGAGGCCGGCTTGTAGGGTTTCAGGCTCGATCGTCAGTGGCGGTAACAGACGAATAATATGTCGATGTTTACCACTAGGCATGAGCAATAGGCCCTGCTCACGCGCTTGGTTTAAAACGCGCGCCATTATACTCGGATGAGTGCCATATTCAGAATGACGAAGCTCAATACCACGCATAGCACCAATACCAGTGAGGCCATATAGCCAAGGAGAGACGCCTTCCTCTTGCCACTGAGCAATGGTATTCTCAATCGTTTGTGTATATTTATCAGCAGATTCCCATATCTTGTCCTCTTGCATGATATCTATAGTCGCATTTGCTGCTGCACATGCGACCGGATTACCTGAATAAGTACCTCCTAAGCTACCTTTAGGTAAGCCATTCATCACACTAGCTTTACCTATTACAGCACCTAAAGGCAATCCTCCTGCGATACTTTTACCTAGTAGTATCATATCCGGTTCGATTCCTAAGTGCGGAAATGCAAATGGTGACCCTGTACGACCATAGCCCGATTGAATTTCATCCATAATCAGCAAAATACCGTGGTCATCACAGAAAGCACGTAGATATTTAGCGAATGATGGCGACATTAATTGGAAACCACCTTCACCTTGTACGGGCTCTGCGATAATGGCGCCAATATTGTTGACATCCGTTTCTACTTCGAATAAACGGTTTAAAGCAACAATGGCCTGCTGATCACTAACTTCATTGTCTGGGCTGGGAAAAGGAATATGGTAGACACAACTCGCCAAAGGTCCCAGCCCGCGCTTATAGGGAGCAACCTTACCATTCAGATTAACAGCAGCAAGTGTACGTCCATGAAAGCCACCATCAAAAGCAATGACGCCGACACGATTGGTTTTGAGACGCGCAACTTTTATGGCATTTTCAGTGGCTTCTGCACCGCAGTTGGTGAGCATACCTGCAAGCTCACCACTAATAGGTATGATTTCACATAATCGCGGCATAAAGGTTTGATACGGTGTATGAGCGGCCGCATTATAGGCATAATGAATGAGGGATTGGGTTTGGTTAATAATGGCACTAACAATTTGAGGATGACAATGACCAAAATTTAAGACCCCTATACCACCCACAAAATCGATATAGCAGCGGTCATTAGTGTCCCAAACTTTTGCATTAACGCCTCTAGTCAAGGTCACTGGATGTACCATCGTAAAAGCATCTGTAACATTATGCATCTTATCCATGAGCTCTTTTCTCTTCCTTAAGTTAGATGCTCATTTCAACAAAATATTAGCTACTCAACAAACGAATAATAGTTGTACTTGCATTCCTTTTATTCATTACAACAACAATCTCATCCGGCAGTACTATTAAAAATAGCAGACCCTATTATTTATATATATTAACTTTGAAATATAGATCTCGATCAAAACTATATTTTTAGTTGAGTTAAAAAGTAATTAATTTTGATTTAAATATATGTTTGATAAAGTCTTAATTTAGGATTAACTCTATATAAGCAACAATAGTTAGAAAGTTCATCTCTATTCATTACTAGGCTCAATATAACTTTCGATATAATTTGAAAGCCACTCCAAAACCATCCTTACTTTGTATGAGTTACCTAAGGATAGCGGATATGTAACATAGTATGAGCCTCGACCTTGCATTACATAGTCAAATACCTTTACTAGATCTTTAGTTTGCAACTCAGATTCTATAAAATGAGATGGAACCAAAGCTATACCGTAGCCAGCTAAAGCTGCTGAAATACAGGCTTGAAAGGTATCAAAACGTGGCCCATCGATCGTTCCTTCAATATTAAGGTCCTGCTGTTTAAAGTATTCATACCATGCATTAGGCCTTGAGTTAAACTGTATGAAATTATAGTTATCTATATTTTTAAAGCACATATCTCGATTTTGAAAATATGTCGGATTACATACAGCAATGCTATACTCATCGAATAACTTAACACTCTCCATTCCGTCCCAAATTCCTGTACCGTATAAAAAGGCAATATCTACGTTTTGATCTTCTGAAAAAAACGGGCCTACCTGCTCTATTATCTCTAAATTAATTGAAGGGTGTTCTTCACCAAATCCCTTCAAAGCAGGTATCAACCAACGAGAAGATAATGTAGGATGCGAAACAATTCTAAGTAACTCACTATCATCATTGTGTGACAGTAAATTAGTGGTCGCTGCCTCAATATGTTTTAGGATATTTAATACTTCAATATAGTAAACTTTGCCGGCAGGTGTTAACGAAATTTGCCTTGATGTTCGATAGAACAAGGCTGTATTTAACATCTCTTCTAATTGAGTTACTTGTTTACTAACGGCACTCTGAGTCATATGCATTTCTTGAGCGGCATAGGTAAAACTAGAGTGCCTAGCAGCTGTTTCAAAGCATTGTAAAGCTTTAGTCGAAGGATAAGCTCTAAAACCTAAAGAACTACTCGTATCAGTTTTCATAATTTACTCTTACTCCAAAATATTAGCTATAACTATGTCCATAAAATCTATATCTTCATTGGTAAGAAAAAAAGGAATGCTTTCCATAATTTTATTCGCTTGTTCCAACAATTTAGGATGTTTAATATCTTTAAATCATATGTAGATGCTACTTTTAGGTATGCAAAACTTAACTGTAGAAACATTTAGCTAAAAAACATGAGTTATAAAAAAGTGGGCAATGGAGTTGCCTACAGTCACAGTACCCTCCTAGCTACACTAAAATTAATTTACATCAAAAAGGAGTGGACAATGGAATGTCTGCAATCACAATATTCTCTTGACCATCTCAATAAAATCGCTTTTGCAATATCTATTAAATATTGTAAATAATCGGAGATAGCAATGAGAAAAATCTGGCGTTGGTACATGAGTATGTCGTTCATGGTCAAAATGACCGGCGGCTTTTTAATCGGAATCTTGCTTGGAATTGTGCTTGGTGAACATAGTAGCTTTCTAGCGCCACTTGGTACCCTATTTTTAAACCTATTGAAAATGATCGTGATCCCGCTTGTAATATTTTCTTTGATGGTAGCGGTTAATCACTCAAACCCTAAAGAGTTAGGTCGTATAGGATTAAAAATATTTCCCTTCTACCTTTTTTCCACAGGTATTGCAGTAGTAATCGGCATCATCTTAGCTAAAGTCACAAACCCAGGGGCTGGTTTTTCTTTGCCTACAGAAGTTGTTATGGATACTCCTGTTCGCCCATCCTTTATAGATACAATACTGAATATGGTGCCGAGTAATATTTTTAATGCTCTTGTTCAAGGTAATATTCTAGCAGTAGTTTTTGTTTCTGTCATAGCTGGCTTAGCTATTTTGTTTATGCGCCACTCATTGGACAAAAAACAGCAAGAAATGGGCGAGTTCTTATTTAAACTCCTCGAAGCTTGTAATGAAGTCATATCTAAAATTCTTAATGGTATCTTAATATATGCCCCTATTGGAGTGTTAGGTATTACGGCTAATACATTTGGAACTCAAGGACTAGACACTGCTATCGCTCTTGGGAAGTTTATCGGCACTTCATACCTTGGAGTAATTATCCTGGTTGGAGTGGCGTTCCCAATAATGATGAAATTGTTTGGTATTAAAGTTATCCAGTTCTACAAGGATATTAAAGAAGCTGCTTTTACATCATTTGTTACTAGTAGTAGTATCGGTACTTTACCAGTTACTATTAAATGTGCAGAAAAGGCCGGTATTGGTGAACGAGTTGCAAAGCTCACATTGCCTATTGGCGCAACAGTAAATATGAATGGTACAGCAATACGGTTTGGTGTTGCAGTTATCTTTGCCGCAGAAATTATGGGGATGACTTTATCAACGCCAGAGTTGGCTACTATCGTTATAATCGGCACTATGGCAGCTATCGGTACTGCTGGCGTACCAGGGGCTGGATTGATTGGTATGTCTATCGTCTTTACACAAGCAGGCTTACCAATTGAGATTGTGGCACTGACGGCAGGTATTAATATCTTAGTAGATATGATCTTCACTTTTGGTAACGTTGTTGGAGATTTAGTTGGTGCCAAAATAGTTGATCAGACTGAGAAGTGGAAAGGAGATACTGTTGAGGAAAACCAAGTAATTGTCACTTCAAAAGCTGTAATGTAAGGAGCTAATTATAGTTTATTAGATTCTGATAAGTAAGATCAATGTAGGTTTATTAGCGCTACATATAACTCTCGGTGAAAGAAAAATATTCACTATCATATCAACTTATCAATCAACTTTGATTAACTTACTTTAATTATTAAGCTTAATTGATAATAGGCCTAATATACAAAAACCCTTACAGCTATTAGCTTGTAAGGGTTTTTATTGTCTAAAATTTAGTAAAGTATAACTATATAAAAATTATTTAATACTTTGTTATCTGAACCGCCCTGACTCTATAGGAAGCTTCTTTAATGGTTGGATTAAGCTTTGCATTTGCACTGAGACAGGAATGGCTTGGTCTATGTGTTTTTTATACCATGATCGCAGGGTTTCAGGTGAGCTGCCCATCTTTGACACTATGGCTTGGATAGCTACCCAAGTGGAAAATAGTTGTTTGCTACCTCAGTCAGCATGCGAACGGCGCGCTCTTTAATCTCGGAATTTTAGATTTTGGTTTTCATTGTTCTACTCTTTCAGAATATTTAATCTCAAGCGGTTTAGTCCAATTTTATTATGCTAATACTGGAAGTATGTAGCTTGATTTTTATCGTTAAGATACTTGATTAAAACCTCCCAAATCTATTCCTACATATTTGACAGCATAGCTTAACGGACCCCCTACCTTCAAACCCGTATAAACAAATTTTGGTTATGCAGCCTGACGATAGAAATCCATCCACATCTGTCTTCGTAATCTATAGCGCAATGGAATTAGTGAAAACTGAATTATTCCATACAGAGTGATTTGTCATAACGTTTCTTATAAAAACAAAGATTAGTCCCTTATACAGATGTTCAACTACTAGCATAGCTCAGATATCTAAATTAGTTGCCCTCTATACCTCCTCAACCTTCTTAATTTAATTAAAGGAAGTCAATGTATTTAGGTTATAAGTTAGATATCTGAACGTAATTCTCTATTAATTAACCCGTATTGCGTAGACCCGCTGCCAAAGCATTGATACTACGGATTAATGGATCTTCAACAGCAAGATCATCGTCATCATATATAGCGTCTTTTTGTCTGGCACGTTTCAACAACTCGATTTGGATATAATTAATCGGATCTAAATAAGCATTTCGCCATTGTAGGGACGCGGCAAGGCTTTGCTGATGCGCCAATAACGATGTCTGATTGAGCAAAGAGTTCAAACCTGAGAAGGTTAGATGATGCTCATCGATTACCGCTTGCATAATCTTTTCACGTAATCCCTCATCTTCACATAACTGACTATAAGCCTGAGCAATGCTCATCTCAGACTTAGTAAACGCCATTTCAATATTGCTAATAAATACGTTAAAAAATGGCCAGCAACTGTTCATCTCTCTCATTAAAGCTTCGTCTTCTTTAACGCTATGAAGAGCACTACCTACGCCATACCAAGCTGGTAGGGTAAAGCGCGCTAAAGACCAACCAAACACCCAAGGAATCGCCCGCAAGGTTGTCTTACTTGGCAGCCCTTTGTTACGGTGCGCTGGGCGCGAGCCTATATTTAATAAAGAGATTTCCTGCACTGGTGTCACTTGTGAGTAGAACTGATAGAACCCTTCGGTATGGTCCGTAAGCGTACGATAACTTTGTTCACCCGCATCTGCTAAACGTGCAAAGAGTGCTTCATAAGTTGGCAGCTCAGGTGGCTGCACTACAAATCTTGTTGAACACGCTTTGAGGGTACCAGTGATGCCCATGGTAAGCTCAAATACAGCGGTATCGGTGTTGGCATATTTGGCATAAAGGACTTCACCTTGCTCAGTGACTTTAATTTCTCCATGCAGTGTCCCTGCGGGCTGAGCGGCAATTGCATTATGTGTTGAGCCGCCACCACGACTGACAGAGCCACCGCGCCCATGGAAAAGGCGTGTTTTGATGCCATATTCAGCAGCGATACGATTGATGGTTTGCTGCGCGCTATAAAGCTGCCATGCAGACGTAATAATACCGCCATCTTTCGATGAATCTGAATAGCCTAACATGATTTCTTGGGTATTATCTGAGTGCGCAAGCAACCCTCGATATAGCGGATTGTCCAACACGGCAGGTAAGATCTTATCGATATTTTTAAGATCTTCGATGGTTTCAAACAAGGGTGCGACGGGTAAGTCAGCAGACAGCTGACCTGCATCATCAACCCTGCATAAGCCTGCAAAACGCATCAGTAGTAAGACTTCTAATAATTGACTGGCATTATTGGTCATCGAAATGACATAACTGCCAAACGTATCTTGCCCGACCAGCTTACGTAATGTTGCCACTGAGTTCATCAAGGCTAATTGTTCACGGGTTTTATCAGTCAAGTTATCGGTATAAATGAGCGGTGTACCAGGCTTTTCAAGTAAACGCGTCAACCACTCTTGGCGCTCGGTTTCACCCAGAGTCTGATAGTCTGGTAAGTTCGAGGCATTGGCGAAAATATCGGCGATCACTTCACTATGATAAGACGACTCTTGGCGGATATCGAGTGCTGCCAAATGAAAGCCACAGGTTTTGACCAGACGAATCGTATCGAGTAATAAGCCTTCGCCATGTGCTTTGTCATGAGTATTGACACTTTGACGGATGATGCGTAAATCTTCTAATAGCTCTTGTGGGTTGGCGTAAGCATCGTGTGCGGCGTCAAGGTCTGCACCTTTACTTTGAATGTGACGATTGGTCGCTTTTATTTTGGCAAGGATAATCGATAACAACCTTCGGTACGGCTCATTGTTGTAATCATCAGGATTATAATAAAATACTTTTTGATCGAGAGTGGCGTATTCCTTTATACGAGCATAAACGTCTGGTGCAATCTCAATAATGGTATCGCTGTGAATAAGTTCACGGCGCAGTTTTTTTAGCAGCACTTGATAATGACGCAGCACGGTATCAGCATGCATCAATACGGCCATTTCTGTGGTGTCATGAGTGACAAAGGGATTGCCATCTCTGTCGCCACCTATCCAAGAGCCAAAACTCATAAAGGCAGGTAATGGGTAGTCTGTTAGCTCTGGATAAATATCAACAATGGCGTCTTTAATATTACGATAAACCTTTGGAATGGCATTGAATAAACTGGCATTAAAATAATGCAGGCCATTATTAATTTCGTCATAGACTAAAGGCTTACGCGTACGCACTTCATCCGATGACCATAATAAATCAATCGTCTGCGCCGTTTTCTCTTTCGCTTGTTCGTAGGCAAAGCTGTCTTCTGCAAGATTGTTTAAGGCATCGCTGTGCGTAAACAGACTTTGTAATAGATTCATGGTCGTACGGCGGCGCGCTTCAGTAGGATGGGCGGTAAATACGGGTATAAATTTCAGCTGCTCAATCAGCTCTTGCATTTGGGCAGGTTCAATATTGCGTTCGCGACATTCAAGCAAGGTGCGGCGAAACGAGCCTTCCCAGCTTTGATCGGATTGCATACGCAAGGCATGACGCTGCTCGCGTAAGTAATTTTCTTCACTTAAATTGGCCAAGAAGAAATAGATAGAAAAGCTGCGGATGACGTTTTTTAAGGTTTGATTGTCTAAAGAAGCAATGAAGTCGATGAGTTGTTGCTGGTTCGCGTCGTTAGGCTCACGGCGTTGTTGAATAAAACCTTTACGCAGGGTTTCAATCGTATTAAGTGTTTCTTCGCCCGTCTGGCGAGAAATTGCATCTCCTAGGAATGAGCCTAATAAGCTGATGCGTTCGCGTAATACGTCGTTATCGATAGTCATCCTTAACCTTCTCGTTAAATTAGTGGGTGAAATAGTCGTGTGGTTTTAAGAGTAATTATTCTATGACAAGCCACTTAACATGTTTATGTGGTTCTTGAAGCTCTCGGTAATCATCATTCAAGACAATAAGCTGATTTCATATATTTATAGGCTCTGCACGCTCGGTTTAATTACTCAGTTTGACCAAACAGTCTGAGTTAATATCAGAAATAGTTTTGGCGCCAGTCAAGGTCATCGCGACGCGTATTTCTTTATCTATCAGCTCTAGCAGATTACTTACTCCTGCACCGCCATCCGCCGCTAAAGCATATATAAATGCGCGTCCTAGCATACAGATATCAGCCCCTAAAGCCAACATACGTACGACGTCTAAGCCACTGCGTATGCCAGAGTCTGCTAAAATTTTAATCTCTCCTTTGACGGCATCGGCAATAGAAGGCAGAGCACGCGCACTTGATAAAACACCATCCAACTGTCGTCCACCATGATTGGACACAATTATACCGTCTGCACCAAAACGTACAGCGTCTTTGGCATCTTCTGGGTCCAAAATACCTTTGATGACCATAGGCCCATCCCAGTATTCACGAATCCAATCTAAATCTTTCCAAGAAATAGAGGGATCAAAGTTATTACCTAGCCAGCCTATATAGTCCTCAAGCCCTGTAGGCTTACCTAAATAAGTAGAAATATTACCCAAATCATGCGGTCGACCTTGCAAGCCCACATCCCAAGCCCATTGTGGATGCGTCACAGACTGTAAGTAACGGCGCATAGCTGAATTTTTACCACTCATACCAGAGTGCGCATCGCGGTAGCGTGCCCCTGGTACTGGCATATCTACCGTAAAGACCAATGTCGAACACCCCGCAGCTTTGGCACGCTCCAGAGCATTTCGCATAAAGCCTCGGTCCTTTAATACATAAAGCTGAAACCACATCGGACGGTTGATTTTAGGTACCACTTCCTCAATCGGACAAACAGAAACCGTTGACATTGTAAACGGAATGCCTTTTTGATCGGCTGCCATAGCTGCCTGTACTTCTCCGCGGCGGGCATACATGCCCGTCAAACCGACGGGTGATAACGCTACTGGCATAGACAGAGTTTCATTAAATAACTGCGTCTCTAAGCTCAGTTGTGACATATCATTCAGTACACGTTGCCTAAGAGCAATCTGTGATAAATCTTCAGTATTACGTTTTAAGGTATATTCATCATAAGCACCGCCATCTATATAATGAAACAAGAATGGTGGCAGTCGGCGCTTGGCAGCAGCTCTGTAGTCATTTGCAGATGAAATAATCATACGTTTGCCCTTTTGTATTCTATTCAATCTCTAGATCAATTCTGGAAACTCAAATTATGAGATGTGTTTTCGCACAAATATTTTTAATTTAATAAGCGATAACGCCAATGCACACTAAATCTGATACATGGCGCAAATCACTAGTATAAATTACTTTCTGAAAATCTTAGTAGACTCATAGCAGAAGTAAGTTTATGCCAGTGATTATGCAGCAAATATATATAAAGTGGATTGCCTGTATATACGCCACTTTAATTAACTACAGTTTCTGCTTTAACTAATGCTGTATTTTTATAGCTGAAGGCATAAGCTAACACTATAAGGAAACAAACTAATGGCAAGACATAAGCAATATGAGTCCCAAAATGATCAGCCATTTTACCCATAAAGTATGGCATCACAGCACCACCTACAATTGCCATAATCATAAACGAACTGCCAATCTTAGTTTTAGAGCCTAGATTCTTCACGCCCATTGCAAAAATGGTTGGAAACATGCTCGACATAAAGAAGAAAACTGCGATTGCAGCAATGACGGCAATATAATCAGCGCCTGAAAGAATCACACCACAGAGTACTGTATTAATAATGGCGTAGATCATCAACAGTTTGTTTGCCGCAATTTTAGACATCAATGCAGTGCTTACGAAGCGTCCAATTAAAAATGCAAGCATCGCAATGGACAAAAAGTAAGCACCTTGCTGGCTCGAACTTTGAGGCCACGTTTCTACCATCAGGTTAATGAAGAATGCACCCACACCAACTTGGGCGGCCACGTAGAAAAACAGCGTAATGACACCAAATTTAAATTCGCTATGTGACCACAATGAAGCGCTATTATTTCCAACATTAGCTGCATCGAGTTTCGCTTCGTTTTCACGTAAGTCTGGTAGTTTGGCTTTGGCAAAAAATGCAATTAGCACAATAACAACAAGCGCAATGCCAACATAGGTATAGGTTACCGCAGTAAAATCGCCTGAAGCTGCTTTACCGCTCTCGCTAAAGAAGAATAAACCGCCAATTAAGGGACCAAAAAACTGGCCAAGACCATTGAATGACTGAGACAAGTTCAGACGCTGTTCTGCGGTTGCAGGATCACCCAGTGCAGCCGAATATGGGTTGGCTGCTGTTTCTAGACAGCCCAAGCCTAAAGCCAGTACAAATAATGCGAATAGAAAAAAGCCGAAAGTTAACTGCATGGCTGCCGGTACGAATAGCAAAGCACCAATAGCATATAAGGATAAGCCTAAAAGAATACCAGCTTTATAGCCTTTTTTATCGATAAACAAACCTGCAGGTAGGGCAATAACAAAATAGGCGCCAAAATAGGCGGCCTGAATTAAGCCTGACTGCGCTTTAGTAATGTGCAATGCTTCCTGAAAATGCTTATTTAAAACATCGACTAAACCATATGAAAGGCCCCACATAAAAAACAGTGTAGTGACCAAGATAAAGCCCAATCGGAATTGTGGTTCCGTTATTTTTGCCTTCATGTTTTGCATCCTTGTAGATTGTTACGTCCTTGTAGTTTTGATTTATGGGTTTAAATCAAATATTTTTTTCATCTCTATCCACTTTTCATTTGCTGTAGCGCTTTGTAATGGCTGCTGAAACTGAGACATCAATATCTCCCATTCCACATTTTTCGGCTCAGACAGCGCAATCTTGTTGGCTACAGCTGGATCATAATCATCTCGAGTGTCCATGATCATAAAAAGGCGGTTTTCTATTTGCCAAATTTGCATATCTAGCACACCGCGCTGCTTAATATTGCTAGCAATTTCAGGCCAAATATTTTGATGAAAATGCTGGTATTGCTTTACTTTTTCTACATCCTTGATGAGATCAAGCGCTAAACAATAGCGTTTCATTTAAGCTCTCCTGCTTAAGGTTTTCTAGCGAGACTAACTCATGGCCAAGCCCGTTTAATTAAGTCAATGCTCGATCTAAGTGGGTATAACCGCCATCTACAAATAGCAATTGACCGGTGGTATGCGACGCGCGTTCTGACAATAAAAATACTGTAGTGTCTGCGATTTCTTGATCGGTAGTCATGCGATGACCAAAGGGGATATTTTTGGTAATTTGATCCAATTTTTCTTGCGGATGATCAAAGCTATTAATCCAACGCTGATAAAGCGGTGTCATGACTTCTGCTGGTAATACGGCATTCACGCGCACACCATCATTGCGATACTGCGCCGCCCACTCTCGAGTTAGCGCCAAACGACCCCCGTTAGATGCTGCATAACCACTGGTATGGCCTTGACCAGTTACCGCCACTTTAGAGCCGATATTCACGATACTGCCTTTACTGTCTTTGAGATGAGCAATGCAGTAATGCGCCATAACAAAGTAGTGAATTAGATTTTTATCTAGCGACTGTTTAAAAGCTTCTACACCTTCTTCCAGGCCCACATTATCATTGACACCAGCGTTGTTGACTAAGCCATCAAGGCGACCATACTTCTCAACCACCAACGCCACTTCTCGCTTGCACGCCTCTTCATGCTGCAAGTCCAGCTTATGGAAGGAGTAGACAGCTTGCTGTTTCTCTAACGCTTCGATAAACGCCGGATTTAAGTCTGAACGCCCAAAGATAGCCACTACAGCCCCTTCTTGCGCCAACGATAAACTGATAGCGCCGCCAATACCTGCACCACCACCTGTCACGATAAATACTTTATTCTTTAGTTTTAAATCCATTTAAACGTACTCCTGATTTTTTTTGATATTAATGTCTCGAATTCACCTGAACTAACTTATATATTTTTATAATTTATACAGGCGCTGAGCGGTACCACTCTCGACTTGTAGACGCTCTGAATCACTCCACTCCCGTGACCACTGTTGCCAAAAATCCATCAACTGCGTATAAGAATGCGTGGCATAAGACACGGGCCAGTCTGAACCCCAAACCAAGCGCTCTGGACCAAACAGCTCTAATGCCATATCCAGATGGGCTTGGAAATCTTCTGCCTTACAGTTGGGACCACCTTCAGTGACTAAGCCGGAAATTTTTAGATTGACATGCTCTAATGGCACAATGCGTTTCATCATTTTGATCCAACACTCAAAATCGGCTTTGCTATACATTTGCGGCTTGGCTAGATGATCGACCACCAGCTCATAGCGGTCATGACGCTGGCAAAATTGTACGGCTGCATCGAGATCTTTTTGATGGATTAGCACACCGTATAACAATTCTGCCTGCTGAATTTTTTCAACGCCTGCGTTAAACCCTTTATGATGGGTCATATACGCACTAGGATTTTTTTCGTCCTGTAGCATATGGCGAAAGCCTTTCATCTTTGGATTACGCTTAAAGACCTCCAACTGCTTATCGGCATCCCGTTCAAAATCAAACCAACCAACGATCCCTTTTATCAACTCATGTTGCTGGGCAAGGTCATTGAGGTAGTCATTTTCTGCTGCACATGGTCTTGCTTGCACTGCGATAATACCGTCGATATTGTCGGTAAGTTGAGGGCATAAATCCTTTGGCAACATATCCTTTGCAATGGGCGCTAAATCCCCCTGAATCCAAGGAAAATCATCCGCAGAATACTGCCAAAAATGTAAATGGCTGTCGATCACGCAACACTCCTTGTTAACGGCTTTTTATATATCTGATAATCTCGTTTAAGCAATCATAAAAGTATTAATTCGAGAAAACCTCATTGCAATCTTTGATTTAACACTTCCTTGACTATTCGCATACCAGTAATCCTTTGATATGAATCGCTTTAAATTCTCTTAAAGCGATTAGACTTATCTTTTATTTATGCCTGTTCTTTGCGGAATAAATACTGTTGAATGGAAGCAGGCTTCATTTCAATTGAGAAGCCTGGCAACTTCGGTGGCATATAAGCAGCGTTTTCAATGACACAAGGCTCAACGAAATGCTCATGTAAATGATCGACAAATTCTGTGACACGGTCATCTTTCTTGGCAGAGAACCATAAATAATCAATCATGGATAAATGCTGAACATATTCGCACAAGCCCACACCACCGGCATGTGGACACACTTTCAATTCATATTTTGCGGCCATTAATAACACAGCCATCACCTCATTAATACCGCCCATACGGCAGGCATCAATCTGCACTACATCGATGGCTTCGCGCATAATGAACTGCTTAAACATAATGCGGTTTTGACACATCTCTCCTGTGGCGACCTCAATAGGAGCAATGGCCTGACGGATAGCACGGTGGGCTTCTACGTCATCTGGAGAAGTGGGCTCTTCAATAAACCAAGGCTTGGCAAACGCCAATTTCTGCATCCAATCGATGGCCTCTTGACGTTCCCAAATTTGGTTAGCATCGACCATCAAGTGGCGGTCTGGGCCCATAATTTCACGGGCAATACTCACGCGGCGAATATCTTCTGCCACATCACGGCCGACTTTTAACTTAATGTAATTAAAGCCTTCGTCTATCGCTTCTTGACACAGACGGGCTAGCTTTTCATCGCTATAACCCAACCAGCCTGCAGAAGTGGTATAACAGGGATAGCCTTCTTGCAGCAGCGTTTGCTCACGCTGATCTTTAGAGGGGGCATTCGCTTTTAATAAGGTCAGCGCTTCATCAGGAGTAATACAGTCGGTGATATAACTGAAATCAATACATTCCACTACTTGTTCAGGGGTCATGTCAGCTACCAGCTTCCACACCGGCTTACCTTCACTTTTGGCCCATAAGTCCCAAATGGCATTGACCACTGCGCCGGTTGCCAAATGCATTGCGCCCTTGTCCGGACCAATCCAACGCAGTTGGCTGTCTGATGTCAAATGACGCCACATTAAGGCTGGGTTTTGTTTAATTTCATCGATATCTAAGCCGACGACTAGGTGACGCATCGCTTCGATAGCCGTACAGCAAATCTCATTGCCACGGCCAATAGTAAAGGTCAGGCCATGACCGGACAGCGCCTCATCGTCTGTTTTTAAAATGACGTAAGCGGCAGAGTAATCTGGATCAGGATTCATAGCATCCGAGCCATCTAGGTGTTGCGATGTGGGGAATCTAATGTCTAAGACTTCAAGATCTGTAATTTTAAGCATGATAAAAATCCATTTTTAACGTCATTTTTGGCGAGTAGCATCGATAATTAACATCGACAAGTCATATTTTTTGCAAACAAAGCCTCTACATGCATCGATTACCATGCAAGTGAAAAACAGGAGGCTAGATTTAAATTACGGAATGATAGTTATTGGGCAGCAATCACGTTTTGATGCTGCTCGCCCAACCCTTCAATACCAAGGCGCATCACTTGTCCCGGCTTGAGATAAACGGGTGGAGTCTGCCCTAGGCCGACACCTGGCGGAGTGCCTGTCGAAATCACATCACCGGCTTGTAGGCACATGAATTGGCTGAGATAGCTAACGATGGTTGGGACATCAAAAATCATAGTATTGGTATTACCGTCTTGATAACGGTGACCGTCTACTTCCAACCATATTTTTAAATTATGAGGATTTTCTATTTCATCTTTGGTCACTAACCAAGGACCGGTTGGACCAAAAGTAGGACAGCCCTTGCCTTTGTCCCAAGTGCCTGTACCTTCAAGCTGAAAAGCTCGCTCAGATACATCGTTAATGACGCAATAACCCGCTACGTGGTCCATAGCTTTTTCTTTATCAATATAACTGCCGTCCTTACCAATGACTATACCAAGCTCAACTTCCCAATCGGTTTTAAATGAGTTGCGCGGAATCTCGATATCATCGTTTGGTCCAACCACTGCGCTGGTCCATTTATTAAATACGACGGGTTCATCAGGCACTTCTGCACCCGTTTCAGCCGCATGATCTGAATAGTTTAGGCCGATACAGATAAACTTACCGATATTATTCACACACGCGCCTATCCGTACATCGGCGTCTACTTTCGGCAATGTACTGAGATCTAAAGCACGGATTTTATCCAACTCAGTTGCTAATACTGGACCATTAATGTCGCTGACCACTGTAGATAGATCACGAATGTTGCCATCTTGATCCAAAATACCTGGTTTTTCCTGTCCCTTTACACCAAATCTTAAAAGTTTCATTGCTGTTTCCTTTAATATCTCGATTTTAAAATAGTTTTTTAATCAGTCGAACATGGCTTTAATTTGACCAACCACCGTCAATCATATTGATTGTGCCTGTGGTAAACGCAGATTCATCGCTAGCCAAGAACAGCGCCAAAGCAGCAATCTCTTCTGCCTTGCCGACTCGGCCCATTGGCTGACGCGCCACAAATTGCTGGTACACCTCGTCTACGGTTTTATTTTGCTCTTTCGCTTGTGCTTCAATACGTTGATGCAACGATGGTGAATCTACTGTACCTGGGCAAATAGCATTGCAACGAATGCCCTGCTGGATATAGTCTGCAGCAATAGCTTTAGTCATTCCCAAAACAGCAGCTTTAGTCACGCTGTAGGAAAAGCGGTTTGGTACGCCTTTTATGCTCGATGCCGCAGAAGACATATTGATGATAGAAGCATTGCCCTTTTTGAGCATCGCCGGTAGAAACGCGGAAATCATGTGGTACATCGAGTCCACATTAATCTTAAAGGCACGGTCCCACTGCTCTTGGTCGCATTCTAAAATTGAACCTGCAGGCACCCAGCCCGCACAGTTGAACAATACATCCACGTCTTGATATTTTTTTGCAAATTCAAATATTTGCTCTTTATTTGTGACATCTAGATTTTCAACTGTAATGTTGTCGGACTGTGCTTTCAGCTCATTAAGCAGTTCTTGATTAATATCCGTAGCAATCACATGCGCGCCCTCACTTGCAAATGCCAATGCAGTGGCTTGACCAATGCCCTGAGCAGCTGCAGTGATGACACAATTTTTATTTATTAATCTCATTTTTCTTCCTTGATTTTTACTTTATAATAAACTAAGTTCGAAATTGAACAGACCAATAAGCGGTCCAACCAGTAAGTGGTCCAACCAATTTACAATGTTTTTATTAAATTGGCAAGACCAATTTTTAATTTAAGTTGAAATTTATGCAGAATACTCGTATTTATCAAAATATATTTAATAAAATTCAAGACGATATAAAAGCTGGAGTTTATAAGATTGGGTCTAAGCTTCCACCTGAAAGGGACTTAGCACTTCAACTAGGCGTTAGCCTCACCTCAGTTCGAGAAGCTATGATTGCTTTGGAGGTCAATGGAATTGTTGAAGTGAAATTAGGAAGTGGCGTATATGTCATCAATGATCATCAAGATGCTGCCAATCCACAGACAGGGTTTAATACAACAGTGCATCCGTTATTGCTGCCATATTTACAAGAAGATGCAGTAATACGCCCTTCGAAATATTGGAAGCGCGACTGCTGATTGAGCCTCATTTAGCAGAATTAGCCGCCAGAAACCGTACAGAGGAACAATTAGAGAGTATTAAAGAAGCTTTTTTAATGAATGTTCGGGATAATTTAGAGCATTCTACCGAGCATATTGGCGACCGTTTATTTCACATCCGCATTGCTGAGTCTAGCCAAAATGATGCCTTCGCCTTTTTTCTCAATTTCTTGCTCAGTAAACACTACACAGAATTCTTTAGCCGAATGCGTAGTTTATATACTCCCGAAGATATGCCACTACGCTCACAGTTGGAACATCAAGAAATCATGACAGCCATTCAAAATAAGGATGCTCAATCAGCCCACAACGCGATGAAGAAACATCTGCAGAATGTAATTCATATATTCGAAGGTTCTCAATGAACCGCCACGATAATATCGAAAGATTTTTTAGTGGAATCAGGCGGCTTTTCCTGACGGGATTAAATTCTCATAATACTGCTAATCGAAAAGTGGCACATGATTAGGCACGGCTGTATATGAGCTATGCTGAAGAAAGCATAGAACCAAACTAGATAAACTAAGAACTCGATAATGAATTTGTTATGGTTAAGGAAGTGCAAAGCTACAGTACGGAATTTGAAGCAGACGCTCTCAAGAAGATAACAGACAAAAAGGTAATCTAAGTGCGACAGCTCGTCAGTTAGGAATAGCGATACAAACGTCATGTTCTTTAATCTCGGTGGTATAGTTTCATACTTATTTAAAATGCTCTGTCGCCGAGACTCCCTCCAAGCAGTTTACCTCCTAATATATTTTAGCTAGGCCATATCTAAAAACAAGTCTATCTTGCTCTTAGCTTTCTTGATACTTTGAACTAAATATTTATCCTTTACTGTTAATCATTAATAGATAGTAGCCATAACTATTTAGACTTTCAGAGAGTATCAATACTATTAATTTGATACTATTTTGATACTCTAAATTTATTGATAAGCATATCTACTTGTTGATAGGTATATTTTTCTTTTAACCTAATCCTTTAACAGGAAAGGCTTTCAGACAATAATTGCAGCTAATTATCGCCATCCATTGTGTATTGTTGTTGTAAAAATAAGGACTCATAATCCTTTGGTCGTAGGTTCAAGTCCTACTGGGCCCACCAAATTCAAACCCTTACAGTCATTGACTTGTAAGGGTTTTTTATTGCCTATGACTTAATGAAATCTAACAAAAAAGCCCAATGCTACTTTATATAGCACTGGGCTTGTCTGCATCTAACACCACTTCCAGAAATTAGAGTATAGTCAGCTGAATGTAAAATTGTTATGGATTTAAACGCGCTACTGTTATAAATTTTACTTGCGTGCTGCGTACACAGAGGCTGCGCAAAATTCATCCCAGTAGCGCTATGACATTTTTAGAGTGTATCGACTATAACGCGTAAAACTTGTGCAAGTACTACTCCTAGTAGGCTTAGCAAGTTTGACAAAGTTAATCGTACTTTTTGGGTTTGGTATAATTTGCAAAGTTAAAAAGAAGTACGACGATAGTTACGATACTCAGGTAACCAAAAATTCGCTTTTAATCGGCGTTCTAGATTCTCCGCCGTAACTGGTAATGCAAGCTTATCTTTAACCGCTTGTAGGGCTACGGCATAAGCGATTTCTTTACTAATTTCTTGAATAAACCTAATTGGCGGTAGTATGGCACCGGGTGCCTTTTCGTACTGCACTGAGATATCTGCGAGGGCTTGGCTTGCCGCCATTAACATATTGTCGCTAATACCTGTCGCCCGTGCTGCTAAAACACCAAGACCGATACCAGGAAATATATAGCTGTTATTACATTGAGAGACCTCAAAAGACTGACCGTTAAAAGTGGTATTAGCAAATGGGCTACCTGTTGCGATAATGGCGCGACCATGGCTCCAATTCATCACCTCTTGCGGTGTGGCTTCGACACGCGAGGTAGGGTTTGAGAGCGGTAATACAATTGGGCTTTCAGTATTAGCGCATAAGGACTCAATCACCTCTTGAGTGAACAAACCTTTTTGGCCGCTAACACCAAATAATACCGTTATCTTTGCTTGTTTGACCACTTGTGCTAAACCCAGTTTTTGACTCTTGTCCCAATGTTCAATAGCGGACTGCTTTTGCACCAACGGCTCTTGGAATCTTTGTAGTTCTGTCATGCCATCAGTGAGCAAACCATAACGATCAACCATAAATACTTGGCTACGAGCCTGCTCTTCAGTCAATCCTTCGCGCTGCATTTGGCGAATGATATGCTCCGCAATACCGCAGCCCGCTGACCCTGCGCCTAAGAACGCTATTCTTTGTTGACTTAGCTTTTCACCTTTATTTAGGCACGCTGCAATCAAAGTACCGACCGATACTGCAGCAGTCCCTTGAATATCATCATTGAAGCAGCATAATTGGTCACGATATCTATTCAATAACGGCGTGGCATTTTCCTGTGCAAAATCTTCAAATTGTAATAACACCTCTGGCCAACGACGCTTAACGGCTTGAATGAATAAATCGACAAATTCATTATATTCATCGCCAGAGATGCGTGGATTCCTCCAGCCCATGTACATAGGATCATCAAGTAGCTGTTGATTATTGGTACCGACATCTAGCAAAATGGGCAGACAGTAAGCGGGGCTGATGCCTCCACAAGCCGTGTACAGAGCCAATTTACCAATGGGAATCCCCATACCGCCAATACCTTGGTCGCCTAAGCCCAATATACGTTCACCATCAGTGACTACGATTACCTTGACATTTTGTTTGGTGGCGTTTTGCAGCATATCATCGATTTTATGACGCTCAGGATATGAGACAAATAAACCCCGTTTACGGCGATAAATTTGCGAGAATTTTTCACACGCTTGACCAACCGTTGGCGTATAAATGAGCGGCATCACTTCCTCTATATGCTGCTCAAGCAAATGATGAAATAAGGTTTCATTGGTATCTTGTATATTACGCAGATAAATATGCTTATCCATTGCATTGGTGAATGAGCGCATTTGGTGATAAGCCCGCAGAGACTGCTCCTCAATCGTTTCAATGTTGTGAGGCAATAGCCCTGTTAAATTAAAGCTATCACGTTCTTCTGATGAAAAAGCACTACCTTTATTCAGTAAAGGAGTCTCTAATAGAGCGGGTCCAGCAACGGGAATATATAAGGGACGCTTGTTTGGCATAATAAAATCTTCTTATTAAGGACGTATGAGTAAAAACAATGCTAATGCTGCATTATACATAGCATCCGCCCATACTTAACAATAGATAACAAATCATTTTGAGTGAGCATGGCTCTAAAGTTTATTACTTATACATTTACCTCAAACTAATGTTGTTTTCTTTCCGGAAGTGGATGAAAGGGGTCGATTAACAAGTCAATATTCTTAGTCATTCAAAGACTATTAACGCTATTGATTTTGATACTCTAAATTTATTGATAGGTATACCTACTTGTTAATAGCTATGATCATCTTGTACTCTACACCTTTACATCAAGGAACTTTCAACCCATAGTTGCAGCTATTTATCGGTATATATTTTGTTTATGGTTATTGTAAAAATAAGGGTTTTTAATCCTCCGATAGTAGGTTCAAGTCCTACTGGATCTGCCATATTTATACCCATAAAGAACAAGCCTTTTTCATAGGATTATGAGAAGTTGCGGACTATGTAGAGTTATGGCAATTCTTAAGCAGGCGGCAAACCTTTATAGGCTTTTTGTAATAGACCTTCTAGCTCGTCGTAATGGTATTCACGAGGATTATAATAAGGACTGTCACACACAATCCTTGCTACTTCCGCTGGACCTGTTTCGGGCAAACCAATATCTTTTAGTGCTAATTCAATACCTAAAGACTCGTTTAAACGGTAGATTGCTATACCAACTTCTTCACGGCTACTGACACCCAAAGCCTCTACCAGTCTATCCATGGCTTCACTATCAGCATGGCGGTTGTAATGGACTGAATACGCAAGCGTAATGGCATGAGCCTGCGCATGCGGTAAGTTGAAAGTTCCCCCTAAGGTATGACAAATTTTGTGGTGAATGGCCATACCAACTGAGCCAAGACAAACGCCAGCCAACCATGCACCATAGCTTGCTTTTTGACGGGCTGAGATATTCGTAAGGTCTTTGACAATCACAGGTAAGGCAGACTTGAGCGCTTTGATAGATTCAATCGCCATCAGACTGACGATAGGGTTTTTATCCTCAGCATAAAGTGCTTCTACCGCGTGCGCCATGGCATTCATACCTGAGCACGCTGAGATATCGGCAGGCAAGGTTAGGTTTAGCTCTGGATCATAAATCACCACCTTAGAGAGCACATGACTGTCTCTCCCCGTGGTCTTTAGATTGTTTTCTGTCAGACCATAAATGGTTGTCATCTCACTACCGGCATAGGTAGTCGGTATGGCAACGATGGGCAGCTGCATCTTCAGTGCTATCGCTTTAGCAAGGCCAATCGTAGAGCCACCGCCCAAAGCCAGACAGCAATCAATGTCATGGTCTTGGGCAAATGCTACCGCCTTGTCTGCCACTGCTATTGGTACATGCATGACGGCGTGCGGGTACACGCCTGCACAGATCCCTTGTAATTGTTTTGCCAGTTTATGACCCGCCTCTTTTTGACCAGGCGTCGTAATAATCAATACTTTATGATAACCCTGATGCAGTAAGATATCTTTGGTTTCAGCTGACTTCCCTACACCAAAATGAACGTCAATGGGTAGAGCTTTATAATGAAAGTGTTGCATAAGATCGTCCTTAATCCTTACGGTCTATTGAATTCGATATTAAAAGACTAAGCGTGTAAAATGGTTGCTCAAATTTGCTCACGTTTATAAACAAAGCCTTCTTCTTCATAAACCTGGTACGTGACTTCTAACAAGGTTTTCAATAGCGCTGACTTGTCAAAATGCCGAACGTTCATAATCACAGGCGATGTTAGAAGTCCTTGCTCGAGTGGCAGATAGCCAATTTCTTGACCGCGTAGGTTTTGCAGTGATTTGGGCACGATGGTCATACCCTCGCCTGCCGCCACCAGACCCAATGCCACATGCATTTCACTCACCTCAAAATAGCAACTGGGCTTTAAGTTATTTGCTTCGAACAATCCTAATATATAATCAATAAAACTGGGGCGCGGCGTCTTCGGATAGAGTAATAAATTCTCATTTATCAGATCCGCAATATCAACGCTAGTGCGCCCTTCTTGAATGATAGGATGGTTGATGGGTACAGCCACCACTAAAGTCTCTTCTCTTAATAATATACGTCTCACAGAGGCATCTTCAAATAACAATCTGCCAAAGCCCACATCGATATCTCCACTGGTCAACGCCTGTGTTTGCTGCCATGAGTTAAGCTCATGCAGCTTAATCTGCACGGTGGGATAAGCTTGGCGAAAGCGAGAGATTATCTTTGGTAGTGTGCCATACAAAATTGAGGCAACAAAGCCTATCGATAAGGAGCTATCAAAGCTGCCCTTGCGCATGGTCATGGCTCGTAAATGATCAGACTTTTGCAATATTTGTAGGGCATGCTCATAGAAGAAACCACCTGCCTCAGTTACTTTAAGAGGACGCTGATTACGATCAATTAAAGTGACGCCCAACTCTTCTTCTAGCTGTTTTATTTGTCGACTAAGCGGCGGCTGTGAGATATATAAACGCTCCGCCGCTTTATTGAAGCTTTTTTCCTCCACTACCGCCACAAAATAACGTAAATGCCTAAGTTCCATTGGCTACCTCTTGTTTTAATGAGCGACTTGCTATTTCGAATACTTTCAACTAAAAATTTTATCGGTAAGTTATAACCATAGTATACCCAAAAGGTATCAATATTTGTTAAAACAAGTCTTAGACAAGCTTAACCACAACGCCTATAGTGATATAAAGAATGCAGAATTACTTATTAGCGCTTGAGGATAGATATGATTCGTTCAATTAATACCTTGCTGGTACCGATACCGACTATTCGAGAGCATAAGCTTGCTTGTACAGTCATGAGAGAGCAGGTGCTGGTATTGGTGCATATCCAGACCGAAGATGGCTATGAAGGTTGGGGCGAAGCGACTACGATCGGTGGCCTAAGCTATGCTGAAGAAAGTCCTCATAGCATCAAAACCAATATTGATACCTACTTTACGCCGCTGCTATTGACAGAGCAGCCCGCTACTTCTGCCAAAGCCATGCAGCTCCTCAATCTGCATATCAGTGGCAACCGTTTTGCCAAGTGCGCGATTGAAACGGCCCTACTCGACATCGAAGGCAAACGCTTAGGCCTACCTGTCAGTGAGCTGATCGGTGGGCGTGTCCGGGATCGTATCGAAGTGGCATGGACGCTTGCCAGTGGTGATACTGCAACTGATATCGCTGAAGCCAAGCAGATGGTCGCACAGAAGAAACACCGTATCTTTAAGCTAAAAATCGGTAGCAATCCTATTCTTGATGACGTCAAACACGTATTGGCAATCAAACAAGCCATGCCTGATTGCCGCATTACCGTCGATGTCAATCAAGCATGGACAGAGCTTGAAGCCATGAAAGGGATTAGCTTACTCCAAGCTGGCGGCGTTGATCTAATAGAACAACCTGTATCAATGCGTAATAAAGCAGCACTCAGACGCTTAAAAGAACACTTTGAGGTTGCCATCATGGCGGATGAAATCGTCCAAGATCCTCAGAACGCTTTTCACTTAGCAGCCGATCACTGTGCTGATGTCTTTGCCGTAAAGATTAATCAAGCTGGCGGACTAAAAGCGGCTTGCCTCATCGGTCAAATGGCACAGCTAGCAGGTATTGAGCTCTATGGCGGCACGATGCTTGAAGGTCCTATTGGCACAGCCGCATCAGCGCATGTGTTTTCTACTTACCCTAGCCTAGGCTTTGATACAGAGCTTTTCGGGCCACTATTACTAACCGATGATGTGCTGGCGCAACCACTTGATTATCATGATTTTGGTCTAACGGTGCCTACAGGCGCTGGACTGGGTATCGAAGTCGATAAGGACAAGGTCTACCACTATGCTGAGCACAATGCTGCAGCCCTACCCAAGCTTTCTGAATCAGAGAAATATACTGCTAAATCTTAATTGCAACAACAATAACTAATAAGGAAGTAACTATGTTATATCACGTCAGAATGGATGTTTTAATCCCAACAGATATGGATGCTGATAAAGTTAATGAGCTCAAAGCCACCGAAAAAGCCCTCTCACAAAAGCTGCAAGAGCAAGGTAAGTGGCGTCATATTTGGCGTTTGGCTGGCGAGTACTCTAACTTCAGTATCTTTGATGTCGAAAGCAATGAAGAGCTACACGATATCATGATGTCGCTACCGCTTTATCCCTATATGAAGGTCGAAGTGACGCCTTTATTACGTCATCCCTCATCTATCCGTGATGACGACAGCTAAAACTTAGTAACTAAAACTTAGCAACGGTTTAGTAAAAAATTAATATTGATACCCTTCAACAGATCGAAAACATTGAGTAAGACTACTCAATTACATACCTTTTAAATAGTCCTCAACAAGGAGAGAGACATGGAACACAAGCAAATTGAAGCATTGGCCGAAAAGTTTGTTAAAGGCAAAATCGACTATCCTGAGCAAGTCAATCCACGCGTGCAAGAGATTACTCTACGTATCGTCACTGACTTGATGAAAACCATCAATGACCTACATATCACTGCTGATGAATACTGGAGCGGTGTGGAATACATTGGTGACTTAGGCAAAGAAGCAGGTCTGCTATCGCCTGGTCTGGGTTTTGATCATTTTATGGATTTGATGATTGAAGAAGATCTGAAAGCAGAAGGTCTTGATGGTGGCACAGTACGTACCATTGAAGGGCCTCTCTATGTCGCTGGCGCGCCAGAAGAAAAAGGCTTTGCTCGCTTAGATGATGGCACTGAAGATGGCGAAGGTACGGTGCTATTTATGCAAGGCACCGTTTATGGTGAGGATGGTAACCCTATCCCCAATGCCAAGGTTGAGGTATGGCACGCCAATAGCTTAGGCAACTACTCTTTCTTTGATGAGTCGCAGTCTGAGTTCAACTTACGTCGGACGATCATCACCGATGAAAATGGTAACTATGGCTTCCGTAGCATCGTACCACTGGGTTACTCTGTACCGCCAGAAGGTATGACTCAAAAGGTATTGAGTGCGCTTGGTCGCCACGGTCATCGCCCTGCGCACGTGCACTTCTTTGCCAGTGCTGATGGTCATCGCAAACTAACCACCCAAATCAATATCGATGGCGACGAGTATCTATGGGATGACTTTGCCTTTGCCAGTCGTGAAGGATTAGTTCCAGAGATTACGATGGTTGACGATGCTGACAAGCTTAAAGAAAAAGGTCTGGATAAGCCATATGCCAGTATCGATTTTGATTTCCATTTAGTTAAAGATATTGATAAGCCAGTACAAGGCAGTGAAGTCGAGCGCCGCCGAGTTCAAGGTTAAACGTCGCTGATGACAAATCAGATTTAATTGTGCAGCTTGATGTTAACGCTGTTTTAGCATCAAGCTTACCTAATACTCTCTAATATTATTAGGACAAAGTCTGAATAACCCAAACTTTAGTTATAAAACTTTTCTATTATCTCCTACCTTAATCCCCTAACCTGCAAACTTCTTGCACGACTCATCACTAACTTTTGCAGCCATGTTTTTAAAGCTTAAAAAACTTTTTTTGCAAGAACCTTTGTCCTAAAAATCATCTTGGTAGATATTCTACTATATACGCAAACATGAACAAGGATGTTCTATGAAAAACCCTCTCAAAAAACTGACTTTACTCATTGCCGCTTCTAGCTTACCATTCATTGCCTACGCTTCTGACTCCCACTATGTACCAGGTATTGAAGGCGTCAAAGGTAGTGTTGTGCCGCCACCTGGTGTTTATTACAAAGGCTATGTCGTAAACTATAACGCTGATAAAAATGAAGCATTACCCGCTGACAGTGAGGTCACCGTTACTGCGCTTGCTAGTAGAGTAGTCTGGGTGACTCCGCAAAAACTATTGGGTGGCGATCTAGTACTGGAAGCCATCGTGCCTATGTTACAGACTGATCTCAAAGTTGGTGGGCAAGATATCGACAAACGGACAGGTCTAGGCGATCTTTATGTAGGCGGCGTATTGGGCTGGCACGGTGATAGATGGGATGCAACCACTGGTATTGGCTACTGGGCTGATACAGGAGATTATGATAGTCATCGATTTGCAAGCCCAGGCAAAGGCTATGATTCAGTCATGCTGACCCTTGGCGGTAATGTCAAACTCAACCAACAAGGCGATATTAATCTTAGTGCTTTGGGTCGCTATGAGATGCCTGATGGTGATGATCTAAATGATGAGTTAATCATTGAGTGGGGTCTAAGTAAAAGCTATGGCTTGCTCGATGTGGGCCTTGTAGGTTACAACACCTTTGAGACCGGCGACGGCGAAGAAGAAAGAAATGCGCTTGGTCTGTCTGTAGGATACTTCTCACCTGCCAATCTACTGGGTGGTGACATAGCAGCCTACAAAGAGTATTCAAACAAAGACACTTTTGAAGGTCAAGTGATACGGGCCTCCCTAACCAAAGTTTTTTAACATTTTTAGGTGTAATGGACAAAATTCATGCTGGTGTAGGGTCTAACGCTATATACTGTCTATATTTGCAAGGAATCAACGCTATGAATCAAAAAACTGCCCTTTTTGTAGTAATAAACACACTAAAAAGAATGGACGCAAACTAGGCAAACAACAGTACCAATGCCTATCTTGCAAACGGCAGTTTTTAGGGGGCACAAGACTCAATAACCAAATGCTTTGGACTGAATATACGCAAGGGAAACAGACGTATAAACAACTGGCTGACAAGTACCACTGTAGTCTTAAAACCATTCAAAGACGCTTAGACAAAGTGAGTATTGAGTACCAAATCAAACGACCTAAGCGTGCTAATATCATCATGGACACGACCTATTTTGGCCGTGGGTTTGGTCTCATGGTATTTATGGACAACGCCACTAGAATGGTTCTCCATTACGCTATAGTCAGTCATGAAACCAATAGTGCCTATAAGCAAGGGGTTGATTACTTAAAGGTGCTAGGCATTGATATACAAAGCATCACCTGTGATGGTAGACGAGGACTTAGAACGCTATTTACCAGTACTCCTTGTCAGATGTGCCAGTTTCATCAGATACAAATAGTGACTCGCTACCTGACTCGTCGCCCTAAGAATATCGCTAGCATTGAGCTTAGGCAGCTTACTTTGACCCTAACACAGCTTGATAAAGCCGCGTTCATAAAGTGCTTAGATCACTGGTACCTGACTTACGAAGCCTATCTCAGTGAACGTAGTACCAATGAGGATACGGGTAGAACTTGGTACACGCATACGCGTCTTAGAAGTGCTTATCGTAGCCTGCGAACCAACAGTGATTGGTTGTTTACTTATCAAGAATATGAGCACTTAGATATACCAAATACAACCAATACGCTTGAAGGTTTATTTAGTGAGCTCAAGCGGCAATTACACAGTCATCATGGCTTAAATGAGCACCGTAAGTTACGGTTTATTAAAGACTTTTTACTCTCAAAGTCACGCAAATAGCATGAATTATGTCCATTAGCGACTACCTTCTACTTTTTAGCATGAATTTTGTCCATTACACCACAAAATTGGATTTCTAAGGGAACATATTAGAAACAAAAAAACCATGACGACCTTATTATAGGCCATCATGGTTTTCTTAAATCACTAGCAACACTGACGATGCGTGGATTTGACTACCCCTTAAACTGGATACGGACGTTGCTGAGTCTGTACCGACACCCACTGATAAGTGGTGAACTCATCAAAAGTGATATGGCGACCGAAACGGCCAACACCTGAGGCCTTTTCGCCACCAAAGGCAATGCGCGGCTCATCATTGACACTCTGGTCATTGATATGAACCATGCCCGTCTTCCAGCCAGCGGCAAACTTCTGCGCACGGGCGATATCAGCAGAGTGCACTGCGCCGCTCAAGCCTGCACTGGTGTCATTGGCCAGACGCAGGGCATCTTCATCACCTGTATGCGAAATCAAGGTGGCGACAGGACCGAACATTTCGGTACGGGCAGAATAGACACCATTGCTGCCTTTTAAGACATACGGATAGACAAGAGCGCCTTCGCGTTTGCCTTCAAGTAGCATTTCCGCACCCTCTTCGATTGCCCGCTTGACAGCTTCTTCAACACGCTTCGCTTCATGCTCGTCGATTAGGGGTCCGACCAGTACATCCGCTTGTGAAGGATCACCTACTTTTAGGCCTTTAGTATATTTGACAAACTTTTCTGCAAACTCATCAAAGACAGATTCATGAACGATGATGCGGTTCACTGACATACAAATCTGACCACTGTGCAAGAAGCGACCAAAGACCGCTGAGCGCGCGGCATAATCAACATCGGCATCTTCTAGAACGACAAACGCATTGTTACCACCAAGCTCTAAGATGGAGCGTTTGATTTCACGACCTGCCATTTCTCCTATGCGCTGTCCGACTTCAGTAGAGCCTGTAAAGGAGATAATATTGGGAATTGGATGTGTATAGAGGGCATCGCCAATCTCAGATGTCTTGGGTACAACAACTGATAGCGCACCCGCTGGCAATCCTGCTTCTTCAAATATTTTGGCCAGTAGGATACCACCGGTAATCGGCGTGGTAGAGGCAGGCTTTAGCAATACCGTGTTGCCACTGGCTAAGGCTGTTACGACTGAGCGCATAGCTAGGAACATTGGGAAGTTAAAGGGACCGATGACGGTCACTACTCCGGCAGGTTTACGAATGATGTGGTTTATTTTATTGGGGACGGCTGAGCGCGCAACGGTAGTTTCCAATAAAAACGGATATTCTGCTGCAACTTTAATCACGCCAATACAAGCATCGACTTCAACATTGGCTTTTATCACGGTAGAGCCAGACTCACGTACCAGTAAATCAATGAGCTCTGCACGGCGATTTATCATTACTTGCGCTGCTTGCTCGATAATTTGGCTCATGGCATAAGGGTTGGTCTCACGCCACTGTTGTTGTGCCTTTTCAAGCGCCTCATAAGATTCGTTGAGATCGTCTAGGCTGGCGGCTTTGAAGGTTGCAATCTCTTCACCAGTGAAGGGGTTACTGGTTACGATTTCGTGGCTTGAGGTACCATCGCGCCATTCACCATTGATGTAGTTATGATGTAGATTGTTATAGTTAGACATGTAAATTCCTTTTTTAAATGACTACAGAAACTGCTCTTATTTACTTAATATGGAAAACTTATCATTTTCACCCTTTAAGCATAATAGCAGGGATTTTGTCAGTAGTACTAGAGCGTGTCCTAGATACTTAACGACGGGTTTATATTAACTTTTGATTCACATATGATTAAAATAGGCCAAGTCAAAGGCCATCATAGACTCACTTCCTGCTTGAGCCATTGCTATATTTGACTGCATACGAGGTAAAATATGATCGATAAAATAATCTGCCAATTTCAATTTATTAGCATAAAACACTTCATCCTTGCCTTGGCAGGTCTTCACGATCATCACATACATATAAGCAAAACAAAGATAACCGACAGCATGTAAGTAATTCACGGCACAGCCATTCACTTCATCTTTACGCTCATTGATGTTCATTAATAACGTTTTGGTCAAACATTCAATATCATTGGCAGCATTCAATGTGGCCTGTTTGATGCCATGCTCGGCTTGCATGTTCGCAATATAACCGCGTATTTCAGCTAAAAAATCAAAAAGCATTGCGCCACTATCTCTGGCAACTTTTCGCCCTAATAAATCTAATGCCTGAATGCCGTTAGCGCCTTCATAAATCTGTGCAATTCGAGCGTCGCGCACAATCTGCTCCATGCCCCACTCACGAATATAACCATGACCGCCAAATACCTGCTGGCAGTCAACCGTTGCTTCGAAGCCTTTATCGCTCAAAAAGGCTTTAGTGATCGGTGTCAATAAAGCAACACGATTATTTGCAGTTTCGACGATTTGCTTGTCATTACTATATTTTGCAATATCCAACTGTTTGGCAACATACATCGCAAAGCAACGAGAGACTTCGGCATGGGATTTTGCATTGAGCAGCATCCGACGTACATCTGCATGGTGGATTAAAGCATCTGCTGGCTTATCAGGGTTTTTTATACCTGAGTCACTACGACATTGTAATCGATCATTAGCATAGGCGACTGCATTTTGATAAGCCAACTCTGTGACACTAATTCCTTGAACCCCAATAGCGAGACGTTCGTAGTTCATGATAATGAACATAGAGGCAAGCCCCGTGTTTTCCTCACCCACCATCCAACCCTTGGCCTTGTCAAAATTTAAGACACAAGTGGCTGAGCCTTTGACACCCATTTTATGCTCGACAGAACCGACAGAGGCAGCGTTGCGCTCACCACTCTGATAGTCACCATTGTCGTCTTTTTCAACCAAGTATTTCGGCACAATAAATAAAGAAGTACCCTTAGAACCAGCAGGTGCGCCTGGCGTTTTCGCTAATACCAAATGGATAATATTTTCAGTCAAGTCATGGTCGCCAGCGGTAATAAAGATTTTACTTCCCGTAATATCGTAGCTTCCTTCTTTATTAGGAACCGCTTTGGTTTTGATAAGTCCTAAATCCGTGCCCGCATGTGCTTCGGTCAAGCACATAGTGCCTGCCCATTCACCTGAGTATATTTTCTCTAGATAAATATTTTTTAATTCTTCAGAAGTTGATTCTAATAGACATAGACCTGCACCTAGGGCAAGATTGGGATAAAGTGCAAAAGCTTGATTGGCACTAAACATCATCTCTTCTTGAAACATAGATACCATCTTAGGAAAACCTTGCCCGCCATATTCTGACGTTGCACCTAAGCCAATCCAGCCTGCATCTTTATACTGTTCATAAGCTTGTTTGAACCCTGTTGGCGTCGTTACCTTGCCATAGCCTTCTGAATCGTGCGAAAAGCCCACACCTTCTTCATCACCACTACGGTTTAATGGCAGCAGGACGTTTTTAGTGAATTTCGCTAACTCCTCAAGTACCATGTTTACAGTATCCATGTCAATGTGACTGAGGCTTTCATTCGCTTGCCAAAATGATGGTGCCTCAAAAACTTCGGTAAGTAAAAATTGCATTTCTTGTAAAGGAGCGTTGTAGTTACGCATAAAACTTCCTTCTTTTAGAGGATAAAATGAAATAACGGACTTTAACGTCTATATGAATAACTTTTAAACCTTACAAAAATCACTGGCTTCTTTTACTTTTTTATATATTGCATCAGCATCGGCACCATCTCGACTCACTGAATCAAGATATTTTTGGGTTCCTTGCTTTAATGGTCCCGACCAAGCAGGGTCATTTAGTGGGTCAAGAATATCAACGATAGTACTGCCTGCCTCTTTAGCATCTTGGAGTGCTTCTATATCCATTTTACTAATCACATCACCTACCATTTTAGAAAAAATCATACCCGAGTTATCATCCAGTACTTTTTTCAAGTCATCAGGTAATGAATCATACTTTGCTTGGTTCATATTCATAACAAAGCTTGATGAATACAAGGGAATATTAGTGTGATTATCAATGAGTTCGTTTACACGAAATATTGGCACACCATCCCATGGCAAGCTCAGTCCATCGATGACGCCACGCTGTAGAGAAGTGTAAATATCGTTCGCAGGTAATCCTACAGGTGCTGCGCCCATAATTTCTATGATGTCACCAGCTACGGCAGATGGGCGGCGGATACGCAAGCCTTTCATATCTTCAGGTGTGGCGATTAACTTAGTGCTATGTAGCACACCCGGACCCAGACCATATAGAGCTAAGACGTGAGAGTCTTCATATTCACTAGAGATAGTACCGCTATCATATAATGTCTGCATAAGACAGCTCATCTGCGAAGCTGAGTTTGACATACCAGGTAATTCAGCAATTTGTGATATTGGAAAACGACCACTGGTATAACCTTGCAGCTGTATACCAATGTCTACCCTACCATTCACTGCTGCATCATAAGTCTCAGACGCTTTACTTAGTGTGGAGCTAGGAGAGTTTTCGATTTTAATACGGCCATTCGACTCTTCTTCTATTTTTTTAGCCCAAGGTTCAAATGCTTGAGTATTCATTGCTGATGGAGCAGGCATAAAGTGCGACATACGTAATACAACCACTTCATCAGAATCAGAACCTTTAGTTTTTGAACCACTATCACAAGCCGTTAGGCTCATTGGAAAAATAAAAGACCCCCCTATGGCAGGATAGTTGTCACCCCTAAATAATAATTCCAAAGGGGACAATGAGGACACATCATGCCACGATATAGCGAAGAACGTAAACAGGCTATACTCAGCAAACTGCTACCCCCGCTGAGCCTAAGTGTTGCCGAGGTTTCAAGAAGTGAAGGCATCGGATTACAGACCCTGTATAATTGGCGTGCCCAAGCTAGAGAACAAGGTCACCCCATGCCAACGAACCATAAAACCCCTGATGACTGGTCAAGCGAAACCAAGCTTGCCACCATTATAGAGACGGCCACCCTAAGCGAGAGTGAACTTAGCGAATACTGCCGCAGCAAAGGCCTATATGTTGAGCAAATCAAAGCGTGGCGTACTGACGCCTTACAAGGCTTTAGCAGCAGCAAACAACAAAGCCTGAAAGACAAGCGTCAGCAGCAGAGCGATCGCAAACAGATCAAACAACTCACCCGAGAGCTTGCTCGAAAAGAAAAGGCTTTAGCTGAAACTGCCGCCTTACTGGTACTGCGAAAAAAGCTGGATGCGTTTTGGGAGGAGCGCGAGGACGACTGACCTCGCTTCCAGAGCGCAAACAATACATCGCATGGATACAAGAAACCAATCAATCAGGTGCCAGACTTAACCTTGCCTGTATTGAAGTTGGCATTAGCATCCGCACCTATCGGCGCTGGTACCGCGCAGGTCACGTGAATGGTGATAAACGGTGTGACGCCGTGCGCCAAGCTCCTAAGAATAAACTGAGCGCCTCTGAACAAGCCGCCATTATTGCCGTGTGCAATCAGCCCCGCTTTGCCAGTCTGCCGCCCACCCAAATTGTACCGACCCTGCTTGATGAGGGGATATATCATGGCTCAGAGTCTACCTTTTATCGGGTGCTGAGGCAGCATGAGCAATTGGCTCACCGCGGTCGTGCACTTGCCCCTAAAGCCTCAAGCGCCCCAAAGACCTTTACTGCCACTGGCCCTTGCCAAGTGTTCTGCTGGGATATCACCTATCTGCCAAGTCCGGTACGGGGTCAGTTCTATTATTTGTACATGATAGAGGATGTCTATAGCCGTAAAATTGTTGGCTGGGAGGTTTATGACCACGAGTCAGGTGTACTGGCAGCTCAGCTGCTTGAGCGTACTTTAATCAGTGAGAATGCATTGCACACTGGGGTGGTGCTACACTCAGACAATGGGGCACCGATGAAAGCTCAAACCATGCGCATGAAAGCGTATGAGCTTGGGGTACTCACCTCTTACAGCAGACCGCGTGTCAGTAATGACAACCCGTTTGCAGAGTCTTTATTTAAAACCTGCAAGTATCGCCCTAATTGGCCCACCGAAGGCTTTAAAAGCGTTGAGGCGGCAAGACGATGGATGCTGAGCTTCACGCGCTGGTACAACAATGAGCATAAGCACAGTCAGCTTAACTTTGTGACGCCCAATCAGCGCCATACGGGTGAGGATAAGGAAGTACTGGCGAAGCGTCTGCTCACGATGCAGCGCGCTAAAGATGAAAACCCGATACGCTGGGGAACTCAGGAGGTGAGGAACTGCGAGCCTGTAGGGCCAACAACGCTAAACCCTGTAAAAGAGCAACAACAGCAAAGATTACAAGCCGCTTAATTTAGCTTGATGGTGACAACTACCTTGAAAAACTCCGAGACAATGCAAATATGGGAAGCAGTTTTCGAAAGTTAAATTTGGTCTTGGGACTAAAGCTATTGTTAGACATAATCAAATCCTTTTGATTGAACGGTTGAGAGTGATATCGCCTTCTTGAATCACACATTTACTGACTCAGAGAGCTTCTCTTATTAATAAACTTATTCAGCTCATCAGTAATAGTAGGTTATAAAGAAACTTTATAACTAAAAATGATATTATAAATAAAATACCTCAAAAAACCTTTATTTGGGGATATGATAAGTCCTAACATCATTACTTGTCAAATAATTAAATCAAGAAGATTGACAATATTTTAACTATACTTCTATTTTTTAGTACAAGCTATTACTTACAAACTTGATTGTTTGTGAGTGCTATTGAAGTAAATTTTATTAATAAAATGGAATGTAGGGAGCGCGTATAATTTTACAGAAGGTATCTTTTGCGCTAGTGAATTTAGAGGGAGAAGTCACTTTATTGGTTATTAAAATCAAATCTGAAGGTAGGTTTGTTTCTGCAGATAAATATCATTCAAATGGCTAACCATATACAAGCTTAGCCATTTTTAACCCATTTAGAAGCTCATCGATTGAATTGAGGACATGTCCTAGTACTCATCTAGATCATTTGCTAACACCACTTCCCCATTATAAAGCGCTTTTATCTCTGAATAAGCCGTTTCAATAGGGGCGCCATAATGTAAAACATGAGTTAAGACCAGTAAGTTGGGCTTAGCTTTGTTGGCTATTTTGGCCAGTTCGCTGGTCAAAGTATGAGATGAATGGTGATAAGCTTGCCAATCAGGCGTTAAAGCTTTCCAACCTTTCTCACTGATGACTTCATGAATTAAGATATCCACACCTTTTGCTTTTTCGGTTAGGGTCTCACTGTAAGTCGTATCGCCTGAAAAAACTATCGTCTTATCAGGGGTCGTTATTTTATAACCATAGGCAGGTTCTATATCACCATGATTAACGCTAAAGGCTTCTACTGTGACATTGTTGTTATCAAAAACAATACCGTCTTTGGGAATTTCATTCACTGCAACTTTATACATGGTTGGGTCACTGACAGGCTGATTACCACCAGTACGTAGGTCTATATCTAGTTTCTGCATCTCATAATAGCCATTGGTCATATCTTGCAGACCCTTTGGTCCGTATGCATTTAATCGATTCTCACGCCTCCACCAGTAGGTAGCAGCTAACTCTGAATAATCCATAGTATGATCGCTATGTAGGTGTGACAAGAAAACATGCTTGATCATGGGGGGATTTAATTCAGGCGCATTCATAGTTTTCCACGCTTGAATGGCACGTTGCACTGTCCCATGGCCTGCATCGAACAAATATGCTTCATTGTCATAAATAATAGCGAGTCCCGAACCAGCTCGTTCAGCATTGGGTACAGGCGTACCCGTCCCGAGCATAATGACTCGAGTTTCAGCTTGTGCCAGGCTTGCTGAGAACGTAAAGATAACGAAAAGCGAGATCCATTTCATAATTTTGTTCATAATATATTCCCTTTTTAATTTGTCATACCTTTAAGCATCCTCTTTGAGATTCGCTATCAATCGTTGGACAGTGGCTTTTAGCATTAGCACATTCTCAGCTGGTATCCCTGCCAACATTTTATTCTCAAACTCCATCGATTTCACCTTACATCTTTCATAGATTTCCTGCCCTTCTGACGTCAGTCCAATAAGGAGAATACGTCCATGATTAGGATCATCACATTTGCTTATCCACCCCTTTTCTTCCATCGTTTTAATGATTTGATTAGAGGCTTGAGGACTGATAAATGAACGTGAAGCCAATTTAGCATTTGCCATCTCACCATGTAGGTGTAGATTTGATAGCATGGTAAACTGGGGTAAGCTCACTCCCATTTCTGATAGTGCTTCGCTAAGCTGTTGATGAATAAGCTTATCTAGTTTTCCTATACTATAACTCACGGTTGGGGCATTGCTGATAAGCTTATCTAGTGCTATGTTTTTCAATTTACTTTCCTTACTCGGCAATGTTAAATACTCTGGTGACGCATGTTAGGCTATTTGGCTAAAAACCTCAATTTATCTACTTCTTGTCCGTATAATGCATTGAGTTCTTGCTTTCTATTGTTGCGTAATTTTCGTTGATTGAGCGTTCCCTTATCTGTTTTCTCACCTTCAACAACACTGGCTTGATTTTCCATCAGATAGATACGGGCGATCCTTTTTGAACTCGCGTCACACCCATCGTTAATCTTGTTCATAAAGTCGCTAAACCATGTTTGTACTTTATCGTGTTCTAGCACCTCTTTTAGCTCGGCATCGCTCAGCCCTGTTAGCTTCCGAGCGGCTTTTTCTTTTATAAATACCAAAGCACCGATTTCGCTTTTTCCTTCACCAGTCAATACTGCGTCTTCAATCAAATCAAGGCCTTGCATTACTATGCGGCCTCTTAACTCCCCAACATTGACAAAAGTACCTGTCATTAATTTAAAGTCTTCAGCAATACGGCCGTCATATACCAAGCCCTCTAAAGGATCGTCAGGGTTATAAAACACTAGCCCATCCCCTGTACAGTAAAAACCTTCTTCATCAAAGCTAGCAGAAATATTGGGGTCAGTAGAGTCATGTCGCCAATACCCTGACATAACATGTGGCCCTCTAATACGTAACTCTAGTTTGTCCTGTACAGGAACAAGTTTGATCTCAACTCCAGGAGCAGGAAAACCAACAAAACTGGCAGTAGCATTCGATGGGCCTGTTGTAAAAGTACAAGATGGTGAGGTTTCAGTCATGCCCAACCCTGCCATAATGCGAATTTTTTCGCCGCAGTGTTGGTAGCTGATGTCACAAAGTTGTTGCCAAAGCTCTGGCGACAATCCTGCTCCACCAAAAAAGTATAAGTCAATGTTTTTGAAAAAGTTATCTCGCAATACCTTATCTTCTTCCAAAGCATTGGCAAGCATAGCCCAGCCTATTGGTACGTTGAAGTATTTGCTTGGAGAAATCTCTTTAAGATTACGAATTGTCTCGTCAAATTTACCTACGACAGGACGGCCATCATCAATATAAAAAGTCCCGCCATTATATAAGGCAACGCCAAGGTTGTGACTACCTCCAAAAGTATGATACCAGCTCAACCAATCAATCAGCACCAGCGGCTCTTCTTCTGTTAAGCGTAGCGTTTGCTTAAGCATTTGTTGGTTACTACACAGCATACGATGGGTAGTCGGTACCACCTTAGGATCGCCTGTCGAACCTGAGGTAAACAGGAATTTTACAATACTATCGGTGTTGATCTGATGATGTTTTTGCTCAACTTCCTCAGTTGCGTTCGTCATCACAAAGTCGTTGAAATGAAGGCATGATTCGCCATCAAGGTCTCCTGTCGAGGTGATGATAGGTTTATCTAGCTGACCACACGCCTTGAGCTGACGTAAAAAACCCTTGCCATCACCAGCATAAAACAGCGCTGGTGTGAGTTTATCAATTACGTATTGCAACTTATCAGGCGTTTTGGCGAGTAATGAATAAGCAGGTGCGATCAAAGTGAAAGGAGCGCCAGCAAGCATGGCACCAAACATCAGCAAGAATACTTCCAATGAGTTTTCAGACAATATCATCAGTGGGTTTTCTGCTGAAAGGTCGTATTCAAGCAATGCTTGAGCGATGTTTCGAGTCTTCTGTAGTACTTCACTGTAGGTGATTTCTATCCAGTCGCCGCGTTCACCCGTTTCGGTATTGAGCTCACGTTGGGCGATAAGTATTCTGTCAGGATATTTTTCAGCATACTCATATAGTTTATCGAATAGACACTCTGGATAGTCCTGCAGTTCCTCAACAGCGTTGATATAAATAATCTCGCCTTCTTGTGCGCTTTTATAGTGAACTGAAACTTCGTGACTACCAACAGAAACCGCTCTTTCTGGGTAGCTATGATAGGTAAATTGGGCCATGAAGTACTCCATTAGTCTTGATTAACTTCTTCCTTGTTTTTTACTGCATCATATCGGATATGTATTTTGGCGTATGCTCTTCAGTGTGTTCACTGAATCAAAGCTACTAGAGTTGATGTAACAGATTCCGCTTTCGATGCAGATGGTAAAACTTATATCCTTTACCATTTTTGACTAAAGACTATGAAAGCAGCCCGAATCCTATCGAGTTGACTTTCGTAATAGCCTTGTCGCCACCTATTTGTCGTTTTAAGAAACAACTGTGGCTGAAAGGTTTTCAATATATGGCTTCATCTCTGGGGAAATACCATTAAGCCAGTTCAGGCTAATAGGTACGTAACGAATGTTGGAATTCCTTTTCCAGAATGGAGCTAAAGTTAGTCGAGCTTATTTCTCTGCTATTTCTTGAGTTTAAAAAATATTGAGATCCCTCTATCAAAAAGGGACCTCAGGATATAAAGATTGGGATGAATTATATGCTTTTTCTCATAAAACAGAAGGTGTAAAAATTTTAACGCTTATAGGTTTGTAATCCTGGTTTGATGCTTTTTTCGTCAAGGAACTGACGCATACCTTCAGCACGACCATTTTCTGGATCACGCATGAGACACTGATCAAGCTTAGCGTAGAGATAGTCTTCGTTTTGATCCCAAGTAAGCTCTCGGCAGCGCTTAAAACCATTTTTTGCATAGCGTAGAACCACTGGGTTTTTCTCTAAAAGAACTTTTGCAACTTTCTCTACTTCAGCTTTCAGCTCATCAAGTGGCACACTCTTATTTACCAAACCCATTTGTTCCGCTTTTTTACCTTTAAATGGTTCGCCCGTCATAATGTAATATAAAGACTCGCGGTGACCCACAGTGTCTGCCATCGCTTTGCTAACGAGGTTGCCTGGAGGGATACCCCAGTTGATTTCTGATAGACCAAAGGTTGCTTCATCGGCACAATAAGCTAGATCACAAGCGACTAGTGGCGAAAAAGCACCACCGAAACACCAACCGTTTACCATAGCAATGGTCGGCTTATTGTACATACGTAAAAGCTGCCACTGCCATCTACAAGCGTCTCTACGCGCTTTCTCTTGAGCAATTTCAGGTTGCCCATCTGTCTCACGGAAATACTCTTTGAGATCCATACCTGCAGTCCAAGCACTACCTTCGCCTGTAATAACGACCACACCTGCATCTGGATCTTGCTCTAGAGTCTCTAACACCTCTATCATTTCTCGGTTAAGCGTTGGACTCATGCTGTTGCGCTGATCCGGACGATTTAGTGTCACCCAAGCAATGTTTTCGTTTACTTCTACTTTGACGGTTGTCCAGCGATTTTCATAATCTGACATAGTGTGCTCCTTTGTTCGTTTGATTACTTTCCTTGGTAGGTTTAAGTAAGATTACCCCCACTATCAACATCTATCATCAAGTAATTAATTGTATGAGTTAAAAAATCAATTATGTATGACGGGCTATTGATGTTTAACTCATATTATCAACAAACTTTATAACTTGCAAAGACTTTTCTGAGAACTATAGGATATTTGTATTATTAATCATTCACTCTTAAAGTATAGATCACGGATAATAAACATCGAAATCTCCTAAGATACAGCTGTTTCTATATATTTTCTATTCAAACACAATGAACCCACCCCCAAAGCAACTTGATAAATTAAGAATATATAAAATAAAGCTAATTGATAAAAATGGTCCTGTCATAGATTGGATGAATGCTTAAGTAAACGTAGCATTAACGTGTAACGACTAAGACTGCATATATCAAAAAGTAAAACCACTAAATACCCATAGTTAAGGAATTTTAAAATCGCTACAAGGCGACCGACCGCAGATAGTACACTGAGTACATCTAGGGCGGTTAACACCGTAGCGGTTTAAAAGTACTCTGACTATACGTCACATATATTCACTGATCTATCTCACTCATACTTATATGCACAAAAAAAGCCATGTCATCACAACATGGCTCTCATTAAACAACAACAGCAATCAACCCTACGCCCCAAGCAGTCCTAATGAAATCACCGGGAAAGCCAGCAAGATAGCAAGCCTAACAAAGTCAGAGACAATAAAGGGCGCCACCCCCTTAAACATATCCGACAGCTTGATATGCGGTGCCACCGCCTTAATCACAAAGATATTCATCCCCATCGGCGGCGTAATCAGTCCAAGCTCTACCGTAAGTACCGCAATGATACCAAACCAGATCGGATCAAAGCCCAATGCTAGGATGATAGGGAACACCACCGGAATGGTGATCACCAGCATCGCCAAGGCATCCATAAACAGACCGAGCAGGAAGTACATCAGCAAGATAGCAAGCAGAACAATCATCGGACTGACGGCCAGTCCTCCAATCCAGGTGGCTAACGAATAAGACAGACGCGAGACTGAGATGAAATACCCTAGGGCTTCTGCACCCAGTAGCATAAAGAACACCACGGCAGACAGTGCTAGGGTTTCAATCAGTGACTGCTTCAGTCCTTTTAGGCGCATGCCTTTGGCAGCGGCATAAGCCCATGAGGCAAAGGCGCCGACTGCTGCGCCTTCGGTTGGGGTAAACAGACCAAAGAAGATACCGGCAATGATGACGACGAAGATAAAGCCAAAGGGGATGAGTCCGGTTAGGGACAGCAGTTTGTCTTTCCAGGGTGTCTTCTCGCCGCGCGGGGCGAGATGCGGTTTCCAGCGTACCATGATCATGACGGTCAATGAGTACATGACCATGCCAAGGATGCCTGGTAGGAAGCCGGCGATGAACATGTCACCGACTGACTGTTCGGTTAGGATGGCGTAGACCAGTAAGGCGATACTGGGCGGAATCATGATGCCAAGGGTGCCACCAGCGGCTAAGATGCCACAGGCAAAGCCGGGTTGGTAGCCGTATTTCTCCATTTGCGGTAAGGCGACACGGGTCATGGTTGAGGCGGTGGCAAGGGAGGAGCCTGAGATGGAGGCAAAGATGCCTGAGGAGCCAATGCCTGCAATACCTAGGCTGCCTCTGACGCCACCAAAGATGGTGCGGGTGGATTCAAAGAGTTTGCCTGCCATGCCTGAGTGGGTGGCAAAGACGCCCATTAAGATGAATAGTGGGATGGCGCTGAAGTCATACTTTGCTAAGACGTCGACTGGGAGGTCTTTGAGCATTTGTAGGGCCCCGTCTGGGGAGGTGACGGCGCCAAAGCCGACGAGGCCAACGCCGAGCATGGCTAGGGCGACGGGTACTCTGACGACGACCAGTATGATCATGACGATTAAGCCGATGGCTCCGATAATTTCTGGGCTCATGCGCCTGCCTCCTCGGCGTCAAAGAATTCGCCTGTTTTAAAGATGTTGATGGATTCGATCAATGAGCGGATGGCCAGTAGTAGGCTGAGTACTGCGCTGAGCACGTAGATGGGCATCATGGAGATTCTAAGGTCTTGGGTGACTTTGCCAAATTCTATGGCATCTAGGGCGCTTTCATATAGTCCCCAGGTGAAGACGAGTCCGATAAGGAAGAAGCCCATCATGAAGACGCCCATCATGTAGCCTTTGAGGGCTTTGGACATTTTTTGGGTGAAGACGTCGACGATGATTTGTGAGCGTTCAACAAAGGCGGCAAAGGCGGCCAGTAGGGCGAAGAGCATGAAGTAGGAGACGATCTCGACGCTGCCTTTGACGGTGAAGCCCATGTCGCCGCCGGTGAGTTTGAAGATGTAGCGGGCGCCGACGTCAAGGATGGTGACGAGGACGATGATCACTAGGCTGATGCCGCCGATAAACTGACACAGCCTGGAGATGAGGGTGCTGAGTTTGGTTAAAAGTATCATAAGAGTATGCCTTGTAGGTTAGACTTTACAGGTGGCGCTGGCGGCCATATGATCTGAGAATAGAGGTGCTTTGACCTCCCCTGTATTATTAAGGCTAGATACTTTACTATCAGCGAAGCGAGACATTGTAAGTCTGGTTGTGTTGCGTGAAGTAGCTTTCGCTACTTCACGTTTTGAATTTGTTTTCATCATGGAATCCCTTCTTGATGGTTAGATATTGAAATTTATTACGTGTTGTCGATTAGTTTAGCGCCTGTCTTATCTTGCAGCTCCTCAAAGGTTAAGCCATCGATCATTTCGCGTACGACCAAGCCTTTATCAGTGACATTAATCACTGCCAGATCAGTGTAGATGCGATTGACGCACTTTTCACCAGTGATAGGCAGCTTAAGCTTTTCAACAATTTTAGGATCGCCATTTTTGCTGACATGATCCATCATGACATAAACCTCTTTCGCACCAACCGCTAAGTCCATCGCCCCACCTACTGCGGGAATATCTTGTGGTCGACCTAAAAACCAGTTAGCAATATCGCCATTCTCAGCGACTTCAAAGGCACCTAGTACACATAGGTCGATATGACCACCGCGAATCATTGCAAAAGAATCGCCGTGATGGAAATAACTACCGCCTTCTAGCAAGGTGATATATTGTTTACCAGCATTGATTAAATCGCCGTCCTCTTCACCCTCAGCAGGTTCAGGGCCCATGCCCAATACACCGTTCTCACTGTGTAAAAAGATATCTTTATCATCTGGTAAAAAGTCGGCAACTTTCGTGGGCTGGCCAATACCCAAGTTTACGTACATGCCTTCTTCAATATCTTGAGCAACGCGGCGGGCGATCTCATCTACTGACCATGGTGTCTGTTTAGTCATCATGCTTTTGCTCCAATACAAACGACTTCATGAACGAAAATACCTGGGGTGACGATATGCTCAGGATCTAAAACGCCAAGCTCCACCACTTCGCTGACTTGGGCTATCGTATGACTGGATGCAGCAGCCATAATAGGCCCAAAGTTGCGGGCAGCTTTATTGTAAATCAGGTTACCCCAACGATCGCCTTTCAATGCTTTAATGAGCGCAAAATCGCCTTTGATAGGGTATTCCAATACATAGTTGACACCATCAATGGTGCGCGTCTCTTTACCTTCAGCAAGCAAGGTTCCATAAGCTGTCGGGGTATAAATCGCACCAAGGCCACTACCGCCTGCTTGAATGCGGGCAGCCAAAGTACCTTGTGGCACTACTTCCAGCTCAATCTTGCCTGCTCGGTAGAGATCATCAAAGATATATGAGTCGTGCTGACGCGGGAAAGAGCAGATTATCTTACGGACACAGCCTGCCTTTAGTAACGCAGCTAACCCTGTATCACCGTTGCCTGCGTTATTATTAACAATCGTTAAGTCTTTTGCATTACGCTCAATCAGCGCGTCAATCAATTCTGCTGGCTGTCCAGCCAAACCAAAGCCACCTATCAAGATGGTGGCGCCATCATTGATATTGCTGATGGCTTCGGCCGCAGATTCTGTTATTTTGTTTAACATTGATTTGTCCTATAAAAAAGAAGCAAAAATCTGAGTCTGAATGGCTTATTCTAGCTCTTCAAACGGTAATCCAACGTAGTTCTCAGCAATGGTTGTCTTCCCTGCTTCTGAGTGAATGAAATAATCAAACTCAGCTTGTTGGACACGGAAATCAAAACGACCAGCACTTTCAAAACGGTGTAAGAACATGGTCATCCACCATGAAAAACGTACCGCTTTCCAGACACGGGCTAAGCAAATCTCTTGATAGCGTGGAATCAGATCCGTACGGCCTTCGTTATAGATTTTGACAAACAGACGGAATGCTGTTTCTACATCACTGGCGGCAAGGTTTAAGCCTTTAGCCCCTGTTGGTGGTACGATATGCGCCGCATCACCCAACAAGAATATTTTGCCATACTGCATGGTTTCACAGACATAAGAGCGCAGGGGTGCGATGCTCATCTCTAACGCAGGACCTGTGACTAAGCGCTCTGCCATTTCTGGTGGAATACGGCGCTTTAACTCATCCCAGAACTTTTCTTCATTCCAGTTTTCCATGGTATCGGTATCAGGCACTTGCAAATAATAACGACTGCGGGTCTCTGAACGCATTGAGCACAAGGCAAAGCCTCGCTCATGGGCACAGTAGACCAGCTCATCATGTACTGGCGGCGTATCACTCATCAGACCGAGCCAGCCAAAAGGATAGACCTTTTCGTACTCTACCAGCTTGTCATGTGGAATGGATTTGCGCGTTACGCCGTGAAAACCATCGCAACCAGCGATATAGTCACAATCGATACGGAACGGCTCATCATTATGATGGTAGGTCACATAAGGGTTGTCTGAATCAATGTCGTGTAGCTTGACGTTATCAGCTTCATAGACAGTGACGCCGCTAGCTTTTTCACGCTCTTCCATTAAGTCGCGAGTCACCTCTGTTTGACCGTAGACGATGACGTGTTTGCCGCCGCTGTACTTTTCTAGATCTAGATGATGATGCTCACCTTGGAAACTAAAATCAGTCCCCGTATGGATAATACCTTCTTTATCCATACGCGCGCCCGCACCTGCTTCACGAATCAAGTCTGCTGTACCTTGCTCTAAAACACCGGCACGAATACGACTTAAGACATAGTCTCCAGATTTTCTTTCTAAAATAATATTATCAATTCCCGCTTTGGTCAGTAATTGACCGAGCAATAAGCCTGATGGACCGGCGCCGATGATGGCAACTTGAGTTTTAGTCATGAAATCCCTCTCATTATCTAATTAGAATGTTGATTAATATTTATAGAAAATATTGATGTTAAAAGTCAAAAAATACCGTTTCACCGTCACCTTGTAGGTAAATATCAAAACGATAACGCGGCTTACCCTCGCCTGCTTTGACTGCTATTAAGGTCTGACGGCGTACGTCCGATGGAATACCATTCAGGATTGGGCAGTTATCATTGGCCGCTTGTTCGTCATCGAAATAGGCTCTGGTTTGTAGATGGATATTGATACCACGGGCAAACACTGCGATATTGACATGCGGCGCCATTGGCTTACCATCAAAATCTACTTGCCCAGGTTTGATGGTATTAAAATGAAAATCACCGTTTACTGCACAGGCGCTACGCCCAAAACCACTAAAAGGTTTTTTATTATCAAAGTTGGCAATATAGTTGCCTTGACTGTCGGCTTGCCAGATTTCAATTAAGGCATCACGCACCAAGTCGCCATTGCCGTCATACACCCGACCAACCAACTCAATATGCTCACCTTCGGCGCCTTCTTTGGCCAAATCCTGCCAGATCTCATCTGCTCGTGATTCAAAACCAGCAATCTCTAACGCCAAGCCGATATGTACAAAAGGCCCTGCCGTTTGCGATGCTGTTTCGCGCAATAAACCCGTTTCATCTTGTAATTTGTATTGGCTATACATGTTTTACTCCTCAAAATAGGTTTGTAATGCGCCGCGAACGACAATGTCAAAACGATACGCTAAGCAGTCCATGGGTTTACTCATGGCCATATCTAAGCGTGCAATCATCGTTTCAACGGCTTCTGGATCTTTTAATACTTGTACAATAGGGCACAGCGGAATGAGAGGATCACCTTCAAAGTACATTTGGGTGATCAAACGCGTTGAGATCGAAGGCCCCATGACCGACACGTGAATATGCGCTGGACGCCAAGTATTGATATCATTGGGCCAAGGATAAGGGCCTGGACGTACGGTACGAAAGCGATAACGACCATCAGCATCGGTAATACAACGACCAACACCACCAAAGCTCGGGTCTAATGTGGCTAAATAACCATCTTTTTTGTGGCGGTATTTACCACCCGCGTTTGCTTGCCACATCTCAACCAAAGTATTAGGCACCGGCTTACCGAATTGATCAATCACACGGCCATGCATAATAATGCGCTCACCAACAGGCATGCCTGCTGCAGACCCTTCGGTACGAAAGTTCATTAATAAATCATTGTCGTATTGACCAAGCTCTAAACCATCAAAAACAGGACCACTGCGCTCAGAAGGACTGGCATTTTGGATGCTGACCAGTGCTTGGCGCGGCGAACGCGTCACCGATGTTTTATAGCTTGGCGTGTATTGTGCTGGTTGCCATGCCCGATCACGAGCAATAAAATAAGGATACTTTTGACTCATTATGGTTTTCTCCATTCTTATAAAGCGACCTTTATGTAGACAGTTTGCTTTACAGTGTTAATTTTAAGAAGTTGCATGGCCCCAGCCATTGTCCTTGGCCAAAGAAAAAGCATGGTTGGCTGCTGGTACGCCAGCATAAATAGACACATGCATCAGTACTTGACGCAGCTGATCTTCATTGATGCCTAGACGCTTTGCAGTACGCAGGTGCAAACCAAGCTCTCCATCACGTCCTAGTGCTGCTAATATGCCTGTGGTAATCATGCTGCGTTGCTGTACCGTAAGGCTTGGATTTCCCCATAACTCGCCCCAAGCATTACGGGTGATAAACTGCTGAAATGGATTGTCTAATGTGGTCGCATTTTTAGAGGCTCTTTCGACATGCTCCTCTCCTAAAATACGCTTACGCTGTACCAAACCTTGCTCATAGCTAATACCCGTTTGACCAACAGTCGCGCGATCTGCATGGGTTTGATTATGCTCAACCAATAGGCTTGGCGCCTCAACCGATGGCACATGACCTACCCCTGCAAAGACGCTTAGGCTGGCATCAGCAAATTCAGCTTTCAGTGACTCTAAAGCAGTGACAGGCGTTGAGACATCATCTGCACCCGCTATCAATGCCACACCATTAGCATAATCCGCTAGCTTTCCGCGATTATCGACCTCTGCTAATGCTTCACAAAGCTTGGCATAGCTTTCATCATCGCTGCGTGACAATTGTACTTGCCAGCCTTGTAATACATCAGGATTCTGCTCGACATAACTTGGTGAAAACCAGCGCGGCACAATGGCTTCTGCCATTTCAGCCAAGCCCAAGCGACGCACATTGTCAGCACGCTCAGCCCAAGCTTCTTTGGTGCCGATCACCGCACCGGTATTGGTGAGCCAAACTTGCTCTAAACGCTGCGGTGCTATCTGGCATAAGCTTTGACCAATGACACCGCCAATTGAAGTACCAATAAAATGAAAGCTATCAATGTCTAAAGTGTCAGCCAAAGCAAGAACATCGCGCGCAAGCAGTTCAGCTGTCAGTCCCTCTGCCGCAGCGCCGCTACTACCGTGTCCCGGTAGATCCCAGCGAACACAACGATAATGCCCATGTAGCTCATCACAGACTTCATCCCAAACATCACGGCTCATTCCCAATGGATGCGCCATAAATAATGCCGGTAAATAGGTTTCGCCACTATCTTGATAGCCAATCAGGTGAGCGTCTGTTGTCAAAAATGCCATTACTATTCTCCTACTCTTGAAACGACCAAGGCAATGCCCTGCCCAACCCCGATACACATGGTACAAAGCGCCCGCTCTTTTTTGCTATGCTGTAATTCATGGATAGCCGATATTAATATACGCGCGCCCGATGCACCCAGCGGATGACCCAAAGCAATGGCGCCACCTCTAGGGTTAATGCGTTCGTCACGATCATCAAGTCCCAACTCACGGGAACAAGCCAACGCTTGTGCAGCGAAAGCCTCATTCAGTTCGATGATATCGATATCATCCAAACTGAGATTGAGCCGCTTTAATAGCTTTTGAGTGGCAGGTACCGGTCCGATACCCATGATCGTTGGCAAGACACCGGCCGTTGCCATGCCTTCGATTTTTGCCACAGGCGTCAAGCCGTATTTCTTTACGGCGGCGGCACTAGCAACCAACATCGCGGCAGCACCATCATTAATACCTGAGGCATTGCCTGCGGTGATTGTGCCATTCTCATAGATAGGGCGTAGCTTTGTTAAAGCGGCCATATCAGTATTCGGACGTGGGTGCTCATCTTTATCTACGACGAGTGGCTCTTGCTTACGCCTCTCGATAGTAATAGGAGTGATCTCTGCGTTTAGACGACCGTCATTTTGTGCTTCGGTGGCTTTTTGTTGCGACCATACTGCAAAAGCATCTTGATCTTCACGCGAGATATTGTATTTTTCCGCTAGATTCTCTGCGGTACGTGGCATCGCTTCTGTGCCATACATCTCATCAAGCTTTTTATTAATAAAGCGCCAGCCCATGGTCGTGTCTTGTAGTTTCTGACTACGATCATAAGCTTTTTCTGGTTTACCCATCACAAATGGCGCGCGCGTCATCGACTCCACACCGCCAGCCAGTGCCAACTCTATCTCACCACTGGCAATCGCGCGAAAAGCCGTGCCCACTGCATCTAAACCAGAGCCACACAAACGGTTGATAGTCGTTGCCGGCACTTGCTCTGTTAAACCAGATAGCAAGCTACTCATACGGGCAACGTTGCGATTGTCTTCACCACTTTGGTTGGCACAGCCCATGAACACATCTTCGATCGCGCTATGGTCAAATTCAGGTGCATCTGCCAATACAGACTTAATCACTTGTGCAAGCAAGTCATCTGGACGGATATCAGCCAAAGAGCCACCATAGCGGCCTACCGCTGAACGTTTTGGATGACAAATATAAACTGCTGTCATGTTTCTCTCTCCCTAGAGATGATGTTAGGTCGGTTCATTTCTCATTGTTCATTGTCGTGACTTAACTATTACACGATTCGATGATCATCACAATTTAATAACACTCATGACTTAACGATGATCACTACCAAAAACAATCACGACCAAATTTGTTCTATATAAGAATTGTTGTTCGTATAGTGAATTAACTTAACCCTTTTCTAGCCTTCTGTCAATATGGTTGACTTGTTTTTCAAAAAAAAACCTACGGATTACCGTAGGTTTTATTCATTTCAAAAAACTGTATAAGTCATTTGCATGGTCTTGTTATCTAATCCAGTTAGGATCAAGCCTACTCATCAAACGATAATACGCTGGCCACTCAGGCAGTCTAACCTCAGCACCGCCTTGGGCGTCACCACCTTCAAACTGCTCTCTGGTTTTAATCATGGCTTCTTCACTGGCTTGCAGTAACTCACTGCCTGATGCCATGACTTTTAACTGAACCTGACAGCCTTGTATAATTTGGTACATTCGCATAAATGCCCAAGCCACATCAGGCCCAGTAGTAACAACTCCATGATTGTTAAGCATCAAGGTGTGATTGGTCGGGCCTAGCGAGTCTACCAATCTTTGCTGCTCGCTTTCATCCAGTACGATGCCTTCAAAGTCATGGTAGCCAATACGATCGTAGAACATAAAGGCTTCTTGATATAAGGGCATAAAGCCACACTTGAGCGCACTTACTGCTTGAACATCAGGATTATGGGTATGCATGACGCAGTGAACATCAGGTCTACCCTTATGCAAGGCCGTATGAATAACACTACCAGCTTTATTGATAGGATAAGGTGAGTCATCAACTTTATTGCCATCAAAATCTATTTTTACCAGATTTGAAGGGGTGATTTCACTGTATAGAAGACCAAAGGCATTAATGAGTAAGTGCTCAGTACCTGGGATTCTATATGAAATATGATTATAAACTTGAGTCGTCCATCCATAATAATCAACCATCCTATAGCACAGTGCTAACTCTACTCGAGCCTTCCATTCAATATCGCTATAACCTGCAGGCGTCACTGCTGAGGCAAAAATATCTTTCATAGTCTGATCCATAATGTCCTCCATAACTCTTATCAACGATATGCTTTTTTGACTAAGAACTCTGCTACGCTTTAAACTTTACAAGCCGCACTGGCTGCTTGAGCTTTTTCATAGACACCTTGCGCGTCCAGTCCTTGAGCTTCAAGATTGTCTAAATAGCTTTGAATCTCTGTCTTGAGTATACCGCTCCAAGCAGAATCGTTTAATGGATCAGGAATCTCTATCATCGTATCACCGCGAGCTTTGGCCTCAGCAATCACTCTGGTATCTTCGCTATCAAATAAATTACCTGCAACCTTTGCCATCTCCATGCCTGAGTTGTCATCGATGACTTTTTTGAGATCATCAGGCAAGCTTTCATACTTACCTTTATTCATCGTCACAAGCAAAGCTGAGCCATATAGAGGCATGGTCGTATGCGTATTGGTCAATTCAGCCAACCTAAAAGCACCTGCCGCATCCCAAGGCGTACTCACGCCATCAATGACGCCACGCTGCAAAGACGTATATTGATCAGATGCTGGCATACCAACAGGGGTGCCACCAGCCGCTTCGATAATGTTAGCCGCTATCTCTAACGGGCGGCGAATACGCATGCCTTTTAAGTCTTCTGGCTTGCGGATAGGCTTATCAATAGTATGAAAAGCGCCAGGTCCTGACGCCATCATAAATAACGGGTGCGTGTCCTCATACTCACTTGCTATCACATCATCATACAAAGTTTGTAGCATACAGCTTAATTGAGTACCTGAGCTTGACAGACCTGGCAGCTGAGTAATCTCAGTCAATGGAAAACGGCCACTGATATAGCCTTGAACCTGAGCGCCTATATCAACCGTGCCTTTAGCCGTTGAATCATAAGTGATGTCAGGCTTACTCAAGGTTGCTGAAGGATAAATCTCAACCTTGAGCCTACCAGCTGATTCGTCTTCGATTTGTCTGGCCCATGGCTCAAACACATCCTTATGTAGCGCGGCTGTAGAGGGCCAAAATGAGAGAACCTTAAGATTATAGCGTCCTCTTTAACCGCCCCTTCAGGCTGACCTGAACAACTTGCAAGACCCATAGCAGACGCTACCAATAAAAACATAGCACTGGTTTTAAATTTATTAGACATTGTTATTTCTTCCCTGTAAATAAACTGTATCTAATTTTTATTATACATACTTTAGGACTTACAAGCCGCACTTGCTTCTTTGGCTTTTTTATAGACCATTTGTGCATCTAATCCAAGTGCTTCAACGTCTTTTAAGTACTTTTGCGTGCCTGCTTCTAATGGGCCTCTCCAAGCAGGATCATTCAATGGATCAGGGATGTCTATCATCACATCACCTTTCGCTTTGGCTTCAGCCATAAACTTATCATCTTCTGCATCGAACACTTTACCGGCAAGAGCCGCCATCATTTTTCCAGAGTTATTATCGATGACCTGCTGCAGATCCTCTGGCAACCCTGCATATTTATCCTTGTTCATAGTGACCACAATAGCCGAGCTATAAAACGGAATATTGGTATGGGTGTTTGAAAGCTCAATCAGTTTAAATGACCCCATGGCATCCCATGGCAGACTCAAGCCATCAAGCACACCACGTTGTAGTGACGTATATACGTCAGTAACAGGCAAGCCTACAGGTGTACCACCTGCCGCTTCAATGACGTCTCCAGCGATGGCAGATGGACGGCGAATACGCAAGCCTTTCAAATCATCTGGTTTGTTGATAGGTTGGTCAACCGTATGAATACCTCCAGGACCCGTACCCATCATAAATAGTAGGTGTGTGTCCTCATACTCACTTGATATCACCCCATCATCATACAAGGTCTGTAGCATACAGTTCATTTGCGTTGCTGAGTTAGATAGACCTGGAAGCTCTGTGATTTGAGTCAATGGAAAACGGCCAGCGGTATAGCCTTGAAGCTGCGAGCCTATATCGACCATGCCTTTAGAGGCTGCGTCATAGGCAGCGTCGGCTTTACTGAGGGTTGCAGAAGGGAAAATCTCAACTTTCAATCGTCCGTCTGACTCTTCTTCAATCTTTTGCGCCCAAGGAGCAAAAACCTCTGTATGCGTCGCTGAAGTCGCTGGCCAGAAATGGGCAAAACGTAAGGTAGTGGTTTCTTTAGAGTCTACAGCACCATCACTAGCGGTATCATTTGATTGCGAGCAACCAGCGATACCAATCATAGCGGCTAAGGCCATACTAAGTGCGAGAGTCTTCTTCATCATGAAATCCTTTTTGATGGTTAAATATAATTCTAGTATAAAGCTCTAGTATCAAGTCAGGCGCAGCTTGCTTGATGGCAATCATGAAAACAACTTTGAGGAAATGCACAACCAAACCATTAGGAGTCGGTTTTTTTGTTCTTCATTAGAATAGTTGTTCGTATATCGAATTAAGGTAACCCTTTTCTATCCTTGTGTCAATCTCGTTATTTGATTTATTACCCTCTATTTATCATCTTTTAGAGTCGGAATTAATTTTTCAATGGTTTGTAATATCATTTGGCACTGTCTATCTGCAGCACCGCTATAGGTTAAAGGCGATAGAATGGCTTTAAGTTCAGCGCTATTGTTATTGGCATCGCTATCTATAGACTGCGCTTCTAATAAAGCTAAGAGTGTCTGCACAAACCCTTTGTGTTCGCTATGCGCTTCTTGGCTGGCTTGCTCTATCAAAGGATAAGCTTGCTGTTGGTTGTGTAAGAAATAGCGCTGCAAAGGCTCAATAAGATAAGCGTCGCTATTTAAATCAAGGTTGGCGGCCATGCGTTCTGGATAGACTTGCAGACCTTGTAGCAAAGTCTTCAGATAGGCTGCTGCACCTGCGACTAAAGCCACTCCCTCGGTTAAAGGTACCCAACTGGCATGCCATTGGCCTAATGCACGCTCAAAAGGTTGAGCCGTTGTATTACTAATCACACTCAGATGGCCATGCATTCTTAAAGTGGCTGTCTTAATTAAGGCACACAATACAGGATTGCGCTTATGGGGCATTGAAGATGATCCGCCCATCCCTTTAATCGCAGGCTCGGCCACTTCACCCAACTCAGACTGACACAGTAATGCGATGTCATCAATGATATTTTCCATCGCGCCTGCACAGGCATCTAATGCGGAAGCGATCGCATGAATCGGTTGCCTATTGGTATGCCAAGGTAATAATGGCAGTGACAAACCAAGTAGTGTGGCGACTTGCTGGGGTAGCTCATACTGCTCATTCTCTGGATCACTGACCCCAACAGGCCCACCCCATTGCAAATAAAAGCCTGATTGCTCTAATTGTGCTAAATTTGGCATCACAGCGATTAATGATGCCGCCCACTGTGATACTTTTACGCCAAAAGTAATCGGTAAGGCTTGTTGCAATAACGTCCTACCCGCCATCGGTGTCGTGCTGTGAGCTTCTATCAATACAGCGCACGCTTGCAGCACATCGATCAAGTCATGATTGATGCGTGTTAGTGCTGGCTTAAGCATCATCATCATCGCGGTATCAACCACATCTTGACTGGTGACTGTTTTATGAAAATAAGGTTTTATTTCTGGAGGTAACAAAGATTTGGCTTGGGCGACAAAAGGAATGGCAGCATTGCCACCCAAATAAGTTTGTGACCCAATCGCCTCAATATCAAATAAATCTATCGTTAATGCTTGCTTAGTTTGCTGTAGAATACCTGTAGGAATGAGGCTATGATGTTCTCTGGCTTCTATGATAGACAGCTCAAAATCCAACATCGCTTGCACAAACAAACGATCAGAAAAATCTTGGGCAATGTCAGGATGTACAAAAGGCTGATTGATTAATTGAGTAATGTGCATTTAAAAACCCTAATTTTAGTCATCATTTATTGGTAATTATTAAACATCATGCATAAAGAACAAGATAAGAAAATACCCTTCGATAGTCCAGACTTTGTGGCCTCTCTTGCAGCAGGTCTAAACGTATTACTGACTTTTGATGAAAGCCACTCTAGCATGACACTGAGCGAAGTCGCCGAACGTGCCAATATAGACAGAGCAAAAGCCCGACGCTATCTATTAACCTTGCACGCGCTTGGTTACGTGCATAAAGACAAGCGCCAATTCAGCTTGACACCGAAGACGTTAAGCATTGGTGCCAGCTATTTGGGCGGCGTACATCATCATGATATTATTCAGTTTTATCTTGAGCGCGTGACTGAGCAGACAGGAGAGTCTTGTTCTTTTGCGGTATTGGATGGCGATGATGTGGTTTATATCGCCCGCTCTGCCGCCAAACATCGCTTATTGTCTATCAGCATCTCAGTTGGCACAAGGCTTCCTGCTGCCTATACCTCGATGGGCCGTGCTATTCTTGCCAACCTGCCTAATGAACAGCTTGAAAGCTATGTCGATAGCGTTGAATTGGTTTCACACACCCCCCACAGCATTACCGATCGCAATCAGTTTCTGCAAGCGCTACAACAAGCAGCAGAGAAGCAATATGCGGTCGTAGATCAAGAGCTGGATACGGGCTTACTGTCTCTAGCACTTCCCGTCTATAAGGCAAACAAGGAACTCATTGGTGCCATTAATATTAGCACTAACGCCTCACGTATTTCCCATGACGCTCTAATGGAGCAGTTTTTGCCCATATTACGGGATTGCGCGGCACAAATCCAAACCTACTATGTTTAAGGGCAGTTTAAGCAAAAAATTTAGTTTAAGCGCAAAATTTAAGTACAAGATTTAAGTACAAGCTAAAAATCACCCTACCTAACTAGCCGCTATTTAATAGTTAAGCATACTGTGGACTTATGAATGAAAAGCCATGTCGACCACCTGTTAATCGCTTAATTTATCATATTAATGAACGCCTAGAGCACAATAACTGACAATAAAAAGTAAGCGTCATCAGACATAAAAAAGCCCTACTCAGCTTATTGCTGAATAGGGCTTTTGGATTCTAAAACCTAAGGTATTTATGAAACGACTTATGATGGCTTAAGCGCCGCACTGATATCTGCCAGTAGTGGCGGGATATCATGCTTATCTGCAATTACTTCTAACATCACTAGTTTGTCTGTCGTTGCAGCCGCTTTTTCAAGGGCAGACTTCAACTCACCAGGCGTTTCTGCTTTGAGAATTAAGCTGTTTTCTTCGGTGGCACCAAAGGCTTTTGGCATTACCTGCCAGTCGCATTTAGGGATGTCATTATAGGGTTGGTTTTCGCCATGAATGGCTCTCTCAACCGTATAGCCGTCATTATTGACCAATACAATCACAGGGTTAATGCGCTCTTTAATCATCACTGCGATCTCTTGTACCGTCAGTAAGGCTGAACCATCCCCAATTAATAACACACTACGCTTGTTCGGCGAGGCAATGGCAGCGCCCAAACTTGCTGGCAGCGTATAACCAATGGACCCCCACATCGGTTGCCCATAAGAGGTCACCCCTTCTGGCAGACGCACATCACTGATACCAAAGTAAGCCGTACCTTGATCAGAGAACACCACGTTATTATGATTTAAGTGATCGGCAATGATATGCCAGAGGTCATCTTGACGAATCGGCTCATCGTCTTTACCGTTTTGCTCGTGCGGCTTCATCTCTTTACAGAACTGCTTGGGTACAATTTCAATACCCGACGTCATGACTTCATGCAATGCTTGCAAAGAGTCCTTTAGCGAAATCGGAGCAAAGTTTCGACCGCTGATAGATGCACGCTCATAATGCAAATCAACCACCACCTCCTCATTGATGTCTTGGCTAAAGCCTGCCGTGGTGGTATCGGTGTAATGCACACCAACTTTTATCAAACATTCGCAGTTCTCTACGGCATCTTTGACGACTGGACGTGACGCCACACCAGCGTAGGTACCAGCCCAACGCTCGCTGTTCTCATCAAGGAGTGTTTTACCCCATGACAGCGTGGTGTAAGGAATGTCGGTGTCAGCAATGAGGGCTTTGAGCTGATTTTGCAGTCCTAAACGATGCACCATCAAATCTGCCATAAGCGTGGTAGTTTTGTTCGGTAAAAACTCTATCAACGCTTGTTTAAAGTCTGTCAAAGCTGCTTGACTGGTGATATCTTCTTGACTGTCATCAAGCTTGGTCGTCGGTGGGTAAATAGGCGTTTTTGCCACATCTGGTGGTAGTAGCAAATAGCCTGGACGATGCTTTTTGAGTATTAAGCGAATGACTCGATCAATCTCTGAGGCAGCATTTTCTGGTGTGATTTTGGCACGCGCCACAGTGACCGGCTCAACCATTTTTATAAAGTGGTTAAACACGCCATCACCAAGCGTATGGTGGATGCGGCGCTTTGAATCTTGTAGCGCTGTGCTGGGTGCACCGACGATATGCAATACTGGCGCGTACTCGGCAAAAGAGCCTGCCGTGGCATTAATCGCTGATAGCTCGCCCACACCAAAGGTCGTCACCATGGCAGCAAACCCACGCTCACGTGCGTAACCATCGGCAGCGTAGCCAGCATCTAGCTCATTGGTATTACCCACCCAGCGCAACTTATCAGAGGCGATAACATTGTCTAAAAACGTTAAGTTAAAATCACCAGGCACACCAAATATCTCAGTCGCACCCGCCTCGGCGATGCGATCGAATAAATAATCAGCGATGGTATATTGTTGAGTCATTTTTCATCCTTTGACTTATCATTATAAGTATTATTGATTGTGAATTTGATTGGGGCTAATTATAAAATGCATACCTGCTCATTTATTTTTTACAAAGCTTTTGGAATATATATTATAAAAAACTGTTATAACATATATTCGTAGCCAGATAATATGCCTATTTTGCTAAATTTTACTTTTTTTCGTGATGGGTGTTGACAGTTCAAAAAAAATGCGTATAATACGCCTTCATCATCTGATGTTACGTAGCTAACAAATAACTTGATGATTCAGCGGGATTAGCTCAGTGGTAGAGCACAACCTTGCCAAGGTTGGGGTCGAGAGTTCGAATCTCTTATCCCGCTCCAAATATCTAAGAAGCCTCACTTAACAGTGAGGCTTTTTTTTGTCTATTTTTCGGGGGTTGCAGAGAATAATTCAAATAATATTCTTAGGCCTAGTTAAGTTTATCTAACATATTAAAAGCTCAAAAATCAGCACCGTGACCAAAACGTGACCATTTCGTGCCCACGCTATAAACACTGATTTCGTAATTGACCCCAACTTACTATTCCCATCTTTATAAAGAACAATGCTAAAAAATATTTTCTTAGCATCATTTCCCCCTTTCAACTGCTCCTGTAAGTTGAGTTCATAGCATGACCAAAACGTGAAAAAGTTAATATTATAAATAAGGCCCTGTAACTTATTTCTCTACGCATCTATTTTAAGTTTTAAAGATCCTCAAGATTCTTCATCATCATCTTTAGTATTTGGCTTATAAACAAACAAGTCACCCACCTGCACGTCCAAAAATTCACATAACTGATCAATAGTGTTGAAATCAATTCTTGATGATTCATCATTATATAGCTTATGCAAGGTTGATTTACTCATCCTGGTTGCTCTTACTACATCCGCCACGCGTAGCTTTTTCTCTGCCAAGATTATAGGAAACCTGGAAATGATCATAAAAAAATACCTCTTTTCGGGTAAAAATGCTTTACATTGAGGTAAAAAGGTAATATAGTACACAAAACGGTTACTAATTACCTTTAAGCGGGTAAATAGTGACCGATATTTCAAAGCTGCATTTTTACAGGTTGATAAAATAATTTTTATTCTATCACTTAATGCGATGACTTAATAACTGAAAAGAGGTAAATACTATGAGTAACACTTATTTAACAACTGATGAACTAGCTGAACTTATCAAATACGATCCGCGTACCATTCGCAATCAACTGAAAGACACTGTATTGATTGAAAACATCCATTACATACGTCCCTTTGGCGGTCGCAAAATTTTGTATGTCTGGGAGCGTATCGAAGAGGATATGTGTAAGCCTGTCATGAGTGCTATTAACGGTATGGCACTTCAATAATATAAGGAGAATTACTATGGCTACTATGCGAGGACGGTTTGGAAAGCTAGTCGTTGACTTCCGCTATTTAGGCAAGCGCTGTCGAGAAAAGACTAGCTTGGAAGACATTCCAGTTAATCGTAAAAAATTAGCGCAAGTAATGAAAAAAATGGAAGCAGAAATAACCTTGGGCATTTTTGACTATGCCGCTTACTTCCCAAAGAGTGAGCGGGCACAGGAAATGATGGCACTGGCTGATAGAGCGGAGGCTTGTATCAGTCGTAATCCAACCTTTAAGCAGTTTTCAGAGATTTGGTATGAGGAGAAGAAGATTGAGTGGCGACCGAGTTATCAGTACAAGGTGCAGACGATCCTTGATAAGTATCTGTTACCTGAGTTTGGTGGCAAAGCGGTACATGCCATAAAAAAACCAGACTTGCTGACCTTCCGTAGCTCCCTCGCCAAAGTTCGTTACGGTAAAGATGGCCAGTCAAATCTGTCAGTATCACGAATCAACGAGATCATGGTACCACTGCGTATGATACTACAAGAAGCAGCCGATCGCTATGAGTTTGAGACGCCTTATAAAAACATCAAGACACTCAAACAAGCTCGTCCAGATGTAAACCCATTTACATTGAGTGAGGTATGGCTGTTTTTAAAGCATGTGCGTGCGGACTATAAGCCCTACTACACTATCCGCTTCTTTACGGGGATGCGTACCAGTGAGATTGATGGGCTGAAATGGGACTGTGTTGATTTTGATCGGCGTGAGATTCGTATTCGCGGTGCATTAGTCAATGGCGAGATGGGTCCGACAAAGACGCTTGGCTCACAGCGTGATATTGCAATGTCGCAGCTGGTATACGACGCCTTACAGGAGCAGAAGCGACGTACCTACGGTAAATCAGAGTTTATCTTCTGTAATAGTCAAGGTAACCCTTTGGAGTATCGTAATGTGAATCGGCGGGTATGGAAACCCACCCTTGCCCTCCTCGGTCTCAAACACAGGCGCGCTTATCAGACTCGGCATACCGCAGTGACACTTTGGCTGGCTGCTGGTGAAAATCCTGAGTGGATAGCTCGGCAGATGGGTCACAGTAGTACTGAGATGCTGTTTCGGGTATATAGCCGCTATGTGCCTGACGTGACTCGCCAAGACGGCTCAGCGATAGATAACTTACTGCTAGCAAGTAAGGAGAAGCTCATAGGCGCATCGAATAGCTCTGAGACTATAGGCTTAACCACAAATGTTCAAACGGACAAGGAGACGTCACAATGAAAATCATCAATTATGACAAACTGTTTGGCGAGTTTAAGCCTGATGGTGCGATTAGTAAGGATGCTAATCAGATTGCTAATGCATTGATGCGTGAGTTTTACGTTCCATCGGGTTATAACCTAGCACGCTTCTTGGGAGTGAAGCACTGCTTTAATAACGATATTGCGATGCGGGTATGGGTGCAGAAGCGCTTAGATGTGAATTTTGACTATATTGTTGAGGATATGAGTGATCAGCTTCACAGGGAGTTTTATAAGCTATTACCGCAGTCTAGTTATAGCGGCTACTAAGGAGAATATGATGAGCGTAAAGCTTCAGCCGAATATGACGCAGAATGCGCGAGATCTAAGAATCTGAACCGCCCCGGTATTGTCGGAGACTCAACATTCTGAGAGAATACGACAATGAAAAGACAAACCTACACTCCTGAGATTAAAGAACGCGCCGTTCGCATGCTGATTGAAGCGTCGAGCGACTATCCTTCTACATGGTCAGCCATTCAGGCCATAGCGTCAAAGATTGGCTGTACGCCTGAGACACTGCGATCCTGGCATAAAAAGCACATAGACCAAACTATTCCCGCCTCAGTACAAGCTCAAAGTGACAAAGAGCGTATCAAAGAACTTGAACGAGAGAATAGAGAACTCAAGCAAGCCAATGAGATTATACGTAAGGCTGCTGCTTTTTTCGCCCAGGCGGAGCTCGACCGTCCACCCAGATAATGGTTCAGTTTATTGATGACTATAGAGGTAGTTATGGGATCGAGCTGATTTGTAGAGTACTACCGATTGCCCCGTCAACCTATCACCGTGCTAAAGACCTAGAGTGCTGCCCTGAAAAGCGTTCACTGCGCAGTCAGCATGACGACTACTATCTCAGCGAGATTAAACGTATTTGGCAGAATAGCAAGTGCCGCTACGGCGCTCGCAAAGTCTGGCAGCAGATGAAAGCTGACGGGTTAAAGGTTGCTCGGTGTACCGTAGAGCGTTTAATGAGCCAGCATGGCCTACAAGGTGTCTGGCGCGGTAAGGGCAGGATTACCACCAACAGCCGTGACGACCAGAAGCGTGCTGATGACTTGGTTAATCGTAACTTTAGCGCTCATCGCCCTAACCAGCTCTGGGTGGCGGACTTCACCTATATCAAGACGACAAGCGGCTGGGTCTATACCGCTTTTATTATTGATGTGTTTGCTCGCGCTATTGTGGGCTGGAAAGTATCGAATCGCATGAATACCGATATGGTGATGGCAGCATTAAATCAAGCAATAGCAGACAGAAACAATCCCAAAGACGTGATTCATCATAGTGATCGAGGGGTTCAGTACTTATCTATTCGCTATACCGATAAGATGACGGACTCTGGCGTGATTGCTTCTGTTGGTACAACAGGCGATTCATACGATAATGCACTGGCTGAAACGGTCAATGGACTCTATAAATCTGAGGTAATTGACTATTTAAAGCAGAACTGGACTGGTGTGAACGATGTTGAACTGGCAACCCTTGAGTGGGTGGATTGGTTTAATAAAACCCGTTTACATGGCACGATTGGATATGTGTCACCCTTTGAGTTTGAAAAGCGGTATTATGATAATTTAATCCTGTCAGGCATTGCTGCCTGACTCAAGTAGATCAGCCTCCGATATAGTCGGGGCGGTTCATGATTTTTTTGATGGGTTGGATGGAGGATGCTTGTCAGGGTAGTACACCACCGTACGACAAGATATCAGATCGTTATTATGCCTTTAAAGACACGGTTATCGATATGGATAACTCACGTGCCAGACCGTCTACTCAATGGGCATCAGAGTACCGCACTCAAATTCAAAATATCATAAAAAGTACAGATGGCTCTTACGTCACTTTTTCACTGCAGCTAAAAAACGCCTACTATCGAAAACAACCTTTAAAAGCCATAGAGATTGGCTATCGCGAGGGAACTGAAGGCGCTCATGCAAAACTAATCTTTGCACCATCTGCAAACGTTCCCGCCATCATTTCAAACTTTAAAGCTCGTAGAGTTGAAGGCATGGGTGGTATGTATGATAGTGGCGCTACTTTTAATGCTAGAGAGATCAGCATTAATTGTGAGCTGTAAGTCATCGCCCCTCAGATAAATGCATAAACAGCTTCTTAATGAGCGCGTATCTTAATTAGGAAGCTGTTTGCTACCAAGATTTGACGCTAAATTGCTATTAAGCTATCAATAAACACCATAAAAAATAAAAAGGACAGCTCGTATGCTACGGAAACAATTGATTGTTTTGTCAGTAATGACAAGCCTTACCCTCAGCGGTTGTAGTAAAAATGAGTCGGTTTCGGATATCGAAAAAACCAACAATGATATCAGTGTCGAAACAACTGAAGCTCCTATAGCGCCTGGGCAAGAAACCATAATATCAGAGGAAGAGAATTTAATTACCCCTGAAGATAAGCCTGATTTGGTTCACTACACAGTACCAGGTGGTGAGTATTCAGAACAATGTGGCTTTAAGAATGAAGCAGGTGACGTAATAGTAAAAGCAGAATATGACTTTTGCGGTGGTTTTAATGAAGGAATGGCTTACCTTCTAAAAAAGAACATGAAGTCTGATTCTGATGGAGGCTATTATATTGGATATGTCAATAGCTCAGGTGAGATAGTTATACCAGTAGATATAGCAGCCGATTACGGTTGGATGTTGGATGCTAGAGATTTCTCTGAAGGATTAGTAGCGGTATTAAAAAAAGATAAATGGGGCTATATGGACAAAAAAGGCAATACCGTAATCTCATTTGAATATGAGACTGCATCTGACTTTTCTAATGGTTTAGCTACTGTATCAAAAGATTATAAGTACGGCGCTATCAATCACAATGGTAAGGAAATTATCACCCTTAAATACGGTCATCTAGGTGAATTTGAAGAAGGTTTGGCGGCGTTTAATGCAGTAGATTCAGATAAACAAGGGTTTATTAACACCAAAGGCAAAGTAATAGTAGATCCAGTTTGGAATCAAGCAATGCCCTTCTCAGAAGGCCTAGCTGCTGTCGCTAAAGGCGATTATGAAAATGCCAAGTGGGGATTTATCGACACTACAGCAAAAGTGGTGATAGAGCCTAAATACGATTATGTTTCTATTGATCCAGGTGGTGACTCACCTGATGTCATTGGCGGCTATTTTAAAAATGGCACTATAGAAGTTTATCAAGAAAATGAGAATGGCCAAGTAACCGCGATTACTATTGATAAAAATGGTAAAGAGCTTAAGCGTAAGAATTATGACTACTTATCAGACGTACTTGAACAGAGCTATAACTAATCACTCAATGAGGCGTAAAAATAGTCTATTTATTTAAAACTTGAGTAAAAATAAATTTGTATATTTGTCTTTTATTCAGCCGAAGATCCCTGTTTTAAAGACTCGGCTAGAATTACCGTTCGTCGGATTACTAATTTTAAGCTAAAACAGCCGCTATAATTTCAAATGTAAATCGCACTTAAACAAAATTTAACTATTAGGAATGTCACTTATGACTTTATACCCTACCTGTCTGCTCCCTGTAACTGCCATAATCAGTTTAACTGCTTTTGCACTACCTGCTCAGGCATACGAAGGTGAATGTAAGCCACCAAAAACGAATTATAGTAGCGTTTCCTGCACCTCTGATGACAACTTATTTGTTGCAGACAATGACAACTATAGACCTCAAGCTTTGTTAAATAGACAAGGCAAAGTGGTAGCAAGTCTAAAAGGCTATGATGTTATCGATCACTGGGGTATCAAGGATGGCGTTTTTGCGGTAATGAAAAACGGTAAAGTCGGCTACATGAATACCCAAGGTAAGCTGGTAGTACCAACTATTTACGATAGTATGCAAGACCCTGATGATAAATACGATGAGACTTGGGCTGAATCACCATCACAAAATCGTATCGTAGTATCCAAAAACGGTAAGTTAGGCATTATCGATACCTCTAATAAGGTCATCATGCCTTTCACTAATAAATACAACTCTATTGAGTCGTTCAGTGAAGGTATGGCTCCAGTAGTATCGAAGTCTTATAAATGGGGCTTTATTGATACCGATGGTAAAGAAGTTATTGCGCCTCAATATGATGCTACTAATGGTCACTTTGGCGGTGTTTATGGTTTCTCTCAGGGTTTAGCTGGTATGAAAAAGGGTGATAAATGGGGCTATATTACTAAAACAGGTAAAGTCGCCATCCCCTTTGTCTATGATGAAATACGTCCGTTTAGCGAAGGTATCGCTGGCGTTTTGAAAGGTGGTAAATGGGGGTTTATTGATGGCGCGAACAAAACCGTGATTCCTTTTAAATATTCAGATGATAATGTTGAGCGCTATAGCGTTAACTATATGGGCGCAAGCTATTTTATTTTTGAAGATAATGTAGCACAAGTGGCCACTATAATCAGAAAACGGTATGTATCAATAAAGCGGATAAGAAGGTGGCTTGTCGATAGATTGGGTTGGCCTTATTGCTAGGAGCAGGTTAACTCAATTTACTTTTCTATATTCTGTATAGTCATTATTCAATGTCAGTTAATACAATTTTATTGTGATTAACATATCAATAATATAATAGACATTTTAAGCATTAAAAGATAAAAAGCTCTTGAAGCTATATTGTGTCAAATGCTGGAGAATAAAAATTTTCAGGTGAGCCAACTAATACTAGGGTTTTTATCTACTAAAATTTAGACTTAAAAAAAACAAAAGGAAAATGCTTATGCAAGTTACTAAGAAAGCAATCATTGGATTAGCTTTATCTGCTTTAAGCTTCACCACTGTGAATGCCACAATCAAAAATGCTGGAGATTTCTTCAATCAAGCGGAAGTAGAGCTTTTTGACATACCAATAGGTGATGGATACCGATCGACAACTTGGTACTCAAAACCGTTTACCGTGGACTCACCTAGTGATCGTAGTAAGAAACCTAGAGTTACGGAGTTTTTCAAGGTAGTTGTCACCATCAAGCTAAATTAAGCGGCTTGTAATCTTTGCTGTTGTTGCTCTTTTACAGGGTTTAGCGTTGTTGGCCCTACAGGCTCGCAGTTCCTCACCTCCTGAGTTCCCCAGCGTATCGGGTTTTCATCTTTAGCGCGCTGCATCGTGAGCAGACGCTTCGCCAGTACTTCCTTATCCTCACCCGTATGGCGCTGATTGGGCGTCACAAAGTTAAGCTGACTGTGCTTATGCTCATTGTTGTACCAGCGCGTGAAGCTCAGCATCCATCGTCTTGCCGCCTCAACGCTTTTAAAGCCTTCGGTGGGCCAATTAGGGCGATACTTGCAGGTTTTAAATAAAGACTCTGCAAACGGGTTGTCATTACTGACACGCGGTCTGCTGTAAGAGGTGAGTACCCCAAGCTCATACGCTTTCATGCGCATGGTTTGAGCTTTCATCGGTGCCCCATTGTCTGAGTGTAGCACCACCCCAGTGTGCAATGCATTCTCACTGATTAAAGTACGCTCAAGCAGCTGAGCTGCCAGTACACCTGACTCGTGGTCATAAACCTCCCAGCCAACAATTTTACGGCTATAGACATCCTCTATCATGTACAAATAATAGAACTGACCCCGTACCGGACTTGGCAGATAGGTGATATCCCAGCAGAACACTTGGCAAGGGCCAGTGGCAGTAAAGGTCTTTGGGGCGCTTGAGGCTTTAGGGGCAAGTGCACGACCGCGGTGAGCCAATTGCTCATGCTGCCTCAGCACCCGATAAAAGGTAGACTCTGAGCCATGATATATCCCCTCATCAAGCAGGGTCGGTACAATTTGGGTGGGCGGCAGACTGGCAAAGCGGGGCTGATTGCACACGGCAATAATGGCGGCTTGTTCAGAGGCGCTCAGTTTATTCTTAGGAGCTTGGCGCACGGCGTCACACCGTTTATCACCATTCACGTGACCTGCGCGGTACCAGCGCCGATAGGTGCGGATGCTAATGCCAACTTCAATACAGGCAAGGTTAAGTCTGGCACCTGATTGATTGGTTTCTTGTATCCATGCGATGTATTGTTTGCGCTCTGGAAGCGAGGTCAGTCGTCCTCGCGCTCCTCCCAAAACGCATCCAGCTTTTTCGCAGTACCAGTAAGGCGGCAGTTTCAGCTAAAGCCTTTTCTTTTCGAGCAAGCTCTCGGGTGAGTTGTTTGATCTGTTTGCGATCGCTCTGCTGCTGACGCTTGTCTTTCAGGCTTTGTTGTTTGCTGCTGCTAAAGCCTTGTAAGGCGTCAGTACGCCACGCTTTGATTTGCTCAACATATAGGCCTTTGCTGCGGCAGTATTCGCTAAGTTCACTCTCGCTTAGGGTGGCCGTCTCTATAATGGTGGCAAGCTTGGTTTCGCTTGACCAGTCATCAGGGGTTTTGTGGTTCGTTGGCATGGGGTGACCTTGTTCTCTAGCTTGGGCACGCCAATTATACAGGGTCTGTAATCCGATGCCTTCACTTCTTGAAACCTCGGCAACACTTAGGCTCAGCGGGGGTAGCAGTTTGCTGAGTATAGCCTGTTTACGTTCTTCGCTATATCGTGGCATGATGTGTCCTCATTGTCCCCTTTGGAATTATTATTTAGGGGTGACAACTATCCTGCCATAGGGGGGTTATGACAATTTTTGTTGAGTCAACAGGATACTATGGTGCTTTTGCTAACCCAGTAACTATAAATTGTTCAGAACCTACCAAATCCTTTATTCACCTATTGAATGACAATAAGAAGATCAGTTTAAAAGAGTCTATGTCTTATCCCGACACTCCTGAAAAAACTTTCGATACGACTTTCAAGAAACGTATAGATAGAGATATAGTTGAGGCAATTTTCTCTCATTATTGTTCATAAGTAGAATATATTTTAAAAAGAACAAGATATATTTAATTGACATTATTCTTTTATTAGTGAAAATTACTAATCTTAACCTTCATACTTACGGTTTTTAATAAAATCTATGCTTTCATTATCAACTATATAGGAGCTAGCTATTTTATATTTAATAAAAGTATTAGTTGAGATTAGTATTTATATTTACTGGTCTCAACTCACTAAATAACTAGATTCAAGTTTTTAAGTTAAAAATTTATATTTTAAGGAAATTTTCAATGCAAGCCAATCACATTTTATCCATATTTGCCCTAGCTAGTCTTGTTACTCTCACGGGTTGCTCTGATAAGACGCCAATAGAGGAAACGACTGATGTCGCTACTCCTGAAGTAGCAACTTCTACAGAAACGGTTGTTGCTGAATCAGATGCCACTACTGAGTCTGTAGCAGAGGTAGAAGTTGTCGAAGTGATTGATGAAAACCCTCCTAAATTTGCTCAAGTCACTGACTACTTAGCACTAGAACCAGAATCCAGTTGGAATTGGGAAAAGCTGGCTAGTATATCTGCTGTTAAAGAGTGGGATCCTAAAACACCTACTAAAGATGAGTATTCACCTGAAAAGAATCAATACTACATTTGGGGCGGTTTAGATGACGTTGGTGGCATGAGAGTTATAGGTACAAAGGCACAACCCGAAATAATAACTATCGGCTCTGGACAGTCAGTAATGGAGGATGAGACGGGTAGTAAAGTTTATAAAGTTGAAGATCTGTTTAGAGCGAGTGAGCTTACTCGGGTAAAGTCAAACTGCGATAAAGGCGAAAACGAGCTTTTCTCACAACAGTTTTATAAATGGGAAAAGCCAGGACATCAGCCACTTTATATCTATTCCATCATAGACCAAGCCAATGCTGGCACCTCAAGCGATGTCGGCATTGCCAAAAGCTTAGCTACCTTTTTTGAGTCTGATTATAGTGACGCGCTTTATGATCTGAGAGCTTCAGATGCTGACTACAACGATGTCACTTGTACGTTTGATCTTTAACGCATCTCAAATCTAAAAAATTAATGGACTAAATTATGAAAGCAAATAAAACAATAGTGACACTCGCTATCGGCGCCCTTATCACTTTATCTGGCTGCGCTGAGAGTCAAACCATGGGCAGTACCGTAGTCAATAGTGTGGGCTCGCTAGTAACAGAAGTAGTCAATGGCACGGTAGAAGGCGTTAGACAAGGATTAGGAGGCGCAGCAACTGCTGCCACTAAAGACAGTAGTACTAGCAACACTCATTCCGCTTTGCCTGCAAACGATATGGTATATCTATTCGGCAGCATGGAAGGAGGTTGCTTAGGAAAAGACATGCCTTTTCAGACATTTGACCAAAGTACGTTGACGTTAGAAGATAGCATTAAAGGCGTGAGTAATGGCTATAATTATTATGTTAAGCCAAGATCAGAATGGCTATCAGAATATCGTGATACGATAAAAAATGTAAGAATATATGAAGGTAATGAATATACACAATATCACGTGATCTTTAAAGATGGTATAAAATATCGTGACCAACCATTAGAAGAGTACATTTTCATGTTCCGTCCTGAATCTTCAGGTTCTGGTGAAATCTTAAAATTCTCGCCAACCGCCAATATCGCTACTATTTGGCCAAATTTTAGGTCTTATAAGATGGAGTATTGGGGTGAAATGATAGATATGGGCGCAACTTATAACCCTAAAAATAAAGCTATCACTTGTCTATTTGACTAAACACCTTTTAATCTTTACAACGTTTGCAGCTTAATTAATCTTAAGCTGTAAATGATTACTATGACTTTATTAGGATTATTTAACGATGTTTATACTAGAATAAGAATATTTTGAGAAACATAATGACCACGGACATCCCAGCTTTTGACTTTCAGATAAAGTTTATAAAATACATCCAGTGGTTGCTGGAGTCTGGCTCATATACCTCAACCTATAAGTTTGCCTTACTCATGTCACTGGTGAACGTTGCGATTGAATCAGGAATTCATGGTAACGAGACATTATTTATCAGCTATGAGCATCTGGCTGAACAGTATATCAAACTTTATTGGAAACAGTCCCTACCTTATACGCATAACCATAGCTCTAATGAAGAAACCGCTTTTATTTTGTCTCAGAATACTGGACGACAAGCTGCTATCATTAATAGTATTGTTGAGCTGCAAGCTAAGCAAGCCAATATCAACAAAGCAAAAGTGCATCATACACAAGAATGGCAAGCCCTCAAAAAATCAGTCGCTCAAACCATCCGCAAATATCCGGCTAAGTTTTTGCAAACCCCTGAAAATATAGAACGTACCTTTTTGTACCATTACGATGACAAGAATAACAAAGGCGTTTTGCTCAATCAGGGGATAGCCTACTGTCTGGCTCATTTTAGTCACATTATCTTTAAATTATGTCAACAATACTGGACTGATTTCGTTCGCAGTAATAAGCACAATCACTTGGTGTTTGATCAAGATACTGATCTAAGACACTTTCTATTTGGTCAATCGCGGCAAGCCTTATCCAGTCTTTTGCCCATGCTAATAGATATACAAGACTGTCAATGCTTTTACTGCGGCAGGCCTTTAAGTAAAGACATGGAGGTCGATCATTTTATCCCTTGGTCAAAGTATCCTAACGACACCGCGCATAACTTTGTGCTCGCCGATCGCCGTTGTAATAATGCTAGAAGAGACTACTTAGCAGATATTCCTTTTTATGAGCGTTGGTTACATCGTAACTCTATCTATCATCAGGAGATCAACAGCTTTGCTATAGGGAAAGGCTTCGTTGCAAACTATAATAAGACTAAGAAGATCAGTGAATGGGCATATAATTTGGCAATCGAAAATGGGGACTTGGTTTGGCAACCGCCAAAACAGCTCGAGATTATCAGTAAAGCAATGCCTAGCTTATCATTATGACAGATATGCAGCGACTCACTAGACAGTACTATGCTGACCATGCGATAAGCTATGCTAATAGTACCTATCAGGTCGATATGAAAGAGCTCTATCAAATATTTATTGATAATCTACCTGATAGCAATCAGCATATTTTAGATATTGGCTGCGGTTCAGGTCGTGATGCCGCGCATTTCGCAAACTTAGGTTATAAGGTTATGGCTATTGATGGTAGCCAAACGCTAGTCGATTGGGCAGAGAGCCATTATAATGAGCAAGTTGAGTGGCAATGTATGACCTTCGAACAAACTCCATTTCAAGTTTGGTATAAGCGATTTACAGGTATTTGGGCATGTGCTTCTTTGCTTCATGTACCTTACGTCGAACTGCCTTTCTTATTCAATAATTTGCTTAATACACTGAAAGATAATGGGGTTTTTTATGCCTCTTTTAAATATGGCGATCGGCGAGCACAAAGTTATGCGCGGTGTCGTTAGGATACTTTGACATGAGGCTCGTATTGATAAGATTATTGCAAGTCTAGATAATTCTATTACTCTTATGACTTGGATAACTGAAGACCAAAGAGCTAATATATCAAAGAAATGGCTAAATTTAATGATCAAAAAGCATAATAATCAATTATTATCTGGTAATGACACATTTCTTAAATGAGTTGCTAGCTCATTGTTATCCGGTATATAGCTTATAGGCTTAGCCTAAATGTGCTTTAATAGTAGTGTTTTAAAAACATCAGGTTAATTTATTTTACTGATATGACCATATAACTAAATATTTAGAACTAAAAATATTAGAGAGCTTTTATGACAGTGACAGGCTTGACCTCTATTATATTGCATGACTCTTATTTTAGAGGCAAACGCACTCGTATCAATTGTAACGGACATACCAATAACACAGGTGATAATGGTGCTGGCAAGACATCAGCGCTCATACTCATTCCCATCTTTTATGGTCAAGAGCCTAACAAGCTCATCACCCGAGCTGGTAATAAATCCAACTTCGTTGAGTATTACTTACCGTCCAATCAAAGTCTGATCGTTTATGAATACACGCGTCAGCAAGCAAGTGATATTCAAACTTACTGCGTGTGCTTGTACCGTAAACGCAACGAAAACCACTATGCTTATCGCTTTATCAGTGGCCGCGCGGAAGACACTATCTTTCATCCAGATATTGCCCATCTTTTTACTAAAAACGATTCTAGTCATGACATCTTGCGAGAGCTCTATGTCAAAGACGGTATTGAGGTCAGTAGCCAAATCGATAATATTATCGATTATCGGGACATTATCCAAGGGGATTATCAAAATCTGCGTAAGCGCAATAAAAAATCTAGCTTTATCAGTTACCCAAGAGCTTATGGCATTGCAAAAGAGCGCGTACAGCATCTTGGGGTCTTAACGTCAGTTGTCCTGCGCCATGACAAACTCTTAGCGCATTTTAAGACCATGCTCGTCGATTGTTTTTTAAGAGATCAAATCAGCTTTCAGCAAACCCCTATTCATAGCAAAACCAACAACAAAAGTAGTCAAAAAAATGAAGGGTTGATTAATGATCTGCGCAGTCTTAAAGCCTTTGAGCAGCATCGCGAGGCTATCAAAAATGCCAATCAAAATGCCATAGACTTATTAGAGATTTGGCAGTCTCTTGCCTCCCATAGCCATATTAGCAAGCGCTATATTGCAAAAATAGCAGAACATAGGACGCAACTGCTTAGTTTACAAGCGAGCCTTAATAAACAGTACCACTCTGTTCAGCAGTCGTTTGATAAGCAAATTGATGCCCTTAAGACGGAGCAAAATGACTCAGAGATAAATTTAAAATCAAAACAAAAATACTTAGCAAGCTTACAGGCGCAAAAAGATAGTTTTGAGCAGCAAGACATTGAGCAAAAAAGACAAGCCCTCTCCAATCTTAATGAGTACGAGCAGCAATTAAGGCAGCAGTTGACTCTACTTGATGATTTACAACAGTCGTTTGATAAGCAAAAACGCGACTATGACTCCAAGCGGTTAACACTCAGTACTGAGCTTAACGATACTAGCAGCCGTATCAACTTACAAATTGAGCAGATTAGGCAGAGTGCTGAAGAAGAACTACGTCAAACTGAGTCCGATAAAGACAATCAACAAAATAAAAATGAAGCTCGTCTGCGCGCTCGCAATGAACTACATCAAGAGCAACTGACAAGTCTGCAGCAGCAAGCCCGTCCTATTGAGCTGGCAATAGAGATGATCGCTCATAAAGTACTGACTCCCGATGAGCAGGCCTATAAAGATCAGCTAGACGATGAGCTCACGCAAGCCAATAGCCAGGCTAGTCAATGGCACTCAGAGTTAGAGACTCTACATCATGAATCGGCTGATCTAGATAAGCAGATACAATCGCAAGATGAAGAGGCGCAGCGCTATGAACAGCTGGCAAAAAAGATAAAAGATAAAATTAAAACGCTTGAAAAACAGTTAAATCCAGAGAGTGGCAGTTTATTGTCGTTTATGAAGTCTAATGCCTCAGCAGGGACCTCTAACTGGCAACAAGATATTGCCAAAGTGATCCACCCTGAGCTGATCCATCGCACAGATCTAAGTCCGCAGTGGCAAGCTGAATTGAGCGACGATATATATGGGTTAGCGCTCAATCTTGACGCTATTGAAACGCCTGAGTTTGCTCAAAATGATCTGGCATTGCGAAGTCGTATTGATGCTCACGTTATGGAACTTACAGAAGTTGAGCAACGTTTACAAGATATTGCACAAGCGACGACGCTTCTTCGACGCAAACGTCATAGCATGGATGCGCAAAATTCATCTATTAACAATAAACTCGCTCATAATAAGGACGCTATAGACGCTATCAAAAGCCGTCAAGGTGAGTTTGAGCAGATCTGTGCTACAAAACGCCTGCAACGCCTCGAGGAACAAGAGACAAAACTTAGCGAACATAAGAATCAAGTGCGCCTGCTCAAAGAAAAACAGTCTCAAGAGCAACAACAGATGATGACAGAGAGTCGTCAGCGCTTAGATACCTTCAAAGATTTAATGGAATCAATTAAGCGCCGCCGAGATGACCAGATTGAAGAAAAGAAAAAGCTCATCAGTGATGCTGAGAAAAATAAAAACCAGCAAGAGTCTTTGTTACAACAATCGTATCAGCAAGCCCTTAAAGAAGAAGGCGTCGATACCGATACCTTAAACCAAGTTAAGAGCGAGGCAGAGCGGTTACAAGCGCGTTATAACACAATCAAAGCTTATGAAGGACTGGTTGAAAAATATGAGCGCTGGCTAAAACTTGAATGGGTTGAAGCGCCTAATTACCAAGCGCAAATTCATGACTTGACCGATAAGTTGATGAGCTTAAAGGATGCTATCGATACCAAACAGATGGCAAAAGAACACGCTTTAACTAGAAAAAATCATGAGCTCAAACAAGTGAGCAAACGGCTTCACCACTTAGGCGTTCAGCAAGCAAGTGTGGAGACTTGGCAAACCAAAGCTCGTCCCTATACTTCTTATTTACGAGAGCTTGAGACAGTCTATCAGCAAGCCAAGCTGGCTGATCAGTTGCCTGCCCTAGCACAGCTACGACATCACTCTAGCTTAAATTTTAATGATGCAAACACACAAAATATTGATCTTACTGCTTTAGAGTCTGAGACCCGACTCCCTGAATTGTCGCTGAATTTAGATAGCGATGACGTCCCTTGGCTCACCAGTATCAATAAACTGGTTCCCGAATGCCAACAAGCACTCGATAAGATCAAAAAAACAGCGAGCACCCTACACAATGACATGACCCAGCATCTAGGCAGTCAGGTACACCAAGCATGGCAAAATAGACAAAACCAATATAGATATCAACGTATAAAAGAGTCTAATAGCACTCAAAATCAAGAACATGATACGCACGTATTATCGCCCGAAGTAATCGCCTTACTCGATGTGATGTCGCTACAGATGGTGGTCAATGAAGATCTAGTACAATTAGAAAAAATCATTCACAGCTCATTTGTCACTATCGGTCTCGATATAAGTAACTATTACGGCTCTTTAAACAGCATAAAGAATAAAATCAGTACGATAGGTAAAAGACTGGCAAAAGATATCAACACTCAGCATAAATTTGAGGCGTTAAGTGATATTCGTATTGAGCTGAACTCCAAGATACATGAATATGCAATCTGGAAAGACTTAGAGCGCTTTGATCGTCATTACCAAGACTGGGAGCTTACACGCAATCAGCTACCAGACGAGGCCTTTATCAATAGCTTTGAGCAAGTCATCACTTCATTTAAGCAGTCGCAGATAGACCTAAATATCGATAGCTTAGTCGAGATGACCATTCAGATCACCGAAAATGGTCGGCAAGTACCTATCAAAACCGATAATGACTTACAAAATGCCAGTAGCACTGGGCTATCGATGCTTGCTGTCATCGTGGTGTTCTGTGGTATGACACGCTACTTGTGTCCAGATAGAGACGTCACCATACACTGGCCACTCGATGAAATCGGTAAATTATCGGGTAAAAACACCGTTTTACTTTTTGATTTGATGAAACAGTATAACGTCACCTTATTCTGTGCTCAGCCTGATGCGACTCCAGCGCTCAATCGCTTTTTTGTCAATAAAAACCTGTTAGATCTTAAAGAGGGCGTGCGTCAGTTTGAAGTCAAGCGAACCACTACGCGTAACCCTTTATTATCTCTAGCTGATACACAAAGCTCGGCTCATCATGCAACTACTCTCACCGATACCGCTTTACCGCAGGCCCCTATGTTAGCTGAGGAGGTCAATCATGAGTCAAACCTTTAGCCAAATTACCCTGCATTTATTATCAGGACATATTATCGATAAAATGACTCAGCCGGCTATGATGAGTTGGCTCGAAGAAGAAGACAACCTTGCCAGTATGCAAGATTATTTATCAAAGATGAATCGTCAAGTGTTATTGACCTCAGATAAACAAGGCGCTTACTTAGGCTATATGGATATCAATGAGAAAGACAGTAATAAAGCCATCCGTCAGTCGTTTAATAAGATGAGCGTGCTACTTTACCCGCTCATCTTGTGGTTGCGTTTGGTACGCGGTGCTACCGATAGCAGTCGTCCTCTACAAGCAGGTGATATGATTAAGCTATCTGATTTGCTCGCTAGCATCGAGTCCTCAAAGCAATTAGAGCTACAGCTGGCCGATATCACAGCCAAACTTGGTCGCCAAACTAAAGAAGCCAAAAAACAACTCAATAGCCTCGTTGAGTACCTTGAAAACGAAGGCTACTTACATTCAGTCAGCTCAACTGGCGCGTTATATAAAGCCACTGCAAAATGGTCGCTACTCTACGATCAATTAGAATACATTAGTAAGTATCAACACTTGCATCCCTCTAAAGACGAGCAAGATGGTGCTCAAGACAGTTATCAAAATAGCTTTGAGTTGTCTGCTACCGACGTCAATACGCCTGCAACAAGTATCGACCTCAACGATGACGAGATTGAGACTTAGTATGGCGAATCCTAATTCATATCATACGCAAGCGTCGAGCAATCATCATGCGAGCCATAAAAGCGCTGAGCACGAGCAAGCCTACTTGCCAGCGGTAGATAGTAAAAAAGCCACTAGAGCGTTATTAGCTCATATCGACATCGCTACCTACGCAAGTCTTGAACAAAGTGGCACCATTGATGACATTGCTAGTAATGAGAAAGCCATCACTACCTTAGCCAATAACAAGCTTGGCTTTATGATTGATGAGCTACACGGCTTTCAACTATCAGGCGCGGTCAATCGCTATATTCAGCATACCACCCAAACCAGCCGGCTACGCGCCTCGAGTCAGACTCTGGCAGGTCTGGTTGAAGAGCTTGAAAGTAAGATTGAGACCTATCATACCTTGAAACAACGCGGTAGTAGTGATGTCGATTACTTTGAAAGCGATATCAAAGAGTGGGTCGTACAAATCATTGATGAGATGGCACAGGCGACCTTGCACTTCTCTTATCAAGTGCACAATGTGCTCAACGTCATTGCTGATCTGGATGTGCGTATCCATGAGAACGAGAATGCCCTAAAAACTATCGATAACTTAAACATTGTTTTTCGCCATTTAAGCGTGGACAAGCTTGCTACCTTGTCGAGAGACGATGATTTTTTGCAGCCCTTATTATTAAGACTGCTCAAATCCAAAATTGACCAATCCATTGCAGAGCTGATCCAAGCCGGTCATCAGCTTCGGCATAACTTGATGCAACTGCAACAAGACAGACGCATGCAAGCGCTCAATCAAGTGGTTGACGACTGGTATCAACATTTTACCAAAAACCCCACCTTTGCCCCTGATGTTAGCTTGATCATGCATGGTGCGCCTTGCTTCAATGTCGCCGAGCCGCTCACTCTGACTACCCATCCTGATCTAGACGACCCTACCCATGATGCTTTTATCTCCCAATTTGGCGAGCAAATAGCCGATCAGTTAAAGCCCTTATCTGGTCAAGATGATGGCACCCTTGCCGATAAAGACAATAAAGCCGTCATTGATGATGTGAGTCAACAACAAACTCAAGTAGTGAGCATATCGCCATTTTATCAAGCTATTGAACAGTTCTTTGAAGCCTTAACATTAATAGATGGCTTAGCAACACTATCTGGTATGCAAGCTTGGCAGACGTTTTTCGGCGATGCTAATAGTATAACTATCGATGATATAGAGATTACTTTAGAAGACTGGTTGCTAGGTCTGGTCAATCATTTCTATACTCATCAAAGTATCTTTGAGCCGAAACTTGATTTGAGTTTTGAGGAGCGTGCGTTAGCTCATTACACGGGGAATCATATCGTTGCCGATATCACAGTCAGTCATACAAATGCAGCCTCCGCCTTTAAAAGTGAATTACTATGACCATTAAGCTGACCCGTCAAGAGCAAAAGGTGATCGAAAAGCTACTGGTTAAACGGCCAAAAAGATGTAAAGCCAATAAGACGCTATTAAAGCTAGTCGGGCAAGGATTTGGAGAATTATGTGCAAACCATACTATAACCTACAGCCAAAAAGACTTTGCGGATCTGGCAACCATCATCGACAAACAAAACATCGCAGATGATCAAACCGCACCTAACCCGCTAAATGCCACCTCCAATCGATTAGAGGTCGCTACGTACCGCGCTGATGAAAAATGGAGCCAAGCCAAAGTCTTTGCTCAGCAAATACTTATCGTTGGAATGGATTGCCCAATTCCATTATCAAAACCTAGCAGCAATGACACGCCCCCAAATCCTGCTCAGCAGGCTGTTGATCAGTATGAGCGCTATGATATACCTGCGACACCTATCGGCGTATTACCTTCAGTGCTACCTGAATTTTTGGATATCAGTCGGTTTAACAAGCTAATCATTATCGAGAACGGTCAGCTGATGACGCATTGGTGGCAATGGCGCGGTAGTTTACCTGCTAAATGGCAAAGTAGCTTACTAATCTATAGAGGTCATGGGGATAATTTGTCTTGGCTTTTAAGCATTCTGCCAAAACTACCAACTGCTTGTGAAGTGTTATTGAGTTTTGACTTAGACTTGTCAGGACTTAGAATGACGAGCCTCTATGCAAAGCTATGTTCTGGCAACGTTAGTACATTACTGCCTGAACTAATCTTTGCATCACAGCCTATTATACCGCTTTACAACCAGTCACATAAAATCACTGAGCAAATTGATGGTGCTCCTGCTTCATCTTTGCTAGATCCTCTACAGCCTGTCTATAAGACACTTGTCGATCACAATATCGCATTGATGCAAGAGCATTTATTGCAAGACGTTACGGTAGAGTGGATCGAAATCGTGTTGTAATCTATTTAATATGGAAGCGTTACCATCAGAGTGAGAATCGTTACCTGATGGACACGAAATGGAAGTGAATTGACAGCTCTAATAGCGAAAAAACTTTGATCTGAGCCAAAGTGATATTTATCAAATGTTTGCTTACGGGCATAAGTACCTATCTGGCAGTGGTGATTTGATACTTATTTATCCTAAGCACGAGAAGCTTGTCCTACCCATGCCTTACTTTAGGTTAGATAAAAGCCTACGGCTTTGGGTCATTCCCTTCTGTATAGAGTCTGATAGGTTAGTTCATGGAACATGGATAGAGCATTTTTCGCCACTTTAGATAAATTCATCCCCTGAATTCACGTCGATTATTTTCAGTACTACTATTGCTCTATCTGCTAAAAACTTAAATGTACCTCTTACCCTCACCGCTTAAACCGCCTAATACTACTCGCCACCACCCCAAACAACTCAAGCGATCCTTTAACCACGATGTCAGTATAGTTGTCATTGTGCGCTCGCAGTATGATGTGCTCACCAAGTATCAATTGCTTGGCAGTAAAGCCATCATCTACCAGCGCAATCACAATGTCTTTATGACAAGCTGTCAGTGTGCCCATTTCATTAAGCCTAACTTTATAACGACGACCCACACCCCAGACCTCACCAACATCGGTGATTTGCATGATACGTCTTATCCATCTTAGATTATCTAACACGCAAACGCTTTTAGTGGCGGGATGCTTCTTAGCGGCATAATTAGCAAGCTTCGCCATGGTATTAGTACTACTCATACCCACACATACTGGAATGCCGGTGTACTGCTCGACAATAGCTTTGAGCTTAGTACCATACGCGTTTAGATCAGTCATCGCAGCCAGATAATCAGCTAAGTATAAAAAGGCTTCATCGATAGAATAGACTTCAACGGTAGGACACAGTTTCTCAAGCGTACTCATCATCCTGTGAGACATGTCAGCGTACAGGGTGTAGTTTGAACTAAATACGATAACGTCGTTCTTCTTGCAAAAGTCTTTGACCTGAAAGTACGGCACACCCATCTTGATACCGAGTAGCTTTGCCTCGTTTGAGCGAGCAACCACGCAGACATCATTGTTAGACAGCACTACTACTGCCTTACCTCTTAGATCAGGACGAAAGAGCTTCTCACAGTTGGCATAAAAGCTGTTGCAGTCGATGAGCGCATACATAGCTGTCTCAGTATGTGAAGGACAAAAAAAGGTATACCCAACCACGAGCACTTACGTGATCAGAGATATCTTTGATTGTAGAGATAACATGCTTGAGAATTTAAGAGTAAATAAACTGTAGACGACGATGGTTGTCGTGAGGGTTTGAATAATACTGTGGAATCGTAAATTTCTAACTAGTAATTATACTCAACATTGAATAGAATCTATATTCACAATTCACAAACACTCTACTCTTTTTTATTAATTAATAATGGCGGTTTAATCATGGCAGTAGAATCAAAATTTCGTGAAGATACAGTTATCTATAAGCTGACCTAATTATTACTCATTAAAAAAATCATAAAAACTGACAACTGTTTTAAAAGTTTATATAGTCTAACCCAAATAAAACCGATACAATCCTATTAACAATTGCATTTAATGAAATAAACGATGACTTATTCAATAGACTATCGCAAACAGGTACTTTCTAGCATCGCTGATGGTATGACCATACGAGAAGCTGCGCTATTTTATGGACTTAGCACCAGCACCATTCACAGCTGGCAGCAGAACCTAGCTCCTAAAACAACCAGAAATAAAGCCCCAACTAAAATACCTGATGACGCATTGATTGAAGACGTAAAAAGATACCCAGATGATTATAATACCAAACCCAAAATATATAGTATAATCCACTTATGACTATACCAATACATAACCTAGAAGACCATGACTTTGGCAAACACTCAAAGACTGAGCGCAATCCCAGAGCCCGACTACGCCTGCTCATCTTATACCAATATAGTATAGGCAAAGCCACCAACGATATTGCCAAAGACCTCTGCATACATCCTGAAACTGCCAGACGGACATTGAAGCGATATTATGAACGAGGACTTGAGAGTCTCTACGATCGTCATCGTCGAGGTCGTCGCAGCAAATTGGCAGAAGCAGACACAGCCGCTTTTAAAGCCATGATAGTCTCTGAACAAGAAAAGCGCGCTGGCGGTCGTCTAACCGGCAAAGACATTCAGCAATTGGCTAAAGAACACTACAACGCTCACTACACCGTTAACGGTATCTACGAGCTACTCAAGCGTATTGATATGAGTTGGATAAGTGCTCGTAGTCAGCATCCAAAAGCCGACCCACAAGCTCAAGACGCTTTTAAAAAAACTTTATAGCACAGGTTAAGGCGTCACTGCCTACTGATGTGAGCCTAGATCAAGTGGATATCTGGTTTCAAGATGAAACTCGAATAGGACAACAAGGCTCATTGACCAGAGTTTGGCATTACCGCGGTGGGCGACCTCGACTGATCAAGCAGCAACAGTTTCATTCCGCTTATCTGTTTGGTGCCTTTTGTCCAGCGACAAAGAAGGCTGTCGGCTTAGTACTGCCTTTCGTTAATAAACACACCATGTTATTGCATATGCAAGAGATTAGTAAAGCCGTTCCAAAAGGACGTCATGCGGTGGTGGTGATGGACGGCGCATTATGGCATCAACCAAGCTTGAAGCAGGCTAATGTCACTATGCTTAAACTACCGCCTTATTCACCTGAGCTCAATCCCTCTGAGAGAGTATGGCAGTACCTTAAGCAAAATGAGCTATCTAATCGTTGTTATGACAGTTATGAGGCTATTGTCGATGCCACTTGCTTGGCTTGGAATAATTTGCTTAAACAGCCACAAAGAATTCGGTCGTTAACTGCTCGTACCTGGGCGCAACTTTAATTGTTGGGTTTGGTATAACTATGAAAGAGCTCGTCGCTTGAACTGTAGTCAAACGGGTATCTTTAATGCTTTAAAGCGTCTTGGTATCAGTCAAAAAAAAGACCTTAGAACATCCAAAAGCGTGTCCGATAAAAAGAGCGGTATTCCAGAGTAGGCTTGATCGCTTTACGCAGCAAGGCTATCCCATTGCGCTTGTTAGGCTTATCGACTTTCTCATGCTTAGGATAGCCAAGATGCTCTTCCATCTCAGCTTCAAGAGCGGTATCTATAAAGGATTGCATGAGCTGCTTCTGGAAGTCTTTGATGTCATCGAAGCTTTTCATGCTACCAGCCATTTGCTCGGCCAGTTTCTTGATGTCAGTTTGGTTAGTCATTGCTTATTCTCCGGTTGGTGGATTATAAGCAGTTACACAAAGTTTGGGAAACTCGCATAAAAATTAATAAGAAACCTATACCACGTTCTCTGATCCTACAGGGCTTTCAAGACTTCAATAATTGTTTAAATCTTAATCAGCATACTTTTTGATACACCACCAGAATTTAATCTAAATGGCAGTTACACAGAATCTGGGATGGGCTCCTCGATCTTCAATAGTATTCTCATAACTACCCTTTGGCATCGGTAATCCACTCTGTTTGTAACTGTTCTTATTTATGGGGGGATTGTTTTGATTTTACTCAAACCTTAAAAGCGATGAAAAAACCTGAAACCTTTATAATAAGAAGTTTCAAGTGATTATTTTTTAATACTATTTTGGATGGCGTCCTTTCCAAGGTTTGTTTTGCTATTTAGCTCACCGCAAACTTGAAGATTAAGTTCAACAAATTCATCCCACTCATAGATTTCGATTAAATTGGCTTTATAGTAATCCTCTACTCTACAAACTAAAGGTCTATCTTCATAAATAGTGCAGAGCAAGGTGCTTTCATTGAAATGACGACAAGCACCATCCCCTCTGTCCAAAAATTTAGTTTCCTCGCTTTTATGCACATTTTTACAACATTGGCCACAAGCAATACATGGAAACATCAAGAAGCCTTACTAGTTAAATTTTTCTGAATGCCATACAAGCGTTCGAGTAGAATACTGTTAATTTTGTCAATCTCGCTAAATTCATTTTGTAGTAAATTTAGTTTTTCAATAATATTATTATAGAAATCATCTATTACATTATAAAATGAGAATATAACATCTCTTGCAAAGGTTTGAGATATTTCACTTGAGATATCTTCAGTTTGTTGCTCCCACCTTTCATACGCTCGCTTTTGGGCTTCTTGTTGCTGCATCAATTGCTTAGTTTCTGGATCAGTACCGAAAATTTCACGAGCTGACATAGCTATTGTTACTGCGACTCCTATATAAGGGATATACTTAGACACCGTTTTTGCTGCAATTTTTTCAATCACTTCTTCGCTAATATTTTTCATCAGTTTTGGCATCGCAGTTTTAAGTGCTGTAAGACCCATTACAATGTGTTCTACTTTGACACTATCTTGCAAAGACTTGGACAGGCTATCCATCTTATCAAGTTCAATTTTGACGCTATTAGAGTCCTGTTCAAAAGTAAAACTCTGAGAATCTTCATTATTTAAATTGCTATCTATAACAGAGTCATCAAACTTAGGTTTTACATTAAGCTCAGGAATTTTAGCCTGTAAATTATCGACATCGGCCTTAATTGCTGTTCCCTGAATATCAATATCATCTTTCAATTCAGTGGATAATATCTCACAGCTTTGCTCAAGCTCTTGCCGAATAACAGACTTAATATCTGATTTCTCGTTGTAAAGCCATTTTTTTATTTTTTGATATAACTCTTTTTCTTTACTTTCAACATTACCACGCGTTTGCCTTCTTAATTTAACTCGATTATTTGTAATATCTCTTATCAACTCATCGTAATTTTTTACGATATTACTATCTGTAGTTGACTCAAGATCACTTACAACATCATCTAGATAAGATAATAAAGTTTTTGCTAAACGCTCATTAATATCGAAGCTTGTGATTGTTGCTAGAAAGTCATTAAGCTTTGATTCAAAATCTATATAACCTGTACTATTTAAGAAGCCTGCTGATCCACTTTTGCGAGCAGCAAGCGCAGCTTTAGCATTTAATCTTGAAATAGGGATTTCACTTAAAATACTATCAAGCCCAAAACTTGGCGCTAACTCTTGGATTTTTTGATGAGTCTGATCTTTTAAAACTAGATAGTCTTCATCGGATAACGGATGTTTCTCATTAAATACTAAAAATACTTTTTTATTTTTAGCCAATAGCTCTAGCATCGCATTAAGCGTTTTTTGCTCTTCAACCACACCAATTGGATTCACAACAAAAATAATAGCATCTGCTTTTAGCATCTCTTGTATAGTAATCTTTTCGTGTTCTGCAGGTGCATCTATACCTGGTGTGTCAATGATTTTATAACTACCACACGTGTACTCTGCTATCGTATCGGTGACAGGAACATCGCCAACTTCAGCAACTGCCTCACCCACCATAGCATTAATTAAGGTGCTTTTTCCCGCGTTATAAACACCATACACCATCACTTTTAAATCTGGATTAGCAATTTTATCTTCAAATATGGCTTGTACTTTGGAAAAGTCATTATCCTGACTATTCAATTGAGGGCTGTCTTCGACGATAGCTTTAAGCTCTTTATAATCATTAATCAGTTGTTTTAGTAAATATTTATTTTTCATATGTTTATGTCCGTCCAACCTATTTAATTGTGATTCTATTGAGTGAGTTAAGTAACTAAAATAATCAGACATTTCAATAGTCTCATTTTTTAATGATTTTATTAAAGATTGTAATTCATTCAAAAAGTTATCGAAGACATTTGCTTTGTAACTATTCATCTGATTTTCGATAGACTGTTTGGTTATCTCAATAAATCTTTGCTCTATCTCTGCAAGATTATCGCCAACATTAACATCAAACTCACCTTCCTCAACAGAAGCACTTCTGCCAGTTGCTCCACCAGCCAAACCACCTAGTGCACCTCCTATCGCAGATCCCACTGGACCACCAACTAAAAAGCCAGCTCCCGCACCTATCAATGACCCCAAACCAGAATTTCGGCCACGAGTACTTTTTATGACTTTAATAATTTTTTTGCGTTTTTGCGTTTCAATTGCAAATTCAGGTAGCTTGTATAATGTACTGTGATCAATAACGTGCAATACATTATCATCAAAACCTTGTGAAAACTCCTGTAATAAGTTTTGAATAGCTGCATCAATTAAAGAATTTTGCTTGCTATTAATCTTATTTTTTAAAGCATCAAAATAAGTGTTAATTTTTAACTCATCATCTCGGGGGTCTTCAAGAATACCTTTAAAAGAACTTCTAATTACATCCGAGATTTCTTGTTTAATTTCTGCAGTTTTTATAAGTAATTTACGATCAATCTCAGAATCTAAGCTTGCAAACTTAGTAGAAAAGTCATCAATAAAATCAGCATACTTTTCAACATCCTTTTTGAATTCATCTAAAAAGCTCAAGAAAGCGTTGAGAGGAACCTGCTGTTTGAGTTTCACACCACTAGATTGACTCACCTCTTCTAATACGTCAAAAAGCTCACTCATACCACTGTCTTCAAAATCTTCAGGCGAGTCTTGGTTGTCTTGCGCATATCGTGCTGAAAAAGAAATAATATCGATATTGTTGGCATTATCTTTTAGACCATCAATCTTTAGAAGCTCGCTTCTAATGTATTCACGTTGCTCTTTTCTGCGTTGCTCACTTTTCATGACAACTTTATTTAGCATGGTCTGGGTATCTTCGTCCCAATCAATCTCGGTATCATCACTACCTGTAATTAACAGTAAAAATCTCTTATCAGATTGATATAGTTCCGCAATCTCCGCCAAGTCAGTTGCTCGGCCTGGTGAGTCTGATTTCATCGTGTATAAAATAAGGTCTGAATGCTGTACATAGTCGCGAGCAAGTTGATCATTTTCGCTATTTTTAGAATGCAGCCCTGGTGAGTCTATCCAAGTAAGTCCTGGTAACTTAAAGCCTTGGATCGTACTTGTCGCTTCAGTGGCACCCACTCTAAACTCTTTATTACCCTCTGCTTCTTTTAGCGCATCACCACCTTTGACATCCGTTCTTTTACCTGAAAAGTAGATGGGCTGAACACTGGCTGGTGTTTTGTTTTTCAGCTCTGAATCTGGATCAGTATGACCCCAAGCAACATAATTACCTAATGAGCTTTTGCCAGACTTTACTTTGCCATACACAAATACCATAAGGGAGTCATTAAATCCTTCACGGAACCTTACGCCAGTATCTTGTTTATCAATTCGATTCCGCCAATCTTTATTGGTTGATTTGATGACATCTGAAAAAACAAGCAGCTGTTTTGATAATGGGTTATTTTTCGCAAGCTTATTCTTTGCTATGGTTAGCTGCTTATCTACGTTTGACTGAAATTTCTGACATTCTTCTCTAAATCGCGTTTCATCTTCCTCTGCAGCCTTTAAAGAATCATCGAATCTTTTCTGTAAGCTTTCAAAACTATTAAGGAACTTCGCTCTTCGCTCAGTTTTATTATTATCCATCATCATTACTCAATTAGTTACTTTTACCTATCCATATTCAGCCATATAGCACATTGTTTTAAGACAAAAACAGTTCTGCTATCGATCTCATGCTTTACACTACTCCATATTTCAGAGCAATATAAAATCACAGTATTGACTTTGCTAGCCTAGTTCTTTGATTAAGTCGTCAATTTTTTTGGTCTGTTTTTCTAAAGTGTCAATTGCTTCAGAAATTTGGATAGTTTCTGTCTTAGGCTCTATATATCCGCCATAGAGTTGGTCGAAAAGGACAACATTAGAATGAAAACTATCTAAAGTGCTTTTGTTCTGAACAATCTGTCGCGTTAGCACATCTTTATAGCTACCATCAGGATTCATCTCAAGTTCAGGTACAACCTCTATAATGACCATGCTTTCTTGTACATTATCGACTTTTGCCATAGTACGTAATAGGCTTGTCATTTTTTTACCATCAAGCTCTAGACGTTCATTATATGAAGCATCTAAAGCCTCCATTCTCTCCTCACGTTGACGCTCTGCTCGCTCTCTCGCGGCTCTTCTGCGCTCTGCATCTTCATTATCACTATAACTGCTTGATGAACTACTACTGTCATCACTAAGTGCTGCTATCGTAGCGGTAGCGACAGCTACCACTGCTCCTCCAATTAACCATGGTAAGGCCATAACTCTATTCTCCCATCTCTAATTTATAGTGTTCTTTGGATATATCAACCATAAAGCTTTTTAGATTCTTCATTGTAGAACTAAAGCTTTTAGCATCTGCTTCAATATTACTAGCTTTTTCTTTATATTTATTCAAAACCTGATCTAGTTGTTTTTTCTCTTCTTTTAATTGCTTTATGAGTTGCTGCTTCTGTTGTAGTTGTCTTTCTGCGCGAACGTCTTGCACAGACACTGACAATTTCTGTAAAAGGTCATGCAGGCTATCAATGTTGCTAATTTTAATAAGGCCTTCAATGTTCTTTTCAGCGCCCGTCTTATAAACCGTATTAGAAACTGCAATGCATTTGGGCTCAAATCCTATATATATCTCGCACTGTTGTAGCACCTTGTTTCTAATGTCTTCTAGTTTCTTATCCTCTTCTTTATCAACTTTACTGAGTACAACAATGATATTATCGCTTGCGTATTCACCAAACGAATTAACTAGATTCTGAAGAAACTCAATCTCTACAGCTTCTAATTCACCTTGTAGTTGATGCACAAAAAGGACAATGTCGGCTTTTCCAACACCTTTCATAGCAGTTAGGTTGTCTTCAGTGGATGCATCTAGACCTGGGGTGTCAAGAAAAACAAAGTCATCTGTTTCAAACTTTTTGACTTCGGCAGTTTCACGAAAATCATTTGTCTTAAAGTATTCACTGTCAATATGCTCAGTTAGCATGTTGAGCAAATAGCTTTTACCAGCGTTCATCAACCCCCAAGCTACCACAACTGGTTTAGACGTTCCTTCCGATTTAGCCTGCAACAGAGTATTGCCTTGCTTCAGAACAACCTCGCTATTTTTAATGGTTTTTTTATACCGTTTCTCTAAATTATCCATATTTAACCTATTTTAAATTTTTAATTATTGGCATATACCTATATTCAGACTATAGCCTTACAAACTGAACTCTTAATCTCATAAACCCCTTTTCCATTCAAATTATTTGATACTCCTTATCGGTATTAAATGTTTGAGTAGTCTTATACTCAAAAAAATGATTAGAGCTTATCCTTCAAAAGCTTACTTAAAAAACCAAGCTCTTTAACCTCTAGCTCCTTAGCGAGTGTTGCAATAGCTTTCAGTTCTTCTTCAGACAACTTATTATATAGATTGTCATCAGGATTGATCTTTACTTCACTTTTCCTGTTTTTCTTTTTAGCCATGTTTATTCGCAATCTAAACAAGATGCGTTGTAAAGGAGATATCGGAGCAATATTCATGCCAGTACTTATAGCAGGCTTTTTTTCTGCTTTATCCAATGCCTCAGCCTGTGCCAGTCCTACCACAAAATGTGATTTTTCAAATAGTGGCTCTAACTGGCGGTACAGATCATCGGGTATGATACCTTTTAATTCGGTCTCAACGATGCGTAATGCCAATGCTTGGGCAATGCTTAAGGTATGGGTAGATGTGTTTTTTAGGCGCTTCCAGCGCCAACTGTAGGGCTTGTCGTCGGTATGTACTTCTAAAGGGACAATTTCGTTAAGTAAATTTAAATCTCTTTGTATCGTACGTATTTGTACATCCATTCCTTTGGATTTTAGGTGGGTCTGAATGTCTATGGTAGACACATAGTTACTTTTAATAAGATACTGAATAATCAGTAGTTGACGCTTGATGACATTGTTTGCAGTATTGTTCACGTAATTCTCAACCCTGTTCTAAACGATGTCTCAAGCATAGCAAATGTCATCCGCTATACATATACAAAACCATTTCGTAGCGTCTTATAATGTCGCAGTATTTTTAAGCCTTATTTTTTCTTTTTGGTTTTGTTCGCTTTTTTTTCGGCTTCAATCTTAGCCAATAGCGCCTCAGCACTATTTTCACCGCTGATCAGATCAGGATTTTGCTCGCGCCACTCAGCGGTCAAATTACCTGTAAAAGCTTGATGCAAAATAGACTGGGTTAGGTTATCGACTCGGGCCTTGGCAATGGCTACATTTTTTTCTATTTGATCGGCGTGAGCAAAGAATAGGTCAATAAGTCTAATTATTTCCTTTTGCTCTTTAATGGGAGCGGTAGGTGTGGGAATCTTGTTTAAATCTTTTTGATTAATCTTAGGTAGTACACTTCGACTTTCTGCATTTGAAGCCCAATGGGTGAACTTTGCTGAAAGCATCCAATACCATAGGTATTTTGTCTCTATTTTAGAATTAATGGGATACATATCTGCACTACACAATCCATTAAATTCAGCTATGACGACCTTACAAAGATAAGGCCGGATTTTAGAATAAATAATCTGACCTTTTTGAAATCCATGTTTAGCACTTTTGACATTATCATCTTCAATAGTAGATATTTCAATAACTTTACCCTTATTACTCGCAATATGGTTAGGAGCTAAATGAATAGCTTTAGGTGTTAATTTAGGATCCTCAAGATTTGAGGCAATTTCAGCTACTGCTTCAAACTTTAACCATTGCCAGTTTATAGGCAGTTTTTGTAATTCTTCAGTTCTAAACTTATTCAGTTCCGCTTGGTTAGAAAAAGCACCACCTATATCACTATTATTTTTTCTCCAATCATCCGTCAAACTTCCATTAAATGCATCATTTAAAACAGACTGCCGAAACTTCTCAATCAACTTAGGTATGGCATCGAGTCGGGCTTGGGTTTGGGAGACGGTTGTTAAGTATTGATTCAATATTTGTGATATCACTTTCTGTTCATTTAATGGCGGTAGAGCAATTTCGATATTTTCGATAGCCTTGGCTGAAATATTAGGCTGAGCGCCTCCATAGGCAATATCATATATTGTTTGCTTTAAACTCTGTATCAAGTAATTCCTAAACGATTCAGACCTTAAGCTCTGGCTAACAAACTTTATATTACCAACTCGTTGGTTTTGATAAGTTTTTCCATCTTCTCGATATACCCCCATTTTGCCAGTAGTGGCTCCTGACATTGCTATCAACAAATCACCTTTATTAATAACGAAAGATTCTGCTTGCTCATTTGCTTTAACAAAGACTGAGTTCTCTGTTGATACCGTATTGTCTTGTATATCACCAATTCTAATTAAGGGTACGTTTTTATTGTCTTGTAGTAAGTATTCAGCACTCTTAAAGGCATATCCGTTTTTAAGTACACATAATTACCTAGCTTAGTACTGACCCACCCCTCAGGCAATGCTAATTCACTCATTGCTGCACCTCACTATCCAAACCCAACACATCAAGCAGTAGCTTCTTTTGAGCACTGGCTTCATCACCTTGACCTAAGGCCTGCATCAGTTCATCTAGTTGACGCAATGCTTCAGTCAGCTCGGTCATCGCCTCGCCTGCCAGCACATGCGGCTCAGGCAAATCCTCTGCTGAGATATTATCGCTGTCACGTATCCAGCTGATATCTAAGCTATCGGCTTTCTCTTCGCTGATCCACTCACGGCTAAACACCCGCCAGCGGCTGTTTTCCATATTTTGCTCAGCCGTCTCATCCTTATCTCCATCATCTTCAGGAGCGAATGACCAGTCGCCCTCTACTCGGGGACTTGTTCCCTCTGCCTTGTCGCCATATAGCGCTTCAAAGGGCGCGAGATGCTGCGGGCTAAACGGCGTGCGCTTACCGAAGCTTGGCATATTGGTACGCAGATCATAGACCCAGACATTCTCAGTACAGCCTTGGTCTTGGTCAGGATTAGCGGTAGTACCTTTGGTAAAGAATAAGACGTTGGTCTTTACCCCAGCGGCATAAAAGATGCCAGTGGGCAGACGCAGGATAGTGTGCAAATTGCACTTGTCCATCAGGTCACGGCGAATATCAGTACCGATGCCCGCTTCAAACAGTACGTTATCCGGCAATACCACCGCTGCCCGCCCGCCTGGCTTTAGATTGCGATAGATGTGCTGTAAGAACGCCAATTGCTTGTTACTGGTCTTATACGTCAAGTCATCACGGGTAATACTGGCGTCACCGCCTTTTGAGGTACCAAATGGTGGATTGGCTAAGATGACATCAGCACGAGGTAGACTGGCACCTGCTTCACCTAGAGCGTTACCTTGATGAATAACGCCTTCATTGTCTCCTTCCATACCATGAAGCATACAGTTCATGAGTGCTAGACGGCGAGTATTGGGCACTAGCTCGACACCGACAAAGGCTTTGGTTTTTTGAAACTTCGCCTGCTCAGGACTTAGGTCAAACAAGTCATCAGTCTCAGACTTGATATAAGTATCAGCGGCGATTAAGAACCCTGCGGTACCGGCTGCAGGGTCTTGAATGACCTCGCCGGCTTTGGGTTGGATACAGCGGACAATACTATCGATGAGCACACGCGGGGTAAAGTACTGACCAGCGCCTGATTTGGTCTCGGTTGCGTTCTTCTCCAGCAGACCTTCATATAAGTCGCCCAAACCATCGTTTTGAATACTAAACCAATCTAGAGAGTCTAAGCTTTTCACCAGTTGCTCTAAGTGGCGTGGCTCTCTTAAGCGGGTATAGGCGTCGTTATAGATAGTAGCAATAAGCTGGTCATCACTCTTTGACAGATCGAGCAGCACTTGCTTATATTTATTGAGTAGATTAAGCCCAGATAACTCGTTGATATCTGTCCAGCGGCAGCCCTCAGGGAGCTTATGAGCGACCAATACGCCTTGTTCTGTATTTTCATATTCCATCTTGATGAATAACAGTAATACCAGCTCAGTCACATAATCACTGTAATTGATACCATCATCTCGCAGGACATCACATAGGTTCCAAAGTTTTTGCACGATATTACTGGTACTCATATAACTTCCTAATTCTATTTATGTCGTTGTTGTCTTAATAAGCTGTTTTAATAAATGCATAAGCGGCGCTAAGTATAGTGACTTCGAGCCAGTCTTTCATCATTAAAATGGCTAGACTGGCTAATAAACGTCAAATGATGTCGCTCATTATCATCTTCGTAAGACTATGCTTGCCATAACTCTTCATTCATTTGCTCTAGTACGTCGTCAAGACGATCTTGCAGGATTTTGTTAAACTGCTTCACTCCGCCTTTACTTGAGAAGCGCTCATTAATGAATTGCTTATCCACCACCGTCTCATATTGGAGCTGTTTGGCCAATCTATCTAGCCATTTACGCTGCAGTGGTGTCCAAGCTTGGCTGGCATAGATACTTTGCATCGCCTGATTCACACGAGTTTCAAAGGGTATTAAAGGCTCTCCTAATGCCGCACGCCTAATATGACCCACTAAGCTGGAGGCTATGTCCTGATTGGTCTTATTACGCCAAGCAGATCGAAGCTTGGCTTCACTATATCCAGCATTACCCAGCATGATTTTGACCTCTGTCAGATCTTGACGCGTTAAATTCCTAGGGTTAGTCGCTATAACGGTCAATGCTACTGAGTCGTTTAGATTGTTATTAATGAATTTATCAAAGCTTTCTAGGTAGTCTCCTGGACGCTCATGCTCACCATAGCCTTGCGTTCTCTCTAATAGCTCATCTTCACCCTCATATATCACTGGCATACGCTCTGAGCCCGCTAAATATTTCACTTCTGTTAGCTGACTTATCAAGTTGCTGTGTTTGGTTAAGAATGCTTTGGCGTTTTCCACACCCCCTTCATGTAGCGATTGATGCAGCTTTTCAGGTGCCACGCCCCATATATCTTGCAGCTCCTCTAACTTGGCTTTTAAATCTGGATTGTGCTCAGATTTTTTATCAGCGCGACGCATCACTCGCATAATCTTTTGTGACAACTCATCTAACACCTCTTGCTGGTGCTGATCGATCTGCTCCTTGGATATAACAAACCCATCATGATTAGAGTCATCATTGATCTCTAACTCATCCTGCGATTGTGCATCTGTGTGCTGATTGTCCAATTGATAGTTTGAGACCTTTTCAGCTACCTCTGGTAACGCCGTACTTGGTTCATTACTAACTAACTCATCAATGAGTTGATCAATAGTGATATTTGGCTTTTTCACCAGTGGCTTCATGGTATTTACTTCTTGGAGTGAAGCAAACAAATCGACTGGATCATAGACTTTAAACACCGTTTTACCAATGTCATCACAGCGCCGGGTTGCACGCCCAATCATCTGCTCAAACAAAATGCGCGACTTCACGCGGCGTAAAAACACCAAGTGACAAATCTTTGGCACATCAATGCCCGTTGTTAATAAGTCTACGGTAATGGCAATAGTCGGGAGTTTCTCATTTTTATAACGGCGAATTAACTGCCCCACTTTATCACTGGCACCGGTTATCTTTTTCACAGAATCGACATTGTAGTCATCACCATACAAATCAGAGAACACTTCGTCGAGTAAGTTCTTGACCATATCTGCATGCAGGTCAGTGGCACAGAATATTAAGGCTTTTTCTTCACCATTAGGATCGAGCTCTTGGGCTAATTGCTCACAGATAACGCGGTTAAACCCTTCTGTAATCACAGTACGGTTGAAGTTTGCCACCTCAAAATTGAGTTCGTCTTCAAGTTCAGCAGTATCTACCATACCAGTCAAAGCATCAATACGCGCAACTTCAGCACCTTTTTCTAAATGAATGCCATTTTTGGTTAATAGGGTTTCATAGCGAATAGGTGGCTCATAATCGATCAACCAATCTGCAGCGACAGCTTCACGATAGGAATAGGTATATACAGGCTTGCCAAATATCTCACTGGTATGCTTGGCTGGTGTTGCGGTTAGGCCTATTTTTACCGCATCAAAATAGTCTAAGGCACGGCGATAAGTGGACAAATACTGGGTATTATCTCGTACAGCAAGCTCTCCCTCACTCATTTCTTGATCTAGGGTATAACCCCTATGCGCTTCATCGACAATGATACAATCATACTGATCTACCGTTGGTGGCACCTCACTGTCGAATATTCGCCTGACCATAGCCTGCACTGTTGCTACTTGTACTCGGGTTTCAGCTTCTACCGCCATGTCTCCTAGCTCAGTGATGTTATATATCTTTGATAGGGTTTGATTTTGCTCAAGCGTCATTTCTTGCATACTGTCAAATGCCTGCTCTCCAAGCGCTGTTCTATCTACTAAGAACAAAATACGCTTAAAGCGTTCAGCTTTTAAAAAGCGATAAATAAGCCCAATGATGGTTCTAGTCTTACCCGTACCCGTTGCCATAGCAAGCAGACACTTATTACTGCCCGCTTCTAAATTTGCCTCAACCGCTTTGATGGCATTGACTTGATAGTCTCTTAAGCCTAGATAGCCAAATGGTTCAGCATCAAGCTTTTCTTCTGCTAAGTGCACATCTCTTTTTAATAGGTCTAGTAAGCCTTCAGGGCTGTAGAAGTTTTCTAAGGCTCTTGACGGGTTGCTCGACTTTCTAACATCTCTAAACCATATTCCTGAAAACTCTTTTAATTGTTTGATATAGGGACGTCCGTTACAAGACAGCACGAATGGAATATCAAAATCGACATTATGATGCCAATTAAATCCTGAACCTATCAGTTCCCAAGCAGGTTTCATGGTGTCAGTAAACTCAATACCCTGAGCATAACGCTCTGCTTGTTGCAGCTTACTTGCAACATTGGCATTTTGACGCTTAGCTTCGATGGCAGCCACTGGAGTCAGCCCGATAAACAGTATGTAATCAGCCTTACCGTTTTTCATTCTCCACTCAGCGATGGCTTTATTTTTGCCTACTTCTGGCAACTCCCCTTTTGCTTGCGTCATCAGCTCACTATCAACCAACCACCCAGCTTTACGCAGCTGCTCATCGATTAAAATTCGTGCATCGCTCTCATCAGGAATAAAGTCTGCTAACTTCACTCTGGTTGGTAGCTTATTACCTTGCTCTATAGATCTTTGTAGTTCTTCTTGTAAAGTTTGAACCTCCTTTTCAAACCTCAACTCTAATATCAATAGCTCTTCTTCTTGCTGCTTATATTGCTCAGCTAACTGATTTCTTTCTTCTTCCATCATTTCAGCTAACTGCAGATACTCTTCTTTTTCTTTATCAATTAAGGCGGCTTCTTGTTCTCGCAGCTGTATTTGCGTCTCAATATCATTGGATTCATTGGCGGCATTTTTAAGCTGAGCAGAAAGCTGACCTATCTTTTGATGTAACTCTATTAACTGTTCACTGGGGTCAGGAATATTTATAAAAGGCTTGGGTTTAAAGTTTTTTGCATGGTTTCCATAGTTTTGGTGATACCAGACACACAAAGATCTAGCAATTTTTAAGGCCTCAGACGCTTCGTGGTGACTGGTTTTAAATTCGTGAATAGCCTCGTTACCATCTTTACGAAGCTTATGAAATATGTTTTTTATATTGTAATCAAGGTGAAGCTCTCGAGAAAGCTTACCAATCAGTTGAGACTGAGTAGTTTCCTTATCGAAATAAATATTATTTCTATTGGCTGTATCTTTAGCTAGCGCCTCACCAAGCTGCCTCATCTTTACCAAAGTAGTATTTGGATCGCTTCTAAATACGCGCTCAGCGTTACGAGCCAACTCTAAAAAAATTGGATCATATTCTTCCATAAAATAAAAATTTGAAGGGTTTTTATTATTAATCATCACCTAGCCTATTATATTTTTTATATTGAGGTAGTCTGTCTACGATAATCTTACTACGGCCTCAAACTCGTTTAGCATACTCAGTTATAGCTTACACTGAGTTCCCCTGTATCGATCTTATTATAAATGAACAATATATTTTAGCGTTGATATTAAACCTGAATCTCAACTCAGTCAAAGTTTATACTCAAAATAAATTTAATACTCAAAAAACTCTGTTTACTATATGGTTTTTCTTAATTCCTGCATCTACAAGCTTATTTAATTGAACACTACCTCTCTTTTTATAATGTAGATAAAGCAACCAAGTTTAATAATGGCCTAGACAAACTGTTTGTAATGTATGCTGTTGAATAGTGGAGAAGAGAATATGCTAGTAACTGGGGCTAGGCAGATTTACTGAACTCTATCAAAATTAGACATGGTGATATCAGTAATCAAGATTTAATGAGTATTACTAAAAGTGGCAGTACCAAATAGGATCGAGAGATTAGTCTTACAGCTTTAAATCATAGAAGCGCTATGGGCTTGTTTTTACGTGAAGGTGGCTTGCCGACTAATTACTTTAATACTTCTGGAGGGTAGCTAGACTTACTCTATGGGGCTATGGAAGAAAAAGCCGAAAATAGTAATGCTCTTTTAATTCTTGACACAAAATCATTGAGCCTCCTGTTTGTACTCATTAGATGTGGTAATCCTCCCAAAAACAATATAATTAGTAGAAAATCCTTTTGCAAAGTTAAAAAACTACAATGCTGTTGCAACTAGATTTGATAAACTCAAGCAAAGTTATAAAAATATGGTGGCTTTAGTTTGCGCTACTTTTCAAGACATTGTCCAAAAAGACTGGCAACGTCAATTTACCGCTATTTGGGCATGCGCTTCATTACTCCATGTGCCTTTTACAAAGCTTCCTGAATTAATAGATGGATTACTACACATGCTTACAGACGATGGTGTGTTTTACGCATCGTTTAAATACGGTAATAGTGAGCGCGTGAAAGATGGTCGCTTTTTTTGCGATATGAATGAAGAGCGTTGGGAAGCTCTAAAACAAAAAATTACTGCTGAATTCAAAGATAAAACTTGGCTCACCACTGACCAAAGAGCAGATAGAAATGAAGAGTGGTATAATATTATCATTAAAAATAAAGGGCTTTAGGAGGCAGATAATCAGTAAGCAATAGAATAACAGCTTATCATTATCTCTAAAGCACCCTGTATAAAAACAAACACACCCAAATATACATTAACAATTAGGAAAAACCTTATGGCAAAATTAGAATCAAACATCGAATTAGAAGCCGCAGCATTTCGTCGCTTATTAGCTCACTTAGACGAGCGTAAAGATGCACAAAACATTGACATGATGAACCTTGCCGGCTTTTGTCGTAACTGTTTATCCAAATGGTATAAAGCGGCTGGTGAAGAACGTGGTATTGACATTGATTATGAAGATGCGCGTGAGCTCGTTTATGGCATGCCCTACTCTGAGTGGAAAGAGAAGTATCAACAAAAAGCCACACCAGAGCAATTAGCGCGCTTTAATGAGATTGAAGCTGCCAAGAACAAGAGTGATAAAGAGTAACAGTAGTTTGCCCGCACTCCATGAGCTATGCTTAGAGCAAACAATAAAAGGCATTACTAAAAGACTGAGATAGAAAGTAAACATTGCCGCTAAATATTATCTCGTCAAGATGAATGCTATCTATACAAAAGCCTTTACTAATAGTAGCTATTTGCCTGTAAGATCTAAAAAAAGTCATATATTTTGATAGCTTATATAGTGAATATCAGCTTAAAGGTTTGCTTATGAACTACTATAACTATTATCATATAAATGCTGGATTTTGAAAACAAAAAGACAATAACCTAAATCGGAGTAAATAATGATTACCCATGTACCTGATGTAACTTTTAAAACTCGTGTTCGTGATGAATCTATCGGAGGAGACAACCCATTCACATGGTATAACCTAACCACGGATGAGTTATTCGCCAATAAAAAAGTGGTCGTGTTCTCACTACCAGGTGCCTTTACGCCAACTTGTTCGACCAGCCATCTACCTCGCTACGAAGAGCTTTACGATGAGTTTAAGGCGTTAGGCGTAGATGAAATAGTTTGCGTTTCTGTCAATGATGCGTTCGTCATGTACCAATGGGGCCTAAAGCAAAACCGTGAAAATGTTTTTTTGCTTCCTGATGGCAATGGTGAGTTCACCCGTAAAATGGGTATGCTTGTTGATAAGAGTAATCTTGGCTTTGGTATGCGCTCATGGCGTTATTCGATGTATGTCGACAATAAAGCCATCAAAAAAGTGTTTAAGGAACCTGATTTTGGCGACAACTGCCCAATAGACCCCTTTGAAGTATCAGATGCAGACACCATGTTAGAGTATTTGAAAAGTAATGCTTAACCACATTGACGCTTGACTGTTGTTATCAAGTGTTATCAGGCGTCGATAGATGCTCTAATACTATCGAACTGCCAAGCTGCATAGTCCTTAGATATAAGGGCTACGCAGTTTTTACCAGAACAATTAGCGCGCTTTAACGAGCTTGAAGCTGCCAAAAACAAGAGTGATCAAGAGTCACAGTAGTTGCCCGCACTCCCTGATCTATACTTAGAGCAAACCATAAAAGGCACTACTAAAAGAGTGAGATAGAAAGTAAACATTGCCGCTAGGATAGCCCTAAAGCTTTACTTATACCATTTCTAAAAATCAGAGTAACGCGGAAAACTTATGCAAGTACTACTCCCAGTAGGCTTAGCAAGTTTGACAACGTTAATCGCACTTTTTGGGTTTGGTATTAATACTCAGGATCAAAGCGCTTACTACTAAAGGGTTGTGCATCAATAAATAAGGGCTTACCATGAATCATCTCTTCAATGAGCCGTCCTGTTACAGGTCCGAGTGTCAGACCTTGATGAGCATGACCAAAAGCAAACCATAAGTTATCGTGTTGTGATGCAGGACCAATAACGGGCTTCATATCAGGCATACAAGGTCTGGTACCACACCATGCTTCAGACTCTACAGCCGTTTCAAGCGGTATAACTTTTTTTGCATAAGTGAGTACTGTTTTTATCTGCTCGAAGTTTTTTGGCGCATCCAGTGTTGCCATTTCTGCCCCAGTAGTAACTCTGATACCCTGCTCCATAGTACCCATCACAAAGCCTTTCTCTACATCAAACAAGCTATGAGAAAATGAGTTTTTCTCCGTTATTTCAAAATGTGGTGTAATGGACAAAATTCATGCTAAAAAGTAGAAGGTAGTCGCTAATGGACATAATTCATGCTATTTGCGTGACTTTGAGAGTAAAAAGTCTTTAATAAACCGTAACTTACGGTGCTCATTTAAGCCATGATGACTGTGTAATTGCCGCTTGAGCTCACTAAATAAACCTTCAAGCGTATTGGTTGTATTTGGTATATCTAAGTGCTCATATTCTTGATAAGTAAACAACCAATCACTGTTGGTTCGCAGGCTACGATAAGCACTTCTAAGACGCTTATGCGTGTACCAAGTTCTACCCGTATCCTCATTGGTACTACGTTCACTGAGATAGGCTTCGTAAGTCAGGTACCAGTGATCTAAGCACTTTATGAACGCGGCTTTATCAAGCTGTGTTAGGGTCAAAGTAAGCTGCCTAAGCTCAATGCTAGCGATATTCTTAGGGCGACGAGTCAGGTAGCGAGTCACTATTTGTATCTGATGAAACTGGCACATCTGACAAGGAGTACTGGTAAATAGCGTTCTAAGTCCTCGTCTACCATCACAGGTGATGCTTTGTATATCAATGCCTAGCACCTTTAAGTAATCAACCCCTTGCTTATAGGCACTGTTGGTTTCATGACTGACTATAGCGTAATGGTGAACCATTCTAGTGGCGTTGTCCATAAATACCATGAGACCAAACCCACGGCCAAAATAGGTCGTGTCCATGATGATATTAGCACGCTTAGGTCGTTTGATTTGGTACTCAATACTCACTTTGTCTAAGCGTCTTTTGAATGGTTTTAAGACTACAGTGGTACTTGTCAGCCAGTTGTTTATACGTCTGTTTCCCTTGCGTATATTCAGTCCAAAGCATTTGGTTATTGAGCCTTGTGCCCCCTAAAAACCGCCGTTTGCAAGATAGGCATTGGTACTGTTGTTTGACTAGTTTGCGTCATTCTTTTTAGTGTGTTTATTACTACAAAAAGGGCAGTTTTTTGATTCATAGCGTTGATTCCTTGCAAATATAGACAGTATATAGCGTTAGACCCTACACCAGCATGAATTTTGTCCATTACACCCAAAATGTTGATGATAGCCACGCATAGGAAACAAAGGAATATTGTAGCCCAGCGGCTTGATTAAATCAGCTGACCATGGGCCTGCCGCAACAACGACATCCTGACATGAGTAACTTTGATCCTCGGTCACAACTTGCCAACCACTCTCTGTCTGTATTATGTCTTTTACGCTTGACTGCTTTATATCTCCCGCCATTTCTTCAAAGCTTTTTACATATGCTTTTACAAGCCCACCAGGATCTTTCACTTGCCAAGAATTTTTCCAGTGGATGCCGCCGATATAGTCGGTAAAGTTTACATTTGGCTCTAATTCTTTTAAATCTGCTAGCGATAGCACCTGATACTCTACTCCTTGATCGGCCGCTTTTGGTGCTTTATTAATGGCTTTTTCAAAACTACTGGATTTACGATGAAGCTCAATCCAGCCTACTTTACTGACCAGCTCATTAGCGCCTGAGGCTCTAATCATAGAATCATGCTCATTTGTGCAGTGCTCAATAAGAGTAGCCCACTCTTTATCGATTGCTTCGACCTTTTTTATACTAGAATTCGCCCAGTACTGCAATAAAGGACGCTGAAGACCATATATAGCCGACCAACGATAGCGAATATCCGTACTTTTATTCGGTAATACTCTGAATATCTCTTTAAAACTTCTAGGAAAAGGTTTGGTATTTACCGCTTCTCTAGTAATGATACCTGCATTACCATATGAAGTTTCTTCTCCGGGTGGTTTTTTATCTAACAGAAGAACTTGAGAGTTATTCTGTTGTAGGTGCCAGGCTATAGAGGTGCCCACTATGCCTGCACCGATAACAATCACATCATAGCGCATACTCATACTCTCAGATAACAAGCTGGTTTTATTAATCTAACTTCACCACTTTAAAAAGGTCTGTCTTAAGATCAATCAACTGATTATGAGTGAATCCTTATCACTCAACAAACCGACCCAAACCTTCTTTCTGCGCTGTTTGAGCGACCTTTAAGGCGACTGCTGCATCAAAGCTTGCTGCTCCAACTGACTTAAACAACGTAATGCCCTTATCTTGACTTAAATCGATACTAATCTTCTTATTCACCAAATCATTCAACGTACCCGTTAGCTGATCCCATGTCCAAGTACTGTTAATATCATCATGAGCTTGTATCAAGTCCCCCGCCTCGTGTAAGCCACCTTCAGCATCATCGATAATGACAGAGGTGCTGGCCTCTATAACAGAGTTGCTAACTTCCTTCATGGTGGGTTGATAAGCGCCAACCGCATTAATGTGAGCATCTGGCTTTATTTGCGCGGCTTCGAACAATCCTTTGGTTGCTCTTGTAGCAAGATTAATAATATCTGCGTCTTTGATAGCACGCTCGATATTTTCATAGACCTCAAAGTCAACTTGCCACTGTGGGTATTCTTGTTTAAATTTCTCCTGAAACTCATGTGCCGTCTCAGTGGTTCTATTCCAAAGGTTAACCTGTTTGATATTTGGACGTACAGTGAGTATGGCATTGAGCTGCTCATACGCCATCCCTCCTGTTCCTATTACAGCCACTGCACTACTGGCTGGGTTCGCTAGATACTTAGTAGCTATCCCAGATAGTGCTGCTGTTCGTACTTGGGTGATATATACCCCATCCAAAAATGCGAGCATCTCTCCTGTCTTATTATCTGATACAGTGATTGTTGCCATGGTTGTTGGCTTATTGCGCTTGGGATTGTCTGGACAGATAGTAACCAGCTTCACAACTGCATACTCGTTATCACCGTCGAACACTACTGAAGGCATTGATAAATGCGAGCCTGATGTATTCTTATTACTGTCTTCAAAAGTAGGAATAACTAGGCGCTCAGGTGTCTTAATCCATGTTGGATGCTCGCCTTGAGTTTTGAGTAAATCTTCAATAGCACTGATTGCCATTGGCATCGTAAGCTGTTTTTTTACGGTATTAATATCTAAAATCTGCATAATTACCCCTAAAGTTGCCTGTCATTTTATTATTACGGTGCGATAAAGCTAAAGCATAAAGATCTAACCATCAATCAACCAAAGGTGAGTACAAGACGGCATAACCCTTAAAAATTAAGCATATTGAATACATAATCCTTTTTATTGAATATCAAAAATCTTGCCACGATTCATAATATTGTTCGGATCAAACACCTGCTTAATTTGCTTAAGATACTCAATCTCAGTCTCACTGCGGCTATAATTGAGATAGGGCTTTTTAGTCATACCCACACCATGCTCAGCAGAGACTGAGCCGCCATACTTTTGCACCGTCTCAAACACCTGTTTATTCACTACCTGACAAGCGGCAAAAAAGTCATCCTTGCTTAAAGTTTCAGGCTTAAGTATGTTTAGATGCAAGTTACCATCACCGATATGACCGAACCAGCACACTTCAAAGTCAGGATAGTTGCTACTGACAATGTGGTCAATCTCTTCGATAAAGTCAGGTACATGGCTTATCAGTACTGATACATCGTTTTTATACGGGGTAAAGACTGAGATGGTCTCAGAGATATATTCTCGTAGCTTCCACAGCTCTTCTGCTTGCGTCAGACTCTGACTCATCACCCCATCGACCACCCAGCCTTGCTCCATACAATGCTCAAAGATGGCCATGGCTTTATCCATGATGGGCTCATACGGCGCTTCAAACTCTAGTAAGGTATAAAACTTGGTGCGTGATTCAAACGGCTCTTGAACTTGACCATGCGCCATCAGCTTATCAACTGCCACATCATCAAAGAATTCAAAAGCGGTCAGGTCAATCTTCGCTTGAAAGGCAGACAGCACATTCATGACATCACTAAAGTTATCCATACCGAGGACCATGACGTTTAAGTCTTGGGGCTGACGCTCAAGCTTGATCTGAGCATGAGTAACAAATCCAAGCGTGCCCTCAGAACCAATGAATAGCTGACGTAAGTCGTAGCCAGTGGCGTTTTTGATCATACCGCGATTCAGATGCAGAATATCACCTTTACCAGTGACCACTGTCAGCCCCATGATCCATTGACGGGTCATGCCATAGCGTATGACTTTGATGCCGCCGGCATTGGTACCGATATTGCCGCCCATTTGACTAGAGCCAGCAGAAGCAAAGTCGACAGGATAGTAGAGGTCTTTTGACTCAGCGAACTCTTGCAGCTGCTGAGTGATGACGCCGGCTTCAATCTCAACCATGCGGTCAGCAGGATAAAACTGCCCGATATGATTCATTTTATCCATACTGACGACAATCTCACCGTTAGACGCGACTGCGCCTGCAGACAGACCGGTACGACCGCCACTTGGGGTTAAAACCACGTTGTGCTCATTGGCAAGGAGGACAATCGCTTGCACTTGCTCGGTGGTCTTTGGAAAGATAATGGCAGACGCAGCAGGAGCGAAGTGCTTGGTCCAGTCTTTGCCCCAGTGCTCTAGGCTCTCAGCATCAGTTTTGATTTGGCTGGGGTCAAGTTGATGATCCTGTTGCAGCGTATGCAAAACTGTATCGATAGATATCTGTAAGGGTTTGATAAGATCATTCACTGAATATATCCCTTAGCATAATGAATAAAGAAAAAAAACAAGCCTAACTATTGCCTAATATGACCATATTGGTTTTTATATCAGTAATAATATATGCGGCTTGTCATCAAATGGAAGGTTAAATTATCTGATTACACTATTTACACTATTTACACTATTTACACTATTTACACTATCTACACTATCTGATAATCTTAAGACATTGACCAGCATGGTATAAGGTCAGACCAAGCTCAGTAAATCCAGATTTTATCCCTCCAAAAGAGACTTTCGCCTCCTCTAAAGTCTTAAAGGGTAAGGGAATACTGTCTCTATTACCCGTCATTATATACTCTGCAAAGCACTTACCCATTAGCGTGCCTGTGGTAATACCGCGTCCGTTATAAGCCGTTGCTGTCAGCAAACCCTCATCAGGCTCCATCACTCGAAAGATATGGTCTTGCGTAAAACCAAAGCTACCACACCACTCATATTGCCAATTAAATGCTGGCAAATCTGGATAATAGCTTTTTTGTACAGCATTGGCCCACGACTGATAAAAGGATTTTGGTTTAAGCTGCGTACCACCAACCGTTCCCAATAATAAGCGATCATCGTCATCGCGGCGAAAGCTAGATAAGGCCAAGCGCGTGTCCCATGCACCTGTTCTATACGGCAAAATACGATCTGCCGCCTCTCCACTGAGCGGCTCAGACGCAATCTGATAGTAATAGACCAGATAAAACGTCTTGGCAATTTCTGTCCATTCGCCTTCGGTATAAGCGTTGGTAGCAATAATGACGCGCTCAGACTTTACGCGGGCTTTAGCAGTCCTTGTGTACCAATGGCCATCTACTTTCTCTAATGCTTCAACAGCTGAATGCTCGTAGATAGTGACTCCAAGATCTGTCGCTACTTTGGCAAGTCCTCTGACATAAGCCAATGGATTGATGGTGCCAGCACGGTGATCTAGCAGTGCCTTATTGATGCTTGTGGTACCACAATACTCATGGCATTTGCTTCCAGTTAATACCTCAACATTTGCACCGCGACGGCTAAGCTGCTCGTATCTGATATCGACATCGACTTCGCCTTTGGCATTATGTGCCATATGGATATTGCCAGCACGCGTCGCTTGCGCATCAATGTTGTAGCGTTCAATCAAATCAAATACTAGGCTTGGTGCTTGTCCAAGCGCTTCAGTCAGACGCTCACCTGCTGCCTCGCCTAGAGCAATATTCAAATCATCAGGGCGCGCCCATGTTCCTGCATTGACTAGCCCGACGCTTTTACCTGAACCGCCACTACCAATCGTTTGGCTCTCTAATACGATAACTTGGACGCCTTTTTCGGCCAGATGAATCGCAGCCGACAACCCTGTATAACCTCCACCTATGATGCAGATAGTCGCTTCAGTATCACTACTCATCTGGCTGTAAGTATCAATAAGGGGCGCAGTCATATTCCATAAACACTGCTCTTGCAACATCTCATACTCCCTTTATCACACTTCACTGATTGAAGAAGTCGTATCGAGCTTTTCTACAGATGGCTCTTCACGTGGTATAAATTTATCAAGGAACGCCCATAGCAACCCAAATAGAGGCGACAACCAACAGGCAAAAGCAAAGGGTGCATAAGTCAGCGTTGCTATACCCAATGTGGCGGCGACAAAGCTACCACCCATATTCCATGGGATAAGCGGTGATAACAACGTACCAGCATCTTCGATCGAGCGAGTCAACGTCGTGCGCTTATAGCCCATTTCTTTATATTTATCTTGTAATAAACGACCTGGTAGAACACAAGTGGTATAAACGTCACCGATGAGTGTACCAACACTCAGGACACTGCCGTATGTCGTAAAAATCAACCCTAAGCGTGATCTCACAAAGCGATTAATCTTGGCCATGATGGCTTTGAGGGTACCGTAATGCTCAAGTGCACCGATAAATCCCAAGGCGAAGATGGTCAAGCTAATGACCCATGTCATTGACATCACACCGCCTTTTGACAGTAATTGATCAACAACCTCAAAACCCGTCTCACTGACAAAACCATTTTGTAAAACATTGAAAACATCACTAACACCAACACCCTGCAAAAAGACTGCAATCACAGAGCCTACAAAAACGCCACTTAATACCGTCGGTATCGCTGGCATTTTCATAACCGCTGCTGCTACAACGACAACAGCAGGTAGTAAGGTAATAATACTCAGGTTGTAGTTAGCAGCTAAACTGTCTTGTAGCGCTTGGATAGAAGACAAATCAATACTATCATCGCCATAGCCCATACCAATCCAAGCATAGATAGCTAAGGCTGTAATCATCGCTGGGACAGTCGTCGGCAACATGCCCTTGATATGATCCCAAAGCTCAACACCCGCAGCCGCAGGAGTCAGGTTAGTGGTGTCTGATAATGGTGACATTTTGTCTCCAAAAAAAGCACCTGAGACAATAGCGCCACCAGTAAAATGCGCCGGGATACCAAGCCCCATTCCAATACCCATCATTGCCAACCCTACGGTACCGACCGTACCCCACGAGGTACCAGTGGCGACAGAAATGATGGCACATATTGCACAAACAGAGACTAAGAAAGTGGAAGGAGAAAATATACTAAAACCATAATATAGGATGGTCGGGACTGACCCTGCGATAATCCACGCACCAATGAGCATACCCACACCCATCAGAATAATCATCGCTGGTAAACCAATTTTGATTACCTTTAAAAACGCTCCTCCATACCTTGCCAGCCACGGCCACGCATCTTCATAAATAAGCCAGTGATCAAGATGCCACAAGCTAATGGGATGTGAGGGGTAAAGTCTTTAAATACGAAGAACTGCACCATGAGAATCATGGCAGTCAATACTAGAGGGGCAATATCAAGTAAGAAGCTAGAAGATGGACCATAGCCATCATTAGCAGGGTCGTGCGGTTTATCATCAATCATGATAGTTCTACCTTCCTTAGTAGTAATCAATAGTCATCGCAACCTAATCCGTAGTTGCTTATTACTTGTAAAAATTAAAGCAATTTTTGCGGCTGCTAAGCATATTCCACCTATACTTGGCAGCCTACAATTCATTCAAGCCATTCAAATAAATCAATATTTAAGAAAACAAAGAGACATATTGCCTTGTACTAACCGAAACTAATACCTTGCGCCAGTGGTAGCTCTTTTGAGTAGTTGATGGTATTGGTTTGACGGCGCATATAGACTTTCCAAGCATCCGATCCTGACTCACGACCACCGCCTGTTTCTTTTTCACCCCCAAACGCACCACCAATCTCAGCGCCACTGGTGCCAATATTGACGTTAGCTATCCCGCAATCACTACCGCGATCGCTTAGGAAGGTTTCAGCCTCACGCAGATCATTAGTAAATACACATGATGATAAGCCTTGTGGTACATCATTTTGCATCTCAATTGCTTCATCGAACTCTTTGTAAGTCATGACATATAGGATAGGCGCAAAGGTCTCACTTCTGGCAACGTCATTTTGCTCATCAAACTCGACAATGGCAGGCGTCACATAATAGGCATTTGGATACTTATCTTCGAGTACACGCTCGCCGCCTGTGACTGTACCGCCTGCTTCTCTCGCCTTTTTCAAGGTTTCTTGCATATTATTGAAGCTGTCTTCATCGATAAGCGGACCTACCAGATTGCCCTCTAGTGGATGGCCAATGCTGACGGTCTCATAAGCGGATTTGATGCGTGGCAAGATATCTTCTTTGATAGACTCATGCACGAATAGACGGCGTAATGTGGTGCAACGCTGACCTGCGGTACCGACTGCTGAGAACAAAATTCCACGTAACGCAAGATCCAGATCAGCACTTGGCGCCAAGATCATGGCATTATTACCACCAAGCTCAAGCAAGCTCTTACCAAAACGATTCGCCACTTTTGGTCCTACTTCTCTACCCATACGGGTACTGCCCGTCGCACTAACTAAGGCAACATCTTTATTTTCAACCAAGGCGTTACCGACATCTGTCTTACCCAGTAGTACTTGAGATAGATGCTCTGGCGCATCACCAAACTTAGCTAAGGCTTTTTCAAACATTGCTTGACACGCCAAAGCAACCAAAGGGGCTTTTTCTGAGGGTTTCCAAACGACAGGGTTACCACAGACGATAGCAAGCGCTGTGTTCCATGACCATACAGCGACTGGGAAGTTAAAGGCGGAGATCACCCCAATCACACCAAGCGGATGCCATGTCTCACGCATGTGGTGACCTGGGCGTTCTGATGCGATCGTTAGACCATATAGCTGGCGTGAAACGCCGACAGCGAAGTCGCAGATGTCAATCATTTCTTGTACTTCACCTAGGCCTTCCTCTTTAATCTTGCCAGCCTCAAATGACACTAGCATGCCTAAGTCTTCTTTATGCTCACGCAGCACTTCACCGAGCAAGCGAATTAGCTCACCACGTCTTGGAGCAGGAACGATACGCCACTCTTTGAATGCTTTTTTGGCATTGGCAATCTTAGTATCGACATCATCAACACTGTCCAAGGTAATCTTGCCAATAACAGAGCCATCAATAGGGCTGTTCACTTCAAAGTCGCCATTTTGGTATTGTTCTTCTTTGACACCCATAGCGGACATATACTGCTTAATCATAATCAATCCCTTTATGTTGGTTAATACTTCCTTGAAAGACTTATTAACTTACCTTGCAACAAGCTAAGTTGCAAAATAATTAATTTCTTACTGTCATTCCTTTTTGGAATGACGCGCAAATAATTCGCTTATCAATATGCATTTTTAGGCACTGCTACTCTAAGCATGGTTATTTAATCTCATCAGACACGCTTTAAGACTCTGCGCTTGTATTGTTTGATATAGCTCAAGCTCGTCGTGAACACGTGCACCCAATGCGCTCTCAAACTCCTGTTGGTTTGAGTTGCCCTCATAACTGCTTTGCTTGGTGTCATGCAGATTGGACTGAAAAATTCCTGCGGCACTCACTGGCAAAAAGTCCTCGTAAACAATAGGCTCAACCCTGATAACACCTTGCTCAATCAAATCAGCCATGGCTTGCTTTGATATAAAGCTATTCGAGCTACTTGATTCTGAAGCGTTTACGCCTAGCTCAGAATCAGCACTGCTCATATCTGCGCTACTATCACTGGTTTGATAGTAAAAATAAGCCAACCCTTCATCATGTAGCGTTTGATAGTCATCGGGGAACGCTTCAAATGCACTCTCTAAAATTTGATAATACTTTGCAGCATTGTCTGCATTCGGAGTCACGCCCAACTGATTGCGAGCTTGACTAAGCAATTTGTCATACAACTCTCTACCTTTGGGGGTTAAAGCCACCCCGCGCTGCTCAATCTCACCAAACCGTGCAGTATGATGACCCGTTTCATAGCCACCTTCTGAGTTTTTAAAACTAACCGCCTCTTCTAATGCTTTAAAGCTCGTTTGTCGTAATAAAATCGGACACTCTCGTCTGGGAGGCCCTTCTATGATCGCTTTTGGCGGAATACCTTTTGCCTGCATACCTGCCTGTACCGCATCTATATCCAAGGTTCTAGGGGTCAAGTGATTGATATGAGGCCCTTTAAAACCAACGACGTCAGCGATTAGTCCATGCTGCGATAATAGTCGTTGATATAGCGCTTTTGAGACTGGAGTCTTATCATGCCAGCGAAAGGTTTCTAGCGCTTCTTTGACGAACTGCCTTGCATCATCAGCCGTTAGACCCCCCTGCTCCTCAAAGCGTTCAATCAGGCTGACCACATTACCAGTAAAGATATTGCGATTATTCAGAGCTGCTATCGCTTCTTGCTTTAGCGCTTCATCACCAATCAAATCTAAACGCAAGAGAGAGGTAAACACGCGAAATGGGCTGTTATTTAATGATTGGCTATCAATCGCTCTAAAAGCAGTAGAGTGCACAGGCACAGCGGCTGGTGCCAAATCATAATAGCCAACAGGATGCATGCCCATCACAGCAAAAAGCCTACGCATCATACTAAGCTCAGCAGCTGTCCCCAACCTAATTGCACCATGGCGCTCCATATTGAGTCTATCAATCTCTCCGGTGTGCTCAAGTTGCTGTCTAATCTCAGGCTGCTTGTTTAACACCTCTGTATTTACTTCAGTCACTAATTCAATGAGGTCACCATATAGCGGTACTTCTTTTTGGTACATCTCTGACATTGCAATAGAGAAATCATGGCGAATATCATCGCTATTTATAAATGTATTTTTCACAGGCATTTATCCTTTTTAATTAATATTTTTTAGGTAAGTAAGGTTGGGGAAGTAATCATAGTAATATCGCAAGTCATAGCTATGACTGTGGCGCTTCATTAGGGATAGCAGCGAGCACTTCTTTTAAAATATCGAGTCCAGCTGTTAGCGTCTCAGGCTCAATCGTCAGCGGTGGTAATAGGCGAATAATATGTCGATGCTTACCACTTGGCATGAGTAGCAATCCCCGCTCTCGTGCTTGCTTTAACACATAAGACATGATGCTTGGGTGCGTGCCATAAGCAGGATGACGCAGCTCGATACCGCGCATAGCACCTACTCCTGTGAGTCCATGCAGCCATGGAGAGACTCCTTGCTGCTGCCAATCACTCACTGTATCTTCGATGGTCTTTGCATAATGCTTGGCAGACTGCCACACCTCATCTTCTTGCATGATATCTATAGTGGCGTTCGCTGCGGCACACGCCACTGGATTACCTGAATAAGTACCGCCCAAACTCCCTTTTGGCAGACCGTTCATAACACTAGCCTTGCCTATTACCGCACCCAATGGCAGGCCTCCTGCGATGCTTTTACCCAGCAATATCATGTCAGGCTCAATCCCTAAATGCGTAAAGGCAAAAGGTGTACCCGTACGACCGTATCCTGATTGAATCTCATCCATAATGAGCAAAATGCCATGCTCATCACAAAAGGCGCGCAGATATTGGGCAAACGTCGCTGACATTAACTGAAAGCCACCCTCTCCTTGTACTGGCTCCATGATAATGGCACCGATGTTATCGACATCCGTCTCCACAGCAAATAGACGCTCTAAAGCGTCGATAGCCTGCTGATCACTAATATCACTGTCGGGACTGGGGAAAGGAATATGGTAAACGCCGCCCGCTAAAGGCCCTAGCCCTCGTTTATAAGGAGCGACCTTACCATTTAGATTAACCGCTGCAAGCGTACGCCCATGAAAGCCACCATCAAAAGCGATGACACCAGTACGACCTGTCTTCATGCGAGCGATTTTTATGGCGTTTTCGGTGGCTTCTGCACCGCAGTTGGTCAGCATGCCTGCAAGCTCACCTTGGATAGGAATGAGCTCGCACAATCTTGGCATGAAGGTTTGGTACGGCATATGAGCAGCCGCGTTGTAAGCATAATGAATAAGCAACTGTGCTTGAGTGATGATCGCGCTGACGATGCGCGGATGACAATGACCAAAGTTCAGCACACCAATACCACCGACGAAATCAACGTAGCAGCGGTCTTTATCATCCCAAACTTTTGCATTGACACCTTTCGTTAAAGTCACTGGATGCACCATCGTAAAAGCATCGGTGACATTGTATAGCTGATCCATGAGCATTTCTCATCTTCCTTGAGTTAGACCTTCATTTCAGCAAAACCCCGTGTTATCAGCAAACGAATAATAGTTGTGACGCCATTCCTTTTTGTCATTGCAAAAAAAACCAGCATATAGCTGGCTCGTTTGTGTCTCTATTAGCAGGGCTTTCTACGCTTATCGCTAGTCAAAAGGTGAAAGTAGGTTTTATGGTTGAAAATATAAAATCATAGAACGTGTTCATTTGATTCTTCTAGATAATTCGAGACCCATTCCAAAATAACCTTGACCTTATGTGAGCTACCCATAGATAAAGGGTAAGACATGTAATAAGAACCCCTGCCTTTGGCAGCATAGCTCCATGCTGTCACCAGTGCGCCCGACTGCAACTCTGGCGCAACTAAACGTAGTGGCACTAATGCGATACCATATCCCTGTAAAGCAGCAGAAATAGTAGTATGAAAAGTATCAAAGCGTGGGCCCACAAAGGTTGCATCCATACTGATGTCTTGCTGCCTAAAATACTCATACCAAGCACTTGGCCGCGAGCTAAGTTGTAATAGCGTGCAGTTATCTATGTTGTTTGTGCATGGTGCTTTGTCTGTTAAATATTCAGGATGACAGACAGCCACACTATACTCATCAAACAACTTAATCGCCTCCATGCCAGCCCATATTCCATCACCATATAAAAAGGCGACATCGACATTTTGATCCTCAGAAAAAAATGGCCCAGCCAACTCTTTGATATTTAAATTAATCAACGGATGTGCTTGGCTAAACCCACTTAATGCAGGTATCAACCAACGAGAGCAAAAAGTTGGGTGCGAGACGACCTTAAGCACCTCTGAGTTGTCACTATTTGACATCAAGCTGGTAGTCGCTGCTTCTATATGTTTAAGAATGTCTAATACTTCAAGATAATAAGTCTTACCAGCTGGCGTTAAGGATATTCGATGCGGTGTACGATAAAATAGTGAGAGATTTAACATCTCCTCGAGCTGAGCGACTTGTTTACTAACAGCACTTTGAGTCATATGCATCTCTTGAGCTGCATTGGTAAAACTTAAGTGCCTAGCAGCCGTCTCAAAACACTGCAAAGCAGTTGTCGAAGGATATCTTCTAAAAGCAAGGGAGGTTTTTATTTTATTGTTCATAATTTATTCATTCTTTTATACTGTTTAAATAAAAGTAAGTAATATTTGCCAATCTCAATAGCAGGTCTATCTGGAATAATGTTGCACGGCTCTTTTCATTATTAAATTCTTTGACAATTAACAATAGTCTAATTTGAAATCCTTCATTGTTTCTATCTGCTTTATTTTATCCATTGTTTTCTGATACTTTTAGCCCTCTATTTTAGTTTTTGTTTAAAGAAAACAGGCAATAAGTATTAAAAATCCAGACAGCTTAAGTTGTCTGGATTTTTGTACAGCATCTTTAATCAAGTGTCCTAATTAATTGAGCGCTACAAAGCAATTTATGGTTTTGAAGAGCGCTTAGACCCTCGGCCTTTTGCAGGGCGCCTGCCATTTGCTGCAGGTTTGCCACTCCCTCCAGACTTCTTGCCATGATCATAAGGACGCCCATCCTTACCTCTAGAACCCTTTGGTTTTCTAGCACCATCTTTGGGATGTTTAGTATTTTCCTTTGCTGCGCCTCTTGGTTTTGGAGCCGTCTTTGACTTTGACGAGGTATCAGTACGAGGTTTTTTTCGGGGTGAATTACGAGATTTCTTGGCCGGAGCGCTGTCATTGGCAGAAGAATCTTCTATAGATTTAAGTAATACAGACAACTCTTTTGGGGTTAAATCTCGCCGATCTCCAACTGGCAGACCCTTAAGGTTCACATTCATAATTCGCGTACGCTCAAGCCTCACCACTTCATAGCCAAAATACTCACACATGCGACGAATTTGACGGTTTAGTCCCTGTACTAGTGTGATGTTAAATACGTTAGTCGTCACCTTAGTAACGGGGCATTTTTTTGTCATTGTCCCCAAAATAGGCACACCACCGGCTAAACCTTCAATAAAACTATCCGTTATCGGCTTATTCACCGTCACCAAATACTCTTTTTCGTGATTATTACCTGCACGTAATACCTTGTTGACCAAATCGCCATTGTTGGTCAAAAAGATTAAACCTTGGGAGTCTTTATCCAAACGACCAATCGGAAAAATACGTAGACTATGTCTAACAAAATCAACAATATTGTTTTTCTCTGAGCTTTCCGTAGTGCTCACAATGCCCACGGGCTTATTCAATACAATAAAAACAAAATCATCGGTCTCTCGTGGCTCAATGAGCTGTCCGTTAACTTTTACCGTATCTCCAGCAACCACTTGCTGACCTACTTGAGCACGCTTGCCATTGATGAACACATTGCCTTGTTCAATAAATCGGTCAGCATCTCTTCGAGAGCAAATACCGCTTTCGCTGATGTATTTATTTAAACGAGTCGAAGAAGTGTTAAACATAAAGTGCCATTTTCACCTAATAAAAAGCCTTTTTTACTGAGAAAAAGACTAAATTGAATGGATAATTAACAACGAGATGGCTCACATTATATAGCAAACTCAGTGCCCTTTTCAGGAGAGATGGGAAAACTTCCTTCTCATTCTTTAGAGCTACAAACAACCTATTTTGGTTGCAAGTTAAGAGCCATCACTTGTAATAGTAGTTATCTATATTATACTATTTCCCAAAAGTATCACTTCTCGTTTAGAAGATCCGCTACACCAACGTAAGGCTAATCATAATGACCCCAGTAATTAGAGTCGCCATCGCCGGTTACGGCAACCTCGGCCGCGGTGCCCAAGCCGCCATCAAACACTGCCCAGATATGCAGTTAGTCGGAGTTTTCAGTCGCCGAGACCCCGCCTCAGTCACCTTAATTGACCCTAGCGTGCCCGTGTACGCCATGGACGATATTGCACAGTATAAAGACGACATAGATGTGCTGATATTATGTGGCGGCTCCAAATCTGATTTGCCCGAGCAAGGCCCTGCACTCGCCAGTTTATTTAATATCGTCGACAGCTTCGATACTCACGCCAAAATTCCTGAGTACTTTGCCGCGCTTGATGCGCCTGCCAAGAATGCTAACAAAGTCGCCATGTTATCCGTCGGTTGGGATCCAGGTCTGTTCTCTATCAACCGCTTATACGGTGAAGCCATTTTACCAGTCGGCGAAACCTATTCCTTTTGGGGCAAGGGCTTAAGCCAAGGGCACTCAGATGCCGTACGCCGCGTGGATGGCGTCAAGTCAGGCGTGCAATACACCCTTCCCTCAGAATCTGCTATAGCACGGGTACGCAGCGGCGAGCAGCCCACACTCAGCACCCGCGAAAAACACACCCGCGAATGCTATGTAGTGCTAGCAGATGACGCCGATGCCGATACTGTGCGCAACGCCATTGTGACCATGCCAGACTACTTTGCTGACTACGACACCAAAGTGCACTTTATCGATCAACAAACTTTTGAGCGCGATCATCAAAAGATGCCCCACGGCGGTTTCGTCATTCGCAGTGGCGTGACTGGCATCGACAATGAGAAAAATGATCAAGCAATGGAGTTTTCCCTAAAGCTAGGCAGCAACCCTGAATTTACTGCCAGCGTACTCGTAGCCTACGCCCGCGCCACTTATAAAATGAACTTGGCAGGGGAAACTGGTGCGAAAACCGTGTTCGACGTCGCCCCTGGCTTATTATCGCCGAAGTCTCCCGCGCAGCTGCGTAAAGAACTGCTGTAAATACTGGCTTTCAACTAGAAACGATAAACCTCTCAGCTAAAAAGAAGAAGCACCGAGCCTGTATGGCTTGGTGCTTTTTTTGTGGTCTAATCTTTAACATCACTACTGCAGCTTATGCTATTTATCTAAATTATCAGCCAAGATACTCTATAGTATCAGAAGCCGTATTAATGAGAAAAAAATTACCCTCACCAGCTGTATGCAACTGACGAGGGTATCTCTTACGAGTTTTTATTCAAAACTTAGTACGTCATATTACAGTAGCGAATTGATGAATCAATTAACGCTCTAAATGTAGATACTGCAGATGGCACTCGTACTGATGTAGAATATCGACCAGCACTTGCTCCTTTGTGTAGCCAACCAAGTCATACTCTTGCGAACCATCACTTAAGAACACTTCAGCACGATAGTAAAATTCTGCATGCTTGGTCGAGGTATTCAGCGTAAAGTTAGGGCGCTCAGCTTTGATGAGATTAACTTCATACACAAAGTCATCTTCATCGCCATGACCGACACGCAGTTTTACGCCATCTATCTGACCCTCATCTTGACCCTTACCAGCATCTATACTTTCACTGATATTATCAAGATTGCGGATATCTAGAGAAGTGTTAAGACCGCCCGCTTTCAGCTCTTTTTCAACCTCGGTCATCGCTGGCATGACAGTGTTTTGCAAGAACCTTTCCACTTGTGCGTGCCCAGGGAAGCTGACAATACGTTGCAGACGCGCTTTCCAGCTTTTACCGCTATCGAGCACGTTTGCAGTACCAAGGGTGCTGGCTTTGCGTTTATTACCCTCTTCTTTTAGCGACTTCCACATCGACATCATGTAAAGAACTAAAATAAGCGAGAACGGCAAACCGGCAATCACAGAAACTGACTGTAATGATGCAAAGCCACCTGCGAACAGCAAGCCTAGGGTAATCAAACCCGTTGCCGCCGCCCAAAACAAACGCAGCCATACAGGCGCGTCAGTATCATTGGTCATGCCTCTTGAGCTTAGATTCGCGAGTACTAAAGCGCCTGAGTCAGCTGAGGTCACAAAGAATATAAGACCAATGACCACGCCTGCGAATGACAAAATATCACTGTAAGGAAAGTACTCAAACAAGGCAAACATGCCCATCGCTGCATCATTAACAGCGATTTCGCCAAGCTCAGTTGCCCCATTGGCGACTAGGTCTATGGCTGAATTACCAAAGATAGAGAACCAGGCAAAGATGAAACCAAGTGGGATAAACATCACACCAAACACAAACTCACGCAAGGTACGGCCACGGCTGATACGCGCAATAAACAAACCGACAAATGGTGCCCAAGCAACCCACCATGCCCAGAAAAATATCGTCCAGCCTGATTTCCAATCGGCACCAGCAGTACCGTCATAGGCATAAACATCGAATGTTTTGAACACGATAGTTTGGAAGTATTGACCGATACTTTGGGTAAAGGTATTGAGCAAGTACACGGTATTACCCATGACCAAAATCGCGATCAACAGCAATATCGATGACAGCATATTAAATTCAGATAGACGGCGCACCCCTCGCTCTACGCCTGTCATCGCAGAGATAGCCGCAGCAGTAACTACGCCCAAGATAATAAGGCTCTGCACCATTTTGCTAGACTCGATACCGAAAACATGCGTTAAGCCCGCATTGGCCTGCAATACCCCAATCCCTAGGCTAGTCGCAATACCCATCAGCGTACAGACGACACCAAAGGTATCGATACCATCACCAAGCCAGCCCTTGATTAAACGCTCGCCAAAGATAGGGGTTAGCGGTGAACGTAGTGCCAACGGCATGTTTTTACGATAAGCAAAGTACGCCAATGCCATACCGATTAAGGCATAAATACCCCAACCATGTAGACCCCAATGTAAAAAGGTCTGCGACAGTGCTTCACGCATGGCCGCCTCACTGCCAGGCTCAAGCCCTGTATGCGGCGTCAAATAATGCATCAACGGCTCAGACGCACCAAAAAACAATAAATCAATGCCGATACCAGCAGAGAACAGCATTGCCGCCCATGCTAAAAAGGGAAACTGGGCTTTTTCGTGGTCTTGCCCAAGCTTGATATCGCCATATTTAGAGAAGCCAACAAACAAAGCAAAAATACTATAAGCGGCTACCACCAGCATGTAGTACCAGCCAAAACTCTCTGATACCCATGCCATGCCAGCGCTTAGTAATGTCTCGCTATAATCTGGAAACATGATCGTCCAGATTATCAATAAAATAGAAATAATAGCTGAGCCTAAAAAAACCGTCTTATTTAGAGTCAGGGATTTCGTCGCATCTTCTGATGGCGAGCTGTACATAAAAGACCTCAATAGGTAAATGGAACAGGTCTGATATTGCTTTGTCCGTCATAACTTTATGACTGATAACCACATAAGATATGTATAACCACATGACGCACAAAGCAGTACCAATAAATAAAAACTGCTGGGTAGCTAGCAAAATATAAGCGGATTTAACCGTAATGGTATTCGCCTTCTTAAATTTTGGCGCTGATGAAAAAGGCCTTTACTTAGAAAGGCCTTTATTATGAAATTATCTTATATAACTATTTATTTAGTATACCTTCTAGTCGTTTAAACAACATAGCTATAATCACGCATCGGCTCGGCTCTGAGCGGCGCACCATTGGCGACATAATAGTCTGCCGTTGAGCGTGGCAGCTGCACGCCACGCATCTTATCAACGATTTTTTCTGCAAGCATAATGGTGGTCGCGTTAAGATTACCACTAATTATATTTGGCATGATAGACGCATCGACCACGCGTAGGCCATCGATACCATGTACCAGCCCTTCACCATTAACCACTGAATCATTGTCTTCGCCCATCGGACAAGTACAAGATGGGTGATAAGCCGTCTCACTGTGGTTACGAACGTACTCATCCAACTGCGCATCGGTCACCAAATCATCGGTCGGCGCAATAGCACGACCGCGATAAGGGTCAAGCGCTGGCTGATGCATAATCTCACGCGTGATACGCATCGCCGCGCGGAACTCTTGCCAATCTTGCTCATGCGACATATAGTTAAATAAGATACTTGGATGCGCGCTTGGGTCTTTTGAGGTCAGCTTAACGCGACCACGACTTGGCGAGCGCAATGAACCTACGTGTGCTTGGAAGCTATGGGAGTTCACCGCACTGCGACCATCGTAACGCACCGCTAATGGTAGGAAATGATACTGAATATTAGGATGGGTAAACTTCTCATCGGTACGGATAAAGCCGCCGCCTTCGAATTGATTAGACGCGCCAAGACCGGTACCCATAAACAACCATTCAGCACCAATTGCTGGCTTATTCCACCATTTATTGGCAGGCGCAATTGAGACCGGTAGCTTACATTCGTACTGCATATACAGCTCTAGATGGTCTTGTAAATTATTACCGACACCCGGCAACTCTAAAACCTCGTTGATACCCAAATCTTTAAGCCATTGACCAGGACCAATACCTGAACGCTGTAATAACTGAGGTGACGCAATCGCGCCCGATGAAACAATCACTTCACGAGACGCGTAGAATTTTTTGGTTTGACCTTGGTGTTCTACTTTGACACCGACAGCGCGCTTACCATCAAATAAAATCACATCAGTCAATGCACCCGTTAAAATGGTGATATTACTGCGCGGTTTGGCACGGTCAAGATAACCACGAGCCGTTGATGCGCGGCGACCATTGGGTGTCACAAAGCGATCCATTGGCCCAAAGCCTTCTTGCTGATAGCCATTTAGGTCATCTGTGCTTGGATAGCCAGCTTGTACGCCCGCTTCAATCATCGCTTCAAACAGCGGATTGACTCCTGGCTTTGAAGTGGTCATCTCAACCGGACCACCGACGCCATGATAATCGTTTTCGCCAGCGTCGCAGTTTTCTAGCTTTTTAAAATACGGCAGGCAATCTGAATAAGTCCAATCTTCCAAGCCTTTGATTTTCGCCCAATCGTCAAAATCGAGCGCATTGCCACGGATATAGCACATACCGTTAATCAACGATGAGCCACCAAGCCCTTTACCGCGACCGCAGTCCATCACGCGATTATTCATATTCGGCTCGGGATCGGTTTTATAGCCCCAGTTATAAGTGGTGCCTTGCAACGGCATCGCGAGCGCCGCTGGCATTTGGGTGCGAAAGTCTAAGCGATGGTCTGGACGACCCGCCTCTAACAGCAACACCTTAATGTTGGCATCTTCGGTCAAGCGCGTGGCCAGCACGTTTCCTGCTGAGCCTGCACCAACAATGATGTAGTCATACTCAGGTGTGGTTGTTGTCATAAAATGCTCCATAATATTGAAAATAAATCATTTAATATCAGTAAGATTGAATCAAAAGGAAAAATTAGCCCAAATGAATCAATCTTACTGATTAAGAATCTTCTCAATACAAATTATTAAAATACAGACTCAAACGCGCCCAACTCTACTTGAATAGATTTGGTCTGAGTATAATGCTCAAGGGCTTCAATGCCATTCTCACGGCCAATACCCGAATGCTTATAACCACCAACTGGCATTTGCGCAGGTGATTCACCCCACGTATTTAACCAGCAAATACCGGCTTCAATCTGACCGATCACTCGATGTGCGCGAGTCAAATCAGCGGTCACCACCCCTGCTGCCAAGCCATACTCGGTATCATTGGCACGGCGAATGACTTCTTCTTCGGTCTCATAAGTCAATATCGACATCACTGGGCCAAAGATTTCCTCACGTACGATAGTCATATCATCGCTGCAATCGGTGAACACAGTCGGTGCGACAAACGCGCCATTGGCAAGCTCGCCTAACGTGATACGTTCGCCGCCAGTCAATAGACGCGCGCCGCCCTCTTTACCTTGCTCGATATAGCCAAGCACTCTTTCCATATGCGTAAAGCTGACCATTGGACCCATATTGATGTTCTCATCCATTGGATCGCCCAATTTGATACGCTCCACACGCTTCAAGATAGCCTCTTCAAACTTGGCTTGTAGCGCTTTAGGAATAAACACGCGCGTGCCATTGGTACAGACCTGACCACTGCTATAGAAGTTCGCCATCATCGCAATGTCAGCAGCGGTATCGATATCGGCATCTTCAAATATGATTAATGGCGACTTACCACCAAGCTCTAAGGTCACATCTTTAAGAGACGATGATGCTGCGCTCGACATGACTTTTTTACCAGTCGGCACACCGCCAGTAAACGATACTTTGGCAATATCAGGATGCTGCGTTAATGCTTCGCCAACTTCGTAGTTACCCTGCACGACGTTAAAGACGCCATCTGGTAAGCCCGCTTCGGTAAATATTTCTGCAAGTTTTAGGGCGGTTAATGGTGTAACTTCTGATGGTTTAAAAATCATCGCATTACCTGCGGCCAACGCTGGGCCTGCTTTCCACATAGCGATTTGGATAGGATAGTTCCATGCACCAATTCCAGCGACCACGCCAAGTGGCTCCTGACGGGTATAGACAAAGCTGGTATCACGCAGCGGAATCTGACGACCTTCAATCATCGGTGCAAGACCTGCATAATACTCAATGACATCGGCACCAGTGACGATATCGACATATTTGGTCTCAGAGTAAGCTTTACCTGTGTCTTTGGTCTCAAGTAACGCCAGCACATCATTGCGTTCGCGCAGGATGGCTACTGCGTTTAATAGAATACGACTACGTTCAACTGGCGTCATCGCTGCCCAAACTTTTTGACCTTTTTGCGCCGCAATAACGGCTTCATTAATCTGCTCATCGGTCGTTTGCTGAATGGTAGCTAGCACTTCACCCGTCGCTGGATTAATATCTTCAAAGATAGCTAATGAATCATCAACAGCCAGATAACGCCCGTTAATATAAGCGGTTTGTACTTGTTCTAAATCGATAATGTCTGTTAAGTTACTTAGATTTGGGTTCGGATTTAGGTTTGGGTTTGTCTTTGAATCTGTCATGAGTTCTCCTGTCGACGACTGGCAACAGCTTTATACAAAAGCTAATACCGAATAATTTCGTCATGGTTTAAGTTTTAAAAAATAAAATTTACGTGGTTCTTTCTTAAGGTTTCTTTAATGAGTTATTTGAGAGCGGCGTTTTAATCATCCTCAGGTTGCGTCATCTTTATCAAACGCGCACGTAATGATTTTTTGTCTGATATATTAATTCCTGAAAAATCAGAGAGCCAAATCCCATCAGCGACCAAACGTACCATACACAAGGTTTCAGTATTATCGGTTGCTTTATGCTTTTCCAATTGTTCATTCGACCACTCAGCCCATAGCTCACGCAGTTTTCTATCACCTAGCATCAATACGTATAAAGTGGCTTGACTATTAAACTCTTTTTGCCCTTTTTCACCGAGACTGATAGTGGCATCTATATAAGCGCGGGTAAAAGAGCCATAACGCACAGGGTCTTTCGCCATAGCTTGATTCACTTCTGCCTCAAACTTGGCCATCGCATCATGAAACACTTCAAGAATGAGCGCGTTCTTAGTGGTAAAGTGATGCATTACGCCACCTTTGGTCACCCCGACCGCATCAGCAACGGCTTGGAAGGTCACTTTAGACAGCCCCTGCTCCAACGTGATTCTTGCCGCCTGATCTAGTAGTGCACGCCGGACCACTTCTGGCTGTTTTTTACGTTTATAAGCATTTTCTGTTTCCATTTTTATTTCCATGTTCATTTTTACCTACCTGTCAGTGCACCACAGAATTAGACAGTAAGTTCATGACCACGACACCGCCAACAATCGTAGCGCTCATATTTAGAATACCTGTCTCAAATCAAGTACATCGTCTTGATTGACAATCAGTCAATAATGTATATTAAAGAAACCATATGGTCGGTATTTTATAGAAGTAATCTAACAATGTACAGGTGAAAGACGATGACGCCTGCTTGGCTAATATAAAAGTAAGTTAGGTATGTCCGCCACAGCCAGATCTTTTTTGGATGATGTGTTTGTACTAGAAAACCTTTTTTTCATCTCATTTTGATATTATTAATGCTTTCAATAAGTTACGCAGGCCTGAATACTAAGTAGCAGCTTATGTTCATCTCATAGGAAACAGCAAAAATACCGGCACAGATGAACGAAAAAAGCTACGATACAAACCTTCTGCATCGTAGCTTCTAGAAAACTAACTAATCTCTTGTTACAAATTTAGAGCTGGTTGAGCTATCAAAACCAACCTTCTTCTAACAGATGCTCTGTATTACTCAGTTTAAACTCAGTATGCAGATCATAAAACGTTCCTGGGTCTTCAACATTACCCAGTAACTCTCGTTTATTGAGCGCCACAAACATCGCCAGCGAATAAGCCGCACAATGAATAGACTTTTTTGGATTAAACGTAATATCAGTAAAGGCTTGATATTGCATGACTTCCTCGGCTAGCTGAGAGTTTTGCTTTAGCGCATTGATATACAGCCAATCGTAAAACGCAGTTAGCGGCTCAACACCCCACTCCACACCAAAATCATTGTAACCAACAAGCTGACCTGAGTCTTGTAAGCGCTCGTCTTTTTTGGCATGTCTTGGCGCGGCTGTCAGCAAGTCAGTATAGGGACCACCCTGCTCAAAAACCTTACTGGCCTGAAAGATGTTTTCGACACTATACTGCCCGCCGCTATGCTCATCAGTGAGCTTTAAGCTGAGTGGACTCAGTAAAAAACTTAACTTATTACCTGACTTACTAGAGAGCTCTAAGACGTTATTAAAGCCATATTTCTTGCGAATGACTTGATGCAGGTCATTGATGGATTTTTTCTTTTGGCGACTGGCAAACCCCACATGGCGCTCAAACCTAACCATGTCCGTTTTTACCAGATTGTCACTGTTGACTCTAGGCATAAATACGGGTTTTTGCTCTACAGCGTTTTTACTTTGTTCCATAATTTATAGTCTTTATTTCATAACGATGGGCATTATATCAATAGTTTTGTATAAATGCTCTTTGATAGCAGCTCTTGCATAAATAGCGTTTAAATAAACAGCCTTCTAAACACATTTCTATCTTATAATTAATGATTAATCACAGTGAACTGCCTCGACGATATCTTAGACTGCTTCATTAGAGTCATGGCTTTTTATGTTTGAATCCAATTCACATAATATATAGATTTAAACTCAAAGGGTGATATATAACCAATCGTAAGATGCAGACGCTTCTCATTAAACCCACCTACCCAATATTTAGTTGTAAACTCAGTACCTTTTAAATTCTACCACCTGTTCAGCTAGTCTGGATAAAATATAGAAACAAACTTGGCAAACTAAGGATATTAACAGGAGCCTATCATGGCTAAGAAAATGAGAGCTATCGTAACATAGCAAAACTGAACAACTTGACTAGGCGCCTTCATATGAAAAGGTCTTGCCGATAATTACACTGGCTTCAAACTTATTATTAATGCTTAAAAAAAGCAAAATAAAAAAAGGCTCATAATTGTTTATGAGCCTTTTTAGACAGGAAATCTTTATCCCGATAATGACTGATGACTTATATCAACAAACAGAATCATTGGATTTTGGCACTGATAGCCCAAAGAGTGGACGCAAGTACAATGCTAAGAAAGTTCCTACCATTGCGAGTATGCCCCATATATAACCGTGCAAGCTGAAGGAAGCAATACCACCAAAGTAAGCGCCGATATTACAGCCAAATGCAAGACGTGCACCATACCCCATCATCAATCCACCAATCACAGAAGCAGCAAAATTGCCTGCCGTAATCTGCGTAAATTTGAATAAACCACCTGCGGCCGAAGCGATAAACGCACCAATGATAATGCCGATGTTCAGTACAGTCGTTGAATCTGTAAAAATAGAAGCATTAAGCGCGGCGGCGTTGGCCCCCTGCCAATAGCCCCAACTGGCTACATCAACACCCAAGCCGCTAGCAATTTTAGAACCCCATAGAGTAAAAGCTGAAGTAATACCCCAAGGCTGGCCACGCGTTAGTAGAGTCAGCGCATTCAGTAGTGCCAAAATAATCGCTGCTGCAAACAGTGGCCAAGAACCGCGGAAAATACGTTTCCATCCAGCTTCAGAAGGTACGGGTGCCATTTTAGGTGCATTTCTTTTTTTCTCAATAATCAACGTCACCCACGCGATTAAACCGAACAACGCAAGCGATACTAACCAAGCGCCTGTATAACCAAGACCTGTAGAGGTCGCCAGTGAATAAGGTGCATAAGCTGGCATCTCTTCTGTCCAAAATGGCAGATGACAAGCGCCAATTGTGGCTCCAATTATAAAGAAAATGAAAGTTATGAACATAACAGAACGCCCGCCTCCTACAGCGTAAAGCGTACCAGAAGCACAACCGCCACCCAGTTGCATACCAATACCGAAAACAAAAGCCCCGACCACTAAGCTAACGCCTAATGGTGATACATAGCCTGCAACCGGCCCACCAAAAATCGTGGTGCCATAGGCAAGGATGGGCGCGAATAGCGTTACAGCGACTGCTAACATTAACATATGTGAGCGCATAGCCTGGCCATTGCCTACCGACATCATACGTCTAAAGGCCGAGGTAAAACCAAAACGCGCATGAAAAAGGGTATAGCCTAACAAAAAGCCTATGCCGAGAAGCAGCGATTGTGATATATGCTGAGTATTAAGTAAATACATCAACAGCAGCACTCCTGCAATTGCGCCTCCTACTATTAATATTTTCTGCGGTGCATTTAAAGTAAGACTCTCTCTAACGATAGGATCTTTTGTATCGTTCACGGGTTGAACTCTAGCAATAGTATTCAAGGAAATAACATCCTTCTCCGATTCATTTGATCAGATATGACTTTTATAAGATTTTATAGGGGAATATTAAATGTGGATTTTTGGAGCTTGGCAGGGTTCTACAATGAGTAACCATCAACGCTACATATTAATCTTAATACCGTCAAAGTAAACATGAGAACACTAGAAAAATAAGAATTAGCATATGACAATATGGAATAAAAGAAGATTAGCTAATATGAGGCAGTGAGGTGAATATTTCGCAATTTCAACTATGCCTTCAAACCTTTACATTTAACACTAAGAAGGAAATATCACCACCTCATCGTCTTCCTGCCAAGGCTGATACTTCGTCATTACTTGCAAAAATATCGGATACTCCAGCCAGTGTTGTAGCCAACGCTGCAAGTTTGGATACGGCAAGTCGTAAAACACTTCGCGATCCACATGGGCGAATTGACGCACAAAAGGCATGATACCTATATCCGCAATGGTCACTTTGTTCCCAAGTAAGTAGGAGTTTTTAGTTAGCAGCTCCTCTAAAGTCTGTAAAAACACTTCGCCGCGTTGTCGATACTCGGTTTGGGTCATTTCAGGATGACGATCAGCATACTTGTATCGATCCAGCCAATGTTTAAATTCATTATCGTTTTTATCGATCAGCGCATTGGCCTCATGCAAAACTTCAGCCGCAAGCAAGCCTTGCGGATCATTCTGCGCAAGCGCCCATGTCATTATTTCTCTACTCTCTTCAATCACTTTACCATCAGTAAGCTTTAGAACAGGCACAGTGCCTTTGGGGCTAATCGCTAACATCTGTGATGGCTTGTTCTTTAGTACTATTTCCCGCAGCTCTACTTGCTGCTCAGCAAACAAAATACCAAGCCTAGCACGCATGGCATAAGGACAGCGACGAAAAGAATACAAGAGAGGCAAGGAGGCAGTCATAATTTTTCTCACGATAAAATCAATAGGCTAACATAAAAAAAGACCTTACCTCTAAAACAGGTAAGGTCTTAGTTTTAAGACTTACTGATAAAACTCACTTATAGAAACAACAATCCCAGAGCAATCACTACGCCGCTGACAAGCAGTACGATGACACAAAATCCCATGATGTCTTTGGCTTTGAGTCCTGCAATTGCTAGCGCCGGCAATGCCCAGAACGGCTGAATCATGTTTGTCCAAGCATCGCCCCATGCCACCGCCATGGCCACTCGTGAAGGGTCACTACCCAGCATTTCCGCCGCTTCTAACATGATTGGCGCTTGCACTGCCCATTGCCCGCCCCCTGATGGGACAAAGAAGTTGACCAGTCCTGCACTCAAAAAGGCAAAAAGTGGCAACGTTTGCGCTGTCGAAACACTGACAAAGGCTTCTGACATCACCCCAGCCAAACCAGACGCGGTCATCATACCCATAATGCCTGCATAAAACGGGAATTGGACGATAATACCGCCCGCGCCTTTGACGGCTTCTTGAATAGAAATTAGATAGTTGCGGGGCGTTCCATGAAATATGATGCCAAGGAATAAAAACATAAAGTTAACTAAATTTAGCGTTAAAGCAAAACCATTTTGTACAAAGTAATAAATAATAAAAGCAATGCCCAGTAGGCCTATAATCATTGACAAAATCCAGCTGTTTTCCAAACGCTCTGCTGGTGTCATATCTGATTTTGCTGGCAGCGCTTCGGCGGCAGGTTCTACTAGCAGCTTCGGATCTACCGTCACCGTATCTTCTTTTTTTGGCATCATCAGACGGTTTAATAACGGTACCACAATCACCAATGCCGCAATGATGATTAAGTTATAGCCAGCAAAGATGGTGGCACTCGTTGGGATAACACCAATGGTATCAACGAACGGATGACCTTCTGTTGCAATAGACAAAGGAATCGATCCAGAGAAGCCTGCATGCCAAATGATAAAACCAGAATAGGCACTGGCAATGAGCAAACGGTAATCGACGTTTTGTACCCGCTTTGCCAACTCTTTTGCAAATAACGCCCCGATAACCAGTCCAAAACCCCAGTTGATCCAGCTTGCTGCTAGAGACACTAGGGTTACCAATATAATCGCGCTACCGGGCGAAGTTGCGAAACTGGCAAGCTTGCCAAGCCCCTTTTTAAATATCGGACTACTTGCTAGCACAAAGCCAGTGACCAACACCAATACCATTTGCATCGAAAATGCCAGTAATGCCCAAAATCCATCACCCCAATACGCCACCATCTCTACAGGAGACGAGTCGGTTAACCCCAAACCCATTACAAAAATGACTAAAGTTAAAATAATGACAAATAAAAACGGATCTGGTAAATACTTTTCCATCAAACTATTCGAGAAGCGGGTAATTGCTTTCATTTTTAACTCCCTTTTTATTTAGATATTCCCTTAAATCCCAATGCTACCTCATTATGGCTTTTTATTGTTAATTATTCGGCAATAATACATCTGTCCGATGCTGTGCAGACTGTATTGTTCATAATAAGCATACTGAGCATGGACTTACTCCACCAACTGCCACCCAGGCGTTGAGTAGTATTGGTCTTGATGAGCAAATAAAGGATGCGCTTTTGCTTCTTGTAGGCTAAGCACAGGGGTGACGCAAACATCAATGGATGCAAAGTGCTGCTGCCAATGGGCGAGTGGTTTACTGGAAAAGGTATCACTCACTGCCTTTGCTGCTGCTAGGCTCTCAGGGGAGTTGGGCATGACGCCAAGTTGCCAATGGCTCTCTTTTAACTCTGGCAGCTCCAACGCCTCGCACAGTCCTTGCCAAAACTTTAGCTCCAATGATCCAACTGCCATATAGCGATTATCAAGGGTTCTGTACAAACGATAGCAAGGCAATAGCCCGCCCAAAAAATCAAGATGCGGTGGCGGTGTCTGTCCTGAAAAACTTTTGACCAGTGCGCCCGTTTCCTTTGGCATGACCAGATGCTGATATAAGCTATGGGTCATACTGACCGCAATATGTCGACCCTTGCCTGTACGCTGAGCGGCAAACACTGCAGCGAGCAAGGCAATGACGGCAGTATCACTACCACCCGCTAAGTCTGCAAACTGCACATTGAGCATGGCCTGCTCACCGTTTGCTGTTTTTAGTTGATCAAGGACACCACTCATCGCCATAAAGTTAATATCATGGCCAGCTTTATGCGCCCAATCATGACTGGCTCGTGGGTGATTGATCGTACTTTCATCTATAGCACTCCCTTCTATTGCAGCGCTCTCATTGGCATCTTTAGCCGTCACGCCGTAGCCTGTAATCGACACCATCACTAGCTTTGGATTAAGCGCATGCAGCGTCTTAGCACCTAGTCCCATACCTGCTAAAACACCAGGGCGAAAGCTATCGAGCATAACATCGGCATCTTTGATATGCGCCTTAATAGCCGCAATGCCTTTGGGGTCGCGAAAGTCATGTTTTTCGGTAGCCTTGCCATGATTTAATGCGGCAAACAGCTCCCCAAAGGCTCGGGCAGGGTCGCCATTTTTCGGCTCAATCTTGATGATATCAGCGCCCAAATCAGCAAGCAGACGCGTGGCAAAAGGCCCTGGTAAGTTACGCGTCAAATCGACCACTCGTAGTCCTTGTAAGCAGTCAGCCATTGAGTTTATGATTGAATCAGTCATCAAGCCAGTCATTAAATCAGTCATCAGAGAACACCTCACCTTTAGCCGCCATATCGAGCACTATTTGCGCTGGCTGAAAACGCTCGCCGTATTGCTCAGCAAGCTCACGACTACGGGCGATAAACGCCTCTAGCCCCATGGCATTGATAAACTGGAGGGTACCGCCATGGTGCGGTGCAAAGCCCCAACCAAAGATGGCGCCAATATTGGCATCAGCGACAGAGCGCACAACATTTTCTTGATAGCATTTAGCCGACTCATTAGCTTGAATAAACATCAAGCGATCGATTAACTCTTGCTGTGATGGTTGCTGTGCGCTTGGTGGGTATAAATTCAGCAGCTCAGGCCACAAGTATTTATCACCCTCATCAGGATACTCATAAAAGCCTTTGCCGTTCTTTTTACCTTCGCGATTATGCGCTTTGACCAGTGTTTTGAGTATCTCGTATGAAGGACGCACAGATACGGGCTTACCTTCGGCTGCCATATCCAACTGCTGCTGTTCGCTCACGTGCAGCGCCAGACTGAGTGACACCTCGTCTTGTAATGCCAGTGGCGGCATCGGCATACCTGCCTTTAGACCAGCGACCTCGATACTGCGTGGATGCACACCCTCACCTAACATTGCCACGCCTTCAGACACATAAGTACTAAAGACTCGTGAGGTATAAAAACCGCGACTGTCATTGACGACGATCGGTGTTTTGCCAATTTGCAGCACATAATCAAAGGCTTTTGCCAAGGTGGCATCATCGGTTTGCTCACCCATGATAATCTCAACCAGTGGCATCTTGTCGACTGGCGAAAAGAAATGCAGCCCGATAAATTGCTTTGGGCGCGTACTGGCTTGAGCCAATCCAGTGATAGGTAATGTCGAGGTATTAGACGCATAGACAGCCGACTCAGCAATTACCGCTTCACTTTGCTGGATACACTTGGCTTTGATTTCGCGGTTTTCAAACACCGCTTCAATAACAAGGTCACAGTCTGCTAAGTCATCATAAGAGACGGTCGGCGTGATGCGATTTAGCAATGCCTGCTTTTTCTCTGCTGTCGCGCGCTGACGGCTAATGGCTTTATCCAAAATGGTGGCAGAATAATCTTTACCTTTTTCAGCACCTGCCAAATCGGTATCGAGCAGTACCACCTCTATGCCCGCTTTGGCAGTGACATAGGCGATGCCCGCGCCCATCATGCCCGCCCCCAAGATGCCAACTTTTTTGGTTTTATAGCGCTCAAAGCCATCAGGACGTGACTGACCTTTTTTGATACTGTTAAGCTGCGTCCAAAGGGTATTGATCATATTTTTAGATTCAGCAGACAACACACAAGCGGCAAAATAACGAGACTCGAGCTCAAGGCCAGTATCGATATCTACAAGTCCGCCTTCAAACACAGAAGATAAGATATGAGTAATCGCTGGATAATTGCCGTGGGATTTTTGATTGGCCATGGCGGGTGCCACAGAAAAAACTTGTACGTTTTTGGGATGGTTGCTATCGCCACCTGGAATTTTAAAGCCTTTTTTATCCCACGGCTGCTGCGCCTCAGGATTGGCTTTTATCCAGTCTTTGGCCTGCTGTAGCATATCTGCTTGATCAGTGGCAATGGCATCAATCAGACCGATGTCTTTAGCAGCATCTGGACGTAGCTCTTTACCTTGCGTCATGAGCTCAAGCGCCGCTTGAATACCAACCAAGCGCGGTAGGCGCTGAGTACCACCGCCACCTGGGAGCAAGCCTAATTTGACTTCAGGCAGTCCCAATTTGGTTTTAGGAGCGTCAATAGCGATGCGATAATGACAGGCTAAGGCCAACTCCAAACCTCCACCCAGCGCTGTGCCAGTCATGGCTGCGACGACTGGCTTACCTGATGTTTCAAGTTTGCGTAAACTACCTTTGAGATCTTCGACCAACTCAAAGGCTTGCTCAGCGGTATCAATATTAGCCAATTGGTCGATATCAGCGCCAACGACAAAGGTTTCTTTTGCTGACGTCAGGATCAAACCTTTGGCAGCCTCGTCATTGATAAAGCTATCGGTCATCATAGCAAAGGCATCTGTAAAGCCATCACCGATGACGTTCATTTTGCGGTCGCTTTGGTCAATCGTGACAGTAATAATTCCATTATCAGATTCGGCAGAAAAGTGATTCAGTGCATTGATGGCATCTATGCTATTTGTGCTCATGTTAAGTCCTTTTAATATTATTCTACTTCGATATATTTCAATAAAAACTTATTAGCGCTACACGCGCTCAATGATGGTGGCAATCCCCATACCACCGCCGACGCATAAGGTTATCATCGCGGTTTTGAGATTGCGGCGTTCTAACTCATCAAGGACGGTGGTCATCAGCATCGCGCCCGTGGCTCCAAGCGGATGACCCATCGCGATAGCGCCGCCGTTGACATTGACAATATCCAGCGAGATACCCAAGTCATCGGCAGTATTGAGTGGTATGGCAGCGAAAGCTTCATTAATCTCCCACAAATCGATATCGGAGGCTTGCATGCCCGCTTTTTTGAGGGCTTTTTGGCAGGCAGGCGTCGGCCCTGTCAGCATAATGGCTGGCTCTGAGCCAATGACGGCAGCCATGGTGATTTTGGCGCGGGGTTTTAGACCTGCTTTTTTACCAGCGGCAGCGCTACCAACCAAGCAAATCGCCGCACCATCGACAATGCCCGATGAGTTACCCGCATGATGCACATGATTGACGGCTTCGATGATGGTATATCTGTCTAAAATCACACTATCGAAACCCATCTTGCCAAATTTAGCAAAAGAAGGGTTGAGAGCCGCTAACGCCTCGGTACTGGTATTCGGACGGATGGTTTCGTCTTTATCCAATAACAACATGCCATTGATGTCAGCAACAGGGACAACGGACTTATCATAATAGCCCTGCTTCCAAGCGTGCGCGGCCCTTTGATGCGATTCAGTAGCAAACTCATCCACATCCCTGCGACTAAGGCCTTTTAATGTCGCTATAGTATCTGCACCAACCCCTTGCGGCACATAATGCGTCGCCTCATTGACCCGTGGATCCATATACCAAGCACCGCCATCAGAGCCCATTGGCACGCGGCTCATAGATTCTACGCCGCCTGCGACTACCATATCCTCCATACCAGACATGACTTTGGCGGCAGCCAGATTGATAGATTCAAGGCCTGATGCGCAAAATCGAGATAAGGTAACGCCCGCCACACTTTGCGCCCAGCCCGCATCTATCACCGCGATACGCGCAATATCAGAACCTTGCTCACCGACGGGTGTTACGCAGCCAAGTACCACATCGTCAACTAGGCTAGTGTCTAAGTTATGGCGCTGCTGCATCTCCTTTAATAACGTACGTGTTAGCCAAATCGGTGATGCTTGATGCAAGGAGCCGTCCTTTTTGCCTCTACCACGCGGCGTGCGGATAGCATCATAAATATAAGCAGTCTCAGTCATAAAAATTCCTTTTTTTATTTTTAAATCATTAATAAGTCTACATCTTTCTTTATTTGAAATATGCTTAGCCATAAACCCAGATAAAAAATAAGTGACCACCGTTTACATAAAACGTGACGCCAGCTCTTTCATGATCTCATTGGTGCCACCGTAGATCTTTTGGACTCGAGCATCGGCATACAAGCGGGCGATTGGGTATTCGGTCATATAGCCATAGCCACCAAATAGCTGCACGCATTCATCAATCACCTCACACTGCTTTTGGGTGACCCAATACTTAATCAGTGACGCATGTGGGACGGTTAACTTGCCTTCTAACATGGCATCGACAGCGGCATCGCACATACTACTGGCAGCGAGATAATCCGCGTAGCACTCTGCCATCTTAAAGCGGGTGTTTTGAAAGCTCCAAACCGGCTTACCGAAGGCTTCGCGCTCTTTGACATAATCTAACGTCAAATTAATCGCCAACTTCATCGCACCCACACCTGATAGAGCAATGATAAGGCGCTCACGTGGTAACTCTTCCATCATCTGAATAAAACCTTTGCCCTCAACAGCACCTAACAAATTTTTTGTGGTACACGGACATTACTAAAAAACAGCTCTGAGGTATCCTGTGCGCTCATGCCGACTTTGTCGAGATTGCGACCACGCTCAAACCCGTCTACTTTGTCAGTTTCTACCACGATAAGCGAGACGCCTTGCGCGCCTTTTTCACGATCAGTCTTACACGCCAGCAAGATTAGATTGGCATGCTGACCATTGGTAATAAAGGTCTTGGAGCCGTTGATGATATAGTCATCGCCGTCTTTGACCGCGTAGGTTTTGATGTTTTGTAGATCAGAGCCAGTGCCAGGTTCGGTCATGGCAATGGCAGCGACATACTCGCCCGTTGCCATCTTAGGCAGCCACTCTTTCTTTTGCTCGTCAGTGCCATGCGTCAAAATATAAGGTGCGACAATCCCCGAATGCACCATACCGCCAAAGCCTGGTTGATTGGCCTGTGCTTGCGCATAAAGCAGCGCTGCCTCATGACCAAAATCACCGCCACCACCGCCATACGCCTCGGGTATGGATGCGCATAAGAATCCCATCGCACCCGCCTCTTCCCACGCTGCGCGGTCTATCATGCCGTTTTTGCGCCATTCTTCGTCCTTTGACTCCCAACTTTTAAACATTTTAAACGCGCTGTCATAGACCATCTGGTGCTCTTCGGTCATCCAGTTTGGGGTGAATTTTTCGATACTCATGGTGTCTTCCTTGACGATTTTGGATGGTTGATGTTGAATAAATAAAAGTTAAACTCGCACTTTTTGGGTTTGGTATGAGACTCATACTAGGACAGTCAACTCACTTGCGCAAGACGCTATTGAAAAGCAGTGGTACAAAAAAAAGCCTCACTATAATAGTGAGGCTGTGCTATGTTGTTATGTTTGAAAGTTCGCTGTTTACGACTAAAAAACCTTTAAGTAATTCTTCTTAAGCGTTGCTGGCTTTTGGTCGTTCATACGCTACTCTATCGAAATCGAACGCTTCATGCTTTTGTTCGACAATCAATTGATGGCTTTCATCGGCATCACCAGATATCCAGTTTGCACTATCAAACTCAAAGTCCACTTCTGCTCGTAAGCGATATTTGGGGGAAAAGTCTGGATAATGCGCCAACTGATATTTAATCTGGGCGATATCTTCTACGAATGGCTCATAAGGCAGCTCAAGTACCGCAAATAACTTGGCCAAAAACGCATCGGGGGTAAAATATTTATCCATATAACTACCATCAAGCCCAAGGTAACGATTGCACAATACATGACGTAAGCGCTCACAAGCAGGGATAGTATGCCCTAACGGATAGCCCATCGCTTTGATAACATCTTGTGCACGCAGCTGCTGCGTGTCGATTTGAGTAATAATATACTGAGCAAGAGAATGCTGCGGATGATAACGGCGAGTGTATTTGGATTGACTGCTTGAGTGGCTCATAGTATTGAACACCTTAGATTCCTAGCACTCCGACAAAAAATATAAAATCAGGCACAAATGAGGATGTCGGAGTACAGGCTCATGCGCTTTACCAGAATTTTTTTATATCGTGCTGGAAGTTGCAAGGTTTGTGCGCCATCATTCAATTGAGATCATAATCGTCAATAGTGATTAGCAACATAAAACTGTTAAACCCACGATAACTTGTCCAACGATGATAGCACATCAGGTGACAAAAAATAAATACTGATATGTGTGACTGTTTGTGAATAATTATTTTAACGTCAAACATTTGCTATTTAGATGAAGTACATCCCTTAATGTTCACCATGATATGTCGCCTCGTCCATCCAAACGATAGGGTCTTCACACAGATGGACCAGGTGATACCAGATATCACTACTGCGGGCGATACGGTGATGACCGCCTGCAAAATAATCGACTTCCCAGCTATCAGGCAGATTGACTAAGGTTCGTCTAGCAACCGCCACCTCCAAGCTTTCATCGTCGACTTCCACCATGACTCGCATCATCTCAGTGTTCGATGTGGGGAACGACAGCTTCATATCTGCCACTGCCGGAATACGGTCGGCTAAGACCTCACTAGGATAGATACAGGGCGCAATCAATAACGCCCGTAAGTTATATTTATGGGCGAAATGATTGGCAAACCAGCCACCAAGCGAATGCCCTGCCAGCACCACTCGAGGATACTGTGCCATTTTCTCAAGGATTAGGTCGTCGTAAATCTCAAATATTTCTGCAAAATTGTCTCGGTAATTGACCGTTTGGCAATATTTAGGCTCACGCGTGATACAGGTATATTTACTGGTCTCATTGCTTGAGTCTAGACCATGAAAAAACAATAAAAACGTGTCATTATTTTCGATAGGAAACATCATAACCTTCTCCTTTTTTCATTATTATTTAGATTTATTTTTATTAAACTGGCTTATAAGTTAAACCGCTTTTTGGCTAGCAATCTGCGCTTGATATAAACCCAAAATCTCCTCACAAGCCTGCATTGAGATATTTTTTGCAAAGCCTTTGTTAAACCAAAAATCATAAACGGTTTGGACAATATCTTTCACTGCTTGCGCATCCTTTGGCTTCTGCTCTTTTAATTTACGCGCAATGTCTTGTGCCTGTATATCCGACTCGCTATAGGGCGCGCTCCAGCCCACGCAATATCGATAGAGCACATCATTAATAGCCAATACGTATATGGCATTTGACACACCAAATGAGCCAATAAGCCGCTCAAACAGCGCACAGCGCTCTTCATAAATACTGACCTCTATTGGCATATCGGCTCGCTCAAACAGACAATCAGCACTGACCATGTGCGAGGGCTTACTAAAATCCTCCCACAGTAGTGGATAAGACCCACCAATACCGCCCTTTTCCACCACGTTAAAGCGCCAAATGGCGTAATGCGTCTCCGCCCCCTTAAAGGGCAAATGTATCAGCCACTGCATCAGCGCATCACTGTCATAAATGATATGACTGCTACCAATACGCACCCCTTGCTTGGGTAATACATCGGTGTATAAACGGTCCATGTCATTACTATAAAGCTTTACTTTATTTAAATTCTCTTCACTGACATCGCCTAATTTAGCCCTTGCCTCTATTATATTTCGATAGGGTTCAAATGGCGCTACAAAGCTTAGCGTCTCATCGGTATTGTTCACAAAGTAAATATCATCTTCATAATCGTCCACAGAAACGCTCTTAAGATAAAATAATGGCATGTTTCGTACTCGTCCCTGCTCATCACTTGCCAATGCCGTTAAACCAGACAGCTTTGCGCCATCTGCCCACTGCACATTGTCTAACCGCTTTTGCTCAAATTCATACGTTAACTTTGTCATAGTCATATCCTTATTATTTTGATTTTGGTTTGTTTGTCACTTTTTTTTGGTTGCTCTTTGCTTGATGCTGATCTTGAGCAAGCCAAGTCTGTTCGCCATTTTATTAAATGACGTTATTATCTATAAGTTAGTATTTATAAAGAGAAGTAGATTAATCGATTTGGCAAGGCAGCAGTTTTATGGTGAACTGGCTTTTAGGCGCTGCTTTTTATTGTCGCATCATCAACATTTTTGCAAGACTAACGAGCGTTTTTGTGTTCAATCTTTATGCTTATTAACAACTATGGTTTTTGGGTTTGTGCAGGCGAAGGTGTTTAGGATTAAAGAAAAACAATATTATTAAAAACAACTCAGTTAAGAAGTGAGGCGTTGCGCCCCGAGGGTTAACTGTTTGCCCAGTCATTTTTGCCTGACTCAATAACTATAGTATAAAATTTGATAAAAATAAAGCGCTTTGATATTACCTGCGACAGCTGGTGTCGCCTAGCTTCTTTTAGTAGGTCTGTATCATTCACCGAGCATGTACTTATCAGATATGTAAAAAATGTATTAAAGGCAACTAAGCAAAATCAGCGGGGATATAAAGGTATTCTTTTTGACCATCATCATTTTCAGACGACACTCGATAGCCATTGATAACCCCATCAAAAGGGATATTTCCTGTCATAGCCGTGTAATGCGTTCGAACCACTTCATCAATCACTTGTCGCTGTTGGCATCTATCAAATAAGCGCACCTCATCATCCAACCGTACTGTTCTAAACTTAGAAACAGCCATCATGCTCATAAATGAGGGTTAGAAGTTATCGCTAAAAGTAACATCTGCATAAACGATGGGCATGGTGGCATTGAGTACCTTATGCGCGTACTGCTCCAACTGCTGTAAAAGTGGCAAATATTGATCTTTCTCAATATCTAACACTCTACACAGAGCATGAGCGAACTCAGCGGATGAGTACTTAAAATCATAACTGGTTTTGGTCAGCCCTAATTCTGGCGACGACAAGACATGCTCTAAACGCTTTAAGGCTCTAGTTTGGGTTTTAATGTGAGTCTGATAGCCCATAGACTGGATTATTTGGGCATGTGATAGGTTTTTTTGGTCAACCCGCTGTAGGATTAAAGCCTGCAATGTGCTTGCATATTGACTAGAATGGGGCATGGGATGTGTCCTTATACTCTGGCGAATGTAACTGTACTTATAAAGGTAAAAGCACAGTTACTTTGCTGAAAGATGCAGAGTAATAAGGGGTTGTGCGTTTTACCAGTGGTTGTTTTTCATCGTGCTGGAAGTAGCGTTAAACCCACGATGTGCTTACATAGTAGCAAGGGAGTTTCCCAAACTCTGTGTAACTGCTTATAATCCATTAACAGGAGAATAAGCAATGACTAACCAATCTGATATCAAGAAACTGGCCGAGCAAATGGCTGGTAGCATGAACAGCTTTGATGACATCAAAGACTTTCAAAAGCAGCTCATGCAATCTTTTATCGACACTGCCTTAGAAGCTGAGATGGAAGACCATCTTGGATACCCCAAGCATGAAGAAGCAGACAAGCCTAATAAGCGCAACGGTCATACTAAAAAGACCGTCCGTAGCGACACAGGCGACCTTGAGATCTCCACTCCAAGAGACCGCGGTGGCAGCTTTGAACCTACACTAGTGCGCAAGCATCAAACCCGTATTAGTGGCCTTGATGATAAAATCATATTTCACTACAGGCATAGCCTTCCGTCTTGCGCTTCGGGCAAGTGTCTCCCAGACACTTGCTGATCCTCGCTCATACGCCAAAGGTCAAACCACCACCGAGATTGTAGAGAGCATTAAAGAGCTCTACGATGTCGATATCTCAAGCTCTCTTGTCTCAAGAGTCACTGACAATATTATTGACGATATCACCGCTTGGCAGCACCGGCCATTGAGCAGTGTTTATCCTATCGTCTACTTAGACTGCATCGTCGTCAAAGTACGTCAAGATAAGCAGATTATCAACAAGGCAATCTATCTGGCGCTAGGCGTGGGACTTGATGGTAGAAAAGAGCTGCTTGGCATGTGGCTATCAGAGAATGAAGGCGCTAAGTTCTGGCTTGGCGTTCTCACTGAACTACAAAACCGCGGGGTACAAGATATCCTAATCGCTTGTGTCGACGGTCTAAAGGGCTTTCCTGATGCCATCAATACGGTTTACCCCAACGCTCAGGTTCAGCTGTGTATCGTGCACATGGTACGCTATTCAATGAAGTTTGTACCTTGGACAGATAAGAAGGCAATAGCGACTGATTTAAAGGCCATCTACGGCGCTGATACGCTTGAGATAGCAGAGGCCAATCTTGAACACTTTGATGAGGTGTGGGGCGATAAGTATCCGCATGTCATCAAGTCTTGGCGTAATAACTGGGAGGGCTTAACGGTGTTCTTTGGCTACCCTAAAGACATTAGAAAAGTCATATATACCACCAATGCTATTGAGTCGCTAAACAGCGTGATTCGTACGGCGGTGAATAAGCGTAAGGTATTTCCCTCTGATCAGGCAGCGTTTAAAGTGGTATATCTAGCAACACAGCAGGCATCCAAGAAGTGGTCGATGCCGATTCGTAACTGGACGTCTGCTCTTAATCGCTTTATGATTATGTTTGATGATCGTATAAGCAGGCATTTAATCTAAAGGGCAGTTACACAGAATTCGGGATGGGCTCAGTAGTAAGGGTGATACTGTCTGTCTAGATAGGTGTTAATGCAATACGACAGCTAATGTCGCTTATAAAAGAGTATCATCAGTCATATTAATGATGCCTCTCGTCAAGACATAAGGGTGTCCTAATAGCAATAATGAGCACCCTACAACTAAGCTCCAGTCTATTCAGCATCATCTATTAGGGTATTCAGCGTGTCTGCCATGTCATCATCAATCAGATTGTCTTCAATATAATTGACCAATTGATGTATGGTGTTCAGATCCATCTCTCTGATACCTAAGCTAATCAGCTCTTCGTTGATAGACGCTAAGCTTGCTATATTGTCAGAATCGTCTTCAAAATCGCCTAATACAGGCTCTTCGAACCCAACATTTGCTAGCCAGTATATTTTTTCTAGCACGGTGTTTCTTTCGGTCAAGGTAGAATAACCGTCGCCTTGGATAAATAAATTAAAGTGATAAGGTATCTCTATATCATTGATAAAAAACGTGCGCATACAGTCTATCGTATAGGCTTGGTTGTCTAGGCTTTCATCACCTTCTTCGTCTCCGTCTACTTCAATCTGCTCTGTGACTAAGCTTCCTACTATCTGATAACCGCCTGCTTTTACTTTGTGATTATAGATGATAGTAGCGTCAGCTATGGCATCAAAAATGACCGCACTGATGTCTAACGTGTTGTTATCGATATCATAAAATCTTTTCAGCGCGGGTAAAAACTCAGTTAGCTGGTCTTCAGGCACTTGCGTGAGAAACTGCTGCTCATATATCTTTATCATGTCTTCAGGAGCATAGGTATTTACGTTGTCTGTCTCGTTTCTGCCGGTAGGTTGTAGCGGCAAAAAATTATAAGGATTATCTTTGGTCATACAGGACTGCCTTGTTATATAAGTTTGCGATATTGGATGTCTGTGGCTATAATTTTCGGCTCATATTGGCTATTATAGTGTCGCAGAATCCATAACGCCTATTATCCCTTATTCGATGGCTTTTAGATATACAGTCTGTTTGAGCAAAATCCATATTATTGACAGCTATACAAAAAGCTTTAGTTCGAAACAAGCGATAGCGCTTGGCAAAAGTTATAACTTATCTCAATTTATAACTTTAAAAATGCCTAATTAACAATCCTTAGCAAAAAAGCCCTTTCACTAATGCCTTTGACTTGGTATCTTGCCTCGCCACTCTTATATCGCCAAAGGTGTGTACCACACAGCATTTTTACTCCGCTATTGGCTAATCTTCTTATTGTATTAGGGCTTGTACTCATTTTTATTATTTGTCGAGCGAAGACACGCCCTAGCATTTTCTCGTATTGGATCTTATGAAACACAATCTTGAGGCGAGCTCAGATGCTCGTCGGACTCAGTATTTTCAAGTATTCTTGATGGGCGTCAGCGCATTTATTATGAATACCACAGAATTTGTTCCCGTCGCCTTATTAAGCGACATTGCCCAAGACTTTTCTATTACCACAGCAGAGACGGGCTGGATGCTGACGCTGTATGCGTGGATTGTCGCTGCCATGTCATTACCGCTGATGCTACTGACCAGTCGATTTGAGCGTAAAAGCTTACTCTTAGGCTTGTTTGCGGTATTTATTGCCAGTCATGTGTTGTCCGTGTTTGCATGGAGCTTTGATGTACTGCTCATTAGCCGCGTAGGTATTGCACTATCGCATGCGATATTTTGGTCCATTACAGCCGCGATCGCCATACGCGTGGCACCTGAAGGCAAGAAGGCATTAGCACTTAGCGTACTTGCGACGGGTACCTCATTAGCGATGGTGCTAGGTGTGCCTTTAGGGCGCTTGGTCGGTCAATGGTTTGGTTGGCGCGCGACGTTTGGCGGTATTGGCGGTATTGCCTTTATCGTATTTGTGCTGCAAATGAGACTGTTGCCAACATTGCCGAGCATGTTTGAAGGCTCTTTTAGAAAAATTCCAGAACTGCTGAAAAACCCATTATTGGTCTGCTTGTATTTGCTCATCCTACTGGTCTTTACAGCGCACTATACCGCTTATTCTTATATCGAGCCTTTCATGCGTCAGGTCGGCTCAGTCAGCGAAAACTCGGCTACTTTTGTCCTGCTGCTGTTCGGTGTCGCAGGGATTGCAGGCAGTGTGATATTCAGTCGCTGGGGTGATAGGTTCAATACCAGATTGATGCTGATATCTACTGTTCTGATGCTCCTCTCTATGCTCGTGCTGTTGTATGCCGTGACCTCTATATGGGCGCTTAGTCTAATTGCCTTACTATGGGGTGCTGCGCTTATGCTGCTTATTATCTCCATGCAAGCTAAAGTCATTATGGTCGATGTCAATGCACAAGACATGCTGATGTCGATGTTTTCAGGCATTATCAATTTGGGAATTGGTACGGGTGCGCTATTCGGCGGTTATGCGGTGACGCATCTCTCGATATCAAGCGTGGGCTATGTCGGGGCAGCTATCGCTAGTGCGGCGCTGCTACTGATGCTATTTATGATAAAGCGCTTTCCTGAGTTAAGTAAAAGACTCGGCTAGCTTAAAAGCCAAAGTTGTAGCTAAAGTCAAATAGCAGCAATCAACATGTCAGCCACTTTAATGGGCTGGCATTTTTTTTGGTGTTGCTTGTAAAAATCATTTCAACAATCTAGTCAAATACTAATTGAACGAACGTTCAGGTGAAGCTATACTCGTTTGAAATAGGCATGATTATTCATAGGGTATAGATACAATCAATTGCCATATCGGAAGAAACAGGTATCACAGCCTAGTTGACACAAATAGCTAAGCAAGGAGCGAAAGCTATATGAATAAGATTCAAAACAGGGAAGTATTTTTCTTCGATCTAAATAAAATTATGACGAGCATTACGAACTTTCGAATTCTTCAACTTATCGGAGATTCGTGATGCATGATGAAATCATTCGACAAGAAGACCAAGATAGCACTCCTCCTATCAGACTAGGCGGTTTAAATTATGCTTGGATTGTAGCCGCTACAGGCTCTATAGCAATGTTCTGTGGACTTGGCTTAGGACGATTTGCATTTGGTATGTTGCTACCATCAATGTCTTCTTCTTTGGGATTAAATTATACTCAAAGCGGAATATTGGGCTTCACTAACCTGATAGGATATCTGGTTGCCGTTCTTTTAAGCCCGCTCATTATACCTCGATTTGGTACTCGAATCACTGGTACTGCCAGCCTTCTCTTAATCGCCGTCTCTATGCTCGGTATGGCTTTTACCACAAGCTTTCCCCTACTCTGCGCACTTTACGTATTGACTGGCATCGGTAGCGGTGGCGTGGTCTTACCGATGATGAGCGTGATGTCACATTGGTTCTTCCCTTCACATCGTGGGCTCGCCTTAGGACTCGTCATGGCAGGCCCTGGATTTGGCATTATTCTATCGGGCTTCGTCGTACCAAAACTCTTACCTACCTCTGGTCTACTGTCTTGGCAAATGGGTTGGCTTAGTGGTTTGGAGCGTGCCTGTCATTATGGCGGCCTGTGCTGGCGATTATTTTGGAGCTGCAGCGGCGGCAAGTGCGCTGGCGGCGCTGACTTTTGCCTTTTCGGGTGGACAGGCTCTTGGGCCAGTGGCAGCAGGTTATCTCGCAGAAATCACGGGAGACTTTAGCATCAGTTATATGGTGTCTGGCATCGCAGCTTTTATCGCGATTGGACTTGCTTTGTTGTTACGTCCGCAAAAATCTGTTTAGTAAGAGGCCTTTTTATAGTTAACTCCAATTAAATGAACGATTGCTCAAAACAACTTGAACGGTCGTTCATTTTTCTTTATAGTGGTTGTAAGACTAACACCTAAACCTTTCGAGCCGTCTAAGGATACCAACATGCTTAAGTTTTATTTTCACCAAACACCTAACCCTATGAAAGTGGCTCTTTATCTGATGGAGACAGGTTTAGCGTACGAATTAATGCCAATAGATACCATGAAAGGTGAACAACATACGCCTGAGTACCGCGCGATTAATCCGAATGGTAAAACCCCAGCTATCGAAGATGATGGCAACCGTGTCTTTGATTCGACGGCTATTTTGATGTACTTAGCTGAAAAAACAGGCCTGCTGGCAGGAAAGCCAGAGGACCGAGGTGAAATGCTCTCATGGCTAATGTTTGTCGCGACTGGATTGGGCCCATTTTCTGGTCAATCTGTGCATTTTAGACATAAAGCACCCGAAAAAATACCTTATGCGATCAATCGCTATCTTCGTGAGGCTGAGCGTCATTACGAGGTGCTAGATAAGCATATGGAAGACCGTGAATATGTAGTTGGTAACGACTACTCTATTGCTGATATCTCCGCTTGGGGCTGGGTCGATAAAGCAACGTTTGTATTAGGCGAAGAAGGATTAAACAATTACCCTAACCTCAAACGTTGGTTTGCTAGTATAAACGCTCGTCCTGCGGTAGATAAAGCGCGCAATATTGCTAAAGACTTTCAGTTCAAATCTGACTTTGATGACGCAGCTGCACGTGCCCTCTATCCACAAAACTTTGCGAAAAACGCTGAATAGCCACAGACATAAGAATAGGAATAATAATGGAAAACCAATATATACCCCCAAAAATCTGGACGCATGACGCAGAGAGTGGCGGTAAGTGGGCCAGTGTGAATCGTCCCGTTTCAGGTGCTACCCATGAGAAAGAATTACCAGTGGGCAAACATGCTTTGCAACTGTACTCAATGGGCACGCCTAACGGTCAAAAAGTCACTATCATGCTAGAAGAGTTATTAGCATTAGGCAAAGACGCAGAATATGACGCCCATATGATTAATATAGGCGAAGGCGATCAGTTTTCATCAGGCTTTGTAGATATCAATCCTAACTCTAAAATCCCAGCTTTCGTTGATTACTCTGGCACTGAGCCTGAAGCGGTATTTGAATCTGCTTCTATTTTAGTTTATCTTGCTGAAAAGTTTGGGGTCTTGTTACCTGAAAAAGGCAGCAAACGTACCCAGGTCTTTAACTGGTTATTTTGGTTACATGGTTCTGCGCCCTACTTAGGGGGCGGTTTCGGGCATTTTTACGCTTATGTACCCGAAAAGTTTGAATATGCCATCAATCGCTTTACAATGGAAACCAAGCGCCAGTTAGACGTGCTCGATAAGCAATTGGCAAAAAATGAATTTATTGCTGGTGATGAGTACAGTATTGCTGATATTGCCACTTGGCCTTGGTATGGCAACTTGGTGTTGGGTAATCAGTATGAGGCAAAGGACTTTTTGCAAGTCGATGATTACACCCATGTCCAGCGCTGGGCAAAAGCCATCTTAGCGCGACCAGCCGTACAGCGTGGCCGCATCGTTAACCGTACTCACGGTGAACAATGGGAACAACTGGAAAATCGCCATAGTGCGACAGATATCGATAAAGTGTTGGCGTTAAAACCAGAATAATCAGTTATTAACAATGGCATATTCTGACTAAAAGATGAATTTGACCACACATCGTAAATAAAAACCAAGTGACAGGTTATCAATTCCAAATGATAATAGTGTGACTTGGTTTTCCAAATTTTATGACACAGTTTTAATAAAACAATAGTTTTGATAAGACAATAGCTTTCAAGGTGAAAATTATGAGTGCACAAGCGAAGTTTAATCGTGATGATGTCATCGAAAAAGCCAAAAATCTCTATTGGGAAAAGGGCTATCACGCCACCTCTATGAGAAATCTGCAAGATGTCGTTGATATGCGCCCCGGTAGTATTTATGCCGCTTTTGGTAATAAAGACAATTTGTTTAAAGAGGCATTAAATCGCTATGCGGAAGAAGGTGCTGCAAATCTTGCCAATAGTATTGCCCAAGAAAAAACAGTAATTTCTGGCCTAAAACGCTTCATTCGTAGCGTCACTGTTTGTAGCAAAGGCACTGCACCCAGCGGTATGTGCATGGTAGTCAAAACCATTGGTGAGCTCACGCAAAACGATAGTCCAGATTTGCTTGCTCACGCGACAAGCATTTTAGAACGTGTTGAATCCTCTTTTGTTAAGACCTTTCAGCAAGCCATTAATAATGGTGAAATTAGCAGTGATAAAGATCCAGCTGAACTGGCCCGCTACTTTCAAATTCAAGTCATAGGTCTGAGAACTTATGCGCAAGTGAGCAGTGATACGGATGCGGTAGAAAAGTACATTGATGGTATATTCGAAGGTATTCTTTAAGAAGGTATTTTCTAATAAGATATCTACTAATCTTATTTAGCGTTTAGCATTCAAAGTATCACTTTCAATCAGCCCATCTACCAGATTGATGGTACGATCACAGGAAGCTGACAATCGTGGATCATGTGTGACCAAAAGCACACCACAGTCGCGCTCACGATTGACCTTACGGAACAGCTCAAACACTTCAGCAGCCGTCACTGTATCCAAATTGCCAGTCGGTTCATCCGCTAATAGTAATGCAGGGTCAGTGATAAGCGCCCGAGCAATGGCCACTCGCTGTTGTTGCCCACCCGAAAGCTCGTTCGGCTTAGTATCAGCAAACTTCTCAAGCCCAACCGCAGCCAGCAAGCCTCGTGCTTTTTGTATGGCGTATTTATCTGGTCGGCCTCGGGTCAACATCAGTGGCATGAGTACATTGTCTATCGCTGTAAACGCTTGAATCAAATGATGAAACTGAAACACAAAACCAATGCTATTACCACGTAGCGCGGTACGTCCAACGTCATCCATGTCGCTAGTCGGCTGACCGAGCAGATAGAGCTCACCACTGGTCGGCTTATCGAGCAGCCCAAGCACGTTTAGCAGAGTACTTTTACCAGAGCCAGAAGGGCCGATCAGTGCCGCAAAGTCACTGTTATCGATGCGTAAGTCGATGCCATGTAACACCTCTATCTCATTAGGTTGGCCGATGTTATAAGATTTACGCAACGCCTCTAAACGCAGGACTTCATGAGTGTCGTTAGCCTTATTATCGGGCATAAAGTTATCAGGCATAGAAGTAGGCTCATTTTTGGACTCATTATTAGACATAGCGAATGGCCACCACCGGATCTAGTGCTGCTGCCCGCCGTGAAGGTATAGCAGCCGCTAATACGCCTGTGAGCGTTGCTAACAGCATTGCCAACAACACTAGCTCTATAGACACGGTTATATAAAACAAGCTTGGGCCAAAGGTATTAAACCCCCATATCAGTATATAACTGGCAGCACTGCCCAGTACCGATCCAAGCAAGCCAAATACAGCGCCTTGAATTAAGAATATTCGTAAGATTTGCTGACGGGTTGCGCCAGTGGCACGCAAAATCCCAATCTCTCTAGTGCGCTGTACGACACTAACAGATAGCACACTCGCAATACCAAAGGCGACCGAGATGGCCACAAAGACAATAATCATATTGGTAGATAAGCTTTGCGCAGAAAGTCCACTCATCAATTGTGCATTGGTCTTAATCCAGCTTTCAGCCTGCAATGAGGTCAAGCGCCCTACTTGTTCTGCGATATCTTCTGCCGCAAAGATATCTTCAACGGTCAAATCAATGACGGTGACCCCACCCGGCAGACTGAGTAATGACTGGGCTTGCTTTAGATCCAGATAAACATAACGAGCATCCAACTCGCGCACGCCCAGCTCAAATATACCTGCGACGTTGACCACGGTGTTGTCTTGTTGACCCGTATCGAGTCGCAGCTTACTACCCACTTGCACACCGAGATCTTTGGCAAGCTCACTGCCAATCATGACATTGTCAGCGCCAACACGTAACTGACCACTGATTAGGTAGTCTTCGAGCGGTATGATTTTTTGATAACGTGCAAGCTCGGTTCCGACCAGCACTACCGACTCTAGTGCTTCACCACGCCTGACAAAGGCTGGGCCTGATACTATTGGTGATACGGCATTCAGTATGGGTAATTGATCCAAGGTTTCGGTTATTTGCTGCCAGTTATTAATTGAGCGTAAGCGCTGCGGCCTTTTATCTTCTTGAATCAGCTGCACTGTACCTGTTTCTGATGGGGCTGGTGGCGCTACTTGATTGACTTCATCTGGTGATACCAAGCGAATATGTGACTGACTACCAAGGGTGCTGTCTATCAAATTGGCTTGCAACCCTTGGATCAGAGCAGTAATAAATACGATCACCGCCACGCCGATGGCGACCCCTACCGTTATCATGAGCGACTGTACCCGCCCCTCGCGTAAAAAACTGAGCGCAATGGTTGCGTCAATCCATAGTCGCCCAAAGAGGTTTTTCACTGTGAATTCACCGATGCTTCTTTCTGAGGAGCCTGCTCATCACTAATTAGACCCTCGCTACTGGAATCTATGCTACTTAAAGCGCTACTGTTTGAATCGCTGGTATTTGCATCAATAATACTAACCACAAACGGCATGTCTTTTGCTACAACTCGTACTCGCTCACCATTGGCTAAAGAGGAAGTTGCATCGGCCATTACTTGGTCGCCTGCACTCAATCCTGCGACAATCTCTGACATGGCCAAACCGCGTAAGCCCAAGGTTACCTGCTGACGTTGTACCTTGCCGTCACGCAATAATAGTACGATTGCCTTGTCCGCTTGGACATTTGCTAAAGCATCATTGGCAATCACTAGCGCCTGCTCGCGGCGGCCTGTTTCGATATTTACTGATACCGTCATGTCCTGACGCAAAAACTCAGGCACTGGCTCAACGCTTAATCTCACCTCAACCGTGCCACGCTGCGGGTCAATGCTCGGTGCGATGAAGTTAATACGAGCAGGAAAGGGACGCTCTGGATAAGCATCAGCAATGGCAATAGCATTTTGCTGTAGTGCCAACCGCGATAAGTTGCGCTCATCAAGCGGCACATGGATTTCTGTGCTGCCATCAAGTGCAATGGTGAATAAGGTACGCCCGGGCTGGACAAAATCGCCAGGCTCTACATCACGGGTCAATACCGTGCCTGATACCTCGCTACGTACTTCAGTTTTGTTGAGCTGAGCTTGCAGGGCCGCCAAGCGTTCACGAAGTAGCGCTTCTTCCACCCCGCCAGCGGCTAGCGCTTGCGCTCTTAGACGTGCTGCCTCCAGAATAGTGCGGGCGACGTTTTCAGCCTGTACCGCCTGCTCCATCTCTTCAGCCGATATCGCTGAAATCGCTGCCAACTCGCGCCTGCGGGCGACGTCACGGCTAGCTTGTGCCAACTGTACTTTCGCTCTGTCTAACTCGACTAGCGCTTGTGGCCGCGTACTACTTGCCAGTGCTTGCAGCTCGGTTTGTGCTTGGCGTACTTGAGCTGCGATATCATCTGAACTTAGTACCAGCAATAAATCACCTTTGGCAACTCGATCACCCTCCTGTACCAAGCGCTCAAGTACCACGCCAGAGACCTCACTGCCCACTTGCGTGCGCGACACTGTCACTACTTGACCTGTCGCAACTACTGTCTGTACTAATGGCATAGATACAGCGGTATAGCTTTGCACTAATGGCCCTTGCCACCAACGAAATACTGCAAAACCCACGGCTAGCATCAGTAGTATGATCACAAGCACAGATTTATAGCCTATAGCGCGCAATAGGTTTCTCCAGTTCACATTAACAGCAGGTATATCGCTAAAAACTTTAAAATAAGTACAGTGTTGACTTCACCATGATAGACGTCACTTGCAGTGTTGTAAATCAGGATTTTATATGTCTAGTCGGATTTGAGCACAGGCTTTCAACGTTAATCTTTTTGCTTACCTAACAGCTCCATACAACGCTGAATCACAGGCGCGTCAACCATTTCACCGTCTACTTTAAACACTGCTTGCCCACTGCGCTGATACTCCTCTACCACACGCTGAGCAAACTCAATCTCAGCAGCTGTCGGCTTAAGCGCTTGCTGCACTATAGCCACTTGCTTGGGATGAATACAAAGCATCCCTGACATGCCCATCTGCGACCACAGCTGTACGCGAGCACTCAAGCCGTCGCTATCATTAAAATCAGGATAAACAGTGTCAATAGGCGGCGATAGTTGATTGATTTTTGAAGTAAGGATGAGTTGATAGCGAATTTGATTGGCCACGATATCCGCTGCTGACGTCCCTACTTGCACTCGCAAATCATTGCATAAATCCAAAAAGCCATAACTAAACGCGACCAGCCCTGACGCCTTGGCCATGACATCGACTTGATACAAGCCAATGGCGCTTTCTATCAACGCAATCACTGGCAAACCTGTACGCTGATAAAACTGTTCAATATCTATAGCTTGCTCGGCTTTAGACAGTATCACGCCTGCCAGATTGGACAGCTGCTGACAAAGCTGCACATCTTTGGCAAACTCATCACTCCCTGCTTTATTTATGCGCACCCAAACCGCTTGATAATCGGCACTATCATGATAATTTTTTAGACCGTCACGGGCTTGGGCTTTGTCTGTTTGCGCAACCGCATCTTCTAAATCAACAATCACAGCATCCGCACCACTGGCAAAGGCTTTGGCGACCAGCGCCATTCTTGTGGCAGGCACAAACAGCCATGTCTTGTTATGAGCAGTACTGGCTAAATTATTATTGATATTATTAATAGGTGCTTGCATGCGTACATCCTTCCTTAGACATAAATTCTACAATATGAGTAAATCAGCTTAGTGTCTTTTGACTCTAACAGACACTGAGCCTGAACAGAACAACCAAACGTTACAACCTTAAAACAACCTTAAAATAACAGCTAATAAAAAACCAGACAACATGATGCTGCCTGGCTTCGATGATAACAATATGAATATAGCATAGATTTATTTAGTCATTAGCGCAAAACGTGTCTTTAAGATAAGAAACGCTATCTCTTGACTAACTAATTAGCTGCTTTTTTACCCTCATCTGTGCGACTGATCGTCAAACCTGTAAAACCAAATATCAAGGTCAAAAACAGCGACAGGTAACAAAAGAAGGCATAAGGCAGATAATCGAGCACGGGCACACCCAAAGCCTGACTGATAAACACCCCGCACACACTCCAAGGTACGAGCGGATTGATGACTGTACCCGCGTCTTCAATGGTACGTGATAGGTTTTTGGGGTGTAAATTCAAGCGCTCAAATATCGGACGGAACGCGGTACCTGATAATAACAGACTCAAATACTGCTCGCCGATCAGCACGTTGATACTCAGCGCCGACATGGCAGCGGCAAATATGGCACGTCCTGAAGTGGTCAGCTTGTCTTTGATGCCTGATAATAAGGCTGGCAAGATTCCTAAGGCCGTCAATAACCCACCAAGGCTGAGCGCCAATATCACAATTGCTTGGGTAAAGAACATGCTTTGCACACCGCCGCGCGAGAGCATACCGCCCACTTCCCCAAGATCTAATGCTTCAGCGGGCGAATAGCCTGCAAAGAAGTACCCTCCTAGTTGCCCAAAGCTTGGCGAGCTATGCAAGTAGGTGACAACCAATGCCGCGATGATGGTACAGATAATGGTATAGATGGCATTGACTCGAAATACTGCCAGTCCTATCAGTACCACAAATGGCAATACGGCATAGCTATGTACCAAGCCACTTTCAATCAGCTGACCTTGCAAGACGGTCACTTGGCTTAGATCGCCACTGACAGTCTGTCCAGAGAAGAACCAGAATAACATGACGGTCAGTATCCATGCCGGCACCGTGGTGTACATCATGTTACGAATATGCTCAAACAAATCAATACCTACCACCGATGAAGCGATGGTACAGGTATCAGATAATGGGGACATCTTATCACCGAAAAACGCGCCCGACACTATAGCGCCCGCCGCAATAGCGACGTTGGCATCAAAGGCATTACTCATCCCAATAAAAGCCACGCCAAGCGTCGCTGCAGTGGTGAGACTACTGCCCAAGGCGATACCAATAATAGAGGTCAATATAAAGGCGGAGATATAATAGAATTCTGGCGATATCAACTCAAAACCAAAATACATGAGTGTCGGTATGGCGCCAGACATCATCAAGGCGGCAACCATCAAACCAATAAAGAAGAATAGATATATCGCACCAATACCGCTCATGACGCCAGATGCCATCTGTTCTTGCATATCATTGAAGCTCAGGCCTTTAAATAGACCGATAGCCAGTAACACACAAATAGCGAGTATTAATGATAGATGAGGTAGCCAGCCAAAGCCAATCATGGTGACGCCCATGATAGCGATGACAATGGTAGAAATCATAAAGGCCAATTTAGGCGATATTTGAGTTAATATTTTTGGCGGCATCACACATCCTTAGGTTGCCAGTTACATCTGGCGTTAGGGTTGGCTTTGAGTGGGGCAAGTTTAATGAGTTGCTATGATTATTGCCACCCTGATTACTTACCTAACAGGCTATCGGTCTTGGCAGCCATGACAAAGTCATTGCGATGCAGACCTTTAATACTGTGTGACCACCAAGTGACGGTGGCTTTGCCCCACTCGACCAAGATGCCTGGATGATGCCCTTCGGCTTCAGAGATGTCTGCAAGCTCATTGGCAAACGCCATCGCTGTGACGAAGTTTTTGAATTTATATTGGCGCTGCAATTGCTTGATACCATCAACTTCAATCAGCGACCAATCTGGAATTTGCTTTAACAGCTCGCGTGCCTCAGTATCGTCGACTGTTGGTGCGCCGACACGGCAGGCTTCGCAGCTAGATTGTGATAATGCAGTCATAATAAGTTCCTTTTATTTTAACTATTAAGTTTTTATAAAATCTACGTCCATGTTAACGCTGTTATCATCAGTGCCTTTGAAACACTAAATATTAAATACTGTTGATTAAGCCATCTGCTTAGATTGCCTATTGATGAAACCCTCAGTTAGTTTCGACTGAATACGTTGGTTCAAAGAGTCCAAGTGACATCGCCTGCTTAACCACTCCCATGATATCGCTATCAACGATGTCAAATAGGGTATCCAAATCATCAATCACATAATAAATCGGCTGGATATGGTCAATTCGATAAGGCGTACGTAGCACATCAAGCAAATCAAATGCTCGGTGTTCAGGTTGGGATTGGCTTTGAGTCTCATCACTGAGCGCATAGAGGGTTTCAGAAGGTGAGCTTAAGATGCCGCCGCCATAGATTCTGCGGTCTTTACGGCTATTGCCCACTAAGCCAAACTCAATGGTAAACCAATACAGCCGTGCCAAAAACCATCTTTCTTCTTTTGTTGCACTCAGCCCAAGCTTGCCGTATGTCTCATTAAAAGCAGCAAACGCAGGATGGGTCAGCAGTGGACAATGTCCGACGATTTCATGAAAGATATCAGGCTCTTCGATGTAGTCCATATCATCAAAGCGGCGGATAAAAGTCGCTACAGGAAAGCGCTTATCGGCCAGCAGTTTAAAGAACTTTCCAAAACTGATGAGCGCAGGCACGGCAGCAGTCTGCCAACCTGTGGTGGCTTGCAGTACTTGATCGATATCTTGTAGTTGGGGAATACGTGTGCTGGGTAGATCTAACTTTGTTAAACCCTCTAGATATTCTGAGCAGGCACGGTTTGGTATTTGCTTGGCTTGACGCTCAAGCAAGGCCTGCCACATGGCATTTTCATCATCACTATAATGAATATCACCATTGGCATCAGGCTGATGCGACACGTAGGGTTGCTTGTTTTGGCGTTCCATGCCGATGTTCCTTTTCCATTCGTTCATTCTATTTGAACCATTACTTTAGATTTATTACCTGAATGATTACAAGATTGATAGTGACCGTATCAATCATCACTAAATCAATCATTATTCAATAAGCTGCTACTAAATAAACAGCTACTAAAGTTAATGGTGGCAAGACAAACTCCTTTTGCCCTGCCATGTTTGTTTCATTGACTGACGGACTCGCTATAGCTAGAAATGATACTACTCTGCTTCCGTCTCTGGCTGACCGATGGCACCGCGGCGCATTTGGTCACGCTCTATCGATTCAAACAGCGCTTTAAAGTTACCTTCACCAAAGCCTTCTTCGTAATCGCCTTTGCGTTGGATAAATTCAAAGAATACTGGGCTACCCAGAATGGTTTCTGAGAATATCTGTAATAGCAGACGCGGTGTGCCGCCTTCAGTGGTGCCATCTAACAAGATACCACGAGTTTGCAATTCAGCAACGTTCTCGCCATGGTTTGGTAAACGTTCGCTCAGCATTTCATAGTAAGCAGCAGGTGGCGCTGTCATTAGTGGGATACCAGCTTCTTTAAGCTTGTCGATGCTGGCGAATAAGTCATCACTGGCTAAAGCAATGTGCTGAATACCTTCACCGTTAAACTGCATCAAATACTCTTCGATTTGTCCACCACCCTGCTTAGACTCTTCGTTTAACGGAATACGAATTTTGCCGTCAGGTGCGGTCATTGCTTTACTGGTCAGTCCCGTGTATTCGCCTTTAATATCAAAATAGCGAATTTCACGGAAGTTAAAAATGCGCTCATAGAAGTTCGCCCAATAAGCCATACGGCCACGGTAGACGTTGTGCGTGAGATGGTCGATGACTTTAAAGCCATAGCCAACAGGGCGTCTATCAACCTCTGGGAAAAACTCAAAATCGACGTCGTAGATAGATTCACCATCTTTAAAACGGTCAATCAGATAAATCAGTGAGCCGCCGATACCTTTAATAGCAGGAAGCCTCAGTTCCATGAATCCTGTCGGTACCTCTACTGGCTGGGCGCCATTTTCAATCGCCAGCTCGTAAGCTTTTGTAGAGTCTTTAACCCGAAAGCCCATGCTACATGCCCCTGCACCATGCTCTTCCACGAAGTAACTGGCTGGGCTTTTTGGTTCACGGTTGATGATCAGGTTGATGTCACCTTGACGGTATAGAGATACGTCTTTGGATCTATGGTTGGCAACATGAGTAAAGCCAAGCTGCTCAAATAGCGCTTCCACCGCTTCAGGGTTGGGCGAGGCGAATTCAACAAAATCAAACCCTTGTAATCCCATTGGGTTTTCGAATAAATCTGCCATTGTAATCATCCTTAATTTCAATTAGTGAGGTAAAAATCAGTGTAAAAAGTTGTATATATCAATAAATGTTATTGACGATGTATTTATATTAGATTAGCTTCATTTATAAGGCCAATCGTATTTTATGATTTATTTATCAGGTTTTCTTATGAATATCAGCATTCGCCAATTGAACGCCTTTATCAAAGTCGCTGACAGCGGTAGCTTTACCCGTGCCAGTGAGCAGTTATATTTAACCCAGTCTGCCGTCAGTGGATTGATCAAAGAATTAGAATCAAATCTGGGTATTGTGTTATTCGACCGCACTACCCGCCAGTTATCTTTGTCGGTAGTAGGACGACATTTATTGCCGCAAGCACGTCGAGTACTGAATGAGATGCAGCTGTTTGAAAATGAAGCGAGCAGCCTGATGAGCTTAGCGCAAGGTCAAGTGCGACTGGCAGTCTCGCAGTTTGCTGCCTCCTCCATGCCTGCAGTCATCGCTCAATTTGCCAAAGAATATCCTGATATCAGCGTGTCTTTATTGGATTGCTCTGCAGAAAACGTCCTACAACACATTCAGGATATCGAAGTAGATTTGGGCGTCGGTACCGAGCTTGGTTTTATGGAAAATGAGGATGACATCAGGGCTGATTTGTTATATGAGCTACCGTTTTGCGTCGTCATGCCTGACAACCATCTGCTAGCGCAAAAAAGCGAGCTCACTTGGCAGGATTTCATAGACAACCCTTTGATTACTTTGCAGGGCCCTTTTCTTGAGCAAGTAACCGCTGAGCTTGATGAAACCATTGCAGCACACATCCAGCAAGCGCGCTATAAGGTAAACTTTATGTCGACAGCGCTTGAGATGAGCCGCCAAGGTTTTGGTATTACCTTGTGCCTGCCTTATATGCCTGAAGTGATTGATTGGGTAAGTGCCAATGGCCTACAAATGCGGCCGCTATCTCAGCCTATAAAAACACGGCGGTTTTTTATTTACCAACGCTCCTCTCGAGCGATGTCACCCGCTACTATCGCTTTTAAGCAGTTTTTGCAAACCTATTTTTCCAATCACTTTAATGACTTACATCAGGTTTAACTGGGAGATGTGCGAGAATTAAAAAGATTGAAAGTGACTCATCATACTGTTTGGCTAATAAAGAAATTACGTTAGAGATAAATCTAACATTGAGTTAATCGTCAATCTGGTTTATGCTTTTTAACGGCTTTGTCTCTATTCTTGTAAGGAAAAAAAATGTTTGAACGTATTGACTACTATGCTGGTGATCCAATCTTAGGGCTAATGGGCAAGTTTGCACAAGATAACAATCCAGATAAAGTGAATTTGGGTGTGGGTGTGTATTATGACGAAGACGGCAAAATGCCAGTGCTTGAGTGTGTAAAAATCGCTGAAAAGCGCATTGCAGACCCAATCTCTCCTCGTCCCTATTTACCAATGGAAGGCTTGCCTGGACATCGTAAAGGCTGTCAGGATCTTTTGTTCGGTAAAGATGCCCAAGTCTTAAAAGACGGCCTCGTCGCTACCATTGCTACTATTGGTGGCTCTGGCGCATTGAAAGTGGGTGCTGATTTTATTCATCAGTGGTTCCCGCAATCCAAATGCTACGTCAGCGACCCTACTTGGGGCAACCACATTGCCATCTTTGAAGGCAGTGATGTTGAAGTCGGCAAATACCCGTACTACGACCAAGCCACTGGCGGCATCAAATTTGATGAAATGATTGCGTTTTTTGAAACATTGAACAAAGACGATGTGATTTTATTGCATCCTTGCTGCCACAACCCAACGGGCGTGGACCTGACTCAAGAGCAGTGGGATAAAGCACTAGAGGTCATTCAACAGCGCGAACTGATTCCATTTATGGACATCGCTTATCAAGGCTTTGGCGAAGATATGGACAGCGATGCTTATGCCATTCGCAAAGCTGTGGATATGGGTCTGCCATTATTTGTGAGCAACTCATTCTCCAAAAACCTATCACTATATGGTGAGCGTGTCGGCGGCCTGTCCGTGGTTTGTCCAACAGCAGATGAAGCTGAGCGCGTCTTCGGTCAACTGACGTATACAGTACGCCGCATTTACTCAAGCCCGCCGTCACATGGTGGCCGTGTGGTCGATATCGTCATGAATGACGAAGCCCTGCATGAGCAATGGGTTGGCGAAGTCTATGCGATGCGTGACCGCATCAAAGCGATGCGCATGAAGCTAAAATCCGTGCTAGAAGCTAAAGTCCCTGGTCGTAGCTTTGATTACCTCACTGCTCAAAACGGCATGTTTAGCTTTACAGGATTAACGCCTGAGCAAGTCGAACGTATGAAAGATGAGTTTGGCATCTATATGGTCTCCAACTCACGCATGTGTGTGGCTGGCTTAAATAATGCTAACATTGACTATGTCGCCAATGCGATGGCAGAAGTATTAAAAGACTGATCCTTTCAACAGTATTTTAGATAGATATTTTAATAAAAAGGTTGGGCGTTGGCTCAGCCTTTTTTTATTTGTCTTTTTTATCGACCTCAGGTTTGTTAAACATTCACATGTCTACTCATAAAGCCATAATATAATACGCTGATAAGAACTTGAGCAATCGCTCAATAACACGTACAATACTTTTTAAGAAGCTCATCAAGCTACTCCATAAATAAACACTTGGTATCAGTAAACACCTCTTTGCTTGCCCCACTATTTAGCCGGACATTTCATGATCAAAAGAATATTGTTAATACTGTTGATATTGATATTAGCGGCAAGCTTTTTTTATTTTGACCTAAATCAATTATTGACGCTTGACGGCTTAAAAGGGTCGATGGCGCAATTTAACGACTATAAAGCGCAATCACCGCTATTGATTATCGGTGGGTTCTTTTTACTTTATGTCGTCGTCACCGCCCTATCCTTACCAGGTGCAGCTATTTTAACCTTAGCAGCTGGGGCATTATTTGGCTTATGGCAAGGCTTATTGGTCGCCTCATTTGCCTCTAGTATTGGTGCTACCCTCGCCTTTTTAACCTCACGTTATTTATTGCGTGATACGATTAAACAGCGCTTTCCGGAACGATTAGCAGCCATTGACACTGGGGTTGAAAAAGAAGGCGCTTTTTACTTATTCACCCTGCGCTTAGTACCGATATTTCCGTTCTTTTTGATTAATTTACTCATGGGCGTTACCGCGATTAAAGCGTGGACTTACTATTGGGTCAGCCAAGTCGGTATGCTCGCAGGTACTTTTGTATTCGTTAATGCTGGCACGCAGCTGGCGCAAATTGACAGCTTGTCAGGGATTTTATCGTTTAATTTGATTGTCTCATTTGCGTTGTTAGGTTTCTTCCCATTAATAGCAAAAGGGATATTAAATATGCTAAAAAAGCGCCGCGTCTATAAAAACTATAGCAAACCTAAAAAATTCGACCGTAATATGATTGTAATTGGCGCTGGTGCTGGCGGGCTAGTCACCAGCTATATCGCGGCGACCGTCCGAGCAAAAGTGACCTTAATCGAAGCGGGTGAGATGGGTGGCGACTGCTTAAATTATGGCTGTGTACCTAGTAAAGCTTTGATTAAAAGCGCAAAAGTCGCAGAACAGATGCGCAATGCTGAGCGTTACGGCTTAGAAAATACACCACCAGAGTTCTCATTCAAAAACGTCATGAGCCGTATCCATCAAGTCATCGCTGATATCGCGCCAAACGATAGCGTCGAGCGTTATACGGAATTGGGTGTCGAAGTGTTAAAAGGCTACGCTAAATTCATCGACCCGTGGACGGTAGAGATTGCGCTAAACGATGGCGGCACGCAAACACTAACCGCACGCTCCATCGTTATCGCGACTGGCGCGCGTCCATTTGTACCAGACTTGCCAGGTTTGGAAGAGACTGGCTATGTAACCAGCGACACCATATGGAATAAATTTACTGAGCTTGATGAAGCACCGAAAAAGCTAGTGGTACTTGGCGGCGGGCCAATCGGCTCTGAGCTGGCGCAAGCTTTTGCACGCTTAGGCTCCAATGTGACTCAAATCGAAAGAGGCGCGCGTCTTATGAAAAAAGAAGACGTGGAAGTCTCTGAATTTGCACAGAAAGTACTCGTCGAGAGTGGCGTGAATGTCTTAACCTCGCATCAAGCGATTCGCTGTGAAGCGCGCGATGGTAAAAAGTTCATTATTGTTGAAGCGCAAGGCGACAATGCAGTTAAAAAAAGCAGTACAGATAAGCAAGAAATCGCTATTGAATATGACGAGTTAATTTGTGCCGTTGGACGCAGTGCGCGCTTAGAAGGCTACGGCTTAGAAACATTAGGGATTGAAACTGAACGTACCATCGAGACCGATGACTATTTAGAAACCCTCTACCCCAATATTTACGCTGCTGGTGATGTCGTTGGTCCTTATCAATTTACTCACGTGGCCTCTCATCAGGCATGGTACGCGGCCGTAAATGGTTTGTTTGGACATCTAAAGAAGTTTAAAGTAGATTACCGTGTGATTCCGTGGACGACTTTTATAGACCCAGAAGTCGCGCGCGTTGGCTTAAATGAGCAAGAGGCTGTTGAGAAAGGCATCGACTTTGAGATTACCCACTATGACTTTAAAGATTTAGATCGTGCGGTGACGGAAAGCGCCAACGATGGCTTTATCAAAGTCATTACGCCAAAAGGCAAAGATAAAATACTCGGCGTGACCATCGTCGCTGAGCATGCTGGAGACATCATGCCGGAATTTATACTCGCTATGAAGCACGGTTTAGGATTGAATAAAATACTCGGCACCATTCATATGTATCCAACGTGGGCGGAGGGTAATAAATACGCGGCTGGTGAATGGAAGCGCAATCATGCGCCTGAAACGGTATTAAACTGGCTTGAGAAATATCATACATGGCGTCGAGGTTAATTAGCCTTCCAGTGAAACTCGATGCTGTTGCAATTCATTAATTTCATCGTCTTTTAGACGATCGATTTTTTTAGAAATAAGTGCTGTTGGGATAATTTTTTTGAAGCCTCTGGAGTGACGAAGTCACACAGCAAGCGAAGAAAATTTGTACCAACAACACGCTTCAGAACCTATAACTGAATGACATTTAACACGGGTTATAACGAGAACATAAATGTACGTTATTAAATCTTTACTAGCTTTGCCAACGCTAAAACATCTAAGCCGCTATAGCACCTATGCTATGGTGCTTAGCGTTTGCATTGGCATATCAGCAAGCACTGCCTCACCCACTACCGATGACCTTAATCAAACTTTATCATCTTGGCAGCAGATAGAAGCCCAAGGTAAAAACCAAGACGTTTACTTCTATGCATGGGGCGGTGACCCGCAAATAAATGCCTATTTACAGTGGGCGGCTAAGCAAGTCGATGACAAATATAATATCAACCTAGTCCATGTCAAATTGAGCGATACCAGTGAAGCCGTTAGTCGTGTACTCGCAGAAAAATCTGCCAACAACAATGATAAAGGCAGCGTTGATCTCATCTGGATAAATGGCGCAAACTTTGCCACCATGAGTGAGAATTCATTATTACTGAAACAATGGGCGAACAAACTGCCTAACTTCTCGCTGACCGATCCAGAGAATAATCCTGCCGTTCACTTTGATTTTGGTGTACCGACCAATGGTATGGAAGCGCCATGGGGACAAGCTTCACTAACCTTTTATTACGACAGCTTATCGACCGACAAGCCACCAACCACTTTAAATGAGCTGGTCAATTGGACGGTGCAAAACCCCGGGCGTTTTAGCTACCCAAAGCCGCCTGACTTTTTGGGTATGAGCTTTTTAAAATACGCTTTAGTCATGCTGCACGAAAAGCAAGATGGCAAAACAGGCGAAAATATCAAAGCACAGCTCAACCTGCCAGCCACTGAGCAAAATACAGATATTATATTAGCCCCTTTGTGGACGTTTTTAGATGATTTGCATCCAACTCTATGGCGTAAGGGTGAGCAATTTGTGCAAACGGGCGCGCACATGCGACGTCTGGTCGATGATACCGAGCTTAGCTTAGCCTTTAGCTTTTCCGCGCCTGAAATTCCTGCAGCCGTGCAGCGTTATGATTTACCCCAGAGCATTCGTAGCTATGCCATGAGCGATGGCAGCTTAAGTAACACCCATTTTGTGGCGATTCCTTATAACGCCAGCCATCCGCAATCCGCGCAGCTGGTGGCAAACTTCTTGCTAAGCCCAGAAGCACAGGCTAAAAAGCAAACGCCTGCTGTGTGGGGTGATAAAACCGTACTCGTCCAATCAACGCTCGACCCTGAGCAACAAGCGCTATTCGAGACTAACAAACCCCATCCGAGCGCCCTACCTGTTGACGCTATAAAACGGACCGTGAATGAACCACATCCGAGCTGGGTTGATGCCATTATGCAAGGCTGGCAAACACGTTATGGGGTCAGCCCATGAGTAAAGATTCTAATAATAAAACGGCTGATGCAAATACGAAAACGAAAGCACCTTATCAAACAGACCTATCTACGCGCATCTTTACGCACATTGTATCCTTAAGTCCGAAATTTTTATTGCTACTGCTAATATTACCGGTACTCGGTGGTTTACTCAGCGTGCTGTTACCTGCCTTTAGCTGGGTACCTGCACTTGAGAAAACGACTGTTAGTCTACAAGGCTTCCATGATCTTTGGCAGACGCCTGGTCTTACTCAAATGGTCGCTTTAAGTATAGCTACTGGATTGATAAGTACGTTACTCGCTTTTGTGATGACCTTAATGATTTTGGCGGCGTTTTTTAATAGCGTTTGGCTGACTCGTATTGAGCGTTTGCTTAGTCCAATCTTGGTCATTCCTCATGCAGCAGCAGCCATAGCGGTTGGCTTTTTAATTGCGCCTTCTGGTATGTTTTCACGCCTCATCTCACCATGGCTAAGTGGCTGGGAATTGGCGCCAGGCGGTATATTTCCACATGATCCCTACGGTATCAGTATTATCTTTGGTTTAACGTTGAAAGAGCTGCCATTTTTATTACTCATGGCACTAGGCGCTTTGGCGCAACCAGAGCTTGGTAAAAAGCTACGTCAGCAATATAAAGTCGCGTTAAATCTCGGCTATTACCCCATTACTGCCTTTTTTAAAGCGGTACTTCCTGTCCTCTATCCTTTTTTACGTTTGCCTATCTTAGCCGTGCTTGCCTATGCCAGTGCCAGTGTCGAGATGCCATTGATACTCGGTCCAAACACGCCGCCAACGCTTGCGGTTACTATCATGCAATGGTTTAACGATGTAGATTTAAACCTACGTATAAAAGCTTCGGCAGGCGCGTTATTACAATTGGCGTTGACGGGTGGCCTAATCGCCTTGTGGCTTGGTAGCGAAAAAGCGATAAAAGCTTGCTTTAATGGCACATTGATAAATGGCAAGCGCCACTATGCCGATGCACTCTGGCAAAAAATCACCGCCACGCTGACCACTGTGGTGATTGGCTTTATTTTGCTGGCGCTCATTGGTCTGGTCATGTGGTCAGTGGCTGGTTTTTGGCGCTTTCCAGCCGTATTGCCAGAGCAGTTGGTGTTATTACATTTTCAAAGTGCCTTTACGCAAATGGGTACGCCATTATTTAATATTCTTGCTATCGGTATCGTGAGTACCGTATTTGCCATTATGCTGACTTTATTATGTTTGGAAGCCGAACAACTAAGTAAAAAGTCTCTTTCAAAATTTACCAGTTTAATTATCTATTTGCCACTGTTAGTGCCCAGCATTGCCTTTTTATTTGGTTTGGTATGGTTACAGCAGTTGGTAAATAACCAAACAGCGTTTTTTAATGTGGCATTTACCCATCTGCTCTTCGTGCTGCCCTACGTGTTTTTATCGCTTGCCAGTAGCTACAGGCGTCTAGACCCTCGTTTTGCTCATGTAGCCGCGAGCCTTGGTGCGACACCGGTCAAAGTATTTTTACAGGTGAAATTACCGCAACTGTTTGCGCCGCTGTTAATTGCTATTGCCCTTGGTTTGGCCATTAGCTTTGGTCAGTATTTGCCGACATTATTGGCAGGCGGCGGACGTATCGCCACCATCACCACCGAAGCGGTGACTCTCGCAAATGGTGCCAGTAGGCGCACCAGTGCGGTGTACGCCATCATCCAAATGATACTGCCATTAATTGGCTTTATATTGGCATGGGTATTGCCGAAGTATTTCTTTAAAAGTGGCACTCGTTAGAAATAACATCTATAAGCGCTCCACTTTAAAGAAACAGCCTACATTCGTCCATATTAAGTTAAGAGTCAGATAGCTGTGAAAATATCAGTCGTTAAAAACGTACATAAAGGGTCCTTGATGCAATCATCTTTACAGATAAAAGACTTACAGTTATATCGAGAAGGCACGCTACTACTCAGCCTAGATGAGCAGATTGCTGGTGGCGAAATATTGACCGTCATGGGCCCATCTGGCAGTGGTAAATCGAGCTTATTGAACTGGCTAACAGGCACCTTACCAAATGGTTTTACCGCTACTGGTGAGGTCTGGTTAAATGATAAAAATGTAGGCCATCTGCCGACGCACCTGCGCCATATTGGAGTACTGTATCAAGATGCCCTACTGTTTTCGCATTTATCGGTAGCGGGTAATATTGCTTTTGCGATGCCTAAAAATAATAAAATGGGCGATAGAAAACAGCGTAGTGAAAAAATAGAACAGGCGCTGGCACAAGTGGGATTAGCAGGCATGGGAAATCGCCATCCTGACAACCTATCGGGCGGACAACAAGCACGAGTGGCGCTACTGCGCACATTGCTCAGCGAGCCAAAAGCGATACTACTTGATGAGCCTTTTAGCAAGTTAGATACCCAACTTCGAGTAGATACGCGGCAACTGGTATTTAAGCAAATTCGTACTCATAAACTTCCCGCCATCATGGTCACGCACGATCATAGCGATGCTGAGGCCGCAAAGGGTAAAGTGATTCATTTAGACTTGTAGTTTTAGATCTAAATGAGTCACTTTAAAACAAAATATAGCCGATTCATTTAAAACCGAGACGATGCTACTGGAATGAATTTTACTTGCTTGCTGTGTCTACGCTGACAGAGGCTGCGCAAAATTCATTCCAGTAGCATGCAGGTATTAGTGTATCGATTTTATTTAGAACCTATCATACAAAAGGCAAGCGCATGCTAGACAAATTTCTCACGCCCATGATTAAGCCGATACTAGCCCCTGTGGTCATTGTATTGCACAAGCGCGGTATTACAGCTGATCAGCTCACGGTAGCAGGCTTTTTAATCGGCATGTTAGCCTTACCATTACTTGCGTTTGAGCTGTGGTATGGCGCACTTGCAGCGATTGTATTGAATCGCATTTTTGATGGTCTTGATGGCGCGCTAGCTCGTCATGCACAGCAAAGCTCAAGTGCAGGCGGCTACTTAGATATTACGCTCGACTTTTTATTTTATGCAGCAGTGCCGCTGGGATTTATCTTGGCAAATCCTGAACAGAATGCCATTGCAGGTGCTTTACTACTCGCCGCTTTTATTGGTACAGGCTCTAGCTTTTTAGCGTTTGCCATCGCGGCGGAAAAGTTTAAACTGGATAAACCACAGTTTAAGTATAAAAGTTTTTATTATTTAAACGGTTTGACGGAAGGCACCGAAACCATTGCGCTGTTTGTTGCCTTTTGCCTTTGGCCACAGCACTTTGTACTACTCGCTAGCATTTTTGCCACGGCCTGCGCGATTACGATTTTTACCCGTATCCATGGCGGCTATCATACCCTTAAACAGTTAGAGGCTGATGCTATAATCGGTTCAAAATAAAAAAATATGGTCACAATATCCTGCTGGTTTAAACCCTTAAGAGGTAAGCAATGACTAATGAAGTATGGTGGCGACTTGGGTTCTTTTTGAGCATTTTAGTGATTATGATGCTGATTGAATGGCGCATGCCTGCCCGTAAAGCTCCCATCAAAAGCCGTAAACGCTGGTTTGCTAACTTTGGCTTGGTGTTTGCGTCATCCGTTATTGCTCGTCTAGCGGTGCCTGTCGGTCTAACCGCTGTGGCGCTTTATAATCAGCAGCATGGGATTGGTCTATTCAATACTATCGACTTGCCAAGCATTGTTGTCATCATATTAAGCCTAATATTGCTCGATATCATCATTTACTGGCAACATCGATTATTCCATCGCGTGCCTATTCTATGGCGTTTGCATAAAGTCCATCACGCTGATGCGCATGTTGATGCCAGTATAGGGCTTAGGTTTCATCCAATTGAAATCGTTTTAAGCATTTTAGTGAAGCTCGTTGCCGTCAGCTTATTGGGCGTCCCTGCCATCGCAGTACTGATTTTTGAGATTGCGCTAAATGGCTTAGCGATGTTTAACCATGCCAATATTCGTTTGCCACCCGCCCTTGAAAAGCCACTGCGCTTAGTATTGATGACGCAGATTTTGCACCGTATTCACCACAGCCAACGCGTCAGTGAGACCAACTCAAACTATGGCTTTAGCGTTATCTGGTGGGATTGGATTTTTGGTAGTTATAAAGACGCTGCGCAGAAGCCTGACGAAAAGCTAGATATCGGGCTAAAAGAGTACCCCTCACCCAAACAAAACGCCTCGCTATGGGGATTGCTAGCGATGCCGTTTAGAAATAAATGAGCCATAGCTAATTGTTTGAAAGCTCCAAACAACTACACTCCCTATAAGCAACCGAAGACGGCCAATCAGCTGCTATCTGCGGTACATCTTGCCCAGCATCCATCATCTTGGCAGCATTAATCCAGCCCGCATGACCTATTGCTAGTATTGGGGTGTTGCCTTGTTCAGCAAAAACTTTATTCAACCACCCTTCAACACGGTCAAATAGCTGCTGCAAACTTTCCCCATTATCGGGCGTAAAGTGCGCAAAGTTATCACACCAGTCATCAATCTCTTGCTTAGCGATTTGCTCCCAAGGGCGACCATCCCATTCGCCAAAATTAATCTCTGCAAGCTCTGGCGCAATTCGACATTGAAAGCCACGTTGCGCCAGTATCTGCCCGACTTTTAGTGAGCGTTGTAATGGACTTACCCAAATGACTTTAGGTAATTGGTGCAGAAGCACAAAGCGCTCGATTTGATTGGCAAGGCGCTTTAATTTACGCCTATCTACTCCTATGTCCGTTTGCCCAATACAGATACCCTCAGCTGCGATGGGCTTAGGATGACGCCAGATATAAAGAGTCATAGATTAATTAGCCTTTTTTAAAGATTTCTTTTGAATTATAAAAAAGGTATAGCCGCTGCCAAACCTGCATAAATAGCGACTTCACTCAGCTGTTGTGTCGCCCCTAGTCCATCGCCAGTATAGCCATCCAGACGCCTACGTAATAAGCGCCGCATATATTCAGTGGCAACTAAAGCCAATATCAAAGCCAATAACCACTGATCGATGCTAATCTGCTGTATGGCATTAGGAAATATAACCATTACTAAAACTCCTGCCACGAGCAACCAACCGCTACTGAATAACCCTTGTAACGCTGTCAACTGCTGCGCCATAGGTTTGGCCTTGGCATGTTCTATCTGACCGCCATACGGCAGCAGCGCAAGCAGGCTAATACATAGCAAACGCGACGCAGTATGGCCAATAATCAGCGCGACGATAGCTACCGATAACGGCATGGTGGCTAATAAAGATATCTTTAGCAATAGCGCAGAGACCAGACCTAACACGCCATAAGTCCCTAGGCGTGAATCTTTCATAATGGTCAACGTGCGCTCACGTGTCAGACCGCCGCCCAAACCATCACAACTATCCGCAAGACCATCTTCGTGAAAAGCGCCCGTAAGCTTAATCCCGAATACCGTACTCAGCACCGCAGCAACTAAGGGCGTGAATAAAACACTGCCGAGCCAAAACACGCCAGCGCAAAGTAGTCCAACCAGCAAACCGACTGCGGGGAAATGACGGCTGCTCTGGTGTAGCCATTGCGGATTGTAGTTTTTGAATGGCGGGACTGGCAATCGGGTCAAAAACTGAATAGCGACCAGTAACAATATCCATTCATGCTTTATGAATTGACCAACGCTTTTAGGCGAAGACTGCTGTGACGGCTCTGGCTGATTTAATGACTGTTTTGATTCTTGCTTTGATGGTTTTTTTGATAATTGTGACATTAACTGTTTTGCTCACTAATACCCGCGTCACTAAAGCTTGCCATCTCATTGATAATGGCACAAGCGGACTGCAATAGTGGATAAGCAAGCGCCGCGCCGCTACCCTCGCCCAAACGCATACCCATATTAAGTAATGGCTCAGCATTAAGTAATTTTAATAAATGTGTATGCCCCGGCTCGACTGAATGATGGGCAAATATGGCGTATTGAGCGACACCGGGTGATAGGCGCTCCGCAACCAGTAAAGCGCTGCTGGCAATAAAGCCATCGATTAATAAAATACGGCGTTCGCTAGCGGCCTGAATCAGCGCACCTGCCATCATGGCTATCTCAAGTCCACCTAATGCCGCGAGCGCGTCCAATGGAGACTGCGCCTCATTATGACGCACTAATACTTGCGTTAAAATATCCGTCTTATGCTGTAGACCTGCATCATCGAGACCGGTACCACGACCAATACAATCAGCAATCGGCACATCACCTAATCTCGCCAGCAAAAGACTCGCCGCTGAAGTGTTGCCAATGCCCATCTCACCGACGATCAACAGATTACCTGCTAAATCTTCGGCCACTTTCATACCGTTCTTTAGCGCTGCCAAGCATTCCGCTTCGGTCATGGCAGGTTCTGTTAGCGCGTCTCGGCTACCATGACGGACTTTATAATTGAGCAATTGCGGGTGGTCTTTGAAAGGAGAATTGGCAAAATCCGCATCTACCCCAGCATCGACTACCTTTAGCTCAATACTATGCTGACGCGCCAAGACATTGATAGCAGCGCCACCTTGCAAGAAATTATATACCATTTGCGCGGTGACGACACTTGGATAGGCTGAGGTTCCATGCTTAGTTAAACCATGGTCAGCGGCAAATACTCGAATCTGTGGTTGGGTAATATGCGGTGTAAGCGTCCCCTGAATCATGCCCAATTGCAGTGCCAGTGTCTCTAAGCGACCCAGTGCGCCAAGTGGTTTAGTTTTTGAGTCTATAATTTGTTGTAGTTGCTGACGTAGTTCATTATTTTCTGTATTGGCAATGGTTGGCGCGGTAAAAGTGGTCAAGGCTATCATCCTAAAGGTTATAAATGGAACAGGGCACTATGGTAGCAGATTATCCCATTTATAATGATATGATTAGACTAGTTGCACGACCCAAACTTGCATAATTCCAAGAGCACTTCATGAAAATTTTAATCGCCCCTGACTCATTTAAAGAAAGCCTAGAAGCAATCGAGGTGCGCCGCGCTATCCAATCTGGATTTAATCAGGTTTTTCCCAATGCCGACTATAGTTTATTGCCCATGGCAGATGGCGGTGAAGGCACCTCTGCGGTGTTATCCTACGCGCTTGGTGGACGCTGGAAAAACGTGTTTGTGAACGATCCATTAATGCGACCGATTACTGCCAAGTATCTGCTATTAGAAAATGAGACTGCGATGATTGAAATCGCGCAAGCCTGCGGTCTGCATTTATTAACGAATGAAGAAAGAAATCCACTCATTACTAGCAGCTACGGTGTTGGCGAACTTATCGCTGATGCTTTAGATGAAGGCGTCAAACGCATCATTATCGGTCTGGGCGGCAGTGCCACCAACGATGCAGGACTCGGTATGCTCATGGCACTAGGAATGATTTTTTGTGACGATGAAGGCACGCCTTTGGCACAAGGTGGTAGCGAGCTTGCTAACTTGCAACAGATAGACGGCGCAAAGCTTCATCCCAAGCTGCAAGATACCGTCTTTGAAGTGGCCTGCGATGTAACCAATCCATTATGCGGCGAATCTGGCGCGAGCGCTATTTTTGGCCCGCAAAAAGGCGCCAGTCCCGAGCAAGTCGCACTATTGGATAAGGCATTAAGTCACTTTGCGATGGTATCTGGACAGCAGGGCTATCAGGACTGTCAAAATATATCAGGCGCAGGGGCAGCAGGCGGTCTTGGTTATGCCTTAATGACCTTTTGCGGCGCCAATCTTAAATCAGGCTTTGATACCGTCGCTGAGACTGTCAGTCTAGAAGAGCACATCGCTAGCGCTGATTTGGTCATTACTGGTGAAGGCAAGCTTGATGCGCAGACTTTAATGGGTAAAGTTGCTGGTGGTATTAGCATGATGGCAAAAGCAAATGGTAAACCTATAATCGCTATTTGCGGTAGCGTTGATACCTTAAATCCTACTCAGACTACTGGGTTTGACGTCGTCATGCCGAGTATTCAAAAGCTGGACACCCTTGATAACGTACTAAACAATGCTTATGAGAATATTGAAACGACTGCGGTCAATATTGCCGCTGCCATGAAGCTAGGGCAAAGCATAGGGCAGAGAATTAGCCCACAAGTTAATTCATTGACCACCATAAAATCTAAATATCGCTACTCTTTATAATTTTACAACCACTTTTTTACCTCGTTAATAACGATTTGCATTCTATTGGGTAGGGCTTGCTGGCGCCGTACGGCGAGATATAGTGTTTCACTCACTGGTATTGGCAAGCGATGACTGTTAATAAGCTCAGGGTTTGCGTACGCTGCAACCGCGTGTGCTGGTAATACGGTAAAGCCAAGCCCCCTACTGACAGGCTCCAAAATCAAGCCAATTTGATTAGAAAATCCTTTTTTCTTAAAGTCATTAATATGCTGGAACTCGCTATAATTGGCGCTCAGCAGCATACTGGCATGATGGGCACCATCAGGGTGATCGACAAACCCAAGCGCTATGAGTTTCTCCCAGCTTGGCTCATCAGTCATCGCAGGCGTTACCAGTATCAGCGCTTCTTGAGCTATTGACTGGCAACTTATCCCCTCGTCATCTGAGATATCCGTCATAAATCCAATATCAATGTCGTGTTTCGTAAGCGCTCGCTCTATATCGCTATTTGGCGCAAAGCGATAATCAATCACCAACTGTGGATACTGTTGTTGTAAGGTCAAAAGCTGCGGATATAACTTTAAGCCCACGCTACCAGGGGACATCAGTCGCACTAACCCTGCAAAGGCAGGGTCATCACCGATACGCTGTTCTAGATTTGCTAGACGCTGCAAGATATCATCCGCTTCCCTGTATAGCTCTTCGCCGGCATCCGTTAATGAAAACTGCTTCCCTTGGCGAATGAGCAAGTCGACATCTAACTGACTTTCAAGCTTACGTATGTGCTGACTCACGCCTGACTGGGTCATATGTAGGCGCTCGGCAGTGCGGGTAAAATGCCCCACTTCAACAAGGGTACAGAACGTACGTAGCCACGTGATATTCATCATTACGATACATACTTATCTTTATAATAAATGATAATTTTACGTAATGGATATAGCTTTGTAAACTACTCCCATATCAAAACAGGAGTATGAATGATGAATAACGTTTATCCGAGAAGCTTTTCGCACATTGGTCTTTCCGTCCCTGACCTAGAAGCAGCGGTAAAATTCTATACTGAAGTGATGGGTTGGTACACCATCATGGAGCCGACCGAAATTGTTGAAGATGACAGCCCGATTGGTGAGATGTGTACGGAAGTCTTTGGCTCAGGTTGGAGCAGTTTCCGTATCGCTCATCTCTCAACTGGTGACCGTATCGGCGTTGAAATCTTTCAATTCAAAAATCAAGAAAACCCTGAAAACAACTTTGAATACTGGAAAACAGGTATTTTTCACTTCTGTGTTCAAGATCCAAACGTGGAAGAGCTTGCTGAGCGCATTGTCGCAGCAGGCGGCAAAAAGCGTATGGAAAAACCGCGTTATTACTACCCCGGCGAAAAACCTTACCGTATGATTTATATGGAAGACCCGTTTGGCAATATCGTTGAAATATACAGCCACAGCTATGAGCTTATTTATAGCGAAGGCGCGTATTAGATATAGCGCTTAAGAGTAAAGTAACGGTTTATGTTAAAAGTTAAAAAAAATCGGACTTATCTCTACATGTCGATTTATTCTTAATAAAGATACCAATAGCGCACTCATAATATGAGTGCGCTATTTTTATATGGGCAATTTCAATATCAGCAACCTATTGTATAACTTGCACGCCATGCTATCATTTAAGTGAATGAACAGAACACCAACTATAGTCAATACTAAATAAAATCGATACATTATTAATAGTCACGTGCTACTGGTATAAATTTTACTTGCTTACTGTGCCTACGCCGACAGAGGCTGCACAAAACTTACCCCAGTAGCACTGTATCGTTTCTAGAGTAAATCAACTATATCAAGGATGATAAATGAATACTACAAACACAGACGCCCCTACTACTGATACCAACGAACCGTTAGTTATCAGAGAAGACAGTAAAGATTCAAGCGGCGTCGTCACCCTCACTTTAAATCGCCCTAAACAATTCAACGCGCTATCGGTCGATATGTTATCCGCTATGCAGGAAGAGCTGGACAGCATCGCCCAAGATAGTAGTATACGTGTGGTCGTCATTGCCGCGAATGGCAAGGCGTTTTGTGCAGGTCATAACTTGAAAGAGATGCGTGCAAACTCGGACGAGGCATTCCACAGCGCATTATTCAAGCAGTGTAGTCAGATGATGCTGACCATCAATCAGATGCCGCAAGTAGTGATTGCCAAAGTACAGGGCATCGCTACCGCCGCAGGCTGTCAGCTGGTCGCGGCCTGCGACTTGGCAGTGGCCTCTGATGACTCTAAGTTTGCGACTTCTGGAATAAATGTCGGACTGTTTTGTTCAACCCCTGCCGTTGCCGTCAGCCGCAACTTATCTCGCAAGCAAGCCTTTGAGATGCTTATTACAGGCGAATTTATCGATGCAAATATGGCCTTGCAGCAAGGACTGATTAATCGTGTCGCGCCAGCGGATCAGTTAGATGCAACGCTGCAATCTTTAATCAATGCCATTACCGCTAAATCCTCTGTCGCCGTCAAAACGGGCAAGAATATGTTCTACAAACAATTGGACATGGGTTTAGCCGATGCTTATGAATATGCTGGGAAGGTAATGACTTGCAATATGATGGCAGACGATGTCAGCGAAGGCATTGACGCCTTTATCGAAAAGCGCCATGCGGTATGGACGGGGCGTTAATCGCTTCATTATTTAGAAGAACGCTACTTAAAAACAATACTATTAATTAAATTAAAAAACTACATACCTTCAGGCAAGCTTTTTACCGCAAGGCTTGCCGCTTCAATAGCACCAGCAATATAACCAGAAAACTGTGGCGACCATTCACTGCCTATCCCCGTTAGGCAATCACTCCAGACACCTGATGTTGCCTTAGAAACAGGTGCCACTGCATGCTGACCATCACTACTTGCGTCGGCAGTCGTTGCGGTGAATTTATCTTGTGACCAGTCTTTCAGGTACTCAGCTTTGGGCGTGTCTGCCTGCTCGCCAAATAGACGTACCAATTGCGCACGGCAATGTGCTTTTAACACCTCTTCAGAGACGCTTTGGCGTACGGAGGCAGGTACTCCTATAAAGCCAAACAACGCACCCCTGCCACCCATGCTAGAGGCATCATGAATCTCAACCATTGGCCCTTGCGAGCTACGCGCGGCTCCTGAGAGACCTAGCTCGCGCCAAAAAGCCGTATCGTAAACGGCAAAATACTTGGCATGGGGCGCCATCCAAGTCGCTGTGTTGCGCCATTGGGTTATCATATCGGATGGTAAAGACGGCTCAAACGTTATACTGTCTTCCACCAACCGTGGTGGTAGCGCCAGTAATACATGCTGCGCTCGCCAAGTCGTGAATTGCCCAGACGTGTCTTCGCTGGTTATCTCTATGTGCTCACCTGTTCTATGCAACCGACGTCCAATTTGACCTGTAACAATTTTTGGAACATCAAGACGACGATATAAAGCATTAATCAATGCGGCCATACCACCGACTAGACGCATCGAAAGTGGCGAGCTTTTATAGCCTTGCATACGCACAGCAGGCTCGTTAGGAGCGCGCTCAACCATCATATCGCCCTCTTCAAACTGTGCAAAAGTCTCTAGCTGCAATTCATTGACTAGATCGCCCAACTGCGGCTGATAATCAGGCCAAAACCAAGAAGGTCCTAAATCAAAGCTATCTACCTCTTGTGCATTCTCAGATCCAGAATGTTGTGAAATCGGTTGCTCTAAGGCTGAATTTTTTAAAAGCTTACTAGCGAGAATGCGACCACCCAAAGTATCACGCGCTTCTAGCAATATATAATCAATGCCTTTTTGCTCTAATAAATAAGCCGCATACAGACCGCTTAAACCACCACCGATAATTGCTACAGGTACACTTATCATATCTACTTTTTGCATAGGATTTTTCTTTTTATTATTTATTGAAAGCGCTTAACATCTTAAATTATGGATAACATTCTTTAGCTTATTAAACGTCTAAACCTTCAACATCTGCGCCAATGACGTGCGCAAGATGTCCGGTCTTCAGGTAGACGGTAGCGCCTTCCTCGCCTGCTTTTATTTGTGGCTGCGCACCTACGGGCCAGCGTAGCCAGCTACCTTGTTTATAGGTTTGATCGCCTTCTATCAAAGTGCCTTCTACTACTAACAGCTCTGCACCGCCTGCAATCGCTTGAGTCATAAGATCTTCTGTGAACAACGTGTCACTTGCATTTAGACGCTGTAAACTCGCTTGTTCGCTATCATCCGAGAATAAAGCACAAACCTCACGTTTGCCAACTCGTTGCCAGTTGGCGCTATCGTGCGTATCGATAGCGACATGACGCTCTTCAGATGGTGACATCTGTCGCAGTTTAACAAAGATAACCGCACCTTCATCGCTATAAGGCGTATGGCCTGATGCTGGCGGATTACGTAGATACCAGCCAGCTAGATAATGCTTATCATCAGCAGAAAAAATACCCGACAATACCAAAATCTCCTCGCCACCCGGATGCTGATGATGCGGAAAATGCGAGTTAGGCGCATAGCGCACAAGGCTAGTCGCCCGCGCCTTCTCTGCGCCCACGCGATCAATCATGACGCGCTCGACACCATTCTGCGGTGATTTAATCCATTGATGTTGCTCAGCCGTTAGCTCAGCACGACGTGAAAAATCTGCATTAATTAGCATGGGATATTGTCCAAATTCGGTTTGATATAGCCAGCTTAAAAGTCCACCTTACCGCGTAAGGCTTTGGTTTTGCCGCGCTGCGTCTTTTGATCGACACGTTTGCGCATAGCATTTCTGCTAGGCTTAGTGGGTCTCCGAGCTTTGGCGACTTGGGTTGATTGTAAGATAAAGGCTTTAAGACGTTCAAATGCATCAATCTTGTTGCGCTCTTGGGTACGGTATTGCTGAGCTTTTAGCACAAAGATGCCGTCTTTGGTGATACGGCTGTCTTTGCTGTCTAATAAACGCTGTTTTTGCACATCACTCAGACTTGAGGCGTTGATATCAAAGCGCAGATGGATAGCAGAGGAGACTTTATTGACGTTTTGTCCGCCTGCCCCTTGAGCGCGGATGGCGCTAATCTCGACCTCACTCTCGCTTAGGCTAATATTATTACTTATAAAAATCATAGTTGTCTTTTATTTCTTTTAAATAATGGTTTTTAAATGGTTCTCTTCTATATGGGGCGTGGTTAAGCATTTATAAATGGGTATAAACACTAAAAAGCCCCTTATCTCATCAAGATAAGGGGCTTTAATTTACATCAATATTTGACTATCAGTCATAGATAAGCGCTTACTTAATACGCATATCACCCGTCTCGACAAAACGCTGATGCCATGACAGCGCTTCATTCAAAATATGCGGCGTTTGTAGGCCACCTACTTTAGCAGCACGGTCATAGTAGTCTTGCAGCATTGGGCGATAATCTGGATGTGAGCAGTTATCGATGATAGCCTTCGCACGTTGACGCGGCGACTTACCACGTAGATCAGCAAAGCCTTGCTCAGTGACGACAAACATCACATCATGCTCAGTGTGGTCGTGGTGCGATACCATAGGTACGATGGCTGAGATAGCGCCATCTTTGGCCGTTGATGGACTCACGAAGAACGAGAAATGCGAGTTACGAGTGAAGTCACCTGAACCACCGATACCGTTCATCATCTTGGTACCCATGATATGGGTTGAGTTGACGTTGCCGTAGATATCCGCTTCGATCATCGCATTCATCGCGATAATACCAAGACGACGGATCACCTCTGGATGGTTGGTGAACTCTTGCGGACGCAAGATAAGCTTATCACTCAAAAACTCGATGTTGTCATTGAAGCGCTGTAGCGCATCTGGGCTAAACGACAGTGCCGTGGCCGAAGCTGATTTCATCTTGCCGCTCAGTACAAGATCAAGCATACCGTCTTGCAGTACTTCTGTGTAACCCATCAAGTCGTCAAACGGGCTATCTTGTAGACCCATCAGCACCGCGTTTGCTACGTTACCCACACCAGATTGTAATGGCAATAGGTTTTTTGGTAGGCGGCCTTGTTTTACTTCATGATCTAAAAATTCAATGATTTGCGAAGCGATGGTCTTTGATTTCTCGTCTGGATCTGCAAATTTACTATTGCGATCTGGCGCATCGGTCATGACGATACCGATGATCTTATCAAGGTCACACTCTAGGTACGGCGTACCAATACGGTCATCTGGTTTGACAATAGGAATCGGCTGACGATGCGGTGGCTCACCGAGGTCTGCAGGGATGTCATGCATGCCTTCTAACAACATGCTTTGACGCGCGTTGACTTCGATGATGACTTTTTTAGCTGTTTTCAGCCATTGGTTATTGGTACCAATACCCATTGAAGGAATGATCTTACCGTCTGAGGTAATGCCTGTCGCTTCAATCAAGGCGATGTCCATATCACCATAAAAGCCAAAGCGAACTTGCTGCTCAAAGTGTGATAAATGCATATCTACGTAGTGAGTGTTACCTGCGTTGATGTGGTTACGCATGGCAGGATCGGACTGGAAAGGCGCACGGAAATTCACACAGTTGGCTTCTGCTAGTACACCATCACAATCATGAGCAGTTGACGCCCCTGTTAGCATACCGATGCCAAACTCTTCGCCATTCGCATGAGCTTCTTTAGCACGGTTAGCAATAGCGGTAGGTACAAACTTTGGATAACCTGCGCCTGTGAACCCTGCGATACCAAGCGTCATTCCATTTTTTACAAATGAAGCGGCCTCTTCAGCCGACATGATCTTTGCACGCAAACCTTCGTGTTGAACACGCGCTTCATGGTTAGTTGTATTCATACTGTTTTCCTAGTAACTTCCCTATTAAAATTAGCTCTCAATACATTACATTATAATGAATATGGTATTGAGGAAAATTTGAAACGAACCCGTTAACACGATTTCGTAGCAACATTTTGGACAATTTCAGCACAAAATACAAGTAGATTGGCTAAAGTATGGTCGATTTAATTCAATTCTTTCGTCTTATGCTCAGTTAATAGCATTTAAGTTTCATTGGCGAGCCATTGAGCAAGCAGCTGATCTATCTCAACTTTGAACTCTCTGTCTTCAATTTTATTGGCGCTTATTTTGGCATTTTGCAGGCTCTTGATAGCAGCGTCCTTTTGACCCAATTCATATTGCAACTCAGCCATAGAAAAAGCAATCGATGCCATGTGATCTTTAGAGTTAATCGCAGTCGCTTTGCCGAGCGCTTTTTCATAAATCACCAGCGCTGCATCCAAATCCTCAGTGAAATCAGCGAGCGTTTCCCACTGCTCAGGATGATCTTTATCGCTCTTTTCGTTCTCAATACACAGATCTTTTAGCTGTGCATACAGCGCATCAAACGCCTGTTGGTCATTTTTGCTGTCAGCTTCTAATAGCTGCTCCGCTAACACATAAATGGATTTATATATTTTGGTATTAATCATGACTCGTGCCCTGTTATCAAAGGTATCATTTATGATGGCGTGTTTCGTTTAGGGTGATTATAGCCCAGATTGGAGAGTTAGGGCTGAGACTTTCACTCAGTCTATGCAATCATTGGAGTCTAAGGCAGTTTTATACCAAACCCAAAAAGTGCGATTAACTTTGTCAAACTTGCTAAGCCTACTAGGTGTAGTGCTTGCGCAGGTTTTCCGCGTTACTCTAATTTTTGGAAATGGTATTAGTACAAAATTGAGTATAAAAAAAGAACACGATATCAATATCGTGTTCTTTTTTATTAGCAGTACCCAGTTGTGGGTGATCAACACGCCCTAAGGCTTTGTCAAAACACCAAACACTTTTTTATGTTCTGTATTAAAAGCTTACGACTTGGGTCTTGCCATCGACCATCAGCGCACCAATCTCAGCGGGATCAGCGGCAGTCACACCATCGATCAATATTGACTGATCTGCACCTTTGCTAGGCAAGTAGATAGCACAGACTTCGACTTTGGTCTTGGTGTTTTTCATGATCGTTTGCATGAGGCCTTGTGGGCTCATATTTTTGGGTGGCTGCCCTGTCGTGGCACTGGCAGGGGCATCACGTAACGCCATATCACCTGCTGGACCACACAATAATACGCGAGTATCAGCGCCTTGTTGGGCTGATTGCATGGTCAGTACCATCGACATTAGCTGTACTTGGGCGTCGTCTGAGGTGACGTTAATCAATACCGATGGCGTCGGCGTTTTGACTTCAGGGGTGGCCTGAGCTTTTTGAGACATCGCATTGGTCGCGGTGCAGCCAACCATCAGTGAGGTCGCACCGATGGCTAGTACAGTGGCAAGGATTTTTTTCATCATTCTCTCCAATTATCATCCATTATTAAAAAACTATCCGTTATTAAAAGGTATCAGCTAAAAAGTTATTGGCTTATTTGCAGTCTATCTTTTGATTACTCTTAAATATACATTATATTTAAGAGTATAACGTAAATTGGAGTAATACGCGAATTATACTGTCCAGTAAAAATCATTGATATTATGAGTTTCTGCTAGCTATCTTCTGCTATCAATCCCGATAAAAATGCCTGCAAGTTGTCATTGAGCTTTTGGATGTAATAGCCACCTTCAACCAGCACAATTAAAGGCTTGTTCAATTCTTTCATCTTTTGCGCTAAGATTTTGAAGCCTTCTGTACTGACTTTACATCTTGCTTCTGGGTCATCCTTGTAAACGTCAAACCCTAAAACATGAACGATGACATCGGGGTCAAAGGTCTTTATGCTCTCGATGGATTTATCGACATAAGCAAAGAATCCTTTCTCATCAGTGCCATGCGGCATCGGGAAGTTGATGTTATAGCCATAACCTGCGCCCTCGCCTTTCTCAAACTCATGACCAGTGACAGCAGGATAAAAGTTAACGGGGTCGCCGTGGACGGAGGTATAAAGGACGTCTTTGCGGTCATAGAATATCTCTTGAATGCCTTGACCATGATGCATATCGGTATCAATGATGGCTATTTTGGCGTATTTTTGCCGTAAGTGCTCTGCGATGATGGCAGCATTGTTTAGATAACAGAACCCGCCTGCCGCGTTCTTACGCGCATGATGACCAGGAGGCCGTGAAAAGCAGAGCTGTATATCGCTATTGCCGCTGTCATCGTTGAGCAAGGCTTCAGCAGCGTTGAGCGCTGTCTGCGCTGACCAGTAGATGGACGTCCATGAATGCTCGCTGATAGGCGCGCTATCATCAGCTTGATATTTAGCTGCCTTTGCCATGATACCCAGTCCAGGATTATCATAAGGCACAAAAATCCCTGTCTGCACTTGCTCCCCTAGGTCCTCATCAACTGCCATCCATTCATCATAGCCGTGCTTTAAAAACTCAACATAGCCAAAGTCATGTACCGCTAAGATGGGCCCGATTCCTATCTCTTTGGCAGTCGTCACCTCAAGCCCTAACGCTGCGGGTGCTTTTAACATCTCCACCATACGTTCTGGTATCTCTAGCGGCTCATGCATCTTTCCGTATGAAAAGTAAGGCAAGGGTCTATGCAAACTTAGATTTTCATGACTATATATCTTCACTCTATACACTCCGTTGTTTGGGGTAAATTCCATTTATTATGTAGCAACCATTGAATATATGTCAGTGCCTAGATAGTGTCAAATGATATAAAACAAGCATTAAAGGCACGTTGTTTGTTCGATAGCATCTACTGATAGCGTCTCCTTATGAAAACTTGGATTTTAGGTATTTTTATGGTAAAAAAAACCGCATGATATCAGCATCATACGGTTTCTCTACTTTAAGCGCTGTCTCTATTATTTTAAACAACTCATTTATCACCAAGCTAGGTTTTTTGTGACTAGGCCAGCATACCACCATCGACAACGACTGTTGCACCTGTGGTATAGCTTGACGCGTCAGACACTAGATATAACACTGTGCCAGCCATTTCATCAGGATGAGCAACGCGCCCTAACGGTATCGCATGCAGCGCAATCTTTAGGACTTTGTCATTGGTGGTCAAGGCGGAGGCGAACTTAGTATCGGTGAGACCCGGCAATAAAGCATTGACACGAATATTTAATGGGCCACATTCTTTGGCAAAGGCTTTAGTCATACTGATAACCGCTGCTTTGGTAATTGAATAGATACCTTGCTTGTCACCTGCAACCAAGCCATTTACCGAAGCGGTATTTAATATCACCCCGCCGCCCTGCTCGCGCATCATTTTTCCCGCCGCCGTCGACATAAAGAAATAACCGCGGATGTTGACCTCTACCGTCTTATCAAAAGCTGCTAAGTCCGTATCTAAAATATGCCCATAATACGGGTTTGCTGCGGCGTTATTCACTAAGATATCAATCTGACCGAACTCACTTTTGATATAATCAAAAATCGCCTCAATCTGATCCATCTCTCCCACATGACAAGCAAAGGCACTGGCCTTACCGCCATCAGCATTGATGCTATCAGCGACTGCTTGGCACGCGTCGATTTTACGGCTAGAGACAATCACATGTGCGCCTCTTGATGCCAGTAGACGCGCGATAGACTCGCCAATGCCGCGGCTGGCGCCAGTAACCAAAGCAATCTTGCCTGTTAGATCAAATAAGTCCTTCATCGTATTTCCTTATATTTTTAAAAGTAAGTGTGGGTTTAAAGATAAGCTGTTTAGATGTGTTAAACCGTCAAACTAAAACCAATCGGCTTGCATGTCTGTGCAAACAGCATTGTCATTATTTAGCAGTGCAATATCGCGTTTGATTAAGGGCAATTCCCAATCGATAAAGTATTTTGCTGCTTGTATTTTTCCATGATAGAAGTTTTGTTTTTCAGTATCTTGTGTGGCGCTGTCGTTAATTTCGCTTAGCAATTGCTCAGCTTTACTTGCTTGGCGAATCCAAATCCAGCTGACCACGATAGTAGCAAAGATATTCATCAATGCTTGCGCATTACCAGTCAGTGTGATGGCTTTTTCGGTTTGCAGGATTTTGCTTAAATGCAGCAACACTTCATGCAGATGACCCATATAAGACGTCAATTTACCTGCAAGTTTGGCGGCTTCTGGTGTGGTTTTTAGAGTACTGGCAGTCTCTAAATCTTGCGTGATTTCACGTTTTAAGATTTGAATGCCAAGTCCGCCTTTTTGCCACAGCTTACGAAATGACAAGTCTAACGCTTGAATACCATTTGTGCCTTCATGAATGGGATTGAGACGGTTGTCGCGCCAAAACTGCTCGGCTTGATATTCACGCGTGTAGCCTGCACCGCCCAACACTTGGATACCCAAGTCATTGGCTTTTGGCCCATATTCAGAAGGCCATGCTTTTAATACTGGCGTGAGCAAGTCTAACAATTCTGACAGCTCGTTTTTGAGTGTTGCATCTTCACAAGTATTGATACGATCAATAAGGTTTGAGCCGTATAAACACAGTGAAATACCGCCCTCGCTATAAGCTTTTTGCGCCAGGAGCATGCGCTTGACGTCACCATGATTGATAATCGCCGTTGCTGCATCTTCAGGTTTGTTGTTTGGGGCGATTCTGCCCTGCGTTCTGTCTTTAGCATAATCGAGCGAATACTGATAACCACGATAGCCAATCATCGCCGCGCCAAAGCCAACCGCGATACGCGCTTCGTTCATCATTTTGAACATATAACGCAGACCAAAATGCTCTTCGCCGATAAGGTAACCCCGACACTCGCCTGTATCGCCAAAACTTAATGCCGTAGAAGTCGCCCCTCGGTAACCGAGCTTATGAATCAGCCCAGTTAAATGTACATCATTGCGCTCGCCGACCGATAAGTCATCATTCAAGCGATATTTTGGCACAGCAAATAAAGAAATACCTTTAACGCCACCCGGACCGCCTGGAACTTTGGCCAATACCAAATGTACGATATTGTCAGACAACTCATGATCGCCCGCTGAGATATAAATCTTGCTGCCTTTAATGCGGTAGCTGCCATCTTCTTGTTTCATTGCCGTGGTTTTGATATCGGCAAGCGATGAGCCAGCATGCGGCTCAGTTAGTGCCATCGTTCCTGTGAACTCACCGGTTAGCATGCGCGGCATAAAGGCATCTTTAATCTCATCACTGGCGAAATGTGAAATGACATTAATCGCCGCCGTCGTCAAAAACGGATAAGCGGTGGTTGAGGGATTGGCGGCCATAAAGTAGCCTGCCACAGCGGTCATGACGGTTTCAGGTAACTGCATGCCACCATCGTCAAAGCTATAACGACCGGCGATAAACCCTGACTCACGAAAGGTATCAAAGGCGACTTTTACATCACTTATCATGCTGACTTTTTTGCCGTCAAACTGTGGCTCGTTTTTATCTGCCACATGGTTGTGTGGCAAAAATAGCTCGGTCGCGATTTTATTGGCAGTATCGAGTACCGCGTCGAACGTTTCGCGGCTGTGTTCTGCAAATTTCGGATGCTTGGTTAAATTTTCAGTACCTAAGACATCATACAGTTGGAACGGTAATTCAAAGTCATTGATAAGCGTATCTGCTGCCATAATATTCTCGTTAACAAATTAAAATCAGTTATCAATCAATATTAGTATAATTTACCCGCTTACCGTATTGTCATTTATGACATAATTATGGTCAAATAAGACATACGTAACATACATTGTGAGATGTATCAGTCAAAAGACGCCATTTCGGACAAGTGTAAAAAAGGGAAAGCAGACGCTCATGCCTTATTTCAAACCTTTTACAGTCATCATTGTTGGTTTTGACGGGGTGCTCGGTAGCGCATTAACAGGTGCGCTGGATCTATTTTCGTTTACTGGTGTCAGTTGGCAACGATTTTTGGGAGAGAGCGTCGAGCCTAGATTTAACGTGCAGATTGCCAGCCTTAGGGCCGGCGATATCAAATGCAGCAACCGCTTAATCATGCAAGCGCATTGCGATATTCAGGAAGTGACTGAATGCGACCTATTGTTGATTCCAACGATTGGCGATTCAATAGATAAAGTATTAAGCCAAAATAACGATTTAATTTTACATATAAAGCGGCTGGCAAACACCAAAGCAGATATTGCTAGTAACTGTAGCGGTGCATTCTTGCTCGCAGCCGCTGGCCTGCTAGATGGCAAACCTGCCACCACGCACTGGGGCTATGCTAGTAAATTTAAGGCAAACTATCCACTGGTTGATTTGCAGGAAAATCAGTTTGTTACTCATTCTAAAAGCCTGTCAAATAACCAGTTAGGTAATATATTTTGTGCAGCAGGGGGCAGTGCTTTTTATGACTTAGCATTATTATTGATAGAACGCTATTGTGGGCGCGAAATCTCTACCCAAGTGGCAAAAACCCAAATTATCGACAGCAAACGCGGCAATCAAAACAGCTATACCAATGTGACTTTGCACAAGCCACATGCAAATCCACTGGTCAAGCAGGTACAAGAGTTTATCGAACAAAACTTCACTCAGCCTATGCAGGTCAGCCATTTGGCTGCCATGGTCAATATCACCGCGCGCACCTTAAACAGACGCTTTCAAGCCTGCACAGCCATGCGCCCGATTGAGTATATTCAAGCAGTACGAATTGAGCAGGCCAAACGCTTATTAGAATCAGGTGAGGTAACGATAAAGTCGCTGGCAAGCCAAGTCGGTTATGAGGATAGCTCTTCGTTTACCCGTTTGTTCAAACGTGCCACCGAGCTGACACCCAAAGAATATCAAGATAAGTTTTCACGACTGGCGATTTAATAGCGCTTGTTAAGAAGCGCTTCAAACAGATAAAAAGCAAAAAATCGGTCTGATATTCAATCAAACCGATTTTATTAATGTCATTATACAAACACTGTAGCGACGTTATCTTGGCAAATTACTAATACAATAGGTGTGCCACTGACGTAATCACCACTAAGCTGATGAGTGTACGGAAAATGAAAATCATAAACAGCTCTAAGACATTAAGCTTAATATTTGACTTCAAAATCAGCGCACCAACCTCAGACATATAAATAATCTGGGTAATAGAGGCGGCACCAACGATAAATCGTGTCATCTCACTCTCAATACTCTTACCGACCAAGGCTGGCAAGTACATATCAGCAAAGCCCATAATCATTGCTGGTGCCGCTTCTGCTGCCTCTGGAATCTGCAACAATTCAAGCAGCGGTACCAGCGGTGCAGACAGCCAATTAAACACCGGGGTATATTCTGCAAGTCCCAGACCAATCGTGCCAATTGCAAAAATAACGGGAATTAAACCAAAGTAGATATCAAACAAGTTTTTGATACTGTTTTTAAACACACTACCTAGAGGTGGCATCGAATGCGCGCGAGTCACAGCGCGATTAACCGCCCATTGATAGGCAGTGTACTGAGCAGGAATATCTTCATCCAACATACATTTACCAGAGTGGTAAGTATCTGGCTTTAATGATAGCGGCGGTATACGCGGCATAATAATAGCTGCGATGAAGCCAGTTAGAGCAATCGTAAGATAAAAGAAAACAAAATTATTATCTACCCCAATGGTTTTGGCAACGACATAAGTAAAAGCGATTGAAGTGACCGAAAAGGTCGTGGCAATAATCGCCGCTTCGCGCTGACTATAGTAGCTTTTATCATACTCTTGCATCGTCACTAGCAGACCGATAGAAGCCGCACCAAACCAAGAAGACATGGCATCGACAGCAGAACGGCCTGGCAGTTTGAATAACTTGATAAATATCTTACTGGCCAGCGTTCCCAAAAACTCCATCAAGCCAAAATCCGTCAAAAACGGTAACGATAATATGGCAAAAAAGAACAACGGAATCAAAATTGGAATCAAATCTTCAAAGATGACACCGCCGGTATTATGATTGATAATAAACTCAGGGCCGACTTGTAAATAAATCATCCACGCAAACAGCACGCCCAAAAAGCGGGCAGCAAACCAAAACCAATCGACATCAAAAAGCTTTGTCCACATGGAGCCTGCGGGCAGATTGGGTCTTAAAACCTTAACGGTCAGCGCCCCGATAAAGGAGGTCGTCACAATTGCCAATACCGCGTAAACCACATAACTGCCCAGCACTGCTTGCAAGGTATCGCTTAATACGCCCAATAAAATGGTGACTTTGCCATCCCACTGAAAGGGAATAATAAACAGCGCAATACCCAGTGCTGAAAATAGCAAAAACTTCCACATGGAGGCGCGCCAATGTAGTCCTTCTGGCGTGCCTGAAACGATGGTATTGTTACCTAAGATTGGCTGCTGGGATTTATCTATATAGTTCGTCATTCAATCCTCCTTGATAGGTGACGAGCGTCAATTTTTTCTTTGGCGGCCCAATCTATCCATAGACTGAGCGCATTGCGCAAATAGTTAGATAACGTTTTATAAGTTATTTTTAGTAGCAATTATGCTTTAGCTAAAGCAGGTAAAACCTTTACCCATTTCAAGAAGAAATGCATCGGCTTCATCGACTTCATAAATAATTGGTTGTTTGCCTTTAATATCCTCTTGCAAGGCATCTAATAGCTGCTGCTTATCTGTGATTCGACGATAACCGGCGCTAAATCCTGCGGCTAACCGCTCAAAGTTCGGGGTTTTTATATTAACTCCAATCAAAGGCAAGCCACCCTCTTGCATATAGCGGCGAATCTCACCATGACCTTGGTTGTTCCATAACAGCACAATTAATGGTAGCTCAAGCTCAGCGGCACAGATTAATTCGGCAATGGTAAATTGAATACCGCCATCACCAATCAGGCTGATAACGGGCGCTTTTGAGCCAATCATGGCACCAATCGCAGCGGGCAAACCATAACCTAAGGTGCCAAAGCCCGTCGATGAGTTAAACCATCGACGCGTAGTTAACGCTTCAAAGCCAAGATTGCCGCTATAAACAGGCTGGGTTGAATCGCCAACGAAGATAACGTCTTCCACCTCATCTCGAATCAGCTGTAGCAGCGCGTTTTGACCAGCAAAATCTGGCGTCATTTCTTCTATCAACGCTTGCTTTACCTTTGCTACTCGCGGTGCTGCTTGATGATGCAGCGGTTGATTTTCTAAGCGCGTACATAGACCACTAATAGCCATTTGCGCATCCGACAATAGCGCAATATCCGCTCTAAACGGACGCTGTAATTGCTGAGCGTCACAGTCGATACGAATCAACGTGCCATTGATTTTGAACCCACCATTAAAAAAAACATCATAATCAGTCTCACCAAGCTCCGTACCTATCGCCAATACTAAGTCGGCCTCGCTAATGACGGCGCGACCAGCGGCCAATGATTGATTGCTACCCAAACTCAGCGGATGCGCAGGCGGCAGTAAACCTTTGGCATTGATGGTCAAAAATGTCGGCGCATCGATAAGTTCTGACAGTTTTTGTGCGTCATGATTAACATCCACGCAGCCACCACCATAAAGTAAGACTGGATTTTTTGCCGTTTTTAAGGTTTCAGCAATCAAATCTAATTGTGCAGGGTGAGGAAGTGGTTTGTTTGCTTGTAGTTGTGCCAAAATATTATTAGCAGATTGGCTGTTTAGAGAAGTATCTAGCTTATTTAGTTTAGGCGGCTTGGCGACATGGCGGGCATCAGCGGTAATCACATCAATGGGCAGCTGGATATGCACCGGCCCTGGACGCGCGCCATTAAATAACGCAAAAGCTTCGGCGATGACTTTCGGTAATGACTCAGGTTGCCAAATGGTTTTACTCATAAGCGCCACTTTACTGACCATGCCTTGCTGATCGTGCAATTCATGCAAGTGCCCTTCACCGCTGCCGGTATGCTGCACTTTATTGACACTAGATATCACCAGCATTGGTATAGAATCCGCCAATGATTGCGCCATCGCCGTCATGATATTGGTCATGCCGGGACCAGTGATGATAAAACAAACCCCCACTTTGCCAGACGCGCGATAATAACCATCCGCCATAAAGCCTGCGCCTTGCTCGTGACGCGGCGTCACGTGGCGAATATTGGTATTCGGCAGGCCACGATATAGCTCGACCGTATGTACGCCCGGAATACCAAATACCGTCTTCACCCCGTAATATTCTAGCCACTGTACGAGTAGCTCACCACAAGTTAGAGATGAGGCAGTTGGCGCGGAATTTGGCAATGAAGAAGGCGTTTGTAGAGAATGCGTCATGAGTTAATCATCCTAAAAAATTTAATAGCAATTAAATAAGTCGTTCAGTAGCAAATCCAAGCTAAACCTAAACTACCCTTTAATTCCTTATAAAGGACAGTTTGGGTTTATAAATTGTGCTCAATAAATAGCTTTAACCTTATCGTCATAACGCACGCCCGGTAAAATACATAGCATCTCAAATAGCAGGTTCGCGGCCAGTACCGAAGTATTGCCAAACGGGTCATACGGCGGTGACACTTCTACTAAATCGCCACCGACCACATCAAGGCCACGCATACCGCGAATGATTTCGATACCTTGAGTGGATGTCAAGCCACCGATTTCAGCGGTTCCCGTACCCGGTGCAAACGCAGGATCAATACCATCAATATCAAAACTTAAGTATACTGGGCCAGCGCCTAATTTTTCGCGCACTTCTGCCATTAATGGTATCAGTGATTTATACCAGCACTCCTCAGCAGGCACGACGCGAAAACCCTGCTCGGTTGACCAATCAAACTCTTCGGCGCTATAACCCGTGCCACGCAGACCAATCTGAACGACGCGATTGCCATCGATGAGGTTCTCTTCGACAGCTCGGCGGAACGGCGTACCATGAGCGATTTGTTCGCCAAACATCTCATCATTGATATCGGCATGGGCATCGATATGTACCATCCCAACAGGGCCATATTTTTTGGCGAGCGCACGTAAGATAGGCAAAGCAATGGTATGGTCGCCACCCAAAGTTAACGGAATAGCGTCGTGGCTGAGGATTTTTTCTGAATAGAACTTCTCAATAATATCGACGCTTTTTAGCAGGTTAAAGGTGTTGATAGGCACGTCGCCAATGTCAGCGACTTGTAAGGACTCAAAGGGAGCGGCGCGAGTGGCGACGTTATAAGGGCGAATCATACGGGATTCATCGCGAATCTGGCGTGGTCCCAATCTAGCACCGCTACGGTTTGAGGTGCCGATATCTAAAGGCACGCCAACAAAAGCCACGTCTAGCCCCTCAGCATCCGCTTGGGTTGGCAGGCGCATCATAGAGGCGAAGCCGCCAAATCTTGGCATATCGTTGCCGCTTAATGGTTGATTGAATTTCATCACTTACATCCTTATATCGATTGGTCAAAACAGACAGTGTGTCTACATTACTTTTTATCTATATTACTTTTTGTCTATGCCGTTTTTTCTATAGCTCTGACAATACCTAAATATCAAAGGCGAGACCATGGTAAAATTTAGAAGTAAACTTCTGGTTTTTCGTAGTAACTTTGATTTATTCGTTATTTATAGAAGTTATATAAAAAATTTGGTTAAGACGGTTTAAGATAATAGATACGGGGACATGACTTTCCATGCTAGATGAATTGATAAAAATTGACATCAAGACCCTGCGCAGCTTTATGGCCATCGTGGAATGCCAAGGCGTGACCGCCGCGCAGTCACGCTTAAATGTCACGCCGTCTGTCATTAGCGGTCATTTAACCCATTTAGAAGATCGTTTGGGTATGACGCTTTGTCATCGCGGGCGCGCGGGTTTTAAGCTCACCGAAGACGGCGCAGCGGTTTATGAGGCTTGCTTAAGCTTTAATGAGGCGGTGGCCAGCTTTCAGCATCAATTGCACTATATTCGGCAACTGGATTCGGTACGCGGCGGTCATATTCGATTATGTCTTATCGATCAGATGCCAACATTTTTTTATGATGTCTTGCGTCAATGCTTGGCTGCGAGCTATCGTCAAAACCCACTGATACACTTCTCTATCGATGTGCAAAGCCCTGAGAGTATGCTTGATAAGTTACTTAGCAATGAAAGTGATATTGGCGTGGGTTATTTTAGCAGCTTCCCGCCCCTATTGACCTTTCAGCCAGCATTTATCGAAAAGCAAGTCGTCTGCTGCGGACGCGAGCATCGGCTATTTTATGAGGCAGACGGTTTAACTTTTGAGGACTTGGAACAAAATTATCCTTGGATAAAACGGGGTTATATTACTGACCTAAGTATCAACCATGTGCGTCCAAAAACGTTAAGCGCCACCACTTATCATATGGAGGCGACTGCACAGTTAATTTTGGCGGGTCATCACGTCGGCTACCTTCCCAATGATTTGGCCAAGCGTTATGAAGAGAAAGGAATGATGAAAATACTATTGTCCAATGAGGCAAGCCATGAGGTCAAACACCATTGGGCTTATCGAGAAAATCTGCATAAACAGACTGGGGCGTTTTTAGAGCAGATGACAGGACTGCTAGCCGATTGAGCCCCACTCTAACTGAACGATTGACAGTCAGTCTCAAGTATATAAATATAAAAAAAGGACACGATACAAATATCATGTCCTTTTTTATGTCACTATCGAGGTAGAGTGGCTATTCAGCAGCGATGGCTGTCATTTCAACCAACAGCTCAGGACGTGCCAATGCAGACTCGCCACAAGCACGCGCTGGTGGCTGTATGCCTTCAAACCAGCTGTCCCACACTTCATTCATTGCGGCAAAGTCTGCCATATCTTTTATCCAAACCGTCACAGAAAGTAGCTTTGATTTATCGCTGCCAACTTCTTCTAACAATATTTGTATTTTCTCTAAACAAGTCAGTGTTTGCGCTTTGATATCATCTTCCGCATTGCCCACTTGACCACATAAATAAACGGTCTGGTTATGGACGACAATTTTGCTCATGCGTTGATTGCTATGGAACTTTTTAATCATGATTTATCCTTACTTTATTCAAATTTAGGATCAAACTATTTAGAAAAACGCGTCGCATTAAACGGCTTAACATCAACCGTCAATGGCTTATCATGAATCAGCTCTTCAACGAGACGTCCAGTAATCGGACCCAAAGTAAAGCCTTGATGACTATGACCAAAAGCAAACCATAATTTATCATGTTTGTCTGCTGGACCAATAACTGGCTTCATATCTGGCATACAAGGACGTGATCCTGCCCATGCTTCGCTCTCTACCGCATCTTCTAATGGCAAGATTTTCTTAGCCAGTTTCAACACGGTTTTTAGTTGGCCAAAGTTCTTTGGTGCATTCATCGTGGTCATTTCAGCACCTGTGGTAATACGAATACCTTGCTGCATTGGCCCCATGACAAAACCTTTATCCATATCAAACATGCTGTGATGAATGGTGTTTTTTGCATGTACTTTGAAGTGCTGATGATAACCACGCATTGGAAATAATGGCAAATTATACCCTAGCGGCTGTATTAGCTCATTTGACCACGGGCCTGCTGCGATAACCAGATGATCACTATAGTAAGTATCATTATTAGTCACTACCTTCCAGCCTTCACCATCCTCACTGCTATCTGGTTGTATCTCTTGCACATTGCTTTCAACTATCGTGCCTTGCATTTCTTCAAAGCTTTTGGCATAAGCTTTTACCAGGGCACTTGGGTTTGATACTTGCCATGAGTTGAGCCAATGAATGGCACCAACGAAACCGTCGAAGTTTGCGTTAGGCTCTAAGGCTTTTAATTCCTCTAAGCTCAGTACTTTATGTTCGACGCCTTTCTCACGATCAAGAATGGCTGTATCAACTGCTTTTTTTAGCGTCTCTTCAGAGCGATGCAGTTGCAACCAACCATCGCGGGCGATCAACTCGTCAGCGTTTGATGCTTCAATCATCTTTTGATGCTCACTGGTACAATGCGCAATCAGTGTCTGCCACTCTGACTCTATTTTTTTGACTGAAGCTGGCGTAGAATACTTCCAGTATTGCAGTAGCGCTTGGTGATAACGCAGCAAGGCTGGTATACGATAGCGAATATCTGTACCCTGATTGGGCAATACTCTTACCATTTCTGTGATCTGACGCGGGAATGGGTGCGTATGAACCGCTTCACGCTGAATCAATCCAGCATTGCCATATGAGGTTTCGAGTCCTGGTAGCTTTCTGTCCAACATCAGCACTTTTGAGCCGTTGTTTTGTAGATGCCAAGCCGCTGCCGTACCGACCATACCTGCACCAATTACAATAACGTCATAACGCATAGCCTATCCTTTTCTGGTAAGAATATAAAAGATTTAGGGGCTTATGGTAACGCATTTTGATAAATATTAAACCACCATTTAAAAGAAAATTTTGTTATCCGTTACTTTTGGTTATATAGCTTTGACTAACCTTATGACCTATATAAGATTTTGCTTTTACTTGCTACACCTAACGCTAATATCTAGATAATTCGGCATGTTATCTCATCTTTATTCTACTGGCTGGATCCTTACTTTATGAATCCTATTTTTATCGGTTACGGCTACTTGTTTTTAGCCATTATCTTCGAAGTACTTGGCACGTCCTTTTTGGTCAAATCTGAGCAGTTCACGCGCTTAGTCCCTACGCTATTAACAGCCATTCTTTATGTCTGCTCGTTTTACTTTTTGACCTTAACTCTCAAAACTCTCCCCTTAGGCATCGCTTATGCGATTTGGGGCGGCGTCGGTATCGTATTGGTCGCTATTATCGGGGTAGTGCTATTTAGACAAAGTATTGATATACCAGCAATTATTGGTATCGCACTCATTATCAGCGGTGTCATCGTGATTAATGTCTTCTCAAAAACGGTGGGGCATTAGATGTGCGCCTATTTTTACCACCACACTGGATCATCACTCGCCAGCGTCTCTAACAGTTTTTTAGAGCTTTTAACCTCAACCTCATCAGCAGACAATTCTGCGATAAATCGTGATGGCTTATCAAAGTAGCCAGAATAACTGGCAAAGTAATCTGGAGCTGTCAGATACAGTCTGGTCTTGGCGCGGCTACAGGCCACATAAAACAATTTACGCTCTTCTTCTAACTCTTCAAAGTCAGCCAATGAGCGATGGTGCGGCGTAATACCATCGACCAATGAGTTGACAAAGACCACTGGCCACTCTAGTCCTTTGGCGCTATGAATGGTCGAAATCGTCACTTTATCTTTGTCATCCTCTTCTGGCTGACTGGTCGTCGCCACTGAATCATTGGGTGGATCGAGCGCCAGATTTTCTAAGAAATTATCAAGGCTGCTGTACTCTGTTGCTAAGTTTTTTAGCACCCGAAAGTCTTCATTGCGCTCACGCCAGTTTTCCTCTAGCGTTTTTAGAATAGGAACATAAAACTCTAAAACATGCTCAATAATACTCTCGACTGATTCTGCCTGACTGGCCTTTGTCAGAGTGTGATACAAAGGCTCAAGTTGCTCACTTTTTTTGGCAAACTTTGCCGTGAGTAATGGCTCAAAAGAATTATTATCGCCATTAATCGCTTGGGTTAACCGAGTCGCAGTGACTGCCCCAACTCCTCTGAACAAGGTTAGAATGCGATGCCAAGCAATCGTATCGTTTGGGTTATAAAGGATTTTAACAAAGGCCAAAACATCTTTGATGTGCCGTCTCTCAATAAACTTAATACCACCTACCACGATAAATGGAATGCCGCGCTCCATAAACTCTAGCTGTACATAGTTGGACTGAAAAGATGTGCGACACAATACTGCAAAATCAGCAAAATCGTACTCTGCTTTGTGCTCAACAATCTTATCGGCGATATATTTGGCCTCTTTGGTCTCATCACTTGCTCGGCTAAAGACTGGCTTGTCACCACTTATTGCTGCGCTCGAATACAGCTGCTTTTGGTAGCCCAAGGTAATTTGCGCGGACAAGGCATTGATATAATTTAAAACAGCAGGCGTACTGCGATAGTTTTGTTCAAGCTTAATTAAACTTGCTTCGGGATAAGTCTCACCGAACAGGAGGATATTTTCGTAGTTTGCGCCGCGAAAAGCATAAATACTTTGATTGTCATCACCGCCCACCATCAGCGATACTGACTTAGGCTCACAAATCAAATCTATCAGCTGTTTTTGCGGGATATTGGTATCTTGATATTCATCGACCATGATGTAGCGATATTGATTTTGTAGCATTTGGCGAAAGGTATCGTTGGTCTTTAAATGGCGTACTACTTGGCTGATAATATCGTCAAAATCGTAAAGATGATTGGCACGCTTATACTCATGAAAATCAATTGCCAACTGCTCGATAATGGGAATATGTACAGCGATATCAGGATAATTATTTTCGATTAAGTCGCGGATATGAATGCGTCTGTTTCTAGAAGTGGAGATGATATTTTGCAAGGTCTTTTTACGCGGAAAGGCTTGGCTTTTGGTCTGCGCAGGATACTTTTTTTCTTTATGAATTAAATCGATGGCATCCTCGCTATCGCCTGTGTCCAAGATAGTAAAGCGCGGGTTGATACCGAGCAGCCCTGAGTACTGACGCAATAGCATATTGCAGAATGAATGAAAAGTGCCACTAGTGATATCATTTAGCATCTTACTGGTCGGTAGGGTATCTTTTGCCAAGTCATCGTCTGATAACGTATCAGCCAATAAGACTTTGGCGCGACTTTTTATCTCATTCGCCGCTTTACGGGTAAAGGTCAGTAGCAAGATGCTTTTGGGCGTCACCCCATTTTCTAACAAATAGCTGGTGCGATAAGTCAAGGTCTTGGTCTTGCCAGAGCCAGCACCTGCGATGACCAGTACTTTGCCATCAACCGTTGTGGCAGCTAGCAATTGATCGGGGTTTAGCTCGCTGGCGTAGTCTACTTTTAACCCTAACTCACTATTTAACCTTTGCTTGAGCAGTTCAACATTTGCCTCATCACCAGCATCGATTAAATTAGCTTCTAGCTTTTTGATCGCCTGCTCCAGACGCGTAAGCTTGGGCTTAATCTCCATGAAGTTCTGCGGATAGTTGTAGCTTTGTGTGTCAAAGATTGTGGTCGTCATGGTAGAGATTGGCCTTTCATATAATGTACAAGCTCGTTATTTAATAAACTTGGCTTAGTGAATGAGTCGTTAATTTAAAAACGTACCTGCCTGCAACTCTAGCAGAGTAGCATCGAATTATCATGGCTATCTTTTATGTCTAGATTTTATATAGTCATAAGAGATAGTCGTCAAGATTATGGGGAGTCATCAGTACCGACCCAATCTCAAAGCGCTTTAAATAAATTATAAAAAACCTGTCACCACTCTTTATAAAGCCTTGAGCAGTATAAAGAGTGCTAACAGGTTATTGAGTGGGTTCAACTTAAGTCAGAATCTGCTGATTGATACTCTAACGCCCTAATACGGCACGCGGGTCGATAGGATTACCATTCAAGCGCACTTGGAACTCTAACGCTACTTGATTGGTTTGACCACTGCTGCCCATGTTGGCAATACGCTGACCACGCTGCACCGAATCACCCTCTTTCACCAGTAGCTGACTGTTGTGAGCATAAGCTGTGATATAGCTATCACTGTGGCGAATCATGATGAGATTGCCATATTCTGGCAGTCCATCACCCGAGTACAGCACCGTACCACTTTGACTCGCAAGGACAGGATCGCCCATCTTCCCCGCAAACCACATACCCATGTTGCCTGTCGAGGCATCAAAGTTACGAATGACTTGGTTACGGCTAGGATACTCATATCCTAGTGTAGAATTCGCCGTTACTTGATAAGCAGGCGCTGCTGGGCTTGTCGTAGGCGGCGTATACTGCGGCTGCGGAGTCGGCTGCGTGGTGCCAACATTGTAGTTATTCGTACGCGCAGGACGCGCAGGAGTACCCTGGTCGCCGTGCCAGAGCTTGAGCCACTGACCAGTATAAATCGTATATTTGCTATCAAGATTATTCAACGCACCGACTTGGCGATAGTTCAAACGGTAGCGTGAGGCGATTTGACTGACGGTATCACCGCGTCTGACGAGATGATAGTTAGGCACACCTTGGCTGTTTGTGATGATGGTAGGGCTTGATTGCGTAGGGCTTTGATAAGTCGGCTTAGTCGCACAGCCCGTCATTGCAAGCGCAATAGTACCAACCATGGCTGCTGTGGCAAGCTGAGTTTTAGAGGTAAGCTTTTTCATACAAGGTTTCCTATTCTTTATATTAGCGGCTGTTTAGAATTCATTTATAGTCAAGGAATTTTACAATCGCTACAAGGCGACCGACCGCAGAGAGTACACTAAGTACCTCTAGGGCGGATAACACCGTAGCGGTTTAAAAGTGCTCCGACTATACTAGGACTGCTGATAGCTAAACAGCCCCTGCTCACGATCATTGTGTTGATTGCTTAAGGCGTGTTGAGGTATTTGTGCAGTCGCTATTATAGCCATAATTTACTGAGATTTATAATAAAAGCAACATTTTGCAACGCCTGCGACCTATAAACTTATATTCAAAAACGCATCAAGAGTGGAAGCCGGCGTATGATGCAATCGAACAGGCGATACGCTCATATAGCCTGCAGCCACTGCTTGGTAATCTGTATACACTGGCGATTGGCTCTCATAGTCATGACTATGACCCGCAGTGTCTTCTTGCTGTGGTGGGCTTGACTCGCTATTAAGCTGCTGACTCTTTCGCAGGCTCAACCAATACGCATCTCGGCCGCGCGGATCGATGATATGATGTACGGGCTGTTTTATCTGTCTGTACCCTAGGCTTGTGACTTTGCGACCCTTGATATCTTCGGCGCGCTCGACATTTGGAATATTGACGTTTAACACGTGATTGGGTAACTGCTTGATTACCTCCGTGATAGAGGTTTCAGTTAGCAGCTTGACGATTTCTGTTGCAGCCATGTCATAGCGACTCGCTTGTTGCTCATCATCACTCATAGTGCCACCGACCAATGAGGTGGCAATCGCTGGCACCCCAAAGACTTGAGCGGTTAATGCAGCACCAAAAGTACCTGAATAAAACACATTCTGCCCTAAGTTATCTCCAGCATTAATACCAGTAATCACACAATCAAAGCGGGTCTCACGGTATAGTTGATTCAAGGCCAAATAAACACAGTCAGCTGGTGAGCCATTCACTGATATAAACCCCGATGCTAGCTTATGAGTATACAATGGCTGAGAGATATTCAGTGAGCTGGCACTACCGCTATGCTCGGCATTGGGTGCAACGACCACCACTTCACCAACTTTGGACAACGCCTGATATAATGCCAACAGTCCTGGCGCATACACCCCATCATCATTACTAATCAAAAACTTCATATCAGCTCAATTTATTCATATATAGTCATCTGGTACCAAAAACTGTGGTGCCATAAGTTGGCGATTGATTATACCTGAATAGTGCACAGCCATAAACGCTAGCCAAATCATATTAAAATAAATGCACTGATACAGCGCTGCTGGGATACCTTTTTAAAATACAGTGGCGAAGTCTTTGGAGGACGAAGCGCCCAGCACGCATATCGGACAAACACTAGGGCGTCACCATTTTTGTTGCTACTTTAGTTACAATAGGCAACAATGCACAACGTATCCATTAAAGTGACGTAACTTACTATCAGTTGCTACCGATATGTTGCTATAAAACGCGCTTAGGTGACAAGACATCTACACATAAATCAATATTTTATGTGACTTTTGTTTTTATTCCAATTACCATAAGACCATCAAATAACGCAAAGCGAGTGTGATACCGAATGAAGACTCAATCGATATTATCTATAGTTCCTATGACCACAAAAACAGTAATAAAAACAGCTTCAAAAATTGGCATTGCCGGACTGATAACCTCCATTGCTATGTTGGGTCAATCAGCTAATGCCGCTAATAATGTCTCAACCATTCCGCTAGACATGTCAGGCATGAATATTACCAAACACGAAATTGCTGTGATGCAAGTTCTGTCTGAAATCTGTCCACCGATGCTCAATGGCAATCAAAAACAGCGTTTTTATAAGTCTTATAATGTTCAGCTAAAGGAGTTAATGCCTACCTTGGATGATCCTAAAGCTGCCATTCAGTACTTATCAACGCAGCAAGACTATCGCCAAATCCTACAGAGCATGCGTAGTTGGACACTGAGCTTTTCTAAACAAGACAACAAAGCCCTGTGTGAAGACTTGGCTAACGCCAGCTATTGATAATAAAGGCTAAAGGCTGTCGAGAGATAGCGATAATAACTTTCAAAAACCGCCAGACGTAATCATAGCAGCCACTTAAACAAACAACTTACTTGTATACCCTTTATAAAAAGCTTGCTGATACCTGCCCTAGAACTTAAGAGCAGCTCAGCAAGCTTTTTTATTACAGGCTTTCATATTTTTTAATATTTTTTAAATCATTAAATCTATGCGATAGTCATTATAGCTATTGCTGCAAACTGCTTTTTAGATTATTCTTGCCAGCGTTATCAATGTCTTATTTTATATTATTTATACATTTCACCTGAGATAGTATTTTGCTAAGATAAGGCGTTAATTTTATGTCTATCGCCTTAACCGCAGCCGCGCTTGTCAGCGCACTGTCGGTAGCACGGTAGACGCATTGGGTTTCATGATGTGGTGTAACAGTATATGACAGTAAAGCGTGTAAAAAACCAGCTCGTGCAGTTGGTAGTCGGTGTTAGCGTCTCTTTTGGGGCAGTCATGGCGAATGCTGCCATTCAGCCACCAGAGATGGAAAACACTGCCTATGTATTGATGGATTATAATACCGGTGAAATCTTGGCGCAAAAAAACGCCAACCAGCCCCTGCCACCGGCTTCACTGACTAAAATGATGACCAGTTACATCATTGAGCAGCGCTTAAGCTCAGGCGACTTGACTGAAGATGAGCAAGTGCTGATGAGCGAAAACGCATGGTGCCGTGGTAGCAGCAGCCAGTCTTGTATGTATGTACCCGTCAATAAGACGGCAAGCGTCATTGATATGCTACGCGGTATCATTATCCAATCAGGTAATGATGCCTCAAAGGCAATGGCTGAGCATATCGCCGGTAGTGAAGCCTCATTTGCTATATTGATGAACGAGCAAGCCAAAAAGCTTGGCATGGATAATACCCATTTCGTCAACGCAACGGGGATGCCAGATGAAGGCCATCAAGCATCGGCGCTTGATTTGGCCAAACTGGCGCAAGCGATCATCAAAAACAGTGGTGATTACTATGATCTGTATGCCGAAAAAGAATTCACTTACAATGGTATCACTCAAGGCAACCGTAATGCCCTGCTTGCCACAGACCCGACCGTTGATGGGCTAAAAACTGGCCATACCAATGCCGCAGGCTACTGCTTGGTCGCCTCGAGCAACCGCGATGACATGCGTCTAATCTCCGTCATCATGGGCACAGAGAGTCAACAAGCACGCGCTGATCAGTCACGTAAGCTGCTTAACTGGGGTTTTGGACACTTCACTACCGTGACCAAAGCGCCTACAGGTCAGTTCGTGAGTAAACTGCCAGTCTGGTTTGGTGAGGCTGATGAGATAGAGCTGGTAACAGGTGATAATCTACAAATCCTAACCACTAAAACGCAGAAAAATAAAATCACTACTGTCGTCGATATTCCTGATAGCCTAGAAGCACCTATCAAAAAAGGTCAGCAAGTCGGTAAAATGATGGCCGTCATTGATGGTAAAGCGGTCGCATCCGTCCCTATCGTCGCTACCAGCGATGTCGAGCAGTCAGGTTTTGTCAGCCGTATGTGGCAACATGTGGTACGCTGGGCGCAAAACTTGTTTTAATAAAGCCATCTAAAAGATGCTTGTTGATTCAAAAAAGACGCTTACTACTAAGCGTCTTTTTTGAATTTAGCATGATTTACTGATAGCAATATGTTGAGAACAATCATGAAGTCTTTTATTTTTACGTGTCTGTTTGCATTCATACCTGTGCTTGCGGGTTGCCAATCCTTGCAACTTGCAGAAAGCCCCATCCCAGTCACCTCTGATCCTATCGTAGTACAGAACAAGTAATACAGAATAAGTAATACCAAAAAAGCAGGCATCAATTTGATACCTGCTTTTTTGTTGACTGCTTACTTTTAACGATTACCAAACTTAGTCTATAACTATAGTCAATCCTGAATAAAACTAACACGTTTTTGCCATGTGCTGCTTTTAAAGTGTCTTAACCATACTATGATTCTGAACTTATCGGCTGATGCTTGATAATGGTTTTGGCTAAATGATCACCAAACCAAATAGCAGTATCAATATCACCCTTGCCTGGGGTTTCTTCAGGAGGTGCATCAAGCGATTGAGTCATCAACCCTAAGAAGCTTGATAAACGATTTAAATCTTCTTCACCATGTCCTGTCGGCATAAGCGGCAAACCAATCCAGTTCATACCATGTTGCATGGTATACAAACAAATCTGCTGTAATACGGCAAGCTTATCACCGCTTAGTCCACCAGAATTGGCAAAACCTGCTGCCCACTTCCCTTCCCACTTACGATGATACCAACGCTTGGACGTTTCATCCATAAAGGTCTTAAAGCCAGCCGGCACATTACCCATATAGACTGCACTACCAAATACCAGTAAGTCTGCTTGATCTAAAAACTCCCAATCTACATCATGCACATCGACAGCTTTAGCTTGGGCTGCTGGTAGTTGCTGGCGTGCGCCCGTGACTATGGCTTCGGCGACGCGTTTAGTATGTCCATAGTTACTGTGATAGACAACCGCCATGGATACCGTCGGTTTTTTATTAGTATTGACAGTAGACTGTGAGGATTTTGCAGATGTATTCATACAAGCTCTAATAATGGTAGTAAATGGACAATTTAGTGAGCTTTATCGGGCATGCTCGATACTCAAATTTAGATACTTAAATAATGGACGCATTAGCACGACTGCGTGCGATAACAAGTGCCATACGCCCAGTGGCTGATTGCTTTAGATGCGTCTGACGTCTATAAGAGTAATAATGCGCATCACCGTAGCTACAGTGTTGTGGCACATCAGTAGCTACTTCAACGCCAATATTGGCCAATTGATAGGCTGCAAGCTTTGGTAAATTTAAATTTATTTTACTTGTATTTACTTTAGCAGTATTTGAGAGGTTATAAGCTGTCTCAGGTAAAGTGTCAATATCAGTAGCAGCACCATTATTGGAGGCTGGTTCAGCGTCAGACGGTACACAAAAAAGTTGGTCAAAGCGATCTATGTCTGATGCTGAGAGCAATTGATTCTCTATGCAGCCATTCAGTAGTTGGTCACGGACAGCGGCGCCCACTTCGTAGTTGTCTTGACTGATACACACCCCTATCCACGCCATAATAGGAGCGGATAAATCAAAACGCGCCGCGGTGGTTTGTATGACACCGCAAGCCAATCCTTGCCAGCCAGCATGAATCGCTGCGATTCGTCCTGTCATCGGTTGGTATAAAACAATTGGCACACAGTCGGCAGTCATGATGGCAAGCCCAACTCCAGGCTGCTGACTAATCATTGCATCAGCATCCATCGGTCGCATGCCAAGGACTGTGCTATCTAAACCATGGATTTGATTACCATGAATCTGATTGACCCAGTGCAGACTGTTTATAGACTGGCCACTAGATAGACAGCTTGTAGACGCACTGCTAGACAAGTCGTTTTCAGTGTCTGAATCACTGCTTAGTTGCTGATTAATAGCGGCGAGCAGACGCATACGATTGCTCAGTACCCCAGTGGCATCGTCATTAACATGCAATCCAAGATTCAGCTCACCATAGCTTGTCTGCCCTGGGTGTAGCATGGTTTGAATTTTTTCTTCAGCAGCCTTTGACGCATCAGCATCCTCTGTCAAAGCTGCGGTCTGAAAAACAGTCACGTCATCGATTTGCGCCAACACGCTTATTGGAAGTTTATCCATCATATTTACTTGCTATCAGGGCTTATTATTAGGATTTATTATCATCGCTTATGATTATAGCTTATTATCGTAGTCGCTCTATTCTGCATAATAGCCGTCACTTAATACCGCCATCAGCTTTTCCATATCTTCGGGGATAGGTGTGGTGACTTCGATATCTTCGCCTGTAGTCGGATGTACAAACCCTAACGCATAGGCATGTAGTGCCTGACGCGGGAAGTTGCTAATCGTTTGGCGCTGCTCTTCTGTGAGACCTGCCCGCAGTTGACGGCGGCCACCATAGACACGATCACCTACTAGCGGGTAACCGATATGGCTCAGATGCACCCGAATCTGATGGGTACGCCCCGTCTCAAGCCCCACATCCAAGCGGCAGTAGTTTTCATTTAATGGCGTAATCTCAAGTAAATGCGTCACTGCATCACGTCCAGCCGTCATTACCGTCATTTTGGTACGTTGGTTGCGATGACGGCCGATAGGTGCATCGATCCTTTGATGGCGCTTGAGACTGGCTTGATCACCTGCGACCACGCACTGATAATGGCGATAGACGGATTTATCTTTGAGCTGCGCCATTAAGGCCATTTGCGCAGGTTTGGTTTTACCAATCAGCAACAGTCCCGAAGTATCTTTGTCAATACGATGTACCAGACCTGCACGCGGCAAATGATACTGCTGCGGATAATGATATAGCAGCGCATTGACCAGTGTACCTGTCTGATTGCCAGCACCAGGATGCACGACCATGCCCACAGGCTTGTTGATGACCAATACATCGTCATCTTCGTAGACGACATCGATAGCGATGTTTTCTGGCTGATCTTCGCTGTGCTGCTGTAACGTCGTCGAAAGCTGCAACACATCACCAGTTTTGACACGGTTTTTCGGCTTTTGAGTGCTGCCATTATTTAACAAGCTACCATCGCCAATCCAGGTTTGCAGCTGTGCACGCGAAAAATCTGTGAAAACCATCGAAGCTAGCTTATCAATACGCTGCCCAGCTTCTGTTTCAGTGACGGTATGCGACACATCGATCACTTGCTCTACCGCTTGCCCAGCACTAGGCGCCTCATGATCTTTTTCATAGCCTTCTTCATAATCTTCGGCATCATCGTCGTCATCTAATAAACCGTCATCGAGCAGCTCATCGTCTATAACCTCACCACTCTCATCAAGTGCTAACTCATCTTCAGTCATCATATTTTCATTGATACTTGCATCATTAGCGTCGTCTGCAGGCAACGCTTGCGCGGTTAATTCAGTATCTGACTGCTGTTTTGGTGGTACGTTTGTGCTCATAGCATTATTTTTCATAGAAGGTTCGTAGGTGACATTATTCATAAGTGAAAAGTCTGTTAAATATCGCCATAGTGTATCATGCCACGCGCTGAAGCCCTACAATTCCTATCATATATCTGCGCGAGATTATTGATGATTGCCTGAGGTTTTTACGTGATAGCAACTAAAAAACGGAGGCGCTTGAAACTCTCTGTAATATAACATTGCCGTAATTTACTGTATATTTATCAGCAATGGCGGGATTTATCATCGCCCATTAAAGTTGCTCATGCTAAACTATTGAAAATTTGTTGCGCTGAGTTTTATAGCAACTATTGTACTTTTATACAATAGTGCGCAAAAAATAGACGAAGCAGACGTTATTCTATAAAGTAGGCAAGGTTTTGCTGTATGCTATGGCACAGCCACGCTCAGTTACGGCAGAGATATTTTCTGCTGCTGTGATAAGTCGTCTTTTACCATCAACCTTGTTATATAGTGTGATAGCGTTATTGTTATTGCACGTTTTGTGTCGGAGAAGAAGTATGCGCCCTGTTGGCAACACGTTTATCAAACTATCATCGGTGACCCTGCTTGCCCTAAGTATCAACTTGGTGGGCTGTCAAACTTTCAAAAACCTGACTGGCAAGGATGACGATGCCGTTGAAACTGCCGAAAAGTCCGAACAAGCTTACTATAGTGACGCCATCACTCAGATTGACAAAGGACGCTATACGCAGTCCATTGAAGACTTGACCAATTTGCGCACCTTTTATCCTACTGGGCAATACGCCGAACAAGCGCTACTTGACATCATGTACGCGCAATATGCCAGTGGTAATTTCGAAACGGCTGCCGCAAGTGCCGATCGATTCATCAGTCTATATCCTTCTAACCCACAAGTCAGCTATGCTTATTACGTACGCGGCGTCGCCAATATGGAAGGCTCATCTGATGGCTTAAAGATATTTAAGCTCAATCAAGCTGAGCGTGATACAGCTTACTTACGTATCGCCTTCGCCAACTTCCAAGAGCTTATCAATAAATACCCCAATAGCCCTTATGCGCCAGATGCGGCGCAGCGTATGACCTTTATCTATAACCAGTTTGCCCAAAGCGAGCTGACGGCTGCTAACTGGTACATTGAGCGTCAAGCCCATGTCGCTGCCGTCAACCGTGCTAAGTGGGTCTTTCAGTACTATCCACTTAGTGAGGCAGTCCCTGAAGCCATTGCTATCTTGGCCTATAGCCATCAACAGCTAGGACTGACCGATTTAGCAAAAGAGTATAAAACGCTACTGCAAATCAACTATCCAAATTGGCTCACCAGTGACGGCCGTGTCAGACTGTCTACCAAGGCTGACCGCTCGTGGTTAAACAAGCTCACCTTTGGCCAGCTTGGACGTGCCAGCTTAAAAGATGAGTCTATGAGTGCAGGGGATTACACTGGAGCGACCAAAACTCAGATGGTGAGAGGTGCATCTCAGCTGAAACTACCAGCTGATAACATGGCGGCACCTGCTGCGGGTGCTCCTACCCAGCGCCGTGGTATCAATATCGGTCTAGGTCTACCTGAAAGCTCAACCGAGCAAGTTTCTGGTCAAGGCAGTGCGAGCGCGGCAGCAAAAGAAGCCGCTGTTGATCTACCAAATATCAACCCTACTCGCCGCACCGTGCTACCTAATGAAAGTGGCCTCGATCGTATTCGTTTGACACCATCTGATCCAGATACTGATATGACAGATATGGATGAAACAAACTAAGCGGCTTGGATAAACGAGCAAAAATAATACGAGCACAAACAATAAGGCCAACTATATAATGATAGTTGGCCTTATTTGCCTGTATTTACACCACTCAACTGCTTTTGTGCTATAAATATAAAATCAATAAAATAACTGTCATCTTATTCCGTGGTTAACTGTCTGTACCTATGAGCATCCCTAATCATATTCTCGAACAATTAAATAGCCAAGCTGATCTCATCAGTATCATTGGTCGTCATACCACGCTTAAACGCGCAGGCAGTGAATATAAAGGCTGCTGTCCATTCCATGGTGAAAAGTCACCCTCGTTTTATGTCAATCCACAAAAAAACATCTATCACTGCTTTGGCTGTAGTGTCGGCGGCAATGCCATTAGCTTTTTACGCGATTATGAAAACCTAACTTTTATCGAAGCGGTCAATGAGCTATCAAAGCAAACTGGCATCGAAGTACCAAAGGATGAGCAACGAAACGTTAGCTATCAGCGTACTAAACAAAAACCAGTCAGCCAGCCAGTAGCAAAGCCCGCAGCGGCAAGCACAAAAGTACAGCCCATTACAGCGAGACCTGAGTCCTCAGCAGACATACCACCCGACTATCATAATCAAGGTAATAATGATTATGGTAACCCATATAGCGATATCTATAGCAGTGGTTATGATGACTTACCGCCTCAAGCTCTTTATGATGCTGCTCCTTACGATAATGACGCTTATGCCCAGCCATATTATGATGAAGGTGATAGTAGCTATCCGCCAGCATGGCCGTCAGATACAGACGATGGTATGGTATTGCATGGCGATAATGGCAACGCTGAGCAAGATGGCAATCTATATGAGTTATTAGAACAAATTCAGCAGTTTTATCAGCATAACTTGACGACACATCCGCATGCCAAGCATTACTTTGTCGCGCGCGGCATTACTGAAGAGATCTTTGAGGCGTTTGGTCTTGGCTATGCGCCCTATGGTTGGCAGCATCTTGAGCATCAATTCCCACAAGATATTGAAGGGCTCAAAGCTTTAGGTTTGGTGCGCCAATCAGAGTCTGGACGCGATTATGACCTGCTGCGTGATCGTGTCATCTTCCCGATTCGTGACAATCAGGGCCGCACCATTGGTTTCGGTGGTCGGGCGCTCGATGATGAGGTAAAACCCAAGTACATTAACTCCTCAGATTCACCTATTTTTCATAAGCAGCACGTCCTGTACGGCTATTATGAATCTCGCCAACAGCGCGCAGACCGCTGGTTGGTCGTAGAAGGCTACATGGATGTCATCGCCTTATACCAAGCAGGTATTTATGGGGCGGTCGCATCGATGGGTACAGCGATTAATGAAAGTCAGATCTCGCGCTTATTAACGCTGAACCCTACATTAACGTTGAGCTTCGATGGCGACAGCGCTGGACAAAAAGCCGCTTGGCGTACGCTTGAAGTTGCCCTGCCTGTGCTGAGTGATGATAAAGAACTGCGGTTTTTGACTCTGCCCAACGGCCATGATCCTGACACCTTTATCAAGGCTAACGGTAGCGAGGCCATGCGCGAGCAAATCACCAACGCCATGCCACTATCACAGTATATTTTTGCCTATCTAAGTGAGCGTCATGATTTGTCTTTGGCAGAAGGCAAAGCCAAGCTGATGTCACAAGTACGCAACCTGACCATGTCATTACCCAAAGGCAGTAGTTTTCGCTATCTGCTCAATAACGACATTTACCAAAAGCTTGGTGGCAGACGCAGCCAAAATGTCGAGGCCAAAGACGCACTGCTAGATTTTGATGGTGACATGACCATCAGTCAGCAATTGCAGCTGTGCTTTTTGTTTCAACCGCGCAGCTTACGAGAAGACCCTATCGAGGATATCTGGCAACGGGCTGGTATTGACCGCATAGACTTGCCCGCTCATATCAAACAAAGAGCAGCGACGGATGCTTTTCGGCCACTCGCTTGGGAAGATCTACAGGATGTGGCACTATTAGATGTGGTCAGTACTATCAAACGCTGTCTTGCGTACTTGCCAGCAGATGTCAACGCCGCTGCGCATTTCATTATGTCCAATGTGCAGCCTATCACTCAAGAAAACCTGAGCCGCAGTTGGAGTGGGTTTTATAAAACATTGACAGCTAGAAACATTTTAAGCCTTGATGAGCTGATTGAAAACTTAGTCTTGCAACTGCTGAAGCTACTTATGCAAAAAAAGATGCAAGAGTTGATTAAAAACCCTGACCATATCAAACTGGCTATTGTCAGAAAACAAGCACAGCGCTTAGATGACTGGCTACGCGCACAGCAAGCCGAGCAATCAGCACAAATGGTGACCGTTCAATCTTAATTTGTATTAATAAAGTGGCAGCCCTTTAAAACATCGCCTATTGCCCCCATTGTTTATGGATATGGCATACATATACTAATAATGAAATATTTAGCCATATAAACCATAACAGTATGGCTGCACTGTGCTCGATAGCTGCGGTCTGTGTTAAACTATGCCGCTGTTTTATATTAGTTGCTATTTTCCAGCAGCTTAGGGCGTGTCCTCATTTTGAAAATGATGATAAAAATGAGATAAATTGAAGTCAAACAAGGAAAATAACGCAGATAATATCGGGATACTAGCCAGTTATTTGACGTCGTTTGGCAAAATTTAGCCATTTTTAGTCCATTTAGATGCAATCGTTCAGATTGAGGACACGTCCTAGTACGTCCAGAATTTATTGATAATTATATGATCTGTTTTTAAAAGCATTTAGGGTATTTAATAATTTTTTGCTTAGTAACTATTTTATTTATTTAATAATATTTTTATTTCGTAATTTTATTGTAGTTTTTTGAGCCTTTATTCATATCAACTCATTTTCGTTATCATTGACATCCCCTACGCCTTTTTGTGATCAATCGACTGATTGGATCCACGCACCGAGCAAGCGCTGGCACGTCATATCACGGAAATGTCCGACGCAAGTAAGTGAGTATTTATGAACGATAAGTCCATTTCTAAGTCCACCTCGCAACTGGCCACCTTAATTCAAATGGGTAAAGAGCAAGGGTATCTTACCTATGCTGAGGTGAATGACCAACTGCCCGAATCCATCACAGAAAGTGATCAGATCGAAGACATCGTCCAGATGTTGACAGACGTCGGTATCAAAATCTTTGAATCAGCGCCTGATGCTGATGACATTTTGATGAACGACGAATCAAGTGACGACGACATGGCAGCGGATGAAGCCGCAGCGGTACTTGCCTCTGTAGAGACTGAGCCTGGTCGTACCACCGACCCTGTGCGTATGTATATGCGTGAAATGGGTACCGTTGATTTGTTGACCCGTGAAGGTGAGATTGTCATTGCCAAGCGTATCGAGGAAGGTATCCGCGATGTGCAGCATGCCATGGCTTATTGGCCAGGTACGGTACAGTTTATTTTAGATGAATATCAGCGTGTATTAGACGGTGAAAAAAAGCTTGCCGATGTCATCACAGGCTTTTTAGATCTTGAAGAAGATACGGACAAAGCCGCTGAAAAAGAAGAGAAAGTCCCTGTCATCAAGCCAAAAGCCAATGCAAAGGCTAAAGACGTTGATGATGAAGACGAAGAAGAAGAAGTCGAAGAGGAAGAAGTCGAAGAGGAAGAAGAAGAAACAGGCGGTATTGATCCTGAAGAAGTGCGTATGCGCCTCGAAGAGATCGAGCATTTATTTATCAAAGCAAAAAAAGCTTTGGCTGAATATGGCCGCGGTAGCGAGCAAGCAAATGAAGCTTATGAGCAACTTGCCAGCCGCTTTATGCTGCTCAAGCTCAACAACCGTATGTCTGATCAAGTAATGGCGATTATGCACGATGTCTATGATGATGTGCGTAAACAAGAGCGTCAGATTATGCGTTTGGTGATTCGCCGTGGTCGTATGCCGCGTTCAGAGTTCCGCAAAACCTTCCCAAGCAATGAAACCAACGTTGATTGGCTCACCGAGCGTCTAAAAGGCAAGCCTGCCTTCGCTGAACATTTAGAAAAAGTCATTGATGACGTCATCCTCCTACAGCGTAAAATCCTTGATTACGAGCAAAGACTCGACATGGACATTCGTGATATGAAGGACGTCGCTCGCCGTATGGCTGTTGGTGAAGCCAAAGCCCGCCGCGCCAAAAAAGAGATGGTCGAAGCCAACTTACGCCTAGTTATTTCTATCGCCAAAAAGTATACCAACCGTGGTTTACAGTTCTTGGACTTAATCCAAGAAGGTAACATTGGTCTGATGAAAGCGGTCGATAAGTTTGAATATCGCCGTGGTTATAAATTCTCAACCTATGCCACATGGTGGATTCGTCAGGCGATTACCCGCTCTATCGCTGACCAAGCACGTACCATTCGTATTCCGGTACATATGATTGAGACCATTAACAAAATAAACCGCGTCTCACGTCAGCTCTTACAAGAGATGGGACGCGAGCCTACGCCTGAGGAATTGGGCGAACGCTTAGAGATGGACGAAGTCAAAGTGCGTAAAGTACTGAAGATTGCCAAAGAGCCTATCTCTATGGAGACGCCAATCGGTGATGATGAAGACTCGCATCTAGGCGATTTCATCGAAGATGGTACTATCTCAAGCCCTGTGGACGATGCGACGGCAGCTGGTCTGCGCGAAGCGACTCGTGATGTACTTGGCAACTTAACTGAGCGTGAAGCGCGTGTGCTAAAAATGCGTTTCGGTATCGATATGCCAACCGATCATACGCTTGAAGAGGTCGGCAAGCAGTTCGATGTGACGCGTGAACGTATCCGTCAGATCGAGGCAAAAGCGTTGCGTAAGTTACGTCATCCGTCACGTTCTGAGCACCTGCGCTCTTTCCTTGAGAATGACTGATTTATCTAAACGTATATAAACATTCTTAAAATCAAATCAAAAAAGCTGAGCATGTCTCAGCTTTTTTTGTGCCTGAATTATGCTTGTCAGATAGCCATTGCTGATGGTTCCTTGAACATGACTTGCTAATGATGACTGAGTTCGTCTATCATATGGCTCGACTGCTTGAATAATAGCAGCTCGAACTCATTTTATATATATTTCTAAAAAACCTTGTCGGGGTGCTTTGATTTTAGATTTCGTTTATAGACCGTAATTATTAAGTCTATTGAAATCTAAAATCATGGCTGAGAGTTACCCGCGAACCTGATGCAGTTAGCACTGACGTAGGAAACAAGCGTGACATTTTGCAGCACCTCTCTTAAGCATATATTGCTAAGTAATTCTTGCCGGTTTATTCACATAAGCTGGTAAGTTTTTTGTGTCTGCTCACTTCTCGTCTCCTACCCTTTGCTTACTTGCACTTTATAACAGTAAGTGAAAACCATGAACTACCAAACACTACGTCACAACTGCCCGTCATGGGATGACTACATTCAGCATGATTTTGTCAAACAGCTGGCCGCTGGCACGCTCGCCTCTGACAGCTTTCGCCACTACCTCGTGCAAGACTATTTATATCTGATTCACTATACCCGCGTGATGGCGTTGAGCGTGTATAAAAGTGACACATTGGCACAAATGCGCGTGGGTCAAGCAGGTATCAACGCCATGCTCGATATGGAGATTGGCATGTATTTGGACTTCTGTCGCCAATGGGACATACCACTTGCGCAGGTAGAGGGCGCTGCTGAATCTGCCGCAACCATCGCCTATAGCCGCTATATATTAGACGCTGCAATGTCAGGCTCACTGGCTGAGCTGTACGCCGCTATTGCCCCTTGCTTGATGGGCTATGGAGAAATTGGCAAACGCATCAAAGCCGAGGGCTTTATCGCGGGCAATCCTTACCAGCCATGGATTGATGTGTTTTCTAGTGATGAGTTCCAAGCGATTACCGCGCAAAACGAAGCACAGATTGATGCGCTCTTAGCAGAGGCCAGCCCTGCTCAGGCAGACAAGTTCCAACAGCTATTTGACACCGCTGCGCGTATGGAGGTCAATTTTTGGCAGCAAGCGTTGGATCTGTCATAGCCATATTTTTTATAAATAAATATCTAACTTAACCCACTACTTAAGGAGAAACACCATGGCAGCATTTGATGAACACGCAAGCGCCTACGACAGCTGGTTTTTTGATAATCAAAACTTACTCACCAGCGAGCTAAAACTGGTCGCGCATTTTTTGGACAAAGATAGTGAGATATTGTCTATCGGCTGCGGTAGTGGCCTGTTTGAGTCGCTACTAGCAAAGGATTACGATATCCATATTACCCATGGTATCGAGCCTTCAAAAGACATGGCAGCAGTCGCTGAGAAGCGCGGATTAAAAGTAGATATCAGCCCTGCCGAAACCTGCGAGATTGCGCCTAATACCTTTGACATCATCATGTTTAACGGCAGTGTCAGCTATATCAGTGACCTGGATATCTGTATAAAAAAGGCATTTGACGCTCTAAAAACTGGCGGCAAGCTCATCCTTATCGATGTCCCAAAAGAAAGCGGCTTTGCCAGTCTGTATAACTTGGCGAGCGCCGTCGATACTTGGGAGCATCCGCTACTTGCGCACATCTCCCCTGCTGACCCTTATCCTATTGAACTGGTGAAATCAGCAAACTGGCGCACCACTGATGAAAAAACCGCCCTGATGCAAGCCAATGGCTTTGTTGATTTTGAGTATGCCCAGACCTTACTGACGCACCCGATGTATGCCAATGACAAAGTCCAAGAAGTCGTCGAAGGCTATGATCGCGGTGACTATGTGGCGGTTTGTGGGTATAAAAGATAAGTCGCTTACTTGTAGTTATCATTGCTCATACTTATCATGCTTTATATTAAGCAATCACACGTCGCCATCGTCATCCCAGCACTTGAATAACCACCCAACTGCCACTATATATAGTGAACAGAGCGACAGGCATTAACAAAGCTATCCATCCAAAGCTTTAGATCCATGAAAGAGCTGAGCAAATCTCAGCTCTTTGACTTTTTTGGTAGTAGGGTCTATTGAACATTTAAATGTGGTACTGGCAGTAGCTATTTTTTAGGTAATACGCAGTGAAATTTTTGAGGCCTAGTCATTCTAGGTTAAACAATTTCGCCATGTATTAGCAAAAAATAGCCCTGCCCCGAAGGGCTGATGCTAGAATCACTCCAAACAGTGTTGCAACCCTAGCTAAGGTCTCGACATTATCGTCGGCTTGCGCCTAGTTTGGAGCGATTATAGCGATCAGCAGTCCTAATATTTGAATGTTCAATAGACCCTAATGTTAAAGCCCATATTTCAATAAAAAATAAGGATGCCATCATGAGTGATGACCCAAGAGACACCAGCAACCAAAACCACAGCAATCAAGATCAAGCGCCCAAAAGAGATGTCAAAGTCACAGAGCTAGTTGCCAACGACGGTATCTTGAAGGGTAAAAAAACTAATGTGCAGAATCCAGAGCTGTGGGAGTTCCCAATGGACTACCCGATGAGCATCATCGGTCACGAAGGTGAGCATGAGAGTCTGCTCAATGAATTGAAGCTGATTCTTGGTAGTCAGTTTCCAAAGTTTGATTTGGCCTCTATGCAAGTCAAGCCTTCCAAAACAGGCCGCTTTCATTCAGTCCGTGTCAACCTACACTTAACTGCTGTTGAGCAAGTGAACGAGCTGTATGCCGCACTTGAGAGTGCCAAGACGGTACGTATGGTGGTTTAATATAACGAGTCCAATTTATCTTTAAGCGCAAAATATTGGAAGTACAATCGCTGACAATATCCTCAATCGTCATCCATATGGGTGGCGATTTTTTGCGGTCTCAGGTACAATCAGCCGCGCTGTAGTCAGCATTATATTGACGGTTAAGGCTCAGTCATTTATCAGATGACAAAACGAGAATTGCAACCCATTTTTTACAAAATATTTTATTATTTTTGCCATTCTCGCCTAACCCTTATACCATCGTCCTTTGCTCAAATCCAAACCCCATTAATACCTACAACAACATATATCCACTATAAAATCAATATAGCTTTTTCAAAAATTTCCCGCTATATTGTGTCTACTTAACAAAAAACACGCTATATATAGTGCTCAGTGATATTAACCATCACTACGAGTAGATGTCATCTTTTGCCTAAAAAAACCTAGGCTTGCAAGACCATACTGTATAACGTGACAAAAATACTTGCTTGATTTGTCTACGCAAGATAATAACTAGCTATCAACAATAGAGGACAGCATGACACATATCGATAAAATCAAAGTGACCAAACGTGACGGACGATTAGAGCCTATTGATTTAGATAAGATTCATAAGGTAATCGAGTGGGCAGCGGATGGTTTGGATAATGTCTCCGTGTCACAAGTTGAGCTAAAGTCACACATTCAGTTTTACGAAGGCATCAAGACCCGTGACATTCACGAGACCATCATCAAGTCAGCCGCTGACCTCATCTCTGAAGACACGCCTGACTATCAGTATCTGGCTGCGCGTCTGGCCATTTTCCATCTGCGTAAAATTGCCTACAATCGTTTTACCCCGCCGCATCTGTTTGATCATGTGACCAAGCTGACCGAATCAGGCAAATACGATGAGCATATCTTGGCTGACTACAGCCGTGCAGAGTTTGATGAGTTAGAAGCTTATCTCGACCATTGGCGCGATATGAACCTCGCCTACGCTGCTGTTGAGCAGATGGCGGGTAAATACCTCGTACAGGACCGTGTCAGCAAGACCGTTTATGAGAGCCCGCAGTTCTTATACATGCTGGTGGGTATGTGTCTGTTTGCCAACTATGATAAAGCTGAACGCATGAGCTATGTCAAACGCTTCTATGACGCCACCTCACAGTTCAAGATTTCCTTGCCAACACCTATCATGTCAGGCGTGCGTACGCCATCGCGTCAGTTTAGCTCCTGCGTCTTGATTGAGTGCGGTGATAGCCTAGACTCTATCAACGCCACCACCAGCGCCATCGTGCGTTATGTGTCACAGCGTGCTGGTATCGGCATCAACGCTGGCCGTATCCGCGCCCTTGGTAGCCCTATCCGTGGCGGTGAAGCGCAGCATACGGGTTGTATCCCCTTTTATAAGCTGTTCCAAACGGCAGTGAAATGCTGCTCACAAGGCGGCGTGCGTGGTGGTGCGGCGACGCTGTTTTACCCACTGTGGCATTTAGAAGTTGAGTCGTTATTGGTACTCAAAAACAACCGCGGCGTCGAAGACAACCGTGTGCGTCACATGGACTACGGCGTACAGTTAAACAAAACCATGTATACGCGTCTGATCAAAGGGCAAGACATCAGCCTGTTCTCACCTTCTGACGTACCTGGCTTGTATGATGCGTTCTTTGAAGATCAAGACACCTTTGAAGAGCTATACACCAAGTACGAAAATGATCCAAGCATTCGTAGCCGTCAAGTACCTGCAGCAGAGCTGTTTAGCCTAATGATGCAAGAGCGTGCCAGCACCGGTCGTATCTATATCCAAAACGTCGACCATTGCAACACCCATAGCCCGTTTGACCCTACAGTTGCACCGATTCGCCAATCAAACCTCTGTATGGAGATTGCGCTACCGACTAAACCACTCGACAACATCAATGACGAAACAGGCGAGATTGCTCTTTGTACGCTATCAGCGGTCAACTTGGGTAAGATCGACAACGTCAGCGATATCGAAGAGCCAGCCGAGCTCATCGTGCGTGCGCTCGACGCCCTACTCGACTATCAGGACTATCCCGTCAAAGCCGCTGAAAATGGCAGTATGCGTCGCCGTACCCTAGGTGTTGGCGTCATCAACTACGCGTATTACCTCGCCAAGAATGGTGTGCGCTATTCAGACGACAGTGCCCTAGGTCTGACGCATCAAACCTTTGAAGCGCTGCAACTCTATCTCTTAAAAGCCTCAAACAAACTGGCAAAAGAGCAAGGCGCTTGCCCTGCGTTTAATGAGACGACCTACTCACAAGGTATCTTGCCAATCGATACCTATAAGAAAGACTTGGATGCCATCTGCCAAGAGCCGCTGCATTTAGATTGGGAAACGCTACGTGGCGAGATTACCGAGCACGGTCTGCGTAACTCTACCCTAACCGCCTTGATGCCGTCTGAAACTTCTAGTCAGATTGCCAACGCGACTAATGGTATCGAGCCACCACGTGGTCTGGTATCTATCAAAGCGTCAAAAGACGGTATCCTTAAGCAAGTGGTGCCTGAAATTGACAAGCTGCGTGGTCAATACGAGCTGCTATGGCAAATGCCAAACAATGACGGTTACCTAAAGCTGGTCGCCATCATGCAGAAGTTCGTCGATCAAAGTATCTCGGCCAATACCAACTATGACCCAACGCGCTTTGAAGGTCAGCGTGTACCGATGAAGGTATTGCTAAAAGACTTGTTAACTGCTTATAAGCTTGGCGTGAAGACTTTGTATTATCACAACACGCGTGATGGTGCGAACGATGCCCAAGCGGATATGGAAGATGATTGTGCTGGCGGGGCTTGTAAGATTTAGGGTTGCAAGAGAAATCCTTTAAATAGAATTTCTAGCGGATGGTGGGCTTGGCTTTTTGGTTAGGCTCGCTGATTTTAAACCCTTAAATCAAATATCTTTTTAGTGAGTTTTCTAGTTTTTAAAAATTTCAAATCGGTACTATTCGAGGAATTAGTAAAATGAATCGTTGGAATAAATTATATGATGAAACTAGAGATGAGTTAGAAAAGATTAGTACAGAAATAGAAAAACTAAAATCTCATTCATATCGTTTATACGAAAACTTAAAAGACGAGAAAAAAGTTTCTGTTCGTTTAATTAAAAATCATACTGATGAATTAAATAGACTAGAGAACGTCTACTATAAGCTAAGTTCTGGATTAAGAAATATGGACTATAATCTAGTTCCTCTAGATCACTGGAAAGAAGCTAAAAATTTAATGGCAAGTATTTCCAATCTCTTAGAACATAGTGACAACTACGATCTTTTAGAGAACAGAAGCCATGTTGGTACTTTAGAAATTTTCAAACAACTGAACTTATATACAGATGAGCTAATTAAAATATTAGCTCCATACTGTGACTTTAAAACTAACCGTTTGGCATCTATTGAAAATGATTTAGCTTTACAACAGCACAAGTTTAGTAAGTTACTAGAAGAATTCAAGGCAAGAAGTTCTAATTTTATTCAAACTCAAGAAAGTTTACTAAATCAGGCTTCAAATAAGCTTAATTCAATTTCTAAAATTGATAATGAATTTCAAAGACTTAATGAACAATATTTTGTAGGGATCGACGATCAGCCACTAAAAGACAAGTGGAATTTCTTAAATGAACAGATAACTAGAAAATCAAACGAAATCGATATTTTTTATCGTACTTTAATAACCGATGAAAAATCTATAAGGCAAGAGATAGTGTCTGCTGGAGATATAATACAAAAGTTGCGAAATGACTCCTCTGTTGCTTATGAGAAATTAAAAGACAAAATAAATGAAATTAAGGTATTTCATCAGGACATATACGGTAGCGTTGATGGAGAGTCTATTGGCTTAAAGTCGGATATCGAGTCTAGTAGGAAGGAGTTAATAGAGTTTGAACCTTTACAGAAACAAAAATATGATGCTCTTAACGATCAAATAGAAAGTTTATTACCAGGTGCAACTTCAGCTGGATTATCGAGTGCTTACCATACTCTTAGCAATTCATATGATAAACCTATTAAGTATAATACATGGATCTTCTTTGGTTCAATAATAATACTATCAGTCTTATCTTTCATATTTTTATCATCTAGTACTATAGAATTTAACAGTTTTAAAGATATTGGTACTTTCTTAGTATATCGACTACCCATTATTATTCCAATAGTTTGGATAGCAGTTTTTGCCTCTAGACGAAGGAGCGAAGCAGAGAGACTTAAACAAGAGTACGCACATAAAGAGGCTTTAGCTAAATCATATCAAAGTTTTAAAATTCAAATAGAAGAGCTTGGAGATGAAGCAAAAGAACCCTTAATGGAAAAATTACTAAAATCAGCAATAGACACTATATCAAATAACGCTTCACTTACTCTTGATAAAAAACATGGTGGCAGTCTGCCACTAACTAGTTTAATTGAAAGAACAGTAGACAAAGCTATTGAGAAATTTCCAACCAAATTGAAAAGTGAATAGACTTATACTAGATTAGTAAGTGTAGGTTGGGTGGAACTTGCAACACCCAACACTTTTAATTGAATAATTCGTTGGGTCTACTTCCTCGACACCAACCTACCTTTAGATCGTAGCGGTTGTTGTAGGCTGGGTTAGCATAAGCTTAACCCAACGATTTTAAATATATAATCTAAGTGCTTATCCTGATGTTTAGGTTTCGGCTAAATAGTTAACAAGTTCTTAAGAAGATAAGTTATGGATACTTTAGTAAACCAACTACTTGAATACGGTATTGTAGGGTTACTGATTATTGGATTAATAGTCCTAACACCGCTATTACCGAAGTATCTTGACGCGATCAACTATGTAAAAAGAACGAAAGAAAGAGCTATTATTGATGCTATAAATGACGATAGCTTAAGCGAGTCTAGTCAGAAGCTATTAAATCAAAAAAGGGAGACAGACCTCTATTTTAGAAATCTTAATATCCGAGCTGATTATTATTTGATACAGAGTATAAATAAATTAATTGAACATTCTCAGGGTGCAATTACTGTACGTACAGTAAAACTAGCTATTAGCCATTTATCTAATAATAAAGATGGGCTTATAGTAAAAATAGATAAACATGACATTTTGATTAAGCGCATATTTGGAATATTTTTTTGGTTATTCGTTTTTCTCACTATTGTTATGGTATTTTTTATAGTTTTTATTATAAGGAATATATTGCTAAACCCTACAACGGATTACATCGTCCTACTTATTATGTATTTCATATACTTTTTAGCAGCATCAATAGGAATGGTAGCTTTTCTAAAAGGTCGTATGGAGGTAGTATCCGCAGAAAAAGTTATTGATTATTTAAGCAATCATACAGATATTGAAGCCACTGTTGAAGATGCTAGATAAAGTAGCTAGTGTTGTAGGCTGGGTTTTTAACCTTGCAAGAGTAAGATGCTGGGTTAAAAACCCAGCCTACGCAAAAACATATCCAACTTTATAGCTTATGTTAGCTCGTGATGTAGGGTGCGCCCCGCGCACCGAAGATATTGAAGCATGATGGTGCGCGAGGCGCACCCTATAGCTCAACCATAATCTTTTATGTTGTTAAGAGGCGTAAGCGAGAACTAAACTAGGCTCCTTAGCCCCGACTATAGCGGTATCCTGCTGACGACGATGGCGATGCAGTCGGTGGCTGAACGTAGTATCGAGACAACAGGAATGCGGTCAGACACGATAGACTGCACGCCAGCGGCAAAGCAGATACAAGCGGTAGGCGGGATTGGCTACTTAATATTGATACGATTCACTAAAAATACTTTAGCTTTATCGCTATAATTAAGACACATAAAGAATAAAAACGACGGAGGTCATAGACGTGCAATATACCGCAATCATCAAAGACGGTGGTTTATTTATCCCCAACGTATTTTCCGACCTAAATGATGGCGGCTCGCACATCGTACAAGTAGAAATGAACATCGAAGACGTTCGTCAGCAATTAAACGCAAGCGCAGCACCTAACACAGCAGAGCCCAAAAAAGCAGTCGCAAAAAAACAACTAAAGAAGCAGCCCAAAGCACAAGCGTCAAAAGAACCACAAGACCAGAATGTGGGTACACTGCGTAAGAGCACTGTCGATGAACTGGCTGCATTGGATGATACGGAGCTCAGCGAAATATTCAAAGCCTATCTCAATGATGGATTCAATGATAAAGAAACACCGACACAGATATCTTTGGAGAATCTGTAACACACAGTCTATAAGATAGCGCCTATACGCAGTTTTGCTTAGATATTAGAGCCCTATTCCAAACTTAAATTAACCACCAAAAAACTTATAAAGGTAGAACAATGACTTATTCAGTTTTTTCTCAAAACCCAAATGACGCGCTAAAAGAGCCGATGTTCTTTGGTCAGCCCGTCAACGTCGCCCGCTATGACCAACAAAAGCACCCTATCTTTGAGCAACTGATTGAAAAGCAGTTATCGTTCTTTTGGCGTCCAGAAGAAGTCGATGTCTCACGCGACCGTATCGACTACGGCAACCTGTCCTCGCACGAGCAGCATATCTTTATCAGTAACCTAAAATATCAGACCCTACTCGACTCTATCCAAGGTCGTAGTCCAAACGTGGTGCTATTGCCGCTGGTGTCTATCCCTGAGCTTGAGACGTGGATTGAGACATGGACATTCTCTGAGACCATTCACTCGCGCAGCTATACCCATATCATTCGTAATATCGTCAATGATCCAGGTATAGTCTTTGATGACATCATGCAAAACGAGCACATCCTAGAGCGTGCGTCTGATATTGCAAAATACTACGACGACTTATATTACAACTCGCAACTGTTCAACCTCTATGGCGCGGGCACTCATACAGTCAATGGCAAAGAGGTCACGGTCGATTTAAAAACTCTAAAAAAGCAGCTGTATTTGTGCATCATGGCGGTCAACGTCCTAGAAGCCATTCGCTTTTATGTGTCCTTTGCCTGCTCATTTGCCTTTGCAGAGCGCAAACTGATGGAAGGTAACGCCAAGATCATTAAGCTGATTGCTCGTGATGAAGCGCTACATTGCACCGGTACACAGCACATGCTCAATCTAATGCGCAATGGCAAAGACGATCCAGAGATGGTAGAGATTGCCAAAGAATGCTACGAAGAGAGCCTAGCGATCTTTACCAGCGCTGCCGAACAAGAAAAAGAATGGGCAAGCTATTTGTTTAAAGACGGCTCGATGATTGGTCTGAATAAAGACATTCTCTGCCAGTATATTGAGTACATCACCAACTTACGTATGGAAGCAGTTGGCTTGCCAGCAGCATTCCCGAACTCGAAGTCTAACCCGATTCCGTGGATCAATACTTGGTTGTCGTCTGACAACGTGCAAGTCGCGCCGCAAGAGACGGAGATCAGCTCGTACTTGGTCGGTCAGATTGACTCTGACTTATCAAACAGCGACTTTGATGACTTTGAGCTATAAGGCTCACGTTATAGAGCGTGAACTGTAATGGGTTTTTGACATTCAATGATGATTAATAACTATTAATCATCATTGATAATCGTTAGTAATTGTCGTATTACTTATAAGGTTAACTGTAAAATAGCAGTACAGGATTGATTATGACTTGGGTAAAAACCAGTAAAAAAAAGTTCTACTTGCATGACGATGAGAGTCTGCTCGATGGGCTGCTGCGTACCGGCCATGACATAGATTATCAGTGCAAAGAAGGCTACTGTGGCAGCTGCCGCGTGCGCTGTATCACCAGCTCTCATCCTGTTGATTATCCATTCCCGCCGCTAGCGATGATTGAAGAGGATGAGATATTGCCTTGCTGCTGCCGTGTACAGGGTGTGATTCATATCAATCATGAGCCTATTACTGATTGATGCAGTCAGTTTTGAATTGAATCAAGCATAAAAAACCCGCCATCTTGAACTGACCCCCATAAGTTGGACACAACTTATGAGGGTTATTTTATGAAGTATGACATCGACTTTAAACTAAGGGTGATAGCCTATTATCAACAAGGACACTCAGGCCTTGCTACCGCAAAGCATTTTAATATTAATGATAAAGATGTTTTTAAGTGGGTCAACCAGTATTTAAAAGACGGTATACTTGCAATCAAACCTAAAACTGGCAAAGCCATCTACAGTCGTGAGTTCAAGCTTCAAGTCCTGACCACAATGGCAGGTGAAGGTTTAAGTCAATCACAAGCCGCTTTGAGGTTTAACATTAGCTCACCTGCACTGATTAGTGTATGGCGCACAGCCTATGCCCGTCATGGTATGCTAGGCTTAACTGCTAAAGTCAAAGGACGATCCACTGTGAAGCATCCTTATCTCACTGACAAACCTGACCATGAAAAGAGTATAGAAGAGATCAAACGCGAGAATGAGTATCTACGCGCGGAGAACGCTTATCTAAAAAAGCTCGATGCCTTGCTCAAAGAGAGGAAAGCCAACCAGACAAAGCAAGGCTCGTCAAAGGACTAAGAGATCAGCATCCGCTCGCTTTACTACTACTCATTGCAGGTATAGCAAGAAGCAGCTTTTACTATCATGTACATGCATTAAAAGCTGATGATAAGCATGCCGATCTTAAACAGCGTATCAGTGACATCTATCATCACCATAAAGGTCGATATGGCTATCGTAGAATCACTCAAACACTTAAGAGTGAAGGGTTAAGGTATAACCATAAGCTCATCGCACGGCTTATGAGTGAGCTTAAACTTACCGCGAGAGTCAGACGACAGAAGTATCAATCTTATAAAGGACAGTGCGGCGTCATTGCTAAGAATAGAGTTAAACGTAGGTTCAGAGCGAAAGCGCCCAACCGCAGATGGCTTACTGACATTACTGAGTTTAAGGTCGGTGAGGACAAGTTGTACTTGTCTCCTATACTGGATTGCTATAACAATGAGATTATTAGCTATACGCTCTCAAGACGACCGGTATATGACTTAGTGAAACAGATGCTTGAGCTGGCGGTTAAAGGCATACCATCAAAGCGCAAGCATAAGGAGGAGCTAACGCTGCACTCGGATCAAGGGTGGCACTATCAGATGAAACCGTTTGCGAATGCGCTTAAAGAGAATAACATTAAGCAAAGCATGAGCCGAAAAGGCAACTGCTTAGATAATGCATTGATGGAAGGCTTCTTCGGTACGCTAAAGTGTGAGACGATTTATATTGAGAAACCAGAAACTATTGAAGCGTTAGAACAACAGATTCATGAGTATATTCATTACTATAATCATGAAAGAATTCAGCTTAAACTAAAAGGACTGAGTCCCGTAAAATACAGAACTCAGTCCTTGTTGTAAACTTAAACCGTCCAAGTTTAGGGGGTCAGTCCATCTTAAATGTAAGATGGCGGGTTTTTATTCGTCTCGCTTATTGAGAATTACTGAGGCAAGCCTTCACTATCAAACAGCTTCATCAGCTCCTCACGCAGACGGTTGCGCTCCTCTTCCGACATCATCGGCGCATCTGGGTTGTCCAGATGCGGATCATCGCCTTGACCACCTAGGCGACCATCATGGAAGAGCTCTGGCGTCTCAACGGCTTCTTGGGTTGGACGCTCTTCTAGCAATACTTTGACCTGTCCGTTTTTGCCATTACGCAATATCTGAGTATTTAGCTCAGTATTTGGCGGCTTACGCGCGACGTATTGGATAAGCGTATTAGCATCCGTCATCTCAACACCATCAATCGTCAAGATAATATCACCCACCTGTAATCCGCTTTTGTCCGCAGGTCCTTGGTTGACCACATTGAGCACTTCCACGCCCGTTGAGGTCTCAAGACGCGTCGGATCTCGTAGCTGTGATTGGATTTCAATACCTAACCAGCCACGGCTGACACGCCCGTCTTTGATCAGCGCATTCATCACCTGCTCGACGATGGCGGTAGGAATCGCAAAGCCGATGCCCATCGAGCCGCCTGAGCGCGAGAATATCACCGTATTAATACCAACCAGCTCGCCACTGGCATCGACCAGCGCACCACCTGAGTTGCCTGGGTTAATGGCAGCATCAGTCTGGATGAAGTCCTCAAACTTATTGACACCCAGTCCAGTACGGCCTGTCGCTGAGATGATACCCTGAGTGACGGTCTGCCCGACCCCAAATGGATTACCAATGGCCAGTGCTAAGTCGCCTACACGGATAGGGTTTTCACGAAAACCTAGTGGCGTCAGTCCCGTCATCTCAACTTTAATCACCGCCAAGTCACTGTCAGGGTCGGTACCGACAACGGTAGCGCGGCTCTTACGGCCATCATTAAAAGAAACCGTGATCTCATCAGCCTTTTCGATCACATGCGCATTGGTAACGATGTAACCATCCTCTGAGACGATGACTCCAGAGCCAAGGTTGGTATTGCCATTGCCTTGCGACGGCCCACCGTGGAATTCAAAGAAACGGCGCAACACAGGGTCATCCATATAAGGATGCTCAGCCATTAGCTGTGTCGTATATATATTGACCACCGACTGCGAAGCACGCGCGACCGCATCATGATAAGACGCGATAGGCTCTGGCGCGTCAGATACTGGTTCGGGTAGCTGCTGCTCCACTGAGGTTCTTGGTGGCTCCCATGTCGCCTCTGATGGCGTTTTCATACTCATGAACAGCCAAACAAACCCAGCAATCACTACCAGCAGTAAGACCCAAGGTAACCACTTCCAAAAAGTTGCCTTGTCGTTGGTGTTTGGAGATGACGACATATAAAAAACCTCTATAAATTTGCTACGGACAGACAGTGGTAAATACGGTAAGACGGTTATTATCAAATAGTTGCTATAAATGAGCGCACAAAGCGCACAACAAGTCAGGTGCTGTCTAATAGACAGGCTCACGTCTGTAAATTATAACTGCCCACACAATAAAATAGTAACGTATCGTGTACCTTTTCAGTTATGGGGTTTATCTCCTCATTTACAACATCATGCTAGAATGATTGTCATAAAAACCTATTGATAAAATTAACCAATGGCATTTTTTTGTGCACTTGCTTGACCAATTGAAATAACTCTCTTAATTAACACTATAAGGACACACCATGACAGCTAAAGATAATTTGACCGAACCATCCAATACAGCGATTACCGTACAAGCTTTGACGCAATTTTGCGATGATTATCTCTCTACCGATGCCTTCAAAGACTATGCCCCTAATGGACTGCAAGTCGATGGCGGACAGCCGATCAAGCGCATTGTCACGGGCGTGACGGCTTGCGAAGCCTTAATCGATGCAGCCATAGCGGACAACGCCGATGCCATCATGGTGCATCATGGTTACTTCTGGAAAGGTGAGCCTGAGCCTATCACAGGCATGAAAGGTCGGCGCATTCGTAAATTGATGCAACACGGTATCTCCATGATTGGCTATCACTTGCCGCTAGATGCCCATCCTGTCATCGGTAATAACGCCAAGCTTGCTGAGATGCTAGGCATGACGATTACGGGCGCGCTCTACCCTCACGAATCCCACCCTGTCGGCAATGTCGCGGTTTGTACCCCGCAAACTGCTGAAACCCTGATTCATACGATTACTCAAGCATTAGGCCGCGTGCCGCTACATATTTCAGGTAATTATGACTATCCTGCTGATGACCAATCAAAGCAGACCACTGGCACCGCTGCAAGAATGATTGAGCGTGTGGGCATCTGCACTGGCGGCGCCCAAGACATGATTGAGCAAGCGGCGGCGATGGGCTGTGATGCTTATATCTCTGGTGAGATATCTGAGCGCACCACACACAGTGCGCGTGAGCTTGGTATTGACTACTTTGCTTGCGGTCATCATGCGACAGAACGCGGGGGCATTCAGGCGTTGGGCGCATTGGTGGCTGAGCAATTTGGGCTACCGGTTACCTTTATTGACATTGATAACCCAGCCTAAAAAAGACTAATTTGGGCAACTGTGCTATCATACGCGCCTGTTTTTTGCCAAATAAACATGGTTATTCTGTTAATTTTTGCAGGCTTTTTATTAAATCAACTTAACTTATAGTAAGTTTTATTGAATATTATAGCGACTAGCCACATATAGTTTAATTGTAAAACCGCGTTTTGTCATGAAACGTCCCATTTATTACAGCCTCCGGTTATGGTGTTAAATGGCGGGTACGATACTGCGTCCTTCATTTAACATTGCAATACATTGACAGTACGGCCTTATGAATGTGCATCATATGTACACCCAAATGACATTTCATAAGTTCTGCTGTTTATCGGCATTGCTGAGTGATAGCTTAATAGTAATATCGCACTCAATATCGTTTTGGTTGAGATATTACTAAGAGATGTGCAATCAAATTGACTTTAATGATGAATAAATCATCCTTTTATAAAGCCATATGATTGTCGTAGCTATTGTCTCAATGACTTATTCATGACCTTACTGATGTCCAATATCGTTACGATTAATAGCCAACACCCAGACCATCAGCTATATCGTAATTAATTTCATTATCAGCGAGTAGAGTGCTTTATCTGCTGGTTGCTAATAGAATTTAATCGTTATCCGCCGAGTATAGGCTATGGATAGCGTCTATATTGAGACAGGATGATGTGACGCTCATGTGATTATTGAGTTGTCCTTCATTTAAGATGCGTGTTTCATACTTCTCTGCTATTTAGAGAGCGTTATGAAGCAGCGGCACCTTTATGGTAAGCAGGATGGCTAAAATCAGGAGACATCCATGCAGCGTATTACTTATCGTGTAAAAGTATCCGCACAAGGTGCCAAACGCCGTATTTCTCATCTACTGCGTCCAGCCAAGCGCACACTGAACACTGAAAGTAACATCGTTTCATCCGTTCACCCTATTACGCCAACTGTATCGGCGCGTTTTGCCAAAACAAAAAAAATGGCACAAGTATCTAGTATTGCTCTACTCTCCTTGCCTGCTGACAGTCTCACTATGATGGACTCCAAAGTGCCAGCATATGATCGCGTCATGTTGGAGGAAACTCTTACCATCGCGGCTGTCCCTGGAGACAGTACCTATTTTGCTACTGATGGCTTCCAACATGGCTTTGGTTTCGACTTGGTACGCAGCTATGCTGATGAGCTTGGTGTTGAAGTGGATCTAAAAGCTTATGCAAGCGAAGAAGCCGCGCTACGAGCGCTCAAATCAGGTGATGCTGATATGGCGCTGACCACCGCCAGTACTCAGCTAAAAAGCCAGCTCAATCTATCCTCTGTCAATGTCAGCTGCGGCTATGATGCAAGCTTGACCAACAATGGCTTGCACCCTAAAGTCAGCTGGTCATTCACTCAAGCTGATGACCCATTATCAAAAAAAGCCAGCTACTTCTTATGTGACAGTATCAAGCTTGAAAACACCCAAAAGCTTGCTGCATTCTACAATCAGAAGTTGCTCAAAGACGCTTATAGTCAAGACCATTTCAAAAAGACACTCACTGAGCAGCTGCCCAATTATCAGTCTTCGTTTGAAGAGCAAGCGCGCAACTACAATCATGACTGGGAGCTACTAGTGGCTATGGGTTACCAAGAGTCGCATCTGGATGCCAACGCTGTGTCGCCGACAGGTGTGCGTGGTTTGATGATGCTGACTAACAGCACGGCTAAAGCAATGGGCGTCTCTGATCGTGTGGATCCTTATCAAAGTATTGGTGGTGGTGCGCGCTATCTAGAAGAGATGAAAGAAAGCTTCTCGGATGTACCAAAGACGGATCGTATTTGGTTTGCATTGGCTGGTTACAATATGGGCCCCAATGCGGTAAAACGCATTCAGCGCAAACTTAGCGAGCAAGGTCTCGATGATAAGAGCTGGGCAAACGTCTATACTTATCTATCAGAAAACAGAGCCTCCAATAGTCGTTATGGACAGGCGATGCATTATGTCAGTAACATCAGAAGCTACCTTGAAACCATCAAAACTCGTATGGTGTAATTCAGTCGCTTAATACATCAGTTAAAGCAGGTTGAATACAATAAGCCAAATAAAGATTCACACATAAAAAAGCTGCTCTTATATTTAAGAGCAGCTTTTTTTACGTCAATATTCTATTCAGAATTTAGACTAACGATTTGGTACCGTCAAACGTTGACCACGCTGTAGCATAGTGTCTGCTGCGATGTTATTCATATCAGCAAGCTCTTGCGTAGATACGCCATACTTACGCGCCAGCCCAATCAAACTATCGCCTGATCCCACTGTATAGCTCACGGTTGCTTTTGGTACTTTGATGGTTTGCCCGCGCTGCAGCTGGGCGTTGGCCGCCATATTATTGGTCGCTGCCAAGTCTTCCACTGAAACACCAAAGCGGCGTGCTAAGGCAATCAAACCATCGCCTGACTGTACTCTGTAGTTTTCAGTGTTACCAAGCTTTTTGCCGCTGCTGCTTGCTGTACTAGTAGTGCTACTTGAAGAACTACTGCCTTGACTGGCACTACTTGCAACGCTGCCACTAGCAGGAATGGTAATCGTACGACCCAATATCAAGTTTGAATTGGTATTCAGACCATTTGCCGCCGCCAAGTCACTCAAGCCGATATTGTAACGTCTGGCCACACCCGTTAAGGTGTCACCTGATTTTACTTTATAACTGACTGATTTATCATTCAGTTGACGATCCACCAATTCTTTAGAAACAGGTACTTTGATATTCTGTCCGCGTTGCAGGCGCGCTCTGGCATCGAAGTTGCTATTCACTGCCGCAATCTCTGTCACACTGACCCCCACACTATTAGCAATACCAATCAAGGTATCCCCTGATTTTACTCTATAGTTGGTCGTCGCTACTGAGCTTGCACCACTGGCACTGCTAGTGGTGTTGCTGGCAGCTGAGATATCAACATTGGCAGGCACTTTTAAGATCTGACCCACGTATAACGAATCCCTCACTCCCATGCCATTCAAACTGGCTAAGGTATCCGTTGAGATGCCGAATTGACGAGCCAGCGCAATCAGACCGTCACCAGATTTAACTTTATAGCTTTGCGTCGCTGTGGTCGATTTACTTGGTTTTGATGATGGCGCTGCAGGCGTGCGTGCAGGTGCTTTTACTTTACCTGGTACTAGCCACAGCTTCTGACCTCTCAGTAGGTCTGCACGGCTGCTCAAATTATTATAAGCTGCCAATTCAGTCACTGACAAACCAAAACGGTTGGCTGTGCCAATCAGGGTGTCGCCCGATTGCACCACATAGCTCTCTGGTTGACTGGCTGCAGCCGTACTGGCACTCTTCAAAGGCTCAATTGGTTTTGCATTGTACAGATATAGAGTACTGCCAGACAACAAGTTTGCACTGGCGTCTATTTGGTTCCATTCAGCAATATCACGCCAGCTGACACCAGCACGACTGGCAATATTTGACAGAGTATCACCGCGTTTTACGGTATAAGTGCTGCGTGTACCTTGTGGTTTTGGCTTGCTTGCTGGCGTTTTAGCGAAGCTCAGCTTTTTGTCTTCCCCACTGGCCTCTAGAATAGATTGCTGCGTTTGCACTGCTGATAAATTGATATTTCCGTCAGCATTGATGACATTCGTCTCAGGCGTTTTGCTGCGAATTTGATTGGCAATAAAATCACGCTCTTCTTTACTCAGCGGCGGCTCTTGCACGATGGTGTTATTCTGAGTGATCTGAGCTGAGGTAGTCGGTAAGCTATTGCTGCTTTGGAGCTCAGCGTTAATCTTACTGGTCTCCTTACTGGTAATCGGTGGCTCAGTAGTCACTGGTGCATTACTGCTATAGACAGAGCTGCTGGTTGGCGAGACAGAAGGAGAGATATAACTGGTGGTCTGCTGCGGTACCCTAGCACTCGCGGCATAATCAGCCAATCCACCACCTGTCGACGGCAACGACGTGCTGCTGCCACTATAAGAGGGAATATTATAGCTTGGTGTGGTGCTTGGAGTACTAGTAATGCCACTTGAGGCCAGCACATTACCAGTGCCATTGCCTCTCAGTGAGCTTAGTTTGGCATCTAGATTGAGATTGACATCATTAGGAATAATGACACGCTGTGGCCCTGAGGCATCGACACGTCCTGACGTCAGCGCGGTATTCAACCTTTCCAGCTCATCGCGACTGACACCAGTAATTTGTGAGATTTCGGATAAGCTCACGCCATAGTTTACAGGCACACTACGGAAATGCTGACGGTTGGCAATAGCAGGCAAGTAAACCCCATACTGCTCAGGCTTAGCAACAATTTCGGCGACCGCCAAGAACCGTGGTACATAGTTCATAGTCTCAGTAGGCAATCTGAGAGACCAATAATCCGTTGGCAGACCTCTGGCTTTATTAGCATCAATCGCATTTTGTACACGGCCAGGACCAGCATTGTAAGCGGCCAATGCGAGCTCCCAACTACCAAACTGGTTGTATAGGGCCGTCAAAAAGTCATAGGCAGCACGTGTTGACTCAATGACATCACGGCGACCATCATAGGTACTACTTTGATTCAGACCATAGATACGGCCTGTACTTGGGATGAACTGCCATAATCCTGCAGCGGCGGCACTACTGGTACCACTTGGATCGTAGGAGCTCTCAATCACAGGCAACAAGGCAAGCTCAGTTGGAATATTGCGGCGCTCAGCTTCGCGTACGGTATGATAAATATAGCGACTGGCGCGGGCAGTCAAACGGTTTAGATAGTCTTGTCTGCTAGTGAACCAGCTTTTTTGTCCTTCAATACGCTGATTATAAATAGGCTGACCGCCATTCATACGATAACCAGCACGCAGACGATTCCACAAGTCACCGTATTGCTGAATGGCAAGCTTATTGTCTTCAACCATTGTCATGTCAGTGGCTTCTAGCAGGTCAGCTAACTCATCTAAACTCTCTGCATCCAAAAACGCAGTCGAATAATCATCGCTAGTAGCAGGTCGAGTCACACTTTGTGTGGCCGGACGCTTAGTCACTGTAGACGAGCCCGTGCTTACGCCTGTATTTTTTACCGCTGAAGTATTACTACAAGCACTAATGAGTAAGGTCGACACCGCAAGCGTCAAAGGTAAAGCGATCAGTGAGCGAGGTTTGGTAGGTATAGTAGGTTTTGATGACACAGTAGACATGATAGTGGTTATTTCCTAGCAGCAAGAGATGACGAAAATGAGGATGAATGACAGTATAGTATGCAATGCAGACCAAAAACCATAGCGCTGTGAAAGATAATGTGCACCTTTAATAGATTGAGCCAAAATAACACGCTCATATTTGTTTTTCACAGCTCCTAACTATAAATTACAACCAGAAGATTACAACCATATTATAGATTACGATTAGCTAGGTATAAGGTTTGCTGATATTACTACGACAACGGCAGCACAAAGCTCAGCAGGAGATTAACGCTACGATTGTCATAGTCACAGCTCTTATGGGTTTTTTTCGGCCAGTGTTTTTAATCTAATGCGTTTAATCGGGTTAATCTGAATTGCTCTAAATGAATCAATAGTCACTTGATCAATCAATGGTCACTTGCGACACTGCCCGCAGTAATACCGCATTGCCCGTTGATAAAGTAAGCGTGACTCTTGAGGTAGTTACATACGAGACGTTTTTGCCATCTTTGACCCAACTCTCTACCGTTTTCACATTGGCTTTGGCTTGAGAGCCAGTAGTAACAATATTATCAACGCTGATTTCATAGCGATAGTTTGAGGTTTGATTCCAGCTATTCTGTAATAGTTTTAGATAGCCGTCTTTATCTAGACTGGTCGTTTTACCTCTTCTTGACAAAGAAATCAGCGCATCATCAGAGACGAGAGCCGCGACTTGATTGGTACTTTTGCTATTGGCAGCTGACTTCATTGCTGAGGCATAGTTTTTTACCAAATCTTCCGTCATGGTTGCTGCCTGTGCACTGATTGCAACACTACTAGCGACAGCGGCGATCGTGGCAACGCCTGCACTTTTAACCAATAGAGCAAATAGCCCTTTGTGCCATAGTTTTTTCATTATAATCCTTAGCGTTATTACTTTCGTTGCTTGGTTTATTGCTTAATTTCTTATATCACTGTTTTGATTGGCTTGCATAAACCCATCAATCATCATTTTTTATTGCAGTGAAACCTGATGTCATAAATGAATAGCTTTAGCCTAGCATTAAATCCTAACAGCCATGTAACGCCAATTTTAATTATTGCATGTTCGCTTTGCTATTATCATCTTGCTCGTCGTCACTGAGTTTCATGCCTAAGCGCTCTACCCGTCTATCCATCATCTGCCGTGCCAGTGCCTGCATGTCTTCCACACGGTCTATCTCATCTACGATCTCAAGACCTAATAGTGTCTCAAACACGTCCTCTAGAGTCACCACTCCTTTTACTTCACCATACTCACCCACGGTGATGGCAATATGCAGGCGGTTTTTTAGCATCAGCTCCAGCAAATCAAACAGCTTCATTTTTGAGAATACAAAAGTAATCTCGCGCTGAAACTGAATCAATGGTTTATGCATCGCATGATTCACTTTTGCAAGTAGCATATCGGTTTTTAAGACAAAACCCGTAATGTTATCTAGGTCACCATCATAGATAGGTAACCGCGAAAAAGTGAGCTTTGGACGATCAGCCAATACTTCAGCAACTGTCTTGTTTTGTTCAAATGCCAACATCACTGAGCGCGGTGTCATAATGTCTTCGACTTTAATCGCTCCAAACGCCAGTAAGTTACGGATAATACGCGACTCTAACGGATCAATTTGGCCTGACTCTTCGCCAATACTAGCCAGCGCTGCAAATTCACGACGACTAAAAGTTTGAGTTTTTTTGCCACGTACCAACAGCTTCGTCAAACGCTCCGAAATCCAAATGAGCGGATACAGTAGCATAATGATGCCGCGTACAAAATAAGCCACCATACCACTAAGCTGACGCCAGTAAACGGTTCCTAAGGTCTTTGGAATAATCTCAGACAAAAACAAAATCGCCAACGTCATGATCGCAGAAAAAAGCCCAAACCACGCACTACCAAAGACGATCGTTGCCTGCGCACCAGCCCCAATAGAGCCTAAGGTGTGTGCCACCGTATTCAAAGTCAAAATAGCCGCTAGCGACTGATCGATATTATCAATCTTTAAGCTTCTTAGCATGCTTGCTTTTTTTGGATTACTTTCTTCGACGTCAGCGATAAATGAAGGGGTCATGCTGAGCAAAACTGACTCTGCCAAAGAGCAGACAAAAGAGACCCCTATCGCTAAGAGCACAAAGAATATCAGCAATACCACACTGAGGGCGGTAGGCTCAGCCATTGCACTCGCCGCCAATGCTGGATAAGGCAACAATACTAGCGATAACGCCATTAGCATTGCTAACCTTGAATTCGGCGCTAATACAGTACCAAAACGCTTATGATGTGGCACTGTCGGGGGAGGTTTGGCAGACGCAGCTTTACGGTAAGCGCGTGGACGATATAAACGGGGTGTAGACATAGTTGTGTTGAACAAGTTAGGTAACCTAAACAAAAAAAATGAATAAAATAAGGGTTTGAAAATGATCACTATAATAGATAACAGCTTATCTATACTGTCTACTCTGTATTAAATGGTATATTCTGCGTAAAAACATACGTGAACCAACACCATGCCTGCCTATTCTTTTAGCTACGAAGCCAAGATAAAAGCAGCCGTTCGATATTAGCATTGATGCGGTTATTTAACAATATTTTGTCAGGCTGATGCTAAAATTGACTCATACTAGGATGCAACTCTAGCCAAGGCATCTGCATTGTCGTCGATTTCGCCTTGTTTAAAAAACGCTTTGATAAACCAATCGCAAGCAGCAGTGCTTGTTTTTGAATGTTCAACACGACCTATCAACACGACCTAGTATACCCATACACTAAGAAAAATACGCACATCCCATGATTAACAGTTACCAAGTCTGGGAATTTTTGTTACTATGCGTCTAATTTTATTGTTATCTGTTACTTACTGAGAAAATCTATGAGCTTTTTTATCCAATCTGCCCATGCAGCTGAGACTGCAGCATCAGGTGCTTCTTTATTCGGTCAAATCTTATTACCAGTTGCTTTTTTTGCTATCTTTTACTTTTTGGTCATCCGCCCGCAGTCTAAGCGCACCAAAGAGCATCGCGCTATGGTCAATGCTTTGACTGTTGGTAGCGAAGTCATCTTTGCTGGTGGACTTATGGGCCGTATCAAACATCTTGAAGGCGATTACGCGACTGTAAGCTTGAATAGCAATACCGATATTAAAGTACAACGTGCTTCTGTTATTTCGGTATTACCTGCAGGTACTATCGAAAGCGTATAAGTGCTCGTGGTATGTCTATCCGCCAACCACTCATACGATACGAATAGCTCCAGTTATTACAAATTGGCTATTAAAGACCAGTTGTTAAAGAAATGACCGTTAACTATTACGGTCATTTTCTGCTATAAGCCCATCAGGCAGATAGTATTATCTGTTTATGCTGCTTTAATAGTGAGTTTTACCTTTATCGCTATGGCCTCAAAGCCTGCCGTTTTTAGACCCTATTATCATAGCGGATGATCACAAAGATAAATGATTGCTCACATAAATCACGGCAGCCGTCTTTGTAGTCGCTAACTTCCCATCTGCTGACTTGTGGCCTGCGTCGCCAGTACTTTATCAACTTAAAGAAGTGATTATGCAATATCCCGCTTGGAAATACTTACTCATCACTGTCGTGCTATTCATCGCCGGCCTATATGCTGCACCGAACCTCTACCCTGATGAACCCGCTGTGCAGATTACCAGTGCTGCAGCAGGAACTCAGCTGTCTGAAGATATCTTGACTCAGTCACAAAGCTTATTAGAGGAAGCTGGGATTAATTTTCATGATGGTACTTTTGAGGGCAATAGCGCCCTAGTCCGTCTGAATAACCCAACCACACAGCTAAAGGCACAGGAAGTCTTACGTCAGAACTTGGGTGATAACTATGTAGTGGCGCTCAACTTAGCACAAACGACACCGCAATGGCTTCGTGATATCGGTGCCAAGCCGATGAAACTAGGCCTAGACTTACGTGGTGGTGTACGCTTCGTACTTGAAGTAGATATGGATAAGGCGTTAGAGCAGCGTTTGACCAGTGCCAGTCGTGATGTGCGCCGTGAGTTACGTGCCGAGCGTATAGCGGTTAAAGGCACTAAGACTGAAGCGCAAGGTATTGTGCTGCATTTTGCCGATACAGACGCTCGTAATCGTGCACAAAACGTCTTGCAAGGGACGATGGGTACTACCTTTAACCTACAGTCTTCTATAGATGACCAAGGTCCGTCGCCGATTATGGCGTATAACGATGCCACTATCGATGAGATCAACAGCTATGCAGTCAACCAAAACTTGACCACCCTACGCAACCGTATTGCTGAGCTTGGTGTGACCGAGGCTTTGGTGCAGTCACAAGGTGCTAGCCGTATCGTCGTTGAGCTCCCTGGTGTACAAGATACTGCTGAAGCCAAACGTGTCCTTGGCCGTACTGCAAACCTTGAGTTCCGTCTGGTCGCAAAAGACAGTGAAAATTTCATGGGTGGTATTCCGCCTGCTGGCACTGAAGCCTTCCCATTCAAAACCCTTGACGGTCAGCCAGTATTGTTAGAGCGTCAAGCAATCGTCACTGGTGACAAAGTCACCAACGCTCAAACCAGCTTGGATGAGAGCGGTCGCCCTGAGGTCAATATCACCTTGGATAGCGCTGGCGGTAAGCTCATGCAAAACGCCACGCGTACCGCTGTCGGTGAGCAAATGGCAGTACTGTTTATTGAAAACAAGCAAAAAGTCACTTATGAAGAAGACCCGGCTACTGGTGAAACGGTGGAAGTACGTACACCTTATGCTGAAACCAAAGTCATCAACCGTGCCAATATTCAAGCGGTATTGGGCTCATCATTCCGTATTACTGGTCTTGATAGCAACGCTGAAGCTGCTGAGCTGGCGCTATTGTTACGCTCAGGGGCACTTGCTGCGCCGATGTACTTCGTTGAAGAACGTACGATTGGACCTTCATTAGGACAAGAGAACATCGATAAAGGACTGTTTTCAACCCAGGTCGGCTATTTGCTGGTCTTTGCCTTTATGATTGTGTTTTATCGTTTATTTGGTGTGATTGCCAACATCGCATTGGCGATTAACGTCATTATTATCATCGCCATTATGTCGATCTTAGGGTCATCGCTTACCCTACCTGGTATCGCTGGTATTGTCTTGACCATCGGTATGGCAGTCGATGCCAACGTACTGATCTTTGAGCGTATTCGCGAGGAGATTGCAAATGGGGTGCGGCCAAAATCCGCTATCGTGGCAGGATTTGATCGCGCCTTTAGTAGTATTTTCGATGCCAACATCACCACACTATTGGTTGCATTTATCTTATTTGCGATTGGTACTGGTCCGATTAAAGGCTTTGCGATCACCTTAGCTATTGGTATTGTCAGCTCGCTATTTACCGCGATTTTGGTCACCCGCGCACTGGTACAAATTGCTTATGGCAAGCGTAAATCTATCAAACGTTTGAGCATCGGCTAGGAGAATAACATGGCGATTGAACAGAATAATCCCCCAAATAACAGCAGCTCAGGTGGCGGCTCAGGCAACAATTCTAACGACACAAATGATGCCAATCAACGTCGTCGCCGTAACAAGCCGCGCCGTGATGGTAAGGGCAGTAATAATCAGACAAATAACCCGACCGCTGCAAAATCGACTAAAACCAAATCTCGTCGTAGCGGTAAAGGTAAAGGCAGCAAAGACAATCAGGCGTTGAGTACACAAGCATCTAATGCTGCGGTGGATAATGACCTGAATCAAGAGGTTGATAGCGCCGCTGATGAAGCGGCAGCGAAAGAAGGTGGCATTAAAGCCATTGGCAATCAGCGCATCATCCCCTTTATGAAGTTAGAAAAGCCAATGGCAATTCTATCTATATTAATGGTCATTGGTAGTATCATCGCCATCGCCGTCAATGGCCTAAACCTTGGGCTTGATTTCACGGGCGGGGTCTCAGCAGATGTGCGTTATGAGCAGCCTGTTGAACAAGTTGAAGTTGTCGAAGCACTGGCTGACAATGGCTTTAACGATGCCATCGTCCAGTATCTAGGGACACGAGAAGAGCTACTTGTGCGCTTGCCTCCTCAGTCTGATAACGTTGATGGTCTCAATGCCAGCCTAGAGCAAGCGCTCACCCTACCTGATAATGTGGTCAATATTAGCAACGTTAATATTATCGGTAGTCAAGTCGGTAATGAAGTGTATTTGAACTCGGTAATGGCATTGGCACTAGCGTTACTTTGTATGCTTGGGTATGTCGCTCTACGCTTCCAGTTTAAGCTGTCTCTTGGCGCAGTGATGTCGCTATTCCACGATGCTATCGTTACCATCGGTGTGTTTGCGCTATTTGGCTTTCCGTTTGATTTGACGGTATTGGCGGCTATATTGGCATTGATTGGTTACTCATTGAACGATACTATCGTTGTTTATGACCGTATTCGCGAAAACTTCCGCCGTGTTCGTGGTATTACGCCGCGCCAGACGATTGATTTGTCATTAACAGAAACCTTGCGCCGTACCATCATGACTATCTCAACGGTACTACTCGTGGTATTGGCGATGATGTTCTTGGGCGGTGATGGTCTATACTGGTTCTCGGTGGCGCTCTTTATTGGCCTGCTTGCGGGTACTTACTCATCAACCTATATCGCCAGCTCTATCCCGCTAAGAATGGGCTTGTCACGTGATGACTTTGTGGTTAAAGTGAAGCCTGAGTTTGAAGAAGAGATCGTGACGTTTAATGATCCAAAGATGTTCGAACAAGATTGATCGTAGCGCCATGAATGATAGCTAAAACTGCTAACTTTTAGCTTCAATAGATTGTAAAATAGCATGATAAAAGCACCTAAGGTTAGGTGCTTTTGTCTTTATGTCGGTATTACACTTATTAGATAGCTCACACTTATCCCGCAATCAAGCAATATAGTCAAGGAATTTTAAAATCGCTACAAGGCGACCGACCGCAGATAGTACACTAAGTACATCTAGGGCGGGTAACACCGTAGCGGTTTTAAAGTGCTTCGACTGTATATTGGCGGGTACCGTTATCTGTGTTTTATGCACAAGCGATTATTATATGCCAACGACTACGCCCCCAAATGCAGTATCACCCATCGATACGCGCTACAAACATATCATCGCCATTGCTGTTCCAGTATTGCTGGCCAACCTTGCGATGCCGCTGCAAAGTGTGATTGATACTGCCATCGTCGGTAATATGAATGAGGCGGCAAAACTGGCAGGTATGGGATTGGCGATACAGCTATTATCTCTGATACTTGTGAGTTTTAACTTCTTGCAGTATGCCTCTTCTGGCTTGTCTGCGCAGGCACTCGGTCAACTTGCCGATAGTGATATAAAATCACCGCAGCAAGCATCACCACTGCTCTCTATTTTGCAGCGTGCGCTATTGCTGGCAGTCATGATTGGTTTGGTATTACTAATAGCAAAGCCTTGGCTCATAGATTTCGGCTTAAAAGCGCTATCTGCCAACCCAGCCAGCGGCGTGGCGGCAAAGACTTATCTGGATGTACGCTTTTGGGGGGTCATTGCTGAGCTCATGAACTTTGCCTTTATTGGCTGGTTTGCAGGTCAAGGCAAGACTCGCTACATGCTCTATCAGCAGGGCTTTATCGCTGTGCTGAATATTATTTTGACCCTATTCTTTGTCTACGGTATGCAGCTGGATATCGTCGGTGTCGCACTGGGCACAACCATCGCTTTTTGGTCAGGTGTGGTATTGGCATTATGGCTCAGTCGTCAGCACTTAAAACTGACTTGGGCGGCTTTATTTAAAGTAGATCCGCAGCATTTTACTAAGGATAAGATGCTTAGGCTATTTTCTTTAAACAAAGACATTTTTATTCGTACGCTTATTTTGACGTTGAGCTTTGCTTGGATTACGCGCTTATCCGCCCAAAGTGGCGATCTGGTATTAGCAGCCAATGCGATTTTATTACAAGTGCTGAGCATATCAGCATTTGCGCTCGACGGTGTGGCCGTATCCGCTGAAACCTTGAGCGGTCAAGCAGCTGGACGGCGCGATTGGCCACGCTTTCGTCTCATCGTCAAGCGGACAGGTGTGGTCAGTTATGCCCTCGCCATTGTATTAAGCACTATTTGGTGGCTAGCGATGCCAACTTATCTGCAGCTGATGACCAATATCGAGGAAGTGTTTGCATTGACCAAGGCTTATCAAGGTTATGCCGTACTGCTGCCCCTCGTTGGCGTGGGTGCTTACTGGCTCGATGGTATCTTTTTTGGCTTAACAGCAGGTCATGTCATTCGTAACGCGGCTTTGATATTGGCTGCGATGTTTTTTCCGCTGAGCTGGTTACTGTACCAACAATGGGATATGACAGGAATTTGGCTTAGTGTCTGGGCTTTGCTGTTATTACGCTTGTTGATTCTCAGTGGCTTTCTGTACCATGCGCACAAAACAGGCAGCTATGAAAAACTACAGCCTGTCTAATGTTTGAATGTTCAACAGACCCTAATGTTTGCTCTCATATTTAATTAACAATACCCCTAACCTTTGATAAAACCTTTTAATAAAAATAAAGTCATACCATTTCCAAAAATTAGAGTCGCTAAGCAAACGAGTTTCAGAACTACATTTTAGTAGGCGCAGCGAGTTTGACACTGCTTATCGAATTTTGTGAGACTGGTATCAGATAATTGTAGGATACTACGTGAATACTTACTCTGAACAACAAAGCGCCACCTACCAATGGGCAGAAGGCTTCAAAAGGAGCATTCCGGTGGCGATGGGCTATTTACCAGCCGGCATTGCTTTTGGCGTGCTGGCTCAGGTCGCTGGGGTGCCTATCTGGGCGACTATCATGCTCAGTGTCGTACTATACGCGGGTGCTGCTCAATACGCCTGCTTACCGATGCTCAGCGCAGGATTGCCAATTGGCAGTATTGCAACCAATATTGCCGCCATTAACCTACGCCATGTATTTTACGGCGTACCCTTGCTACAGTATTTACCTAATCATAAGCTAGCCAAGACCTATTGTTTATTTGCCCTTACCGATGAGACCTTTTCAGTGATGACCAGCTTACCCAATGAAGCTCGTCGCGCACTGATACTACCCATCAGTTTGTTTAATCAAAGCTGGTGGGTGCTGGCCTCTATCATTGGCGTAATGATAGGCAGCGCGCTCAATGATCTGGTGCCACATTTGGATTTTGCGCTTGTTTGTCTGTTTGCAATTTTGGCCTATGAGCAATTTCAAAGTATCAAACGTTACTTCCCGATTGGCATTGCTGTACTTGGCTTGGCAATGGCTTCGCTATTTACCAGTGACTGGTTGTTGTTAGTAGCTATTACCATTTGCATGCTCATGATTTTGGCGCGTGGATTTTGGATACAGCGCAAAGAAGCAGGAGAAACCAAATGACCAGTAGTTATCTCATTGCCGCAACCTTTGCCATGGCGGGCGTCACCTTCATTACCCGTGCTATTCCAGCTCTGATACCCAAAAAAGTCCTCGACACACCTTGGCTACATCGCCTAAATGAAAGCTTACCGCTATCAGTAATGGTACTATTAATTTTGACCAGTCTTTCTTATCAAGATTTGTCTGCTAGTACCGGCCTGAGTAGTGCAGAGCTACATCTATTACTGGCACAGATTGGGGCTTTAATTCTGGTGTTAGCCGTTTACCATCTCAGTCGCCAACTATTAGTAAGCATGGTTGTCGGTATTGCTGCGCTCAACGGCTTGCTGTGGTTATTTACCCGTCTTTTAACTTGAGGAATCGGTTGGTTTAATCTGTTTTGATAACCGCACTTTTAATCACGCTTTTAAGCGGCCTTTAAATGACTTTCAAATGACTTTCAAATGATAAAAAAGGGGCTGAATTCTATGAATTCAGCCCCTTTTATTAACTGCTATTTAAAGTGATTACTGCTCTTCCACACCCATCATATCGACAGAAGTATCAGCGACGACTTGTACGCCTTTAGCACTATCATTACGCTGCTCTTGAAGATGCTCAAGATAGGCTTCATTGATTTGACCAGTGATATAACAACCATTGAACACTGCACAATCAAAGCCTTCAACGCGGCTATGTTTGGTATCTTTTACCGCATCAATTAGGTCGTCTAAATCTTGAAAAATCAGACGATCAGCACCGATAATCTGACGCACCTCTTCGACACTATGGCCTGAGGCGATAAGCTCACTACGTACGGGCATATCAATGCCGTAGACGTTAGGATATTTTACAGGTGGCGCAGCACTGGCAAAAAACACCTTTTTGGCACCCGCATCGCGTGCCATTTGGATAATCTCATGACAGGTAGTCCCGCGCACGATAGAGTCATCTACGAGCAAGACATTTTTGCCTTTAAACTCTAAAGGCACTGCACTCAGCTTTTGACGGACGGACTTTTTGCGTTGCTGCTGACCTGGCATAATAAACGTACGACCGATATAACGGTTTTTCATAAATCCTTCACGGTACTTGATATTCATCTTCAGAGCCAACTCCATCGCTGAGGTGCGGGAGGTATCTGGAATCGGAATCACAACGTCGATATCATGATCTTCGCCCCACTCATTAAGGATTTTTTGCCCCAACTTCTCACCCATACGCAGGCGTGATTTGTAAACAGAGATATTATCCATAATCGAATCTGGGCGCGCAAAATATACATACTCAAAAATACAAGGTGTATATTCTTTTTGCTCTACGCACTGATGTGTATGGAGCTTATGGTTTAAGTCGATAAAGATGGCTTCACCAGGTTTGACATCACGAATGATGGTAAAACCACAACCCGTTAAAGCCACTGATTCAGAAGCGACCATGTATTCGGTGCCGCCATTAGCAGCCAGACGCTCACCAAACACCAATGGACGAATACCATTTGGATCACGAAACGCCAAGAGGCCTTGGCCAGTAATCATCGCTACCACGCCATAAGCGCCTTCACAGCGACCATAAACGGCTTTTACTGCCTCAAAGATATCGTCTGGTTTTGGATACTTCTTACCAATATTTTGCATCTCATGTGCCAATACGTTTAGTAGCACTTCAGAGTCGGAGTCGGTATTTAGATGCCGACGATCTTCTTGATACAAAGACTTAGCCAAGCTCTCAGCGTTGGTCAAATTCCCATTATGTGCCAAAGTAATGCCATAAGGAGAGTTGACATAAAATGGCTGAGCTTCTGCACTGCTTGAGGTGCCTGCAGTGGGATAACGCACGTGACCGATACCAAACTTACCAACCAGTTTGAGCATGTGACGAGTCATGAATACGTCGCGTACCATGCCGTTTTCTTTGCGCAAATAAAAGCGACCATCTTGCAAAGTCACAATACCCGCAGCATCTTGACCACGGTGCTGCAACATAGTTAAGGCATCATAAAGAATTTGGTTAACTGGCTCATGAGCTGCAACCCCAACGACTCCACACATAATTATGTCCTATTTCGTACTACACATTGATGACGCAATAACGGTACGCTTGATGGCAGTACTAACTACCAGCGAACCGACAATCTCATGATGTTTATTTACTAAGAGTGATTTCAATGAATCTTGTTTCATGCGATTAGGTTTTAATATTCCTAATGATCAAATGATATAAGCGTTCAGATATAATAGAATCAATTTAAAAGTGTTACAGCGCTACTGGGGTGAATTTTTCGCAGCCTCTGGGAACGCAGTAAGCAAGCAAAATTTATACCAGTAGCGCTTTTGAACTTATGACAGTTTTGTTTCAACTGACTATAGTTTAACGATAAAAGATGAGTTGTATATTATAAACAATAAAACGAATAATTGATTGCAATTTATGACTGATTGCCATTTATGATTGATTGACCTGTTCACAAGCAACGCCTAGAGCAGCTGACACCATCAATTTAGCCATCGGTGCATAGAGTAGCAGCTCAGGCGCTAAGACAGAAGTCTCCCACTGAGGCATTTGCACTAGCAGTGGCGCACTCACACTGAGTACTACTAAAACGACAAGGACATTTTTGGCAGCGCCTAACACGCCACCCGCCATTTTATCTAACATCCCTAAGCGCAAGGTCTTCAGTACGCCTGAGAATACAAACGCCACTAGGTGCATGATGGCTAATATGATGATAACCACCAATAAAAATGCCATTGCCATCTGCAACACTGGGCTTTGTACCAATCCTGAAAACTGCGGAGAAACCACCCCTGCCAAGCGTGTGGCAGCAATCAGAGCAATAAACCATCCTGCTAATCCCACCGCTGTCTTGATGAGACCTACTTGAAAGCCGCGCCACAAGCCAATAAGAACAACTATGGCAATCACAATATCCAGACCACTCATATTACTGTCCCATTATTCTATTTAGCTCTATTTGCACTTGGCTTTAATTGATTGATGGCTATAGATTAGCTTTCATGAGCATCGTAGTAACCACCAATGGCTTGTACGCACGATTGTACAAGTCCTGGGCCTTTATAGATAAGCCCTGTATATAGCTGCACCATATCAGCACCTGCTTTAATTTTTCTAACGGCCTTTTCACCGCTATCAATACCGCCAACCCCAATGAGCGCCACTTTATCATCTAACTGATCTGAGAATTGTTGCAAAATCTGAGTACTAATATGACTGACAGGACGACCAGACAAGCCGCCTGCTTGCTCACCATCTGACAAGTCCTCAACCCCTACTCGGCTCAAGGTGGTATTGGTGGCAATAAGACCATCGATCTCAAAGTCCAATAGTTGCTGTGAGATATAGTCGACTTGTAGCGGCTCTAGATCAGGGGCAACTTTTAATACTAATGGCACATAAAAACCATACTCTGTCGCCAGCTGGCTATGGCGGTTTTTTATCACATCTAATAGCTGGGTTAAGGCCTCACCACTTTGCAGGTCACGCAGGTTTTCAGTATTGGGTGATGAGATGTTAATCGTGATATATGAGGCGTGCGGATAGACACGCTCTAAACAATAAAGGTAATCGTCTGCGGCTTGCTCTACAGGCGTGCTGGCGTTTTTACCGATATTAATGCCGATATTGCCTTTGTATTTACAGCGCTTCACATTATCAATCAGATAGTCTACGCCCTGATTATTAAAGCCCATACGATTGATAATCGCATCTGCTTGTTTCAGTCTAAACAGACGCGGCTTCTCATTACCGACTTGCGGTTTTGGTGTCACGGTACCAACTTCGATAAACCCAAATCCTAGTTCAGCAAGCGCATCAATATAGTCGCCATTTTTGTCCAATCCAGCCGCCAATCCAACAGGGTTGGAAAACTGCAAACCCATACAGTCTGTTGGCTGCATAGGTTGACCATAAGCCAGACCTAAAGCACGTGCCTTATGGGCTTTATCTAACAAAGACAGGGTCATTTCATGAGCGTGCTCAGGGTCCATCTTAAAAAAAAACGGGCGTAATAAGGCGTAGGACATAATGACAATAAACCCTGCTTAAATAAAATAATGAATGAGAGAGTTTCAATAAAAAAACCAATGAAACGGTGACCACAATAGAGCGCTGCGATTATATCAGCTTAACAGAAATAAGACCAAAGTTTCATACGTAACAAGCTTAACAAGCGCTTAATATCAAAGTATAGAGCGCTTAAGGTACAGGGCGATTGTCAGTAAGCGCAATCCAGCCGCGTACAATACGGTACAGGTGCCAGATAAAAGTGAACGCTATAATCATGATACCAAGACCCGTTAGCACAATAGAACCTATTGCTAAGTTACCGCTATCTGCCATGACACTCACGCCCAGTCCTCCTAGTGCAAATAATATCAGCATAGATCCTATGACAAAAAACACAATGCTGTACCAAAAGGTCTTAATCTGCCAGTCAAAATGTGTCGCCAACCAAGTACCATCAGCCTCACGGCGTTTGGCATAATTCATAAAGATAGGCAAAATCCATAAGATACCTGCTGTGAAATAACTGACGACATAGAGCAAATAAGTGACGTGGTTATATGTCACTAGGGAGCGTTGCTCTTGCTGCGTCAATGACGGCCCTCGCCTTTGGCGCATAAGCTCATGGGTTGACTGGGTGCCGACAACAGGCTCGGTCGTTGAGGTCTGATAATCTAAACGCTCATCAGAATTAGAGTCAGGAGATTGGTTCATAATAGATATCCATAACTGGCATTAGCCACTAAGCATTGTATTGTGGCAAAGCGTACAGTTTTCAAGACAGGTAGTACAACAGCTATTATTTACAAGCCAGTATGTAGCAACGATTAAAGAGCGACCGTGGCTTGTACTTGGATTTGTCTGGTGGCTGAGTCTTGCTGCATCGATAGCTGAGTGAACTGCCACCCTTGCTGTTCAAGCTTACCAAGCGCAGCGCTGACGACTGCTTGGCTAGGATGACTGAAGCTGAACTGTACCCCTCCTTCATTAGCAGCAATGACTTGCGCACTATCGATACCTGAGTTTTGTAAGATGGTGTTTATGCGGCTAGCAGGTGGCATCGCATTAGCGCCATCCTGTGCATCATTTACACTTAGTGCACTTGGGTCAATATTGTCTGCTTGCGCACGCAACCAAAAATAATCAGCAACTTGCTCCTGATAGTTTGACTTACTGTCTTTTGCCGCCTGATGCACACTGTAGCCACCATAACCACCGACGAACACCAATAAAAATACCAGCAATATGCTCAGTGCCATTTGATCACGTGATGATAGAGCTTGCCAACGCGACCATAACGCATTGGTGAGTGGCTCAGTACGCTTGGCTTGGCGCTGTAGTAAACTCATTACCTGTTTGACCTTAATGAATGGAGTATAGTTTTACGTATTTATAGATAACTAGCCAACTGCTATATTTTATGTTGACTCAAGCTGCAGTATCAAGACGCTGCAAGGCCATTACTCGTAGCGCTGTCATCGGTGACATTCACTGTGACTTGACCGCTAAACTGACCTTGCTCATTGCTGTCGACACGTTCTAAGGTGGCTGCTACCCCTTGCGCCGTCAACGTACTGGTAAACTGATCAAGGCTGTTACGATCTGGCGCTATTAATGTAAAGCTCAGCAACCGTGGCTCCATAACCAACGCCTGCGCATGCAAAGAGGACTGTTTAATAAGGGGTGATATCCGCGCCAGCACTGCTATATGTGACGCCGACGCTGCATCGCCGCTTTGTAGCTTGGGCTGCATTTGCACTTGTAGCTTGGTGCGGCTAGTATTTAGCACCTCATTAGGAAACCAAGCTTGATACTGCGCTGCAACGGCTGTCTGTGTCGCATCAGCAGCGGCATTATAACGATAGACTTGTAAACCATCCGCGGCAATCTGCAATAGCAGTGCCGACAAAGCGACCATCATGGCCACACGTAGATAAGGGGATAGTTGTGAGTCCGAGGTTTTAACAAAGAAATTTAATGCGTGGCGTTCAGGGTTTTCTACAGGTATGGGAGTGGTAGGCAATGTAGTGAAAACAATCTGTTGCTCAGCCAATAGTGCAGCGGTCTCTGTGACGATTTGCGATTGTGCCGCCATATTTGCGATTGGTTTTTGCAAATCAATATTGCTGTCAACTGAATCATCAAGTTCATACCCTGCAAAAGCGCTAACTGCAACCGCCTCAGACGACTCAATGGGTGGGAGCGCACAGACCTCACTTAAATGTGGCAAGCGCTCAAGAATTAAAGGCAAATAGCTGATTGCCATGCCTTGCTGCTGCGACTGTCGTAATAAGGCAGTGTGTTGATCTTGATACAAAACTACTTGCTGCCCTGCTCCTTCTTCAGGAATGGGCAGTAGTAAAAAGTCAGGCAGTAGCGCACTGATACTCATACCGACCAGCGCAGCACTTTGCTGCCAAGTTTCAATGTCACTTTGAGCCAGTGCATATAGATGCTGTGTATGAGCATGGCTAAGCTGCCGCACCGCCAGCTGCTCAACTGCTGTCAGTGAGGTTTCTTCGAAGAGATATTGCTTGCCAGTATTGCCCAACTGCTTGAGCTGAGCCGTACTAAGCTCAGTATCTACATGCAATAGATGACTGGTAGGAAAATAAAGACAGAGTGATTTATGGCTGTTTTTACCTTTATTATAAGTATCGTCAAGCTGCTGCCAACCACTAACAGGTTGCCACTTTTGTGTTTCAGCATGCCAAACTGCCAGCGGGCTATGCTGCGCTCTTAACCAAACATGTAACACCAAACGTGTCCTTACTTAACTTATGAAGCCAATGATTAAACGGCTAAGGCCTTACTTTATATTTAAAGTCTCGCACTTAAAGTGTCTTATTAAAAAACTCTGGCTGCTCAAACAACTGCTTAAATCAATTCAACCAATAGCATCAATACGGCTGCTGCGGCACAAAGCGATCGATTTCAGTGGCCATGCCAGGCATCACAAATTCCATCTCAAACACCCGCGCCTCAGCCAAGGCAAATGATTCAGGGCTGTCACCCGTCAGCAAACTGGCAAGATAGGCAATGATAGACATATGACAAACCACCACCAAGCACTCTGCTTCGACATGACCAAGTTCAAGCAATGCCGTACGCGCATCGTCAGACGGCGTGATATTGTCCTGCACAGTGACTGGTACTACAGGCGCGCGCGACTGCAGCTCAGCTAGCGTTTGCTGAGCTCTATCGTAAGGACTGACCACGAAGTGATCTGGCGTATAACGTTCAACAATATACTCTGCCGTTTGCGTGGCTTGCTGCTGTCCATAATCCGTTAATTGGCGCGTGCTGTCTGAACGACTCATGTCTTCGGCTTGTCCATGACGCATCAATATTATCTTCATAATCTTCCTTGATTTAAGCTGTTATTCTTTGCCTTTGGCTACGTTGTCATCTTCTGGATTAGCAGTTGACGCCTGCATTTGCGCAGTCAGTGCAGCGTTACTATGATCATGTGGCATCACAAACTCCACATCACTACGGAAACCTGCCTCCATCAAATGTAGGGCAACGCCTAATGCTGCTTTGTCTTCATAAATAACGGCATATAAAGCGTGGGTGATAGGCATATAGATGCCTTCTTTGGTAGCCTTTTCGTGCACCTGCTGAATGGTATTGACACCTTCGGCTGTCTGTCCAAGTTTTTTGACGGCAGCATCGATGGTCATGCCACGGCCAAGCATGTTCCCAATGCGGTAGTTACGACTAAGCTCTGAGCTACAAGTAGCGTATAGATCACCAACCCCAGATAAGCCCAAGAACGTGAGCGGATTGGCGCCAGTCTCAACCCCAAATCGGCTCATCTCAGCCAAAGCACGTGTCAATAGCATGGCTTTGGTGTTTTCGCCCACATCATATGCTGCAGCCATACCCATCGCAATCGCATAAATATTTTTCAGCGCACCGCCAAGCTCCACACCTTTTACATCATCACTGGCAAACACACGAAAAAAAGCACTATGTAGAGCTGCTTGTACCGCATGACGTAATGGTTCTGAGTCACTCGCAATGACCGTCGCTGACGGCATGTTTTTCATAATCTCGATTGCAAGGTTCGGTCCTGACATGACACCAAAGTTCACTTCTGGTAACTCATCTTTAATGATGTCACTCATCAAGGCAAAGGTATCTTTTTCCATCCCTTTGGTCAGAGAAACAATCGACTGACCCGTAATAAAGGGTGCAATATTTCTCAGAGTTTCACGAAAGGCCAGGCTCGGTACAGCAAGAAAAATAATGTCTTTATCTTTAACCGTCGCTTGTAGGTCATGACTATACTTAAGGCGATCATCAAGCTTGTAGCCTGGCAGATACTTTTTATTAGTTTGAGTCTTTGCCATGGCTTTAACGGTACGCTTATTGCGTACCCAAAGCGTGGCATCACACCCATTACGAGCGGCTAAGTTTGCCATCGCGGTACCGAAGCTGCCACCACCTAAAAAAGCCAGACGCAGCTTGGTTGGATTATCACGTATTTGCTGCATGTTTTTTTCGACATCTGCTTCAACGACACTAGGATCTAACTTTCTACGTCCGAGACCTGACTTGGTAGCGCGATCAATAATACCCGCCAACAGTCCACTGGGCTTTTCCGCATTGTCTGTATCTGACTTGCTATCTGTTTCAACATCCACTTGCTCCGCAGGCTTTTTATTAAGCGACTTTTTATCCAGAGACTCTTTATTAGTAGGGTGATCAGTAGTGTCATTAGCAGTGTTGTCTGTATTAGCACTTGTCATATCTAGGTATCCGTGTCGTTCGGCTTATTTTATTCATGCAGCTTATACTGTCTACATAAAAAGGTATAGCATTATGTGGCGCCCTAAGCTTAATTTGTTACTGCTTTGGTCACTTGTGACGGCTTTGATTAGCTAGCGTTATTTCTAAGACTCAAAGCGTAGTAACGGCTCAAGATCAATGGGCTTACGTATTGGCATATCACAATGAGTAGAGCCAGTATAAACAAAAGCACTGACATAATCATCTTCACCAATATCAAAATAAGCTTTGACTGCGGGCTCGTTACAGAGCAGTCCAGTACGCCATACTGTGCTAAACCCTTGCGCTTTTAGTGCCAGAATTAGGTTTTGCACGGCAGCGCCGGTACTAAGCAATTGCTCAAAATGCGGTACTTTTTCATGCGCTTGCATTTGAGTGGTGACAGTAATGATAACAGGCGCTCGCAGTGGCATATTATAAGTCTTCTGCTGATCTTTTTCAGACAACGCCACTCCTTCTCTAGCCGCCTTTGCTTCTGCCGCTGCCAAAAGCGCACGACCCAGCTCATGACGGGCGTTGCCTTGAGTAACGATAAAGCGCCATGGTTGCAGCTTTTTATGATCAGGAGCTGTGACGGCACAATCTACGGCCGCTGTAATCTGCTCAGGTGTCGGTGCGGGGATGGTTAAATTACCAATACTGCGTCTTGATTTGATCCAGTTAATCAGCTGTTCATCTGTCACTTGGGAGTTAGTAGCGAAGACGTTTTCCGCATCACTCTCTACACCGCCCTTATCCAAGTCAGTATCTATATCCGTAGCTGAGCCCGTTTGTTCAGACATACTCATGACTTCTCCTTAGTTATTATTTATTAGTCATTATTTATTAGTTATTATGTATTATTGACTATAACCGTTTGCTTGAAACCATCATCCATTACGCGACTTCAACCTCAACACGGTGTTCCATTTTTAGATAGTCTTCTGATTGCATCTCAAGCAGCCGCGAGCGTGTACGCTCAATCTCGAACGCCAGTTTTTCTCCTTGATACAATTCAAGAATCGGTTGCTCTGCTCGCACCAATAATTTGACACGGCGATCATAAAACTCATCAACCAGATAAATGAAGCGGCGGGTAGGATCGCGCAGCTCATCACTTAATGCGGGTACTGAGTTGATCAATACCGTACTAAATTGCTTGGCTATCTCGATAAAGTCCGCAGCTGAGCGTGGCTCCATGCACAAATGACGGAAATCGCAAAATAGAATATCTTCAGTACGGGCGTTCACTTTTATTTCACGGCCATTAATAATGATGGGCTCGTTACTGATTTTTTGATTATTGGACAAGCTTGCAAAACGGTTAGCCAGCCAATGATGATTGGCTTTGGTCAAGGGTGACTCATATAACTCCGCTTGCTGCAAGACACGCAAACGATAGTCGATACCTGAGTCAATATTCATCACCGTGGTATGCTGCTCAACTTCAGCAATAGCAGGCAGGAAACGGTCACGATGCAGGCCATCTTTATACAGTCCTGACGGCTCAATGTTTGAGGTCGCGACCAAAGTCACACCACGATTGAACAACATGGTAAACAGATCTCCTAAGATCATGGCATCAGAGACATTGGAGACAAAAAATTCATCAAAGCAGATAACCACTGCTTCTGCATAAATAATATCAGCAACTTTTTCTAAGGGGTCACTTTGGCCTTGTAGCTTATTGAGCTCTTGGTGCACACGCTGCATGAAATGATGAAAATGCTGACGCATCTTACGATCAATGGTCAACGAATCATAAAACATATCCATCATCCATGTCTTACCACGGCCAACTCCGCCCCACATGTACAAACCTTTTGGCGCGGTGGGCTTAGATTTTAAAAAGCTAAAAAAGCCCTTTTTTTGCTCTGCGCTATTGTTGAGCTGATGATATAACTCATCAAGATAGCTCATGGCCTGATATTGCTGTTCATCTCGAGTAAACTCATCAGTGCTGATGGCTTGCTCGTAACGCTGCAACGGAGATAAACTCATAATGCGACTCATCATTAAATAAATAGTATAGAAATGTGTTTGTACCGTCAGCCGTCACTCACTGTCAGCTTTTATCCCAGTATTGACACTGATAAGATAACAACAGCTGAATTGTTAGATTGGCACAGTCTAATCCACTGTGCACGGTAAAACACGGCTAAATTTAAACCTTACTTATGAATAGAAGTACTTATTAATCAAAATACTCATTAATCAAGACCATTATTCATCAAAACTGTGCTGCTCTAGTAGTTTTTTTAGTTCAGACAGGCGTCCGTGAAAAAAGTGTCCAGCACCCTCTACCACACTGACAGCTATCCCTAAGCGTTCGGCAAAAGCCTGCATACTGTCAGGATCAATCACCTCATCCGCATTGCCATATATCTCAAAGGTTTTATCAGCCGGTAAGCTTAGGTCACTGCTGTCATTTTTTTCGACGGATGGCGCAATAAGGGCAATCTTAGCAATTTCAAAATCACTCAAATCCCATACATGCGGCGCTATTATGACTTGCTCAGCGACGCGCGCAGTGACGTAACCGCCAAAGGAAAAGCCACCCAACCACAGTTTGCGCGCATTGGTTTGCCCTGCAATCCATTGTAACACGGTCATTGCATCTACGACTTCGCCATCAGCATAATCATGCTCACCCGTTGACTGCCCAACCCCGCGAAAGTTAAAACGTACCACGTGCATGCCATTATCACGGGCAAAGCGATACATGGTCGTGACCACTTTATTATTCATCGTGCCTTCAAACAGCGGATTGGGATGACATAATAGCGCCACCGTATCAGTGTTCGGATCATTAGGATTGTCTTGTTGCCATAGCGCATCCACTTCGAGCACGCCAGCAGGAGCAGGAATTAATTGCATATAGTTACTTATTAATTGAGGGTGAAAGTTAAGAATGAATCTCTCAATTATCCTAGATATGGTTTATATTTCAAGTCATTTGCTGTGTACTGACGAGGTATATGGCTTTTTTGCCTGAATCCATGCTATGGAGTAGCAAAATACGATTGCTAGAAGTTGCTACATACCGCTACTTAACATAGCAGCTATAGTCGATGCACTCTAAAAAGAGTATAGCGCTATTGGAATGAGTTTTACGCAGCCTCTGGGGACGCAGCACGCAAGTAAAACTTATCCCAGTAGCGCTTTTCAACCTATATAACAGTTTTACTTTCAGCTAACTATAGCACTCTGCTCGTCTTTGGCTTTTCTTCGTTCATGGTTATTCAGCGCAAACTTGGCGGGTAATATAAGCGCAATACCACACACAATAACTGCCTAGACACTTAAGACTCTAATAGGTTAGATTCATACTGCTGTTTGTTAACGGGTATCTGATAGGACGCCTGTGTCATTTACACTTAAGATGCTTAACTTTTAATTTGAGGAATACTTTATGATCAGTTTTAATAAAACCGCAACCTTAACGGCTACTTTAGCTGCAGCCCTCGCTTTGAGCGCTTGCCAAAGCACGCCTTCATCTCCCGTTATCCAGCGCGCCAACTCTATTTATGAGACAACAGGCATCGCAGATACCAAAGTAAAAGCTCAGCAAAATGCGATAGACAGTGCGCAAAAAACCTGCCGTGGCAAACAAGTGATTATCGTCGATGACAAAGTCACCTATAACGGTGTCTTAGATGAGCGTACTGGTCGCATGGTCGGACAAGCTGGTGCGGTTATCGGTTCCATCTTTGGTACTGGTACACCAGACTTGTCGCGTAATGATGATTATGAGTACAAAATCAACTTCCGTTGCCAGTAACCCAATAGTAATAAAACGATTGCTATTTAGCATTTAGCCAATAAGTCTGCGAAAATAATAATATATGAATCGCAGGCTTATTGGCTTCTCTTTTTGTGTGCGCGCTTTTGCGGTAAACTACCCTATCGAATGCCTAGCATACCCCATTCTCAACTATTCTAAAGTTATTAGTGTAGGCTGTGGCTTTAGCCCAGCATTTTGCTTCTATAAAGTTTCAATCCTCTTTGGTCTCCTATTATGCGTAAACCCAATCTCTCAAACCTCAAACAAGCTAAAGTCTTAGCGCCTGCCAAAGATTTGGCGACTCTAGAGGCCGAACTTGCTGAGCAAGAAAACAGTCTTGAGGGCAATTTAGAAGACACCGTCTTGCGTCTCAGTGATTATTTATCAGCGGTTCAGATGGTCATCAAGCAAACCTTTAATCACCGTGTATGGGTAAAGGCAGAGATTCGCAACCTGTCTAGCAAAGGCGGACACTATTACTTTGAGCTGGCAGAAAAAGACGATGACGGTAAAGTCATTGCCAGCTGCCGTGGTAACCTCTGGCGCTTTAAAGCCGCGCGCGTCTTAGCCAAGTTTGAGCGCGCAACGGGCATGCCGCTTGAGCGTGATTTAACAGTACTGCTAAAAGTATCAGCAGGTTTTCATGCGCAATATGGTTTTTCAATCACCATTGAAGATATCGACCCTAGCTATACGCTAGGAGACTTGGCGCGGCAATATGCCGAAATGGTTGACCGCTTGACGGGTGAAGGACTCTTACATCTCAATCAACAGCTACCGACTCCATTTGATATAGAGCATGTGCTGGTCATCGCCCCTGAAAAAGCCGCAGGGTTAGGAGACTTTCAAGCCGATGCCGATCGCTTAGCCAGTACAGGTGCTTGTCATTTCCATTATCATCACGCTACCTTTCAGGGCAATCATGCGCCAGGCGAGATTCGTCAAGCAATCGTCAGCGCTCAGCAGCAGTTTTATGATACTTATCAGCACTTGCCTGATTTATTAGTGATTATTCGCGGCGGCGGCGCCGTTGGTGACTTGGCCTATCTCAATGATTATGAACTCGCTGCCTTAGTCGCTGAGCAGCCCATCCCGGTGTGGGTCGGCATTGGTCATGAGCGCGACAAAGTCATCTTAGATGAAGTGGCACATACTAGCTTTGATACCCCATCAAAAGTCATCGCTGCCATCAGTAGCCATTTAGCCCAGCTGGTCACTCAGACGCTGCAGTACCAAGCGCAAATCAAACAAACCGCCCAGCGCCAACTGAATGTGGCGGAGCAACAGACATCGCGGCAATTGAGCCAAATACAGTCGCAAACGATTGGAAAATTGACCGCGCTGCAAAAAGACAGTGACTATGCGTGGCGTAGTATTCAGCAAAGTGCCCAGCGCCAAGTAAAGCAAGCCGCAAGATTAACAAGTGATCTGCGCTCGCAGACTCAAGCCTCTGCTTATCAGCAATTAACAATAGCTGCTACTGCTAGTAAAGACTATCAAGCAAGCATTATGCAAACTGCCCAACATCAGTTAATACAAGCGCAGCGCGACAGTGAACATCTGCGTGATATCGTGCTCTTGCATCGACCGTCTCGCGTACTAAAGCAAGGCTATACCATGCTGACTGACGCAAAAGACAAACAAATACTGACGAGTAGTACCCAGCTCTATCCCGAGCAGACCATTCACATCGTCTTAAAAGACGGCAAAGCAAAAGCGCAGATTATCGATGTGGTGGCCAAGTAGTCATAATCTATTTACTATAAGATATACAGCGCTGCTGGGATAAATATAACTATTTACCCACCTTTTTTATTAACCTTACATTTGAACATTAGGAAATCTCATGACAACTCCTACTCGCCGACGCAAAAAATCCGCCCCAAAAACCTTTAAGGCGGCTTACGATATTCTAAAAACCAATGCTGCTGAATTACAGCAACAAGACGAGCCAGATATTGATAATCTGATGACAACCGTTGAAGAGTCTATCGTGGCTTATCGCGTTTGCGAAACCCGCATCAATGCCGTACAACAAGCGCTAGATGCTGCTTTTGCTGAGGAAACTGTAGATAGTACCGATATTTAGTAACTAATAGAATGTGTTTAGAAGATTACTATAAGTTAGTTCTTTTTTTAGGAGTGTTATATGAGTATTGAAGATTATACTAGGCTAGGCGGAGATTTTTCAGAGCCTTTTGATTTGAAAACTATTAAAGCCTTGTTGGATACTAAAGACACAATTGGTGCAGTCCCCCTATGGCAGGATAGTTGTCACCCCTAAATAATAATTCCAAAGGGGACAATGAGGACACATCATGCCACGATATAGCGAAGAACGTAAACAGGCTATACTCAGCAAACTGCTACCCCCGCTGAGCCTAAGTGTTGCCGAGGTTTCAAGAAGTGAAGGCATCGGATTACAGACCCTGTATAATTGGCGTGCCCAAGCTAGAGAACAAGGTCACCCCATGCCAACGAACCATAAAACCCCTGATGACTGGTCAAGCGAAACCAAGCTTGCCACCATTATAGAGACGGCCACCCTAAGCGAGAGTGAACTTAGCGAATACTGCCGCAGCAAAGGCCTATATGTTGAGCAAATCAAAGCGTGGCGTACTGACGCCTTACAAGGCTTTAGCAGCAGCAAACAACAAAGCCTGAAAGACAAGCGTCAGCAGCAGAGCGATCGCAAACAGATCAAACAACTCACCCGAGAGCTTGCTCGAAAAGAAAAGGCTTTAGCTGAAACTGCCGCCTTACTGGTACTGCGAAAAAGCTGGATGCGTTTTGGGAGGAGCGCGAGGACGACTGACCTCGCTTCCAGAGCGCAAACAATACATCGCATGGATACAAGAAACCAATCAATCAGGTGCCAGACTTAACCTTGCCTGTATTGAAGTTGGCATTAGCATCCGCACCTATCGGCGCTGGTACCGCGCAGGTCACGTGAATGGTGATAAACGGTGTGACGCCGTGCGCCAAGCTCCTAAGAATAAACTGAGCGCCTCTGAACAAGCCGCCATTATTGCCGTGTGCAATCAGCCCCGCTTTGCCAGTCTGCCGCCCACCCAAATTGTACCGACCCTGCTTGATGAGGGGATATATCATGGCTCAGAGTCTACCTTTTATCGGGTGCTGAGGCAGCATGAGCAATTGGCTCACCGCGGTCGTGCACTTGCCCCTAAAGCCTCAAGCGCCCCAAAGACCTTTACTGCCACTGGCCCTTGCCAAGTGTTCTGCTGGGATATCACCTATCTGCCAAGTCCGGTACGGGGTCAGTTCTATTATTTGTACATGATAGAGGATGTCTATAGCCGTAAAATTGTTGGCTGGGAGGTTTATGACCACGAGTCAGGTGTACTGGCAGCTCAGCTGCTTGAGCGTACTTTAATCAGTGAGAATGCATTGCACACTGGGGTGGTGCTACACTCAGACAATGGGGCACCGATGAAAGCTCAAACCATGCGCATGAAAGCGTATGAGCTTGGGGTACTCACCTCTTACAGCAGACCGCGTGTCAGTAATGACAACCCGTTTGCAGAGTCTTTATTTAAAACCTGCAAGTATCGCCCTAATTGGCCCACCGAAGGCTTTAAAAGCGTTGAGGCGGCAAGACGATGGATGCTGAGCTTCACGCGCTGGTACAACAATGAGCATAAGCACAGTCAGCTTAACTTTGTGACGCCCAATCAGCGCCATACGGGTGAGGATAAGGAAGTACTGGCGAAGCGTCTGCTCACGATGCAGCGCGCTAAAGATGAAAACCCGATACGCTGGGGAACTCAGGAGGTGAGGAACTGCGAGCCTGTAGGGCCAACAACGCTAAACCCTGTAAAAGAGCAACAACAGCAAAGATTACAAGCCGCTTAATTTAGCTTGATGGTGACAACTACCTTGAAAAACTCCGCAGTACTTCGAATACACTTCTGTTTTGAGAGATTCCTAGAGCTTTGGTGCAATAAAATTACAAACTGTGATGAATTTTTTGATTTTGGTAGAGTCACGTTTGGTATGAAAATTGATATATCTAAGAAACTAGGATTACCTATTGAGCTAGGGCGTGTCATCAATTAAGCCAAACGACACAAGAAACTAAGTGAATGGCACTAAGGAAATGACTGGCTAACTTATCATAGCGAGTGGCAATCGCACGATACTGCTTAATCTTGGCAAAGAAGTTCTCTATTAGGTGCCTCGCTTTATAAAGCTCTTTATCGAAGTCTCTTGGCTGCAGCCGATGACACTTAGATGGTATAACTGCATTACCTTGCACTGCTTTAATCGGTTCAATAACGCGGGCATCAGCATCGTAAGCTTTATCGGCAAGCCACGTTTGGCTAATACTGACATCAAGCAATTCATCTGAGCCACACAGATCATGAGCTGCCCCACCTGTTAGATAAAAGCCAGTAGGATTGCCTAGCGCATCTGTTCGAGTATGTATTTTAGTCGTCAGTCCACCTTTGCTGCGTCCAATGGCTTGATCCCTTTTTTCCAGCACTGTGCTGGTGGGCTTTAACAATCGTGGCATCTAGCATGGCATATTCGTCATCGGATTGTTCAGAGAGTTGATTAAAAACCTGCTCCCATACGCCTTTTTTGACCAGCGACTAAAACGAGTATGAATCACTCTGAAGTCGCCAAAGCGTTCAGGTAGGTCACGCCAAGGTATGCCGGTCTTGTAACGGTACAGAACCGCATCTACGAACAAGCGGTTATCCTTTGCAGTAGCACCAACGTCACTTGGTTTACCAGGTAGAATGTCTTTAATTCTCTCCCATTGGTCATCACGTAGGGCATGTCGTCTTGTCATAGTCATTGAGCTCAAATTCCTAAATACGATCTAAGTATAGCTTATTCTGAAATATCTATGCTAATTGATGACACGCCCTAGCTGTAGTTTTTAAAAAATTTAATAACATTAGAAATAGCTTTGCTCATAAAGCAAATTTTACTATCTCAGCTCAAGACCTTGATGATCTTCGTCATTTAATTGATCGAATACCATCTCACAGCAATCAACCATTCCCTAAAATGGATGATCCATCTTGGAGGGGAGAGTTTGATGACCGTATAGTGTTTTGGAATATGCCTAATATTTCTGAAATTGATAAACTTCTATTTATTTACTTCACCTTTAGTATGAAAACTACTGGTGTTTTTGTAAAAGAGTTTGCAGAGAAAGGAATAATTCATTCTTATTCGGATAAGTAAAGAAAATCATTATAAGATGTAATCATCCATTGAGTATCATAAAATTTTATTTACTTTATAACTTCTCTGCTACTATTCGACATTACAATTTTACATAGTGGTTTGCTGGGTTAAAAACCCAGCCTACGCAAATAACAGAAAACTAAGCTATTCTGGCTCATCAACCTCAAAGACTTGGCGTAAATAGGCAAGATACGTATCATTATTGATCATGGTCTTGCCTGGACTATCAGACAACTTAGCGACTGGCTGGCCGTTGCACTCGACTAACTTGAGGACAATATTAATCGGCATTATGCCCATATCATTGGTAAGATTGGTACCAATGCCAAAGCTGGTTTTTATCTGGTCTTTAAAGTACTGGTGCAGCTCCCAAGCCTTTTCAAGATCCAAACCATCGCTAAAGGTCAATATCTTAGTCTTAGGATCTATCTTTAGTTTTTTATAGTGGGCAATCGCTTTGTCACCCCAGATATAAGGGTCACCGCTGTCATGACGTAGGCCGTCAAAAAGTTTGGCAAAATACAAATCAAAGTCGCGCAAAAACGCATCCATCCCAACGACATCGGTCAGCGCAATACCCAAATCGCCACGATATTCATGCACCCAAGCTTCAAGGGCGGCTTTTTGTGAGTCGCGCAAACGCACATCTAATGCCTGAAACGCCTGCATAAATTCATGTGCCATCGTTCCAATTGGCGTCATTCCTAATTTTTTTGCCAGATAAACGTTAGAAGTACCGCTGACAATATTTGGCTGTGCTTTATTTAAAGTCTCTACCACATGGGCTTGCCAGCGCTTACTAAAGCGGCGGCGCGTACCAAAATCAGCGACGATAAAAGGCGGCGTATCCTGACTATATTTGCTTTGCTCCTCTGCATAGTGATTCAATAATGCCACTTTTGCATCTAGCCTGCGCTGCCCTTCCTCAATGACACTGGGATCGGATAAGGCATTGAAATATAGCTCATTAACAATCGCTAGCACAAATATCTCAAAGAACATCGCCTGAATCATAGGCCCTTCAATGTCGATACATAAGCGACCTTTACCATCGGTACTGACAGTGATAAAACGGCGCTTGAGCTTAAACAGCTCCAAATAGTCGACAAAATCTGAGCGCAAAAAACGCAAGCCGCGCAAATATTCCAGCTCATCTTCTGAAAAACGCAGCTCACATAAGCTGTCTAGCTGCTGCTCTAACGACTCTTTGATGTCAGCCAGTGGATAGGCCGTATCTTTATTATTACGGCAACGAAAACGATAGACACCATGCGTCTGCGGAAACTGATGCAGCATGGCTTGTAACATCGTAAATTTATACAAATCGTTATCAAGTAACGAGGTAATAATAGGTGCGTGGGTAACGGTCATGTTACAGCCTTAAACAAACACAAAAGTAAGAGGTCAGCTTCTATGAATAAACGAAGCGATACAATAAAAATTATGACAATTAAATAATGATAATACTTCTATCAAAGGATAAGTATAACGAAGTTTAGTAAAACTTTCAGAGTTCATACCAAACCAAAAAGATACGATTAAATTTATCAAATATATTATAAAAAAGACGCTAAGAGTGCTCTTACCGCCTTTTGATAGATTATGGTCTGTTGCACATTCAAAATAGTTAGGATTTAATCAATTTCACCAAGGGTGCATAACCTGACTGCGGCATCACATCGACTGGGATAAATTGCAGCGCGCCACCATTGATACAATAACGCAAACCGCCACGGTCTTTTGGACCATCAGGGAATACATGACCCAGATGCGAGTCTGCTACCCGTGAGCGAATCTCCGTGCGTACCATGTTAAAGGCTTTGTCTTCATGCTGAGTAATCACCTGCATGTCGATGGGCTTGGTAAAGCTTGGCCATCCGCAGCCAGATTGGTACTTATCAGTAGATAAAAATAGCGGCTCACCGCTCACCACATCGACATAAATACCTGGCGCAAATAAATCATCATACTCATGACTGAATGCTCGCTCAGTACCAGCGTCTTGCGTGATATTGTATTGCGCTTTAGTCAGTGTATTCTTCAGCGCATCTTTATCAAATCCAGCATAACGCTTGGGATCTAAAGTTTCAGCTATAGTATTGGCGGGGGCAAACTTAACGCGGTTAGTACTCTCTATCTTATCATCAGCAAGGCTTAAATCAACATGGCAATAACCATTGGGGTTTTTGGCCAAATAATCTTGATGATACATCTCAGCCAAGTAAAAATTGTCTAATGGCTCATTTTCAACCACGACTTTTTGATCGTATTGGCTTTGTACGCGCTTGAGGGCAGCATCAATGACGGCTTTGTCTTCTTTATCGGTGTAATACACACCTGAACGATACTGTACACCGCGGTCGTTGCCTTGTTTGTTTAGGCTGGTTGGATCTATCACGCGCAAATAGTATTTGAGAATGGTATCAAGGTCAGTCTTATCCGCATCATAAGTGACTTTCACCGCTTCAGCATGCCCTGAACCGCGAATGACCTGCTCATAGCTTGGGTTGGCAGTATCGCCATTGGCATAGCCTGATACCGCATCTACGACGCCATCGACGCGCTCCATATAAGCTTCCACACCCCAAAAACACCCACCCGCCAGATAAATTGAGCGCGTGTTAATCGCTTTGCCTTGGTCATTATAATAGACACCATCTTTGTGCTTAATGGTTTCGATTTTGCTGTTGCTATCCAGTGCTTGTGCGTTTGCAGGCTTGGCGCTACCCGCTTTGAGCTCAGCAAAGTCATTTTTGCCATTGTCCGCCAGTGCATAAGCCTGCTCTGTCGATATATTGCCTTTAACCAAATGCACTAAGTTGCCGTTTTTATCGAGTATCGCCCAGCTTGGATAGACCTGCACACCAAGCTTATTGATCAGCTCACCTGAGGCGTCCATCAACACAGGTAATTTTGGATAATCTGCTTGAATGCCAGCATACCAAGTACTGAAGTCGCCATCGGCTTTTTCATTCAGGTGGCCGGGACTGGCAACAGTGACCACATTTAAGTCTGCAAACTTAGGATCCGTACGCCATTCTTCAGTCTCTTCAAGGGTGCCGAGACATAATGGGCACCAACTTGCCCAAAACTTAATCAAGGTGGGTTTATTGGGATCGATAACGGCAGCACCAGTGTCACCCAAGCCTTTGGTAAGCTGCGGTAATCCCTGCATTTGCCCAAGCATATCGGATGGTAACATATCGCGTGAGCTCGTCACTCCACTGTTTTGCTTGGCTGATTTAGCATTGCTACCCTTGTTATCCGCACTACTCATTTGGCCACAAGCGACTAATAGCCCTGCGCTTAATAATGTCATCATACCAAATGTACTGGCATTTTTTAGCCAACGTGATGACTGAGAGCTCGAGGATTTTAAGTTATTTTGCTTTGAGTGTAAGCGACTTTGGTTTAAGCTTTTTTTCATATTGTCATTTTTATTGCTGTCACTGCGATCGTCATGGTCGCTGTTGCGAATGTTTTTATGTGGCATAACCTGTCCTTTTACTGGCACTGCTTTCACGGGCAATTGGTTCAAAGCCTTGAATAGGCGTTGATTTAATATACATTGTTTTAATCTAAGTTAGAAAAACGCGTGTTCAGGATTTGATGAATATAGTTTGATAAATATGGTTTGCTAGAGATCGCTAGAATTTTGTATAAGTTTAAATTTATTAGCCTAACGTATGAAGTTTTTGCTTTGCTATCGAGGGCGCAAATAAGACGCAGACCAAAGGCAGATCAAAGAAAGGGATGAACAGAATTTATCGCTATATTGCTAGGTAATATATGGATACTACGACCATAACTGTGCAAATACAATGAGTTATTATTAACAACGGCCAATTATGATTGAGATTTTGTTAATAGTTGTGTACATACAGATACATTGCCGCTTCTGGTCAGTGATAAATAAGAAACTACATGAATAAGTACGCTTAAAAACACACTATTTAGGATTTAGCACTCATAAACTGTGCAACATAATCATCTGCTGGGTTTTGTCGCAAATCATTGGCCGTGCCCGTTTGTACTAAGCGCCCACCATTCAAAATACTGATACGCTGACCGACTTTTACCGCCTCATCAATATCATGGGTGATAAAGACGATGGTTTTCTGTAGTCGTGCTTGTAGCTCAAGCAGTTGATCTTGCAGCTGCGCACGAATAAGCGGATCAAGCGCAGAGAAAGCCTCATCCATCAGCAAGATTGGACTGTCCATTGCCAGCGCACGCGCCAGCCCGACACGCTGCTGCATACCACCTGACAGCTCATCAGGATAGCTGTGCTCTAGGCTGGGTAGCCCGACTTCGTTGAGCCAGTACCGAGCAACCTCATGGCGCTCGCTAATGCTCATCTTACGTACACGCAGCCCATAAGCGACGTTTTGTATGACCGTCATGTGTGGCACTAAGCCAAAATGCTGAAAAACCATGCTGACGGTTTGCTGCCGATAATGTTGCAACTCCTTATCATTCAGCTCTAAGATATTGATAGCCGAGCTTGATTTGGTAGTCTCTGTAGACCAATCATCCTCTGTCATCGCAGTTTGCGCATTGATACTGGTATCCACCCATATCTTGCCACTGGTTGGATCAATCAGGCGATTGATATGGCGTATCAGGGTTGATTTCCCAGAGCCTGACAACCCCATAATGCAATGTATCTCACCTGCTTTGATATTTAGATTGATATCGTATAGCCCGACTGAATAGCCAGTTTGCTCTTTCACCTTAATACTATCCATGCCCTCAGCCAATAATGCCAACGCCGACTGTGCTTGCGAGCTATTGGCATTATAAATCTTACTGATGTTTTCTAGTTGAATATGATTCATTATTGCTCTCATTTTTATTGTTATTTAACCAATCGGGCGTTTGCCTGCGTCAATGGTCTTTTGCCGTGCGCGCTTACCTTGACCAAAGGCTTGCGTGATACGGTCAATGATAATAGCGACAATGACGATAGCGGTACCTGCTTGTAAGCCTTGACCGATATTGAGTGTTTGGATAGATTGCAAGACATCCTCGCCAAGACCAGGCGCACCAATCATGGAGGCAAGTACTACCATGGCAAGCGACATCATCACCGCTTGATTAATACCCGCCATGATACTGGGCAACGCTTGCGGTAATTTGATCCAGATAAGCAGCTGCAAATGCGTACTGCCGAACGAGCGCCCTGCCTCGATCATTTCATGATTGACTTGGGTGATACCCAAGGTCGTCAGACGAATGAGTGGCGGCAGTGCATAAATAATAGTCGCAAAGAGCGCAGGCACTTTACCAATACCAAATAGCATCAGCACTGGTATGAGATAAACAAAGCTTGGCATCGTCTGCATGACATCTAGTATCGGGGTCACAATTTTACGCAGGATTTTACTACCTGACATGGCAATGCCAATCGGAATACCAATCACCACCGTGACTAATACGGATACTATTAGCAGCGCAGTGGTATCAATCAAAGCGCCCCACAGTCCAAATGCGCCGATGAGAAATAACCCTGCCCCGCATGCCAGCGCAAACCATATTTTACGCACACCAAACCATGCCAATACCGTCACGAGCACAATGATTAGCCAAGGTGGAATGATGGTTAATAAACGCTCAATGGGCAGTAATAAATAGGTCAAAGTGACATTGCTGATACTACGGAAAACACCGCCGTAGTTTTGGACGACGCTTGCTAAAGTATTATTAAGCGGGGTCTCAAGCGACCATGAAGGGAATCCTGATGTTAAGCCAAATCGATTATCACTACTTGCACTGTTACTAATGACACCATTATTAGCAACAGCAGCACCTGTTAGGCTAATACCTAGCTTAGCAGCAAGACTCGTGGCCGCTTCATCGGATATCCACTGTTGCCAAACGTTAGGGTTATCACGCAAAAACACTAACGCTTGCTCATCGCCACTACGTTTACTCTCACTCATCTCTAAGATGGCGCCATTGAGCTCATCGGAGGTGAATTGAACCTTTTTAAAGACCTCTGCCAGCTCGGGATTAGACTCAATAAATGGTGTCGAGACGGCGATACCTAAAGGCGATACAGGAAATCCAGAGACGCAGTCGGCTGTACCATCAGCAAGTAGCAAGTCTTGCCAACAGGCGTCGTCATAAGCAGGGAACTCTAACGGCGCAAAGTCATACTTTGCCATCAAGCCCGTAGGCTGCCAGTAATAGAATAATAGCGGTTTGTGCTGCTCAAACGCGGAAGCAATCTCGGCATCGAGAGCCGCACCCGTTCCAGGGTGGGCGTTATTGAAAATATTGTCCAAACCAGTATTCTTAAGCAAACGAGTATTAAAAATCTCACACGTCCAACCAGACGGACAGTTCATAAAACGCGACTTATTAGGGTCTTCAGGGTCTTTAAATAACTCAGCATGCTTGGGCAAATCTTGATAACTGCGTAGACCTGGGTTTTCTTCTAGTACATATTTAGGAACATACCAACCTTGAGTTGCGCCACCCTTGAGAGTATCACCGATGATCGCCACTTTATTCTGTGCAATGGCTTGCTCCATGATTGGCGAGCGTCCAACCCACTGCTCTCCAATAACCTGAATGTCATTTTGTGATAATGCCGTTTCAAGTGCAGGACCAGCTCCTGGCACCTCTTCAATCGTACAGTCGTAGCCATCTTCAGCGATGTACTTGAGCACCCCAGAGATAAACTGACCGCTCTCCCATGTCAGTGCGCCAAATTTGATGGGTGAGTCGCAGGCTGCTGATGCCGATACCGGCAGTAACAACGCACTCATACATAATAAACTTAACGCAATCCATTGGCGCATGGGATATCCTATTCTTTATTTTATAGTCATACTAAAAAAGCAACCGTCTGTATCATTACTATTGTTTAGCCTTATTTGGCAGTGTAGTGATTTATAATACTGATGACAAATACTTATTCAAAAAATAAAAACAAGATATAGTCGATTCAATGTTAAAGTGTTACCGTGCTGCTGGGATGAATTTTGCGCAGCCTCTGTATAAGCAGCACGCAAGGAAAATTTATACCAGTAGCACGTTGAAAGATTCATACCTTTTTTATTTTGAACTGACTATAATAAAAAAATAGCGCCTATATCAATAGGCGCTATTTGCATAATCGTGCCCATCAGTTACCAAACGCTTACTTCAAAAACAGTGCCATGGCTTTTCTAAACAAATCACCATAAGGCGGCAACAACAGATTCATACCATTAAGCTTGGCTTGTACAAAAACAGGCTTCATATGACTTAAACGCTCAAATCCAGCTTTGCCATGATAAGCACCGATACCAGAGTCCCCAACCCCGCCAAACGGCAGATCATGCTGTGCCACATGCAGAATAACCTCATTGACACAAACGCCGCCTGAGACGGTTTGTGTACGCACCTGATATATCTCATTGTCATCATTACCAAACACATAAAGCGCCAGCGGACGAGGACGCTCGTTCACAAACTGAATCGCATCATCAAGGTTGTCATAATGTATCAATGGCAAGATTGGCGCAAAAATCTCATTTTGCATCAGCTGACTACTCAAAGCAGGTTCAGAGACAATGACAGGCGGCATCAAACGTATTTCAGGGTTTGCATCGACACCTGTTAAATTATGCACGCTATCGGCGGGCAACTCGTCCAAATAGCCTTGTACGCGGTTGAACTGTGCAGCATTGATAATATATGAATAGTCTTCATTATTTTCGATATTGGGATAGTGCTTTTGTAGCCACTCAATCGCTAGACTAATAAAATGTTGATGATGCTCACGCTGAATCAACACATAGTCAGGCGCGATACAGGTTTGACCCGCATTGAGGGTTTTGCCCATCATTACGCGATTGACCACACTTTCTAGATTGACGTCTTTGGTAACGATCACGGGTGACTTGCCGCCCAGCTCAAGCGTTACGGGCGTCAAGTTCTTAGCCGCTGCCGCCATGACAATTCTGCCTACTTCGGTTGAGCCAGTATACAGCAGATGGTCAAATGGTAGCTTGCTAAAGGCTTCTGCGATATCGACTTCACCAAGCACCACACATACCATGTCTGACGAAAAATAATGATCCACAACTTTGGCAAATGTTTCGGCAAACTTGGGCGCTGCCTCACTCATTTTTATCATGACGCGATTGCCTGCGGTTAATGCATCAATCATCGGTCCTACTGCCAAATACAGCGGATAGTTCCACGGCACCATGATACCCACAACGCCCAATGGCTGTGGTTGAATCTCATTGTGCGCAGGTCTATACATCGCAGAGATAGAAGCTCGGCGCGTTTTCATCCAAGATTTACCGTACTTCTTAGCATGGCTAATACCAGTAAAGCTTGGAAATAGCTCGGCAAACTGAGTCTCTGACTCACTACGATGTCCAAAATCCGCACTGATCGCATGCGCCAGATTTTCTCGATTATCGCTCAATAGCATCTCAAGATCGTCCAGTAGCCTTTCACGAATTGCCCAATCGTTTATCGGATTAGAACGACTTAGCGCGTGCAAGCGTGAAAACTGCTTCTGTAGCTGCTCAACAGTAGTAATGATACTCTGCGACTTTACAGCAGCGCTTGTGGTCTTATCATTGTCAGTCATCTTCTTTCCTTGTTATATACGTTGGAGTCAGTACCTTATATCGGGTCAAAGACTCTCTATTTCTAGTCAAGCGTTTACTCCTACAGCGACGCCCAGCCGTAAACACTCATGAGATTCCATTCATTGTCGTTTAATGTAGCGTAATGCTTGCTGAATGAAAAGCACGTTTCACGTACTAAGGCGTATTATTTGTGTTTATGGCTATTACCTTATTTTCTCATGCTGCCATTTAACCTTGGGTGACAATATTAAAAACTGCTAAACTTGGTACTGATAAACTTGATATGATTGTCAGTATTATTAATAGGCGCACCCATCACGTATCTCAGTTATAAAATCTGCCTATAAACCATAAGAAGCCAACTTTCATGCAAAACTCGATGCCAAAAAACATATCAGAACCTTTAGCGCAGATAGCGTCAGAAGCGCTGCATCACATAACCGATACCTTGGTCAGCCAGTCTCTAACAGCTGCCGACTACAATCCCACTCATGATGCAATGCTACAGCGGACGCTAGAACGCATCCGCCTAAAAAAAGAACAAGGGCTACGGACGCCTGATGAGTTATGGATAGTCGATCACAACGACGTGTATACGCTTGGGCAAGCAGGTAAGGAAGAGCATATCCTGCAGCATACTGACACGCCCATCATCAAGACCGATCGCGGTGGACAAGTGACTTGGCACGGTCACGGACAACTGGTTATATACTGGCTGTTTGATTTAAACAGCCTTGGTTGGAGCGTGCGTAACTTGGTCTCACATGCCGAACAAGCGATCGAAGACGTGGCCAATGACTGCTTAAACAATCGCTCCCTATCAGATAATGCTCATATCAGTGCCCATGCTCGCCGTGATGCACCAGGAGTTTATTTATATGCTGATAGTTTGAGCAATACTGATGACCATCATCAAAGCGATCGTCAAATGAATAATCAAAATAACGAAAAACAAAACGATAATGCATCTAACCTGCCCGCTGACGATGCCATTATGCTTGGTAAAATCGCATCGCTGGGCTTCAAGATTAAACATGGTTTTAGCTATCATGGTATCGCGATCAACTTAGACTGTGACCTATCCGCATTCAATGCCATCAACCCTTGCGGCTATGCTGGCATGCAAATGCTACGCTTAGCAGACTTCGTCGCAATGGATAGCAACCAAAATAATACCGTCCATCAGCAAGCTGGCTCTACATTCAGCTATCAGCAGGTGACGCAAAAGCTGATTGATAATATCGCTCAGCGCCATGCAGGGCTAATCGAGCTACGCCCAGTCACCCCGACTAAACAGCAATATAGCCATTTGCCTTAATTGGTTTTAATGGTGGTTTTTGCATAGCCTTGTGCCTGTTTAGACTTAAGCAGAACGAGAAAAAATTATTCAAACTTGCTATACTCGCAAACCGAAGCAACCCCGCAAACTTGTAAAAATTCATTTAAATAAATAGGAGCTCTTAATGGCAGACTTTAATAAAATCTTAGACGCAGGCGATGTCGACGGCGGCATCATCAACGTAGTCGTAGAAATCCCAACGGGTAGCAGCCACAAGATTGAGTGGAATCGCGAGTTGGCCGTATTTGAGCTTGACCGTATTGATCCACAAATCTTTGCCAAGCCTTGTAACTATGGTTTCATTCCACAAACACTTGACGAAGACGGTGATGAGCTTGATGCTTTGATTTTGACTGAGCAGCCATTAACCACTGGCATCTTCTTAAAAGCCAAAGTAATCGGCGTGATGAAATTCGTTGATGATGGCGAAGTGGATGACAAAATCGTCGTCGTGCCAGCGGATGACCGCAACAATAGCAACGCGTATAACAGCTTAGCAGACCTGCCTGAGCAAATCATCAAGCAGTTAGAGTTCCATTTCAACCATTATAAAGACCTGAAAAAAGCAGGCACCACTGTGGTTGAATCATGGGGTGATGTGAGCGAGGCCAAAGAAGTCATCAAAGAGTCTATCCAACGTTGGAAAGACCTATAAACGATAAGTAATGGCTTTGACTAAGCATTAAGCAGACTTAAAATACCGCTCTCTCATCGATGATAGCGGTATTTTTTTGTGCAAAGCTTATACAAAAAAAGTTGCTATAATATAGGGCATATAGCCAAGACCTTAAGGATAACCATGTTTAACTCTGACCCAAGCCTAAAAACTAAAAATCCAAAGTTACCCAAAGCGGTGATGATGATGGTCGAAAAGAACAATCTGGTCATGGCGATTAAGACTTTAGCCGAAGAGGAAAATATCAGTATGGAGGCAGCGAAAGCCCGTATTGATGCTTATGAACATAGCCTAAAAGTCAAACAACAGCAGAAGCTAACGACTATCGCCAACAAGCAAGGCATCCCTAACGAAGCGCTCAGCTTTGACAGAGAGCCAGAAGTGAGAGAAGACACTGGTATCTTGATTAAAAACAAGGTCAAAACCACTAAGTCTGAACAAGGCTTTAAAAGCCTGCAAAGTGGCGTCGAGAGTAAGCTGGGTGACATTGGTTATAAAAAACCACTCATCCCCTACTGGGCCAAGCGAGTGTCCGTCATTGCTATCGTGATGATAGGGATGTTTTGGATATTGTGGCGGGTTTTTGGATAATATTTTTAAAGTGGTTCAGTTATAGCAGTATATTTTAGATAGTCTATTAATTGTTTAAGACGTCTGTTTTGGTGGTTCCTATGGGCTATACATTGAAAGCTAATTGTTTCAGATGTATGGTATGAACTATTATTGATAAATAAGCTCTTGGGGCTAATATGAAAAAAACTATCTACCCCATTTTTTTATCATTTGTAATGGGGTTAGCAATGCTTCCTGCTAATGCAGAAGATAGTATTGCTTCAGCACGTAGCACTCTTTTAAGTGAATTTTTACAGTCAAAGCTTCAAACACATTTAAAACTTAGCGATTATAATAACTTTTACTCTAATTTGGAAGATTTTAGCTCACCCTACAGTCTTAAAAATGGCTCAAAATTTTATGAAGCTAGAAGAGATGAGTTAGGTTCAGCGTCAGCTATTATTATAGATCCAGAAGGTTATTTTTATTTAGCATATAAAATGCCTGAATCCAATGAAATTAAGTACATAACCAATGATGGAAGCTGTAATAAAGAAGCTCATGATGCCATAAAAGTGTTCGCTAATACTTTTCAAGGTAATAATAAAATAATATTTTCAAACTCTATCAAGGTTAATAATAGACCTCACGTCTGTAACGAGATCTATGGCAACCTTATTTTGAGAAATGGTCGCCTTAAGCGATCTTACTCTTACATGAATTTAGGTCAACAATAAACATTCCTACGTGTAGAAGGTATATAGTCTTGATAGCATGGTTAGCTTTTTATTTGATACTTAGTTTAATAAATTTTTGGATAATATTTTGGGGTGGCGCTAAAAAAATAGAAGGCTGGCTGTCTTTTTTTCTGGTAGGTTGGTTTTCTCTAGACTGGAATTCTGAGCAAATAAAATTTTATGTCTTAATTATACAATGTGTCTTCACGCTAGTATTCTTATATGGACTATTTAACAGAGACTTTAGAGAAGAGTATCTGTTTTATTACTTTAATTAACCTCCAAATTTTTATCACCAACTTTGGTTGGTCTTAAATGGATTAAATGCTTCTGTGACCCATGCCGTCAAATTCTTACAAACAAACTTGGGATATTTAAATCATACCGCTTAACGATAATGCCCATTCTTCCCACAACAGACATTATGACAAACAAAAAAGGATACCGCAGTATCCTTTTTTGTTTGCTATCAAAGCTAATAAATAACCCTATTCTAGTGATGCTCACCAGGAAGGATTTTTGCAAAGGCACGCTGAGCAAGGTTTGGTTTGGCATCTGCCGTTTGCGCCGCTGACGAATTTGGAAAGAGACGATAGCCGATAGACTGAATACCCACATTGATCGCTGGTGCTAAGGAGTAAGTGGCTGAAGCAAACTTGCCCATATGACTGGCAATACTGTTTGGTTTTTTGACGATGGCCTCTGCCACCATCATTGCCGCCTCATCAGGCATGAGTGCTGGCATATAACGATACAGCTTAGTGGGTGCAATCATCGGCGTGCGCACCAACGGCATGAAGATGTTGGTAACCGTGATGTTATGACCTTTTACTTCTGCCGCCAAACAGCGGCTAAAAGCATCTAACGCTGCTTTTGATGCCACATAAGCTGAGAAGCGCGGACTGTTTGCCAATACGCCAATCGATGAGATATTGACGATTTGACCAGATTTGCGCCCTATCATTACTGGCAAAAAGCCAAGAATGGTTTTGACGGCACCAAAGTAGTTGATATCCATGGTACGTTCAAAATCATGGAAGCGGTCAAAAGACTCGTGAACTGAACGGCGAATGGAGCGACCAGCATTGTTTACCAATACATCAACATGGTCAAATTCTGCTAAAACCTGCTTAGTTGTGTTTTCGATATCATCCATATTGGTCAAGTCACATACATAATAACTGGCCTGTCCACCAAGCGTTTGAATCGCTTCTTGAACTCTTTTTAGCTTCTCTTCAGTACGTGCCAGCAAGATGACATGAGCACCGCATTCACTGAGTAAAAACGCTGTACGTTCACCAATACCGCTTGAAGCGCCAGTAATAATGATATTTTTGCCTTTAACTTTTCTTTTGATGGTTTTTTTTGAGAGCTTGGCCATAAAACGTCCTTGTAATATTTATACTGTTGATGATACTGCCATTCATACTCAAGCATTGACATCGACACTTCGTTTCAATGCTCTTTTTGTAGCATAGCAAAATTATATTGTCTTGAGTTAACAATGTTAACGTATATTTTTTGTAATATGATGATTATTGACCAATCGCATAAACCTGACAAGTCTACTGATTCTCATTGACTATCAGAATTTATTAACCATGCGGTAGACCGCGCTTTTGGCGCGTTATATCAGTCTAACTGCCAGATCTGTTGCATTTGTCAGCGTGCTGATTGTGTTCTTTGGGCTGTTTTATGCATTTTTGAAATAGAGAACCTTTATTCATGAGCGTGCAAAAACGCTTCCACCACACGGAATTGTCCAGCGGTGCTCTCCTCGCCATACATCGCTTGGCGAAAAGCGTTGGAGTTTGGGATACCAGTGGTGTACCAAGCGATATGCTTGCGCGCGATACGGCAGCCAGAATACTCACCGTAGAAGCCATATAGCTCTTGTAAATGCGCCAGCACAATCTCTTTTATTTCGCCAACGCTAGGTGCATCAAGGTTTTCTCCCGTTCGCAAAAAGTGCCCGATATCACGAAACAGCCACGGCTGTCCTTGGGCAGCACGTCCAACCATCACCGCATCACAGCCCGTCAGCTCATAGACTCGCTGCGCTTTTTGCGCACTATCGATATCGCCATTGGCTATCACTGGAATGTTGATGCTTTCTTTAACTTCACGTATCAGCTCATAACGTGCCTCGCCTGTATACATATCTTCACGCGTGCGCCCATGAATGGCAATGGCAGCAATGCCTGCTTGCTCAGCCCGCTTCGCCACTCGCAGGATATTCTCGCGGCCATTCTCAAAGCCCAAGCGCGTTTTTAATGTTACGGGCGCATTGACACTATTTACCGCAGCATCTAACAAACGCGCGACCAAGTCTTCGTCTTGCAGCAGCGCAGAACCTGCCAGCTTACGGCAAACCTTTTTTGCAGGACAGCCCATATTGATATCGATAATCTGTGCACCATTATCAATCTGATAGCGCGCCGCTTCAGCGAGTTTATCTGGCTCTGCCCCTGCTATCTGCGCAGAGATAGGCGCAATCTCATTATCGAAATTTGCACGATACAGCGACTTTTTACGCGCATAGAGCGCAGTATCGGCAATGATCATCTCGCTGACTGCGTGACCTGCACCAAAGGATTTGCATAGTCTGCGAAAAGGATTGTCCGTCACCCCTGCCATCGGCGCGACCATCAGACGGTTTTCAATCGTCAACCCACCGATGGTCAACGGTCGTAACAGTGGATGGTCATCAGTAGTGTTGACTGACGCTTGATAAGACACTGGATTATTTATAGGCATAAAAAACGGCTTGATTCATGATGAAAACAAGCCGTTATTCTAAGGGTTCTTAACTTTAATGCAAGCCATTCACAAGAATAACTTGCACTGACGAATCCTCAATTTTAATAGCCAAACCAACTATTTATCAAATACACTGCCCTGCTCAAGCGTCAGATCTTCATCATGCTGCTGCATGCGCCATGGCAGGCTGTCAGGCGATACATTCAAGAAATGTAGATACTTCTCAAACTGGTCAATGATATCGTTAATCACTGATTCTGACTGATAACCATACAAGTCATAAGTTTGACCCCCTCGGCGCAGATAGACCTCGGCGCGATGATAGTGCTCTTGCGGTAAATTATCTGCCATCTCTTCCGTATAGTAGTCTGGCAACTCATGTTCGGACAAACGTACCTCATACCAAAACTCGACGTCATCACCACGTTGCAGCTCAAGTACGGCACGGTTATTGACCTCATCATAATTAACCTCAGGTATCCAGCCAGTTTCCGCAAACTTCTCTGAGACCTCCGTCATGGATGGCATGACCACCTCTTTGATATAAGCCAATACATTGTCGCGGGTGGGCTGCTCGGTGATATAGTCAATGCGATCACGCCATGCTGAAGGCTTCAGCAGATGCGGTGGCAACCTGTTGTCTTTATCCAAACTTTGATTACGATGCCCCTCTATACGTAGCGCACGCCACATACCAAAGATAGCAATCAATATAATAATGGCAAAAGGTAACGCACTGACAATCGCTGCCGTTTGTAAGGCGGTGAGTCCACCAGCAAGCAACAAGACAGAGGCCACCGCACCTTCCGTCACTACCCAAAAAGAGCGCTGCCACCAAGGCGTATCACTACGGCCGCCTGCTGCTAGCGAATCAATGACCAACGAACCTGAGTCCGACGAGGTCACAAAAAAGGTAATAATTAACAAAACCGTTAACGAGGAAACAAACTCAGTAAAAGGTAGGTTTTCTAATAATTTAAATAGTGCAATCGCTTGGTTGTTTTGCACTTCGGTGATTAACGAGGTATAACCATCGTTCATAATCATACTGAGCGCCGTATCACCAAACACCGCAAACCAAAAGAAGGTAAAGAAAGTAGGCACCAACATCACGCCAAAAACAAACTCACGAATGGTGCGACCACGGCTAATCTTGGCGATAAACAGACCGACAAAAGGCGCCCAGGCGATCGTCCATGCAAAGATAAACAAGGTCCAATTACTGATCCAATCACTGAGCTGATACGCTTGCAAGCTAAAGGTACGCTCAACGATATTACCCAGATAACTGCCCGTGTTTTCCATAAAAGCGTTCAGAATAAATATCGTCGGACCAACAATAAAGACAAAAATCATTAAGGCTGTCGCAAGCACCATATTTAGAATCGATAAGCGCTTTACGCCTTTATCCATGCCCGCTAATACCGAAACCAGCGCCGCTACGGTTATTAGCGCAATGGTAATGACCTGCACGGTCGTACTGACTGGAATCAAATCTGGCAATAGATAATTCATGCCCGCATTAATTTGCGATACCGACAAACCCAAACTGGTGGCAATACCGAACATGGTGCCCAAAATAGCAAACACATCCACCGTATGACCGATAGGGCCATAGATTTTATCCCCAATCAGCGGATATAGCGTTGAGCGCATGGAGAGCGGCAAACCATGGCGAAATGAGAAATAGGCCAGTGACAAACCGACTACGCCATAAATCGCCCAAATATGAAAGCCCCAATGAAAATAAGCAATCTGCATGGCTTCTTTTGCCGCGGCAATCGTTTGCGGCTCAGACAAGGGTGGACTAGCAAAATGCAGCACTGGTTCAGCGACGCCAAAGAACAATAAGGCAATACCGTAACCAGCCGAAAACAGCATGGCGAACCATTCAAGAAACTTGTATTCAGCCTCTCCATGGTCAGGGCCAAGCTTAATACTGCCATAAGGCGAAAACGCCAGCACAATGATAAACATCAAAAATATCGCCACGGCCAGCATATAAAACCAGCCAAACGTCTCTGTGATGTAATTGAGCACATCACTGAACAATGCGCCTGCTGCTTCTGGATTGATAGACGTACCAATCACCAATAAAATCATAACAACGGCTGCAGGTATGAATACCGGCAGCAGGATAGTAGAGCGAGGTAACTTACTCATAAAAGATAATGTCCTCAAATTAAAAGCGCTTTTACTGAATGAAAAAGTCATCTGTAAAGGCAAAATGGAGCAAATGCGCCCAATAAAGGATATTTTGTACCATACTATTTAAGTGAACCCCAGATAGAAACTGGGTTTGTAACACTACTTTAACGATTGTTACATGAATATTACCAATAATAAACGAGAAACAAAAAAGGCAGCTTGCTAGCTGCCTCGTTATCTCTTATAGGAGTCTATTAATACTTAGGAATCTATTAGTACTGGTATCAATGATTAAGACGCGATTGCAGCGGCTAGCTGCTTGGCCATCTCAGCAAGCTCACCCTGATCTGCTTGTGTCACTGCATGACGACCCAGCTCATGGATATTGGATGGAATCAGGTGTACATGGTAGTGGAATACCGTCTGACCTGCTTGCGAGCCATTCAGCTGCATTTGAATGATGCCTTCACGCTCAAAAACCTGACGCTGCGCCTGCATCACTTTTTTAGAGGTCATCAATACCGCCGCCGCATATTCTGGCTCAAGGTCAACCAAATCAACGGCTTTTTGCTTTGGGATCACCAATACATGACCTTCTGCTTGTGGCATGATGTCCATAAAGGCGAGGGTTTTATCATCTTCATAAACCTTATGATAAGGAATCTCACCGTTTAGCATTTTTGCAAAAATATTATTATCGTCGTATGTAGTTTGATTGTTTTGACTCATTTTTATTCCCTTAGTTATTTTAAAGTTGTTTGTTTGACACTGTTTATTTAACATTGTTTGTTTGAAATGTTTTGACAGCTTTTAGCGCGAGTTGCTGCATCACTAATATAGTGGACGAAATCAGGGTTAAGCACAAGATGCAGCCGTCGTTATTAGTAGTTAATCACAGTAACCCATGCAGACAGGTGCAGGTTTGCAAACTCGTATCATAACAGTCACAACACATGAATTTATTGGCGTGCACGCCCCATTCAATGTTATATTAAGCCTTCACTTTGCTCATGTTAGGTTTATCAATTTGACCACTTTACCTACTCAGTTATCGTCCAATTCTGATTCTAATACCTTATTATCTATAACTACAGAATCAGCGCCCATAGACATAGAGGTGCCAGATAATAGTGCCAGTCCCAAGCTTGTCGATCCAAATGCTATTATCTTAGCGGAAGCCTTGACAGATAACGCTATCAGCTGGCGCATTCATAATTGTAAAGTCACTGAAAAGACCGTCACGCAAGACAAGCCATTGCCGTTCCTATATCACTATGATAGCTTAGACGATACGATCAAACAGGCCAACCCTTTGACGCCTGAGCTGCTGGCGCACTTTAATACGCCGATGACACCAAACGCGGCAGCAAAGCTTATCGGTATTGAAGAAGGTATCATAGCCAGCCCTTGGCATGTCAAAATCATTGGCTCATTAGTCGTATTTAGCGAAGCGCTGCAGTTGGCAGTGCGATTGCACTGGACCAATACAGGCAAAGCGACGCAGCAAATATACACTCAAAATCAAGCCGATGCTATTAGCGCTGCCTTTAAAGACTGGCAGTTTTTTGGTCGTGTGGATGTTCTGTATAAAAATAACAAGCAAACCCTAGTCAGTATCGATGAGCAACCATCTAAGACTCACTCGCAACCAGCTGAAGCGCTATTGACGATTGAGCCTAGCAGCGACTATCAGCAGCTAGTGGCCAACCATGCACTGGCAGTCATTATCAAACTGGAAGCAGATAAAGTCGATTTGCCTTGGTTTGATAAAGCCATATTGGAGCGTCTTGAGTAGTCCCTTGCTTACTGATTTTATTAGCGAATCATTTTCAGTTACTCATATCTAATGGTATGGTAACGGCCTAGTATTATTCACTAGTCTTCACACTGTATAAAAAGCACACTATCAACATCAAAGCTGAGGCTGCTCATTTTAATTAACCTCGTCTATTTGTAAGGAATATCACATGGATTATCGCTCAAAAACCTCTACCGGTGGTCGTAATATGGCAGGTGCCCGCGCGCTATGGCGTGCGACTGGCATGACAGATGATGACTTTGGCAAGCCGATTATTGCGATTGCCAACTCCTTCACTCAATTTGTCCCTGGTCACGTACATTTAAAAGACTTAGGTCAAATGGTCGCGCGCGAGATAGAAAGCGTCGGCGGCGTGGCAAAAGAGTTTAATACCATTGCTGTCGATGATGGCATCGCCATGGGACACAGCGGTATGTTGTATTCGCTACCAAGTCGTGACCTTATTGCTGACTCGGTTGAATACATGGTCAATGCTCACTGTGCCGATGCCTTAGTTTGTATCTCGAACTGCGACAAAATCACTCCTGGCATGCTAATGGCCGCCATGCGTCTGAACATTCCTGTTGTTTTTGTCTCTGGCGGACCGATGGAAGCTGGTAAGGTCATCGCTAGCACTGTTGCCCAAAGCCACAACAACGATGGCGGCAGCGACTCACACGGCACTGATAGTAAAGGCAATGCGATTCGTAAGCTGGATCTCGTCGACGCCATGATGGACGCTGCTGACGACAGTATCAGTGATGAAGACGTATTGGCGATTGAAAGCTCAGCCTGCCCGACTTGCGGCTCGTGCTCTGGTATGTTTACCGCCAACTCAATGAACTGTTTGACTGAAGCCTTAGGTTTGTCTCTACCTGGTAATGGCTCGCTACTCGCGACGCACTCTTTACGTCGTGAGCTATTCTTAGAAGCGGGTCGTACGATTGTTGATTTGGCCAAGCGCCGCTATGAGCAAGACGATGATTCAGTACTGCCGCGCTCTATCGCGACCAAAGCCGCGTTTGAAAATGCGATGAGTCTAGATATTGCGATGGGCGGTTCCACCAACACCATCTTGCATCTACTCGCTGCTGCCAATGAAGCAGAAGTTGATTTCAAAATGGCCGATATTGACCGTTTGAGCCGCGGTGTGCCTTGTCTTTCTAAGGTTGCCCCTGCTTCGCAAAAATATCATATGGAAGATGTGCACCGTGCTGGCGGTGTGATGGCGCTACTGGCCGAGCTTGACCGTGCTGGCTTACTCACCACTGATATACCGACCATCCATAGTCCTTCGATGAAAGCAGCCATCGATAAATGGGATATCATGAATCCTGACAACCTTGAGGCGCGTGCACGTTATATCGCCGCTCCTGGTGGGGTACGTACCACGCAAGCTTTCTCGCAGTCACAAGAATGGCCAAACCTCGACGTCAACCGTGAGTCTGGTTGTATTCGTAGTGTTAAGCATGCTTATTCAGAAGATGGCGGTCTTGCAGTGCTCTACGGCAACATCGCTGAGCGTGGCTGCGTGGTCAAAACCGCAGGTGTCGATGAGAGCATCTTAACCTTTACAGGACGCGCACGTATATTTGAGTCACAAGACGCGGCTGTAGCTGCTGTCCTTGATGATCAAATCGTGGCAGGAGATGTCGTTATCATCCGTTATGAAGGGCCAAAAGGAGGTCCTGGCATGCAAGAGATGCTCTATCCAACCACTTATCTAAAGTCTAAAGGCTTAGGTAAAGAATGTGCGCTGCTAACGGACGGTCGTTTCTCTGGTGGTACCTCAGGTCTATCGATCGGTCATGCCAGCCCAGAAGCGGCTGAAGGCGGTGCGATTGGTTTGGTCGAAGAAGGCGATACCATTCATATCGATATACCAAACCGTACCATCAATATGCAGGTCAGTGATGAAGATCTAGCTGCCCGCCGCGCTGCCATGGAAGCCCGTGGCCGTGATGCTTGGAAACCAGTTAGCCGCGAGCGTCACGTCTCGCCTGCACTACGTGCTTATGCTGCGATGACTACTAGCGCTGATACTGGCGCGGTACGTGATGTCAGTCAAGTCGAGCGTTAAGCTTGATCTCTTATTAATACCTTTCTTCTTATCACAAAAAAACCAGCATTTAAATGCTGGTTTTTTTTGTAGCAGCTGCATTAAAGGGTGTCATCAATATACGCTAACAAAGCTTCCGTCAGCGCAAACTGACGTATATCATTCAGCATGGTCACATCAAAATTATGCACGAAGGCAAACGATAATTGCCGTGTAGGGTCACACCATGCAACCGAGCCATTATAGCCCATATGACCAAAACCCGACTCAGCATCAGTATTATCACCAATACTAAATAATCGATGATAGCCCAAACGCCAATTCATATGCGCAGGCATGACGGCATCTCGACCACTCACTTGTGGCGTCGCTAGTTGCGCGAATGTCGCTGCATCAATAAGCGTTTGTCCTTGCCATGTGCCGCCGTTAGCGAGTAGCGCATACACCCTTGCCAACGCTTGGGCAGAAGCGACGCCATTGGCGGCAGGAATCACGGCCTGCATGGTCAGCTTGTCATGATAATCAATAGGCTGCTTGTTAGCAGGTACCAGTGCCGCTCTATAGTTACTGGCATTGATAGCAGCATGATCAAAATATAAGCGATTGATTTTATTGGCGCTTAGCCTCTCGTTAGCCGACTCAAGATTGCTGTCAGTACTGGCAAGCTGTTGCCAACGCTGATAACTTGGCAAGCTGGCATAAGTCGCCAATGTCTGCTCAGAGTCCGGCTTTAAGGTCGGCTTATGGCGTTTGCTACGCAATTGGCCACTGTCTGCTTTTGACGTCTCAAAATCTTTGACCAGTTTGGCAACCTCATCTACTTTATTATCTGGCACTCCAAAATAGCAGCTATCAGCGATGCCTAACGGCTCTGTCAAATAACGCTGTAACGCATCAGCAAGCGACATATCAGTGACAGCTTCTATCAGGCCCCCAACTATCCAGCCATACACCAAGGCACTATAGGAAGAATCATAAGCGCTGGCATTATCAGGCTCAGTGATTGGCATGGCTGCGACTTTTGCTAGCATCGCCTCCCAATCAAGAAAGGTTTCGCTATCGGCATCGATAGAATTAAGCGCAAATAAGTTGGCTTGATGCGACAGCACAGCACGTAGCGTGATGTCTGCTTTGCCATTATTGGCAAATGCTGCCCAGTAATCAGCGATCGGCTTATCATAGTCAAGCAAGCCGTTTGACACTAATACATGCACCAACGTCGCGAGCACGCCTTTACCAGTCGAAAAATTAATGGACAGCGTATCTGACTGCCAAGGCTTATCCGCCTGCGCCATACCCACACTTGCCTTTGCGATGCAGTTACCCGCTTGATAAACAACCAATGAACCGCCCGCGGGCGCATCATCTAGCTGCAAGTCAGTCAGTAACTGTTGCAATTTCTGTTGGATTTCAGCATTAATAAAACTACGCTGTTGATGACTTTTTTTATCATTGTTGTCTGTCATTGTGGCTCCATTCGTTATTATGATCTGTTGAACATTCAATTATTGGAACTGCGGATAATAAAACAGGCCACCAACTGGTCGCCCGTTTTTAAACTATATACTTTTTTTAGTGACCGATACGACTGTTTTTTAACGCGGCACTAATAGTCGATTATGCACTTCTTGCTCAAGGCTATCATCCAACCCATGACTACGCCCACGCTCCATCGCAGTGTCCATCTTACGCCCACGTAACCAACCTGCACGTAATGCCATTGCCGCTCCAGCACGATTGCCAGATCCACAGTGCATGGCAACTTTTTTGCCATGGTATTGACGCAATATATTATCAAACGCCAATATCTTGAGCTGCTTTAAATCATCTGCACCGCCTATTGGAAGCTGCTCGTAATACATACCTGCTTGCCTCACTGCTGCCGCTTCATCAAAACTAAGCTCCTCATCAGGCTGCAAGTTGATGACGAGCTCAACCCCTGCTTTTGCTAAGGCAGTTATTTTTTCATCATCAAGCGCACCGCAAACGATGGTTTGATTGTCAGGACGGAAATAAGGATCTAAAGAGTTGGCAAGATCAATACCGTTATCCGCGTCGTTGTTGGCAGCGTCATTAGCGGTCGATTCAGAATGAGTGTGTTGAGTCATGGTCATAATTTTAAAAGTAATAATATTAAGGAAAATGGGTTGATTAGGAGCTATTTAGAATTCAGCTATCGTACTGATAGCTGAACTTTATACAGCTTGTAGCAGTTTTTATGCGTCGTCTGCAAGCAGCTTGATATCACCCGCTAGATGCGGCTTATCGTTTTTGGAACTATACAAGCCAAAATGACAAACATCCTCTGGCGTCTCAAGCTTAACGACTGGCTCTGCTATCAGCTCCACTTCCGCTGGCAAGAAAATCGGTAGCTTGAAAGAAACCTCAACGCTGCAAGCATCAGGCAAATCTCCCATCATCGCCAAGCATTTCGCTTTGGACCACATGCCATGAGCAATGGCTTTAGGGAAACCAAACGCCCGTGCTGATAATGAGTGTAAATGAATGAGATTAAAATCTCCTGAAATAAAGGCATAGCGACGGCCGATATCTTCTGGTACTTCAAAGACACTATGTACCCCATCAGCATCAGGAATTGGCTTGACCGTTACAGGACGCGGCTTACTCTTAGCACCTTTCTTAGTATCAGGCTTTTTGCCGCGAGCCAAATAAGTCGAGGTTCCTTGCCAAATAGTCTCGTCTTGAGACTTGATGGTAGTCACAAAATCAAACTGCTGACCTTGCGCATGGTCGCGTAAATTATCAAACGCCACCGACATACTGACCGTCTCACGCTCACCGATAGGACGATACTGAGTGACACTGTTATCGACATGCACCAAACCTAACATCGCAAATGGAAACGGCTCTTTGACCATCATATTCATTTGTAACGCCTGCGATAGCACCGAAAAATAGGTAATAGGCACTTTACCATTGTCAGCAAAACCACAGATTTTGCGATAGTCTTTGAGGTTACTCTGATCAATGTGCAAATCATTTACATAATAAGTCGCTTGCGGTAACTCATCTTTACCGACTTTGGCATTATCACCGATAGGCAACAAGCTTTTGATAATATTAGCGTAAGTGGTATGCGCTTTTGGCAACGCATCATAATGTTTATCTGACATAAATCAATCCTAAGTGTGGGGCTTAAACAAAGTATTTTTAGCCCAACTATTGAGCCATTGCGTATCTCTTACAGCTCTCAGCAAGCTTAACAACTTGACCTAAAATGATCATTATAATCGACAGGATGGCTGAATACAAAAGTTGTAAACACTGGTTGAGCGTATTGTTGCTGTGTTTTTATCATAAAAAGCCGCCCTTGGGCAGCTTTTTCACTGTCAATTGATATTTTTTGGTAAGTATTTGTGATTAATTTAAATAAACACCAATAATATCAGAGTCTTAGTTATAAACAACTACTATTAAGCACCGAGCAAGCTTTGACCACAGACACGTACTATATTGCCATTGAGGCCGCCGGATGCAGGAGAAGCTAACCAAGCAATGGTTTCAGCCACGTCGACAGGTAATCCACCTTGGCTCATTGAGTTCATACGGCGACCCGCTTCACGAATGGCAAATGGAATCGCTTCTGTCATCTGAGTTTCGATGAACCCTGGAGCAACCGCATTAATCGTCATGCCTTTGTCATTGTCTGCCAATTGTTTGGCAGTCGCATCGACCAATCCAATCACGCCAGCTTTAGAGGTCGCATAGTTGGTTTGACCTAGGTTACCTGCGATACCCGAGATTGACGAGACACAAACGATGCGCGCATCATTCTTTAGGACGTTATTGTCAAGTAAGTAGCGGTTGATCTTAGCGATACTGGCAAGGTTGATATTGATGACCATGTCCCACTTCTGCTCATCCATTTTTGCCAGCGTCTTATCACGGGTTACACCAGCATTATGGATAATAGCATCAAGACCCCCGCGTTTTTCGGCAGCATCTGCAATCTGTGCGCCCGCATCATCACTGGTGATATCTACCATCAACGTCGAACCACTGATTTCGCTTGCGACTTTTTGTAGGTCCGCTTGCTGCTGCGGCACGTCAAGACAGATCACATGCGCGCCTTCACGAGCCAATACGCGAGCCATGGCTTCACCGATACCGCGGCTTGCGCCAGTGACCAGCATGGTTTTGCCGCCCAGTGGCTGCGTCCAATCTACTTCTACAGCCGATCCTTGACCGACACGTACTACCTGACCTGATACATAGGCTGAGCGTGCTGAAGTAAAGAAACGCAGCGTCGAATCCAGGTTTGACTCAGCACCTTTTGAGACATAGATCAATTGCGCGGTGATACCACGTTTGAACTCTTTACCAACAGACTTCACAAACCCTTCAAGCGCACGCTGAGCTAGTGCCGTATCGATATCTGTAATCTCTTCAGGTGGGCGGCCAATGATAATCACCCGACCTGACTTGTCCACGCGGCGCGCGACAAAATGAAAGAACTCATAAACTTGCTTTAGCTCATCTGCATTGCTCACGTTACTGGCATCAAACAGCAGCACTTTGAACTTATCTTCACTGCCCGTATTGGCTTTGGCGTCGATGTTTGCATCAGCAAGTGCGTCTTTGATGCTATCACTGCTATTCACAAAAACTTCAGTATGCAAATCAGACAAAATACGAGCGACTGATTGGCTCACACTTTTATCATCACCAGTGGCTGAGCCAACCAAGACACTACCGCGTACCAAACGCTCACCGCTCTCAAAGCGATCAAGGGTTACTGGTAGCGGTAAACCTAAGTTTTTAGCAACTTTTTTACCAATAGAAGATTGTACAAAATTACCATAACGATCTGACATAAAATACTCCTGTTCTTGTGAATGAAAATATTGATTGATAGTTATAAAATGAATGTACCTTAAATAAACATACCTTTAATAAACGTGCCTAGTGCCTATATTAATATACCTATATAGGTACAACTATTAAGAATGCAGCCATTATAAAGGCTCATTGTCACCACGATTATTAATAATTATTAGTCTTTAGTAAGTAAGCTTCAAGCCGTCACAACTATACACACCTAGTGCAAGCATGTCCAAAAGTCAAGGATATACATGATAACCAATGAATATGTCAATAGCTGTCAATAAAAGGGACAAAACGAGTCAGTTACTTTCTCTCTATTAAAAAAACTTGCGCTTATGTTAGAATCAAGCCTAGAAGTTATGGCTAAGATAAACATTGATAACAATATATTATCAGATAAGTGTTCAAGCAATACTAATAATTAATACTGACCAGTGCACATATTTAATGTTTACTTAGCTTCTAACATACGTTATTTAACTTGTTATAGTCATATAATGGCATGGTAAAAATTAGTATCATCAGGCATTAATATTCTATAAGTGGATACCCTGTCCTACTCTACTTATCATACTTTTTACTTATCATAATATTTAACTATTTTCGTTTTTTGTCATAACCTTGCTTATTGTTGTTTTACACCATATTTGCCTCTACTTTTTATCACTCCATTTACACCCACTCTTTTTTAAGGATAATTTTATGAGTAACAAAAAAGACAGTCCGATCGTTGAAAGCTCAGTTGTAAAAAGCTCCGTTGTCAAAAAAACTGCTGCAGCAACTGACAACAAACAAGCCAGTGCTCAAACCAAAGGCAGCACTAAAAAAAACACTGACAACTATGACTCAATCGCTGAGCTCAAAAAAGCGACCGACATCGTTGATGAGAGTGCAAAAGATAATACTACCGATAGCCAAGCTCAGAAAAAAGCCAAGCTTAAAGATGAGTTAATCAACGAATCCAAAGAAGCGAGCGCTATGGAAACTGAGACTGACGCTAGCGCTACCAAAAAACCAGCATCAAAAACCAATGAACAGAGTGAGAAAAAGATGGAAGATACGACCGCAAAAAAACCAACGACTGCTGCTAAAAGCACTGCATCTACAAAAAGCGCTGCCGCTACGAAAACTGCTACCAAAAAGACCACCAGCACTGCTGCTAAAAAGACAACACGTACCGCTAAAAAAACCAATAACTCTAAACTGAGTGCTGGTCAACATCGCGTTGCTATCTTAGGTGCTAACCGTATTCCTTTTGCACGTTCAAACGGCCCATACTCAGATGCCAGCAACACTGACATGCTGACAGCTGCGCTTAACGGTTTGGTAGAGCGTTACAACCTAGAAGGTGAGCGTATGGGTGAAGTGGTCGCAGGCGCCGTACTTAAGCTTAGCCGTGACTTAAACCTAACTCGTGAAGCCGCTCTTAATACGGCTTTGGATCCGCACACGCCAACTTATGATGTCTCTCAAGCTTGTGGTACTGGCTTGCAAGCGACCTTTACCGCAGCGAACAAAATCGCACTTGGCATCATCGACTCAGCCATTACGGGCGGTGTTGATACCACCTCAGACGCTCCGATCTCTATCGGTGACGGCCTACGCAAAGTCATTCTAAAACTAGGCGCAGCCAAGAATAATAAGCAACGCCTGCAAGCACTGACGGGCTTTAATCCAAAAGACTTAATCGAGTCACCACAAAACGGTGAGCCACGTACAGGTTTATCTATGGGCGACCATCAAGCCATCACTGCGCTTGAGTGGAACATCAGCCGTGAAGCGCAAGATGAATTGGCATTCAATAGCCATAAAAACCTAGCGCGTGCTTATGATGAAGGCTTCTTCGATGACTTGATTTCTCCCTATAAAGGTCTAACCCGCGACAATAACTTGCGTCCAGACTCTACCATCGAAAAAATGGGCAAGCTCAAGCCTGTATTCGGCAAAAACAACGCCAATCCAACGATGACTGCTGCCAACTCTACCCCATTAACTGATGGTGCTTCTTGTGTATTACTCGGTACAGATGAGTGGGCAAAAGAGCGTGGACTTAAGCCGCTTGCCTACATCGTACATCAAGAGACTGCTGCGGTTGACTTCATCGGTAAAGACGGCGACAAAGAAGGCCTACTCATGGCACCAGCTTATGCTGTACCACGTATGCTTGAGCGTGCAGGCCTGACTTTGCAAGATTTCGACTTCTATGAGATTCATGAAGCCTTTGCCTCACAAGTCTTATCAACACTTGCTGCCTGGGAAGATGAAACTTTCTGCCAAGAGCGCTTAGGTCTTGATGCGCCACTAGGCTCTATCGACCGCAGCAAACTGAACGTCAATGGTTCATCACTGGCTGCTGGTCACCCATTTGCAGCAACTGGCGGACGTATTTTAGCAACTGCTGCTAAGCTACTGGATCAAAAAGGCTCAGGCCGCGTTTTGATTTCAATTTGTGCTGCTGGTGGCCAAGGTGTGACTTGTATTCTAGAGAAGTAACTTTCTATGCAAGCCGCTATGCAAGCCACTCCAGATAAGCCTCTCTATGAAGCACTGTAGAGACCATAATTGGCTTGCTAGTACAAGAAGTTAGCTGATTTAGTTGGCTTATTAGACTCCCTTTAATCTTAGGATTAAAGGGTGTTTTTTTATTTATAGTCGACAATACTTAGACCAAATACCCTACATAATAAAAGCTATAGTCAAGGAATTTTAAAATCACTATAAGGCGACCGACCGCAGATAGTACACTAATACCAAACCCAAAAAGTACGATTAACTTTGTCAAACTTGCTAAGTCTACTAGGAATAGTACTTGCACAAGTTTTCCGCGTTACTCTAATTTTTGGGAATAGTATAAGCACCTCTAGGGCGGATAACACAGTAGCGGTTTAAAAGTGCTCCGACTATATGGAACAGTTAATCTCTATTACAGACTCCACATCAAGATATGCTAAAGTAGATAATACATAAAGCAAAATTGAATATCAGGAGTGTAGTATGTCAAGGATACCTTCAACAACCAATCCTGAGTCCTTAACGCCGCAAGAATATAACGAACTTAGCAAGCCTGAGCGGAACTGTTTCATCGGACGGATGGATAAAGAGATATTCAATGATGAGCTGCGGCGCAAAATGCACCAAGACTTAATCGATAGCTATGATGAAGAGCTGGAAAACGAGATTGACGACTATGTGCGCGACTTTCGGTTTGATGGAATCGAGGTGACAGAACAAGAAAGAATAGATCGTCGAACCTATTTTCAAGAGCTGCTACGTTTGCAGCGTGAGCTGATCAAGCTGCAAGATTGGGTGGTCGAGCATGGTGAACGTATTGTCGTGATATTCGAAGGCCGCGACTCAGCAGGTAAAGGCGGCGCGATTAAGCGCATCACGCAACGCCTCAATCCACGTGTCTGCCGCGTTGCTGCTCTGCCTGCGCCGACTGAGCGCGAGCAATCACAGTGGTACTTTCAGCGCTATGTAGCGCACCTCCCAGCGGCTGGTGAGATCGTATTATTTGATCGGAGCTGGTATAACCGTGTGGGCGTTGAGCGGGTCATGGGTTTTTGTACTGATGCGCAGTATGAGGAGTTTTTTCAATCAGTACCAGAGTTTGAGCGCATGCTGGTACGTTCTGGCATTCGCTTGGTGAAGTATTGGTTTTCGATAACAGATGATGAGCAGCATTCGCGCTTTATGAGCCGAATCCATGACCCGCTAAAACAGTGGAAGCTCTCAGCCATGGACTTGCAATCACGACGACGCTGGGAAGACTATACCAAAGCCAAAGAGACCATGTTTGAGCGCACTCACATCCCAGAAGCCCCTTGGTGGGTCGTTGAAGGCAACAACAAAAAACGCGCGCGCTTAAATTGTATTGCCCACCTACTCGATCAAATCCCTTATAAAGAAATACCGCGCGAAGAGGTTGAGCTACCCGATCGTAAGCGCGATGATGAGTACTATCGAGAGCCTATTCCTGACGATATGTATGTGCCGCCGCGTTACTAAGGCCTGATGCGATAAAGTAGCAGTAAAGACTCATTCTGGCATTATTGTGTGGCTTTCAAAATATCTGAATGATTCTACATCTTGTCAGTCAATGAATTTTTTAGGCTTAGAATTACATTGTATAGGTCGCTAGCTGACTATCAATCTTACCTGCTAATAAGCGCTCGACCTCATGTTTAATCCTTTGACCAGCCACATCCGTACCAATCTGCACGGCAAACCCTGCTGGACGATTGGCTTGGGATTTTTGATTGATCCAAACCACTTTACCGTTCATTGGTAAGCGCTCGCTTGAGTTGGGCAAAGTCACAGCGACGAACACCTCATCTCCAAGCTCCTGTTTACGGCTCGTAGGCACAAACAAAGCGCCATTATCCACAAAAGATAAGTAGCTGGCGTACAGCTTGTCGATATCCTCAATGTGACAGGTAAGAATCCCGCCACGTCCTTGCATAGCCATAGTCAGCTCCTTGTTCAGATTTATTAGTTAGAGTAGTCAGATACGTTTTTTGAAACTCTTTTAATTACACTTCTAGTATTAAGATGTGCTTTACCTAATTTACAACCGTGCTAACTGTTGCATCAGATTATCATAAGCAAACTTTTCTTGCACGTTTTGCTGCAGCGCGGTTTTTATCTGTTGTAGATCCATCGTCAGTGCCTCTAATGCACTATCGGCTGGTGGATAAGAAGCTAACACTGCTGATAGATCAATGTCGTTTTGACTGCTCACAAGCCCTAAGCAGACGCGGCGAATATCAAGCAGCATCAGCTCAGTAAGCTTGATAAAATCTGGCAAACTGAGCTGAGTTTGCCAATAGTCACTTGCCGCTACCGCACTGCGTTTACCACTACGCAATGCCTGCCAAGTAGTCAACCAAAGCGCACGCTTGCTATACCATGCTGCCTTTGCCAGATCTATCGCTGCTAACGGCGCACCATTCGCCAGTTGCAGCAACTGCTCAATTTGAGTCGGACTCACTGCCTCACGATTGACCGTACTGCCGAGCTGATGCGTGACATAGTCTAGGGCAATAGAAGGTACGATGGTCTGTAATGGCAATTGCTGGACGCGGCTCTTAATCGTCGGTAGCAGCTTGGCTGGCATATCACTGATTAAAAACAAATGCACCTGTGCTTGCGGCTCTTCCAACGTTTTTAGCAAGGCATTGGCAGCGGCAATGGTCATTTGCTCAGCATGATCCAATACGCAAATCCGCATGCCCTGCCCACCTTGATAGATAAAAGGTTGCAACGCGCGAATGTCATCTACTTTTATCGTCAGCGCCGCACTGCTCGCAGCTTTTGAAGATTTTTTATCTGCTTTGGCTTTTTTGCCAGAATGACCTGAGGCTGCACTATTTTCTCGACTTTCAGCACTAATAGGCATACTGGCGATAGGTAACACTTGCAGGCTTGGATGCGTGCCAGATTTTAGCCATTGGCAACTCTCGCAGCTACCACAGGCGCCAAGCGGATTCTGGTCACGATTACGACATAGCAGCCAAGCGACCAAGCGCCATACAAAAGCGCGCTTGCCCATTCCTTGCATGCCAGCGGCAAGTAAGGCATGCGGTAAATTGTGCGGCGGTGTAGACACTCGCTTGGTAAGCTGTGTCCATAGTGTTTGCTGCCATGGCAAAAGCGGTGCAAAATAAATACTCTCTGTTATATCTGTCGTATTTTCTATATCTACCATTTCGCTCACGCCTGCTGTTTCATAATTTACTATATGTTTTAGGGGCTATTTATCAGTGTATATCAGTTTGAAACTCACTCAGCGCCAGCGCATTTAAGCGATCCAAATCTTCTTGAGTATCCACACCAGCAGGCAGATGAACAGAGGCTTGGGCGATCGCAATCATGCCGCCATTTTCTAGCACGCGTAGTTGCTCTAAACTTTCAAGCGTTTCAAGCGGGGTTTGTGGCCAGTGAATGTACTGCTGCAATAGGCTGACACGATAGGCGTACAAGCCTAAGTGTCGATAAGCGTTTTTTGGTGCAAATTGCTCTGCTGTGTCTAGATTACCCGCAGCCACTGCTAGCGCCACCTCACGATCACAAGGAATCGGAGCGCGACTAAAATAAAGCGCCCGTTGTTTATTGTCAATCGTCGCACTCACGACTTTGACCACCGACGGTCTTGTAAAAGTCTCATAATCTGCAATAGGCTCGTACAAAGTTGCCATGACGCTCTCGCTATCTTGCAGCAACAACGTCTTTACTTGCTCCAATAATAGCGGTGGTACCAGCGGCTCATCGCCTTGCATATTGATGATAATATCATCATCCGCCCAGCCTTTTATCGCAGCGACTTCAGCTAAGCGATCGGTGCCTGACTCATGCGTCGCGCTCGTCATGACGACCTCATAGCCTGCATCAGCGCAGACCTTAGCAATACGCTCATCGTCGGTGGCAATACACATATCATCGGCAAAGTCTGCCGCTTGAGCCTTTTCAGCGACCCACAATATCATGGGTTTACCATGGATGCTTAATAGCGGCTTACCTGGCAGGCGCGTGCTTTTAAAGCGTGCAGGAATGACAATATGAGTTTTGGCAGATACTGGTGCAGTCGACATAGATGATTCCTATCATAAACAGGTAATACATATTAATTTAAACAGTCTTTACTTAAGTAGCGATTCAAATATCGGCATAGTAATACCAAATCTTGTTAGTTGCTGTTGTAAGGTCTGATAGCAAGCATCCGATAGCTCGGCAGTCACGGGTAACACCCATAATCGACTGACAAGGTCTTGATACTCATCATTTATATTTTTTTCAGCGGCAGTCTTCAGTAGTATCGTTCTTATTTTCACCGCATCTTTACTGGTCACAATGATGGGATACTGACTATATTGCAGCAGCTCAGTCAAACTAAAATCATGATGGTCAGGATAAGGATGCTCGATGACTTCAAAACCAAGCGTATTGAGCGTAGCAAAAAAACGCTGTGGATAGCCAATACCGCTAACGGCATGTACTAACTCACCTGCTTTAGGTGCTGAAGTAACCGCTGATGAAATAACCTCATCTAGCCCGTGACTGTCATGTTTGGATAATAAAAGATGCAAACCATCTGGTTGCAACTGCATGGTCAAACTCTTATTTGAATGCTGGTCTAAACCTCCACTTCGCTCAGATGCTAGTTCTACATCTGGTTTTTTATGATAAATAACCGTCGCAGCTGTCAAACGTGCCATTGGTTCACGTAAAAACCCTGTTGGTAATAACTGCTGATTGCCAAAGCCACGCGCGACATCTACCACGATCCATTCAATATCACGTTGCAGAGCATAATGCTGCAAGCCATCATCGGCAATAATCAGCTGCAAATCAGGATGCACAGCCAGCAAGGTTTCGATGGCTTGCTGGCGATTGGGACATACGGCCATTGGCACCGCAGTCATATTGACAATTAAGCAGGGCTCATCGCCCACAGCACTTGGTAGGCTCTCTTTGGTCACTAATGCTGGCATCTGGTTGCTATCGCCCCCATAGCCACGACTGATCACTCCGACCTTGATACCTTGCTGCTGCAAATAATCAACCAAGGTTATGATTAAGGGGGTTTTACCGCTACCGCCCACCGTGATATTACCTATCACCATCACAGGTACTGGTGCGCGAAAGCTTGCAAACCATCCTAACTTATAAGCCTGATGCCTCAGCCATATTAAGCCGCCATACAGCCAACTGACAGGTAGCAGCAACCACAACCAAGCTGCTTTGCGCTGCCAAGCACGTGTGATCGCCGTCTCAATACTCATCTGTTATCAGCCACTTATTTGAAATCACGGGCATACATCTGTGCATAATGGCCTTGTTTTTCCATTAGCTCGCTATGAGTACCAAGCTCAACAATCTGCCCAGCGTCTAGCACTGCAATGCGATCAGCAGACTCAATGGTCGTCAGACGATGCGCAATCACTAAAGTAGTACGGTCTTGCATCACATTATCGAGTGCCTTTTGAATATAGAACTCTGACTCGTTATCAAGGGCACTCGTCGCCTCATCCAGTATCAAAATAGGCGCATCTTTTAATAAAGCACGCGCAATCGACAAACGCTGACGTTGACCACCTGATAGCTGCAAACCCTCAGCACCGATCTGGCTCTGATAGCCTTGAGACATCTGCATGATAAAGTCATGCGCAAAGGCATCTTTTGCAGCCGCTTCCACTTCAGCCTGTGACTTGTTGGCCAGACTACCGTAAGCAATGTTATTAAAAACTGTGGTATTAAACAGTACCACTTGTTGATTGACCATCGCAATCTGAGCGCGCAAGCTCTCAAGAGTAATGTCCTCGATAGGCACACCATCTATCGTAATCTGCCCTGAGGTAGTGGTGAGCGTACGGGTTAATAAGTTAACCAATGACGACTTACCAGCACCACTACGTCCAACTAGGGCTACTGTCTCACCCGCTCGTATATCCAAGCTAAAGTCTCGCAAAGCCACTGTCGAATCAGGATAGACCAGGCTGACATTATCCAGTTTAATCTCGCCAGATAATTTGGGGTTAAGTATGCCTGTATCTTTTTCTTCAGGCTCATCTAGCAAGGCAAATATAGACTCACCCGCCGCGATGCCACGCTGCAATTTTTGGTTGACATCCGTTAGTGAGCGTACGGGCTTACTGAGCAGCCCTGCCGCTGCAATATAAGAGATAAACTCACCTGCTGAGATACTGTCAATCACTGATGGACGTAGAGCAAGCCATACCACCACCGACATTGCCATCGCCATCAATAGCTGCACTGCTGGAGTGTTGATACTATTAGTCACCACGACCTTCATGCCTTGGCGCAAGTTCTTTTTGGAGACATCATCAAAACGCTGTGACTCGTACGCTTGACCACCATAGTTTTTGACTACATGATAGCCGCTGATCACTTCGTTGGTGATATGACTGACATCACCCATGGTTTCTTGAATGCCTTTGGACAGTCTCAAATAGCGCTTAGAAGCAAAGTTAACCAACCATAATATTGGCGGTAGTACTAAAAATAGGATCAAGGTTAAACGCCAGTTGGTATAAAGCAAGAATCCAATCAAAGCGATTACGGTCAAGCCATCACGTAGCAATGTCTTCATTGAATCAGTGCTGGCGGCCGTCACTTGCTCAACATCAAAAATCAATTTAGATGAGATGGTACCCGCTGGATTGGCTAAATAGAAAGAGCTTGGTAAACGCAGGAGTTTGTTAAATACCTGTACCCGAATCTCATAAACCAGATTACGCGATACCAAGGCTGAAAAGTAATTACCCAAGAAGCTACCAACTCCGCGCACAAAAAACAGCATAATAATCAAAGCGGGAAACCAAGCTTGTTTGCTGCGATCATTTTGATTGATGGCATCAGTGATGTATTGCAGCATCTTAGCGATCCAAATCTCTGTCGCCGCATTAATGGCAAACCCTACTACTGTCAATAGTAACGCCCACCAGTACGGCTTAAGATATCTTAATAATCGTAGTAAGGTCTTAATTTTAGATGGTGGCATTGCCTGTGCAGTCGCATCAGAGGTTTTGGTTACATCGGATTGGCCCATAAAAGCCTCAGTTCAGGTATGAATAGATAAGTTGGTAACATCAGTCGATAACGTAAATCGATAAAATAGTTAGAAGGTGCGACTACATAAAAAGCGGGTTAATGATAATACACAACCACAGCAAACAATGACAATCAGTAGGGTTAATATTTATTGCGCTAACGACTGACCAATTGGCATCACCGTACTGATATTTAAGTTGATAAACCCCATTTTACCAGCCACATCCATCACCTGCACCACAGACTGGTGCGTCGCATTCGCATCAGCCGCAATCACAAACAGCATATCACGCTCACTACCCACTTCTTGCTTTAGCATATTGGTCAGCTCAGCCGCATTATTGTTAGCCAGACTGATGCCATTGACCAGATAACTACCGTCCTCTTGTACCGCCACCTCAATACTCTCAAGCTGCTCGGTCATAGCCACCCCTTCAGCTTCAGGTAAGACGATGTTTAAGCGGCTAAAATGATTGAATGAGGTCGCCAATAGTAAAAACACAATTAAGAACAGCAAGCAATCAATCATCGGTGTCAGATTGATTTCGAGCGGCTCAACGGTAGGTTTTCTAAAACGCATGGCAATATCTCTGATAGACATAATCTTATAAAACAAGATTTTTAGTAAGAAGCCTTCATAGCTCTTTTTGTTTCATGGCTCTTTTTATTTTATAGCAACTTTAGTTTGACAGTCACTTAAGAAGTAGTGACGGCTGCTTTTTGCGCTGACTGATGCATACTTTCAGGTTCGAAATCTAACGCATCGCTTAACGCCTTTTTCTCTGAATCTACGCCTTTTTCTATAGCTATCGCTGCATCCATAGAGGGTAAGCGCGCCTCTGCCAACAGCTTATAATCATAAAGCTCTTGAATCATAAGCCCTGCTTCCGTTTCAAACTGAGCATTAATATCGACAATGCGGCGCTGGAAATAACGATATGCTACCAATGCTGGTATCGCCACAACCATTCCCGCAGCGGTGGTAATCAACGCCTGTGAGACGCCTGCTGCCAGTAAGGTGGGATCTTGCATCGCACCATCTGTGATGGCCAAAAATGAAGATATGATTCCCAAGACTGTCCCTAACAAGCCAAGCAATGGCGCAATCGCCCCAATTGTCCCGAGCATATTGATGTTTTTTTCTAGCTGATGTACCTGCACGCTAGCACGGTTTTGCATGTGCATGGTCATTGAATCCAAACCATAATGACGGTAGAGTAAGCCAGTGGCCAAAATATCACCCAGCGGTGTCTTTTCTTTGACATTCATCAATTGTGTGCGACCGATATCACCGTTTTCACGCAAGCGATTAATCAGCTGTTCACGCAATCTACCAGGTACTATTTTCTCAAACTGTAGGGTACTACTACGCTCAATGATGATGATCAGCGCAACGATTGAACAGACGACGATAGGCATCATCAACCAACCGCCAGCCTTTACCAACTCCCACATAACGACTCTCTTATTTATATTGTCAATCTACTCAAGACATATAACTACTGCTTACAAGCAAGACTATTACTTAATAAAAATCACGTATAGTATAGTGCAAGAAAAATACCTAAAAGCTAAGTATGCTCTTTAAAGAATGACCATGCAGGTTATTATATTAGCGCTGCGCTTCTAAATGCTTGATTAACGCTGACAGCTCATCTTGATTGTGAAAAAATATCTCCACGCTCCCTTGGCCGTCTTTCTTGTGCTTTAGCTTCACCTCAGCCCCTAACATATCTGTGAGACGCTGCGTCAAACGCTCAGCATCGCGAGACTGTGCTTGTTCTGTGCGGTCAACTTTGGGGGCAGGATTCAATATTGATTTGACCAGCTTCTCAGCTTCGCGCACGGTCATGCCGCCATCGATGATTTTTTGTGCGATGATGGGCTGTTGCTCGGATGATAATGCCAGCAGTGTGCGTGCGTGACCCATATCTAGGGCGCTGTTGGCTAAATGGTCTTTGACCGTATCATGCAGCTGATTTAGTCGTAGAAGATTCGATACCGTGGTACGCGCCTTGCCGACTACCTCTGCAATCATGGCGTGACTCATACCAAATTCCGTATGAAAACGCTGTAAAGCAGCCGCCTGCTCAATCACTGATAAGTCTTCACGTTGGATATTTTCAATCAGTGCTAAGGCTATGGCCAACTCATCTGACAAAGCACGCTCAATCGCAGGGATGACTGATTTTCCCGCCATTTTTGCCGCACGCCAGCGGCGCTCACCAGCGATGATTTCGTGAGTCACCTCTGCTGAGCTTTTATCTTCACTGGCCAATAGCGGCCGAATGACAATAGGCTGCATAACGCCGTGCTGCTCAATAGAAGATGCCAGCTCAGCTAACGCCGTCTCGCTCATATCACGGCGCGGCTGATACTTACCCGCTTGCAACTGCGTCACCGCAATCTGCACCAAGCTGATTTGATCTTCAGGAATACTGGTATCGACGCTTTCGCTACGTGTTTTGGCATGACTACGGGTACTACGCGGCGCCCGAACCGTTGTTTCGGCAGTGGTCTTTTTGTTGGTTTTGGCAGCGCTGCCTTTAGACTTAGCAGCTATTTGGGTGTCAGGCTTAGTATTATCTGGCACGTCAGAATCACTTAACTTATGATCACGTAATCTAGGCTCACGTAGCTCAGAGCCGTGCATAGCCGTATCGTCTTGCAAAGCAGAGGCGGTAATTTGCTTTTCTTTTTTGATTGACCCTAATAAGGCATCTAAACCTCGATTGGCAGCCAATCCTCGTTTTTTCGCCATGATTACCTATCCTTTAACGCTAAAATAAAAGCCCAATGATTGTTGATAGCTCTTTACTAATACAGCTACTGATATCGTTACTTATTAAATACTTTACTGTCTGACTACTCATTCGTTGTCGTTCGTCGCTGCGCACGTCTAGCTGCTTTGCTTCATCACTTCAGCTGCTAGCTTTTGATACGCGCGCGCACCTTTTGACCATCTCTCATAAGCAATCGCAGGTAGACCGTGTGCAGGAGCTTCTGCCAAACCAACATTTCTTGGAATGTGGGTTTTGTACATAATATCGCCAAAGTGAGCTTCAAGCTCCGCAGAGACATCGCGAGCGAGCGTGTTGCGCGCATCAAACAAGGTTCTCACTACACCGCGGATATACAGCTTAGGATTAAGCTCAGTGAGACGCTCAATGGTCTGCGACAAGTCGGCTAAACCTTCTAATGCATAGTACTCGCACTGCATCGGAATAATGACGCTATCAGTGGCAACCAACGCATTAATCGTTAACAGATTTAAGCTGGGCGCACAGTCTATAATCACATAATCATAGGCGTCTTTATTGGTCGCTACCTGATCACTGACCAAGTCCGCCACTGCCGTTTTAAACAGCTCGTGACTGTTGGTTTGTCCCATCAAGGTAACGTCCATGCCTGCCAATTCACGATTGGCACCGATGACATCAAAGCCTGCTGGACTTTTAACAATAGCATCAGCTAGAGAAACCCCGTCCAGTAGGACATCTGCCATTGTTAATTCTAAATCATTTTTATCTAAGCCAGTCCCACTGGTCGCATTGCCTTGTGGATCTAGGTCAATCAGCAGGACATGCTTGCGCTTGGCAGCCAAACTGGCGGTCAAATTTACCGCTGTCGTGGTCTTACCAACGCCGCCTTTTTGATTCGCAATGGCTATGATTTCCATACACTCACTCAATTTAATTAGGATCTATGACTGTTTTTACTCTAATAACTCTTAAAACGTGTTCAACATTCAACCATGGCTCTGACAGAGACTATTCGTAATATATTCAACACACTCTCCTGCTAAAGACTATACGATAACGTCTGTTCTATAAATCAGTTTTAATTAATTTTGTAAGAACTGCCCTACTTAAAGCACTCCGCTATCGAAACACTATACTACTTAGATGCTTGCAGCTTATCAGATGCTTGCAACTTACTATTTAAGTGCCAGCGCTCAATAAATGCTAGCAGTAAATATGTTTCACAAGATTATATACTGTTTCATGATTAAAAACGTGCTCATAGCTTAGACATTTTTGTCAGACATTTCAATCAAATGACGACTATCGTGTAAACGTGGTACGTCAAGTTTAATGGTCTTAATCTGCCACTCCGCTTCAAGTGCTTGTAGCTCTTCATCCGTAGGCGCTTTGCCTTTCATCGCACATAAACGACCATGATCTGCCAATCGCGGCTGTGCTACTTCTACAAAATCTATCAAGCTGGCAAAAGCTCGAGAAGTCACCACATCATAGCTGGCATCATGCGCTTCAATACGAGAAGCAATGGGCTGCATGTTGGTCAAACCAAGCTCACTACTGATCTGCCTAATAAAACGAATCTTTTTTTGATTGCTATCAAGTGCCGTACATGCGCGCTCAGGCTGACAAATCGCGACAATAACGGCTGGCAACCCAGCACCTGTACCGATATCTAACAACGACCCAGGCGGTAAATGCGGTATAATAGCCAAGCAATCGATGACATGCTTGATCAACGCCTCTTCTGGATGGGTAATGGCGGTCAAATTATACGCTTTATTCCATAATAAAAGCTGGTCTAAGTATAATAATAGCGTACGCTGCTGCGTCTCACTTAAAGGCAAACCTAACTCGTCTATTGCCTGCGCTAAGATATTAGCCAACGTTGGTAACTGCGTGCCAAGCTTTACAAAGCCAGTAGGATCTATACTGACAGTAACCGTGCTAGCAGACGATGAAGCGGTTTTAGCGGAAGCTGACATACAACAAATCATCCAGTTTTGACATGTGAACCGTCTATTTTATCATGCAGGCTGCCTATTGAATAGTTGCAGATTGCGCCAATGTCCGCCATCTTATACTATCTGCACTGACATTGAGACGTTATTCTTCATTGATAGGGTCAAATTTACTATTGATTCGTTATTTTTAATAAAGCTATTAGATCAATTATTGACTCAGTTACTGACTCAATCAGCCACGTATATATGATACAAAACTGCCTTTAATAATCTGTCTAAAACACTGCCACATCTTGTAAGATGGATGGTGGAAACTAGGGCGTGTTCTCATTTTAAAAATGGAGATAAAAATGAGATAAATTGCCGTCAAACAAGGAAAATAGCGCAGATAATATCGGGATATTACCTAGCTATTTAACGCTGTTTGGCAAGATTTAGCCATTTTTAGCCCATTTAGGTATCCTTCGTTTGAATTGAGGACACGCCCTAAGATAGATTAAGATAAACAATGACAACATACCTATTCACAAAACATCTGTTTTATAAAATACTTACCTTAAAACCTCTTCTACTTTAAAAATGAATAACCTACGCCTATGACCGAACAGCTAACTGCTCCTATGACACAAACTTCAGACGCTATCGATGCAACCACTGTGACCGAAAACGACCCTGTAGCAGTAAACAACCAAGCTGAAAAAGATCAGCAAGATGCCCTATCACCTCATCCGATATTTGCAGAGGTCAATCAGCGCTGCCTGATAACTGCTGAGCAGCTCAAGCGTTATAGTGATGCCGATAGCTTACCGACCGACACACGCACAGCTCCAGACTTAGATATTGGCTTTGGGCAGCAGCGCGCGCTCAAAGCCTTACACACGGCACTAGATGTTAATGCTAGTGGCTATCATGTGTTTGCTGCTGGAGAAAACGGCCTTGGCAAACGTACCGTTATCAGTCGCCTACTACATAAAATCGCTGGCGACGCACCAACACCTGATGACTGGGTTTATGTGCATAACTTTACCGACCCACGCACCCCATTGGCACTATCCTTGCCTGCTGGACAAGCGCATTTATTACAGCAGCAAGTCAACGAATTATGGACGCAGGCCAAAAAACGCTTAAGCCAGCGCTTTCGTAGTGATCAGTATCAAAGCAAAATTGAAGCCATCAAAAACGAGACCCATCAAAAAGAAAGCCTCGCTTATGACGCCCTAAATGCTGAGGGTAAACAGTATGACTTGGCTCTGACCTTTCGCTCGCATGACAATAAAGCGATATTTGTACATCCGAGTAAACTGTCTGCAGAAGAAAACGAGCAGTTTACAGATGACACAAAGGCATCTAGCAGCCATAGCCATAAAAGCCAGACAGCGACAGAAAAAACGGCGCGTACTACTGCAGACGATTTCAATGATGATGACCAGAATGACAATAATGAATACGGCACTAGCAGCAATTACGAGTCTGAGCTGAGTAATTTCACCCAAAAGAACCACATGCAAAAGCGTCTTAGTCAGCTGACCATCACTTTAGAACAACTAGAAGATGAGGCCAATGATGCGATAGAAGCCCTACATCGCAATATTGCACGCCGCGCGCTACAGCCTTTATTTGCGCCCATTCGTCAGCAGTTCTCTAAGCTGCCGCCTGTCATTACTTATCTTGATGCCATATTTGCCGATATGGTCACCCATGCCCCGCATATCGTCAATGGCGATGATGAAGAGTTTGTCACTGCTGTATTGGCGACCACTCCTAGCCGCTATGCAGTCAATGTCATGGTGAGTCATGACCCTGAGGATGGCGCACCAGTCATCTTTGAAGACTTGCCGACTCACTTGAACTTACTAGGACATGTTGAGCAAATTACTCAGTTAGGTACCGTCACCACCGATGTCAGTATGATACGTGCTGGCGCCCTACACCGCGCCAATGGGGGTTACTTAATTTTAGAGGCCAGTCACCTACTCGAGCACCCTTATGCTTGGCAAGGTCTCAAACGTGCCTTACAATCACGCAAAATAAAACTGTCTAGCCTTGAGCAGATGCTCACCTTAACAGGCAGTTTGTCGTTAGCACCGGCACCGATCGACCTTGATATTAAAGTCATTTTGCTCGGAGAAGCAGATTTATATTATGAACTGTTAGAGTTAGAGCCAGAGTTTGATGCCGTATTCAAGGTTCGTGCTGACTTTCATGATGACGTGATTCGCACCAACGAGCATGAATTGGCGCTGGTTGCCAAAATGGCCGACATCATCGATTATGCCAAGCTTTATCCTTTTGATAGTAGCGCACAAGCAGCACTGCTTGAGCATCTCAGCTTGCAAGCCGAAGACCAAGACCGTCTGAGCCTGCACAGCGATCGTCTTATTAAGCTGTTGCATGAGTCCAATCGCCATGCACGCCTAAGTGGAGAAAACATCGTCGACGACTCTCATGTTGCCCAAGCCATCAGCGACATGGTTGAGCGCTCAGGCTACTTGCGCGACTTGTACTGGGATGAGCTAAAAACAGGCCAGCAGCTGATTAATACGCAAGGTGAGGCCGTCGGACAAGTCAATGCCTTAACTGTCGTCAGCTATGCCGATAGCGAGTTTGGCATGCCAGCACGTCTCACCGCTGTGATTCAGCCCAATATCGGTGCTGGAGAAATCCTAGATATTGAGCGTGATGTCGATCTGGGCGGCAGCTTACACGCCAAAGGCATGCTGATTATGACCAGCTACTTGCGGGCATTATTTAGCCAACATCATGCACTCAATTTTAGCGCCTCCCTAGCATTCGAGCAAAGCTATGCCCATATCGACGGCGATAGCGCCACTGTCAGCGAAGGCTGTGCGCTGTTATCCGCCTTAGCAAACGTTCCTATCAATCAAGCCTTGGCGATTACTGGCTCTATGAATCAGCTGGGAGAGGTACAAGCCGTTGGCGGTATTAACGCTAAGATTGCCGGTTTCTTCGATGCTTGCCGCGAGCAAGGCATGACAGGGCAACAAGGAGTCGTCATACCAATGGCCAATGTCAAGCAATTGATGTTGCGTGACGACATCATTGCCGCCGTTGCAGCAGGCCAATTTCATATTTATGGCGTGCATACCTTAAGTGACGCACTCACATTGATGACAGGTTTACCCATCGACACGATGAACAAAAAAGGCCGTTATCGTAAAGACACTTTATTTGGCAAAGTCTTGCGCCGTTTGCTGTTATGGGATGAAAACCAAGGCACAGATGATGATGTCGATGACAAAAAATCTAAAAAGAAAGCCAAGAAGAAACGCAATGCCAAACGCCAGAAAAAAGAAGATGAGAGAAAACAACAACGCAAAAAAGAAACAGACGTTAGCAAAGATGATATGACAGATAATGACATCGAGCAGAAATAGTTAAAATTTCACGCTGGGTTTTTGATACTGAGTTTGCACACTAGGCTTGAAAATAAAAGCCAAATCTTATCGATGCTTGAAGTTTTTTTGCTTTTATAAATGGCTTTGATGATTTATCTGCGATAGGGTATCTTAAATGAATTATCTTAAATACTGTATTTTAAGTACTGTGTCTTAAGTACGATGCAAGCAGCAACCATAATAGATAAACTTAGCATACAGACTTAAGCTCTTTTGAGACTGACAACTTCATATAGGTAACCTCTCAATGACTGCGCCAAACGCTAACGCAACTGACATCTCGACTCTTAACGCTCATGAAGCGCAGGCAGATCAACCGTCTGCACCCTCTGACGATGAGACTGCTAATATGGCTGCCGATACAGCAGCCAGTCGTCATGGCGCCGCAACCACTGCGCGTCAATGGCAAGTATTGTCTCAGCTGCAGCGCAATCGCTGGGTAGGAACCACCCATATCTATGAACAGCTCAAACTGGCAGGATTTGATGTCAGCTTACGCACGGTGCAAAGAGACCTAAATGCTCTAGCCAAACGCTTCCCTATCGAAAAAAACAATGCTAACCCACAAGGCTGGCGCTGGAAAGATGACGCGCCTCTACAAAGCTTACCGCATATGAACTTATCGCAAGCGGTCGCCTTCAATATGGTCGAGGCCAATCTTACACAGTTATTACCGCCTGCTATTTTGGATGAGCTGTTTCCTTGGTTTGATTTGGCACGGCGTCAACTAAAAAACAGCAAAGTCACTCATTCATGGATTGATCGGGTGCGTATAGAGCCTGCGACGCAAGCATTGATTGCCCCGCATATTGACTTGGACAGTAAAGACAACATTTATCATGCTCTCTTTTATCAATTGCAAATCAAAGCCTGCTATACCCGCAGCAATAGAACAGAAGCCAGCGAATATGTGTTAAATCCTATCGCGATCATTCAGCGCGGCGTTATCATTTACTTGCTAGCGACCCGTGTTGACGACCCTGACTTCATCATCCGCACTTTTGCCCTGCACCGCTTTGAAAGTGTAGAGATACTCGAAAGCACAGCTGAGACACCTGATAACTTCCATCTGGATGATTACTTGGAGGCAGGCAGTATGGGCTTTACTCATCCCCTATTAAGCCAACTGCCTGATCATGGCAAAAACACCGCTATTGAGTTACATTTTACCAAACGAGCTGGTAAAAGCCTGACAGAGAGCAAGCTGAGTGACGATCAAACGGTGACGATCAACGATGATGAGACCCTAACAGTGAACGCAACAGTCAATCTGACCTCGCAACTGGTCTGGTGGCTACGTGGTTTTGGTAAAGGTTTATTAGACGCCAAGCCGCAGCTACTTTATCAAGTGGTCTTGGATAAAACGCTAGAAGATAACAATAAGCCCTAATATTTGAATGATCAACAGACCCTAATATTTAAAAGAATAACTTAATATTAAACAAGGATTTTCATGCCCACTACTGCCTCTCTACCACCATTGTCAGAAAACCTAAAAGCACTGGGGCTAACCACCGATACCATAGCTTTTGGCTTAAACTATGAGTTTACCAAAACCGAACCCAAAGGCATGATGAAGCGCTTTAAAAAAAACCAAAGCGCAATTGATATCGATATAGCCTGCATACTTTATGATGACAATTGTACGATAAACGACATGGTTTGGTTTAAGCAGCTGCGTGATAAGACCGAGTCCATTCGCCATCAGGGCGATAGCCTAAATGGTAAAGACCGCGGTGAGCAGGCATTGTACGATGGGCCGCTGGATCAAGAACAGATTCGCCTTTATTTGCATAAGATACCAGCCCACATTAACAAGATTGGTCTACTTGCAAGCTCATACTATGGACAGCCACTCGGCAAGGTTAAAGCCGGTGAAGTACACTTAAGCGACGATGAAGGCAACCGCGCTTTTACAGTGAATTTAAAACAGCTACCACGCGATTGCCACTCTGCTTGGATTGCCAGTTTGCAGCGCGGGGTCGATGATTGGCATTTGACGCTACAAAACCTACCGCTCTCTACCAATGACTTACAAGGTGCCGCGCAAGAGGTCGCCCACGAGTTAGCACGCGCAATTCCTGTCCCGCAAGCGGTTCGCACTTAATCAGAGCTATATCTTAATCAGAACTACCTATAAAAAAGCTGGAGACCTAAAGTTTCCAGCTTTTTACGTTAATAACGCTCGTTTTACAAGACAGCTTAGCTTATATTTACTCTAACGGCTCCCCGCAATGAGGACAAAAGTTCTTTTGCCGCACTTCCTTCTCACGGCGATCCAGCTCTTGCTCACGCAACACTTGTAACACGATATCTTGCGCTTGCTCTTTATCCAACCCCAGCTCACGGCGAATCTTTTCAATCATGACTTGGTTCTGTACCAAATCAAAATCACCATCTACTAAGAACTCACGAAACTGCTGTTCAAGCTCATCACGGCGCTGGGCAAGCTCGTTTGCCAAACCTGTCGCCAAAATACCCGCTGGCAGTGCTGCCAAGCCCACACCCAATATCGTAATGACTGCACCCAATATCTTGCCTGCATTGGTAATCGGTGTCACATCACCATAGCCGACAGTTGTCAGCGTCACGACTGCCCACCACATCGCCTTAGGTATCGACTCAAACTCCTCTGGCTGGGCATGGTTCTCCACCAGATAGATACCACTAGATGCTGTGACGATCATAATAATTAAGATAAATATAACGGCTTGGAACGACCCCTTCTCCTTGCTGATAACGACCAAGAGAATACGCATGGAGGCAAAATAGCGCGTTAGCTTAAGAATACGGAACAGACGCAAAATACGTAAGAAGCGTAGATCGATACTGACAAAGAAGTTTAGGAATGCCGGTACAATAGCCACCAGATCAATTAACGCTGAGGGGCTCCTTAGCCAGTCCCAACGCTGACGCCATGTAGTATGATCAGGTTTGGCGTCCGCCACACTCCACAAACGTAGCAAATACTCGATAGAGAATATAACGATGGAGAAGTTTTCAAACAAAGTGAAATATTCTTGATAAGGGTAATACCAAGTGTCGACCGACTCTGCAATGACCGCTGCGACGTTGGTCAAAATCAAAGCGATCAGAAAATAATCCACGTAGCGACTGACCAGTGTATCGTGCTCATCATTTTGTAAGATGTTATAGACAAGGTGACGCAAGCGCCGTATAGATTGGAAGAGCATACCGTCCCCATACGGCTTAACACCGCGAATTAGATAAATATCAAGCGAGCCGTAAAATGGTCGTGAAGGTCAATGACAAGTGAATGTATATGGACGTTTAAAGTAACTAGATATACTGTTTTAATCTGCTCACAACTTAAGAGCAGTACTTAAAATCAGTTCTGTCACTGTAATTGAATGTTCGGTATGCCCTATATTAACAACGATTTTGTATGGTAAGTCAACCATAAAACGGCTATTTGTAGGCCAAACCGAAACACCTCATCAGCGCTCATGGTAAGTCATCTAGCCTATCTCATACAGATTAGAGCTTTGATTATAAAAAACTGTCGTAATAAACATAGACCAAAGCCAGTATCAAAAACGCCATAATACCGAGGCCAAATTGCAAAAACTGTAGCTCCATACGCGCGTTACTGCTTAAGCTATTTGCGGGTACTAGAGACAAGCCACACTCTGGGCAGCAGTTATTAGCCTCATTTATTAAGGTCAGCGTACGAGCGTTAACACATCGTGCAGGTGAATTACTACAGTAACCTGTCATAGACCCTCACCCTTTTATCAAAAATCATACTTGTCATTTTCATGCATTATTTTAACTTTATTCGCTTGAAGTCTTTTTTTACCTATTATTAGGGTCTGCTGAACATTTACCACTAAACGAACTCACTTATTAACGTTTTACGTAGTTTAAGTCAAACCATGATAAATCTAAAGCCTCGAAACTGAAATGACTATGTTGCACATTTCCATCTAAATCACTACCGTTAGTAAGGAATGTGTATTATAATGAAGGTTAGAGGTTACAGATCAGAGCTTAACTGTAACGTTACCTATCAGTAACTGATGTTAATCCCAATCAGACAATTACTGACAACCCTTTATAGATTAAGGAACTTCGTGATGAAACTACAATCCCTAGTTTTAGCCGCTGCTACTGCACTTACTGTGACTACTGCTTTCGCTGTACCTGCTGGTACTTGGTCTGTGGCTGCTGGCGCGCACTATGTCGACCCTAAGAGCGACAACGGTACTCTAGCTAATGGCGCATTGGCTGTTGATGTTGATGGCGATGTACGTCCAACCATCAGTGGTGAATATTTCATCGCTAATAACGTTGGTATCGAATTGCTAGCAGCAATTCCATTTCATCATGACATTACCCTAACAGACGCTGATGGCGTTTCTACTGACGCTAAAACTCAGCATTTACCACCAACGCTTTCTGTACAATACCACTTCGATGGCTACAACATGCCAATGAATGTAAAGCCATTCGTCGGCGTTGGTGTCAACTACACCACTTTCTTTAAAGAAAGAATTTACAGTGATGTTTTTGAAAAGCTAGAGCTAGACGATAGCTTTGGTGTTGCTGGTCATATTGGTGTAGACATCCCATTCAATGCGACAGAGTCTTTCCGTATTGATGCCCGCTACATGGACATCAAAACAGATGCTAAGGTAGATGGTAATGATGTTGGTGAAGTCGATATCAGCCCTTGGGTATACGGCGTTGCTTTTGTAAAACGGTTCTAATATAGCTAATGGCTATAAGTTTAGAATAAAGAATAAAAGAAGCCAGCTTAATCGCTGGCTTCTTTGTCTCTAACGTTTCAGTATCTATCGTTTTATTAGATTCAAAAACATACAAACATAAAAAAAGACCACCGAAGTGATCTTTTCAACACATTTATAAAAATATTAAGCCTATAGCAGAATACGACGTGGATCAGCAAGTAAGCTTGCGATATAGCGCGTAAATACGGCAGCATCGGCCCCATTAATGACACGGTGGTCATAAGATAAGGACAATGGCAGCATCAAACGCGGCTCAAAGGTCTGCTTATCAGCATTCCAGCGTGGTTGCATCGTCGCTTCTGAAGCCCCTAAGATACCGACCTGCGGCCAATTTACCAGTGGTGTAAAGGCTGTGCCACCCAGATTTCCTTGGCTTGAGATGGTAAAGCTTGCACCTTGCAAGTCTTTGGTACCCAGCTTTTTATCACGGGCTTTTGCGGCCAGTTCACCGATTTCAATCGCAATCTGCTTGATGCCTTTGTCCTGTGCGTTTTTAATGACAGGGACAATCAAACCATCATCCGTTGCTACCGCAATACCCATATTGACGGTCTTACGCAAGATAATTTGCGTATTATCATCGCTGAGATGGCTATTGAAACGAGGATGCTGCGTCAATGCATGAGCCGTTGCTTTGATGATGAACGCCAAAATCGTCAACCCAATACCTTCTGCTTTCATGCCACCTTTTAGCTCACCACGGAGTTTTTCAGTCTCCGTAATATCTGCCACATCAAACTGCGTGACCTGTGGCAGATACGTATTGTAGTTAAGCTGCGGTATCGACACTTTTTGCAAGCGGCTCAGATCTTGAATCTCAGTCTCACCCCAGATCTCAGCATTACTCATATCAGGCAAGCTTGGCAGACCTGAACTAACGACATTACCACTAGCTGCGGCTGTCTTTTGCGTGCTGAGCTTTTCTTTAACATGGGCAAACAAGTCTTCTTTTAAGATACGATCGTTTAATGCCGAGCCATTGACTTGAGTAATGTCTATGCCTAACTGACGGGCAAGCTTGCGCACCGCTGGTCCTGCATAAACCTCAGTCAGCTTTTCATTCACTTGCGCTTCTGTCAGCTTGCGCTCTTGTGGCTGGCTTTGTGTTTTTGCAGGCTGCGAGTCTGGCTGTTTTTGCTTAGGCTTGCTAGCATCTGCTGCTTGTGACTGCTCCTTACTAGCGCTTGAGCTGTCTTGTGCCTGCGACTCAGTAGATGTTGTCGCACTGCTGTCCGTCCCAGCGCCACCAGTACCGACTATCACGATAAAATCTTGACCATTAGTGACCGTATCACCAGCTTCTACCAAGATTTTTTCAACCTTGCCCGCTTCTGGGGCGGGTACTTCAACGGAAGCCTTATCAGATTCGATCAGCAGGATTGATTGATCCACACTGATGGTATCACCGACGCTGACCATGATTTCAGCCACCTGTGCTTCATCAACACCTAGATCTGGTAGGGCGTGAGTTGTCGCTTGTCCGGCCTTTGTGCTATCAGCTGATTTCGATGGCGCCGGCTCAGACTCTGTCTGCTTGTCTTGTTCGTTTTCTGACTTTGTTTCTTGTGGCTCGTCTTGCTGCGCTGCTGGCGGCTCCTCAGCTGCAGGTGCTTGATCTTCATCGGCACTGGCATCACTGTCGAGCTCAATCAGCACTGTACCTTCACTAACCTGATCACCAACTTCTACATTGATCTTCGTTATCTTACCAGCGGCTGAGCTTGGTACTTCGACTGAGGCTTTGTCTGACTCTATTAAAATAATGTTGTCGTCTTTTTTCGATGACATCACCAACCTGTACCATAATCTCACTGACTTCGGCACTGTCTACACCCAAATCGGGGGCTTTAATTTCCACCGTATCTCTCCTTATCTTATGATTGCCTTGTCTTATCGTTGTTATTCTTTGACATCATCATCATTGAGTAACTGGGCATCGGCTTTGTCTTCAGCACGACCTTCACTACTGATTTCGTCATCATCTTCACCGACAAACTCAGGCACAGGACTTGGGTTGATATTATCAGGGGCTGGAGCTGGAGCATCTGGGAAATGGTCGTAATGAGGCTGCTGCTGCCATGCTGGTGGCTGATCTGCATCAATACCAAAGCTTGATATAGCATCTTTGACCAGGCGCATTTCAACCTCGCCTTCGTCTGCTAAGCGCTTCAGTGTTGCCACCACGATGTGAGCCGCATCTACGTGGAAGAAACTACGTAACTGCTCACGTGAGTCAGAGCGACCATAACCATCGGTACCAAGCGTGGTATACGGACGGTTATCAGGCAGCCAACCACGGATTTGCTCTGAGTAATTACGCATATAGTCAGTCGCTGCAACCACGATGCCTTTGTGCGGCGCCAGCTGCTCAGTCACCCATGGCACTTTTTCTTCTTCCATAGGGTGCAGACGGTTGTAGTCATCACAAGCCATACCATCACGGGTCAGCTCATTGAAGCTGGTCACACTCCAGACGTTGGAGTTGATATTGAACTCGTCTTTTAGGATCTGTGCTGCTTTTTGCACTTCACGTAAGATAACGCCTGATCCTAACAGCTGCACTTGGCTTGAGTTATTATCTTCAAGCAGATACATACCGCGCTTGATGCCTTCTTCCACGCCTTCTGGCATCGCGGGCTGCTCGTAGTTTTCATTCATCAAGGTGAGGTAATAATAGACGCGCTCGCCTTCACCATACATGCGGCGTAGACCATCGTGCATGATGACTGCCAGCTCATAACCAAAGCAAGGATCATAAGTAACACAGTTGGGTACGACACCAAATAAAATCTGTGAATGACCATCCTGATGCTGCAAGCCTTCACCGTTCAAAGTGGTACGACCAGCCGTCGCGCCTAGCAAGAAGCCCTGAGCCTGACAGTCACCTGCCGCCCATGCCAAATCGCCCACACGTTGGAAACCAAACATAGAGTAGTAAATATATAGCGGTATCATCGGCAGCGCGTTGACAGAATAACTGGTCGCTAGAGCAATCCAAGTACTCATGGCACCCGCTTCGTTAATGCCTTCTTCTAGCATATGACCATCGATGGCTTCTTTATAACCCATCAAGGCTTCGCTATCTTCAGGAGTATACTTTTGCCCCGTAGCCGAGTAGATACCGATTTGACGGAACATACCTTCTAGACCAAAGGTACGCGCTTCATCAGGTACAATCGGTACCACGCGATCTTGGATGTCTTTGTTCTTTAGCATGGCCGATAGCAAGCGCACGAATACCATGGTCGTCGATTGCTCTTTACCTTTACTGCCTTGTAGTATCCGATCAAAAATAGATATATCAGGAATGGTAAGCGGGATATGACCACTACGGCGGTTAGGCAGGTGACCACCTAACGCTTCACGGCGACCCTTTAGATACTTCATTTCTGCTGAGTCTTCTTCTGGACGGTAGAAAGGTAGCGTCTCTAGCTGCTCATCCGTAAATGGCAACTCAAAACGGTCGCGGAAGTACATCAACGACTCATGATCAAGCTTTTTGATTTGATGCGATTTGTTGACCGCTTGCGCTTGGGTAGATAAGCCATAACCTTTCACTGTTTTGACCAAAACAACAGTCGGCTGACCTTTGGTTTTCATGGCCTCACTGAAAGCAGCATAGACCTTCATTGGATCATGACCACCACGATTTAGACGAGAGATATCATAATCAGTCAACTCATCGGCCATCTCTTTGAGCTCTGGGTATTTATTAAAGAAATGCTCACGGGTAAACTCAGGCGTACGCGCCTCATAGAGCTGATACTCACCATCGACCGCCTCTTCCATACGGTACTGAAGCACGCCCGTATGATCTTTATCCAGTAGCGTATCCCACTTACCGCCCCAGACTACTTTGATCACGCGCCAGCCTGCGCCGCGAAATATCGACTCTAGCTCTTGGATGATTTTACCATTACCCCGTACTGGACCATCGAGGCGCTGTAAGTTACAGTTGATCACCCAGATAAGGTTGTCCAGCTTCTCACGACCAGCGAGAGAAATCGCTCCAAGGCTTTCTGGCTCATCAGTCTCACCATCCCCTAGGAATGTCCAAATCTTGCGATCTTCTCGTTCGAGCAAACCGCGGTTTTCCATATAGCGATGTACGTGTGCATGATAGATCGACATGATAGGACCCAGACCCATCGAAACGGTCGGGAACTGCCAATAGTCCGGCATCAAATATGGATGCGGATAGCTCGATAGACCCTTACCCCCTACTTCACGGCGAAAGTTCTCTAACTGCTCTTCCGTCAAGCGCCCTTCTAAATAAGAGCGGGCATAGATACCTGGCGCTGAGTGACCTTGATAATAGATCATGTCACCACCGAAGTGATCATTTGCCGCACGGAAAAAATGGTTGAAACCAGTCTCATAAAGCGTCGCACTGGAGGCGAATGTCGCTAAGTGACCACCCAGATCATCGTCGTTTTGGTTGGCACGCATGACCATCGCCAACGCATTGTAGCGAATCAAAGCGCGAATCTTGCGCTCGATGGCCAAATCCCCTGGATACATCGGCTCGTCTTCGACCGCGATGGTATTGATATAAGCAGTATCTAGACGGTTAAATGGCAAGTCTTCTTGTACCGCCATGTTATAGAGTGCTTTTAGTAAAAACTGCGCACGATCCTTATCGGCATGCTTGATGACAGACTCAAAAGCGTCTAGCCATTCCTGTGTTTCGGTGCTATCAGCATCCTTATAATAATTCATTTTTTTATCCTTTTATTTCGATCAGTCCCACCAACTGGCAGGGTGTTATTAAATAGTGTGACGAGATAACGGTTTACTTTTTAGCTTATTTACTACGCTCAAGCACTCCATTGTCTGACGCGTTTCGATGGCAATCTACTGTAGATAATATATCTACAATATTAATTGCTAACGTTCATTATTAATTAAATGATTACAGGGTTGGTGAATAATGACGCTTAACTTGACCCTGCAGTCACGTTTGCATACTTGACCATTACGTAATGATGTCTCTTCATTATAGACGCTTATGACGCAAATGTTTATGGCTATAAAGAAATGACGACATAACAAGTATTTTTTAAATAAATAATGATTAGTATTTTTCAAAATGACACAGTTATAAAATTAATTTTATGCGTATATAGGTCAACCATTATTCTTGAGATTCACAAGCCTTTGCTCTCTATCATAGTAAACTAACCGTTGGTAGTTTTGTGGTAGCTTTTAGCACTCTTACTACCTAGGGCGTGTCATCAATTAAGCCAAACGACACAAGAAACTAAGTGAATGGCACTAAGGAAATGACTGGCTAACTTATCATAGCGAGTGGCAATCGCACGATACTGCTTAATCTTGGCAAAGAAGTTCTCTATTAGGTGCCTCGCTTTATAAAGCTCTTTATCGAAGTCTCTTGGCTGCAGCCGATGACACTTAGATGGTATAACTGCATTACCTTGCACTGCTTTAATCGGTTCAATAACGCGGGCATCAGCATCGTAAGCTTTATCGGCAAGCCACGTTTGGCTAATACTGACATCAAGCAATTCATCTGAGCCACACAGGTCATGAGCTGCCCCACCTGTTAGATAAAAGCCAGTAGGATTGCCTAGCGCATCTGTTCGAGTATGTATTTTAGTCGTCAGTCCACCTTTGCTGCGTCCAATGGCTTGATCCCTTTTTTTCCAGCACTGTGCTGGTGGGCTTTAACAATCGTGGCATCTAGCATGGCATATTCGTCATCGGATTGTTCAGAGAGTTGATTAAAAACCTGCTCCCATACGCCTTTTTTTGACCAGCGACTAAAACGAGTATGAATCACTCTGAAGTCGCCAAAGCGTTCAGGTAGGTCACGCCAAGGTATGCCGGTCTTGTAACGGTACAGAACCGCTTCTACGAACAAGCGGTTATCCTTTGCAGTAACACCAACGTCACTTGGTTTACCAGGTAGAATGTCTTTAATTCTCTCCCATTGGTCATCACGTAGGGCATGTCGTCTTGTCATAGTCATTGAGCTCAAATTCCTAAATACGATCTAAGTATAGCTTATTCTGAAATATCTATGCTAATTGATGACACGCCCTAATATCTCCTACTTCATGACTACTATACCGACAATCTTATTTTGGATTCTCTATACTCCTTTTAAAGCCAAAAGAGACTCCTTAGCTGTGTATTAAGGAAGCTCTAAATATGAGTTTCCCGCACCATATTTACATCTAGCTTTTATCAACGCTTAGAATTCAATACCTTACTACCCACCTGTAAACCTTCTATGAAAAAACTCTAGTATTTATCCTATACTATTGAATAACCTGCCTATTTTTGTCATAAAACTGACAAAAAATGCAACCTCTTTTCTTTTTTAACGCTAAGCTTGCTTTATCGACATCACCTTAGGGAATTCCTCCTCACGCCAACACTTAGTCTATGGCATATTTCTTGCATACTTCTCCCTAAATTTGGTGACTTTTATCATTAATCATGTTTTAGTTACTGTCTATGATATAAGCACTTTAATTATTCAAAACGATGATATTAAAGTAATGCCATTGCTAAAATATGAGTAGTAAGAAGAAGATGCGTTGAGTACTACATCTAGTAGACTAGGCGAGTTTGACACGGACAATCATACTTTTTAGGCTCGGTATAAATTTAGCTTTGAGGAAAAAAGATGCAAGAGAGTAGCCATACTAGCTTTAAAAAACATACAGACACACAACTTACATTAGGCCTGGCTGTCTCCACTCTTTTGTTCATCGGAATGGGTATCAGCAGCCAAAATGTATTGGCCAATCCATTCTTACCATCAACTCCCCCAACCTCTCCAGTAGGCAGCTGCCCAGCTGGCCATAAGATGTACTATATTGGAGCAAACCCACCTGCATATAGTCCTATGAACTCTGAGAATCTCAGTTGGACTAATGGCAACCCTTCCAGAACTTTTACGTTTGTAGAGGCCTCTGGCGATAAGACCTTTTTAATTAATTTCCCCCTACTTTTAGACTTAAATAACAACTATGGCGGTACGCCTCCATTTTATGGATCTATCAATGGCGCTACTAGGGCGTGTCATCAATTAGCATAGATATTTCAGAATAAGCTATACTTAGATCGTATTTAGGAATTTGAGCTCAATGACTATGACAAGACGACATGCCCTACGTGATGACCAATGGGAGAGAATTAAAGACATTCTACCTGGTAAACCAAGTGACGTTGGTGTTACTGCAAAGGATAACCGCTTGTTCGTAGAAGCGGTTCTGTACCGTTACAAGACCGGCATACCTTGGCGTGACCTACCTGAACGCTTTGGCGACTTCAGAGTGATTCATACTCGTTTTAGTCGCTGGTCAAAAAAAGGCGTATGGGAGCAGGTTTTTAATCAACTCTCTGAACAATCCGATGACGAATATGCCATGCTAGATGCCACGATTGTTAAAGCCCACCAGCACAGTGCTGGAAAAAAAGGGATCAAGCCATTGGACGCAGCAAAGGTGGACTGACGACTAAAATACATACTCGAACAGATGCGCTAGGCAATCCTACTGGCTTTTATCTAACAGGTGGGGCAGCTCATGACCTGTGTGGCTCAGATGAATTGCTTGATGTCAGTATTAGCCAAACGTGGCTTGCCGATAAAGCTTACGATGCTGATGCCCGCGTTATTGAACCGATTAAAGCAGTGCAAGGTAATGCAGTTATACCATCTAAGTGTCATCGGCTGCAGCCAAGAGACTTCGATAAAGAGCTTTATAAAGCGAGGCACCTAATAGAGAACTTCTTTGCCAAGATTAAGCAGTATCGTGCGATTGCCACTCGCTATGATAAGTTAGCCAGTCATTTCCTTAGTGCCATTCACTTAGTTTCTTGTGTCGTTTGGCTTAATTGATGACACGCCCTAGATCAGCGCTGAATTTGGTTCATAACTCCCCTGCTACCAAAACCAACCACAGTTTAGATATCAGTATTAATCGCCCAGTGAGTAAAGTCGGTTATAAAATACAAGATTTGGACTCAACTGGCAGCTCTGGTCGAGTACCATACATCGAACAAGTTGACGTCTCAGCTAATCAAGGACAATTAACTTTTGATAGCAATTTTCATACTATCAATGCTGCTAGAGACATCGTAACAGCTCGTCAAGGAGAGAACTGTGGTACAGGAGAATGTACTATTGATGCGGCTTGGAGCTATAATATTGCTGACGCCCTTCTTAATCTAAAACATAGCAATGAGCTGACGCAAAGGAATAGTCCACACGCTGTGGGCTACTCAGACTTCTATTTCTGTCTTGCTCCTCCCAAACTCGTTGTCAAAAAGCAGCTAGATGCCGCTCGCGTCAATGATAGTAATAACAACCGTGATCAGTTCTCAATCAGTATAAGCAATGCAACAACACCGCTAAAAACTTTTGTGACTAGTGGCTCAGGACAAGCTATTACTAATGATAATAGCGGTGTGGTAGATCTGACAACCAGTACGACCTATACCATTACTGAGCGCGTCACCAACAGCCAAAACAACGGCGATATCGCTAATTATAATGCTGCTTATACTTGCAACAATGCTACCACTGGTAGTACGACAGTCATGCCTACTGCGGCGATGACTTATAACGCAGCTGCTCAAACCCGCTCATTCACCCTTTCTAATACGACTTATGGGGACGAGATCACTTGTACCATCACCAACAGTCCATCTGTCCCATTGAGCTATACGTTTGCAGGTATCGTTTTTAACGACAATGGCGGCATCACGGCTAACGACAGCTCCAAACAGGATATCTCTGCCACCTTTACTGGTAACCGCAGCTACTATAATGGTGTGTTCGATAGTAACGAATCAGGTATCTTTGCTAGTGGCTTACAAATTAGGCTGACTGACTGTAGTGGCAGCAATATCGTATCGACTTCACCCAATCCTCAAACCGTGTCAAGTGCTGCAGCCAGCATAGGTAGATACAGTTTTAGCGTCAGTCCAAGTGCACTGGTTGGTAAATCAAGAGTTTGTCTGGTTCAGACCGAACCAAGTGCTTGGGAATATAGTGAAGATACGACGATTAATACCCAAGAAGTCGCGCTAGTCGCTAACGTCTATGATTATAAAACCGAAAAGGACAGCTCAGGTAATGTCACACGCAATCTTGATTTCGGTGAAGTGAAGGCAGCCAATACAGCGTTGGTACTCAAAAAATCCCAATATGTACATACCTGTGATAGCGCGCTTAACTATTCTAATATCGCCAATACCAATCAGCCAACGACAGGCTTTAGTAGTAATCCTGCTAACAATGTCGAGCCAGGTAACTGCATTGCTTATAAGTTAGAAGCTTACAACCGTAGCCACGTTGACTTGAACGAAGTCAAAATTAGCGACTCTTTGCAACGCAGCCCCGTTGAGTCTGTATTCAATTTACCAAAACCGTTAGGAAACCCTTCGTCAGTGTTTAGAAGCACCAATACATCAGCGCCTATTGGTGAAAATGGCATCATTATCTCTGATGGCTTTAACTTGTTAAAAACGCCCGCATCCTCCACAGAACCAAGTAAGGCAACTTTATACTTCAACACCAAATATGGTTCTAAAAACATAAACCCCTAAATACAATTTATATCAACACTACTCTTAGATAACTGAGACTTCGACTTTTTAACTCTCTTTATATCCATTGATAGGCGTTTAAAGGTCATTTATAAGTTATTTAATGACGATTTATCATTTCTCTGTGAAAATAAGAATCAAATTAGTGTTGAATTTTTACTAGAAAAACATTGTTCATCGCCATAGATTTATATTAATTGGTATGGATATTGCTAGTAAAACCTACCCAACTGAGGAATTTGATATGAAATCATTTCAATTTTTACGCCATGCTCTTATCGCCACTGCAGTATCTGCATGTTTAATCAATATATCTTATGCAGAAGATGCGCTAAAGATGGAGCTACAGGCGAATAAAATTGTAAAAACTGCTGATGGCGAGATTAAATATATCTCAGCATCAAACGCTCAGAAGGGTGAGACCGTACAGTATCGCGCTACTTATACCAATGTCATTGACCAACCTATTAGCGATGTTACTGTGACTCTCCCTATCCCTGCCAGTATGATATTTACCGGTGAGGCAAAACCAAACAGTGCACAAGCGACTATCGATGGCAAAAATTATGCTGATATGCCGCTTATGCGCAAAATAGAGGGCAAATTCGTCAAGGTTCCATTTTCTGAATACAAAGCACTTCGCTGGAATATCAAATTACTTCCTGCGAACAAATCAGCAGACGTATCATTAAATACCATCGTTAACTAATAATTTTGACCTTAGCCTTTTATTTTTTTACTCAGGAGAATCTCTGGATGAAATCCAGCACCTTTAAGTACTCAGTATTAACAGTCGGCATCGCAGCAGCCTTTGGTATTAACAATCTTGCAAATGCAGCAGAAATCGTAGCTGAGTCAGCGCCTACCATCGAAAACATAGCCAGTGCTACCTATAAAATCGGCACTGTTGCCCAAACTCCCGTTCAATCTAATCCAGTAACCGTCAATATCACTCAAAGTGCCGCCTTTAGCTTAACGGCTAAAAACGATGACGATAATGCTGCCGATGATTATAACCGCGACGTTGAAGTGACTCCCAAAGGCCGAGTGACTTTTAGCCATACTTTAACCAACTCAGGTAACGTAGAAGATACCTATACGCTGAGCTTGGCTCAGGGTGGTACTATTCCAGGTACAGAGTTTGGGCAAGATCCAACAAGCTCTTATGATCTAGAGGCTACCAATGTTACCTATACTACACTACCTATAATGCAGAAGGTATAGATATAGGCACAACTACCGTTACTGGCACTGAGTTCAAAAATACTGACATCATCCTACAGCCTAATGAGCATGTTGAGATTTCTATCGCGGCAAAAACAACTGGAAACGTTGGTGGTAACTCCCAAAACTTAACCTTGTCGGCAACCAGTGATTTCTTTACCACTGCTGATACTAATGCAGCACCATTAATCAACATTAATAACAGTAAGACTAAATTACCCGTATTCAAGATTACCAGTAAGGCTGGTAGCACTCTAAACCTGAATGATTCAAGCTCGAAGGTCACGTACACTATAACGGTGAAGAACGATGATAGCGCTGACTATGCAGTGAATGCGAACAATATTACTGTTTTCAATGGTCTACCAGAAGGCTTACGTTTAGCGGATCAACCGAACCTGAGTGTCAGTAACAATGCCACTATCGTACCAGGTAATGAAGGCAAAGGTACTAGTACTGCAAACGACAGTATCAGAGTTACTTTATTGAATTTAGCACCAGGTGAAACAGCAACCATCACCTTTGATGTGCAAAAAGATAAAGATGAACCTCTTACAAATCCTAAAGAAACGATTAACCACGCTTCTGTCACCTTAAACCTTGGTGAAAACGTAGTCATGTATGATAGTACTGACAGTACTGATACTAAGCAAAATACTGATGAGTTTTATCCAGCTGGTGATGATAGTGAGGTCACAGATGGCACCGTTAGTACAGTCACTGGTAGCGACTCTGCAGCGCCTTTAGTTGCCAATCAGCGTGCAATTAGTCTTACCACACCTACCACCAAAGAGATTCCTACCAATACCGCAGATACTACCTTAGTCACTCATTCGGCTATTATTCAAAACACTGGACAAGAGGTAGAAGGTGATGAGCCAGGCGAAGTCAAATTCACGATTGCCCCAGACGCCAATAATAAAGTTACCGTAGTGACAGGCTCAGTTGAGCTAGTATATGACGCTGATAATAATCCAGCTACACCTAACGCGACTTACACCATCTTACGGGATATTAATGGTGATAATGACCTGACCAATGCTGTGTCGAAAGACGGCGCGCCAGCTTGGACTGGTATGGCTCCAGGCTCCACTGTTACGATCAACTACCAAGTAGAATCTAACGATGCAGTCTTGGGTACCACGGAAAATATCACCATAGCTATGGTGTTGGGCGGAAATGACGTACCGACCACAGGTGAGCGTCTGGTCAAAAACAAAACACAAGTGAAAGGTCTGACGCTTGATAAAAAGCAAGCATTAAATAAAGCTTGTGCCGCTGGCGCTACCCTTACATTTACACAGGATGTTGTCGCCGCTGAACCTGGTGATTGTATCGTCTATAAGATTACGGCATTTAATCAATTCTCAGCGGTAGATGCACGATTTACTTTCGATGATGTGGTCATAACGGATACGACAGATCGCTTTAATAACAAAGCGCAAGTGCTCACGTCAACCACTACTCCTGCTTATACTGTCAAGCTTGCCGACGTAGCTGATGCAAATACACTACCCGCAGACAATGCTCATGGAGCAACAGCTGGCTCTACTGCTGTTAGTGGTACGGTAACTAGCTTAGCGCCGCAAGAGTATGCAGCAATGGTATTTGCTGTACAAATCAATCCTACTGGTGCTGATGGCTCAATTTAATATTGCGTAAATTACTTATTTTTATATACCGTTATCTGTGATTAAGGTTTTAGATAACGCAAAAACTGTCCTTACTTAGATTGCTCTAAAAGTAAAAAAGTAAGGACAGTCCCTATGTTTTGGATTTGATTGGATAATCACGTAATATGACACTTCACTGTATCGCTCAGTCTACTCGTCTATCGGCTAAAGTAGCCAAACTGTCTGCATTAACTGCAGCCATACTGATTATGCAATCAAATTCCGCTGCGGCAGCTACCTCTGATGTGCTCAGCATCATCGATAATATTGCTAATGCCAGCTACACTGTCAATAACCAAACGGATAACACCTTAAAGTCTGAATCAAATAGAGTACGAGTCAAAGCCTCTGCTCTATCAGAGTATGGTATCAATCTAAGCAAGTCACCACGACAAACTGTAGCGCCAGGCAACACTGCCAGCTGGGTAAATGTACTCACAAGCAATAGTTATAATATTCAGACTGTCGATCTAAGGCTAACAATACCTGATACTTTATCGAATATAAGACTCTATCAGGACTTAAATAACAACGGCATCGTCGATGGTGAAGATAAGCAGCTATTGCTTGATAACTTAACTGCTCAAATTAGACTAGGACAAGGCGAAAGCATTCAGCTAATCGTCCAGGCACTAACTGCCGCTGATGCAACCGACGGCGACCTGATAGATATTCAGCTTGGTGCAACTGTCGTCGAAGACCCGTCGGTAAAGGCAGTCACAGAGACTGATAGCCTTATCATTGTAAAGCCAGGTATCGGTTTTAAAAACAAATCCTTTGACAGTGATCAACCCTCATCGCAAATTAGCAAAGACGTCTATGTCGAAGCCAGTTATGCGCAAGGCAACGTTGATCCTTATAAGCAAGATCAAGTATGGATCACTATCACCTCTCCAATGACAGGCGATCGTTATTCATTAAAAGCCATTGAAACAGGTGATAATACTGGTAAATATCGCTTAAATGTACCTACGCAAAACAATGCCAATGCGATTAACGATGATATCATTCAGACTCTGCTAGGTGACAAGTTAGTAGCTACTTTAGACGCTTATATTGATATAGAGGGTAATCGCGAAAACATCACCACCAATATCAGTAGCAATACCACCATCATCGATGTGCTGCCCAACCTCAAAATAGAAAAAGAAGCTGATGTCAGAACTGCCGAGCTTGGCGATTATGTCAACTACACCATTAACATCAAAAACGATGGTGAAACGACTGCTTATGACGTCGATTTAAAAGATGCGATGCCACGTGGCTTTGACTATGTACCAGGCACCATGCGTATCGACAGTGCAAAAACTGATGACTTCAAAGCAGTTGGTAAATATCAAGTATTAGGCTTAGGTAATCTAACGCCAGGAACCAGCAAAAAAGTCACCTATCGCGTTTTGATTGGCTCTTCTGCACTTGGTGGCGACGGTATCAACCGTGCTATCGCTCAAGGTAGCGACTTTGATACGACGGGTGGCACAATCATCACTTCTAGAGAGGCGCAGTGGCCAATCGAAGTCAACCGCGGGGTGATGAATACTGATGGCATCATCATCGGTAAGGTCTATCACGACATCAACCGTGACGGTATCCAACAAAAAGAAGATGGCGAGCTTGGTGTCGCTGGCGTACGTATCTATATGGAGGACGGTAACTTTGTCGTGACCGATCCTGAAGGTAAATACAACCTGTATGGTATCAGTGCCAAAACCCACGTCCTAAAAGTAGACCGCACGACTCTGCCTAGAGATACTGAGCTTGTCATCCAAAGCAATCGTAATACTGGCGATGCCGGTAGCCGCTTCGTCGACCTCAAATACGGCGAGCTGCACCGTGCCGACTTCGCTATCGTCGGTGGTATGGCGGACAGCACCGAACGTCTGAACCAAGAGCTGATCACTCGTAGCAAAACCATCAGCGCCAAGAACGATACACTCGAAAAAGCCATCAAAAACCAGCTAGCACTGGAGCCTGACTATGACCGTGACCGTGATAACAGCGACAATATCGATGCTAGTGGCTGTAAGTCCAATGATGACTTAGATCAAGGTATCAAATGTGACTCAGCGATAGTTGCAGACATGGTCGAGCCAAATGCTGATCGCGTCAACATGACGGTCAACACCATCAAGCAACCAAAATCTGAGCTGCTAGAAGAGTTCCTCAAAGAAGTACCAAACAACGATGTAAGCTTTATTAACCTAAGCTCAGGGCAGCAGTTGGCTTCATATAAGCAGCTGGTACAAGTACAAGCGCCACTCGGCTCTCAGTTTACTTTATATGCCAATGGCAAAGCAGTATCTGAGCAGCAAATCGGTAAGACCGCCGAGCAGAAAAAACAAAACGTCACTGCCTTTGACTACTATGCGGTAGATCTCAAGCGTGGCCGTAATACCTTGCGCGGTGTAGCCACTGATATCACTGGGCAAGTCATCTCCGAGCAGAGCATAGAAGTAGTCACCCCTGATAGCCTGCAAGCCATCGACTATCGTACGCAAACACAACTGATACAAGCCGATGGTGTCAGCGAATATCAAGTCGTCATCAGTCTAAAAGACCGTGATAACCGTCCTTATGTGGCTTCTACCCCGATCACCATCGATACCAATATCGGCCGTATCAACCTAAAAGACAGCAACAAAGACCAAGCGGGCACTCAGGTCACCGTCAGCGGTGGCGAGCTACTGATTCCAGTGATTGCACCAAGTGCACCAGGTAAAGGTGAGCTGGTCATCGATACGGGTAGTACCAAGCAAATTATTCCGCTGCAGTTCACTGCCAAGCTACGCCCATTGATCGCCGTCGGTATCGTTGAGGGCGCTATCTCACTCAAAGACTTCGATGGCGGCAGCATCACTGATGCTCAAGGCGCATTTGAAAAGGAGCTGCACGAGTTTTCGGGCAATGATGATTACTCAGCAACTGGTCGTGCCGCTATGTTCCTAAAAGGCAAGGTGCGCGGTGATTATCTACTAACCCTGGCCTACGATAGCGACAAAAAAGGCGAGCGCCTGTTCCGTGATATCGAGCCAGGTGAATACTATCCTGTCTATGGCGACTCATCGGCCAAAGGTTTCGATGCGCAGTCGACCAGCAAGCTCTATGTACGCTTGGATAAAGGCCGCTCGTTTGCCATGTATGGCGATTTAAAGACTGACGTGACAGACGACGAAGGCATTAAGCTTGGTCAGTACAACCGCACTTTGACCGGTGTCAAAGCACAGTACGAAGACGACAACACTCGTATTACAGCCTTCGCTGCAGAGACCAGCTCATCACAGCGTGTCAACGAAACTCGTGGCCTTGGTATTTCAGGCCCTTATCCGCTCGCAGAAAATTTCGACGCGGTACTTGAAAACTCTGAGACCATCGAAGTCATCACTCGCGATGCCAACAATCCTGGACTTATCGTGCGCCGTGAGACCCTGACGCGCTTCGCTGATTATGAGATTGACCCTATCAGCCGCAGTTTATACCTGACATCGCCAATTGCTAGCCAAGATTTTGATGGCAACCCTATCTACCTGCGTGTCACTGTGGAAGTAGATGAAGGTGGCGAGAACTATTGGGTCGGCGGTGTCGCTGCCAAGCAACAACTGACGGACAAAGTCTCTGTCGGTGGTAGCTACATCAATAGTGATGACCCACTGAACAAAGAAGAGCTTGCCAGTATCAACAACGTCATCAAATTCAATGACAAGCTAAAACTGGTCGCTGAATATGCCAAAAGTAAAGCTGAAAATCCTAATTACGATCCAAGCAATCAGATCAATGCAACAGAACTAACAGGCAACGATACTGACGGCGACGCCCTGCGTATCGAGCTAAACTATGACGACAATAAACGCACACGGGCAAAAGCTTACTACAACGACGCGGATAAAGGCTTCGTTACAGGCGCATCACCGCTTACCGCTGGTCGTACAGAATCTGGCGTAGAAGTCACTCATGCCCTAGAGAGCAAAAAAACTGCGTTCAAGCTGGAAGGTGTGCGTAGCAAAGACCACACCACTGAAGCCAGCATCGAAGGGGTTCAAGCCAGCGTTGAGCAGCGTTTAACTACCAACATCGTTGGTGAAATCGGTGTGCGTTATTATAAGCAAGATGCTACAGCCGCTTCACGTAATATTCAAGGTGCAACGGATGTAAAAGACCTCACTGATGACACGATATTCAATGACAATATTACCAATCAGTCTGCGCTCAATGGTGTCAATAACGCGGCCGAAGACATCGAAGGCACCACTGCCCGCGCCCGCATCACTGCCCGCCTACCCAAGCTCAATAACGCACTGGTATTTGCCGAATATGAGCAAGATCTTGAGCACAGCAATCGTAACGCCACCTCTATCGGTGGTGAGACGCCAATAGGAAATCTAGGCCGTATCTATGCTCGTCATGACCTAATCAACAGCTTATCAGGCAGTTATGGTCTTGATGATACTGATGAGCGCCAGCGTACCGTGATTGGCTTTGACGCCGCCTATATGAAGGACGGCAAGGTCTATAGCGAATACCGTATGCGTGATGCCATCAGCGCTCGCGAAGCAGAAGCTGCTATCGGTCTTAAGAACAAATGGTATGTACAAGAAGGCCTAACCCTCAATACTTTGTTTGAGCGTGTGGAGTCACTCGAAGGTGAAAAAGACAGCACCGCTACTGCCGCAGGTTTCGGTGTTGAGTATCTCGCGCAAGAAAACTACAAAGCATCAGGCCGCTTAGAAAAACGCTGGGGCAATACCAGTGATACCTTATTAGGTAGTGCTGGTATCGCCTATCGCTATACTGATGACATTACTTTACTAGCAAAAGACATCTACTCACGAGTAGACTATGATGATGGTCATCGCACCATCAATCGCTTTCAGCTTGGTGCCGCCTATCGCGACTATGACAGCAATCAGCTAGACATGCTCGCCAAGCTTGAATATCGCTTGGACGATAACATTACGGGAGCCGATCCGTACCAAAAAGACACTGTCATTTGGTCATGGAGTGGCAACTATCATCCAACGCGTCCGCTCACTATTTCTGGGCATTATGCGGGTAAATATACCGAGTATGATGCTGATGGAATCGCCAGTGACAATACTGCACATGCTGCTTACGCCCGTGGTCTATACGACATCAGCGAGCGTTGGGATATTGGTCTACAAGCAGGGACATACTGGAATGATCAAGCTGATGACATGTCATATATGCTGGGTGCTGAAGTCGGCTATAGTCCTATGACCAACCTATGGCTGTCACTTGGCTATAACTTTATGGGCTTTGAGGACGAAGACATCGCCTATGAAGATACCACCCAACAAGGCGCTTATTTTAGACTGCGCTTTAAGTTTGACGAAGATTTGTTTAAGCGTAAAGACCCTCGCAAAAACCAACGCTTAGACACTGACTCTACTTTATAATCTCTACTTTATAATTTTCAGCGTATGGCTTTTACAGTATTGGTTTTAGCGTTTGGCCCTTAGCAACCTTATGATTTCAAGCAACATGGTTTTAGCAATACTACTAAGCAGGATTTATGTTCAAATTAACAGCAGTATTAAAAAAAACAAATAATCGATTACCTACTCTCTCTACAGGTACAGCGCTAGGGGCTGCATTATTGCTGTGTGCTATGTCGCCATCTGTACCTGCAGCCAACCATTCTGATGACATTGTGATTAATAACACAGTTGCCAATAACACGGTTGGTAGTACTAATGATAACTCTACTATCGACAGCGCTCCCAGTTTAGCGAGTTTGGCTAACTACTGCACCGAGGATATTAGAGCGCAAACGACGCCTATAAAATATCAAAGTGCGCAACGGCAGTCGATTGATTGCATGTTCACTGAATTAAAGCGCTATCAGCAGCAAGCTCTCACGCCGCGTCAGCAGTACTTTGCTTACAAAGCACAAGCTTGGCTGAACTATGCCTATCACCAAGACAGCATAAAAAGTAAATCTGCTGCTGGCAGCCATGCCGTACAGGCAAGTCACACGATTTTACAAGCACTTGTAAACGATAATGATGAACAACTCGAGATAACCTCTGATATCCCTGTATTTTCAGCGTTGATGCGTCCTGATCTTTGGGCAACCCTCAATGCCTTAAAAGACAGTGGCGGTATAGAAACAGCACCGCGTGAAATGGCCTTTAGTGAGATTGCTTTAGTTTGGGCAGCCGCCAACCAATGTAAGCGCGGCTGGAGAGAGTCAGGCAGCCACTTTCGTATGGCAGACCGCTGGCTTGAGCAAGCTCGCGAAGCATACGTCAATGCTCATGACTCACAGACCAACGTAGCGCTAGAAAACGCAATCAACGACTATTACAAAAATTATGCCCCACTAGACCCAAGCGATGATGTCTGTCGTGGTCAAACCTTTCCTATCATGCCTGTCATGAATAAAAACTCAGCCAACAATACTCATATCAGTCATAAGTCTGCACCAACGATTGCTCTGCCTATGCCAATCGTGACTTATCATATCGGTGATTAACACAGTATCGCTGTCATTCCTACCAATAAAAAAGCTGGCTCATACTATGAGCCAGCTTTTTTGTAGTGCTATTATCCAAGACTATCTATGGCTATGCGCTAAAACTTATACCATTTCCAAAAATTAGAGTAGCGCGGAAAACTTGTGCAAGTACTATTCCTAGTAGGCTTAGCAAGTTTGATAACGTTAATCGCACTTTTTGAGTTTGGTATTACTACTTTTTACGTGGTAGGTTCTCTGGTAAGTAGCAGCGCAGGTAAGCGATGGCAGCGATGGTCGCTTCTTGCAGATACTTATCCGTGATTTCTTCATGACGGCGATACGATAAAGTAAATATCCCATTAATAATACTAAAAGTCACCATTAACATGTCTTTGACATCACCAAAATTAGGCAACTCATAACGCTGCGTCAAGCGCTCATATACCAACTCAACGATTTGCAAGTCAATATCTTCACCGAAGCTATCCCCTTCAAAATCTGGTGTATTGGTATCATAGATCAGCTTAGCTTTGGTGCTGTCATCATAAAAGATACCCACACTGCGCTCTATAATTGCCGTTAAGTAGCCCTGCCACCTGTCATAGTCTTCTGTTTCAACCGTTGCCAATATCTCTAATATTTCAATAGCATTCAAAAAACGCAGCGCTAAAAATATTGCTTCAATATTGGGGAAGAAGTGATAAGCGGATGCCCTTGGGATGCCTGCTTCTTCACACACATCAGCCAAGGTAATATCATTGATGGCTTTGGTTTCACTCAGCTTTTTGGCACCCATTAAGAGTTTTTGGCGGCGTGCACGGCCCTGCTGGCTAGTAAATTTGAATTTATTAGGCACCAGTTTTTTTGCCAATTCTGAATCAACTAATTTGTCTTCCATTTTATCGTCAACTTTATCGTCAACATTGTCGCTTACTTGCTCACTCATTACAGACCTCTCGATGTTATACCCTAATTTTTCATGAATAGCTGTTATTCGTTGATAGTAACAGCATCAAACCAGCCTGCTATTTACGGATTGTGATCAATATGACCATCTTCGTATCAGCGGTTAAGCATCATAGATACTTGTACATTATCAAGCAAAGGGCGTGTATGGGCTAAATTATTAATGTATCAATTAAATAGTATGATTAGACGTTGCAAACGATTAATCATGAATCTTTATTTTCGCTCGTATAATACCATGATCAGTGGCTCTATCGATATAATCCCACTTTAAGTGGTCGTTAAAATAATCTACTCGTTCGACAGCACCAAGTGCAAACTTGCTATCAGGCAAAAACTCCTCTGAGACAAACAGCTGATCGATCACTTCTGGCATGCCTTGATAAATATGAGTATAAGCCACATCCTTCATCCAGCCATAGCGCGATTGGATACGGGCAGCATCAAACAAAGCAACATCACGCATGCTTTTATCATAGTTGACTTCACCTGTCTCAGTCATCAACTGCGTGGTGACACTACCCGTCACATCGTTCATATCACCTAATAAGATGAGCGGTTCGCGAGTATGCTGCAGGCGCTTTATGATAGACATACGTATCGAGGCAGCCTCTGATGCGCGCATGCATAGACTGCGAAGTTTGGCGCGCACACGGATATTAGGATCATCCATATCCTCTAATAGATTACCGTCTTCATCGCGCAAATGATAGGCACGCTTGCTTTTTAGATGCGCGGTAATAATAGTAATTGGCTGCCCAAAGGCATTGACACGTAAGAGTAGCGGCGGACGATTGAATCGCTCATAAGGCCCGACATCAGGAACATCGATGATGGCTTCTGGTGCTATCTCTTCTAATAAGGTCGTTTCTATCTGCTCAAAACGGCTAATAATACCGACGGCAGGTGTCTTTTGTGCACCGTGACCTTGGGTATAAGGACTGGCGCTATCATTGCTTGCCAGCGGCGCGACCACATGTTTGCGCTCAAATCCTAATGACACCGCCAATGCCTCTAATGCATCGGTATCCCATACCTCTTGCACCGCGATGATATCGGCATGAGCCTTGGCAAGTAAATCCGTAAGCCCCTTTAGCTTGCGCTGATAAGTCTTCTGATCATAAGCTGGGGCGTTTTCGTAATAAACTCTGCTAGGGTTGGCTAAGTTAAGTAAATTTGCAGTAGCGATATAGAACTGCTTTTTACCTTCGGCAATGGCGTACTGACTCATAATATCCCTATTCTTTTTATTTTTAACATCAAATTAAATCTATTCACAATAAAAAAGCCTCTAGAGTTTTCCCTAGAAGCTTTAACATAGCACAAATTGCCATGGCTTTGGCTATCAGTGATTAGCTGACACGGTTCCAAGCATCACGAGATGCTTCGCGAGCTTCCTCCCATGCCAGACGTGAATCACCTTTTACCTCTTCCCACGAACGCTTTAGGTCTGCTTCGTGATCATCAAAACGGGCGTCTACTGGATAGCGCGCACGGTTAGCATAGCCAACTGCATAGGCTGGATGCAGGTCACGATCAAATTCATAGCCATCTTTGAAGTAGCTGGCATTGGCATGTTCTGCACGCCAATAAGCTTCCTCACGTGTTGGATCAATAGCTTCTGCAGCTGCATGACCTGCGCCGCCACCGACGATGGCACCGATAGCACCACCGATTAAAGTACCCAGTGGCCCTGCCATGGTACCAATGGCTGCGCCCGCTGCTGCACCACCGACACCGCCAACCCCCGTCCCTACTGGGTGCGATCCTGGCTCTCCAGTAATGATATCAGCATTCAAATCTTTCTTTGACTCTTTCGACATGTGTTTTACTTCATTGCGATCGATATCGTCATAGTTACTCATATTGTTATCCTTATATTATTGGTTATAGGTTTGCCATTAATTAATAATGTCTAGAACCAGTGATGATTGCTAATCATACTTTGGTCTACCACGAATAAATTATATGAGTCACAAGCACCTAGCTGATACGCCCGTTATGTAAACTGTGTCCACCTCGCGATGAGCTTAAGTTACAGCGTGTATGTTTATAACAGAGATACTTGACTAGGTTACTGACCATGTAAACGTCAGCCGAACTCTGACGTTTTTATGTTGCGTACCGTATTAATTAAATCACCGTTGATTAAGTCGCCGTTTGTTGAGTCACCGCTAGTCAAATCACAGCTTGAAGCAACGACGGCGATGTTTGCCCTTTAATAATATAAGCACTTTATATGAGTACTTTGCAGCTTGAACTGATAACTTGCTTAGATATCTATCAATGCCCTGCTAATAGCAGCCTGCCATTTATCAAGGTGCTGTGCACGTCTCTCAGCTGACATACTAGGCTCAAAGACACGGTCGACTTGCCATGACGCCTTCATCGTACTCTCGTCATATAAACCGCTTTTTAGACCAGCGAGAAGCGCAGCACCCTTAGCAGTGATTTCAGTATCTTGCGGGCGCAGTACCGGCACGCCAAGCAAGTCTGCTTGAAATTGCATGAGCAGGTCATTATTGGCAGCGCCGCCATCGACTCGTAGCTCGGTGAGTGGATGCGGACTGTCTTTTTGCATGGCGATAAGCACGTCATAGGTTTGATAGGCAATCGCTTCAAGCGCAGCGCGAGCGATATGCGCTTTGGTGGTGCCGCGGCTCATACCGCTAATACTGGCATGAATATCAGAGCGCCAATAGGGAGCGCCTAGACCAGTAAAAGCAGGGAGCAACACTACATCCTCACTACTCTCTACTTGCCGTGCGAGATCTTCCACCTCACAGCTTTGTTTGATCATGCCCAGATTGTCACGTAACCACTGTACGATGGCACCTGCCATAAACACGCTACCTTCGATGGCATAATTGACTTCGCGACCAAAAAACGTACTAGGAGCTTGTATAATGCGCCTACCAGATTGCACAATATCACTGATAGACAGCTCATCCACACGGCTCATTGGTGTTCGGCGCTGCCAAGCTATAGTGGTGAGTAATTGATGCTCACTAAGCTTAGGGGTTTGACCAATGTTCATCAGCATAAAACAGCCAGTGCCATAGGTATTTTTTGCCATACCAGGATCGAGACAGCCTTGACCAAAGAGTGCTGCTTGCTGATCGCCCAATACCGCATGGATAGGAATTTGTTTGGCAAACAGTCCCCTTTTAGTTTTGCCAAAATCGCCATCTGATGGCAGTACTTTGGGTAATATCGCCAGCGGAATATCAAAGCGTGCACACAGCTCCTCCGACCACGCCAGCTTATGAATATCATATAGCAGAGTACGCGAGGCATTGGTCACATCGATGACATGCTCACCGCCAGTTAACTGATAAATCAACCAACTATCGATAGCCCCTACTGCTATCTGCCCACCTTGGCTACTATTGGCGCGCGCTTTAATCTTGGGATAATGCTCAAGCAGCCAAGCAATCTTACTGGCACTAAAGTAAGGATCCAAGCGTAAGCCCGTAATCTGCTGCACCCTCTTTGATATATCTACCTTTGACACATCACCAATAGCCTCATTAGCCATATCTTGACAGTAGCTTGCTGTGCGCCGGTCTTGCCAAATAATGGCAGGTGCCAGCGGTGCGCCGGTTTGCTTATCCCACATGACGATAGATTCGCGCTGATTGGTGATGGCGATGCTGGTGACATCGGTAGCGAGTAGTCCTGCTTGGTTGATGACATCGTGAGCACAGCTGATTTGAGTTTGCCAAATTTGGCGCGCATCTTGTTCCACGTAACCAGCTTTTGGGGTTTTGAGCGTGGTAGGCTGCTGAGCAATTTCAATAGGCCGCGCCTGATCGTCGTACAAAATCGCCCGACTCGATGTCGTTCCTTGATCCAGCGCCAATATATATCCTGCCATTATCCACCTCTCAGTATGCTATATGATTTACTAGGCTTGCCTAACGTGTTGACGAATTTTTCTGATAACAACCTATTGCAATCCTATGCTTTACACCAAAGAATACACCATCACTCTATGACATTTAGCATATTGTATGACACTTGTCTCTTTATAACTTTGAATATCTCACTATCCAGATACCTGCATCTCTATCATTACCTTGTTATAAAAGCCATATACTTACTAGCTTATCCTCATCCTTTATCATAAATAATGCTATCCTTTGGATTAAAAATAGCGTTTTAGTTTGAAAGAAATCAGTATTCAATGAATAACAAGCCAATAATGAGCATTGACCAGTCATGATTGCAGCACTACAGTGTATGCTTTATTGCTATCAGCAAGTTATGTAGATAGCTGCTGCTTTTATGATTTGCTTTATTATTAGAGTCTATTACTCTATTGGCTTTTACTTTTTGATAATAAACCAATGTTTTTAATGCCAAAACCTCAACAGTATTGACCATTAAAACACTATATATTCAAATACCTTGCACGATAATATTTTGCTTCCTGATTAACGGTATAAGTCTCTTATGAAATTTGCTATCTCGTCTCTGCCTAGTGCTATTGCGACTCTCATGTTGATAGGAGTCTCAAGTCATACGGTCGCAGCAAGTACTCATATTAACACTGACTCTGACAGCCAGCCTTTAAATACCCTCGTCGATCCAATCACCCATAAAAGCATCGCTAACAGCTATCCGATAGAGGTCTCTAGCCATTTGAGTCTTGAGCAAGCGCAAGATATTTTATTACAAGTCTCACCCAAGCTTGCTGCCAATCAAGCCGCCATTGCAGCCAGTGAATACCAAACCGATGCACTCAAAACGATAGACAGGCCCTTTGTCTTTGCAAGAATGTCAGCGAGTACTTACACCATTCAAGAAGATATTGACTTGTCATCGCTAAGAAACGAAATCATCAGTGGTGTCAATGAGGTAGGCGACAACATAGGCGATGCGCTGGAGTCGTACCAGCCACCAAATATTCCCGACTTCGGTGAGCGTATCCCAAACTCTCATGAGTTTAAACGCTCAGGCTCAACGTCAGGCGCAGGTCTTGGTTTTGCATGGCCAGTCTATACTGCTGGGCGTACGGCGGCGCTCACAGGTGCCTCCAGTGCCCGTACCCAAGAGGCCATAGCAGATAGTGTATTAGATAAAAACGAGCTATATAACACCTTGATTGAGCGTTATTTTAAGGCGCAGTTGGCCATCATTGCTGCCTACCTACGTGAAGATGCTTATGATACGCTGCAACAGACTGACCATATGGCACAGCGATTATTCGAAGAAGGTTTTATCTCGCGTGTCGATCGCCTAGAAGCACAGTCTGCTCTTGCCGACGCCAAAAGCGAGTCCATAAAGGCAAACAATGATGCGCGTCTGGCGATGATTGCCTTACAGCGTTTGCTACGCACTGATTATCGTATTAAGCCTACCACGCCATTATTTGTTTCCAGTCGCCCCTTGCCAGATATAGAATACTTTCAACAATTAGCCCTGAACAATCATCCAGGCCTACAAAAAGTGGCGGCAAAACGCGCACAAGCGCAGCAGTTACATGCACTGTCGGACACTGGCTACAAGCCGACTGTCATGCTCTATGGCTATGGACAAGCTGAAAAAGACCCCAGCTGGATTGCTGGTATCTCTGCCAGTTGGAAGCTCTGGGGCGGTTTGGATAAATCCGCATCTTTGGCGTCGAGCACGGCTAAAATTCGCCAAGCCGATCTTTCGGAGATTGAGGTCAATGATAATCTGCTACTACTGGTCGAAAAAAACTGGAACGATGTCAATAATGCTCAGTCGCGCTACCAAGCACTACAAAGCAACGTGGATCTGGCGACTGAAGTATTACGCTTACGTCGTCTTGGACTACAAGAGGGCGTGAATACGGCCATTGAAGTGGTGCAAGCGCAAACGCAAGCACTCAAAGCTCGTACCGAGCAGGCGCAAGCGGCCAGTGATTATGTGCAAGCACTCGCCGCATTGATGCAAAGTGCTGGCACACCGCTCGCCTTTAATGCGTATCTCAATGCTGCTGATATTCGCCTGCCGACTTTGTATAGCGAGTAGTAGTTTGCTATTAAGAATAGTGTTATTAAAAACAATATTACTAACCCTACTGTGAATAACCATGTTATGAAAAAACTGACCTCTAAATCGACAAGCTGGCTACAGCCCTTGCTGCAGGCATGGCGTATAGCAAACAATTCTAATGTTTGGGCACATTGTGCGAGCGTAGGTTTTTTTGGTTTTTTATCTATTTTTCCAGTAATGGCGGTGTTTGTACTGCTTTATGGTCTCGCTTTTTCACCCGCTGAAATGCAAGAACAGATCTCACTTTTGCGTCAGTTTATACCTGATTCTGTATACGACGTCCTTAATTCACGCTTGAGCGAACTGGTCTCTAATACCAAGACAACTCTGACATTTAGTCTTGTTGCATCGACGTTATTAGCGCTTTATGCTGGCTCTAAGGGTATCAAGTCTTTAATTGTTCTGGTCAATCTTGCCTTTCACATCACCCAAGAGCGTAACTTTATACAAGGTACGATTCGAGCGCTTAGTCTAACCTTTGCAGCGGTAGTGGTGTTGATCATAGCGATCTCCTCTATCGCTATCATTCCTTTGGGGGCAGCCTACTTTCCCTTCCCTCAAATAGCCAAAACCATTGCGCTGTGGAGCAGATGGCCGATATTGGCTGGCATCATATTCTTAAGCTTCTTAAGCCTTTATCGTTTTGCGCCAAACCGTGATGCCAAACCGCTAAAAAAACTGGTGCCAGGAGCAACGCTCGCGACCGTTCTCTGGATTTTATTGTCTGTGCTGTTTTCAATTTATGTGCAAAACTTCAATAACTATAGTGCTGAGTTTGGGGCGCTTTCAGCTGCCGTAGTTATTATGCTATGGCTTTATTATTCAGCTTTCATCGTCGCCTTTGGTGCTATTTTTAATTTTGAAGCCATAGAAAGATCTAAACCCCATGCTATTCGAGTGTACTAAGGCGTGTTAAAACGCCTTTAGGGTAGTAGTTTTGATAATTACTGATTGCTATCACTGTTAGAAGTCTACCTTGCAGCCTTTTACTCTTCTACCTTTACAATAAGCCCTCCACTCTCAACTTTACTGCTTTAGGAATCTCACTGTCATGACTGAATTTCCAAATGAATCAGACGACTCACGCAAATCAACTGATTCGACCGAGTACACTGATGAGTCACAGCTGTCTCATGATGATCAGCCGTCAGTGGATTCTGTAGAAGACAGACCTAATGCAGAGCAAGGACAGGCAACGTCTGCTTATCGTCGTGATAATGCCAGATCTGATAAATCAGCCATGCTAAAAAAAGCAATTCTTGCTGCCTTGGTCATTGCGGTACTTGGGGTCATCGCTTATGGGCTTTTCAAAAGTAATCAGCATAGCCAGCCAGAAACGATTAGCTTGCAGGGGCAGATGCAAATGCAGCAAACCTCCATCGCCGCAAAAGTGCCTGGACGTATTGCGCAAATCATGGTCACCGAAGGCGACAAAGTAACCACAGGTCAACAGCTCATCGAAATGGACTCGCCTGAAATCAACGCTAAGATTAATCAGGCTCGTGCTGGTAAGCAAATGGCGCAAAGCCAACTGGATAAAGCGGAAAGCGGTGCACGCCCGCAGGAAATTGCGCAGGCAAAAGCGGCATGGCAAGCCAACAAAGCTGCCTCTGACTTGGCCGCCAATACTTATGAGCGTGTCAATCGCCTGTATCAAGAAGGTCTCATGGCTCGGCAAAAGCGCGATGAAGCTTATGCTCAATACTTGGCCACGCAAGATCAGACCGAAGCGGCACGCCTGCAGTATGATCTTGCGACGGAAGGCGCGCGTAGTGAAGATAAAGCAGCCGCGAGCGCTCAAGTGGCGCAAGTCGATGCTCAGCTTGAAGAGGCCCTGGTAGCAAAAGAAGAGGCTAACTTAAAAAGTCCGATTACAGGTATTGTAGACGATGTGATTGTTAGCGCAGGTGAAGTCATCGGTCAAGGTGTACCAATACTGACTTTAGTCAATCCAGACGATCAATGGGTCGTGCTAAACGTCACCGAAAACCACTTAAATCAATTTGCTATTGGTCAACGGTTTACGGGCACGATTCCAGCGCTGTCCTCTACGGATAAGCCTTTTACTAAAGAGTTTACCGTCTACGCCACCTCAACTCTGTCTGACTTTGCCACATGGCGACCGACCAATAATGATGACGGCTTTGATGTACGCACCTTTGAGATCAAGGCGAGACCCTCAAACCCAGACAGTCGTATTCGCTCTGGAATGAGTGTCATTGTAAAGATTGATCCAACCGCTGCTATTCAGGCTGAAGAGTAAACCATGCACTTGCTAAAAGCGTTTTTACGCAGTGCTGCCTATGAGCGGCGGTTCTTAGCCAAAAACCAGTGGGATTTGGCGATGGTACTGTGGATACCACTAGCAACTGTATTGCTGGTTTGGTGGATATTTTCGCAGACTCAAATCAATGACTTGCCTATCGGGGTCGTTGATCAAGACAATGGTCCTATCGCCAATACTCTGGTGCGCTATCTAGAAGCCAGTCCTGAGCTAACCGTCTATCAACATTACCACTCGCCAGCCGACGTCGAAGCAGCTATCTTGCAACGGGACGTGTATGCGGTTGTTATCATCCCTGAGGACTTTTCACGCAATATCTCATCTAGTAAGCCTGCGCCTGTCGTTTTGCAAGTGAACGCTCAGTATGGTACTCATTCAGGTATTATTCAGACCAGTGTACAAGCGGTCGTCGGTACATTATCAGCAGGCGTTGAGATACAGCGTCTGGTCAAGCAAGGGATGGCACCTTCGCAGGCAGCAATCAACTACTCTCCTATCGCCATTCAGCGCACCAGCTTATTCAACGCCATCAATAATTATCAGCAGTTTTTGGCATCGACTGTGATTCCTGCATTATTACATATCTTGGCAATGGTGATTGGTGCAACGACAATTGGCCGAGAGCTACGCGATAAGCAACTGGGACGTTGGTCTCGTTTTATCGATTCAGGCACGCCTGATTTCACATTGGGTAATTACAATGGTCAATATAAAAACAATGATATAAAGCACACGAATAGTATAAGAAAAGCAAGCTTATCCGTATTATTCGTAGGCTTATTAGGCAAGTACTTTTGGCCCATACTGGCTTATAGCGTCTGGTCAGCATTGGCATTATGGCTTGCCACACCGCAACAAAGCGTGGACACAGTATCGTTGTTAATCACTTATATGAGTCTGGTATTGCTGATGACTCTCTCATTTTGGCTTGGCGCTGTCTTTACGCTCGGCTCATTTTCATTACGTATGGGGTTACCTGCTACCGGATTCATCTCCGTCCCTTCTTATGCCTTTGCAGGCGTGACTTATCCTTATATCGCCATTACCGACAGTGCTAAATATTGGGCGGACGCCCTACCCTTAACGCATTATCTGCAGCTGCACATTGCCCAGCTACAGATGCAAGCACTGGTTGCGGTATCATTGCCCATTGTTTATGGCTTGCTTTTGGCAACCATCATTGCGCTGATATTGATGGTTGTATTGACCAAACGCGCTTTAGCGCATCCTGAGCGCTGGGGAGCACGCTAATGTCGAATTTACCTAAAGCCAAGGCTGTAAAAACACCAACCTCCTTAAAGAAACCACCAGTGCCACAGTCGTTTTGGGCAAACTTTATCCAAACGCTCAAAGATGTGTTTACCGATAAAGGCGTGCTCTTAATGTTGATTATAGCGCCTATTATTTATGGTTTTTTTTATCCATGGCCCTATTCATCTGAGGTAGTCAATCATGTGCCGGTCGGTATTGTCGATTATGACAATAGTGACTTGTCACGTACCATTGTTCGCTATAGCAGCGCTAGTCCACAGCTAAACACCAAACGTTTTCTTAATGAACAAGCAGCCAAAGAAGCCATTTGGTCGGATCAAATTGCAGGCTACATGATTATTCCAAGCGGACTTGAGCAGAAAGTGTTATCAGGAAAGGCAGCCAGCGTCAGTGTACTCGGTAATGGTGGTTATTTTTTATTAAATAAAAACGTGCAGATGGGGTTCTTACAAGCGGTCAGTACGGTATCAGCAGGGGTAGAAGTCAAAAAAAACGTTGCTCAAGGGGTTTATGCGCCTACTGCTGCGCAAAACACTCAAGCCGTACCATTGCAGATTATGCCTTTGTATAACCAAACTGAGGGCTACGGTGCCTATGTGGTGCCAGCGGTATCGATTATTATTCTGCAACAAACTCTGTTAATAGCGACTGCAATGCTTATTAGTACTTGGTACGAGCAGCGTCGCCATAGCACCAGTATTCGCGGCTGGCTCGGACGGATTGCTGCTATGAGCGTACTCAGCTTCGCAGTTGGCTGCTTTTATTATGGCTGGACCTTTGAGCTGCATCATTATCCGCGCGGACAAAATATGCTTGGGAGCTTGCTATTTCTGATGATATTTTGTCCGACCGTAGCGACACTTGGTTGCGTGTTTGGTTTATGGTTTCGACTGCGTGAACGCAGTATGCAAATATTGATTTTTAGCTCACTGCCGATGTTTTTTATGAGCGGTTATCCTTGGCCGGCCAATCAGCTGCCAGAAGCACTGCAAGTTTTGCGCTGGTTAGTACCTACAACCCCTGCGATCAACACTTCAGTCCAGCTTAATCAAATGGGCGCCAGCCTCTCGCAAGTCGCTACAGGATTCTATGCTTTAATTGGTTTATGGCTGTTTTACTTCGCCTTTCTGTTATTTATGCGTCGGCGCACGGATTCCAAACAACCTGCTTTACAAAAAAGCTTTCTTTGATTTATAAAGCACTTGTTTGCAAGATACTGATACCAAACCCAACAATTAAAGTTGCGCCCAAGCACGAGCAGTTAACGACCGAATTCTTTGTGGCTGTTTAAGCAAATTATTCCAAGCCAAGCAAGTGGCATCGACAATAGCCTCATAACTGTCATAACAACGATTAGATAGCTCATTTTGCTTAAGGTACTGCCATACTCTCTCAGAGGGATTGAGCTCAGGTGAATAAGGCGGTAGTTTAAGCATAGTGACATTAGCCTGATTCAAGCTTGGTTGATGCCATAATGCGCCGTCCATCACCACCACCGCATGACGTCCTTTTGGAACGGCTTTACTAATCTCTTGCATATGCAATAACATGGTGTGTTTATTAACGAAAGGCAGTACTAAGCCGACAGCCTTCTTTGTCGCTGGACAAAAGGCACCAAACAGATAAGCGGAATGAAACTGTTGCTGCTTGATCAGTCGAGGTCGCCCACCGCGGTAATGCCAAACTCTGGTCAATGAGCCTTGTTGTCCTATTCGAGTTTCATCTTGAAACCAGATGTCCACTTGATCTAGGCTCACATCAGTAGGCAGTGACGCCTTAACCTGTGCTATAAAGTTTTTTTAAAAGCGTCTTGAGCTTGTATGTCGGCTTTTGGATGCTGACTACGAGCACTTATCCAACTCATATCAATACGCTTGAGTAGCTCGTAGATACCGTTAACGGTGTAGTGAGCGTTGTAGTGTTCTTTAGCCAATTGCTGAATGTCTTTGCCGGTTAGACGACCGCCAGCGCGCTTTTCTTGTTCAGAGACTATCATGGCTTTAAAAGCGGCTGTGTCTGCTTCTGCCAATTTGCTGCGACGACCTCGACGATGACGATCGTAGAGACTCTCAAGTCCTCGTTCATAATATCGCTTCAATGTCCATCTGGCAGTTTCAGGATGTATGCAGAGGTCTTTGGCAATATCGTTGGTGGCTTTGCCTATACTATATTGGTATAAGATGAGCAGGCGTAGTCGGGCTCTGGGATTGCGCTCAGTCTTTGAGTGTTTGCCAAAATCATGGTCTTCTAGGTTATGTATTGGTATAGTCATAAGTGGATTATACTATATATTTTGGGTTTGGTATGACTTCAAAATCAAGTCAAAAAAAGCGCCTGTTAGATATCTAACAGGCGCTTTGCTTATAACAAATTAAAATCTAGAACACTCGGTTGAGACCGTTTAGTGCCGCTACCCGATAGGCTTCTGCCATGGTCGGATAGTTAAAGGTCGTATTGACAAAATACTCAAGCGTGTTGTTGCTCTTGCATTTCATCACTGCTTGGCCAATATGAATAATCTCAGAAGCATGGTTGCCATAGCAATGGATACCTAATATCTCAAGCGTCTCACGATGGAACAATATCTTTAATACGCCAGAACGCTCACCAATGATCTGCGCGCGTGCCAAGTGTTTAAAGAAAGCTTGACCTACTTCATAAGGGACTTTTTCATCTGTCAGCTCTTGCTCAGTTTTACCGATACTCGAGATTTCAGGAATGGTATAGATACCAGTAGGTACGCTAGATACTGGTTCGGCATCGCTATCACCAACCATAAAGGCGGCTGCACAGCGTCCTTGGTCATAAGCCGCAGAAGCTAGAGATGGCCAGCCAATCACGTCACCAGCTGCGTAGATATTGTCTACGTCTGTGCGATAATTGTCGTCAACCTTAAGCTGACCACGGCTGTTAGCCTTAAGACCGAGAGCTTCTACATTGAGGCCTTCCGTATTACCTGAGCGTCCATTCGACCAAAGAATGGCATCAGACTTGATGCGCTTACCACTTTTTAGATGCAGAACCACATAGTCGTCATGGGTCTCCAGATAGTCAATCTCTTCGTTGCTGCGGATAAGCACACCAAACTGTCTAAAGTCATGGGCAATGGCATCACTAATCTCGCTATCCAAATAGCTCAGCAGCTGATTTTGGTTGTTGATCAAATCGACTTTATAGCCAAGACCAGTAAAGATAGAGGCATATTCACAACCAATCACCCCAGCACCATAAATGATGATTTTTTTAACCACATAATCCATTTGCAAGATTTTGTCAGAGTCAAAAACGCGTGGATGATTAAAGTCTAAAATATCAGGACGGTAAGGACGACTACCGACCGTGATAATGGCTTTGTTAAAGGTGACAGTTTCAAAGACGTTTTCATCAGTTTCGACACGTAAGGTATTCTTATCTACAAAACTTGCCCAACCTTGGATAACTTCAATACGGTTACGCTCATAAAAGCGCGTATGGGTACTGACTTGGCTACGTATCACCCGACGCGCATTGGCGAGCACCTTATTTAGGGGTACTTGCTCATACTCAAGGGCTTTGGTAAACATGGGATCGCGGCGAAAGTTGATCAGGTTAAAGACCGATTGGCGCAATGCTTTACTCGGAATCGTACCAACGTGCGTAGAGTTACCGCCGACCTCATCACGCGGATCAATCACCGCTACCTTTTTACCAGATTTGGCCAGCTTCATCGCTGCCGCTTCGCCAGCAGGGCCTGCACCCAAAACAACAGCATCGTATTCAAAATTATGCTTATCGCTTTTTATACGTTGCGAGTCTTTGGTAAAGCCTGACTTGATATCGATACGCTTATCATCCAGTGGATTGATCAAATCCGGATGGTGCATGACATCATCTGTAACTTGCTCATGCGTTTGCTCGATTTGTTCTTGCTTATCTTGAGCGACTGTCTGCTCAGGTGTAGTCACCGGCGCACTGCCGCTATCTTTATTTGATACTTCTGTATCAATGTCCTTACCAGTATCATTGGTAGCATCATCTTTACGTTTGCTTCCCATGCTGTCCTCTTTTATATATGGATGTATTTATTGGTTCATTATTAATTTGATTTTGAATGACCTATCGTCAAATATTTATTCACGATATTAAGGGGTGCCTACCATACGTTGAGACAAGATATTTTGCAATGTCCAATGCCCAGTCAAGCTTTTTTGAGTCTCATCAATTTGCGGACGTACGCTGATTACGTATTCAGTCCCAAGGGTTGGCGCAAAGTCATCAATCCAATCATAGGGAACTTGGAATACTGAGCCATCTTTATGAGACTTGGCCAATAAGCACTGCATCGGCAGTGCTGAGGCACAAGCGACACGCTGCGGCATGATGGTCAAGGTTTGCGCTTCGCCTAATACGATAGTCGGCACATAACGCGGCTCAGGGACCGGCTGACGTGAAAAAGGCGAGGTTTGACAGGCGCTAAGCAAAGTAACACTGCATAGTAGTCCCATTAGTAATAAAGGTGATTTGGTCGCTTTGTGGGGTAAACTCATCATATGCTCTATATATAGTAGTAAATATTTGGTAGTGATTAACGTGCAGTGACACATTATAAAATCAGCAAGCATTACCTTTTTTTAGCTGCTTTATAAGTAGCCGATTTATAAGATGCCATTACATAACTTCAGAATATGGCTTCAGAGATTTTAACCAATTCGGCGTTTAAGACCTGTCATCTGCAAAATACGCGTAGCAATTTCTTCAACCGACATCTCGGACACATCAAGGCTTGGAATTCCATGTGTGATATAAATCCCTTGGATTGCACGCTGTTCTTGTTGAACCTGCTGATAGCTTGAGTAACGGCTGCCCGCACGACGCTCCTGTCGTATTTTTACCAAACGATCTGTATCAATGACTAACCCAAATAATTTGTCTTTGTGCTCACGTAGCGCTTTTGGCAGCTGATTGTCGTACAAATCATCTTCAGTGAGTGGGTAGTTAGCAGCACGAATCCCAAACTGTAAAGCCAGATACAGCGACGTCGGCGTTTTACCCGAGCGTGACACCCCTACCAAGATGATATCTGCCATATTATAATGGCGAGTACGAGCTCCGTCATCATTATCTAATGCAAAATGCACCGCATCGATACGCTCTTTATAAGTCTCAGAATCGACATGGTCGTGGGCATGACCTGAGTGCGCATCTGGCTCAACGCCTGTCTCTTCAGCGATACGTCCAATCAAGCCTTCATACATATCTAAGTTACAGCTGTGGGCAGAGTTAATTCTCTCGCGTATCTCAGGACTGACAATGGTATCAAATACCAATGGCAACAACCCATCACGTTGATAGGCCATATTAATCTGCTGAACGGCATCTTCTGCACGCTCCAAGCTATCAACATAGGGCAATACTCGAGTCTCAAAAGGCACCGAGGCAAATTGACTTAATATAGAACGGCCCAGAGTTTCAGCAGTAATGGCCGTCCCATCAGAGATAAAAAAGGCGCTTCTGATGGTTTGTGAGTTATCCAAACTCAATGCATGGCGGTTTTGAATAGTGGCTTTGTCTTGTTCAGGTTGGATATTAGAGTACATAGCTTAAAAACCTCAATAGTCACATGCTGTAATCAACACCCTTAGGACGTGTCGACATTTTATGCTCTCCATTATACTCATAATAGACGTTTAATAGGAATCAATGTTCGTACAATCTCCTAACCACGCTGCCAGCTAGTCATCCTATTTTTACGACATAAACCATACTGTTAAATCAGATGTGATTTATATAAAAGCCAAATTTTAGAGATGCTTTGCAACTACTTGACACACTTAACATTACCTCTTAATAAGACAATAACGACTTCATTCATTACCAAATTATCTCAAAACCCTACAATTTGTATTTTTTTAACAAGTTTTTTGGTTCAGCTATCGAAATTGTCTGAATATAGCGGTATAATTTACCCCGTTATAATCCTTACTAAATAACCTTATTTTTTGGAGTTATCATGGCAGCGCAATCTTCAGCACTTGTGATCAACCTTGATCAGCTAGGAAAAAACGATATTGACATGGTCGGCGGCAAGAACGCCTCACTTGGTGAGATGATCAGTCACCTATCTGATTTGGGCGTTAGTGTACCAGGCGGCTTTGCTACTACCTCAAATGCATTCAATCGCTTTTTGACAGAAACAGGCTTACTTGACAAGATTAATAGCGAACTTAAAGAGTTAGATGTTGATGATGTCAATAAACTAACAGCGACAGGCAAAAAAATCCGTAACTGGATTGTTGAGCAAGAGTTGCCAAAAGACCTTGAGCAAGAAGTACGTAAGTCTTTTGAAGCCATGAGCGATGGTAAAGATATTGCTGTTGCCGTACGTTCTTCTGCCACTGCTGAAGATTTACCAGATGCCTCATTTGCTGGTCAGCAAGAGACTTATCTAAACATTCGCGGTATTGATAACGTCCTGATTGCCATTAAAGAAGTCTTTGCTTCACTATATAACGACCGTGCTATCTCTTACCGTGTGCATAAAGGCTTTGAGCACGAAGGTGTTGCTTTATCTGCCGCTGTACAGCGCATGGTACGCTCAGAAACAGGCGCAGCGGGCGTTATGTTCACCTTAGATACCGAAAGTGGCTTCGATCAAGTGGTCTTTATCACCTCAAGCTACGGCCTAGGTGAAATGGTCGTTCAAGGCGCGGTCAACCCAGACGAGTTCTACGTGTCAAAGCAGCTACTTGCTAATGGCAAACCTGCCATTATTCGTCGCAACTTGGGTAGTAAGCACAAAAAGATGGTCTATGGCGATGAAGGCAGCACCAAAAAATCTGTCAAAGTCGTTGATGTTGAAAAACAAGAGCGTATGCAGTTCTCGCTCTCGACTGAAGAGCTGAACTCTCTTGCCAAACAAGCCATGACCATCGAAAAACACTATGGTCAGGCGATGGATATCGAATGGGCAAAAGATGGCGATACCAATGAAATCTTTATCGTTCAAGCCCGTCCTGAAACCGTGAAGAGCCGCCAAGACAGCAATGTCATGGAGCGTTATGTCATCAACACGACTGGCGCTAAAGTGTTGTGTGAAGGTCGCTCAATCGGCCAGCGTATTGGCGCAGGCAAAGTACGTATCGTTAGTAATCTAAACGAGATGGACAAAGTACAAGAAGGCGACATATTGGTTTCAGACATGACAGACCCTGATTGGGAACCCGTCATGAAGCGTGCTTCTGCCATCATTACCAACCGTGGTGGTCGTACCTGTCACGCTGCGATTATCGCGCGTGAGCTTGGTGTACCAGCCATCGTTGGTTGTGGTAATGCCACCGAACTATTGGTTGATGGTCAAGACGTCACTGCTTCTTGTGCCGAAGGTGATACTGGCTTTATTTATGAAGGTCAGATTGATTTTGACATCCAAACCAACTCTATCGAGACCATGCCAGAGCTGGCGTTCAAAGTCATGATGAACGTTGGTAACCCAGATCGCGCTTTTTCATTCACTCAAATGCCAAACGAAGGTATCGGTCTTGCGCGTCTTGAGTTCATCATCAACCGTATGATTGGCGTGCATCCAAAAGCCTTGCTAAATATGAACAGCTTGCCACGTGAGATATCACAAGCAATCCAAGAGCGTATCGCAGGTTATGCCTCACCAGTTGATTTTTATGTCGATAAATTGGTTGAAGGTATCTCAACGCTTGCCGTTGCCTTTATGGATCAGCCAGTCATCGTTCGTATGTCAGATTTCAAATCGAACGAATACGCCAACCTACTTGGTGGTAAACTGTATGAGCCATCAGAAGAAAACCCGATGCTGGGATTCCGTGGTGCTAGCCGCTATGTTTCTGATAATTTCCGTGACTGCTTCGAGCTTGAGTGTAAAGCGCTAAAGCGTGTACGTGATGAAATGGGCTTGACCAACGTTGAGATTATGATTCCATTTGTTCGTACCGTTGGCGAAGCCAAACAGGTCATCGAACTACTTGAGAAAAATGGTCTAAAGCGCGGTGAGAATGGCCTACGCGTCATCATGATGTGTGAGCTACCAACCAACGCCTTATTGGCAGACGAGTTCCTAGAGCACTTCGATGGTTTCTCAATTGGTTCAAACGACTTAACACAGCTAACACTTGGTCTTGACCGTGACTCAGGTATCGTCTCTCATCTGTTCGATGAGCGTGATCCAGCAGTCAAGAAGTTGCTATCTATGGCAATCGACGCTTGCCGTAAGCAAAACAAATATGTTGGCATCTGTGGTCAAGGTCCATCAGACCATCCAGATCTTGCTTACTGGCTCATGGAACAAGGTATCAACTCAGTGTCACTGAACCCTGACTCAGTACTAGATACTTGGTTCTTCCTAGCTGGTGAAGAAGTAAAGTAAGCCCTAACGTTAAGTCACAGCAGCAATTCACACAGTCGTTAACAATATAACCATTAGGGTCTATTTAAAAATGTTAAATAGACCCTAATATTATAGAGTATAGATAACGATTTAAGATATGACTAACTATGCAGGCAATTATGCAGATTTTTCTTGCTCGAAATAACGTACAAGCTGGCCCCTACACCTTGGATCAGCTTAATATTATGCTGACATCTGGTGAAGTAGTACTAGATGATTTAGTGTGGCATGAAGGCCTAGATCAGTGGCAGCGTCTTGGTGATGTGACAGGTAATCAGTTTACCTATCGCCCAACGGTTGCTACGCCTAGTGACTCTATCATCAATAATGTGACTGTGTTCCCTGAGGACTCAAACAAAAGCGCTTCAGCAGGTGACAAAAAAGTTTCTATTGATAGGCTCTATGGCAAGCCTGAACGCCCAAAAACCGATGCAAAAAATGCCAAAGCTGATATGACAACCAACCGTCATCACACTCCGCATAATAATGTATCACTCAATAAGCCAAGCACAAGTAAACTTGCTTCAAGCACAGATAAAGTGATTGGTAATGTGGTACTTGCCCCTATTATGTCGCGAGTATTAGCAACCGCCATCAATGCTCTGCTTTATTTATTAGCGATTTTTCCGCTGGTATTGGCATTGACAAAGATGGATATCGATTACACTAAGTTTCAAGACATCCAGAATATGGACGCCGCTTATCAGTATTCAATGACGCTCATGGAAAGCCTACCCAGCTCTACCTTGATGATGTCGCAAGTGATGGTATTTGGTCTATTTGCTTTACAATTGGTGTTTATTACCCTACGCGGGCAGTCACTGGGCAAACTCATTACAGGTATTCGAGTGGTCGATCAAACCACGCACCGTCTACCTTCTTTTACCAAGCTTATCGGTATGCGCACCCTCCTGCTATTTATTATCTATAACTTGCTGTTCTCATTTACCAGCTTTTTAGGCTTTGTAGTCATTGCAGTACATTATTATATGGCATCAAAAAGCCCTGAAAACATCGGCTGGCATGATAAGTTAGCCAAAACTTTGGTGGTAAAAGCGGATAGCAGTCAGTTGATAAAACAGCCAAAAATAAAGTAGCTTATTGATGGTTTACAACCTTATTTAAAACGAGAATAATCAAAAAAGCAGCGCTCAGTCGTTGCTTTTTTATTGCTAACAACTACTACATACTATTTTATCCTTTTATTTATTCTTGATTAGGTTTTATTATCCTTTGTGTTAGCACAGGGTTACTGTTATAATACGGCGCTTTATATCCTAAGCTTATCTTCAACTTTTCATTAATGATTTGTTTGAGATGCAGCTTACCTTATAAATCTCCTTGCTATTAACATAGGGTTAATAGCTACTAATCCGTAAGGAGTCCAATATGCGACATTACGAAGTGGTGTTAATTGTACACCCAGACCAGAGCGACCAAGTGGTCGGCATGGTTGAACGCTATATCAAGTTGGTTCAAGACAACAACGGCGCCATCCATCGTCTAGAAGATTGGGGTCGTCGTCAACTGGCTTACCCAATCAACAAGATTCACAAAGCTCATTACGTTCTTTTCAATATCGAAACTGACGGTGAGACTTTGGCTGAGCTTGAAGAGTTATTCCGTTATAACGACGCGATCATTCGTAGCCTAGTTATGCGCCGTGACGAAGCAGTCACTGAAGAGTCGCAGTTAGCTAAAAATGCCGATGAAAAACGTGCACGTAAAGCTACTACTCGTCGTCCAGACAGTCGTGAAAGCGATAGTGACGACAACGACAACAGTGAAGACTAATTAAAGGAGAATACTCATGGCACGTTTTTATCGCCGTCGCAAATTCTGCCGTTTCACTGCTGAAGGCATCACTCACATCGACTATAAAGATGTTGAATTGCTAAAACAGTACATTAGTGAAAATGGCAAAATCGTACCTAGCCGTATTACTGGTACATCTACTAAATATCAGCGCCAATTAGCAACTGCTATCAAGCAAGCTCGCTTTCTTGCGCTACTTCCGTATACTGATAACCATCAGTAATTCGACGGTTAACTAGGAGTGACTCATGCAAATTATTTTGTTACAGCGTATCGTCAACCTTGGTAAACTCGGTGAAACTGTCGATGTGAAACCAGGTTACGGACGTAACTTTCTTATCCCGCAAGGCAAAGCGTTGCCTGCTACTAAAGCTAATATCGAAAAGTTCGAAGCACGTCGTGCTGAGCTTGAAGCCGAAGAAGCCAAAGAAATCGCTACCGCTCAAGAACGTGCTGATGCTTTAACTGATGTTAATGTCATCATGCGCGCCAAATCAGGTGACGAAGGCAAGCTATTCGGTTCTATCGGTACTCGTGATATCGCTGAAGCACTAACCAACTCAGGCCTAGAAGTTGACCGTTCAGAAGTTAAGCTTCCTGAAGGCACTCTACGTCAAATTGGTGAGTATAACGTTGATATCCAGCTACATCATGATGTTACTGCCAGCATCCTAGTCACCATCCTCTCTGAAGATGGCGATGACGAAGATCTAGTAGAAGATGAAGCAGAAGACGAGAACGAAGACTATTCTGAAGAGTAATCTTTAGAACCTTCGACTTTAGTTTAAAAAGAGAGTCAACATTATGCTGGCTCTCTTTTTGCATTGAAAATATGAAGCGTCTGACTCAATCTATATGCTTATTATGCTCAACATGTTATGAAGTGTAACGGTTCGACTGTCTTAGCTTGCTAATACTCGCACTTATACTATATAATGTTTTGCTCTATTGGGGATGTTCTGGCTTCGACGCTGGTGATGAAACTCAATGATGCATGTCGAGAGTGTATGTCCTCTCGTAAATCAAACATATATTGTTATAGTCGCAAACGACGAAACTTACGCTCTAGCAGCTTAAACCCTGCTTACTGCGCTGCCGATTACCTATAGTTGGTCAGCCCAGTTGAAGCGTCCGCATATAGGTTCGCCACAAGGGATTGTCTCAATCTCTTGGGTTCAAAAGTAGAGAATCGTCCAATCCATCCTGCCTGTCGGATCGGTGCGGACTAAAACTAAAGACAGAATCTAAACATGTAGATTCATGAGCGTAATGCTGGCGGACGCGGGTTCAACTCCCGCCATCTCCACCAAACATTTTAAATCAAGTCAATCACTTAGGTGGTTGGCTTTTTTTATAATTGAAATTTAATATCAAGCGATTGTTTCAGAGTCCGTTAAGCATATATTTTGCTCTATCTCTACCGTTAGATTGGATATAGTCTCAACAGAATGACGGTTAATACGATCTTCTATTTTTCAATAAGTTCAATTACTGGCTTTTATTCAATTAAAAGTCCATGCTCCATAACTGTCGAAAATCTTTGTCTCCCCACCTTCAGTATTTTGTAGTTCTATCCAACAGTCTGGCGTTTTACTCTGTGCTGTGGTACTAAATCCATTTGCTTTCTTTATTTTTAATCCTTTAATATTACAACTGTTGCCTGTCGTTTTTGTTGAAGGAGATAAGCCTATTTTCAACTTGCGATAGTCGCCAAGCGTTGATACAGAAGGCTCTTTAAATCTCCTATTGCTAGCACTTGGTTCTACCCATATCTCATTACCAAACTTCACTGAAGATATATCAGAGCCGGTCTTTACCACAGTCCCTTGCGAACCGATGACAGTGTCCTTACCTCCTAAAGATGTACTGGTTGATTTTTGGCGTATTGAGATACCTTTAGAGTTTTTCTCGTCCGCTAAAAACTTGTAGCCATTAATGATAAAATCTGATTCTTCGGGTAAAGTATAAGAGATCTCTCCTCCTGCTTGTATATTATTGATAGTAACATTACCAAACTGCTTGCCTGGAAATTTAGTAATAATATCACTACTGGTTATGCCAAAATCAGCGCCGCCATGTAAATAGGTGACCTTATTGATTTCTAAATCTAAGTTACTGGCTTTGTTCCAAGCTAAGCTCATTGGTGTTAAGTCAGTAGGAGTCTTATAGTAGAGCTCATCTATTAATATCCTGCCAGTATTATCAGCACCGCTCAAATAAAACCCTACTCCTGCTCTGAGGTTACTTAATGTCGTTTTGCCTTTGATATGTAAAGAAACCTCTATATCATCACGAAATATCGAAGTAGACATGCCCCAATAAGACCCTTTACAGGTGGGGCTTTCTATCACTGAGTTCACGATACGAGGTGGTGGCGCTCCTTCTGCCCCTTCTGGCTCTACATCAATACACGCTTTTGGCCATGTACCTTCAATACCATCACTATCACCAACCTTCTGTATTCTAGGTCTAATAATATTAACATTATCCCCTGATGCAAGCGTCAATCCATTACGTCTAGCGCCACTCACAAACGGCTCTACTACCGTAATATTAGTTGGTACTTGCTTGCTTTTTGTACCCCATTCTTTACCGATATAAATACCATCGCCCCAAACATTTTCTATAACTGGTTTTTCAATATAACCGTTTGAGCTTTCATAAATGGTTAAACCATACCCCCATTCACCATCTCTTGCTTTACTGGTAAGTCTGTCTCCAATAAGATGAGGATTAGATATCTTGTAATTATCCACATCTCTGGCTACCACTATATTATAAACCTCATTGTTCTCAGAGATGAGTTTTAACTTAGCGTGTGGTGTAAACCTCAAGTCACTATTGTCTCTAATGATTAAGCCAACATTCTGGGTACCTATGTACGTCCTATTCGCTTTTATATGATAAACACCATCAATAATGAATGGCTTACCTTTACTGGTAGCATAATCATATCCTGCCTGCAATTTTAGAACTTGATCTTGTTTAATGTCAGGCGTAGCAAACCAAGAAGCTAAGTACCCTTCTTGATTTTGCGTAACAAATTTGTTTTCAATATCTTGCATAGAGTTATTACTTCGAGCGTAGGTATTAGCCTGCAGCATATCAGAATCAGTTAGACTCTGACTCATGGGCTCTGGAGTAGTGTCAGACGAGCGGCTATCACTAAATAAAGTCACGCCACCCAACAAGACAATACCACTTAATAAAGCTGCACTACCTAACCATGTCCAACCATTCATAAAACCACCTGTTTATTTATAGTAGTGAGTGTTGATGCTCTTTTATTATTCGTCAGCAACTTGTACTGCATAAATTTAGCAGTATATATTCTTTACCTATTCAATATATTGCTTAATAGTGCCTTTTCATGGCTTACTAAGCCATATATTCTAGGACAAGAATATACTATTAAATTAAAAATTGTAAGTCATTGGTTTCGATACTCATACTTATTATAAAGTAGTGTTATATATTGCTGTGCCTGACTCTACTCTTATCCTCTCCACCAAATACTAAAAAACCGATCACTTGAGGTAATCGGTTTTTCTATGCTTAAAATTTGACTTTTAAGATTAGATGCTCAGGCTGCTCTGATCTAAACTTTGCATTTAAAGCCCTATCGAGAGCATGCTTATTACATGGCAGGATTATCCAAAGCCCATCGATATAGCTTTCTAAGCCCATAGCTTGCTGGATCCACAAGCTCAAGCATATCCGCGCAGGCTTCAGAACAAAACAGTCGACGCTCAGGATTATAGAACCCTGGAATTACCGTTCTAATCAAAGCCAGATAGTCGTATTTAAAATTCTGGCGTTTATTAAACCAACGTATGGCATAGTCAATATCGCACATAACTGGTACCAGTACCCAGTGACTAGGTTTCATATCAATTATCTTACGCCGTAATCCGCCATCACGATGACTTGAGCTAATACAGTCATAGCGCCCCTCACCTAAGTTATTAATCACCAGCTCGCAATGACTATATGGAGAACCATCAATCATACTGATGATACGATCTAATGCCTTACCCTGATCAGCTATGTAAAAAGCTAAATAAGTCAGTTTCATCGTAGGCCTCCAGAAATTATTTTCTTATTAATTCTCAGACTACAAGTATGAACAAAGTTGTTCAAAAACATACTATATCATATTATTTATACTACACGATTATGTAGGAATAGGTTGATAAAGATGATTGAGGTAAAATAGTTTAATAGTTATGGAGAAAACCATAAAAAATACTGAGGGTTGTCCTGAGTAGTGCTGATATTTATCATCTACAAACATAAAAAAACTCCATCATTGCTGATGGAGTTTCACTAGAGCCTTATTTAAAACTTGGAGCTGTCCTAGTTAACTAATCCAATACCTTATTCAGCCATTTGCCAATGTTTTGAATTTGCGGCATACAGACCTGATGCGCCATTGGATAAGTGTTGTATTCCACCTCATAGCCTTTGTCTGTTAATAGTTGCTGCGCTTGCTGACCTAGAACCACTGGAACGACTGGGTCGTGAGTACCATGCTCAATGAGAATCGGTAGATCTTTATTGATGTCACTATAGCTCAAGCTGTCATTGGTAGCCAAATAGGTGGATAACGTCATCAGACCAGCCAAACGCTGTGGATAGCCAAGGGCAACATGATAAGCTACCGCCCCACCCTGCGAGAATCCTGCAATCACGATATTTTTGGGCTCAACGCCGCGCTCAATCTCACGCTGAATCAGATCGCGTATCTGCTGCGCTGAGCGCTCAATTTGAGCGATGTCGACTTTGCGCTCAAGGCTCATCTCAAGGATATCGTACCAAGCCGGCATCACCATACCGCCATTGATAGTAACGGGGATATTAGGCGCATGTGGAAAGACAAAGCGTACCGCCATATCATTAGCCAAACCTAGTTGCGGTACGACTGGCTCAAAGTCATGGCCACTGGCACCCAAACCATGCAGCCAAATCACCGCTCTATCTATTTGCTTGTTTGATGGGTTATGTTCAACAATGACCGCATCTAAATAATTACTCATATTTTTTATATTCCTTTTGTAGAAAGTTAGACGTCTAACAAACTTATATTCCAAATAACAGACGTATTTACAATATCTTTAGCTTTTTCTTCTTACTATGAGGCTCATTATTCTACAGCCTTTACGTAAAACTGCTAATCAAACAACTCATTAACCAATCAACCCTAGTTTCCATCAATTTTTCACATCTTTTGAGGACTGACAGCAAAACCTAAAACTGCTTTTGTGCTACGATAACTTTATGATTTCGGCGTACTGCTCTAAGGCGTGCCCTAGCTACTGTATGACGCCCTATTATTATTTTTCAATATCTGTTTTACACAGACATAACTGACCACAATTTTGCTATACCCTTTTTTCTTATACAACGATGTAGAGCCTATGACCCATATTTTACTGGTAGAAGACGATCCTGCTATTGCCATGTCGCTCAAAGTGACTTGCAAGCGTGAAGGCTGGAGAATCACGTGGCTAGATAACGCCAGTAGTGTACTGCCGATGCTACATAGTGATGAAGCGCAAGACCTATCGGCTATCATTCTGGATGTTGGCTTGCCAGATGGTGATGGTTTGAGCTTATGCCAACAGATACGCCATACGTCTGCTCTTAACGCTCTAAAAGACATTCCAATCGTATTCTTGACCGCCCGTAGTGATGAAGTCGATCGCATCTTGGGTTTGGAGATGGGCGGTGATGACTATTGTGCCAAGCCTTTTAGTCCACGCGAATTGGTCGCCCGCCTCAAAGCCATTTGGCGACGTGAGCAATTATTGTCTCAGCAGTCTGCAACTCAGACAACAGCAACAGATAATACAGATGGCAAGGCTTCCTCTAGCCTATTACCTAATTCAGCTTCTGCTAATAATATGTCAGGACAAGCATTAACCTTTGAGTGCCAGTCTGGTGTCTGGCATTACCAACCGCTCAATTACTCTTTAATGTGGCAAGAGCAAAAACTTGAGCTGAGCAATACAGAACGCAAAATCTTATTGACCTTATTACAAGCACCCAATCAAGTCTTTAGCCGTGAGCAGCTGTTAAATGCGGTGAGCGACTATCCAGATCATCGCTTGGCGCGGACGATAGATAGCCATATCAAGTCCATTCGTAAGCAACTGGCGACCGTTGACGCTAGCATTGATGTCATTCATACACACCGCGGGCTTGGTTATGCATTATGCCCTGCTTAACTATATTCCACTTAGTACTGGCATTTTACAACTTTAAATAGCACCTTCAAGTATATGAATTCTAAAGCTAAAGAAAACGTTAATAGCCATGCCAATAAAAGCGCCCATACTGATCACAGCAATTGGTATGCAAAACTGCATCCGATTGGCACAGCACAGCAAACCTCTGAGCCTAAACGATTACTAAATTTAAGCATTTTTTTTAGGATTTGGTTAGCCGTCGCTTTGGTAATTATTATTTGCGGTGTACTTGTATTTACTCAGCTGTTCGGTTACGTCAAGCCCACCGCGCAGCAAGTCATTGAAGACACCTTGCTTGATACCAGTCAAATACTAGCAGCCAGCCTACAAGTACCATTACAGTCAGGCGAGCTATTTGAAGACAACTTTCAACAGCAGCTCGACAGCGCCTTTATCGGTACGCCCACCATAACCAAATCATCTGATAATATCGCTAGCTCAAGATCCATCGATAGCATCAAAGAGCCCATTCATCTGAAAAAGACCCGCAGCAGCTTTCGTATCTATGTGACAGACAGTAATGGCAAGGTTATTTACGACTCCCTGCCAACGCCTAACAATGCTGAAGGTGAGGATTATAGCCGCTGGAATGACGTTTATCTGACCCTTCGGGGGCAATATGGGGCTAGAAGTACCGCCGATGCAAACAGCAAACGCAATGGCTCAATCATGTATGTGGCACAGCCTATCAAAGATGAGATAGGCAATCTTATCGGGGTGGTGAGTGTCGGTAAGCCTGTCGATAGCGTGTTGCCTTATCTGGACAATACACGCAATCGCATGCTTCTCACGGCATTGCTCATTAGTATCGTCGCCCTTATCTTAGCAGGACTGGTCGCATGGTGGCTTAAGCAGAGCATTACTTTGGTTACTCAATATACAAGTGCGCTGGCTGAGGACACTAAAAAGCCTTATTTTTACTTAGGCCATGAGCTCAACAGCTTAACAGACACGATCGAGACCATGAAACATCGCTTAGAAAATCGAGCGTACGTCACGGACTATGTCCATACCCTAACCCATGAGCTCAAAAGCCCTTTGACGGCCATTCGTGCCAGCAGTGAGCTATTAGAAGATGACGGACTGGATTATGAAGATCGGCAAATGCTCATCCAAGCCATTGGTGAACAAAGCATCAAAATGCAGCAATTGATTGATCGGCTACTATTACTTGCCAAAATTGAACAACCGAGCTTTAAGTTGAATCGGCAGTTGACGCCTTTATTACCCTTGTTACAAAGCTTAGCTAAAGACAATGCTGCGAAACTGCAACAGCAGCAGCTCTCGCCTATTGAAATCTATATTGACGATAAGTGCTTTACAAAAACAACGACTTTATCAGCAAATATGTTGGCAAATACCAGTGTTTTCGCTGATCAGTTCTGGTTGGTACAAGTGCTACAAAACGTGTTAGATAATGCCATTTATTTTGCCGACAGCACTGTCAACATTCATGTACATAACATAGCGCAGACGGTAACCATTGATATCTTCAATGATGGCAAATTATTACCTGATTATGCGGTTGATAAAGCTTTTGACCGTTATTTTAGCCTATCGCATCAAACTCAAAAAGAACATACCTCTATGTCTAGTGGCGCTCTAAAAAAAGGCACTGGTCTTGGTCTAACCTTAGTTAAACAAGTGATTGAACATCACGGAGGCCATGTGACTATTCGTAATGTTAATGCTAATGATGATAGAAAGGCTGCTATCACTAAACGTTCTGGCGTGATGGTAAGCATTACCCTACCCTTAGCTAAAGATTAAAAAGGTTGCGCGAAATAAATACTTGTCTTTTTCAATAAGTCTTTTTCAATTATTAAAAGCCAAATTATTGATGACAGTTCATTAACTTTCCATCATTCCTACATATATTTTCTATCTTCTTGTTTTACGATAGCGTTATTCAAATTCGTAAATAAAACTTAAGAGAGAAATTCTATGCAACATATTGTTATTAAAAGCTTGCTAGGCCAGAACCGCCATCATTGCGCACAGACTTTATCAAACCACGGCATCGACAGTATTGAATTTGGCCATTGGTTGGCCATTCCCAGTCAGCAATTATTATTGGTTTTTCGTCATCAGCAGTGTGTGGCTATTGATGATTATCAATTGGCAGCTTAAGACTGCTATTAATTTGCCAACTAGAACTCAACCATCAACTGGGTAATTACCCTTTTAAACATCCATAAAAAAGCCCTCTATCGTTTCTAATCATATTTCATTAGAAACGATAGAGAGCTAATCGCTTTACAATATACTTTGAGGCGACTCTAAGTAATCGATTCTACCGGTTGCTTAACATCCCCGTTTTGACCACGATGACGCAGATAATGATCGAGCAATACAATCGCTAGCATGGCTTCTGCAATGGGCGTTGCACGTACCCCAACACAAGGATCATGACGACCCTTGGTAAGCATATCGACCGCCTCGCCTTGAGTGTTGATACTCTTGCCAGGGGTAGTAATACTAGACGTTGGCTTAAGCGCGATACTGACACTGATATCTTGTCCTGACGAGATGCCGCCCAAGATACCGCCAGCATGATTGGCAGTGAAGCCATCTGGCGTCAGCTCATCACGAGAGCTATGACCAAACTGCCCAGCCACCGCCATACCATCACCAATTTCTACGCCTTTGACCGCATTGATGCTCATCATCGCATGGGCAATATCAGCATCTAAGCGATCGAATACTGGCTCACCAAGTCCGACCGGTACGCCACTGGCGATAACTTCTAACTTCGCCCCGCAGCTAGTACCTTCACGGCGGAGACTGTCTATCAAGGTCTCAAAGCGACCAATAGCGTCTTTGTCAGCAGTGAAGAACGGGTTGCTATTTACGAAGTCCCAATCAATTTGGCTAGGGTCTGTGACGTTACTATATTCATTACCAATTTGGGTAACATGACCACGGATTTGCACGCCCAAGCGATCTTGCAAATACTTCTTAGCAATAGCACCAGCCGCCACTCGCATCGCCGTCTCACGTGCAGATGAGCGCCCGCCGCCGCGATAGTCGCGAAAACCATACTTCATACTGTAAGTATAGTCAGCATGACCTGGGCGAAAAGTGTCTTTAATCTCGCTATAGTCTTTTGATTTTTGATTGGTATTACGAATCAGCAGACCAATAGACGTACCAGTAGTTTTGCCTTCAAACACGCCAGAGATAATCTCGACTTCGTCAGACTCGCGGCGCTGAGTTGAGTACTTAGAGGTACCCGGTTTACGACGGTCCAAATCTACCTGCAAGTCGTCTGCGGATAATGCCAAACCTGGTGGTACGCCATCGACGATTGCCATGAGACCTGCACCGTGCGATTCACCGCAAGTGGTGACAGTGAAAACCTGCCCAATACTATTGCCTGCCATATCTATCCTTAAACCAATAAAATCTATTTAGAAGCGTCTAATTGAGGTCTAGAGCAATCACTATACTACTGAGCATTATCCAGTAGCTGTACATAGTGCGCAAACAGCTCACGATATTCCATCAGCTCATCATAAGTAATGGCAAACACACCATGACCGCCAAGCGCGAATTTGAGCCAATCAAACTGGATGTCTGGATAAGCTTGACTGAGCGCCCACTCACTATCTCCCACTTCACACACCAGCAAACCCTCGGGGCTAAGATAGTCTGGCGCCTCAAATAAAATACGATGCACCAAATCCAGCCCATCTTGACCTGCGGCTAGTGCGTGCTCAGGCTCATACAAAAACTCAGGTGGCAAGTCTGCCATGATAGCCGCATCGACATACGGCGGATTGGTTACGATGAGCTCGTACTGATTTTCGGCAGGAATTTTCGCGAATAAGTCAGATTCAATCACATTCACTTGATGACCAAGATCATGATGATCGACGTTGACCATAGCGACTTCAAGCGCGCCTTTATCAATATCGACAGCATCCACTAGCGCATCCACAAAACGTGTCGCCAGCGCGATCGCAATACAACCAGAGCCAGTACACAAATCTAAAATGCGCTCTGGCTGTGACAATTGTTTCACCTCAAGCCCGTGCTCATAAAACTTAGCAGGTTGCTCATTGGCGGTCATACCAAGAGGCTTGGCAAGCTCATTGATATCAAAGTACGGATAAAACTGTTGGCGAATCAACTCGGCTACTGGCGAGCGTGGAATAAGCACGCGCTCATCCACGTAAAAAGGCAAGTCGCAGAAATAAGCCAAATTAATCAGGTAGCTTAGCGGCTTGCGCTCAGCGATACGCTCTTCTAGCAAGCTCAATACTGCTTGCTTCTCTGAAGCCGTCAAGCGGCAGTCAAGTATCTGCTCGTTCGCTGCCCAGTCCAAAGACAAAGAATGCAAGACAATAGCAGCTGCTTCAGCAAACTCATCATTGGTCCCTTGCGCGACGACGACGTCGTAATTGCGTAGCTGTGTCACTGCAAAACGAATAAAGTCACGAATGCTAAATAGCTGTTCACGTGCTTCTTCAAGCTCGCTATGCAGGTTTGCATAGTCGCTGTGATCAGTAGCAAACTCTGTCTCGCTTCCTATATCATCTTCCAAGTCTAGAGTTTCTTGATCATTGAGATATTGGTTTTGAAACTCTTCTGCACTCATAGTCTGGTGTTCTGGCATATCGCACCTTGCTAGTTACATGTTGGCTACATGCTGGTTGGTTAAATAAAATATTGTTCTCGCATTATAGACGCAAAGCCGATACAGCGCCAACGACTATAAGTATTAGTTTAAAAGAATGTACTGACAAATCTCTAAGATGCCTCTGGCCTGCCCTGTCAACATCTTGCTAAAAACTTGCTATAACAAGCATTTACGCAATTTGACAGTCAAACTATTGATTGAACATTGCCTGATTGTAGTCAATACGTCAGCATTTGACGCTTAGCATTTCATCAATGCAAAAAGATGTGTCAAAAGTTTGCGTAGCGTCTGAATTATGAGCATAATAGCCTCACTGTAACAACTAACTGTGATCAAACATGATGAAAATAAAGCCACTTATTACCGCTATGTCTATCGCTGTTATCAGCGCCAGTATTGGCATTAGCGCATTTGCTGCAACGACCGACAGCTCTCGCACCCTACCAATACGCACTGCTGACTCACTGCCTAGTATCGCCAAAAAAGTTAGCCTCGATGTGCAAGAAAATCGTAGCAGCTCAACCACTGGCAGCTCAACTACCGATAGTAGCAAGGTAGCACCTAAGTCTACTGACCGCATGAGCCAGCTGATTGACTCAAAGAAAAAAGCCAATCAAGTAGAAGCGCCAGCCGTAGCAGCTGACAACATGAGTGCGCAAGAGCTGACTCGCAAAGACGAGCAATCTGATAGCACTGACGACATCACTGAAGGTCAAGCTTTTGCCGCCCCTAGTGATGCCGCTCCTATCGACTCAACTGATCCGTTGTCTTTTGAGCTGCCTGCCGATCAGCAACTACAAGGCGCCAGCGATGACACTGCCATCAAAAGTATCGAAGACAAAGATGGCAAAAGATATACCACGCTGAACCTATCCAACTATGCCAAACAAGTAAACGATGCCATTTGGTCGCCGAATATGAAAGTCAACTCAGCGATGACGATTAAGATGCAGGCTTTGCTTGATTGGAACCATGCGTCTCCTGGTCCAATTGATGGCGGTTGGGGCATGAATAGCAGAAAAGCCTTAACCAATTTCCAAACCATGAAAGGCTTGCCAGCAACGGGTAAGATGGATCAAAAAACATGGGATGCCTTGATTAAAAACATTCCTGCCAACAAACCTGTGCTCGTGACATATACGCTCACTGAAGATGATATCAATACCAAGTTTGCGACCACTCCTGCTGGCTCAGAAGCCAAGTCAAAGATGAAAGGCTTGTATTACCAAGACATCAAAGAGATGCTTGCCGAGCGCTTTCATATGGATGTACGCTACTTAGATAAGCTCAACAAAAATAAAAACTATCAAGCAGGTGAAACCATTACTGTGGTCAACAACCGCGCACCGCTTAACAAGCGAATCAACCGTGTGGTGGCAAACAAAGCAGACAAAACTTTATATGCTTATAATGGTAACCAATTGGTCGCCACCTATCCAACCACTGTCGGTAGTGATGCCACTCCTTCACCTCAAGGCACGTTTAAAATCATCAATAGAGTGAAGATGCCTTGGTATAAAGCGACTGTCGGTGACGGTGCTCAAAAGAAGGTGCATATGCTACCACCAGGCCCGAATAACCCAGTAGGCGTGGTGTGGATGGGACTATCCAAACCCTCTTATGGTATTCATGGCTCGCCAAAGCCTGAAGGCATCAGCCGTCAAGCATCAGCAGGCTGTGTACGCTTGACCAACTGGGACGTGTTAGAAGTCTATGCCAATATCGAAAATGGCGCGACAGTCGAGCTCAAATAATCAGTATGCAACGACAGCTTAGAAGTTAGATATAATAAAAAGACCTTTTCGTAAGGTCTTTTTGTTTTTTGACTGTTGGTTTAGTTATAAAGTATGGTCAATTCAATGTAAAAGAGGTAACAGAATGCAGATGGCTATATGGCACCTTCAACGAGAGACTATCACTCTTTTATAGTAGATTGAATAACTAGGAGTTAATTATGAAAACAGTGATGTTTATAGGTTACGGATCTATGGCAAGAAAGGTGCACGAGATGCTACCTAAAAATGTCATATTGTCGACTGTATTGGCCAGCGCTAGAAGCGCAAGCAGACTAAAAGCGGAGATAGGCGATGCTGTCAATGTGATTACCTCGGTAGATGATTTGGTAGAGGTGCCTGATATCGCTATTGAAATGGCAGGACAAGAGGGAGTCAAAGAACACGGTCTAAAAATTTTAAAAAAAGGCATACCACTTTGGATTGTCTCGGTTGGCGCTTTTACCGATGAAAAATTAGCGATAGCGCTACATGATGCCGCTAAGGCGCACGGGGTAAAAATTCATATCTTAGCAGGAGCAGTAGCAGGCATTGATGGTATCAATGCTGCAAGCTTAGCGGGACTAGATAAAGTGATAGATCAAGGCAGAAAAAGCCCGTCTGGTTGGCAAGGCAGTCATGCTGACGAGCTTATTGATTACGACTCTTTAGACAAAGCAACGGTGTTTTTTACAGGCAGTGCCAGAGACGCTGCGACTTTATTTCCTGAAAACTCGAATGTAGCAGCAACCATCGCTCTTGCAGGGGTTGGACTTGATGACACCCAAGTGGAATTGGTTGTCGATCCAGCGCTTGAACACAACATTCATCGTATAATGGCTGAAGGCACGTTTGGTAAGCTTGAAATCAGCATCACAGGCCTACCCTTAGCTGAAAACCCCAGAACTTCGAGTTTAGCAGCATTTAGCGCATTACGTCTGTGCCACCAGCTTGACCAAGCTCTACAAATATGAAGTCAAATTAGGACTCGTCTTCAATTGATATAAAAAAACAGCCTCTAATGGGCTGTTTTAAAATTTGTTAGTCGCTACTCTTTTGTGAGTTGTTACTCTACAGTATAAAAGTGCTCATTAACTAGGCTCGATGTCCGTTTTTACCTTCTTCGCCTGTGATGCTTCCGATTTTTTTAGTAAAAAATAAGCCAGCTGGAATAGAAACCAATAGGCCAACAGCCACAGCGATTTGAATATGAGGAATCTCATTAAACCCTGTCACTAGAGCGGCAATCATGAGCACACCGACGATGACGGTTGCTGCCATAGAGTAGATCATTGAAAATAACGGCCAGTTCATGGTTTATTCCTTATATTTTTTGTGGTTATACCTATATTTATACACTAATTCCTTACAAAAAGTAAGCCTTAACCATAGACTGGTAAGACAACAATAATAAGAGACTTACAGATAAACCCATGCTATAATTAGGGATTTATATATCGGCTATTTTATGCTCGCTTACAGAGTATCTTATCTAAAGCCATTGAGCATTTATAACAGTCAGCACCCCCTCCCTATATAAATCATCTTTTAGTATTTTTTCCTAATATCATTCCCTAGTACTGTTCCGTTATCTGCAATCTTGATTGCGCGCGTTAATACCTTTTTCTGTATCGCTCTTCTTTTTTAATATTTTTGAGTCATAAAATCTGCTAGGCTTTTACTGATTTACCATTACAATGGTGGTTCTTACTCATCTGCTAAAGCTCTGTCGCCATGACTTCATCTAATAACCACTCACCTGACTCTTTATCTAAACAACATCCACTAGATAATGCAGACCATACTAATAATAATGAAGCGACCACCGAGCCTGACACCCAAACAGCGCAAGAGCCTTTAACCGACCCTATCAATAATTTGTCTGCGAAAAGTGCTGAGAAAAATAAAGATAATAAGGAAGAGACAGATGGTGAAGAAAGTACAGAGAGAGAAGATCAAAAAGTAGAAACCGATTGCGCACAGCATCCTGAATCTGAAGTCACCATCACCTCGCCTAGCCCTGATGTGGTTATTGCTACCGTAGAAACCCCAGATGTTGAAGACTTGGTTCATGAGGACATAAAAGCAGAGCAACAAAACCACAGCGCATCAACCTCCTCCGAAGTAACAACGACCCAACAAAACAACTCTAAAGATAATGATACTCAAGCAACCCATACAGAGAACGATAGCGTCAATGAAGGACAGAGTGACAACAACACAGACAGTCTTGATAAAACAAATAGTGTCGGTGATGAAGTCAATCAAAGTGAGTCAAACCAACATAGCTTTAATGAAAAAGAGCACGCGAAGAAACAAAGCCTCACTTCTGAAGATGGCGAAAATGAAGAATATCTGGATGATGAAGAAAAACAAGAGGCTGTCGAAAAACAGAAAGAAGCCAAACTCGAATCTTATAAGCAGTTCGTCGCTGAACAGTTTAGTCATCAAAAAGTAGATTATCCTGAGGTACGGGTCAAAATCGAGGCCAATGCCTTACCGAGCAAAATGTACTTTGTGATGAATATCCTCTCTGCCATTATTGCCAGTTATGGATTGGTGACCAATTCTGCAGCAGTAGTGATTGGCGCGATGCTCGTCGCCATGATGCTAGGCCCTATTACTGGCATAGCATTGGCGATTATTGATCACCGTGCGCCTCTACTACGCAAATCGCTATTCACCGTGATAGCTGGCGTATCTTTGGTAGTCTTGGTTGGATTTTTGGTAGGTTGGCTGCATAAGGAACAACCGCTAACCGCAGAGATCCTATCACGTACTCAGCCGACGTCGATGGATTTGATGATTGCACTCGCAGGCGGCACGGCGGGTGCATACGCTATGGTCTCTCCGCATTTATCAGTCGCTGTGGTCGGCGTGGCAGTTGCAACGGCGTTGGTACCGCCATTAGCGGCCAGTGGTATTTTATTTGCCAATGGTGAGACCCAGCTCGGGCTTGGGGCATTGCTACTCGCTATCACCAACATCATCGCCATTCAATTTACCAATGCCTTAGTACTATGGGTTTTAGGCTTTCGGCGCTTAGTCGATGACGATTATAAGTCGAGCAATTATTTGACCTTTTTGCGCCGTAATGCTGTCACCCTACTGCTACTGGTTGGGCTAGGTATCTATTTATCATACAATCTGAATAAAAACGCCAATCAACAAACTTTTGAGAATAGTATCAAAACAGCGATTAACAACTACTTTATCGATAAAGGCAATGTGCTGACCAATACTCAGTTTGATAATACCTCTGAGCACTTAACCATTCGCGCCGTCATTCAGGGTGAGACGACGCCAAGCTCCTATGATGTGCGCCAAATTGAGGCCATTATCTCTAAAGATATGGCGGATAGCTTTGCTACCGACACGCCTATTAAACTGCAATTACGCTATTTTCCTGTACAAGTGATTGAGGCCGATCCATTGACTGCTGATAAGCTTGATAAAACCGATGCCGCAATTTTGACTAATTAGCCCTTAAGCTAACAAACCCTAGTCTACCTTCTCAACAACCTGCAAAAACTCAGGCTTTTTATGTATAAAGCCTTGCCGCCATGATCTAACCACCTGATGCCCAATCCTCTTGCAATGAAGTACTGAATATCCATTCCTGATGTGATCATGGCAACGATCGAGATCTCTTATATTTATACCAAACCCAACAATTAAAGTTGCGCCCAGGTACGAGCAGTTAACGACCGAATTCTTTGTGGCTGTTTAAGCAAATTATTCCAAGCCAAGCAAGTGGCATCGACAATAGCCTCATAACTGTCATAACAACGATTAGATAGCTCATTTTGCTTAAGGTACTGCCATACTCTCTCTCAGAGGGATTGAGCTCAGGTGAATAAGGCGGTAGTTTAAGCATAGTGACATTAGCCTGATTCAAGCTTGGTTGATGCCATAATGCGTCCATCCATCACCACCACCGCATGACGTCCTTTTGGAACGGCTTTACTAATCTCTTGCATATGCAATAACATGGTGTGTTTATTAACGAAAGGCAGTACTAAGCCGACAGCCTTCTTTGTCGCTGGACAAAAGGCACCAAACAGATAAGCGGAATGAAACTGTTGCTGCTTGATCAGTCGAGGTCGCCCACCGCGGTAATGCCGAACTCTGGTCAATGAGCCTTGTTGTCCTATTCGAGTTTCATCTTGAAACCAGATATCCACTTGATCTAGGCTCACATCAGTAGGCAGTGACGCCTTAACCTGTGCTATAAAGTTTTTTAAAAGCGTCTTGAGCTTGTGGGTCGGCTTTTGGATGCTGACTACGAGCACTTATCCAACTCATATCAATACGCTTGAGTAGCTCGTAGATACCGTTAACGGTGTAGTGAGCGTTGTAGTGTTCTTTAGCCAATTGCTGAATGTCTTTGCCGGTTAGACGACCGCCAGCGCGCTTTTCTTGTTCAGAGACTATCATGGCTTTAAAAGCGGCTGTGTCTGCTTCTGCCAATTTGCTGCGACGACCTCGACGATGACGATCGTAGAGACTCTCAAGTCCTCGTTCATAATATCGCTTCAATGTCCGTCTGGCAGTTTCAGGATGTATGCAGAGGTCTTTGGCAATATCGTTGGTGGCTTTGCCTATACTATATTGGTATAAGATGAGCAGGCGTAGTCGGGCTCTGGGATTGCGCTCAGTCTTTGAGTGTTTGCCAAAGTCATGGTCTTCTAGGTTATGTATTGGTATAGTCATAAGTGGATTATACTATATATTTTGGGTTTGGTATTAGTAGTTTATCCCAATATGTAAATCAGACTTGAATTCAAGGCCCTGCCAAGTACAATGTGCTTCGAGCTAAACAGGCTCTCAGCCCTCATCGCAAGTTATGGGCTGATAAGCAATTCGGCGGCAGAGGTACTATCGCCTACTCAGCCGATGTTTATATATTCTATATTTTGCGCTACTGCAATAACTCAGGCACGTTAGCCTAACGAACCTACAGCTTCAGGGATAGGAGTACATAATAGTGAACAAACAATCTTGGCAAATAGCGGCGGCCTATATGTCGGTAGTGGTTGGCGGAGGTTTTGCCTCTGGTCAGGAAGTGCTTCAGTTTTTTACTGGTTACGGTATGGCGGGTGTTATTGGTACGCTGGTCAGTGCGGCACTTTTTGCTTTTTTGGGAATGCAAATTGCACGCATGAGCTCAAGTATGCAGGCCAATTCACACAAAAAAGTACTGTATACCCTATTTGGCACACGTGCTGGATTTGTTATGGACGTGGTTTTGTCATTCTTTTTGTTTGGCGTTGGTGTGGTTATGCTCGCTGGTAGTGGCTCAATTTTTGCTCAGCAGTACGCTTGGCCACCGCTGGTTGGCGGTGTTTTTATGACGATACTAGTGATTGCCACACTTTGTTTAAACGTAAGAGGCATTATAAGACTAATCAGTATCATCATGCCTATACTGCTATTATTAATATTGGCCATCACCACTTACTCAATTTTTACCAGCAACGTCGCCAATGACACGCTAAATGAGGTAGCAAAGGAAATACCCACTATCAGCTCGGACTGGCCAGTATCGAGCTGGTTTTTTGGTGCGGTGCTTTATGCTTCATTTAACATTGCAGTTGGCTTTCCTATGCTGGCCGTGATTGGGGGTATGACGCGCTCACAAAAAACAGCGGCGAGCGGCGGCGCGATGGGCGGTCTTGGCTTGGGTTTATTAATCTTCTTACTCAACATTGGCCTTTTTGCCAACATCGATACCCTCATAGGCGTTGAAATGCCTACTTTAGGGTTGGCCTCAAATATTTCACCAGTGTTAGCGGTGATTATGTCAGTGACGCTCATTTGTATGATATACAGCACTGCAGTAGGTATGTTTTTTGCCTTTAGCACACGTTTTGCTACGCCAGGGACGAAGGGTTTTAAATGGCTTAGCGCCTTTTTTGCTGTCGTTGGGCTGGGCTTAAGTCAGCTTGGTTTCAGTAAGCTCATTGGTACAGTGTATCCAATGCTAGGCATCGTTGGTCTAATCATGATTGTGGCGATTATTTTGGCATGGGTTCGAAGCCGCAACCAGCCAGCACAAATACCAAGCTAAAACTGACCATACTTAGTATCCTATATCAACACCCTTGGCGTTTGTGCTAAAATCGCTTGCAAAATTACTTTACTTATTCTACTTAATATTATCCGTCAGTAAGGAGCCGCTGTGAGCCAGCCATTTCGCTCAGCCGATATTCGTCAAGCCTTTATAGATTATTTTATAAGCAAGCAGCACACCGCAGTCCCCTCATCGAGCCTGATTCCACATAACGACCCGACATTGCTATTTACCAATGCGGGGATGAATCAGTTTAAAGAGACGTTTTTGGGAATGGAGCCTCGTGACTATACGCGCGCGGTGACCTCGCAAAAATGCGTCCGTGCAGGTGGCAAACACAATGACTTAGATAATGTTGGCTATACTGCCCGTCATCATACTTTCTTTGAGATGCTTGGCAACTTCTCCTTTGGCGATTACTTCAAGCAAGCTGGTATCGCTTATATTTGGGAGTTTTTGACTTCTGATGAATGGTTGGCAATCGACAAAGACCGTTTATATGTCACTATTTACGAAACCGATGACGAAGCCTTTGATATTTGGCATACAGATATCGGCGTGCCTGCAGAGCGCATCATTCGTATTGGTGACAATAAAGGCGCGCCTTACGCTTCTGATAACTTTTGGACGATGGGCGATACGGGTCCTTGTGGCCCTTGTACCGAAGTCTTCTATGATCACGGCCCTGACATCGAAGGTGGCCTCCCAGGCACACCTGAAGAAGACGGCGACCGCTTTATCGAGATTTGGAACTGTGTATTTATGCAGTTCAATCGCCAAAAAGACGGCACTATGTTGCCATTACCTGCGCCAAGTGTCGATACGGGCATGGGGCTTGAGCGCATCAGTGCCATCATGCAAGGTGTCCACAGCAACTATCAAATCGACTTGTTTGTCAGCTTGATGGATGCGGCAGCAGATATCTTAGGCATCGCTAATGAGCAGCAAGCCTCTCTGAACGTCATTGCTGATCACATTCGTGCAGTCGCGTTTTTGATTGCTGATGGTGTGCTACCAAGTAATGAAGGTCGCGGCTATGTCCTGCGCCGCATTATTCGCCGCGCGGTACGTCATGGCAATAAGCTTGGTGCAGAAAGCGAGTTTTTCTATCAAATGGTTGCGCCACTTGTCGCTGAGATGGGTGACGCGTATCCAGAGCTAAAAGACAAACAAAGCCAAATTGAAAGTGCGATTCAAAAAGAAGAAGCGCAGTTTGCCAAAACATTGGCGCAAGGCTTACGCCTACTTGCCAGCGAGCTTGAAGGCTTGCAAGATGGTGACATCCTCTCTGGTGCGGCAGCATTTAAGCTTTATGATACTTACGGCTTCCCGCTGGATTTGACCGCTGATATCACTCGTGAGCGCGGCATTACTATTGATGAAGACGAGTTTGACGAGCACATGCAGGCACAGCGCGAGCGTGCACGTGATGCCGGCAAGTTTGATGTCGATTATAGTAGCGTCATTCAAGTCGATAGCCCGACTGAATTCATTGGTTATGAGCAATTAACAGAAGACAATGTCACTCTGCTCGCTCTTTATCAAAACGGCGAATCTACTGAAGCCTTGAATGAAGGCATGGAAGGCGTCGTCGTTCTTGATCGCACGCCATTTTATGCTGAAGGCGGTGGTCAAGTCGGTGAGCTTGGTGAAATCCGTACCGCTACGGGCGTCTTTGAAGTACAAGACACCAAAAAATCTGGCCAAGCCATCATTCATCATGGTGTCGTTACCATGGGTGAGATTAGCGCTAAGCAAAGCGCTGAAGCGCAAGTACTCTCGAATATCCGTATCGCTAGCGCTAAAAACCACTCTGCGACTCATTTATTACATGCTGCTCTACGCCAAGTGCTCGGTGGCGAAGTCACGCAAAAAGGCTCATTGGTCTCAAGTGAGGTATTGCGCTTTGACTTCTCCTACGATAAGCCAGTCAGCAGCGCTGAGCTGATGCAGATTGAGCGCTTGGTAAACGAGCAAATTCAAGCCAACGCGCCAGCTTGCATCGAGCACATGTCTATTGATGAAGCCATGGATAAAGGTGCCATTGCGCTATTTGGTGAAAAATACGGTAATGATGTACGGGTACTGACCATGGGTACAGACAAAGTGGTTGATGGTCAGCGCCAACCCTTCTCTATCGAGCTATGTGGTGGTCTGCATGTAGAGCGTACTGGCGATATTGGTATCCTTAAAATCACCAGTGAGTCAGGTATCGCCGCTGGCGTGCGCCGTATTGAAGCCGTCACTGGCATGAACGCTGTCAAATATCTACAACAAGGTGATCAACAGTTAAGCGAGTTGGCAGGTCGACTAAAAGTCAAACGTCCTGAGATTGCCCAGCGTGTTCAGACCATGGCAGACAAGCAACGTGAGCTTGAAAAGCAGATAGAACGTTTAGAGCAAAAGATGGCCAGCGCGCAAGCAGCGAACCTACTTGATGATGTGCAGAATATTGCTGATGTACCTGTATTGATTAGCACCTTATCAGGCGTAGATGGCAAGTCGATTCGCACGCTGATGGATGATATCAAATCCAAGCTTCCTGATAGCGTCATTGTCTTGATCGGTGATAAAGACGGACAACTGGCTTTGGCAGCCAGTGTGGCCAAGTCGGTCACCAATCGCATTAAAGCGGGTGATATCGTTCGTCACTTAGCAGGTGAGTTAGGTGGTAAAGGTGGCGGTAAGCCTGACTATGCACAAGGCGGTGCGCCCAAGCCTGATAATAGTGCTGCTATTGTCAGCAGCTTACCCAGTTGGCTTGAGTCTCAGCTTGGCTAACCAGCACTTATTGAGCGCAGTCATGCTTTATTAAGCAAGAAACACACGATTGGTTATATAGCTCATAACCAATCGCCATACATCAAAACGCAGCTATGACTTAATTTCAGCGCGTGATTATGGTATAAAGTACCACTGTCAGACAACAAGTCCGTCAATATATAGTCAATCCACTATAAAATGATGCAGTTTTTATAATTCGGCTTCAAGGGTGTTAATTTAATCAACAACGGTGCTTGGCCTCAGCCATCAGACCTACAATCTTTATCCAAAGGTATTTTATTAATAGATACACTTTATTATCGGGTAAGTAAGGTTACTCAGCTTTAGGTATCGAAACGCCGTTCATTAGAGATTGATATTCACCAACAGCCATCGATGAATAATAGGTAAAACTTATGGCGTTAATAGTACAGAAATACGGCGGTACCTCAATGGGCAGTATTGACCGTATCAAAAACGTCGCGAAACGTGTCAAGCGTTGGCATGATAACGGCCATCAAGTCGTCGTTGTGGTCTCTGCCATGAGCGGCGAAACCAACCGTCTGATTGATCTGGCACGCCAAATTAGTAACGACCCTGATCCTCGTGAATATGATCAAATGGTCTCTACTGGCGAGCAAGTGTCTATTTCTCTACTGGCAATGGCAATTAAAGAGCTAGGCGTTGGTGCGCGCTCATTTACTGGCCGTCAAGTCGCGATTAAAACTGATAGCTCACACAATAAAGCCCGTATCGAAAGTATTGATGACGAAAATATTCGCGAGCAATTAGATGCTGGCAATGTCGTCATCGTTGCAGGCTTTCAGGGTATTGATGAGCACGGTAACGCCACCACATTGGGTCGCGGTGGATCTGATACCACAGGCGTGGCCATTGCAGCGGCGCTAGGTGCTGATGAATGTCAAATTTATACTGACGTTGACGGGGTCTATACCACCGATCCACGTGTCACCTCAAAAGCCAAAAAGCTTGAAAAAATAACCTTTGAAGAAATGCTAGAAATGGCCAGTCTTGGCTCTAAAATCTTGCAAATTCGTTCAGTCGAGTTTGCTGGCAAGTACGGTGTACCATTACGCGTACTCTCTAGCTTTGATGAAAACACTGATGGCAGCTTCGACGAAGATTTTCAAAACAATGTCGGCACCCTAATTACGATAGACGAAGGAGACAGTATGGAACAGGCAATCATCTCAGGTATCGCCTTTAACCGCGACGAAGCAAAAATTGTAGTACGCGGTGTACCTGATCATCCCGGTATTGCCTCTGCAATCCTGACTCCGATTGGCCGCGCGAATATCGAAATCGACATGATCGTACAAAACTTATCGACTGGCGGTACGACTGACTTCACTTTTACTGTCAATCGTACAGACTTAGACAAAGCCATGAAAGTGCTGAATGACGAAGTCAAAGACGAGATTGGTGCCAAAGAAATATTGGGCAATAGCGAAGTCGTCAAAGTTTCTTTGGTCGGTGTTGGCATGCGCTCACATGCAGGTGTTGCAAGCCTCATGTTCCAAACTCTTGCTGAAAACAATATCAACATCCAAATGATCTCAACCAGTGAAATCAAAATCTCTGTTTTGATTCAAGATCAGCACTTAGAAAAAGCCGTTAAGTCCTTACATACGGCCTTTGGTCTGGATCGTGAAGAAGGTGATAGCAAGGTTTCAGGGCAATAAAGCGCTCTAACTAAGCAATCTGAGTCTTCAAAACTCTTGATATTAGCTGATAAAACAGGGTCATTTATGACCCTGTTTTTTTTCACTTTTATATTGGTTAAGAGTGATGTTTACCCACCAGTTTTGTTAAAAGCCGTGACAGTATCTGTTATGGCGCCTATAATGGACGCTCATTTGGGCTAAATGAACCTACCTATCATCGTCGCTTATCCCATCGCACTTTATCTATAATATGAGACAAAATGTATCATTTTGGAATTATTATTGATAAGATACATGTGCAATGATATAGCGATGATTTGCAATTGAGATGTAATGTAATGAGTAATATTTTCTTAATGCGACATAAGGAGTGTGACGCATGCTAATTTTGACACGCCGCGTGGGCGAGACATTAATGATCGGCGACGAGGTCAGTGTGACTGTCCTAGGCGTCAAAGGCAATCAGGTGCGCATAGGCGTTAACGCACCAAAAGATATTGCTGTACACCGCGAAGAGATCTATCAACGTATCCAGCATGAGCGCTCTGTACAGTCGCAAATGCAACATCTTGAGCAAGGCAATTTTGCGCCTTCATTTGATGACGAAGATTATTTTAATCGTTAATTTAACTTGCTTTGAGGTCACTTACTTATGAGTATCCGCCAATCAGACATATCGGCTCTACTTAATGGTTTGAACAAAAAAGCCATTGGATTCAATGATGTCATCAGCTTTATTGATGATTTCTATCGCTACACACCCGTACCCTTTGTCAATGGCATGGTACATAACCAAGCTGGCGAAAACGAGGGCAGTGCCAAGATTTTTGGCTTTGCAAAGCTGCATGGTCTAGACCAATTAGATACCCTGAAGCTATTCGGTGAGCATTACGCCAAGGTACAGGCAACACCGAAAGGTACAGATCATGCCAATATTCGCAACTTTTTGCATTGGGGCTGGCAAGGGTTTTTGATGGAAAACAACCCTCTTACAGAGCGTCCAAGTGTAGATACTACTGCGCTATAGTTGATACATAGGCAACCTGATCAAGACTGCAGTAACAACGACCGTAATAGAAAGCCACGCTATATAGCGTAATGCCAGTCAGTTAAGGCCGACTGGTATTTTTTTTGGGATATTTTTGTGGTTTACCCTTAACCACCCTCGGGCAAGATCGCTTTCTGCGTTCAGGAATGACAAACAATTTTCCTTCCTCTAAAACTGCATCTAACAACTTAGGGAAGAGTCCTGCAGCCTGTAAAGGCGCAAACCGTAAAAGATCAACAATCGTAATAGACACCATATGAAAGCTAATTCGTAGAGGGCTAACCTTAGCTCTAACTGCCATATATCGCATCAAACGTCTTATCAGATTATAAGCAATCATAAGCCCCCAGAACTCTTGTAACACAAGCTGTGGCAGCTTACTTCTTAACAACAGCCCCTGCTGTAGATCAGACTTAATTTCCCTAAAAGCCATCTCGATCTCCCAGCGCTGCAAGTACAGCTGTGCCACTTTATCCTTAGTAAAGCGTTTATCATCTATTAAAGAGGTGATGTATCGTCTTATCTTACCCTCATAACGACACTCAATTAATCGAGCTTGCCAAGTATCGGGTAGGTTTGGATTTTTCTTTTGAGCTTGGGGAGAAACCGGCATTTGTATCAAGTAGTCCCCTTCACTAAAGGTTTCAATCACAGTGTAACGCAGATTATCTTTAGCCCGCATGAGCCAGTGACTGTTTGGATGGGTTTGTTGCCAACTAATCAGTAGGTCTGCTGAGAAATAGGCTCTATCAAAGAGCGTAATGCTGTTGTCTTGAATATTTAGCTGACGGGCTAATGTGATCTCTCCTTGACCCATATCTCCAAGGGTTGTGTCAATGATCTCATGCGTGTCAGTATTGATCAGGCATACCGAACGCATTTGGGGATAGGGCGCCTCTTTAGTTCTGCCTTTGCTTGAACTAAAGTACTGAAGGTTCTCATCAGTATAGGGTAGTGAGTATACGACACCGTCTACAGCTTGGACGCTAAGTCCCATAAAGTCTTGCTGCTGGGCTCGTGATTCTGTTTGGTAGTGAGCACTTAGTTGATGAAATAGCTGCTTTAGAGGCTCATGCCCGAGGCGTTGTCTTGCTTGTACCACTGCACTGGGTACGCAGGCCTGTGAGTCTATATTAAGCCGCATCTGCTCTGTGATATACCAAATTGAACGGTTTCGATATAAAGCTGTGCCGATGACTATCCAAACAACGTGTTCGGCAGGTAGCTTACGCCTTCTAATGCTCGCCTTGCCGGTATACTCTAAAGCTTGCTGTATCCACTCAGGGTCTATTAATTCACTAAATTGTTCTAGGGTGTCTGGAATCCTTTTATGCGTCTCATTAATAGCGTCTTGTAGTCTCATAGTAAAATAGCCCATCTACTTATTAGATGGGCTATTTTATTACTTTTATTGAGTTTTTGCCTTAACTGACTGGCATTACGCTATATAGCGTGGCTTTTCTTCTGTTGACTTTTATGGCTTATAAACATCTTTATTTATGGTGTAATGGACAAAATTCATGCTGGTGTAGGGTCTAACGCTATATACTGTCTATATTTGCAAGGAATCAACGCTATGAATCAAAAAACTGCCCTTTTTGTAGTAATAAACACACTAAAAAGAATGGACGCAAACTAGGCAAACAACAGTACCAATGCCTATCTTGCAAACGGCAGTTTTTAGGGGGCACAAGACTCAATAACCAAATGCTTTGGACTGAATATACGCAAGGGAAACAGACGTATAAACAACTGGCTGACAAGTACCACTGTAGTCTTAAAACCATTCAAAGACGCTTAGACAAAGTGAGTATTGAGTACCAAATCAAACGACCTAAGCGTGCTAATATCATCATGGACACGACCTATTTTGGCCGTGGGTTTGGTCTCATGGTATTTATGGACAACGCCACTAGAATGGTTCTCCATTACGCTATAGTCAGTCATGAAACCAATAGTGCCTATAAGCAAGGGGTTGATTACTTAAAGGTGCTAGGCATTGATATACAAAGCATCACCTGTGATGGTAGACGAGGACTTAGAACGCTATTTACCAGTACTCCTTGTCAGATGTGCCAGTTTCATCAGATACAAATAGTGACTCGCTACCTGACTCGTCGCCCTAAGAATATCGCTAGCATTGAGCTTAGGCAGCTTACTTTGACCCTAACACAGCTTGATAAAGCCGCGTTCATAAAGTGCTTAGATCACTGGTACCTGACTTACGAAGCCTATCTCAGTGAACGTAGTACCAATGAGGATACGGGTAGAACTTGGTACACGCATAAGCGTCTTAGAAGTGCTTATCGTAGCCTGCGAACCAACAGTGATTGGTTGTTTACTTATCAAGAATATGAGCACTTAGATATACCAAATACAACCAATACGCTTGAAGGTTTATTTAGTAAGCTCAAGCGGCAATTACACAGTCATCATGGCTTAAATGAGCACCGTAAGTTACGGTTTATTAAAGACTTTTTACTCTCAAAGTCACGCAAATAGCATGAATTATGTCCATTAGCGACTACCTTCTACTTTTTAGCATGAATTTTGTCCATTACACCTTATTTATCAATAAACTTGATTGGCTGGATTGCGCCTTTAGGATTGGGCATATTTGGATAGTGATGTTCGTGCTCCACATCACACTCAGCACCCACGATAGAGCCATCCTCTTTGACAGGTTTATGAATATAACCTGTACGCTCAGCAGGCGGTAAGTGCTCGTGCTCCCACACCATGACTGCCTGCATACAAGTCTCACGTTGTTCGACCGTTAGTCGTCTACCATCAGGCCATTTACCTAACTCAATGGCGACACGAAACTTCTCGACCACTTCTGGGGTTAAGCTTGCCAATATTGTTTGTTTGTCCATGTTACCTACTCTCCACCGCTGTTTTTATGTGACATTTTCATATAAAAGATATGTTTACTCATCATCAATACTATCATCATCGTCATCAAGGCTAAACTCTTCGGCATGCACATTCCAGTGCAGTTTAGTGCGGCACGCTTCATAAAAGTCAAATCCTGGAGGATGCAGCAAGGTTAGCTTGTCTGGATGTTTGCGGATATACAGACGCTGATCCTGCTCCAAGGGCATACTTGCTTTGCCATCAGCACTGACCATAGGTTGGGTACGATTGTCTTCGTGAATCCTAATACAGACCTCACTGTTTCCACTGACCACAATCGGTCTGCTAGACAACGTATGCGGATGCATGGGTACTAAACAGATGGCATCCATGCTCGGATGGATAATAGGCCCGCCACCAGAGAGCGCATAAGCAGTTGATCCTGTGGGTGTCGCTGCAATCAAACCATCACTATGCTGGCGATAAACATCCTGTCCATCAATTTTCATTTGAAAATCAATCATATGCACAGACTTACCTGCATGCAATACCACGTCATTGAGCGCCATATCCTGATGAATAATCTCTCGGCCCTCACGTATCTCCATCGTTAATAAAAACCTATGATCCAGCTGATAATCACCCATCAATACTTGGCGTAATTTAAAAGCGGCCTCATCAGGCTTTACATCAGCCAAAAACCCCAAACGACCACGGTTAACTCCCAATACAGGCACTCGGTAACGGGCAAGTGCTTCTGCAGCATGGAGTATGGAGCCATCACCGCCTACCACAATGACTAAGTCGCAAATTTCGCCAATCAAACTACGTTTGACGATCTTAACTGATTCAATTTCGGTCAGGTCTAAAGTAGGCAAGTTGGCCGTCTGCACATCCATAATCAGCGTCAGTTTCATCTCATTGATGGTTTGGGCAATTTGCACAAGACTTTGGGTGACACTGCGTTTTCCTGCACGCCCCATCAGACCAATACGGCGAAAAGCAGGGTTTTTGATAGCGTGAAAAAGCTCTGATTGATGTAGATGTGGCAATCTTTCTGACTGCGCTGAGTTTTCCATAAAACGACTCGACATAACTTTAAAGTACAGCGCAATGATAGCGATAAATGAGCGCTTAGACTAGCATGTTTATCAATTATCGTTGTTAACTGTCGTAATTGACCCCATATATCAGCTATCATACGTCATCTTTAGACGTATTTTTCTGGCGACGCAGCAGCCCTTTATCTACCTGTCAATATGCGACTCAATAATCTCGTGAAGCCTTGATGGCTGTCACGTAAACACAGTTGACAATAATGGCTGTTTTGCTAAAGTAGCTGGCATCTAAATTATTTATATTTTATTAAGGACATATATATGGCCAATCCTATTGTCAGTCGCGCAGAGCTTGCGATCGGCGGGAATCCAATGACGGTCAAGGGCGTGATTCAAAAGACCAGTCTATTACTTGGATTATCTGCGATCACTGGTGTGGGCTTTTTCTTTTATGCGCTTATGGCAGGTCTATCGCAGGGTTTCATTACGATGGCGGCCTTTGGTAGTATGTTTGCTGCCTTTGGTTTAGCAGTTTTTATTACCTTTAAACCACAAAAAGCCAAGACCTTTGCCGTACCTTACGCGTTACTAGAAGGCATATTTTTAGGCGGTATCTCGCTGTTTTTTATGAGAATGTACCCAAGCGTGCCAGTCACTGCTATGTGTGCAACCTTCGTGACAGCAGCAGTGATGCTAGGACTCTACCGTTCTGGCTTTGTAAAAGTGACTGAAAAATTCCGCTCAATTGTGACGTCGGCGATTATTGCCATTATGCTCGTTTACGTTGCGCAGTGGGTGCTTTCTTTAGCTTTTGGTTCAAGCTTACCCTTCCTATTCGAAGGTGGTGCTATTGCCATTGGCTTTAGCTTGTTTGTCATCGTTATCGCCTCTTTCACCCTATTATTAGACTTCGATAACATTGATCGCGGAGTTGCGATGGGCGTTTCTGAAGACTACGAATGGCTATTTAGTATTGGTATTCTTGCAACGCTGGTGTGGATGTACATTGAATTCATGCGCCTGCTCAGCTATCTGCAAGACTAATTCATTAAACTGTCTCATAAAAGCTTTGCATAAAAACAAAAACCGCCTTTAGCAAAAGGCGGTTTTTTTTATGGGTGTAACTAATCATGGATGCAACGAATGGCTTATTTAAATTAGGCACGTTTTAGACGTAAGGCGTTTAATACGACTAACAACGAGCTTAACGACATCCCGATAGCAGCAAGCCAAGGGGGTACATAGCCTAGCGCCGCTGGTATTAATACGCTACCGTTATAAGCGAGTGCCCAGCGAAAGTTTTGCTTAATGATACGTTCGGTTTTGTCAGCGATACGCTTGGCAGCAGTAATGGCTTCGATTTGTCCATTCAATATGATACTGTCACTAGAAACCTGCGCCAAATCGGCTGCCCCAGCAATCGAGGTCGAGACATCCGCTGCGGCTAGTACGGGTGCATCATTGATGCCATCACCAACCATCAGCACTATCCCGCCTTCAGCCTGCAGTTTTTGAATATGATTGACCTTATCTGTCGGTGACAAACTATTATAAGCAGCCTGCATGCCCAAGCTCTCAGCCATCACCAGTGCTTGCGGACTTGGATCGCCTGTCAACATAATAGGCTCAATGCCCATGCCTTTGAGCGCATCAAGCATCGATTTGGCGCTATCACGCACCCTATCGTTAAAGTAAAAACAAGCCAGTGCTTGCCATGATTTTGACTGACTCTGTTGGCAAGATAACACCACTGCTGAGCTGGCTCGCTCGGCAACCAAATCAATGGTTAAATCGTTATCCTCATTAAAGTCGCTGTTCGCTCTATCTAAAGCAAAATCCGCATGACCAATCCGGTATAGCACACCCTCAATCATCGCTTCTACCCCACCTGCAGGATGATGACGCAACGCTTGAGTAGGTGGTAGGTGTAGCTGATAAGCAGCGGTGAGCAGCGCATGAGCGATAGGGTGGCGACTGCCTACTTCTAGCGCCGCCGCAATCGCTAATAGCTGATCTTTTTGTGCAGCCAAAGCTAAGTCTTCCGTGTTATTTTGACGAGCAAAGTCTGTTAGCTCAATATTTAATAAGTTGGGCTTACCATAAGTCAGAGTACCCGTTTTATCAAAAGCCACATGCGTAATCTCAGCCAGTGTTTGCAGGGTATGTCCACGAGTAGTCAAAAAGCCATAGCTGGCCAAACGGTTGGTGGAGACGGTCAAAGCAATCGGCGTGGCCAGTGACAGCGCACAAGGACAAGTGGCCACTAGCACCGCTACCGTTGCCCAAATCGCTTGGCTTGGATCGACGATATACCAACCGATAAATACCAAGACCGACAGTACCAAAACCCGCGCGACAAACCAACGTGCCAGCTTATCCGCTTGCTGGGCGAGCTTTGGCTTTTCACTCATGGCGCGGTTCATGAGTCTATCAATCAAGCCTATTTGGCTGTCTTCTGGCAAGGCTGTGACCAGCATTTCAAACGGCTGACTGTCGTTTTGCGCACCGCCAACGATATAGTCGCCTTGGGCTTTGATAATCAAGTCACCCTCGCCCGTCAGCAAGCTTTGTGAGACAGTCGCGGTTGGACTAAGCAAAATACCGTCACTGATAATTTCAGATCCAGCATCCACCATAATAATGTCGCCGACTTGCAAGCTATGAGCCGTCACCATGTGTTTTTCTTCTACAGACTGCTCTGATTTTGAAAGAGAGGCTGATTGACTACTTTTCTGTTGCCAGTCTTGTGCAATACGGGTGGTTATTTTGTGAATATTGGCATCCATGCTCTGCATAAAGTTTGGCAGGGATTCTGGCGTCGTGTTTAATTGGTCTTGAGCGTCTGTATTGTTAGCAGTTTGATTAATAGAATCTTGGTTTACCTGATCAGATTCATTTTGCTTAACAGCATTTTTCTTAACAGAGTTTTGCTGTAGCTGCTGCAAAACACGCTCAGCCGCGTCTTTGTCTTCAGCAATTTTTTGTACCAAGACTGGTTCAATCACCACCAAATCATTGGCCATGGTGGCGGCTTTTAGACGCGCATTATGCTCAATATAACGTCCTGCCAATAAGAAGAAAATAAACATACTGACCGAATCGTAGTACGTCTCCCCTTGCCCCGTAATGGTGGCATAAAGACTGGCAAAGAAGGTCACAATCAAAGCGATACTGACTGGCACATCCATATTCACCTGACGGGCGCGAATCGCTGACCACGCTGAGGTAAAGAAAGGTATTCCCGCATAAAAGAATACAGGCGTACTGACGAATAAAGAGACCCAGCGCAAAAAGTCACGCTGAAAGACCAACATGTCGCTGTAGTTACCAAGGTAAATCGCCACAGAATACATCATCGCTTGCATCGAGCCCAATGCAGCGATACCGAGCCTTAGTAGCATTTGATTGGTATGACGCGCTAGCATGGCCTCATGGGTGTCTTGGCGATAGGGTTTCGCCTCATAACCAATTTCATTGATAATACCTAAGATACGGCTAATCGGCAGTTTGTCTTCATCCCAAATCACGCGCATACGCTGATTGGTCAAGTTCACCTGACATTTACTGATCCCCTCTAGCTCATCTAGACGCGACTCAATCAACCAAGTACAGGCCGCACAGCGCAAATTATTGACAGACAGCTCCGCAACCGACATACCATCCTGCGCATAGACAAACTGTGACTTTATCTCGTCATGATCATAAGCTTCGAGACGAGTGAGCTGCGTTGGCAAGCTTGCTGTTCGGTTAATCTCAGAGCGGTCAAGGTAGTATTGCTCGAGACCAGCCTCTACAATACTTTGCGATGCCAATTGACAGCCCATACAGCACATCTCACGCGGCAAGCCCAAGATCTCGGTATGAAACGGCGGCTGTGGTACTGGATCGCCGCAGTGGAAACAGTGACCAGCGCGCGGTAATACCAGACCTTCAGTAATGGAGTTGTCTTCATAAGAAGATGATGCTGGATTTGCTGACACGGATGACGAGGCACTGGACGACCTACTAGAAATAGTCACGCTTACTTCCTTTAGATATACTGACTTTGGATATACGGTGTTGCACAAACATTACTTGGATTTAATAAAATGCAAAAATCACAATAACTTAGCAACGATTGGTAGAATAACCGCTGCTAATCCACACAAAAAACATCGTTATCATAATGATAGATTGTTATCTTATATGGCACTCGCTCATCGAATTAAAAGCGTTAATAAGTTATATAATATGGTGACGATAAATGCTGTGCTTAGTATACACTTTCACAGCTCAACACTCCTGAATGACTGCGTAGATGATGAGAGATTGAAAATTTAATCAATTTGCGTCATTATGAGTCAGTTTTTTTATGTTAAAACGGTGCAACATCAGTGCAAAAACCCAAATTTACTCAGTCAAAGCTTCCTAGATCTGCTATAAGCACTTTGCCATCGCAGCAGCGCGGCATTGTATTTAGCAGTCTCTTATTAATCGTTGTCATCGCTGGCATGGTGTTGTTGGCACTGTATTTGCTCAAGCTCGATCGTACCATCACCCAAAAATTTGAAGGTAAGCGCTGGGATATTCCTGCCAAGGTATACTCACAGCCTTTAGAGCTGTATCAAGGTGCCAAAGTCGATAATAACGCCATGAAGACTTGGCTTGAGCTGCTCAATTATCGCAGCAATAAAGATTATAATCGTACGGGCAGCTACCATAAGTCAGGCAGCACCTACTATATCCACACGCGTGGTTTTAGCTACAGTGCAAATGATGTCGATGAAGCGCAAGTCATTAAGATGACCATTGCTGACAATATGGTGCAGTCCATACAAAGCACTGTGCCTGCAGAATCTGGCATCATTCGTCTTGAGCCAGTAAGTATCGGTGGTATCTATCCAGATAGCAATGAAGACCGATTGGTCGTCTCTTTAGATGACGTACCGCAGCCATTAATTGATGCCCTGATTGCGACTGAAGATCGTAGTTTTTATGAGCATAAAGGCGTGTCCGTACGCGGTATTGCTCGTGCTGTGCTCAATAACTTCTCTGGTGGCTCTATGCAGGGTGGCTCGACCATCACCCAGCAGCTGATCAAAAACTTCTATTTAAACTCTGATCGCACCTTAAAACGTAAAGCCAATGAAGCTTTGATGGCAGTATTACTAGAGCTGCACTATAGCAAAGATGAAATCTTGCAAACCTACCTCAATGAGATTTATCTTGGTCAAAATGGCAACCGCTCTATCAATGGTTTCGGTTTGGCTTCGCAGTTTTATTTTAATCAACCACTGAAGGAGCTACGTTTGGATCAGCAAGCAATGCTTGTCGGCATGGCAAAAGGACCAAGTGTTTATAACCCACGTCGCCATCCAAATGATTCAAAAGCACGCCGTGATGTGGTACTTAATAATATGCTCAGCATTGGCATGCTGTCTCAAGAAGAGTATGACGCTGCCATTGCCAAACCCTTAGATGTGGTCGATAAGCCAGTAGAAGGAAAGAGTCAGTTTCCAGACTTTCTGGATATCGTCAAACGTGAGCTCAATGAAGTTTATTACTCTGATGACCTAAAAAACGAAGGTCTGATTATCATCAGTACGCTCGACCCTATTACGCAATTGGCAGCCAATAAGGCAGTTGATAACAAACTTGGTGAGCTACGACGCCGCGGTAGCAAAACCAAAGACTTACAAGGGGCTTTGGTCAGTGCCAATCCAGAAACTGGCGAGCTAGTCGCCGTAGTCGGTAGTGGCAGCGAGTTTACTGGATTTAACCGCGCTGTCGATGCAAAGCGTCAAGTGGGTTCACTCTTAAAGCCTGTCATCTATATGACGGCGCTTGAAAGCGGTCGTTATAACTTGGCCAGCCCTGTTGATGACTCACCAATTACGGTCAATTTAGGAGATGGCAGTAAATGGAATCCTAAGAACTACGACGGCCGTGATCATGGCTATGTACCCTTGACCACTGCCCTAGCAAAGTCTTATAACCAAAGTACCGTTCGCTTAGGAATGGAGTTTGGCGTAGATACATTTGCCAAGCAGCTACGCCGTTTGGGTGTTGAAGAAAAAATTCCTGCGTATCCATCAGTACTTTTAGGCTCGGTTAACTTAAGCCCGATGGATATGCTCGGCGTCTACCAAGTCTTTGCCACAGGCGGTTTTCGCACCCCTATTCACAGTATCCGTACTGTCATTGATGATCGTGGACGTATCTTGCAGCGCACAGGGCTGAATACCCAGCGTAGCATCCCGCCTGAGACCAATTATCTGACCAATTATGCGCTACAGCAAGTGGTAAAAAACGGTACCGCTAGACGTGTGCAATCACTCGGTAGCAACTTGAATCTGGCGGGAAAAACAGGGACAACCAACGATTACCGCGACGCTTGGTTTGCAGGTTATAGCGGTAACTACGTCAGTGTGGTTTGGGTTGGCCGTGATGATAATAAGCCCATTGGCCTGAGCGGTGGTACTGGTGCATTACCAGTGTGGGTTGATTATATGAAACGCTTAAGGCTGACCCCAGTATCTATGCCTGAGCCTGAAGGTATTGAATGGTTATGGCTTGAGAACAACTCAGGTAAACTGTCTCATGAGCGCTGTGAATCTGCACGATATTTGCCCGTTATGTCAGCGCACTTACCAACAGAGGCCAGTAGCTGTGCTCTCGCTTTATATCAGCAAGAGCAAGCCCGCGATCAGTTGCAGTGGCAACGTGAACAAAGTAGTCTGAATCAGCAGCGCCAACGTGAAGGATTAGAGATACCCAATAGTGAGGTGATTAATCCAGATGAGCAAGGAGCAGATGAAGGTACTGCCCAAGAGCGTGCGGACACTTGGTATGATCGAGCACTTGAATGGTTCTAATACCTCAAATGGTGCTGATAAAAGATGAATGGATTGTTTATCAGCATATAGCGGTATTTAAAATTATCTAGGATTTAGAATAAGGGATTTGGCATGGCATTATCTATCAACGAACAGTTAGTAGCAGCTAAAGGGCGCAAACTAAGTGCTACGCCTATTCTCGTTTTAGGCACCTTCATGAGTACCTTGGTGCTAAGCGCCTGTCAGACGGCTCCTTATTCAACGCCCCCTCATACCAGTACCGCCACCACTACTCACCTGCCAGCAGCTAATGAGGTTGAACAGGCGGCCGACTACCCTATTGAGCCTTACATACCGCCTGCCGAGACAGCTAATGCACCTGTCTATCAGCGCTATCCTGGGTCACAAGGTTTTCCTAGTACTGAGCAACCCTCGACAAGTACCAATCCTTTAACTCAGCAGACGCCAATCATTCAACCGTCTCCAACCATTCAACCACCGATAGTTATCCCGAATGAGCCGCTTCCCAGACCTTCGCGTGACGATTATATAATCTCACAGCCGCCAGCAACACCATCACATAGTGACCTGCTAGAGCGTGCGCGTCAGAACTCGCAGCAGCAAAGTCATAACACTACCAGCAGTCAAAGCGACCTGCCAGCATTTCGCAGCTTGATGCAAACGGGCACCAACCAACTCAAAGCGGGTAATTTGACTGCCGCAGAAAACAGCTTTACCCGTGCTCAGCGCTTAGCACCAAGATCCTCAGCAGTATATTTTTATCTGTCACAAGTGGCATTAAAGAAAAATCAACCACGCAAAGCAGAAGCGATGGCACGTCGTGGCCTAACCGTTTCCGAAGATGCCAACCGCCGCCGTGCACTATGGCAACTCATCTTAGTTTCAGGACAACAGCAGAACAATGCGCGCGTCGTGCGTGAAGCTCAACAAGCACTTAGGTAATTGCAACACTTTAAGCTTTGAACAACTTAAAGCAATAGTCGCTGGTCATAGCAATGCTGGCGACTATTGCTTTAGATTTATTAATTTTTATATATTGTTCTTTGTCTAATTTAAGCTCAACTCTCTAACTTAAACTCAATTAAGGTTATTTTTATGGCATGGCAACAACTGCACCTACAATGTGAAAAAGCAAACGTCGATCTTGCAGAAGCGCTGTTATTAGAAGCAGGCGCACTCTCTATTGCACTAGACGATGCAGGCGATCAGCCTTTGTTTGAACCCTTACCTGGCGAGTCGCCTTTATGGGATGAGGTCATACTGACGGGTCTGTTTGATGCCACTACTGAGGTTGGTAGTCGACAGGCTGTTGAGCAGTTAAGTCATGACATTGCCGCGCAAGTACAAGCCAGTCGTGTTTGGCTATCAGCCGTTGATGACAAAGACTGGGAGCGTGAGTGGATGTCACATTATCATCCGATTGAATGCGCTAATAATTTATGGATTGTGCCCAACTGGCTGACGCCTCCCGATTTAAATGCTACCAATATCATCATGGATCCAGGTCTTGCTTTTGGCACTGGCTATCACGCGACCACGCGTTTGTGTTTAGACTGGCTCACCGAGCAAGACCTAAAGGATAAAGTAGTCATCGATTATGGCTGCGGTTCAGGTATCTTAGGTATCGCCTCACTCCTCTTGGGTGCAAAACAAGTCTACGCGGTAGATATTGACCCACAAGCAGTACTTGCAACCAATCAAAATGCCGAGCGTAATGATGTTGCTGGGCGACTTAAGGCATTCTTACCAGAGGACTTTACTGACTACTGCGCCCAACATGATGTAATACCTGTTGATGTCATTGTTGCTAATATTTTAGCCAAGCCGCTGATTGGTCTAGCGCCTTACTTTGCCACCTTAATGGCACCCCAAGGTCGGATTGTTTTGGCAGGCCTGATTGAGTCGCAAACAGAGCAAGTAAGTGCAGCTTATGCGCCTTATTTTGCTCTTGATCCCAAGCATGCTTTTACTGCACAAGAAGATCAACATTGGCAACGACTGTCAGGTAAGTTTACATACTAGCTACACTTCTTTACATATGTTACGATAGGGAATCAGTTAAAGCTCACTGGCTTCATACTGCTTCCCTTTCTTATTTATACCTGTTTAATAAATATTCGCTTAAAAAAATAGCGGTATATAGGGGGTAAGACAGCTTTTGGTGAGTGAGTGCGTGATAATTATTGCCGTATCTTTTTGGATTTTGCAAACATGATCTCACTTATAAAAACCCAATGCCCCACTTGCCATACGCTTTTTAGTTTGGCGCCAGCTCAACTGAGCAAGGCGCAGGCGAAAGCGCGTTGTGGCAATTGCCAGCAGGTGTTTTTGGTGAATGAGCATCTGATAGAGACAGAGAGTGAGTCGTCGGCTAAAACCGCCACTGTGCAAAAATCCACGACAGTCAATACACAAAAAAAAGCAACTCAACAAAGCGGCTTTTTAGATTCCGATACTTTGACTCATGACGATATGCCGCATGCGCAGATGCAAGATAACGATGCACAAGATAACTCTCTAGATGAGATGGACGCATGGCTCTCACAGCCCAACTCGGCATCAATAGATAATATAATTCAAAGCTCTCGCTCTCAAAGCAATCCATCTAATCATACATCTACAGTTACAACACACAAAAAAACGCCTACGACAGTACGCAAGTCAAAAAAACCTACTAACCATGCAGTGGTTACTGATGAAAAAAGTATGAGTCGCTCCACGAGCTCAGCACCAGCGTCTGATACTGACTTATCGCAACTATTGACCAATATGGGTGTGCCAGAACCTAGCAACATTACAGCGCTTAGCTCAAAACGAACAAACACCACTCATTCTAAAAGCCCTGCAGTACAAGCTCAAGCTCAACACCCTGCTGCATTAATATTATGGCTGAGTGGTTGTTTGGTGTTGGTAATGCTATTATTTGCACAGTATGTTATTTTTAATCTAGAAACCTTGATCAAAGATCCAGACCATGCAGCACGCTTGCAAGCCGTTTGTGCGGTTGCCGTTTGTAGTTTACCTAGTGCTGATTTAACGACATTAAATATCACCAACCTCAATGTCAAACCCAGTAATATCAAAGCTGCTGATCAATTTAGTGACATTGAGGCATGGTTGGTCAATCAAAGCTTACAACCGCAGCTGCTACCAAGTCTGAAAGTGAGTATTTATGGCGCCGATAGTTTGATTGGCGAGTTCATTGCAATGCCAGGCGATTATCTGGCTAGCCCGCAAAACCTACTAACAGCCGAACAAATCAAACCTTTGATGTTCACTATTCCAATTACTCAAAAACAAATCCGTGAAATTACTATCGACCCTATTTATTAATACCCTATTAAGACAAATGCTAGAGCGTGTTGAACAGAATACCTTACTGCATTCTCGTCACTCTTGAGGACATCACCTTATGGCACACCGCGCACACATCTCTGCCAACCGTTTTGCCCAAAGCTATACTCATCCTGACCATCATAGTCTGGATAGCGATCACCAGAATAACCACTATCAAACCTCTCCTAATGTAGAATCTCATTCTGATAAATCAGATCATGGCGACAGCCACTCTTACGACGACACATCCGCACCGATAACTATCGATCCACAAGCTCCATTACGTATGCACGTCGAACGTGTGGTTCGTGAATACTTTGCAGCGCTGGGTGATGAAGTTCCAACAGATCTTTATGAGCTTATCTTAAAAGAAGTGGAGCTGCCGTTATTGACTGTGGTTCTTGAGCAAACCCGCGGCAATCAAACAAAGTGCGCACAAATCTTGGGTCTCAACCGCGGCACCCTACGCAAAAAAATGAAAACTTACCATTTAATGTAGTTTATCTAAAAAAACATACATATTTACACCATAAAATGGCCTAGGGTTTTGTGTAAACTCGCCAGATGTTTTATCATAGCAGTCCTAAAATCTAGAAAATCAATTGGCAGTATTTAAATATCGATGAATACTGCCAATTGATAATGAAGCATCATTCCTCGTTTTTATCACTACTATGCTCGGTGACTCATAGCTTGAACCAATGACAGCTATGATTGCCATTACTATCCTGCCAGACATTTATGTCAGGCTTTTTTTATGGAACTGTTTTTATGGGTACAAAACCGCTTGCTCTACTCTCGGTCTCTGATAAATCCAACATCGTAGAATTCGCTCAAGGATTGATTCAGTCAGGATTTGGTCTGCTATCTACTGGCGGTACTTATCGTTTACTTAAAGAACACAACGTAGAGGTCACTGAAGTATCAGACTATACTGGTTTTCCTGAAATGATGGATGGCCGTGTCAAGACGCTTCATCCAAAGATTCACGGCGGCATCTTAGGACGTCGTGGTACGGATGATGCAGTTATGAGCGAGCATCAGATTGATCGTATTGATCTGGTCGTGGTCAATCTCTATCCATTTGCTGAAACGATTGCTCGCCCTGACGTTACCATGAAAGATGCCATCGAAAACATCGATATCGGTGGCCCTACTATGGTACGTGCTGCTGCTAAAAACCATGCCCACGTAGGTATTGTCACTGATCCTGCTGATTATGAACGTATCATTGCAGCCTTGACAGGTAATGGCCAGCTAACTGCGGCTCTACGTTATGATTTAGCCGTAAAAGCCTTTGAACATACTGCCCAGTATGATGGCATGATTGCTAACTTTTTAGGTAGCCGCGTCAATGAGACTCAGCAGCCAGAAACCTATGCACGCACATTGAATCTACAGCTCGATAAGGTCCAAGACTTACGCTACGGTGAAAACCCGCATCAACAAGCGGCTTTTTATGTGGAGAATCATCCAGGTCGTAGCCAACAAGCGTCTATTGCAACAGCTAAACAGCTACAAGGGAAAGAGCTGTCTTATAACAATATCGCTGACACCGATGCTGCCCTTGAGTGTGTCAAAGCCTTTAGCGCTCCTGCTTGTGTGATTGTCAAACACGCCAACCCTTGTGGTGTCGCAGTTGATAGCGATCAGGTTGCCGCTTACCGTACTGCCTTTAGTACAGACCCTGAGTCTTCTTTTGGTGGCATTATCGCCTTTAACCGTCAGCTGACCACCGCGGCTGCCAAAGCCATTATCGACAACCAGTTTGTAGAAGTCATCATTGCTCCTAGCATTGAAGAAGGCGTGCTAGAAATAACTGCCAGCAAGAAAAACGTACGTGTGTTGGTTTGCGGCGAACTGCCTGCTCCCGATCAGCGTCAAACACAGCTCGACTATAAGCGTGTCAATGGTGGCTTGCTAGTACAAGAGCAAGATCTAGGCCTAATCACTGCTAATGAGCTAAAAATCGTCACTGACGTACAACCAACAGAAGCGCAGATCGCTGACCTATTATTTACTTGGAACGTGGCAAAATATGTCAAATCTAATGCCATCGTTTATGGTAAAAATCAGCGCACGATCGGTGTCGGCGCAGGTCAGATGAGCCGTGTCAACTCAGCACGTATCGCTGCTATCAAAGCTGAGCACGCTGGACTGGCGACTGCAGGTGCTGTCATGGCCTCAGATGCCTTCTTCCCGTTCCGTGACGGCATTGACAATGCTGCAGACGTTGGTATTTCGGCTATCATTCAGCCTGGTGGCTCTATGCGCGACGATGAGACCATTGCTGCGGCAAACGAACATGGTATTGCGATGGTATTCACCGGCATGCGTCATTTCCGTCACTAATCTGATCGATAAATCGTCATTAAAATAAAGATTGTCCACTAAAAAAGCCACTGTATAAAATACAGTGGCTTTTTTTATGCGGCTTTCCTGTGGGTTGATATCGGTCAAACAAGCATTAAGTACTGGGTCATTAGCGACAGGCCTTTAGCGACCTTGTGCGCCAGCCATATTGGCTTCATTGATATCAACTTTATAGACCAAACGTAGATAGTCTAAATAATCTTGTAATTGGTCTTGCCCTAAATTATCACGGATAATATTGGCTGTTTGCGACTTTTCAAGATCAGATAGCTGTGACTGGCGCTGTGTCTCGATGCGATCACCGACTAGCACACTGGCGCCCATTTCTGTTTCACTGGCTAATGCCACAATACCATTCTCAGGAGCCTGGGTACTAAATGCTAGGCTACGTTCTTTCTCTGTTAATAAAGCATTCTGGCGACTCACCTCACCCAATGCTTGCAAGCTTGCTGAGTACTTACTGATATCAGCAGGGGTTTTAATATTAGCGGCTAACTGCTTGGCATCTTTGAGCGCCAGTGCACTGGCTTTTTGTTGACGCAATATCTGTGTGATTCTTGGCGTTGCTGCTGTCAAGGCGAGGATTTTGGTCGGACGATAATTACTCGGTTGTACCCATACCGTCCCCGTTCCTACTTCAATACCTGCTGTGACGGCTTGATCTTGAATCGTAAACTCATCAAAGGCCTGATTGATCACCGCTGGTTGTGACAACGCTGAGGTATTATTTTCTTTAAGGTAGTCTTTGATACGCTTAAGTGCTACGTTTTCTTGTTGCGCGATATCCTCGATACTAAAGCCATCCGCTGCCAAGTCATTGATTGCAGTTACTTTATCCGCATAGACTGCTTGACGCTTATACTCTTTAGCTTTAGCGGTAAGCTCCTCACGCATGCTCTCCATAGTAGGCACTTTATTACCACTGTCTTCTGTTATCATAAATATCTGATAACCAAAGCTGGTTTTAATAGGTGCTGTCACGTCACCCACGCTCAAACCTTGAAGCGCCGTTTCAACAGCGGCAGCGTCATCACCAAACACTGATGGATTAAAGCGTCCAATGGCGCCGCCCGTCTCGCCAGATGGGTCATCTGACTCAGCTTGCGCAAGTGCTGTAAATGACTCACCTTTATCTAAACGATTTTTGATGCTTTCAGCACGTGCCTTGGCACCGTCACCCGTTACTAGGATTTGACTAAGCTGACGCTCATCGACGACAGCCAGTCCCTGTTTATAAGCCTCATATTGCTGCTGCAGCTCTTCTGTGGTGATATCATCAACCTTGATCGTCGATGGGCTGATCTGGATATAAGCCAAATCTACCATAGCATCACTTTTGAGCGTGTCTTTATTGGCATCATAATAAGTCTGTATATCAGCATCAGTCAGATTAACTTGCTGCTGATAATCCTGCCAGTTAAACCGTTGGAGCCAAACATTACGTGACTCTAGCTGCAAGTCTATCAACTGGTTGACAGCTTTCATTGGATAAATGGCCGTACCGACAATACTGGCATTAAGCTGATCAAGGCTCAGCTGATTGCGAAATTCAGCAAATAGCTGGTCTTTAGTCATGCCGCGCTGACGCAAAAAGAATGAAAACTGCTCGTTAGAAAACTCACCATTCTCATCTTTAAAGATCTCTTCTTGCAGTAGCAGGCGGTTGATTGTGTCATCAGACACCGTCATCCCAAGCTTGCCTGCTTGTTGTTCAAGCAAAGTACGGTCAATGAGGCCTTTGAGCACTTGCTCATGCAGCACATCTTCGTTTAATAAACTGGCATCATCGAGTTGCTCTAGTATCTCAGAGCGTCGGCTATTAACAGCATTCTGATACTCTGACAGCCCTACACTTGCCTCACCTACCTGAGCGACCTGATTAGGATCAACCCCACCTTGAAAATAGCTTTCGATACCTAAGAGTGCGAGTGGTGATAGGCATAGAATCAATAAAATGCGACCAGGCCAGCTTTTTAAAAAATCGCGCAATTTATCCATAATTATTTCTACTTTTTAAGCTAAATTGATGAAAAACCATTGCAACACAGCCAATATTATTTAAGCCTGCAGTGGAGTGGTGAGGGACATCCGTACTATCTACACTTATATTCAGTTGATACATATAGTGAGTGTTTTTTATACATACACAACTTATGTAAATAGCAGCGTCACGCGCGCCCTATGATACGTGATTTTTGACTTAGACTCAAAATATTCACACTACTAACATACAAATTTTGGCAATAAAAAAAGCACCTTTATTAAAAGATGCTTTTTTACTGCTTGCGTTGCCATTTAAAACTTAAACGGCAACCTTATATTTACAAGCAAAGAGTCGCTTAGTTTAAACGCTCTTTTAAGTTTTTACCGGCTTTAAAGCTTGGTACTTTGCTTGCTGGAATCGCAAGCTCTTCACCTGTCTTAGGATTACGGCCAGTACGTGCTTTACGGTCTTTTACGCTAAACGTACCAAAACCAACTAATGAAATGCTATCACCAGCTTCTAGAGCTTCGCCGATGCTTTCCATTACTGCATTTAGTGCATCACCAGCTTGTGTTTTGTTTAGGCCGCTTTTGTCTGCGATGCTATCAATCAATTCTGACTTATTCATAAAATTTCCTTCAAGTTTAAGGGCTGTAATAAACGCTAACGTCAGGCATTGTATCGCCCTCAGAGTATTTAAGCAATAAAAACAAATCTCAATGTCTTTATTTACAGATTTTGCGTTATTAACGCCTTTATATCAAGGCTACATAAGGAGCGCAAGTGATTTTACATTTTTTCGTAGCCTATCTTACTTATTTAACACTTAACGTTACGCAATTCAACTGTCAATGATCGCCTAACATATAAACTTGTATTGAATTTACAAAACAATTGGTAAATCTCAATTATTTACCAATGAGCACATCTATATGCGTTACTTTTTATAATGAAGACGTTATGATATACGCGTTATAATTTCCACGCTATCAGTCGCCTTGTGCCACATATTACTTCTAGATATTATTTTTACTTATAACTTGCCCAATAAAATGGATTATTTACATGAAGCGTTCTACGTTATCTCACTCTCTTCTTAATATCATCTTAGTGTTCGCTGAGTCAGCATTGACGCTCGTATTGCGCTTAGATCCTGAGTTACGTAAAGCCGCTTATCCTCTTGCCAAGCAAGGTACTGTCGTCTGCTTACGATTATATTTACCTCATGTGGAAGTATTTGCAACTTTCAGCTACAAAGGTGTGTTATTAGACGCTCAATTACCTGCTGATCGTAGTGAGCCTGACATTGTCATTAATGCTTATAGTATCCAGGTATTAAATGCCATCACCTCTCATGGCAGTGATGCCACCGATAAATTACAAATGCGCGGTGAAGTCAGCCAAGTACAGCAGCTGAAACAGTTCATTATGCAACTGGGCATGGGCAGCCTGATTCAGAGCGTTATCAAGAGATTTAAAGGTGGTAATAGCAAGAACAAGCCCAGTGCTGAAGAAACGGAAGAGAAAAAAAATGAATACAAGCTACGTATTAAAGAACAGCAAACTCAAATCAACACCTTAACTATCAAAAACCGTGAGCTTGAAACCACTGTAAAAGAGTTACAAAGCAAACAAAAGACATTGACCATTTCTGCTGTAGTTGCCATAGTGATTGCGATTATCGCTCTTATAGCGTTATTTATAAACTAGTCATGTACCTATTAGTCATGTAGTCATGCACCTATCATGGCAAGTAGCTGCTCATCTTTTTTTTATGCGCTCAATGGCTATATTAAAATGACGATACCAGCTAGCTGTTGAGCCTTTTGCTGAGCCATCCTCTATACCTATCTTCTAACTACATATATCATCAGCCGCCCATCTGTATTTATCTATATTCTTCAGTATAAATATTATGGTTTGATTCTATTAATAATGGTGATAGATAAGATTAACCATTCAACGACATTTCAATCTTGACTAAATTACTCGGGATTAAGTATAATGACTCTATCGCAGCACATATCAGGTTATTCACCTGTTGTTTGACAGCGGTAATATTAGAATTACTTAATTTAGATTTATTAGCAGGGTTGATATCTGTAAAGTTCAGCTTAACGACCCAAATTATGATAATAAGCTCGTGATTGAACTTAGCCTATCATTTATCAGCTTGGAGATACTTTATGCGTTTAACTACTCGAGGTAGATATGCCGTTACTGCATTGCTAGATTTGGCGTTACAAACCAGCCAACAAGACAGCGCGGTCTCTCTATCTGATATTGCCAAACGACAGTCTATATCTATTTCGTACCTTGAGCAGCTGTTCTCCAAACTCCGCAAACGTGGATTAGTCACTAGTATACGTGGCGCTGCAGGCGGTTATCATCTAGCCAAGCCATTGCATGAGATAGATGTGATGAGCATTATATCTGCCGTTGACGAATCAGTGAATGCTATGCAGTGCGAAGGACGTGGTGACTGTCAAGGTGGCGCAATGTGTTTAACCCATGATTTATGGTGCGCATTGTCCAATCATATCGAACAGTACTTGAAAAATATAACATTAGCGCAATTATTAGATATAGAAAGTGTGCAGTCCGTATCATTACGTCAGCACCTATCTTCTACAAAAGAGTTTTCTTTGAAAGACATTAACACTATTACCTTATCGACCAGCGAGGCAAACCCAGCATGAGCCAACATAACTCCCTTATTTACTTAGATTACGCTGCCACTACGCCAGTTGCCAAATCGGTGGCTGCAAAGATGAGCGAGTATCTGACTGTAGATGGTATCTTTGGTAACCCAGCCTCGCGCTCACATGGCTACGGTTGGCAAGCAGAAGAAGCAGTAGAAACGGCGCGTCAGCAAGTTGCAGAAGCAATTAATGCCGATCCACGTGAGATCGTCTTTACTTCTGGTGCCACAGAGTCAGACAACTTAGCTATTAAAGGTGCTGCGCATTTTTACCACTCTCGTGGCAAGCACATCATTACTAGTAAGATTGAGCATAAAGCCGTCCTGGATACTTGCCGAGAGCTTGAGCAAGAAGGGTACGAGATTACTTACCTTGAGCCACAAGCCGCTACTGGCCTAATCATGCCAGAGCAAGTTAAAGAAGCTCTGCGTGACGATACCATCTTAGTATCACTCATGATGGTGAACAACGAGCTTGGCACAATCACAGATGTGGCGGCTATTGGTGAGATCACTCGTGAAGCTGGCGTTATCTTCCATGTAGATGGTGCACAGTCTATCGGTAAAGTACCTGTCGATCTTGCAAAGATGAAAATCGACTTGATGAGCTTTTCAGGTCACAAAGCATACGGCCCTAAAGGTATCGGTGCCCTATTCGTCAGTCGTAAACCACGTGTGCGTCTAAAAGCAGAGCAGCACGGCGGTGGACATGAGCGTGGCATGCGTTCAGGTACACTACCGACGCATCAAATCGTTGGTATTGGTGAAGCATTTGCTTTGGCTAAAGAGCGTTATGAAGAAGATCATGCACACGCAGCAAAACTGCGCCAAAAACTGTGGGACGGCCTACAAGATATCGAAGAGACTTACCTAAATGGTGATCTTGAAAATAGCGTACCTAATATTGTGAACATCAGCTTTAACTTCGTTGAAGGCGAATCATTGATGATGTCGCTAAAAGACTTAGCAGTATCATCAGGGTCAGCCTGTACATCAGCAACGCTTGAGCCATCATACGTATTACGCGCTATCGGTCGCCCAGACGAGTTAGCACACAGCTCGATTCGCTTTAGCTTTGGTCGTTATACGACTGAAGAAGATATCGACAGAGTGATCAAGCAAATGCATGAAGCAGTCGACAAATTACGTGCCCTATCACCACTTTGGGATATGTACCAAGACGGCGTAGATTTAGATTCAGTCGTATGGGCTGAGCACTAAAATTAAAAAAGCGACATGGTTATGACACATAGCCATTAAACAATTGATCAGACAATGACAAAGACAGTTTTTATTAACTGAATGTTTGACCCCAATTATCGATGAGTAGTGAGACATTCAAAGTCAGTAACTGACTACTCATCATCTAACTAGGAGAAAACCCCATGGCCTATAGTGACCAAGTTATTGATCATTACGAAAATCCACGCAACGTCGGCAATCTTGATAAAGATGCCAAAAACGTTGGAACTGGTATGGTTGGTGCCCCAGCTTGTGGCGATGTGATGCGTCTACAAATCCAAGTCGATGATAACGGTATTATCGAAGATGCACGCTTTAAAACTTACGGCTGCGGTTCAGCAATTGCTTCAAGCTCGCTCGTGACTGAGTGGCTAAAAGGTAAAAGCTTAGATCAAGCTGGCGAAATCAGAAACAATGACATCGCAGAAGAGCTTGCATTACCACCAGTAAAGGTGCATTGCTCTGTACTTGCAGAAGATGCCATCAAAGCCGCTATTAGCGACTACAAAGGCAAGCATGGCGCTGCTGAAGCAACAGAAGAAGCGACGAGCTAAGCCTGTTAGCGTAGAAACTATTAGCATAAAGCTATATTGTAGTAGCGCAGTAGAGAACCCTTCTCGAAGCTACTAACGCTAAAGAGGTGACAATGACGCTTATGTAATTGTCACCTTTTGCTTTTAAAAATTTATTCACAGACTGTTGTGGCAATCATATATTTCATCAGTTGCCAGTTTAAACAGGACTGTTCATAGAGAATTGTATTAAAATATCATTATTAATTTTGATAATCAGTAGGGGTTGGCATGATTGAAATGACAGAACGCGCCGCTCAGCATGTTCGAGATTTTTTGGACAATCGCGGTAAAGGCGAAGGTATTCGAGTTGGCATTCGTACAGCCGGTTGCTCAGGCTTGGCTTACGTTTTAGAGTTTGTAGATACGCCTGACGAAAATGACACACGCTATGAAAGCCGTGATGTCAGTATCTTTATTGATCCTAAAAGCTTGGTATATTTAGATGGCTTGTTAATGGATTATGAAAAAGAAGGATTGAACGAAGGCTTTAAGTTCACTAACCCAAATAAAAAAGGCGAATGTGGTTGCGGTGAGTCCTTTACAGTTTAATAACTTAACGCTTCTGAGTTTATAGCATGATCTTTTACTATCAGGCAGTGACGAACGACTAATACTGTCGTTAGCTCAGTGCTGTACATCCGTTCGCAAGCAAATCTTCAGCCAGACAAAATTTTGAAATTACCAATAAAAAAGCAAGGCGTATGATATGACAGACATCACAGCAGAAGCACAGTTTGATAACTTCTTTGCCCTATTTGAGCAGCCTGTACAGTTTGAAGTCAGTCAAGACAGTCTCGACCAGCATCTACGTCTGCTACAAAAACGCTATCATCCTGATAATGTCGTAAAAAACGTGTCAGATACTGCACAAGCGCAAAAACAATCTGAGCAAGCTTCAGCACTCATTAACCAAGCCTATCAAACGCTAAGTAAGCCTGATAGCCGCGCTAGCTATTTGTTAGATATGGCAGATCAAGCGCAAAATCTAGAACATTCAATCGCAGACTTAGAATTTTTAGAAGATGCGATGCAGATGCGTATTGATCTAGACGAAGCGATTGAGGACAAAGACCGTGCGACCTTACAACAGCTACATCCGCAGATTACAGGACGCTTAGCCAAACAGTCTGAGCGTTTTAGCACTGCCTACCAAAATCAAGACTGGCAAACGGCGATTGATGCGACGCAAAAGTTGAAGTTTTTAGTAAAGTTAAACGCTGACGTTACTATTGGTCTCGATAATCTAGCGACTGCTGAGCATTCAGATGACGATGATTTATATGTTTAACTGCGTATCGCTGAGTTCAGCTATTAATGCTTAGAAACTACAAGCCTAGTGAGTTTGATTTTTATTCACCAATGACAGTTAAAATAGCAGCTGCGATATCGTATAATCCCTTGTTTTAAGCACTATTGATCGCTGACCTTCTTTGTTTTCAACGTGAGAACAAAGTAGTTAAGCTTTAATGGTATGTATGTCGTCTTTGCTTCATTTCACTTATTCATTTTATCTCTTTAATTTTATCTTTGAGTTATCTTATGTCTTTATTGCAAATTGCCGAACCCAATCAAAGTGCTCAACCTCACCAGCATCGTTTTGGTCTGGGAATCGATCTTGGTACCACACGTTCATTGGTCGCAGTGGTACGTTCAGGCAAGGCGCAAGTCCTAGAAGCAGGCGCAACGACAGATACCTTATTACCCTCTGTTGTCTATTATCCAAGTACAGGCAATCCACTAGTTGGCTATGATGCCCTAGCCCATTTAGCGGATGATCCAAAAAATACGATCATCTCGGCTAAGCGTTTTATGGGCCGTAGCCAAGCTGATATCAAATTCTCTCATCCTTATGAGCTAAGTGGCAGCAAAGATGCTATGCCAGCATTCGTGACGGCTCAGGGCGAAGTATCTCCTGTCGAAGTATCCGCACGTATATTAGCAGCGCTCGAGCAACGTGCAGCTAGCGCATTGCCTGCTGACAGCATCGAAGGGGCTGTCATCACTGTACCAGCTTACTTTGATGAAGCGCAGCGCCAAGCGACTAAAGACGCGGCACAAGCGGCAGGCATTAATGTCCTACGTCTATTAAATGAGCCTACCGCGGCAGCAGTCGCCTATGGTCTCGACCGGCCTTCACAAGATGGCAATAAAGAAAGCTACTACTTAATTTATGATCTGGGTGGCGGTACTTTTGACGTCTCTATCCTAAAGCTGACTGATGGCGTCTTTGAAGTATTGGCAACTGGTGGAAATAGTGCCTTAGGTGGTGACGATATTGACCGCCTGATGACCAATTGGCTTATCAAGCAATTGAACATCAACCCTAAAGATGTGAGCCTCCATGACAAATCGATACTCGCACAGCAAGCCAAAGCCTACAAGCAAGCACTGACCGACGCTGAACAAGTTGATATTGATATTACTGTCAATGAGCAGTCTTATCAAGGTGTACTACGTCGTGAAGATTTGCTCGCTATTGCAGAACCAGTTAACCGCCGTACGCTCAGCGTCTGTGAACAAGCTCTACGTGATGCCAAGCTTGAGATTAAAGATTTAGATGAAGTTATCTTGGTTGGCGGTTCTACGCGTATGCCTGCTGTACAACAAGTCGTCACTGAGTTTTTTGCTAAGCAGCCACTTTGCCGTCTGAACCCAGATGAAGTGGTCGCCTTAGGTGCTGCCCAAACAGCGCATCAATTGGTCAATGGTGATAGTGACAACAATCTTTTATTATTAGATGTAACGCCATTATCGCTCGGTCTTGAGACCATGGGCGGCCTAGTTGAAGTACTTATTCCACGTAATACTCCTATCCCTGTTAAGAAGCGTCAAGTATTTACCACGTATCAAGATGGTCAGACTGGCATGGTGATTCACGTGGTACAGGGCGAGCGCGAAACGGTTGAAAACAACCGCTCGCTTGGGCGCTTTGAGCTATACGGCATTCCACCGATGAAAGCTGGCTTTGCCCGCATCGAGGTGACTTTTAGTATTGATGCCAATGGTCAATTGACCGTTAGTGCGCAAGAAACCACTACCAAGACAGAAAGCAAAATTGAGATTGTGCCTTCTTATGGACTGTCAGATGAGCAAAAAGAGCAACTGCTTATGGCAGGGTTCCAGCATGCTGAAGAAGATAAAAATGCGCGCTCTTTGATTGAGACCAAAGTAGAAGCGGAGCGTGAAGTGCTCGCGTTACAATCTGCATTAAAAGAGTTTGCCGCCCTATTATCTTCTGATGAGCAGCAATCATTAACTGAGCAGATGCAGGCACTACAAACCGCATTAAGCACTGATGATTTAACTGTTATCGAAGCAGAGCAAGCCAAGCTAAAGCCTTATAGTGACGCCTTTGCGGCACGTATTATGAATCAGAGCGTCAAAGCCAGCATGGCAGGTACCATTGCTCAAGATTGGTAACAAATACATCTAGGAATATTTATACTTGAGAATTAAGCTTAGCCATCCTACTAAGCTCACCTTTTATATTTCTCAGTTTTCATTTTTTTAATTGATTAGCATCGGACAAATAATTTATGCCAAAGATTACCGTATTACCTCATCATGAAATTTGCCCTGAAGGCACTGAGGTCGAGCTAGAAGCTGGCCAGAACTTATGTAAAGCACTATTAGAAAAAGGCATTAAGATCGAACATGCTTGTGAGATGTCAAAAGCATGTACCACCTGTCATGTGGTCGTACGTAAAGGCTTTAATAGTTTGGATGAGATGGATGATATCGAAGCTGACTTACTTGATCGTGCTTGGGGCTTGGAGCCTGATTCACGCTTGTCCTGTCAGGTTATGCTGGAAGATGAAGACTTAACCATCGAGATTCCTAAATATACGCTCAACCATGCAAAAGAAAATCACTAATATGAAACTGCTTAAATCTTGCTATTAAGCTTGAATAAGCTGTTCATAAAAAAGCCAGCTATTAAATAGCTGGCTTTTTCGTGTGTGAATATCTAATGTCTGGACATCTGGTTATTACTGTTACTGTTACTCTTATTTACATCTGCCAATCAAATGGCATCTGATGATGACCACGCAGCGCCATCATCAGTGTCTGCTGCATCTGTGACAATACTGCTGGCGTATACGGAATAGCAGGGACACCCCATACTGGGTTTGGCCACTGCATATCGTTTTGATAACGTACAATGTGATGAAAATGCAATTGTGGCACCTGATTTCCTAGTGCTGCGACATTCATCTTGTCTGCTTGAAAAGTTTTCGCAAGTTGGCTTGATAACCAGCTTGACTCACGTAAAAACTGCGCCTGATCAAATTCAGAAAGCTCATACAGCTCTTTGATGCCTGAGACGCGTGGCACCAATATCAACCAAGGAAACTGGCAATCATTAATCAAACGACACGTCGATAATGGAAAATCGCCCACCAAAAAACTATCAGCGGCAAGCTTAGGATGCAGTTGGAACATAATGAAGGCTTCTCTTGTTATAGAACATCAATAAAATAAAAGGAGGTAGAAGTTACTAAAATCTAAAATATATATTGCCACTATTTTATCAGTTATCTACGAGATAAAATAGCAACATTAGCCATTCACTAAAAGCTAATTGAGTTATGCCGTTTCACCCACCATATAGTCAGCTGAATGTAAAATTGTTATGGATTTAAACGCGCTACTGGTATAAATTTTACTTGCGTGCTGCGTACCCAGAGGCTGCGCAACTGTACTTCAAAAGATAGCATCCCAGTAGCGCTATGACATTTTTAGAGTGTATCGACTATATGCTCACTAAAATAGCGCAGTAGCTCTTGAATGACCGTTACTCGCTGTTGGGCAGTCTGTAGCTTATCCGCATCGCTATAGCGAATACCTGACGCGCCATTCATACGATAACGCTGACCATCAGATTGAATCAACTTAATAATCGCTAACGCATCGACTGGCGTATCGGGGGCAAACTCTAACGTCATACTATTGCTATTGGCATCTATTTTATTAATCTTCAGCGGCTCCGCTTGGAGGCGCAGTCCATGAATGGCAAAAAGCTGCTTGGTTTGATCTGGCAGAGTACCAAAACGATCTATCATTTCAGTACGAATATCCGTTAATGCCTCTTTATCATCGGCATTGCTAATGCGTTTATAAAATAACAAACGCTGGTGTACATCGTGCAAATACTCTTCTGGTATCAATGCTGAGCTATGTAGATTAATCTCACTGGTCAGCGATAATGGTGTATTTAAATCCGGCTCTTTACCCGCTTTGATCGCCTTAGTAGCACGCTCAAGCATGTCCATATACAAGCTAAAACCAATGGCCTGCATATTACCACTTTGCTGCTTGCCGAGTATTTCACCTGCCCCGCGAATCTCTAAATCTTCGCTTGCCAGCATAAAGCCTGCACCCAAGGTATTGGCACGCTCAATGGCATGGAGACGACGCTTGGCATCACCTTTAAGGCCTTTAATAGATGGCACAAGTAAGTAACAATAGGCCTGATGATGGCTACGACCGACACGACCACGCAGCTGATGCAGCTGAGCAAGACCAAACTTGTCAGCGCGCTCAATAATAATGGTATTGGCATTGGGTACATCAATACCGGTTTCAATAATCGTCGTACAGACTAAGACATTGAACTTTTTATGATAAAACTGCTGCATGATCTGTTCAAGTTGCCGCTCCTGCATTTGTCCATGCGCGACCCCTACTCGAGCTTCTGGCACCAGCTCACGAATTGTTTCTGCCATACGCTCAATGCTCGCCACATCATTATGCAATAAATAGACCTGTCCACCGCGTAGTAGTTCACGCAAGATGGCCTCTTTCATCAAGGCTTGCGTCTTTTGCATGACAAAGGTCTTGATGGCGAGACGGCGGGCCGGCGGCGTAGCAATGATAGACATATCGCGCATACCAGATAGCGCCATGTTCAGAGTACGCGGAATCGGCGTCGCTGTCATTGACAGGCTATCTACATTAGTCTGAATGGCTTTGATACGCTCTTTATGGCGTACCCCAAAGCGATGCTCCTCATCAACCACCATCAAACCTAAATTGGCAAATTTAACGTCTTCTTGCAGCAGCTTATGCGTTCCAATCACGATATCCACTTTCCCAGCAGCCAGATCTGCCAGTACCGTCTGCTGATGTTTTTTGCCGCCGAAGCGTGATAAGGTCTCGATACGTACTGGCCAATCGGCAAAACGATCGCGAAAGTTATCTTCGTGCTGTCCTGCCAGTAACGTCGTCGGCACCAGCACCGCCACTTGATAGCCAGCGCTGACCGCAACAAAGGCGGCGCGCATCGCCACTTCCGTCTTACCAAAGCCCACATCGCCACAGATGAGTCGATCCATAGGCTGGTTTTGCTTCATATCATGCATCACAGCATGAATCGCATTGGCCTGATCTGGTGTCTCTTCATAGGCAAATTGGCTGGCAAACAGCTCATACTGTGAGAGTTCAATTTTAAAATGAATACCCACCTTGGCTTCACGTCTGGCCTGCATATGCAGGAGCTCAGCCGCGACATCGTGAATTTGCTCTAGTGCCTTTTGTTTGGCTTTGTCCCATTTACCACTACCAATCTTATGCAGCGGTGCCAATGCAGGATCGCCACCACTATAGCGGCTAATCAATTGCAAATTCGCCACTGGTACATAAATACTGGCATCGTCAGCGTATTTTAGATGGATAAACTCCTGTTCACCATCACCGACATCTAAGGTAATAAGGCCATTATAACGACCAATACCATGTTCAATATGGACAATTGGACTGCCCTCAGTCATCTCTGTGACGCTTTTGACTAAGAACTCTTCTGACACCCCACTCTGCCGACGACGGCGCGTTTGTAGCACTTGACGACCAAACAGCTGCGTCTCACTAATCAGCACCAAACGTTCGGGTACATAAACGCCGCGCTCAATAGGCGCAACAGTCAAGCCAACATGGGGTAAAGTATTATGCTGTGCAGCTTTATGCGCATGATCTGTCGCTAAAAAATCTTCAAAACTGCTATAAGCCTTGATATCAATCTTGCCCTTGAACAGCTCTATTAATATCTCACGGCGACCAGCAGTCTCAGCGACGATCAGCACTGGTGTACCTGTCTGCGCTTGCAGCTCCAAGAACGCTAGCAATTCAGCCAAAGGCTCAGCTTTTTGATGGTTGACGGATAGCTGTGGCGGTACAAGCGCACTTAGCGTGATTAGGCCTTGCTGTTTGTTTGAAGTCGTTTGCAATTGTGGTTGTGACTGTTGTTCTAATGACATGTCCTCACTATCAGTTGCAGCGACGTCGGTCATTGTAGCCAGCTCATCACGCGCACTTAAAATCACGCGCGGATAACGGTTTAGCTGTTCATTCAGCGCATTTGATAACAGATACAACCATTCGGGAGCGACAATAGGCTTATCAAGGTCATGACGACGCTCTTCATAGCGGCGCTGGATCTGCGACCAATAGTCGGCCTGTTTTTCACTATTTAATTCATCAGTGATAAATAAAGCATCGCTTGGCAAGTAGGAGAATAAAGTACTTTCTGCCTCCCAGTCCTTTAAATCAAAAAACAGCGGCTGATAGTATTCAAGTCCACTAGTTGCAATACCTGCCATCACGTCTTTATGCAGCTCGAGTTTACGACTGCTGGCATTAGGGAACATCTCAGCAAAGTTGGTACGAAAGATCTCACGGCCTTCTTCTAGCGGGAACTCTTTTGCGGGTAATATCTGAAACTGGGTAATAGGCTTAGAGATGTCTGGCAGTTTGTGCAGTAGGGATAGCGACTCTTGTCCCATGCTCTGATCATTATTTGCAATCAATGCTTTGAGATCATCTTCGGTCAAGGTACGCTGAGTTTGCGGATGAAAAAAGCGAATGGTCTCGATCTCATCATCAAACAAATCTAAGCGCAATGGGAATGGCTGCCCCATCGCAAAAATATCAATAATGCTACCACGTACTGCAAACTCGCCTGGTTCAAACACATTTTCAACGGCTCGATAACCCGCTTTTGCCAGTAGTTCGCGCTGGGTGTTGATATCAAAGGTGTCACCCACGCTGAGATCAAAGTGTTGACCAATCACCCAACTGGGCGGTGCAACACGCTGCATGAGCGTCTGTACAGATATGAGCAAGACCCCTGACGTTGGCATATCGGTAAGCAGGTTAATACGCTCACTGACAATATCCTGATGCGGTGAGAGCTCATCATAGGTCAAGGTTTCCCAATCGGGAAACACGTAAGCATCGACACCGCAAAATGCCAGTTCAGTCTCTATCTGATTGAGTTGGTTCTGATCACGAGTTACCACGACTTTTAATCGATCCGCAACCTTCCTTAACGGCTCATCAACCAAACTTGCTAGCCACAAGCTACTGACTGCACCATGGACAGGTGCAAGCCAACGCTTCTGAGTATCCTTAATAGGAAACAGCTGCTGATTAATAGGGGCAAATGCGTCAGTCAAAGCAGTGATAGGCATAGCAGATAGAATCAAGGTTAGGAAACAGAAGGCTATTATACGAGCATTTTGACCATTGACCAAACCAATGCCGTAACGGTTTGTCAATATCAACAAAAAACCCTATTACAGGCTCAATTTGTATCGTATTTGTGCAGTAAATTAAAATATGTTGTTGGAGTTAGAAATGATAGAAGCTTGCACTTTTGAATTTTAAAAACAAAAAGCCCCAGTCTTTACCTGTAACCCAGTAGCAGACTGAGGATTTTATATAAACGTAGTACTTATGACAAACAGAAGTCTATTAAGCGGTTAAAGGCTTGTCGCTTGCGATAATACCATTGTTATCCGCATAGACAAACATACTAGAAGTCAGAGTTAAGTCACCAAAGCTAATCTCTAAATCAGTCTGACCTTCGTCACGGCGGGTAGATTTGCGCGGGATACAGCCTAACGCCATCACCCCGATATCCATCTCTGCCATGTCGTCAACATCACGTACACAGCCATAGACAATCACTCCGGCCCAACCATTATCAATCGCTGACTGCGCAATCATATCTCCTAGTAGCGCACAACGCATAGAACCACCACCATCAACGACCAGCACCTTGCCTTCGCCATTTGTGTCCTTGCCATCGCTATTGAGCAATGCCTTAACTCGGCTATTATCTTCAAAGCACTTTACCGTCACAATCTCGCCACAAAACTTGTCTTTAGCACCGAAACTATGAAACGATTTGCCTTCGATATTAGGTAAGCAAACTTGTGACTCAGGATTGGCGTCCAATAAATCACAGGTTACGAAGTTTTCTTTGGTCATTGCTGTCGATTCTGACATGGCTATACACTCCTTGTTGAAGGTTATTTACTTCTTCTATTTTACTTAGGCTATTTTTAATGATATGAAATACTGGTTAGTTATTTTTATCTTATCTCAATTTTTTACCCGCGTCATTGCCAGCATTTGTTTATTTTCGATAATGTCTGTCGTATTTGGCACGGTTGCCTTACGAAATTTACTACGCTCATACACCTCATGCGCAGCCATTGCCATCGCGATTGCCACACGTTTAGCAGAAATAGGATGCAAGCGTAACGACTCAGAAACCAACGGAGAGATAAGCTGAAAAGCTTTTTGGCTGATACTCTCGAGCGGTCGGCCTTTGTGTTTTCCCAATAACAATGAAGGGCGAAAAATTACCAACTGCTCAAAGCCTAACGCCATGATTGATTGCTCGGTTTCTGCCTTGACTTGATTATACAAAAACCGGCTGTCTTTATCGGCATTCATCGAAGACAACAAAAAGAAGTTCTTAACCCCTTTGTCATGGCATAGCTTGGCAAAGCTCACGTTGTAATCATGATCCACTTTTCGAAAGGCTTCATCACTACCTGCTTGCTTTCTAGTAGTACCAAGACAACTAAACGCATCCGTTGAGCGATCGACACCCACACTGGCAAACACTTCTGCTAAGTTATCAAAATCGTTGACTTGATAAAAACGCATACTGGTGTTGATATAGCGCGGTGGACGCCGTGCAATCACAACTAAAGTGTCATAAATCTCACTAAGCTGCTTGATAAGATGCTGTCCTACCAATCCTGTCGCGCCAATTACAATCGCTTTTCGCTGCATACCTTGTCCGTCTTCTTTTAGTTTTAGTCTTAAAATAAAACATCGTCTTCAAATATTGCGTATTACACGGCTATCAATCATTTTAAACACTGTATATTTTAAGTATGATATATATGTATGGCCTTTATTCTGTCTTACTTTTAAAACATACCATTAGGCTATCATACCTAAGTTAGAGTATGACAGAGGCGATTAATCAATAATTTATTGTAAGAGATTTTATCATAGCGATTGGCATCAACCGACCAGCAGCTGGTGACAATTTGCTGATTCTACGAATAACCAAGCCTAATCAAAACTTCTTTACGCATTAGCCGTCAAATATATTGTCCTTAGTGCAATAATTTGCTAAGATGTTCGGCTTTACACGTCAACGCTATTTAATTATTCCAAATGGCTTTGACGCTTGCGATGATCTCTTGATATTAGATACCTTAATATTAGACATCGACATCATGTTTGACGAGACGGCTGCTCGTCACCGATGATTGTTAAACCTATTATTGCAACCAACATTCATATTTTTATCTGTCTTTCATAAAGGAGATACGCGTGGCTAATACTGCACAAGCTCGTAAACGCGCCCGTCAAAACACCAAACGTCGCCAAGAATCTGCGTCACAACGCTCAATGGTTCGTACTTATTTAAAGCGTGTTGATGCGGCTATCGAAGCAAAAGATTATGACTCAGCTACCGAAGCTTTCAAAAAAGCGGTACCTGTTCTAGATCGTATGGCTGACAAAGGCGTTATTCATAAGAATAAAGCTGCTCGTCGTAAGAGCCGCTTAAACAAAGCTATCAAAGGCTTACAAGCTTAAGATTTGCTGCGCTCACATTACGTGCTAGCGAAAACCTTGTCCCTGTGACAAGGTTTTTTTATGCTTGTTCAAAAAGATAAATTTAATACAAACCTTATGTCCATTTGACCTCTGGTGGCAATAAGAGTTTATTGGGATGAAACCCTGACAAGCGATAGCCCTCTAACAAGCTGTTAATCGGACGCACATAGACCTCACCGCGCCAAACAAAATACGCACTAGCCTGCTCAAACGGTTTATCATCGAACCACAAAAAGACCCCTTCCATCATCTTTGGCCAGTCATTCCAATCAATCTCGATGACATCGAGCATGACTGCCAAAAAGGCAGACAGTAACGTATCATGGCTAACTGCTAGCATTAAATGACCCTGCTGCGGCTGATTTTGGTAAAAAAGTGATAAAAGATCTAAACCACCCTGATAGGCATTCTTGGTACCTTCAAGGTTTCCTTGCAAAAAACGATTGATAAAATTAAGCACACCAATCTCTTTAAACACTTGATTGGCAATATCAGGCTCTGTCACTAAGCTACCAGGCTCTACTAATAGCGACTGATGTTCAATATGCCGCTGTAGACCAGCACCCTCTTGCATCAGCTGCGCGGTATCTATACAACGTCCGATAGGGCTTGAGATACTGTCCACATTAAGTGAGTATGGCAAATGACCTGCCAGCCAGCGTCCCCATGATTGTGCTAATACGCGGCCTTTTGGCGTCAGTGGCAGCTGATAACTGGCAAAGCCATTACCGTCAGAGCGCTCACGCAAGGAGTGTCTGGTAAATAAAATAAGACGCTTATCAGTCGGTAACAAGCTGACCGAGGAGATCATACTGTCAGGTAGGTGCGCAGGTGCTGGCGCAATTGGATTTTTGGTCACAGGGGCAGCATCAGTCTGTCGTTTGGGTATATTAGAATCAGGTAGTTTACTCATGGCAGCTAGCGTAGCAGAATTTTTGTCTTAAGTGAAAGAAATACAAACTGAGTAACGATATAAACTCTAAGTTTACAATGTTCTAATATTTGAACTCCAAAAAAGCATTAGATTTCAATCACTTTATCCCATGCAAACTCTATTTCAGTACTACTGACTTCATTTGGATAAGCACGAGGATTGACAATCACACGCGTGTTATGAATTTGATAATCAAATGCCTCATGCGTATGTCCATGTACCCAAAGCGTAGGCGCCCACGACTCATGCATCCAAGCACTAAAGTCGCTTACAAAAGCGGCATTACTTGGCAAGTTAGCATACTTCTCAGACACAGATAATGGGCTGATACTATGATGACTCATTACCACTGTTTTTTTACCAAGCGTTTTTGCCGTTATCAATGCTTGTCGTAACCATTGACGCTGCTTGGCATGGATTTGCATCGATACTTCAGGTGAAAAAAGATCACTCCCCGCATAAATCTGCTTATAGTCACGCATAAAACGCCTAGCGATCACCATCGTATCTTCATGGGCTTGGTATTGATAATCCGTCCATAGCGTACAGCCTAAGATACGTATATCACCGATATCAATATACTGACACTGTAAAAATCGCACACCTTGCCCAGAGGCTTCATTATAATTGTCCCAAGTCGCCAGTTTTTGATCAAAATGCAGCACATCTTCACTAAAATACTCATGGTTGCCAGCGATAGTGATAATTGGCACTTGCAATCTTGCCGCCTGCTCCTGCAGCCACGGCATACCACTATCACTGTTGGCAGTATCCCCTGCTACGAGCACCAAGTCCGCATCTGTCTTGGGGATATGCCCCATCGGATGCGACTGACGAGCATAGCTATCGATGTGTAAATCGCTTAAAATCTGTAATTTCATACTATTCAATACAACCAAAAAATGTCAATAAATAGAAAACAGTGTAACACTTAGCTTTGCGCAGTTAAAAAGTAAAAAAGACAACTCAGGTGAGCTGTCTTTTTTATTATATTTCAAAAATAGATATTCCGTTTTACTCTTGTTAAATACCTTGCAAAATTTTATGTAGCTTTGCAGTAGGGTCTGGCGCTTGAGTAATAGAGCGACCGATGACCAGATAATCTGCGCCATCTTCTAAAGCCTGCTTTGGCGTGCAGATACGCTTCTGATCATCCGCATTGTCTTCAGGTAAGCGGATACCAGGAGTAATCAGTTTGAAGTCATGACCGCACAGCTCTTTTAGCGCCTTTGCTTCTTGAGCAGAGCAAACGACACCATCAAGACCTGACTGCTTCGTGAGCTGCGCTAAACGGCTCACTTGCGACTCTAGGCTATCAGTGATACCAATCTGAGGTAATACATCTTCGGTCATAGAGGTGAGCACTGTAACGGCTATTAGTAGCGTCTCATAGCCACCTGCTACTAATCGCTCCTTCGCTAGTGACATCGCTGCACTACCCGCGCTGGCGTGCACGTTCACCATCCACACACCAAGCTCAGCCGCTGCTAATACTGCTTGAGCAGTGGTATTAGGAATATCATGAAATTTTAGATCTAAAAACACCTCAAACTGACGCTGATGCAAAGCTTTTACAATCTCAGGGCCTGAGCGCGTAAACAGCTCTTTACCTACTTTTAGACGGCACAAGGTAGGATCTAGAGTATCAGCTAATGAGAGTGCCGCATCCATCGTATTATTGTCTAAGGCAACAATAACAGGGGAAGTCATGGTTTTTTTATTCATGGTTTTTTTTTACTTTGTATCAGAATTATAGAAATATTATATATAAGGGTTTTCTAGCAATGGTCTGACCCATCATCAAATCAGTCACGTTTACGCTTAGTCAGAGTAGCCCCTTCATCATGAGTATTCTCTGATGCATCGTGCACCTGAGCGGCAGTAGCGCCATAGACGGCTTCCTCTACCGTTGGTGCCGTTGCCTGACGATCGATAACGGCATTTGCTTGCGTTACCTGCTCCTGCAAGTTCTTATTTAACTTTTGCAAGCGAGATATCTCCCACTTGTTTTGTAATACACGGAACATCAAGAGTGCCAATAGCATCCCAATCACAATACCCAGTATCAAGCATAGTATGAGTAATAGCCCTAAATTCATGGCAGGTGCTTGAGAGAACAATAAATTCACACCCACTTCGGTATTATTAGCCAATACCAAACCAAGAGAATAGGCAAAGCTCAAAAACAATAAGACAAACAGTAAAAATCGCATTATCTATATACCTCAGTTCTCAATCATATAGGACACTTACTTGATAACAGTATGCTTGATAAGCATATGCCATTAGTCAGCATCACTCGAGTTATAACTTGTAACTTATGGCTCACAACTGCTTAAGTAATTGGTTATGTAGAAAGTTTATAAATGCTCAAACATTCTAAGTGTTTTTTTATTAGACTGCTACTTTTTCATTTACTGCTTCACGTAGCGCCTTACCAGGCTTAAAGTGTGGAATGGCCTTGGCAGGCACTGGCACACTCTCTCCCGTTTTAGGATTTCGACCTATACGAGCGCGGCGGTGATGCAAGCAGAAACTCCCGAAGCCGCGGACTTCGACTCGGCCATCATTTGCCAAAGTATCTACCATCAAATCCAATATCTCACGTACTGCGTCGTCTACTACTGTTTCCGCCATCGTGTCACAGTTAGCACTCAAATTGTTAATAAAATCGGATTTATTAATCGCTTGTTGCATTATTACGCTTGCCTTCTCATTTTGTAGTTATCCTCTTTATCTAATAGCAGTAACCTTGAATAGTTATTTAATAAAAATCCTATTCATAACTAAACCATTAGTAATAAAGACTGGTTCTACAGTTAAGTTAATATTTAATTATCGCTTAATATCTTTATTTTCAGAGTACCATCAAGCAGCTAAAAAAACTCTACTCATGAGCCTTTATGTACTCCAAAAGCTTATAGTCTTCAAGTACTTAGTCCTAGTTTACATTTCGTTACTCAGGGTTGCAAATGATAACGGAATTTATTGTAAATGGAAATGGTAGTTTAAGCAATTAAAGCAAAAACTTCATAAATCGTATTTTTGGAAACTAGAAATAATTTACTCATAAAAAAAAGCGACCGAGGTCGCTTTTTTCTTATAACTTGCTATTAAAAACAATCTACAGTTAGCAAAAGCTTACTGCATTTGCTCTTTGATTAAGTCACCAATTGTTTTTGGCTGGGCATCAGTCGACTGTGGCGCGCTGCTGCTACCTAGATCTTTAATCGCTTGACGCTCTTCAGCTTCGTCTTTCGCTTTGATAGACAGGCTGATGTTGCGTGTTTTGCGGTCAACACTGATGATCTTAGCTTCAACATCGTCACCAACTGTTAGATGCTTAGTTGCATCTTCAACGCGGTCACGCTGAATTTCAGAGGCACGTAGATATGCTTCAACTTCTTCAGCTAGCTCAATAGTAGCACCTTTAGCGTCTACTTCTTTCACTTTACCATTTACGATAGCACCGCGGTCATTAGCGACTAGGTATTCGTTGAATGGATCAGAGCTTAACTGCTTCACGCCTAGGCTGATACGGTTGGCTTCTGCATCTACAGACAATACCATTGCTTCAACGGTGTCGCCTTTGTTGTAGTTACGAATAGCGTCTTCGCCAGTTTCGTTCCAAGAGATATCAGATAGATGAACAAGACCATCAATACCACCATCTAGACCGATAAAGATACCGAAGTCAGTGATTGATTTGATAGTACCAGTGATTTTGTCACCGCGCTCATGCTTCTTATCAAACTCATCCCATGGGTTGGCTAGAGTTTGTTTGATGCCTAAGCTAATACGGCGACGCTCTTCGTCGATATCAAGAATCATAACGTCAACTTCATCACCCACTTGCACTACTTTTGATGGGTGGATGTTTTTGTTGGTATGATCCATTTCTGATACGTGGACTAGACCTTCAATACCTTCAGCGATTTCAGCAAAGCAACCATAATCAGTTAGGTTGGTTACGCGAGCTTTAACGATGCTACCTACTGGGTAAGTGCCGCCAACGTTATCCCAAGGATCAGTACCAAGTTGCTTAAGACCTAGGCTAACGCGGTTACGTTCGCGGTCAAACTTCAATACTTTAACTTTTAGATCCTGACCAACTTCAACCACCTCAGATGGGTGCTTGATACGGCGCCATGCCATGTCAGTGATGTGAAGTAAACCATCGATACCACCAAGATCTACGAACGCACCATAATCAGTAAGGTTCTTAACGATACCTTCGATCTCGATACCTTCTTCAAGCTTGTTCAATAGCTCTTCGCGCTCAGCTGAGTTCTCAGCTTCCATAACTGCACGGCGGCTAACCACAACGTTGTTACGTTTTTGGTCAAGCTTGATTACTTTGAATTCTAGCTCTTTGCCTTCAAGATGCGTCGTGTCACGAATAGGACGTACATCTACCAATGAGCCTGGTAGGAACGCACGTACTGAACCAATATCTACAGTAAAGCCACCTTTAACTTTACTTGAGATAATACCTTTTACGATCTCATCATTGTCAGAGATTTTTTCAAGGATGTTCCAAGTTTCAACGCGTTTGGCTTTTTCGCGTGACAGTAGGGTTTGACCCATACCGTTATCAACCGCTTCAACCACTACATCAACGCTATCGCCAACTTCAACTTCAAGTTCGCCTTCTTCGCTTAAAAACTCTTCACGAGCGACGATACCTTCAGATTTAAGACCAGTATCTACTGTGATCCAATCACTATCGATGGCCACAACAGTTCCTGTGATAACCGAGCCACGCTCGATATCCAGACCCTGCTCTTCAATGCTCGCTTCAAATAGTTCAGCAAATGATTCCATTATGTCTACCTTTGTATAGCCGTATCCTGTCCAGCACAGTACGGATCAAATTTATGAATATATAAAACGAGAATACTGGTTTTATATCTTACATATTCATATAAAAAAACGGTTGTTGGTAATAAGCGTACTATATTGACTCATTAGCAACAACTTTCTTTTCGTCTGATTGCTTTCTAATATAAAGATAGCGCTTATAAAACCGCTATCTTGTTATAATTGCTATAATTTTATACTAAAACCCACCCTTTTTGGAATCTTTTAGTCGTTATTTTATTGTTTATGTTGACTGATGTTGTAATAGCTAGGATTTTATAGCCAAATTAACATTAGCCACTAAAACAAATGCCTTGTTTTTGACAGTGTATTTTAAGCTGCTCATAAACCGTATCAGCATTTAACATTGAGCTATCAATCATTAATGCATCTTTTGCTGGCTTAGAGGGTGCCGTTGAGCGATTTTCATCACGATCATCTCGCTCTTTAATCGTCGCTAAAATAGCGTCAAAATCTGCTGTTTGCCCTGCATTCAGTAGCTGAGTCACACGGCGCTCGGCACGCGCTTCCGCACTGGCCGTCAAAAACACTTTGACATCTGCATCTGGAAATACCACAGTACCCATATCACGACCATCAGCGACCAATCCTGAACGGGTGGCCATATCTTGCTGCAATTTTAGCAATGCTTGCCGAACCTGTGGGAATACTGCGATTTGTGATGCATAACCACCAACCGTTTCATTACGAACTTGCTCACCGACTGCTTCACCATTAACAATGATATCTACACGGCCTGATTCATTATTAGGTACAAATGAGATATCCAAGCCTTGCGTTAATTTAAGCACAGCTGTTTCATCTATTGGCTGACTGGCATCAGCTGCAATCAATCCAGCTTCATAGGCTTTCAAGCCTACAATGCGATACAATGCACCTGAGTCCAGCAACTGATAGCCTAATGTCTGTGCGAGACGCCACGCTACCGTACCTTTGCCCGCGCCACTTGGCCCATCAATGCAAATGACAGGAAAACGCAGCGTTGGCAATTGACTCTTGTCTTCACTATCAAGTAGAGAGTTATCAGCTGTGGAGACAGTCATAGCGTTCACTTAGTCATTATCAATATTAAAATTGAAATTTGCTTTAAAGAATAACGGTTGATCAAAAGATAAGACAAACATATATTTTTAATGATATGTACTTAAGCTTCAACCACTTACGAGACAGCCAATTACCCAGCTGCCAAACAGGGCGATATTATAGCAAAAAAACACACCCATCACTAGCATCAAGGCTGATATGTTATTGATTAACTATATTGTCTTTGCGTTTGCTTTGTTTTTCTTTGCCGCTTGCCGACGTTTACGAAAAAAACCTTTGAGTATCTGACTGCTATGCTCCCTACACAAGCCTCTATAAGCTTGGATTTTATGATTATAAAAAGGCTGGATAGATAAATCCATTTGGCTGCCTACCATACCTGCTCGCGGCTCACTCGCCGCATAAATCAGCTTGTCAACACGCGCATGAATCAAGGCACCGATACACATGGTGCATGGCTCCAAAGTAACATATAAGGTCGTGCCCAACGGTAGACGATAATTGTTAAGCCTTAAACAAGCATTTCTGAGCGCAATGATTTCTGCATGAGCCGTTGCATCATGGCGACCTATCGGTTCATTGAACCCTTGGCCAATAATCTCTTGATTATGTACTAGTATTGCCCCTACTGGCACCTCACCAAGCTCAGCACCACGCTGCGCTAATGTCAGCGCATATCGCATCCATTTGGCATCTTCAATGCTCCAAAACTCATGCGTGCTAAAATCACCAATACTAAGCCTATACGGCTGTAGAAAAGAGCGTGTCATGATTGGCATCTACTGTGGCAACTGCCAGTCAATGGGCATTTGACCGTGCTGTTTTAGATAGTCATTGGTTTTGGAAAACGGCTTTGTACCAAAAAACCCACCGCGATTGGCCGCGAGTGGTGATGGGTGTACCGCCGTCAAAATGAGATGTTTATCAGCATTGATATACTTACCCTTTTTTTGTGCTTTACTGCCCCACAAAATAAATACCGTATGCTCTGTTTGCTCATTGACCACATCAATCACTGCGTCCGTAAACTGCTCCCAGCCTTTGCTTTGATGACTGTTTGGCTCACTTTCTTTTACGGTTAGAGAGCTGTTCAATAGCAAGACTCCTTGCTGTGCCCAATGCGTCAAATCTCCATGCGCTGAGGGACTTATCCCTATATCATCCGCCATCTCTTTTAAGATATTATTCAGTGAGGGCGGCTTTGGAATGGCTTTTGGAACTGAAAATGAGAGTCCCATCGCCTGACCTGGGCCATGGTAAGGATCTTGACCCAAAATCACCACTTTCACCTGCGATAAGGGGGTCAAGTTTAGCGCATTAAAAATCAAAGGTGCAGGAGGATAAACACTATCGCCTGACTGATACGCCTCTTTTAAAAATTCACGCAGAGTATCCATATTGTCCGAGGTCAGCTCATCTGCAAGCGCAGCTTTCCAATCCTCTGGCAAACGTACCTTGTCTAGTATTGCTTGCTTTTGTGCTGCTGTTTTTTGCTCAGCTTGCTCACCGAATAGCTCCATGGAACATCACCTAATTTTTATTAATTTTAAGATAAGTTAATACTTTTGAATTTCACTAAAACTTGATTAAAACAATTCATAATAATGGTAGCAAAAAAACAGCTCGCATTGCGTTATAAAGTTTAATAATCACATAACAGCCCACTGAATAATCGTCATAAAAAAACGGTTACTCCCATAAGAAATAACCGTTTCTATCTAAACAAACGACCTTGATTAGCTCGCTACTGATTCAGAGTCTGAGTGTGGCTCATGTGTTTCAACCACCGTCAGTATGATTCGACTATCTGCTGAACCTTTATCACTTTTACCAATGTTGGCAGAAGGTTTTTGCAAGTCTACTGCTTCTCCCTCAGCTTCCAAGGTAACATGAACCACGCCACCATTAACCAAGTCACCAAACAAAATCATATTTGCCAACGGTTTTTTTATCTCATCTTGGATCAAACGCTGCATCGGACGTGCACCCATTAAGCGATCGTAGCCTTTGTCAGCCAGATATTCTCGGACTTCATCGTCAATCTCTAAGGTAACTTGCTTATCGTCAAGCTGAGCTTGTAGTTCAACCAAGAACTTATCAACGACTGAAACAACTACTGAAGTATCTAGAGGGTTGAACTGAATGATCGCATCCAAGCGGTTACGGAACTCAGGCGTGAATACGCGTTTGAGTGCCTCAGTATTATCACGACTATGATCTTGCTCAGTGAAGCCCATCGATGAGCGGCTAATGCTATCCGCACCGACGTTGGTAGTCATAATAATAATTACTTGCTTAAAGCTCGCCACACGGCCGTTATTATCCGTCAGTGTGCCATGATCCATCACCTGCAATAGCAAGTTGAAGACGTCAGGGTGTGCTTTTTCAATCTCATCAAACAACAATACACAATGCGGATGTTGATTTATCTTTTCAGTAAGCAGGCCACCTTGGTCATAACCAACATAACCTGGGGGCGCACCGATGAGACGTGAAGCAGTGTGCGCTTCCATGTACTCTGACATATCAAAGCGTACCAGCTCTACTCCCAACAAGTTTGCAAGCTGACGAGATACCTCTGTTTTACCAACCCCAGTAGGGCCTGCAAACATAAACGAACCAATTGGCTTCTCTGGCGCTTTTAGGCCTGCACGTGATAGCTTGATTGCATCCGCAAGCGTTGCAATCGCTTCATCCTGACCAAACACCAAATGCTTAAGATCACGATCCAAGTGTTCGAGAATACTCTTGTCATCTGTAGAGACTGACTTAGGTGGAATACGTGCTAGCTTAGCCACGATAGCTTCAATATCCGCCACATCAATTTTTATGACTGGCTTTTTACTGTTGGCCGTTTGCAGGTCATCGCTGTCCTTCAACTGATCATCTGCTTTGGCAGCTGCGGCTTGATCTTGCATCTCATTGTCAGCACTGGTATCCGCTTCAATATCAATATATTCTTGCTCATCGATATTTTGCTCTAAATCAGCAATGAAGGTATCTTCTGCATCAATGTCTTTGGCATCAGGAACGACTCCTAAACGCTTATAGGCACCCGCTTCATCAATCACGTCAATCGCTTTATCTGGTAAAAAACGCTCATGAATATGCTTAGATGATAACTCTACTGCAGATACCAAAGCTTCGTAAGTGTACTCGACATTATGAAATTCTTCATAGCGCGGCTTTAAGCCACGTAAGATTTCAATACTGTCTGCAACACTTGGCTCTTTCACGTCAATCTTTTGAAAACGACGAGACAATGCATGATCCTTTTCAAATACCTGACGGTATTCGGTAAAGGTCGTTGAGCCTATGCAACGTAACTCACCATTGGCAAGTGCCGGCTTAATTAAGTTTGAGACATCCATATTGCTGCTCATTGATGAGCCTGCACCAATAATCATATGAATTTCATCGATAAATAAAATTGCATTAGGTTTTTTCTTGAGCGCATCAAGCAGTGACTTCATACGTTTTTCAAAATCACCACGATACTTAGTACCTGCAATCAGCGAACCAATATCTAGGCTATAAATCACACAACCATTGAGCGGTTTTGGGGCTTTATTATTGATAATCAGCCACGCTAGACCTTCAGCGATAGAGGTTTTACCCACTCCTGGCTCACCAACCAATAAAGGGTTATTTTTACGACGACGACATAGTACTTGTGCCGTACGCTCAATCTCAGGAGCACGGCCAATCAATGGATCGGTTTTACCTTCAGCAGCGCGCTGGTTCAAGTTGGTGGCAAATTCGACCAATGGATCTTTACTGGTTTTTTCTGAGGCACTACGGCGCTCACCAGTCATAGAGGCGCGCGGCTCAGACGGCTCATCTTTATCTTGGCCATGTGACAGATACTGTGTCAGCTCCAGACGACTAATGCCTTGCTTTTTTAGCAAGTAGACGGCGTAAGTATCATGCTCTGAGAACATAGACACCAATATATCTGAGCCTTCAACCAAACGACCACCGCCAATGGACTGCACATGAAAAATAGCCCGTTGCAGTATACGATCAAAGCTTTGAGTAGGCTGCGGCGACTGTTCCATATCTACATCTATCGTTGGAGTATGCTTACTGATATAAGCTTCAAGCTCTGTACGTAGACTTGAGACATTTGCATTACAGGCCGTCAAAGTATTAGCGGCGTGAGTGTTTTCTAAGAGCGCTAGTAATAGGTGCTCAACAGTGAGGTACTCATGTGATTTTTGGCGCGCAAGCGTCATTGCTAAACGCAAAGAGACTTCAAGATGACGACTTAACATAAGGATTTCCTACGGTTATACATGTTTTTATAATTCAATAGCTTACAGACTAAATCAGGGCGGCAGATAGATTGTTCAAGGTCTAAAAGACAGTTTTTAACAGACAACAGCTACTTTGCTTAAACAGCGGCTGCACAACAATACACTCACTAGCTACACTTCAATACACTGAGCTCACTATCACGTTTTACGACAGTGCCTATTCATATCAACATGATAGGCGACTATAGTCAATCTATTAAAACGTACTAAAATGTATCAATACATACAAATATGACAAGTTAGGAGGTGTGATTCACCTGCTCTGGCCTTATATTGCATTGCATTGAATTGGTTAATTTAAGAGTAATAATATTGCTAGTAAAAACAGGGTTATTTCATACAAAAAACTTACCGAAACGCAAGGTTTTTGTCGAAATTCAGATAAAGATTAGGAATGAAATGAATACGTAACGACTAGCTATCTAATAGCGACCGATATGGCTGACACTATTTAAAAGAGGGTCATAGCGATTGAGTGCAGTTGTCTGTGTGATGGCTCACGCGATACACTGCAACTCTTCATTATGACACTTTTACAATGGAGTGACTACAATACTAATATGAGGATGTTCTTGATAAATATCAAGTATAAACAATGACATACGGAACATTATGCTTGTTTATCTTATACCATCTCCAAAAGTTAGAGTAGCGCGGGAAACTTATGCAAGTACCACTCCTAGTAGGCTTAGCAAGTTTGACAAATTTAATTGCACTTTTTGGGTTTAGTATTAGACAGTACGAGGAGATGATGAGTATAGACTTAAAGCAGTAGGGTCTTTAATCTTACTCGCCTTGATGAGGTTCTATTTGCGTCAGTAATGGATAGCCTTCACGATGCGCTAGGCTGTTTACTTTTTTGGCTTTAGTTTCGGCGATGTCTTTAGGGTAAATACCAGCAATACCTTTACTACTATTATGAATGGTCAACATAATCTCAACAGCTGTGTCGATATTATGACGAAACTCTGACTGCAGGATATATACCACAAATTCCATTGGCGTGTAGTTGTCATTATACATAACGACCGCATACATGGGCGGTTTTGCTATTTCAGGCTCTGCAACCAATACATCGGCTTGCGGACTGGTATCAGCATCGGTATCACTGTCGTGGGCACGATGATCCATTGGTAAGCTTGCTGGCATACTTGGAAAGTGCCAATCAGAAACCGTAGGTTCGGCATGCGTTAATTTTTGTTTCATGGTCATAGTTAAAATAATTTTAAAAGATAAATAGGAGTATAAAATATAAGATAAGTCGTTAGATTGAAACCAAAGCGCTTAAGGTTAAGTGGTGCTTAAGACTTAGTAGTGCTTAAGATTTAACAGTACTTAATTTTCAATAGCACTTATGGCTGAATCGGACTTTGATCAACTTCGGGCAAATCTAGAATTGACAACGGCATACTATCTACCATATCACCAAGTGTCCAATCATAGAGCTGCTCAACTTCCTGATCATCTGCTTCTAGATTGAGCTTAACTTGCAGCGGTTTGAAGCCAGTAGGCATTACAAAGCGTCCACGAATACGTACGATACCCTCAATGGCATAATATGCAGAATCCAATGGTACCTCTACGAAACTCTCTTTATTTTGCAGAGTCAAAGTCACCTTTAAATTCTTAGCAGCGCCATCCTCACTAAGCATTCCTACATCAAAACCGTATTCAAAGGCGTTTTCAGGTAAAGGTTCAATTTTGGCACCGAGTACTTGTAACTCCATGCCACCTTGCTCAGCAATAATCTTGGCATATAACTCATTGAGCTGTGAGACTTGCTGGCTCTCAACTTTCAGCGCTTGCTGATTGCTACGTAGCTCATCTAAGTTTGCCAAGCCAATCGCCAACTCTTGCTTGGCAGTCTCTACCTGATTGGTCAAAACTTTATTGCTAATACGTAAATCTTTGAGCTCATTAGTGGCTTGCTCATTATTGATGGCTGCTTGCTTGGTCTCTGTTTGTAATGCGTAGTAGCCACGTTGATAGCCAAGCTTGTGCCCTAATGTAATAGCCACTATCGCTGTGACTAACACAGCTACCGCAAACAAGGCGAGTAATAGTGTCGAGGCACCTTGCTGATTATGATAAATAATTGGACTGTTTTTTAAGTGGCTTTTTATGTGGTAGATCCTATCAATGGTTGGCTGCAGCGTATGCTGAGATTCGACTTCAATAAATACAGATGCAAAAGCGTGGCATGACAAACATGCTGGCTGCGAGCGCAAGCGGAGAGCAGTTTTAACACGCATTTATGCAATATCTCTTAACAGTAAAGACAAGATATTATAACGGAATTTAAAGTCAATACCTAGCACGGGGCTGTAAGCAGAATGACTTAACGGTAAAGGTTCTGTAATAACCATATCTATCATAACAATCCCTGTAACCACTATAATAACAATCATAGTCAGCGACACAGTCATGCGTTAAGAGTAAACACTGAGCACTAAGACATTAAGGGACAATCGGCGCAGCATTTAATCCAAGCGTTTCGTCAAGGCCAAACATTACGTTCATGTTTTGTACCGCTTGCCCTGCCGCCCCTTTTACCAAGTTATCCTGTACCACCATGACAGTCAACTCACCGCGCGCATTATCTTGATGCAAAGCTATACGTAAACGATTGCTGGCACGCACACTGCGCGTATCAGGGTAGATGCCTTGCGGTAGAATATCAATAAAAGGCTCTCCCGCATAGCTGGTCTCAAACGCTTGCTGCCAATCAATAGCACTGCCCTCTTCAGTGAGTGCCATATGGATAGAGCTAAACATACCACGAATCATCGGTACTAAGTGCGGTAAAAAACGAATTTTTTGATCGAACTGACTATTGAGTAGCTGCTCAATGCCTTGCTCAATCTCAGGCAAATGGCGATGTCCTTGAACGCCATAAGCTTTGAAATTATCAGTCGTTTCGGCATAGTTGAGTGCCAAACTTGCCTGACGACCAGCGCCCGATACTCCTGACTTGGCATCAATCACGATACGCGATTCAATTAAGCGTGTCGCTTGCTTATTTTGCATCTCAATGATGGGCTTCAATCCGAGTATGGCTGTGGTTGGATAGCAGCCAGGGTTGCCCACGACTAAAGCATCGGCAAGCTGCTCACGATTAACCTCAGTTAGACCGTATACCGCTGTCTTTAGCAGCTCTGGGCAGCTATGTGGCTGCTGATACCACGCTTCAAACTCCGTCAACGATTGCAGGCGAAAATCAGCCGCCAAATCCACTACCTTAACACCCGCTTGGGTTAAAGCTTCCGCTTGCTTCATCGCAACCCCATGCGGTGTGGCAAAAAATACCACGTCACACTTTTGCAGGGCCGATAGCGTCTCATCACCCAAGTCGCTAAACACAATATCTGAGATACCGCGCAAACTGGGGAATATCTCATCAGCACGAGTGCCTGCTTCACTTCGCGACGTTAGTAAATCGATGGACACCTCAGGATGAGCGGAGAGTAGACGAATGAGCTCAATACCCGTATAGCCCGTACCGCCAACGATAGCTGCTGAAATCATAAGATGTCCTTTTACTAATGTGTCATTAAGTGTAGCACTTTAAATATAGCATTAAAGTCTAGTGGTTTTGCAGTGTCTGCCTGGCTATGATCGACAATGTTTAAAGTTGATAATCATGCACAGCATCGATAAATACTTTCGCGCGATCAGGATTGACCCACTGAGTAATACCATGACCCAAGTTTGCCACATAGCCAGTCTTTTGACCGTCAGCATAAGCACCGTCAAGCATCAGTTTCACTTCTGAGCGAATGGTCTCTGGTGAACCATAAAGTGTGGCTGGATCTAAGTTCCCTTGAATGGCTTTATTACGCTGTATCTTTTTATGCTGCTTAGTTAGACTACGCTGACTTTCTGTCAAAACTTGGCGTGCACGATCTAGCGGCATAGTCCAGTCTAGACCCAACGCATCCGCTTCACTGTCTGCTTGAATATCAAGCCAGAGACCACCGCCTTTGGTGAATAAAACCACAGGTATCTCTGGATGACGTACCTTCAGCTCCGCAACGATACGCTTGTTATAAGCATGCGAGAAGTCAACAAACTGACGATGTGCTAACGCCCCACCCCAGCTATCAAATATCTGTAATATTTGAGCGCCAGCAAGCACCTGCGCATCTAGATAATCAATCACAGCAACGGTCAGTTTGTCTAACAACTGATGTAAAAACTCAGGATTGCTATATAAGAAGCCTTTGGTATAACGATAGTCCTTTGAGCTGCCACCTTCAATCATGTAAGTCGCCAGTGTCCATGGACTACCGGAGAAACCGAATAAAGGTACTTGACCGTTCAAAGCTTTACGGATGCTGGTCACCGCGCGCATGACGTAATCAAGAGAGTCATTAACATCGAGCACTGGTAGCCTATCAAGGTCTGCCTGCTCACGGATAGGATACTTGAACTTAGGCCCTTCGCCTGTCTCAAAGTATAACCCCAATCCCATCGCATCAGGAATAGTCAAAATATCACTAAACAAGATAGCCGCGTCTAAATCCATACGACGTAATGGCTGTAACGTCACCTCTGTGGCACGAGCCGTGTCTTTACACAAGCTCATAAAATCACCAGCCTCTGCACGCGTGGCTTTATATTCTGGTAAATAACGCCCAGCTTGGCGCATCATCCACACTGGCGTGGTATCTATCGGCTCAAAACGCAGGGCACGCAACAGTCTATCGTTTTTTAAAGGCGCAAAATTATGCTGGATTGGGGTGGTATTATCTGAAGCGCTCATGCACAAATCTCCAAAATGCTACAATGTTCATTGCTGTCATTGTCAAAAATAAGGATGGATAAAAAGAAATTGAAACAGGTCATAAATATAATAGAACGCTATAGCATTCAAGCTTATAGACGATTACTGCCATTAAAGGAAAGCCCGTTATGACAGTAATATTAAAAGTGAGTGGTACTTATCATAATTAACAATTAAAAACTAACTCAGTACGAACGTATGATTCAGTACAAGCTTAGCCAATCTCACTCATATTTCATAGACTGGCTATGTATCAAAAAACCCATGTATCAAGAAATCTATGCTTCTCGTTACTTAGCTTGCTTCGTACCTGTTCTGCTCGCTGATTTGCAATCAGCTTGCTGTATCAAAGAAAGACTTTATACAGACAATGCCAAGTTATCACGGTGTACCATGACCACGCGTTCTTCATTACCGCCAAGAATCTTATCAAATTGTGCGGTACGCTCACGAGCCACACGGCGAGCATCATGGGATGAAAAGTTCACTTGGCCGATGGCTAACCGCTCACCAGTATCTTGATGGACGATTTCTACCACATCACCTTCATCAAAGTCGCCGCGCACTTCTACTACTCCAACTGGCAATAAGCTCTTATTCAGTTCAGTCAGCGCTTTGGCGGCGCCAGCATCGACTATCAATGTACCAGACATGCGTAAATGTGCGGCAATCCACTGTTTGCGGGCAATGATTTTATCCTGCTCATTTGTGGTTAATAGCGTACCTACCGCTTCTCCAGACACCACACGAGTGATGACGTCATCAATAGCGCCACTGACTATCACCGTCGGACATCCACCCATAGCGGCTAGACGACCTGCACGGATTTTGGTCAACATCCCGCCACGTCCTAACTTGCCGCCATCACCAGCAATATCAAACAAATAGTCTGCCATTGCGCGCTCTTGGCGAATCATTTTTGCATTAGGATTATCACGAGGGTTGTCAGTAAACACACCTTCTTGGTCAGTCAAAATAATATACAAGTCAGCATGGACCATGGCTGCTGCCATTGCGCCTAACGTATCATTATCACCAAATTTAATTTCATCAATCGTAATCGTGTCGTTTTCATTAATAACTGGCAGCACACGCCATTCTAATAACTGTGTCAATGCGCTTGCTGTGTTCAAGTAACGACTACGGTTTGATAAATCATCGTGCGTCAATAGCAACTGAGAGCTTTGGACGCCATGTTGAATCAAAGCTGACCACCACGTCTCAATCAAACCCATCTGTCCGATAGAAGCACAAGCTTGTAGCGCAGCGAGCTTTTTGGGACGCTCTTCTAAATTCATACGCACCACACCTTCAGCGACGGCGCCTGAAGAAACCAACAGCACCTCCATTCCCTGATTGTGTAGTTTTGCGATTTGTTTCGCCCACCCGTAAATGGCAGTTCGATCGAGCCCGCGACCATTATTGGTTAATAACGATGAGCCGATCTTGACAATCACACGCTGAATATCAAAGTTACGGTCTTGCTTAATAAACCTTGCTTCTTCGGTCGTTTGTTCCATGTCACCTGCCATAAAAACTCCTGTCTGTTACGGATTGAGTATTGAGTATTGAGTATAGAAAATAAGTATTTTTAAATAAGCGGCCTATAGTCCTGCTATGAAGGGTTGCTTCTGTTTGCAACTAAGGAACATACACTACTTCGACATCGCTGTCATCATCGTCATCAAAGCTATCATCATCAGCCAAATCTAAACCTTCACGCTGTGCTCTACGGGCTGCGCGGTAAGCTTCGCGCTGGGCTTCAGTATTGCGGCGAACTTCTGCCTCTAGACGCTCAAAACTCTCTTTCTGCGCTTCTGCGAAAATCGGATCTTCTTCTTCACGCTCACGCTCGCGCTCGATCTCATTCATGAGATGGTACTTGACTGCATCGACGCCTTCGCCAGTCAATGTCGAGGTACGAAATACCATACCTGTCCAACCAAGCTCTGCAACGATATGTGTGCATATCGCATTTAAATCTTCATCAACAATTTGATCGATTTTATTCAGCACTAAAATCTGTGGCAAACTGGCCAACTCAGGTGAAAAGCGCTCTAACTCATTTAGGATGACGCGAGCGTTTTCTACTGGATCACTACCATCAATAGGTTTTATATCAACGATATGCAATAGACGACGAGTACGAGCCACGTGTTTTAAAAAGCGGATACCGAGACCTGCGCCTTCAGATGCGCCTTCAATCAAGCCTGGTATATCAGCCATGACAAACGAGCGGTGGACACCGACATCAACCACACCTAGATTGGGCACTAAAGTTGTGAATGGATAATCAGCTACCTTAGGCCTGGCCGCAGAGACTTGGCGGATAAAGGTAGATTTACCAGCATTAGGCAGGCCTATTAAGCCCACATCAGCGACTACTTTTAGCTCAAACTTCAGTACTTTTAGCTCACCTTCAAAGCCTGATGTTGCCTTGCGCGGTGCTTGGTTGGTTGAGCTTTTGAAATGAGTATTACCCAAACCACCATCACCGCCTTTGGCGACTAAGAAGGTCTGGCCTATCTCAGTCAAATCACCGATGACTTCATCTGTTTCGGTATCGATAATAGTGGTACCAATAGGCACGGGTAAAAAGATATCCTCAGAGCCCTTGCCCGAACAGTTTCTGCTTTGTCCGTTTTCGCCGCGGCGCGCGTCATAACGGCGGGTATAGCGATAGTCGACTAAGGTATTGGTATTGTCGTCAGCAATGACATAAACATCACCGCCACTACCACCATCACCGCCATCAGGACCACCACGTGGGACGTATTTTTCTCGGCGAAAACTGGCGATTCCGTTACCACCGTCACCTGCTTTTACCGTTACGACGGCTTCATCAATAAATCGCATGCTACGTTCCTTAATTGACAGTCAATGACTGTTTTCATTTTTTGCGCGTGTAAGTTATTACTAATAAGGTTAAAACTAAAAGTCTCTTCGGGCGTATTAAACACTCGCAAATACGCACTGATAAAGACTGTTTTTTTAATACTCACAAATAGTCTAATACGCTCTATTTCTGACTGCTATTATTATAAAAGCAATGCTCGCTCAATTCTATAACACTCGCTCACTTTTAATAGCTTATACCATTTCCAAAATTAGAGTAACGAGAAAAACCTGCGCAAGTACTACTCCTAGTAGGCTTAGCAAGTTTGACAAAGTTAATCACACTTTTTGGGTTTGGTATTATTGTCATAGATTACTTTTATAGTAATAGTAGCCATCCTTATGTCAACAACACCCGATGACCAAATGGACTATCGGGTGCGGTGTAAGTGACATTCAGTATTCTTAACTGACTTAAACTCAAAGTTAGCTAGGCGGGTATTATGCAGGAATCTGAGTGTAGTTAATACCAGCCATCTGCGCCGCTAAGCGTAGTACTTGAGTACTATAGCCAACTTCATTGTCATACCAGATATAGACAGTGGCATGATTGTCAGTGACGATAGTGGCCTGCGCATCTACGATACCGACGTGCTTGGTGCCAACAAAGTCAGTAGACACGGCTTCCGTAGAGTCCGTGTAAGCAATCTGCGACTGCCAAGTGCTACTATTGGCCATTTTGCGCATGAACTCATTCAACGCATCAGCACTTTCTGGTGCTCTTTTCAGATTCAAGTTCAGAATCGCTAAGCTCACATTTGGCGTTGGCACACGAATCGCATTACCCGTTAGCTTACCGCTCAGCTCAGGCAGTGCTTTACCCACTGCTTTGGCAGCGCCAGTACTGGTGATAACCATGTTTAGTACCGCACTACGACCACGGCGATCGGCTTTATGATAGTTATCAATCAGATTTTGATCGTTGGTAAAGGCATGAATCGTCTCTACATGACCATTTTCGATACCATATTCATCATGCAATACTTTTAGCGACGGCGTGATGGCGTTGGTCGTACAACTAGCAGCACTGACGATGGTATCATCACCAATAGTGTCATTGTTGACACCATATACGACGTTTTTAATCTCGCCACCAGCAGGCGCTGTTAGCAATACTTTCTGTACGCCTTTAGCTTGTAAGTGTTTGCCAAGACCAGCTTCATCTTTCCAGATACCCGTATTATCAACGATCAAGGCATTATCGATGCCATAAGCAGTATAGTCGATTTCGCTTGGGTCATTGGCATAGATAATCTGTACAAAACGGCCGTTAATAATCATGCCGTTATTTTCTTCGTCAATACTGACATCGCCTGTAAAGCTGCCATGAATCGAGTCACGCTCAAGTAACGAGGCACGCTTCGCTAAGTCACCCGCTGCAGCAGGACGTACTACGATGGCTTTTAGTTGTAAACCTTTGGCACTCGACGCTTGTGACAATAGCAGACGGGTCAAAATACGGCCGATACGGCCAAAACCATATAGTACGACATCAGTGGCACCATTGATGGCTTTTTTGTCAGTGTTGATGGCTTGTAAGGCAGCTTGAATATCACTGTCATTAGCAATCAGCTGACCCACATCGACACGCGCCGCCTGAATATCGCTGCTAGCAGCTAAGGCTTTTACCATCGCTAAAGTATCTGCTATCGCGATAGGCTGTGCATCGGTGTCGCGTAAAGCAGCTTTTTGATGCAATGCCAGTACCTGACCGACTGAAGTGGTATCTAATGTTTCACCGAACAAAGTAACTTGGACATCTTGCTCATTATATAGTTTATTCAACAGCCCAATCAGCTCAATCGCTTGTTGTTCTTGATTGTTGTAGTTGCTTAAATGGTCTTGATGCAATTGGCGTAAGGTATCAGCTTGGCTCACGAGAAACATCCTTATGGTCAGTAAAATATAATAAATTGAAGGTGATGACGTATAAAAACAGAAGTATTAAGAACGCTAAATATAAGAAACTTAAACAAGAAACTGAGGTTAATCGCTATTTTTGCAAGGTAACGACTACAATTTAGTGGCACAGTGCTTATCAGGACGATTAATGACTGTCAATTCTAGCTCAAAACGTCCGATTTTGCCAGTGATAACCATTATTACTAACGTTTGCCCCTCATAGATTATCATTTTGAATGAAAAACGACCTTTATAACGATTAAAGGTAGCTTAGTCAGCTTTGAGATTATGTAAGGGCCGTGCATGAATTGAAAAGCCTCGTCTCTTATTAATAGACCAATGCAATGTTAAGGAATCAGTTTCACTGTTTGCTTGGCATGAGTGGTCTGCTTAAATTCTTTTAAACCATAGCCTTGTTGCTGGGCAATTTGACGATATTTTGCATATGTTTTTTGAGAGATATTGGGTGAGCGTGCAAGCAGCCACAAGTAGTCTTTATCAGGCGTACCTACTAATGCTGTTTGATAGCTTGGATCATGCGCTAGCACCCAGTAGTCTGCGCGGCCTACAGGCAACCAACGAATCCACGACGGCAAAAAGGTAACTTTCAATTTACTACCAGTGTCATCAACAGGTTTTGCGAGCCCTTCAGCGTCGATAGCTTTGCCATCTTCTCCCATACATTCATTGAGTACAGTAATGCCTGAACCGTCTGCTTTTTCAGTATAAGTAGCCGTCACATCGCTGGCACATTTACGCTGAAAATACATAGGCAAACGCCCAATCTCATACCAAGTACCTGCGTACTTTTTGAGATCAATGCTATCGACCGTAGTCGGCTCATCGGCTGACTTGTGAATAATCGTTGACGGCTCGACTTCTATCGTCTCTGTCGTTGTTTTATCTGCTTGTGTTTTGTTGATAGGCATAGCTTGCGGGGCAGCATAAGCAGAAATCGCTGCTAGCGGGACGATAATCGCCAAGGCAATCGCAGTATGTTTGACAAGGCTATTCATAAATACACGCTCTGGAATTTCGCTACTTTGCATAGTGGCCATAGATGTCTCTTTTTTAGGGATTGGTTTTTTATGAGTATCCTTACTAATAGCCAAAGTTTGATCCGTTACGGCATCAGATTGAGACAGTTTTTCAGTCAAGGTAGGCTTGTTATCTATGATACTTTTAGGCATTGCGCGCATTTTTTTGTAGCCATTATCAATGGATCCAACTTTCGAATGCACACTGATATCTTCGCTTTCACGACTCTCAGCACTATTGTGTGAGCGCTTATAATCGAGCTCATTATTAGTCATTATTTCGTCGCTTGAGGACATGGACAAAGCCTTATAGCTGTAGTCGGCATCATTACTGGCATAACCTGTGCTTACATAATCTGAGTTACTGGCTGCTTTGTTTTGAGTGCTAGTCACATAATGACTGCTTGATTGATGACTCTTTTTGGTTTGGGAACAGACTGGCTGTAAGTCAGAGTTTCCCAACGTAAATAACTCATTGGGTTTCATATTGGTTTTCATAAGACTACCGTTGATATGTAGATTATTCTTACTAAATAGTTAGAGTTAGCAAATATAGAGCCAGTCATGTTTTAACTTCAACCAAATACAGGCGCTAATATGCACCTTTTAGTTGATACTTGTTTGTATTTAATAAAGCCTATGTATGACTTTTAGCAAGGTACGAATACTCATCTTTTCCTGGTGATTGTTACCGTCCACCGTCCAAAATTTTTGGAAGTTCATCAGATAAACTAAGGTCATGAGTCAATTATAAAAATTACAATGCAAAAGAAGTTGATGGCTTGAGTACTGGCTCATATTGGCTTTGGATTTTCTTACTGTATATTAGTGATATGACTGATATTAGAACAGTGTGGCAATGTAGGAAAACGCAACCGTTTGTAAGTATTGCTCTCTTTATGCATCGAATCAAATACATAGTTACCAAAAGACTAAGTAATGAAGGCTAGCCGACGCGTTATCTTTGCAAAAACTGTCGAATACCTGCAATGCTTGTCGCACCTTTTTGCTTGGCATGCTGCAGCAATTTGGGAGACAAACCGCCTAAACCAATAACAGGAATATCGGCAAGCTCCGCTAACTCTGACCATTGCTGCCAACCAAGTGGCGCAGCGTCTGGATGGGTTTGAGTTGCCAATACGGGGGATAAAAACATGCCCACTACTGGTGGCAATTGCTGTTGTACACGCTCAGCGGCAAGCTGATTGGCGGCATGAATGCTATCTACATCATGACAACTGACTATCATTGGGTGGCTTGATGATAATAATTGCAGATTTTTAGATAGCTCCTGTGACTTGTTTTGAGAACTGTCTTTTACCTCTGCATACCATTGCATCAAAGCGCTGTGCGTCAAATGTCTGGCGACGACTTGAGAATTAGTAATCGAATTAGGCACACCTGACTTATTCAGCAAAGAATCATGAGCCACAGAATGGTTCGGCAATATCATGTGCACATCTGGACGTAACTGCATTAGCTGCTCGGCAATAGCCTCTGAGTCTAACGCCTTCGCTCGAATGTATACCCACGCATCTGTTACTAGGTTCTTTTGATGATACTCAAGCCATGCGGCAGTAGCATCAGAATAGCCATCAAAATGTGCCAGTGGGTAAGTCACGGTTATCAGGGGCGGTAGCTGCAACCATGCAAGAATGGTTTGGTTGGCAGCGGGCAAACGATAGTTCCCTGCCAGTAAGTCAGGTTTGTTTACCCACGTCAGAGCCTGCCCTTCTAGCCCGTACTGACAGTGCCTATGCTGATCATACTGCTCCGCTGTAAGCTCAATATCGTAAACCTGCAATGATACCTGCTTGTCACCATAATCATGATGCAGACGCCCAAGCTTTACGAGGGTATTAGCATGAATATCGATACCTGTCTCTTCTTTCACTTCACGTATGAGTGCTTGTTTTACCGTTTCACCAGCATCAATCTTACCACCGACAAACTCGTAACGATTGCCTTGATGTTGTTCAGTACTACGAAATCCAAGTAAATACTGCTGCTGATAATGAATAACTGCAACCGCGACATTGACGATATTTACTTGTTTATTTGTTTGTTGTTGGTCTGAGCTTCTAAGCATCACAATTCCTCTATTTTTTGTATCCAAGGCACAAGTTTACATAATAGATAATATTTATTTTACAAATTCGCTTGCAAAACCTATCGATGTAAATGATAATTATTATCGTTAATAGCTTATTTACCGTTTCACTCTACTTTAGCAAAAGGATTTTACTATGAGCTTAGTCATTTCTCGATTTCTTAACCAACGTGAAAACCGCCTCCCTACTCTGCAATCGCAGCATCTGTTTGCCCTTACCAAAGAAGTGCGTATCGAGCACGAAGGTGAAGAATATCGCTTGCGTCTCACGCGTAATAATCGCTTAATTTTAACCAAATAGCTTATTTTGGCTAAAATACAAATGGGGCGTGTCACCAATTAGTACATATAAATGATGACACGCCCTAGATATCGTTCGTTAAATGTAAAAATGTTATGGTTTTAAAGGCGCTACTGGTATAAATTTTACTTGCGTGCTGTTATCACAGAGGCTGCGCAACTTCAAAAGAAAGCATCCCAGTAGCGCTATGAAATTTTTAAACTGTATCGATTATATAAAAGCTTATTTTTTAATGGAGACCAATAAAAACGCCTTTATGAAAAGGCGTTTTTTAATAGATGATATTTACTAATCGATACTCATCATTAGAAGCTGTCTTTAGAACTGCCAACTATAGACTACGTCAACTGCATTTTCAGCAGCAGAAGTCGCTTCAACGTAGATGCGGCGTGTGAGCTGATAACGGATAGACAAGCTGTTTTGGGCGTTGAATACACCGACACCATAGCGTATATACAGATCAGGCGTGACGTAACCAGTGACGTTGACATTTGTATCTTCGCTATTACCTGATGCATCAACCGTTAAGCTTTGCAGGCCAAAAACTTGGCCGATTTGATTGGTTAGGCTACGCGTACCACTCAAACCGAAACTCAATCCAGCAGCGGCTAGATTATTGGTGACCTGAGATTTAAAGCCTTGTTCACTGATCTGGGTGGCACCGGTATTGTTAAGACGACCTGTCACCAAAGCGTTCATTGCTTGCTGCTGGGTAAGACCTGCATTATTAAAGACAATGATATTTGGGTTTTCAGTATCGCCTTTGACTCGTAGACCCACGGTTTTACCATCGATGGTTTTGACCGCCTCAATACTGAGATTAGGTTTCATCACGTCGCCATTAAAGCGCACTTGCCCATAATTTAGCTCTAAGTTCTGGCCAAAAGCGTCCACAGTAGTACGACGTGATACCTGTATCACCCCTTTGGCACGCATCACACCAGTACCGTTTTGGGTGATATTTAACGCCCCTGCTAAAGGAAGTACCGCGCCAAAGCCGCGGAAGTTCACATCATCCCCTAAGTCGATACCGATATCAGCATTGATCGACCAAGGCTTTGAGATGGCTAAAACTTCGTCAATATTACCAATCAAACGCCTATCGAGCACGACGGCATCTTCGGTCTGGGTGATAATGTCTTCACTGGCCTCAGGAGGACGTATGGTCGCTGATGGTACGCTGATTGCACCTTCAATATTGACATAACGGTCGCCTGGACGCACGATGATATCAATATCAGGATTGACCTCGGCCAATAATAGTGGCGGCTGAGTTAAGACCAGCCTATCCCCAATGATACTCAGCTTCGCTTGTAGTTTTTGTTGCCAATCAACCGTACCCGTTAGCTTACCGACACCCGAACCACTATTGAACTGACCATCAATGGTCGCTTGCGTGCCGCGAATTTTGGCCGCTATGTTAAGATTTGACAGATTGACTGGCAAATCAAGCATCGCGACGCGCCCCTTAGCAAGATTTACGTCACCATAAAACTGCGGCTTTTCAAGCGTACCACCAAGACCTCCTGCCATGGTGATATTGCCTTCAAGCGCGCGCATACCTGGAAAAAAAGGTTTGAAAACAGCGAGATTGAGCTCATTCAAAACCAAAGCACCTGATATTGGCTTAGGGGTTTTGTACGGATCAACGATGACTTCTGCATAGCCACGAGCACCGCGTCCAGTATTAATGTCTGCACGTAGTTTCAGACCTTCCGGTACTGACAATGCAATGAGAGACACGCGCTCATACGGGAAGGTGACAGGTGCCATATCACCTTCTTGAATCAGACCAATTTTACCATTGTCTGAATACAAGGTGGTATTAATAGTAGGCGGACGACCACGTTGCCAGCCCACAACGGCCTTACCATTAATGGTGCCATGCCAGTCGATATCTTTAGGTAAAAACACTGAAAACAGCGATGTATCTAGCTTTTGTAAAGCGATATCCACTTGACCACTGGCCGCAGAAGCGATGAGGTTCTCACGCAGACAAAGCTTGCCAGTTTGATCAGCCGCTTGCCAACAATGCGCTGCTAGCTGTACCTTTAGATCACTGCTGCCGCTATTTTGCGGTTTTGGTAGATTTACAATCAACTGCGCAGGCTGGAGTTGATTCAAAGTAGCATATTGTGATTTTACGCGGCCTTTGCCGATCACACCTGACCAACTGAGCTGGTCACGATTAAAACCACCTTTTAGCCGTGCTGAGATGTCTAATTGCTTATTGGCCACTTCAAGATCAAGCACATGAGATTGCTCAGTACCATTAAAGGAAGCATTAACATTTTTAAAGCTTTGACCAGCCGCATCCAAGCCTTCGGCGCTGATGATTAACTGACTGGGGCTATTGGCCAAGTTTACTAACTTGCCGCGCACACGACCCTCGCGCAAAATAAACCCAGGTAAAGCTATACGCTCGCCCACTAAATCAATATAGATCGTCGGCAACGCTTGACCTGCGGGCTGCGATAAAGTCGCACCACCTGTCACCTGACCAGCAAGCTTGTCTGAGAGCTGATCGAGACTGGTAATATTGATCTTAGCTTGCAGCTGCTGGGCATTGCCATCAGCAGTCAGATAATTATCTCCCCAACGTAGCACCAGATTGTCAGCATTCAGACTATCGATGAGCGCATTCACTTGTTGATACTGCGCTTCCGCATCTTGAGCCTTTAAACGCTGAAAGTAGCTGGCCAGATCTTCTGGTAAATGTAGCTTGGCTGCCAAACTGCCTTTCGCACTTAACGGCTGACCTTTTAGCGTTCCATTTAGATTGATTTGTTTTAGGTTAATGACTTGCTGCGCTTTACCCCAACGACCATCGGTATTTAAAGTGCCCGTAATCATACTTGGGGTGTCTTTTAGGAAATACCCTAAATTAAAGCGATCCATCACGGCACTGATGTCCCACGCAATGCCTTGACGCACATCAACAGTTCCTTTGGCATCAATACTACCGGCTGTGCCCACATGACGTAAACGCTTGATACGAATCAGCTGCGAGTCGCCACTCGCATCAATGGTCAGTTTACCCGCAGGTAGCTGCTCGGCATCAAGTACACCATCGAAATCCACCGCAAAATGCTGTAACGTGCCAGCCGCATTTGGGCGATCTTTGGGCGCAGGTTGCCATTGACCGCTGGTGTTTAAGTCACCTGTAAGAATGGCTGGGTTGTTCGGTAAAAAATATCCCAAGTCAAATTTGTCAAAGCGCCCTGTTACCGTCCAACCGATGTCTTGACGTAGATCAATCACCCCTTTTGCCGCAACAGCACCTGCCTCGCCGGCATAATCTAGCTTGCGTACGTTAATGAGCTTTGGCGTACCAGCAGCATCGATCGAAAGCCGACCATCAGGGACATCGGCCGTATCAAGCTGACCATTAAAACGTACATCAAATACCGACAGCTCACCCCCGACGATATCCACGCTAGCATCACCGCCACCCGCAATACCAATCTCGCGACCCTCTTGCGTCGCATCAAGCTGTGCCTGTAGATCAGTATTATTTAAATTAATAATATGACGTTGACCTTTGACGCCATTTTTTGTGATATTGAGCAGACGGCCGTTGGCACTGAGACTGCCTGTTAGACGCTCAAGTGGTAAGTCGCTACGGTACTGTTTGGGCAATAAACCATTGGTACGCGCATTGATCTGCCACGTGAGTGGTCGCTGCTTGGTCGCCAGCTGTATCTGACCTTTGCCCGATAGGTCGCCGACAACCCCTTTGTAGTTAAGGGCATTTATGTCGATGACGTTGCCAGCTTTACGCACACGCACATCATAGTTGCCTTTGGGTGCTGCATTTAGCTCATTGATCAGCGCATTGGCATCGACAGACAGGCGCGAGCCACGCACGATGACATCAGCCTGTCCGCGCGGACTATCAATGTTGCCAATATCAGGTACATTGCGGCGAATAAGGTTTTGCCATCTGGCATCAACATACCAAGGCGCAGTTTGGGCAGACTTAGGGGATACCTTGCCACGCACGATATTTGCATTGACGTGCTCGCCATCACGCTGACGTAAGTCAGCATCGATTTGTACGTTGCCAGCAAGGTTTTGCTGTTGATAGTGCAGCGACAGTCTGCCGTTTAGCGTTTGCGGTGCATAAGCCTTAAAATCAGCATAGTCATCAGGAATGGCGCGGCGCACATCAAAGTTACTACCTGTTGCTCGCACTTTGGCATCAAAGCTATCTTGCCAGTCTAAAATACCTTGCAGCAACAAACGTCCAGCAGGAACATCTGCGTTTAAACGATCTATGCGTAGTTGGCTATTGGCAATGATGCCGCGACCTTGATAGTGGCCTGAAGGGATGTCTTTGGCGGTCAGCTCAGTATTGATACGCAGGCGTATCTCAGAGATAACCCCAGTTGCAGTAGCCATGCCATCTTGTAGATGTATATTTTGGTCTTCAGCATAGGGAATGAGGACATCTTTCCACTGCAATTTGGCTTGAAACGGTGCATTTTTATCCAATCCTTGTACGACAAACTCACCACGCACATCGCCTTCATTATAACGACTACGGACTTTACCGACCGTACGCTTCAGACTGCCAGTTGCGGTAATATTGAGTGGATCGACATAGGCTTTTTCTAAGGCGCTGACTTCAACGATGGCTGAAGCATCTAGCGGATAGTCCCCTTGCAGATCTATGTTGCCTTTCAGGGCGCTCACTTTGACAATATCTGCATAGCGCAAATCACCACGGCCAACCGTCACTTTACTACCCACCCACGTTAGATCACGAGCAGCGATATCATGCACGACTACTGGCTCTTTCGTGACTTGCTTATAAACAATACGTTTTATTTTGGCTTGATCAAAACGCAAGTTAACGGGCAGTTGCAGAGTTTTATAATCAAAAGGCTCGCCCGTTGGCGGAGTATTGTTGATGATTTCTATACGTTGGATATCTGCATCACGCAGATGCACTTCTTTGGCAAACACCGCGCGCCAGCCTATTTTGACATACGCTTTGTCCACCAGTATCTGCAGATCTTCGGTCGCCTGAATATCTATGTCACTTACCCAAATACCATCACGCAGGTTGCCCTCACCATATTTGAGCTCAATGCCTGTCTCAGCGCCGACTTTTTCTAAGAGAAACTTGGTACCTGACTCTGTTCCCGCCATATAAAAGAATATGGCAAACATAATCAGCAAAACGATGAGGATCAATACCAATAATTTGAGCACAAAAGACAACGGATACCAACGGCGTACCGCGCGGGCATCTCTTTGAGCAGGATCTTCATCCGATGGATGGTCAGGCGGGGTTTTTTTGGTCAACATGACACTCAACTACGTTAAAAAATCATTACCAGCAATCGGCAAAATTAATAGATACGGCTTACTCATCTTCTTTTTAGGACTGTTTGTTTCGCACTGTCTGTTTGGCTTTATCTTTTGTAGTACTGTATGAAAGCATTATAAAGGCGAGCCGATAAAGAAGTGTAGTCTAACTGGAATACTGTCTTCTGTCACGCCAGCCGCGACATCGACACGTACCACACCTACAGGCGATGCCCAGCGAATACCGACGCCAACGCCGACCTTAGTATCAGCGTTAAAGTCCTTGTCATAGGCGTTACCCACATCAGTAAACACCGCTCCACGAAAACCAGGTATAAATTCATAGTTGTATTCAGCGCTGCCGACGGCCAGTATTTGCCCACCCGTTAGATAACCCTTGTCTAATGGCGATAAACTCTCATAGTCATAACCACGAATACTTTGATCACCACCCGCAAAAAAGCGTAATTTATAAGGCACTTCGTAGAAATCATCTGCCCAAAGATATCCGGTATCTAAACTCCCAAGCACTTGATGTTTATTTGAGTCTCCAAAACTATAAATACCACTGACACCTGCCCGAGCGATCGCCATATCAGTATCACTCAGTGCGCTATCCGTACCCGCTTCAACACCATAATATTGGCGTATACCACGAGTTGGGTTGGTCGCATTGTCAACGTCCGTCTTACTGACACCATAGCCAAATAACAAGGCTTTTTGCTTGGGTCTGGACGAGGTGAAACGCACAGGGAGATCGTCTAGATCAGCTGCATCGACGCCTGTCTCAAGCTCATCTAAGCGATAACGCACAGAGTAGCTACGATTCCAACCACTGTCGCGGCGAATGTTGCGTGCCAATCCTGCTTTTAGCGTCTTGGTAGACAGATCGAAGTTTCCTTCTCCTTGGTCAATCACTTCTTCTTCATAAGTCAAACTGGCATCCAACTTATCATTCAGCGGATGCTTCCATGGACGACTGCCATAGACGGTCACGTTTTTATTAATCCGTGATATGGCTGTTTCTGCTCCAGCTTGATAGCCTTTACGGTTGATGAGATTGTAGTCTATTTTTGCGGTCGCTCGAGTACCAGTATCGGTACCATAACCGATACCGACTTGGGCATCACGTGGCTTTTCAGCTGAGACATAAACATACAGCGGCACTTTTTTATTCTCTTGCACTTGCTGCGGTGTTTTACGTCCCTCTAGTGTTGGCGCGACAAAATCCTCATCATTGATGACACTTTCTTCTTCAGGGAATATTTTTTGCGCCAGATTGCTGATGGAATTACTAATCTTACCTAAGATACTATCTACGGCTTCTGGTGGCTTTTCGTCGAGCACTCGGTCGTTTGGCAAAGTACTTAAACGCTCTGCTTTTGCTTTAACAGCCAGCAGCTTATCCTCTGTCTCCTGATCGACCTCAAACTCAATGGGAGCCACATCTGCTGCATCTACGGTCGCACCACTATTGGCATTGACAGCATCATCAGCACTGTCAATATCACTATCGTTTGACACACTACTGCCGCGCTCATTAGCATTGACTATAGCATCATCTGCATTAGTATCGACATCGTCATCCATTAAATCGCTATCATCAAAATCCACCGAGGTATTATCAAATGCTAAAGTACTGCTTTCGCTACTTTCATCGGGTGGCAATATGGACTCAACGTTGACAGTATTAAAATAACGGGTCGCTGATAAGTCATTACTAAACTTGGTAACAGCCGGACGATAAAACGGATCTCCTGCTTCAAAGCCTATCAACTGCTTTAAGACTGTGGTTTCAACAGGAAGCTTGGCAGGGTCGCGCGTCAATGTGCCCGACTCCTTATCGTAAGTAAAAAACACCACCTCATCAAACTCATAACGATCGCCAGTATTGTAAACCAGTGACACATCAGCTGTATTGTCTGGCAAGATAATATCGACGGATTTGTTTAACCAATATTGATCGAAGTACCCATAAGTATTACTCAGAGACTCTAGCGCAGCTTTACTGTTTTTATAGACACGATGGTTAAATACGTCGCCTTCTTGCGGTGGCAAGTCTTTTTCAAGTGCTTGGAACTCAGGTTGCTCAATACCCTCACCGCGAATATCTAAAATACGACTATCTACACGTACAGGCTCGCCAAGCTCTTCAATAATCACTTCAATGGTATCAGCAGTTGGTTGCCGCAGACGTAAAGTCACATCATAGTATCCCACTGCACGCGCCGCATCTAATGCCGTTTGGCGCAAGCGTGGCAAGGCAGCGGTAAAGTCCTCAACCGCTTGCACACTCGTATCGTCGAGCGCTGCTTTGATATTATTAATCGGCTGAATATCTTTATCAGCTTTGATTAGCTTTGGCTGTGCATTGACTGCATCATCGGCAGGCGCTTGCTGCAAATAAACCGTTGTCTCTACGTTAGGTATCGCCATAACGCCGCCGTTAAACAGACGATTATATAACCCTTCGACTAGTCCACCACCATTACGCGCTACAGATTTGGGTTTCGAGGCTTGCTCTATACTTTCGGTGACAGCCTCGGTCTCGGTAGACGCTTGATATTCAGGTAAATAATCTTCAGGATTTAGAGGGTCAGCATTCTCGCGCTCAATATTTTCTATAGGCAACTTACCAGCATTCGCTTGAGCTTTGATATCAGCGGTACTGTCGTCAGCACCAGTCACCGTATCAGGTTCTTGCTGTGCCAATACTTGTGCAGGCGCTTGGTCTGCATCACCACTGCCCACAGAGTCACTGACGTTAATTGGCCGTGACATAATTTCGGCAGCTTCAGCGCGGTCAGCAGCATCTTGTTCACGCCCCAGGGTCTCAAGGTTGGTCGGCGCTGGTAAATTGGCCGCATCTAATGCTGGATCCAAGCCAATAGGAAGTTGAGTACTGTCTAAAGTGGCAACTGGATTATCAAAGGACTCGTCAAAATCCGAATCCTTGTTATTGCTTTGAGCACTGCTCTGATTATTTTGCGCATCCAATGCCGCAAGCTCACGATCAATCTGCTCAGGCGTCATCATCTGATACCCTTGCTGCTGTACAGTCTCTGCTTGCTCGAGCAAACTGTCATCAGCAGCGTTAGATTGCAGCGTTTCTTTCTCATCTGCGCGGTTCAAATCATTAGCTTTATCAGCAGCAACCTTAACTGATGCAGGAGCCTTTAATAAGCTGCCTAGGCTTTGTTTACTATAGTCATCTAGTACCGATTGATCGACAATGCCTTGTTCTACTGCTTGTTTTAGGCGCAGCGCATCCAACGCGGCATCAAGTTGCGTGTCCTCACCAGCCATCAGCGCATTGTATTTGGATAAGCTAGAAAGCTTGGCAGAGCCATCAGCCGTTGGACTGACTTCTTCAGCCATAGCAGGGAATGCAACGCCAAAACCAACCAAGGTAGTCGCCAGCGCGGTGAAAAGCGCAGAACGGGTAAAATGAGTACGCGGCAACTCTAAGCAGCGGCGCGGGAGCGTTGAGGGCTGATGTTTCATCATACTTATTTCCTATCACCTCACGCGGCATACTCATACTGACGATAGTATCGTCTGGACTTACCGGTGATTATACTTATATATAGTAGTTAAACGAATAGTAGTTAAACGAACGGATCTCACCATACCATATTCATTACCCAACAACTTTGAGGTAATTCAGTGAAAATTGCAAATCATAGCTTAGTTAATTATCGAATCATAGCATCTAGCGCATGTATTTCTAGCGCAGCCTTGCTATTATACGGTCTAAAAACAATAAAACCTATCTTATATTTTGATAAGTTTTTGATAGTATTCATAATTATATATAGATATCAATGAGTTTGATCGCTTATATCTACTCTTGTTATTTTGCATTAGACGCTGGCCAATTGTAGGAGCTCACATGGCAAATCAGTTTCAGTTATTCAAGCGTCGCCGCTTTAGCGCTATGTTTTTCACCCAGTTTTTGGGTGCCTTTAACGACAATATTTTTAAGCAAGCGCTGATTTTAGTATTGACCTATACCGCCGCCAGTCAAATCGGTGTCGAAGTAAGCATCCTCAACAACTTAGCAGCCATGCTGTTTATTTTGCCGTACTTTTTATTTTCAGCATTGGCTGGACAAATCGCCGATAAGTATGAAAAGTCCAAACTGACTCGCCTTACTAAGCTGCTTGAGCTGACGATCATGAGCGTGGCTGCGGTGGGCTTTGTGTTTGAGTGGTATGCGTTATTGTTCGTGGCGTTATTTCTCATGGGCACTCACTCTACCTTTTTTGGTCCCATTAAATATGCCTACCTGCCGCAAGCAATGAAAAAGGATGAGCTGGTCGGTGCGAATGGTTTGTTCCAAATGGGTACATCTTTAGCGATCTTGATAGGTATGATTGTCGCAGGATTATTGACCCAACTACCACAATCTCTATATTGGATCAGCGCAACAGTGGTAATCATCGCTTTGTTAGGCTATGTGGCTACTCGCTATATTCCGATCACGCCAGCGATGCAGCCTGACCTAAAGATCAACTGGAATATTTTTACCACCAGTATGGCCACCGTGCGCTATTTGTATTCTTTGCCGTTTTTGTTTTTTATCATTTTGGGCAATAGCTGGTTCTGGTTTTATGGGGCGACATTTTTGACCCAGACCCCTGAGTTTAGTAAGGTTATTTTAAATGGCGATGAGTCGGTGGTTATTTTCTTATTAACCCTATTTTCTGTTGGGGTTTCTATTGGCTCACTGCTGTGTAAGTCTTTGACCAGAAATAGAGTTAGCTTGCGACTATTGCCCTTCGGTATCGCTGGCTTGAGTATTTTTGCTATTGATCTGTATTTTTCTTTGTCAGGGTTAGACATCGCGATCAATGCCGACGCTTTATTTGGCATAGGCGAATTATTCAAAGTTACTGGCAGCTGGCGAGTGTTTGCGGATTTATTCTTTTTAGGATTCAGTGGTGGCCTGTACATCGTCCCGCTATATGCTTCTATGCAAGCTTATGCACCCAAAAGTCATCGTGCACGTATCGTTGGTGCTAACAATATTTTTAATGCTATTTTTATGGTCACCTCAGCTGTTTTTGCGATTGTGATATTAAATACTCTAAAGCTATCGCTGCCGCAGTTGTTTTTGGTCACTGGCGTACTCAACATTGCTTTTGGTATATTTTTATATATCAAATTGAATAAGCATGTTATGCAAGCTGTGATTCAAACTGATGATGAACCCCATGAAAAACAAAGTTAGGATGTGTTGAGGATTCATAAATAAGTAGCCGTACTGCTAGAGCAGATTTATTCATGCCGACGCGCGGCATTGTTTGCTATAGTAATGAGTGATTATAAAACCTCTATAAACACCTTGAGCAGATAACGTTATATCAGGAGCTAACTTGGGAATGCGTTCCTTATCCAAGATTGATCATTTGTTACTTGGCGTCGACCAGGCGCTACGAGCCGTCGTTCCACACTCAAACCCTAGTACGCGCCCGCTTCCTGTCAGTGATGATACTATCCCTGAGCTGAGTATCACAGAATCTCGACATGTAGCAGGACTGATGCGTATTAACCATACGGGTGAGGTATGCGCGCAGGGCCTATATCATGGGCAGGCATTTACCGCCAAAGGTGACGATGTAAAACAAGCCATGCAACAGTCGGCCGCAGAAGAAGTCGATCATCTAGTCTGGTGTGAGACACGCCTGCAAGAACTAGGCAGCCATCCAAGCATATTCACACCGCTCTGGTATGGGATGTCGTTTGGGCTTGGCGCTGTCGCTGGCGCCATTTCTAATGAATTTAGCTTAGGCTTCGTCGCTGAAACCGAAGCGCAAGTCAGTGAACATTTACAAGATCATATCGGTCAGCTGCCTGCGCAAGATAAACGCTCACGCGAGATACTGGCGCAGATGGATATTGAGGAGCTGCATCACCGCGAGTTGGCACTCGAAAATGGCGGTGCAGAATTGTCACCACTGGTGCGCCACACGATGCGCTGGATGGCCAATCGCATGAAGGCGACGGCTTATCACTTATAAAGCGTATTTGATAAAGAATCATTTATAAAAAAACCATTTATCAATAAATAGTAGCGTATAGAAAAATGATATATTTAATTTACTCTAAGAGTTACTCATTAAAATATGATTTAAGCATATGACCTAAGCCGAGTACTTTCTATGATTTAAGTGGCTGCAAAGTACTGAGACTCTAATAGCTGATGCTAACCCGTAGGGTTTTTAACAATCCTACTACTGAGAAGCCCGATGCTAATTTGCTACGGTATCAAAATTAGGGCGTGTGTGAGACTATCCAACACGTCCTTATAAACGACATACTGTTTGATTGACGCCTATTAACTGAAGTTTTTGCATTCTGTCTATGCAGCACTGATTATATTTTTATACTACTATTTATTTTATTCTATATACCATAACTTATTAATAACCAAGGTAACGACTGCCATGAGCCAACCCAACAACAACCATACTAAGCATTACAAGTCTGCAACTCTGACTGCTCTAGCAGCGGCCTGCGCCATGATGTTCGCCGCACCTGCCATCGCTGCTACGGATACAACTGACGCCTCTAGCGCTAGTGCTCCTAGTGCCATTGACTCAAGCAAGCGTGTCATTCGCCGTGCTCAGCCGACCAGTAGCGTACAACCAGCAGTACAGCAAAATGCTGCATCAGCAACGGCCGAACAGGCTGCTCAAGCGACTGCTAACGCGCCTACCGCATCAGAATCTACCAGAGCAACACGCGTTTATGAGCGTGGCCCTATTACTGCCACTGGTATTGATATTAGCAGCGGCCAGCTGGCCAATATCCCAGCGCCACAAGTACAAGTGTCAAGTGTCAGCTTTGTACCGACGCTACTGATTCCGCAAACAACAGCCGTTGGCACCGACAAACTTGATGTCAGCTTACTAGATGACTTTATCAAAGAAGTTTCACCCAATGCTCGCCATTACCCACCAAACTTCCCTAACCGCTCACAGCGTCATTATGCTCGTGAAAAAATCAAAGTATTAGCAGAGTGGATTGAGCCATATGCCAGTGCACCAAGTGCGTCTTTTGATGTACTTTTACGTGCCGCAAAGCTTAATGGCATGGGTCGTAACTTAGATTTGGGCTCAGACTTTGCAGTGCGCGGCGGCAGTTATGTCGATCGCGCTATCAAACTACAGCCAGACAGCGGCGAAGCAAACTTCTTATACGGTATGATGCTTGCTGAAGGCGGTGGCTTTAAAGAAGGCAAAAAATATCTAGATAAAGCAGCCAGCCTTGGCTATACGGAAGCAGAACAAAGCTTAGCGCAGTCGGACTTATTAAGTGATCGTCGTAACGAAGCCTTAGAGCGTCTCCGTCGTCTAGAGCAGCAAGTACCAGACAATTCGGTTATTCGTCAACAGATTAAGCTTATCGAAGAGGGAAAATATTATATTTGGGATTTACCAGCACCTAATATCAATATCAAACCAACGATCTAGTCTTGATCTTATGACTTATCAGTAAATCGTTCAGTCAAAACTACTTTTAAAAGCGCGTTTATTTTATCGTGATATGACATCAGCGGTAAAACAAACGCGCTTTTTTGTGGCGCTGTTTTATTAACCGTGTCGGTAACGCTTATTTGTGAATCGCTCAATACGACCTAGGGCGTGTCCTCAATTCAATCGATAGTCATCTAAATGGGCTAAAAATGGCTAAATGTTGCCAAACAGCGGCAAATAGCTGGTTAATATCTCGATATTATCTGTGCTATTTTTCTTGTTTGCCTGTCATTTATCTCATTTTTATCACCATTTTTAAAATGAGAACACGCCCTAGTGTAATTCTAAAAGTTACGCTAAACTTACAAACATATAACAATGCAGTATTGGGGTAATTAAAAGGACTTAATGCCATGTTTTACTTGTTAGGTCACTACTCATTTTAAGTGACTTACTATTTTAAGTCATTTTTTGATCCATGCCATTACCTAAATCATTGCTACTTACCGAGGCCACTTATGCTTGCCAAGCACACCGCAGTTGCGGCGATGAATATGAAGAAAAGATCCACGTCCATTGCAGCACTTACAGCATTGGTAGCGACTATGATATTACTCCCTGCTTGTAGCACTGTTTCAGTCAACAAGCAGTCTCAAGCAAAGACCCTTACGGCTCAACGTGGAAACATTGTCACCGAAAACGAACTCAGTAGTGCGACCGCTTCGACATTATTATCTGCAGGGCTTAATGAGCAAGCTTGTATACAGAATTTTGACTTGTGCTTAACCCAATTGACAGACAGCATGCTCAATAAGCACTATAGATCTGCGCTGGCTATTTTTTCTGAGCTGCATTATGCCAAAGCACGCCAGTTAGCAAACTCGCAAGATTGCCAGATAGCATTATTACGCCCGCCTCTTGATCCTTATTATGCCAACGCGCCTTTAAGCGCTGAAGAGGAAGCGGCGCAAAAAGAAAATACCAGTGCTTGCCTTATCAGCTATCAAACCCGACTATTTGATGCCATCAAATCCAGTTATGCCTATCTGTTTTTCAATAGCTTAGCTCATGACTTTGAAGGTGCTGCTACCGACAAAACTGTCGCCCGTCAGACGCATCGTATTCCAACCGATATCGACATTCAAACCCAAGATATCTACAATGCTGCTAGCAATGACATCATCACCCAGTTGTATGAATCTGCAGATCGCTCAGATAAGCTAATGGGAGATACACAAAAGCAGTACTTAGCGATCAATGACCATATTGACGACAGCAATGAAGCAGCCATTACCAATCTAGCACCGCTAAAAGGCAAACTTACTGATCAAATCAAGGTCATGAATATGACCATCGATAATTATGATCTCAATATCTATCTGCCTAATGAAAACAACTACTTGCAAAATGCTCGTAAACAGACCTCTGCCCTCGCTGATTTGACGTCGACATACGAGTTGCGTCTATCAGGCCTAAACTCTGTCAGTAAGCGTCCAGGATTGGGAGTGAGCTTGGTGGCATCACTGAATGATCGCTACACCACTACGATTCGCCAACTTTTGGCCTCATCCTTATCAGGTAGGCTGTCCAAAACATCTCACAACGACAGTATGGATGACCGTGAGCCTAGCACCCGCATCTATCCAACGGGTCATCTACTGATGACTGGACTGGTAAAGCCCGCTGGTGACAGTGTACTGGAGGTGCTCAGTAGCCGTCAGCTTGATGTAAACCTATACAACCCTTATCGTACTGATAATGTGAATATCCTCGGAAACAACTACCCACTCGCTGCTAACTTTTCTGCAGGGTATGGGCTATGGTTGGCAGAAAACCAGCTCGATGGCGCTGGCTATTTAAACTTAATCACGCGCCAGCCAGAAGCCAACCTGCCTAGGCTATTCATGCTTGAGCCTTATGATCCCGACAAGCGCGTGCTGATCATGCTCCATGGACTGGCCTCCAGTCCTGCAACTTGGGTAAACTTGACCAACGATATTCTCAACGATGATACCTTGCGTGATAACTATCAAGTGTGGCAAATATTTTATCCAACCAACCTCCCCATTTTAGAGAACCGCTATCAAATTCAAGGTCTGATTAATAGCGCCTATGAGCAGACTGATCCCAAGGGACAAAATCGCGCCAGTAAAAACAGCGTAATTATCAGTCACAGTATGGGCGCGCTCATTGCCCGCATGATGCTGTCTGACGACAACCTGCTCGATGACCTCGATAGGCTTGATGACCAAAACCTACTCTCGAGTAATGAGAAGTATCAAATTCGTCAAGCGCTCAAACAATCTTTTGGCGAACAACAGCTAAAAGCGCGTTTCGAGCTACAGACCTTACCACAAGTAGATACCGCCGTATTTTTGTCCGCGCCGTTTCGAGGGACAGATTATGCAGATCGTTGGTTCACGCGTGCGCTGCGCCGCATTGTTTACTTACCAGTGGGGCTAGTAAAAACAGTCACTGACAATCTGGCAACCATTGCCACTCAAGGTGAGCTAGCAGCGAGTCCTCTTGGGGCTTTATATCTGCAAAACGGTGCCAGCCAGCTAAGTGATAAGTCGTCATTTATCCAGCTGACTAAAGACATCACCATTAATGATCGCATTATCTATCATTCCATCATTGCGAATAACGACGCAGACATCACCCAAGGGTTAGCACAAATGCAGCCGGGTGGTGCCAAAATCGATTTATCTAGGGCATCTACCGCTACTGAAAGTGCTGCGAATACTACTGCTAGAGAGGACGCAATGAAGAATGAGCCATTGTTTGCAGCAGTATCAGTAGATGATGATATTAGCCAAGCGCTAACCGAAAGCTTATCAGATGGTATCGTACCTTATACTAGTGCTCACCTCGATGGCGCAGCATCTGAGACAGTCATTAATGGCGGACATAGTATTCAAACCAACCCACAAACCATCCTTACTCTGCGCCGCATCTTGCATCAGCAGCTACAGCAATAATCTTGGTAAAATTAATGAAGCTCTCTTCAATGACGGCTACATATCAACAAAAAACCTATCTATCAGCCTCCAATAGTCTCTATTTCCATACATTATTAATACATAATAATGTATGGAATATCTCATGATTTATTCTCGTCTATAGCTCCCAAACGCCCGTCATTATTAACGATTGATGGTCATGAGGCTGTCATGAGCCATTGCTTGCACGTCATTATCTTGAAGCGCATAATATTTAAACAATCAATGAGCTAAGATATTGATTTGATAGACAAATAATAGGTGGTTTGTAAGGATATAAATCACCTTAATAAGATCGAAGCAGTTTTGACGATGGCTTATTTTTAAATAAGATAAGTTTAATTTAAAATCCCTGCCGCTAACTAAAACTTGGCTATTGCCCGCGATATTGGTCTGAACCATTGCGGACAGTTACTTGGGCGTATCATGGAAGTCAGCGCTATTCAGCTAACAGATAAAGGTAAGCGCTTATGTTCGCTACATTTATGATAGACCAGCTCGATGCGTTAATGCTTGCGCGCATCCAGTTCGCTTTTGTTATCTCATGGCATATCATCTTTCCAGCCTTTACTATCGGTCTTGCCAGTTGGCTGACCGTTCTTGAGTTCCGTTGGCTCAAAACAGGCGACGCCATTTATGCCGAAGTATATAAACACTGGGTCAAAATCTTTGCCGTGGCTTTCGGAATGGGCGTCGTATCTGGCATCGTGATGTCCTATCAATTTGGTACCAACTGGGCTGTGTTTTCTGATAAAGCCGGTAACGTCTTAGGCCCGCTACTCGCTTATGAAGTATTGACCGCGTTTTTCTTAGAAGCATCGTTTTTGGGTATTATGCTGTTTGGTTGGGGGCGTGTAAGCAAACGCATGCACTTTGCTTCGACAGCGATCGTCGCTATCGGTACGCTGATATCAGGATTTTGGATTTTAGCGGCCAATAGTTTCATGCAAACACCGCAAGGCTTTATGATTGGTGCTGATGGCCTGCTCTATCCGACCAACTGGCTTGAAATCATCTTTAATCCCTCTTTCCCTTATCGTTATGCACACATGATAACGGCAGCGTTTTTGACCACTGCTTTTGTCATTGGCGGCATTGGTGCTTACTACCTGCAGTCCAAACGACATACTGAACATCGACAGCATGGGCGTGTGATGTTAGGTATGGCGATGATAATGGCAATCTTTGTCGCGCCAGCACAGGTGTTGATTGGTGATGGACATGGTTTAAACACCTTAGAACATCAACCAGCCAAAGTGGCAGCAATGGAAGGCATTTGGGAAGACGAACGCGGTGCCGCGCTACGTCTCTTTGCGGTTCCTGACCAAGACAATCAAACCAATAAATACGAAGTCAGCATCCCCTATGTGTCAGGGTTGATTTTAACTCATTCATTTGATGGTGAGGTAAAAGGTCTCAAAAACTGGGCGCCAGAAGACCAACCACCTGTTGCTATTGTGTTTTGGGCATTTCGTATCATGGTCGGTATTGGCATGCTAATGGTCTTAGTTGGGCTGTTCAGCCTGTATAAATACTTCAAAAAACAACAGTTTAATCCCGAGAGTAAAACCTTTCACCGTACTTGGATGTTGATGACACCGCTTGGCTTTGTCGCTTTATTGGCTGGTTGGTTCGTCACAGAAGTAGGCCGTCAACCCTACACCGTCTATGGTGTGATTCGTACTGCTGAAAGCATATCACCCGTTGCAGCACAGCAGGTGGCAACCACGCTAATCGGTTTTATTGTGCTGTATATCTTCGTCTTTGGTGCAGGGAGCTTTTATATCCTACGTTTGATCGCTCAGGGACCACAGCCATTCGAAGATCCAGCGGATGACAACTTCTATGAGCACTCTGTCACTGAGGGTCAAGGACGTACGCTTAGTGGTGACAGCCTTGCCAGTGAAAAAGTGCAGGAACAAGATGGTTCTGAAGATCTCGATAAGCCTGCAAATGACGTCGAAGATGGAGGGTTGCGCTAATGTTTAACTACGGTGATGTATTAGACTTACCCTTAATTTGGGGCGGACTTATCGCTCTTTCTGTGTTTATTTATGTGCTACTTGATGGCTTTGATTTGGGCTGTGGCATCTTGTTTCCCTTTGCCGGCTCAGATAAAAACCGTAGCCGCATAATGAACTCTATCGCCCCATTTTGGGATGGTAACGAGACTTGGCTTGTATTGGGCGGTGGTGGACTATTCGCCGCTTTTCCAGTCGCTTATGGCATCATTATGAGCGGGCTGTATTTGCCTGTGACTTTCATGCTATTCGGTCTTATCATGCGCGGGGTGGCGTTTGAGTTTCGCTTTAAGTCCTCTGCACGACGTTATGTGTGGGATGGTTTCTTTTTTGTAGGTTCTGTGGTGGCTACTTTTTCTCAAGGCATCATGCTCGGAGCGCTCGTGCAAGGCTTAGAAGCTAGCAATCGCCTTTATACGGGCGGCCCTTTTGATTGGCTCTCTCCATTTGCCATTATGTGCGGGTTTGCTCTAATCATTGGCTACGCGCTGCTTGGCTCTACTTGGCTTATTATCAAAACGGAGCACTCACTACAAGTTTGGGCGCGCAAAGTCTCTGGTTGGATGCTCTCAGCATTAATCGCGGCGATGATTGCTGTCCCGATATCTATGTATTTTTTAGATATCGATGCGCTCGAAGGTTGGTTCAGTCTGCCAGGCCTATTGTATTTAGCCCCCATGCCGCTCATTGTGCTATTACTATTCTTCCTCATGCGTAAAGACCTAACCACTGAGCGTGAATACCGTCCTTTCTTGTTGACCGTTGCTCTGTTTTTGATGGGCTATATTGGGGTTTGTGCCGCTATTTTCCCTTATATCGTACCCTATCAGATGACGATTTATGAGGCTGCTGCTGCTGACACTTCATTGTCCTTTATGCTGATTGGTGCGTTGATTATGCTGCCGATTATCTTAAGTTATACCGCTTTTGCGTATTACACATTCAAGGGTAAAACAGATCATGAGCATATGTATTAAGGATTAGGAAAAAATTAACAAGATTAATAGCTACTTTATATATCGTCAGTAGTGACACTTAGCAAAAGTAAAAAGCGTATTGCTACACAGTAGGAGCGATCATGAAAAAGCTCAGTAAGAAACAATCGCAATGGGCATGGTTCGTTGGCCTATATATAGCAGGATTTCTGGTTGTTTTTATCATCGCACAGTTAATTAAGCTGGCGATGGGGGTCTAATACCCTCTTATACACTGCTATTTATCCATTACCATATAATAAAAAAGCAGCGCCGATTAATCGGCGCTGCTTTTTTTATTAGGCTACGTATATAGATTGATTGAGCTATAGTCAGAGTAAAGTAACATCGATACACTTGTTCATGCTACTGGTATAAATTTTACTTGCGTGCTGTATCCACAGAGGCTGCGCAAAATTTATACCAGTAGTACTTTAACGCTTTTAAAATCTTTCGACTATATTACTTTAACCTAGGCACCCTGATGATTATCAACGCCATTGCTCTTGATAAACTCATTAACCTGCTCTAAACGTTCGGGTGTGCCGACGACTATCCAGTTATCTTTAATCACTTCAGCGGTAATTTGAAATTTCATCATCGCCTGCTTAAGGAGCGGCGCCAAGGCGGCAGGTTGACCTTGTACCAATCCGTCGACTAGTTGTGGTGACATGACGCTGATACCTGCGAAGGTAAATTTATCTGCCTCGGCAACAGCTTGTTCGCTAGCCAAGCCATTATTAATCGCAAAATCGCCACCGCTGTTATGCGTCGGATTATCAATCAATAACAGATGCGCAAGCTGATCGTTACCCAGCTTATAGTTTTGCAGCTTGGTAAAATCATACGTCGTCCAGACATCGGAATTCACTAAGATAAAGGGGGCATCTTTTAGCTTGCCTGTCTGTAAGGCTTGGAATATTCCGCCTGCCGTCTCTAAAGGTTCGTCATCTTCAACTGACCAGTGCAAATTGACACCGTACTGTGTGCCATCGCCCAGTGATGTCATCAGCTTGTCAGCAAGCCATGACGCATTTATCGTAATATCAGTGACACCTGCAACTTGTAACGCTTTGATGTGCCACACAATCAATGGCTGCCCGCCTACTTCTACCAAAGGCTTCGGCGTCTCAAGCGTGAGCGGACGTAAGCGTGTGCCCTTGCCTGCTGCCAAGATCATTGCTTGCGTAATCGTCGATATGGACATGAAGAGACACGCTCCTTTTTAACAGTATTTAGATGGTTTTTAAGTAGTTTTTAAGTAGTTTTTAAGTACTAAGTTCAACTTATCATCATTTATATTGATGAGAATTTATTTTGATAAGCAGGTAACACAGTCTCTTGTAGCCATTGATTGAAGGGTAGCACTGCTTGCTTTATATCTTGACTACCCTGCTCAGCAAGCCAATTTAATTCAAACATCAAATCACGCATGACTTTGGGTATATCGGCCAAATAGCGATCCTTCCCATCACGCTCAGATAAGCGAATAAAAATTCCTAATACCTTTAAATGACGCTGGACACCCATCACATTCATATCGTTTGCAAACTGCTCTACATTATCCACTGTGGCCAAGTCTGCCTGCTTTTGCAGTTGCCAAAACTCACGAGCCCACTCGGAGACTTGGCTTTCAGGCCAATCAACATAGGCATCTCGCACCAATGACACCAAGTCATAAGTATACGCACCTATCACAGCGTCTTGAAAGTCTATCACTCCTAAACGTGAGTTGTCTGCCTGATCTTGCATCAAATTACGACTGTGATAATCACGATGGACGACAACTTGCGGCTGCGCCAAGATAGCATCAATCAGTGCTGACTTCAGATTTTCCCACAGCGAGTCTGCAAATTTGACTCCGATAAAAGGTATGAACCAATCACGGAACAAGTCCATCTCACGATTTAGTATTACCGTATCATAGTCTGGTAGTTGATGCTCTACGCGTGCCAGCTGTACAGGAGTTTTTTGCAGCTCAATCAGGGTCTGCATCGCCAATTGATAGTAGTCATTGACTGCTGCGGCTGGAGCATCGACCAATAAGTGAGCGAACTCTATGGCACCAAAGTCTTGCAGCACTAAAAAACCTTGCGTCACATCTTGGCATATAAGCTCTGGCACATTGACTGCTGGCGCCATCAGCTTAGTGACATTGATAAATTGTTGCATTGCATCTTGTTCATCAGCGGAATCCATGACAATATAGCGCGCCGATGGCTCTATATCTGCGCTATTATCAAACAATTGTATGCGATGATATCTTCGGGCACTGGCATCACCCGGTAGACTATCTAGCTTAAACGTTTGATCTGCAAACTGATGTTGTAACCAGCTCTCTAGCTGCTGCTGGCGAGTATTTACACTGGTATTATCTTGGGACTGTAAGGTAATATTATCTGTCATAAGAGGCATCGCAGGTCAACGGTAAATGAATTTAAAATTCGGTGCTAATAAAAGATAAAGGTAGAATACGGTCATCATAAATCTTAAGCTAATCTAAGCTATCCAAAATAACCTAGATTCATATAACTTAAGCTCATATAACTTAAGTTGACACAGCTTAGGTTTTTATAATTTAGCTTTGTATAACTTAGATCTACATCGTTTTAATTTACATCGTTTTAATTTATATAATAATGACGGCAAATACTTGCTAAAATGCTATCGGGACTTTATCTCCCTTAATAACTTTTATCGACGCCGCTGCGCATGAGCGTACAGAAACATCACGCTAGCGCATAAAAATTGTTCAATAGTGTAGCTGATTTGGTTTTTTTTGACTATGATAAGTCGTCAATATATGTAATATCGACAGATATTTGTGACCATATTATCGTATAGTGGTATTTTAATATCATTCATCATGGCTGACATACATACGAGCAAACCCAATATCGCGAACCAATAGGCTCTACAATCATAGGTGTGCCCTTGTTATATTCTCCGCTTTACCAAAGCATTCGTTTGATTTTATTTGGTGCTTTAAGCTTGACTGGCTTAGCTGTGAGTAATGCTGCGATAGCGGACACTCAATCGCAGACAGCCACGCCTTTAGTCGCTGACAGTCCTGATATCCTAAACAGTACGCCGACCAGTGTTAGTAACACTGACACGAGCAGCATGCCTATTGATCAAACAGCCCTTGCAACTGGTACCACAGATATTCGCATCACACGCTCTGTAACTCCTAGTGTCAATAATACAAATAGAGTCAAAAAGTTAAATTCAAATTCAAGCCGCGATACAGCGTTTGATCAGACAGCTCTCAATCAAGTTGGTATGAATCGAAGCAGAGTTAGCAGTGCTGGTTCTCAGCAAGTCATTAACCGCCCTACCATCACAGATGTAGCAGACAGTACTGATATAGATAGTGCTGATAGCTCTTATACAGACAACACTGAAATAGATCTTTTTGTCCATGACGCAGTTGCAACTTCTGAAACTCCAGTCACCACAATTACTGACAGCGCTGTAAACTCCGAAGCCTTAGTAACTGAAAACCTAATCTCACAATTAGACGATGCTGATGATAAAAACGACTTAACGCGTGCTGAGCAAGGCATAGCAACAGATCCTGCACTTGATAGCAGTCGCCTTGATGTCAGTGATGAAAGTATTCAAGAAAGCTTAATGCTTTTGGCAGAGTTTTACCAGTTGAAACCCGATAGCGATACCTCTCCAGCAAAAGATACTGATGACGTTGTGAGTGATGGACAACTCTCAATAGACAACAGCCTATCACCCGATCTAACACCTATAGATATCCCACAAGCCAGCAACAGACCTATACGCCAGCTTGGCACTGACTTAAATCTATTACCACATAGCGTAGACAGCTCTCAGCGCTGCGAAGGTCAATGGGTTTATCCTCAGCGTAATCCCAACTATCAACGTGCCAGCAATGAAGCAGGCTATCAGACTAAAAGCGGCACTGATAATAGTCAGGCGCCTTTATTTGCAGAGTCTGATTATGGCTATTATGATAATGTAGATTATGCTGAACTTTCAGGTAACGTCATCCTGAATCAGGGTACTCAGCATATCGAGGCTGATAAAATTGTACTGGATTTGACCAATGGCATCGCTGGCGCACAAGGCAAGGTGATGTTTACCGATCAAGCGATTGGCAATAACAACACAGCTGCAATGCAAGGCCAAGGTAATACAGATTCTCTTACCGAAAAAGCTTCACAAGGTGGACTGATTGGCGTCGCTGATAGCTTGGCTTATAGTACTGAGTCTGGACAAACCACAGCTTATGGCGTGGCTTTTGCCAGTGTACCACTGCAGTCGCACGGTTATGCCAAGCGCCTAAACCGTCCTAACGAGAGTCAGTATGAGCTGGAC